>NZ_KB907500.1:0-530900 GCF_000382065.1 Stenotrophomonas hibiscicola ATCC 19867 | reverse complement strand
GGGATGGCGGGGTGGGTCCGGTTGCGGGGGACGCTGCAAGTACGTCCATGTAAGCTCGGTCGCCGCATCCATGCGGCTCACGCCCCCGCAACCGGACCCACCCCGCCTTCGACAGATTGCCGCGATCTGTCGGAACGGCGTCTTGCACCGCTTTGGTAGGTGTCGACCTTGGTGGACACAGTAGATCCACGCCATGCGTGGATGACTCATTCGATATCTGACAGATGTGTCGACCAAGGTCGACACCTACCAACAGCCGCCGGAAAACTGTCGAAGGTTGGGCACTGTGGGTTTGCGGGGTGTGAGCCGCATGGATGCGGCGACCAAGGCTACATGGACGTACTCGCGCCGTCCCCGCACACCCACAGTGCCCCGCCATCCCACGGAATGCACGCTGTTGCTGTTGCTTCCGGCCGTTGCCGTTGCCGTTGCGTCTGCAGGTGCAGGGCGCAGCCCTGCCGAAAACCCTACTTCACCCGACGGCCCGAACGGTCGATGCGGAACCACTCTCCGCCTTCCATCGGCGTGTGGCCATCGGCATCCGGCGTACCACGACGGCAACCATTGCAGACCTCGGCGACGCCGTCCTGGAACGGCCATGCGAAATCGAACGTGCCGGGTACCACCTGGCGGAACGTCAGGTCGAAGTAACCCACACGGTTGCCTACGCGGGCGCGCAGCAGGCCTTCCTGCGGCGTTTCCGGGCCGTTGTCCCAGGTCAGCACCGGCAGGCTGCGGCCCTTGCGGTCGACGTAGTGGAAACCCTGGTCGGCGTACACCACTGCCAGACCGTGGTCGTCGTAATTCAGGGCCTTCAGCGTGTCGGCACTGATCTTCGGCCGGTGATCGATCACCTCGCAGTTGGGCAGCGGCCACAACCCGTGTTCGTCGGTCAGCAGCTTGCATGCCGGTGCCTGTGCCGCTGCAGTGGCGCTGACCAGCATGCCAAGCAGGGCCAGCGACCGCGCGAAGCGGCCGCTGGCAGCGTCAGGGCGGGCCTGCCGTGCGATCACTTGGCCTCGGCCTTGCGCTCGAACGCGGTCGGTGCCGGCAGCTGCACCGGCACACCCTTGTCATCGCAGGTGCCGGCCTGGCACAGGCGCTCGCGCAGGGCCGGGGTGGCCTGCACGATCATGTGATAGATCGCGTTCTGTTCCAGCGTGCCGCGGATCGCCTTGCTGCCCGGGCCGCGTGCCCAGATGCCGACGTCCTCGCCACCGTGCGATTCGGACTTCATCGGCACCAGCGCTTCCTGCATGTAGTCCGGATGCTCGGTGTCGACCTCGCGCAGGTTCGGGCGGCCGTTGGCCGGTTCGAAGCTGCTCGGGTTGTGCGGATAGCGCTTCGGGCCGGCCGGCTGCTGGTTGCTGCTGCCGGTGTGGCCCGGGCCATTGGCGTAGCTCAGCGTGGTGTACGGCTGGCCGGTGCCGTCCAGTGCGTAGTCCAGCTTGCCGGCGCCATCTTCGCCGCCCTTGTCCTTCACCTTGCCCAGGATCGGGTTGCCGCGCGCCGGGTAGCCGACGAAGTTCAGCGTGTGCGAGTGGTCGGCGGTAACGATGATCAGGGTGTCGTCGGCCGAGGTCAGCTCGCTGGCCACGCGCACCGCATCGGACAGCGCCACGGTTTCGGTCAGTGCACGGTAGGCGTTGCCGCTGTGGTTGGCGTGATCGATGCGTGCGCCTTCGATCATCAGCACGTAGCCTTCCGGGTGCCTCGACAGATTCTTGATCGCCGCTGCGGTCAGTTCGGCCAGGCTCGGCTCACCGCCCGGATCCTGCGGGCGCTCGTACTCGTAGCGCATGTGGTCCGGTTCAAACAGGCCGAGGATCGCCGGTGCGTTGGCGGCGGCGGCCAGCTGCTTGCTGTTCCACACGTAGGCGCCGTGCGGATGGGCCTGCTGCCATTCCTGCACCAGGCTGCGCCCATCCAGTCGCTGGCCGACCTTGTCGTCGTACTCCGGGTCGCGCTCTTCCACGGTGGTGAATTCCCCGCGCCCGCCGCCGAGGGCGACCAGCGGGCCGCGCCCGTAGCGCGAAGTCGACAGCAGTTGCTGGGCGATGTCCTTGCAGCCGGCCGCCTTCGCCGCTTCAGTCAGGTCGGTATCGTTTTCCCAGTTGCGCTCGGGCGAGTGCGCGTAGGTCGCGGCCGGGGTGGCATGGGTCAGGCGCGCGGTGGACACCACGCCGGTGGCCAGGCCGGCGCTGTCGGCCAGCTGAAGCCAGGTCAGCAGGCCCTTGGACAGGCTGTCGGCACAGTCGGTGCGGCTGCCGGCGCTGACGCCGATCGCACCCATGTGGGTCTTCACACCGGTGGTGATGGCGGTCATGGTGCCGGCCGAATCCGGGGTCTGCGAATCGGTGTTGTAGGTCTTGCTGAACGCCGTGGCCGGGAAGCGCTCCCAGGACAGCAGGTTCTCTTCACCGGAGCCCCCCTTGCGCTGGCCCTCGTAGATGCGCGAGGCGGCCACGGTGGTCAGGCTCATGCCGTCGCCGAGGAACAGGATGACGTTCTTGGCCTTGCCGGACATCGCGCCGTTGGCGGCGGCCTGGGCAGCGCCGCTGCGGTACCACCACTGCGGGGTTTCGCCGGCCGGGTGGGCGACGGGATCGACGGCGACCTTCAGGCCGGCCGGGGCAGAGGCGGGGGTGGTGCTGGCGCAGGCGCCCAGCAGCAGGGTGGTGGCGCAGGCGGCCAACAGGGAGACGGAACGGCGCATGGACGCTGGGATCTCACAAACTGTAACGGGACGTTCATTATGCCCGCCCTCGCAAGGCACGCCGATGACACACTGATTTGCCGGTCGGGCGGTCGTTCCCCAGCCGTTGATGGGCTATCGTGCCAGCATCCCTTCCTTCCCTCTGGATTGCCTATGAAGCTGGTCTCTGCCTGGCTGCGGATTCCATTCTGGCAGCGCGTGGTCGGTGGCTTCGTGCTCGGCGCGCTGGCCGGCTGGGCGCTCGGCCCGGCCGCGGAAACGTGGTTCGGCCCGCTTGGCGAGCTGTACGTCACCCTGATCAAGATGATCGCCGTGCCGCTGGTGTTCTTCGCGGTGATCAATGCGATCTCGTCGCTGCACGGCCAGAAGTCGGTTGCCGCGCTCAGTGGCCGCACCTTCCTGTGGTTCGTGATCACTGCTGCTTTGGCGGTGTGCGTCGGCCTGGGCGTGGGCACCGTGCTGCAGCCCGGCGCCGGTGGCCTGCAGCTGACGATGGCCAGCAATTACGTGCCGCGCGAAGTGCCCAGCGTGGTGCAGGTGCTGCTGGACGTGGTACCGGCCAATGTCTTCTATGCGCTGTCCGGTATCGGCACCAAGGTCAACGCGGCCGGCGAAACCGTGCTGGCCGCCGGCCGTGGCTCGATCCTGCCGGTCATCTTCTTCGCTGGCCTGGTCGGCTTCGCCATCGTCAAGCTCGGCGAGAAGGTGACCGAGGCGCGCAAGCTGGTCGGCCAGATGAGCGACATCATGATCCAGGTGACCCGCTTCGTGCTGGAAGTCACCCCGATCGGCACCTTTGGCCTGATCGCCGGTCTGGTCGGCAGCTACGGGTTCGAGAAGCTGCTGCCGCTGGGGCATTTCGTGCTGGCGCTGTACGTGGCCTGCGCCCTGCACATCGTGGTGGTCTACAGCGCACTGCTGCTGGCGCACGGACTGAACCCGCTGAAGTTCTTCCGTGGTGCGGCGCCGGGCATGCAGGTTGCGTTCGTCAGCTCTTCCAGCTTCGCGGCGATGCCGGTGGCATTGCGTTCGATCACCCACAACCTGGGCGTGAACAAGGATTACGGTTCGTTTGCGGTGCCGCTGGGCGCCAGCATCAAGATGGACGGCTGCGGCGCGATCTACCCGGCGCTGTGCGCGGTGTTCATCGCACAGTACAGCGGTGTGCCGCTGACTCCGGAGCAGTACGTGGTGGTGCTGATCGCCTCGGTGCTGGGCAGCTTCGGTACCGCCGGCGTGCCGGGTACTGCGGTGATCATGGCCACGGTGGTGCTGAGTGCGGCCAACCTGCCGCTGGAGACCATCGGCTACCTGTATGCCATTGATCGCATCCTGGACATGATGCGCACGATGACGAACGTGACGGGCCAGATGCTGGTACCGGTGATCGTGGCCAAGGAGACCGGGCTGCTTGACCAGGCGGTGTACGACAACCCGTCCAGCAACGTGGGCGTGGATGATCCCGACCCGACACCACCGCGCGCCTGAGGTGGTGTGCTGAATTGAAAGGCCCGCCCTGACCGGCGGGCCTTTTGTTTGGGGGATGGCCGAGGCGGTGTCGGCCAAGGCGGCCTCCGCTTGATCCACACCATGCATGGATGGAGCCGGTGGCGACCAAGGTCGGCAGCCACCCACCATTACGGGCCCAACAAAAAAGCCGCTGCAGGGCAGCGGCTTCTTGCATCAGGCGGCGCTGTAGCGCCAGGGGTCAGAGATCCACCCGGCGGGCCTGCATGAACTTGTTGCCCCAGTAGCCACTGAGCAGGGTGTCCACGCGCACATCCTTGCCCGAGCTGGGGGCGTGCAGGAAGCGGCCGTCGCCGACATAGATGCCGACGTGGTCGACGCGGCCCTTGCGGCCGAAGAAGACCAGGTCGCCCGCCGCCAGCGCGGTGCGGTCGTTGATCAGTTCGGCGTTGTCATCGTGCGCCATCTCGCGCGAGACGCGCGGCAACTCGATGCCCAGCGCCGAACGGAACACATAGCCGACCAGGCCGCTGCAGTCGAAACCGCTGTCCGGGTTGCTGCCACCCCAACGGTACGGGGTGCCCAGCAGGGTCATCGCTCGGCGCAGCAGCGACTGCACCTTGCCGTTATCGGCGGCGGTGCCGACAACGCTGCCATTGGCGGCGCTGCTGGTGTCGTAGTTGGCGAGCAGGCGGCTGAGATCGCCGGCCACCACGGCCGAGCGGTCCATCAGCGGAATGGTGTCATTGGCGGCCAGATGCGGCAGCAGGGCGGCCAGCGTGGCACTGGCGGCGGCATCGACGCGGCTGCGCTGCGGAGCAGCGGCCTCGGCCTTGGTGGCCGGTCGGGCGGTGCTCTCAGCCACCGGGGCCGGGGTCACATCGGAACGATTCGGAGCGGTCTGCGACCAGGCCGGAAGGCTGGTCAGGCACAGTGCCAGGCCAAGCAACAGCGGGCGGGCACCACGTGAAGATACGGAAGTCTGGCCTTCGCTTTTCAGGTCGTCAGTCGTCACGCGTCGGTCACAGGAAAAAAACGATGGGGCATCATGCCCTGTAAAAGCGGCAATAAGTTAAAAATTCCGTTAGTAAATCGTTAGTTTCGTGGTGATGGACGTCACAGTTTTGAACATATCGCCTGTTCATTTTAGCGAAGGACGCGTTTCGCCCCTGTGTAGTGGTCCTTCCAGTAGGGACCGCTGAGCGAGTCGAGGCGTACCGTGCCGCCGGTGCTCGGCGCGTGCACGAAGCGCCCTTCACCCACATAGATACCGACATGGGTGACGCTGCCGCGGCTGCCGAAGAACACCAGGTCTCCGGTGGCCAGGCGCTGCGGGTCGATCTTCGGTCCCTGTACCGCCGCCAGGTCGCGGGAGGTGCGCGGCAGCCGCAGGTCCAGCATCTCGCGATAGACATAGGCGACCAGGCCGCTGCAGTCGAAGCCCGAATCCGGGGTGTTGCCGCCATAGCGGTAGGGCGTGCCGACCAGGCTGATGGCGCGCATCAGCACCGAGTTGGCCGCCTCGGGGTTGTCCGGCACGGTCTTTGGCCAGTTCGCCGTGGGCGGGGGCGGGGCCGGGCGGGTGGCCTTGCCACCGCCGCAGGCGGTCATCAACAGGGGCAGGGCCAGCAGCAGGGCCGGGGCGAGAAACCGGCGCTGGCCGGACGAAACTGGCGTGATGTGCATGATCTCCGGATAATGCGCCACCTTGGATTGGCCGTCATGATGGCGGCGTCCCCGCCGGGCGACAACCCGCCCCAACCCGCCTGCCTTCGGCAGATCCAGACAGAGTTGCGCATGAAGATCGAAAAAGACCGCGTTGTCCGCTTCCACTACACCGTTTCCGAAGTCGGCCAGGAGCCGATCGAATCGTCCAAGGACCGCGGCGAGCCGCTGGCGATCCTGATCGGCCACGGCAACATCATCCCGGGCCTGGAAAACGCCATGATGGACAAGGAAGCCGGCGCGACCTTCAGCGTAGACGTCACTGCCGCTGATGCCTACGGCGAGCGCCGCGAGGGCCTGTCCCAGCGCGTGCCGAAGAAGCATTTCGGCAACACCAAGCTGGCCCCGGGCCAGCAGGTCGTGCTGCAGACCAACTTCGGCCCGCGTGCGGTGACCGTGCAGAAGGTCGGCATGAGCGTCGTCGACGTCGACCTGAACCACCCGATGGCTGGCAAGGACCTGCATTTCGACGTCGAAATCGTTGACGTGCGTGAAGCCGGCAAGGAAGAGATCGACCACGGCCACGTCCACGGCGACGGCGGCCACCACCACTGATCGCAGCGCGATCGTGATGGCAGCAACGGCCCGCTTCGGCGGGCCGTTGCGTTTCTGGAACACGACGCGGCCATACATGGCGTGTGGGCCGGCGGCATAATGGCGGACCTGCCTGACGGATGCCCCGTGAACGCCGCTTCTCCTTCCCTGCAGCCGATGGCTTCCGGCGAACGCATCGCCATACTGGACGTGCTGCGCGGTGCGGCGTTGCTGGGCATCCTGCTCATGAACATCGAGGCCTTCAGCGGACCGCTGGACCTGGCTTTCACCGGCATCGACGTGCATTGGCGGGGCATCGACTACTGGGCCGATGCCTTTGTGTACGTGTTCGTGCAGGGCAAGTTCTTCACCCTGTTCTCGCTGCTGTTCGGCACCGGCTTCGCGGTGATGGCGCAGCGCGCTGAGGCAGCCGGGCGCGACTTCACCCCGTTCTACCTGCGCCGCAGTGCTGGCTTGCTGCTGATCGGCCTGTGCCACGCGCTGCTGGTCTGGTCCGGCGACATCCTGGTGATGTACGCGTTGGTCTCGTTGCCGTTGCTGGCCTGCCGCGAGGCGCCGCGCAGCTGGCTGCCGTGGATGGGCGTGATCGTCTATCTGGGCGGCGTTGCGCTGACGCTGCTGGTGGGCGCGATGGTGTCGATGGCTTCGGCCGAAGACATGCAGAAGATGCTTGCCGAAGCACAGCAGGCCATCGCGCAGCAGCGCTTGGTGTACGGGCACGGCAGCTGGATGCAGGCCACCGCGCAGCGCCTGCACGAGTTCGGATCGTCGATGGGCGCGCTGCTGATTACCGGTCCGGAAGTGCTGGGCATGTTCCTGATCGGCAGCTGGTTCGCCAGCAGCGGTGCACTGGTATCACCCGAGCGCTTCCCACGGCTGTACGTGCTGTTGCGTTGGGTGGCGCTGCCGCTGGGCCTGGCGGTCACGCTGCTCGGCGTTGCCTGGAAGCCGTATCTGGCACCGGGCGCCTACGACCTGCCGGTGACCGCAGCGATGGCACTGGTGACGATCGGCGGGATGCCGATGTGCCTGGGTTACCTGGCGTGGATCGTGCGTTGGCGCGCGCGGCTGGGATGGCTGGCGCCGGTGGGGCGCATGGCATTGACCCACTACCTGGCCCAGTCGTTGCTGTGTACCTGGCTGTTCTACCACTATGGCCTGGGCGGGTTCGAGCGGATGCCGCGCAGCGTGCAGTTGCTGTTCGCGCTGCTGGTATTCGCAGCGCAGGTGGCTGTTTCGCACGCGTGGCTGGCGCGCTTCCGCTTTGGTCCGGTGGAATGGCTATGGCGTGCAATGACCTATCGCCAGTGGCCACCGATGCGGCGTGGAGCCGGGCAGGGCTGATCGATGCAGGGCGCGCATCCTCACGTCTGGCTTGCAGCTGGGCATGGCATGCTCGGCATCAGCATGAGCGCCGGCAACGGCCAGCTGATCGCCGATCTCGTCTGCGTCCGTACGCCGGTGATCGACCCTGCCCCCTACCGACCCGAGCGATTCCGATGAGCACTGCACCCTATGACTACGACCTGATCGTCCTCGGCGGCGGCTCCGCCGGCCTGGCCGGTGCGATCCGCGCCGCGCAGCACGGCAAGCGCGTGGCGCTGCTGGAGCCGGGCGAACTGGGTGGGACCTGCGTCAACGTCGGTTGCGTGCCGAAGAAGGCCATGTGGCTGGCAGCTGACCTGCATGAGCGCATCGGCCTAGCCAGTGCGATGGGCTTCGATGTCCAAGCGCGCCCGGCGCTGTCGTGGAAGGAACTGGTGATACATCGCCAGGCCTACATCAGCAATATCCATACCAGCTACCACAAGCGCCTGGACGAAACCGGCGTGGTGCGCATTCCGGCGCGCGGCCATCTGCTCGATGCGCACACCGTGGCCTGCAGCGATGGCGTGCGCTACAGCGCCGAACACATCCTGATCGCCACCGGCGCGCACCCGCTGCGCCCGGACATTCCCGGCGCGGAACTGGGCCTGGTTTCCGATGATTTCTTCGATCTGCGCGCGGCACCGGCCGAGGTGGCGATCATCGGTGGCGGTTACATCGCGGTGGAGCTGGCTGGCCTGCTGCAGGCACTGGGCAGCAGGGTGAGCCTGCTGGTGCGCGGTCAGCGGCTGCTGGATCGCTTCGACTACGAGCTGACCGATCAGCTGGCCGAGAACCTGAAGCAGCAGGGCGTGCGCATCCATTTCGGCTATCGCCTGCGCGAACTGCAGCGCGATGGTGAGCGCGTACGTGCATTCGGCCATGATGGCCCGCTCGACAGCGTGTTCGATGCGGTGTTCTTCGCTGCCGGCCGCCGCGGCAACAGCCGTGGCCTGGGTCTGGAAGCGCTCGGCATCGACATCGGCGAGCACGAGCAGGTGCAGGTGGACGAGTGGCAGACCACCCGTGTGCCGAGCGTGCATGCGGTCGGCGACATCGCCGGCAAGGTCGGCCTGACCCCGGTGGCGGTGGCCGCGTCGCGGCGGCTGATGGACCGGCTGTTCGGGGGCCGCCCGCAGTCGAAGATGGATTACGAGAACGTGGCCAGCGTGGTGTTCTCGCATCCGCCGCTGGGCGCGGTGGGCATGAGCGAGGAGGAAGCGCGCCGGCGTTTCGACCAGGTGAGCGTCTACCACAGCCGCTTTCGCCCGATGCTGCAGGCGCTGGCCAACGGCCCCCAGCGCAGCCTGTTCAAGATGGTCTGTGCCGGCCCGGAAGAACGCGTGGTGGGCATCCACCTGCTGGGCGAAGCGGCCGACGAGATCCTGCAAGGCTTTGCCGTGGCGGTGAAGATGGGCGCGACCAAGGCCCAGTTCGACGACACCGTGGCGATCCACCCGACCTCGGCCGAAGAAGTGGTGCTGATGCGCTGAGCCGGGCCGTTGTGGCGCCGAGCCCTGCTCGGCTGCCTTTCGCCCCGGCCTGGCGAAGCCGAGCGCGGGCTCGGCTCTACAGGGCAGCGGGCGCCCCCGTGCGACAATGGGCGTCCCCACGTCTTACCGGGCCGCCCTGCGCGGCCCGCCGTCGTCCTGATGTCCACTCCCGCTTCCCGCATCGCTACGGCTTCCCCACGCATTGCGCTGGGCGGCATCGGCCTCGCCGCGATCGGTGCCATTGCCGCGTCGGGCAAGGCGATCATCGTCAAGCTCGGCCTGCGCCATGGCGTCGATGCCACCACGCTGCTCGCGCTGCGCATGCTGATGGCGCTGCCGCTGTTCGTACTGATGGCCCTGTGGGCCGCGCGCCGGGCCGAGCCGCTGTCCTGGGCTGATCGCGCCCGCGTGCTGTGGCTGGGCTTCACCGGCTATTACCTGTCCAGCCTGCTCGACTTCCAGGGCCTGCAGTACATCAGCGTGACCCTGGAGCGGCTGATCCTGTACTTGAACCCGACCCTGGTACTGCTGATCAACGTGCTGCTGGCGCGCCAGCGGCCGGGACGCTGGCAGATCGGCGCGCTGGTGCTGAGTTACCTCGGCGTGCTGCTGGCCTTCGGGCACGACCTGCAGCGCGAGGGCGGCCAGATCATCGTCGGCAGCCTGCTGGTGCTGGGCAGTGCGCTCAGCTACGCGCTGTACCTGTTCGGCAGCGGGCAGGTGGTCGCGCGCATCGGTGCAGTGCGGCTGACCGCCTATGCCAGCTGCGTGGCCAGCGTGCTGGTGCTGCTGCATTTCGCGGTGACCCATCCGCTGCCACTGCTGTGGCAGGCACCGGCGCCGGTACAGTGGCTGTCGCTGGTCAATGCCACTGTCTGTACGGTGCTGCCGGTGCTGGCGATCATGTTGGCGGTGCAGCGCGTGGGTTCGTCGCTTGCCGCGCAGGTCGGTATGCTGGGCCCTGTTTCCACCATCGTGATGAGCCTATGGCTGCTCGACGAACCGATGGGGCCGGCACAGATCGCCGGTACCGTGCTGGTGCTGATCGGCGTTCTGCTGGTGACCCGCCTGCGGCGCTGACGCCGGAGCAGGCGCGTGCGCGCATCCTGGCGGTGATCCGCGCGATCCCGGCTGGGCAGGTGATGGGCTACGGACAGGTGGCGATGCGCGCGGGCCTGCCCGGGCGAGCACGCCTGACCGCGCGCATCCTGGGCCAGAACGACGACCCGGACCTGCCCTGGCACCGCGTGCTGCGCTCGGATGGGCGCATTGCCATGGAAGAAGGGTCGGCGGGCTGGCGTGAGCAATCGCAGCGGCTGCGTGCCGAGGGCGTGGTGGTTGAGAACGGCCGGGTGCGGATGCCCACGACCGATCCGACGGTAGCGCTGGATGCTGCCGTATGGGGGCCGGGCTGAGCGCCGCTGGCGACTGAACAGGCCGGACCTGCGGGTCGCCAACAAGGCGCGGTGCTGCGGCTATGATGGAGGTCGTTCCATGCCGGTGCTCCCATGTTCCCGCGACTGCCAACCGTCACCAAGGCCCTGCTGATCGCCAACGCGATCCTGTTCCTGCTGCAGCAGCCGTTCCTGCTCGGCATGCAGACCTTCGAGCCGTTCATGCTGCAACCGCTGCAGCAGGGCTTCGATGCGTTCTCGCCGGGCGGCAACTTCCAGCCGTGGCAGCTGCTGACCTATGGCTTCCTGCATGGCAGCTTCGGCCACCTGTTCTTCAACATGCTGGCGGTCTTCATGTTCGGTGCGCCGCTGGAGCAGACCTGGGGCGAGAAGCGATTCCTGCTGTACTACCTGGTCTGCGTGGCCGGTGCCGGTGTCTGCCAGCTGCTGGTGGGAACGCTGCTGGAGAATCCGGCCACGGTGCTGGGCGCCTCCGGCGGCGTGTTCGGCCTGCTGCTGGCCTACGGCATGCTGTTCCCGAACCAGCGGGTGATGCTGCTGTTCCCGCCGATCCCGATGAAGGCGCGCACGTTCGTGATCCTGTTCGGCGTGGGCGAACTGGTGCTGGGCATGACCGGCTGGCAGCCGGGCGTGGCCCACTTCGCGCACCTCGGGGGCATGCTGTTCGGCTGGTTGCTGATCCGCTACTGGCGCGGGCAACCGCCGTTCAACAAGCGCCGCCCGCCGGGTCCACCGAAGCGCCCGAACCATCTGCGCAGCGTCAAATGATCCGAAGGATCATTTGACGCTGCAGGTGCCAACCTTGGTTGGCACACCTCGCCAGGATCATTTGACGCGGTAGGTGCCGACCGCCGGTCGGCACGCCTTCAGAGATCCTGCAACACTACCTGCGCCGCATTGTGACCTGGCGCGCCGGTCACGCCGCCCCCGGGATGTGTTCCCGACCCGCACAGATACAGGCCGGGCAGGGCGCCACGATAGCCAGCCTGGCCAACCATTGGCCGTGCCGAGAACAACTGGTTGGCACTGAGCGCTCCGTGAAAGATGTCGCCGCCGATCAAGCCGAAGGTGCGCTCCAGATCCAGCGGTGACAGCACCTGGCGGCCCAGTACGCTGCCAGCGAAACCCGGCGCATACCGTTCAACGGTGGCGATCATCAGATCGGCCACCGTTTCACGATGATCATCCCAGTGACGCCCACCGGGCAGCACGGGCGCCACGTGCTGGCAGAACAGGCTGGCGACGTGCTTCCCCGGCGGCGCCAGCGAATCGTCCAGCGTGCTGGGAATGAGCATTTCCACGATTGGTTCGCGTGACCAGCCATTGCGACGCGCATCCAGCCAGGCACGGTCCATGTAATCCAGGCTTGGGGCCATGATGATGCCGGCGCTGAGGTGATCGCCGGGACCGGGCAGAGCCCGGAAGTCCGGCAGCTGCGACAGCGCGACATTCATCCGGAACGTGCCGGAACCGCAGCGCCAGTTCGCCATGCGTTCGCGCGTTGCGACCGGTACCTGCTCCGGTGCCAGCATCTGCTCGTACAGCAGCTTTGGATTGACGTTGGCGATCATCGCGCGTGCGCGCAGGATTTCGCCGTTGGCCAGTGCCACGCCCACGACACGACCCTGCTCGATCAGCAGGCGTTGCACACCGGCATCCGCGCGTAGCTCGGCCCCGGCCTCCCGCGCGGCAGTGGCGATGGCTTGGCTGATCGCGCCCATGCCACCGATCGCATGGCCCCACGCACCTTTCATGCCATTGCACTGGCCGAATACGTGGTGCAGCAGCACGTAGGCACTGCCCGGTGTATACGGGCTTGCGTAGTTGCCGACGATGCCGTCGAAGCCGAACAGGGCCTTGATCGGCTCGCTTTCGAACCAGCTGTCCAGGTACTCGGCGGCCGACAGCGTGAACAGGTCCAGCAGTTCCTGGCGTAGCGAAGCATCCAGCGTTGCCAGTTCGCGGCCGAGGCGGCCCATCTGCCAGAGCGCGGGCAGCGCACGCCAACCGCCTGCTACACCCAGGTCCGGTGGCGCGCGCAGGGCCCAGGCGCGCAGCACGTCGGCGAAGATCTCCAGGCGCGCTTCGTATTCGGGTAGCCGCTGTGCATCCCGCTCGGAGAACTTCGCGACCTCGACCTGGGTGCGGCCCGGTGCGGACAGCAGGTAGCGGCCGTCCGGCAATGGCAGGAAGTTGTTGGCCGGGCGATTGATGATGCGCAGCCCATGCGCATGCAGCTGCAGGTCGTCGATCACCTTCGGCTGCAGCAATGACACCGTGTAGGACGCCACCGAGTTGCGGAACCCGGGGTGGAATTCCTCGGTGACCGCCGCGCCGCCGAGAACGCCACGACGTTCCAGCACCAGCACCTTCTTGCCAGCGCGTGCGAGATAGGCCGCGCAGACCAGGCCGTTGTGGCCACCACCGATGATGATCGCATCCCAGGACATCAGCACCTCGGAAAAAGGGGACGGAGGGAATTAAGTCGCAATTCGCATTGGGTCACAGACAATGGGGAATAACGACTTAATCCCCTCCGTCCCCTTTTTTGATTGCCGCTTCGATGGTGGCGATGTCGATCTTCTTCATCGGCATCATCGCGTTGAAGGCGCGCTTGGCCAGTGCCTTGTCCTGGCTGGTCACCGCTTCGATCAGCATGCGTGGGCTGATCTGCCAGGAAACGCCCCATCGGTCCTTGCACCAGCCGCACTGGCTCTCCTGGCCACCGTTGCCGACGATCGCGTTCCACAGGCGGTCGGTCTCGGCTTGGTCCTCGGTCTGGATCTGGAAAGAAAATGCTTCGCTGTGCTTGAACGCGGTGCCGCCGTTGAGGCCGACGCAGGGGATGCCGCAGACCGTGAATTCGACCGTCAGTACGTTGCCTTCCTTGCCGTCCGGGTAGTCGCCCGGGGCGTGGTGGACAGCGCTCACCGCGCTGTCGGGAAAGGTGTTGGCATAGAAGGTGGCGGCCTCGAGCGCGCCGTTGTCGTACCAGATACAGATCGTGTTCTTGTGTGCCATGGTCGGGCTCCGCAGCGGACGAAGGCGCAGCGATAGCACGGGCGGTGTTAACCCGGGATCGTGCTGCATCCGCAAAAAAAAGGGCGCCCGAAGGCGCCCTCTGCATCCCCAGCGTGACGGCTGGCTCAGCGCCAGACCTTGATCTGCTCGGCTTCGCTGCGCTGCATCGGCTGGCCGGCCTTGCAGCTGAAGGTGGCACCGAAGGCCGGCAGGTTGGCCAGCGTGCCATTGCTGCGCCACAGGCCCGGCGCGCGGATGTCGGCGGTCAGGCGGCGCGCGGCCTCGTTCGGCGACAGCTGCTGCGCCCACAACGTCGACCAGGCGCGGAAGAAGCCCTGCTGCTGTGCCGGCTTGGCCTTCGGCTCCTGCGCGGTGTATGCGGCCCAGGCCAGTTCCAGGCCGGCGATGTCGGCCAGGTTCTCTTCCTGGGTGAGCGTGCCGTTGACCTTGGCACCCTTCACGCCCGGGAAGTCGTAGGCGCTGTACTGCGCGGCCACGCGATTGCCGAGCAGGGTCCAGGCGGTCTTGTCGGCCGGAGTCCACCAGCTGCGCAGCTCACCCTTGGCATCGACCAGCGCGCCCTTGGCATCGATCGCACGGGTCAGTTCATGGCCGACCAGACCACCAAAGCTGCCGAACTTGTCGGCGGCGTCGGCCTTGGCGTTGAACACCGGGCCCTGCAGGATCGCGGCGGTGACGATCAGGCGGTTCTGCGCCAGGTCATAGGCCAGCGACGGCTGCTGCGGCAGCACGTCCCAGCGACGGTCGGCGTTGCCCTTGCCGATGCGCTTCATTTCCTCGCGATGGCGCCAGGTCGACGCGATCAGCATATTGCCACCGAACGAGCCGCGGCCCATCGGCTGCACGCTGTAGTCCAGGTCGCGCAGTGGAGTGCCGATCTCGATCTTCAGCGCAGCCAGCTTGGCCTGCGCTTCGGTCTTGGCTTCGGCACTCATCCAGCTGCTGTTCTTTACCGCCTCGATCTGTACTTCGCGCACCTTGTCGACGATCCATGCGGCCTGGCGACGATCTTCGGCCGACAGGTAGCGGGCGGCGTACTCGCGACCGACCATCGGGCCGGCGGCCACATTGATTGCATCCAGCACGGATTCCCAGCGCTGCGGCGGCAGGGTCTGGCCACGCAGCACACGGCCACGGAATTCGAACTCGGCGTCGCGGTAGGCCTTGGACAGGTACGGCGCCATCGAGTCGCCCACGCGCCAGCGCAGGTACGCCTTCCACTGCTCCGGCTTGAGCTTGGTGACCATGCCATCGAGCTGCTTGAACAGGCCCGGGTCGGCCAGCGAGACCAGGTCATCGTCCACGCCCTGTGCCTTCAGGAACGCGTCCAGCTGCAGGTTGCGGTAGCGGCTGTTGAGCTCCTTGGTGGAGATGGGCGCGTAGTTGTTGAACGGGTTGTTGATGCCGGCCAGCGACTGCGCATTGCGTGCCAGTTCGGTTTCCAGCGCGATCACCGCCTGCGACTCGGCATCCAGCTTGGCGGCCGGGGTACCGGTCAGCGCCAGGATCTGCTTGACGTAGTTGCGGTAGCGGCCCATCAGCGCCACGGTGTCGGCGTCGGTGCGGGTATAGAACGCCGGATCCGGCAGGCCCATGCCGCCCTGCATGAAGTAGCCGATGTGACGATCCAGCGCCTTCAGGTCGACGTCC
Organism: Stenotrophomonas hibiscicola ATCC 19867; assembly: GCF_000382065.1. Lineage (GTDB taxonomy): Bacteria > Pseudomonadota > Gammaproteobacteria > Xanthomonadales > Xanthomonadaceae > Stenotrophomonas > Stenotrophomonas hibiscicola. Next base: position 515,472 of record NZ_KB907500.1, on the reverse strand, counting down.
GGGCCGAAGTTGAAGGCCACCGGGATGCCGACCTGGTGCAGCGCGGCGATCGAGGCCGGCACATCCTTGGCCTTCTTGATGGCGTTGATGCGGGTCAGCAGCGGCGCAATCGGATTGGAGCCGTCTGCTTCCACGGCGGCTTCGTCCAGGCCACTGGCCCAGAAGTCGCCCAGCAGCTTCTGCACATTGCCCTGCGGCGACTTCATCGCGGCGTCGAGCAGTTCACGCTGCTGCTGGCGGCTGCGGTCAACCAGCTGTCCCAGCGCGGTGACGGCGCCGGTCTGCGGCACCGGGTTGGCCTTCAGCCAGCCTGCATTGGTGGCGTCGTAGAAGTCGCTGCACTGGGCGCTGACGGCCGGAGCGCGTGCGGCCTTCTTCTTGGCGGCGAACGCATCGTGAGTCGGGACCAGGGTCGCCAGGCTGATGCCCAGGGCGATGGCAAGCGGACGGAAGTTGGGCATGTGGAACGAATCCGTGATGGATTGAGGGCGCGCGCACTATAGCAAGCCGGACATGGGCGCGGGATGCACGCGTCGCGGTGCATTCGCCGACCAAGGTCGGCAGTTACCGGGAAGCGCCGGGATCAGTAGATCCACGCCATGCGTGGATGAAAGACACCCCGGAAAAACAAAGGCCCGGGAATTCCCGGGCCTTTGCAGGTCTGCAACAGCGTCAGCCAGGACTTACCAGATCACCACCTGCTGCTCGCCGGTGCGGGCCATCGGCGAACCGGCCTTGCACTGGAACGCGGCCGCGAAGGTCGGCAGGTTCGACGGTGCACCCATGGCGCGGAACTGCGCCGGGGCGTGCGGGTCGGTCGCCAGGCGGACCTTGGCGTTCTCCGGGGTGTACTTGGTGCGCCACACGGTGGCCCAGTTGAAGAAGAAGCGCTGGTCGCGGGTGAAGCCGTCCACCTTCGGGTCTTCCTTGCCGGCGCTGGCCTTCTGCAGGGCATCGTAGGCGGTAGCCAGGCCGCCCAGGTCGGCGATGTTCTCACCCAGGGTCAGGTGGCCGTTCACCGCCTGGCCGTCGACCTTGTACTGGTCGAACTGCTTGACCAGCTTGCCGGTCAGGCCTTCGAAGTTCTTCTTGTCAGCGGCGGTCCACCAGTCTTCCATGTTGCCGGTCGGCCCGAAGCGCGCGCCCTGGTCGTCGTAACCATGGGTCATTTCGTGGCCGATCACCGCGCCGATGCCGCCGTAGTTCAATGCGTCGTCGGCCTTCGGGTCGAAGAACGGCGGCTGCAGGATGGCGGCCGGGAACACGATCTCGTTCTGCAGCGGGTTGTAGTAGGCATTGACCGTCTGCGGGGTCATGCCCCACTCGGTCTTGTCCACCGGCTTGCCGATCTTGGACAGGTTGAACTTGTAGTTGAACTCGTTGGCCGCGCGCACGTTGCCCAGGAAGCTGTCGCGCTGGGTCTGCAGGCCCGACCAGTCACGCCACTTGTCCGGGTAGCCGATCTTCGGGGTGAAGGTTTCCCACTTGGCGATGGCCTTGGCCTTGGTCTCCTCGCTCATCCAGCTCAAGCCCTGGATGCGTTCCTTCAGCGCGGCGGCCAGATTCTTCACCAGTTCTTCCATCTTCGCCTTGGCTTCCGGCGAGAAGGCAACCTTCACGTACAGCTGGCCGAAGGCTTCACCCGCATCGTTTTCAATGGTGCCCAGCACGCGCTTCCAGCGCGGCTTCTGTTCCTTCTGGCCGTTGAGGGTCTTGCCGTAGAACTCGTAGTTTTCCTGCACGAAGGCATCGGCCAGGTACGGCGAGGCGCTGTCCACGGTGTGGAAGCGCAGGTAGGCGCGCCACACCGACGGGTCGGTATCGCCCAGCGCCTTGCTCACTTCCTCATGGAAGGCCGGCATGGCCAGCGAGAACTTCTCCGGCGCGGCCACGCCCTGCGACTTGAAGAACTCGGTCCAGCTGAAGTTCGGGGTCAGCTTGTCGGCATCGGCCAGGGTGACCGGGTTGTAGTACAGCTCGACGTTGCGCGACAGCTCCACGCGCGACTTGGAGGCCTTGGCCAGGCGGGTCTCGAACTTGACCACGTCCTCGGCCTGCTTGGCGGCGTCGGCAGCGGCGACACCGGACAGCTCCAGCACCTTGGCGACGTGCGCCTGGTAGGCCTTCAGCTTGTCGGCATTCTTGGCGTCGGTGTAATAGGTGCTGTCCGGCAGGCCCAGGCCGCCCTGGCTGGCGTAGGCCATGTTCACGGCCGAGTTCTTGAAGTCGGCTTCGGCACCGAAGCCGAACAGGACGTTGTCGCCCCTGGCCGCGCTGGTGCGCAGGTAATCGGCGATGGCCGCCTTGTCCTGCAGGCCGTCGATGGCGGCCAGGTCGGCCTTCAGCGGCTCGATGCCCTGGGCATTGATCTTGGCCTCGTCCATGCCGGTGGCCCACAGGTCGCCGACGATTTTCTCGATGTGGTTCGGATTCTTGACCTGCGCCACCTGTTCGGCCAGCTGGTGCTGCACGGCCACCGAGCGCTCGTCGAGGATGGTGAACGCACCCCAGCTGGTGCGGTCGCCCGGAATTTCATTGGCGGCCAGCCACTTGCTGTTCACATAGTCGCCGAAGGCGCCGCAGGCGTCCTTGGTGGTATCCAGATCGCTGGGCTGGAAAGCGTTGTAGGCCGGCAGCTTGCTTTCGTCCAGCGTGTAGTTGGTGGCTTCGGCCGCGGCCGGCGTGGAGGCGGTGGCGTCCTTGGCCGGGGTTTCAGTCTTGCCGCAGCCGACCAGCGCGGCCGAAACGGCCAGGGTCAGCAGCACGATCTTGGGAGTACGGGTCACTTTGATGGCCTCCAGGCCGAGTGAGTCAGGGAAAGGCCGTGGGACGGCCGTGGGCCGAACGATACGCCGCCGGCCAGACCTGCAAGGGTGTCGAAGGTCATGGCCGGGTGCAAGGGGGCCGCTTGGTGGCCCGGAAAAGACAGACCCGGCAAAAGCCGGGTCTGTCGGGTGTTGCGGTCAGCGGTGGATCAGAACTTGTACTTCAGGCGCACGAACGGGGTGCGACCGTAGTAGTCGTACTGGGTGGCGAACGGGTGGGTGTTGCCGTAGCGCGAAGAGTAGACGCTGCTGGAGATCAGCGGCGGCTTGGCATCGAACACGTTGGAGACGCCCACCAGAATCTGCCAATCGGCCTGCTCGTAGCTCACCGAGGCGGTGTGATACCAGCGGCTGCCAGCGGTGATGTCGCGGTAGGAATTCGGACGGCCCTGATAGGTGAACGTCTCCAGCAGGTCCGGGTCCTTGGTCGACGCGATGTACTGGGTCATCCAGTTGTAGGTCCAGTCGCCACGCTCCAGGCTCAGGCCCAGGTTGCCGACCAGGTCCGGGCGACCGAAATCACCCAGCTGGTCCGACGAGGACAGGCCGCTGGCCGCTGCGCTGTCGAACAGCTCGGCGGTGTCTTCAACCGTGTAGGTGACCTGCGAGTCCAGCGAGAACTTGCCGAAGCTGAACTCGTGTTCCCAGTTCAGGGTCAGATCCCAGCCGCGGGTGCGCTGGCGGTTGATGTTCAGGTACTGCGCATACACCTCGGTGATCATGTTCGCGTTGGTACCCGAATTCGGATTACGACGCATCAGGTCGCAGTAGCGGTTCGGATAGGTGGTCGACTCGTAGCAGCCTTCCAGGATGGACGCTGCACTCAGCGCGGTGATCTGGTCGCTGACTTCGTAGTCGAAGTAGTCGATCGCAACGCTCAGGTCAGCAAATTCCGGGGTGAACACCAGGCCGATGCTGCGTGCACGCGAGGTTTCCGGCTTCAGGTCGCCGCCAGCGCCGCCACGAGTGAAGACGGTGGCGCTGCTGTTGCCTGCGGCGGTGTAGTCGCCCGGGATACCGGCAGCGGCGCAGTTGGCAGCAGCGTTGCTGTTGTTGCCTTCAGCCCAGCGGATGCAGGGATCGATCGCGGTCTGCGCCTGGAAGCCGGTCTGATTGCCAAGGTACAGCTCATACAGGCCCGGTGCACGGTAGGAGGTACCGATGGTGCCGCGCAGGCGCAGCGACGGGATGATCTGCCAGTTGACACCGAACTTCCACACCTTGTCCGAACCGGACACCGTGTCGTACTTGAAGACGCGGGCCGAGCCGTTCAGCGACAGCGACTCGATGCCCGGAACTCCCTTGAAGACCGGCACATCCAGTTCGACGAACGCTTCCTTCACCTTCTCGTCGCCCTTGGTGCGACCGGCGGTGGTCGAACCCCAGATGTCGGCAAAATCGGCACCCGGCTGGTCGTCGATCTTGTAGTTGCGGTACTCGACACCGACGGCGGAAGCCACGGCACCGGCCGGAAGATCGAACAGCTCACCGCTGAACACGGCGTTGACCGTGGTCTGATCGTAGGTGGTCTTGCCCTTGGCCCAGACGCCGAGGATCGAGACCAGCTCGTCGACCTTCGAGCCATTCAGATAGCCCGGGTCGAAGTAGTTCGCAGCTGCAGTGCCGGTACCCGGACGGCCGATGTCGCCGCTGATCGAGTTGCGGATGCCAAGGTTGCTGTACTTGCCACTGGAGTGGCTGTAGTTGGCATTGACTTCCCAGCCCCAGGTGCTGCTGCCGAAGCCGCCATCGAACTTGTTGGCGAAGTAGTAGTAATCAACTTCGGTCTCGGAAGCAGACTTGAACGGCAGCACCGGCTGAGCGCGGGTGGTGGTGCCGGGGATCAGCACTGTCGGGAAGAACTGGCGCCACGAGAAGTTGTCCGTGGTGCGGTTGTTGTAGAGGAACTGGGTCTTCCAGTTGAACGAATCAAAGCCGAAGTCAGTGGCAAAGTAGACCGTCTTGCGCTCTTGGCGGTTGATGATCTGGGCTTGGCCGTAAGCCTGGAAGTTGTACGGCTCCTGATACGTCGCCACGGGGTTGCCGTTGGCATAGGTCTGGTTGGCGCGCGGACGATAGCCCGGGAACGGGCCAACCGTGCTGCCATCGGTGCTCGGCACGTAACGGACGGAACCGACGTCGATGACGTTGTGCAGCATGTTCTGGCAGTTGGCCAGGTTGGTGCCGGCCAGGATGGAGCGGTCGACGCGGTCGATGCGGTTGCCCTTGTCGTCCCAGACGATATCTTCGGCGCACTTGAAGAAATCGCGGTCACCGCGGGTCAGTTCGTTCTGGCGGTACCATTCCACGGCGGCGACGATGCTGCCATTGTCGAAGTTCCAGCCGTTGGCCAGCGACGCCGAGAATACTTCACCGCCGCCTTCGGTCGGAACGCGACCGCTGACGGTCAGCTCGGGACGGTCGAAGTTCTTCTTGGTGATCAGATTGACCACGCCGGCGACGGCATCGGAGCCATAGATGGAGGACGAACCGTCCTTCACGATCTCGGCACGCTGCAGGACGGCGGTGGGCAGCACGTTCAGGTCGAACGCGCCGACCGCGCCGCGGGTACCGGCCGGGCCCGGACGCTGGCCATCAAGCAGGATAAGCGTGCGATTGGCACCCAGGCCGCGTAGCGAGAACGTCTGTACGCCGGTACCACCATTGGTGGTGAAGCCGCCGAACTGATTGGTGATCTGCGTTTCGGCGGCGCCGATCGCCGACTTCTGCAGGAATTCACTGACGCTGGTCTGGCCCTGGGCGGCATTGCGCTCGGTGTCGATGGTGAACACCGGCGAGGTGGTTTCATAGTCCGCGCGACGGATCAGGGAGCCGGTGACCGTAACCTTGTCAAGATCAGTGGCCTTCTTGTCAGACGTCGAAGCACTTGACGCCGCTGCTTCCTCGCGGGTGGATTCCTGGGCCAGCACCGGGGCTGCCTGCAGGCAGGCAATCACTGCCAGAGCGAGCGGCAGGCGGCTGGGCGTAATAAGGCGGTTGGTCTTGCGCATTGTGTCGGATCCCCACTTGTTATGCTTCGGTTAACGGAGTGTATGTACGGCGTAAAGTAAATGCAACATGAACATTACCCGTATGTAACGCGCTTTTGCTAATGGCGTATTCATGTACCGGTGGGGAGCTGGAGAGCTCCCCAGCTGCGTGGACGACGGCAGGGTGCCTCCCTGGGCGGCCTACAGGCCGCCTGGGCCGCAGTCCTTGGCCAGGAAGTCGGCCATCAGCGGCAGCGTGGCCCGGTAGTGGCTCGGGTACCACGGCATGCTGTGCGGCATGTCGGCGATCAACTCGAACTTCGCCGGAACCTTGCCCTGGACTGCGTTGTAGAACGATCGGGCGTGGAACGCCGGAGTACGTACGTCACGATCTCCGACGTAAAGCAGTACCGGGATGGTCGCCTTGGCCGTGTTCTGTATCGGGTCCATTCCCTTGACGGTCTGCCCCTGCAGGATGCGCTGCAGGCGGTTCTCGCTCCATGACATGCCGACTCTGCCGAGATCGGTGACGGGCGCTCCGGCAATGGCACACTGGAAAGGCGAGGGGCTGCGGACCGTGGCTGCAGCGGCTGCGAAGCCGCCATAGGAGTACCCGAAGATGGCCAGGCGGTCCTTTGCGGCGATGCCCTGCTGCACCAGCCACGCAGCCGCATCGTCATTGTCGTCCTGCATGGTCAGCCCCCACTGCCTGTCACCCGCGAGCCAGTGGTCGCGTCCAAAGCCGGTTGAGCCTCGATACTGGGGGCGGATGACAGCGTAGCCACGCGAGGTGAAGTAAGGCACCCAGCCAGATGCATCCCAGCCGGCATAGTCACGAGCCCATGGGCCACCGTGCGGGTGCACGAGCGCTGGAAGTGGTTCTCCCCCTTCCTTCCAGCCCGCAGGCAGATCAAGGATGGCGGGAATCTTTCGTCCGTCGCGGGCGGTATAGGTGACCCAGCGTTGCTGGCCGATCTGCCTGCCATCGATCCAGGGTCGCTCACTGCCCAGGGTGGTCACCTGTTTGCGGTCGCTGAGTATGTGATAGGTCGTCGGCGTGTCGGCACTGTTGGTGGTAAAGAGCACGCGGGAGAGATCGTCGTTGTAGCCGGTGATGGCGACGTACTTCCCCGGATAGGCCTGTTTGAGGCCGTCGAAGAGGGCCTTCATCTGCGGATCGACATAGATCGCTTCGCGCCGCGGCCCATCCACATAGAAGCCCAGAACCTGATTGAAGTTGCTGGGTTTGCTGCCGAGGATGAGGCCGCTGATCGGATACTGCGGGTGGGCGGCCAGCGGCTCCTTGTCGAAGGTCTGGGTTGCTGGGTCGTACAGGCGGGCCTGCACCTGCTCGGAAAATCTGTCGGTGAGGATGTAGAGCTTGCCGGTCTGGTCATCGATGCCCGCCACGTCCATCGTGTAGCGTTCGCTGAGCTTGGTTGTCAGCGCATCGTGCTTCTCGAACTTTCCGCTTGCCTTGTCCTTGATCAGGATCTGCTGTTCGTACTCGCTCGACCCGGCCGGTTCGATCTGGGTCCTTGTCAGGAGTTCGCCGCTGCGGGGATGGAACAACCCGGGCGTCGAGCGCGCGTCGCCACGGAAGAGCAGCTCGGTCTGTCCGGTCTTGAGATTGAACAGGTAGTAGCCTGCCGAGAACGTTGACTGATTGATCTGTGAAATGATGACCTTGTCAGGGTCCATTGGGAGCGAGTGAACCAGTGACGCAGTTCCCGCCAGTTCCAGGCAGCGTTGTGTCTGTTCGCTGATGCCAAGCTTGCGTGAATTGTCGGCGAATGCTTCGTCGAACTTGGTCTGGGAAGTGTCGGTCAGGTAAGCCTTCGATAGGAAAGTCTTGGTGTTTCCCACCGAGTTGCCTTCTCCACAACCGGCCAGCTGCGCGGTAAGTTCCTGGCGGCCGATGACAAGGCTGCGGCCGGCCTTCAATGCGCTGGCGGCGATGAACTTCATGCGGTCGCCGGAGGGCGTGATGGCCACCGGGCCTGCGCCGAGATTGTCCAGGTTCCAGTTGGCGAGAGCGGTGTCACCGTTGTTGCTTCCCGGGGCAGCGATGATCGCAACCAGCTGTTTGCCATCGGGGCTCATGGTGACCGATTGGATGGCGGGAATCTTGGCGAAGTCGTCGACCGGCAGCGGTGTAGCCAGCGCCTGGCCCACGGCCAGGCCCAGCAGCGTAGCAGCAGCGCCCAGATGGGCGAAGAGGCGTGTGGCTTTCATGTACAGGGCATCCTTGGCAGTTTGACTGGAAGATGACCTGAAGATGAACGAGGGCGCCCGGTTCGTCAACTTGGCGTGAAATCTCCAACTCTGGCCGGCCCTGGTTGCGTTCCAAAGCAGAAGGCCCCGCTGGAGCGGGGCCCTTCTGCAACACAAGTGGCGTCAGCGGATCAGCGGCCACCGAACTCGTACTTGGCCTGCACGTAGATGGCTCGCCCGTAGGCGTTGTACAGGTAATTGTTGTACGGCTGGCCACTGGTGCCGGCGAAGCTGAAGCGCTGGTTGTCCGGCATCCTGTTGAAGACGTTGTTGACCATCAGCGACAGGGTCAGGTTGTCCAGCGCGCGATAGTTCACGCTCAGGTTGTAGGTGGTGTAGGAGCCCCACTTGCCCGCCTTGTAGCCGGAGCTGTGCACATAGTCGTAGCCATTGCCCAGGTATGCCATGTAGTTCGGCGTCTTGCCGATGTAGTTGGCATACAGGGTAGTGGTCCACTTGTCCTTGGCCCAGCCGATCGAGCCGTCCGCGCGCACCTTTGCGTAAGAGTCGTACACCCACATCGCGTAGGGGTCACGCAGCAGGTCCAGGAACTCATCGCCCGGCTGCGGCTGCAGCTCGCGCTTGAGCATGTCGGTGTAGTTGCCCGAGAACTGCAACGAACCGAAGCGACCCATGTCGTGCACGTACTTGAAGCTGGCGGTCAAAGCTTCCAGGTTCTGGCGCGCAACATTCATCTTCGGGGTGTAGATCTCGTCCAGCACGCTGGATGCATCACGGGTGATCCAGTCGTTGACGTTCTGGCAGCTTGCAGAGGTGTTGTTGGCCTGGTCGTTACGGCAGTAGTACTCGGCCAGCAGCAACTGGTCCGAACTGAGCGTGTCGACCTCGTTCTTGATTTTCCAGTTGTAGTAGTCAACCGACAGCGAGAGGTTATTGATCGGAGCCCACACCACGCCCGCGTTCCAGACGTCGGCGGTGATAGGCTCCAGGTCCGGGTTGCCCGAACGCGTACCGAACACCGATACGCTGTCATACGGGCAGCCAGCGGTGTTGCTCGGGGCATACCCCAACTGGCCGCAACGGTAGTAGTCGGTGGAGCCGTTGGCATAGTAGCCACTGCGGCCCTGGAAGGCATCGGACAGGGTCGGCGCGCGGAAGGCCGTCCCGTACTTGCCACGGAACAGCAGGCTCTCGATCGGGCGGAACTCGATGCCGATGCTGTAGGTGGACTTGTCGACGGTGTTGCTGCCGATCTTGAAGGCGTCGTAGCGGCCGGATCCGGTCACGGTCAGCATGTCATGCAGCGGCAGGCGCAGTTCGCCTGTCACGGCGTAATTGCTGCGGTGGCCGGCGCCGGAGACCGCCGTGGTGCCCCAGACGCTGCCATCCATCAGGCCCGGATCGGGAGTGTAGTCCCAACCTTCGCTGCCACCCTCGACCACCACCGCCAGGCCGGCGTCGCCACCGGGCAGCTTGAACAGCGACCCGTTGGTGACCTGGGCCCGGGCCAGGTTCTGCCAGGTACGGCTCTGGCTGTAGCTGTAGCCGGTGAACGTCTGGAAATCACCTGCCGGCAGTGGCGCATAGAACGCTTCCCAGTTCGGGCTGTAGATGTTGTAGCCAGTGCTGGTGGTACCCAGCACCGGGCCCAGCACACGCTGCTCGAAGTAGTCGTTGATCGGATCGTTCCAGCGCACGAAGTTGCGCTCGGTCAGCTTGTACTCGCCACGGGTGAAGCTGACGCTGTAGTCCCAGTTGCCGGCCGTGCCGCGGCCGCCCAGTGTCACCTGGTAGGCCTTGTTGCGGTCGGTGTTCATGATGTCGCGGTAGCCGGCGCCGCCGATGTCTTCCGGGGCGAACACGCGCTGCAGGTTCATGTACTGGCCGCTGGCCTGGTCGTAGAAGCGACCCCAGCCGGACGAGGTGCCCCACCAGGTGTAGTTGGAGCCGGTCGCATACTTGACCTCTTCCAGGCTGTACAGCGCATCGCCGAACAGCTGCAGGTTGTCATTGAGGTCAAAGGTGGCAGAGCTGTAGATCTGTGCGCTTTCCTTGCCGTTCTTGATGGTCTTGTAGCCGGTGCCGTACACCGAGCCGCATGCCTGGCCGGTCGGGCGGGTGCCCAGTACGGTGGTACCGTCGAACTGGCCCGCCACGTTGGCGCAGAGGTTCGGGTCCATCATGGCGTAGCGGTTGTTGGCGGCCGGCAGCAGCACCAGGAAATCGTTGGAAACGTACTGCGGGCTGTAGCCGTCTGGATTGTTGACCTTGGTCAGGTCGCGCTGGTAACCCCAGATCGGGCTGGTCTTTTCGTACTGCACGTTGACCAGCGCGTGGAAGCGGTCATCGACGCCATTGAACCCGTGTGCGCCGCTCAGGCGGAAACTGTTGCCACCGCCTTCGCTGTAGGCGCCGCCACGGACGTTGAGAACGCCGCCGTCCATGCGTTCCTTGAGGATGATGTTGACCACGCCGGCAATCGCATCCGAGCCATACAGGGAGGACTGGCCACCCGGCAGGATCTCGATGCGCTCCACGATGTCGATGGGAATGCCGCTGATGTTGTTGAACGTATCGCCGCCGTTGTACAGCGCTGGATACGAAAGCATCGGGCGGCCATTGATGAGGTACTTGGTGTAGCCCGGGCTGAGGCCGAACATGCCGGCCGCTTCGGCGCCCTGGGTGAACGAGGCCGAGGTCTGGCCGCCCTGGAGGCCGCCCGTGGACAGTGAGGACTGCTGCAGTACGTCGGCCACACTGGTGAAGCCGCGGGTCTGGATGTCCTCGGCGGTGACGGTCAGGACCGGCGTGTGGTTCTCGATTTCGGTCTGTGGAATCAGCGAGCCGGTGACGGTGACGCGGTCAAGCTGGGTCGGTGCGTTGCCGCTTTGCGCCAGCGCGGTACCGGAGGCGAGCAGGGTGCCAAGCAGGGCGAGGGTCAGTGGGTGGCGCAGCGGCGTGGAGCGATGGCAAGACATGATGGATCCCCGTATGAGCGTTGTCGGCTGGCTGACGTCCTCCCTGACAGCTTTCATGATTTGTTCAGTTGCAATCCATTCAGCTGGACCGTAACACGGCGTTCACGTAGACAAAATAGTCCAGTCACAACAACAGGCTGGCTTTCTCTGAAAAAGTTCTTTTAAATCAAAAGCTAAGGCTGCTTGTTTGGGAATGTTTCAAAATGTTGCGCTGCGGAACGGTGTTGTTCACTTTTACATTCAATATATAAATCAATAGCTTACGTAATGACCGGCATGCTAATGAAATATTAACAAATGGTGAGGATGTGGATTCGTGCAACATTTGTTAAAAAAAGGCCCCGCCGAAGCGGGGCCGTTGGTCCAACAGACGTGTGCTGCTTACTTCCCGCCGAACTCGTACCTGGCCTGCACGTAGACGGCGCGGCCGTAAGGGTTGTAGATGCTGCTGTTATAGGGAGCGCCGACGTTGCCGGCGTAACTGTGTGCCTGACCGTCGGGCATCTTGTTGAACACGTTGTTGACCATCATCGACAGCGTCAGGTTGTCCATCGCCTGATAGTTCACGCTCAGGTTGTAGGTGGTGTATGAGCCCCACTTGCCGGCCTGGTAGCCGGACGGATGCACGTAGTCGTAGCCCTTGCCCAGGTACGCCATGCGGTTTGGCGTCTTGCCGATGTAGTTGAAGTACAGCGTGGTAGTCCACTTGTCCTTCGCCCAGCCCACCGCACCGTCGGCACGCACCTTGGCGTACTGGTCGTAGTTCCACATCGCGTACGGGTCGCGCAGCAGGTCCAGATACTCATCGCCCGGTTGCGGCTGCAGCTCGCGCTTGATCATGTTGGTGTAGTTGCTGGAGAACTGCAGCGCGCCGAAGCGGCCGATGTCCTGCACGTACTTGAAGCTGGCCGTTACCGCCTGCAGGTTCTGGCTGGCGATGTTCATCTTGGGCGTGTAGATCTGTTCCAGCTTGCCGGCGCCATCGCGGGTGATCCAGTCGTTTACGTTCTGGCAACTGGCCGAGGTGTTGTTGGTCTGGCCATTACGGCAGTAGTACTCGGCCAGCAGCAACTGGTCGGAGCTGAGCGTATTGACCTCGTTCTTGATCTTCCAGTTGTAGTAGTCCACCGACACCGACAGGTTGTTGATCGGCGCCCACACGATGCCGGCATTCCAGACGTCGGCGGTGATCGCTTCCAGCTCCGGGTTGCCTGACTGCTCGCCGAACACCGATTCATTGGCATAGGGACAACCCACCGTGTCGCTGGGGTTGAAGCCGAGCTGTCCACAGCGGAAGTAGTCGATCGAACCATTGGCGTAGTACCCACTGCGCCCCTGGAACGCGTCGGACAGGCTGGGCGCGCGGAAGGCGGTGCCGTACTTGCCACGGAACAGCAGGCTTTCGATCGGGCGGAACTCGATACCGATGCTGTAGGTCGATTTGTCGACGGTCTTTTCGGCGATCCTGAACGCGTCGTAACGTCCGGAGGCGGTCACGGTCAGCGACTCCAGCAGCGGCATGCGCAGCTCGCTGGTCACCGCGTAGTTGCTGCGATGGCCGGCACCGGCCACCGAGGTTGTGCCCCACACGCTACCGTCCAGCAGGCGCTGGTCAGGGGTGTACGACCAGCCTTCGCTGCCGGCTTCGGCCACCACGGCCAGTCCGGCATCACCACCAGGCAGCTTGAACAGCGAACCGTTGGTGATCTGCGCGCGGCCCAGGTTCTGCCAGGTGCGGCTCTTGTTGTAGGTGAAGCCGGTGAAGGTCTGGAAATCACCGGCCGGCAGCGGCGAATAGAACGCGTTCCAATTGGGGCTGTAGATGTTGTAGCCGTCGTCGGTGATGCCCAGTACCGGGCCCAGCACGCGGTCTTCGAAGTAGCTGTCGATCTCGTTCGCCCAGCGCGCAAAGCTGCGCTCGGTCAGCTTGTACTCGCCTCGGCTGAAGCTGGCGCTGTAATCCCAGTTGCCGAAGTTGCCACGCCCTCCCAACGTGACCTGGTAGGCCTTGTTGCGATCAGTGCTCATCGTGTCACGGTAGCCGGCGGGACCGATGTCCTCCGGCGCGAACGCGCGCTGGAGGTTCATGTATTCGCCGCTGGCCTGGTCGACGAACGCACCGAAGCCGACATCACTGCCCCAGAACGCGTAGCCCGAACCGGCGTTGTACTGGACCTCCTCCAGGCTGTACAGCGCATCGGCGAACAGCTGGAAGTTGTCGTTGACATCAAAGGACATCGACGAATAGATCTGGCTGCTTTCCTTGCCGTTCTTCAGCGTCTTGTAGCCAGCGCTGAAGGGCGAGCCGCAAGATTCACCGACCGCGCGCGTGCCCAGTACGGTGGTGCCGCCGAACTGGCTGGCCACGTTGGCACAGCGGCTTGGATCCATCATCACGTAGGCGTTCTGCTGGTCCGGCAGGTAGACCAGGAAGTCGTTGGTCGGAACCTGTGGCGTGTAGCCACGGGTGTTGTTCTGCTTGGTCAGGTCGCGCTGGTAACCCCAGATCGGACTGCTCTTCTCGTACTGCACGTTGACCAGCGCATGGAAACGGTCATCGAAGGCGTTGAAGCCATGCGCGCCACTGACTCGGAAATCGTTGCCGCCACCCTCGGTGTAGGCGCCGCCGCGCACGTTCAGTACGCCGCCGTCCATGTGGTCCTTGAGGATGATGTTGACCACGCCGGCGATCGCGTCCGAGCCATACAGCGACGATTGGCCGCCCGGCAGAATCTCGATGCGCTCGACGATGTCGATGGGGATGCCGCTGAGATTGTTGAAGGTGTCGCTGCCGTTGTAGAGAGCGGGGTAGGACAGCATCGGCCGCCCGTTGATCAGGTACTTGGTGTAGCTCGGGCTGAGGCCGAACATGCCTGAGGCTTCGGCGCCCTGGGTGAACGAAGCTGAGGTCTGGCCGCCCTGCAGCCCGCCAGTGGTCAGCGAATTCTGCTGCAGTACTTCGGCCACGCTGGTGAAGCCGCGGGTCTGGATGTCCTCGGCGGTAACAGTCAGGACCGGCGTGTGGTTCTCGATCTGTGTCTGCGGGATCAGTGAGCCGGTGACGGTTACGCGTCCGAGATCGGTGGGCGTGTTTTCCTGGGCGAGCGCGATCGCGCTGCTGCCGGCCAGGATCAGGCCGCTGAGGACGGCGCGGGTGAGCGGGTGACGCGGGAAGCCATTACGAGACATGCGGTACTCCGTGTGGTCGTGAGAAACGCGTTTTCCCTTTCCTGGGAACTCATGGATGGTTCAGCAGCCTTCAAAACCAGAATGGCGGCGTTTTTCGAACGTAACACACGCTTAACCTGATTTGCGCGACTTTGTAATGTGTTGAGCTGGGGCTGGCCTTGAATAATATTTTTCTTTTAAAAAACAACTGGTTGCATTAATCAGTGGACTTTGCCGAATCTGGCTGAATGAATGATGAGTAAATAAATGCTGGCTGGCGGCGGAAGTCGCTGTTCCGCGCTGAATATCAATCCAAAAAAAAGGCCCCGCCGAAGCGGGGCCTGGTCCGGAATCAAACCCGGAAAACGACGGGATTACTTGCCGAAGTCGTACTTGGCCTGCACGTACACGGTGCGACCGTAGACGTTGTACAGGTAGTTGTTGAACGGCGTGCCGGAGGTGCCCTGGTAGCTGTGGGCCTGCTGTTCGGGCATCTTGTTGAACACGTTGTTGACCATCAGCGACAGGGTCAGGTCATCCTGCGCACGGTAGTTCACGCTCAGGTTGTAGGTGGTGTACGAACCCCACTTGCCTGCCTTGTAGCCCGATGCGGCGTGGGTGTACTCGTAGCCGTTCAGGCCTGCCAGGTAGTTCGGGGTGTGGCCGATGTAGTTCGCGTACAGCGTGGTGGTCCACTTGTCCAGCGACCAGGCCACCGACGCGTCGGAACGGACCTTGGCGTAGCTGTCGTAGTTCCACATCGACTTCGGGTTGCCCAGCAGGTCCTGGAAGTCCTCACCCGGCTGCGCCTGCACTTCACGCTTCAGCATGTTGGTGTAGTTGCCCGAGAACTGCAGCGAACCGAAGCGGCCGATGTCCTGCAGGTACTTGAAGCCGACGGTCACGGCCTGCAGGTTCTGGCGGGCCACGTTCATCTTCGGGGTGTACAGCGAGCTCAGGTTGCCGGCCGAATCGCGCACGACCCAGTCGGCCACGTTCTGGCAGGTGGCCGAGGAGCCATTCGGCAGGCCGTTGCGGCAGTAGTACTCGGCCAGCAGCAGCTGGTCGGTGCTGGCCGTATCGACTTCGTTCTCGATCTTCCAGTTGTAGTAGTCGGCCGAGATCGACAGGTTCGCCATCGGTGCCCAGACGATACCCGCGTTCCAGACGTCGGCGGTGATCGGCTCCAGGTCCGGGTTGCCGGCACGCTCGGAATAGACCGAGACGCTGTCGGCGTAGCGGCAGGCGTCGGTGTTGCCCGGGGTGTAGCCCAGCTCGCCGCAACGGTAGTAGTCGGTCGAGTTGGCAGCATAGTAGCCGCTGCGACCCTGGAAGGCGTCGGGCAGGGTCGGCGCGCGGAAGGCGGTGCCGTACTTGCCGCGGAACAGCAGGCTTTCGATCGGACGGAACTCCACGCCCACGCTGTAGGTGGCCTTGTCGACGGTGTTGTCGGCGATCTTGAAGGCGTCATAGCGACCGGAAGCGGTCACCGTCAGCGACTCCAGCAGCGGCATGCGCAGTTCGCTGGTCACCGCATAGTTGCTGCGGTGGCCGTTGCCGGCAACAGCCGACGAGCCCCACACGTCGCCGTCCAGCAGGCGCTGGTCGGGGCTGTAGTCCCAGCCTTCGCTGCCGCCTTCGACGACCACGGCCAGGCCCGCATCGCCACCCGGCAGCGAGAACAGCGAACCGTTGGTGACCTGCGCGCGAGCCAGGTTCTGCCAGGTGCGGCTGTGGTTGGTGGTGTAACCGGTGAAGCCAGCGAAATCTTCCGGCGAGATCGGCGAGTAGAACGCGCCCCAGTTGGTGTTGTAGATGCCGAAGCCATCCTTGGTGCCCAGCTGCGGGCCGAGCACCTTGTCGGCGAAGTAGCTGTTGATGGCATTGCCGAAGCGCTGGAACTTGCTTTCATCCAGGCGATATTCGCCGCGGGTGAAGCTCAGGCTGTAGTCCCAGTTGCCCACTGCGCCCTTGCCGCCCAGGGTGACCTGATAGGCACGGCTCTTGTCGTTGTTCAGGATGCTCTTGTAGCCTTCGCCGCCGATGTCTTCCGGAGCGAAGGCGCGCTGCAGGTTGACCAGCTTGCCTGACGCCTGGTCGTAGAAGCCGCCCATGGTGCTCTTGGTGCCCCACCACAGGTAGTTCGAGCCCGAGGTGTACTCGGTCTTTTCCTTGCTGTACAGCACGTCGGCGAACAGCTGGAAGTTGTCGTTCACGTCGAAGGTCATCGACGAATAGAACTGGCCGCTGTCCTTGCCGTTCTTCAGGGTCTTGTAACCGGCGCCGAACACCGAGCCGCAGGACTGGCCGGTCGGGCGGTTGGCCAGCACGGTGGTGCCGCCAAACTGGCCGGCGACATTGGCGCAGTTGCCCGGGTCCATCATGTACAGCGCATTGGTCTTGGCGTCGATGACGGCGAAGTCGTTCGACGGCAGCTGTGCGGTATAGCCGTGGGTGTTGTTCTGCTTGGTCAGGTCACGCTGGTAGCCCCAGATCGGGTTGCTGCTTTCGATCTGCACGTTGACCAGCGCATTGAAGCGGTCGTCCAGCGCCGAGAAGCCGTGCGCGCCACTGATGCGGAAGCTGCTGCCACCGCCTTCGGTGGAGGTGCCGCCACGCACGGACAGGCTGCCGCCTTCCATGTGGTCCTTCAGGATGATGTTGACCACGCCGGCGATCGCGTCCGAACCGTACAGGGAGGACTGGCCGCCCGGCAGGACTTCGATGCGCTCGACGATGTCGATCGGAATGCCGCTGATGTTGTTGAACGCGTCGCCGCCGTTGTACAGCGCCGGGTAGGACATCATCGGGCGGCCGTTGATCAGGTACTTGGTGTACCCCGGATTCAGGCCGAACATGCCAGCGGCTTCAGCGCCCTGGGTGAACGAGGCGGAGGTCTGGCCACCCTGGATGCCGCCGGTGGTCAGCGAAGACTGCTGCAGCACTTCGGCGACGCTGTTGAAGCCGCGCGACTGGATGGCTTCAGCGCTGATGGTCATGACCGGGGTCTGGGTCTCAACCTGGGTCTGCGGGATCAGCGAACCGGTGACGGTGATCTTGTCCAGGTTGGTGGCCTTGTCCTGGGCCATTGCCGGCGAGGCGGCGACCAAGGCGGAAATCAAGGCGACGGCGAGGGTGTTGCGACGTGCGGAATTGCGAAGGTCTTTCATGTAGTTCCGTTCAAAGAGCAAATACAAATACGGCACTGCGCATGCGCCATCGTGCGTGCAATGAAACAGCGACGCAGCCCAAAACCAGTGCTTAGCGAACGTAACATGAACTTAACAACCTGTGCACGAATCTGTAGCAATCCTGAATTTCAGTCAGGTTACGTCCAGCTTGTATGATGCTCGGTTATTCCCCCTGACCCTGCCGGTGCTCGTTGTGAACAGTTCTCCCCGCCGTCCCCATGCAAGCCAGGTCCAGAAGGGACTCACGCCGCATGCCCGCATCCGCAATGTGATCGCGGTTGGTTCGGGCAAGGGCGGCGTCGGCAAGTCGACCACTGCGGTCAATCTGGCCGTGGCGCTGCAGCAGCTCGGCGCGCGCGTGGGCGTGCTCGACGCCGACATCTATGGCCCCAGCGTGCCGGCCATGCTGGGCCTGTCCGGCCGTCCGGAAAGCCCGGACAACAAGAGCATCGAGCCGCTACGTGCGTTCGGCGTCGACACCATGTCGATCGGCTACCTGATCGAAGAGGACACGCCGATGATCTGGCGTGGGCCGATGGCCACCTCGGCGATGACCCAGCTGTTCAACGACACCTTGTGGGACGACCTGGACTACCTGCTGATCGACCTGCCGCCGGGCACCGGCGACATCCAGCTGACCCTGACCCAGAAGATCCCGCTGGCCGGTGCGGTGATCGTCACCACGCCACAGGACATCGCCACGCTGGACGCGAAGAAGGCGCTGAAGATGTTCGAGAAGGTCGAGGTGCCGGTGCTGGGCATCGTCGAGAACATGGCGGTGCATACCTGCAGCAGCTGCGGGCATGTCGAGCACCTGTTCGGCGAGGGCGGCGGCGAGCGCATGGCCGCGCAGTACGGCGTGCCGTTGCTCGGTTCGCTGCCGCTGCAGATCGGCATCCGCGAGCAGGGCGATTCCGGTACCCCGATCACCGTGGCCCAGCCGGATTCGGTCCCGGCCCAGGCCTACCGCCATGCCGCGCAGCGCCTGATCGAGGAGGTTGGCAAGCGTCCGCGTGCCTCGATCCCGATCCTGTCATCGCTGCTGTAAGTGCCCGGGCAGGGGCCGCCGGCGACGCCCGGCCCCCTGCTAGAATCCTCGCGCCCCCTCGTACCCCAGGACAAAGCATGAGCATCAAGAGTGACCGTTGGATCCGCCGCATGTCCGAGCAGCACGGCATGATCGAGCCGTTCGAGGCCGGGCAGGTCAAGCAGGCCAACGGCGAGCGCATCGTCAGCTATGGCACCTCCAGCTACGGCTACGACGTGCGCTGCTCGCGCGAGTTCAAGGTGTTCACCAACATCAACTCGACGATTGTCGATCCCAAGCATTTCGATTCGGGCAGTTTCGTCGACATCACGGCCGATGAGTGCATCATCCCGCCGAACAGCTTCGCCCTGGCGCGTACCGTGGAGTACTTCCGCATCCCGCGCGACACCCTGGTGGTGTGCCTGGGCAAGAGCACCTACGCGCGCTGCGGCATCATCGTCAACGTGACCCCGTTGGAACCGGAGTGGGAAGGCCACGTCACCCTGGAATTCAGCAACACCACGCCGCTGCCGGCCCGCATCTATGCCAACGAAGGCGTGGCGCAGATGCTGTTCTTCCAGGCCGCGGCCGATGACATCTGCGAGACGTCGTACCGCGATCGTGGCGGCAAGTACCAGGGCCAGACCGGCGTGACCCTGCCGCGGACCTGATCGCCCGCGTCATTGCATGACGAAAGCGCCGGGCCGTGCCCGGCGTTTTCGCGTGGTCCACGCGGTGCGTTCGCCGGGCACGACCCGGCGCTACGTCATTTGCCGCGACCGAACAGCATCGCAATGCCCACGCCCACCAGTGCCACCGGCCACCAGGTCAGCAGCAGCTTGGACAGGTTCAGGTGCGTCCAGCCCAGGTTGCTGGCGAGCATGAACAGGCCGATCAGGATCAGCAGGATGGCGGCAACGAGGTTGAATCGCATCGGGTCGGGCAAGGCTCAGGAACGGGCTGGATATCCTAGCCGTTCCTTCCAGTAGGCGACATGCTGGTCCAGCGCCGCAGGCTCGTAGCGGTGCGCCGGGCCGCTGCCCCAGACCGGGCCGGGCCAGGCCGGATCGCCGTCATGGCGGCCGATCACATGGAAGTGCAGCTGGCGCACGATGTTGCCCAGCGCGCCGATATTGATCTTCTCCACGCCGTCGTGGCCCTTCAGGGCCTTGCAGGCGCGGTTGAGCTCGGTGCGCAGCTTGTCCTGCTGCTCGCCGTCCAGCTCGATCCACTCGGTCACCCCGGCCAGGCGTGGTACCAGCACCAGCCAGGGGAATCGTTCGTCGTTCATCAGCCGCACTTGCGACAACGGTCCTTCCGCCACCAGCACGCTATCGGTGGCCAGGCGTGAATCGAGTTCGAATTCGCTCATCCAAGATGCTCCGAGAAGAAGTCCAGGGTGCGTTGCAGCGCCAGGGCGGCGCTGTCTGGATCATACGCATGTCCGACCTCGCGGTTGAAGGCGTGGTCGGCCGGATAGACGAAAGTGGCCATCTGCGGCAGCTTGTCGCGGTGGGCCTGGACGGCCTCCGGCGGGATGCTCCTGTCCTGGGTGCCGAAGTGGAAGATCACCGGCGCCTTGGGTGTCTCATCGAGGAACTGGACGTTGCGTGCGCCGTAGTAGCTGACCGACGGCAGCCCGAGCCGCAGCGCCGACAGCATCGCCACCGTGCCGCCCCAGCAGTAGCCGACGGTGCCGACCTTGCCGTAGGGGGCCAGCCGGGTGGCCGCCGCGCGGACCACTTCCAGCGCCTTCTCCATGCCCAGCGCGCTGACCCTTTCCAGGCCCTGCTTCACGCCGTCGGCGTCGTAGGGCAGGGCATCCGGGTCGGCATCGGGTCCATCGACCAGGTCGAAGAACGAAGGAGCCAGCACCGCATAGCCCTCGGCGGCGAAGCGCTCGGCCACGCCGCGGATGTGCGGGTTGGCACCAAAAATTTCCTGCACCACCACCAGCCCGCCTCGCGCGGTGCCCTCGGGGAGTGCCTGCCAGGCCCGTACCGCGCCGTGGTGCGTATCCAGGGTGATCCACTCGGCCATCGTCATCTACTCTCGTTGCAGGGACAGGAGCGCATTGTCGGTGCTGCGCCGGTTAGCGCGGTGTCAGCGGCTGTGCGCGATCGGGCGGCTGGCCGTTCAGAGCGAGGTCGCCAACCCCGGTATACTGGCGCCCTTTCAGGCCCCGGCCCCCAAGGAACCCCTGCCATGCCGGCAGGGGCCCAGGCCCCCAGAGTCCCGCGATTCCATGTCCCAGCTGAACCCCAAAGTCGGCTTCGTCAGCCTTGGCTGCCCGAAGGCCCTTGTCGATTCCGAGCGCATCCTCACCCAGCTCCGCTCGGAAGGCTACGACATCGTCCCGTCCTACGATTCGGCCGACGTGGTGGTGGTCAACACCTGCGGCTTCATCGATTCGGCGGTGACCGAGTCGCTGGACGCGATCGGCGAGGCGATGAACCAGAACGGCAAGGTCATCGTCACCGGCTGCCTGGGCAAGCGCCCGGAGCAGATCCGCGAGGCCTACCCGAACGTGCTGGCGGTGTCCGGCCCGCAGGACTACCAGAGCGTGATGGAAGCGGTGCATGAAGCACTGCCGCCCAAGCACGATCCGTTCGTGGACCTGGTGCCGGACTACGGCATCAAGCTGACCCCGCGCCACTACGCTTACCTGAAGATTTCCGAAGGCTGCAACCACACGTGCAGCTTCTGCATCATCCCGTCGATGCGCGGCAAGCTGGTCTCGCGCCCGGTCGACGAGGTGCTGCGTGAGGCCGAGCGCCTGGTGCGTGGCGGCGTGCGCGAGCTGCTGGTGGTTTCGCAGGACACCTCGGCCTACGGCGTGGACGTGAGGTACGCCGAAAAGATGTGGCGCAACAAGGCCTACCAGACCCGCTTGAAGGCGCTGTGCGAAGGCCTGTCGGAGCTGGATGCGTGGGTGCGCATGCACTACGTCTACCCGTATCCGCACGTGGACGAGGTGGTGCCGCTGATGGCCGAGAACCGCATCCTGCCGTACCTGGACATCCCGTTCCAGCATGCCAGCCCGCGCATCCTGCGCCTGATGAAGCGCCCCGGCGCAGTCGAAAAGACCCTGGAGCGCGTGCAGAACTGGCGCCGCATCGCGCCGGACATCACCGTGCGTTCGACTTTCATCGTCGGCTTCCCGGGCGAGACCGAGGCCGAGTTCGAAGAACTGCTGTCGTTCCTGGACGAGGCACAGCTGGATCGCGTCGGTGCGTTTGCCTACTCACCGGTCGAAGGTGCCACCGCCAACGACCTGCCCGATGCCGTGCCGGAAGAAGTGAAGCAGGAGCGCCTGGCCCGTTTCATGGAGAAGCAGGCGCAGATTTCCGCCGCGCGCCTGGAAGCCAAGATCGGCACCGTGCAGCAGTGCCTGGTTGATGCCATCGAAGGTGACATCGCCGTGGCCCGTTCCAAGGCCGATGCGCCGGAGATCGACGGCCTGGTGCACATCCAGAATGCCGACCAGGTGCCGCTGCGCGTGGGTGAGTTCGTCGACGTGGAAATCACCGAGAGCGACGAACACGACCTGTACGGTGATGCGCTGCCGGCCGCTACCCGCCCGGCATTCGATCTCAAGATGCTGTGACCGCAGCGACGACCGCCGCCGGTGACGGCAGCGGTGTCCGCCGCTTCGTGCCGCCGCCGCGTGCGGCGGTCGATCCGCAGGTGTTCGCGCACCCGGTGTTTGCCGGGTTGCGCGACGTCCATGACCTGCTGGCCAGCCCTGAGTGGCCGTCCATTGCAGCGCTCGATGCACGCCTCACGCTGCCCGGCAAGCACTTGGTCGAGCAGGACGCCGCGCTGCTGGCCGATGGCCTGCACTACGAAGCCCGCATCGCGCAGGGGCGCATCGCCACCCGCGCCGACAACTGGCACGACCTGTTCAATGCGCTGGTCTGGGCCTCATGCCCACAGCTGAAGCGTGCGCTCAATGTGCAGCAGTGCCGGCATATCGAGGCCATGCCGCCTGGCCAGCGCAACCGCGCGCAGGCCGCGTTGACCCAGTTCGACGAAACCGGTGTGATCGTGCGCGTGCGCGATGACTCACTGCGGGCTGCCTGGGATGCACACGACTGGCCCGCGTTGTTTGACCCGGTGAACTGGCAGAGCGATGACATCGCCATCACCGCGGTATTCGGGCATGCGCTGATGGAACAGGCACTGCTGCCAGGGCGATTGCTGGTGGGCAAGTGCGTGGTGGTGTACAGCGATGCCGATGCGGCCTGCGTTGACGCGGTGGCCGTGGCCATCGCCGAGGGCAGGGCGGTGACCGATCCCTTGCAGCTGCGTCCGCTGCCGTTGGCTGGAATCCCGGGGTGGCACGAGGGACAGGATGCCGCCTTCTATCGCAATGCCGACTACTTCCGCCCGCTGCGTGCCGGCCGCGCGTACCCGCCGCCATTGCACGGGGCCATGTAGAGTCAACTGTCAGTCGACTGCTCTTCGTTCCGAGGCCGTGAGCGCCTGACAGATGGCTTTGGCGAGTCATCAACCGCGATGAAGATCGCGGTGCGTTTGCCGTCCCGCTGTGGAGGTTTAGTGCCGCGCTTCGCGCGGTAGTCGACTGACAGGCGACTCTACACCGTCTCGTATTCCACGCCGATCACCGCAAAGGTGAACCGCCCGCCGGGCAGCTCCACCGAAAACTCGTCATCCAGCCGCTTCTTCAGCAGCGCACGCGCCAGCGGCGAATCGATGCTGATCCAGCCCAGGCCTGCGTCGGTCTCGTCCGGGCCGACAATGCGGTAGCGGCTGGTGTCGCCACTGTCCACGTTCTCCAGCTCCACCCACGCGCCGAAGAACACCGCCAGCGGATCGGTTGGCGTAGTGTCGACCACGCGCAGTGATTCCAGCCGCTTGGTCAGGTAGCGCACGCGGCGGTCGATCTCGCCCAGCTGCTTCTTGCGGTAGGTGTACTCGGCATTTTCCGAACGGTCGCCTTCTGCGGCGGCTGCGGCCAGTGCTTTCACCACTTCGGGTCGCCGTACCCGCCACAGGTCATCCAGTTCGGCCTTCAGCCGAGCGTGGCCGGAGGCGGTGATCAGGGCGGTGCTCTTTTCTGCAGGGGGACGCCAGCGCGACATGCAATACGACTTCTTTTCCGGAGGACGAACGGAGGGTGGGGTCAGACTCCGCTTCCGCGGGAAGGGCTCTGACCCCAGCAGCGGCGGATCAGATCAGCGCTTGCCACCGAAGATGCCGCCCAGCAGGCCGCGCACGATCTGGTTGCCCAGCTTGGTGCCGACCGTGCGCGTGGTCTGCTTGGCCATGGTCTCGATCATGCCCTGGCGGCGCTTGGTGCCGAAAATCGCATCCTTGATCGCCTGGCCGAAACCGCCTTCCTGCGCATCGTCCTGTTCGCGGCTGCGCGCGGCTGGCGCCTGCGCCTGCTCGACGCTCTTCTGTGCGCGCTGGGCCAGCAGTTCGGCAGCCGATTCGCGGTTGATCGCGGTGTCGTAGCGACTGCCGACCGGGCTGCCGGCACGCACCTGGGCGCGCTCGGCTTCGGTGATCGGCCCCATCCGGCAGCGTGGCGGCGCGATCATCGTCTGCTGCACCGGCATCGGCACGCCCTTGTCCTGCAGCGTGGAAACCAAGGCCTCACCGGTGCCGAGCTGGCTCAGTACCTTGGCCACGTCCAGCTTCGGGTTCGGCACGAACGTCTCGGCCGCGGTCTTCACCGCTTTCTGGTCGCGCGGGGTGAACGCCCGCAGCGCGTGCTGCACGCGGTTGCCGAGCTGGCCGAGGATGTTGCCCGGCACGTCGTCGGGGAACTGCGAGCAGAAGTACACGCCGACGCCCTTGGAGCGGATCAGGCGCACCACCTGCTCGATGCGCTGCACCAGCGACGGCGGTGCGTCGTCGAACAGCAGGTGGGCCTCGTCGAAGATGAAGACCAGCTTCGGTTTGTCCAGGTCGCCCACCTCCGGCAGTTGTTCGAACAGCTCCGACAGCAGCCACAGCAGGAAGGTGGAATAGAGCTTGGGCTTGAGCACGAGCTGGTCGGCGGCGAGGATGCCGATCATGCCGCGGCCGTCGTGATTGACCCGCATGATGTCGGCCAGTTCCAGGGCCGGCTCACCGAAGAAGTTCTCGCCGCCATCCTGCGCCAGGCGCAGCACCGACCGCTGGATCGCAGCGATGGACTGCGCGCTGACCAGGCCGTATTCGGTGGAAATGTCCTTGCGCTCCTCGGCCACCAGGCCAAGCAGGGCGCGCAGATCGTCCATGTCCAGCAGCAGCAGGCCACGATCGTCGGCCAGCTTGAACACGATGTCGAGCACGCCGGACTGGGTGTCGTTCAACTCGAGGATGCGCGCCAGCAGGGTCGGGCCCATCTCGCTGACCGTGGTGCGCACCGGATGCCCGAGCTTGCCGTACAGGTCCCAGAAAATGGTCGGGCTGGCGGCCGGTGCGTAGTCGGCCACGCCGATCTCGGCGGCGCGCTTGAGCAGGTTCTCCGCGCCGGTGCCCGGCACAGCCAGGCCGGACACGTCGCCCTTCACGTCGGCGAGGAATACGGGTACGCCCAGTCGCGAAAAGCCTTCGGCCAGGGTCATCAGGGTCACGGTCTTGCCGGTGCCGGTGGCGCCGGCCACCAGGCCGTGGCGGTTGCCGAGTTTCGGCAGCAGGGTGACGGCCACATCGTCGGTGATGCCTTTGCCGAGCAGAATCGGATCCATGGTCCAGCCCTTGTGGTGAATAGCCCAATGTTAACCGCCGGCGGTGACGGTCCGAAGGTCGGCTTGCCCCGACCTTGGCGGCGCCGCTACTCTGCCTGCCTGTTTCGCACACAGTGCCATCAATGCCCGTTTCTGTCCTGATTTCCCGCGGTTGGCCGCTGCTGGCCCTGGCCGGCCTGGTTTTCCTGGCGCCCGACGCCCATGCGCAGCGGGTCTCGGCCCGGGACAAGGCGAAGGTGGATGCGCTGCAGCAGCGCATGACCGTCGCCGAGAAGCGCTACAGCGATGCGCTGCTGCTGGTCGCCAATGCCGACCCCAAGGGCAGCAACGAGGCCGACGCCGCGCTGGAGGACATGGAAGACGTTCTCAACGACTGCGTGAAGCAGAAGGGCTGCCAGATGGGCACGCTGCTGGCCAGCTACAAGCGCCTGCTCAAGCACGACGCCGATGCGGCGGGCAGCGATGAGGTGGCCGACGAGGGCGGTGACCGGCTGGAAGCCGACCCCGACCATATCGGCCCGCTTACCGCCGACGTGCCGGAGGCGGCCCGCGCCGCTGCGCTGCTCAACGACAAGCGGCACGCCTTCGACAGCATGGTCGAATACAACCCGGCCGTGCAGGCGGGCATCCGCCGCTGGCTGACCGACATGCGCCCGGCGCTGCTGACCAGCTACGAGAACTACCAGAACCTGCGTGCGGTGATGTGGCCGGAGTGGGAAAAGCGCGGCCTGCCCGAGGCGCTGCTGTTCGGCATCATGGCCAAGGAGTCCAACGGCCGCGTGCATGCCTCCTCGCGCGCCGGCGCCGCCGGCCTGATGCAGTTCATGCCGGCTACCGGCCGCCGCTTCGGCCTTGGCCCGGATGGCACCGGCTTCGACACCCGCTTTGACGCGCGCAGCGCCGCCGAGGCCAGCGCCAGCTATCTCAACGAGCGCCTGCGCGAACTGAACAACAACGTGGAAATGTCGGTGGCCGCCTACAACGGTGGTGAAGGCCGTGCCGCGCGCGTGTTCAAGCAGAGTGCGGGCCAGAGCTTCTGGACCGACAGTGTCTACAACCAGTTCCCCGGCGAGACCAAGGACTATGTGCCGATGGTGATCGCGGCGGCCTGGATCTTCCTGCACCCGCAGCAGTACGGCGTGGAATTCCCGAAGATCAGCGCGCAGCCGGCCACGCTGCGCCTGGCCAAGTCCACCACCATCTACGAACTGACCATCTGCCTGGGCAGCCACGGCACCCGCGATGGCTACATGCGCGCGCTGCGCAACCTCAACCCGCGCTATGAAGCCGACGGCTGGATTCCGGCCGGCACGCTGATCAACGCTACCACCCGCATCGCCGGCCTGTACCAGCGCAACTGCGTCAGCGGCCCGCGTGCCGACCTGGCCCGTACCCTGATCACCGCCGACCTGAACGCGGCGATCAAGCGCCCGGCCGCCGCCGGCTACACCGGCAGCGTGGCCGTGGGCGGCGTGGTGCCGGTGGCCGACGCCGCAGCCTCCACCAGCGTGCCGACCACCCCGGTCGCTCCGGTGGCCGCGCCGCGCCCGGCCGCACGGCCAAAGCCGCCGCGCAGCCACAAGGTGGGCCGGGGTGAAACCCTGGGCGCCATTGCCGCGAAGTTCCAGTGCGATGTGCCGACCCTGGCCCGCGCCAACGGCCTGAAGGCCCCGGCCTACAGCCTGCGCCAGGGCCAGACGCTGAAGCTGCAGGGCTGCGACAAGTAATTCCCACGACCGCTGGAATCTGCAATGGACCTCGAAGACACCCGCAACCTGTTCGCCAACCTCCGCGAAAACACCGACTGGGACATCAAGGGCCCGTTGCTGTGGGGGTACTTCTTCGTGCACTCCACCGCTGAGCCGCTGCAGGCGCTGGCAGAGCACCTGCAGGCGGAGGGCTATACCTTCGTGGAATTGTTCGAGCAGGAGCCGGAAGAGGGCGACGCGCCGTTCCACGTGCTGCATGTAGAGCGCGTGGAGATCCACGACGAAGCCTCGCTGGACCGCCGCAACCAGGAATTCGCAGCGCTGGCCGCGGAGAAGGGCGTGGAAGACTACGACGGCATGGACGTCGGTCCGGCCCCGGTCCTGCAGTAACGCGCTTCTGGCTGTAGAGCCGAGCCCATGCTCGGCTTCCTTTGCCCACAGAAATGCATGGCCGGTTGCAGCCAGTAGCCGAGCATGGGCTCGGCTCTACATGTACCTCAGCGCAGCTTCGCCAGCGCCTGGCCCAGCTGCACCGGGCTTTCAGCGGCCAGCTGCGGGGCGAACTCAGCCACGCCCGGCGGCAGCAGCACGATCACGGTCGAACCGTAGTTGAAGCGCGCCATCTCGGCGAAGCGCTCCAGCCTGATGCCCCGGCCGCGGTAGTCCTTGCGCGTGATGCGGTCGCCATAACGCGGAATTTCCTCGCCGCTCCACACGGTTTCGACGCCCGATACCAGCAACGCACCCACCATCACGCTGACCATCGGGCCGAAGCTGGTGTCGAAGTGGCAGACCAGGCGCTCGTTGCGGGCGAACAGGCGCGGCACGCCGTTCACTGCGGCCGGGCCGACGCTGAACAGGCGGCCCGGCACGTGCACGGTCTCGCGCAGGGTGCCGGTCCACGGCATGTGCACGCGGTGATAGTCGCGCGGCGACAGGTACACGGTCGCGTACAGGCCGTCGTTGTACGGTTTGGCATCCTCGTCACTGCCCAGTAGTTCGGCGGCGGTGAACGATTGGCCCTTGGCCTGGAAGATGCGGCCGGCCTCGATCCTGCCGAGCTGGCTGATGCGGCCGTCGGCCGGCATCACCAGGCTGCGCGGATCGGCGTCGGCCACGCGCGCGCCCGGCTTCAGCGCGCGGGTGAAGAACTGGTTGAAGGTCGCATAGCTGCGCGGGTCCGGGTTGGCCGCTTCGTCCAGGTTCACGTTGAACTTGCGGGTGACCGTGTCGATCAGCCAGCGCGACACGCGCGGATCGTCCGAGTACGCCAGCGAACGCGCCATCGAAGACAGCAGGCGGTGGGGCAGGGCGTACGTCAGGGCGGTGGTGAGGCTCATGGGGCGGTTTTCTCGGTCAGCTTCTGCAGGTCGCGGGCGATCGCCGGCGCGTTGAACGGGGGGCGTACCAGGCCGGCAAGGCGGCCCTGCGGGTCGAGCACGGCCAGGCTGGCCGAATGCTCGACGGTGTAATCCTCGGGGTTCTCGTCGAAGTGCTTGCCCGGCACCTTCTGGAACACGAAACCGAGCGAGGTGGAGAAGCGCTCCAGCGACGGGATATCGGCGGTGGCGGCCAGGGTGTCCTTGTGGAAGCCGTGCGCGTATTCGCCGAGCCGGGTGGCGCTGTCACGATCCGGGTCGACCGAGATGAACAGCACGCGCGGGCGCAGGCTGTCGGGCAGGGCCTCCCACTGGTTCTGCGCGCCAGCCAGCTCGGCCAGGGTGGTCGGGCAGACGTCCGGGCAGAAGGTGAAGCCCAGGAACACCAGCGTCCAGTGGCCCTTCAGCTCGCCCGGTATCAGGCGGGTGCCGTCGGACTGGGCCAGGTTGAAGTCGGGCAGTTCGCGCGGCTGCGGGTACAGCGTGATCGCTTCGGTGGCCGGGGCATTGGCCGGCGGCTTCGGCGCAAACACCTGCTGGGCGGCCAGCAGGCCCAGGCCCGCCGCCAGGGCGATCAGCAGGATGATGCCGGCATTGCGATTGAACATGGGTGCCCCCGCGCGAAGTGGGCTCCATCATACCGGCTGCGGCCCGATCGTTTCCGCCGCAACGGATGCTGCCGCGGGCGCCAGCCCCTATAATCGGGGCCCACTTTGCCCGCAGTACCGCCATGACCGCTGAAACGGCCGCCGAACTCCACACGATCATCGATCTGATCCGCTACGGCACCAGCCGTTTCAACGAAGCCGGGCTGACCTTCGGTCACAGCTACGACAATGCGCTGGACGAGGCCACCCAGCTGGTGCTGCACAGCCTGCACCTGCCGCACGATCTGGGCCCGGCCTATGGCCAGGCGCGCCTGCTGCAGGCCGAAAAGCTGCGCGTGCTGGAACTGTTCCAGCGCCGCATCGATGAACGCATCCCGGCCGCCTACCTGACCGGTGAGGCCTGGTTCGCCGGCCTGAGCTTCAAGAGCGACAAGCGCGCGCTGGTGCCGCGTTCGCCGATCGCCGAACTGATCGAATGCGGCTTCGAGCCGTGGCTCGCCGGCCGCGATGTCAGCCGTGCGCTGGACCTGTGCACCGGTTCGGGCTGCATCGCCATCGCCATGGGCCACTACTACCCGAACTGGGAAGTGGATGGCGTCGACCTCAGTGACGAAGCACTGTCGCTGGCCGAGGAAAACAAGGAACGCCTGCAGGCGCACAACGTCACCCTGATCAAGTCGGACTTGTTCAAAGGCCTGACCGGCCGCCACTACGACCTGATCGTCACCAACCCCCCGTACGTCACCAACGACGAGACCGACGCCCTGCCGCAGGAATACTCCTACGAGCCGGAGATGGGCCTGCGTGCCGGCGACGACGGCCTGGACCTGGTGCTGAAGATCCTGCGTGACGCGCCGCTGCACCTGAGCGAGGACGGCCTGCTGATCTGCGAAGTGGGCGAATCCGAGCAGCACCTGATCAAGCTGCTGCCAGAAGTCGATTTTTCCTGGATCGAGTTCAAGGTCGGCCAGATGGGTATCTTCGCGGTCGAATGCCGCGAGCTGATCGCCCACAGCGCACGCATCACCGAACTGGCGGCGCAGCGCCCGTGAGCTCCAATTCGTTCGGCAAGCTGTTCACCGTCACCACGTTCGGCGAGTCGCACGGGCCGGCCATTGGCTGCGTGATCGATGGCTGCCCTCCGGGGCTGGCGCTGGACGCGGCCGAATTCGCCCACGACCTGCAGCGCCGTGCCACCGGCAAGAGCCGGCACACTTCCGCGCGGCGCGAGGCCGACGAGGTCGAGATCCTCTCTGGCGTGTACGAGGGCCTGACCACCGGCACCCCGATCGCGCTGCTGATCCGCAACACCGACCAGCGCAGCAAGGACTACGCCAACATCGGCCAGCAGTTCCGGCCGGGCCATGCCGACTACAGCTACTGGCACAAGTACGGCATCCGTGACCCGCGCGGTGGCGGCCGTTCCTCGGCGCGCGAAACCACCATGCGCGTAGCCGCCGGGGTGGTCGCCAAGAAGTGGCTGGCCGAGCGCTTCGGCGTGACCGTGCGCGGCTACCTGTCGCAGCTGGGCGACATCACCCCGGCCGGTTTCGACTGGTCGGCGGTGGAAGACAACCCGTTCTTCTGGCCGCACGCTGCACAGGTGCCCGAACTGGAGGCGTACATGGACGCGCTGCGCAAGTCCGGAGATTCGGTCGGTGCGCGCGTGGACGTGGTCGCCGACAACGTGCCGCCGGGCTGGGGTGAGCCGATCTACGGCAAACTCGACGGTGAACTGGCTGCCGCGCTGATGAGCATCAACGCGGTGAAGGGCGTGGAGATCGGCGACGGTTTCGCCAGCGCCGCGCAGAAGGGCACCGAACACCGCGACCTGCTGACCCCGCAGGGCTTCGCCAGCAATCACGCGGGTGGCATCCTCGGTGGCATTTCCACCGGCCAGCCGGTGGTCGCCTCGATCGCGTTGAAGCCGACCTCCAGCCTGCGCCTGCCGGGCCCGTCGCTGGATACGTCCGGCAACGTGGTCGAGGTGGTCACCACCGGCCGCCACGACCCCTGCGTCGGCATCCGCGCCACCCCGATCGCCGAGGCGATGGTAGCGATGGTGCTGATGGACCAGGCGCTGCGCCACCGCGCGCAGTGCGGCGATGTCGGCACGGTCACCCCGCGCATTCCCGGGCAGATCGATGGCTGACACGCGGCCGACCGTGTGGGTGAGCCAGCCGCTGATCGACGCGGCCATCGCGCCGCTGCGCGATCGCGTGCAGCTGCGCAGCACCGACACCGTCACCGCCTGGGCGCCGGACCAGATCGCCGAACAACTGGCCAGCGCCGACGGCGCGATCATCACGCTCAACGAGCGCATCGGCGCGGCCCAGGTGGCCGGCGCCGCGCAGCTGCAGGTGATCGCCAATGTCGGGGTGGGCTACAACAACCTGGATGTGGACGCGCTCAGCGCGGCCGGCATCCTGGCCAGCAACACGCCGGACGTCCTGACCGAAACCACCGCCGATCTCGGTTTCGCCCTGCTGATGGCCACCGCGCGCCGCATTACCGAGTCCGAGCGCTGGCTGCGCGAAGGGCAGTGGCAGCAGTGGTCGTTCCAGACCATGCTCGGTGCCGATATCCACGGCAGCACGTTGGGCATCCTTGGCATGGGCCGCATCGGCCAGGGCATCGCCCGTCGCGGCGCGCACGGTTTCGGCATGAAGGTGCTGTACCACAACCGTTCGCAGCTGCCGGCGGCGACCGAGGCGGAATTGGGTGCGACCTATGTGGATCTGGATACGCTGCTGGCACAGTCCGACCACCTGCTGCTGGTGCTGCCGTACACGCCGGCCTCGCATCATCTGATCGATGCCGCCGCACTGGCGAAGATGAAGCCGTCGGCGACGCTGGTAAATATCGCCCGCGGTGGCCTGGTCGATGAGATCGCGCTGGCCGACGCGCTGGCCAATGGTCGCCTGGCTGCGGCGGGTCTGGATGTGTACGAGGGCGAGCCAACGGTACGCCCGGAACTGCTGGCGCTGCGCAACGTCGTGCTCACTCCGCACATCGGCAGCGCCTCGCTGGCCACGCGCACGGCGATGGTACAGCTGGCCGTGGATAATCTGCTTGCCGGGCTCGGCCTGGACGGCGGCCCGTCGTGGATGCCGAGCGCGATCAACGCTGACGCGGCGATGGCCGCGCGCGTGACGCTGGGCAAAAAAACCGGGAAACGATAGGGAACCTCCGCGCGCCCCGCTTGAGGAGGTTCCCCGAATCCAGCTGTCGTGCGTGTTTCTTCCCCATTCCCGTTTTCGTGAGAGTTCCCCCATGAGCAATGCACAGCGCAGTTTCCACGTCGCCGTCGTCGGTGCCACCGGCGCCGTCGGCGAGACCATGTTGTCGATCCTGGCCGAGCGTGATTTCCCGGTCGGCACCCTGAGCGTTCTCGCCTCCGAGCGTTCGGCCGGCGGCGAGATCGAGTTCAACGGCCAGAAGGTCAAGGTCCAGGACCTGGCCACCTTCGATCCCACCGGCGTCGAGATCGCCCTGTTCTCGGCCGGTGGCAGCGTGTCCAAGGAATACGCACCGAAGTTCGCCGCAGCAGGCGCGGTGGTGATCGACAACTCCTCGGCCTTCCGTTACGACGATGACGTGCCGCTGGTGGTGTCCGAGGTCAACCCGGAACAGGTCGCCAACCGTCCGCGCGGCATCATCGCCAACCCGAACTGCTCGACCATGCAGATGCTGGTGGCGCTGGCACCGCTGCACCGCAAGTACGGCATCGAGCGCATCAATGTGTCCACCTACCAGTCGGTGTCCGGCGGCGGCCGCTCGGCGATGGAGGAACTGGGCAAGCAGACCGGCCAGCTGCTCAGCTTCCAGGAGATCGATCCGCAGCGTTTCCCGGTGCAGATCGCCTTCAACCTGATCCCGCACATCGATGACTTCCAGGACAACGGCTTCACCAAGGAAGAAATGAAGCTGATCTGGGAGACCCGCAAGATCCTCGGCGATGACAGCATCCTGGTGAACCCGACCGCGGTGCGCGTGCCGGTGTTCTACGGCCACTCCGAGTCGGTGGCGATCGAGACCCGAGACAAGGTCACGGTCGCCGAAGCGCGCGCGCTGCTGGAGCAGTCGCCGGGCATCGAAGTGGTGGATCGCCACGAGGCCGGTGGTTACCCGACCCCGGTCACCCACGCCTCAGGCACCGACGCGGTGTACGTCGGCCGCATCCGCGAGGACCTCTCGCACCCGCGTGGCCTGAACCTGTGGATCGTGTCGGACAACGTGCGCAAGGGCGCAGCCCTGAATGCCGTACAGCTGGCCGAGCTGGTTGCCGCCGAGCAGCGCTGATGGAGAGGCCGGGCAATGCCCGGCCTTTTCTGTAGAGCCGAGCCTACGCTCGGCTCAGGCCATGCAGCCGAGCGTGGGCTCGGCTCTACATGGGTGCGGACCCCGGTCCGCACGCTTTATAGTGTCGCCCATGAATAAACGGGCCAGGGGCGCAAAGCGCCCGCTCACCTATCTGTCCGCAGCGCTGCTCGCCTTGGCCAGCAGTTCGGCGCTCGCCCTGGGGTTGGGCGACATCCGCGTCCTGTCCAGGCCGGGCCAGCCCCTGCTGGCAGAAATCCCGGTCGTTTCGGCCGATCCGTCCGAGCTGGAAAACCTGCGGGTGGCCTTGGCCTCGCCGGTCACTTTCGAGCGTGTCGGCCTGCAGCGGCCGACCGGACTGGTCAGCGAACTGCAGTTCGAGCTGACCCGCGACACGCAGGGCAGAGCGGTGGTGCGGGTGACCTCGCAGGCACCGGTGGAGACGCCGTCGCTGAGCTTCCTGATCGAAGCCGACTGGGGCCAGGGCCGCCTGGTGCGCGAGTACTCGGCGCTGGTCGATGCGCCGCCCAGTGCGCTGGCCGTGGCCGAGCCGGAAATCGTCGCGCCGGCAGGCACGCTCTCCAATACGATCGTGCGCGAACCTGCACCGGCTTTGGCAACGGTGCCAGCCGCAGAGGCGCCCGCTGCGCCGCCACCTGCGGTGGCGGCTGCAGCGGCACGCCCGCGTGCGGCCTCCGCGCCGGTCGCTGCACCGGCGGCCGATGGCAGCGTCACCGTACAGCGCGGTCAGACCCTGTCGCAGATCGCCAGGGTGGTGGCGCGTGGCAACCAGGTCAGTCGCGACCGCGCGATGATCGCCCTGCTGCGTGCCAATCCCGAAGCCTTCATCCGTGGCAACGTCAACCTGCTCAAGCAGGGCGCGGTGCTGCGCATGCCGGGCAGCGATGCGCTTGCGGCGGTCGACGCCGCCGAAGCGGCGACGCTGGTGCGCGAGCACGCCGCGCAATGGCGTCAGGCGCGTACCGTGCCGCAACCGGCGGGCATGCTCGCACCGGTTGCCAGGGCGGCAGCCACGAACGCTTCTTCCCCGGCTGCGGCCAACGGGCCACGGCTTGAGATCGCTCCGGCGCTGGCGTCAGACGCCGCGCACGCGGGCACAACCACCGGCACCGCTGCCGGCAGCGAGGGTGACATGCTGGGCAACGAACAACTGCGCCAGGCGCGTGAGGACATCGCCACCCGTGATGCCGAGATCGGCGAGCTGAAGCAGCGCGTGGCCGACCTGGAGAAACTCAGGGAACAGCAGCAGTCGCTGATCGCGATGAAGGACAACGACCTGGCCGCTGCGCAGCAGCGCCTGGCGCAGGCGCCGGGTGCCCGTGATGCGGCGACACCGTGGTACTGGCTGGGGCTGCCGGTACTGCTGCTGGTGGCGGGGGCGGCCTGGCTGCTGCGTCGTCGCAAGCCGTCGCCGTTGCC
Organism: Stenotrophomonas hibiscicola ATCC 19867; assembly: GCF_000382065.1. GTDB lineage: Bacteria > Pseudomonadota > Gammaproteobacteria > Xanthomonadales > Xanthomonadaceae > Stenotrophomonas > Stenotrophomonas hibiscicola. The sequence continues at coordinate 480,898 of NZ_KB907500.1, read as the reverse complement.
GCCGCTGCGTGAGGAAGACGATGCCGCTGGCCTGGCCGCAGCGGTGCCGGCAGGTGCCGCGCTGGATGCGCTGGCCGAGCAGTCCTCGTGGTCGTCGCCTGATGCAGGCAACGGCCGCCAGGAACCGGCGATGCCTGCGTGGGCGGCCGGAACCGAAGTGCACGACGTGGTGGTCGCCGAACCCACCGCTGAGCACGCGGTGCGGGCCGACCAGGAGTCCGACACGCTGCGCGACCAGGACGCGGTGGCATTGCCCGAAGCGGTGACCGATCTGCCGCGCTGGGACGATCCCGCAACCACCGGCGACGAGGTGGTCCCGGCCGAGCCGCTGCAGGACGATCGCGTTGTACCGCAGGTGCCGGCCGAAGTGGTGGTGCCCGACTACGCACTGCATGCCGAACGGCAGCCGCAGTTCCGCGGTGTGTTCGATCTGCCGGCCGACGCGCATGAGAACCCGTCTCCGGCGGATGCCGCAGGTCCCGAAGCCATCGACGGCATCGACCGTGTCAGCACCGAGGCTGCTCATTCCGACGACACCGCGTCGAGCGCACCCGCGCCTGCCGATGACGCGGGCTGGTCGCCACGTGCCGGCCAGGAGCGCCTGGAACTGGCCATTGCCTACCTCGATCTGGGTGACGCGCAGACGGCGCGCACCTTGTTGCTGGAAGTGGCCGAGGGCGGTGACCTGCACAGCCAGGCGCAGGCCCGCGAACTGCTCGCCCGCCTGCCGTGACCGAACCCGCCGACAAGGACCCTGCCATGAGCCGCGAGCGCCGTATCGACTACGTTGAATTCGCCTCCAGCGACCCGGCCGCCAGCCGTGCCTTTTTCGAAACGGCGTTCGGCTGGTCATTCGTCGACTACGGCAGCGACTACACGGCTTTCGACGATGGCCGCCTGCAGGGCGGCTTCTTCCGTGGCCAGCCGCAGCGGGCCGGCGACAGCGGTGCACCGCTGCTGGTGCTGTATGCCGACGATCTGGCTCCGGTCGAGGCCGCCGTGCGCGACGCCGGCGGCCAGATCGTACGCCCGGTGTTTTCCTTCCCCGGTGGCAGCCGCTTCCAGTTCGTCGAGCCCGGTGGCAACGAACTGGCGGTCTGGTCCGAACGCGATCCGGCCTGAGCGCCGCCCCACCCGCAACATCGAGGTAGCACATGCGTTATGCGCTTGGCGTCGAGTACGACGGCAGCGATTTCAGGGGCTGGCAGAACCTGGGCGAGGGTGGTCCCAGCGTGCAGGCCAGCCTCGAGCAGGCCTTGTCGTCGGTGGCGGATGCGCCGCTGCAGGTGGTCTGCGCCGGCCGCACCGATGCCGGTGTGCACGGCCAGTGCCAGGTCGTGCATTTCGACACTGACGTGGTGCGTGACCCGCGCGCCTGGATGCTCGGCACCACCACCCGCCTGCCGCGTTCGATCGCGGTGCGCTGGTGCGTGCCGGTGGCCGATGATTTTCATGCGCGCTTCTCGGCACGTGCGCGCCGCTACCGCTATCGGCTGCTCAACCGCGAGGTGCGGCCCGCGCTGGACCGGCAGACCCTGAGCTGGGAGCGCCGCGCGCTGGACGAGACCCTGATGCACGCCGCCGGCCAGGCCCTGCTCGGCGAGAACGATTTCAGCGCGTTCCGTTCGGTGCAGTGCCAGGCGCTGCATGCCCGGCGTGAGCTGCAGTCATTGCAGGTCAGCCGCCAGGGCGAAGTGATCGAAGTCGCAGTGCGTGGCAATGCATTTCTTCATCACATGGTCCGCAATATCGTCGGATCGTTGATCCTGGTGGGCAGCGGCGAAAAACCGGTGGAATGGATCGCCGAACTGCTGGCTGGGCGCGACCGCACCGTAGCTGGTCCCACCGCACCGCCGCAGGGCCTGGTGTTCCTTGGGCCCCTGTACCCCGACAACTGGCATCTGCCCGCCGAGGTCACGCTATGAGCCGTTCCTACTACCGTACACGCATCAAATTCTGTGGAATGACCCGCGCCGGCGATGTCCGTCTGGCCGGTGAGCTGGGCGTGGACGCAGTGGGTTTCATCTTTGCCCGCGAGAGCAGCCGCCGGGTCGCGCCTGCCGAGGCGCGCGCGATGCGCCAGGCAATCGCGCCGATGGTCGACGTGGTTGCGCTGTTCCGCAACAACAGCAAGGAAGAAGTGCGCGAGGTGCTGCGCACGGTACGACCGACGCTGCTGCAGTTCCATGGCGAGGAGGACGAGAGCTTCTGCCGCAGCTTCAACATGCCGTACCTGAAGGCGATTGCCATGGGGGGGCGCGAAGAGGTCAATGCCCGCACCCTGCAACTGCGTTATCCCAGCGCTGCCGGCTTCCTGTTCGACAGCCACGCGCCGGGTGGCGGTGGCGGCACCGGCGTGGCGTTCGACTGGGGCCGCGTCCCGACCGGATTGCATCGGCCGTTCCTGCTGGCCGGTGGCCTGAACCCGGAAAACGTCTACGACGCCGTGCTGGCGACGCTGCCGTGGGGCGTGGACGTCTCCAGCGGTATCGAACTGGAGCCGGGCATCAAGGACGGTTACAAGATGCGCACCTTCGTCGAGGAAGTGCGGCGCGCCGATTGCACCGTCCTGGAGTGATCCGCGTCACCTGAGGGGCGCCGGGATGTCATCGTCGACGGTGAGCCTTGCAGCAGACCCTCAACCAGGGACTGTCCGCCGACGGCATCGTCGGTCGCCACACCGCTGCCGCCCTGCGGCGGGGCGTGTGCAGGGTCATGAACCCGCAGCGGCTGTGCCCAAAGGGCCGTCGCTCAACGATGCATCGCATCCGGACCACGCACTGCACAACGCTGGCCGCAGCAAGCTTCCCAGCGTGTTTTCCGAAGAGGCTGCGGCCAATATCACCCTGCATGCAAAGCAGAACGGTATCGACGCGGCCGACAAGCTGCAGAGCATCAAGGTGCAGGATGGCAAGCCGTTCGTGATGGGCACGACGCCTGGCTTCCGCACCGCTGTCGATCTGGCCCAGGCGCCGCCGTCGCTGGAGCAGACCAGTGCCAAGCTGCTGGCAGATCCGTCGCACCAGCAGCAGGTGCATGAGGAGCAGCAGCGGGTCGCGATGGGCGGTCGCTGAGGCATGCGTTGCCGGCTCCGGGAGGTGAATGCCGCCCGGGGCCTCGTCTCATCGCAGTTGCGCTGCTGCCCAGTCGGCCAGGGCGTCTACCCGTGCATCGGCCGGGCCATCCGGCCGCGCCAGCACCCAGAAGCCGCCGGTGGCCGCAAACCCCCACGGTGCGACCAGCCGGCCTGCTGCCAGATCTTCGGCCACCAGCGGCTCGGGCGCGATTGCCGGGCCCAGCCCGGCCACGGCTGCTTCCAGCAGGTAATAGAGATGTTCGAAAGCGGTGCCCAGCTGCAGCTTTGACGGGTCCAGGCGGTGTGCCTGCGCCCAGGCGGGCCAAGCCTGTGGACGTGACGTGGTGTGCAGCACGGTTTCCTGCAGCAGTGCCGAGGGCGGTGCCTGCCGCAGGCGCTGCGCCGCCGCATGTGACGGGGCCACCACCACACCGACCCGTTCCGGTGCCAGCTCGCGGACCTGCCAGCCGCGTGGCCACGGTCCCTGCGCCAGCAACAGCACGGCGTCCAGCGCCGCCTGCGCTTCGGTGAAACTGCCGTCCAGCGCCGACCACTGCAGGCGCACGCCGGGCAGGGCGGCCTGCAGCACGGGCAGGCGCGGAATCATCCAGCGTGCCAGTACGCTGCCGCTGCAGCCCAGTACCAGTGCTGGGGAGGCCGCGGGCCGCCGCAGCTCGCGCACGCAGCCTTCGATCCCGGCGAAGGCCTCGCTGCACGCTGCCTGCAGGCGCGTACCCGCAGCGGTCAGGCGCAGGCCGCGACCGGCACGCTGGAACAGCGCCAGGCCGAGGTGATCCTCCAGCAGCTTCAGTTGCCGGCTGACCGCGCCGTGGGTGACGTGCAGGTCCTGTGCGGCGCGCCCGACGCCGCCAAGGCGGGCAGTGGCTTCGAACGCGCGCAGCGCATTGAGGGGAGGCAGCAGGGAGCGGCTCACGTGAGATTTCCTGACGATATGTGCCAGATAATATCCATTTTCCGGTCTTGACCCGTGCGCTAGAGTATCCACCTGTCTGAACCACCGGTCGTATCCATGTCTGCCTCCCCCATTGCCGACTACCACGCCTTCCCGGATGCCCAGGGCCACTTCGGCCGCTACGGTGGCAGCTTCGTTGCCGAAACCCTGGTCGGCCCGCTGCAGGAACTGGCCCAGGCCTATGACCAGGCCCGCCAGGACCCCGCGTTCCAGGCGGCCTATGACCGCGACCTGGCGCACTACGTGGGCCGGCCGAGCCCGATCTATCACGCCCAGCGCCTGAGCGATCACGTCGGCGGCGCGCAGATCCTGCTCAAGCGCGAGGACCTGAACCACACCGGTGCGCACAAGATCAACAACACCATCGGCCAGGCACTGCTGGCCGCACGCATGGGAAAGAAGCGCATCATCGCTGAGACCGGTGCCGGCCAGCATGGCGTGGCCAGTGCCACCGTTGCCGCGCGTCTGGGCCTGGAATGCGTGGTCTACATGGGCGCCACCGACATCGAGCGGCAGAAGATCAACGTCTACCGCATGAAGCTGCTCGGTGCGACGGTGGTGCCGGTCACCTCCGGCTCGGCCACCCTGAAGGACGCGCTCAACGAAGCGATGCGCGACTGGGTGACCAACGTGCAGGACACCTTCTACATCATCGGCACCGTGGCTGGACCGGACCCGTACCCGCGCATGGTGCGCGACTTCAATGCCATCGTCGGCCGCGAAGCGCGTGAGCAGATGCTGGCCGAGTACGGCCGCCTGCCCGATGCGATCACCGCCTGCGTCGGCGGCGGCAGCAATGCCATCGGCCTGTTCCACGCCTTCCTCAACGATCGCCAGGTCGAGATCGTCGGCGCCGAAGCCGCCGGTGATGGCATCAGTACCGGTCGCCATGCCGCCTCCATCGCGGCAGGCCGCCCCGGCGTGCTGCACGGCAACCGCACGTACGTGCTGTGCGACGATGACGGCCAGATCATCGAGACCCATTCGGTGTCGGCCGGCCTGGACTATCCGGGCGTCGGCCCGGAGCACGCGTTCCTGGCCGATACCGGCCGCGCGCGCTACCTCGGCATCACCGACGAGGAAGCGCTGCAGGCCTTCCATCTGCTGGCGCATACCGAGGGCATCCTGCCCGCGCTGGAATCCAGCCATGCGCTGGCACAGGCAATCAAGCTGGCGCGTGAGCGTCCGCGTGACCAGATCGTGCTGTGCAACCTGTCCGGCCGCGGCGACAAGGACGTGCACACCATCGCCGCGCGCGAAGGGCTTGTGCTGTGAATCACGTGCTGCGCCACGGCGGGGCGCTGGTGCTGGTGATCGGCATGGGCGGCTGCACGCCGCCCGATCCACCGGTGCTTGCCCCGGCCCCGGCCGCCCCCGCGGCGATCGCCCTGGCACGCGAACCGGCCAGCAACGACGATGAGGCCGCACATCGCCCGATCGAGGGCGCGGCGATGTCCACGGCAGGCGACGGCGGCGAGGACCAGGCGGCCCGGGCGGTGGTGTCGGTGGCCCTGGACCATGCCGGTGAGGTGCTGATCGGCCAGCCCTTCAGCGAACTGCAGGGCGAGGCGCAGTGGCACTCGGCCGGGCTGGGCGAGTCGACCGCTGGGCGTTGCGAGTACTACGAGCGCGGCACGCTGCCCGAGGGCGTGGCGATGATGGTGCAGGACGGCGACGTGGTGCGCTTCGACCTGGCCCCCATCGACGATTCCGGCCAGGTGGTGCTGCAGCCGGGGCCGTTCGGCCTTCATCTGGGCATGCCACGCGCGCAGGCACTCCAGCAGTTGCCCAAGGGCGTTTCCACGCAACCCTATGGTGATGATGCGGAGGCCGGCGAGAGCCTGCTCTGGCAGGACCCCGGTTCCGACCTGGCGATCCGTGTGGAGATCGTCGACGGCACCATCTCCCGAATGTACTGGGGCGCCAACGGCGCCGTTGACCTGATCGAAGGATGTACCTGACATGTCCGTATCCCGACTCGATGCCTGCTTCCAGCGCCTGCGCGAACAGCAGCGCAAGGCGCTGATTCCCTTCATCACCGCAGGTGATCCCTCGCTGGAAGCCACCGTGCCGGTCATGCACGCGCTGGTCGATGCTGGTGCCGACGTGATTGAACTGGGCGTGCCGTTCTCCGATCCGATGGCCGATGGCCCGACCATCCAGCGTAGTTCCGAACGCGCGCTGGCGCGGGGAGCCGGCAGCCGCTATGTGCTGCAGGCGGTGGCGCAGTTCCGGGAGCGTGATGCGCACACCCCGGTGGTGCTGATGGGCTACCTGAACCCGGTGGAGATCCACGGCTACGCTGCCTTCGCCGGGGCGGCCGTGCAGGCCGGCGTGGACGGGGTGCTGCTGGTCGACCTTCCGCCGGAAGAAGCCGTTGAAGCGCAGCAGGCCTTCGATGCAGCGGGCCTGGCGCTGGTCCTGCTGGCGTCGCCGACCACCAGCCAGGCGCGTGCCGACAAGCTGCTGGCCCTGGCCCGTGGCTACCTTTATTACGTCAGCTTTGCCGGCGTGACCGGCGCCTCCGAGCGCCTGGACAGCGACGCCGCCAGCGCCCGCCTGCAGGCGTTGCGCGCGCGCGCCTCGGTGCCGGTGGTGGCGGGCTTCGGCATCAAGGACGCCGGCAGTGCCGCAGCCATGGCCCGCCAGGCGGATGGCGTGGTGGTCGGAAGTGCGCTGGTGGCGGCGCTGGCCGAAGCGGGCTCGGCTGAAGACGCGGCCCAGCGTGCGCGGGCGTTCCTCGCCCCGCTGCGGCAGGCGCTGGACGCGTAGCGGTAATGCTGGCCGCTGGCCGGCATCGTCCGTACCCACCCGCGTGCAGGGCCGCCGGCCAGCGGCCGGCACCGCGCAGCACCTAAACGTACGTCCCAGCATGGTTTTTCCGGCTGCCCCGTAGCTGGCAAGGGGGTGCACGGCCGGGGAAAGCGGAGCTAGACTGTCCGCCTTTGCGGCCCATGGGCCGCCCTGAACGGAAGTGTCCTCCCGCATGAGTTGGCTCAGCAAGTTGATGCCGTCCGGCATCCGCACCGACAACACCCCCAGCAAGAAGCGCAGTGTCCCCGAGGGCCTGTGGGAAAAGTGCAGCAACTGCGGCAGCGCGTTGTACCGTCCGGAACTGGAAGAGAACCTGGAGGTCTGCCCGAAGTGCGGCCACCACATGGCGATCCGCGCGCGTGCGCGCCTGGCGGCCCTGTTCGACGCCGACAGCACCACCGAGATCGGTGCGCGCCTGGGACCGACCGACCTGCTCAAGTTCAAGGATCAGAAGAAGTACAGCGAGCGCATCAAGATCGCGCAGAAGAACACCGGCGAATACGACGCGCTGATCGCCATGCGCGGCCTGCTCAAGGGCCGTGCGCTGGTCGCCTCGTCGTTCGACTTCGCCTTCATGGGGGGCTCGATGGGCTCGGTGGTGGGCGAGCGTTTCGCGCTGGCCGCAGAAACCGCGGTCGAGATCGGTGCGCCTTACGTTTGCTTCTCGCAGAGTGGCGGCGCGCGCATGCAGGAAGGCCTGTTCTCGCTGATGCAGATGGCCAAGACCTCCGCTGCGCTGGGCAAGCTGCGTGAAGCCGGGCTGCCGTACATCTCGGTGCTGACCCATCCGACCACCGGCGGCGTTTCGGCGTCGTTCGCGATGCTGGGCGACATCAACATCGCCGAACCGCAGGCACTGATCGGCTTCGCCGGCCCGCGCGTGATCGAGCAGACCGTGCGCGAGAAGCTGCCGGAAGGTTTCCAGCGTTCGGAGTTCCTGCTGGAGCACGGTGCCATCGACCAGATCTGCGATCGCCGCGAACTGCGCGACCGCCTGTCCGATCTGCTCGCCATGCTGGGTCGGCAGCCCGCGCCGCAGGTAGCCTGATGGGTGCCCGCAAGTACTTCGGCACGGACGGCATCCGTGGCCGGGTCGGGCAGGGCGTGATCTCGGCCGACTTCGTGCTGCGCCTGGGCAATGCGCTGGGCCGCGTCCTGCTCGCCCAGCGTGGCCAGGACGGACGCCGGCCGATCGTGGTGATCGGCAAGGACACCCGCATTTCCGGCTACATGTTCGAGGCGGCGCTGGAGGCCGGCCTGGTCGCCGCCGGTGCCGACGTGCAGCTGCTGGGTCCGATGCCGACCCCGGCGGTGGCGTTCCTGACCCGCACGCTGGGCGTGGACGCCGGCATCGTCATCAGCGCCTCGCACAACCCGCATTACGACAACGGCATCAAGTTCTTCTCGGCCCAGGGCGAGAAGCTCGACGATGCCACCGAGCTGGCCCTGGAGGCGGCGCTGGACGTTCCGTTCACCACCGCCGAATCGGAAAAGCTGGGCAAGGCATTCCGTGCACGCGAAGCGGTCGGCCGCTACATCGAATTCTGCAAGGCCAGCGTGCCGCGCACATTCGATCTGCGTGGCCTGCGCCTGGTGCTGGATTGCGCGCATGGTGCCACCTACCAGATCGCGCCGCTGCTGTTCCGCGAACTGGGTGCCGAGGTGATCGGCATCGGCGCCGAGCCCAATGGCATCAACATCAACGCCGGCGTGGGCTCCACCCATATCGACAACCTTGCGGCCAAGGTCCGCGAGACCGGCGCCGATCTCGGTATCGCCTTCGATGGTGATGGCGACCGCGTGCTGATGGCCGACGACCAGGGCAACCCGGTCGATGGCGATGACCTGCTGTACATCCTGGCCCGTGCCTGGAAGGCCGAAGGCCGCCTGCGCGGCCCGGTGGTCGGCACGCTGATGAGCAACTATGGCATCGAGAAGGCCCTCGCCGACCTGCAGATTCCATTCGTTCGCAGCAATGTCGGCGATCGCTACGTGCACCAGGCGCTGATCGAAGGCGGTGGTGTGCTCGGCGGTGAAGCCTCCGGCCACCTGCTGTGCCTGGACCGCGCCACCACGGGGGACGGCATCGTCAGCGCCCTGCAGGTGCTGGTCGCGCTGCGCAGCAGTGGGCAGACCCTGCGCCAGGCACTGAAGGGCCTTGTGCGGGTACCGCAGAAGACCGTCAACGTGCGCCTGGGCAATGTCCCGGCCAAGACCGCGGTGCAGTCTGAAAGCGTGCAGTCCGCGCTGGCTGTGGCGCAGCAGGCTGTCGCCGGCCGTGGCCGCGCGTTCCTGCGCCCGTCCGGTACCGAGCCGGTGGTGCGGGTCACGGTCGAGGCCGATGACGCCACGCTGATGCAGGACACGCTGGACCGCCTGTCCGCAGCGGTGCGTGAAGCCGCTGCCTGAAGCGCGTGCACATTCGCACCAACGAAAAACGCCCCGCAAAGCCGGGGCGTTTTTCATTCAACCGGCAGGAGCGTGGTGCTTATGGCCCCGGCACCATCTTCTTCTGGCGCGCTTTGAAGCCATTGAACAGTGGCGCGATCAGCGGGTTGTAGCTCTGCGCGATGCGCTTGCGCAGCCAGCTGGCCGGGCGGTTGCGGATCGCGAAGCGGTAGATCCGCTCCGGATCACCGCCGACCACGTTGCGGCCGAACGGGTGGGTGGTGTGCAGGTAGCGGAAGCCCTGCTCGCGTGCCACCTCGATGTGGTCCTGGTCGAAATCGCCGTAGGGCCAGCACAGCGTATCGGACACCTCGCCGAGCTTGTCCTGCAGGACGTTGCGCGAGATCGCCAGATCCCGGCTGAGGCCCGCACGGCGCTGCGCACGGTCCAGATCGTCGCGGCGCAGCCAGCGGGTGTGGGTGTGGGTATGGCAATGCACTTCGAAGGTGCCGGCGGCAATGGCTGCGCGTGCTTCGCTCCAGCGCATCATCACGTCGTCGCTGCGGTCCTGCTCGTAGATCGCCGCTTCGCAGCCACGATGGTCCGGCGTCGACGGCAGTGCCGCGCCGGCAATGCCGGCGTGCGGACGTTCCGGGCCTTCGCCCATCCAGCCGGTGACCACGAACACCACCGCGTGCATGCCGTACTTCTGCAGGATCGGGTGCGCATACACCCAGTTGTCGAGATAGCCATCGTCGAAGGTGATGACGATCGACTTGCGCGGCACCGGCTTGCCGGCCAGGAAGCCGGCGTACTGCTCCAGCGTCAGTGAGGTCCAGCCATTGGCTGCCAGCCACGCAATCTGGCTTTCGAAGTTCTCCGGCGACACGGTGATCATGCCCGGCGAAGGGCTGACGTGGTGGTGCATCAGCACCGGAACGGTTCGTGCATCAGCCATGTCCCAGCTCCTTCAGCCACTGGTGGTAGTAGTGTTCGGTCGCTTCACCGTGGCCGTCCGGCGTGAAGCGATGTGCGCCGTGCATCCACTCCCAGCCAGCGCGCCCCATCTGCCGTCGCCGTTCCGGGTCGTCCACCAGCAGGCGCAATGCACCTGTCAGGGCGGCATTGTCACCCAAACGGGTGAGAATCGCATTGCTGCCATCGATCACCATTTCCGGCACGCCGCCCACCCGCGTGGCGACGATCGGTACGCCCACGTAGGCCGCTTCCAGGAATACGGTGCCGGCCGCTTCCTTGTGCGAAGCCAGTGCGAAGATGTCGAAGCCGGCCATCAGCCTGCAGGCTCCATCGCGGTAGCCGAGCAGGTGGACCTGGCGCTGCAGCCCGTGCTCGGCGCACATCGCCTGCAGTCGTTCCGTCACGGCCTGGCCATCACCGACAATCACCAGGTGCAGGTCCGGGTTGGCTTTGCACAGCGGCACCATCGCCTGCAGCAGGTCGGCATGGCCTTTGGGCTCACGCAGCACGGCCACGCAGCCGACCACGATGTCCTGCTCGCCGAAGCCAAGCTCGGCACGCACTTCCGCGCGTACGTCCTGCAGGCACTGCCAAGGATCGGCCTTGCGGATATCACTCCAGCGCGGAGGCACCGCGATCGGCGGCACGATACCAATGCGCTCGGCTGGAATGCCGCGGTCGACCAGCAGTTGCTTGACGAAGCTGCTGACGGTCAGCACCCGGTGTGGAAGCTTGGTATAGGTCAGCAACGAGTTGACCGGGCTCATCAGATGGCGCGAGCGCACCACCAGCGGCGTGCCGCCCAGGCGTGCACCGGCGGCGGCGATCAGCGCATCGCGGCGGCTGGTGGTATTGACCACGTCGAAGCGTTCGCGGTGCACCAGCCGCGATACCGACCACATGCCGCGCAGCAGGCGTGCCAGGCCGCCCATGCGCAGCGTATGCACGGTGAATCCGTCCTCGCGTGCCAGTGTGGCCAGGCGTGCATCGGGCTGGCACAGCAATGACACCTCATGGCCACGCGCGCGCATCACCTGCATGTGCCGGAAGATGTAGATCTCCTGCCCGCCCATTCCCTTGGCGGCTTCGGTATGCAGGATGCGCAGAGGACGGTTCATGCAGGATCGGTCCTTGAAGATCAGCGGTTGCGGAAGCGGGTCAGCGCTTCCCATGCAGAGCGGATGGCTGCGGCGTCCGGAGCCTGCTGCGGCAGCGGGCGGTAGTGCCGGTCGAGCGCGGTGGCGTTGCCGAACTTGTCGAATACGTAGATGGCATCGCCATGGCGTACAGCGCGTTGCGACCAGCTCTCCACCACCAGTGCACGTTCGCTGGCGGCGGGCGTGGCCAGCAGGTCCTGGCCGGTACTGAAGTCCGTCAATGCGTTCTCGCAGCCCAGCGCATGGCGCATCAGCGTCGGTACCCAGTCTTCGTGCGAGCTGGTGCGGACGTCGCGGCCAGCGGCCCTGCCTGGCCAATGCAGCACGAACGGGACCTGCAGCTGGTAATCGGAGAAGTTGCCGTTGTGGCCCCAGTAGTTCAGCTTGAGGTCGTTGAACTCTTCGGCATGGTCACCGGTGACCAGCACGATGGTGTCCTCGGCCAGGCCCTGCGCGCGCAGGTCGTCCAGCAGCGAACCGATCAGGCTGTCGGCATAGTGCACGGCAGTGCGGTAGCGGTTGAGTTCCGGCGTCGGGTCGTGGTCCGGGCCGAAGGACAGGAAGTCGATCTCCTTGGCCATCGGCGTGGCTACCGGTGGGTAGCTGGCGGGCAGGTGGTAGCCGGCGTGGGTGGAGTCGAGGAACACGAAGCCGAACCATGGGTGCTGCGCCGCCTGGCTGCTGCGGATGTCATTCCGCAGCGCGGCGACGATGGCTGCGTCGCGCTTGTCGGGGGTCAGGGCGGAAGGGCCCTGGTGCAGCCGGTCGCGCACATCGGCAAATGCCGTGCGATCGAATTCCGGGCTGTACAACGGCGCGCTGCCGTACAGGTGCAGGTCGTAGCCCTGCTGGCCCAGCACCTGGAACAGCTGCGAGCCGCGCTGTTCGTCCAGCATGCTCTGCCAGTAGCCGCCGGGCAGGCCGTAGAGCAGGCCGAACAGGCCGTAGCGGGTGGCATTGCCGGTGCTGAAATGGCGATCGAACACGCGCGCGTCCTGCGCCAGCGCCGACGTGTTGGGCATCAGCTGCGGCGTCAGCACGTCCTGGCGCAGCGATTCCAGCACCACCATCAGCACATTGGGGCGGTGTGGGTTCTGGCAACGCAGGGGCTGGAGCGGATACAGCAGCTGCGCATGGCGCGGGTCGGGCAGGCCCGCCTGCTGTTCGCTTATGACCCCGAGCCTGCGCATGAAGCTCTTGGCGGTGATCGGCTGTGCCCAGGGCAGGTAGTTCCACTGCGCGATGACGGCACGGTCGCCGCGGGCATCGTAATAGGCCGTGGCGGCTTGGCCGCCGGCCATCAGCAGCGCAACGATGGCCCACCCCTGCAGGACCCGGCGGCGGCGCGGCCGGGCGGGCAGCAGCTTCCAGCATGCCCAGGCCAACAGTCCTTCAGCCGTGAAGATGGCGGCCACCAGCAGTCCGGCCTGCAGCCAGGTCTTCCACGACAACGCGACCTGGTCCTGCAGCGCACCGCCGAACACCATGTTCACCACCATGGCATTGAGGTGAAACCGATACAGAGTGAAAACCTTTGCATCAACCAGCAACAGGCACAGCCACAGGCCCTGCAGCAGCACGGCGCTGAGGCTCAGGGGGCGTGCGCTGCGCGGCCAAAGGCCCATCAGCAGCGGCAGCAGGCCGGCGAGGGCGCCGAATGCCAGCAGGTGACCGGGCAGGGCAACGGCCAGATAGGCCAGGCCCACGCTGCCCCCCGGGTTGTCTGCCAGCGGTACGTTGCCGAGCGTGATCGCCATGGCCAGCAGCGCGTTGCCGGCCACGAACAGCGACCACCAGGCCAGGCGGCGCCAGTGGCGTGCGGGGCCGGAGGGCAGGGCGGTGTCGGCAGAGGGAGCAGCAGGGCGCATGAGGGACTGGGGCGGCGGGTGATGCAGGCGGCGGGATCCCCGGGGTGACGGAATCGTGGGGCCGCGCGCGGGTCGCGCATTGTATCTGTTTGTTTCTTCGTATCGGGTGGCGTCCCCCGGGCGATCTGTCACAATGTTCAGGTGGGCCATGAATGCGCTGGCCCCCCAGACCCAATGACAAGCCAGGAACCGCTGTGAGCCAGATCCCCACCCTCGACATCACCCGTTTCGACAGCGACCGCGAGGCCTTCGTGGCCGAGCTGGGCGCGGCCTACCGCCAATGGGGATTCGCGGGCATCCGCAACCACGGCATTCCGCAGGCCGACATCGATGCGGCCTACGATGCCTTCAAGGCCTTCTTCGCCCTGCCCGAAGAGGTCAAGCGCAAGTACCACGTGGCCGGCAGCGGCGGCGCCCGCGGCTACACCCCGTTCGGGGTGGAGACCGCCAAGGGCTCCAAGCACTTCGACCTGAAGGAGTTCTGGCACATCGGCCGCGAGATCGCCGACGACTCCAAGTACCGCGATGTGATGGCGCCGAACCTGTGGCCGACCGAGGTCGAGGGCTTCCGTGAGCGCGGCTACGGCCTGTACCAGGCACTGGACAACCTGGGGTCGCGCGTCCTGTCGGCGCTGGCCCTGCATATCGGCCTGCCGGCAGACTTCTTCGCCGACAAGACCAACTTCGGCAACTCGATCCTGCGCCCGATCCACTACCCGCCGATCACCACCGACGACATCCCGAACGTGCGTGCTGGTGCCCATGGCGACATCAACTTCATCACCCTGCTGGTCGGTGCCAGTGCCGCAGGCCTGGAAGTGCAGTCTCATGATGGCGAGTGGGTGCCGTTCACGTCAGACGCGGACACCATTGTGGTCAACATCGGCGACATGCTGCAGCGCCTGACCAACCACGTGTATCCGTCGACCATCCACCGCGTGGTCAATCCCCCGGGCGAGCTGGCGCGCCAGCCGCGCTACTCGGTGCCGTTCTTCCTGCACCCGAACCCGGACTTCCTGATCGACGTGCTGCCCTCGTGCATCACCCCGGAGAACCCGAGCCGGTACCCGGAGCCGATCACCGCCCACGGCTTCCTCGAAGAACGCCTGCGCGAGATCAAGCTGAAGTAAAGAGAAGTGAGGCCGCCGAAAGGCGGCCTTCTTCTTTGCAGGGTTGCACCCTGCACCCGCAGAGGCCGAAGCCAAAGCCAAGGCCCAAAGCCAAATCGGCTCTGGGTTTCTGCGTGTTGGGCGGGGCGGTGTGGGTTGGCAGGACACGCCGTGAACCCGTCCCTGGGGGCTCGATGGCGCCATCCATGGCGCCAACGGTCCTGCCAACCCACACCGCCCCGCCCCCGACAGCTTCCCGGTGACGGTGGGTAAATCGCGATTCCCGGTAGGTGTCGACCTTGGTCGACACAGTAGACCCACGCCATGCGTGGATGAGATCTGTCAGATCGAAGTGGGGCAGGACACGTTGTATGCCGCTTTTGCTCTTGCTCTTCTTTTTTCTTTCCGTGGCGGGCGGAACCGCTGGAATGTGTCAGAGGCCGGGCGGGTGGGGATGGCGGGGGTGTCCGCGGCATGGATGCCGCGGCCAAGCCCCCAGGGACGGGTTTACGGCGTCCCCCGCCATCCCCACCCGCCCGGCCAAGCCCGCCAAATCCAACCGGGCTTTCCGCGACCAACCCAACCAAACTCCCGCCACGACGGGCTGCGCCGTTGGCTGAAAATCCATGTAACCGCTTACACGGAAACGGATTTTTGCCGTAACGGGTATCATGACCGGCTGACTTCACACAGGAGCCACCCGCTCATGCGCCGCAAGATCGTCGCCGGAAACTGGAAGCTGCATGGCAGCCGTCAATTCGCCAATGAACTGCTGGGGCAGGTGGCCGCCGGGCTTCCGCTGGAGGGCGTGGACGTGGTGATCCTGCCCCCGCTGCCGTACCTGGGTGAGCTGGTCGAGGACTTCGGCGCGACTGGCCTGGCCTTTGGCGCACAGGACGTCAGCAGCAACGAGAAGGGCGCCTACACCGGCGAGGTCTGCGCGGCCATGCTGGTCGAGGTTGGGGCCCGCTATGGCCTGGTCGGCCATTCCGAGCGCCGCCAGTACCACCATGAGAGCAGCGAGCTGGTCGCGCGCAAGTTCGCCGCCGCCCAGCACGCCGGCCTGGTGCCGGTGCTGTGCGTGGGCGAGACCCTGGAACAGCGCGAGGCCGGGCAGACCGAAGCGGTCATCGCCAGCCAGCTGGCGCCGGTGCTGGAGCTGGTGGGCGCGGCAGGTTTCGCCAATGCTGTGGTCGCCTACGAGCCGGTCTGGGCCATCGGTACCGGCCGTACCGCCAGCAAGGAACAGGCACAGCAGGTGCACGCGTTCATCCGTGGCGAAGTCGCGCGCATCGATGCTAGAATCGCTGATTCACTGCCCATTGTTTACGGCGGTAGCGTGAAGCCCGACAATGCCGGGGAACTGTTCGCGCAGCCGGATGTCGATGGTGGGCTGGTCGGCGGCGCCTCCCTGGTGGCCGCGGACTTCCTGGCCATCGCACGGGCGGCGGCCGCGAACTAATCCTAGAAGTATTGTCCGAGGGCGGTTTCCAATGCTGATGTTGATCCTCAATGTCGTCTACGTGCTGGTCGCTGTGGCCATGATCGCGCTGATCCTGATGCAGCGTGGCTCGGGTGCGGCGGCAGGTTCGGGCTTTGGTGCTGGTGCCTCGGGCACGGTGTTCGGTGCGCGCGGCGCCTCGAACTTCCTGTCCAAGTCGACCAAGTGGCTGGCCGTGGTGTTCTTCGGCATCAGTCTCTTCATGGCCTGGTATGCCGGTCACGGCAGCCGCCCGGCGGCCGACCAGGATCTGGGCCTGATGTCCGCCCCGGCGGCCAGCGCGCCGGCGGCTCCGGCGGGCGAACTGCCGGCCGTTCCGAAGGCTGATGCGGTCCCGGCCGCCCCGGTTCCGGCGGCGAATGTGCCGGCTCAGGCGGAATCTTCGGTTTCTGGTGAAGAAAAGCCTTCGGAAGGCTCCCAGAAACACTGAAGCCGGTTACAATACGCGGCGCATCGGGAAGATAGTCTGATGTGATCGTTTGCCCAGGTGGCGGAATTGGTAGACGCACTACCTTGAGGTGGTAGCGACGCAAGTCGTAGGGGTTCGAGTCCCCTCTTGGGCACCATTTGTAAGTAAAGCGGGTTCGTCTGGCGCGCAAGGCGCCAGGCAGATTCCCGTCCACTCCCCCATGCCAAAGCGCCTGCAGGCGCGGCGGCAGAGGCAAGAGAGAATCGCTGTGCTGGCCGAATATTTGCCGTCTCTGCTGTTTCTGATCGTTGCCACCGGTATCGGCGTTACGCTGATGCTGGTTGGTCGATTCCTCGGTCCCCGCCGCCCTGATCTGGAAAAGCTCTCGCCGTACGAGTGCGGCTTCGAGGCCTTCGAAGACGCGCGCATGAAGTTCGATGTGCGCTACTACCTGATCGCGATCCAGTTCATCGTCTTCGACCTGGAAATCATCTTCATCGTGCCGTGGACCCAGGTCTTCATGGAACTGGGCGCCCGCTCGCTCATCACCATGGGCCTGTTCGTCGGCATGCTGTTCCTCGGTTTCATTTACGTCTGGAAGAAGGGAGCGCTGGAATGGGAGTGATTCAGACTCTCGATGGCCTCATGAACAACCCCACGCCGGAAGGCCGGGTTGATGACATCCTGCGGCCGGAAGGCGACAACCCGCTGCTGGAGAAGGGCTTCGTCACTACCAGCGTCGATGCACTGCTGAACTGGGCGCGCACCGGCTCGATGTGGCCGATGACCTTCGGCCTGGCCTGCTGCGCCGTCGAGATGATGCACGCCGGTGCCGCGCGCCTGGACCTCGACCGCTACGGCGTGGTGTTCCGCCCGTCGCCGCGTCAGTCCGACGTGATGATCGTGGCCGGCACCCTGGTCAACAAGATGGCCCCGGCGCTGCGCAAGGTCTACGACCAGATGCCGGACCCGAAGTGGGTCATCTCGATGGGTAGCTGCGCCAACGGTGGCGGCTACTACCACTACTCCTATTCTGTGGTGCGCGGCTGTGATCGCGTGGTGCCGGTGGACGTCTACGTCCCGGGCTGCCCGCCGACCGCCGAGGCGCTGGTGTACGGGATCCTGCAGCTGCAGAAGAAGATCTGGCGTACACAGACCATCGCCCGCTGACCCCTTCACCTGACAAGAGCGCGCCAAGCCCCCATGGCAGAGCAAGCATCCTTCATCGACCGACTGTCCGCACGTTTCGCTGGTGCGAAGGTCATCGTGGTCGAACCCCGCGGCGAAGTGACGCTGGAAGTGCCTGCCGCCGAGTGGCACGCCACCGCCCTGGCGCTGCGTGACGAGTTTGGTTTCGAGCAGGCCGTGGATCTGTGCGGCGTCGACTACCTCGGCTACGGCTCCGACGAGTGGGACACCGCCGATGTGTCCTCGCAGGGCTTCAGCCGTGGCGTCGAAGGCAAGGCCCAGGGCCGCTTCGCGTGGGGCGAGTTCCCCACCGAGGAAAACGGTGCCGACGGTGCCCGCCCGCAGCACATGCCGACCCAGCGCTTCGCCGTGGTCGCCCAGCTGCGTTCGTACCAGCACAACCTGATGATGCACCTGCGCTGCTTCGCCCCTGACGAAGCGCTGCCGGTGGTGTCCTCGCTGACCGGCGTCTGGCCGGGCCTGAACTGGTTCGAGCGCGAAGCGTTCGATCTGTACGGCGTGATCTTCGAAGGCCACCCGGACCTGCGCCGGATCCTGACCGACTACGGTTTCGTCGGCCATCCGTTCCGCAAGGATTTCCCGCTGATCGGCAATGTCGAAGTCCGCTACGACGAAGAAAAGAAGCGCGTGATCTACGAACCGGTCACCTCGGTGGAGCCGCGTGTCGGCGTGCCGCGCGTGATCCGCGACGACGCCCGTCTGCAGACCGCAGAAGGTGAGCGCGCGCAGGAGGCAGTGAAGTGAGCCACGTACACCAGGCTGGCGAAGCGTTCGCCAGCAACGCCGCCGAAAGCCGGCAGGAAATCCGCAACTACACCATGAACTTCGGCCCGCAGCATCCGGCCGCTCACGGTGTGCTGCGCCTGATCCTGGAAATGGACGGTGAAACCATCATGCGCGCCGACCCGCACGTGGGTCTGCTGCACCGTGGTACCGAAAAGCTGGCCGAGTCCAAGCCGTTCAACCAGTCGATCGGCTACATGGATCGCCTGGATTACGTGTCGATGATGTGCAACGAGCACGCCTACGTGCGCGCGATCGAGACCCTGATGGGCATCGAGGCGCCGGAGCGTGCCCAGTACATCCGCACCATGTACGATGAAATCACCCGCATCCTCAACCACCTGATGTGGCTGGGCTCCAACGCGCTCGACCTGGGCGCGATGGCGGTGATGCTGTACGCCTTCCGCGAACGCGAAGAGCTGATGGACTGCTACGAAGCGGTTTCCGGCGCGCGCATGCACGCAGCGTACTACCGTCCGGGCGGTGTCTACCGCGACCTGCCGGACCACATGCCGAAGTACAAGGAATCGCGCTGGCACAAGGGCAAGGCGCTGAAGCAGCTCAATGCTTCGCGCGAAGGCTCGCTGCTGGACTTCCTGGAGAACTTCACCGTCGAGTTCCCCAAGCGCATCGACGAATACGAAACCCTGCTGACCGACAACCGTATCTGGAAGCAGCGTACCGTCGGCATCGGCGTGGTCACTCCCGAGCTGGCCCATCAGTGGGGCATGACCGGCGTGATGCTGCGCGGCTCGGGCATTGCCTGGGACCTGCGCAAGAAGCGTCCGTACGCCAAGTACGATGCCGTCGATTTCGACATCCCGCTGGGCAAGGAAGGTGACTGCTACGACCGCTACCTGGTCCGCGTTGCCGAAATGCGCGAATCCAACCGCATCATCAAGCAGTGCGTGGCGTGGCTGAAGGCCAACCCGGGCCCGGTGATGGTGAAGAACTTCAAGGTCGCTCCGCCCAGGCGCGAGGACATGAAGGACGACATGGAAGCGCTGATCCACCACTTCAAGCTGTTCAGCGAAGGCTACTGCGTACCGGCCGGCGAGACCTACTCGGCGGTGGAGGCCCCGAAGGGCGAGTTCGGCTGCTACCTGGTCTCCGATGGCGCCAACAAGCCGTTCCGCGTGCACCTGCGCGCGCCGGGCTTCGCCCACCTGTCCTCGATCGATTCGGTCGTGCGCGGCCACATGCTGGCCGACGTGGTGGCGATGATCGGTACCTACGACCTGGTGTTCGGCGAGGTTGACCGGTAATGCCGTCCGCTACGCCAACGCCCGCTGCAGGCAGCCGGCGCAAGCCGGCGCCGCAGTTTCTGGAATTTCACGTTATGCATTTCGCTGAGGTCGGCCGATGAAGGCGACAGGTAATTTCGAGGCGGCGCGCGACGTCGACCCGATGGTGGTGCTGAGCGACAAGACCCGCGCTCACATCGATCACTGGCTGTCCAAGTTCCCGCCGGATCGCAAGCGCTCTGCCGTGCTGCAGGGCCTGCATGCGGCCCAGGAGCAGAACCAGGGCTGGCTGACCGACGAGCTGATCGCCGCCGTGGCCAAGTACCTGGACCTGCCGCCGGTCTGGGCCTACGAGGTCGCCAGCTTCTACTCGATGTTCGAGACCGAGAAGGTGGGCCGCAACAACGTGGCCATCTGCACCAACATCAGCTGCTGGCTCAATGGCGCCGAAGACATCGTGCGCCACTGCGAGAAGAAGCTGGGCATCAAGCACGGTGAATCGACCCCGGACGGCCGCGTCTACCTCAAGCGCGAGGAAGAATGCCTGGCCGGCTGCGGCGGCGCACCGATGATGGTCATCAACGGTCACTACCATGAGCGTCTGACCCTGGAAAAGGTCGACGAGCTGCTGGACGGGCTGGAGTAAGGGCATGGCACATCACCACGAATCCAAGGGTCCGGTCGGCCCCGCGCCGCTGCCGCACCAGGTGGTCTACACCACCCTGCATTACGACACCCCGTGGTCGTACGAAAGCTACCTGAAGACCGGTGGTTACGCTGCCCTGCGCAAGATCCTCGAAGAGAAGATCCCGCCGGAGCAGGTCATCGAGATGGTCAAGGCCTCGGGCCTGCGCGGCCGCGGTGGCGCCGGCTTCCCGACCGGCCTGAAGTGGTCCTTCATGCCCAAGGGCAACATGCAGAAGTACATCCTCTGCAACTCGGACGAATCCGAGCCGGGCACCTGCAAGGACCGCGACATCCTGCGCTACAACCCGCACTCGGTGGTGGAGGGCATGGCGATCGCCTGCTACGCCACCGGTTCGACCGTGGGCTACAACTACCTGCGCGGTGAATTCCACCACGAGCCGTTCGAGCACTTCGAGCAGGCCCTGGCCGACGCCTATGCGAACGGCTGGCTGGGCAAGAACATCCTCGGCAGCGGCGTGGACATCGACATCTACGGTGCGCTGGGCGCCGGCGCCTACATCTGCGGTGAAGAAACCGCGCTGATGGAATCGCTGGAAGGCAAGAAGGGCCAGCCGCGCTACAAGCCGCCGTTCCCGGCAAACTTCGGCCTCTACGGCAAGCCGTCGACGATCAACAACACCGAAACCTACGGTTCGGTGCCGGCGATCATCCGCAACGGCCCGGAGTGGTTCAAGGGCCTGAGCCTGACCGCCAACGGCGGCCCGAAGTGCTTCTCGGTGTCCGGCTGCGTGCAGAACGGCGGCAACTTTGAAGTACCGCTGGGCACCACCTTCGACGACCTGCTGGAAATGGCCGGTGGCCTGCGTCCGGGCCGCAAGCTCAAGGGCGCGATTCCGGGCGGCGTGTCGATGCCGGTGCTGACCGCGGCCGAGCTGAAGGGCCTGCCGATGGACTACGACACCATCCGTGCGCTGGGCTCCGGCCTGGGTTCGGGGGCCATCGTGGTGCTCGACGACAGCGTCTGCTGCGTCAAGTTCGCCTGCCGCATCAGCCAGTTCTTCCACAAGGAATCGTGCGGCCAGTGCACGCCGTGCCGTGAAGGTACCGGCTGGATGCACCGCGTGCTGGAGCGCATCGTCGCCGGCAAGGCCACGATGGAAGACCTGCACCAGCTGAAGGCGGTGGCCGGCCAGATCGAAGGCCACACCATCTGTGCGTTCGGTGAAGCGGCTGCATGGCCCATCCAGGGCTTCCTGCGCCAGTTCTGGGACGAATTCGAGTACTACATCGTCAACGGTCATTCGATGGTTGACGGCAAGAAGGTGGAGGCAGCCGCCGCATGAGCGCGCAACCCGTAAACCCGAACGTGCCACCAGACCACGTGACCATCGAGATCGATGGCAAGTCGCTGGTCGTGCCCAAGGGTTCGATGATCATCCAGGCGGCCGACAAGGCCGGCATTCCGATTCCGCGCTTCTGCTACCACGAGAAGCTGCCGATCGCCGCCAACTGCCGCATGTGCCTGGTGGACGTGGAGAAGTCGCCGAAGCCGGCGCCTGCCTGCGCTACCCCGGTGATGGACGGCATGAAGGTCGCCACCCGCAGTGAGAAGGCACTGAAGTTCCAGCGCTCGGTGATGGAGTTCCTGCTCATCAACCATCCGCTGGACTGCCCGATCTGCGATCAGGGCGGCGAGTGCGAGCTGCAGGACGTATCGCTGGGCTATGGCCGTTCGGTCAGCCGTTTCAACGAGCGCAAGCGCGTGGTGCCGGACGAGGACATGGGGCCGCTGGTGGCCACCGAGATGACCCGTTGCATCCAGTGCACCCGCTGCGTCCGCTTCACCGCCGACGTTGCCGGTACCTACGAACTGGGTGGCATGTACCGCGGTGAGAACCTGCAGATCGGCACCTTCGACGGCAAGCCGCTGACCACAGAGCTGTCGGGCAACGTCGTCGACGTCTGCCCGGTCGGCGCGCTGACCAACAAGGTGTTCCAGTTCCGCGCCCGCCCGTGGGAGCTGACCGCGCGCGAGTCGCTGGGCTACCACGACGCGATGGGTTCGAACCTGTTCCTGCACGTGCGTCGCGGCGAAGTGCTGCGCACCGTGCCGCGCGACAACGAAGCGGTGAACGAGTGCTGGCTGTCCGACCGCGACCGCTACTCGCACCAGGGCCTGTACAGCGAAGACCGCGCGGTCAAGCCGCTGCGCAAGGTCAATGGCGAGTGGAAGGAAGTGAGCTGGGCCGAAGGCCTGGCCGCAGCCGCCGAGATCCTCAAGGCGAACCAGGGCGACAACCTGGGCGTGCTGGTGCATCCGTCGACCTCGAACGAGGAGGGTGCGCTGCTGGCCCGCCTGGCCAAGGGCCTGGGCTCGGGCAACATCGACCACCGCATCAACAACCGCGATTTCTCCGACGCCGCAACCGCCGAAGTGTTCGGCCTGCCGCTGGCCGAGATCGAAGGCGCCGACCGCATCGTCGTCCTGGGCAGCAACATCCGCCACGAACTGCCGCTGCTGCACGCCCGCCTGCGCAAGGCGCAGACCACCAAGGGCGCGAAGATCCACGTCATCAATCCGGTGGACTTCGACTTTGCCTTCAGCATTGCCGGCAAGCAGATCGTCGCACCGTCCAAGTTCGTCGATGCGCTGGCCAGCAGCGAGCTGCGTTCGGCAGTGCAGGGCGGCAACAACACCGTGCTGATCGTCGGTGGCATCGCCGAGAATCACCCGCAGGCTGCCGCGATCCGCGCCGCGGCGCGTGACTTCGCCGCAGCGACCGGTGCCAAGCTGTGCCGCATCCCGCAGGGCGCCAACGCCGTGGGCCTGACCCGCGCCGGCGTGCTGCCGGCCGGCAAGGACGTCGCCACGATGCTGGCGCAGCCGCGCCAGGCCTACGTGGTGTACGGGCTGGAGCCGGGCCTGGACTTCGCCGATGCACCGGCCGCGCGCAAGGCGCTGGTGGGTGCCCAGGTGGTGGCGTTCAGCCACTTCGCCTGCGCCTCGACCCGCGACGTTGCAGACGTGATCCTGCCGATCGGTGCGCTGCCGGAAATCGATGCCACCCTTACCAACCTCGATGGTCGCGAGCAGTCGGCCCGTGCCGGCGGCAAGCTGCCGGGCGAGGCCCGTGAAGGCTGGCGCGTGCTGCGCGCCCTGGGCGGCGACATGGCGCTGGCCGGTTTCGACTTCACCGACCTGGCCGGACTGCGTGCCAGCCTGGCCCCTGTGTCGGTCAGTATTGCCGCTTCGGCACAGCCGGCGGTTGCCGGTGAAGGCCTGGAAGTGGCTTCGACCGCCGCGATCTACCGCACCGATGCGGTGGTCCGTCGCGCGCCGGCGCTGCAGTCGCATCCGCTCAGCAACGCCCCGCGCATCGTGCTGAACGCTGAAGATGCCGCTCGCCTGCAGCTGCAGGAAGGGCAGATGGCCAAGGTCGGCACCGATGCCGGCAAGGCCACCCTGCCGGTGGTGGTCGACGCCCGCGTCGCAGCGGGTTCGGTCTGGATTGAATCGGGCCACGGCGCGACCGCGCCGCTGGGTGCCGCTCGCGTATCGGTGGTGGCTGCATGAACGAATTGCTGTTGAACGCGGTCGACCCGCTGCACCAGTGGCTGCTGGGCCTCGGTGACATCGGCGCGCTGGTCTGGATCATCCTGAAGATCCTGGTGATCGCCGTTCCGGTGATCATCTCGGTGGCCTTCTACGTGGTCTGGGAACGCAAGCTGATCGGCTGGATGCACGTCCGCCACGGCCCGATGTATGTGGGCATGGGCATCTTCCAGGCCTTCGCCGACGTCTTCAAGCTGCTGTTCAAGGAAGTGGTCCAGCCGAGCAGCGCCAACAAGGCGATCTACCTGCTGGCCCCGCTGATCACCCTGGCCCCGGCCTTCGCGGCCTGGTCGGTGGTCCCCTTCGATTCGCAGATCGTGCTGTCCAACGCCAACGCCGGCCTGCTGTACCTGCTGGCGATGACCTCGCTGGGCATCTACGGCATCATCCTGGCCGGCTGGGCGTCCAACTCGAAGTACGCGTTCCTGGGTGCGATGCGCGCCTCGGCACAGATGATCAGCTACGAAATCGCCATGGGCTTTGCCCTGGTCGGCGTGATGATCGCCTCGGGCAGCCTGAACCTGAGCAACATCGTGATGGCGCAGGCCGGCAGTTCCGGCTTCTTCGACTGGTTCCTGCTGCCTTTGTTCCCGCTGTTCGTCATCTACTGGGTGTCGGGCGTGGCTGAAACCAACCGCGCGCCGTTCGACGTGGTGGAAGGCGAATCGGAAATCGTCGCCGGCCACATGGTCGAGTACTCCGGCGGCGCGTTCGCCCTGTTCTTCCTGGCCGAATACGCGAACATGATCCTGATCAGCTTCCTGATCTCGATCTTCTTCCTCGGCGGCTGGCTGAGCCCGGTCCAGGGCTGGGTCAACTTCGGCGATGTCTCGCCGCTGGTCGACTGGGTCTGGAAGGGCGGCGCGCCGTGGCTGTTCGTCAAGGTGTTCTTCTTCGCCAGTGCCTACATCTGGTTCCGTGCCAGCTTCCCGCGCTTCCGCTACGACCAGATCATGCGCCTGGGCTGGAAGGTCTTCATCCCGCTGGCCATTCTGTGGATCGCGGTTACCGCCGTCATGGTGTTCTTCGGCGTGATTCAAAAGGGCGTCTAAAGTGATGAACAGGATTACCCATTACTTCAAGAGCCTGCTGCTGCTCGAACTGCTGGCGGGCCTCTGGCTGACGCTGAAGTACAGCTTCAAGCCGAAGTACACGATGATGTACCCGATGGAGAAGTTCCCGCAGTCGCCGCGCTTCCGTGGCCTGCACGCGCTGCGCCGTTACCCCAACGGCGAAGAGCGCTGCATTGCCTGCAAGCTGTGCGAAGCGGTGTGCCCGGCGCTGGCCATCACCATCGACTCGGCCAAGCGCGAGGACGGAACCCGCCGCACCACGCGCTACGACATCGACCTGTTCAAGTGCATCTTCTGCGGCTTCTGCGAGGAAAGCTGCCCGGTGGACTCGATCGTCGAAACCCACATCCTCGAGTACCACTTCGAGAATCGTGGCGAAAACATCGTTACCAAGCCGCAGCTGCTGGCCCTGGGCGACCGTCTCGAAAACGAGATCGCCGAGCGTCGTGCCGCCGATGCCGCTTACCGCTGAGGTCGAGAGATGGATTGGGTAAATATCGCTTTCTGGGTGTTCGCCATCGCGGCAACGGTTTCGGCCGGTGCGGTGATCAGCGTGCGCAACCCGGTTCACGCCGTGCTCTGCCTGGTGCTGACCTTCTTCTCCATTGCCTGCGTGTGGCTGCTGGTGGGCGCCGAGTTCCTCGGTGTGGCGCTGGTGCTGGTCTACGTCGGCGCGGTGATGGTGCTGTTCCTGTTCGTGGTGATGATGCTGGACATCGATCCCACCAAGCTGCGTGAGGGCTGGGTGCGCTACCTGCCGGTCGGCCTCATCGTCGCCGTCGCGATGCTGGTGCAGATGCTGATCCTGATCGGCGTCAAGGCGCGTTCGGCCACGCCGTTCCCGGCCGACAACGCCGCTGCGGTCGCCGCCGACACGTCCAACATCACCTGGCTGGCGCGCACGTTGTTCACCGAGTACCTGCTTCCGTTCGAGTTCGCCGCCGTCATCCTGACCGTGGCCGTGGTTGCTGCCGTGATGCTGACCCTGCGTCGCCGCACCGGCGTCAAGAGCCAGAACCCGGGTGAGCAGACCATGGTCAAGGCCGGCCAGCGTCTGCGCATGGTCAAGATGGGTGCCGAGGCCCCGGTCGTGCACAGCAACAGCAAGCCGGCCACCGGCGAGGAGACCCAGCCGTGATTACCCTTGGCCACATCCTTGCGCTTGGCGCGGTGCTGTTCGCCATCAGCCTGGCCGGCATCTTCCTCAACCGGAAGAACGTCATCGTCCTGCTGATGTCGATCGAACTGATGCTGCTGTCGGTGAACATCAACTTCGTCGGCTTCTCGCGCCAGCTGGGCGATCCGTCCGGCCAGCTGTTCGTGTTCTTCATCCTGACCGTCGCCGCCGCGGAAGCCGCCATCGGCCTGGCGATCCTGGTGACCCTGTTCCGTACCCGCCGCACGATCAATGTCGGCGAAGTCGATTCGTTGAAGGGCTGATCCACAGATGGAAATCACTCTCTCCAAGAGTCTGTTGATCGCAGTGGTGCTCGCACCGCTGTTCGGCAGCATCATCGCCGGCCTGTTCGGTCGCCAGGTCAAGCGCTTCGGCGCGCAGACCATCACCATCCTCGGCGTCGCGGTGGCCTGCGGCCTGTCGATGTACACGTTCTACCAGTTGATGTGGGGCGGCGCGCAGCCGTTCAACCAGAACATCTACACGTTCTTTGAAGTCGGCCAGTATTCGGCGCACGTCGGCTTCATGGTCGACAAGCTGACCGCGATGATGATGGTAGTGGTGACCTTCGTGTCGCTGCTGGTCCACATCTACACGATCGGCTACATGCAGGACGACCCGGGCTACCAGCGGTTCTTCAGCTACATCTCGCTGTTCACCTTCTCGATGCTCACCCTGGTGATGAGCAACAATTTCCTGCAGCTGTTCTTCGGCTGGGAAGCGG
The DNA here is from genome assembly GCF_000382065.1 of Stenotrophomonas hibiscicola ATCC 19867. Classification (GTDB taxonomy): domain Bacteria; phylum Pseudomonadota; class Gammaproteobacteria; order Xanthomonadales; family Xanthomonadaceae; genus Stenotrophomonas; species Stenotrophomonas hibiscicola. The sequence continues at coordinate 454,154 of NZ_KB907500.1, read as the reverse complement.
TGGGCCTGGTGTCGTACCTGCTGATCGGCTTCTGGTTCAAGCGCCCGACCGCGATCTTCGCCAACATGAAGGCGTTCCTGGTCAACCGCGTCGGTGACTTCGGCTTCCTGCTGGGCATCGCCGGCGTGCTGTGGGTGTTCGGCACCCTGGACTACTCGCAGGTGTTCTCGCAGGCCGGCATGCTGGCTGACCCGCGCGCCCAGCTGCAGATCTGGGACGGCACCATCCTGGGCATGCAGCTGCTGAACGAGCCGGTGATCTGGTCGATCGCCACCGTCATCTGCATCTGCCTGTTCATTGGTGCCATGGGCAAGTCGGCCCAGGTCCCGCTGCATGTGTGGCTGCCGGACTCGATGGAAGGCCCGACCCCGATCTCGGCACTGATCCACGCCGCGACGATGGTGACAGCCGGTATCTTCATGGTCACCCGCATGTCACCGCTGTTCGAGCTGTCGCAGACCGCGCTGAACTTCGTGCTGTTCATCGGTGCCACCACCGCGTTCTTCACCGGCCTGATCGGCATCGTGCAGAACGACATCAAGCGCGTCGTCGCGTATTCCACGCTGTCCCAGCTGGGCTACATGACGGTTGCACTGGGCGTGTCGGCCTATTCGGCCGCCGTGTTCCACCTGATGACCCACGCCTTCTTCAAGGCCCTGCTGTTCCTGGGCGCCGGCTCGGTCATCATCGCGATGCACCACGAGCAGGACATGCGCAAGATGGGCGGCCTGCGCAAGTACATGCCGATCACCTTCATCACCATGTGGATCGGTACCCTGGCGCTGGTGGGTACGCCGTTCTTCTCCGGCTTCTACTCGAAGGACACCATCATCGAGGCGGCCGAGCTGCACGCGCACCTGTCCAACAACTGGGTGGCCACCTACGGCTACTGGGCCGTACTGGGCGGCGTGATCGTCACCAGCTTCTACAGCTTCCGCCTGCTGTTCCTGACCTTCCATGGCAAGGAACGATTCCGCGACACGCATGATGACCACGCGCATGGCCATGGCCATGACGAGCACCATGCCGCCGATGCCCACCACGGCGATGCGCATCACGACGACCACGGGCATGGCCACGGTCCTCATGAGCCGCACGAAACCCCGTGGGTGGTGACCCTGCCGCTGATCCTGCTGGCCATCCCTTCGATCGCCATCGGCTTCTTCAGCATCGGTCCGATGCTGTATGGCACCGACTGGGCCGGCCACCACGCGCACGACGCCATCAAGGGACAGGCGCATACGTTCTTCACCGGCATCGTGGACTTCTACGATCCGGCCAAGAACACCATCGGCTTCCTGGGCGAGGAGTTCCATGGCCCGGTCGCGTTCGCGCTGCACGGCATGATGGCGCCGGCGTTCGTGCTGACCGTTGCGGGCTTCCTGCTGGCCGCACTGTTCTACCTGTGGAAGCCGGACCTGTCGGGCAAGGCCCGCAAGACCTTCGCTCCGCTGGTGTCGGTGCTGGAAAACAAGTACGGCTTCGACAAGCTGTGGATCGATGGCTTTGCCGGTGGCAGCGTCAAGCTGGGCAAGGTCTCGCGCTGGATCGACAGCAACATCGTCGACGGCGTGGTCAATCTCTCGGCACGTGTTGTGGACGTCGCAGCCGGCGTGCTGCGTCGTACCCAATCCGGTTTCCTCTATCACTACGCCTTCGCGATGATCATCGGCCTGATTGCCCTGCTGGGCGTGCTGATGCATTACCTGCGTTGATGACCTGTACGGAATAAGAAGACGTGTCGAACTGGCCTCTACTCAGTGTCCTCATCTGGCTGCCGATCATCGGTGGTGCCCTGATTCTTGCGATCCGTGATGCGCAGACCGCCCGCTGGGCGTCGCTGGGCGTAGCGGTGCTGACGTTCGTGGCGAGCCTCTCGCTGCTGAGCGGCTACAACGCGGGCGTCGACGGTCTGCAGTTCGTCGAGACCCACGCCTGGATCCCGGCGTACAAGATCGGCTACAACCTGGGCGTGGACGGCATTGCCGTGGCGCTGATCCTGCTGACCACCCTGGTCAGCGTGCTTGCCCTGATCGGCGCGTGGAGCGCCATCGACAAGCGCGTGAACCAGTACGTGGCGGCCTTCCTTATCCTGGAAGGCGTCACCGTGGGCATCTTTGCTGCGACGGACGCGATGCTGTTCTACGTGTTCTTCGAAGCGATGCTGATTCCGATGTTCCTGATCATCGGTGTCTGGGGCGGCCCGCGCCGCATCTACGCCGCGCTGAAGTTCTTCCTGTACACCTTCCTCGGCTCGGTGCTGATGCTGGTGGCGCTGATCTACCTGTACATGAAGGGCGGCAGCTTCCAGCTGGCCGACCTGTACGCACTGCCGCTGTCGGCCAAAGAACAGACCTGGATCTTCTTCGCCTTCCTGATCGCCTTCGCGGTCAAGGTGCCGATGTTCCCGGTCCACACCTGGCTGCCGGATGCCCACGTGGAAGCGCCGACCGCCGGTTCGGTGATCCTGGCCGCGATCGCCCTGAAGATCGGTGGCTACGGCTTCCTGCGCTTCAACCTGCCGATCGTTCCGGACGCGTCGCAGGAATGGGCCTGGCTGGTGATCGCGTTGTCGCTGATCGCAGTGATCTATGTCGGCCTGGTCGCCCTGGTGCAGGACGACATGAAGAAGCTGATCGCCTACTCGTCGATCGCGCACATGGGCTTTGTCACCCTCGGCACCTTCATCGCCCTGTGGCTGGTGCGTGAAGCCGGCAACGCCGATGCCGCCCGCCTGGGCCTGCAGGGCGCCATGGTGCAGATGATCTCGCACGGCTTCGTGTCCGGCGCCATGTTCTCCTGCGTCGGCGTGCTGTACGACCGCATGCACAGCCGCCGCATCGCCGATTACGGCGGCGTGGTCAACGTGATGCCGTGGTTCGCCACCTTCGCCATGCTGTTCTTCATGGCCAATGCTGGCCTGCCGGGTACCAGCGGTTTCGTCGGCGAGTTCATGGTCATCCTCTCGGCCTTCCAGCGTAATCCGTGGATCGCCCTGGGCGCGGCCACCACCCTGATCATCGGCGCCGCCTACACCCTGTGGCTGTACAAGCGCATCTTCTTCGGCGAAGTGGCCAACAGCCATGTGGCCGAACTGAAGGACATCAACGGCCGCGAATGGCTGGTGCTGGGCGTGTTCGCCATCGGCGTGCTGGCCCTGGGCATCTACCCCAAGCCGCTGACCGACCTGATGGAGCCCTCGATCGCGAAGCTGGCGATGCAGATCGCATCCAGCAAGCTGCTGTAATTCCAGGATTTGATGATGACCACCTCGCCGCTGCTGCCATTGACCGCCGCTGACCTGCCACCGCTCGCTCCCGAGCTGGTGCTGATCGGCAGCGCCTTCGCCCTGATGATCCTCGACCTGTTCGTCAGCAACCGGAACAAGATCGTCACCCACCTGTTCGCGCTCGCTGCGCTGGCCGTGGTGCTGTTCATGCTGGCCACCGGCGTGGGCGGGCAGGGGGAGGTCTTCCATGGCATGTTCGTGCGCGATACCGCCGCGGACGTGATGAAGACCGGGATCGTGCTGCTCAGCGGCCTGACCCTGATCTACGGCTGGCGCTACCTGCGTGACCGCAACCTGTTCCAGGGCGAGATCCCGGTGCTGATCCTGTTCGGTACCGCCGGCATGATGATCCTGGTCTCGGCCGGCAGCCTGCTGATGGTCTACCTGGGCCTGGAGCTGCTGGCGCTGTGCTCCTACGCCCTGGTCGCCAGCAACCGTGAAAACGGCCTGGCCTCGGAAGCGGCGATGAAGTACATCGTGCTGGGCTCGCTGGCCTCGGGCCTGCTGCTGTACGGCATGTCGCTGATCTACGGCGCCACCGGCAGCCTGCACCTGGACGTCATCCGCGATGCCATCCCGCACTCGGAAGAGCGCGTGCTGCTGATCACCGGTGCGGTGTTCATGATCGCCGGCGTCGCCTTCAAGCTGGGCGCCGCGCCGTTCCACATGTGGCTGCCGGACGTCTACCAGGGTGCCCCGGCACCGATCGCGCTGTTCATCAGCTCGGCGCCGAAGCTGGCGGCCTTCGGCATGGCCTACCGCCTGCTGGAAATGGGCGTGGGGCCGCTGTCGACCGAGCTGCAGCTGCTCATTGCCGGCCTGGCCGCAGTCTCGCTGGTCATCGGCAACCTGATGGCCATCGCGCAGAGCAACCTCAAGCGAATGCTGGCGTTCTCCACCGTCTCGCACATCGGCTTCCTGCTGATGGGCATCGCCGGTGGCGGCGCGCAGGGCTATGCCGCCGCGCTGTTCTACGCACTGGCCTACGCCATCATGTCGACCGCTGCCTTCGGTGCGATCATCGCCCTGTCGCGCGCCGGTTTCGAAGCCGAGAACATCGAGGACTTCAAGGGGCTCAACGCCCGCAATCCGTGGATGGCCGGCCTGGTGCTGTGCATCATGGCGTCGCTGGCCGGCATCCCGCCGTTCCTGGGGTTCTGGACCAAGCTGGCGGTGCTGGGCGCGGCCGTCAACGGCGGCCTGCTGTGGCTGGCCATCCTTGGCGTGCTGTGCGCCGTGGTGGGCTGCTTCTACTACCTGCGCGTCATCAAGGTCATGTACTTCGATGAGCCGGTGGGCGAGGCCATGCCGCGCAGCAACGACCGCGTGCTGGGCCTGGTGCTGGGCGTGAACGCGCTGGCACTGCTGGCGCTGGGCCTTGCCTGGAACCCGATCATGGTCTGGTGCCAGCAGGCATTTGCGCATCTTGCATAAAAATTGACACAAAGCTGCGCGATTCGTGTAATATGCGCAGCCTGAGTTGTCACTGCAGCGGTTCAGCCAGAACATCGTTGCGGTAGCCGTCCTCGAAAGAGCGCGGCAGCAGTTCAAACACTTCCGGTGCGGGGTGGAGCAGTCTGGCAGCTCGTCGGGCTCATAACCCGAAGGTCGCAGGTTCAAATCCTGCCCCCGCTACCAACGTCGGATCGGCGCCAACCGATTTGATGAATGAGGGAAAGCTTGCATGTTTCGAAGCAATCGCTCATAATTCCGCTCCTGATGCGGGGTGGAGCAGTCTGGCAGCTCGTCGGGCTCATAACCCGAAGGTCGCAGGTTCAAATCCTGCCCCCGCTACCAAGTAAAGAGATCGCCTTCGAAGTCCTCCTTCGAAGGCGTTTTTCTTTGGGCTGGCCCGTTTCTGTAGAGTCGAGCCATGCCCGAACTGCCGGTGCGGAAAAGGGGCTGCCCCCAGGCCCGCACCTTGCACCAGCGCGGTGCAGCCGCTATCATCAGCGGCCTAGCAGTACCCCTGAAGGCGGCCTCCCAGCGGGAGTCCGGATCCGGAAGGAGGGCCGCGACCGGCAGGCAATGCAGGTTGCAACCGGAATCCAGTCACCGGAGTCTTTCCGGAAAAGGGGCCCAGCGGGCCCTTTGTCGTTTCCGGGGCGTCATGTTTTCACGCTGGCCAAGGCCGGCACCCAACCAAGAGATCAAGGCAGGCTGTGAGCGACAAGGCAACCGACATCGCGAATCTGCTCGCCCCGACCGTTGTGTCGCTGGGCCTGGAGCTGCTGGGCGTTGAGTATCTGCCGGCCCCCGGCGGTGCGACCCTGCGCCTTTACATCGACGTGCCACTGGCTGAACAGCCCGAGCGCATCATCAATGTCGACGACTGTGAGCGGGTCAGCCGCGAAGTGTCGGCGCAGCTGGACGTCGAAGACCCGATCAGCGGCAATTACACGCTGGAAGTGTCCTCGCCGGGCGTGGATCGCCCGTTGTTCAACCTGGAGCAGTTCGCTCGCCACCAGGGTGAATCGGCCAAGGTCACGCTGAAGCTGCCGCAGGACAACCGTCGTCGCCTGCAGGGGCGTATCGAGGCGACCGACGAGGCTGCGGGCACCATCACCTTCATCGTCGACAAGGCCGAAGTGGTGGTGTCGGCCGACAACATCGACAAGGCACGGATCATGCCCGACTGGGTGGCGCTGGGGCTGGCCCCGAGCAAGCCGACCGGTCCGGCACCGAAGCGTCCGAAGCCGAACACGAATTCTTCTTCCAACGAGCCGGCGGCAAAGAAGCCGCGCGCGGAGTGAGCCAATGAGCAAGGAACTGTTGCTGGTAGTCGACGCAGTCGCCAACGAGAAGGGCGTGCCGCGTGAAGTGATCTTCGATGCCATCGAGGCCGCTCTGGCCTCGGCAGCGAAGAAGCGCTATCCCGACGAGGAAGTGCTGACCCGCGTGGTCATCGACCACAAGGATGGCAGCTACGAAACCTTCCGCCGCTGGGAAGTGGTGGCCGATGATGTGGTCATGGAGTCGCCCGACCGCCAGATCCGCCTGATGGATGCCGTCGACGAAGCCGAAGGCGTCGAGGTCGGCGACTACATCGAAGAACAGATCGAGAACCCGGACTTCGGCCGCATTGCTGCCCAGGCCGCCAAGCAGGTCATCGTCCAGCGCGTGCGCGAAGCCGAGCGCCAGCAGGTCGTGGACGCGTGGAAGGATCGTGTCGGTGAGTTGATCACCGGCGTGGTCAAGCGCGCCGAGCGTGGCAACATCTATGTCGACCTCGGTGGCAACGCCGAAGGCTTCATTCCGAAGGACAAGGGCATCCCGCGCGACGTGCTGCGCGCCGGTGACCGCGTGCGCGGCTACCTGGCCGAGGTCCGTTCGGAACCGCGTGGTCCGCAGCTGTTCATCAGCCGCGCCGCCCCGGAATTCATGATCGAGCTGTTCAAGCTGGAAGTGCCGGAAGTCGGCCAGGGCCTGGTGGAAATCAAGGCCTGTGCGCGCGATCCGGGCGATCGCGCCAAGATCGCCGTGCTGGCCCACGACCAGCGCACCGATCCGATCGGTGCCTGCATCGGCATGCGCGGTTCGCGCGTGCAGGCCGTGTCCAACGAGCTCAACGGCGAGCGCGTGGACATCGTGCTGTGGAACGACAATCCGGCCAACTTCGTCATCAATGCGATGGCGCCGGCCGAAGTCCAGTCGATCATCGTCGATGAAGACAAGCACTCGATGGACCTGGCCGTTGCCGAAGACCGTCTCGCCCAGGCGATCGGCAAGGGCGGCCAGAACGTGCGCCTGGCCAGCCGCCTGACCGGCTGGCAGCTCAACGTGATGACCCAGGACCAGGTCACCGCCAAGTCCGAGGCCGAGCAGGCCGCCGCACGCCAGCTGTTCATGGACAAGCTGGAAGTGGACGAAGAGATCGCCGGCATCCTGGTCAGCGAAGGCTTCGGCACCGTCGAGGAAATCGCATATGTCCCGGTCGGCGAACTGCTGGCCGTGGAAGGTTTCGACGAAGACATCGTCGAAGAGCTGCGCGCTCGTGCCCGCGATGCGCTGCTCAATGAGGCCCTGGCAGTCGAGGAAGGCCTTGAAGACGGCCAGCCGGCGCAGGACCTGCTGTCCCTGAAGGGCATGGACGAAGCCACCGCGTATGCGCTGGCCGGCCACGGCGTGCGTACCAGCGAGGACCTGTCCGACCTAGCCGCCGACGAGGTCATGGACTTCGGCATTGAAGGGCTGGACCAGGAGCGCGCTGCGGCGCTGATCCTGGCCGCGCGTGCCGAGGAGATCGCCCGACTGGAACGCGGCGAATGAGCCGGCAATGAACAGGGCCCTGAGCCGCTCAGGGCGTAGAATCCGCGCCACCTCCAGATGCGGGGGGGCGCCCACAAGATCATAGGATCCGAATGTCGCAGCAAACCACCATCCGCAAGCTTGCCGAACTGGTCAACACACCGGTCGAAAAACTGCTGGAACAGCTGGCCGGTGCCGGCATGAAGTTCAGCGGTCCCGACCAGGTCGTGACCAGTACCGAGAAGGTGAAGCTCCTGGGCTTCCTTCGTCGTTCGCACGGCAAGCCCGAGCAGGCCCCGGAAGAGACGGATCAGTCTGCAAAGAAGATCACGCTCAACCGCCGGAAACAGCAGGAAGTGACGGTCAGTTCCGGTCGCAGCAAGACGACCGTGAATGTCGAGGTGCGCCAGAAGCGTACCTACGTCAAGGATGGTGCTCGCGCCATGACGCCGGACGAAGAGCGCGCCGACATCCTGCGCAAGCTGGAAGAGTCGCGTGCGCGCAACCTCGCCGAACAGCAGGCGCTGGCCGAAAAGGATCGTCTGCGCGACGAAGCCATCGTCCGTGCCCGCGAGGAAGAGGCCGCCGCCAAGGAACGCGCCGAGGCCGAGAAGAAGGCCGCCGAGGAAGCTGCGGCTGCCGCCAAGGCGGCCGAGACGCTGGCTGCCAGCAAGCCCAAGCGTGCTCCGATCGACGAAACCGCGCCGCGCCCGCCGCGCGCCCCGGCGACAGCCCCGGCTGCGCCGCGCAGTGCGCCGCCGCCGCGCAACGACGACCGCAACAACCGCAGCGCGCCGCGCAACGAGCGTGGCCCGGGTGATCGTTTCGCCGGCCAGATGCACCTGTCTGCGGCCGATCGTGCGCGTCGTGGCAACAGCAACAACAGCAACACCCGTGGTCGTCCGGGCGGCCGCAACCAGGCCGGTGGCCGTCGCGACATGTCGCGTGGTGGCAACAACGCCGGCCCGCACGCGTTCGAACGTCCGACCGCACCGGTGGTGCGTGAAGTGGCGATCGGCGACACCATTACCGTGGCCGACCTGGCGCAGAAGCTTGCGCTGAAGGGTGGCGAGGTGGTGAAGGCGCTGTTCAAGATGGGCGTGATGGCCACCATCACCCAGTCCATCGACCATGACACCGCCGCGCTGGTGACCGAAGAACTCGGCCACAAGGCGATCCGTGCCAACGACAACGACGCCGAAGACGCGCTGCTGGCCTCGGCCGGTGAAAACCAGGGCGAAGCCACCCAGCGTCCGCCGGTGGTCACCATCATGGGCCACGTCGACCACGGCAAGACCTCGCTGCTGGATTACATCCGCCGCACCAAGGTTGCCACCGGCGAAGCCGGCGGCATCACCCAGCACATCGGTGCCTACCACGTGGATACGCCCAAGGGCGTGATCAGCTTCCTGGATACCCCGGGCCACGCGGCGTTCACCTCGATGCGTGCGCGCGGCGCCAAGCTGACCGACATCGTGGTGCTGGTCGTTGCTGCCGATGACGGCGTCATGCCGCAGACCAAGGAAGCGATCCAGCACGCCCGTTCGGCGGGTGTGCCGCTGATCGTGGCGATCAACAAGATCGACAAGTCCGACGCCGACCCGATGCGGGTCAAGAACGAACTGCTGTCCGAGCAGGTCGTGGCCGAGGACTTCGGTGGTGACACCCAGATGGTGGAGATCTCGGCCAAGACCGGCCTGGGCATCGACGACCTGCTGGACGCCATCTCGATCCAGGCCGAACTGCTGGAACTGAAGGCGGTCGACGAAGGCCGGGCCTCGGGCGTGGTGATCGAATCGTCGCTGGACAAGGGCCGTGGCCCGGTCGCCACCGTGCTGGTGCAGCAGGGTCGCCTGAAGAAGGGCGACTACCTGGTGTGCGGCATCCAGTACGGCCGCGTGCGTGCGCTGTTCGACGAAACCGGCAAGCAGCCGGAGTTCGCCGGCCCGTCCATCCCGGTGCAGGTCCTGGGCCTGTCCGGCGTGCCGGAAGCCGGTGACGACTTCGTGGTCGTCGAGGACGAGCGCCTGGCCAAGGACGTTGCCCAGCAGCGTGAGACCAAGCGCCGTGAATCGCGCCTGGTCGCCACCGCGGGCAGCCGCATGGAAGACATCATGGCGACCCTGGGCAAGGGCGAGGGCCAGCAGGTCCTCAACCTGGTCATCAAGGCCGACGTGCAGGGTTCGGTGCAGGCCCTGAGCCAGGCACTGGTCGCGCTGTCCAACGACGACATCCGCATCAACGTGATCCACTCCGGCGTGGGCGGCATCACCGAGTCGGACGCCAACTCGGCGGCCGCTTCGAAGGCCACCGTCATCGGCTTCAACGTGCGTGCGGATGCTTCGGCCCGTCGCATCATCGAATCCAACGGCGTGGACCTGCGTTACTTCTCGATCATCTATGACGTGATCGATCAGGTGAAGCAGGTGGCCTCCGGCCTGCTGGGCGTGGAGATCCGCGAAGAGATCATCGGTATCGCCGAGGTCCGCGACGTCTTCCGCAGCTCCAAGCTGGGCGCTGTTGCCGGCTCGATGGTCATCGAGGGCGTGGTCAAGCGCAACAAGCCGATCCGCGTGCTGCGCGACAGCGTGGTGATCTTCGAGGGCGAGCTGGAATCGCTGCGTCGCTTCAAGGAGAACGTCGAGGAAGTCCGCAACGGTACCGAATGCGGTATCGCGGTGAAGGCCTACAACGACGTCAAGCCGGGTGACCAGATCGAGTGCTTCGAGCGTATCGAAGTGCCGCGCACCCTGTAATGCTGCAAGGCGGCCCGACCAACGGTCGGGCCCTACCGTGATGTAGAACCCGACCAACGGTCGGGTACCATGGTAGATGTAGCGCCCGACCGTTGGCCGGGCGACAATCGAATCAAAGGTAGCGCCCGACCGTTGGTCGGGCGACAACTGAACCAAGAGCTCCTCGTGCCCAAGACTTTCCATCGAACCGACCGTGTCTCTGCCCAGCTGCGCCGCGAACTCGGCACCCTGGTGCACAACGCCGTGCGCGAGCACGGGTTGCCCTCGGTGAGCGTGTCCGACGTGGAAATCACCCGCGACATGGCTCATGCCAAGGTCTTCGTCACCGCGCTGATGCCGGAGCGTTCGGCGGAAGCGGTGGCCGGCCTGAAGGAACTGGGCTACCGCCTGCGCATGGACCTGGCCCGGGCGATGAAGCTGCGCCATGTGCCGGAGCTGCATTTCCACTACGACGACTCGGTCGATCGTGGCGAGCATATCGACAACCTCCTGCGCGACCTGCCCGATACGCTGGCCGCGGAGAAGCGTCGCGAGAGCGACGAAGAATAACCGCGTGACGCCGGGCATGCCCGGCGTTGTTGCATTCCGGCTGCGCGATGTCTGATGCAGACCGCGCTGCGGCAGTCGAGCATGGCTCGACTCTACAAAATTCTGTCATGACCCGAATTCAGTTCCGCCGCCTGGATGGCATCCTGCTGCTCGACAAGTCGACCGGCATGAGCTCCAACGCCGCCCTGCAGGTGGCCCGTCGCCTGTTCCGTGCCGAGAAGGGCGGCCACACCGGCAGCCTCGACCCGCTGGCCACCGGTCTGCTGCCGCTGTGCTTCGGCGAGGCGACCAAGATCGCTGGGCTGCTGCTGGGGTCGGCCAAGGCCTACGATGCCGAGATCGTGCTCGGCCAGACGACCGATACCGACGATTCCGAGGGCCAGGTGCTGCTGCAGCGCCCGGTACCGGCGATCGGTGCCGAGGCCCTGCAGGCCGCGTTGGCGCCGCTGACCGGCAACATCCGCCAGCGTGCCCCGGTCTATTCGGCACTGAAGCAGGGTGGTGAGCCGCTGTATGTGAAGGCCCGCCGTGGTGACGTCATCGAGGCGCCGGAACGCGAGGTGCAGGTGCACGCCATCGACGTGCTGGAGCAGCAGCCTGAGCGCTTGCGGCTGCGCGTGACCTGCGGTTCGGGCACCTACATCCGCAGCCTGGCCCGCGACCTGGGCGAGGCGCTGGGATGTGGCGCACACATCAGTGCGCTGCGCCGGCTCTGGGTGGAGCCGTTCCGCGAACCGGCGATGGTCACCCTGGACCAGCTGCGGGCGATGGCCGAGGCCGGCGACGAGGCGGCCATGGATGCGCTGCTGCTGCCGCTGGCGGCCGGCCTGGCTGAATACCCGCGGGTCGATCTCGATGCCGACCAGACCCATCGCTTCTGCGTCGGCCAGCGCCAGCGCGACCCGTCCTGGCCCCACGGCCTGGTGGCGGTGTTCGGTCCGGGCGATGCTGTCCAGGGGCTGGGCCAGGTCGATGGCAGTGGCCTGCTGGCTCCGCAGCGTCGTTTCAACCTCTGACCGGGGCCAGGGCGGTTCAGCCCCGGTCCTTGTCCCGGAAGCCCCTGGCCGTTACAATTTCGCGGCCGTTTTCCGGCAGCCTGCCTCGTGCAGGTTTCATCCTCGTAGTCCACGGCGAGCCTGGCGGTGCGCGAAGCGCGTTCCTGCCGGCCACGCATCACAGAGAAAAAAGAAATGTCGATCGACACCCAGAAGGTCATTGAAGACAACAAGCGCAGCGCCGCTGACACCGGCTCCCCGGAAGTCCAGGTGGCCCTGCTGACCGCCCGCATCGAACTGCTGACCGGCCACTTCAAGACCCACAAGAAGGACCACCACAGCCGCCGCGGCCTGCTGCAGATGGTCAACCGCCGTCGCAGCCTGCTCGACTACCTGAAGAAGAAGGACGTCGAGCGTTACAAGGCCCTGATCGAGAAGCTTGGCCTGCGTCGCTAAGCAACGAATTCCCCGCGGCGCAGCGATGCGCCGCGGTTTTGTTTTGTAGTACCGCAATCCCCGATTCAGGCCGGAACGATCCGGTCACCCGTTGGCGGCAAGGGTCGCCGACGGTCCAAATTCGCAGACAGCATCCCCAAGGACACCCTCCGTGGCAAAAATCACCAAAACCTTCCAGTACGGCAAGCACACCGTCACGCTTGAGACCGGCGAAGTCGCCCGCCAGGCCAGCGGTGCCGTCATCGTCAAGATGGACGACACCGTACTGCTGGTCACCGCCGTCGCCGCCAAGAGCGCGCGCGAAGGCCAGGACTTCTTCCCGCTGACCGTCGATTATCAGGAAAAGTTCTACGCCGGCGGCCGTATCCCGGGTGGTTTCTTCAAGCGTGAAGGCCGTGCGACCGAGAAGGAAACGCTGATCTCGCGCCTGATCGACCGTCCGATCCGCCCGCTGTTCCCGGAAGACTACAAGAACGAAGTGCAGATCATCGCCACGGTGATGTCGCTGAACCCGGACGTGGACGGTGACATCCCGGCCCTGATCGGTGCCTCGGCTGCCCTGGCCCTGGCCGGTACCCCGTTCATGGGTCCGATCGGCGCTGCCAAGGTCGGTTACAAGAACGGCGAGTACATCCTGAACCCGACCGTCAGCGAACTGGCTGACTCGCAGCTGGAACTGGTCGTCGCCGGTACCTCCAACGCCGTGCTGATGGTCGAATCCGAAGCCGCGCTGCTGTCCGAAGAAGTGATGCTGGGCGCCGTGACCTTCGGTCACCGCGAAATGCAGAAGGTCATCAACGCGATCAACGAGCTGACCGTCGAAGCCGGCACCAAGCCGTCGACCTGGGAAGCCCCGGCCAAGAACGACGCGCTGATCTCCGCCCTGAAGGAAGCCATCGGCCCGCGCCTGGGCGAAGCCTTCCAGGTGCGTGACAAGCTGCAGCGCCGCGACGCCATCTCGGCGATCAAGAAGGACGTGTTCGAAGCCCTGGCGGGCCGCGTGGCCGCCGAAGGCTGGAACCCGGCCGAGCTGTCGAAGGAATTCGGCGAGCTGGAATACCGCACCATGCGTGACTCGGTGCTGGACACCAAGGTCCGCATCGACGGCCGTGCGCTGGACACCGTCCGCCCGATCACCGTGAAGACCGGCGTGCTGCCGCGTACCCACGGTTCCTCGCTGTTCACCCGCGGCGAAACCCAGGCCATCGTGACCATCACCCTGGGCACCGCCCGTGATGGCCAGGTCATCGACGCCGTTGCCGGTGAGTACAAGGAAAACTTCCTGTTCCACTACAACTTCCCTCCGTTCTCGGTGGGCGAGTGCGGCCGCATGATGGGCCCGAAGCGCCGCGAAATCGGCCACGGTCGTCTGGCCAAGCGCGGCGTGCTGGCTGTCATGCCGTCGCTGGAAGCCTTCCCGTACACCATCCGCGTCGTTTCGGAAATCACCGAGTCGAACGGTTCCTCGTCGATGGCCTCGGTCTGCGGCTCGTCGCTGGCCCTGATGGACGCCGGCGTGCCGGTGAAGGCCCCGGTGGCCGGTATCGCCATGGGTCTGGTCAAGGAAGGCGATCGTTTCGTGGTCCTGTCCGACATCCTGGGTGACGAAGATCACCTGGGCGACATGGACTTCAAGGTGGCCGGTACCGCTGAGGGCATCTCCGCCCTGCAGATGGACATCAAGATCGAAGGCATCACCGAAGAAATCATGAAGCAGGCCCTGCAGCAGGCCAAGGCTGGCCGCCTGCACATCCTGGGCGAGATGGCCCACGGCCTGACCGCTCCGCGTGAAGAGCTGTCGGACTACGCGCCGCGCCTGCTGACCATCAAGATCCACCCGGACAAGATCCGCGAAGTGATCGGCAAGGGCGGCTCGACCATCCAGGCCATCACCAAGGAAACCGGCACCCAGATCGACATCCAGGACGACGGCACCATCGTCATCGCGTCGGTCAACGCCATCGCTGCCCAGGCTGCCAAGGCCCGCATCGAGCAGATCACCTCGGACGTCGAGCCGGGCCGCATCTACGAAGGCAAGGTCGCCAAGATCATGGACTTCGGTGCGTTCGTCACCATCCTGCCGGGCAAGGACGGCCTGGTCCACGTGTCGCAGATCTCCAGCGAGCGCGTCGAGAAGGTCGGCGACAAGCTGAAGGAAGGCGATGTGGTCAAGGTCAAGGTGCTGGAAGTCGACAAGCAGGGCCGTATCCGCCTGTCGATGAAGGCCGTCGAAGAAGGCGAAGGCGCCAGCGCCGAATAATCGATACTGCTGATCGTGCGGTGGGTGAGGACCGTTGGTCCTCACGCTTTCGCAAATGAAAAAGCGGGCTTCGGCCCGCTTTTTCTTTGCCTCGATGTTGCGAAGAGAAGCTCATCCAGGTCGCTGCATGTCCTGCTGCAGTGCATGAGGGCCGCCACGCGGCCATCGTTCTGTCTCGGTTGCACGGATCGCGCCTGTCCATGGGACAACATGCCGCGACACCCGTACCGCAGCCCCATCGGTTTGCTAACGTGGCGGCGCCTTCGAATCGGGAGATCTGCATGTTCCGCCAGACCGTGGCCGTCCTTGCCGTGCTGATTGCCGGTGTCTTGCCCACCGCCGCGCACGCGGCGCCCGCGCAGCCGCCGATCTTCGGCGCCTACTACCCGGGCGGCTCGGCCGAACGCTATCCGGTCTCGAGCATTCCAGCCGAGCGCCTGACGCATCTGTTCTATGCGTTCTCCACCATCGAGGACGGGCGCTGCACGATCGGTGCGGAAGCGCCGAAGAATTTCGCCGCACTGGCCGAACTCAAGAAGGCGCATCCGCACCTGCGCACGCTGATTTCGATCGGTGGCTGGGGTGCGGGTGGGTTCTCCGATGCAGCGCTGACCGAGGCCAGCCGCAAGCGCTTGGTCGATTCGTGCGTGGCGCTGTTCTTCGATCGCCATGCCGGCAGCTTCGACGGCGTGGACATCGATTGGGAGTTCCCGGTCAGTGGCGGACCGAAGGAGTTGGCGCATCGCCCGCAGGATCGCGTCAATCTGACCCGGCTTGCCCAGGCCTTCCGCGCGGCACTCGATGCGCGCGGCCGCCGGACGGGGCAGTCGATGCTGCTGACTGCCGCGCTGGCCGCCGGTCGCCTGCAGACCGATGGCCCCTACGATCCAGCAGCGAGCTATGACCTGCCGGCGCTGGCCAAGGTGTTCGATTTCATCAACCTGATGAGCTACGACATGGGCACCGGCTTCTCCTCGGTGTCGACCTTCAATGCGCCTCTGCATGAAGTGCCGGCCGATCCGCTGGCGCCGGAGCTGCGGCGCTGGAACAACGTGGCCGGCGCGGTGGAGTTCTACCGCGAGCACGGCGTGCCGGCCGGGAAGCTGGTGCTGGGCGTACCGTTCTACGGGCGCGGCTTCAAGGTCACCGGCGACGCCCCGGATGGGCTGTACCAGGCCTACAGTGCGCCGGCTGATGCCGGCGACTGGCGGGTGATCAAGGCGCGCTATCTCGACCAGCCGGGTTGGACGAAACACTGGCAGCCGCAGGCGCAGAGCCCGTGGCTGTACAACGCCGCGCAGAAGATCTTCATCAGCTATGAAGACCCGCGCTCGATCGGGCTGCGTGCGCAGTTCGCCCGTGAGCAGGGCCTGGCCGGGGTGTTCATGTGGGAACTGACCGGCGATGACGAACAGGCCAGCCTGCTCAATGCCATGCTGGGCCCCTGGCAGAAGGCGCGCATCGGCGATTGAGTATCGGGTGGCGCGTCGTGCTGGGCCCATGCCGCAACGTCACCGACTTGATACACACACTGCGGTGTACGTCGTTGCCCATGCCAAGCCGACTTCCAGTAGCACCGGGCCATGCCCGGCGAAGGCTCAATCGGCCCAGACGCTGTTGGGATCGCCGTTGCGGGCGCGGCGTTGGCTGGCCACGGCCAGACGCGCGAAGCCGAAGGCCATCGCCAGCGCGATGGCATCGACCCAGAACAGCGGCCAGTGCCCCCCTGCGGCGGCGCGCCA
The DNA here is from genome assembly GCF_000382065.1 of Stenotrophomonas hibiscicola ATCC 19867. GTDB lineage: Bacteria > Pseudomonadota > Gammaproteobacteria > Xanthomonadales > Xanthomonadaceae > Stenotrophomonas > Stenotrophomonas hibiscicola. The sequence goes on along the minus strand of NZ_KB907500.1, from coordinate 437,859 downwards.
CAGCCAGTCACCATTGAGTGCGCCGTGCAGCACCGGCACCAGCGCGGTACTGACCGCCGCCGCCCACAGCAGTTCGCGTGCCGCCTGCGCCGGGCGGCGCAGCGCGGCCCATAGCGCGCAGGCCGCCCAACTGCCGAAGCAGGCCCAGCGGATGCCGTGGTCGACCGCCGACGGTGCCAGCCGCTCCAGCACCAGTGCGGTGCCGAACGTGATGGAGATCGCCACGCACAGGCCGATGCACACGCCGACCGTGGCCCGCGCCATGTTCACACCGGCACGTGGCTGTTGCGGCTGGCGACGCTTGCGCCGCGACTCGATCCACAGCAGGTTGCCGGAGTAGAACAGGAACGCACCGCCGAGTCCGAGCAGGAAGTACAGCCAGACCACCACGCCATTGCCGAATTCGCCGAAGTGCAACGCGTAGGCGGCGCTGAGCGTGGCGTGGTTGGCGTCGCGCTGGCCCGGCAGCTGCGACGCGAGCAGATTGCCGGTGGCGACGTCCAATGCCACGGCACCAAGCGGGCCGAGGGTGCCACTGGCCTCGCCGGTGATCTCGATCGTCGCGTTGGCATCGCCGCCATTGGCCAGCTTCAGATAGGCCGGTTCGAAGTTGGCCACGCCCTGTGCGCGGGCCACTTCAAGTGCGCGCGCATGCAGCACGCGCAGGCTGCCCGGCGGTGCCGGGATGCCACTGGCATTTCGCACCGGCGCGGTGTCCATCGCAGTCGGTACTGCCTGCAGCGCGTTGCCGTCGTAGATCAGCGGATTGAGCAGGGCCATCTGCACGAACACCAGGCAGAGCAGGGCGCCGGTGACCGCGAACATCAGGTGGAAGGGCAGGCTGAGCACACCGACCACGTTGTGCGCGTCCTGCCACAGCTGCTTCAGGTTGCGACCCGGCCGCAGTGCGAACAGGTCGCCGAGCAGCCTGGGCAGGTGGATCACCAGGCCGCTCAGCAACGCCATGCCATACAGCAGGCTGACGATGCCCATCACGTAGATGCCGGCCACCGGCAGGCCGAGACTGTAGTGCAGTTCGTTTACCAGTTCGGCCAGTCCGGACTGCGGCGGCGCGGGGCTGCCGGCGATCTGCCCCGGCCACGCATAGCGCCAGCTGCCGTCATCGGCCTGCCAGTACGCCAGAGGCTGCGGGTGTTCGGTGCCGGGGAAGGTCATGCCGACGTGGCGGCGCGCTTCCGGATGCGCCGCCAGCACGTCCTCCAGCAGGTACTGGGCGTCATCCAGGCTGGCCGGGAGTGCCGTGGCGGCGCCCGGTGTCTGCCACCGCGGCAGGTCATGGTGGAACAGGGTCAGCGAGCCTGCGTAAAAAGCCACGAACAGGCCGAAGCCGGCCACCAGGCCGACCCAGGTGTGCAGGGTGGTGAACGTGCGCAGGGTCTGCGAACTGAACTTCATGGCGTGGATCTCATTGCACCGCGCCGGTCAGGCGCAGCAGCCCGAGCACGATGAAGCCGGTGGCGGCGCTGCCGCCCAGCACCAGCCAGGCGCGTAGCGCGCTGCGGAAGCTGAACGCCCACAGGGCGGCCAGCATCCACAGCGGGATGAAGGCGATCAGGGTAGGTACCAGCGCTCGCTGCCAAGGGCCCGGCGGAAGCCAGGCCAGCAGGCCGGTAACGGCGGCTGCAAGCAGGAAGCCGACGATGATGCCGGCGAAGGCGCGCGCCCACATCAGGGCAACTCCGTGCCTGGTCGGTGCCAGGAGGCCAGCGTCGGCAGCAGCATCGCCGCGAGCATCCAGGTGCACAGCATTGCCACCAGGCCGGCGGCGAAGCCGAGTTCGGCCATCCACAGCCACAGCGCGGCCGCAGCGGCGACCAGGCCGATCTGGTGGCCAAGACGCCCGGCGCGGCGCAGGCGCGGCCAGCGGCAGTGGGGCGAGGCCGCATAGAAGGCCAGTGCCGAGAACATCGCCGCCAGCATGCCCAGGCTGCAGAACCCCAGCGTGGAGAGGCCGACGGTGATCATCGCGGGCAGCCTGCGCGGCGGCGGGTCGGCGAACGCGGGGCACGGGCGGGGCCGGCGGCAGCCGGTCGAAGCGGGTGGCGCATCACGAGGTCCTGGGGGAAAGCGGGCAGGCTGGCACGGGGCGGGCTGCGCGCACATGGTAATCATTGCGTTTTCACGCCGCCAGCGCGGCTCATTCAGCGGGCCGTACGGTGGCCCTTGGGCTTTCCGGTGCGCTGGTTTAAGATCATCGCAGAACCCCTGACTGGAACAAGGTGGCCCGCGCCCAGCGCCGGCCGAGCGTGCGACATGAGCACTACCACCGCCCACTGTTGACCTGCCCCCGAAGGCCCTGCGTTCCAGGCGCCCTCGCGGCGCTTTTTTATTGCCCGGGCAACGGCCCGGGAACGCTTTCCAGCCCGCCCGGCGGGCCCCGCACGAAGCCACTGCGATGATCAACATTACCCTTCCCGACGGCAGCCGCCGCGAATTCGAAAACCCTGTGAGCGTCATGGAGGTTGCCCAGTCGATCGGCGCCGGCCTGGCCAAGGCCACCATCGCCGGTGCCGTGGATGGCGTGCTGGTCGATGCCAGCGACGTCATCGACCACGACGCCAGCCTGCGCATCATCACCGCCAAGGACGAGGAGGGCGTGGAGATCATCCGCCACTCCTGCGCCCACCTGGTCGGCCACGCCGTCAAGCAGCTGTACCCGGATGTGAAGATGGTGATCGGTCCGGTGATCGCCGAAGGCTTCTACTACGACATCTATTCCGAGCGCCCGTTCACCCCGGACGACATGGCCGCGATCGAGAAGCGCATGGGTGAACTGATCGCCCAGGACTACGACGTCATCAAGAAGATGACGCCGCGCGCCGAAGTGATCGAGATCTTCAAGGCCCGTGGCGAGGACTACAAGCTGCGCCTGATCGAGGACATGGCCGACGACATCCAGGCGATGGGCATGTACTACCACCAGGAATACGTGGACATGTGCCGCGGCCCGCACGTGCCGAACACGCGCTTCCTGAAGGCCTTCAAGCTGACCCGCATCTCCGGCGCCTACTGGCGCGGTGACGCGCAGAACGAGCAGCTGCAGCGCATCTACGGCACCGCCTGGGCCGACAAGAAGCAGCTGGAGGCGTACATCAAGCGCATCGAAGAAGCCGAAATGCGCGACCACCGCCGCATCGGGAAGCAGCAGGACCTGTTCCACCTGCAGGAAGAAGCCCCGGGCCTGGTGTTCTGGCACCCGAAGGGCTGGGCGCTGTGGCAGGTGGTCGAGCAGTACATGCGCAAGGTCTACCGCAACAGCGGCTATGGCGAAGTGCGTTGCCCGCAGATTCTGGACGTGAGCCTGTGGAAGAAGTCCGGCCACTGGGACAACTACCAGGACAACATGTTCTTCACCGAATCGGAGAAACGCACTTACGCGGTCAAGCCGATGAACTGCCCGGGCCACATCCAGGTGTTCAACCAAGGCCTGCACAGCTACCGCGACCTGCCGATCCGCTACGGCGAGTTCGGGTCGTGCCACCGCAACGAGCCGTCCGGCGCGCTGCACGGCATCCTGCGCGTGCGTGGCTTCACCCAGGACGACGGCCACGTGTTCTGCACGGAAAACCAGATCGAGTCGGAAGTGACTGCCTTCCACCAGCAGGCGCTGGCGGTCTACCAGCACTTCGGCTTCGACGAGATCCAGATCAAGATCGCGCTGCGCCCGGAATCGCGCCTGGGTGACGACGCCACCTGGGACAAGGCCGAAGGCGCGCTGCGCTCGGCGCTGACCGCCTGTGGCGTGGAATGGCAGGAGCTGCCGGGCGAGGGCGCCTTCTACGGCCCGAAGATCGAGTACCACCTGAAGGATGCCATCGGCCGTACCTGGCAGCTGGGCACGATGCAGGTCGACTTCATGATGCCTGGCCGCCTGGGCGCCGAGTACGTGGACGAGAACAGCCAGAAGAAGCACCCGGTGATGCTGCACCGGGCCATCGTCGGCTCGATGGAGCGTTTCCTGGGCATCCTGATCGAACACCATGCCGGCCAGTTCCCGGCCTGGCTGGCGCCGACCCAGGTGGTGGTGGCCAACATCACCGACGCCCAGGCCGACTATGTCTCGGGCGTGACCAAAACCCTTGCGGAGCAAGGCTTCCGCGTCAGCTCGGATTTGCGTAACGAGAAGATCGGCTATAAAATCCGCGAGCATACGTTGCAGCGCGTGCCCTACCTGCTGGTCATCGGTGACCGCGAGAAGGAAAATGGGGCTGTGGCGGTGCGTACGCGTTCTGGCGAAGACCTGGGCAGCATGAGCCTGCAGGCCTTCATCGAGCGGCTCCACGCCGAGGGCGCGTAAGCAAAGGTCCGGTCCGGGGGCACAGGCACCCGGGCCGGTTCGATACCCTTGGGAGAACGTAATATCAGCACCCCTGACAACAAACAGAACCGCAAGAATCAGGAAATCCGTGTGCCGCGCGTCCGCGTGATCGGCAGTGACGGAGAAATGATCGGCGTGTTGTCGCGCGACGAAGCGCTGTCCATGGCCGAAGATGAAGGCCTGGACCTGGTCGAAATCCAGCCGCAGGCCGATCCGCCGGTCTGCAAGATCATGGACTTCGGCAAGTTCAAGTTCGAAGCGCAGAAGAAGGCCAGCGAGGCCAAGAAGAAGACCAAGCAGGTCGAGATCAAGGAAGTGAAGTTCCGTCCGGTCACGGACGAGGGCGACTACCAGATCAAGCTGCGCAAGATGCGCGGGTTCCTCGAAGATGGTGACAAGATCAAGGTCAACATCCGCTTCCGTGGCCGTGAAATGAGCCACCAGGAGCTGGGCCGCGAAATGGCCAACCGGATCGAGGCCGATCTGGGCGAGGACATCGTCATTGAATCCCGTCCGCGCCTGGAAGGGCGTCAGATGGTCATGATGATCGCGCCGAAGAAGAAGACCTGAGGCCTGACGGGCTGCCTTTCGGGGCGCCTGGCTGAATGGTTCAGGGTAAGGGGGCGCCGCTGGCGTCCCTTTGCTTTTGTGGCGGGCCGGCGGGTTGCGGATGAAAGGCGGGCAGGGGCTGGTGGCAGGGCCGTTTTGCCTGTATCATGCCCGGCTCGACCCACCCAGGACGGGTCGTACGCCGATCATGGCAGGACGGAAAGAGCGGCCCAAGCCGCCGCCAGATCAGTCAGAAACCAGGGTCAAATCCCATCAAGGACATTGCAATGCCCAAGATCAAGACCAACCGGGCAGCGGCCAAGCGTTTCCGCAAGACCGCCTCGGGCAAGTACAAGTGCGGCCACGCCAACCGTAGCCACATCCTCACGAAGAAAGCGACCAAGCGTAAGCGTAATCTGCGTCAGACGGGCCATGTCCGTGCAGAAGACGCAGGCCGTCTGGACCGCATGCTCCCTTACCTCTGAGGAACTGAAAAATGGCACGAGTTAAGCGTGGCGTACAGGCGCGTCGCCGCCACAAGAAGATTCTGGATCTCGCCAAGGGCTACTACAACGCCCGTCGCAAGGTCTTCCGCGTTGCCAAGCAGGCGGTCATCAAGGCACAGCAGTACGCCTACATCGGCCGTAAGCAGAAGAAGCGCAACTTCCGTTCGCTGTGGATCACCCGCATCAATGCGGCTGCCCGCATCAACGGCCTGAGCTACAGCCGCTTCATGAACGGCCTGCTGAAGGCCGGCATCACCCTGGATCGCAAGGTCCTGGCTGACATCGCGGTGCACGACGCAGCCGGTTTTGCCGCGCTGGCCGAAAAGGCCAAGGGCGCGCTGGCGGCATAAGTCCTTCCCGATGCCGTAACCGTTCACTCGGAACGGTGTCAGGTCAAGGCAATGCATGGGGAAGGGCGCAAGTCCTTCCCCATTCTTTTTTGGGTCCCGGTGCGGCCACAGCGGCAGCGCGGGGACGGCGGTGGCGACAGGGGTCGGCCCTTCGCGCATCGCGATGGCAGATCGACTGGAGTTCCGGCCCCCCATGAGCGACATCCAATCCCTCACCACCCTGGCGCTGGCCGATGTGGCCGCCGCACAGAGCCCTGACGTGCTGGAACAGCTGCGCGTGGCCCTGCTTGGCAAGAGCGGCAGCATCACCTCGCAGCTCAAGCAGCTCGGTACCCTGCCGGCCGAGGAGCGCAAGGCCGCCGGTGAAGCGATCAACCAGGCCCGCGACACACTGACCCGTGCGCTGGCCGAGCGCAAGGCGCTGCTGGAAGACGCCGCACTGGACGCGCGGCTGGCTGCCGAAGCCATCGACATCACCCTGCCGGGCCGCAATGGCGACCGCGCTGGCCTGCATCCGATCACCCGTACCCTGGAACGCATCACCGGTATTTTCGGCCGGCTGGGATACGAGCTGTCGGAAGGGCCGGAGATCGAGGATGACTGGCACAATTTCGAGGCGCTGAATTTCCCGCCGCACCACCCGGCGCGCGCCATGCACGACACCTTCTACTTCGGCGACGGCCGCCTGCTGCGCACGCATACCTCCGGTGTGCAGGTGCGCTACATGGGCGACCACGCGCCGCCGCTGCGCATGATCGCTGCCGGCAAGGTGTACCGCAGCGACAGCGACCAGACCCATTCGCCGATGTTCCATCAGGTCGAAGGCCTGCTGGTGGACGAGCACTCGACCTTCGCCGACCTGAAGGGCACGCTGGCAGAATTCGTGCGCGCGTTCTTCGAGCGCGATTTCGAGATGCGCTTCCGTCCCAGCTACTTCCCGTTCGTCGAACCGGGTGCGGAAGTGGACATCGCCTGGCAGCAGCCCGATGGCAGCACCCGCTGGCTGGAAGTGCTCGGCTGCGGCATGGTGCATCCGAACGTGCTGCGCAATGTTGGCATCGATCCGGAGCGTTACACCGGCTTTGCCTTCGGCATGGGCGTGGAGCGTTTCGCGATGCTGCGCTACGGCGTCAACGACCTGCGCGCGTTCTTCGAGAACGATGTGCGGTTCCTGAAGCAGTTCGCGTAAGCCGCAACCGTGTAGAGCCGGGCCATGCTCGGCTGCCTTTCTGGATGGACGCCTCCTTGCGCATGCGCTGGGCGACCACAAAAACCGCAACGGGAGGCACGCCTCCCACCAGGGTGACACCATGAAATTCTCCGAAAACTGGCTGCGCAGCCACGTCCCGACCTCCGCCTCGCGCGATGAGCTGAGCGCGGTGCTGACCGCCATCGGCCTGGAAGTGGAAGAAGTAACCGCGCTGGGCGAAGGCCTCGATCACGTGGTCGTGGCACGCATCGTCGAGGCCGCGCGCCACCCGGAAGCCGATCGCCTGCAGGTGTGCAAGGTCGATGCCGGGCAGGGCGAGCTGCTGCAGATCGTCTGCGGTGCGCCGAACGCCCGCGCGGGCCTGGTCGCGCCACTGGCGATGGTCGGTGCGCAGATCGGCGAGCTGAAGATCAAGCCGGCCAAGCTGCGTGGCGTCGAGTCCAACGGCATGCTGTGCTCGGCCAAGGAGCTGGGCCTGGACAACGATGCCTCCGGCCTGCTGGAACTGCCCGATGACGCCCCGGTTGGCCAGGCCCTGGTCGAGTACCTGGGCCTGCCGGACGCCAGTATCGAAATCAAGCTGACCCCGAACCGCGCCGACTGCTTCAGCCTGCGCGGCATCGCCTACGACGTCGCCGCCGCTACCCGCAGTGAAGTGCTGGATTTCGCCGCCGACGCCATTCCGGCTGCCGGCAGCCGTGAGCTGGCCATCCAGCTCGACGCTGGCGCCGAAGCGCCGCGTTACCTGGGCCGTGTGATCGAGGGCGTCAACGCTGCCGCCAAGACCCCACTGTGGATGGCCGAGCGCCTGCGCCGCAGTGGCGTGCGTCCGGTCTCGCTGCTGGTCGACATCACCCAGTACGTGATGCTGGAACTGGGCCAGCCGATGCATGCCTACGACCTGGCCACCCTGCAGGGCAGCATTGCCGTGCGCCGTTCGCGCGCGGGCGAGACGCTGAAGCTGCTGGACGGCCGCGATGCCGCGCTGGACGACAGCTTCCTGGTGGTCACCGACGCCGATCGTGCGGTCGGCCTGGCCGGCCTGATGGGCGGCTTCGACACCCGTGTCACCGACGCGACCACCGCCGTGTTCCTGGAGGCCGCGCACTTCGCGCCGGCCGCGATCATGGGCCGTGGCCGCAAGCTGGGCCTGCACACCGATGCCGGCCACCGCTTCGAGCGCGGTGTCGATCCGGCACTGCCGCGTACCGCGATCGAGTACGCCACCCGCCTGGTGCTGGACCTGGCCGGCGGTACCCCGGCGCCGGTCACCGAAGCTGTGCGCGAGGCCGATCTGCCGCAGCCGGCCACGATCGTGCTGCGCCGCACGCGCATCACCCGCGTGCTTGGCATCACCATTGACGATGCCGAAGTCGAGCGCATCCTGCGTGCGCTGGGCATGGACGTGGCCGCCACCGCCGACGGCTGGCAGGTCACCGCGCCGAGCCGCCGCTTCGATATCGCCATCGAAGAGGACCTGATCGAAGAACTGGCCCGCATCCACGGTTACGAGCAGATCCCGACCACGCTGCCGGGCGGTGCCTCGCGCGTGGCGATGCCGAGCGAGACCCAGCTGGACGCGCTGAGCGTGCGCCGCCAGCTGATCGCTCGCGACCTGCAGGAAACCGTCAATTTCGCCTTCGTCGACGACGCACTGCTGGCCCAGTGGCAGCTGCGCGACGCCCTGGTGCCGCTGGCCAACCCGCTGTCGGCCGAACTGGCGGTGATGCGCCCGTCGCTGCTGCCGGGCCTGGTTGCCACCCTAGGCCGCAATGCCGCTCGCCAGCTCGGCCGCGTGCGCCTGTTCGAGCTGGGTCGGGTGTTCGCCCGGCAGGCCGGAGATGCATCGCTTGGCGAAAGCCAGCCGGCACCGCTGGAAACCCCGCGCGTGGCCGCTGCGGTCTGCGGTGATGCGCAGGCGGTGCAGTGGGGCCTGCCGACCCGCAAGGTCGATTTCCATGACCTGAAGGGTGACCTCGAATCGCTGGCGGCCGCCAGTGGCGCGCAGCTGGAGTTCCGTCCGTCCACCCGCGCCTACGGCCACCCGGCGCGTTCGGCCGAGGTGTTGCGCGATGGCGTGGCGATCGGCTGGATCGGCCAGGTTCACCCGCGCCTGGCCAGGGCGATGGACATCGAAGCCGACGTCTACGCCTTCGAACTGGACCTGGAACCGCTGACCGCCCGCCGCCTGCCGCGTGCCGGCGAACTGTCGCGCTTCCCGGCGGTGCGCCGCGACCTGGCATTCCTGGTGCCTGAACAGGTGGCCTGGGCCGATCTGGCGGCGACCGTCCGCCAGGCCGCCGGCCCGTTGCTGCGCGACCTGAACCTGTTCGACCGCTATGTCGGCCAGGGCGTCGAGCCGGGATTCAAGAGTCTCGCTATGGGCTTGATTTTGCAGGACAAGTCGCGCACTCTGACGGACCGCGACGTGGAAGCGGTGGTGGCCGAGGCGGTCACTGCCATCGAGCGTGAACACCACGCCCGGATCCGCGGCTGAGCGGGCAGCACTCGGGGGTAGCAGGCAATGGCATTGACCAAGGCGGAGATGGCGGAAAAGCTGTTCGACGAAGTCGGTCTGAACAAGCGGGAAGCCAAGGAATTCGTCGACGCGTTTTTCGATGTGCTGCGTGAAGCATTGGAACAGGGACGTCAGGTGAAGCTGTCGGGCTTCGGTAATTTCGATCTGCGGCGCAAGAACCAGCGCCCGGGTCGCAACCCCAAGACCGGCGAGGAAATTCCGATTTCCGCCCGTACGGTGGTCACCTTCCGTCCGGGCCAGAAGCTCAAGGAGAGGGTGGAAGCTTATGCTGGATCCGGGCAGTAACCGCGAACTACCGCCGATTCCGGCCAAGCGCTACTTCACCATCGGTGAAGTCAGCGAGCTGTGCGACGTCAAGCCGCACGTCCTGCGCTACTGGGAAACCGAGTTTCCCAGCCTTGAGCCGGCCAAGCGCCGAGGCAACCGCCGCTACTACCAGCGCCACGACGTGCTGATGGTCCGGCAGATCCGCAGCCTGCTGTACGAACAGGGCTACACCATCGGTGGTGCACGCCTGCGTCTGGACGGCCCCGATGCCCGCGAGGAATCGGCGCTGAGCAACCAGATCATCAAGCAGGTGCGCATGGAGCTGGAAGAAGTGCTGCAGTTGTTGCGCCGCTGATCCCATTTCCATCGTAATCCGCTATACTTCACGGCCCGCCGCACTGGCGGGCACATCGCAGCATCAGTCGGGGCGTAGCGCAGCCTGGTAGCGCATCTGCCTGGGGGGCAGAGGGTCGTCGGTTCGAATCCGGCCGTCCCGACCAAAAGCAGCGATAGAACAAGGGCTTGCGCCATACGGTGCAGGCCCTTTTTCGTTGTGGTCACTACGTGTCCACTATTCCACCACTATCGTGGCAGCGCGATACCCGTGGTAACCGACTGCCACGGCGCTTCGTGGCCACCCAGGTAATGCTCGGTCATCGATGCGTTGCCGTGCCCCATCAGCGCTTGAATCTGTTCCGTGGTCCAGCCCGCATCGCGCAGCAGCGCGCCACCCAGGCTGCGGATCTCATGGAAAGTTGGCGGCGCTTCGCCGCCCACGCCGGCAGCATCGCGCGCCTTTGCGAACGCACGCGACAGCTGCTCGGGCAACACCTGCGTGTGGTGCGCTCGGTCCTTTGCGCGCTTGTCGCTGGGCCTGGCTTTCTCCGGCAGCCGGTGGATGACGAACGGCGAAACCACGTCATCGCGGCACCGGGCCAGCAGGTCGAGCAGGGGCCCGGCCACGGCGATCTGTAGCCGAACGTTCGTCGAGCCCTCGGTTTTCGAAGGCACCACCCACAGGTGGCCGTCGCGCACGTCGGCGAACTTCACCGTCACCACGTCCTCGCGGCGCAGCAGCGTCACCAACGACAGGTCCATCGCGTTGCGCAGCCACGGCGCGGCCTGGTCCCATATGGCCCGGTACACGTCCAAGGTCAGGCGCACGCGCTTCCGCTCGTGCTGGAACCGGCGAGTCGCCAGCGCGGGATTGTGCGCCGCCAGGCTGTATCCCGAGCTGCCTCTGCGTGAGGCGGTCGCCCGGCTGACCGACAGCACTCCGATTCAGTTGCCCCCGCCACTGCCCGGCCTGCCGCCGACTCGTGAGCAGCAGCAACAGGCCCGGCGCCTAGCCGAGGCCGGGCGGTTGGAACTGGCGCGGATCAAGGAAGCGCTGGAACCGCGCCGACCGCCGAAGGAGACCAAGCCCAGGGCGAGGGATCCGATGAAGGCGTGGGTCAAGGCAGGTAGAGAGCAGCTGTCCCGTGCTCGAATCTGATCCCCCGTTCAGGGGAGGCGGTCGACTCAAAATGCTTGCCACACTTGCCCTTTCACCAGAGAGAGCAATGATGAACGCTACCAATCGAAAGACCGCCAGCTTCGGAGTGCCGTGGGAATCGGCCTACGGGTACGTACAGGCCGTCCGCGTCAACAACACGATCTTCGTGTCCGGCCAGCTCTCGCACACGCCGCAGGGCGAGCTGGTTGCGCCGGCGGAGCTGGGGGCCGACGGCAAGCCCGCCGACTTCGACACCATGGAAGCCCAGATGAGGCGCACCTACGAGAACGCGCAGGTGCTGCTGGCAGAGCTGGGTGGGTCGATCGCTGACGTGGTCGAGGAAACGCTGTTCGTCATCGACGTTCCGGCCGCTTTCGCGGCCAGTAGCAAAGTCCGGCCGGCCGTGTATGGCCAGCCGGTGCCGCAGGTGGCCAGCAACCTGATCGGGGTCTCGGCGTTGGCCTTCCCCGAGCAGCTGATTGAGATTGCCTTCCGGGCGGAAGTCCAGGGTTAAGGCACTATGTGGGCGGGGCTTGCTCCGCCCGTTCCTTGCGGTGAGTAGGCCACCGATGGTTCCTACGAGCGCCTCGGCCCGGACAAAGCCAGGACGATCTCCGGCGTGCCGTACGCTACTTCTCCGCAGCGGGCTTGGCGCGGGGCTTCAATCTAAAGCTCACGCCCATCCGGTTGATCGCGTTCATGGCCGCAATGGTGAGCGTGAGGTCGACCAGGTCTTTCTCGCCGAATACTGCGGCTACTTTTTCGTACGCCTCATCAGATGCATGGGTTTCGCTCACGAGCGTCACTTCCTCTGCCCATGCCAGTGCGGCGCGCTCTTGTTCCGAGAATAGATAGGCGGCCTCGTGCCAAACAGGTAGGAGAGCGATTGTGTCGAACGGCATGCCTTCCTTAAGCAGATCACGGGTATGAATGTCGATGCAGTGGGCGCAGCCGTTTAGCTGCGACACACGCAAAAACACCAGATGCACCAGTTTCGGCGGCAGAGAGGTGCCCGCGGTCACAAAGTGATGCAGTTGCCCCACGGCTTTGGCGCCCTCGGGAGAGACTACGAACCAGTTCGCTCGATTCATTTTAATGGGTCCTTTTCGGGTATCTGTGGGGCCGGAATCGCCCCACCCGAAGCAAGGACGCCGACGGGCAGCAGTTCGTGACACCTGCCTAGGCTCGTCGCGATCCGCTGCATGTACGCTCGCCGAGGAAGGGGATGCTGGCCGTGGGGCGCTAGATACGGGGCGCGGCGGGGAGCACCCGGAGAAGATCCTCGATTGGCGGGACAGGGAAGGGGAATTGGCTGAAGGGGGGATCGCATCGCCGCCGTTCGGATGGCGTCGGGTAGAGCCGCCATATGCACCCTATCGGCTCGTAAGTGATTGATTGCTAGTGTCGCAATCGACACTTTTGGGGAGCTTCATTGTTATGAAGATTCCTTGCCAATCAACGAGATGGGCCGAACAGTAACGATGCCTGGGGGGCAGAGGGTCGTCGGTTCGAATCCGGCCGTCCCGACCAAAAGCAGCGATAGAACAAGGGCTTGCGCCATACGGTGCAGGCCCTTCTTCGTTGTGCACCCTATCGCCACCCTATCGAATGGCGAGGATGCCCGTGTTGATCTCGGTCCACGGCCTTTCGTGGCCTTCCAGATACACCTCGGTCATCGCCGGCGAGCTGTGTGTGAGAAGGTGCTGCACTTGTTCTTCCGACCAACCTCGACGGTTGTGTGGAAGAGCACCGCCAAGCCTGCGGATCTCCTGGAGTGACACCTGATGCATGCCGATCCAAGCTGATTGACTCGCGGACGTCCTGGAACTCGCGGCTCTCCGCTGATGCGCTCGATTGCCAGGCGAAAGGCGTAGTTCTTCGACGCTTCACTGAAGTCCAACGGTCTCGCCGGCGATGGCCTTTGCGATCATGGCCGAGCTCGGCACAGTGGCGTAGGCGCGGTAGCAAAAGGTCCTGGAGGTCAGTGCCTGCAAAAACGTGATTCTTATGGCGGTTCGAAAATTTAATCTGCGGTTCGGGGAAGTCCTACAGATCGATGGCTGAGGTTCGGGTTGGAAAATGCTGATCTGTATGTTAATAACGCATCTTGAATCATGGAAGAAGGCGGGTGGCGGAATGAAATCACCCATTAAAGTGGCAATGCTGTTCATCGCGCTTTGTAGCAGCAATGTTGCGATGGCCGACGCTCGGCTACAAGTCGAAATAGTTCCGCTGAAGGGCGACCTGGGAGAAACTTCAATCGCGTTGAAGCTCTCGAATGTCGGTGACCAGGTTGCGGTAGTCGCTGAGTCTTCTCTGCCGATGCTCAATGCTCGCAAAATGTTGTTGGATGATCCCTTCATAGTGAAACAGCAGGATGGGCGCGAAGTCCAGTTCTTCGGGATAATGAGGGATACGCTCTCCGAAACTCCGAGTTCTTTGTCCATACCTCCTGGCGGCAGTTTCAGCCTAGATATAAATCTTGCAAGTGGCTATAGTCTGTCGCCAGGGCTGAGTTACACCATTGGCTTGCGAGCCCCGATTTCCTATCGCACCGCCGACGGCAGGAATGCGGAAGCTGGGCCCATAAAGCGGCAATCAGGCAAGTGGCAAAGTGCGTATCCCGCACCCCGCACGGTTGTTGTACCCGTTACTGGAAGAACAATGAAGCAAGCCCGGGCGGGGGAGTTTCTTGAACCTGTGGCATGTGTCGATCCGGCCGGCACCCCGCCTTCGGCCAAAAAAGTGCAATTTTTCAGAGTGTATTGGCTGGGGTAACGATTGGTGCAGGAAATGCGCTGAGCCAGCTCCAGCAGATGACTGAGGTCGATACAACATCTGAAACTGAGTTGTGGCTGAGGTTCAGCCCCTCAGTTCACTATACGCGCTACTTCGGGGAGCATGGCCCGGACGTCAACGTCGTTGCCGGTGAAGATGTCAACGAAGATGATGCGCTGGTTGATAGCACTTTGATGGCGATCATCTGGAGAATTTCGGGAGACGGAGTGACCCCGAAGCCGCCGGTGTCCCTCTCCTGCCGGTGCAATGCTGACGAAGTGCCGGCAGACACCATTGCTTATGTGCAGTCAGGTGCTCCATACGTAATTCACGCATGCCCTGTATTTTGGTCCCTATCTATGCTGCCCGCCAATCACATTGGTGAACCCTCAAAGGTTGGCACGATGGTCCACGAGTTCACTCATTTTACTGACGACAAGGGCATGGCGCTGCGGCATCCGCCGGTCCCCGGCAAGAATGTCTCATCTCTTTCGTACGCACTAGAGTTGGCGGCCAGCTCACATCCAGGCGCTGTTCGATTCCCGAACGCGTACAAGTTTTTCGTTTTGGGTCAAGCACACGGTTTTTCTCCGCCGGAATAGTCCGAGGCAGGAGGGTGCGGTCATTGGAGCCCGCCAAGCCGCCGCCGGTGACCAAGCTCCGTCCGAGCGACGCCCGTAGGGCGTAGATGAGGGCAGGGCCGCAGCAGATGCGGAGCCATGTTTAGTCCCGGTGGCTGCAACCCTATCAGCGCGGAAGTAATTGATTGAATTGGGCCTCAATCGGCACTTATGGGAGGCCCGGTGCAGGCCTGAAACCCTTATAGATCAACGGGATGGGGCAACCAGTGATGATGCCTGGGGGCAGAGGGTCGTCGGTTCGAATCCGGCCGTCCCGACCACTGTGATGAATCAAGAAGCCCGCGCAGCGATGCGTGGGTTTTTTTGTGCGTGCGGTGTATGCTGCGCGCCACTCGTACTACCGCGGCTGCTGAACCCGGTACTCACGAGAACACATCATGGAATCTGCAAGAAACCGTGCCTGGCGTCGCAGCCAGGCCCGCAACCGTGGTGGCGACCGCGCCACGACCGCCTACAGCTACAAGCCCGAGAAGAACTGGAAGCTGCTGTATACGCGCGATGCCAAGCTCGCGCGCGCACGCCAGCTGGGCTTCACCTATCCGGTCCTCAGCGCCCGCCAACTGCAGGAACAGGAATGATCAACCTGCTGTTCGTCTGCAGCCGCAACCAGCTGCGCAGCCCGACCGCCGAAGCCATGTGGCGACGGCGGCCCGGCTTCAACGCGCTGTCGGCCGGTACCAGCCCGCACGCACGACGCCCCATCGGCCCGGCGGATATCCGCTGGGCCGATGTCATCTTCGTGATGGAGGCCAAGCACCAGCATCGCCTGCAGGCCACGTGCGCGCGCCTGCTGGAACACAAGCGCCTGCATTGCCTGGACATCCCCGACGACTATCGCTGCATGGATCCGCTGTTGATGGACCTGCTGGACGCCAAGGTGGACGTGTATCTCGATCAGCTGCCGGCAAAGCAGTAGATCAGTTCCGGATCGCCTTCGTCCAATCCATGCACGATGCCACTTTCGATGAAACCCGAGGCGGCGAGCAGGCGTTGCATGCTGGTGTTGGATGCATTCGTCGAAGTAAACAGCTTGCCTTGCCCCAGCAGCGCGATGGCATGGCGCAGCAGGGCGGCGCCGGCGTCCTGTCTGCGTTGTTCGCGCGCCACCATGAGCATCTCGACGAAGGCTTCGCCGAAGAAGTGACGATGGATGACCAGGTAACCGGCCAGCTGGCCGGACCGTTCGGCCACGTGCATGCCACCGCTGGCCTGCCAGTCGCTGATCTGCCGTGCGCGCCTCGGATCGTGGGACGCAACGCTGTCGAGCGCGATCAACGCGGGAACGTCGGCGGGCATTGCCTCGCGGATATGCAGCGTCGTCGAGGAAGGATCGGGCGGCACCATCGAAGCTCCTGGGCTGGTTGCGCCCAGTCTATCGATCACGTCGGCCGTGTCCGCGCATGCGCCACAGCCAGCGCGTGGCAGGCAGTCAATACACCCGGAACTCGGCACGGCAGCCGTCGCTGACCCACACGCCGCGACGGTCCCATCCCCAGTTGCGGTCCTCGATGCAGGTCGTCACCGATTTCTGCTTGACCAGCCGCACCTCGTGGCGGACGCGGATGCGGCACTGCTTGTCCTTGTTCTCGTAGGACTCGCAGACCAGGCGTTCACCCTCGTTGTCGCGATCACGGCCACGGCCACGTCCCGGCCAGCGCCCGTATCCGTCGGCGACGAACTCGGCGCGGCAGCCGTCGGTCACCCATAACGTGCGGCGGCTCTGGCCCCAGTTCTGGTTCTCCACGCAGCGGGTGACCGACAGTTGCCTGGCCAGGCGCATCGGGCCCTCAATGGGGCATTGCTCGGTCTTGTTGAACTGGGATTCGCAGCGCAGCGCTGGAATGTGATCAGTGTCGTGGTCCTGGGCGGCCACGGCGGTGGCGGCCAGCAGCAGGGCAAGGACGGCACCGGTGATCGGCAGCAGCGGGCGAAGGGTCATGGGGAGCCTCGAGCGGGGGATTCGGGCGGCAAGAATGACCCAGCACGGGGCCGTCGGAACGCATCGTTCCGGAAGTGGCTCAGTAAGGATTTAGTAGTGCGCACGGGCCCATGCAGAGGCTTACATCCCGTATCATCGCTGCACATCCGATCGCATCGGTTTACACCTTCTTACATGTCTTCCACGCCTGTCGGCGCAGCCTGTGGCTGCCGTCACTGGTGTGCGGGCGGCCTGTGCGGGAGGATGCGCGGACCACGACGACCACAGGGGGTTGCGTTGATCAGCAGTACCGTCATTCATCGCTCGGCCGACGCAGGCGGCGCCGAGGTGCGGGTCCTGGACACCACGTTCAAGGGCAAGCACGTGTTCACTGCCTGGGGCCTGCGCGGGCCGGAACTGACCCGCAGCGCGGACCCGGTTGCGACCGTGGCCGCACGCAAGGCGCTGCACGCGGTTGCCGGCCACAGCGAAGGGCCGCGCAGCCCGGAAGTGTTCATCGCCAACCAGTCGGCGGTGGCGATCACGGTCTATCGCCTGCTTACCGAAGCGCGCTCCGGCGATGCCATCTTCTTCCTGTGCGATTCCCAGGCGGTGGTCGAATGGCTGATCACCGCGCTGGAAGTGCAGGGCGCGGACTGATTCCGCGTTCCGGCGCGCATTGATTCACGCCAGCGCCGCGTCCACGGCGGCCCGCGCATGCAGTGCAGTGGTATCGAACAGCGGCACTGTGCTGTCCTCCGGCCGTACCAGCAGCATGATCTCGGTACAGCCGAGGATGATGGCCTCGGCGCCGCGCGCGACCAGTCTCTCGATCACGCCGGCGTAGACCTGTCGTGAGTGTTCGCTGACCACGCCGGCGATCAGTTCCTGGTAGATGATGTCGTGCACGCTGCGACGATCATCGGCTTCGGGAACCAGGACCTCCAATCCGAAGCGATCCTGCAGCCGGCCGCGGTAGAAGTCCTGCTCCATGGTGAAGGCGGTGCCGAGCAGGCCCACCTTTCGCGCCCCTGCCTGCACGATGGCCTGGGCGGTGGGGTCGGCGATATGCAGCAGTGGCAGTGGGCAGGCCGCCTCGATGCGGTCGGCCAGTTGGTGCATGGTGTTGGTGCAGACCAGCAGCAGTTCGGCACCACCGGCCTGCAGGCGCCGTGCGGCCTCAACCATGTGGTCGCCCAGTGCATCCCAGTCGCCGTCGTGCTGCAGCTGCTTGATCGGGGCGAAGTCCACCGACCACAGCAGCAGCTGCGCCGAATGTGCGCCACCGAGGCGCTGCCGCACGTCCTCGTTGATGAGCCGGTAATACTGCGCCGAGCTTTCCCAGCTCATGCCGCCGATCAGGCCAAGGGTCTTCATGCACAGCTCCATGCCGGGGAGCCGTCATTGCAGCACAACCGATGCGGCAGTTGCACCACACATTAGCGATTGCTAATGTGTTGACCATGATCGAGAACGCCCTGTTCAAGGCGCTGGCCGACCCGACCCGCCGCCACATCTTCGAAAAGCTGGCCGAGGGCGGGCAGCATGCCAGCGCGCTGCGCGAGGGCGTGGCGATCAGCCAGTCTGCGATGTCCCAGCACCTGGCAGTGCTGCGCGATGCCGGGCTGGTGAGCGAACAGCGCCAAGGCCGCTTCGTCTACTACGAGGTCGATCCGCGCGGACTGGCCCACATCGGCAACTGGCTGCAGCGCTACCGGGCCTACTGGCCCGCGCGTATGGATGCCTTGCAGGATCTGCTGAAGGAGATGGATTGATGGACGACGTTCTGAACGAAGCGGCTCCTGCGTTGGTGATGGAGCAGTGGCTGCCAGCGCCACCGGAACGGGTCTGGCGCGCACTGTTGGACCCGGCGCTGCGTGAGCGCTGGTTGCCTGCGGCCGATCTTGCCGATCCGCAGCCTTGCCTGCGCGAGGAGGGGCGGGAGCTGGGGTTCCACCTGCGCGATGCGCATCCCCCGCATCTGCACAGCCAGGTGTGTTTCCGGCTGCGCGCGGATGACGGCGGGGGAACGGTGCTGACCATCGTGCATCGGCTCACCGACCTGCGCGCGCTGCGGCCGTTGGCCGCCAACGACGATCATCGCACCATGATGCGCGCGGCGTGAGGCGACGCCTCAATCCCACCGGACAAGGAGCAGGCACATGCGGGACAGGATGCAGCTGGTACCGATGGTGGTGGAACGCAGCGAGCGCGGCGAGCGTTCCTATGACATCTACTCGCGGCTGCTGCGCGAGCGCATCATCTTTCTCAACGGCGAAGTCGATGACATCTTATCGGCGCTGGTCTGCGCGCAACTGCTGTTCCTGGAATCGGAAAACCCGGAGAAGCCGATCCATCTGTACATCAACTCGCCAGGCGGAGTCATTTCCAGCGGCTTGGCGATGTACGACACGATGCAATACATCTCTGCTCCGGTGCATACGCTGTGCATGGGCACCGCGCGGTCGATGGGGTCGTTCCTGCTGATGGCCGGCGAGCCGGGTCACCGCGCGGCGTTGGCCAATGCCAGCCTGCACGTGCACCAGCCGCTGGGCGGGGTGCAGGGCCAGGCTTCGGACATCTTCATCCACGCCGAGGAAATGCAGCGCACCAAGCAGCGCATCACCCGGCTGTATGCGCAGCATTGCGGACGCAGTGTCGAGGAGGTCGAGCAGACCCTGGACCGCGATCGTTTCATGAGTGCCGAGCAGGCATGCGAATGGGGCCTGATCGACCAGGTACTGGTACGGCGCGACGCGCACGCGGCCTGAGCCTGCCTCTGTAACCACCACATCCACGCTGTGCTGTATGTGCCGCGCGTTGCAGACGCACTCTATGCTGGTACGGTCTTCTGAAGTGGATGTGCGCCATGGCCCTGCATACCTGGTGGTGGTTCCTCGCCACGGTGTTCGTTCTGTGTGGCACGCCGGGGCCGAACATGCTGCATATCCTCGGCCGCAGCGTCGGACTCGGCTTCCGCGGCAGTGTACCGGCGATGGCCGGCTGCCTGCTGGCGATGCTGCTGGTGCTGGCCGCGTCCGCTGCTGGCCTGAGCGCATTGCTTCATTCCTCGCCGATGCTGTTCGAAGTGCTGCGCTATCTGGGCGTGGCCTACCTGGCCTGGCTGGGCCTGAAGGCATGGCGCGACAGCTGCCGTCCCGCGCCTACGGTGACGGTGGATGCCGCACTGCCGATGATGCCGACGCTTGGTGCCTGGACCGTGTTCCGTGGTGGCCTTCTGGTGGGCCTGAGCAATCCCAAGCTGCTGCTGTTCGCGGCGGCGTTCCTGCCGCAGTTCGTTGACCCGTCACGTGGCCAGGCGTTTCAGTACAGCGTGCTGGTGGCCACCTTCGCCGCTTGCGAACTGTTCTGGTACGTGATGTATGCAGCCGGTGGCCATGGCCTGCGCCGCTGGCTGGCCGAACCCTTTGCGCGACGCTGGTTCGAGCGGTTGGTCGGTAGCGTGTTCCTGGCGTTTGCCGTCGCGCTGCTGCGCTTTCGTCCGCGCTGATTCACGCCGCGCACGCGGCCTGTTCACGACTGCCGCATCGGTGACGGCCTAGCCTGATCATCCAGTACGCAGTCCCCGCAGGGAAAGGTTTGACATGATCAAGTGGGCCATCATCTTCGCCATCATCGGTGTGATCGCAGGCGTGCTCGGCTTCGGTGGCGTCGCCGGTGCCTCGGTCGGCATCGCCAAGTTCCTGTTCTGGGCCGGCATCATCATCGCCGTGGTGCTGTTCCTGCTCGGCATGACCGTGGCCAAGAAGGTCAGCTAGCGTTGATCGCGCAGCAGCGTGCTCAGTGCGCGCTGCTGCGCGAAAACAGGTTGATCACGAGTACACCGGCGCAGATCAGGCCGATGCCGATCAGCGCGGGTGCATCCAGGCGCTGCTTGAACACCACCAGCCCGATCAACGAGATCAGCACGATGCCGACGCCGGACCAGATCGCGTAGGCGATGCCGGTCGGGATCGACTTCATGGTCATCGACAACAGGTAGAAGCACAGTCCATAGCCGACCAGTGCGCCCAGTGTCGGCGCCAGCCGGCTCATGCCGTCGGACGCCTTCAGCAGTGATGTGGCAATCACTTCCAGCACGATGGCAGCGGCAAGGTAGAGATAGGAATTCATTGACCGCTCCAGCTCATTGCGCTCAGTTTCAGCGCCTGTTCGGCCATGGTCAATGCGCTGGCACGTTCCTGCGCGTCCAGCGGGTAGGCCGTGGCCCAGCAGCCATTGGCAGCGTGCAGCGCGCCGCGTACCGTTGGCGTCGCCAGGATTCGGCCAGCATCGCACGCTTCCAGGACGTCAAGCGCAGGCAGCGCTGGTTCCATCGGGTTGCCCGCGCTTCGAAATCGCCGATCAGCGCGCCGGTGGCTTCATCCACCAGCAGCCAAGCCATTACGGCAGGCTACTTCGATGGTGGCCCGCAGCAGTGATTGGCGCACGCGGTCGGCTGCCTTGCAGCGCGAACAGGAGCGGATACCGGCGTGGCGGGAAGAAACCGACTGGACGGTACGACTGTAGCGCAGGCCCACCGCGTTGCCGCGCGCTGCCGGTCAAGGCCGGCAGCGGAGCCATCATGCGTCGATGCGGGCGAAACGCGGTTGCGGTCCGTGCTCGCCCGGCACCTGCTCGACGAACATGGCGTACGGGCGTACCCACAGGCCACCTTCGCCATACAGCGCGCGGTACAGCACCATCGGCTGCAGGGTCTCACTGCTGCGGACGATGTCGAGCACTTCGTACTCGCCGCCCTTGAAGTGGCGGTAGCGGCCCGGGGCCAGGGTGGGTAGCGGACTCAGCTCAGCCATGGGCGGCGCGACTCACTTGCGCGCCGGGCTGGCCGGCTTCGCGCAGTAGGCATCGATGGCTTCGGCGGTGTTGGCCAGACCCTGTGCCTGCGCCAGTTCCCACGGACGTTCGCAACGCTGGCTGTGCTCGCACCACTGGTAGCCGGCCGAACCGATGCAACCGTGGGCATCGCGGTCGCCACCGATCTTCGGCGTGGCAGGCGAAGTGGCCGCCGTATCGGCACGCGCAGCGGCCTGATGCTGGTTGGCACAGGCGGACAGCACCAGCAGGGCTGGAATCAGAAGAAGCGCTTTCATCGGGCGGGCTCCGTGCCTAAAGCGACAGTGTCTGCCGCAAATAGCCCTGCAGCAAGCGCTCAGTGCAGGGCGGCGCGGATCAGTTCCTCGATCAGCACGAGGTAGCTGGCCACGAAGTAGAACTTCAGCAGCGTCCAACGCTGCTGCGAGAAGAAGGTGCGCATGTGGAAGGGGCCCCTGTTGGTGACGGTAGTGTGAAGCTCCGCCAACTCCGTGACAAGGGTCACGAAAGGGGACTCACTAAACGGCCTCAGGGATGTGATGGCGGGGCGCCCTGACAGCGCGGCGCGGCATTTTCGTACAAATCTGATGGGCCATCCCGGAGGCGATCGCTAGCCTGATGGGGTACCGGTGCTCAGGGCCTTCCGTCGCCGGCTTGACCCATTCCGCAGGAGTCTCCAATGGTTATTACCGTTCAATGCAATGCCCGGCACTGGTCCGTACTGGACCCGCAGGCGCATGACGCAACCCGTTATGCACGGGGTGCCGAGGCCTTCGATGACGCCGCAGCGCGGGCCCAGGAGCACCACCGCCGCACCGGCCAGTGCAGCACGGTACGGGTCGAGGCGCTTGGCAATTCCGTGGACGCACTCCACTTCGGACGTTGACACCACCCGGCCGAGGTGCAGTCAGCCACGGTTGAGCTGTTTGAATGGGGAAAGAACCGCCTTGGGGGCGCCCCCTGTCCGCCGCGCCGCGAATCCCGGATGCTTGCGCCATCGTATTCATGTGGAGATTCCGATGGGCAAGGCACTCACCTGGCGCACCCTGGCCTGCACGCTGCTGCCGATGTTGGCCGCCGCAGGCGGCGCGCAGGCGCAGAGCTATGGCTACGGTTATGACGACGATCGCTATGGCGGTCGCGACGGCGGCGGCATCGTACGCTGCGAATCGATCAAGAACCGCAGCAATGAATGCCGCCTGGAAGGCCGTGCCCGGATGATCCGTCAGTTGTCCGGCTCGCCGTGCGTGGAAGGCGAGACCTGGGGGCAATCGCGCTACGGCGTCTGGGTCACCCAGGGCTGCCGTGCCGAGTTCGTCGGCGACTACCGCCGCGGCGGTGGCTGGGGTGGTGGCCATGGCAACGGCTGGGGCAATGGTGGCAATGGCTGGGGCGGGGGCGGGGGCGATGTGATCACCTGCCATTCCAACGGTCACCGCCAGGAATACTGCGATGCCCGCATCCGCCGTGGCGTGCGCCTGGTCCGCCAGGATTCACGCAGTGCCTGCATCGAAGGCCAGACCTGGGGCTGGGACCGCCGTGGCATCTGGGTCAGCGACGGCTGCCGGGCGCAGTTCCAGGTGAATTGAGCGCGCCCCTCGAAAATCAGAATAATCTGATACAGCTCACATTTTGAACGTCGTATCTTCTGCGAATCAGGGCACCCCTGCGTGCCCCTGATCCGTCGCGATGAAGTCTGCCGTAACCGGCACGCCCATCCCGCCACCGTCGATACGCTGCCTCAAGGAGTGAGCTGCATGTTGATCCGCCTGCAATGCGAGCAACGCCAATGGCGCGTGCTGCACCCGGACCGGCCCGAACCGATCGAGTTCCGCGACGGTGCCAGAGCCTATGATTTCGCCGAGACCCTTGCACGTCTCCACTTCGTCGACACCGGGCAGCGCGCTGCGGTGCGGGTGGAAGCCAGCGGCGCCTTCGTGGAAGCGGTCAGCTACGGCTGAGGGTTGGGGCTTCCGGCCAGATCCGGTTCTGGGACCCCGCTATCCACGCATGGCGTCGATCTACTTTGCATCTGGCGTGGGTCTGCGCCTCTGTTCCGCAGTAGATCCACGCCATGCGTGGATCCACGAATTGGCAATCGGCCTCAGCCGGCCGCGCTGAGCGGCGGTGTGCCGGCGGCCAGCTGCGGCCAGCGCTTGAGTACCGCCGCGCGGATGCCCGCGGCATCGATACCGGCTTCGGCCAGCAGGTCTTCACGGCTGGCGTGGTGCTGGTAGCTGTCGGGCAGGCCCAGGTGCAGGATCGGGCGCAGCACGCCTTCGGCGTTGAGCAGCTCACCGACGCCGGAGCCGGCGCCACCGGCCACCACGTTGTCTTCGATCGTCACCAGGCCCTCGTGCTGGGCGGCCACAGCCAGCAACAGCTCGCGGTCCAGCGGCTTGATGAAACGCATGTTGACCACGCTCAGGCCCAGTTCGCGGCCGACCTGCTCGGCGGCGGCCACCGTGCTGCCGAAGGCCAGCAGGGCGATGCGGCTGCCCTGCAGGCGCAGCTCGCCCTTGCCGATCGGCAGGGTGGACAGGTCGGTGCCGGCAGCCACGCCGGTGCCGGTGCCACGCGGATAACGCACGGCTGCCGGGCCGGGGTGCTGCAGGCCGGTGCTGAGCATCTGCCGGCATTCTGCTTCGTTGGAGGGGGCCATCACCACCATGTTCGGCACGCAACGCAGGAAGCTCAGGTCGAGGTTGCCGGCATGGGTCGCGCCGTCCGGGCCGACCACGCCGGCGCGGTCGATCGCGAACAGCACATCCAGGTCCTGGATGGCCACGTCATGCACCAACTGGTCGTACGCGCGCTGCAGGAAGGTCGAGTAGATCGCCACCACCGGCTTGCCCCCTTGGGTCGCCATGCCGGCGGCGAGGGTGACCGCGTGCTGTTCGGCAATGGCCACGTCGAAGTAGCGCTGCGGGTATTCCTTGCTGAAACGCACCAGGCCGGAGCCTTCGCGCATCGCGGGGGTGATGCCGTACAGGCGCGGTTCGGCGGCGGCGGCATCGCACAGCCAGTCGCTGAACACATCGGTGTAGGTCGGCTTCTTGGCACCGGCCTTGGTCACCAGGCCCTTGTCCGGATCGAACGGACCCACCGCGTGGTAGCCGATCTGATCGCCTTCAGCCGGCTCGTAGCCCTTGCCCTTTGTCGTCATCACGTGCAGCAGCTTCGGGCCCTTGGAGGCGCGCAGCGTCTTCAGCGTGGACAGCAGGGCGGGCATGTCGTGGCCGTCGATCGGGCCGGTGTAGTGGAAACCCATTTCCTCGAACATCGTGGACGGCACGAACATGCCCTTCCAGTGTTCTTCCCAGCGCTTCACGAAGCGCGCCGGGTTGTTCTTCTTGTCACCGAGGATCTTCTTGCCGCCTTCGCGCAGCGCATTGAGCGTGCGGCTGCCGGTAGCACGGCCGAGCATCTTGGTCAGGCCGCCGACCGCCTCGGAGATCGACATGTTGTTGTCGTTGAGGATCACCAGCAGGTTCGGTTCCGGCTCCATGCCGCCGGCATGCATCAGCGCTTCGAACGCCATGCCGGCGGTCATCGCGCCGTCACCGATCACGGCCACGATCTTGCGGTCGTCGCCTTCGGACTGGCGGGCGATGGCCATGCCCAGTGCCGCCGAGATCGAGGTCGAGGAGTGGCCGACGCCGAAGGTGTCGTACTCGCTTTCCTCGCGCTTCGGGAACGGCGCGACGCCGTCCTTCTGCTTGACGGTATGGATCTCGTCGCGGCGGCCAGTCAGGATCTTGTGCGGGTAGGTCTGGTGACCCACGTCCCAGACCAGCTGATCGACCGGAGTCT
Source organism: Stenotrophomonas hibiscicola ATCC 19867 (assembly GCF_000382065.1). Classification (GTDB taxonomy): domain Bacteria; phylum Pseudomonadota; class Gammaproteobacteria; order Xanthomonadales; family Xanthomonadaceae; genus Stenotrophomonas; species Stenotrophomonas hibiscicola. The sequence goes on along the minus strand of NZ_KB907500.1, from coordinate 412,618 downwards.
GGTAGAGGTAGTGCAGGGCCACGGTGAGTTCGATCACGCCCAGGCCGGCGGCGAAGTGGCCGCCGCTCTTGCCCACCGATTCGATGAGGTAGGCGCGCAGTTCGTCGGCGACCGCCCTCAATTCGGATTCGTCGAACGTGCGAAGGTCATCCGGAGTCTGGATGCGCGCGAGGCGGGGATAGCGGGCAGAGTCGATCATCATGTTCGCACTTTTTCTGAACGCCCATTTTCGCCCTCAAACGGGGGTGGGGCAAGCAAACGCCGCCGCCCGTGACAGGACGGTGAGGGTTGCATTTTTTCAGGCGTTCAGGTGCTCAGTTTCGACCGCTTGGGCAATTGCGCCTTCAGGAAGGCCATCTGGTCGGCCAGGATGTTGCGGTTGGACAGGATCAGGTGCTCGATCCAGCTGGGCCGGTAGGGGACTGCCAGCAGGGGCATGCCGGCCTGCTGCGGGGTGCGGTCGCTCTTGCGCGAATTGCAGTGGAAGCAGGCGGTAACCACGTTTTCCCAGCAATCCAGGCCGCCCTTGGACAGCGGCACGACGTGGTCGCGGGTGAGCGTGGGGCGGTTGAACTGCTGGCCGCAGTACATGCACAGATGGGCGTCGCGGGCGAACAGGGCCGGGTTGGTCAGGTTCGGTGTCGGATCGATCGCGCGGGAGCGGGCGTGGCCGCGGGCGGCAATGATCGGGTGCAGGTCCATGCCGCTCTGCAGGCCGCTGAAGCGGTTGGTACCGCCGTGGATGTGCAGGCAGGGATCGCCCAGCGTCCAGGCAACCGCTTCGCGGGCGTAGAGGCAGGCTGCGTCCTGCCAGGTGATCCAGTCCAGTACGCGTCCGTGGGCATCAAGCGAGAGCAGCCGGACCGAACCGGGGCGATGCAGCGTCGTGGCGTTGGGCGATGCTTCGGCGCCCGGAGCAGAAAGGGGAGCTCCGGCTTCGATCAGACCCAAGCGTGTAGTGTCTGTCTCCATCGGGAGAACAGCTTATACCTGAATCATTGCGATTTGGGTATCGCCCTGTGGGCGAAACCCAAATCGCAAGATTCAGGTCCGCGCATTCCGCATCCCAGCCCGCCGATGGCGGGTTGGGATGCCCACGCATTCCTCCTATCCCCTGCGCCATCGGCGCGCCCCCTTAACAAAGGGGGGCTTTTCCCCGAGGGATTTCGGTGGCCTTCATCCACGCGCGGCGTGGATTTACGCAGATCGCGGGGAACTGTCAGAGGCGGGGCGGTGTGGGTTGGCAGGACCGTTGGCGCCATGGATGGCGCCATCGAGCCCCCAGGGGTGAGGGCGCTTTGCTTGCGAAGCACTGCTTCGCAAGCGCCCGAACGCCCAGCCGCCAGCGGCTGGGCCGGACCGCGGAGCGGGGTTTACGGCGTGTCCTGCCAGCCCACACCGCCCCGCCATCCACCGGGATCCAGCTGTTCCTATTGCGGTTGCCGGCCAGCGGCCGGCACTACCGCGGGTGCCGGGCGGCAGCCCGGCTCAGGCGCCGAAGCGCTCGTCGTCCATTGCCATCAGCGGGGCGGCGCCGGCCTGGATGGCGGCGGCGTGGCTGAGGGTGCGCGGCAGCACGCGGGCGAAGTAGAAGCGCGCGGTTTCGCGCTTGCCCTGGGCGAAAGCGGCACCGTGCGCGCTGGCATCGGCGGCGGCCACGCTGCGGGCCCACCAGTAGGCCAGCACCACGTAACCCGAATAGAACAGGTAGTCGTAGCTGGCTGCGCCCAGTTCGTCCGGATTGCCGGCCGCGCGCTGCAGCACGTCCATCGTCAGCTTGCCCCATTCGGCGGCCTTGGCGCGCAGCGGGCCAATGAACTCGGCCAGCGCTTCGTTGCCCTCGTGTTCCTTGGCGAAGGCTTCGATCTCGGCCAGCATCAGCTTCAGGCCGGCGCCCTGGCTGGAGGCGGTCTTGCGGCCGATCAGGTCCAGCGCCTGGATGCCGGTGGTGCCTTCATACAGCGTGGTGATGCGCGCATCGCGGGCCAGCTGTTCCATGCCGTGTTCGCGGATGTAGCCGTGGCCACCGAAGCACTGCAGGGCGTTGTAGGTGTTCTCGATGCCCCATTCGGTCTGGCAGGCCTTCGAGATGGGCGTGAGGAAGCTCACCAGGGTGTCGGCGCGCTCGCGCTCGGCGGCATCGCCGGCATGGTGGGCAATGTCGATCAGGGTGGCAGCGTGCAGCGCCAGCAGGCGGCTGCCTTCGACCAGCGACTTCACCGTCAGCAGCATGCGTCGCACATCCGGGTGGACCAGGATCGGGTCGGCCGGCTTGTCCGGGAACCTGGCGCCACTCAGGGCGCGCGACTGCAGGCGCTCACGGCTGTACTTCAGTGCGTTCTGGTAGGCGCGCTCGGACAGGCCGATGCCCTGCAGGCCAACGCCCAGGCGCGCGGTGTTCATCATGGTGAACATCGCCTGCAGGCCCTTGTGCGGCTGGCCGACCAGGTAGCCCTGTGCGCCATCGAAGTTCATCACGCAGGTGACCGAACCCTTGATGCCCATCTTGTGCTCGATCGAGCCACAGCGCAGTGTGTTGCGCTCGCCGACGTTACCTTCGCGGTCGACCTTGAACTTGGGGGTGACGAACAGCGAGATGCCCTTGGCACCCGGAGGGGCGTCGGGCAGCTTGGCCAGCACCAGGTGCACGATGTTGCCGGTCAGGTCGTGCTCGCCGGCGGTGATGAAGATCTTGGTGCCGGTGATCGCGTAGCTGCCATCGGCATTCGGCTCGGCCTTGGTCTTCAGCAGGCCCAGGTCGGTGCCGCAGTGCGGTTCGGTCAGGCACATGGTGCCGGTCCAGCGGCCTTCGATCAGCGGCTTGAGGAAGGCCTCGTGCTGCCAGGCTTCGCCGTGCTGCTTCAGCGCTTCGATGGCGCCGTGCGAGAGCAGCGGGAAGTTGCCCCACGCCAGGTTGGCGGCGTTGATCATTTCGTTGAGCGGCACGCCCAGGGTGTGCGGCAGGCCCTGCCCACCCAGTTCCGGCGAGGCGGTCAGGCCGGTCCAGCCGCCATCGACGAACTGGTCGTAGGCCTGCTTGAAGCCGGGCGGGGTGGTCACTTCACCGGTGGCCTGGTCGAGCACGCAGCCGATCTCGTCGCCGACGCTGTTGAGCGGGGCCAGCACGGTGGCGCTGAAGCGGCCGGCTTCCTCCAGCACGGCATCGACCACGTCGGCGGTGGCGTCGGTGAAGCCCAGGCGGGCGAACAGGGGTTCGACCTTGAGCACATCGTGCAGGGCGAAACGGAGGTCGGAAAGCGGGGCGGTGTAGCTGCTCATCGGTACGTCTCGGTTTGATCAGGGCAGGGGAGAGTGGCGCCAGGCGCCGCGACGGAAGGTGGAAATCAGCGCAGCACGCCCGGCAGGCCGGGCGCCTGGTTGAGGGTGCTGCGGCTGCTGATATCGAAGCTGCGCTGCTTCTTTTCCTGCGGCGTGGCCGCCACCGTTCCCTTCAGGCCGTAAGCCAGGGTGCGGTTGCTGGCCAGCGCGTCGGCCACCACCAGGCGTGCGGCCGAGCTGGGCACAAGGTCAACATTGATGACATCGGCTGAGGTGCCGCCAATGGAGATGCCCGGCTTGGCCTGCAGGGTGCCGGCGTCGCTGTCGCCGACGGTCAGCGCCAGCGCGACGTCATCGAAGGTCATGGGCATGGAGCTGTAGTTCTGCAGGCGCAGGGCCACGGTCCAGTTGCCGTCGGCGCGCACGGTCAGCTGCTGGAGGCTGGCCGCCGGTTCCGAAACACGCTTGACGATGCCGTTGTTGCAGGCAACAAGGGCGAGGGTGCACAGGACGATCAAGGCGATACGGAAACGGTGGAGCATGGGCGCAGTTCCTCTGAAGGGGTGCGTTGGATAAGCATACTACGGCGTATGGTCGTTTGGATCGCCTGTGGCGACCCGTCGCAGAGGGTAGCGCGTGAAGATGGCGGCCGGGCGTGCGCGGCGCCGGATGGCGCGCGCGTGGTGCGCCGGATGCGGGGGGGTTCAGTCGGCGGGTGTATCGCGAATCGGGGCCATCAGGCGCAGCGGGCCGAGGTCGTAGCCCATCGTCTCGGCCTTGGCTTTCAGCTGTTCGAACTGGGCGCGATCCATTTCCGGCAGGCGCGAGAGGATCCACAGGTACTTTCGGTCCGGTTCACCGACCAACGCCCACTGATAGTCCGGGTCCAGGGCCAGGACCCAGTAGTCGGCCCAGACCAGTGGCACCCAGCTCAGCCAGTCCGGAACGAATCGCACCTGCAACTGGCCGGGATGGCCGGCAACCGGGCGCGCCACGCCTTCAGCAACCACGCGTTCTCCGTCGCCGTTGCGGCAGGCATTGGTGACGCTGATGCGGCCATCGCGGCGCAGCCCGTAGTTGGCGGTGATATCGCCCACGCATTGCTTCTGGAACGACACCGGAAGATGCGCAATCTCGTGCCACTGGCCGGCATAGCGATCGATGTCCAGGCGCTCGACCGCGCGCACAGGTTCAGTGGCGATCACCGGGAAGGCGGCCAGCAGCAGGCAGGCGAGCAGGGCAGGGCGCAGAGGCATCGTTAGGCTCCAGGCAGGAGTCTGGAGCGTAGGTGCCGCCGCGCATGCCGGTGTAAATGTTTCGTCAACCGGGCGTGTGCGCAGGCGCCGCATCCGCAACTTGTGCAGTGCGCGAAGCACGGACAAAAAAAAGACCTGCATCTCTGCAGGTCTCGAAAGATGGTGGCCGAAGACGGAATCGAACCGCCGACACGGGGATTTTCAATCCCCTGCTCTACCAACTGAGCTACTCGGCCAAACTGTGTGGCAATCACGATCAACTGCGATTCCCGAAAAAAAGACCCGCATTTCTGCAGGCTGTCGAACGTGGTGGCCGAGGACGGAATCGAACCGCCGACACGGGGATTTTCAATCCCCTGCTCTACCAACTGAGCTACTCGGCCACGTAGTTCATTGCAGCGAGGTCGCTGCCAAGGACGCGCATATTACGGAGGTCAGTCGCCTACGGCAAGCATTTTGGCAAAAAACCTTCACATTGCCGTCTGCGCAGGCGCAAGTACTTGATCCGCCGTCGCGGGGCGGGGGCGCGCTGGATGCCGATTCATCCGGGCGCGGCGGCGCGGTGATCATCGCCTGCGGCGGAATTCAGCGGGCCACGGTGATCGACAAAAGCGGTGTGGCGGGGCCAGCGCGTGGACGGCACCGACACCTGACATGGAACGCTGTTTTCGTGACCGCCATTGGGGCACGCTGCGGCGTAGTGTCGGCGTTCTCTTCCTGACGCTGGCAACAGCAGAGATCGTCGTCATGTCCGACTCATCGACCACCACCCGCATCGTGCTGGCGTCGCGTCCGCTGGGGGCGCCTACTGCAGCCAATTTCCGCTTGGAGCATGCCGCGCTGCCGCCCTTGGGCGACGGCGAGGTGCTGCTGCGCAATCGCTACCTCTCACTGGATCCGTACATGCGTGGACGCATGGATGAGGGACCGTCCTATGCCGCGCCGGTGGCGGTGGGCGCGGTGATGGAAGGGCAGACCGTGGCCGAGGTGCTGCAGTCCAACGCCGAGGGCGTAGCTGCAGGTGAGCTGGTGCTGGCGCCGGGTGGCTGGCAGACCCACGCGGTGCTGCCGGCCACGGCACTGGGGCGCCGCCTGGACCCGGCCGGACTGCCGCTGAGTACGGCGCTGGGGGTATATGGCATGCCCGGCTTCACCGCCTATTCCAGCCTGCATGAAATCGCCCGTCTGAAGCCGGGCGAGACGTTGGTGGTGGCTGCCGCAACGGGGCCGGTCGGCGCGACCGTGGCGCAGCTGGCCAAGCTGCAGGGCGCGCGCGTAGTGGCTATCGCTGGTGGCGAGGTCAAGCGTGCCTATCTGCATACGCTGGGCGTGGACGTGGCGCTGGATCATCGCGCCGCTGATTTTGCCGAGCAGCTGCGCGCGGCGGTACCTGCCGGCATCGACGTGTACTTCGAGAATGTCGGTGGCCATGTGCTGGATGCAGTGCTGCCGCTGCTCAACAACTTCGCCCGCATTCCGGTGTGCGGCACCATCGCCACCTACAACGAGCGGGGCGTCGAGCAGCCCGGCCCGGACCGGTTGCCGGCACTGTTCAGCCAGATCCTGCGCCAGCGCCTGACCGTGCGTGGCTTCATCGTGCACGACTTCAACCACCTGTGGCCGGACTTCGAACGCGAGATGCCGCAGTGGCTGCGCGAAGGCCGCATCCAGTACCGCGAGGATGTGGTGGAAGGGCTGGAGAATGCGCCGGAGGCGTTCTTCGGGCTGTTGAAGGGGCACAACTTCGGCAAGCTGGTGGTGAAGCTGGATTGAGGGCTTGGCGGTGTGCCAACCAAGGTCGGCACCTACCGGAAGCTGGGCGTGCCGACCAAGGTCGGCACCCACGTCAGGCAGTCGAGGCCTTTTCCCGGCGCAGCAGTTCGCGCTTGCGCGCTACGCCCCACGCATAGCCGGACAGGTCCCCATCGCGACGTACGACGCGGTGGCAAGGGACGGCCACCGCCAGTGGATTGCTGGCGCAGGCGCGAGCCACCGCACGGCTTGATCGCGGCGCGCCGATGCGCGCGGCGATGTCGGCATACGAGGCGGTCTGGCCACGTGGGATCTGCTGCAAGGCCTGCCATACCCGTTGCTGGAACGCGGTGCCGCGGATGTCCAGCGGCAGTGTGGCGCCCCGCGTGGGATCCTCGACCAGGCCCACCACCTGTGCCACCAGTTGTTCATAGCCCTGGTCGGCGCCGACCAGTACGGCCTGGCGGAAGCGTTGCTGCAATGACTGCAGCAGCGTCTCCGGATCGTCGCCGAGCAGGATCGCGACCACGCCGGTGGCACTGCTGGCCACCAGCACGCTGCCCAATGAACTTTCGGCAAGCGCGAAATGGATGACTTCGCCACGCCCCCCTGCGCGCCATTGCTTGGGAGTCATGCCCAGCAACTTCGGTGCGTTCTCGTAGAAGCGTCCGCTGGAGCCGAAGCCGGCATCGTGGAAAGCGTCGGTGATGCGTTCCTGTTGTTCCAACCCGGTGCGCAGGCGGTCGGCGCGCAGCGCGGCAGCGTACTGCTTCGGGGTCAACCCGGTTGCTTCCTTGAAAAGGCGATGCAGGCGGGTTGGGCTGCAACCCGCGATCCCGGCCAGTTCCTGCAGCGAGGGTTCGTCGTGGCTGGCCTGAAGGTGGCGGCAGACCCGTTCGACGCGGGCATCGAGGGCGGTGGTGGCGGTACTGTCCATGGCCGGATTCTGGCACGCGCCGGTGCTGCGGAAACTCCGTTTCCTGCACCGACGGGCCAGGCCCGGAAACGGAGTGTTGGCAGGGGAGAGGCGCGGCATCGTGGCGGCCACTTCACAACCGGTACCACGACCATGCGCCTGAACAACAAGATCGCTCTCATCACCGGTGCCAGCGCCGGCATCGGCCGCGCCAGCGCGCTGCGCTTCGCCGCCGAAGGGGCGAAGCTGGTGCTCAACGCACGGCGGCCGGAGCCGCTGCAGGCGCTGGTCGAGCAGATTCGCGCCGCCGGTGGCGAAGCCGTGGCGCATGCCGCTGACGTGGCTGACCCGGGCACGGCACAAGCGCTGGTCGATCTGGCCCAGCAGTCCTTCGGCGGCCTGGACATCGCGCTCAACAATGCTGGCATGCTCGGCCCGGGCGTACCTGCGGCGGAGTTCCCGGTGGACGCCTGGCGCGAAGTGATGGCGACCAATCTGGATGCCGCTTTCCGCGGGGCACGCGCGCAGTTGCCGGCACTGCTGGCGCGCGGCGGCGGCTCGCTCGTGTTTGTCGGCACCTTTGTCGGCCATACCGTGGGCTTCCCGGGCATGGCGGCCTATGCGTCGAGCAAGGCGGGGCTGATCGGCCTGAGCCAAGTGATCGCGGCCGAGTACGGCGCGCGCGGCGTACGCAGCAATGTGCTGTTGCCCGGTGGCACCGATACCGAAATGGGCCGGCAGGCCGCACCGACCGGCGATGCCCGCGACTTCGTGCGCTCGCTGCATGCACTCAAGCGCATGGCCGAGCCGGAGGAGATCGCCAATGCGGCGTTGTTCCTGGCCTGCGATGAAAGCAGCTTCGTTACCGGTACCGCGATGCGTGTTGAAGGCGGCGTGTCGATCACCCGTACCTGAGCGGCGTCATGAGCGTGGCGCGTAGCGGATGCCGCTGCTGGCCATGAAGCCCTTCGGATCGAAACCGGCCCAGGCTTCGCCCCAGTCGAACCGGGCGCGGCCACCTGCCAGTTTGCGCCCCAGTGCCGTGGCCAAGGTGCGCCGCATGAAAGCGACTTCGGCATCGATCGCGGCCTGGGTCGGCCAGCCGTCTTCCAGTGTCGCACCAGGCAGATCGACGCCGATCGTCACCATGTCGAGCTGTTGCCCGTGGAAGCACAGGCTGATGCCAGCGGGCACACCGCCCAGGCTGAGCCGGTGCAGGCTGAGCCAGCGATAGCCGGTGCCGACATCGCGCTCCCCTCGGACCAGCGGGGCAAAGGCGGCACGCGCTTCGTCCAGTAACAAGGTGGGGCCGATCAATGCTGGCAGGTTGCCGAGCTGGATGCTGCCGTCGGTCGCATTGAGGAGCATCGGCAACGCGTGGGCTGCATGCTGGGCAGAGGAGGGCATGGCACACCGGTGAGCGTGGTGCCCCGGATTCTGGCTGGGCGGGGCGGTGGCGGCAAGCCGCTTCCTGCACAGGATGTTGGCGCGGGACTGACCTGCGGCTTACCCGGCAACCTCTAGCGTGGTGGCAGCGCTGGCCTGCTGCCGGCGAGGGAGTTTTCGATGAACGAGCAAAGCAGGGATCAGGACCCGAAGCAGGGCATCCAGGAAAGCCGCCAGGACAGGAAGCAGGACGATGTGGCCAAGCAGCGGCCGGGGCAGCGCGATCAACAGGTGCGTGATACGCACTCGCGCGGCCCGCAACGCAAGGATGGAGACCAGGAGCCGGCCTGAGCCGGAGGCGCTGAAAAGAAAAAACCCGCAGATCATGGCGATCTGCGGGTTCTTCTGAAGAGTGGTGGAGCCAAGGAGGATCGAACTCCTGACCTCGTCATTGCGAACGACGCGCTCTCCCAGCTGAGCTATGGCCCCACGGCAGGCTTTCAGTGTAGCGCCGCCTGCCGCGCTTGCCAAGCGCCCGGCCGGGACGGGGCAGGGACGGGATCCACCGCCGTCCCGGGCCGTTTCAGGCCAAGGCGTGGCGCAGCAGATCGCCCGCGCGTTGTACCGCCACTGCAGTGGCGGTGCTCACCGCCTGCAGGTGCATGCAGGCGTGGATCATCCCCGGCAGCCGGTCCAGCGTGCAGCCGACACCCGCAGCCTGCAGGCGTCGCGCGTAGTATTCGGCCTCGTCGCGCAGCGGGTCGTGCTCACAGCTGAGCACGGAGGCGGGCGCCAGCCCCTTCAGGTCGGTTGCGTGGGCCGGCGAAGCCAGCGCCGGCGGCTCGGCCAGATCCCCCAGATAGGCCTGCCAGCAGCGCTGCATCAGTTCGGCGCTGAGGTAGTAGCCAGCGGCGTAGTCGCGGTAGGAATCGCTGTCCATGCCGGCATCCAGCGCCGGATACAGCAGCAGTTGGTGGCACGGTTGCGGCAGGCCCAGTTCGCGCAGCAGCAGGCAGCAGGCGGCCGCGAGGTTGCCACCGGCGCTGTCGCCCCCGATCGCCAGCCGCTGTGGGTCCAGGCCGAGGCGCTCGGCGTGGTCCTGCAGCCACTGCCAGGCGTCAGCGATGTCGTACAGCGGCACTGGGAACGGGTGCTCCGGCGCCAGCCGGTAGCCCACGGCGGCGACCACGCAGCCGCTGGCATTGGCCAGCGCACGGCAAGGACCGTCATAGACCGCCAGCGAACACTGGAACCAGCCACCCCCATGAGCGAACAGCAGGGCCGGCGCGGGCCCATGGGACAGTCCTTGCGGCGTGTAGAGGCGGAGCTCCAGCGCCTGCCCGTCGCGAGCGATCACGGTGTGTTCGACCACATGTGCTACCGGCTGGGGCGCGCCCTGCAGCTGTGGCAGCGCGTTCTCGCTGATCGCGCGCAGTTCGCGCAGGTCCTCCGGCAGCGGATGGGCCGCGACGGCGTCAACGAACTGCTGCAGTGCCGGCTCAAGCAGCATGGCGTGCCTCCTGCAGGAACGGCAACAACTGTTCGAGGAACGCCTGGGGCGCTTCTTCCATGATGAAGTGGCCGCAGCCCGGCACGATGCTGCCGCGCACATCATCGGCATGCGGTTGCAGGGTCAGCATCGGCGCATCGGCGGTGGCGTGTTCGGCGCCGATCGCGAGCACCGGCATCGGCAGCCGGCGCTGCGCGCGCAGCTTGTTCTGGCGGATGGTCTCCGGAATCGCGCGGTACCAGGCGAAGCCTGCCCGCAGTGCGCCGGGGCGGCTGTAGGCGGCGATGTAGGTATCGGCGGCCACCGCATCGCGCCGGTACGACCAGCGGTCGAACATGAATTCCAGGTAGGCGCGTTCGCGTCCGCTGATGAGCGCCTCGGGCAGGTCGGCCACCTGGTTGAACATGAAGTGCCAGAGGAAGATGTTGTCGGCCGGTGCGGCGAAAATGCCGGGTTCCGGCGCGAGGCCGGGAATCACCGCTTCGGTGACCGCCAGCTGGCGCACGGCCTGCGGCTGGTCGCTGGCCAGTGCATAGGCTATCCACATGCCGATGTCATGGCCGACCACCTGGTAACGGTCGTGGCCAAGCGCCAGCATGGTCTGGTGCAGTACTGCGGCAGCACTGCCGGTGTCGTAGCCGTGGGCGGGACGGTCGGATTCGCCGATGCCCGGTGGATCAACGGCGATTGCTTCGAAACCGGCCTCGGCCAGTGCTTGCAGCACGTGGCGCCACGCGTACCAGGTCTGCGGCCAGCCGGGAATCAGCAGCACGGGCGCACCGTGCCCGGCGGAGACGCAATGCACGCGCTGACCATCGATGCGCAGGTAGTGGTGGCGCAGCGAAGCGTCGCCGGCAGCGCCGGCGGAAAGGAAGGTGGTCATGGGGGAATGCTCCGTTGGGGCTCAGGCAATGCCGAGCATCTGCTGCATCTGTGCGGTGCTGATCGGTGCACCGGCGAAGTCGTCGAAGATCTTGTCGGTGACCGGAATGATGTGGTCGCGGATGAACGCGGCGCCTTCGCGCGCGCCAGCTTCCTGGTCCTTCAGGCAGCACTCCCATTCCAGCGTTGCCCAGCCCTGGTAGCCGTACTGCGCCAGCTTGGAGAAGATCGACTTGAAGTCGACCTGCCCATCGCACAGCGAGCGGAAGCGACCTGCGCGCTCGGTCCAGTCGGCATAACCGCCATAGATGCCCTGGCGGCCGCTGGGGCGGAACTCCGCATCCTTGACGTGGAACATGCGGATCAGTGGGTGGTAGATGTCCAGATACTCCAGATAGTCCAGCTGCTGCAGCACGAAGTGGCTGGGATCGAACAGGATGCGGCAGCGCTCGTGCTGGCCGACGCGCTCGAAGAAGCGCTCGAAGCTGGTGCCGTCGTGCAGGTCTTCGCTGGGATGGATCTCGTAGCAGAGGTTGATGCCATTGTCCTCGCAGCTGTCGAGAATCGGCCGCCAGCGGCGGGCCAGTTCATCGAAGGCGGCATCGATCAGGCCCGGCGGGCGCTGCGGGAACGGGAACAGGTAGGGCCAGGCGAACGAGCCGGAGAAGGTGCCCATGTCCTGCAACCCAAGACGGCGCGAGGCGCGAGCGGCCAGGTGCAGCTGCTGCTGTGCCCATTCCGTGCGGGCCTGCGGATTGCCGCGCAGTGCTTCCGGCGCGAAGCCATCGCAGAGTTCATCGTAGGCCGGATGCACGGCCACCAGCTGGCCGAGGATGTGGGTGGTCAGCTCACTGACCTGCAGGCCGTGCTCGGCCAGGGTGCCACGGATGTCGTCGCAGTAGTCCTGGCTGTCGGCGGCGGTGGCCAGGTCGAACAGGCGTGCATCCCACGCGGGAATCTGCAGCGCCTTGAAACCGTGGCCGGCGGCCCACGCGGCAATGCTGGCAAGTGAGTTGAACGGGGCCTGGTCGCCGGCGAACTGCGCCAGGTGCAGGCTGGGGCCCTTGAGGGTCTGCATGTGTTGCTCCAATTATTTGTCGGTCGACAAAGAATAGGCGCGACTCTCGCGATGGTCAACACCCGCGTTACACTGCGCGCCTCACTGGAGCAGGCAGGCAGATGGCAGGGCGACCGCGCGAATTCGACAGGGACCAGGCGTTGCGCAAGGCGATGCTGCTGTTCTGGCAGCACGGCTATGAAGGCACGTCGATGTCGGCACTGGTCGAAGCACTGGGCATTGCCTCTGCACGCATCTACGCCGCGTTCGGCAGCAAGGAGCAGTTGTTCCGCGAAGCCGTGGCGCTGTACGAAGAAGGCGAGGGCGGTTTCGCGCCGCGCGCGCTGGAGCAGGCAACATTGCGTGAGGCGATCGGTTCGATGCTGCGCGAGGCGGTGATGACCTACACCCGTCGCGGGCGCCCGCATGGTTGCCTGGTGGTGTCCTCGGCCAGCAGCGTGTCGCCCGATGGCGAAGGCGTGCGGGACTGGCTGGCCAGTCATCGTCGCCAGCGCACGGCGGCGATCATCGCGCGGCTGCAGCAGGCGCAGGCCGAGGGGGAGCTGGCCGACGACGCGGCGGTGCAGGCGCTGGGCGACCACTTCGCCACGGTGCTGCATGGCATCTCGGTGCAGGCGCGTGACGGCATCAGCCGCGAGCGCCTGCTGGCGATGGTCGATGTCGCGTTGACCCCGCTGCCCTGAGTCAAGCCTTCAGGGCGTGCGGAATGCCCTGTAACTGTGCCGAAAGCGCTTGTTTCGCCGGGTTTGGGTGCTGCGCAACGAAATCGTAACAATTTGGGGGATAATGGCCGCTTGCGCAGTTCTCCTCCCTTTTGCCGCCCGGCTCGCGCAGGCCGCACGGACGCCTCCTCAGAGCATTCCATGCCCTCCCATTCCGATTCCCGCCGCCTGTCGGGTCTGTCGTCTTCCTTTGTTTCCTTCCGCCGTCACCCGCTGGCCCTGGCCTGTGCTGGCCTGGCCCTGGCGGGCAGCTTCGGTGCCGCCGCGCAGGACAGCGCGCCGACCCCAACCGGCCTGGACACGATCACCGTGACCGCCGAACACCGTGAGCAGAACCTGCAGGAAGTGCCGGTCTCGGTGGGTGTGGTGCAGGGCGAGCGCATGCGCGACTTCACCGCCGGCGGCGACGACACCCTGCTGGCACTGTCCGGCCGCGTGCCGAGCCTGTATGCGGAAACCACCACCGGCCGGATCTTTCCGCGCTTCTACATCCGCGGCCTGGGCAACATCGACTTCTACCTGGGAGCCTCGCAGCCGGTGTCGATCATCCAGGACGACGTGGTGCTGGAGCACGTGGTGCTGAAGTCCAACCCGGTCTATGACGTAGACCAGGTGGAAGTGCTGCGCGGCCCGCAGGGCTCGCTGTTCGGCCGCAACACCACCGCCGGCATCGTCAAGTTCGACACCCTGAAGCCGACCCAGGACTACACCGGCCGCGTCAGCGCCAGCTACGCCACCTACAACAGCGTGTCGATCGACGGCGGCTTCGGCGGCCCGATCAACGACATCGCCTCGTTCCGCGTGTCGGCGCTGTACCAGCACCGCGATGACTACGTCGACAACACCTACAAGGGCCCGAGCGCCGATGGCACGGTCAGCCCGAAGAAGAACGCCATGGGCGGCTTCGACGACCGCAACGTGCGCGCCCAGCTGCTGCTGACCCCGAGCGACCAGCTCTCGATCCTGGCCTCGGCCCACGCCCGCGACTATGAAGGCACCTCGACCCTGTTCCTGCGCGGTGCGCTGACCAAGGGCTCGAACAAGACCGACGTGCCGCGCGACAAGGTCGCCTACGACGAGGCCGACAACAACCCGCAGGCCTACAAGACCTACGGCGGCTCGGTGAAGGCACGCTACGACTTCGGTGCGATCGACTTCACCTCGATCACCGCCTACGAGACCACTTCCGGTTACAGCCGTGGTGACACCGACGGTGGCGCCGCGGCGAACTTCCCGGTCAACGGCGTGCCGAACGGCTACGGCCAGTCGATGGGCCGCATCCGCGACCTGGACCAGTGGACCCAGGAATTCCGCCTGGCCAGCCATGACGACCGCGCGCTGCAGTGGCAGGCCGGTGCGTTCTACTTCAACGGCAGCGACACCACCGACTTCTACCAGCGCGCGTGGTTCCTGCAGGGCCCGGCACGTAACCCGAACAACTGGGTGCGCCTGCGCAACAAGAACACCTCGTGGGCCGGTTTCGGCCAGCTGAGCTATGCCTTCACCGAAAAGTTCACCGTCACCGCCGGCCTGCGCCAGACCCGGGACGAGAAGCACACCCGCCTGCTGAAGACGGCTGACACTGCCGCTGGCGTGGTCATCTACAAGGGCCGCACCGACGTCAAGATGTCCGACACCACCCCGAGCTGGGATCTGAGCGCGATGTATCAGGTCACGCCGGACGTCAGCGTCTATGCCAAGGTCGCCCGCGGCTTCCGCGGCCCGACCATCCAGGGCCGCTCGGCCGTGTTCAATGCCGACTTCACCACCGCCGATTCCGAGACGATCCTGTCCTGGGAAGCGGGCGTGAAGAGCAGCCTGTGGGACAACCGCCTGCGCCTGAACGCCACCGCGTTCACCTACACCGTCAACGACATCCAGCTCAACGGCAACGATTCGGACGGCAACGGCGTGCTGTTCAACGCCGACAAGGCCAGGGCCTACGGCTTCGAAGCGGACATGGAGCTGCGCCCGATCCCGAACCTGACCCTGAGCGCCGGCCTGAGCCTGCTGCACAGCGAAATCAAGGACAAGCGCGTCTACGCACAGGTCTGCGGCCTCAACGGCCAGGTGGTGTGCACGGTGAATGACCCGACCATCAAGGTCGGCGCCAACACCTTCGCGCAGATCGACGGCAACCCGCTGCCGAACGCACCGAAGTACAACGTGAACCTGGCTGCCCGCTACGACTTCCCGGTCAGCGACGCTGGCACCATGTTCGTGTCCACCGACTGGAACAAGCAGGGTTACACCAGCTTCGTGCTGTACGACAGCAAGGAGTTCAACTCCAAGGGTGACTTCGAAGGTGGCCTGAAGATCGGCTACTCGGGCAATTACGGTGCCTACGAAGTGGCGTTGTTCGCGCGCAACATCACCAACGAGAAGAACCTCAAGGGTGTGATCGAGAACTACATGGCCGCGGTCTACAACGAACCGCGCACCGTCGGTGTCTCGCTGAACATGAACTGGTAAGGCGTTGCCACGGTGGCGGGTCTTCCCGCCATCGCACTGCTGGAATGCAAAGGGCGGCCCGGTGATCCGCGTCGCTCTTTTTCGTGGCCTTCGACGGTAGCCGGACCGCAATCCGGCGCCGTGCCCGCTGCTTCAGCGTGCCGGCAGCAGCGCCTGCAGCCGCGACTCCAGTTCCTGCTGGCGCCAGCCGGCCAGAGCGGCCGGCCATTGGCGGCGCTCCAGGTAGCTTTCCAGATGCTTGCGCGAGGCCAGCACGCCATCCGGCAGGCCCAGCTCGCGGCTGCGCTCGGCAACGGCGTCCTGCAGCCTCTTCAGTGCCTGCTTGTTGGTGTCGTTGGCGGGCAACGCCAGCGGTGCCTCGGCCTCATCGGCCAGCGGCGTGTCCAGCGCCTGCCACACCGCGCCGGCGAGCTTGCGCGGTGCCTTCGGGAACTGTTCAAACAGCGTGGCCAGCGCGGCGGCATCGGCCGGTGGCGTGCGTGCCAGCGTGGCGGCCAGTTCGTTGTCCAGGATCCAGCTGCGCGGGCGGTCGCTGCTGCGTGCCTGCACATCACGCCAGCGCAGCAGGCGCAGCAGGCGGCGCTGCGCGGGAGCATCGAGAAACTGCGCTGAGCGCATCGCCAGATGCGGCCAGCGGTCCTCGTCATTGGCGACGCTGGCCAGCAGGCGCTCGCCGTCGTCGTGCAGCCACTGCTGGCGGCCCAGTGCCTGCAACTTGGCATCAATGGCGTCATGCAGCGCGAACAGGTGCTCGACGTCGTCGGCGGCGTATTGCAGTTGCGACTCCGAGAGTGGACGGCGCATCCAGTCCGAGCGGGTTTCGCCCTTGGCCAGCGCCACGCCGGTGATTTCCGCGACCAGCTTCTGGTAGCCCATGCCGCCACCAATGCCGGCCAGCGAGGCGCCGATCTGTGTGTCGAACAGCGGTCGCGGCAACACGCCGCAGGTCCACTTGAAGGCGACCAGGTCTTCGCTGGCGCTGTGCATCACCTTGGTGATCGATTCATCGGCCAGCCAGGGCGCCAGCGCCTCGGTCATGCCGGGAATCAGCGGATCGATCAGCAGGATGTCCTGCCCGACCGCCATCTGCACCAAAGCCAACTGCGGCCAGAAGGTGCGTTCACGGATGAATTCGGTGTCCAGGCCGATGCGGGCCGGACGCTGCTGGAAGTACGCATCCAGCTCGGCGGGGGTGGTGATCCAGGTTGCCACGGGTCAGGGCCTACTACTCGGGTTTGCTCAGGCAGGGGAGAATAGCCTAACGTCGGTGCGCGTCCCTGCCGAAGGAGATCCTGCTTGCGTTTTCCGCTGTCGTCCGTGCTGTGCACCGCCGTGGCCGTGGCCCTGGCCGGCTGCACGCCGTCGCCCCCCACGGCAGTGGACCCGAGTGCCGGGGAAGGGACGCGCCTGTCTGCGAACACGGACAGCGACGAGCGTCCACAGGCCGGGCAGGGCAGCGTGACCATCGCCGGCGAGGATGCCGCCGAGGATGTGCAGCAATGGACGCCGCCGCGGGTGGACCGACAGGGGCGAAGCCTGGCGCAGTTGCGCCGCGCGGCCGGGCAGGCCTTCAACGAGGGCCGGCTGTACCAGGATGCCGATGCCGCCATTCCACTGTGGCTGGCGGTACAGGAAGAGGATCCGGATGACCGCCAGGCCCGCCAAGGCCTGCAGCGTGCCCGCCAGCGGCTGCAGCAGCAGGCGGATGCGCTGCTGGTGCGGCCGCTCAGGCAGCGCGAGGCGCTGGCCGAGGCCAGCCGCCAGGCGCTGGTTCTGCTGACGCTGGCGCCGAAGGACGGGAAGGTGCGCGCGCTGCAGGGACGGGTGGAGCTTGCCCAGCGGGTGGTGGCTTACAACCGCGCTGGTGAAGAGGACCTGCGCTCGGGCCGGATCGGCGAAGACGGGGACGGGGCTATTGGCAACTTCCGCGAGGCGCTGGCACTGGATGGGAACAACAGCCGTGCGCGGCAGGGACTGGCCGCAGCCGAAAGCGGGCTGATCCGCCGCGCCGAAGATGCTGCACGCGCGCGCGATTTCGCCAGCGCGGGCACTTGGTTGGCCGAAGCCAGCAAGGTGCGCGACTCATCGCCGACCATTGCCGACGCGTTCGAGCGCATCGAGCAGATCCGTGCGGCGGTGTTGCTGCAGCTGCGCGATGACGGCCTGCGCGACCTGTCCACGCCGCAGGGCCTGAAGCCGGCACGCGAGAAACTGGCCGAGGCCCTGCGCATCGCCCTGCCGGGAGACCCGGTGGTGGCCCAGCTGCGTGAGCGCATTGACCTGGCCACGCACTACGGCAGCTTCCGCCCGGGGCAGGTATTCAGCGATGCCATGCGCGATGGCGGGCGCGGGCCGCAGATGGTGGTGGTCCCGCACGGCGGCTTCCAGATGGGGGCCGGTGATGCCGAGCCGGGCGCCAGCGATGCCGAGCGGCCATCGCATTATGTACGCTTTGATCGAGGCTTCGCGATGGCGATCACCGAGGTGACGGTCAGCGATTTCCAGCGCTACGTGAAGGCGACCAATGCGCGCCCGCGTGCGACCCGTCGCGGCCATTCGGTGGTCTATGACGAACGCAGCGGCAACTTCATCCGCCGCAGCGGCGTGGACTGGCGTTCGGACTACGACGGTGGCCTCGCGATGGCCAATTCGCCGGTGATGCATGTCAGTATCCGCGATGCCGAAAACTATGCGGCGTGGTTGTCCGAGCAGACCGGGCGCAGCTACCGGTTGCCCAGCGAGGCCGAGTTCGAATACGCGCTGCGCGCCGGCAGCAGTGGCCGCTATCCGTGGGGCGCCGCCGGCACGCCGCCGCCCGGTGCTGGCAACTTCACTGGCAGCAAGGATGTCTCGCCATCGGGACGGCACTGGCACAACGCCTTCATCGGCTATGGCGATGGCTGGTGGGGGCCCGCGCCGGTGGCCAGTTTCCAGGCCAATGCCTTCGGCCTGCACGACATGGCGGGCAATCTCAGCGAGTGGGTGGCCGATTGCTGGCATGCCAGCTACCGGCGCGCGCCCTCCGATGGCGCGGCCTGGTTCAACCCGGGCTGCCGCGCACGGGTGATCCGCGGGGGCAACTGGGCCAACGCGCCGGAGCAGACCCGTGCGGCGTGGCGGCAGTCGCAGGATTCGGACACCACCAGCGCGCGCATCGGTTTCCGCCTGGTGCGGGGCATCTGAGCGGCACCGGGCTTCACCCGCTGCTGGCGCCCGCGCACTAAGATTGCGCCGTGCCCGCCGGCCGGCGGGGCCTGCTGGACGACACCTGATGCGCAATGATCCCTTTTCCCGCTCGCCCCAAGGCCCGCAGCGTCGCGGCCTGTTTGGCAACATCCGCTGGTGGGTGCTGTTGCTGGCCGCCGGCTATGCGCTCTTCTACTGGTTTTCCAATCGCACGGTGGACCCCTACACTGGCGAGAAGGTGATGATTGACAGCAGCCTGGACGCCCGCCAGGAGACCGCCTTGGGCCTGCAGGCCTACCAGCAGATCCTCTCGGAGGAGCCGCCGATGGACTCCAACGCGCCGATCGCGCGCGATGTGCGCGACATCGCCCAGCGCCTGATTGCCAAGGTTGATGTGGTGGAGACTGCACTGGCGCAGGAGCACGGCGTTCAGCCGGCGCATTTCGCGCGTGATTTCCAGTGGGAAGTCAACGTGATCCCATCTGAACAGGCCAACGCATTCTGCCTGCCTGGTGGCAAGATGGCGGTCTATACCGGCCTGGTGCCGGTGGCGCGCACGCGCGACGCGATGGCGGTGGTGATGGGCCACGAGATTGCCCATGCGCTGCTGCGCCACGGTGCGCAGCGGATGGCGCAGCAGAAGCTGACCCAGATCGGGCAGATGGCCGGCGCCGCCAGCGGCATGGATGCGCAGCAGCAACAGATGATGATGTCGGCGATGGGCTACGGGTATCTGCTGCCCTATGCGCGCAGCCACGAGACGCAGGCCGATGAAGTGGGACTGATGCTGGCTGCGGCGGCGTGCTTCGACCCGCGCGAGGCGGTGCCGCTGTGGCAGCGCATGGGCCAGGCCAGTGGTGGCCAGTCACCGCCGGAGTTCGCGTCGACTCACCCGAACCCGGGTACCCGTATCCAGAACCTGCAGGCGTTGATGCCGAAGGCACTCGAGTACCGGCAGAAGTTCTGCGAGCAGGCAAAGTAGGGGGTTGTTCGGCAGGGCTTGCAGCCCTGCACCTGCCGAAGCAACAGCAACAGCAACAGCAACAGCGTGCATTCCGTGGGATGGCGGGGTGGGTCCGGTTGCGGGGGCCGCTGCAAGTACGTCCATGTAAGCTCGGTCGCCGCATCCATGCGGCTCACGCCCCCGCAACCGGACCCACCCCGCCTTCGACAGATGTCCGCGATCTGCCGGAATGGCGCTTGGGGTCAGATCCGTTTTCCGCAGGAAAACGGATCTGACCCCGAATTGATTCGATATCTGAAAGAGATTCATCCACGCATGGCGTGGATCTACCGACCGTCATCGGGACACTGTCGAGGGTGGGGCGGTGTGGCTGTGCAGGACCGTTGGCGCCATGGATGGCGCCATCGAGCCCCCAGGGATGGGTTTACGGCGTGTCCTGCACAGCCACACCACCCCGCCAAGCTATCAGCAGTCCAGAGCCGCTTTCGCTGTTGCTTCGGCTGTTGCATTTGCCTCTGCAGGTGCAGGGCGCAGCCCTGCCGAACCCCTTTACTTGACCTGCACGTCGATCACGCCGTCGCCCACGCGCGCCTGCAATGCGTCGCCGGGCTGTACCTGATCGACCTGGCGCACCAGCGTGCCATCGTCACTGCGGGTCAGGATGCTGTAGCCGCGCGCTACAGTCGCCAGCGGGCTGACCGCTTCCAGCGAACGCGCCAGCCCGCGCAGGCGCAGCGCATCGCGTTCCAGCAGACGCTGCATCGCTGCCTGCGGTCGTCCGCGCAGGGCGGCCAGGCGGCGTTGCATCGTGTCGAGCTGGCGCTGTGGGTGGTGCCCGCGCAGGACCGCCGCTGCATGGCGAAGGCGCGCAGCACGGCGCTCCTGCTGCTGGTTGAACGCGGCATGCAGGCGCCGGCCCAGATCGAGCTGGCGGCGGCGCAACAGGTCCAGTCGCGCCTGCGGGCTCTGCGCGTTCAGGCGCAGCAGGGCACGGTCAGCACGTTGCATCGCCTGCTGCATCGTGTGCCGCTGCAGCTGCGCCATGCGTGCCGCGGTGCGCCGCAGGCGCAGGGCCAGTTCGCGCTGGTCCGGTACCAGCAGCTCGGCTGCCACCGATGGCGTCGGTGCACGCAGGTCGGCGGCGAAGTCGCTCAGGCTGAAGTCGGTTTCATGGCCCACCGCCGACACTACCGGGGTGCGGCTGGCGGCGATCGCACGGGCCAGTGCTTCATCGTTGAAGGCCCACAGGTCTTCCAGTGAACCGCCGCCACGGGTCAGCAGGATCACGTCGTAGCGGCCACTGGCATCGGCGGCCTGCAGCAGGCGGGTGATCTGTGCAGCGGCGCTGCTGCCCTGCACCAGGGTCGGCAGCAGGTCCACTTCCAGCAGCGGGAAGCGGCGGCCGAGCACGCTCAGCACGTCGCGCACAGCGGCGCCGGTGGTGGAGGTGATCACCGCAAGGCGCTGCACGTGCGCCGGCAGCGGCCGCTTGCGTGCCGGGTCGAACAGGCCTTCGGCCTCCAGCCGTGCCTTCAGCTCCTCGAAGGCGCGGCGCAGTGCGCCTTCGCCGGCTTCCTCCATGTGGTCCAGCACCATCTGGTACTCGCCACGGGCGTCGTACAGGGTCACCTTGCCGCGCACCAGCACGCGCATGCCTTCGCGCGGCACGAACTTCAGATACTGCGCCTTCATTCGGAACATCGCCGCGCGCAGCTGCGCACGTGCGTCCTTCAGGGTGAAATACAGATGCCCGGAGGCGGGACGCGCCACGCTGCCCAGTTCGGCCTCGACCCAGATCGCCGGGAAGCTGCCTTCCAGCAGGTCGCGGGCCAGGGTGTTGAGCTGGCTGGGGGTGAGGATGTCGTTGTTGCGTGGCTGCATGGGAACGGCGTGCTGCGGGCGGAACGGGGGCTCAGGATCGCACGTCAGCGCACCGTGTGCTGGCCCAGTGCCCACTGCACGTGTTCACGCACCAGCGGCGAGGGATCGTCGATGCGGGTCTGCAGGGCAGCCAGCGCTTCGGCCGAGGACGGCGCATTGCCCAGCGCCACGGCGATGTTGCGCAGCCAGCGCTCATGGCCGCTGCGCCGGATCGGGCTGCCTTCGGTGCGGCGCAGGAACTCGGCTTCGTCCCAGGCGAACAGCTGGTCCAGGCGCGCGGTATCGAGGTTGTTGCGCGCGCGGAAATCGGCTTCGTCGGTACGCTTGGCGAACTTGTTCCAGGGGCAGACCAGCTGGCAGTCGTCACAGCCGTAGATGCGGTTGCCGATCAACGGCCGCATGTCTTCGGGGATGGCACCGTCGTGCTCGATGGTCAGGTAGGAAATACAGCGCCGCGCGTCCAGCCGCTGCGGGCCGGTGATCGCGCGGGTAGGGCAGACATCGATGCAGCGCGTGCAGGTGCCGCAGTGTGCCGTAGCCGGCGCATCGATCGGCAGCGGGATATCGATGTAGATCTCGCCGATGAAGAACCAGGAACCGCCGTTGCGGTCGATCAGGCAGGTGTGCTTGCCGATCCAGCCCAGCCCCGCGTTGCGCGCCAGTGCGCGCTCCAGCACCGGCGCCGAATCGACGAATACCCGGTAGCCCAGCGGTGCCACTTCATCGTTGATCTGCGTGGCCAGCTTCTGCAGGCGGTTGCGCATCAGCTTGTGGTAGTCGCGGCCCAAGGCGTAACGGGCCACGTAGGCGCGGCCCGGGTCGGCCAGGGTTGCCCAGGCTTCGGTGTCGTCCTTGTGGCTGTAGTCCATGCCTACCGAGATCACCCGCACCGTGCCGGGCAGCAGCTCGGCCGGGCGCGCGCGCAGGGTGCCGTGGCGCGCCATCCAGTCCATCGTGCCGTACAGGCCTTGGCCCAGCCAGTCGGCCAGGTGCGCCTCGTCCTCGCCCAGCTCGATGCCGGCGATGCCGCAGCGCTGGAAGCCATGCGCACGCGCCAGTTCGCGGATGCGCTGTACGGCCTGGGCCGGATCGACAGGGGCGGGGGCGGGAGACATATGCACCAGTATAAAATCCCCGCATGGCCAACCTTGCCGCTCTGTTCGATTCCGCTGCCGCGCGTGCGCTTGATGCGCAGGCCTCGGCACTGGCTGCCGAGGGCGGCTGGAGCCTGATGGCGCAGGCCGGCCACGCCGCCTGGCAGTGCCTGCTGCAGCATTGGCCACAAGCGCAGCGGATCGGCGTGGTGGTTGGCGCAGGAAACAACGGCGGCGATGGCCTGGTGCTGGCCCGCCATGCACGGAAGGCCGGGCGTACGGTGACGGTGATCGCCTTGCCGGGCAAGCCACCGGCGACGTCGCTGGCGCAGCGTGCCGCATCGGAATTCAAGTCCGGTGGCGGCACCCTCACCGATTTCGACGGCGTGCTGCCCGAGGCCGATATCTGGGTCGATGCCCTGTTCGGTCTGGGCTTCGATCGCGTGCCGGAAGGTGTGGCGCAGGCGCTGATCGTCGCCCTCAACGCGCAGGCGGCACCGGTTCTGGCGCTGGACGTCCCCAGTGGCGTCGACGCTGATCGCGGTGCAGTACCGGGCGTGGCGGTGAAGGCCGCTTTGACCCTGCAGTTCATCGTGCCGCATCGCGGGCTGTATACCGGCGATGCGCTGGATCATTGCGGGCGGAAGGCGCTGGCGCCGCTGCAGCTGCCCGCGGCCGCATGGCAGGGCGTGTCACCCGCCGTGGAGCACTGGACCCAGGCGCGCTTGCCGGCACTGCTGCTGCCGCGCCGCGCCAACAGCCACAAGGGCGAATCCGGGCACGTGCTGTGCGTCGGCGGCAACCATGGCAGCGGCGGTGCCATCGCCATGGCGGCCGAGGCCGCGCTGCGTGCCGGCGCCGGATTGCTGAGCCTGGGCACCCGCCGCGATCACGTCGGCCCGTTGCTGGCGCGCCTGCCGGAGGCGATGACCCATGCGCTGGAAGACGGCGATGTGCTGCCGGCGCTGCTGGACAAGGCCAGGGTGGTGGCGATCGGGCCGGGCCTGGGCCAGGACGAATGGGCGCGCGCGCTGTTTGCGCGGGCGCTGGCCAGCGCCAGACCGCTGGTGGTCGATGCCGATGCACTGAACCTGCTGGCGCAGGATCCGCGCGCGCTGCCGGACGCCATCCTTACGCCACATCCGGGCGAGGCCGCGCGCCTGCTCGGCTGCAGTACCGCTGACATCCAGGCCGATCGCTACCGTTGTGCGCAGGCGTTGGCCGAACGCTTCCACGCCGTGGTGGTGTTGAAGGGCGCAGGCAGCATCGTGACGGCGCCCGGGCAGGCGCCACGCCTGATCGCTGCAGGCAATCCCGGCATGGCCGTGGGAGGCATGGGCGATCTGCTCACCGGCATCATCGCCAGCCTGCGCGCGCAGGGCCTGGCCGCCTTCGACGCCGCCGCGGCCGGTGCGCTGCTGCATGGGCTCGCGGGCGACGCCGCAGCCGCCGATGGCGCGCGCGGCCTGCTTCCTACTGATCTGCTGTCGCCGTTGCGGCGACTGGCCAACCCGGAACTTTCCCGATGATCGATTTCTTCCTTGCCGACAGCGATGCCACTGAACTGCTCGGGCAATGGCTGGCGGCCACGCGGCCGCCGCAGGCGCTGGTCGAACTGCGCGGCGACCTGGGGGCCGGCAAATCCACCACGGCCCGCGCACTGCTGCGCGCGCTGGGTGTCCAGGGCGCCATCCGCAGCCCGACCTACACCCTGGTCGAGCGCTATCCGCTGGCCGGCGGTGGCGAGGCCTGGCATCTGGATCTGTACCGGATCGGGCAGGCCGGCGAACTCGATTTCCTCGGGCTGGACGAGGGCAGCGCGGTACTGTGGCTGGTTGAATGGCCGGAACGCGGTGCCGGTGCGCTGCCGCCAACCGACCTGGTGGTGGCGCTGGAGATCGAGGGACAAGGGCGTCGCGTTCGTCTCACTGGCGCCAGCGACGCAGGGCATGAATGGCTGAAACGGCTTCCCCAAGGAGGCGACTTGCAGGCCATATCTGTCGGCTGACGAGAACAAACACCGGCAGGTTACGGATTATTAAGGAAAAAGGTGTTGCATTCCGTTCAGCGCGGTGATTGAATCCTGAGCCATGCGCCCGGGGAACCGTCTCATCGCCATCTGTGCCGCCGTCGGACTGGGTCTGGCGAGCGTCAGCGCGTGGGCCGGTGAAATTCGCCAGGTCCTGCTGAATACCGGTGCCACCGGCACCCGTGCCGAGATCTCGCTGGTGGGCAGTGGCGGTTACAAGACGCTGTCGCTGGCCGGACCGAACCGCCTGGTGGTCGATTTCCCGGACTCCAGCGCCGTACGCAACCTGAAAATGCCGGCGGCGCAGGGCGTGGTCACCGCGGTGCGCACCGGACAGCCGGTGCCGGGTACCTTCCGTGTCGTTTTCGACCTTGCTGAATCGGTGGCGCCGTTCCGCCCACAGATGCAGCGCGAGGGCAATGAATCCAAGCTGGTGATCGAATGGCCGGGCGATGGCCCGGCCGTGGCCGCCAGCCGTCCGGCAGCGACGCCGGCGGTGCCGCCGCAGGC
Source organism: Stenotrophomonas hibiscicola ATCC 19867 (assembly GCF_000382065.1). Lineage (GTDB taxonomy): Bacteria > Pseudomonadota > Gammaproteobacteria > Xanthomonadales > Xanthomonadaceae > Stenotrophomonas > Stenotrophomonas hibiscicola. The sequence goes on along the minus strand of NZ_KB907500.1, from coordinate 387,701 downwards.
GCCGGCCAACACGCCCGCACCGACGCCGACGCCGGCGGAGAGCGCGCAGGCGCGTACCGATGCCGCGCGTGCCACGGCGCTGCTGACTGCCCAGGTGCGGCAGCAGGCCAGTGCCACCGCCGCCGCGCCGGCCACGCCTACCCCGGCGCCATCCACCGCGCCGGCCCAGGTCGCGGCGGCGGGTACCGTGGCCAGCAGTTCGCCTTCTTCCTCGCCGGCCGCGATCCTCGCTGGGCAGCGCACCGCAGCGGTGGTGACCACGCCGCCGGCCACGGTGCCTGCGCCGGCACCGACGCCGGTGGAACCGCCGCGCCCGGCCATGCCCAGTGATGCCTCCCGCATCCGCATGCAGGCCGGCATGCGCCATCTGGTGGTGGCCATCGATCCCGGTCACGGAGGCCAGGATCCGGGCGCGATCGGCCCGACCGGCAAGCGTGAGAAGGATGTCACCCTGGCGGTGGCGCGGGAACTGGCCCGTCAGGTCAATGCGACGCCGGGCCTGAAGGCCTACCTGACCCGCGACAGTGACGTGTTCATTCCGCTGCCGATGCGCGCGCAGAAGGCGCGTGCGAACAAGGCAGACATCTTCATTTCCATCCATGCCGACGCGGCCGAGAACCGTTCGGCCACCGGTTCGTCGGTGTACGTGCTGTCGACCAAGGGCGCCTCTTCGCAGCGCGCCCGTTGGCTGGCAGACAAGGAAAACGCGGCCGATCTGGTCGGTGGCGTTCGCCTGCAGCAGACCGAGGGCACGCTTGCCAATGTGCTGCTGGACCTGGCGCAGAGCGGCTACATGAAGGCGTCCGAAGACGCCGCCGGCCACGTGCTGGGCGGCCTTAAGCGGATCGGCAACAACCACAAGCCGAACATCGAGCGCGCCAACTTCGCGGTGCTGCGTACGTCGGACATGCCGGCGATGCTGGTGGAAACCGCGTTCATCTCCAACCCGGATGAAGAGCGTCGCCTGACCGACCCGGCCTACCAGCGCAAGATCGCCGGTGCCGTGCTCGATGGCGTGCACACCTTCTTCAGCCGCCAGCCACCGCCGGGCACGCTGTACGCGGCCCGTGCCCAGGCCGAGATCGACGCCGCAGCCACCATGGCCGGCGGCAGCAAGTAATCCGCTTCCTGTAGAGCGCGGTAGAGTCGACTGTTGGTTGACTACGTGCGCAGCGCGGGGCTTTTCGGCGCCCGGGCGGAGAGCAGTCGACTGACAGTCGACTCTACCCACGGGCGCTCCGCTATCATCGACCCATGAAGTCTGCTGCCCATCATCTCCCATGAGCGCGCCCGGTCCGCGCCCGATCCGGCCCTTGCCGGAGATCCTGATCAACCAGATCGCCGCTGGCGAAGTGGTCGAGCGTCCCGCTTCGGTGGTCAAGGAGCTGGTCGAGAACGCGATCGACGCCGGTGCCAGCCGCGTAGATATCGATCTTGAAGAGGGCGGTGTACGCCTGATCCGCATCCGCGACAACGGCAGTGGCATCGCGCCGGAGCAGCTGCCGCTGGCGGTATCGCGCCACGCGACCAGCAAGATCGCCGATCTGGACGATCTTGAATCGGTGGCCACGCTCGGTTTCCGTGGCGAAGCGCTGCCGTCGATCGCCTCGGTCAGTCGCTTCACCCTGGCCTCGCGTCGCGCACATGACGAGCATGGTTCCGCGCTGCAGATCGAAGGCGGAAAGATCGGTGAGGTGACGCCGCGCGCGCATGCGCCGGGTACCACGGTGGAAGTGCGCGAGCTGTTCTACAACGTACCGGCGCGGCGCAAGTTCCTGCGCGCCGAGCGCACCGAGCTGGGCCATATCGAAGAATGGCTGCGCTCGCTGGCCCTGGCGCGGCCGGACGTCGAACTGCGCGTGTCCCACAACGGCAAGGCCTCGCGCCGTTACAAGCCGGGCGATCTGTATTCCGATACGCGATTGGCAGAAACGCTGGGCGAGGATTTCGCCAACCAGGCCGTGCGCGTGGATCACAGTGGCGCCGGCCTGCGCCTGCATGGCTGGATCGCGCAGCCGCATTACTCGCGTGCCAGCGCCGACCAGCAGTACCTGTACGTCAACGGCCGTTCGGTGCGCGATCGCAGCGTCGCCCACGCGGTGAAGATGGCGTACGGCGATGTGCTGTACCACGGTCGGCAGCCGGCCTATGTGCTGTTCCTCGAACTGGACCCGACCCGTGTTGATGTCAACGTGCACCCGGCCAAGCACGAGGTGCGCTTTCGTGATTCGCGGCTGGTGCATGACTTCGTCTATCGCACGCTGAAGGACGCGTTGGCTGATACCCGCGCGGGCATGTCGGCGCAGGAGATCGGTGCGGGTCCGGTGCATCCGGTGGACGCCGCTGCTGCATCGATGGCATCGAGCGCGGGCGCATCGGGTTTCGGGCTGGTGCGTGGGCCTGCGCCCGGTGCCGGCTCGGGCGCAGGCGGCGGTGGCTTTTCCGGCTGGCGCCCGCAGCAGCCCCTGGGCCTGCAGGTGGCCGATGCACCGGCTGCCTATGCCGCGCTGTATGCCACGCCGGCCGGCGCCGAGCGCGGTGCTGCGCTGCCGCCGATGCCGACCGAGAACGGACTGCCGGTAACCAGTGCCGACGCAGGCGTGCCGCCGCTGGGCTATGCGATCGCGCAGCTGCATGGCATCTACATCCTGGCCGAGAACGCCGAAGGCCTGATCGTGGTCGACATGCATGCGGCCCACGAACGCATCGGCTACGAGCGGCTGAAGAACGCGCACGATGGCATCGGCCTGCAGTCGCAGCCGTTGCTGGTGCCGATCACGCTGGCGGTGGGCGAGCGCGAGGCCGATACCGCCGAAAGCGAAGCCGACACGCTGGCCGCACTCGGCTTCGAAGTGACCCGTGCCGGCCCCGGTTCACTGCACGTGCGCAGCATACCGGCACTGCTGGCGCATGCCGAACCGGAAGGCCTGCTGCGCGACGTGCTGACCGACCTGCGCGAGCACGGCCAGAGCCGCCGCGTGGCCAGCGCGCGCGACGAGCTGCTGTCGACCATGGCCTGCCACGGCGCGGTGCGTGCCAACCGTCGCCTGACCGTGCCGGAAATGAACGCGCTGCTGCGCGACATGGAGATCACCGAGAGGTCCGGCCAATGCAACCACGGCCGGCCGACCTGGGCCCGTTTTTCGCTGGCGGAGATCGACCGCTGGTTCCTGCGCGGACGTTGAGGGGAGCATCGATGCGTTATCGGGGAATGGGCGGCCTGCTGGTCGCCATGGTGTTGGCCGCCTGCAGCCCCGCGCCGCCGCCGGCACCGGCTTCGGCCGCGGAGGATCCGTCCTATGCCGCCGGGCAGCAGCAGTGGCGGGTGGCACGCTATCAGGACCTGACCCGCCCGGACGGTTGGACAGCGCTGGTCGGCCTGCACTGGCTGCAGAACAGATCGCACTTTGTCGGCAGTGGCGCGACCAATGGCATCCGCCTGGCGGTGGGGCCGGACAAGCTGGGCCTGCTGCGCCGCGAAGGCAGCCAATGGTGGTTCACTCCCGAAGCCGGTACGGATGTCAGCCATGGGGGCAAACCGGTGCGCGGCCGCATCCGCATCGACACCGACAAGGATCCGCAGCCGACGCTGCTGGCCTTCGATGGTGGCAAAGGCCAGCTCAGCATCATCCGTCGCGGTCCGCGCGATGCGCTGCGGGTCAAGCACGCCGATGCGCCTGCACGCCGTGGGTTCGCCGGCCTGGAGTACTGGCCGGGCGGTCCTGACTGGCAGGTGCAGGCGCGCTTCATCGCGCACCCGCCAGGCAAGACCCTGCCGATCGTCGATATCACTGGCTTGACCACCGAGATGCCGAACGCGGGCGCGGTCGAGTTCCAGCGTGATGGCCGCAACTGGCGGCTGGAGGCGATAGGTGCACCCGGGCAGCCGCTGTTCCTGATCTTCGCCGACCGCACCAGCGGTCGCGGCAGCTATCCGGCTGGGCGTTACCTGGACACCGATGCGCCAGGCGCCGATGGTACGGTGCGCATCGATTTCAACCATGCCTACAACCCACCGTGTGCGTTCACCGCCTATGCAACCTGCCCGTTGGCGCCGCCTGAAAACCGGCTGGACCTGCGCGTGGAAGCGGGCGAGAAGGCCTACCACCTGCCTGAAGGAGAAGGCTGAGATGCCGATCAGATCACTGTTGCGTGCCGCCGTTCTGTTGGCGGCCTGTGCGCTGGCACCGCTGGTTGCAGCACGTACCCTGCAAGCCGACACCGCTGGCGCAGCGGCGGCCAGGCCGCCGGTGCCGTTGCTGTGGAAAGTGACTGGCCCAGGCGACTCACGCCTCTACCTGCTCGGTTCCTTCCACCTGCTGAAGCCGCAGGACTACCCGCTGTCGCCCGATGTCGAACAGGCGTTCGAGGCCTCACAGCGGGTAGTGTTCGAACTGTCGCCGGAAGACATGCAGTCGCCCCAGCTGGCCAGCCGCATGGTGCAGGCGGCGATCCGCACCGATGGCAGCGAGCTGAAGCGTGATCTGGATGCGGCCACCTGGCAGAAGCTGCAGGCCTTTGCTGCCCAGAACCAGTTGCCGCTGGCGCAGATGCAGGGCATGAAGCCCTGGTTCGTCGGCCTGAGCATTTCGATCGGGCAGATGCATAAGCTCGGCCTGGACCCGGCGCTGGGCCTGGACCGCCACTTCATGGAGCGCGCGCAGAAGACCGGCCGCAAGACGGCGGGACTGGAGGACATTGATACCCAGATCGGCATGCTTGACGGAATGACGCTGCAGGAACAGCGGCAGATGCTGGCCGAAGCACTGGACCAGGCCGGCAAGGCCGATGAGCAGGCGCGGCTGCTGCATGATGCGTGGCGCCGCGGTGATGATCGCCTGCTGTGGACCAAGATGGCGGCAGAGATGCGCCAGCAGTACCCGCAGCTGTACCAGCGCATCAACACCGGGCGCAACGATGCCTGGGTGCCGAAGCTGCAGCCGTACCTGCAGGCCGGGCAGGGCGGTACGCTGGTGGTGGTCGGCACGCTGCACCTGCTGGGCAGTGATGGCGTGGTCGAGAAGCTGAAGGCGAAGGGGTACAAGGTCGAGCGCGTGTGCACGGGGTGCAAGGCGAAACGCTGACGCATCGTTGGCGCGATGCCAAACAGAACGGCGCGCCAGGGGCGCGCCGTTTTCGTATCAGCCTGTGAAGCGGCTCAGCGGCGGGTCTTGCTGCCGGTGCCGGTGCCCGGTTCGTTCGGCTTGTTGCCGGTGCCCGTGCCGGTGCCGCCCGGGCGCGGGCCACCGAAGCCGCTGCCCATGCTGCGCTGGAATTCCTGCCACAGCTCCAGGTTGCGCTCGGTCAGCTGGTTCATCATCGCCCACGGGGTCTGGCCCAGCAGGTTGCCCATCTGCTGGCGGAACTGTTGCTGCTGGTCGAGGAAGACCTGCATGCTGCGCTCCAGGTAGTTGCCCATGAAGCCCTGCAGGGAATCGCCGTAGAAGCGGATCAGCTGGCTCAGCAGCTGCGTGGACAGCATCGGTTCGCCGTCCTGTTCCTGGTCGGCGATGATCTGCAGCAGGACCGATCGCGTGAGGTCGTCGCCGCTCTTGGCGTCGCGGACTTCGAAGTCTTCACCGTCCAGGATCAGCTGCCGCACGTCCTCGATGGTGATGTAGCTGGAGATCTCGGTGTCGTAGAGACGGCGGTTCGGATACTTCTTGATGATGCGGGTCGCAGCCATGAAGCGGTACTCGTCACAGTAGACGCGCAGCATGGCGCAGTGCAGCAGCGGTTGCAACCGCCCCAGCCCCCGCCAGGCTTGGCTTTCAGGGGCGATCATGTTGCGCAACAAGGGTTTGCGTGCTGCGCAGCATGACCATCGGCAGGGGCCGCCGGTGCATGCCGCGGCGCCCCCTGCGCGGCTCACCAGCCCATGTGGTGGCCGCCGTTGATGTCCAGGTTGCTGCCGGTGATCCACGAGGCTTCCTCGGCCACCAGGAAGGACACGCCATAGGCGATTTCTTCCGGCTTGCCGAGGCGCCCGGTGGGAATGTCGGCGATGATCTTGGCGCGCACGTCCTCCGGAACTGCCATCACCATGTCGGTGGCGACGTAGCCGGGCGAAATGGTGTTGACCGTGATGCCGAAGCCGGCGTTCTCGCGGGCCAGCGAGATGGTGAAGCCGTGCATGCCGGCCTTGGCCGCAGCATAGTTGGCCTGGCCGTACTGGCCCTTCAGGCCGTTGATCGAGCTGATCTGGATGACCCGGCCCCAGCCGCGGCGGCGCATGCCTTCGATGACCGGCCGGGTGACGTTGAACACCGAGTTGAGATTGGTGTTGATCACATCGTGCCACTGGTCCGCGCGCATGCGGTGGAAGGTGGTGTCACGGGTGATGCCGGCGTTGTTGACCAGGATCTCGACCGGGCCCAGCTCGGCCTCGACGGCGCGCACCAGCGCTTCGGCGCTGTCTGGATCGGAGACATCGCCCGGGAAGATCGCCACGTGGTAGCCGCGCTCGGTCATCGCCTGCTGCCAGACGCGGGCCTTGGCCTCGTCGCGGTAGTTGGTGGCGACCCGGTGGCCCTGGTCGGCCAGGCGTTGGCAGATGGCGGTACCGATGCCGCCGGTTCCGCCGGTGACCAGTGCGACGCGAGATGTCATGGAATGCTGTCCGGAATCAGGTGGGGGAAGGGGGATTCTGCAACATCGGCGCGGAAAGTGCGCCGGCCGGCAACAGGATGTCGCCACGTGGCAGCCGTGCCGGGTCGAAGGCCTGCCGGGCGGCCGCCAGCAGCGGATCCAGATCGCAGGCAGGTTCCAGCGCTTGAGGTGATTGGCCAAGCAACTCCCAGAGCCGGCGCAGCACTGGCAGCGGGCGCGAACTGTCCACCGGCAGCGCCGCCAGCGACTTGGACAGCTTGTGGCCTGGGGCATCGAGCAGCAGCGGCAGGTGCCAGTAGCGCGGCACCGCCAGCCCCAACGCCTGCTGCAGCAGGATCTGCCGCGCGGTGGAGTCGAGCAGGTCGGCGCCGCGCACCACTTCGGTCACGCCCTGCTCGGCGTCATCGACCACCACGGCCAACTGGTAGGCCCAGCAGCCGTCGGCACGGCGCAGCACGAAGTCGCCGACTTCGGCATGCACGTCCTGGTGCTGCGGCCCGCGCAGGCCATCATTGAAGTGCACGACGCTGCCCGGTGGCACGCGGAAGCGGACGGCAGGGTCCGGTCGCGGTTGCCGCGCAACGCAGCGGTGATGGATGCCGCCGTTGGCGGCCAACTCGCTGCGGCTGCAGTGGCAGATGAAGGCCAGATCGCTGGCCAGCAGCACGTCCAGTGCGGCCTGGTAGGCCTCGCCGCGGGTGCTCTGCCAGAGGATCGGGCCGTCGTGGGCGAGGCCGAACGCGGCCAGCGCCTGCAGCTGTGATGTGGCGGCACCGGGCACGGTGCGCGGCGGATCGACGTCTTCGATGCGCAGCCGCCACAGGCCGCCATGGTGGCGGGCCAGCAGCCAACTGCCGAAGGCGGCGAGCAGGGATCCGGGATGGAGCAGGCCGGTCGGCGAGGGCGCGAAGCGGCCGCAGGGAACAATGGCGGTCATGCAGGCTGAATCGTCGGTCAGGTTGGCGCTTGAATTCAAGCTGAGCGCACCGCAAATTGACGGATATCGACCCCTTCCGAGCCGGATTTTCCCATGTTCACCCGTATTGCCCTGTTCCTGGCGACCAACCTCGCGGTCCTGATCCTGGCCGGCATCGTCATGTCGATCCTGGGCGTGGACGCGCGTTCGATGAGCGGCCTGCTGGTGATGGCCGGCATCTTCGGTTTCGGTGGCTCCTTCATCTCGCTGCTGCTGTCCAAGTGGATGGCCAAGCGCTCCACCGGTGCGGTGGTGATCACCGAGCCGCGCAACCAGACCGAGCGCTGGCTGCTGGCCACGGTCGAGCGCCAGGCCAAGGCCGCCGGCATCGGCATGCCGGAAGTCGCGGTCTATGACGGCCCGGAGATCAACGCCTTCGCCACCGGTGCCAACCGCAACAACGCGCTGGTGGCGGTGTCCACCGGCCTGCTGCACAACATGAGCGAAGACGAGGCCGAAGCGGTGCTGGGCCACGAGATCGCCCACGTCGCCAACGGTGACATGATCACCATGGCGCTGCTGCAGGGCGTGTTGAACACCTTCGTGATCGTGCTGGCCCGCGTGGTCGGCGGCATCATCGACAGCGCGCTGTCGGGCAACCGCGAAGGCGGCGGCCGTGGCTTCGCGTACTACATCATCGTGTTCGTGCTGGAGATGGTGTTTGGCCTGTTCGCGACGATGATCGCCATGTGGTTCTCGCGCCACCGCGAGTTCCGCGCCGATGCAGGCGGTGCCTCGCTGGCGGGCCGCCAGAAGATGATCGCCGCGCTGGAGCGCCTGCAGCTCAACCACGGCCAGAGCACGCTGCCGACCCAGATCGCCGCGTTCGGTATTGCCGGTTCGACGGCCAAGAAGCTGTTCATGAGCCACCCGCCGCTGGAAGAGCGCATCGCCGCGCTGCGGGCGTCGACGGTGGCGTGAGCTTTCGCTCGTAAAGCAGTGCAGGAACGCCTGGCCTCGCGCCGGGCGTTTTTGTTTTGCGCGCGCACGCATTGTTGGCGCCAGGCGATGCCTAGGATCATTTCCGCGACCGCGGAGGGGTGTCACTTTCTTTGCACGAGCAAAGAAAGTGACACCCCTCCGCGGTCGCGGAAACGACTCTCCGTGCGCACAAACGAAAACGGCACCTTCGCAGGTGCCGTCTCCATGAACCGCCTTACGCGGAACCTCAGAACTTTGCGTCGAACTCGGCGGCGTAGCCGGTGTTCACCAGCACCTTCTGCAGCGACTCGGCCACCTTCAGGTTGCCGGCCACGATCTGGTGGGTCTCCGGGCCACGGTTGTCCATGCGGCCCAGGGTCGCGCCCTTGAAGTCACAGACCTTGCCGCCCGCCTCGCGGACCAGCAGCAGGCCGGCGGCGATGTCCCACGCCTTCACGCCGGCTTCGAAGTAGGCGTCGGCGCGGCCGCAGGCCACGTAGGCCAGGTCCAGTGCCGCCGAGCCGGTGCGGCGGATGTCCTCGCCGTGTACCAGCAGGGCGTCCACCGCCTTCAGCTGGGCGCTGGCGCGGCTGCGCTCGCGCGGCGCGAAGCCGGTGTGGATCATGGTGCCTTCCAGGTCCTTGCGGTCGGCCACGCGGATGCGGCGGTCGTTCAGCACGGCACCCGCGCCACGGCTGGCGGTGAACAGTTCATTGCGCAGCGGATCGAAGATGACCGCATCGGTCGGCTCGCCGTTCTCGACCAGCGCGATCGACACGCAGTAGTGCGGCACGCCACGCAGGTAGTTGCTGGTGCCGTCCAGCGGGTCGATGACCCACATCTGGCGACGCTCGCCCTGCACGCCACCTTCTTCACCGAAGATGCCGTAGTCCGGGTAAGCGCGCTTGAGTTCCTTGACGATGACCTTTTCCGCGTCCGCATCCACTTCGCTGGCGTAGTCCATCCGGCCCTTCTGCACGACGTTCAGTGCCTCGAGCTTGTTGATGTTGCGCAACAGGACGTTGCCGGCGAGGCGGGCGGCCTTGACCATGACGGTGACGGCGGGTTTCTGCATGGCGTTGGCTCCCGGAAAGGCAGAAGAGATGGACTGGCGGGGGAAAAGAGCGGGTCCGGCGCAGTGGCCGGCCGCACAGTTTACCATTGGTCATCGTCCAGCTCGACCTTTTCCCTGTTCATGTCCCAGTTTCCCGCCGCCACCCGCCTCCGATTCGTCCTGGTCGGTACCCAGCATCCCGGCAACATGGGGGCCGCCGCCCGTGCCCTGAAGACCATGGGCCTGGCCCGCCTGGTGCTGGTCGCTCCCGAAAAGCCTCTGGACGAGGAGGCCTTCCGCCGCTCGGCCGGGGCCGAAGATGTGCTGGGGGACGCCCCGGTGGTCGCCACCCTGGCCGAGGCCGTGGCCGATTGCCGCCTGGTGCTGGGCTGCACCGCGCGTGCCCGCCGCGTGCAGCTGGAGGAGTACCTGCCGGCCGATGCCGCCGCCCGCGCGGTGGCCAAGGCGGGCGAGGGCGCCGAGGTGGCGCTGGTGTTCGGTCGTGAGCGCACCGGCCTGACCAACGAGGAACTGCAGCTCTGCCATGCGGCGGTGCACATCCCGTCCGATCCTGAGTTCAGCTCGCTCAACCTGGCGGCCGCCGTACAGGTGCTGGCCTATGAAACGCGCATGCAGCTGCTGGGCGCGCAGCCGGCCCCCAATCCCGAGCCCGGCTTCCGCGAACAGGCCGCCAGCCATGAGCAGATGGAGAGCTTCTTCGCCCAGCTCGGCGACACGCTGGACGAGATCGATTTCCACAAGGGCCGCGCGCCGGAATCGGCGATGCGCAAGCTGCGCCGCCTGTTCCTGCGTAGCGAGCCAAGCGAGCAGGAAGTGCGCCTGTTGCGCGGCATCCTCGCCGACACCCAGCGCATGGCGCGACTGGCACAAGCAGGCAACAAGGACAGCTGACGACGTTCTCATTTTTTCGGGTAGTCTGTCTGGATACCCAGGGGGGGATGAAGCCTGTGTCGGGTCTGCGAAAGGCAATGCAGGGGGGACTGCTGAGCCTGGCCATGGTCCTGCTGGCCGGGACGGTGCGTGCAGCACCGGACCACGTGCTGGTGCTGGGCCGGATCAGCGATGATCCCAAGGCCCACCACGAGCAGCTTCAGCCCTTGCTGGATTACGTGGTGGGGCGCATGCACGACGTTGGCATCAAGGAGGGGAGGATCCTGATGGCACGCGATCCACAGCAGATGGCCAGCTATCTGCGGCGCGGTCGTGTCGACTGGGTCACGGAAACCTCGGGTACGGCGGTGGCGCTGGGCCAGCGCAGTGGCGCCCGTCCGCTGCTGCTGACCGAGCGCAACGGTGTGCGGGAGTACCAGACGGTTTTCTTCGTGCGCCGCGACAGCCCGATCCAGCGCATGCAGGATCTGCGGGGCCATCGCCTGGCCCTGCAGAACACGTCGTCCACCAGTGCCTACCTGGTGCCGGTGATGACGTTGCTGCAGGAAGGCCTGTCGCCGCAGATCCTGGCCGGTGCATGGGAAATGCCGGGCCCAGATAGCGTGGGCTACGTATTTGCACGCAGCGAGCTGAACATCGCGACGTTCGTGCACAAGGGGGTGGTTGACGTGGGAGCAGTGAGCAGCGTGGACTGGAATGACGAACGGCGGATGCCAGCAGCGTTCCGGCGCGACTTCCGCGAGCTGCTGCGCACCGAACCCTACCCGCGTGCGGTGGAGATGGTCCGCGCCAACCTTGATCCACGCGTGCGCGATCGCCTGCAGGAAGTGCTGCTGCAGGCGGCCGGCGACCCGAGGGCACGGGGAGCGCTGCATCGGTTTTTTGGCACTTCCGGGTTCCACCGCGTCGATGCGCATGCGCAGCAGCGGCTGGATGAATTGAAACAAGGATTGACGCGCGTGCGGATGGAAGTGGAATGAAGTGGCTTGGCTCGGGGATGCAGGCCCGGTTCCTGCTCGCGATGGGCGGGGCAATGGTCGTGGTGATCGCGATCCTGGCAGTGTTGTTGGGGCGGCAAGCGGCGATGCAGGGCGAGGTGCGCAACCTCAGCGGTGGCGTCATCCATGAATTGTTCGACCGCAGCGTGCGCAGCCGCGGCGAGGCGATGGCGCGCGAGTTGTCCGATGCGCTGGCCAACCCGTTGTACTACCGTGACCTGGACCAGGTTGGCGTACTGGTGCGCAGTACTGCGCGCCAGCCCGTGGTGCGCTACGTGCTGGTGTTCGACGAACGCGGCCGGCTGGTTCACGACGGCTCGGTCGAAGTATCCGGTTTCGGCCAGCCGATGGCTGATCCTCTTGCACCCAGGGCCGCGGCTGCGCAGGCGCTGGTCGTGCAGGAGTCGCCGAAGGTGCTCGACAACACCATGCCGATCATGGTCGGCAACCAGCGCATTGGCGGCGTCCGCGTCGGCATGGCGCTGGATGAGGTGCAGCAGCGCGAGCAGGCAGCCAACGCCACCTTGGGCGAACGCCTGCAGCAGGTCGGCAGCCGTCACCTGGGCTGGCTGCTGTTGATGCTGGGCCTACTGGTGGTGATCGGCGTGGTCGTGATCCTGTACGTGCAGCGTACTCTGGTTGCGCCGATCCGTGATCTCGCCGTCGCTGCCCGTCGCATCGAGGCGGGCGACTACCAGACGCCGCTGGCCGAGAACACCCGCGACGACGAGGTGGGTGAACTGGTGCGCGGTTTTGCCCGCATGCGTGATGCGATCGCCCGCCATGACCGCGAAGTGCGGCGCATGGCCTATACCGACGCGTTGACCGGGCTGACCAACCGGCTGGCATTCCGCGAGGCGCTTGATCATCGGTTGATGGCTGCCCGTGCCGCCAATCACCGGTTGGGCCTGTTGTTCGCCGATATCGACGACTTCAAGCGAGTCAATGACACCCTTGGCCACGAAGCTGGCGATGAAGCACTGCTGCAGTTTGCACAGCGTATCGATCGCGCGGTCACCGAAGCCGGGGGCGATGAAGCCCTGTTGGCGCGCTTCGGCGGAGATGAGTTCGTGATCCTGGTGGGCGATGGTGATGTGGCCGCAAATGCGCGGCTGCTGGCTGAAGTGCTGGTGCGGGAGCTGGGCAAGCCGCTGGTGGTGCAGGGCCGGGAACTGTTCCTGGGTACCTCGATCGGCGTGACCCTGTTCCCTGACGATGCGGCCGATGCCACCACCCTGCTGAAGAACGGCGACATTGCCATGTACCAGGCAAAGATGGCGGGCAAGAACTGCTATCGCTATTACAGCCGGGCGATGGACCATGCAGTCGAGCGTCGCGTGCATATGGAACAGGAGCTGCGCGGCGCCTGGGAGCGCGGCGAACTGCGCCTGGCCTACCAGCCGATCTTCCGCATGCGCGACCGCCGCATGGTCGGCGTTGAAGTGCTGCTGCGCTGGCAGCACCCGACCCTGGGCACGATCCCGCCTTCGGTGTTCATCGAGGTGGCCGAGCAGAGTGGCCTTATCGAAGTCATCGGCCCGAAGGTGCTGCGTGCGGCCTGCATGGAGGCCGCGCAATGGCCGCCCGGGACGGCCGGGGACGACCTGTTCGTGTCGGTCAACGTGTCGCCACGGCAGTTGCGCGGCGGCGAACTGCCGGCACTGGTGGCGCAGTGCCTGCATGAGTCCGGGCTACCGGCCTCGCGCCTGCATCTGGAGCTGACCGAAACCGCCGTGATCGGCGACGAGATGGTGGCCGCACAGCTGCTGGACAAGCTGCACCGCACCGGCGTGAAGGTCTGGCTGGACGATTTCGGCACCGGCTTCTCCGGTCTCAGCCATCTTCGCCAGGTACCGGTGGACGGGGTGAAGATCGACAAGAGCTTCGTGGCCGACATGCAGCGCGATCCCGACGATCTGGCGCTGACCACGGCGATCATCGCCATGGCCCACGCACTGGGCATCACCGTGGTGGCCGAGGGCATCGAGCAGCAGGCACAGTTCGAGCTGCTGGTGCAGCGCGGCTGCGATCTTGGCCAGGGCTACTGGCTGAGTCATCCGGTGACCGCCACCGAAGTGGTGCGGATGATCGAATCGGGCCTCTGACCGACACAAAAAAAAGGGACGGAGGGGATTAAGTCGCTTGTGCATTTGCGACTTAATCCCCTCCGTCCCCTTTTTTGGGGCTACAGCGGACGCTTGCTCGGGTCGCCGGGCAGTTCGCGCACCAGTTTCGGGATCAGATAACCGGACAGGCGCGCGGTCAGGCCGGCAATCAGCGCCTTGGCCTGGGCGTCATCCACTTCGAAGTGGGCCACGCCCTCGACCCGGTCCAACTGATGCAGGTAGTAGGGAAGCACGCCGGCGTCGAAGCTGCGCTCGCTCAGGTCCTGCAGGGCCTGCACGCTGTCATTGACCCCGCGCAGCAACACCGCCTGGTTCAGCAGTTGGGCGCCGGTAGCGCGCAGGCGGGCCATCGCCGCGTCCACGCTGGCGTCGAATTCATTGGCATGGTTGGCGTGGACCACGATCGCCAGCGGCCAGGGCAGACTGCCCAGCCAGGAGACCAGCTCATCGTCCACGCGCTCGGGCAGCACGATCGGCAGCCGGGTGTGGATGCGCAGGCGGTGGATATGCGGGATGGGGCGCAGGGCATCGGTCAGTTCGACCAGCTTGTGCGTGGCCAGCGACAGTGGGTCACCACCGGACAGGATCACCTCGTCGATGTCCGGGTCGGCGGCGATGGCGGCTACGGCCTCCTGCCAGCCACCCTTGGCGGCGTTCTCCGCGCCATAGTCGAAGTGGCGGCGGAAGCAGTAGCGGCAGTTGATCGCGCAGCTGCCGGTGGCGACCAGCAGGGCGCGGCCACGGTACTTCTGTATGACGCCGGTGGCCTTCTTGGCCGCGCCATCGCCCACCGCATCGAAGCTGAACCCGGGCGCGGGACGCATTTCCTCGTCGATCGGCAGCACCTGGCGCAGCAGCGGATCGGCCGGATCACCCTTGCGCATGCGGGCCACGAAGCCCTCCGGCACGCGCAGCGCGAACTGGGCCATGGCCGCTTCCGAGACGCCCAGCGCGGCCGGGTCCAGCTGCAGCCGGGCCAGCAGGGCCTGTGGGTCGCGCAGTGCCTGGCGCCAGAGCTGCTGCCAGCGCGCGGGCGCGCCTGGCGACTGGGGCCGGGGGAAGGCGGAAAGCTGCATGGAGAGGGGGCCTGCGGTTATCATGGGGGCAGAAAAACAGTCGCCCACCGGCACCCGGTGGGCTTTCCATTCTAACGGCTCGCCGCACCCGCGGCGTTTCTGCCACTCAGGAGTTTACGCATGGCCAGCTACGGCATGAACGACGTCAAGAACGGGATGAAGATCCTGGTCAACAACCAACCGGCCGTCATCATCGACACCGAATACGTCAAGCCGGGCAAGGGCCAGGCCTTCACCCGCGTGAAGTACCGCCTGATCAAGGACGGCCGTACCCAGGAAGTGACCATGAAGTCGACCGACTCGCTGGATGCAGCCGACGTCGTCGACACCGACATGAACTTCATGTACAGCGATGGCGAGTACTGGCACTTCATGGATCCGGAATCCTTCGAGCAGGTCCAGGCCACCAAGGCCGGCATGGGCGGCGCCGAGAAGTGGCTGAAGGGCGAAGAGTCCTGCGTGGTCACCCTGTGGAACGGTGAGCCGATCTTCGTGCAGCCGCCGAACTTCGTCGAGCTGAAGATCACCGAGACCGATCCGGGCGTCCGTGGCGACACCTCGGGCGGCGGCGGCAAGCCGGCCACCCTGGAAACCGGCGCCGTGGTCCGCGTGCCGCTGTTCGTCAACCAGGACGAAGTGATCCGCGTCGACACCCGTTCGGGCGAGTACTCCGCACGCGTCAAGTAATCCGGCGCAGCCGGATTACCTGTAGAGCCGAGCCATGCTCGGCTTTCCGGGCATAACCCGGAACCCGTTGCTGGCGCCCATGGCGCCGCAGCGGACAGCCGCCGGGCATGGCCCGGCGCTACCGCCTCCCGCCAGGCCCTTCTCCAATAGCCAGTGAGCCCGCATGAGCGATAGCCCGCACCTCCCCGAAGCCTGCGACCTGCTCATCGAAGCCGGTTACGTCGTTCCGATCGAGCCGCATGCGGTGGTGCTGGAAGACCATGCCGTCGCAGTGCGTGGCAGCGAGATCGTGGCCATCCTGCCGCGTGCCGAGGCGCGCGCGCGCTTCCGTGCCGCCCAGGTAGTCAGTCGCCCCGAGGCCGCGCTGATGCCGGGCCTGGTCAACGCCCACACGCACAACCCGATGACCCTGCTGCGCGGCGTCGCCGACGACCTGCCGCTGATGACCTGGCTGCAGCAGCACATCTGGCCGGTGGAAGCGGCGGTGATCGGCCCCGAATTCGTTGCCGACGGCACCACCCTGGCCATCGCCGAGATGCTGCGCGGCGGCACCACCTGCGCCAACGAGAACTACTTCTTCGGCGACGTGCAGGCCGCGGTCTACAAGAAACACGGTTTCCGCGCGCTGGTGGGCGCGGTCATCATCGATTTCCCCACCGCCTGGGCCAAGACCGACGACGAGTACTTCGCCAAGGCCGGTGAACTGCACGACCAGTGGCGCACCGATCCGCTGATCGCCACCGCGTTCGCGCCGCATGCGCCTTACACGGTCAACGATGCCAACTTCGAGCGGGTGCGGATGCTGTCCGACCAGCTCGACATGCAGGTGCACCTGCATACCCACGAGACCGCGCAGGAAATCAACGATTCGATCAGGCTGCACGGCCAGCGCCCGCTGGCGCGGCTGGATCGGCTCGGCCTGGTCAACGACCGCCTGATTGCGGTGCACATGACCCAGCTGACCGATGCGGAAATCCACCTGTGCGCCGAGCGCGGCGTGAGCGTGGTGCATTGCCCGGAATCCAACCTGAAGCTGGCCTCCGGTTTCTGCCCGGCCTGCGCCCTGCAGCGCGCAGGCGTGAACCTGGCGATCGGTACCGATGGCTGCGCCAGCAACAACGACCTGGACATGTTCAGCGAGAACCGCACCGCAGCGATCCTGGCCAAGGCCGTGGCCGACGACGCCACTGCACTGGATGCGGCAACCACGCTGCGCGCGTCCACGCTGGGTGGCGCACGCGCGCTGGGCTTCGGTGACCGCATCGGCTCGATCGAAGTCGGCAAGCAGGCCGACCTGGTCTGCGTCGACCTGTCTGCGCTGGAAACCCAGCCGCTGCACAACGTGCTGTCGCAACTGGTGTACGCCACCGGCCGCCAGCAGGTCAGCGACGTCTGGATCGCCGGCAAGCCGAAGCTGGTGCAGCGCGAGCTGGTCGGCATGGACCTGCCGGGCATCATCGCCAACGCGCGCCAGTGGCGCGAGCGCATCCGTCATATCCGCGCCTGATCCCTGGCGCCGCAAGGACCCCTCATGACTGCCCCCCACGCTTCCTCCAATTTCGATCAGGCCGAGCTGGACAAGTTCGCCGCGCTGGCCAACCGCTGGTGGGACGCTGACGGCCCGCAGAAGCCGCTGCATGCGCTGAACCCGGTGCGCCTGAAATACGTGGCCGACCGCGTGCCGCTGCGCGGCGCACGTGTGCTCGACATCGGTTGCGGTGGCGGCCTGTTGAGCGAAGCGCTGGCCCAGGCCGGCGCCGACGTCACCGCCATCGACCTGGCCCCGGAGCTGGTGAAGGTCGCGCGCCTGCATGCGCTGGAAAGCGGCGCCAAGGTCGACTACCGCGTGCAGGCCGCCGAGGATCTGGCCGCCGAGCAGCCGGGCAGTTTCGATGTGGTCACCTGCATGGAAATGCTTGAGCACGTGCCCGACCCGGGCGCGATCATCGACGCCTGCAATCGCCTGCTGAAGCCGGGCGGCCACCTGTTCCTGTCGACCATCAACCGCACCGCCGCCGCGTTCGCGGTGGCGATCGTCGGCGCCGAGTACGTGGCGCGCCTGCTGCCCAAGGGCACGCACCACTACCAGGAATTCATCAAGCCGGCCGAGCTGGCGCGCTGGCTGCGCGAGGCTGATGTGCAGCTGGTGGATGTCAGTGGCATGGCTTACGAGCCGTGGCGCAACCATGCCCGCCTGAGCAGCCGCACCGACATCAACTATCTGGCCTACGCGGTCAAGCCGGCATGACCTCTGCACGCTTCCCGCGCGCGGTGCTGTTCGATCTGGATGGCACCTTGCTGGACAGCGCGCCGGACTTCGTCGCTACCTGCAACGCGATGCTGGCCGAACGTGGTCGTGCACCCATCGATCCGGCCGCACTGCGCCCGGTGGTGTCGAAGGGCTCGCGGGCGATGGTCTCGGCTGCCTTCCCGGAACTGGACGTCGCCGCACGCGACGCGCTGATCCCAGAATTCCTGCAGCGCTACGAAGCGCTGATCGGCCAGCACGCAGTGCTGTTCGACGGCGTGGCCGGCATGCTCGCCGCGCTGGATGAGGCCGGTACGGTGTGGGGCATCGTCACCAACAAGCCGGAGTACCTGGCGCGTCTGATCCTGCCGCAACATGGTTGGCAGCAGCGTTGCGCGGTGCTGGTCGGCGGTGACAGCCTGGCCGAGCGCAAGCCTCACCCGCTGCCGCTGCTGCACGCTGCGCAGGCCATTGGCGTTGCTGCCGAAGACTGCGTGTACGTGGGTGACGACGAGCGCGACATCATCGCCGCGCGGGCCGCGGCCATGCCGTCGGTGGCGGCGCTGTGGGGCTACCGCCTGCACAGCGACGATCCGCTGGCCTGGCAGGCCGACGTGCTGGTCGAGAACGCTGAACTTCTGCAACTGGCCAGTCTCTGGCCGACCCGGCCGGCAACCCCGGCCCAGCCGTAAGGAATGGTGTAGTGAGCAGTACCGCGCTGGACAGTTTCCTCGACAAGTGGCGCAGCCGTTGGCCGGAATGGTCGGTGGCCGCCCCGTTCGTGGCCGAATCGCAACGCGAGCTGGCCGTGGCGTGGTTTGCGCTGCTGCAGGAGTTCGACGACATGCTCAACACCAGCGGCGACCCGTTGCCGGCCGACGCCAAGCTGGCGTGGTGGGGCGAGGAGCTGCGCAGTTGGGCCGGGCATCGTTCGCGCCATCCGCTGGGCCGGCTGCTGGAGCCGGTGCGTGCGCCGTGGGCGCAGTTGGCCGAAGCGCTGCCGGATCTGGTTGAAGCACGCACCGTCGCGCCCGATGCAGCCGGCGCCGAGCGCGCGCTGGCCAACTACGCCGAGGCCGTAGCCGCAGTGGAGGCAACCTTGTTCGCGGACAAGCCGCGCACCGGTGCCGGTCGCGCGGTGCAGCTGCAGACCCTGGCCCAGCGCCTGCAGGATGCCGGCGTGGCCGGTGTGCCGCGCAGCCTGCTGGACGGTGATGCCAGCACCGCTGCGCAGCGCTGGGCGCAGCATCTGTTGAAGGGGTGGGGCACCCGCGTGCCCGGCCCGCGCCCGCGCCGCGTGTGGTCCAGCCTGGCACGTGCCCGTGTGGCCGCGCAGGCCGCAGGCAAGCCGATCGAAGCAACCCCGGTGCGCACCCTGCTGCGTGTGTGGTGGGCTGCCCGCGGTTGATCCCGCGCTCCGCCGGGCATGGCCCGGCGCTACCTCGCGCGGTTGATTGAATGCTGTCTGCAGAGCCGAGCCCATGCTCGGCTCATCTCTGCGCGACAGCAGCCGAGCGTGGGCTCGGCTCTACAACAGTGGCTCACCGCTGCACCGGGCGATGGGCGTTATTTGCGGTCCAGCACCAGCAGCGGGTCGATACGGGTCTCGAACCAGTTCATGCCCCAGTGCAGGTGCGGGCCGGTGGCACGGCCGGTGGCGCCGACGGCAGCGATCACCTGGCCCTGCTCCACACGGTCGCCGACTTTTACGTCGATGCGCGACAGGTGCAGGAAGTTGGAGCTGACCCCGAAACCGTGGTCGAGCAGCAGCGTGCCACCGGTCAGGTACAGGTCGGGGCCGGCGAAGGTGACGATGCCGGCGGCCGGTGCCTTTACCGGCGTGCCGGTCGGCACCGCGATGTCCATGCCGGAATGACCGGCACCGGGCTGGCCGTTGTACACCCTCGCATTGCCGAAGCGGCCGCTGATGCGGCCCTGGACCGGCCAGATGAAGGTCTGGGTGAAGTCGGTACGGTCGTCGTCGCGCGAACGTGCAGCGGTTACCTGCGCCTGTTCGCGCTTGATCCGCTCGGCAATCGCCGCCGGCGGATTCACCGTCTTCGGTGGCACCCCGTTGACCCGCTCGGTGGGCCAGTCGCGCGGCGTCACCGCGATGGTTGCGGTCTCGCTGCCACCATCGGGGCGTTGCACCTGCACGTGCAGCGGACCCTTCTCGTCGCGGCCGATGCCGAACACGACGCTGCCATAGCCGCTCACCCGCAGCTGGCGGCCGGCGTACTGCACGCGGCTGCCAGCGGGCACCTTGCCGATCACCAGCGCGCCCTGTGACGCACTGGCCGGGAACACCACGCGGCTGTCGATCAGGCTGCCGATGCCGTCCTGTGCCTGCGCCGACGGTGCGGTGAACAGGGGCGCGGCCAGCAGCAGCGCTCCGAACAGAAGTGCCGAACGCATCAGCGGTCGTAGGTCATGCGCTGGCCGGCGGGTTCGCCCACCAGCTTGCTGCCGTCCCACACCAGCTGGCCGTTGACCCAGGTGGAGGCGATGCGCGAGCGGAAAGTGGTGCCTTCAAACGGCGACCAGCCGCACTTGGACAGCACGTCCTCGCGCTTGACGGTGAACGGCACGTCCTCCACCAGCACCAGGTCGGCAAAGTAGCCCTCGCGCAGGAAGCCGCGTTCTTCCACGTCGAACAGCTGCGCCGGCGCATGTGCGAATTTCTGCACCACCTGCTCGCGGGTCAGCTTGCCTTCGTGCACCCGCTCCAGCGCGGCCACCAGTGCGTACTGCACCAGCGGCAGGCCCGACGGCGCCTGCGCGTAGGGCTTCTGCTTCTCTTCCCAGGTGTGCGGCGCGTGGTCGGTGGCCAGCACGTCCAGCACGTCATCGGCCAGTGCAGCGGTGATTGCCTCGCGGTCGGACACTTCCTTGATCGCCGGGTTGCACTTGATCAGGTTGCCCTTGGTCGCGTAGTCCGGGCGCGCGAAGTGCAGGAAGTGCACGCAGGTTTCGGCGGTGATCTGCTTGCGGCTGCCATCGGCGCGGATCAGCGGGCCCTTCTCGAACAGCGCCAGCTCGTCGGCGGTGGAGATGTGCAGCACATGGAGGCGGGTGCCGTGCTTGCGTGCCAGCGACATCGCCAGGCGGGTCGACTTGATGCACGCTTCGCGCGAACGGATGTCCGGGTGCATGTCCGGGGTCAGCGCATCACCGTACTTTTCCTGGAAGGCCTTCAGGTTGGCATCGATCATCGGCGTGTCTTCGCAGTGCGTGATGATCGGGGTCGGGCATTCGCGGAAGATCGCGTCCAGCGTTTCCGGGTTGTCGACCAGCATGTTGCCGGTCGAAGCACCCATGAACACCTTCACGCCCGGGGCCTTCTTCGGGTCCAGCGCACGGATCGCGTCCAGGTTGTCATTGCTGGCACCGTGGTAGAAGCCGTAGTTGGCCCAGGCGCGGCCGCGCGCGAGCTCGTACTTGGCTTCCAGGATGGTTGAATCCAGCGTCGGCGGGTTGGTGTTGGGCATGTCCATGAAGCTGGTCAGGCCACCGGCCACGGCGGCCGCCGATTCGCTGGCGATGTCGCCCTTGTGGGTCAGGCCCGGTTCGCGGAAGTGCACCTGGTCATCGATCATGCCGGGCAGCAGCCAGCGCCCGGCCGCGTCCACCACCTGCTCGCCGTCGCGCGGCGCCAGCCCGTTGCCGATCTGCGCGATGCGGCCGTTCTCGATGCGCAGGTCGCCGTCGAAGGTGCGGCCTTCGTTGACCATGCGGGCATTGGTGATGAGGGTGGAGGACATGTCAATGTTTTCCTGTGCAACGGCAAGAGGGGGCGTTGGGGGACTCGGGCACGGGGTCGAAGCCGCCGGGATGGAACGGGTGGCAGCGGCCCAGCCTGCGCGCAGCCAGCCAGCTGCCGCGCAGCGGGCCGTGCCGCGAGATCGCGTCCATCGCGTATTCAGAACAGCTCGGCACGAAACGGCAGCGGGGCCCCAGCAAGGGGCTGATGAAGCGCTTGTAGAAGCGCAGCAGGGCGATGAGCAGGCGCGAGATCACCCAGTCATCTTATGCCAGTTGGCATGAAGGCCGCATTTGTGCAGGATGGGCCGTTGGTCGCATGTCGCCGATGGCCTGCGACCGGTACCAGCACCGTCGGGTGCTGGCCAGGTTCCGTACCGCGCAAGGCGGTCCGTGTTCGTCGGACTGCCCATTGGGCGCCTTGGCTCCAGGACTGAATGGGGCAGGGTGCCGAGGTTGCTGCTGCGGGTCGGGTAGGCTATAAAGGCCCGCTTTCCCGGGCCCCGGGGAATCCAAGGAAGAGCGTTTCGTGGCTGCTAAAAAAACTGCAAAGAAGGCCGCAACGGCCGCCAAGAAAACCGCCAAGCCTGTTGTGAAGAAGTTGGCGGCAAAGCCCGTTGCCAAGAAGCCGGCCAGCAAGCCGGCGACCAAGGCAGCGTCCTCGCAACCGGCGGCCAGGAAGGCCACCGCAAAGAAAACGCCGGTCAAGGCAACCAAGCCGGTGGCGAAGAAGGCCGCTGCGCCCGCCAAGGCCAAGCCAGCCGCTGCCAGCAAGAAGGCGCCGGTGAAGAAGACCGTCAGCAAGGCTGCGCCGGTGAAGAAAGCTGCCGCCAAGCCGGTGGCCAAGAAGGCCGCCGCCAAGCCGGCGCCGAAGGCGGTGGTGAAGAAGGCTGCAGCCAAGCCGGTCGCCAAGCCCGTAGCAAAGAAGGTCGCTGCGGCCAAGCCGGTCGCCACGCCTGCCGCTGCAAAGAAGGGTGCCAAGAATGTTGCCGCACCGGCCGTAAAGCCGGCCCCGGCCCCAGTAGTGAAGTCCGCACCGAAGCCTGCTGCCAAGCCGGCTCCGGCCAAGCCTGTCCCGGCCAAGACCGTGGCAGTGGCAGCAGCCCAACCGGCCTCCAAGCCGGCCCCGGCCGCCGCTCCTGCCGCTTCGAAGGCCCCGCAATCCAAGAATCCCGTGCCCGTTTCGAAATCGCCTGCCAAAACCGCCGTGAAATCCGATTCCGCCCCGAAGACCGTGTCGCGCCCTGTCGGCAAGGTTGCCGTGGCCGTCGCCGCCCGCTCGGCTGCACCGGCCCCGCGCAGCAAGTACAAGGTGGTCGAGTACAAGACCGACGAGGCCACCGGCCGCCCGATCCTGCCGACTGGCTACAAGCCGTCCTCGGAAGAGGAATACATGAGCCCGCTGCAGCAGGAGTACTTCCGTCAGCGTCTGCAGAACTGGCGCGCGGACCTGGTGGAAGAGTCCAAGCAGACCATCGAGAATCTTCGTGAGGAAGTGCGTGACATCGGCGACGAAGCCGAGCGCGCGACCCGCGAGACCGAGAACTCGCTGGAGCTGCGTACCCGCGACCGCTACCGCAAGCTGATCGGCAAGATCGACAGCACCCTGAAGCGCCTGGAAGCGGGCGACTACGGTTACTGCGTCGACACCGGCGAAGAAATCGGCCTGGAGCGCCTCGAAGCGCGCCTGACCGCCGAGCGCACCATCGACGCCCAGGAGCGTTGGGAGCACCTGCAGAAGCAGCAGGGCGACTGATTCCTGCTCGTTGTATGGTCATGCGAAAAACCCGGCCTCGGCCGGGTTTTTTGTTGGGTTCGAGTTGGCTGTGTAGAGCAGCGCCTTCCGGGTATCGGGTGGAGCCTGCGGGTGGGTCCGGGCAGGACACGCTGCAAGTACATCCCTGTAAGCTCGGCCGCGGCATCCATGCCGCGGACGGTCCTGCCCGGACCCACCCGCAGGCTCTCGACGGTTTCCTGCGTGCGCGGCCGATGTAGAGCCGAGCCCACGCTCGGCTCAGGCCGAAGGCGCGGGCTTGGAGGGAGGATGAGAGCAAAGACCACCACTTCGCTCGCCGGGCATGGCCCGGCGCTACCGAAGCCTGCGTGCGCGGCTGCGGCTCTTGACTTGAGTCCGCCTTGTAGCGAGCCGAGCACCGCAGGGGAATCAGGGGCGAAGAGGCGCCGCTGTTTGAGCGCAGCGAGTTCGGCGCCGTCCCCTGATTCACCGAGGAGCACAGGGCACCGGCGCGCAGCGCCGGCTCGCGGATGGCGGAGCGTTTCTTTGGTTACTTTCTTTTCGCGAAAAGAAAGTGACACCCTGCCGCGGTCGCGGAAAAGGGCCGCCGGGCATGGCCCGGCGCTACCAATGCGTCGGCGCACGTAAAGCGGCTGTCGCGGAAACGACGAGCCGACGCTACTGCAGATCACGCAGATTCAATTTCCGCAATGTCGGGTTCTTCCACGCCGTGATCCCGGCCACGCTCAGCACCGCAAACCCACCCAGCACCACGGCCGGCGCCAGGCCGAGCAGCTTCGCCATCGTGCCTGCATAGAACGCGCCCAGCTCGTTGGACGAACTGATGAAGATGCCGTTGATCGACGACACCCGGCCGCGCATCTCTTCCGGCGTGGCCAACTGCAGGATGGTCGATCGGATCACCACCGAGATGCCATCGAAGGCCCCGTAGAACAGCAGGATCAGCGCCGACAGCCAGAAGTGCTGCGACAGGCCGAAGCCGATCACGCACAGGCCGAAACCGGCCACCGCGAACAGCAGTACGCGGCCGGCATTGCGGTGCAGCGGGTGGCGGGCCAGCCACAGGCCCACGCACACCGAACCGAGCGCCGGCATCGCGCGCAGGACGCCCAGGCCTTCCGGACCGTGGTGCAGGATCTCGTGCAGGAAGGCCGGCAGCATCGCCACCACGCCGCCCAGCAGCACCGAGAACATGTCCAGCGCCATCGCCCCGACCATGATCCGGTTGCCGACCACGAAGCGCGCGCCTTCGGCGATGCTCTTGAAGATCGGCGCGGCGGGACCGGTGTGCACCGGTTCTTCCACCTTCAATGTAGCCAGGCAGGCCATCGCCACCAGCGCAAAGGCCGTAGCCACCGCGTAGGAGAGGCCCTTGCCGCCGAAGCCGACCAGCACGCCGCCCAGCGCCGGGCCGGCGACCATGCCGGCCTGGAACACCACCGCGCCGAGGCCTGCGCCGCGCGCGAACTGATCGCGGGCCAGCACGCGGGCGAACAGTGCGTTGTAGATAGGTGACAGGAAGGCGCGGACCATGCCGGTCAGGGCGATGGCTGCATAGATGGGCCACACGCCTTCAAACGGCAGCCAGCCCTTGGCCACGCTGGTCAGTACCAGCGCGGTGGCGATCAGCCCGGAACAGGCCGCCATGCCCAACCGACGCCGCGGCAGATGGTCGACCAGGTAGCCGGCGAATGGCGCCACGCAAAAGAACGGCAGCACCTCGGCCAGACCGATCAGGCCCAGCGAGAACGGATTGCGGGTGACTTCGTAGATGTGCCAGCCGACGGTGACTGCCACCACCTGGTAGGACAGCATCGCGAAGATGCGGTAGGCCAGCAGCTTGGCGAAGCCGGGCCGGGACAGCAGGCCCAGCGCGGTGTCCTCGGCTGTGGCAGGCTCGTTCACGACGGATCGCGCTGCAGCTGGGTCTGCGCGGTCTCGCGGATGAAGGCCAGCATCGCAGCCACACCATTGCTGCGGGTCGGAGACAGGTGGCGGGCCAGGCCGATGTCCTGGATATAGCTCGGTTCGGTGGCCAGGATCTCCCGCGCCGAGCGCCCGGAGTACACGCGCAGCGCCAGGAAGATCAGGCCGGAGACGATGGCCGAATCACTGATGGCATGGAAGCGCAGCGACTGCGCATTGCCTTCCGGCACGATCCAGACCATCGACTGGCAGCCGAGCAGGCGATGCTCTTCGGTCTTCCATTCTTCCGGGAAGGCCGGCAGCTTGCGGCCGAGGTCGATCAGGTACTGGTAGCGCTCGGACCAGTCGCCGAAGAAGCCGAATTCCTCGGCGATGGCG
This sequence comes from Stenotrophomonas hibiscicola ATCC 19867, assembly GCF_000382065.1. Taxonomy (GTDB): domain Bacteria; phylum Pseudomonadota; class Gammaproteobacteria; order Xanthomonadales; family Xanthomonadaceae; genus Stenotrophomonas; species Stenotrophomonas hibiscicola. Next base: position 362,275 of record NZ_KB907500.1, on the reverse strand, counting down.
GTCTGGGCCTCGGCGGCGGTGGGTTCAAGCGGGAACGGGGAGTCGGTCACAACAGTCTCTACAGTGGGGGCGTGGCCGGCGGGCCGGCCACGGGGCAGGGCAGCAGGTCAGCCGCGCTTGCGCGACCAGCGCACGCCCTGCGGGGTGTCTTCCAGCACGATGCCTTCGGCGGCCAACTGGTCGCGGATGGCATCGGAACGGGCGAAGTCGCGCGCCTTCTTGGCCGCAGCGCGCTCGTCGATCAGGCCCTGGATACGGCCATCGTCGCCGTCAGCGCCCGCAGCGGTACCAAACCACTGCGCCGGATCGGCCTGCAGAAGGCCCAGCGCCAGGCCGGCACCGAGCAGCTCGGCCTTCAGGCGCGACTGTTCGGCCGGGTCCGTGGCACGACGCGCCTCGGCCGCGATGCGGGCCACTTCGGCCAGCGCCTGCGGGGTGTTGAGGTCGTCGTCGAGGGTCGCTTCGACCGTGGCCGGAATCACCGCGCTGGCCTCGACCGAGGCCAGTTCGCGCAGGGTGCCGTACAGGCGGTCCAGCGTACGCACCGACTGTTCGATCAGCGCATCGGACCAGTCCAGCGGTTGACGGTAGTGGGCCGACAGCAGGGCCAGGCGCAGTGCCTCCGGCGGATGCTGGCGAACCAGGTCATGCACGCGCTCGATGTTGCCCAGTGACTTGCTCATCTTGGCGCCGCCGAAGTTGAGCATGCCGTTGTGCAGCCAGTAGCGGGCGAAGATCCTGCCGCCATGCGCGCATTCGCTCTGCGCGATCTCGTTTTCATGGTGCGGGAACTGCAGGTCGACGCCGCCGGCATGGATGTCGATGGTCTCGCCCAGGTGGGCGGCGGCCATCGCCGAGCATTCGATGTGCCAGCCCGGGCGGCCACGGCCCCAGGGCGATTCCCAGCCGGGCAGGTCGTCGCTGGATGGCTTCCACAGCACGAAATCGCCCGGATCACGCTTGTAGGGGGCGACATCGACGCGGGCGCCAGCCAGCATCTCTTCCGGATCACGGCGCGAGAGCTTGCCGTAGCCTTCAAAGCTGGCCACCGCAAACAGCACGTGGCCTTCGGCGGCATAGGCATGACCACTGGCGATCAACTGCTCGATCATGGTGATGATCTGCGGCATGTGCGCGGTCACTTCCGGTTCGATGTCAGGCGGCACCACGCCCAGCGCGGCCATGTCTTCACGGTAGGCGGCGGCGAACCTGTCGGTGATGGTGCTGATCGGCACCCCCTGCTCGCGCGCGGCGGTGTTGATCTTGTCGTCCACGTCGGTGATGTTGCGGGCGTAGCGCAGTGCGCCGAAACGCCGCCGCAGCAGGTCGGCCAGCACCCCGAACACCACCGGGCCACGGGCGTTGCCGATGTGCACGTAGTTGTAGACCGTGGGGCCGCACACATACAGGGTCGGACAGGCCGGGTCGAGCGGGGTGAACGGTTCGAGCTGGCGAGTCAGGTTGTTGTGCAGGCGCAGGGTCATGGGGCTGTGGCTGGGGGACAAGTCTGTGATTTTAGAACGTGTCGCTCCCTTTGGGGGCGCTGGTTGCCACCGGTGGACGCCGGAGGGAGCCAGGGTGGGGTGGGCAGGAGCGGCGTGGACGGGTAATGTTCAGCCCCTTGCGCTCGCCACTGCCTACACTATCGCCGTGTCCTTGCTCCCGTCGCCACTGAAATCCACCGCATTGCTGACCCTGGCCTGCCTGTCGGCGCTGCCCGCCGTGGTGCTGGCGCAGGAGGCCGAGCCCCGCAACCGGGTGGTGATCGTGGAGAACGTGAAGTTCGACTACGCCCAGGTACTGAACGTCGAGCCGGTATTCCAGACCCTGCGCGCGACCCGTACCGAGGAGCATTGCGAGCCGGTGTCGACCCGCACCCTGGCCCCGGTCAACGTGACCGGCGAGGAGCCGGTCGAGGACAAGGGCCGGATCAGCCGTTTCTGGGACTCGGTGCGCTCGATATTCAAGCGCAGCGACGAGGAGCCCTCCGAAGAGGCCGGCCCCGAAACGCCGGCCCCGGCGCCTGCCAACAATGGCCCGATGCTGACCCGTGACTGCCGCATCGTGCCGGTGGGGCGTGAATTCCGCCGGCCCATCGCCTACGACGTGGACTACGTCTACAAGGGCACCAAGTATCGGTCGCGGCTGCCGGAAGACCCGGGCAACCGGCTCAAGATCCGGGTGTCGATCACCCCCTGGGTCGGTCCTGAGCAGGGCGCCGCCGGCAATCCCTGATTCTGCGACCCCGGCCCCTTGCGCCGGTCACGGCCGCATGCAAAGATATTCGGCCATGAAGCTCACCGACTTCCAGCACGACAGCAGCGCAGCCCGACAGGCGTCGGGCATGACCTCGCGTGCGCGTCGACCGGAACCCCACATTCTCGCTGGGTAACCGGAGCTTTTTGCTGTTCGTCCGAAAAAAACCCAGCCCGCCGGCTGGGTTTTTTCGTTTCCGCGTTCTGAAAGCTGCAACTGCAACCTTTTCGTTTCACCTTTGCTTCCTGTTTTCCCTTCCACCGCGTCGAACCCGGCGCCGCCACGCAAGGAAAGAAGATGTCCCCCAAGCACTTCCTGAACACCCAGGACTGGAGCCGCAGCGATCTCGACGCATTGCTGACCCAGGCCGCGCTGTTCAAGCGCAACAAGCTCGGCGACCAGCTCAAGGGCAAGTCGATCGCGCTGGTGTTCTTCAACCCGTCCATGCGCACCCGCACCAGCTTCGAACTGGGCGCGTTCCAGCTCGGCGCCCATGCGGTGGTGCTGCAGCCGGGCAAGGATGCTTGGCCGATCGAGTTCAACCTCGGCACGGTGATGGACGGCGATACCGAGGAACACATCGCGGAAGTGGCCAAGGTGCTGGGCCGTTACTGCGACATCATCGCCGTGCGTGCGTTCCCGAAGTTCCAGGACTGGGCGTACGACCGCCAGGACATCGTCCTCAACAGCTTCGCCAGGTATTCGCCGGTGCCGGTCATCAACATGGAGACCATCACCCACCCGTGCCAGGAGCTGGCCCACATCATGGCGCTGCAGGAGCACTTCGGCACCCAGGACCTGCGTGGCAAGAAATACGTGCTGACCTGGACCTACCACCCCAAGCCGCTCAACACCGCCGTGGCCAACTCGGCGCTGACCATCGCCACCCGCATGGGCATGGACGTGACACTGCTTTGCCCGACCGCCGACTACATCCTCGACGAGCGCTACATGGGCTGGGCCGAGCAGAACGTGGCCGAGAGCGGTGGTTCGCTGAAGATCAGCCATGATGTCGACAGCGCCTACGCCGGCGCCGACGTGGTTTACGCCAAGAGCTGGGGAGCGCTGCCGTTCTTCGGCAACTGGGAACCGGAAAAGCCGATCCGCGACCAGTTCAAGCACTTCATCGTCGACGAACGCAAGATGGCGCTGACCAACAACGGTGTGTTCAGCCACTGCTTGCCGCTGCGTCGCAACGTGAAGGCCACCGATGCGGTGATGGATTCGCCGCAGTGCATCGCCATCAACGAAGCCGAGAACCGCCTGCACGTGCAGAAGGCGATCATGGCCGCGGTTGCCGGGCGCTGATTTTTTCCGATTCAATCATTTCCGCCGGGCACGGCCCGGCGCTACCAGGACATACCCTCCCCATGAGCAATAAAGACGTCGTTCTCGCCTTCTCCGGCGGCCTGGATACCAGCTTCTGCGTGCCCTACCTGCAGGAGCGTGGCTACAACGTGCACACCGTGTTCGCCGACACCGGCGGCGTGGATGATGAAGAGCGCGATTTCATCGAGAAGCGTGCCGCCGAGCTGGGCGTGACCAGCCATGTCACTGTGAACGGTGGCCCGGCGATCTGGGAAGGCTTCGTCAAGCCGTTCGTGTGGGCCGGCGAAGGCTACCAGGGCCAGTACCCGCTGCTGGTGTCGGACCGCTACCTGATCGTGGATGCCGCGCTGAAGCGTGCCGCCGAACTGGGCACCAACATCATCGCCCACGGCTGCACCGGCATGGGCAATGACCAGGTCCGCTTCGACCTGGCCGTGAAGGCGCTGGGTGACTACCAGATCATCGCGCCGATCCGCGAGATCCAGAAGGAACACACCCAGACCCGTGCCTACGAGCAGAAATACCTGGAAGAGCGCGGCTTCGGCGTGCGCGCCAAGCAGCAGGCCTACACCATCAACGAGAACCTGCTGGGCGTGACCATGTCCGGTGGCGAGATCGACCGTTGGGAAGCCCCGGGCGAAGGTGCGCGTGGCTGGTGCTCGCCGCGCAGCGAGTGGCCGGAGCAGGCGCTGACCGTCACCCTGAAGTTCATTGAAGGCGAAGCGGTTGAACTGAACGGCAAGGCGCTGCCGGGCGACCAGATCCTGGCCCAGCTCAACAAGCTGTTCGCCCCGTACGGCGTCGGTCGCGGCGTGTACACCGGCGACACCGTGATCGGCCTGAAGGGCCGCATCGTGTTCGAGGCCCCGGGCCTGGTCTCGCTGCTGGCCGCACACCGCGCGCTGGAAGATGCGGTGCTGACCAAGCAGCAGAACCGCTTCAAGCCGGACGTGGCGCGCAAGTGGGTGGAGCTGGTGTACGAAGGCTTCTACCACGACCCGCTGAAGACCGACATCGAAGCCTTCCTGAAGTCCTCGCAGGCCAAGGTCAACGGTGAAGTGGTGCTGGAAACCCGTGGTGGCCGCGTCGATGCGGTGGCCGTGAAGTCGCCGCACCTGCTCAACACCAAGGGTGCCACCTACGCGCAGTCGGCCGACTGGGGCGTGGAGGAGGCTGAAGGCTTCATCAAGCTGTTCGGTATGAGCTCGACGCTTTACGCGCAAGTCAATCGCTGAGCGATTGAATTGCGCGCGCGTCTCTCGCGCATTCCACCTTAACCCTGCGCCGTTGGCGCGCCCCCTTCAACAAGAAGGGGGCTCTCCACCAGACGCATCACGGTAGCGCCGGGCCATGCCCGGCGGAATTCCACAGGATCTTTGTTTCATGCTTGAACAGACGCTCGATCACCTGCAGGTCCTGGTGTCCTTCGACACCCGCAACCCGCCGCGCGCGATCACCACCGGTGGCATCTTCGATTACCTGCGCGCGAACCTGCCCGGCTTCAACGTCGAGGTGATCGACCACGGCGCCGGTGCGGTCAGCCTGTACGCCGTGCGCGGGACGCCGAAGTACCTGTTCAACGTACATCTTGATACCGTGCCCGATTCGCCGCACTGGAGCGCCGACCCGCACGAGATGCGCCGCCTGGACGACCGCGTGGTCGGTCTGGGCGTGTGTGACATCAAGGGCGCGGCCGCCGCACTGGTGGCCGCAGCCAATGCCAGCGACGGTGACGCGGCCTTCCTGTTCTCCAGCGATGAAGAAGCCAACGATCCGCGCTGCATCGCCGCGTTCCTGGCCCGTGGCCTGCCGTATGAAGCGGTGCTGGTGGCCGAGCCGACCATGAGCGAAGCGGTGCTGGCGCATCGCGGCATCAGCTCTGTGCTGATGCAGTTCGCCGGCCGCGCCGGGCACGCCTCGGGCAAGCAGGATGCCGCCGCCAGCGCGCTGCACCAGGCCATGCGCTGGGGCAACCGTGCGCTGGACCATGTGGAATCGTTGGCGTCGGCGCGCTTTGGCGGACTGACCGGCCTGCGCTTCAACATCGGCCGCGTCGAAGGCGGCATCAAGGCCAACATGATCGCGCCCGCTGCCGAAGTGCGCTTCGGTTTCCGGCCGCTGCCGTCGATGAACATCGACGCGTTGCTGGCCACCTTCGCCGGGTTCGCCGAGCCGGAAGCGGCGGTATTCACCGAGACCTTCCGTGGCCCCAGCCTGCCGGCCGGCGACATCGCCGAAGCCGAGAACCGCCGCCTGCTGGCGCGCGATGTGGCCGACGCGCTTGAGCTGCCGATCGGCAACGCCGTGGACTTCTGGACCGAGGCCTCGCTGTTCTCCGCCGCCGGTTACACCACCCTGGTGTTTGGCCCGGGCGATATTGCCCAGGCCCACACCGCCGATGAGTTCGTGACGCTGGACCAGCTGCAGCGCTACACCGACGCCGTGCACCGCATCATCGCCGCCGGCGCCTGATTCTTCCCTTTCCGACGAAACCTAAATGTCTCCTGCCCTCCAGCCCCACCGCCAGACCCGCCAGACCATCGTGCGCCTGCTTTCCAGCATGGCCAGCGCGAAGGAGATCAGCCAGTACCTCAAGCGCTTTTCGCAGCTGGATGCCAAGCGCTTCGCCGTGGTCAAGGTCGGCGGCGCGGTGCTGCGCGACGATCTCGACGCGCTGACCTCTTCGCTGTCGTTCCTGCAGGAAGTCGGGCTGACCCCGATCGTGCTGCACGGCGCCGGCCCGCAGCTGGATGCCGAGCTGTCGGCGGCCGGCATCGACAAGCAGACCGTGAACGGCCTGCGCGTGACTTCGCCGGAAGCACTGGCGATCGTGCGCCGGGTGTTCCAGCAGTCCAACCTGCGCCTGGTCGAGGCGCTGCAGCAGAACGGCGCGCGCGCCACCTCGATCACCGGTGGCGTGTTCGAGGCCGAGTACCTGGACGTGGATACCTACGGCCTGGTCGGCGAGGTGAAGAAGGTCAACCTGGCGCCGATCGAGGCCAGCCTGCGTGCGGGCTCGATCCCGGTCATCACCAGCCTGGGTGAAACCGCCGGTGGCCAGATCCTCAACGTCAACGCCGACTTCGCCGCCAACGAGCTGGTGCAGGAACTGCAGCCGTACAAGATCATCTTCCTGACCGGCACCGGCGGCCTGCTGGACGAGGCGGGCAACGTGATCGATTCGATCAACCTGTCCACCGAGTACGACCACCTGATCGCGCAGCCGTGGATCCACGGCGGCATGAAGGTGAAGATCGAACAGATCAAGGATCTGCTCGATCGCCTGCCGCTGGAATCGTCGGTGTCGATCACCCGCCCGGCCGACCTGGCCAAGGAACTGTTCACCCACAAGGGCTCGGGCACGCTGGTGCGCAAGGGCGAAAAAGTGCTGCGCGCCACCGCCTGGAACGAACTGGACCTGCCGCGCCTGAAGGGCCTGATCGAATCCAGCTTCGGCCGCACCCTGGTGCCGGACTATTTCCAGAAGACCAGGCTGCTGCGCGCCTACGTCAGCGAGAACTACCGCACCGCGGTCATCCTCACCGACGAGGCCGAAGGCGTGTACCTGGACAAGTTCGCCGTGCTCGACGACGCACAGGGCGAAGGCCTCGGCCGTGCGGTCTGGAACGTGATGCTGGAAGAAACGCCGCAGCTGTTCTGGCGCTCGCGCCATGGCAACCCGATCAATCACTTCTACTACGCCGAGTCCGATGGCTGCTACAAGCAGGATCAGTGGAAGGTATTCTGGTTCGGTGCCGATGGCATCGACCGGATCAAGACCTATGTCGATCATTGCGCGCAGCGCACCCCGAGCCTGCAGGGCTGAGCAATGAGCAACCTCGATGCTTGGAACACGGTTCCTACCCTGCGCGGCCAGCACGTAACCCTGCAGCCGCTGCAGATGGAGCACGTGCCCGGCCTGCGCGATGCGCTTGAAGGCAGCGGCCTGGACCAGCTCTGGTACACCCAGGTGCCATCGCCGGAACAGGCCGAGGCCTATGTGCGGGCCGCGTTGCAGGCGCAGAGCGAAGGCAAGGTGCTGCCGTTCGTGATCCGTGATGCGGCGGGTGACATCATCGGCAGCACGCGCTTCTACGACATGGATGCCAGCGTGCCCAGGCTCAGCCTCGGCTACACCTGGTACACGCCGCGCGTGCAGCGCACCGGCGCCAACACCGAAGCCAAGCTGTTGCTGCTGCAGCACGCCTTCGAGGCCATGGGCTGCATCAGCGTGGTACTGGAAACCAGCTGGTTCAACGTCACCTCGCGCACCGCCATCGCGCGCTTGGGCGCCAAGCAGGATGGCGTGCTGCGCAACCACAAGCGGCATGCCGATGGCACGCCGCGCGATACCGTCATCTTCTCCATCATCGATGCGGAATGGCAGGGCGTGAAGCGCCACCTGCAGTACCGCCTGGACAGCCACGCATGAACGATTCGACCTTTACCCTTGGCATCGTCGGTGCCCGCGGCCATACCGGCGCCGAGCTGATCAAGCTGGTGGCCGCCCATCCGCGGCTGGAACTGGCTTTCGTCTCCTCGCGCGAGCGCGCCGGGCAGCGCCTGTCCGACCATCACCCGGAATTCCAGGGCGATCTGCAGTACGAGAACCTGGACGCCGACGCGGTGGCGGCCAAGGGCGTGGATGCGGTGATCCTGGCCCTGCCCAACGGCCTGGCCGCGCCGTTCGTGGCCGCGCTGGAGGCGGAGAAGGCGGACACCGTCATCGTCGACCTCTCGGCCGACTACCGCTTCGACAACAGCTGGTATTACGGCCTGCCGGAGCTGACCCGTGGCCGCTACAACGGCCAGAAGCACATCAGCAACCCGGGCTGTTATGCCACCGCCATGCAGCTGGCGGTGCATCCGCTGCTGGACCTGCTGGCCGGTCCGCCGCAGTGCTTCGGTGTCTCCGGCTACTCCGGTGCCGGTACCACGCCGTCGGACAAGAACAACGTCGAACTGCTGGCCGACAACCTGATGCCCTACGCGCTGACCAACCACGTGCACGAGCGCGAAGTGTCCGTGCAGCTGGGCGTGGCGGTCGAATTCATGCCGCACGTCGCGCCGCATTTCCGTGGCATCACGCTCACCGCCAATCTTTGGCTGAACCGGGTGCAGACCCGCGAGCAGATCGTCGAGCGCTTCCAGCAGGCCTATGCCGGCGAACCCCTGATCGACGTGGTGGATGAAGCGCCGTGGGTCAGCCGCATTGCCGGTCGCCACGGTGCCCAGGTCGGTGGCTTCACCCTGGCCCCGGGCGGCAAGCGGGTCGTGGTGGTGGCGACCCTGGACAACCTGCTGAAGGGCGCGGCCACCCAGGCCATGCAGAACCTCAACCTCGCGCTTGGCATCGACGAACTGACGTCGATCCCGCACTGAATACGCATTCCGGAGCCCCCATGGCAGACCTTCTTTGGCAGAAGCCCGGCGTCGCCGTCGACGCCCAGATCCAGACCTTCCTCGCCGGCGACGACGTGATCCTCGACCGCGAGTTCTTCCTGCATGACATCGCTGCCAGCGCCGCACATGCACAAGGCCTGCAGCACATCGCCATCCTCAGTGCCGACGAGCTGGACGGCCTGCTGCGCGAACTGGAGATCCTGGCGCAGGATTTCCGCGAAGGCCGCTTCGTGCTCGATACCCAGTATGAGGATGGCCACTCGGCGATCGAAGCGCGCCTGACCGAACGCCTCGGCGATGCCGGCCGCAAGATCCACACCGGCCGCAGCCGCAACGACCAGATCCTGGTCGCCACCCGCCTCTGGCTGAAGGAGAAGCTGCAGCGCGTGGCACAGCTCAGCGCCGAAGCGGCCAAGGTTGCGCTGGACCGCGCACAGGCCGAGAAGAACCTGCCGATTCCCGGCTACACCCACATCCAGCGCGCCGTAGTGTCCTCGGCCGGCATGTGGTGGGCGGGCTGGGCCGAGGCCTTCATCGACAACGCCATCCGCGCCCGCGATACCCATGCGCTGGTCGACGCCAATCCGTTGGGTACCGCTGCCGGCTACGGCGTGAACCTGCCGCTGGACCGCGAGCACACCACGGCGGCGCTCGGCTTCGCGCGCATGCAGATCTCGCCGATCTATGCGCAGCTGTCGCGTGGCAAGTTCGAGCTGGCTGCACTGGAAGCGCTCGGTGGCGCCACGCTGGACCTGCGCCGCATTGCCTGGGACCTGTCACTGTTCACCAGCGCCGAGTTCGGCTTCGTCGCGCTGCCGGCGCAGTACACCACCGGCAGTTCGATCATGCCCAACAAGCGCAATCCGGATGTGATCGAGCTGATGCGTGCCACCCACGCCAGCGTCGCCGCCGCGCGCACCGAGATCGAGCAGCTGCTGTCGCTGCCGTCCGGCTACCATCGCGACCTGCAGTCGTCCAAGGGGGCCATCTTCCACGGCTTCGGCCGTGGCCTGGCCGCGCTGGAACTGCTGCCGGCGCTGCTGGCCAATCTGGAATGGCGTGACGACAAGCTGCGTGCGGCCATCGATTCGGGCATGTATGCCACCGACGTGGCGGTGGAAGCGGCCGTGGCCGGCGTGCCGTTCCGTGAGGCCTACAAGGCCGCAGCTGCCGGTGCCGACAGTGCAGGGCAGGGGCGTACCCCGGAAGGCAGCCTCGCCGCGCGCGTGTCGCCGGGTTCGGCCGCCGACCTGCGCCTGGACGAACTGCGCGCGCGCTGGCAGGCGCTGTCCTGATGGCGGGCACTGTCTACCTGGTGATGGCGATGCGCCGGCCGGACTTCAACGATGCAGCGGTGCAGCCGCACCGCGATTTCCTCGATGCGTTGCAGGCGCAGGGCAAGCTGCAGCTGACTGGTGGTTTCGCCGACGGCAGTGGTGGCGCCTATGTGCTGTGCAACGTGGACAGCCTGGCGCAGGCGCAGGCCATCGTCGCCACCGATCCGCTGGTGACGATGCATGCCTCCGACCTGACCGTGCACGAATGGAACACCCGCTGAGGCCCTGACTGATGACTCTGCATGCCAGCCACGTCGCTTCGCCGTTCCCGGAACAGGCGCTGCCGCCGTGGCGGCGTGCGGTGCTGAAAGTGGGCAGCAGCCTGCTCGCCGCCGATGGCGGCGGCCTGTCGCCCCGCCACGCGCTGGGCCTGGCACAGTTCGTTTCTGCCAATGTACTGGCCGGACGTGAGGTGGTGATCGTGTCGTCCGGTGCGGTTGCGGCCGGGCGCGCGATCCTGCCGCGGGCCGATGAGCCCGGTGCGGCGATGGCGGCGCGCCAGGCGCTGGCCGCGCTCGGCCAGGCCCAACTGATCGGGCTCTGGCAGCGCTTCTTCGAGCGTCCGGTGGCGCAGGTGTTGCTGACCCATGACGACCTGCGCAACCGCCGCCGCTACCTCAACGCACGCGCTACGCTCAACGAACTGCTGCGGCTGGGAGCATTGCCGGTGGTCAACGAGAACGACACCGTGTCGGTGGACGAGCTCAAGCTTGGCGACAACGACAACCTGGCGGCGACGGTGGCGGCGCTGGTCGATGCCGATGCACTGTTCATCGCCACCGATATCGACGGCCTGTACAGCGCCGACCCGCGCACCGTGGCCGACGCGCGGCCGTTGCACGACGTACCGGAATTGAGTGACGAGGTGCTGGCGATGGCCGGTGGCGCCGGCTCACGGGCTGGTACCGGCGGCATGCGGACCAAGCTGGAGGCGGCGGCGAAGGCCGGGCGCCTTGGCATCGAAACCTATCTGTTCAACGGCCGCAGCGGTGACGTGGTGCGCGCGCTGGCGCAGGACCGCCTGTTCGGCACCCGCATTCACGCTGCGCGCAGCCGCGAGGCGGCACGCAAGCACTGGCTGCGGCACGCGCCGCTGGTCGAGGGTGCGATCGTGATCGATGCCGGCGCGGCGCAGGCGATGCGCGAGAAGGGCGCCTCGCTGCTGCCCGGCGGCATCACCGGCGCGGAGGGCATGTTCCGCCGTGGCGACATGGTGCAGGTGTGCTGGAACGCGCCACAGGGCCGCGTCTGCGTGGCGCGCGGAGTCAGCCAGTACGCGGCCGATGATGTGCGCCGGATCGCCGGCCGCCATTCGCGCGACATCGAGGCCGTGCTGGGCTACAACTACGGCGGTAGCGTCGTCCATCGAGACGACCTGGTGCTGCCATGACCGGATTGAAGGACTCGCCGATGAGCGACATCGAAGCGCAGGCGCGTGCCTGCCGTGACGCGGCCCAGACCGTTGCCGGCCTCGACAGTGCGACGCGCCGCACGCTGCTGCTGGCGATGGCCCAGGCACTGGAAGTGAATGCCGGGCTGATCCTGGCCGGTAATGCGCGCGACCTTGCCGCTGCGCGCGAGAAAGGCATTGGCAGTGCCATGCTCGACCGCCTGGCGCTGGACCCGGCACGCCTGTTCGCGATGGCCGAAGCCGTGCGAGAGGTCGCCGCGCTGCCCGATCCCGTCGGCCAGATCACCCGCGACGATGTGCGTCCAAACGGCATCCGCGTGCAGAAGGTGCGCGTGCCGCTGGGCGTGATCGCGATGATCTACGAGGCGCGCCCGAACGTGACCGCCGAAGCGGCCGCGCTGTGCCTGAAGGCCGGCAATGGCGTGATCCTGCGCGGTGGTTCCGAAGCGATCCACTCCAACACCGCCATCGCCCAGGCGCTGGCCGGCGCCCTGCAGGCCAATGGCGTACCGGCGGCGGCAGTGACCGTGCTGACCGACCTGCGCCGCGAAGCAATGCTGGAACTGCTGCAGCTGCATGAACTGATCGATCTGGCGATTCCGCGCGGCGGCGAAGGCCTGATCCGCTTCGTTGCCGAGCATGCGCGGGTGCCGGTGATCAAGCACTACAAGGGTGTCTGCCACCTGTTCGTGGATGCCAGCGCCGACCTCGGCAAAGCCATCGACCTTCTGGTGGACGGCAAGTGCAGCCGTCCGTCGGCCTGCAACTCGCTGGAAACCCTGCTGGTGCATCGTGATGTGGCCGAAGCCTTCCTGCCGCGCGTGGCGCAGGCGCTCGGTGAGCGTGGCGTGGAGCTGCGCGCCGACACGAACGCGCAGCCGCTGCTGCCGGGCAGCACCGCCGCCAGCGAAGACGACTACGCTGCCGAGTTCCTCGACCTGGTGCTGGCCGTGCGCGTGGTTGATGACCTCGAGGCGGCCATCGCGCACATCCGTGCCTATACCTCCGACCATACCGAAGTGATCGCCACCGAAGACGCCGGCCATGCCGAGCGCTTCGTCACCGCGCTGCGCTCGGCGGTAGTGATGGTCAATGCCTCGTCGCGCTTCTCCGACGGTGGCCAGCTGGGCCTGGGCAGCGAGATCGGCATTTCCACCACGCGCCTGCATGCGTACGGCCCAATGGGCCTGGAAGCACTCACCGTCGAACGATTTGTCGTGCGCGGCGAAGGGCAGACGCGCAAGTAGATCCACGCGATGCGCGGATGCACTTCGCGGTAGACCCCGGTGCCGACCAAGGTCGGCGCCCACCAGGCCCAAGCGCCGACCAGGATCGGCAGCTACCAAAGCAAGCGCCGACCCGGGTCGGCGACTACCGGGGCGTCACACCACCTCGCGGCGGATACCGATCGGCCGCGCGTGATCGTCCATGTGCAGCGTGGCGGCCTTGCAGCCCAGCAGGCGCTCGGCAAGGCCGGTGCTGGCACCCAGATCGGCCGCGACTTCATTGAGGCTGGCCAGTGGTCGCGGCAGGCGTCGCTCGTGGCCACGGAAGCGCGCGCGGTTGTACTCGGCCCAGCCGATCAGCAGCACGCTGGCACACAGCAGCATCAGCGGCAGTGCCACCAGCACATAGGGGTCGAAGTGGCTTTGCCGTTCGTACAGCTGCTGCCAGGCCAGCTGGCCGCCGATCAGCCACGAGAACAGGGTCACCAACGGTGCCCACAGGTAGAAGTAGAACCCCCAGAACGCGAGGGTGACGAAGCCCCAGGCGGTGCGCTGGAAGCGTGGTTGGCGATGCGGCTTGCGGATCATCCGCGAGTCGAAGCGGTTGGACGGGCGTTGTGCGTTCATCGGATCCCCCGATCGGGACTGGTCCAGGTGGCGCGCTTGCTGCGACGGCGCAGCAGGGTCTTCGGCAACGCCACCAGGGTGGTGGAAAGACTGATCAGCCAGTACGCCATCGGGTACCAGATGACCCAGAAGTAGTTGCGTCCAATCTGTGTTTCGTAACGACGGTCGATGATCAGGCTGCTGGCGAACTGCATCAGGCAGACCAGGGCCAGGATCACGCCATGCCATTGCGGCAGCAGGCTGGCGATGTACAGCTGCGGCGGCATGTCGATGAGCTTGCCCAGCACCCACAGCACCACGATGAACAACATGGTGTAGGCCCAGATAACGCTCAGCACGTACTCCAGCAGTACGCCCCACATGCGCCGCTCCTTCCAGTGCAGCAGTGAACGCGCATGCCGCAGCATCACTTCCACGCCACCCTGCGCCCAGCGCAGCCGTTGCCGCCACAGGCCCTTCAGCGTTTCCGGCATCAGGATGAAGCACAGCGCGTTGGGTTCGTAGCGGATGTCCCAATGCGCCCGCTGCAGGCGCCAGCTGATGTCGATGTCCTCGGTCACCATGTCGTCCGACCACCAGCCGACCTGGTGCAGGGCGGTGCGGCGAAAGCCTGCGATCACTCCGGAGATGGTGAAGATGCGCCCGTACACGCGCTGCGCGCGCTTGATCATGCCGATGATCGAGGAGAATTCGGCCACCTGCAGGCGTCCAAGCAGGGTGGAACGGTTGCGGATGCGCGGGTTGCCGGTGACCGCACCGACGCGGTTGCCGCTGACCAGGTGCCAGACCATCCAGTGCAGGGCGTGTTCCTCCAGCATGGCATCGCCATCGATGCACACCAGGTACTCCGAGCGGGCCGCCAGCGCACCCATGCGCAGCGCGTTGGCCTTGCCGAGGTTGCGGTCAAGGTGCAGCACGCGCAGCCGCGGATGCTTCGCCGCCAGCACGTCGAGCCGGGCGCCGGTGTCATCACTGCTGCCATCGTCGATGGCGATCACCTCGTAGTCGGCCGGATAGCGCTGTGCCAGCGCCGCGCCGAGCGTGTCGTCGAGGTTCGCGGACTCGTTGTGGCAGGGAATCAACAGGCTCGCGAACGGTGGATCGACCATCAGCGGCGGGTCGTTGCGTGGGCGCGAATGGCGTTCGCGCCGGAAGTAGTAATACAGGCCGCCCGACATCCAGAAGAACGCCATCACCATCGGGTAGTAGAAGGCGAACTGGAACAGGACCTGCAGCAGCGGATGCATGTCCATGTCACTTCTCCGGGTACGGGAAGTTGCCGGCGGACATCGCCGCGCGGGCATCATGGGTGGAAGGCTGGCCGGCGATGAAGTCATCCGGGTACCAGGCGAAGTGGTGCACGCCCTGCGCCTGCAGCTGGCGGATCTGCGCGCGCAGCCGCTCGGCGGGAATCGGTTGCCCGCTGCGCCAATCGACGGTCTGCAGTTCGAACAGGGTGTGCTGCAACTGGGGATCGTGCGCGCGCACCGCGGCCAGCAGCTGGTCGAGCCAGCGTTCCGGATGCCTGCTGCCTTCCATCCACGGCATCGCCATCAGTGCGGTCTGGTCGTAGGCCTTGTTGAACAGGTCCAGGCGCTGCGCGAACCAGGCCTCGCTCTGCGGACGCAGCACCGGCTCCGCGTACAGGTTGCGCACCGTGGCCAGCTTCGGCCGCCAACGCTGCGCACTGTCGCGCAGGGCCAGGGTGAAGTCGATCAGCGCCCGGGTGCGAGCGCTGCCATCGTCGCCGGCCGCCAGCGTCGGCAGTTCTGTGTCGCGTAGATAGCCATCGTCATGGAAGAGCAGGCCTTCGAAGTACGAGTTGACCGCCAAGTCCTCGTAGATGTCGAGCATGATCTGGCGGGCCTTCGGATTGGTGAAGTCCAGCCGGTACATGCCATCGGGATCGCCGTTGCGGATCGCCAGTGCCTTGCGCTGCACGGGTTCGGGCAGCTCGAAGCCGAGCACCGGCAGCCATGCGTAGACCTTCACCCCCGCGCGCGACTTCAGCTGCCAGGCGACCCGGCTGAACAGGTCCGCACGCATCGGCATGTGCCGGTTGGGGAAGTACAGTGCATCGGCGGTGTTGTTACCGTCGGGATCGGCGAAGGCCTGCAGGTAGACGTGGGTGGGCGAGATGCGTTTGACCCGCTCGACCAGCACATCGAGGTTGCGTGCCTGCTGCGCCGGGTCTGCGTCGTAGACATCATCCAGGTCGATCTGCAGGGCACGGATGCCATCGAGCGCGACATCGCGGCGCAGCTCGTAGGCCAGGCCCTCCACGGTCGGGTTGTCGCTGACCAGGAAGCGCGCCAGCCCATGCAGGTCGCTGGTCACTGGCGTGCTGCGGCCTTCCAGATCGAAGGACACCGGCATGCCCAGCTGTTCGGCGATGTCGTTGCTCAACTGGTTGTAGGCGGCGTACGGCCAGACAATGGCGCGCGGGCGCACGCCCAGATGCTGCTGGATGCGCTGCACGCTGCGGCCGAGATCGGCGCGCAGGCGCTGCTCGTACTGCGCCTCGCTCTCGTAGCTGCGCGTGGCCGGCCGGTAGATGCGGGTGACCACCGCTGGCGTCGAATTGCCCTGCGGATTGGCAAGCACTCCGTGGTGCAGGTCGTCGGTGTGGCTGGCCACTTCGATCAGGCCGCTGTCGTGCATCTGCTTCAGCTGCGCCCAGGTGACGAAGTCATCGCGGCCGAACGGGCGGTAGCCGTAGTCGATGGTGCGGCCCGGAGCCATGTCCACGTAATCGGTGATCACCGCCACCAGCGCCGGGTAGCGGTAGGCCTGCAGCAATGGGAAGGCCTCGTCGTAGATGCTGCGCAGGCCGTCATCGAAGGTCAGCAGCACAGGCTTGGGCGGCAGCGTGGCCCGCCCCTGCGAGGCATCGATCACCTGCGACAGCGAGACCGGGTGATAACCATGCGCGCCGAGCCAGTCCAGGTGTGCGGCGAAGTTCTGCGTGCTCACCGCATAGGTATCGGCATCGCCCTTGGCCGCGACCCGGTCGCGGATGTCGTGGTAGCTGAGGATCAGCAGGCCGTTGTCAGTGGCATCGAGATGCAGGGCCTGCTGCGCGAACGCCGGCGGCGTGGCGGCCAGCAGCAGGAGCACGATCAGTCGCAGGATGCGGGCCATGTCACTCTCCCCAGCGCAGTGCGGCTTCGAAGCCGATATGACGCTCGCGGTGGCCGTCGTAGACCGGCCGCGACCAGCGCACGCCGTACTCGAACACGCGGCCCTGGCCCAGCTGCCATTCGTGCATGTAGGACACCGAAGGGACCAGAGCGCTGCCGAAGCCGTCCTGCCAGTAGTCACCCAGCGAGACCGTCAGGCGGTGCCGGAAGTGGCGCTCGTAGTGCCGCCACAGCTGCTGGTCGATGCGCAGCCCGATCTCGACCATGCGGTCGCGCTTCGGGTTGAAGTAGGGCGTGTCGTCGCGGCTGCCCCGGCTGGTGTAGGCACTGGCCAGGCCGTCGATCAACCAGCGCGGGCGGGTCAGCAGGCGCTGTTCGATGCTGGTGCTGAACAGCTCGCGGTGGTTGCCGTCGTCGTAGCGGAAGCGGCTGGCGCCGAACATCCAGTGGGTCAGCTCGCTGCGCCGGTAGTCGACCTGCGCGCTCACGCTGTCAGCGGTGATGCCCGCCACGCGCGCCTGCATCGAGGCTTCCGGGTCATTGCGTGCGGCCACCAGCCCGGCATGCCAGTAATCGTTGAACTGCCAACCCACGCCGATGCGCAGGCCGGTATCGCCAATGTGGTCGTTGGCGCGCAGTACCGCCGCTTCCGCATCCAGCTGGCCGAAGCGGTAGCGTACGCCCGCGCCCAGCCACAGCGGGTCGATGCGCTGGTCCTGGAAGTCGACCGAGCGCCTGTCGGCCAAGGCGAACAACCGCCAGCGGTCGTCGAGCACCGGTGTCTGCACTTCGATGCCGTAGTGACGGTCGTTGTTGCCCAGCGGCGAGGTGCCGCCACCGCCGGAGCTGCGACCAATGTCGGTCCATGCCTTCAGCTGCCAACCGCGATGCGCCCGCCAGGCCTGGTCCATGCGTTCGACGGCGGGTTGGGTCGGGTAGCGTGCGACAAGATCGTCGTGCAGTGGCCTTGCCAGGTCATCGCGCTGCAGGGCGACGTAGGCCTCCTCCATCCCCAGCCGCGGCTCGATGTCGCGAGGGTCCAGCGCATGTGCCATCTGCTGGCGCTGCAGTGCCATGCTTGGCCATCCGCGCATCATGTACACGTTGCCCAGCGCGCTCTGCAGGCCGCCGTTGCCCGGTGCGATGTCGACCATCGATTCCAGGTCATGCTGTGCGGTGCGCAGGTCGCCGCTGTAGGCGCGTACCATCGCCAGATTCAGGTCGGCCTCGTAACGTGACCAGTTCGCGTACGGTGACTTGCCGTTGCTCCAGCGCCACGCCGGCTCCTTGTCACGCCAGGCCTGCAGGAGGTTGATCGCCTTTTCCTGCTGCTCGCTCTCCAGGTAGGCATAGGCCAGTTCCGAATGCGAAGCATCGCGTGTCGGGTCGCCGGCCACTGCCGCCTGCAGCACCGGTATGGCTTCTTCCGGATGCAGGGTGCCCATCAGCGAATCGCCGACCGCAGGCAGCACATAGTCGGGCAGGGCATGGCCTTCGGCCTGCAGTGCGCGGGCTTCCTCGCGCACCTGCGCATGGCGGCCCAGCCGGTTGAGCAGGATCAGCCGGTCCATGCGGACGCGAAGCGGCGCCTGCGCGGGCGGGGTGCCTTCGCTGCCCAGGTAGCGCTGCATGCGCGCCAGGGTCGATTCGGCTTCTTCCAGGCGGCTGTCTTCGCTGCTGCTGTAGGCCAGGCTCCACACCACCCGCTTGGCCAGGTAGTCGCCTTCGATGCGCTGCTTCTGTGCAGCGTCGAACAGCTGCGGGCGCTGCTGGTACAGCTCCCAGGCGCGCCAGGCGTTGCCGATGTCGCCCAGGGTCAGTACGCGCAGCTTGAACAGCAGGTCGTCGTTGGGTTGCTCTTGGCTGGCGCGCTCGATCGCGCCGAGGGCATCCAGCCAGCGGGCCTGGTCGCGGTAGCGGCCGATCTCGGCCAAGGCCGCCTCGCGGTCAGGCGGGGCGGCGCCGCTGGCCCAGGCCAGGGCGGTGCAGGCAAGGCCGACGCAGAGCGCCAGCCGGCGGTGGACAACCATTGGGGACCCCCTTGGCTTCCGAACCAGACAACCTGAGAAATGTGACGCACATCACATGCCAGCTTTTGGCGTGGCCGTGGCCCGCGTCACTCCCTTCGTGCATTCCCGTCCAGCAAGGACGGATACAAACCCGGACAGCGACCTGCAATGTCTTGTCTGAAACGAGAGTCCCCCGCACACCGAATGGTGGCCTGGGCGGCGCTGCCGCCCCCATGCCCGATGCCGGCACGCGGCAAGGATGGGCATTCGTGGGCACTATCCGCCCGGAATTGTCAGCCCGGCGTCAAAATGCGCAGACGGGCTGACGAGCGGTAGGTGGGGCCGGTTGCGAGGCCCTGCGCGGCTTACCAGAGGTCTTCCAGCTTGCGCGGCTTGCAGGCCACCCAGGAGGCGCACAGCATCAGGGTGGCGCAGCCGAACAGGAAGCTGAACGGGAGCGTCCAGCCGTTGCTGACCGTATGCAGCCAGCCGACCAGGAACGGCCCCAGGCAGCTGAAGCTGTAACCCACGCCCTGCATGAAGCCGGACAGTGCCGCCGAGCCGGTGGGGGTGCGCGTGCGCAGGTTGATCAGGGTCAGCGCCAGTGGGAAGGTGGATGGACCGACGCCGAGCAGGCACGCCCACAGCAGGGGGGCCTTCATCGGTGCCAGCAGCAGGCCGGTGAAGGCGATCACGAACGAGAAGAAGCCGATCAGCACCAGCGGAAACGGGTTCTGCATGCGAACTGCCATGGATGGAATGACCAGCGACGGCAGCAGCCCGAGCGCCGAGAACACCGCCACCATCACGCCACCAAAGGCCGGTGTGCCGCCGGCCTCGACCACGATGCGTGGCAGCCAGGTGAACATCGAATAGGTCATCAGCGAAGTCATGCCGAACATCAGCGTCATGCTCCAGCCCAGTGAGGTGCGCCAGACTTTCCCATGCGGCTGTGCGGTCGGGTCGATGGCATCTGCCTGCGGCTTCGGTGCGCGCCTGGCCAGAACCAGCCACGGCAATGCTGCGGCCAGTGCCAGCAGTGCCCACATGCCCAGCGACACGCGCCAGCCAGCGGCGTTGGCCACCGGTACCGCCAGCAATGCGGGCAGCATGGTGCCCAGCTGCAGCACGCTGATGTAGAGCGTGCTCATGGTGCCGACCTTGTTGGCGAAGTAGCGCTTCACCAGCGGCGGCACCACCACGTTGCCGATGCCCATGCCGGCCAGTGCCAGCACCGAGCCGAGCAGCAGCGTGCCGACGTTGCCGGCGCTGGAGCGCAGCAGCAGGCCGGCCATCGCCATCACCATCGCCAGCAGCGTGGTGCGCTCCAGGCCCAGGCGCCGCGCCAGCGTCGGCGTGGCCACGCCGAACACCGCGAACGAGGCGGTCGGCAGCATGCCCAGCACGCCGGTCATGGTGGTGCCGAAGCCGAATTGCTGGCCGAGTACGTCCAGCAGCGGGGTGATCGAGGTGACCGCAGTGCGCAGGTTGACCGCTGCCAGCAGGATCGCGGCAAACGCGAGGACACGACCGTGCAGCAGCGACGGCGAATCGGAAGTGGAGGAACTCATCGGTGGTCCTTGCAGGTGTCGCACGCCGGGGCAATGGCATGCCGCGCCGGCATCGGTCTACGCCGAAGCGGCAGGTGGGGGAGGGGCTGCTGGCGGGCCGGCAGCGCGGCCATTGTACGTGCGCTGCCTGGCAAGGTCCCGTCATGCGGGAGGCCTGGCGCCTGGTACAAAAAAACCCGGAGGACAGTGATGTCTTCCAGGCTTCTTGGTGACCACCGAAGTGGTCGGGGAGACAGGATTCGAACCTGCGACCTCTACGTCCCGAACGTAGCGCTCTACCAGACTGAGCTACACCCCGAAGGGAGCCGCCTATTCTAGCGATTCATCCCGATGGCGGCAAGGGGTGAACGCTGTTTTCTTCACACCGCGAAAGCGGTGCCACTTCAGGGAACAAAAAAGCCTGGGCGACATCACCAGGCTTCAATGCGACCACCGAAGTGGTCGGGGAGACAGGATTCGAACCTGCGACCTCTACGTCCCGAACGTAGCGCTCTACCAGACTGAGCTACACCCCGAAGGAGCCGCCTAAGATACCGTGTGAAGGCCAAGGCGGCAAGGTCTTTTTACATCTCAGCAACGATTTTCGTTCTCGATGCGGTTCTGCTCGCGGGCTTCGAACCACATGCCGTTGAGGATGGCCACCGTCGAGGCGAGGCCGGCACCGAGAATCCAGGCGAAATACCACATGATCAGTCTCCTTCATTCCGGGTAGGTGCCGACCGTTGATCGGCACACGTGCAAGCAATCAATACGCGTTGGGGTTGTTGCCCATCTCTTCGGAGGTGGTCTTGCCCTTCAGCACGCGGTACACCCAGGTGGTGTAGGCGAGGATGATCGGCAGGAACACCGCCGTGGCCAGCAGCATGATCCACAGGGTCAGGTGGCTGGACGAGGCATCCCACACGGTCAGGCTGGAGGTGGGCTGGCTCGAGGACGGCAGCAGGAACGGGAAGATGGCGAAGCCGACGGTCAGGATGACGCCGGCGATGGCCGCACCGGAGGCGATGAAGGCCAGGCCACCACGACGGGCCCGCAGCAGCACCGCACTGGCCAGCAGGCCGGCCAGGCCGAGCAGGGGGGCCAGGATCGTGGCCGGCATCGCGCTGTAGTTGCGCATCCAGCCACCGGCGGCGCCGAGTTCGGCGGTCTTCAGCAGCGGATTGGTGGCGCCATCGGTAACCACCTGCGAGGTGATCTGGTAACCCGGCAGGCCGAAGGCCACCCAGGCGCCGCCCACCGCGAACAGCACGAAGGCGATGATCGCCGCGATGCTGCCGAATCGGGCGGCACGCTCGGCCACCGCGCCGTCGGTCTTGATCACCAGCATGGCGGCACCGTGGGCGACCAGCATCGACACGCTCAGCAGGCCGGCCAGCAGCGCGAAGGGCATCAGCAGGCCGAAGAACGAGCCGGTGTAGAAGATGCGCATGCTGTCATCGAAATGGAACGGCACGCCCAGCAGCACGTTGCCCACTGCCACGCCCATGATCAGCGCCGGGATGAAGCCACCGATGAACAGCGCCCAGTCCCAGGTGTTGCGCCAGCGTTCGCTGGGCATCTTGCTGCGGAACTTGAAGCCGACCGGGCGCAGGATCAGGGCGAACAGGATCACGAACATCGCCAGGTAGAAGCCAGAGAAGCTGACCGCGTACAGCGGCGGCCAGGCGGCGAAGATGGCGCCGCCACCCAGGATCAGCCACACCTGGTTGCCTTCCCAGACCGGGCCGATGGTGTTGATCACCCGGCGGCGTTCGGCGTCAGTGCGGGCGACGAAGGGCAGCAGGGTGCCCACGCCCAGGTCGAAACCATCCATCACGGCAAAACCGATCAGCAGGATGCCGAGCAGCAGCCACCAGATCACGCGCAGCGTGGTGTAGTCCAGAAGAATGAAATCCATCTTGGTTCTCCTGCCTCAGGCCTGGCCGGCGACCGGCGCCGAGGCATTGTGGGAAGCATGCGGCTGGGGCGACTGCAGCGATGGCAGCAGCTCGTCCGGACCCTTGCGGATCGCCTTGAGCATCAGCTTGATCTCGACCACGATCAGCGCGGTGTAGATGGCAGTGAAGCCGGCCAGGGTCAGCACGATTTCATGCAGGGCCAGCCCCGATGCCGCATAGAAGGTTGGCAGCACGCCATCGACCGCCCACGGCTGGCGACCATACTCGGCCACGAACCAGCCGCACTCGATCGCGATCCACGGTGCCGGCAGCGTCCACAGGGCCAGCTTGAGGAACCAGCGCTTGTCCTGGAAATTGTTGCGGCAGGAGTAGTAGAAGGCCAGGGCGAAGAAGGCGATGAGGTAGAAGCCGAGGCCGGCCATCACGCGGAAGGTCCAGAACAGCGGCATCACGCGCGGCACCGTGTCCATCGCCGCCTGCGAGATCTCCTGCGGGGTGGCGTTGAGGATGTCATCGCGATAGCGCTTGAGCAGCAGGCCGTGGCCCAGGTCCTGCCAGTGGCGGTCGAACATCTCGCGCGCTTCCACGTCGTTCTTGTTCGCACGCAGGCGTTCCAGCGCGCCGTAGGCCAGCTGGCCGCCACGCACGCGGTGTTCGGCGCGCTCGACCAGTTCCAGGATGCCTGGAATCGGCTGGTTCAACGAACGGGTGGCGATCAGGCCCATCAGGTAGGGGATCTTCACCGCGTAGTCGTTCTGGTGGGTGTCCTGGTTCGGGATGCCGAAGGCGGTGAAGTCGGCCGGCGCACGCTCGGTCTCCCACATCGCTTCGATCGCGGCCAGCTTCATCTTCTGGTGTTCGCTGGCGGCGTAGCCACTCTCGTCACCCAGCACCACCACCGACAGCGAGGACAGCAGGCCGAACGCCGCGGCCACCGCGAACGAACGTCGGGCCAGGTCCTTGTGCTTGTTGCGCAGCAGGAACAGGGCGCTGATCGCCATCACGAACACCGCACCGGTCACATAACCGGCGCTGACGGTGTGCACGAACTTGGCCTGCGCCACCGGGTTGAACACCACCGCCATGAAGTCGACCACTTCCATGCGCATGGTTTCCGGGTTGAACACCGCACCGGTCGGGTTCTGCATCCAGCCATTGGCGACCAGGATCCAGATCGCCGACAGGTTGGTGCCCAACGCCATCAGCCAGGTCACCATCAGGTGCTTGACCTTGCTCAGGCGATTCCAGCCGAAGAAGAACAGGCCGACGAAGGTGGCTTCCAGGAAGAAGGCCATCAGGCCTTCGATGGCCAGCGGCGCACCGAAGATGTCACCCACGTAGTGGCTGTAGTAGGACCAGTTCATGCCGAACTGGAACTCCATGACAATGCCGGTGGCGACGCCCATGGCGAAGTTGATGCCGAACAGGACGCCCCAGAACAGGGTCATCCTGCGCCAGATCTCCTTGCCGGTCATCACGTACACGCTCTCCATGATGGCCACCATGAAGGACAGGCCGAGGGTGAGCGGTACGAATAGGAAGTGGTACATCGCGGTCAGCGCGAATTGCAGCCGCGACAGTTCTACGACTGTCTGATCAATCATGGCCTGGCTACCTCGTTGGATAGTGCCGTTGCAGGTGGCGGGAAGGGTGGTCTACGACGTGAATGATGTGACCGACTACTTCAAACAGCCTTGATCCAGATCAATGTATGAACAGGTGCCCCGGTTGATCGTATGCCAACCTGATGAAGACTGCGACCGCCGGCCGCAGGGGCGGGCTATTGCCTGCGCCTACAATGCCGTGTCTCCCCCGTTGCCCGTGAAGACCTCTTGAGCGCTGCCGAAACGACCCCTGACGGCCTGTCCCCGGAAGCTGAAACCGCCCGCCAGCGGCGTGTGCGCACGGCCTGGCTGGCCGACCTGGCACGCTCCGCCCGGGGCCGCCAGCGCTTGGCCGCGCTGTGCATCAGCCTGTCCGGCGCGCTGTTGATCGGCCAGGCTGCCGCCATCGCCTGGCTGGTGCAGCAGGTGCTGGTGGAGCGCGTGCCGCTGGCCTCGGGACTGCCAGCGCTGGGTGGGCTGGCGGTGATCCTGGTGCTGCGCACGCTGCTGGGCAGCGCCACCCAGGCGGCTGCCGGTGACGTGGCCGACGCCGCACGCCTGGCATTGCGCGAACGCGTGTTCGCACGCCTGCTGGGCCACGGCCCACTGTGGCTGCGGCAGCGCCGCACCGGCGAACTGGGCGAACTGATGCTGCATCACGGTGATGCGATCGAGAGCTATTACAGCGGCTTCCTGCCGGTGCGCACTGAAGTGGTGGTGGTGCCGCTGCTGATCCTGGCCGCTGTCGCCTGGGTCGACTGGGTGGTGGCGCTGATCCTGCTGTTCACTGCGCCGCTGGTGCCATTTTTCATGATGCTGGTGGGCTGGGGCGCCGAAGCGGCCGGCCGTGCGCAGCTGGGTGAGCTGGCACGCATGAGCGGCCATTTCGCCGACCGGATCAAGGGCCTGGGCCTGCTACGCCTGTATGGCCGCGGCGAAGCTGAGCTGGAGGGGATCGAGGCGGCTGCCGAAGGCGTGCGCGTGCGCACCCTGAAGGTTCTGCGCATCGCTTTCCTCTCGTCCACGGTGCTGGAATTCTTCGCCTCGGTGAGCGTGGCGATGGTGGCGCTGTACCTGGGCCTGAGCTATCTGGGCATGATGTCGCTGCATGCAGCGGTGCCGACGCTGGGTGCGGGGCTGTTCTGCCTGCTGCTGGCACCGGAGTTCTATGCGCCGCTGCGACGGCTGGCCGCGCATTACCATGATCGCGCCAATGCACTGGCCGCCGCCGCCGAAGTGGAGCGCCTGCTGCAGTCGCTGCCTGATGAGCAGGGCCTGATCGAGAACGAGGTTGCACCGCTGGCGGTGGAGCCGGCCGAGGCCGCCTTGCCGCCGCTGCAGGCACAAGGGCTGGTGCTGCGCCCGCTGGGCGCGCCGCAGGATGTGCTGCAGGATCTGGACCTGCGGCTGGAGCCGGGCCAGCGCCTGGCTCTGGTTGGTCCCAGCGGCTCCGGTAAAAGCACCCTGCTGGAAGCGCTGGCCGGCTGGCTGCCGCCGCGCGCCGGCAAGCTGCAGCTGCGTCCCGGTGTGCAGGTGGCCTATGCCAGCCAGCGCCCCTACCTGTTCCACGGCAGCATTGCCGACAACCTGCGCCTGGCCGATCCGGTTGCCAGCGATGCGCGTCTTCGTGCGGTGGCCGAGGCCGCGCAGGTGCTGCAGTTCGCACAGCGCCTGCCACTGGGCCTGGACACGGTGATCGGCGAACGTGGCTTCGGCCTGTCCGGCGGCGAAGCCCGTCGTATCGGCCTGGCCCGGTTGTTGCTGCGCGATCCGCAGGTGCTGCTGCTGGACGAACCCACCGCGTTCCTCGATGCCGATACCGAAGCGGCGCTTTTGCGCAGCCTGGCCGCCTATGCACGTGGCCGCAGCGTGGTGGTCGCCACCCACAGCCCAGCGGTGATCGCCTGGGCCGACCGTTGCCTGCTGTTGCCGGAAGGCCGCTTGGTCGAGCCGGCACAGGCGGTGCGCGCATGAGCCGTTCGCCTGATTCGCTGCGCGCGGTGTTCCTGCGCCATCGGCCGCGCCTGCTGCTGACCGTGCTGCTGCTGTGGACCACCATGCTGGCCGGCACCGCATTGCTAGGTCTGTCCGGTGGCTTCCTCACCGCCGCCGCGTTGGCTGGCGCGGCCGGCCTCGGCCAAGGCTTCAACTTCTTTTCACCGTCCGCTGGCATACGCGGGCTGACGATGGCGCGCATCGTGTCGCGCTATTTCGAGAAGCTGGTCGGCCACGACGCCACGCTGCGCATCGCCCGCGACCTGCGCGTGTGGTTCTTCCGCCGCGCGTTGCCGCTGGCACCCGCACGGTTGGGGGCTACGCGCACCGGCGACCTTCTGGCGCGCCTGCTCGGCGATATCGGTGAAGTGGACGGCCTGCTGGTGCGTGCGATCGGGCCGCTGGTGGCGTTGGGCGGATTGTCGCTGGTCGCGATCGTTTCGGCGGCACTGATCCTGCCGTCGGCTGCGGTGCTGATGGCGGTGCTGGCGCTGCTGATCGCCTTCGGCGTGCCGTGGCTGGGCGTGCGTGGCCACGATGATGAAGAAGCCGACCGCGCCGCGCATCGCGCCGCATTGCGCACCGCGGCCTTTGAAGGGTTGGAAGGTGCGGGTGACCTGGCCGCGCTGCACGCCGATGCGGCCTGGCAGCTCAAGGTACGCGTAGCTGCCAAGCAGCTGGCCTCGCGTGATCGCCGCCGCCGCTGGCGCCTGATCGCGGCCTCGATGCTGCACGGTCTGGTCGCCGGGCTGGGGTTGGTGGCGATGCTGGCATTGGCCCTGCATGCGGCCGAACAGCAGCGCATCGCGCCGGAGATGGCCGCGGGCCTGGTGTTCCTGACCGTGGCGTTGATCGAGCTGTGGGCCGGCCTGGGCCTGGCCTGGCAGTCGCTGCAGTCCGGGCGCATTGCCGCCGATCAGTTGCAGGCCATCGTCGAGCAACCGCCGACGGTGGACGATCCGCAGGCGCCGCAGCCGGTACCGCAGGCCGCGCGCGTACAGTGGGATGACGTGCATTTCCAGTGGCCCGGTGCGGCGCGGCCGGTGCTGTCCGGCCTGCATCTGACCTTGGCGCCGGGCGAGCGCATCGCGATTCGCGGCGACAGCGGCAGCGGCAAGACCACGCTGTCCAGCCTGCTGCTGCGGCTGTGGGATCCGCAGCAGGGACGGCTGACCTACGGTGGCCGCGATCTGCGTGATTTCGCCCAGGCTGACTGGCACCGGCAACTGGCGTGGCTGCCGCAGAACGCGCCGGTGTTTGCCGGCAGCGTGGCCGAGAACCTGCGCCTTGGTTATCCCGATGCCAGCGACGCCGCGTTGTGGGCGGCGCTGCGCCGCGTGCGTCTGGGCGAATGGGCCGAGCGCAACGGCGGCCTGCAGGCCTGGGTGGGCGAGAACGGCGCGACGATGTCAGCCGGCCAGGCGCGGCGGTTGGCACTGGCGCGCGCGCTGCTGCGCAATGCGCCGATCCTGCTGCTGGACGAACCGACCGAAGGCCTCGACGTGGATACCGCACGCGCGCTGTTGCAGGACCTTTCCGGGTTGCTGGACGGGCGCAGCCTGCTGATGATCACCCACGATGATCTGCCTCAAGGCGTGGTCGATACGCAGTACAGATTGCGCGACGGGGTGTTGGTCCGCGAACTTTGACCGATGCACATCCGCGCGTGGCGTGGATCTACTGTAGAGCCGAGCCCATGCTCGGCTGCCTCTGTACGGAGCCGAGCATGGGCTCGCCTCTACAGGTTGGCTATCGCGAAAACTCGCGCAGCATCACCGCGATCGAGGCCACGTTGGCCAGCACGCACAGCCAGAACACCCATTGGAACGCGGCCTTGCGGTGCTTGTGGCGGAACATCGCCTGGCCCAGCAGTGCGCCGGGCCAACCACCGGCAAAGGCC
This sequence comes from Stenotrophomonas hibiscicola ATCC 19867, assembly GCF_000382065.1. Classification (GTDB taxonomy): domain Bacteria; phylum Pseudomonadota; class Gammaproteobacteria; order Xanthomonadales; family Xanthomonadaceae; genus Stenotrophomonas; species Stenotrophomonas hibiscicola. The sequence continues at coordinate 334,569 of NZ_KB907500.1, read as the reverse complement.
AGCAGCTGCAGGGTGCGCTCGGGAATACGCCACTGCTTTCGCTGCGCCGCGCGCTTGTCATGGCCATAGAGGCCGAACGACACCGCACTGGCCAGCAGGCACCAGCCGCCCAGCCACAGCGGCAGCACGCCGCTGATCATCAGCGCGATCAACGCGCCGAACGCGGCCAGTGCGAGGTTACGCCGCCACGCCACTTACAATGCGTCGAGGAAGCCGCGCACGGCCGGGCCGAAACGCTCGAAATCGACGAGGAAGGCGTCATGGCCCTGCGGTGACTCCAATCCGATGAAATGGGCGTCAGCGCCTCCGGCACGCAGGCCATCGGCGACCTGTTGCTGCTGCTGCACCGGGAACAGGATGTCGGTGTTGGCGCCGATGGCCAGCGCCTTCTCCACCCGGATCTTCGCGAGCCCGGCCAGCACATCGCCATCGGCGTACTCGGCCAGGTCGAACCAGTCCATCGAGCGGCTCAGGTACAGATAGCAGTTCGGATCGAAGAAACGCACGAAGCGCCGTGCGTGGCCTTCCAGATAGCTTTCCACCTGGAACTCCAGGCCGAACGGATCGTCGTCGGTCTGGTCCGAATCCAGCCGCACGCGGCCGAAGCGGCCATCCCACTCCAGCGCCGAGCGGTAGGTGATCACGCCCAGCTTGCGCGCCATGCGCATGCCGGACTCGGGATACGCGTCGTCGTCGTAGTGGCCGCCATTCCAGCGGGGGTCAAGGCGGATTGCCTCGCGCTGCAGCGAGCGGATCGCGATCGAGAACGGCAACGCCTGCGCGCTGCCGGAAATGTTGACGTGGCTGCGCGCGATGCCCGGATGCAGCATCAGGATGGCAAGGGCCGTCATGCCGCCCATCGAGTTGCCGACCACGCAGGCCAGCTGCCCGATGCCCAGCGCACGCACGACTTCGATCGCGGCGCGAGCGCCGTCCTCGATGGACAGTTCGGGGAAGTCCAGGCGGTAGGGCTCACCGTTGGCCGGGTTGAGCGAAGCCGGGCCGGTCGAGCCCTTGCAGCTGCCCAGCGAATTCACGCACACCACGAACCAGCGGTTGGTATCGATGGGTTTGTCGGGGCCAACCATCGCTTCCCACCAGCCCGGTGCCGGATTGGCCTCGTTGGCCGCCGCATGCGCATCCGGCGACAGGCCGGTCACGATCAGGATCGCATTGCTGGCGTCAGTCGCCAGCGTTCCCCAGGTCTCGTAGGCCACCCGTGCACCATGCAGGGCGCCACCGCGCTTGAACGGGAAGGGCGAGGGCAGGGCGTGGAAGCGGGTGCCGGGCGGGATGAATTCGGTCATGCACGCATTCTAGCGGGGCCGCATGTGGAGCTGGCGACACGCTGGTTTCCAGCAGCGGGTGGACGCGGACCGGACCGTCGTATCCACGCATGGCGTGGATCTGCTGTAGAGCCGAGCCGATGCTCGGCTGGCGGGCGCCGGCAACCCAATCGCAGCCGAGCGTGGGCTCGGCTCTACAAGTCAGGGAAACCGCAGCTCAACCACGCCGTCATGCGGCAGCGTCACCCGCACCACGTCGCTTTGCAGGTCGCCCTCGCTGCGATTGGCGCTGCCGGTGCGCGAGATGCGTGCCAGCACTTCCACTTCGCGATGGGCCGACAGCGGTGCGGTTGGCATCGGACTGTCACCGTCGCCCAGCCCGACCGTGTCCGGGAATCCGCTCAGCGGCAGCTTGCGAGCGGCCACCGGCATCGGCGGGCCGCCGACGGCACGGGCCAGCACGAACACCCGGGTGCTGGCGGGCCACTCGTCGTTGTTCAGTGCCGGCAGCTGCACGCGCACCTGCAGCAGCGCCGGTGGCGCCGCAACGCCAGCATCGGGCGCATGGCCGGCGGCCTCGCGGGCGATCGCGATCTGCGCCCGCAGGGCCTGCGCGGCACCCGGCTCCAGTCGCGGCAGCAGGCCGCTCCACACATCCGCGGCCTCGGCATTCCTTCCGCGTTGGCGCAGCGCGATGCCCAGCAACCAACTTGCGCGCTCTGCGTCGGGTGCCAGCGTGCGCGCCTGCTGCAACCAGGCCATTGCAGTGTCATCGAACTGCTTGCCGGCATCGGCCTGCGCGCGCGCCTGTGCGGCTTCCACCAGCACGCCCGGATCATCGGGTGCCAATGCCGCAGCACGCGCGAAGGCATCCGCTGCGGCGGCCAAGTTGCCGAGTTCGGCCTGCGAACGGCCCAGCAGCACCCAGCCATCGGCGCGCTGCGGGTCGCGCTTCAACGCGTCCTGCAGGGCCTGCACGCCATCGCGCAATGTCGCCACCGAGGGCGCAGGCTGCAGCTGTGCTGCACGCGGGTCACCAACCAGCAGGTACAGGCAGGCGCCGGCCACGCCGAGCGCAAGCACACCCACCGCGAAACTGCGGCGACCGTGGTGGTGCAATGGCCACAGCACCAGCGCTGCCATCAATGCGGCCACCAGGCCGGCCAACGTCGGCAGCCAGTGGCTCACCATCCGTCTCCTTCATCGGCCTTGCCGGGCGGCGTTGCACCGACCGCGCGTCCACGGCGGCGGACAATGGCCAGCACCACCAGTGCACCGGCGCAGAGCATCAGCAGAGGCCCACCCCACAGCAGCCAGGTGCCCGGCTGCAGCGGCGGTTGATAGAGCACGAAGTCGCCATAGCGGGCGACCAGGAACTGCTTGATCTGTGCGTCGTCGTGGCCCTGCTGCATCAACTGCAGCACCTCCCGGCGCAGGTCCTGGGCGATCTGCGCGTTGGAGTCGGCCAGCGACTGGTTCTGGCACTGCACGCAGCGCAGCTGCGCGGCCAGGTCATGGAAGCGGCGTTCCTCGGCACCATCGCGGAACTGCAGCGGCTGCGGATCGTGCAGCGGCTGCTGGGCCAGCGCGGCCAGCGGCAGCATCAGGAGCAGCAGCGCCAGCAGCCAGCGCATTGGCTCAGGGCGCCGTATGCAGGGTGTTGCCGGCACTGCCCTGAGCCTTCTCGATCTTCTCCAGTGCCGGGATCAGCTTCTCGTCGACCACGCGCTGGGTCATCGCGCCACTGTACTTCCAGCGCACGATGCCACTGCCATCGACCAGGAACGTCTCCGGTGCGGCGGTCACGCCCCAGTCGATCGCGGTGCGGCCCTCGACGTCACTGAGCACCACCATGAACGGGTTGCCCAGCTGTTCCAGCCAGTGCAGCGCGTCGGTCGGGTCGTCCTTCCAGTTGTAGCCGATCACGCGCACGCGCTTGCTTTCCGCGAAGCGGGTCAGCACCGGGTGTTCTTCGCGGCAGGCCGCGCACCAGCTGCCCCATACGTTCAGCAGGTAGGGCGCACCGCGCAGGTCGTCGCTGTGCACGATCATCTCCGGATCGTGCAGCACCGGGAGCGCGAACGCGGGTGCCGGCTTGTCGATCAGCGCAGACGGCAGCACGTCGCGCTGCGGGTCACCCGATTTCATCACCCCGTAGATCATCAGCCCGAGCAGGCCGAAGAAGAACAGCACGCCGATCACGATGGCTACCGGCGGCAGCGGGCGGGAGGGGCGCGGGGCAGGGGACTCGGACATGGAAACTCCTACGGACGACGGAAACGGCGGTCGGCGGCGGCGATGAATCCGCCCAGGGCCATCAACAGCGCGCCCAGCCAGATCCAGCGCACGAACGGCTTGATGTGCACCCGTACCGCCCATGCATTGTTGCCCAGCGGCTCGCCCAATGCCACGTAGACATCGCCGTCGAAGCGTGCATCGATGCCGGCCTCGGTCATCACCTGGCCGCCGCTGGCGTACTGGCGCTTCTCCGGGTGCAGCAGGGCCCGTTCGCGGCCGTCGCGGAACACCCGCAGGTGACCGCGGTCGGCGATGAAATTGGGGCCTTCGCGATGGTCCACGCCCTCGAAGCGCACTTCGTAGCGACCGACCACCAGCTGCTGGCCCGGTGCCAGCGCCACTTCACGCTGCACGTTCAGCGCTTCGACCAGCAGCGCGCCAGCCAGGAACACGGCGATGCCGGCGTGGGCGACGATCATGCCGAGCATCTCGGCGGTGAAGCGGCCATTGCCGCGCAGGCGCTGCCAGACGAAGCGTGCGGTGCCGAGTGCGACCCAGGCCGCAGCGGCGACGCCGATGCCGGCCTTCCAGCCGTTCTGCGGCGCCTGCCACCAAGCCAGCGCGCCCAGCAGCACGGCCAGCCCCAGCCATGGCGCCAGCAGCGCGAATGCACGCGAAGTTTGGTCGCGCTGCCACTTCACCAGCGGGCCGAACGGCAGCAGCAGGATCATCGGCGCCATCAGCAGCAGGAACAGGCTGCCGAAGTAGGGCGGGCCGACCGAGATCTTGCCCAGCGACAGCGCATCGGCCAGCAGCGGGTACAGCGTGCCCAGCAGGACCATCGCGCAGGCGGTGGCCAGCAGCAGGTTGTTGGCCAGCAGCAGGGTCTCGCGCGAGGCGGCGGTGAAGCCACGGCGCGGATCGTCGGCGTCCACGCTCAGCTGGCTGGCGCGCAGCGCGTACAGCAGCAGGCTGCCGCCGACCAGCACCGACAGGAACACCAGGATGAACAGGCCACGCGACGGATCGGCGGCGAACGAATGCACGCTGGTCAGCACACCGGAGCGCACCAGGAAGGTGCCCAGCAGCGAAAGCGCGAAGGCCGCGATCGCCAGCAGCAGGGTCCAGCTGCCGAACGTGCCGCGCTTTTCAGTGACGGCCTGCGAATGGATCAGTGCCGCACCGACCAGCCATGGCATGAAGCTGGCGTTCTCCACCGGGTCCCAGAACCACCAGCCACCCCAGCCCAGCTCGTAGTAGGCCCACCAGCTGCCCAGCGCGATGCCAAGAGTCAGGAAGCCCCAGGCGACGTTGGTCCAGGGCCGCGTCCAGCGCAGCCAGCGGGCGTCGACGCGGCCTTCCAGAAGCGCGGCCACCGCGAACGCGAACGGCACCGCGAAACCCACGTAACCGATGTACAGCATCGGCGGATGGATGATCAGCCCCGGGTCCTGCAGCAGCGGGTTGAGGTCGCGGCCTTCCAGCGGTGCCGGGTTCAGGCGCAGGAACGGATTGGAGGTGAAGATCAGGAAGGCGAGAAAGCCGACGCTGACAATGCCCATCACCGCCAGTACGCGCGCCTGCACCGGTGCTGGCAGGTGCCGCGAGAACAGCGCCACCGCGCCGGTCCACAATGCCAGCACCAGCGCCCACATCAGCAGCGAGCCCTCATGCGCACCCCACACCGCCGAATAGCGGTAGATCATCGGCAGCAGCGAATTGGAGTTCTCGGCCACGTAGCGCACCGAGAAATCCTGCTGCACGAACGCGGCGGTCAGCACCGCGAACGCGCCGGCCAACAGCAGCAGCTGCGCGAAGGCGGCAGGCCGCGCCACTGCCATCCATGCCGCGTTGTTGCGATGCGCACCGACCAGCGGCAGGCCGGCCTGCAGCAGCGAGGCCAGCAACGCACACAACAGCAGGATCTGACCCAGTTCGGGCAGCACTCAGCGCACCTCGGGGGCCGTCACCGGCACGTCGTGCCTGCGATGGGCATCGCCCATCTTGTCGGCCACTTCCTTCGGCACGTACTTCTCATCGTGCTTGGCCAGCACTTCGTCGGCGACGAAGACACCGTCCTGCAGGCGGCCACTGGCGACCACCGCGGTGCCTTCGGCGAACATGTCCGGCAGGATCCGCGAGGTGGTCACCGCCAGCTGTGCATCGCCGTCGGTCACTTCGAAGCGCGCCTCCAGCGAGCCGACCGGGCGGTTGAAGGAGCCCTTCACCACCATGCCGCCCAAGCGGAAGCGCGACTGCGCATCGACATCGCCGCGCAGCACTTCCGAAGGGGTGTACAGGTAGGCGATGTTGCGCTCCAGTGCCATCGCCACCAGCGCGGTGGCCAGGCCGGAGGCGAGCAGTGCCAGCAGTACCCAGGCCAGGCGGCGGCGTTGTACCGGCGTCATCGTTCCAGCTCCGTCGACAGCGGCGTCGCTGCGTCCTGCCTGCCCGCCCGGGTCTGCTGGCGTTGCTGGCGGGCCAGTGCCAGCCGGCGTGCCACGCGCAGTCGCAGCCACGAACCGATGGCATCGGCGCCGAGCACCAGTACGAACACGGCGTAGGCGCCGATCACATAGGGAAGGTGGGTCATGGCTGGGCCTCCGGGACAGGGCGTTCGGCACCGACACGTCCACCGACCCAGGCCTTGCCGGCCTCGCGGTCGAGATTGTCAGAGCGCGCCTTGGCCAGCACCGAACCGGCAAACCAGAACTTGGTGCCGATCACCATCCACCACAGCGGCGCGATCATCGCGCTGCTGATCGCCGATTCACCGAACACGTTGATGGACTGGCGCTGGTGCAGGCCGCCCCACCAGTCCACCGAATAGCGGATCACTGGCAGCAGGCTGACACCGACGATGGCCAGCAGGCCGGCCGCGCGTGCGGCGCTGCGGCGGTCCTCGATGGCGTGGTACAGGCCGATCACGCCCAGGTACAGGAACAGCAGCACCAGCTCGCTGGTCATGCGCGGGTCCCAGTCCCACCAGGTGCCCCAGGTGCCCTTGCCCCAGATGCTGCCGGTCAGCAGGGTGATCAGGGTGAAACCGGCGCCCATCGGCGCGCAGGCCATGGCCAGGATCTCGCAGACCTTGATCCGCCAGATCAGCGCGATGGCCGCGTACAGCGCCATCAGTGCGAACACGAACAGGCTCATCCAGGCACTGGGGACGTGGATGTAGAGGATGCGGAAACTGTCCAGCTGCTTGGCTTCCGGCGGAACCACCAGCAGCGCCTGCCACATGCCGACCAGCAGCACCGGCACTGCGGCGAGGTAGAACACCCGCGACCAGCGGGCGGCGAAACGGTCGAACGTGGGAGGCGAACCGAGTTGGTGGAACCAGCGGACAATCGGATTCATGCGTGGCGGCTATCCAGCAGGGGTGGATTGGCTCTCAGCTCGGTCAACTCAGAGAAATACGTATTGCAGCAGCAGTGGCCAGCGGAGCCAGCACCAGCGCGACCAGCAGGCCAGCGCCCAGCATCAGCAGCGCACCGACCGGATCCTGCCCGCGCCCGGCTGCCGCCAGGCTGCCTGCGCCGAACACCAGCACGGGCACGTACAGCGGCAACGACAGCAACGCCACGAGAATACCAGAGCGCCGGATGCCGACGGTCAGTGCAGCGACCACGCCACCGATCAGGCTCAGCAACGGCGTTCCCAGCAGCAACGATGCCAGCAACATCGGCAGCTGGTCATGCGGCAGATGCAGCATTTCGGCCAGCAGCGGGCTGACCACGATCAACGGCAGGGCGGTGGTGGCCCAGTGCAGCAGCACGCGTACCAGCACCAGCCAGGCCAGCGGCACCGGCGCCAGCAGCCATTGTTCCAACGAGCCGTCTTCGGCATCGGAACGGAACAGCGAATCCAGCGACAGCTGTCCCGCCAGCAGCACGGCCAGCCACAGCACCGCGCCGGCGGTGGCGGCCAACAGCTGTGGCTCGCGGCCCTGCGCCAGCGCGAACAGCACCACCACCAGCACCGCGAACAGCAGCGGCTGCAGTGCATCGCCACGGCGGCGCCAGAGCAGGCGCAGGTCGCGCTTGAGCAGGGCGCCTGCGGTCTGCCACAGGCCCGGTTCGGTACCCGGCGCGATCATGCGGCACCGCCGAGGTCGAGCTGGCGGGTACGCACCGGCGGTGCGGCATAGGCGCCGTGGGTGGTGACCAGCGCAGCGCCACCGGCGCGCAGGTGCGCCGAAATCATCCGGTTGACCAGGGTGATGCCCTCCAGGTCGAGGTTGGCATAGGGCTCGTCCAGCAGCCACAGCGGCGCCGGCGACAGCCAGATGCGCGCCAGTGCCAGCCGCCGCTTCTGCCCGGCCGACAGGTGGCGTACCAGAGTGTCCTCGTAACCGGCCAGGCCGACGATGGCCAGCGCGTTGCCGGGCATCTGCCGCACGCGGCGGCCGTGCAGGCCACACAGGAAGTGCAGGTTCTCCAGCGTACCGAGGTCCGGCTTCAGCGCCGGCAGGTGGCTGAGATAGGCGACATAGCGCGCACGCTCGGCGTTGCTGGCGGGCTTGCCGTCGATCCGCACCTGGCCGGCGCCGGGCCGGGCCAGGCCGGCCAGCACGCGCAGCAGGGTGGTCTTGCCGGCGCCATTGCCACCCTGCACCAGCAGTGCCTCGCCGGCGTCCACATGGAAGTCCAGCGGGCCGAACACCGGCTCGTCATTGCGGGAGAAGCTCAGGCCGCTGGCGGCCAGCAATGCAGGGGTGTTCAAGGGGCAGGGGTCTTCATGCCGGAGTGCGATGGCAATTGTAGCGGTGAATGCTGTCCCGGTAGCGCCGGGCCATGCCCGGCGGCCGCAAGGCATATGCAAAGAGCCGCCGGGCATGACCCGGCGCTACCGGCTGAACCCACAGTCGCAGCGTGGATTTCGTACACTTCTGGGCCTCGTTCCCCCAGACTCCAGGCCGATGCAACCCACCACCAAGCTGCCCAAGGTCGGTACCACGATCTTCACCGTGATGTCCCAGCTCGCTGCCGAACATGGCGCGGTCAACCTGGGCCAGGGGTTCCCGGACTTTTCCGCGCCGCAGCGCCTGATCGATGAGACCGCCAGGGCGATGGCGGCCGGCCTCAACCAGTATCCGCCGATGACCGGCGTGGCGCCGCTGCGCCAGGCCATCGCACAGAAGTCGCTGGACCTGTACGGCGCCACCATTGATCCGGACACCGAAATCACCGTCACCAGTGGCGCCACCGAGGCCATCTTCAATGCCATCCACGCGGTGGTGCGCGCCGGCGAGGAAGTCATCGTGCTCGACCCGGCCTATGACTGCTACGAGCCGGCGATCGAGCTTGCCGGTGCCAAGGCCGTGCACGTGCCGCTGGACCCGCAGACCTTCGCTGTGGACTGGGACCGCGTGCGCGCGGCAATCACCCCGCGCACCCGCATGCTGATGGTCAACACCCCGCACAATCCGTCCGGTGCGATGCTGGACGAGGCTGACATGCAGGCGCTGGCCGCGCTGCTGCGCGGCACGCAGATCTACCTGGTCTCCGATGAGGTGTACGAGCACATCATCTACGACGGTCGCCGCCATGAGTCGGCGCTGCGCTATCCCGAACTGCGCGAGCGCACCTTCGTCATTTCCAGCTTCGGCAAGACCTACCACTGCACTGGCTGGAAGATCGGCTACGCCGTGGCGCCGCCATTGCTGACCGCTGAATTCCGCAAGGTGCACCAGTACAACACGTTCACCAGCTTCGGCCCGGCCCAGTACGGCTTCGCCGCGATGATCCGCGACGAACCCCAACACCACCTGGAACTGGGCGCGTTCTACCAGGCCAAGCGCGACCGTTTCCGCGAGCAGCTGACCGGTACCCGCCTGAAGGCGCTGCCGGTCCCGGGCGGCTACTTCCAGCTGGTCGACTACTCGGCCATCAGCGACCTGCCGGACCATGAGTTCGTGAAGTGGCTGACCATCGAGAAGGGCGTGACCGCCATCCCGCTGTCGCCGTTCTACGAGACGCCGCCGGCCGGCCAGCGCCTGGTGCGCCTGTGCTTTGCGAAGAATGAAGCAACGATGGACGCGGCGATCGAACGCCTGCGCCTGCTCTGAGCGGAGGCGTGAACATGCAGGACCTGCGCATTTCCCTCGTCCAGGGTGACACCCGCTGGCACGATCCGGTCGGCAACCGCGCCTACTACGGCGCGCTGCTCGCACCGCTGGCCGGCACCACCGACCTGGTGATCCTGCCGGAGACCTTCACCAGTGGCTTCTCCAATGACGCCATTGCCCAGGCCGAAGGCATGGACGGCCCGACCGTGGCCTGGGCGCGCGAACAGGCCCGGGCCCTGGGTGCGGCGGTGATCGGCAGCGTGCAGCTGCGCGACGGCGAGGGCGTGTACAACCGCCTGCTGTTCGCCACCCCCGATGGCAACCTGCAGTACTACGACAAGCGCCACCTGTTCCGTTACGGCGGCGAGCACGAGCGCTATGCCGCTGGCCGTGAGCGCCTGAGCGTGGAATGGAAGGGCTGGCGGATCAATCCGCAGGTCTGCTACGACCTGCGCTTCCCGGTGTTCTGCCGCAACCGCTACAACGTCGAACGCCCGCAGCAGCTGGATTTCGACCTGCAGATCTTCGTGGCCAACTGGCCGTCGGCGCGCGCCTATGCGTGGAAAACCCTGCTGCGTGCGCGCGCGATCGAGAACCTGTGCTTCGTGGCGGCGGTAAACCGTGTCGGCGTGGACGGCAACCAGCTGCACTACGCCGGCGACAGCGCGGTGATCGACTTCCTCGGCCAGCCGCAGGTGGAGATCCGCGAACGCGAACAGGTGGTGACCACCACCATTTCGGCCGAAGCACTGGCCGCACATCGTGCGCGCTTCCCGGCGATGCTCGATGCCGATGCCTTTCGCCTGGACGAACAGGCCTGAGCCACGGCCTGAACACCGCCGCACCAGCGCGCGCGCCTGCATCCAATCTGCACGCGCGCGCTGCTAGATTCGCCGGCAGTCCGACCGAACTGGAAGTGCCGCCATGAACAAGCCTCTCGCCCTGCTGCTGGCCCTGTCTGCTGCAACGCTGGCCCCAGCTGCACACGCCGCCGGCAATCTCGATTGCCAGCTGCGCTACAACCTGTCCGGTTGGTCGCTGATCTACAAGACCGCTTCCGGCACCGGCACGGTCACCTGCAGCAATGGCGCCAGCATGCCGGTGCGTATCGAAGTGAAGGGCGGGGGCCTGACCGTGGGCAAGTCGAAGATCACCAATGGGCGTGGCAGCTTCACCGGTGCGGTCAGCGTTAACGAACTGCTGGGTACCTACGCGTCGGTGGGTGCGCATGCGGGTGCGGTGAAATCCAGCAACGCGCAGGTGATGACCAAGGGCGACATCTCGCTGGCCCTGTCCGGTACCGGCAAGGGCTGGGACCTGGGCGTGGACGGCGCCGCCTTCACCATCAGCCGGCGCTGAGGCGCGTCGGCTGGGCAGTTCCCCAGCTGATGCGGATGTAGTGCTGTTCGGAATCGCTCAACAGCCGTTCGACATCGAAACCATTTTTCAGCAATTGTGCGACCGCGTCTTCGACGAGCTGCTCGCTGGCCATTACCTGGCTGAAGCCGAACACGATGTAGCGACGGCCATTTTCCGAGCCGGCCTGGATGGCGTTGTCGAGGTCGCGGTAGAACAGTTCGATCGGGCGCTTGGCGGCGTCAGCGTTGGCGCGGGCCTGTTCGGCGGTGATGGTGATCATGGGCATCGGTCTTGTGTGGGACAGCGCGCACGATAGCCAGCGAATCAAAGCCGTTCCCGGAAGCCGCGCACAGTGCGCTGTTTTTGCAGCAATTCCTAGGTCGCAGCGGGACGCCGCCGCTGCAGCCAGAAGGCCAGCAGGCCACACACGATGAGCGTCGGGGCCAGCAGCTGCACTGCACCGACCAACGCCATTGCCGCACCCATCAACAGGTAGTAGAGCAGGCCGAACAGTGCGCCTGCGCTGCCAAGACAATGTGGGTAGCCGCGCAGGGCCTGGCCCAGCACATTGGGAATGGCAAGGCCGAAGCCCGTCACCACCGGCACCATCGCCGCGACCACGGCAGGGTGATCATGCGGCAGCGCAACCAGCAGGCCTCCCGTCAGAACCAGGCCTGCGGCGGTGCGGATGCGCGTGGCCGCGGCAACGCCGGCACGCAACAGGCGGCCATTGCCCCATGCACCCAGTGCCGAGCCCAGTGCCAGCAACGCGCCGCTGGCGCCGAACCAGGCGGCGGGCCAGTGCAGGCGCGCAAATACGAAAGGACCGAGCGCGTACCAGCTGTACATCGCTACGTTGAAAGCCATCACCAGCAATGCGTGTGACCAGATCCAGCGATCGCACAGCAGTTGCCGCAGCAGCGGCAGCATGGGCGTGTGCGGGATATGTGCAGGGCGGCTTTCGCGCAGGCCAGCCAGGCATGCGACTGCCAGCAGGGCAGCAACCAGCAGCAGGCCGGACTGTACGCCGGCATAGCCATGGGCGGCGACCAGCAGCGTGCCCAGTGCAAGGCCGATGGCCGGGCTCAGGGCCAGGGCCATGCCGATCCAGGAGAATGCCTGCGCCAACGCTGGACCCTGCAGATGGTCGCGCAGCAGGGTCTGGGTCACCACCGAAGCGGCGGCGGCGCCGACTGCGGCCAACGCCTGGGCCAGCAGCACCTGGCCGAAGCTACCAGCGAGCAGGCCGCCCAGTGCAGCCACGGCAAAGACGCCCAAGCCACATAGAAGGGCTGGGCGACGACCGATACGATCGGCCAGGCGCCCCCACAGCAGCACGCCTGCAGCGAAGCCGAACAGATACAGGCTCATGGCCTGGCTGGCGGTACCCGGCGGCAGGGCGAAGCGTTTGGCCAGATCGGCCAGGGCCGGGCTGTACAGGGTCTGTGCCAACTGCGGAAACATCAGCAGTGCAATGGTGAGCAACAACAGGCGGCGCGACATGCGGGCGCTCCAGAAACGGGGCTGCGCATTGTGGTCGCGACTGCAATGACGCACCCTGTCTATCCTGTCATCGAATGTATGAAATCAGACATGGCCTGGTTGCAGCCGCACACGCACTTCGACGCCGATGCCTGGAGCGCTCCGGTGCTGGGGATCGCAGCCTCACTGGCGGATCACGACTCGGGTTGGCACCAGCATGCACGCGCGCAGCTGCTCTACACCCGGCAGGGCTGCACGCGCCTCACCTACGGTGATCGCATCAGCCTGCTGCCGCCCGCGCGCGCCGCGTGGATTCCCGGTGGGCTACGCCATCGCGCGCAGATGCGCCAGGCGGTCGACTACCGTTCGTTGTACTTCGACGCCACGCTGTCAGCCCAGCTGCCCCGGCAACCAGCGATCATCGGCGTGGGGCCGCTGCTGCAGGCCTTGCTGGAGCCGATTGCGCAGGCGCCGTTCGACCATGACTGGCAGTCGCCGCGCGCGCACCACCAACTGGCGTTGTGCGTGCTGGAAATCGCTGCTGCACCGGTGGCGCCGATGGACCTGCCTTTGCCGCGTGATCCGCGCATTGCACGTTGCCTGCCGTTGGCCGAACAGCTGCCGCCCGAACTGCACGAACTGGCCACGCGTACCGGCCTGAGCGCGCGTACGGTTGGCCGGTTGATGCAACACGATACAGGCATGGGCTATCAGGCCTGGCGCCAGCAATGGCGCCTGATGCGGGCCATGGAGCTGCTGTCGCTCGGTCATCGCGTCGCGCATGTGGCCCAAGACACCGGCTTCTCCGCCGAGAGCCCGTTCATCGCCTTCTTCCGCGGCATGACCGGCACCACGCCCGCCGCGTTCCAGCGCCACGCAAAAGGGGACGGAGGGGATTAAGTCGCTTTCGCCCCTTTGATACAGGCCGTGGCAAAAACGACTTAATCCCCTCCGTCCCCTTTTCAAAGAAAAACCCCGGCCGGAGCCGGGGTTTTTCATTTCAGTCGGGCCGGTGATCAGCCGCCGCGCGGGCCGCTGCGGCGCGGGCCGCCCGGACCGCGGTTGCCACCGGGGCCGCCCGGACCACGGTTCCCACCCGGGCCGCCAGGGCCGCGATTGCCGCCCGGGCCACGGTTGCCGCCGCCCGGACCACGACCGCCCGGACGCGCACCGTGCGCCGGCTTCGGGCTGCCGTAGGGGTTGAAGCCCGGCGTGGCGTGGTCGGACGGGAAGCTCGGGGCATTGCCCGGATGGCCGTACGGGTGCCTGTTGCCCTGGCCCTGCGAGCGGTTGCCGGCACCGGCCGGACGACCCTGGCCGCCTGCGCCGCCACGGCCTTCACCGCCGAAACCGCCACGGCCCTGCCCGCCACCGGCGCCTGCACCCGGACCCTTCGGCTTGCCATACGGACGGCCCTGGCCGCCTGCACCCGGACCACGGGCACCGGGGCCGCGCGCGCCCGGACCGGCGTTGCGATGGCCGCTCGGGCCGGTGCTCACGCCATCCGGCACGTACCAGGTGCGGAATGCCGCCGGATTGCCTTCCGGCAGCGAGCGATCATTCTTCGGGGCGCGCTGCTTGAACGGCTTCTGCGACTGCTTGGCTGCCGCTTCACCGCTGACCGTCAGGCCGCCCTTGAAGCCGCCACCCTTGCCGCCGCGACCACGGCCGCGGTCTTCGCGGACGTTGTCGAAACGGCGCAGCTCGCGACCTTCGTCAGCGGTGTTGTGGCCATTGACGTAGGCATTGCCGCGGCCACCTTCGCGCACGCGCACGGTGGTCTTGGCGGCGCGACGCTGGCCGATCACCGGCTGCAGGGTCAGCGCCGACGGCGCGCCTTCTTCCAGCTTCAGCTGCGCACGCAGGGCTTCAACCTGGGCGGTGCCCAGTTCCACCGACTGGCCACGGGCCAGTTCGCGCGGCAGGCTCACCTTGCCGTAGCGGGTGCGCTTCAGGCGGCTGACCTGGCAGCCCTGCGATTCCCACAGGCGGCGCACTTCGCGGTTGCGGCCTTCCTTCACCACGACGCGGAACCAGTCGTGCGAATCGGTGCCGCCGATGCGTTCGATCTCATCGAACTTGGCCGGACCGTCCTCCAGCGCGACGCCACGGCTGAGGCGATCGACGATGGCGTCGGAGACCTTTTCCTCGCCTTCCGGTGCACGCACGCGCACCACGTACTCGCGCTCGACCTCGAACGACGGGTGCATCATGGCGTTGGCCAGTTCACCGTCGGTGGTGGCCAGCAGCAGGCCGGTGGTGTTGATGTCCAGGCGGCCGATCGCGATCCAGCGCGCGCCCTTCAGCGGCGGCAGCGATTCGAACACGGTCGGGCGGCCTTCGGGATCTTCGCGGGTGGTCACTTCGCCTTCAGGCTTGTTGTAGACCAGCACGCGCGACGGTTCGGACAGGGCGGTGGCGACGAAGCCGCGACCGTCCAGTTCGATCCTGTCGCCGCTCTTGACCGACATGCCGGTCTGCGCGACTTCACCGTTGACCTTGACCAGGCCCTCGGCGATGCGCTGTTCCAGCGCACGGCGCGAGCCGAGGCCGGCCTGGGCCAGCACTTTGTGCAGGCGCTCTTCCAGCTTGAACTGTTCGGAGGTGGCTTCGCGCTTCAGCGAGAGCTTGTTACGGGGGGTGTCACTCATCAGTTTTGCTCCGGCCGACGGTTTCGAGGTCGGCCTCTGGTTCGGAATCGGCTTGGTCAACAGCCACGGTCGTCATCGCGACGGCGTTGTCTTCGCGTTCGTTCAGGGGCACCGCGCGCTCGCCCGGCGCGGAATCGGGGTGCCCATCATCGAGGGGCGAAGGTGCTTGCTCATCGGTGGCCGACGCAGGCGCTGCATCGGCGGAATCGGGGGTGTCACTGCCGGCCAGGCCGGCGTCGTCGTTGGCGGCAGCGCCGTCGGCCGAGACGTCCGGACCGTCGGCGCCGGCAACGGCCGGAGCATCGCGGTCCAGCGCCAGCTGCGGTTCCAGCTCGCCCAAGTCCTTCAGTTCCGACAGCGGCGGCAGTTCGTCCAGCCGCTTCAGCCCGAAGTAGTCCAGGAAGCCCTTGGTGGTGCCGAACAGTGCCGGCTTGCCGGGCACGTCGCGGTGGCCGACCACGCGGATCCATTCGCGTTCTTCCAGTGCCTGGATGATGTTGCTGCTGACCGCCACGCCGCGCACCTGTTCGATCTCGCCGCGGGTGATCGGCTGCCGGTAGGCGATCAGCGCCAGGGTTTCCAGGGTGGCACGGGTGTAGCGGGTCTTGCGTTCGGTCCACAGCCGGCTGATCCAGCCATGCACTTCGCTGGTGACCTGGTAGCGGAAGCCCGAAGCGACCTCGACCAGTTCCACGCCGCGTCCTTCGCAGGCCTCGCGCAGCCGTTCCAGCGCACGTTCGATGCTGCCCGGCGGTGCGGGCTCATCTTCCGGGAACAGGTCCTTCAGCTGGGCCAGGGTGAGCGGCTGGCTGGAGGCCAGCAGGGCACCCTCGACAATGCGGTCGATCAGCGATTGGTCCATCGGCACTCAGCGCTCACTCATTGGCATTGGCGGCGTCGTTGTCGTCAAACTCGCTGCTGAACTGCAGCGGGGCGTTGGTGTTGCCGGCCGCCAGCGACTTGACGTAGATCGGCGCCAGCGGTTCTTCCTGGACGATGTCCAGCAGCTGTTCCTTGGCCAGCTCCAGCACCGCCAGGAACGTGACCAGCACGCCCAGCTTGCCTTCTTCGGCCGTGAACAGCCCTTCGAAGCGATAGAACCTGCCGTCTTCCAGGCGGCCGAGTACCTCGCCCATGCGTTGCCGCACGCTCAGTGCCTCGCGCTTGATGGCGTGGCCGCTGAACAGCTCGGCGCGCTTGAGCACGTCGTGCAAAGCCAGCAGCATTTCCTTCAGGTCCACCGGCGGCGGCAGCTTCACCGTGGCGCGTTCGGGCATGAAGGCATGCGCCACCGTGGTGTCGCGGTCCTGACGGGGCAGGGCGTCGATGTCCTCGGCGGCCTGCTTGAAACGTTCGTACTCCTGCAGCCGGCGCACCAGCTCGGCGCGCGGGTCGGCCTCATCGCCTTCCTCGCTGACCGGGCGCGGCAACAGCATCCGCGACTTCACCTCGGCCAGGATCGCGGCCATCACCAGGTACTCGGCCGCCAGCTCGAAGCGCAGCTCGCGCATCACAGTGATGTATTCCACGTACTGCCGGGTGATCTCGGCGACGGGGATGTCCAGTACATCCAGGTTCTGGCGGCGGATCAGGTACAGCAGCAGGTCCAGCGGGCCTTCGAAGGCGTCCAGGATGACTTCCAGCGCGTCCGGCGGGATGTACAGGTCCTGCGGGATCTGCAGGACCGGTTGCCCATGCACCACGGCCAGCGGCATTTCCTGCTGCTGGGGGGCGGGCGGCCGGGTTGGCGGGTTCGCGTCAAGCGCGAGTTCGGAAGTCATCTAATGGACATCAGGATTGCAACGGACCAGTCGCGGCACCGGGTTCGCCGGGCCAACGCCACGGCGCCCCAGGGCACCAGACACGCCGGGATCGGCGCGATTCCACACATATCAAACAGCAGGACGCGCCGCAGGAGACGGCAGCGACAGAACTACGGGGAGGTCGTCTACGTGGCCCGGCCGGATGGTCCGGTTTGAAGCAGCGGGACGGTCGTCGGGGGCTGCGTTGGCCGCAAAACCGACGGGCTGCTGCATCCACCACGTGCAATGGAGTCTAGGGTAAGCCTTTGTCGCGCCAGTGTCCAGCCGGGCCGGGGCAGGGAGCGCATTGGCTAGAATCTGCGCACCCGACAAAGCAAGCGAGGAAATGCCGGTGTGGTATGTGATCGAAGGGTATGACGGCCAGGATGTGCTGGCGCAGCGGCTGCAGGCGCGGCCGGAACACCTGGCGCGCCTGCATGCGCTGCGCGACGAGGGGCGCCTGCTGCTGGCCGGGCCGTGCCCGGTGGTGGACAGTGAAGACCCGGGCCCGGCCGGCTTCAGTGGTTCGGTGGTGATTGCACAGTTCGAGTCGCTGCCGCAGGCCCAGGCCTGGGCCGATGCCGACCCGTACGTCGCCGCCGGCGTATACACCCATGTGCAGGTGCGGCCGTTCCGCAAGGTCCTGCCGTGAACGCGGAGCGGATCGAGCGGATGCGTGACGCACTGCAGCAGGCACTCGCGCCGAGCGTGCTCGAAATCGAAGACGACAGCCATCGTCACGCCGGTCATGCCGGTGCACGCGATGGCCGCGGCCATTTCAACGTGCATGTGGTCAGTGAGCGCTTCGCCGCGCTGGGTCCGCTGGCCCGGCACCGCGCGGTCTATGCCGCGCTGGGGTCGATGATGGAGACCGATATCCACGCGTTGTCCATCCGCGCGCAGACCCCGTCAGAACAGGGCTGAGCCCTTGTCCCACGCTGTCCTGGCGGGTCCTTCATGGGCCTCGCCACGGACAGGTTTTCATGTCCATTTCGGGACATTCGCCTAACGGACTGTTTACAAGCCCAGATGGAAACGCTTACATTCCGCGCCAATGCTGGTAGGTCCAAGCCGTGGAGGGCGGCTTCGTGAACAAGGCAGCTATCACAATCAAAGACGTCGCACGCGAAGCCCGGGTCTCTGTGGCCACGGTTTCCCGCGCGCTCAACGGGCATGAAAATGTCGCCGAACCGGTCCGCCAGCTTGTGCTGGAGGTGGCCGCACGGTTGCGTTACACCCCGCACGCCGCCGCCCGCAGCCTGAGCAGCCGCCGCACCAATACGGTGGGCGTGGTGCTGCCTGACCTGTACGGCGAATTCTTCTCCGAGTTGATGCGCGGCATCGACGGCGTGGCCCGCAACCGCCGCCAGCACCTGCTGGTGTCCAGCTACCACGGCGACCAGGAACAGCAGGGCGCGGCCCTGCGTGCCATGCGCGGCCGCGTCGACGGCCTGCTTGTGCTCTCGCCCTACGCCGAGAGCCCGGGCTTCCTGACCGACAACCTGCCGCAGTCGCTGCCGACGGTGTTGATCAATACCTATCTGCCCGGGCAGGACCACCCGGTGCTGAGCATCGATGACCACGCAGGTGCGATGGCGATGACCCGCCACCTGCTGGACGCCGGCCACCGTCGCATCGCTTTCATTTCTGGCCCGGATCTCAACTTCGACGCGCGCGAGCGCCTGCGCGGCTTCCGTGACGCGCTGGTGGCTTTTGGCGGTGGCGCCGAAGGCATCGAGTTGCCCGGTGATTTCGACGAAGCTTCCGGCCATCGTGCCGGTCAGGAGTTGCTGGCAGCCGGAGCGCTGCCCGATGCCGTATTCGCCGCCAACGACATGATGGCCCTGGGGTGCCTGTATGCATTCACCCAGGCCGGCGTCCGTGTGCCCGCCGATGTTGCCCTGGCGGGTTTCGATGACATTCCACTGGCGCGTTTCGTCCACCCGTCGCTGACCACCATGCAGGTCAGCATCGCCGAGCTCGGCGACCGGGCCATGACGCGTCTGATGCAGTTGATGGACGGCACCTCCACGGATGGGGCAGGGGACAAGCAGACCCTGGTTCCCCGCTTGATTGTTCGCGATTCCACCACTCCGCCATCCGGCCGTTGAAGCCAGAGGCGTTCCTTCTTTTTTGATTGATCGCAGGGACCGCGCAAGCGGTTACCGCCACCCGGAGATTGAGTTGATGATGCATACCACCTTCCGCATGCCGGCGCGCCGGCTGCTGAGCACCGCACTGGTCAGCTGCCTGATGCTGGCTGCCGCCCCCAACGTCATGGCGCAGTCGGCCAACGCCAGCCTGCGCGGCCAGGTTGCCGGCGCCCAGGCAGGCACCGAAGTGACCGCCACCAACGTGGCCACCGGTACCGTCCGCCGTGGCACCATCCGCGCCGACGGCAGCTACTCGCTGATGGGCCTGGATCCGGGCACCTACAACGTGGTCGCCAACGGCCAGACCCAGAAGGTCACCGTCACCGTGGCCTCGACCGCGACGCTGAACTTTGCCGGTGCCGCCAGCAGCACCCCGGGTTCGACCGCGGCCACCAACCTGGACACCGTCAACGTTGTTGCGCCGACCCTGCTGCAGGAAGTGCGCACCTCCGAAGTCGGCAAGACCGTCAGCCTGCAGCAGATCCAGACCACCCCGCAGGTATCGCGCAACTTCCTGGAGTTCGCCGACGCGGTGCCGGGCCTGATCTTCACCCGCGACGCCAAGGGCAACACCTCGCTGCGCGGCGGCGCCACCAATGCCGATGGCACCAACGTGTACATCGACGGCGTGGGCCAGAAGAGCTACGTCAAGGGCGGCGGCGTGGCCGGCCAGTCCGGCAGCGCCGGCAACCCGTTCCCGCAGCTGGCCATCGGCGAATACAAGGTCATCAGCGGCAACTACAAGGCCGAGTATGGCCAGGTGTCGAGCGCCGCGGTGACGGCTGCAACCAAGTCCGGCACCAATGAGTTCAAGGGTGAGGCGTTCTACCGCTACACCGATGAAGACATGCGTGCCAAGACCCCGGCCGAGCGCCAGGGTGGCAAGGAGAAGATGGTCTCGGCCGAGAAGGAATACGGCTTCGCCCTGGGCGGCCCGATCATCCAGGACAAGGCGCACTTCTTCGTGACCTACGAAGCCAAGCGCTTCGACCTGCCGGTCACCATCGCGCCGGATGGCGCGGTCACCGGCGCTGCCGGCCTGCTGCCGCCGGCCGGCGCCGCCGGCCTTGGCCCGGCCAGCCAGCCGTTCCAGCAGGACCTGATCTTCGGCAAGATCGACTTCGAGCCGACCGACAACGATCGCATCGAGCTGACCTTCCAGGACCGCGACGAAACCCAGTCGCAGTTCAGTGGCCAGACCTCGCCGGAAGCCGGCCGTGAAGTGGTCAACACCGACCGTCGTTACGCCCTGCGCTGGAACCACAGCGGTGAGCGCTACTACAACGAGTTGATGGTCACCCACGAAGACTCGTTCAACAACCCGACCCCGCTGACGCTGGCCAACGGCATCACCTACACCGCACCGGACGGCCCCGAAGACCGCACCATCGTGAAGATCGGTGGCGCCTCGGCACTGGATTCGCAGGTGAAGGGCCAGAAGGGCTGGTCGATCGAAGACAACCTGACCCTGGATGGCATCCAGTGGGCCGGTGACCACACCATCAAGATGGGCGTGAAGTACAAGGCGATCGATCTGTACGCATCCGATGCGGCACAGATCAACCCGACCTTCACCTACTCGCTGGGCGATCCGGACTTCCCCGATTCGATTCCGTACAAGGCGCAGTTCGTCAAGCCGGTGACCGGCGTGTCCGGCGTGTCCGGCGAAGTGCGTTCGAAGTCCAAGCAGTACGGCGTGTTCATCCAGGACGACTGGCAGGTCAACGACCACCTGCAGCTGAACATCGGCCTGCGCTGGGACTACGAAAAGACCCCGTCCTACCTGGACTTCGTGACCCCGCAGCAGGTGGTCGACGCCATCTATTCGCAGGATCCGCGCGCCCCCGCCGGCCAGACCTATGCCGATTCGCTGGCACTGGGCGGCCTGGACATCAGCGACTACATCAGCAACGGCCACAACCGCAAGGCATTCAAGGATGCCTGGCAGCCGCGCCTGGGCTTCTCGTATGACATCAATGCCGACGAGCAGCACGTGATCCACGGTGGTGCCGGCCGTTCCTACGACCGTGACCTGTTCGACAACCTGCAGCTGGAAACCACCAAGCTGGCCCTGCCGCAGCCGACCATCTACTTCCGCAACCCGGCCACTGGCGCCTGCATCAACGGCCAGGCCGCCTGCTATGACTGGAACCCGAACCTGCTCAACGGCATCGGCAACCTGCAGGCACTGGTCGGCGCGACCAGCAATGCCGGGCTGGAGGTTGACCTGCTGAACAACAAGCTGAAGGCGCCGTACTCCGATCAGTTCAGCCTGGGCATGAGCAACCAGATCGGCGACTGGCTGACCGATGCCACCATCGCTCGTACCCTGAGCTACGACGGCTTCGCCTTCACCCTGGGCAACCGCTACCCGACCGGCCAGTTCTTCGATGATCCGCGCCTGTGCGGCGGCACCTCCGCAGGCCTGAGCCAGGCCTGGAGCTGCAACGTGCCGGGCTTCGGCAGCCTGATCATCGGCCAGCAGGGCATCAAGACCCGCGCCACCCAGGTCCTGTTGTCGGCACAGAAGCCGTTCACCAAGGAAAGCGGCTGGGGCACCTCGATCGCCTATACCTGGACCACTGCGCGCCACAACCGCGACATCAACGAGAAGTACGCCTTTGATCGCGGCCTGATCGGTGACTACCCGACCATCCGCTCCAACGGCGCGCCGCGCCACCGCCTGGTGGTGACCGGTTCCTACGCGGGCTTCTGGGGCATCACTTTCGGCGGCAAGATCACCCTGGCCACCCCGACCGCCGTCAACGACTGGTACCCGGTGATGCAGGCCAGCGGCTACACCCTGCCGACTCCGCAGGCGGCCGTGCCCAACGCCACCGGCAAGTTCCTGGTGGGTGGCAAGATCTTCGGCTACCGTTCGGTCGACCTGCAGGCGACGAAGACGTTCAAGCTGGCGGGCAACACCGAACTGTACGCCCGCCTGGACATCATCAACGTGTTCAACTTCGACAACTTCTCCACCTACAACTACGTCAAGACCAACGGCAAGCTGCAGGCCAGCTACAACGAGACCGGCGACATCATCGGTACTCCGCGCCAGGTCAAGGCCGAAGTGGGCTTCCGCTTCTAAGCCCGGGCGGTGATGCATGACCCGATGCCGCCGGCTCGCTGGCGGCATCGGTGAAAACGGCAATGGCCGGCCCTGTGCCGGTCCATTGCCCACGCCGCTGCCGGCCAAGGGGCAGCGGCGTGGGCAATGATCGCGGTGTCAAGCCACGTTTTTCGTGGTTTTTTAAGAACGCACGTTGTAAACGATTTCAGATCATTGGACGTTATGCTTTCCCATCGATCAGACCACCGGAGGAACCGCGCCATGCAGGCACGCCATCTGTTGTCCGCCGCAGCGTTGAGCCTGGCCGTGGCCGCCTGCCAGCCGGCCCAGCAGGAACCTGCCAAGCCCCGCCCGCCGGTGATCCTGATCGAGGCCGACGCACCGCCGCGGCCGATGAAGCCGGAGCTTCCTCCGCTGTTCGATGACATCGAACGCCGCACCTTCCAGTTCTTCTGGGACACCACCAACGAAGTGAACGGCCTGACCCCGGACCGCTATCCGTCGCGGCCGTTCGCCAGCATCGCTTCGGTCGGCTTCGCACTGACCGCCTATCCGATCGGTATCGAGAACGGCTGGGTCAGCCGCAACCAAGCGATCGATCGGACGCTGACAACGCTGAAGTTCTTCCGCGATGTGCCGATGGGCCCGCAGCGCACCGGCAAGGCCGGCTACAAGGGCTTCTACTACCACTTCCTGGACATGCAGGAAGGCCGTCGCTACGACAGCTGGGTCGAACTGTCCTCGGTGGATACCGCACTGCTGATGATGGGCGTGCTGTTCGCGCAGTCGTACTACGACGGCGATGATCCGCGCGAGAAGGAGATCCGCCAGATCGCCGACACCTTGTACAAGAAGGTGGACTGGCCGTGGCTGCAGCAGCGTGCGCCGCTGATCTCGATGGGCTGGTTCCCCGAGAGCGGCTTCATCGACCACGACTGGATGGGCTACAACGAGGCGATGATGGTCTACATCCTTGCCCTGGGGTCGCCCACGCACCCGGTCAGCCCGGATGCGTGGACGGTGTGGACGCGCACCTACGACAACGACTGGGGTGTTTACCAGGGCCAGGAATACCTGTCCTTCGGCCCGCTGTTCGGCCACCAGTACAGCCACGTCTGGATCGACTTCCGCGATATCCAGGACGCATACATGCGCGAGCGCGGCAGCACTTATTTCCTCAACAGCCGCTCGGCTGCGCTGGCCCAGCGCGAATACGCCATCGCCAACCCGATGCAGTGGAAGGAGTATGGCGAGAATGTGTGGGGCCTGACCGCCAGCGATGGCCCGCAGAACACCACGCAGGAGTACCGCGGCGAGCAGCGCCAGTTCCGCCATTACTCCTCGCGCGGCGCTGGGCTGCGCGAGAATTTCGATGACGGCACCATTGCCCCGACTGCTGCGATCGCCTCGGTGGTGTTTGCGCCGGAGCAGGTGATCCCGGCCACGCTGGAAATGCACAAGCGCTACGGCGACTACATCTATTCCAGCTACGGCTTCCTGGATTCATTCAACCCCAGCTTCAACTACGACATCCCGATCAAGACCGGCCGCCTGGTGCCGGATCGCGGCTGGGTCGCCAGCGATTACATCGCCATCGACCAGGGACCGATCCTGACCATGATCGCCAACTACCGCAACGATTTCGTGTGGGAGGTGATGAAGAAGAACCCCTACATCCGCAAGGGACTGGAGCGGGCAGGGTTCAGCGGTGGCTGGCTGGCGCCGGAAGGCGCGTTCCAGCCGCTGGAGCTGCAGAAGGACGAAAAGGCCGCGGCGGCACGCGCGGTGGGTATCGCCGAATCACGCGCGGCTGCCGCGCAGGAACAGAAAAACAATGCCAACCGCAACACAGGGCAGGGGAAGTAACCCGGTGCCGAACTGGATCGACCGCCTGCGCCGCTGGGCGCTGCCCGCCCTGGCCGCTTTGGCCGTGGCCGGCTGCGCCCGCACCGAGCCTGGAACCACCACCGTGCGCTTCTGGGCGATGGGTCGCGAAGCCGAGGTGGTCAGCGAGCTGATCCACGAGTTCGAGGCCGAGAACCCCGGCATCAAGGTGGATGTGCAGAACATCCCGTGGACGGCAGCGCACGAGAAGCTGCTGACCGCGTTCGCTGCCGATGGCCTGCCGGATGTCTGCCAGCTCGGAAACACCTGGGTGCCCGAGTTCGCCGAGCTCGATGCGCTGACACCGCTGCAGCCGTTCGTCGATCACTCGGCGGTCGTTGATGAAAAGGACTACTTCCAGGGCATCTGGGATACCAACGTGATCCACGGCGAGCTGGTGGGCGTGCCGTGGTACGTCGATACACGCCTGATCTACTACCGCAAGGACCTGCTGGCCAAGGCCGGCTACGACCACCCGCCGCGTACCTGGGCCGAGTGGGACGAGCAGATGGCGGCGATCAAGCGCATGCAGGGGCCGAACCGCTATGCGGTGCTGATGCCGATCAATGAGTTCGAGCAGCAGTTGTCCTTGGCACTGCAGCAACCCGATCCGCTGCTGCGCGACGATGACACCCGCGGCAATTTCGCCAGCCCGGGGTTCCGCCGCACGCTGGCCTTCTACGCCAACATGTTCGAGCAGGGCTGGGCGCCGAAGATGTCCGAGACGCAGATCTCCAACGTCTGGGACGAGTTCTTCCGCGGCTTCAACGTGTTCTACATCTCCGGCCCCTGGAACATCCGCGAGTTCAAGAAGCTGCAGCCGAAGGAACTGGAAGGGCAGTGGGGCACCGCGGCGCTACCGGGTCCGGACGGCCCCGGCGCCGGCATCGCCGGTGGTACCAGCCTGGTGATCTTCCGCAAGTCGCAGCAGAAGGAAGCGTCGTGGAAGCTGATCGAGTTCCTGTCGCGGCCGCAGATCCAGGCGCGTTTCCATTCGATCATCGGCGATCTGCCGCCGCGCCGCAGTACCTGGAACGCACCGTCGCTGGCCAACGATCCGCTGGCAGCGGCATTCCGTGACCAGCTGGAGCGGGTCAAGCCGACGCCGAAGGTGCTCGAATGGGAGCGCATCGTGCAGGAAATGCGCATCGTCACCGAGAAGGTGGTGCGCGGTGGCCTGCCGCAGGACAAGGCCGTGGAAGAACTGGACCAGCGCGTGGACAAGGTGCTGGCCAAGCGCCGCTGGATGCATGAACAACAACGCCTGCAGCAGCGCGCACCGTCGTCGCAGTCCAGCAGTGCCGTAGCCGCCGGGAGCGCGCAATGAAACGTACTTCGCTTGCCGGCTGGATCTTCGCCGGGCCCTCGTTGATCGTGCTGGGCGTGTTCTTCGGCCTGCCGGTGGCTTCGGCGCTGGCGCTGAGCGTGACCGACTTCGACCTGTATGCCCTGGCTGACAGCAGCAACCTGCGGTTTGTCGGCCTCGGCAACTACATCGACCTGCTGCAGACACCGATGTTCTGGAAGTCGCTGTGGAACACCACCTACTTCGTGCTGATCGGGGTGCCATTGTCGATCGGCGTGTCGCTGGGCGCGGCGATGCTGCTCAACGCGCCGGCCGCGCGCTTCAAGGCGCTGTTCCGCACCGCGCTGTTCGCGCCGGTGGTGACCACGCTGGTGGCGGTGGCGGTGATCTGGCGTTACCTGTTCCACACCAGCTACGGCCTGGTGAACTACGGCCTGGGCCACCTGGGCATCAGCCCGATCGACTGGCTGGGCGATCCCAACTGGGCGATGCCGACCATCATGCTGTTCGCGGTGTGGAAGAACTTCGGCTACAACATGGTGATCTTCCTGGCCGGCCTGCAGGCGATCCCGCATGACCTGTACGAGGCTGCGCGCATCGACGGCGCCTCGCGCTGGAAGCAGTTCCTGCACATCACCCTGCCGATGCTCGGCCCGGTGCTGCTGGTGGTCGGGGTGATCACCGTGTCCGGCTACTTCCAGCTGTTCGCCGAGCCGTATGTCATGACCCGCGGCGACCCGCTGCAGAGCACCGTTAGCGTGCTGTATTTCATGTTCGAGGAAGGCTTCAAGTGGTGGAACCTGGGACGCGCCTCCGCGGTGGCGTTCCTGCTGTTCCTGATCATCCTGGCGGTGACCACCGTGATGCTGCGTTTCGGCCGCAAGAGGCAGTTGGTATGAGTCGTGAAATCGGCCAGTCGCGCTGGTACCCGTGGATGATCAATGGCGCGTTGCTGGTGCTGGCCCTGGTCAGCCTGGCACCGCTGCTGTGGATGCTCTCGGTCTCGTTCATGCCGCAGGGCGAGGCCAGCCATTTCCCGCCGCCGCTGCTGCCTTCGAGCATCACCACGCACAACTACCATGAGTTGTTCGCGCGTACCGGCATGGGTGGCAACTTCGCCAACAGCCTGCTCGTCTCGCTGGCGATCACCTTTGGCTCGCTGTTGCTCAACACCATGGCCGGCTATGCGTTCGCCAAGCTCAACTTCGTCGGGCGCGAGCGCCTGTTCCAGGTGCTGATGGCGGCGCTGGTGATTCCAGCGCAGGTGGCGATGCTGCCGCTGTTCCTGCTGATGAAGCAGCTGGGCCTGGTCAACAGCTTCGGCGGCGTGATCGTGCCGGCGCTGGCCAGCGTGTTCGGCATCTTCCTGGTGCGCCAGTACGCGCGTTCGATTCCGGACGAATTGCTGGAAGCGGCCCGTATCGACGGGGCAGGGGAGCTGCGCATCTTCTTCCAGATCGTGCTGCCGATGCTCAAGCCGGTGCTGGTGACCCTGGCGATCTTCACCTTCATGGGCGCATGGAACGATTTCATGTGGCCGCTGATCGTGTTGACCGATCAGGAGCACTACACTTTGCCGGTGGCGCTGGCCACCCTCTCGCGCGAGCACATCATGGACGTGGAAATGATGATGGCCGGCGCGGTGGTCACCGTGGTCCCGGTGCTGGCGCTGTTCCTGGTGCTGCAGCGGTACTACATCCAAGGTCTGTTGCTGGGGAGCGTCAAGGGATGAAGCGAGCGATCGCCGTTGGACTGGGCCTGCTGTGGACCTCCCTGGCGATCGCCGCGCCACCGGCGCTGCCGGCACCGAAGGTGCTGGACGACTTCGACGACGTCGCGGCCTGGAAGCTGGTGTTGTCCGACCAGGTCAGCGGTTCGCTGCGCCCGGTCAGTGGCGCTGGCGGCGGCCGCGCGCTGTGCCTGGACTATGACTTCCACGATGTCTCCGGCTACGTCGGCATCCGCCGCGCGCTGAACATCGAATACCCGGTCAATTACCGTTTCGGCTTCCAGTTGCGCGGTGATTCACCGGGCAACGACCTGCAGTTCAAGTTGATCGATGCCAGCGGTGACAACGTCTGGTGGGTCAATCGTCCCGGCTACAGTTTCCCCAAGGGCTGGACGCCGGTCGAGTACCGCCGCCGCCAGATCGACAAGGCGTGGGGTCCCTCGCCCGAGAAGGAGATGGCGCGCAGCGCCGCCGTCGAGTTCACGATCTACAGCAAGGTCGGCGGCCGCGGCACCGTATGCTTCGACAGGCTGACCCTGCAGGGGCTGCCACCGCAGGATGATTCGGCGCTGGTGCCGTCGGTGATTGCCGATACCGCCACCGCGCTGCAGGACCGCATGATCGACGGCAAGAGCGATACGTTCTGGATCAGCGGTGGCGTCAAGCAGCAGACCATCAGCCTGGACCTGCACAAGAGCCGCGAGATCGGCGGTGTCGTGATCGATTGGCTGCCGAACCTGGAAGCCAATCGCTACACCGTGCGGACGTCCGAGGATGGCCGGGATTGGCGCATCGTGCGCGAAGTGACCAGCGGTGCCGGTGGCCGCGACTGGCTTGCCCTGCCGGATACCGACGCGCGCTACGTGCGTTTCGATCTGCGCGATGGCCCGAACTGGCGCTATGGCATCCGTGACATCGCACTCAAGCCGCTGGCGTTCGCCGCCACGCCCAATGCCTTCCTGTCCTCGGTAGCCGCCGATCTGCCGCGCGGTTCGTTGCCGCGCGCGTATGTGGGCGAACAGCCCTACTGGACCCTGCTCGGCCTCGATGGTGGCCAGGAGCAGGCGCTGATCAGCGAAGATGGCGCGCTGGAGCCGGCCAAGGGCAGCTTCAGCATCGAGCCGTTCATCCGCCTGGACGGCAAGCTGCTGGACTGGTCGAAAGTGGCTATCACCCAGTCGCTGCAGGATCACTACCTGCCGATCGCCACCGTCGACTGGGTGCATGAGAAGGCCGGACTCTCGGTGACCGGTTTCGTGCAGGGCACGCCCGAGCGTGCGCAGCTGATCGGCCGCTACCGGCTGAGCAATCCGGACAAGGTCGCGCACGAATACACCCTGGCACTGGCGATACGGCCGTGGCAGGTCAATCCGCCCACCCAGTTCCTTAATACCGTCGGAGGCTTCAGCCGGATTGATGCCCTGGATGTAGGTGAGCAGCTGGTTCGGGTCAACGGTGAGCCGCGGATCTATCCGCTGCAGGTACCGGACGCGCGCTTTGCCAGTACGTTCGATGGCAAGCTCGATGCGATGCATCTGGAAAGCGGCACGTACCCGGCGACCACGGCGGTGAAGGACAGCACCGGCATGGCGTCGGGTGCGCTGGTGTACACGATCAGGCTGGAGCCCGGGCAGAACCGTGAGGTGGCGGTGGTGCTGCCACAGACCGGTGGCTGGGCGCCGCAGGCGCTGGATGTGGCCAAGGCGCAGGCGCAGGTGGCCGAGCAATGGCGGAAGAAGCTGGGCGTGGTTTCGCTGCAGGTGCCTGCTGCAGGCCAGCCACTGGTCGACACCCTGCGCACGGCGGTGGCGCACATGCTGATCTCGCGTGTCGGACCGCGCCTGCAGCCGGGCACGCGGTCGTATGCGCGCAGCTGGATCCGCGACGGCGCGATGATCTCCGAGGGCCTGCTGCGCATGGGGCGCAGTGATGCGGTGCGCGATTACATCAACTGGTATGCGCCGTACCAGTTCGAAAACGGCAAGGTGCCGTGCTGCGTCGACGCGCGCGGCAGCGACCCGGTGCCGGAGAACGACAGCCATGGCGAGTTGATCTACAGCATCGCCGAGTATGGGCGCTACACCGGCGACAGCACGTTCACCGAGCTGATGTGGCCGCACGTGCAGGGCGCCTACAACTACATGGAGCAGCTGCGCGCCAGCGAGCGCACCGAGGAAAACCGCGCGCGCAACCCGGCGTTCTACGGGATGATGCCGGCCTCGATCAGCCATGAAGGCTATTCGGCCAAGCCGATGCATTCCTACTGGGACAACTTCTGGGCGCTGCGCGGCTACAAGGACGCGGCGCTGCTGGCGACCCAGCTGGGCAAGGTCGAGGCGATGCAGATCGCCGAATCGCGCGACCAGTTCCGTGCTGACCTGCAGGCCTCGCTGCTGTCGGCGATGCAGCAGCACAACATCGATTACCTGCCGGGCTCGGCCGAGCTGGGCGACTTCGACGCGACCTCCACCACGATCGCGCTTGCCCCCGGCGGCGAGCAGGGCCGGCTGCCGCAGCAGGCGCTGGAGGCGACCTTCGAGCGCTACTGGAACGAGTTCGTTGCCCGTCGCGATGGCAAGCGCGAGTGGAAGGATTACACCCCGTACGAATGGCGCAACGTGGCAGCGTTCGTGCGCCTGGGCTGGCGCGACCGCGCCTGGCAGGCCACCGAGTTCTTCTTCAGGGACCGCGCGCCACAGGCCTGGAACCAGTGGGCCGAAGTGGTCTCGCGCACGCCGCGCAAGCCGTTCTTCGTCGGTGACCTGCCGCACGCCTGGGTGGCTTCGGACTTCGTGCGCTCTGCGTTGGACATGTTCGCTTACAACCGTGATCTGGACGATGCGCTGGTACTGGCCGCTGGCGTGCCGACCGCGTGGCTGCAGGGCGAGGGCATTGCCGTGCAGGGCCTGCGCACGCCGCAGGGGCAGTTGAACTACCGCCTGCAGCGCAGCGACAAGCAGCTGGTGCTGGAGGTGCAACCGGGCCTGGTGCCGCCGGTCGGTGGTGTGGTGCTGCCGTGGCCGTATGCTGGCGACCCGGGCGAGGCGAGCATCAACGGTGAAGCGGCCCAGTGGATCAACAGAGAACTGCACGTGCACCAGCTGCCGGCGCGGATCGAGATCGACGTGCCGAGCGCAGTGCGCCGCGCCGAACGCAAGGGGCAGTAACGATGAAGCAGCAGCGGGCGAAGGTGCGCACGTCGGTGCGCGCCCTGGGGCTGGCCATTGCAATGGCATTGCCGGGCGTGATGATGGCGGCTGAACCGGCTGGCACGACTGTGGCGCCCGACGTTGCCAGCGCGCCGGGCATGAGCATGGTCACCTTCAACCTGCACCACGACCGCGAAGACTGGCCGAGCCGGCGCCGCACCATCCTGGCCGAGCTCAAGCGCCTGCAGCCGGATGCGGTTGCCCTGCAGGAAGTGATCCAGCGCCGCAACGTGCGAAACCAGGCGCAATGGCTGGCCGGCCAACTCGGCTACAGGTATGTGTTCGTGTCCACCGATCCGGTCGCGGCACCCAAGCGCTACGGCAATGCGCTGCTGACCCGGCGGCCGATCCTCGCTCAGGGCGATCATCTGCTGCAGCCGCTGGACGACTACCGCACCGTGGCCCACCTGCGCATCGACGTCGACGGCACGCCGGTAAACATCTACGCCACGCATCTGAACGAGCGCAGCGACGAGAACGGGCAGCGCATCCGTCGCACCCAGGTCGAAGACCTGCTGCGCTTCATCACTGCAACCTCGGCCGGTGCACCGGTGGTGATCGCCGGCGACTTCAATGCACTGGTGGATGCCGGCGACCTGAGCGAGCTGCGCAGCCACTACGGCGACAGCTACGGCAGCGTGCATGTCAACACCGATCTGTCCGCGGTCAGTACGCTCAACCGTCACTATTACCAGGCGCCGTCGCGGATCGACCACATCTTCTTCCAGCAGGACGAGATGGTCGCACGCGAGGCGAAGATCCTGTTCGACCAGCCCGATGACAGCGGTCGCTGGGCCTCGGACCACTACGGCGTGTGGACCCGCCTGCAGTTCGCGCCGAAACCCTGACGCAGGCACGCTTGGGTAGGTGCCAACCTTGGTCGGCACGGTTCGGCCCGACGCACAAACAAAAACGGCGGGGATCATTGATCCCCGCCGTTTCGTTTTCACGCTATCAAGGCGCGATCAGTTCGACGGAGGCGTGCGCTTGGCTGCCTCTTCGTCTTCTTCATCGGCCCTGGCTTCTGCAGCCTGCGCTGCGGCGTCGGCATGGCCATCGGCGACCGGATCGATTGACGGCGTCACCACGGCTTCGGCGACCGGGGCAGCGGCCTCGATCGGCGCGGCTTCCACCGCCACCGGCGCGACCGGCTGTTCCACGATCGGCGCAGTCTCGACGACCGGCGTGGCTTCAACGGCCGGGGCGGCCTCCACCACCGGGCCACTCTCACTGGCCACCGGCTTGGTTTCAACCACCGGGGTTGCTTCAACCACCTGCGGCTTCGATTCCACGACCGGCGCGGCCTCGACCGCGACCGGCTTCGTTTCGATCACCGGAGCGGCTTCAGCCACTGCGGTCGTTTCAGCCACAACCGGCTTTGCTTCGATCACCGGCGCGGCAGCGTCCACCACCGGAGTGGCGTCGGCGACCGGCTGAACCGGGGTCGCAGCGTCGATGGCATCGAGCATGCTGGTCTGCACCGGCGAGGACACCGTTTCAGTTTTCGCAGCAGCCTCGGCCGGCGCCTGCGCTTCAGCCGCGACGGGGGCGGAGACTTCGACCACGGCGCTGCTCACCACCGCAACCGGTGCGGAAACCGCAGCGGCGGCAGCGCGGGCCGGCTTCCCGGCTTCGATGGCGATCGGCTCGACTTCGTCATCGAAGTCGAACTCCGGCTGCGAACGGACCGGCTGCACCGCAGCAACCGGAGCGGTTCCGGCGGTGTTGTTGACGCTCGGCTCGGCGCCGTCGGTGTCTTCACCGTCATCACCATCGTCCTGGTCATCGCCCAGGGCGTCGCTGCCGACGGCATTCTCGGTGCCACCGCGACGACGGCGACGGCCACCACGACGGCCACGACGACGGCGGGTTGCGCCTTCGCCTGCCTGCTCGCCATTGGTGGCGGTTGCAGCCTCCTCGCCGGCAACCGCAGTCACCTCGGCCGCGCTGCCAGCGTTGGCAGCGGTGTCGGCCGACGCAGCGGCTTCCACCGGAGCGGCGGGTGCCGGAGCAACCGGCGTCACCGGCGCGGTGGCTTCCAGCGCGTTCACCCCGTTGGCGGCGACGGCCGTAACGGCTACGGCTGCCGCTGCGGTCACGGCTTCGGCAGCTGCTTCGGCGGCATTGCGCTGCGGCTTCTCGGCCGGCTTGTCACCGTCCTGCTGCTGCGGGCGCGGCTGCTTGGGCTGCTTCAGCTTTGGCTGCTGGTTCTGGTTCTGGCCCTGCTGCTCGTTGCGCGGCTTGTTCTGCTGCTGCGGCTGCTGCTGGCCATCCTTGTGCTGCGGCTCCTTCTGCTTGCCCTGCTGCGGCTGCTGCTGCGCATTGCCGTTGTTGCCGTTGCGGCCGTCCTTGCGCTGCTCGCCGCGGTCCTTGCGGTTGCCGCCATCCTTCTGCTGCTGCGCGTTGCCATTGCCACGACTGTCGTCGCGACGGTCCTTGCGGTCCTTGTTGCGATCCTTGTTGCGGTCCTTGCGGCCACCGTCCTGCGACTGACGCGCCGCCGGAGCGGCCGGCGCCGGCGCCGGGGCCGGTTCGCCACCGAACACGCGCTTGAGCCAGCCGATCACGCCGCCGCTGGGGGCCGGGGCCGTCGGTGCGACCGCGACCGGGGCCGGGGCTGCCTTGGCCGGCTCAACTTCCTCGCGAACCGGGGCGGGCGAGGTGTGTTTGACCTGGGTCACCGCCGGCGGCGGGATGTTCAGCTGGCCCTTGGTCAGCGCGTGCACCGGCAGCTTGCGCGGGGTGCCCCGCTGGTAGCTGGGCTTGCTGCTTTCTTCACCCAACTCGTTCTCGCGCAGGCGGGTGACGGTGTAGTGCGGGGTATGCAGCTGCTCGTCGGCCACGATCACGATCGGCGCCTCGTGGCGCTGCTCGATCTCGCGCAGGGCGCTGCGCTTCTCGTTCAGCAGGTAATTGGCGATCTCCACGGGGGCCTGCACCAGCACCTGCCCGGTGTTCTCCTTCATCGCATGCTCTTCGGCGACGCGGATGATCGACAGCGACAGCGACTCGACGCTGCGCATGCGGCCGTGGCCGTCACAGCGCGGGCAGACGATCTGGCTGGACTCGCCCAGGCTCGGGCGCAGGCGCTGGCGGCTCATTTCCAGCAGGCCGAAGCGCGAGATGCGGCCGACCTGGACGCGGGCCCGGTCGTACTTCAGCGCGTTGGCCAAGCGATTCTCGACCTCGCGCTGGTGCTTGTTGGAGGCCATGTCGATGAAATCGATGACCACCAGGCCACCCAGGTCGCGCAGGCGCAGCTGGCGGGCCACTTCCTCAGCCGCTTCCAGGTTCGTCTGGAACGCGGTGTCCTCGATGTCGCTGCCCTTGGTGGCGCGCGAGGAGTTCACGTCGACCGCGGTCAGTGCTTCGGTCTGGTCGACCACGATCGAGCCGCCCGACGGCAGGCGCACGTTGCGCTCGTATGCACCTTCGATCTGCGACTCGATCTGGAAGCGGTTGAACAGCGGGATGTCGTCCTTGTAGTGCTTGAGCTTGCGCAGGGTCTGCGGCATCACCTGCTGCATGAACTCGCGGGCGTGCTCGTACATCTCCTCGGTGTCCACCAGGATCTCGCCGATGTCGGCGCGCAGGTAGTCACGCAGGGCGCGCACGATCAGGCGCGACTCCTGGTAGATCAGGAACGGAGCGGGCTTGCTCAGCGCGGCTTCGGCGATGGCGCGCCAGACGTTGAGCAGGTAGTCCAGGTCCCACTGCAGTTCTTCCGCATCGCGGCCGACGCCGGCGGTACGGATGATCACGCCCATGTCGTCGGGAATGTTCAGCTTGTCCAGCGCGTCCTTCAGCGCGGCCCGGTCTTCGCCCTCGATGCGGCGGGACACACCACCGGCGCTGGGCGAGTTCGGCATCAGCACCATGTAGCGGCCGGCCAGCGAGATGAACGTGGTCAGGGCGGCGCCCTTGTTGCCACGCTCTTCCTTGTCGACCTGGACGACGATCTCCTGGCCTTCCTTCAGCAGTTCGCGGATGCCGGCCTTGTTGTGGTCGACGCCGGCCTGGAAGTAGTCGCGGGAGATTTCCTTCAACGGCAGGAAGCCATGGCGGCCACCGCCGTATTCGACGAAGGCCGCTTCCAGCGAGGGCTCGATGCGGAAGATCCGGCCCTTGTAGATGTTGGACTTCTTCTGTTCCTTCGACGGCTGCTCGATGTCGATGTCATACAACGACTGGCCATCCACGATGGCAACACGCAGCTCTTCAGCCTGCGTTGCGTTGATCAGCATTCGCTTCATTGTTGCGTTCCTCGCAAGCGGCTACCGCGCGGAACGCCATGGGGTTTCGCCTCTGGACACGGCTCGCCGCCCATTCGCGCAAGCGCGGGGAGGGCGGCTTGGGTTTCCAGCGCTACGACACCACGGCAGGCCGCGGGAGCGCTTCACTCTTATGGGTTTTGGGTGTTGCAGGGCCGCAGGCAGCTGTCAGCCAGGCTGGAGCGCCACGCGGGACATGTTCAGCACGGTTGCGTGTCAGGCATCCGGCGATGGCCGGGAAGGCCGGTGAGCCGCTAACATGGCCGCCCCGCGGGCGGTGGTCGCGCACTGTGCCGGATTCGTCGGAAGCTGGGCTTCTGGCCCTGAGTAACTTCCAACGAAATCAATCCCTTATCTCGCCCCCCGAGTGTAACAGAATAAACAGCCTGATGACCGCCCAAGACCCCACCAAGCCCGCAGGCGACAAGCCTTCCGTGCGCATGATCACCGTTCCCGCCGACCGCGCCGGCCAGCGCCTGGACAACTTCCTGCTCGGCCAGCTGAAGGGGGCCCCGCGCAGCCTGGTCTACAAGCTGGTGCGCAGTGGCCAGGTGCGGGTCAACGGCGGTCGCGCCAAGGCCGAGCGCAAGCTGGAGGCGGGCGATGAGGTGCGTGTACCACCCGTGCGTCTCAGCGAGGAGGGAGACAAGGCCGGTCCACCTGAGGCGTTCATGCGCCGCCTGGAGCAGGCCATCGTGTTCGAGGATGCCCGCCTGCTGGCCCTGAACAAGCCCTCTGGCGTGGCCAGTCATGGCGGCAGCGGCATCAGCTTCGGGGCGATCGAGACCCTGCGTGCGCTGCGCCCGGGGCAGACCCTGGAGCTGGTCCATCGGCTGGATCGCGACACCTCCGGCCTGCTGATCGTGGCCAAGAAGCGCTCGGCGCTGAGTGAACTGCAGGCCCTGCTGCGTGAAGACCATGGCGCTGGCATCCGCAAGCGCTACCTGAGCCTGCTGGCCGGGCGCATGCCCGATGGCGTGATGACGGTGGACGCGCCGCTGCACGTGGGCCTGCGCCAGGGCGGCGAGCGCCATGTGCAGGTCAACGCGATCGGCAAGGAATCGATCAGCCACTTCCGGGTGCTGGAGCGCCGCGGCGGCCATTCGTACTGCGAGGTGCGCATCGAGACTGGCCGCACCCATCAGATCCGCGTGCACGCCCAGCATCTGGGCCACCCGGTGGCCGGTGACGACAAGTACGGCGATCCGGCGGTGAACAAGCGGCTTCGTGAGCAGATCGGGCTGAAGCGCCTGTTTCTGCACGCGGCTTCGCTGGAGTTCGCGCTGGATGACGGCAAGAGCCCGTACGTGCTGAATGCACCGCTGGCCGATGAGCTGGTTGAGGCGCTGGACCGCCTGCGCTGACGGCGGTTCGGCGGCGCCGGGTGCTTGGTCGGCGCCGTCGCTTCCCTGCGATGAGTGGGCTCGTCACTTTCTTTGCTCGTGCAAAGTAAAGTAACCAAAGAAACACGCCGCCATCCGCGAGCCGGCGCTGCGCGCCGGTACCCTGCGCTCCTCGGTCCGCCGAGGGGCGGCGCGGAACTCGCTGCGCTCAGACACCCGCGCCTCTTCGCCCTCGCCGGACCTGCGGTGCTCGGCTCGCTACAAGGCGGACCTGACAGCCGCAGCGTAGACCCATACCCGCACGCAGCCCTTGTAGAGTCGAGCCACGCTCGACTCACGCGCGCAGCGCGGGCTTCGCTTTTTCATTCTTTCATCGCGCGGCTGGCACGCCTATAGCCTGTCAGAGGCCGGGCGAGGTGGGTTTGCGGGGGTGTAAGCGCCATGGATGGCGCGCCCAAGCCCCCAAGGATGGGTTTACGGCGTCCCCCGCAAACCCACCTCGGCCGGCCCAACCCGGAATGTCGCTCCGCCAGCCGCGAGGGGGCTCAGCCCGTTGGCCGGGAACCCCTCACCACTTGAACAGCACCAGGCTGATCGCCAGGGTGCCCATGCCGGCCACCAGTCCGTAAACCGTCTCGTGGCCCTTGGCATAGCGCTTGGCCGCCGGCAGCAGCTCATCCAGCGCCAGGAACACCATCACGCCGGCGATCAGTCCGAACACCCAGCCAAACGTGGCGTGCGACAGCGATCCTGACAGCAGCCAGTAGCCCAGCGCCGCGCCCACCGGCTCGGCCAGGCCGGACAGCAGGCTGGCACTGAATGCATAGGCCTTGTTCTGGGTGGCGAAGTACACCGGCACCGCGATCGCGATGCCCTCGGGGATGTTGTGGATGGCAATGGCAAAGGCCAGTGGCATGCCCACCGACGGGCTTTCCAGCGTGGCGAAGAAGGTCGCCAGCCCTTCCGGGAAATTGTGCGCTGTGATCGCGACCGAGGTCAGCAGCGCGACCCGCTTCAGGTACTCGCGGCTGTTTTCGCGGAACGCGGGGTCCTGCTTGTCCAGGCTGTCATGCGGATTGGGAATGAAGTGATCGATCAGCACGATGACGATCACGCCCAGCAGGAACGCCAGGGTGCCGTAGGTGAAGCCGCTGCGCTCGCCATAGGCCAGGGCGAACGATGCGATGGACTTGTTGAGGATTTCCGAGAGCGACACGTAGACCATCGCGCCGCCGGCGAAGGCCAGGCCAAAGGCCAGCAGGCGCGGGTTGGGGCGGCGCGAGAACAGCACCAGCAGGCTGCCGATGGCGGTGGCCAGGCCGGCCGCGAGGGTGACCGCCAGTGCGATCCAGACATTTTCGGGGGGAATCTGCAGCATGTACCGACGCGGTCCTGGTCAACAGACAGCCGCCCCGGATAAGCCCGGGGCGGGGAGGGCGAGGCGGGCGTCGGCTGGCCTCGTCGGGGCGCGCGCGATCAGCCGCCGCGGCGCAAGCGTTCTTCGATGGCGAAGCACTGATCGGGCTTCGGCTGCGGCGGGTTGAAGCTGACCGGCACCTGGATGGTGGCCGGCACGGCAGCGCCGTTACGGGTGGCAGCCTTGAACTGCCAGCCCTGAACGGCCGTTTTGGCCAGCTCGTCCAGCTGCGGATTGCCGGCGCCGGTGAGCAGGGCGACCTCGCTTGGCTTGCCGTCGGTGCCGATGGTCACCTTGAACGTGCTGGTGCCACCCACGCCCATGCAGGCCAGTTCAAGCGGGTACTGCGGCGGCGGCGTCTTCACCGCGGCCACCTCGGTCGGCGCGGTCGCTGGCGGCGCCGGCGGCTCGGAGGCACCACAACCGGCCAGGCCGGTCGCAGCAATCAGGGACAGGCTCAGCAAGCGTACGTTCATGGCAGTTGCTCCGTCAGGGCCGAAGTCTTCGCAGCGCAGATGAAGTCGTTCTCGCTCAGGCCGCCCACATCGTGGGTGGAAAAGCGCACCACAGCGCGGTCGTAGTGCACGGCCAGGTCCGGATGGTGGTCCTCGCGGTGGGCAATCCAGGCCAGCGCGTTCACGAAGGCCATGGTGGCGTAGTAATCCTTGAAGCGGAAGGTGCGCGTCAGGGCCTGTCCGCCCTCGCTCAGCTCCCAGCCGGGAATCTGCGGCAGCAGTTCGGCCAGGCGGGCCTCGCCGAGCTTGTGGTCGCTGCCTTGGCGTGGCACGCAACGGGCCTGGGCCAGTGGAATCAGGTCGGCCATGGGAATCTCCACCTCGTGTTGACTGAACAATGCGCCGGACGGTGTATAAACCGAATGAGCGGCTGACGCGTACTTGGCTAGAATAGCCTGATGATCCAGATCTCCGACACTGCCCAGACCCATTTCCGCAAGCTGATCGAACGCGAGGGCGTGCCCGGCATGGGTGTGCGCTTGAGCGCGGTCGATCCCGGCACCCCGCGCGCCGACGCCCGGCTGGAGTTCGCCGAACCGACCGACCTGCTCGGCGATGAGTGGGCGGTGGACTGCGAAGGATTCACCCTGTACGTCGATGCCGGCAGCGTCGGCTGGCTGGACGGGGCCGAGATCGACATCGTCGCCGGCAATACCGGTACCCAGCAGCTGACCATCAAGGCGCCGCGCATCAAGGGTGAAGCGCCCGGTGATGCGGCCTCGCTGGTCGAGCGCGTGCACTGGGTGGTGGAGAACGAAGTCAATCCGCAGCTGGCCTCGCATGGCGGCAAGGTGGCCGTGCAGGAAGTCTCGGCCGACGGCGTGGTACTGCTGCGCTTCGGCGGTGGCTGCCAGGGCTGTGGCATGGCCGATGTGACACTGAAGCAGGGCATCGAAAAGACCCTGATGGGCCGCGTGCCGGGCGTGACCGCCGTGCGCGACGCGACCGACCACGACAGCGGCCACGCGCCGTACATCCCGCGCGACAACGTCGCCTGATCGCTGACGCGTGCCTCTGACCCGGGCCGAGCAACTCATCGATCTACTGCTGGCGCGCCAGCAGCCCCGCGCCGTCCTCGAGAAGATCACGCGCCTGCCTTATGGCTGGGCGCTGTGGCTGCGCTCGCTGGGGCCGCTGCCGCGGCCGTACCACGCGCGCGACGTGATCGCGGTATTGCTGCCCCGACCGTTGCCGGGGCCACCCGGTCAATCGCCGCAGCTGTCGCCGTGGCAGGCGCTGCGCCGCTTGTTCTGGCAGGACTGGGACGCCGCGCCGCGCGACCAGCGCTGGATGCGCTGGCTCTCGGCAGTGGCCAGCGCGCTGCTGCATCTGCTGTTCTTCATGCTGCTGCTGTGGGTGGCGGTGATCCGCACCACGGCACCGGAAGCGGAGGGCGCCGAAGGCGAGCGCTTGCAGGTGGAATTCGTCGGTCGCGCGAGCCAGCAAGGCGGTGGCGATCAGCCTGGTGCCGACGCAGCTGCGGCTGCTCCTGGCGGCCAGGTTGCCGCCGGCCAGGAGGGAGGGGCAGCGACGTCGCCTGAACCGCGTCCTGCGTCCAGATCGTCGCCTGCGCCCGCACCGGCTCCAGCGCCGACCGCCAGCCTGCCACCACCGCCTGCCGAAGCGGAGCCGGCCCCGCTTGCCGCCCCGCCGCCTTCGCCCGTACAGGCCACCGAAGTGGCGCAGGCCAGTGCGGATTTCGTGGTGCCGCCGGTGAGCGTGCCGCGTACCGAGGTCAGCATCGTGCCGCGTGACACCACGCCCACGGTGCGCGAGCGCAGCGTGCAGCCCGTGCAGGCGCCGCCAGTCCCAACCCCACTGCGTGCGCCGGAGATCGCCGTGCCGGCACCGCAGTTGCGTGACATTCCGGTGCAGGAGCGCGAAGTCAGTACGGTCGAAGCGCCGGCAGTGTCGCAGCCGCTGCGCACGGCCGATGTACAGGTCCGTGTGCCGCAGCGCGATGTGCAGGTGCGCGAGCGCGAAGTGCAGGCCGTGGTCGATCCGCAGGTACGGATGGCTGCTGTGGCCGGGCGCGAGCCGACCGTGCGTGCGCCGCTGGGCCGTGACCTGCAGGTGCGGGAACGCGAAGTCGCGTCGGCACCCGCGGCGGCGCCTTCAACGTCCAGCGGCAGCGCGCCAGCGACAACGGCCGCGCCTGCGGCCA
Source organism: Stenotrophomonas hibiscicola ATCC 19867 (assembly GCF_000382065.1). Classification (GTDB taxonomy): domain Bacteria; phylum Pseudomonadota; class Gammaproteobacteria; order Xanthomonadales; family Xanthomonadaceae; genus Stenotrophomonas; species Stenotrophomonas hibiscicola. The sequence goes on along the minus strand of NZ_KB907500.1, from coordinate 294,617 downwards.
GTGGCAGTGCGCGCCAGGCCGAAAGCAGCACGCCACGGCCGTCCGCCTCCAGCACGGCACCGGCCCAGGCTGGAGCGCGCCCGGCCCCCGATCCGGGCAACTGGGCCACGCCCGCCAAGGGCGATGACTGGGGGGCGTCGAGCCGCAAACAGGACGGCGCCAACAAGGGCGCCCGCCAGGCCAGCGCCACCGGCAAGGGCAGTGGCCTGTTCAACGCCGATGGCAGCGTCCGCGTGCCGGGCCAGGAAGGCGATGGACGTGCCGAGCGCGGTGCGCCCGGTGGTGCCAACGATGGCTGGAGCAAGGAACGCATCGCGCAATCGGGCACCTGGTTGAAGCGACCGCCTTACGACTACACGCCCACGTCATTCGACAAATACTGGGTCCCGCAGGAATCGCTGCTGGCCGAGTGGGTGCGCAAGGGAATAAAGGCAATGGAGATTCCGTTGCCGGGTACCAATACGAAGATTTCCTGCGTGATCTCGATCCTGCAGGCCGGTGGTGGCTGTGGCCTTACCAATCCGAACATGCAGGACCAGCCGGCCGTGGCGCGGCCACCGCCGGACATTCCGTTCAAGAAAGAACTGCAGGAAGATAACGGGAGCCGGTAGGCTAGGGAGCGCGCCACGTCCTGGCAGGCTCGCTTGGGTAGGTGTCAATCTTGGTTGGCACAGAAGCGCCGACCAAGGTCGGCATCCACCACGGCAGTGACCTTACGCGCTCTGCGACAGGAACACCCAGAACGGGACGTCGCGGCCAAGCCAGTCGCGGCTGGTCTCGTCCATCACGTCCAGCAGGGTGTCGAAGTCCTTCTGCGCGGTGGCGCGCAGCGCGTCCACGTCGCACAGGAACAGTGCATAGCCGTTGGCTGGCAGCCATTGCAGGTCGCGTAGATTGTCCGACAGCGCATCCCAGTTGCCGCCGAAACCGGCCGGAAAATCCAGCTGCGCGGCCAGCCGTGCGAGCAGGGTGCGCTTGTCGGCCACCCCTTCCAGATCGATGCGGATCACCTTCAGCCCGGCATCGCGCATTGCGGCGGCCAGGGCGCCGATGTCGTCGCTGTCGATGGCGTAGACACCGGCATTGTTGATGTCGTGCAGGCCGAGGCCGAAATCGTCATGGCTCATCACTGCGCTCCCTGGGCCGGTACGGTGAAGCTGCGGAATGATTCGTAATGGTCGTCGGTGTAGTACCACGCCTCCGGCGGATCGCCGCCGGTGACGATGCGGCGCGTGCCACGGGTGCGCGCGCCGGGGGTGTCCACGGTGTATTCGCGGTAGTAGCCGCGCGGACGCTGCGGCAACTGCTGTTCGCGGTTGCCGAACGTGCTGCCGTCCTGGCGGTGCGGGAACGGCCCGCCGCGCTGGATCAGCGCGATCGTCTGCCGGGCTTCGGCGGGCAGGAAGGTGGGCAGACCGTTGTCCCTGCCGGGCGTGGCCGTGGCCGGTGCGCGCGCGGCAGGCGCACCCTGCAGGTCCGGCGCGAACTGCGGCGCCGGCGGGCGCTGCATGAAATGGTTGACTACCAGGCCGAGCAGCAGCAGGGCGATGGCGACGATCAGCAGCCGGGGGTTGCGCATGGGCAAGGGAGCGGGCGAGGGTGATGCTCGCACTGTAGCGCCTGCGCGCTGCACGGCGCATGAGGAGGGGGCTGCGTCACCGCCGCGTAACAATTGCCGTCGTGCTCACCGGCGGGACGCAATTTCCTTTACATCCCCCTTGGTAATCTGCCGTTCTGTCCCCATCATTCACCGCGCACCGCCCGACAACGTCGGGTGCCCTCGCAATCAGGAGATGCACCATGGCCTATACCCTGCCCAAGCTGTCCTACGCCTACGACGCGCTGGAACCGCATATCGATGCGGCGACGATGGAAATCCATCACACCAAGCATCACCAGACCTACATCAACAACGTCAACGCGGCGCTGGAAGGCACCGAGTACGCTGACCTGCCGGTCGAAGAACTGGTGAAGAAGCTCAAGTCGCTGCCGGAGAACCTGCAGGGTCCGGTGCGCAACAACGGTGGTGGCCATGCCAACCACTCGCTGTTCTGGACCGTGATGGCTCCCAATGCTGGCGGCAACCCGGTGGGCGACGTGGCCAAGGCCATCGACAAGGACCTGGGCGGCTTCGACAAGTTCAAGGACGCCTTCACCAAGGCGGCGCTGACCCGTTTCGGCAGCGGCTGGGCGTGGCTGAGCGTGACCCCGGACAAGAAGGTGGTGGTCGAAAGCACCGGCAACCAGGACAGCCCGCTGATGGAAGGCAACACCCCCATCCTCGGCCTGGACGTGTGGGAGCACGCGTACTACCTGAAGTACCAGAACCGTCGCCCGGAATACATCGGCGCGTTCTTCAACGTCATCGACTGGAACGAAGTCGAGCGCCGTTATCAGGAAGCGATCGCCTGATCGCGGTGATGGGATGAACGGAGAAGGCCGGGGAAAACCCGGCCTTTTCTGTTGCAGCAATCATTCGGTAGTGCCGGCCGCTGGCCGGCAATCGTGTGATCCCCGGGGAGCCGGCCAGCGGCCGGTACTCCCTATTCGGCGGTGGCCGTATTGCCTTGCAGGCGCAACGTGGCCATCACGCCCAGGCGCAGACCGGGCAGGTCGCCGTCGGCCGGCAGCAGGATCGGCTGCTGGCGGATGCCGTCGAAATGCTTGACCTGGAAGAGCACATCCAGACCATGGCCAGTGCTGCCCCCGCCACTGGCCGCAGGCGCCTCGGCTCGGCCGCCGGGATTGCGCCGCGCCGGCTGGAAGCCCGGCGTGCTGCGCACCAGTTCCATCGTGTTGGCCGAGAAGTCGCCGGCGATCAGGCTGGGCATGCCCTCGGCGGTGGCACCAATCCAGGTCATCAGGTCGCTGGTCTGGTGCTGGCGCGCGGCGGCCTCGTCCGGGTCGGGGCGGAGCCGTGCCACATAGATGTTGACCAGCGCCTCGCCCAGCTTCAGCCGCATCATGCCGGCGGCGCTGAAGGTGCCGGGAGGATGCAGCAGGGTCACGCCGTCCTCGCTGACCGGCAGCCGGGTCAGCATCGCGTTGCCATGCCGCAATGTCTGGCTGGGTGGATCGGCGGTGACGAAGTCGCAGCTGTAACGCAGCCGGCTGGCCAGCCAGCAGGCCGGGTTGCGGCCCTGCTGCTGCAGCACCTGCTGCACCGAGATCACGTCCGGCTGCAGGTCGGTCAGCAACTGCGCGACCTGCTCGCGGCGCAACTTCCATTGCGCATCATCGTGGCTGGGCAGCTCCAGCGCGGCCACCGTCAGCTGGCGGGAGCCGCTTTCGCTGGCCGCCGTGGCCGGTGCCTGCGGCCGCGCCTGTGCCTGCAACGCCATCAGCAGCATCAGGCAACTGAGCAGGAGACGGGCGGGGGGGAGGGGGCACATAACGATAAGTTTACGCTTTTGTCGTGCAGGTGCCGTGACTTCCGGCACGGAGCGCGGTTGCCTGCCATGGATGGGCACCGTTGTCATGCAGCCCTGCAGCGTGCTTCGCAAGGCCCGGTTCCGGTAACCTTGCGCCTTTCGCTTTGCAGGAATGCCTTACAGGATGAGCCACGACGCAGTTGCCCCCATCGCCGGCCAGGGAAAGATGCCGCGCCAGATCCCGTACATCATCGGCAATGAGGCCTGCGAGCGGTTCAGTTTCTACGGGATGCGCAACATCCTGGTGCAGTTCCTGATCACCTCGCTGCTGTTGCAGGAAATCACAGCCGAAGGCCGTGCCGGTGAAGCCAAGGACATCATGCACAGCTTCATGATCGGCGTGTATTTCTTCCCGCTGCTCGGAGGTTGGCTGGCCGACAGGTTCTTCGGCAAGTACCACACCATCCTCTGGTTCAGCCTGGTCTACTGCGCCGGCCATCTGTGCCTTGCCCTGTTCGAGAACAGCCGCGAGGGCTTCTTCCTCGGCCTGGGCCTGATCGCCCTGGGTGCCGGTGGCATCAAGCCGCTGGTGGCCTCCTTCATGGGCGACCAGTTCGACCAGAGCAACAAGCACCTGGCCAAGATCGTCTTCGACGCCTTCTACTGGATCATCAACTTCGGCTCGCTGTTCGCCTCGCTGCTGATCCCGCTGGCGCTGAAGAACTGGGGCCCGCAGTGGGCGTTCGGCATCCCGGGCATCCTGATGTTCATCGCCACCTTCGTGTTCTGGCTGGGCCGCAAGCGTTACGTGCTGGTGCCGCTGCCACCGAAGGACCCGCACTCGTTCGCCAACGTGGTGCGCACTGCGCTGACCGCACGCGCGGCCGGCCAAGGCCGCCCGGGCCTGGTGATCGCCGTGCTCGGCCTGGTGCTGGCAGCGGCGTCGTTCGGCCTGGTCGGTTCGCTGGGCATCGTGATCTGCCTGTGCCTGGCGCTGGTGGCCATTCTCGCCGGCATCGGTGGCGGCACCTGGTTGCAGCTGGACCGGGCCCGTGGCCAGCATCCAGCCGAAGCCGTGGAAGGCGTGCGCTCGGTGCTGCGCGTGCTGGTGATCTTCGCGCTGACCACGCCGTTCTTCTCGCTGTTCGACCAGAAGGCCTCGACCTGGGTCCTGCAGGGCCAGCAGATGCAGATGCCGAGCTGGTTCAGCGCCTCGCAGATGCAGGCGCTGAACCCGCTGCTGGTGATGATCCTGATTCCGTTCAACAACCTGGTGCTGTACCCGGCCCTGCGCCGCTTCGGCTTGGAGCCGACCGCGCTGCGCCGCATGACCGCCGGCATCGCCTTCAGTGGCCTGGCCTGGATCGTGGTCGGCGGCATCCAGGTGGTGATGGACGGCGGCAACGCTTTGTCGATCTTCTGGCAGATCCTGCCGTATGCATTGCTGACCTTCGGTGAGGTGCTGGTCTCGGCCACCGGCCTGGAGTTCGCCTACAGTCAGGCGCCGCAGGCGATGAAGGGCGTGGTGATGAGCTTCTGGAACCTGACCACCACCATCGGCAACCTGTGGGTGCTGCTGTCGAACGCTGCCGTGCGCAACGACGCGGTGACCCACAAGATCGCCAGTACAGGTCTCAGCGAAGCGGCATTCCTGATGTTCTTCTTTGCCGGTTTCGCCTTCGTCGCGGCGTTGGCCTTCGGTTGGTATGCGAAACGCTATCGTATGGTCGACAATTACCGTAGCGCCTGAGCCTGACATGACCCCCGTCAATCTTCTGTTGATCGCCATTACCGCCATCGTGTCGTGGATGGCGTTCAACAACCGCACGCTGGCCGACCGCCTGATCCTGTGGCCGCCTGCCGTGGATCGCCATCGCCAGTACGACCGGCTGGTGACCTATGGCTTCATCCACGCCGACTGGTCGCACCTGATCTTCAACATGATCACCCTGTTCTTCTTCGGGGGATTCATCGAGAGCGTGATGGTGCAGCTGACCGGCAGCTACCTGACCTACCCGGCGTTCTACATCGGCGCGCTGCTGGTCTCGATCCTGCCCAGCTACCTGAAGAACCAGAAGAACCCGAACTACCTCAGCCTTGGCGCGTCCGGGGCGGTATCGGCGGTGCTGTTCGCCTTCATCCTGATCAAGCCGTGGTCGATCATCCTGGTGTTCTTCATCCCGGCACCGGCGATCATCTATGCCGCGTTCTATGTCGGCTACAGCATCTGGATGGACAAGCGCGGCGGCGACCGCATCAACCACAGCGCGCATCTGGCCGGTGCGGCGTTCGGCGTGATCTTCATGCTGGCCATGCAGCCGAGCATCTTCAACCACTTCCTGCGCGAACTGTCCAACCCGACCTTCCGCCTCGGCGGCGGTTGAAGCGGGTAGCGGGGCGAATCGGTGACGATTCGCCCCGGTTTTCAGAGCGTGTGCTGCTGGCCGTAGGTATCCAGCAGGCGGGCGAACACTTCCTCGCCGATGCGCTGGAAATCCTGGTCTTCGGTCTGCCCTTCCACCGCAAGTTGCAGCAGGCCCTCCAGCAGGGCGCGGTCAGTATCTGAATGGGGATCGCTGGGGTGCATCGGAGCCTCCGCGGGGGTGCGCATGGTCAACGTTCGCAAGGGGCGTGCCAAGCTGGCCGTACCCCTCCACAGGCGATAGCGGCCGTCAGCGCTCCAGCTTGAGGGTCGCAAACTGACGTGAATGGATCAGACTTGCCCCTGTTCAGGCTTCACGCGATCATGGCGCCCGGCTGCGCACCATCCACGCAGTCGCCGCAGGAGACAGTTCCATGGCTTCGGTCACGCCCCCCGGTCTGGCCTATGAGGTCGAACACGACCTGGCCAACCATCGCTTCACCGCCCGTGTGCGTGGACAGCTGGCGGTGCTGGACTACCAGATCAAGCGCAAACGCATGGTCATCACCCACACCGAGGTGCCTGAGCCGATCGCCGGCCGTGGGATCGCCGGTGAGCTGACCCGCGTGGCACTGCGTTTCGCCCGCGAGCAGAAGTACAAGGTGGTGCCGGCCTGTTCCTACGCCGAGGCGTTCCTGCAGCGGCATGAGGAGTATCACGATCTGCTCGCTGGCTGAACGCCGGCGGGCCACGCTTCAGCCATGGCAGGCAATGATGTACAAACATGAACAGGGGATCCCGATGAAGATTGGAAACAACCGGCCACTGCGCGGCAGCGCGTTGGCCGGCGTGGTGGGCGTGCTGTTGCTGGCCGGTTGCCAGCGTGAAAGCGAGCCGGCACCGGCGGCTGAGGCGGCTCCCGCCGTCGAGGCCACCGCCGCAGCCGAAACGCCGGCCACGGAAGCGCCGCTGGACCTGCGCGACGTGATCGAGAACAACGAGCGCGAAGTGGTGGGCATCAGCTACCCGGCCGGCATCGACCGTTATCCGGGGTTGGCCCGTGCGCTGCAGAACTATGCGACGAGTGCGCGCAGTGACCTGCAACAGGCGTTGGACGGGCTCGGCAACGACAAGCCGACCATGCCCTACGAGCTGTCGCTGAGTTTCGAGAAACTGCTGGAAACCCCGCAGCTGGTGGTGGTCAGTGCTGATGGCAGCCGCTACACCGGTGGCGCCCACGGCGAACCGCTGGTGGCGCGCTTCGTATGGCTGCCGCAGCAGCAGCAGATGCTCAGTGCCGAAAAGCTGGTGACCGATGCCAAGGGCTGGAAGGCGATCAGCGATTTCGTCGCCGACCAGCTGCGCGAACGCGTGGCCACGCGGCTCAGCGGCGAGGACATGGACCCGGCCCAGCTGCAGGAATCGCTGCGCAACGCATCGCGCATGATTGCCGACGGTACCGGCCCGCAGGCCGAGAACTTCAGCCAGTTCCAGCCACTGACCGACGACAAGGGGCAGATCACCGCGCTGCGCTTTGTTTTCCCGCCGTACCAGGTGGGTCCATACTCGGACGGCACCCAGACCGCCGATGTACCGGCGGCGGTGCTGTTGCCGCACGTGGCCAGGGACTACGTGGAGCTGTTCGCACGCGGTTGACCGCAGTGGAGGAGGTGGCGTGGATACAGGGTTGCAGGAGCGGGTCACCGGCCTGCTTCACGAAGCCGGGGTCCGCATCGGCGGTACCCAGCCGCAGGACATCCAGGTGCATGACCCGCGCTTTTTCGCGCGGGTCATGGCCCACGGCTCGCTTGGCCTGGGCGAGAGCTACATGGACGGCTGGTGGGATGCCAACTTCCTGGATGAATTCCTTGTCCATCTGATGCAGGCGCACCTGGATGAACGGGTGCACGGCTGGCGCGAAGTGGCCGATGCGCTGAAGGCGCGCCTGTTCAACCTGCAGGCCGGGCAGGGCAGCTACGAGGTCGGCCGCCGCCACTACGACCTCGGCAACGATCTCTACCAGGCCATGCTGGGCCAGCGTCTGGTCTACAGCTGCGGCTACTGGCGCAATGCCGATGATCTCGATGCCGCGCAGGAAGCCAAGCTGGACCTGGTCTGCCGCAAGCTGGGCCTGCGCCCGGGCCAGCGTGTGCTGGACATCGGCTGTGGTTGGGGCGAGGCACTGAAGTTTGCTGCCGAACGCTATGGCGTCAGTGGCGTGGGTGTGACCATTTCGCAGGAGCAGGCCGGGTTCGCGCGCGAACTGTGCGCCGGCCTTCCGATCGAGATCCGCCTGCAGGATTACCGGGAACTGGACGAGCCGTTCGATGCGATTTTCTCGATCGGCATGTTCGAGCACGTCGGTGACAAGAACTACGCCAGCTTCTTCGAGGTGGCCAAACGCTGCCTGTCGCCGCGTGGCCTGCTGCTGTTGCACAGCATCGGCACCAACGTCTCCCGGCATCGCACCGATCCGTGGATCGCGCGCTACATCTTCCCCAACTCGATGCTGCCGTCGGCGGTGCAGATCACCCGGGCGTTCGAAGGCCGCTTCGTACTGGAAGACTGGCACAACTTCGGCACCGACTACGACCTGACCCTGCAGGCCTGGCGGCGCAACGTGGAAGCGGCGTGGCCACGGCTGGATGCGCGCTATGACGAGCACTTCCGCCGCATGTGGCGCTTCTACCTGGCCGGGTCGATGGCCACCTTCCGCTGCCGCCATGCGCAGTTGTGGCAGCTGGTGCTGTCGCCGGAAGGCGTGCCGGGCGGGTACGTGGCGCCACGGTAGTGTTGCGTCGGGAGAGAGGGATAGATCAGGCCTGATACGACACTCATTGACGTTGACTACGGGTATTGCACGGCCTGCTCTCCGCAAGGGTGCCGACGACGCTAAGCTGTTGGGTCGGCGGCATTACCGCATTCCTGAAGGCGTTGCAGCATGGGTTGGGACATCACCTACCATCCAGTCGCGGACTCGGAAATCGGTGGCCTCTATTTCCGTGCGCTGGAGGACGCGACGCTGGTTGAGCCGCTGCAGGAGCAATTCCGGATCGAGCCGTTCTACATGGAGCAGCTGCAGGAACGCATCGACGAGGCTCGCTCGATCAGCACAGACGTGCCCTTCGAGAAGGGGCATGCTTTGTACCTGGCGATCGTGGCCGGTCACCTGCGCCGGTATCACTATCTTCGCGGGAGCGCCCTTTCGTTCTTCATCGACGATCCGGTGGTTGCCCGCTATTTCGCGGACTGGCGGCAACTGGTGCCGCCACAGTGGGCGGACGCCGCTGCAGGCAACCACCTGCGCGAAAACTACGGTGGTGGTGTGTTCATCACGCATGACCGGCTGAAGCAGATGCGCGCGGACTACGCCGGGGACAATGACCTGCGCGCGCGTCTGCACGAGCTGTTCTCCGATGGTCGACTGGCCGTGTTCTGGAGCGTTGTCGATGATGCCATCGGCAAGGGATGCGGATTGCTGGAAGCAAGCGAGGTGGTCGAGCCGAATCCGATGGACCTCAACGCATCGACCAGCATGAGCAATCTGCTCAACTGCGCCCCCGATGGCGCGTTGCTGTACGCAGAGGCCGTCGCGGCGCAGCTGGCGCAGTTCGTGCCGGAAACCCTGGATACGGATACGGCTCCGGCGGCAAACACGCAGAAACGATGGTGGGAACGATTGTTCCGGCGATGACCTCAACGAAAAAAACCGCCCGGTCTCCCGGGCGGTTTTCGTTTCACGCTAGCGCGCAGGCGATCAGTTGCCGGCGCCGGTCAGGCCACGCTTTTCCAGCAGCGGTTCGATCTGCGGCTCGTGGCCGGCGAAATCGCGGAACAGCTGCATCGCGTCGACGCTGCCACCCTTGGACAGCAGGGTGGCGCGGAAGTGGTCGCCGTTCTTGCGGCTCAGGCCACCGTTGTCCTTGAACCACTTCTGGGTGTTGGCGTCGAGCACTTCCGACCAGATGTAGGCGTAGTAGCCGGCCGAGTAGCCACCCATGATGTGGCTGAAGTACGGGGTCTTGTAGCGCGGCGGCACCGGCGCGTAGTAGATGCCGTCCTTCTCCAGCGCGGCGCGCTCGAAGGCCATCACGTCCTTGGCGGTCGGCACCTGGTCGGCACCGATCTGGTGCCAGCGCTGGTCCAGCATCGCTGCACCCAGGTACTCGGTGGTGGCGAAGCCCTGGTTGAACTTGGCCGCCGCCAGCACCTTGTCCAGCAGCGCCTGCGGCATCGCCGAACCGTTCTGGTAGTGCTTGGCGTAGTTCTTCAGGATGACCGGGTTGTCGGCCCACATCTCGTTCACCTGCGAGGGGAACTCGACGAAGTCACGCGGCACCGAGGTGCCCGAGAAGTACGGGTACTTCACATTGGAGAACATGCCGTGCAGGGCGTGGCCGAACTCGTGGAAGGTGGTGTTCACCTCGTCCCAGGTCAGCAGGGTCGGCTGGCCGGCCGGCGGCTTCGGGATGTTCAGGTGATTGGCGACCACCGGCTTGAAGCCGGTCAGCTTCGACTGCGAGACGTAGGAGTTCATCCACGCGCCGCCGCGCTTGGAGGCGCGTGCGTACGGGTCGAAGATGAAGATTGCCAGCTGGCTGCCGTCGGCGTCGAACACGTCGTAGACGGTCACGTCGTCGTGGTAGACCGGCAGGTCTGTGCGCTGCTTGAAGGTCAGGCCGAATTCCAGGTTGGCGGCATGGAACACGCCGTTCTCCAGCACGTTCTTCATTTCGAAGTACGGCTTCAGCTGCGACTCGTCGAAGTTGTACTTGGCCTGGCGCACCTTCTCGCTGTAGAAGGCCCAGTCCCACGGTTCCAGCTTGAAGGTCGGCTTGCCTGCGGCCTTCTGTTCCTGGTCGATCATCGCCTGCAGGTCGGCGGCTTCGCGCTTGGCGTTGGCCACCGCGGCCGGGGCCAGCTTGCCCAGCATCGCGTTGACCGCTTCCGGCGTCTTGGCGGTCTGGTTGGTCAGGTTGTAGGCGGCGAAGTTCGGGAAGCCCATCAGCTTGGCCTTGTCGGCACGCAGCTGCATGATGCGCGAAACCAGCGCGGTGTTGTCGAACTCACCGCCGCGGCTGCCGCGGCTGACCGACGCTTCGTAGATCTTCTGGCGCAGGGCGCGGTTGGCCAGGTTGGTCAGCGGCGGCTGGCCGGTGGTGTTGAGCAGGGTGATTACATACTTGCCTTCCAGGCCCCGGGCCTTGGCGGCTTCGGCGGCGGCGGCGATCTGCTCCTTGGACAGCCCGTCCAGTTCCTTGACGTCGTCGACGGTGATCGCCGAGGCGTTCACTTCCGACTGCACGTTCTGGCTGAACCTGGTGCCCAGGCTGGCCAGTTCGGCGTTCATCTCCTTCAGCTTGGCCTTGTCGGCCTCGGACAGCTTGGCGCCGGCGCGCACGTAGTTGTCGTAGTACTTCTCGACCAGACGCACGCCTTCGGCGTCCAGGCCCAGCTGGCTGCGGGTGTCATACAGCGCCTGGATGCGGGCGAACAGCTTGCCGTTCAGCGCGATCGCATCGCTGTGCGCGGCGAACTTCGCCGAGTAGTCGGCCTGCAGCTTCTTGCGGGTGTCATTGGTGTCGGCGCCGACCAGGCTGAAGAACACGGTGGTCGCACGGTCGAGGATGTCACCGCTCTTCTCCAGGGCGATGATGGTGTTGTCGAAGGTCGGCTTGGCCTTGTTGTTGGCGATCGCTTCTACTTCCTTCAGCTGCTGCGCCATGCCGGCGTCGAAGGCCGGGGCGAAGTCGCTGTCCTTGATCCTGTCGAACTGTGGGAAGTGCAGCGGCAACGGGCTTTCGGCGAAGAACGGATTGGCCTGCTGAGCGGTGCTGCTGGCGGCCGGGGCGGCGCCGGCCGAGAAGGCGGGCAGGGCAAGGCCGAGGGACATGGCCACGGCAAGGGCAAGGCGGGTGGTCAAGGCAGGAACTCCGGTAAGGCAAACAAGGGCCCGAGGGTAACCCGGCCGGCGGCGTCCGCACTTGTGTCAAAAGGCATGTTGCCGGGGCCGGGCGCGGGTACCATGCATTCACCGCCCACGGCCCGCCATCATGACCAGCGCCTACGATTTCAGTTTCCGTGACCTCGAAGGCCAGCCGCATGCGTTGGCCCGTTATCAGGGCCACCCGTTGCTGCTGGTGAACGTCGCCAGCCGCTGTGGCTTCACCCCGCAGTACAGGGGGCTGGAACAGCTCTGGCAGGACTATCGCGAGCGCGGCCTGGTGGTGATCGGCTTTCCCTGCAACCAGTTCGGTGCGCAGGAGCCTGGGGATGCGGCGCAGATCCGCCAGTTCTGTTCGCTGGACTATCCGGTCAGCTTTCCGCTGTCGGAGAAGATCGAGGTCAACGGCGAGGGGGCTGATCCGTTGTGGGCCTGGCTGTCACGCGAGAAGCGCGGCCTGCTTGGCAGTGCCCGTATCAAGTGGAATTTCAGCAAGTTCCTGGTTGATCGCCAGGGGCGGGTGGTGTCGCGGCATGCGCCCACCACCAGGCCGGAACAGCTGCGCGGCGCGATTGAAGCGCTGCTGTAGAGCCGAGCCCACGCTCGGCTGCTTTTCCGGCTGACTCCGAGAGCGCGCGCCGCGCGCAAGCCGAGCGCGGGCTCGGCTCTACAGATACGATGGATTATTTCTCGACGAACGCGCGCTCAAACACGTAGTGACCCGGCTGGCCGATGCGCGGCGAAACCTGGAAACCCCGGGCATCGAGCACGGTGCGCAGATCAGCCAGCATCTGCGGACTGCCGCAGATCATCGCACGGTCGTTTTCCGGGCTCAGTTCCGGCAGGCCGAGGGTGCGCTGCATCTGGCCGCTTTCCATCAGCGAGGTCAGGCGGCCCTGGTTGGCGAAGGGCTCGCGGGTGACGGCCGGGTAGTACAGCAGCTTGTCGCCGATCATGTCGCCGAGGAACTCGTGCTCACGCAGTTCCTTCTCGAAGTAGTCGCGATAGGCCAGGTCCTTCTCGTAGCGCACGCCGTGGCACAGGATCACCTTCTCGAAGCGCTCGTAGGTTTCCGGGTCCTTGATCACTGACAGCCACGGCGCCAGGCCGGTGCCGGTGCCCAGCAGGTACAGGTTCCTGCCGGGGTGCAGGTCGCTGATCAGCAGGGTGCCGGTGGGCTTCTTGCCGACCAGCACCTTGTCGCCCGGCTTGATGTGCTGCAGGCGCGAGGTCAGCGGGCCGTCCTGCACCTTGATGCTGAAGAACTCCAGCTGCTCTTCCCAGTTGGCACTGGCGATGGAGTAGGCACGCAGCAACGGGCGCGCCTCGGTTTCCAGGCCGATCATCACGAACTGGCCGTTCTCGAAGCGGAAGCCGCTGTCGCGGGTGGTGGTGAAACTGAAGTAGGCGTCGGTCCAGTGGCGGACCTCAAGCACCGTTTCGGCGCCAAAAGCGGTGGACATGGGCGTATCTATCAAAAGTCGTCGGGGGTGATTCTATCTCAAATGAGACAGGTTCTCATTAGGCGGAACGAGAGGCGTTCTCAGCGGTAACCCGCTGCCTGCAGCTCGAACAGCTCGGCGTACCGTCCTCCCTGGGCCATCAGCTGCTCATGGGTGCCGCTGGCCTCGATGTGGCCATCGGCCAGCACCAGGATGCGATCGGCCATGCGTACCGAGGAAAAACGGTGGGAAATCAATACTGCGGTGCGATTATCCGCCAGTTCCCTGAACCGCTGGAACACTTCAAACTCACTGCGCGCATCCAGCGCTGCGGTTGGCTCATCCAGGATCATCACCTGCGCATTGCGCATCCATGCGCGGGCAATGGCGATCTTCTGCCATTGGCCGCCGGACAGGTCCACGCCCTGCTTGAAGCGCCGGCCGATCTGCTGGTCGTAGCCACCGGGCAGGTCCTCGATCACTTCCTCGGCCATGCCGCGCCTTGCGGCGTCGGCAATGCGCGCCTGGTCGTCCATCGCCTCGACCTGGCCAACGCCGATGTTCTCGCCCGCGCTGAGGTTGTAGCGCACGAAGTCCTGGAAGATCACCCCGAGGTTGGCGCGCAGGTCGTCCAGGTCGTAGTCGCGCAGATCGCGGCCATCGAGCAGGATCCGGCCTTCGTCCGGCTCGTACAGCCGTGCCAGCAGTTTCACCAGCGTGGTCTTGCCGGCGCCGTTCTCACCGACCAGGGCCAGCACTTCACCTGCGTACAGCTGGAAATCCAGATGGCGCACCGCCCACTGTTCGGCATCGGGATAGCGGAAGCCGACGTTCTCGAACACGAAGCCCTGGCGGATTGGCTGCGGCACGCGCACGGCGCCTTCACGCGAGTGGATTTCCGGCTCGATCTGGAAGAACGAGAACAGGTCATCCAGATACAGCGCCTGGCTGGCGACCTGCGAGAAGCCGATCAGCAGGCCTTCCAGCAGCTGGCGCAGGCGCAGGAAGCTGCCGGCGAGGAAGGTCAGGTCGCCGATCGAAAAGTCGCCGCGCACCGTGCGCCACGCGATGTAGGCGTAGGCGGTGTAGTACCCCAGCGTGCCCAGTGCAGCCAGCAGCGTGCCCCAGAACGCGCGGCGCCGGGCCAGTGCACGGTTGGCCTGGAACAGCGCCACCGACAGCCGCCGGTAGCGTTCCACCAGGAAGCGGTGCAGGTTGTAGATCTTCACTTCCTTGGCCGTTTCCACGCTGGCACCGAGCTGGCGCAGGTAGTCGAGCTGGCGGCGCTCGGGCGTCCATTGGAAGTTGAGGCTGTAACCGGCCGCGTTGAAGTGCGATTCGCCGATGAAGGCCGGCACCAGTGCCAGCGCCAGCAGCAGGATCAGCCACGGTGCGTAGACCAGCAGGCCAACGGCGAGGCTGGCTACGGTGATCGCGTCCTGTACCTGGCCGAACAGCTGGCTCATCAGGTTCATCCGGCCCATTGTCTGGCGCCGCGCACGGTCCAGCTTGTCCTGCAGGTCCGGGTCTTCGAAGTCCTCCAGGTCCAGCGTTGCGGCGTGTTCCATCAGCCGGATGCTGGTGGCATTGGCGAACAGTTCCGAGAGCAGCGCATCGGCGTAGCTGACCAGCCGGCCGAGCAGGTCCGAGGCGATGGCCAGGCCGAATTCCAGCGCCAGCAGGCCCAGCAGTGGATTGAGCAGTCCGCTGGACAGCGCCTCGCCCAGTGGCGGGAAGCCGGCACCGTGCTGGCTCAGGTGCAGGGCGCTGTCGATGATCAGCTTGCCCACGTACAGCATCGCCACCGGCAGCAGCGCCCGGATCAGCCGCAGGCCAAGGCTGGCCAGGGTGAGCGCGGGGCTGGTTTTCCAGACCATGCGCAGGAACGGCGGCAGGTTGCGCATCGCCCTGAAGCGCTGGCGCAGGCTGGGTCTGTTCGCGGCGGCGGCGCCAGCGGTGGGGGTAGCAGGCATGCGCATATTGTGCGGCCTGATACGTGCAGAGGGGGTCAGTGCAGCCGTGTGGCCGGCACCGGGGTCCGATCCCTCTGCCACGCAACGGGCTCTGACCCCATCAGCCCGGATCGGGTCAGAGCCATCGCGAAGCGAAGGGATCCGACCCTCCCGCATCCACGCATGGCGTGGACCTACCGTGTCGACCAAGGTCGACACCTACCAACAGCAGTAGAAGTCTGTCGAGGGCGGGGTGGGTCAGGTCGTAGCGGCTTGAGCCGCATGGATGCGGCGACCGAGCTTCCATGGACGTACTTGCAGCGTCCCCTGCGACCTGACCCACCCTGCCAACCCGCAGAAGAGCCAGCTTCTGCCGTTGCTCCAGCTGTTGCTCTGGCCTCTGCGGGTGCCGGGCGGCAGCCCGGCCAACAGGCCCCTTTTACGGCAGCGGCGGCAGCAACCCCGCACCCAGCCGGTTCCACGCATTGATCACCGCAATGCCCATGCTCAGGTCACTGATGCCCTTCTCATCGAAGTGCGGTGCCAGTGCATCGAACGCCGCCTGCGACGGCGCACCGTCGGTCAGCCGGGTCAGCGCCTCGGCCCAGCCCAGCGCCGCACGTTCACGGGCATCAAAGAAGCGGCTTTCGTGCCAGGCGGGCAGCGTATCGAGCTTGCGCGGCTCGATGCCGCCCTTGCGCAGCGCAGTGCCGTGCATGTCCATGCAGTAGCCGCAGCCGTTGAGCTGCGACACGCGCAGGAACACCAGTTCCATCAGGGTCGGATCGACCGAGCTGTCATGCACCGCCTGGCTGGTGGCCAGCAGGCCCTTGAAGGCCTCGGCGGCCAGGCGGGTGTAGGGGACGCGGGGAGAGGCATGGTTCGACATCGTGGGCTCCACGGCGGCCACAGTGGCCGCCTTTCACTACCAGGACGCCGTACCGTCGCCGCGCGTGACAACGTCCGGCAGCTTCTCCGGATTCAACACGCTGTACACGTTGGCGATGCGGCCATCGACCACTTCGATGGTGGTGATCGAGTGCAGGCGGTCGCCCTGGAAGCGCAGAATCGCCGGCTCGCCATTGACGCAGCCCAGGTGGGCCGGATGCACCGCGCCACGGCGGGCGATGGCCCAGAACAGGCGGCCGATGCGCTCGGCACCCAGCAGTGGGCGGATCGCTGCGGTAACCACGCCGCCACCGTCGGAGACCAGTTGCGCGTTGGCGTGCAGCAGGGCTTGGATCGCCTCGCTGTCGCCGCGCTGCGAGGCGTCCATGAAGCGCGCCAGCAGCTGCCGGTGCTGGCTGGCATCGGCGTTGAAGCGCGGCCGCCGGGCCTGCAGGCGTTGCCGGGCACGGTGCACCATCTGCCGGCAGTTGGCCTCGCTGTGACCGATCAGCTCGGCGATCTCGCGATAGTCGTGGTCGAAGGCCTCTTTCAGCAGGAAGGCGGCGCGTTCTTCGGGGCCGAGTTGTTCGAGCAAGGTCAGGAAGGCCACCGAGACATCGTCGGCCAGCGCATGCAGCTGGGCCGGGCCGGGCGCCGGGTCAGGCTCCAGCGTGACGGCCAGCGGCTCGGCCAGCCACGGCCCGACGTAGTGCGCGCGCTCGCGCTTGGCCGCACGCAGCCGGTCCAGGCCGAGCCGGGTGGTGGTGGTGACCAGCCAGGCCTCGGGGTCGCGGACGCCGGCCGGATCGGCGCCGGACCAGCGCAGCCAGGCATCCTGGACCACGTCTTCGGCGTCGGCGCGGCTGCCGAGCAGGCGATAGGCCAGGGCCATCAGGCGCGGGCGGTGGGTCTGGAAAGCGGTTTCGGCGTTCATGTGGGCAAGGACGCGCCAACGGGGCGGGGCGTGACAGGGCTTCTGGATCTGATCTTGCCGGCCAGCGCCCAGCACGACCACCCCGGGGCCGGGGGAGGGGGTAAAATGGGCGGATTACCCCCGCCAGCCTCGAGCAAGCGAGCAAGCCGTGACATCGATCAAGCAGGAAGACCTCATCCAGTCCATCGCCGACGCGCTGCAGTACATCTCGTACTACCACCCGGTCGACTACATCAAGAACCTCGCCGCTGCCTACGAGCGCGAGGAGTCGCCGGCCGCGAAGGAAGCGATGGCCCAGATCCTGATCAATTCGCGCATGTGCGCCGAGGGCCACCGCCCGATCTGCCAGGACACCGGCATCGTCACCGTGTTCCTGGAAATCGGCATGGACGTGCGCTGGGACGACGCCACCATGGGCGTGGAAGAGATGGCCAATGAGGGCGTTCGCCGCGCCTACATGCACCCGGACAACAAGCTGCGCGCCTCTGTGCTGGCTGATCCGGCCGGCAAGCGCATCAATACCAAGGACAACACTCCGGGCGTGGTCAACGTCAAGGTGGTGCCGGGCAACACCGTCGACGTGATCGTCGCCGCCAAGGGCGGTGGTTCGGAAGCGAAGACCAAGTTCGCCATGCTCAACCCGTCCGACTCCATCGTCGACTGGGTGCTGAAGACCGTGCCGACCATGGGCGCCGGCTGGTGCCCGCCGGGCATGCTCGGCATCGGCATCGGTGGCACCGCCGAGAAGGCGATGCTGCTGGCCAAGGAAGCGCTGATGGAGCCGATCGACATCACCGAACTGCAGGCCCGGGGTGCGTCCAACCGCATTGAAGAGCTGCGCCTGGAGCTGTACGAGAAGGTCAACGCGCTTGGCATTGGTGCGCAGGGCCTGGGGGGCCTGACCACCGTGCTCGACATCAAGATCAAGGATTACCCGACCCACGCGGCCAACCTGCCGGTGGCGATGATCCCGAACTGCGCGGCCACCCGCCATGCGCACTTCACCCTGGATGGCAGCGGCCCGGTGATGCTGGACCCGCCGTCGCTGGAAGACTGGCCGAAGCTGACCTATGACGCGTCCAAGGGCACCCGCGTGGACCTGGACACGATCACCCCGGAAGACGTGGCCAGCTGGAAGCCGGGCCAGACCCTGCTGCTCAACGGCAAGCTGCTGACCGGCCGCGACGCCGCGCACAAGCGCATGGTCGACATGCTCAACAAGGGCGAGGAACTGCCGGTGGATCTGAAGGGCCGCTTCATCTACTACGTCGGCCCGGTAGATCCTGTGCGCGACGAAGTGGTGGGCCCGGCCGGCCCGACCACGGCGACCCGCATGGACAAGTTCACCGAGCAGGTGCTGGCGCAGACCGGCCTGCTGGGCATGGTCGGCAAGGCCGAGCGCGGCCCGGCCGCCATCGAAGCGATCAAGAAGCACAAGTCGGCCTACCTGATGGCCGTTGGTGGTTCGGCCTACCTGGTGTCCAAGGCGATCAAGGCGGCCAAGGTGGTCGGTTTCGCCGACCTGGGCATGGAAGCGATCTACGAGTTCACCGTGCAGGACATGCCCGTGACCGTGGCCGTCGATTCCACCGGCGAATCGGTGCACAAGACCGGCCCGCGCGAATGGCAGGCCCGTATTGGCAAGATTCCGGTGGTGGTGGAGTAGTCCTTCCACCCAGTGTTCAGACAACGGCGCCCGTGTGGCGCCGTTGTTGTGTGCAGCCTGCCTGCGCGTGGCCTGCTCTGCTAACGTACTGGCTGGCGTTCTGGAAGGGAGTCCATCGTGCTGCAGTGGCCGCGTGTTTTCGTGTTGCTGGTCGCTGCGCTGACGTGCAGCGCCTGCGGGCCACGTTACTTCGTCGAGCCTCCCACCCACGAAGCGGGGAAGATCTGCGCGTCGGTCTGCGAGAACCGGAAAGCAACCTGCGACTTCCACAACCGCGCCCTTGCCGAGTCGGATCAGCGCAGCTGCGAAAGCGAGAAGAGCCGGGTCATCAGCCGCTGCAGTGATATCGCCGATGACAAGCAGCGGCACAACTGCGAAGGGGGCAACGGTGCCGGCAACTACTGCGGTCCCCCGGTGCTTCCTTCATGCGGCGCTCCGTACGCCCAATGCCTGCTCTCCTGCGGCGGCACCGTGAATGATGGCCGCACCGACACCGGTGTTCCCGTGTACTGATCGTGGCGCGCGTCGGGCCTGCACGAGTAACCGTAGTCTGCTAGGGTCGGCACATCCCTGCACTGGATGTGCCCATGCGCCTGCATCGATCCGTCGCGACTGTGTTCCTGCTGGTCCTGGCCGGCTGCAGCACAACGTCCTCCTATGAAGGTGCGGATTTCTCCGCCTCCTCGCAGTGCCGCGTGCAATGCCAGGCCGATTATCGGAGCTGCATGGCGCGGGGGAGTATCGGCAGCAACGACTTCAGCTGCGAACAACAGATGGTGCCGGCGCCGGACAAACGCTGCAAGGACGTTGCCAATCCCGAACTGCGCCGTTCCTGTGAACTGAAGACACACGACTGCGCGATACGCACGCCGATCATGTCCTGTAGCGAAGGCCGCGATACCTGCATGAGCCGCTGCGGCTGAGCAACGATTGCCCGTGCAGGGCATAATCGGCCGATTCATCCACCCGGGACTTGCGCATGAGCACCACGCTGTATGGTTCGACCAGCACCGCAGCCCTGGTGGTGCACTGGCTGCTGATCGAACTCGGCATCGAGCACGAACTGGTGCTGCTGGATTTCGACGCACGCGAGCACAAGTCGGCCGAGTACCTGGCACTGAACCCTGCTGGCGTGGTGCCGACGCTGCTGATCGATGGCCTGGTACTGACCGAAGCGGCGGCCATTGCACTGTACCTGGCTGATCGCCATCCGGACGCCAACCTGCTGCCCGCGCTGGGCACACCGCAGCGCGCCGATGCCTACCGTTGGATGTTCTGGTGTGCCAATACGCTGCAGCCGGCCTATCGAGCCTGGTTCTATCCACACGAAATGGCGGGCGAGGCGAATATCGAGGCCAGCCGCGGGATGGCACGGCAGCGCCTGGAAGCGGCCTGGCAGCATGTGGCCGCGCACCTGCATGCACATGGCCCCTACCTGCTGGGCGCCACGCCCTGCGTGGCCGACTACATGCTGGTGATGCTGATGCGCTGGTCGCGCAACATGCCGAGGCCCAGCGACACCTGGCCGGCGCTGAAGGCGCATGCCACGTCGATGAAGGCGCGCCCGGCGTTCGCCGAGGTGTATCGCCGCGAGGGCATCACCGACTGGCAGTAGCCCGTTCTGCAGCGCCGAGCCACGCTCGGCTGCATTCACGGGTGGCACGCGAGCAGCAGCCGGGCAGCAGCCGGGCAGGGCTCGGCTCTGGCAGTGCGGGTTACAGGATCTCCAGCACCGTTTCCGGCGGCCGGCACAGCCGTGTGCCCTTGGGCGTGCGCACCACGGGGCGGTTGATCAGCCGCGGGTGTTCGGCCATCGCGGCCAGCAGCGTGGCCTCGTCCGCATCCTCCAGGCCAAGTTCGGTGAACTGCGCCTCCTTGTTGCGCACCAGCGCCCGCGCGTCCAGTCCGGATTCGGCCAGCACCTGGCGCAGCGTGGCCGCATCGGGTGGGTTGCCCAGGTATTCGATCACCTCCGGATCGAAGCCTGCATCGCGGATCAGCTTCAGTGCGCCGCGCGAGTTGCTGCAGGCCGGGTTGTGCCAGATCGTCACGTCCATCAGAACCACTCCAGCAGGGACACACCCACGCCCACGTAGGTGGCCTTGTGGTTGTAATCGATCAGGCTTTCGCCGTAGCCGTCGAAGACCTGCACATGGCCGCGCAGCAGGTTGCTGATCGGGAAGCCGTAATCCAGCTGCAGGGCGCCGTGCGAGCGGCTGCCGGTGCGCAGCGAATGGCGTGCCATCAACGAGACTTCGTGGCCGTTGCGGTTCCAGGTCAGGGTCGCGTCACCGCGGCCCATGTAATCCTCGATGTCCGGGTTGTTGTCATCGCTGCGGGTTTCCGGGATGCGGTACCAGGGGCGCAGCACCAGCGCCCAGTTCTCGCGGTCCAGGCCGATGTTGAGCATGACCCGGTTCCAGCTGCGCGACAGTGGGTCGGCCCGGCCATTGGACTGGTGGTTCAGCGCGATGCCGGTCATCCGCCCGCGCCAGCCACCGATCGAGTAGCCGTTGCGGAAGACCATCATCACTTCCGGTTCGTAATTGGTTTCGCGGAAGGGGCGCGAATCCTCGCTGTTGTAGGCCTGCCAGCGCGAGCTCTGGGTGTAGCCGGCCCAGATGTCGCCGTTGTCGCCGAACAGGTTCTCGGCGATCTTGGTCTTGAAACTGATCTGGAACTTCAGCTCGGCACTGTCCAGCACCTGCGGCGTGGTGACCGTGTTGGCCGGATTCGGCGAATGCGGTGTGGTGTTGCGGTCGCTGGTCCAGAACGCAGGCAGCAGGTACACCGGCTTGTAGGCGCGCAGCTGGAACGGGCCGAGCTTGGAGTCCTCGGCCAGTTCCCAGCGGCTGTCCAGCAGTGAGCCCCGGCCAGCGTTTGCCAGCGCGCTGTCGGGCTCTGCTGGGCGGAGCAGATCACTGACCCGCTCGCGCAGTTTCTCTTCGCCCTGGCTTACGCGTGCAGTCTGTCGTTCTTCGCGACGGGCCTGTGCTGCTGCCTCGGCGGCAGCGTCGGCCTCGGCGGTGGACTGCGCGGAGCGCCCGAACTGCCGGTCATAACAGGCCAGGCGGGCAGCGTCTGTGGTAATCGCCGCACATGCGGCCGGCGAGGCTTCGGCGCTGGGCGCGAACTCCTGCGCAGCGAGCGGAGCACTGGCCAAGGCCAGCGCCAGCGGTGCGAGGCGGGGAAGCAGCGGGGGGAGGGTCATTCCAGCAGGCCCTTCGGTGAATACGGGAGTCGCACAGTGTGGCGGCTGTACCGGGTCGCGGCCAGCCCCCACGGTTTATGCACGCCCACCGCGTGCGTGCGGCGTGAAGGCGGTGCCGATTACAGGAACCACGCGAAGGCGAACAGGCCAAGCATCGCGATCACTACGGCCAGTTTCAGCGCCAGGCCGAGCAGGATGCCGAGCCAGGTGGCCAGTCCCACCCTGGTCGAGCGGCCCAGCTCGCGGGTGTGCCAGTACTCGCCGAGCAGGGCGCCGAGCAGTGGGCCCGCAAACAGGCCGATGGGCATGAAGAACAGCCCCACGATGCTGCCGGCGAAGGTGCCCCACAGCGCCTTGCGGCTGGCACCCACCCGCTGTGCACCCACTACGGTGGCCAGCACGTCCGCCAGCAGCGAGAGCACGGTCAGTACGCCCAGCGCAACCAGGGTCGGCCAGCCGACGTGGACGAAGCCGTCCGCCCAGGCCGCCAGCAGCAGTCCGATGAACACCAGCGGGATGCCGGGCAGGGCCGGGAGGATGATGCCCGCGATGCCGGCGAGGACAAAAATGACCGCTAGCAGATACAAGATGAATGAGAGTCCCATGCTGTCCCGTATGGTGGCCGTTTTGGGGTTGACAGTGAAAGATTTTGCCAGTTGCTTTTTCGTTTTGGGCGGGTTAAGTCGCAGTCGCTGAGCTTGGCAAGGTCACCGTGGATCGTGGCCTGATGAAGCAAGATCTTCCCGATCCGCTGCATCGATGCACCTCGCTTCCCCCTTGCTTGTCAGCCGCCCACCAGGCGTTTCCAACAACAAGAGAGAGTCACCAGGGAGTTAGTGAGATGTCTGATCGCGAGACCGGTACCGTCAAGTGGTTCAACGATGCGAAGGGCTTCGGCTTCATCAGCCGTGAAAACGGCGAAGACGTGTTCGTGCACTTCCGCGCCATCCAGACCCAGGGCTTCAAGAGCCTGAAGGAAGGCCAGAAGGTCACCTTCACCGTCGTGCAGGGCCAGAAAGGCCTGCAGGCCGACGCCGTGCAGCCGACCTGATCGCGCTGCAAGCCGTCGCATGAAAAAGGCCCGCGCAAGCGGGCCTTTTTCTTTGCGATCGGCCCGGTGCAGATCAGCGCAGGATGACCTTGCCGTTGACTACGCGCACGTAGGTGTTTTCGCGGATGCCGCCGAGGTCGCGCTGGTTGACCACGATGGTGCGGCCATCGTCCATGCGCACGCTGATGTCGTAGGTATCGCTGGTGACGTTCTTCTGGATCTGGTTGCCCGCCAGCGCGCCGCCGACCGCGCCCGCAGCGGCGGCGATGTTCTTGTTGCCACGGCTGCCGCCGGTGTGGTCGGAGATCTCGTGGCCAGCCACCGCGCCGACGATGCCGCCGAGGATCGCGCCGGTCGCGCTGGGCGCAGTGCGGCCCGAGGGCACGGTGTTGATGCGGGTGACGATGCCGCAGTCGGCACAACGGCCCTGGTTGTAGCCGCCGTTGTTGCCGTAGCCGCCGTTGTTGTAGCCGTTGTTGTAGCCGCCACCGCCATAGCCGGGGGAGGTGGCACAGCCAGCCAGGGCGAGGGTAGCGATGGCGCTGGCGGCGATGAGCTGGATCTTCATGGGGCGTCTCCTGGCCGTGAAGGCGGGTGCGTTGGGTGGTACTGCGTCGTGCAGCAGGGTGGACGAATCGTCCCCTTTTGAACGTGAACAAGGCGCCAACCGCGCAGCCCTTGCCCGGCTGCAGGATGAATGCGGCTCAGCGGAAGTCCTGGTGGCAGGCGCGGCAATCGGCCTGCACCGTTTCCACCACCTGCGCCAGGGCCGTGCAGTCGCTGGGCGGCGCGGCCAAGGCGGCATTGAGGCTGCCGCGCAGCTGGCTGGCATGCTGCTGGAACTGCGCGCTGTCCTTCAGCCCGGGGAAGGCAAGATCCAGGTCGTTGGACAGCAAGCGCATTGCCTGCAACCGCGGCACGCTGTCGGCCAGGCTGCAGCGGTTCTGCTGCTGGGCCTGCAGCAGCAGCTGCGACTGCCGTTGCATCACCTGCATCAGGCTGTCGGGGAACGGGTCGCGGCGGGACTGCAGGGCACGGCCGACCATCACCGTGGCGACCAGCCCGATCAGCAGGCCCAGGCCGAGCACGAACAGGTAACGGTAGGCAGGGGACGGGCGGCGGGGCGGGCTGGCGTTCATGGCAGGCTCTCCGGCGTGCAACGGTGGGTTCGATGCCGGCGCGCAGCAGGTGCCGGCAGGTGCACGTTAAAATAGCGGCATGAACGAACTGGTCAAACAACGCTTCGCCGGCATCGAACGGCTGTATGGCGTGGGCGCACTCGAGCGCCTGCAGGGCAGCCGCGTGGCGGTGGTGGGCATGGGCGGCGTCGGCTCGTGGGTGGTGGAGGCATTGGCCCGCTCTGCGGTCGGCCACCTGACCCTGATCGATGCCGATGACATCTGCGTGTCCAACACCAACCGGCAGCTGCCGGCGATGGAAGGCAACTACGGCCGTAACAAGGCCGAGGCGATGGCCGAGCGTTGCCGCGCGATCAACCCGGACATCGAGGTCGATGCCGTGCAGGCATTCCTGACCGTGTCGAACATGGCCGAGTTGCTGGACCGTGGCTTCGACTTGGTGATCGATGCCTGCGACAGCTTCCGGGTCAAGGTCGAGACGATCGCCTGGTGCCGTCGCCGCAAGCTGCCGCTGCTGACCGTGGGGGCTGCCGGTGGTCGCACCGATCCGACCCTGGTGCGCATCCGCGATGTCTCGCGCACCGAGCACGATGCCATGCTGGCACTGATCCGCAAGAAGCTGCGCAGCGAGTTCAACTTCCCTAGGAATGCCAAGCGCTACTTTGGCGTGCCGGCGGTGTATTCGCTGGAGAACGTGAAGTACCCGCAGGCCGATGGCAGTGTCTGCGGCATCCGGCCGAACCTGGGCGCCGATGCGGCATTGAAGCTCGATTGTGGTGCAGGCCTGGGGGCAGCGACCCACATCACCGGTGCGTTCGCCTTCGCCGCAGTGGGCAAGGCGCTGGAAATGCTGCTGGAGCCGAAGAAGGTGAAGGCCGACGTGGCTGAAGCCCACGCCGACGCATGACGGTAGACGCCGGCCGCTGGCCGGCATTGCCGTTGATCGTCGCCGATTCGATCAACACGTAAGTGCAGCCGGTAGCGCCGGGCCCTGCCCGGTGGCGGGTCCGCCGCCCGTTACAACGCTGGCAGAGCAAACAGCCGTCGCGCGTTCTCCGTCGTGGCATGTGCAACGGCTTCAACGTCCATTCCGCGCAGTGCCGCGACATGGCGGGCGATGACCGCCAGCCGTGCCGGTTCGTTGCGCTGGCCGCGGATGCCGGCGTCAGGCTGGTCGGGCGCGTCGGTCTCCAGCAGCAGCTGTTCCAGCGGCATCCCGCGCACCAGGCGCTGCAGCCGTTGCGCGCGTTCGTAGGTCAGCGGACCACCGAGACCGAGCAGGAAGCCCTGCCGGTGGAGCTGCGCAGCCTGTTCGGGGCTGCCGGAAAAGCTGTGCACCACGCCGCGCAGGCCGCCGATACGGCGGATCGCGGCGATCACCGCGTCCACCGCGCGTCGCGCGTGCACGATTACCGGCAGCTCGAACTCGCGGGCCAGTTGCAGCTGACCGATGAAATACGCCTGTTGCGCCTCCTCATCCAGCCCCTCGACGAAGAAATCCAGCCCGCATTCGCCGATCGCACACGGGCGTTCGCGCTCGATCCATTCGCGCAGCAGCGGCAGATGGTCGGGCCGGTGCTCGGCCAGGAACATCGGGTGCAGCCCGTAGGCCGGATGCAGCCCCGGCGCCTGCTGGCAGACCACGCGCAGCTTCGGCCAGCTGGCCGCGGTCACCGCCGGCACCACCTGCAGGCGCACGCCAGCGGCCTGCGCGCGCGCGATCACGGCGCTGCGGTCACTGTCGAACTCGCCGGCATCGAGGTGGCAGTGGCTGTCGACCAGCGGGCTCAACGCTGTTCCAGCGACGGCGCAACCGTGGCAGCGTGGCGGCTTTTCCAGTTGGCCAGCAGCAGGGTGCCGAAGCCGAGCACCAGCTCATCGACGAACGGGATCGGGTCCGGGATGAACAGCGTCAGCACGAACAGGCCCGCTGTAAGCTTGAACAGGGTGGGGTAGCGCAGCCGGCGGGCCCATTGCAGTACCGGCAGCAGCATCGGGTTGGCCATGGCGGAAATCCTCGTGGGGAATATGCAAACGCTACCACGGGCCCAGCATTTCCCGATGCTGAATGGGTTACAGGAATGAGCAGGAAATGTGGAGATTCCGTTCAGGCAGCGCATGCTGCAATCTGGTTCGAGAACGTTGCGGATGGTCCGCAAGGAGCAGGTCATGAAAAGCACAACTACAACTGTCCTGGTCGCAGCGGGCGCGCTGCTGGTCGGTGGCATCGCCACCGCCGCCTTCATGAAGAGTGGCGACAAATCGCCCGATTCCATCAGCGCCACCACCCCCAATGGCGAGTCGCGCCTGGTCGACGGCAGTGCCACCGACGATGGCGCACGTGGTGACAGGCTCGACCCGTCTGCGCCGCGTGGGCTGGAATACGCCGACGTGCTGAAGGTCGACCCGATCACCGAGAAGCAGAAGGCCTACGCCACTGTGATCGGCACCGATCCGGTGCGCGAGACTTCCACCACCCAGACCCCGCACGAGGTGTGCCAGGACGTGACCGTGCAGGAACGCCTGCCGGAGCGTGATGGCAACGTCGGTGGCACCGTGGTCGGCGCCGTGGTCGGCGGCCTGCTCGGCAACCAGGTTGGCGGCGGCAACGGCAAGAAGGCCGCGACCGCCGCAGGCGCGGTGGCCGGTGGCTTCATCGGCAACCAGATCGACAAGCGCCACGTGGGTGGCCGCGTGGTCAACCGCACCGAGCGCCAGTGCCACACCGAGACCGCCACCTCCGAGTCGAGCCGTGTTACCGGCTACAACGTGACCTACCGCAACGAAGACGGCACCACCGGTACCATGCGCATGGCCAGCAAGCCGGGCAACCGCATCGCCATGGGCACCAATGACGTGGTGAAGGGCTACAACGTGACCTACCGCTACGACGGCGCCGAGAAGACCGTGCGCATGGACAACAAGCCGGCCAGCGATCGCCTGCCGGTGGTCGATGGCCAGCTGGTCACGCAGACCGCTGCTGCCGGCGCCACTGCGGCCACGCGCCAGTAATCCAGAATACGTGCTGTACCCGACGGGCCGGCGCATGCCGGCCCGTTTCGTTGTGAGCGCGGGCATTCATCCGTGTGGAGGCCGAATCCACCATCATGGTGGCCCCTTCGACATGGAGTCGGCATGAGCATCTTCGACCTGCGCCTGGAAACCGAGCGCCTGATCCTGCGCCCGCTGCGGCGCGAGGACTACGAACCCTATCTGGCGTTCTGCGCCGACGAGGAAACGATGCGC
Organism: Stenotrophomonas hibiscicola ATCC 19867; assembly: GCF_000382065.1. GTDB lineage: Bacteria > Pseudomonadota > Gammaproteobacteria > Xanthomonadales > Xanthomonadaceae > Stenotrophomonas > Stenotrophomonas hibiscicola. The sequence goes on along the minus strand of NZ_KB907500.1, from coordinate 267,411 downwards.
ACCCTCGGTGGCGTGCAGCCGCCTTCGGTAGCCTGGCGCGGCTTCTGCAGCCTGGCTGGCGCCTGGCAGCTGTTCGGCTTCTCGATGTTCAGCGTGATCGAAAAATCCAGCGGGGACTGGATCGGGCGGATGGGCCCCTGGCAACCGCAGGACTGGCCGGGTACCGAGGTCGGCTGGGGCATCCGCCGCGCCAGCTGGGGCCGGGGCTATGCGCCGGAAGCGGCGGTCGCGGCGATCGACTGGGCCTTCGACACGCTGGGTTGGCACGAGGTGATCCATACCATCGCCGAGAACAACGACAACTCGCGGGCGGTCGCGCGCAAGCTCGGCAGCAGGTTGCTGCGCATGGGCGAATTGCCGCCGCCGTACAACGACAAACCAATGCAGATCTGGGGCCAGTCGCGCGAGCAGTGGCGGCAACGCGCGCGCTGAGCGTTGCCTGGTAGTGCCGGCCGCTGGCCGGCAACCATGTTGCGGCAGCATTCGTGCAATCGCCGGCCCGCGGCCAGCGTTACCTGGTTGCCATGCTGCATCCGCGCTTGGCATTCCCTGGCGCACTTGCCAGACTGCACGCAGCCGGCCGCCGGCCGGATCCGATGGAGCAGGCAATGGTGGAAGAGCGCGTCCCGCTGACGGTGCATGGCATGTCGGTCTCGGGCAATTGCCACAAGGTCCGGCTGCTGCTTGAGCAGCTCGGGAGCCGTTACCGCTGGGTGGAAGTGGACAGTGCCCATGGCCAGACCCACACGCCCGAATTCCTTGCGCTCAACCCGAATGCCAAGGTGCCGCTGATCGTCCGCGACGACGGCCGCGTGCTGACCGAATCCAACGCGATCCTGTTCTGGCTGGCCGAAGGCACGCCCTACCTGCCCAGCGATGGCTGGGAGCGTGCGCAGGCGTTGAGCTGGATGTTCTTCGAGCAGTACACGCACGAGCCGTGCGTGGCGGTAGCGCGCTTCATCCGGGGCTGGACGGCGCCCGACTCGCCACGCCGCGCCGAGCTGCCACGGTTGCACGAGCGCGCCGCCACCGCGCTGGCGGTGATGGAGCAGCACCTTCGCCAGGCGCAGTGGTTCACCGGCAGCAGCTACGGCATCGCCGATATCGCCCTGTTTGCCTACACCGACGTGGCAGGCGAGGGCGGCATCAGCCTGGAGCCATTCCCCGAGGTGCGCGCCTGGCTGCAGCGCGTGCGTGAGCAGCCGCGCTTCCTGCCGATGCCGGCGGTGACCGCCGAAGTGCGCTCGCGATTCGAGGCCGCGTGACTCTCACCAAGGTAACCCCCACAGGGTAGCGCCGGGCCATGCCCGGCGGAATGCAACAACGACACGGAGGGTGTTCGATGTTCGCTGTGGTTCCAGATCCAATTCCCGCACGCATGCGCGTGCTCAACCGCGCCGAAGTGTGCGACGTCAACTTCCTCGATGCGGTGCGTGGCTGGCGCGGAACCCCGCGTCCGCGCCCGGCACCGGATGCGCCGATCCTGCCGGGCAGCACGCTCACCGCCGCTGCTTTCGGCGAGCTGTTCGACTCGCAGCTGGCCAGCCGCCAGCTGGACCTGATGGCACGCGTGCTGCGCGTGCAGAACAAGGTCTTCTACACCATCGGTTCCTCCGGCCATGAAGGCAATGCGCTGCTGGCGCGGGCCTGCCGGCATACCGATCCCGCCTTCCTGCACTATCGCTCCGGTGCCTTCATGGCCGAGCGTTCACGCCAGGTGCCGGGTATCGACCCGCTGCGCGATGCCGCTCTGTCCTTCGCCGCCAGCGCGGATGATCCGGCCAGCGGTGGCCGCCACAAGGTGTGGGGCAGCAAGCCATTGTGGGTGCTGCCGCAGACCTCGACGATTGCTTCGCACCTGCCGAAGGCGCTGGGCACCGCGCTGGCCATCGAGAGCGGCAAGCGGTTGGGGCAGGCGCTGCCGGTTCCCACCGATAGCATCGTGCTGTGCTCGTTCGGCGACGCCTCGGCCAACCATGCCACCGCGCAGACCGCGTTCAATACCGCGATGTGGTCGGCCTACCAGAAGCTGCCGGCGCCGATCCTGTTCGTCTGCGAGGACAACGGGCTGGGCATTTCGGTGAAGACGCCGGACGGCTGGATTGCCGAGCGCTTCAGCCGGCAGCCGGGGCTCGACTATTTCTTCGCCGATGGCCTGGACCTGGCCACCGGGCATGCCCAGGTGCAGGCCGCGGTGGAACATTGCCGGCGCACGCGGCGGCCGACCTTCCTGCATCTGCGTACCACGCGCCTGATGGGCCATGCCGGCACCGACTTTGAAGTGGAATGGCGCGCGCTGCCGGAGCTGTGCGCGGCCGAGGCGCAGGATCCGCTGCTGCGCTCGGCGCAGATCGCGATGGAATCGGGCTGGATGGATGCAGCCGCCATCGAAGTGGCCTACGAAACGATGCGCGCGCGCTGCATGGCGGCGGCCGCCGACGCCGAAGGCCACCCGACGCTGCAGTCGCTGCAGGACGTGATGGCGCCGCTGGCGCCGTACACACCGGCGGCGGTGCAGGCTGAAGCGCGGCGCGAGGTGCCCGCCGAGATGCGCGAAGCGCTGTATGGCGGTGCGGAGACCCTGCCTGAGCGGCAGGCGCCACGGCACCTCGCCATCCAGATCAACCACGGCCTGCAGGAACTGCTGGCGAAGTATCCGCAGAGCCTGTTGTTCGGCGAGGACGTCGCGCAGAAGGGCGGTGTCTACACCGTCACCAAGGATCTGCTGCGCCGCTTCGGGCCGCGCCGGGTGTTCAACACGCTGCTGGACGAGACCATGATCCTGGGCATGGCGCAGGGCCTGGCCAACATGGGCATGCTGCCGATTCCGGAGATCCAGTACCTGGCCTACCTGCACAACGCCATCGACCAGGTGCGCGGCGAAGCGTGTTCGTTGCAGTTCTTCTCCAATGACCAGTACCGCAATCCGATGCTGGTGCGGGTGGCCGGGCTGGGGTACCAGAAGGGCTTCGGTGGCCACTTCCACAACGACAATTCGATCACGGCGCTGCGCGACATTCCCGGCCTGGTGGTCGGTTGCCCGTCGCGTGGCGACGATGCGGTGATGATGCTGCGCACGCTGGCGGCGCTGGCCCGGGTGGATGGACGTGTGGCGGTGTTCCTGGAGCCCATCGCACTGTACATGAGCAAGGACCTGCATGAGCCGGGCGATGGCCGGTGGCTGTTCGACTACCCGGACCAGGGCCAGGCGCTGGTACCGGGTGAAGGCCGGGTCTATGCGCCGGAGGCAGGCGACCTGGTGGTCTACACCTATGGCAACGGCGTGCCGATGGCGCTGCGCGCGGCGCGGGCGATCGAGCAGCAGCTGGGCTGGCAGGTGCGGGTGGTCGACCTGCGCTGGCTGGTGCCGCTGGATGCCGGCTTCATCGCCAGCCAGGCCGCCAGTGCACGGCGGGTGCTGGTGCTGGACGAGGGCCGCCACAGTGGTGGGGTGGGCGAGGGCGTGGTCACGGCACTGGTCGAGGCCGGTTTCGGCCACCTGCCGCTGCGCCGGGTCTGCGGTGCCGATACCTATACCCCGCTGGCGGGGGCAGCAATGTTCGGGCTTCCAAGCGACAATGCGGTGATTGGCGCCGCCCTTGAACTGGCGCAGGAACCTTGATGCATGTGTGGATTGGCGGGAATGTTGTTGCCGGCGCCTGTGGCGTCGGCCGAAGTGCTGCAGGCGCAGGTTCTGGCCATGGGCGAGGCGCTGCACCACCGCGGGCCGGATGATGGCGGCAGCTGGGCCGATGCCGGGGCAGGCATCGCGCTGGCGCACCGTCGGCTGAGCATTCTCGACCTGTCGCCGCTGGGCCACCAGCCGATGGCCTCATCCGATGGTCGCTACGTGATGGCCTACAACGGCGAGGTCTACAACTTCGCCGCCCTGCGTGCCGAACTGGAGCCGCTGGGGCATGCCTTCCGTGGCCACTCCGACACCGAGGTGCTGCTGGCAGCGATCCTGCAATGGGGCATCGAGGACACCCTGCAGCGCTGCAACGGCATGTTCGCCATCGCGCTGTGGGACCGCCAGCAGCAGTGCCTGTGGCTGGCCCGCGATCGTGTTGGCAAGAAGCCGCTGTACTACGGCTGGGCCGGTGACACCCTGGTGTTCGGTTCCGAACTGAAGGCGCTGTGGCAGCACCCGGCCTTCGACAACGACATCGACCGCGACGCACTGACCCTGTTGCTGCGATTGGACTACATTCCGGCCCCGCACAGCATCCACCAGCGCTGCTACAAGCTGATGCCGGGCCGCGTGCTGCGCCTGGATGCCGAAGCCGTCGCGGCGGGTGCATCGGCGCACCGCCCGGAACAGGCGCAGCGCCCCTACTGGGATGCGCGAGCACGCATGCAGGCGGCGCTGGCTGCGCCGTTCCAGGGCCGCATCGAGGAGGCCGAGGAACAGCTGGACGGGCTGCTGCGCGACGCAGTGGCGCTGCGCATGGTGGCCGACGTGCCGGTGGGCGTGTTCCTGTCCGGCGGCACCGATTCATCGCTGGTGGCCGCGCTGATGCAGGCACAGAGCGGTCAGCCGGTGCACAGCTTCAGTATCGGCTTCACCGGTTCGGGCCACGACGAGGCGCCGCTGGCCAGGGAACTGGCCGCGCATCTGGGCTGTGACCACACCGAACTCTACGTCAGCGGTGCCGATGCACTGGCGGTGGTGCCGCAGTTGCCGGCGATGTTCGACGAACCCTTCGCTGATGCCTCGCAGGTGCCGACCGCGCTGGTCGCCCGCTTGGCGCGGCAGGGCGTAACCGTCGCGCTGTCCGGCGATGGTGGTGACGAGCTGTTCTTCGGCTATACCCGCTATGTGCGCGCGCTGCGCAACTGGCAGATGCTGGGCCGCGTGCCGGGGCCGCTGCGGCGCTGGATGGGCGCGCGCTCCCAGCAGCAGGGCGAGGCCTCGCGTACCGGCGGCCTGGCCGCGCTGTTGGCCGAGTCCGGCGCGCGTGGCATCGGTGACGTGTACCGCAACCGCATCTCGCGCTGGCGCGACCCGACGGCGGCAGTGCCGGGCGCACAGGCTGCCGGCAGCTTCTACGACCTGGCCGATCCGTTGCACGGCGCCGGCACACCGGCCGACGCGATGATGCTGGCCGATTACGTGACCTACCTGCCGGATGACCTGCTGTGCAAGGTCGACCGCACCTCGATGGCAGTCAGCCTGGAGGCACGCGCGCCGCTGCTGGACTGGCGCGTGGCCGAGTTCGCCTGGTCGCTGCCGCTGGGCTTCAAGCGCAGCGAAACCACCAGCAAGGTGCTGCTCAAGCGCGTTCTTGGCCGCTACGTGCCGCAGTCGATGGTGCACCGGCCCAAGCGCGGATTCGGTGCGCCGGTCAGCGACTGGCTGAAGGGCGACCTGCGGCCGTGGGCCGAAGACCTGCTGCAGCCCGCACGGCTGGAGCAGGAGGGCGTGTTGTCGGCGGCGGCGGTGCAGCCGCTGTGGCAGCAGTTCCTCGGCGGCCAGCGCAAGTGGCATACCCATCTGTGGAACGTGCTGATGTTCCAGGCCTGGCAGGCACATTGGCGGCAGGTGCGCGCGGGCGTGACCGGCGGCTGATCTTCACCGGACGGCACGGACCCGGCGTCTAGGCTGGGCCTCCCGCACCGTGAGGAGAAAATCCCGATGTCCGTCCCCACCATCGCCGTGTTCGTCGGCAGCCTGCGCAAGGATTCCTGCAACCGCAAACTGGCCCATGCGCTGGAGAAGATTGCCGGTGACCGTGCGCGCTTCCAGTACGTGCAGATCGGTGATCTGCCGTTGTACGACCAGGACTTCGATGGGCACTATCCGGCGCAGGGTACCCGGCTGAAGGACCAGGTCCGTGCCGCCGACGCGGTGCTGTTCGTGACCCCCGAGTACAACCGGTCGGTGCCCGGCGTGCTCAAGAACGCCATCGATATCGGATCGCGCCCGTATGGTGACAGTGCGTTTGCCGGCAAGCCGGCGGCGGTGATCGGCGCCTCCATCGGCCAGATCGGCACCGCCGTGGCCCAGCAGCATCTGCGCAACAGCCTGGCCTTCCTGGACATGCACGTGCTCGGCCAGCCAGAGGCATTCATTCATTTCAAGGACGGCCTGATCGATGCCGACGGCACGGTCCACAACGAGGGCACGCAGAAATTCCTGCAGGGCTATATGGACCGGTTCCTGGCGCTGATCGCGGTGCACGTCAAGGGCGATTGACGCCAGCGGTCGACACCCCCATCTGCGATAATGGGTGCTCGGGCGCCGCAACGGCGCCCGTCGCAGGCAGTGCGACGCTCCCACGCCAGTCTGGCCAGGTACCGGCGGATATCCCCCGTTTTCCCACGGTTTATCCACAGGCTTGTCCATCGCCGCCGGGGGCGGCACATGCCTACACTCGTCTCGCCCACTTTTGCAGGAAACATCGCAGCATGTCCGCTCGCCCCGGCTTCCGTTCCAACCGCAGAGAGCGCGGTGATGGCTTCGATCGCGAACGCGACGAGTCGCGCATCGACCAGCTGCGGGTACCGCCGCATTCGGTGGAAGCCGAGCAGGCGGTGCTGGGTGGCCTGATGCTGGCCCCGGAGGCCTACGACCGGGTCAATGACCAGCTGACCGAAAGCGACTTCTACCGCCGCGACCACCAGATGATCTATCGCGCAATCCGTGAGCTGTCCGAGCGCGAGCGGCCGTTCGATGCGGTGACCCTGGGCGAGTGGTTCGAATCGCAGGGCAAGATGGAACTGGTGGGTGATGGCGCCTACCTGGTCGAGCTGGCCAGTACCACGCCGTCAGCCGCCAACATCGTGGCCTATGCCGAGATCGTGCGTGACAAGGCGGTGCTGCGGCAGCTGATCCAGGTCGGCACGGATATCGTCAACGACGGCTTCCAGCCCGAAGGGCGTGACAGCAGCGAGCTGCTGGCCTCGGCAGAAAAGAGCGTGTTCGCCATCGCCGAACAGGGCGCACGCGGCCGTACCGATTTCGTGGCGATGCCCGGTGCACTGAAGGATGCCTTCGAAGAGCTGCGCAGTCGTTTCGAGAACGGCGGCAACATTACCGGCCTGCCGACCGGTTATACCGATTTCGACGCAATGACCTCCGGCCTGCAGCCGACCGACCTGATCATCCTTGCCGCGCGCCCGGCCATGGGCAAGACCACCTTCGCACTGAACATCGCCGAGTACGCAGCGATCAAATCGAAGAAAGGCGTGGCCGTGTTCTCGATGGAAATGTCGGCCGCGCAGTTGGCGATGCGCCTGATTTCCTCCAATGGCCGCATCAACGCGCAGCGCCTGCGTACCGGCCAGCTGGAAGACGAGGACTGGAGCCGTGTCACCAGCGCGATCAAGATGCTGAAGGAAACCAAGATCTTCATCGACGACACGCCCGGCGTGTCGCCTGAAGTGCTGCGTTCCAAGTGCCGCCGCCTCAAGCGCGAGCATGACCTGGGCCTGGTGGTGATCGACTACCTGCAGCTGATGAGCGTGCCGGGCAACAGCGAGAACCGCGCGACTGAAATCTCGGAAATCTCGCGTTCGCTGAAGGGCCTGGCCAAGGAACTGAACGTTCCAGTGATCGCGTTGTCGCAGCTCAACCGCTCGCTGGAAACGCGTACCGACAAGCGCCCGGTGATGGCCGACCTTCGCGAATCGGGCGCAATCGAGCAGGACGCGGACATGATCGTCTTCATCTACCGCGACGATTACTACAACAAGGAAAATTCGCCAGACAAGGGCTTGGCCGAGATCATCATCGGCAAGCACCGTGGTGGCCCGACCGGTTCGTGCAAGCTGAAGTTCTTTGGCGAATACACCCGATTCGACAACCTGGCCCACGATTCGGTCGGTTCGTTCGAGTAACGGTCGTGCCGGCCGTTGGCCGGCAACCGCCATCGGGCGCTGTAGAGCCCAAGGCAGCGGCAGGAGCCGCTGTCAGCGCCCCCGTGCAGCGCGGGTTCCATGCGGTCGCCACGAAGCGCAGCCGGGCATGGGCTCGGCATTGCACCGGCGCTGGGTCGGTTTCATCGCCCCCAGCCCGGTTTCGTCGCAAACCATTTGCGCGCGGCAAGGGCAGGGCGCCAACGTGTCGGCAGGCGGCAAGGTGCCGCCACAAGGAGACCGTGATGAAGACCCTGTTCGCGCTCGGTGTGTGGTGCCTGCTGTTCGTGCTGTGCTGGCCGCTGGCGGTCCTCGCCCTGATCGCGTGGCCGTTTGTCTGGTTGCTGAGCCTGCCGTTCCGCTTGGTCGGCATCACGTTCTCGGCGCTGTTTGCGTTCCTGCGCGCGCTGTTCATGCTGCCCGCGCGCCTGCTCGGCGGCGGCCCGGTGGCGGCATGAGGGCAGTGGTGCTGGTCGCGCTGGCATTGCTTGCGGGGCCGGCACCGGCCACACCGGTGTCACCGTCGTCCGCATGGCTGGAACGACAGCAGGCCGCCGCTGCCGATGAGGCGGATGCTGCAGCGGCCAGGGCGGTCAAGCCCAGGGAGCGCTGCCGGGTGGTGAAGGAGTGGAAGGCGGGTGGAACCGTGGTCCGGCACCGCATCTGTGACGATCCGCCGAAGAAGCCGGCCGGAAAGGTGTAGCGCCGAGCCCAATGCTCGGCGGCCTGTGCAGGGCAGCCGAGCGTGGACTCGGCACTACAGGGAAATGAGCAACAAAAAACCCCGCCGAAGCGGGGTTCCTTGCATCCGGCCATCCCGGCCAGCGGCCGGCACAACCCGCGAACGATCAGTTCGCCTTGTGGATGGCGCGCTTGCTGACCGCCATCGCCGCGTCGTGGATCACTTCCGACAGCGACGGGTGGGCGTGGCAGATGCGGGCCAGGTCGTCGGCCGAGCCGCTGAATTCCATGGTCAGCACGCCTTCGTGCACCAGCTCGGAGACGTTGGCGCCGACCAGGTGCATGCCGAGGATGCGATCGGTTTCGGCATGGGCCAGGATCTTCACGAAGCCCGCCGGCTCGATCATCGCCACGGCACGGCCGTTGGCGGCGAACGGGAAGCTGCCGGCCTTGTACGGAATGCCCTCGGCCTTCAGCTGGGCTTCGGTCTTGCCGACCCAGGCCAGTTCCGGCTCGGTGTAGATGACCCACGGGATGGTGTCGAAGTTGACGTGGCCCGGCAGGCCGGCGATCAGCTCAGCCACCGCGATGCCTTCCTCGAAGCCCTTGTGCGCCAGCATCGGGCCGCGCACGCAGTCGCCGACCGCCCACACGCCGTCGACGCCGGTGTGGCAGTGCGCATCGACTTCAATCTGGCCGCGCTCGTTGACCTTGACGCCGGTGCCTTCGGCCAGCAGGCCCTTGGTGGCGGCGCGACGGCCCACGGCCACCAGCAGCTTGTCCACGGTCAGGGTCTTTTCGCCTTCGGCGTCGGTGTAGGTGACGATGACTTCCTTCTTCTTGCCCTTGCCGGTGATCTCGGTCTTGGAAACCTTGGCATTGAGCTTGATGTCCAGGCCCTGCTTCTTGAACTCCTTGGCAGCGGTCTTGGCCACTTCGGCGTCAGCAGCGGCCAGGAACTCCGGCATGGCTTCCAGGATGGTCACTTCAGCGCCCAGGCGCTTCCACACGCTGCCCAGTTCCAGGCCGATCACGCCGGCGCCGATCACCGCCAGGCGGTTCGGCACTTCGGTGAAGTCCAGGCCGCCGACGTTGTCGACGATGGTCTCGCCGTCGAACTTGGCGAACGGCAGCTCGATCGAATCCGAACCGGCCGCGATGATGACGTTGGTGCCCTTCAGCTCGACTTCCGAACCGTCGTGCTGCTTCACCTTGACCACGTTGCCTGGCTGCAGCTGGCCGAAGCCGTAATAGGCGGCGACCTTGTTGGCCTTGAACAGCATGCCGATGCCGCCGGTGAACTGCTTGACGATCTTGTCCTTGCGGCCAATCATCGCCTCGACGTCGATCTTGGCATCCTTGAAGCTGATGCCGTGGTCGCCAAAGATGTGGCCCATGTTCCAGAACTGGCGCGAGGAATCCAGCAGCGCCTTGGACGGGATGCAGCCCACGCGCAGGCAGGTGCCGCCGAGGGCCGGCTTGCCGTCCTTGCCCAGCGCTGCGTCGATGCAGGCGGTCTTCAGGCCCAGCTGGGCCGCGCGGATGGCAGCGTGGTAACCGGCCGGGCCGGCACCGATGACGACGACGTCGAATTGTTCAGCCATTGAATTATTCCTTGATGCATTACCAGAACCCCTCCGCGCAGGCGCGGAGGGGCGGGAGGTTTCTTACAGGCCGAACAGCATGCGGCCCGGGTTTTCCAGCTGGTTCTTGATGTCCACCAGGAACTGCACCGAGTCCTTGCCGTCGATGATGCGGTGGTCGTAGGACAGCGCCAGGTACATCATCGGCGCGATCACGACCTGGCCGTTCTGGGCGATCGGACGCTCCTTGATGGCGTGCATGCCCAGGATGGCGCTCTGCGGCGGATTGATGATCGGGGTCGACAGCAGCGAACCGAAGGTGCCGCCGTTGGTCACGGTGAAGGTGCCGCCCTGCAGTTCCTCCAGGCCCAGCTTGCCGTCACGTGCCTTCTTGGCGTAGTCGGCGATGGTCTTCTCGATGTCGGCGAACGACATGCGCTCGACGTTGCGCAGGACCGGCGTGACCAGGCCCTTTTCGGTCGAGACGGCGATCGAGATGTCCGAGTAGCCGTGGTAGATGATGTCGTCGCCGTCGATCGAGGCGTTGACGAGCGGGAAACGCTGCAGCGCGTTGGCGGCGGCCTTCACGAAGAAGCTCATGAAGCCCAGCTTGATGCCGTGGGCCTTGACGAACTCGTCCTGCAGTTCCTTGCGCGCGGCCGAAACCTTGGACAGGTCGACTTCGTTGAAGGTGGTCAGCATGGCGGTGGAGTTCTTCGACTCCATCAGGCGCTCGGCAATGCGCTTGCGGATGCGGGTCATCGGCACGCGCTCTTCCGGACGTGCGCCACCGGCCTTGCCGGCGCCGCCGTTGCGGGCGAAGTTGACGATGTCTTCCTTGGTCACCGCGCCACGACGGCCGGTGCCGTCGACGTCGGCTGGGTTCACGCCTTCGGTGATGGCGGTGAAGCGGGCGCCCGGCGGCAGCGCGTCGGCGGCCGACTTGGCAGCCGGGGCCGGCGCAGCGGCAGCGGCCGGAGCAGCGGCGGCCGGTGCGGCTTCAGCCTTCTTCTCTTCAGCGGCCGGGGCCGGAGCCGCAGCTACGGCGCCTTCTTCGATGATCGCCACGACCTGGCTGGAGGTCACGGTATCGCCTTCCTTGAACTTGATTTCCTTGAGCACGCCGTCAACAGGCGACGGCACTTCCAGGACGACCTTGTCGGTTTCCAGGTCAAGCAGGTTTTCGTCGCGCTTGACGGCGTCGCCCACCTTCTTGTGCCAGGTGGCGATGGTGCCGTCGGCGACGGATTCGGGCAGTACCGGGGCTTTGACTTCGGTGGCCATTGCGGGAGCTTCCTGGTTTGTCTTCTAAATAGGGGGGAGAGTTATTCAGCGACCTGGTCGTTGAACGGGTTGACCAGTGCGTCGGCGATCAGCTGCTGCTGCTCGCGGACATGGTCAGCCATGTGACCGGCAGCCGGCGAGGCCGAACGTGCGCGACCGGCGTAGTGCAGGTTCTGGCCATCGGCCAGGCAGAACTGCAGGTGGTGGCGGATCTGGTACCACGCACCCTGGTTCTGCGGTTCTTCCTGCGTCCACACCACGTCGGTGGCCTTGCCGTACTTCTTCAGCTCGGCAGCCAGCAGCGCACGCGGGAACGGATACAGTTGCTCCACGCGGATGATCGCCACGTCGTCCTGGCCACGCTTGGTCTGGTCCTCCAGCAGGTCGTAGTAGACCTTGCCCGAGCACAGCACCACGCGCTTGACCTTCTTGGCGTCGGCATTGGCGTCGCCGATCAGGTGCTGGAACTCGCCGTTGGCCAGCTCGTCGAGGGTCGACACCGCCAGCTTGTGGCGCAGCAGCGACTTCGGCGACATCACCACCAGCGGCTTGCGGGTGGTCATGTGCAGCTGGCGACGCAGCATGTGGAAGGCCTGGGCCGGAGTCGACGGCACGACCACCAGCATGTTCTCCAGCGCGCACAGCTGCAGGAAGCGCTCCAGGCGCGCCGAGCTGTGTTCGGGGCCTTGCCCTTCATAGCCGTGCGGCAGCAGCAGGGTCAGGCCGGAAATGCGGCCCCACTTGGCTTCACCGGCGGCGATGAACTGGTCGATCACCACCTGGGCGCCGTTGGCGAAGTCGCCGAACTGGCCTTCCCAGATGCACAGCGTGTTCGGATCGGTGGTGGAGAAGCCGTATTCGTAGGCCATCACCGCTTCTTCGCTCAGCAGCGAGTCGATGACGGTGGCCTTCTCCGGCGAATCCACCAGCTGCCGCAGCGGCATGTAGTAGTTGTCGGTCTTCTGGTCGTGCAGGATCGCGTGGCGGTGCGTGAACGTACCGCGGCCGACGTCCTGGCCGACCAGGCGCAGTGCATGGCCTTCGTCGAGCAGGGTGGCGTAGGCCAGGTTCTCGGCAAAGCCCCAGTCGCCCGGAATCTCGCCGGCGGCCATCTTGCGGCGGTCGTCGTAGACCTTGGCCACGCGCGAGTGCAGCTGCACTTCGTCCGGGATGGTGTTGATCAGCCTGGCCAGTTCGACCAGCTTGTTCTTCTCGACCTTGGTCGAGACCGGGTCGGACAGCTTGCCTTCCAGCAGCTTCGGCCAATCGACGAACAGCGGGCTGCTCGGCGGGGTCTTCTCGACCTTGGCCAGTTCGGTGGTCACTTCACCGGCGTCCAGCTTCTCGCGGTAGGCATCGACCATCGCCTTGCCGGCACCGGCGGCGATCACGCCTGCCTTCTCCAGCTGCTCGGCGTACATCTCGCGGGTGGTCGGGTGCTTGCGGATCACCTGGTACATCAGCGGCTGGGTGATTGCCGGTTCGTCGGCCTCGTTGTGGCCCCAACGGCGGTAGCACATCAGGTCGATGACCACGTCCTTGGCGAACTTCTGGCGGAACTCGAAGGCCAGCTGCGCGGCGAACACCACCGCTTCCGGATCATCGCCGTTCACGTGCAGTACCGGCGCGGCGATCATCTTCGCCACGTCGGTGGCATAGCGCGTGGAGCGCGTATCCAGCGGGTTGGAGGTGGTGAAGCCCACCTGGTTGTTGACCACGATGTGCACGGTGCCACCGACGGCGAAGCCGCGGGCCTGCGACATCTGGAACAGCTCCATGACCACGCCCTGGCCGGAGAAGGCCGCGTCGCCGTGGATCAGGATCGGCATCACCTGCTTGCGGGCGGTGTCCTTCCGGCGCTCCTGGCGCGAACGCACGGAACCGGCCACGACCGGGTCGGCGATTTCCAGGTGCGACGGGTTGAACGCCAGCGCCAGGTGCACCGGGCCGCCTTCAGTGGCGACGTCGGCGGAGAAGCCCATGTGGTACTTCACGTCGCCGGCCGAAGCGTGCTCGTCGTGCTCGAACTTGCCCTCGAACTCGTCGAACAGCTTGCGCGGGTTCTTGCCCAGGGTGTTGACCAGCACGTTCAGGCGGCCGCGGTGGGCCATGCCGATCACCACGTCCTTGACGCCATCCTTGCCGGCGCTGCGGATGATGGTGTCCATCATCGGGATCAGCGAGTCGCCGCCTTCCAGCGAGAAGCGCTTCTGGCCGACGTACTTGGTGTGCAGGTAGCGCTCCAGGCCTTCGGCCGCGGTCAGGCGCTCCAGGGTGCGGCGCTGGGTGTCAGCGTCCAGCTGGTAGTTGCCACCGGCCGCTTCCAGCTTCTTGTAGATCCACTGGCGCTGCTCGACCTCGGAGATGTGCATGAACTCCGCACCGATCGAGCCGGTGTAGGTCGCCTTCAGGCGTGCCAGCAGGTCGCGCAGCTTCATGCGCGGCTGGCCGCCGACGCCGCCGGTGCTGAACTCGCTGTTGAGGTCGGCATCGGACAGGCTGTGGAACGGCAGGCCCAGGTCCGGGGTGTTGACCGGTGCGGCCAGGCCCAGCGGGTCCAGGCGGGCGTCGAGGTGGCCGCGGGAGCGGTAGGCGGTGATCAGACGACCGACATTGCGCTCGCGCTCGTCGCCCGCACCGCTGCCGGTGCCAGCTTTCAGCGCATCCTTGGCCGCGTCCGCGATGTGGGAGATGACGGCCGAGTGCGGAATGTCACCTGCTTCACGGCCCTTGAAGCCATCGAAGTAGGTTTTCCATTTGGGATCGACACTATCCGGGGAGACCAGGTACTGCTCGTACAGGTCCTCGACATAGGAGGCGTTGCCGCCGGCGAGTTGCGAAGATTGCGCAAACTGCTTCAGTTGATTGTCCACGATGGAGGGTGTTGATTCGCTTTGTGGGGTATGGCTTCAGAAGGACCCGGCAGGAATGATGAATAGCCCTGCGCGGGCGCGTTCAAACAGCCAAATTGTACCCCCAACGGGCCACGAAGGGGCATTGCCGCAGGCAACCCGCGTCCTCGGGTGCCGGTTCCAGACAGGTTGGGTCGGCGGCGCCGGCTCAGATGCCGAGCGCGCGCAGTTCGCTGCAATCGCGCGAACGGTCCCAGACACGCAGCAATTGCTGCTCGAACGGCTGCGAACGTGCAGGCAGTGCGATGCCGGCCTCGCCGTCGAGGCGATGGCCGATCAGACGAAAGTAGAAGTCGCCCGCATCGTTGAGCAGGCAGGCCGAGGCCAACGCACGGTCGACCGGATCGCTGACCTCGCGGAACCGGACCACGCTGGGCAGGCGCTGGGCCAGCGCCAGCAGTGGGGCGCCGGCAGCGGCGATCGCAGCGGCATCGTGCACGATCACCTGCAGCTGCTTGTCGTGGCGGGCAGTGACGAAGCGGCGCAGCGCGGCCTGCACCGTAGGCGTGTCGAGCAGGCCCGGGTCGAGCTGGCGGCTGTGCAGCCACAGCTGGCGACGGGCGCGGTGAATGACGGCGGTAGTGGCCGCCACGGCCTCGGCGCGGCTGTCGATGGCGCTGGCCGCGCCCAGCCGCCGCCGCATCTGCTGGTGGCCGATGCCGGCCTCCTCGAACACCTCGCCCTCGGGCAGGAAGCCCTGGCGGGCATAGAAGTCGCGGGCGGGCAGCTGGGCGTGCAGGTGCAGTTCGGCCAGGCCGAGCCGGCGCCCGGCCTCCACCAGTGCCTCCAGCAGGGCCTCACCGACGCCCTGGCTGCGATGGTCGGCCAGCACCGCCATGCGACCGATGCGGCCATCGGGGGCCAGGCGGCCGGTGCCGACCGGCAGGCCTTCGGCGTCCAGCGCCAGCACATGGGCGCTGACCGGGTCCAGCGCGTCGCGTTCCAGTTCGGCGGCGATGCCCTGTTCCTGCACGAACACGCGTTGGCGCACGTCGTGGATGGCAACATGGGCGTCGGCGTGGCTGACCTGCTGGACCCGGACCATGGCGGCAGGGCTCAGGCGCGACCGTCGTCGCTGTCGTCTTCGTCGTGATCCTCGAAGTTGACGATGACCTCGATGCCGTCGTCGTGCACGGTCACGGTGTGGACATCGTCGGACACCGCGTCGGCGTCGATCGCGTCGACACGGTCACGGCCTTCAACCACTTCGCCGAGCACCACGGCGTCTTCGCCGTCATCCTCATCTTCAGCGTCATACACCTCGTTCGGATCGATCAGCTGGAACACGCCACCGGCCAACAGCTGCTGGACCACCGCGCGGCCCTTGTCGGACAGGCCGCGATAGGCGGCGGCATCGAGCTGCTCGGCGCCGGCGAGGCGCTGCGCGTCCTTCACCGGCAGCGCGAAGTCCTGGCCGCTGACGTACAGGCTGGCGCCACGCTTGGCCCGGCGCCAGGCCAGGCGCGCCCAGGGGTGACGCTGCAGCAGCAGGCCCGAGGCCAGGGCCTGGACCACTTCCTCCGGTGCGGGAGCGGCCTGGTGAGCCATCACTTCGCCGGCGGCGCGGTAGGTGGTGATGAAACGGCCGAACCAGTCACCCAGCTTGTCCGGGTCGTTCATGCGGATGGCGTTGAGCGCGGTGATCACCCGCGCCATCGCCACCGTGTCGATCTCGTTCGGGTCGGCCGGCACCTTCAGGTCGGCATCCTGATAGCGGATGTTCTCGTCGGCATCGGCAATCAGGGTGTCCAGGTAGTCGCTGATCAGCTCGGCCGAGGACGGCGCACGCATGCCGAAGGAGAAGGTCAGGCAGGGGTCTTCGGCGACGCCGTGGTGCGGCACGTTCGGCGGCAGGTAGAGCATGTCGCCCGGCGCCAGCACCCAGTCGTGGGTGGGCTTGAACACCTTCAGCAGCTTCAGCTCCACGTCCGGGCGGAAGCCCAGCGGCGGCTGCCTGCCCTTGATCGATTCGCTGGCATCGATCTGCCAGCGGCGATGGCCGTGGGCCTGCAGCAGGAACACGTCGTACTGGTCGACATGGGCGCCGACCGAGCCGCCGGTGGCGGCGAAGCTGATCATCACGTCATCCATGCGCCAGCGCGGCAGGAAGCTGAAGTGCTCGATCAGGGCGCGCACGTCCGGGTCCCACTTGTCCACGTCCTGCACCAGCAGGGTCCAATCGTGGTCGGGCAGGGCGGGGAACACGTCTTCCTGGAACGGGCCGGTGCGCACGCGCCAGCCGTCCTGGGTCTTGTCGTGCTCGATCAGGCGCGCCAGCACGCCTTCCTCGCAGGCCAGCCCGGCCAGGTCTTCCGGCTGCACCGGGGTCTGGAAATTGGGGAAGGCGTTGCGGATCAGCAGCGGGCGTTTCTGCCAGAAGTCGCGCAGGAAGGTGGCCGGCGCCATGCCCAGCGGCTGGCCGGGGCGGGCGGTGACTTCGATCAGGGGGGCGGAGGACTTGCGGGCGGCCATGGGGGAATCCTTGCAGCGGAAAGCGGGAGGGGCGGCGTGGCGGGCCGCCAAGGGTTCCATTGTCCGCCGTTCGTCGGGATTGCGCACGTGCGGTGGTTTGTCGCGGGGTGTCCGGCCAACGGCGGAGCCCCTCGTGGCGGGGTTTGGGTTGGTCGCTGAAAGCAAAAGCCGGGTTTGGCCGGGCGGGTGGGCTGCGCGGGGGACGCTGCAAGTACGTCCCTGTAAGCTTGGCCGCCGCATCCATGCGGCGGACACCCCCGCGCAGCCCACCCGCCCGGCCCCTGACAATTTCCTGTGCGGCCCGCCACGGAATGGAAGAAGAAGATGAAAGGCAACGGCGGGTCGCGCGCTGCGCTTGCTTGTGTAGAGCCGAGCCCACGCTCGGCTTGCTGTTGCCCACGCCCAAAAGCAGCCGAGCACGGGCTCGGCTCTACAAAAGACCCTCAAACAAAGACGGACGCGGCGAAGCCGCGTCCCTCTTTCAAATTCTGCCCCGACAACCCCACGCTCTTCGATCCGTCACCGGAAATCTGTCAGAGGTGGGGCGGGAGGGGTCAGCGGGACCGTTGGCGCCATGGATGGCGCCATCGAGCCCCCATGGATGGGTTTACGGCGTGTCCCGCTGGCCCCTCCCGGCCCGCCCAGCTAGCAGCAATCCAGAGCCGCTCTTGACGTTGCTATTGCTGTTGCCGTTGCCTGCCGCAGGCAGCGCCCGCGGCCGCGGCCGCCGCCGCAACGGAAACCTCTTAGATCTTCTTCGCCAGTGACTCGGCCAGGCCGGTGTAGCTGCCCGGGGTCATCTCCAGCAGGCGCTGCTTCGCATCCGCGGGCAGCTCCAGCCCCTGCACGAACGCACGCATCGACTCAGCAGTGATGCCCTGGCCGCGGGTCAGCGCCTTCAGCTGCTCGTACGGGTTCGGCAGGCCATGGCGGCGCATCACCGTCTGCACGGCCTCGGCCAGCACTTCCCAGGCCGCGTCCAGATCGGCATCCAGGCGCTGCGGGTTCACTTCCAGCTTGCCCAGGCCCTTGGCCAGCGAATCCAGCGCCACCTGGCTGTGGCCGAACGCGGTGCCCAGTGCACGCAGCACGGTGGAATCGGTCAGGTCACGCTGCCAGCGGCTGATCGGCAGCTTCGCGCTGAAGTGCTCAAACAGCGCGTTGGCGATGCCGAAGTTGCCTTCGGCATTCTCGAAATCGATCGGGTTGACCTTGTGCGGCATCGTCGACGAACCGACTTCGCCTTCCTTCAGGCGCTGCTTGAAATAGCCCAGCGAGATGTAGCCCCAGATGTCGCGAGCCAGATCGATCAGGATGATGTTGGCGCGGCGTGCGGCATCGCCGATCTCGGCCACGTTGTCGTGCGGCTCGATCTGCGTGGTGTACGGGTTGAATACCAGGCCCAGGCCGGTCACGAAGCGCTCGGCGAAGGCCGGCCAGTCCACGTCCGGGTAGCTGGCCACGTGGGCGTTGTAGTTGCCGACGGCACCGTTGATCTTGCCGGTCAGTTCGACCGCGGCGATCTGCCGGCGCTGGCGTTCCAGGCGAGCGACCACGTTGGCCAGTTCCTTGCCCAAAGTGGTCGGCGAGGCGGTCTGGCCGTGGGTGCGCGACAGCATCGGCTGGCCGGCCTGGGCGTGGGCCAGGGTGCGCAGGGTGCTGGCGATGCCGTCCAGGGTCGGCAGCAGCACCTCGCGGCGGGCCTGTTCCAGCATCAGGCCGTAGCTGAGGTTGTTGATGTCTTCGCTGGTGCAGGCGAAATGCACGAATTCCAGCGCCGGCGCCAGCTCGGCGTCATCCTTCAGCTGTTCCTTGATGAAGTACTCCACCGCCTTGACGTCATGGTTGGTGGTGCGCTCGATCTCCTTCACGCGCGCGGCCTGGGCCGGGCTGAAGCGGGCGGCCAGGTCGCGCAGGCGGGCGACGGCGGCGTCGGAGAACGGCGCCAGTTCGACGATGCCCGGTTCGGCGGCCAGCGCCAGCAGCCATTCCACCTCGACCGTGATGCGGGCCTTGATCAGGCCGTATTCGGAGAAGATCGGGCGCAGCGCGTCGACCTTGCCGGCATAGCGGCCATCGAGCGGGGACAGGGCGAGCAGGGCGGAATCGGACATGTCGGCAGGGCTGGGACGAGCGGCGGGGCCGATATTCTACGACGTGCCGGCGGGGCGTGCCCTGTAGAGCCGAGCCCACGCTCGGCTGCTTCAGAGAATCCGGCGCCCTGCGGGAAGCCGAGCATGGGCTCGGCTCTACAACACGGCCCTGCGGACGGAACGTTCTGGCCCGTCCTCGTCATCCCACGCTGCGGGCAAGGGAGTATCGTTGGCGCAGCCGCCAGCCCGGGAAGCGACACCCTGCCAGCCGCCGCTTCCCTTTCCCCAACTGAAGTAGTGCGGAGTTGATGCAATGAGCAAAGCTGCAAGCAAGGGTTTCAGAATCGAACACGACAGCATGGGCGAGCTGCAGGTGCCTGCGGACGCCCTGTGGGGCGCCCAGACCCAGCGTGCCGTGCAGAATTTCCCGGTGTCGGGCCAGCGCATGCCGCGCGGTTTCATCCGTGCCCTGGGCCTGGTCAAGGGCGCTGCCGCCGGCGTCAACGCCGAGCTGGGCCACCTGCCGAAGAACGTGGCCAAGGCCATCCAGACCGCTGCTGCCGAAGTGGCCGCCGGCAACTGGGACGCGCACTTCCCGATCGACGTCTACCAGACCGGTTCGGGCACGTCGTCGAACATGAATGCCAATGAGGTCATCGCCACCCTGGCCAACCGTGCCGGCAAGGCGGGCAAGACCACCGTGCATCCCAATGACCACGTCAACCAGGGGCAGAGCTCCAACGACGTGATCCCGACCGCGCTGCGCGTGTCGGCGGTGCTGGCGACGCACGAACAGCTGCTGCCGGCGCTGGTGCACCTGCGCAAGACCCTCGACAAGAAGGGCCGCAGCCTGCGCAAGGTGGTCAAGACCGGCCGTACCCACCTGATGGACGCGATGCCACTGACCTTCGAGCAGGAGTTCGGCGCATGGTCGGCGCAGCTGGCCTCGGCGCAGGAGCGCATCGAAGACAGCCTCAAGCGCGTGCGCCGCCTGCCGCTGGGTGGCACCGCCATCGGCACCGGCATCAACGCCGACCCGCGTTTTGGCGCGCAGGTAGCCAAGGCACTGAAGCAACAGACCGGTTTCAAGTTCGACAGCGCCGAGAACAAGTTCGAAGGCCTGGCCGCGCAGGACGATGCAGTGGAGTTGTCCGGCCAGCTCAATGCACTGGCGGTGGCGCTGATCAAGATCGCCAATGATCTTCGCTGGATGAACGCCGGTCCGCTGGCCGGGCTGGGCGAGATCGAACTGCCGGCACTGCAGCCGGGCAGCTCGATCATGCCGGGCAAGGTCAACCCGGTGATTCCGGAAGCAACCGTGATGGCGTGCGCGCAGGTGATTGGCCACCACACCGCGATCACCGTGGCCGGGCAGACCGGCAACTTCCAGCTCAACGTCACCCTGCCGCTGATTGCGGTGAACCTGCTGGATGGCATCGGCCTGCTGGCCAATGTGTCGCGGCTGCTGGCCGACAGCGCGATTGCCGGGCTGAAGGTGCGCCAAGACCGTGTTGCCGAGGCGCTGTCGCGCAATCCCATCCTGGTCACGGCGCTGAACCCGATCATCGGCTACGAGAAGGCAGCGGCCATTGCCAAGCGTGCCTACAAGGAACAGCGCCCGGTGCTGGACGTAGCGCTGGAAGACAGCGGCCTGCAGGAAGCGGAACTGCGCCGCCTGCTGGACCCCACCGCGCTGACTGCCGGTGGCATCCACGCGGGGGGCGGTGGCGGCGGTTGATGCGCCGGTCGTAGGGCCGAGCCCATGCTCGGCTGCTTCCTGGACCTGAGCCGGGCATGGGCTCGGCTCTACAAGAGGAAACGCCGCCCAGGGGGCGGCGTTTTTTCAGCGGCGGTCGGCGACGATGTTGCCGAAGGTGTCGGTGTAGTCCTTGAACTCGGGGATGCGCTGGACCAGGTCGGACGGGATCACTTCCATGCCTTCCGGCGGCTGGATCTTCACCGGTTGCATGTTGGGATCGGCCGGGGCGGCGACCAGGGTGTTCTGGCGCAGTACTTGCAGCCGGCCGAACATCGTCTGCAGCATCTGCTTCTGCCCTTCGTCGAGCGGGATCTGGATCTCGTCCACCTTCATCGTGCCATCGCCGAGGATGATGATGTTCGGTGCCGGCGGGCGACGCACGGTCACCATCCCTTCGCTGACGGAAATCTTGGGCTTGCCGCGCTCGGCGCGGTGGTTGCGGTAATCCTTGTCACAGCCGACCAGGCCCAGGCAGAGCAGGGCGGCCAGCAGCAGGAACAACTTCTTCATGGCATTCGGTTCGGGGGCGTCCGGGGCCGACATTGTAAGCCGGTCGGCACGTTACGGCCGGCAGCGGGGCGCCGCTGCCGGCCGGGTGTGCTGATCTGTCACAGGCCTAGCGCTGGACCACGGTGTCCTTGCCGCAGTCGTCGACGTCACTCTGGTCCATCGTGGCGTACGGCTTGAACGCGGGCAGCGATGCGGCCAGCGCCTGCTGGCTGGCCAGCATCGCCGGCATGCGGTTGCAGATGCGCTTGGCCTGGGCTTCGATCTTCTCCGCCTCGGCATTGATCCGCTTCTCGATGCCCTCGCTGTCGCCGCTGAAGATGCCCTTCAGGGCCTCTCCGGCAGCACTGGCGCCGAGCTTGGCACCGGCCAGGCCGACATCCATGCCGTCCATTGCAATGGCAACGACGTGGCCGCGGTATTCCAGCAGCTGCCGGCGCTGGGCCTCATCAGCCGGCACTTCCTTGCCGCCGATCAGCAGCCGCCCGTCCGGCGTGATCTCCGCACGCGGCTGCTTGTCGGCCGAGATCTTGATGTTGCCCTGGGCGATGTCCTTGCGGGCATCGTCCATGGCCTCCTTGACCGTCTGGCCGACCCCGCTGGTCGCCTCGGCCACGCTTTTGCCGACGGTGGTATCAGGCGTGGAGGACGTGCCGCCGCAGGCGATCAGCGGCAGGCACAGCAGGGTGGCAGGCAGCACGCGCAGCAGATTCATGGCAGTGTCCTCGATCGGTCCGGTGGCGGTTACTTTTTGCGGGGCAGGGTGACGGTGCCGCTGACGTTGCGGTGGCCCACGTCGCCGCTGCCGCTGTGGTCGACGGTCAGGCTGCCGCGCACGCCATCGACCTGGATGTCACCCGAGCCGTGGCTGCGCACATGCACGCTGCCGCCGATGTCGGACAGGTCGACATCGCCGGAGCCGACCACGCCGACCTCGACGTTGCCCTGCACGCGCTTGAACCCGACGTCGCCGGACCCGACGGTGTCCAGCCGGGCGTTGCCGCGGACATCGCTGAGCTTCAGGTCACCCGAACCCACCGTGCCGGTGACCGCATCGCCGCCGATGTTGCGTGCCTTGACGTCGCCAGAGCCCAGCGACAGCAGGTTCAGCGAGCTGCCGCCGTCGATGTCCAGGTCACCCGAGCCCACCGCTGCGTGGATGCTGCCACGGGTGCCACGGATGATGGCATCACCGGAGCCGACATCCACGCTCAGCGACTGCGCGTTGTCCACACTGGCATCGCCGGAACCGACCTTCAGCTGCAGGGGCAGGTTGTCCGGCACGCTGCCACGGATGTCCAGCCAGGCATAGCTGCTGCCCAGGCTGA
Source organism: Stenotrophomonas hibiscicola ATCC 19867 (assembly GCF_000382065.1). GTDB lineage: Bacteria > Pseudomonadota > Gammaproteobacteria > Xanthomonadales > Xanthomonadaceae > Stenotrophomonas > Stenotrophomonas hibiscicola. Next base: position 244,935 of record NZ_KB907500.1, on the reverse strand, counting down.
TGCCGCTGTCGCGGCCTTCGCGGCGCAGGCTGACCACCAGCTTGTCGCCTTCCTTCCGCTGATCCAGCACCAGCTGGTCCAACCATTCCTGGCTGGAGGCGCAGGCGCGACCATCCAGCTGGCCACCGCCCTTGCTGGCGACCACCTTCAGGTCATGCTGGTTCACCTCGAACACCACCGCCTTGGCGCCGGATGTCTCCAGCTTCAACGTACGGGCAGCGGTGAACTTGCAGTTAGGGGCATCGGCGGCCAGCGCCGACAGCGGCAACAGCAACAACGCAGAACAGGCGAGCAGGGAACGCATGGTGATGCCTCCAGGTGGATGGGATCAGATCTCGCCGGCGCGCTTGCGCAGGCGGATGGCGAGGAAGATGAACACTGCACCGACGGCCGCACCGATCCACAGCTCCGGCATCGCCAGCGACTTCAGCTGCGAGGCAGGGGACATCAGGCTGACCACCGAGTCCAGATCTCGGCGCGACCCTTCACCTGCGCCGAGGCGATACAGCAGGTCCATGCCGGGTACGCCGCCCAGCAGCAGGCGGCCGACGATGTTCTGCCAGAACCAGCCGGTGGTCAGACCGAACAGCGGCATGATCTTGGTGGTGCTGACGATGACGCCGGCAAACAGCGGCAGCATCACCGCCCACAGGAACGGCTTGCTCTTGGCCCAGGCCGAGCACAGCAGCAGCCAGCCGGCGGTGGGCAGGGCCCACAGCGCGTAGACCGGAATCCAGCTCAGGTGGCCGGCAGCCAGGGTCAACGGGCTGGCCGGGCCCCAGATCAGGGTCATCGGGCTGCCACCGTGCATCAGCGCGACGATGCTGATGACCAGCATGAAGCCGAGCATGGTGATGATGCCAGCGATCACCGCGATCAGCGGGGCCACGATCAGCGCACTGATCAGCTTGGACAGCACCGTCTGGGTGTCCGACAGCGGCAGCGACTTCCAGAACAGGATGCTGCGGTCGCGGCGGTCATCGTACAGGGCGCCCAGGCAGTAGAAGAACACCACGAAGGCCAGGACCAGGAATGGCCACGCCGAGCTGAGCACGAGGGTCAGGTCGAGGCCGTTACCGAGATCGGCCAGGTCCTTGGCACTGATGTCGCGGGTGAGCAGCGCCAGGTCCAGGCCATTGATGTTCACATCTTCGCCGTCGATGTGCAGGCCGCCGTCGCGCGCGGCACGATGCAGCGCGAACAGGCCGAACGCGATGCCGATGGTGCTCATCACCAGCGAGATCAGTCCGGCGATCAACGGTGCATAGAGGAAGCCGCCGCGGTTCTCCCAATACTCGCGCTTGAGCAGCCAGCGCAGGGTGCCGATCGGGCTGACGGGGTGGTTGACGGCGTTCATGCGTAGGTCCCCTTCATGATGGCGACGAACAGGTCGGCCAGGCCCGGGATGCGGGTCTCGCCGAGGGAGGAAAGCTGGGCGCGCGGCACGCCATCGAACAGCATCACCGTCTTGCCGAACGCCAGGCTGCGCTCGTCGATCGGCTTCAATGCGCGGGCGGTGTCCAGCTGTTCGGCATTGACCAGCAGCTCGGTATAGCGCTGGCCGACGTCGTCCATTTCAGCGTCGAGCACGATGCGGCCATCACGGATGAACATGACGTCGCTGAGGATATGCTCGATTTCCTCCACCTGGTGGGTAGTGACGATGATCGTCTTCTGTTCGTCGAAGTAGTCTTCCAGCAGGCGCTGGTAGAACTCCTTGCGGTACAGGATGTCCAGGCCCAGTGTCGGCTCGTCCAGCACCAGGATGCGGGCATCGATGGCCATCACCAGCGCCAGGTGCAGCTGCACGATCATGCCCTTGGACAGCTCCCGCACGCGCTGCTTCGGCTGCAGCTTGGTGTTGGCCAGGAAGCGTTCGCAACGGGCGCGGTCGAAGCGCGGGTGAACGCCAGCGACGAAGTCGATCGCTTCGCGGACCTTCAACCAGCGCGGCAGCACGGCGACATCAGCGATGAAGCAGATGTCATTCATCAGTTCGTCGCGGTGCAGTCGCGGGTCACGCCCGAGCACGCTCAGGTCCCCCTCCACCGAGGTCAGGCCAAGAATGGCCTTCAGCGCGGTGGTCTTGCCGGCGCCATTGGGCCCGATCAGGCCGACGATGCGCCCGCTTGGGATGCTGAAGCTGGCGTTGTCGAGGGCAACCGTGGTCTTGTAGGCCTTGCGCAGGCCTCGGGCGGTGATGACCGCTTCACTTGCAGTGCTCTTCATCAGACTTTCCCCTGGGGCAGCAATTCGTCGAGGCTCAGGCCCAGGCGCTGGATGCGCTCCAGGACCGCCGGCCATTCTTCGTTGAGGAAACGGTCGCGCTCGCTGCTTCGCAGCTGCGTAGCCGCCTGCTCGGTCATGAACATGCCCAGGCCGCGGCGCTTCTCCACCAGGCCTTCGTCAGCCAGTTCCTGGTAGGCGCGCGAAACGGTGATGGGGTTGAGTTGATAGTCGGCGGCCACCTGGCGCACCGAAGGCAGGGCATCGCCCGGCTTGAGGATTCCGTCGAGCATCATGGCGATCACGCGCTCCTTCAACTGACGGTAGATGGGAGCGCCGTCGCTCCACTGGATGTCGCTCATGTTCAGCTCCGTGGGATCAGCGGCTGGGCGAACGAGAAATACGGCATGGACAGCGCGCTGTGCAGCCGACGCGGGGGAGGGGGGGAGGAGGGGGTGGCATTCCCTGCCGGGGAGAGCGTCGCGTCCTGCGCACTTTCGGCAGCGGCAGAAGCAGGGGCGGTGGGCGTGGCCCACCAGGCCAGCACGAGCAGGGTCGAAACAGCGACGGCCGCGTGTGCGGTGAGGTTGCGACGGATCCGGACGTTCATGGCTTCCCCCTGTCTCAGGTGACTGGTGTTGTATGCAACTATAACACCGGCACGCCGGGGTGCAAGCCCCCACATCACCCAACTGATGGCAGGGGCGGTCAAGAACGCGCCATATCCATCCAGGCAATTGATAATAAAGGAAAAATTGGTTGGTGAAACCGGCTTCCCTGACCGCCTTCCATTCAGTCACGTCAATCCTATGTCAATGACGACGCGCCGCGGCCGTTTCCCACAGGCTGTCGCCAAGCCCGGCAAAGCTGTGCCACGGCGGGGCCGACAGGTGCCACAGGGCCCGGTGCTATAGTTCGGCCGATTCCCGGCCGATGCTGGCCGGACCCTTGAAACGGCTATTGCGGAACGTTCCCATGCCCCTGTCGACCGCCTTCCCGCACCGCTTCCGCGGCCTGTCCCTGTTGACTCTGCTGGCCCTCGGCCTGGCAGCCTCGGCCAATGCGCTGGCCGCCGACCTGCTCGACGTCAGCTACCGGCCGCTGGCTGGCAAGCAGCAGGTCAACCTGCAGCAGCGCTACCACGGCCAGGTGCTGCTGGTGGTCAATACCGCCAGCAAGTGTGGCTATACCCCTCAGTACGAAGGCCTGGAGGCGCTGCACAGGCAGTACGCCGGCAAGGGCTTCGCGGTGCTCGGCTTCCCGTCCAACGATTTCAAGGGCCAGGAGCCCGGTGACGAGAAGCAGATCCAGGACTTCTGCACCCTGACCTACGGCGTCAGGTTCCCGATGTTCGAGAAAGTGCATGTGGTCGGTCCGCAGGCCACGCCGCTGTACCAGCGGCTGACCGCAGCGACCGGCGTTGCGCCGGCCTGGAACTTCCACAAGTACCTCGTGGGCCGCGATGGCAAGGTCATCGCCCAGTTCGCCAGCAAGGTGACGCCGGACGATCCGCAGCTGATCGCGGCCATCGACAAGGCGCTGGCGGCCGCCGCCACGCATTGATATCCGGCACGCATGCCTCGACATCGACGGCATGCGTGCGACAATGATCCTTTTCGCGCCGACGTCGGCGCCCAGACACTTCCAGGAATGCAGCGAATGAAGATGGGAATGCGCGGCGCCGCGGCGTCGGTTCTGATTCTGGCGATGGGCACTTCGGGTGTCGCTCTGTCGCAACAACCGGCTGCCCCCGCAGCCGCCAAGGAGACCGCAACCTTGAATTCCCCCAAGCAGAAGCTGGGCTACGCCATCGGCCTGGACGTGGCCAAGTCGTTCACTCCGATCGCCGATGAGATCGACGTGGCCGCGCTGCGCACCGCCGTGGAGCGTTCGTTCGAAGGCCTGCAGCCGCAGATCACCCAGGAACAGGCCAAGGCCACCGACGCGGCCCTGCGCCAGGTCGTGATGGCCCGCAGCGGCCAGCAGGTGCCGGGCGTGGCGCCGGGTTCGCAGCCGCCGAAGGTCGACCGCGTCAAGGTCTCGCAGATGATCGGTTCCTACTCGGTGGGCCCGTCGCTGGCGCAGCTGAAGGATGACATCGACGTCGCCTCGCTGTTTGACGCGATCAGCACCGGCCTGAGCAAGGGACAGCCGAAGATGACGGAAGCTGACGCGACCGCCACCATTCAGGCCTTCATGGGCAGCAAGCAGGCCGAAATGCAGGCCAAGGCCGCCGCCGCTGCGCAGACCAACCGCGAGGAAGGCAATGCGTTCCTGGCCAAGAACAAGACCCAGCCGGGCGTGGTGACCACCGCGTCGGGCCTGCAGTACCAGGTGATCCGCCCGGGTAGCGGCGAGCGTCCGCTGCCGAGCAGCAAGGTGCGCGTGAACTACGAAGGCAAGCTGCTCAACGGCACCGTGTTCGACAGTTCCTACGGCCGCCAGCCGGCTGAGTTCGGCCTGGACCAGGTGATCAAGGGCTGGACCGAAGGCGTTGCGCTGATGCCGGTCGGTTCGAAGTACCGCTTCTGGATCCCGGGCGAACTCGCCTACGGTGAGAACGGCACTCCCGGCGGCCCGATCGGCCCGAACGCGACTTTGACGTTCGACGTCGAGCTGCTGGGCGTCCTGCCGTAAGTCATCGAGGAGCGAATACGGATATGCGCGTTGCGATTTTTGGTACGGGTTACGTTGGACTGGTGACCGGTACCTGCCTGGCCGATGTCGGTCATCAGGTGGTCTGCGTCGATATCGACCAGGCCAAGGTAGATGGCCTCAACCAGGGCGTCATTCCCATCTATGAGCCTGGCCTGGAGCCGATGGTGAAGGCCAACCACGCCGCGTCGCGGCTGGCATTCACTACCGATGCCGCGTCGGCGATCGCGCATGGCCAGGTAGTGTTCATCGCCGTTGGTACCCCGCCGGACGAGGATGGCAGCGCCGATCTGCAGTACGTGCTGGCCGTTGCCCGTACCATCGGCCGGCACATGAGCGTGCCCACCGTGGTGGTCAACAAGTCGACGGTGCCGGTGGGTACCGCCGACAAGGTGCGCGCCGCCATTGCCGAAGAGCTGGCCGCGCGTGGCGCGGACATCACCTTCGACGTGGTGTCCAATCCGGAATTCCTGAAGGAAGGCGACGCAGTCGCCGATTGCATGCGCCCGGACCGCATCATCATCGGTGCGACCAGCGATGAGTCGGTAGCGGTAATGCGCCGCCTGTACGCGCCGTTCAACCGCAACCACGACCGCGTGGTCGAGATGGACGTGCGTTCGGCCGAGCTGACCAAGTACGCCGCCAATGCGATGCTGGCAACCAAGATTTCATTCATGAACGAAATCGCCAACATTGCCGAACGCGTCGGTGCCGACGTCGAGCAGGTCCGCCAGGGCATCGGCTCGGACCCGCGCATCGGCTGGCACTTCATCTACCCGGGCGCCGGCTACGGCGGCTCGTGCTTCCCGAAGGACGTGCAGGCATTGGCCCGTACCGCCCAGCAGCATGGCCTGGAGCCGAAGCTGCTCAATGCAGTGGAAGCGGTCAACGATGCACAGAAGGGCCATCTGTTCGCCCTCATCCAGCGTCATTACGACAAGGGCGAGGACGAAGGGGTGCGCGGCAAGACCTTCGCCGTGTGGGGCCTGGCCTTCAAGCCGAACACTGATGACATGCGTGAAGCTTCCAGCCGTCGCCTGCTGGCGCAGCTGTGGGAAGGCGGTGCCACGGTGCGTGCCTACGATCCGGAAGCAATGCACGAATCGCAGCGCATCTTCGGCGAACGCGATGACCTGGTGTTCTGCAGCAATGCTGACGAAGCGCTGCAGGGCGCGGACGCCCTGGTCGTGGTGACCGAGTGGAAGCAGTTCCGCAGTCCCGATTTCCAGAAGCTGCGCGAGCAGCTGAAGGACGCGGTGGTGTTCGACGGCCGCAACCTCTATGAGCCGGCCGAAGTGGAAGCCGCCGGCCTGGCGTACTACGGCATCGGCCGGGGGCGTTCGCTGCATGTCTGATCTACCGACCGAACGTGAGCAGGCGCTGGAAGCGCGCCTGGTCGAGTTGGAGATGCGCGTGTCCTTCCAGGAACAGGCGCTGGCCGAGTTGAGCGATGCGCTGGCTGATGCCCGCATGCAGGGCATGCGCAATGCCGATGTGCTGCGCGTCCTGCTGGAGGACCTGGGCAAGGTCCGCAACGCACTGAATTCTTCCGATCCGGCGAGCGAACCGCCGCCGCCGCACTACTGATCCGAATCCTATGAGCGATACCCTCCGCGACCAGCTGATGGGCCTGGGCTTCAAGCCCGCGCCCAAGCCCGAGCGCAAGAATGATGGCCCCCGCCGTGACGGCCGCCCGCAGGGCAAGGGTGGCAACGGCAATGCAAAGCCGCAGGGCGCAGGCAAGGGCGAGCACAAGCCCGGCGAGCGTCGCGGGCATGGCCATGGTGGGGCGGGCAGGCCCGGTGGGCAGGCGCGTGGTGGCCAAGGGCAGCAGGGGCCGCGCAAGCCGCGCAGCGCCGAAGAGATGGACCTGGCCAAGGCCTATGCGATCCGTGCGCAGCGGGAGAAGGAAGAGCGCATCGAGGCCGAGCGCCTGAAGCAGGAAGAAGCACGCGTGCGCCGTGAGGCGAAGGCCAAGCTGGAAGCGCTGCTGCAGGGCAAAAGCCTCAATGCCGAGGAGGCGGACATTGCCCGCCACTTCCCGTACGGCGGCAAGATCAAGCGCATCTACGTGACCGCCGAACAGCTGACCGCGCTCAATGCCGGTGAACTGGGCGTGGTCCAGCTCAACGGCCGCTACCTGCTGGTGACCGCCGAGGTGCTGGCACAGTGCGAGGCAGTGTTCGCCCCGTCGGTGGCGCTGAAGGTCGATCCGAATGCGCCGGCCGAGGAAGATCCGTACGCGGACCCGCAGTACCAGGTGCCGGACGACCTGGTCTGGTAAACGCGTGATCGCCGTGGGCGCGTTGCCCCCGCGGCCGCGGGGGAAGGGATGACCGCTGATCCAAGCCGCGGCTACGTGCCGCACATTGACGGCCTGCGCGCGATCGCCGTGCTGGCTGTCATCGTGTTCCACCTGGACCCGGGCTGGTTGCCGGGCGGGTTCACCGGCGTGGACGTGTTCTTCGTCATTTCCGGTTTCGTGGTCAGCGCGTCGGTACATCGGCTGCCGCCGCTGTCGCTGGGGCAGTCGATGCTGCGCTTCTATGCGCGCCGCATCCGTCGTATCGCACCGGCGCTGCTGGCGTGCGTGCTGCTGACCGGTGTGGCGAGCGTGCTGTTCATTCCTGAGTCGTGGCTCAGCGAAGCCAGTGACAAGACGGGGCTGATGGCGTTGTTCGGATTCAGCAACTGGGTGCTGGCGGCGATCGGCAACGATTACTTCGCGCCCAAGGCCGAATTCAATCCCTACACCCATACCTGGTCGCTGGGTGTGGAAGAGCAGTTCTACCTGCTGTTCCCGTTGCTGTTCCTGGCCTGGGCACGTGGCGCGCGCGGGCGCTGGATCAGCCTGGGCCTGTTCGCACTGGTCAGCATGGCATCGCTGCTGCACGCTGCGGTGCTGGGTCTGCGCGAGGCGCCGCCATCGTGGGCGTTCTACGCCACCAGCACCCGTCTCTGGCAACTGGGCGTGGGCGTGCTGCTGTTCCAGCTGCTGCACGTGCGGCAATCGCTGGACCCCGCAACCAGTCAGGCACTGAAGCGCGCTGCGCCGGTGTTTTCCCTGCTGGCCATGATGGCGCTGGCCTTGCTGGGGTGGGCTCTATGGTCCTCGCGTGCCGGGCGCTCGCCGTGGCCTGACGGCCTGCTGCCGGCCTTCGCCACCGCAGGCCTGCTTTGGACGCTGCATCATCATCCGCAGGCATGGGTGGCGCGGCTGCTCGCCAGCGCTCCGATGCGCCGCATTGGCCTGCTGTCGTACTCGCTGTATCTGTGGCACTGGCCGGTGTTCGTGCTGATGCGCTGGACCGTGGGCCTGCGGACACAACCGCAGATGATCGCTGCGATGGTGCTGGTGCTGCTGCTGTCATGGGTATCGTGGCGCTGGGTCGAGCAACCCTTCCGCGGCCCGTTGTCGCAGCGCCTGCGTCCAGGCCGGTGGGTGCTGAGCGGCGCAGTCGTACTGCTGTGCGCCGCCGGCATCCAGGCATTGCTCTACCTGCAGGCGCCGCGGCTGTCGCTGAGTACCGTCAGCCGGCATCCAGCCGATTGGTATCCCAATGGCGAGAGTGTGGCGGGTGATTATCCCGATTGTGCTCTGGTGGCCGCGAAGCATCGATTCGAAGGCGGCAGTGCGCGCACCTTTACCCGTGGAAACTGCGACCGTCCGCTGCCGGCCGGTGCGCCGAAGCGGGTGTTTGTTGCCGGCGATTCGCATGCGATGGCCTACATCGAGCTGCTGCAGCGCCTGGCGCTGGAAACCGGCTCTGAGGTCTCCCTCTATGGCCGTGGCGGATGCCCGCAGGTGAGCCTGCAGAAGTGGCGCGGTGCCGGGGCCGGTTGCACCGATTTCGACGCAGCGGTGTTTGCCGACATCGCGCAGCGCGCGCAGCCGGGGGACGCCGTGGTTCTGGTATCGCTGCGGGTGCCGCGCCTGTCCGATCAGTTCGTGCTGTTCGATGCGCAGGCGCAGCTGGCGGGCGAACTGACAGCGGAGGCCACGGCAGGGCGTGAGGCCGAAGCGGCCGAGGCGATCAAGCAGTGGAAGCCTCTGGCCGAGCGCGGTGTGCGCATCGTGCTGGAGGCACCCAAACCGGTGCTGCCGGCGCCCCCCTATCGCTGCTCGGACCGCTTCAATGCGCGCAACGAGGTCTGCCGCAACGGGCTGGACAGCACGCGCGTCGCGATGGAAACGTTGCGGGCACCCATGCTGGGCAGCCTGCGGCAGGTGGTCGATGGACTGCCGGGGGGCGTGCTGTGGGACCCGCTGCCGGTGCTGTGCGACGACGCGCTATGTCCCGCGCAGCGCGATGGCCGCCCGCTGTTCTTCGATGGCGATCATCTCAGCGCGCATGGCAACCGCGTGCTGCTGCCTTCGCTGCAGCAGGTGTTGCTGCAGCGCTGAACCGGAGCGTTGTCAGTGTGCGCCGTGGGTCCGGCGCGCGCGTATCAGCGGCAGGCTCAGCGCGAAGAAGCAGAGCAGGGCGCCGATCAGGGCAAACCCGCTAGCCGCCAGGAACGCGGTGCGGCCATCGTCGATCTTCCACAGCTGGCCGGCAATAAGCGCGCCCAGCACCCCGCCGACACCCGACGAGAATCCATAGAGCAGTCCCTGGCCGTGGCCATTGAGACGACCGGGGAAGTAGGTCGCCAGCATCTGCATCGCCGCCGCAAAGAACGCGGCAAAGCCCAGCGCGTGCGCGGTCTGCGCCAGCAGCATTACCGGCAGGTTCTCCGGGAACAATGCGGTCACGGCCCAGCGCAGGCAGGAACTGACCAGTGCGATCAGCAGCATCCAGCTGGCGTCGTAGCGGCGGAAGAAGCGGCCGATGGTGAAGAACACGCCTACTTCGAAGACCACGCCGATGGTCCACAGCAGGCCCAGGGTGGAGGTACGGTAACCGTGATGGTCCATGTAGACCGAGAAGAACGTGTAGTACGGGCCGAACGACAGCTGCTCCATGAACGCGGCCAGGAAGAACGCCAGCACCGGCGGTCGGCGCACGATCTGCCAGAAGCCGCTGGCATCCCCCGCCGTCCTGCCGATGTCGCGCGCGTAATGGTTGCTGAAGGCCGAGGCAACCAGCAGCACGAACAGGGGCAGCATCATCCAGGGCAACAATCCGGCGTGGCTGCCGGCGCCATCGCCTTCGATCAGCCAGCCGAACAGGGTGACCACGGCGATGAAACCGAGCGAGCCCCAGACCCGGATCAGCCCGTAGCGATGGCTGTCGTTGCCCAGGTGGGTGAGGGTGATCGACTCGAACTGCGGCATCACCGCGTTGTAGAAGAAGCAGAACACGATCATCGCCGGGTACATCCACGGCTGCGGCAGGGGCAGCAGGAAGGCGGCGAAGCTGAGCAGGGTCAGCACGCAGCCGACGCGCAGTAGGCGGATCGGTCGCGGTGATGCGGCCGCCAGCGAGGTCCAGGCACTGGGTGCGATCACGCGGGTGGCGTACCACAGGCCCATCATCACGCTGATCGCGGTCACGCTCATCCCGCGCGCGGTCAGGAACAGGCTCCAGTACGGCGTGAACGCGCCGAGCGCCGCGTAGTAGAACAAGTAGAAACTTGAGAGGTGGGCAACGGGAACGGTCATCGCGGGAATAATGCACGGTAGCGCCGGGCCATGCCCGGCGGACGGGAGATGACGCCGGGCATGGCCCGGCGCTACCGCCTCATTCGGGGTCGTAGTCGAGATTGGAGGCCAGCCAGCGTTCGGCCTGGCCGCGGTCCACGCCCTTGCGCCGGGCATAGTCGGTGACCTGTTCGCGGCTGAGCCGTCCGACAACGAAGTACTGGCTCTGCGGATGGCTGAAGTAGTAGCCGGAGACAGCGGCCGTGGGCAACATCGCGAAGCTCTCGGTCAGTTCCATGCCAGCGTTCTTCTCAGCCTGCAGCAGGTCGAACAGGCGGCGCTTCTCGCTGTGCTCGGGGCAGGCCGGGTAGCCCGGCGCCGGACGGATGCCGCGGTACTGCTCGTCGATCAAGGCTTCGTTGTCCAGCGTCTCGGCGCGGTCGTAGCCCCAGAATTCTGTACGCACGCGCTGGTGCAGGCGCTCGGCCAGTGCCTCGGCGAAGCGGTCGGCGAGGGCTTTCAGCAGGATCGCGTTGTAGTCGTCATGCTCGGCCTCGAAGCGCGCGACGTGGGTGTCGATGCCGATACCGGCAGTGACCGCGAACGCGCCGATCCAGTCCTGCTTTCCGCTTTCGGCCGGTGCAATGAAATCGGCCAGGCAGAAATCGGGGCGTTCGGCTGGCTTGTCCACCTGCTGGCGCAGGAAGTGCAGGGTGGTTTCGCCCTGTGCGTGCTGCACGCGGACATCGTCGCCGATGCTGTTGGCCGGCCACAGGCCGAACACGGCCTTGGCCGTCAGCCACTTCTCGCCGACGATGCGCTCGAGCATCGCACGGGCATCCTTGTACAGCTCGCTGGCCTGGGTGCCGACGATCTCGTCGGTGAGGATCGCCGGGAACTTGCCGGCCAGCTCCCAGGCCTGGAAGAACGGCGTCCAGTCGATGTAGTCGACCAGTTCGGCCAGGGGATAGTCGTCGAACACGTGCAGGCCGGGCTGATTCGGTGCCGGTGGCGTGTAACTGTCCCAGCCGCCCTGGAATTTCTGCCCGCGCGCATGTTCCAGCGTGACCAGACGCTTGGCGTCGCCCCGGTTGCGGTGGCGCGCGCGGATTTCGGCATAGTCGGCTTCGTTGGCGGCAACGAAGGCCTCGCGCAGATCACGCGAGATCAGCGACTGCGCAACGCCAACCGCGCGCGATGCATCCTTCACCCATACCGTCGGCGCCTTGTAGTGCGGGTCGATCTTCAGCGCGGTGTGCGCACGCGAAGTGGTCGCACCCCCGATCAGCAGCGGCAGGTCGAAGCCCTGGCGCTCCATCTCGCGGGCAACGTGGCTCATCTCCTCCAGGGACGGGGTGATCAGCCCGGACAGGCCGATCAGGTCGGCGTTGTGCTCGCGGGCGGCATCGAGGATCTTCTGCGCCGGCACCATCACGCCGAGGTCGACCACGTCGAAGTTGTTGCAGGCCAGTACGACGCCGACGATGTTCTTGCCGATGTCATGCACATCGCCCTTCACCGTAGCCATGATGATCTTGCCGTTGCTCTTGGCGGTGTCACCGCTGCGCGCCTTTTCCGCTTCGATGTAGGGCAGCAGGTAGGCCACGGCCTTCTTCATCACGCGCGCGGATTTCACCACCTGTGGCAGGAACATCTTGCCGGCGCCGAACAGGTCGCCGACGATGTTCATGCCGTCCATCAGCGGGCCTTCGATCACGTCCAGCGGGCGGCTGGAGGCCTGCCGGGCCAGTTCGGTGTCTTCCTCGACGAAGGCATCCAGGCCGTGTACCAGGGCATGCGCCAAACGCTGTGCCACCGGCTTTTCGCGCCAGGCCAGGTCTTCGGTCTTCGCCGCGCCCTTCTTGCCCTTGTAGCGCTCGGCGATCTCCAGCAGACGCTCGGTGGCATCGCTTCGGCGGTTGAGGATCACGTCCTCGACGCGCTCGCGCAGGTCCGGCTCCAGGTCGTCGTAGATCGGCATCGCGCCGGCGTTGACGATGCCCATGTCCATGCCGGCGGCGATCGCGTGGTACAGGAACACCGAGTGGATGGCCTGGCGTACCGTTTCGTTGCCGCGGAAGGAGAACGAGACGTTGGAGACGCCGCCGGAGACGTGGCAGTGCGGCAGGGTCTGCTTGATGATGCGGGTGGCTTCGATGAAGTCCACTGCATAGTTGTCGTGCTCTTCGATGCCCGTAGCGACGGCGAAGATGTTCGGGTCGAAGATGATGTCCTGCGGCGGGAAACCGATCTCGTCGACCAGGATGCGGTAGGCACGGGTACAGATTTCGACCTTGCGCGCGCAGGTGTCGGCCTGCCCGTTTTCGTCGAACGCCATCACCACCGCAGCAGCACCGTAGCGCAGCACCTTGCGCGCGTGCTCGCGGAACAGCGCCTCGCCTTCCTTCAGCGAAATCGAGTTGACCACGCTCTTGCCCTGCAGGCATTTCAGGCCGGCCTCGATCACGCTCCACTTGGAGGAGTCGACCATCACGGGGATGCGCGCGATGTCCGGCTCGGACATGATCAGGTTCAGGTAGCGGGTCATCGCCGCTTCCGAGTCGATCAGGCCCTCGTCCATGTTCACATCGAGGATCTGCGCACCGCTGGCCACCTGCTGGCGGGCCACGTCCACCGCTTCTTCGTAGCGGCCTTCCTTGATGAGCTTGCGGAACTGCGCACTGCCGGTGACGTTGGTGCGTTCGCCGACGTTGATGAACAGCAGGTCCGGGGTGATGACCAGCGGTTCCAGGCCGGACAGGCGGGTGAGGGGCGTGCTGCTCATGCGGCGTGCTGCTCCCGTGCGCCCGGCAGGGCACGCGGTGCCAGCCCGGCCACGGCCTGGGCGATCGCGCGGATATGGTCGGGGGTGGAACCACAGCAGCCACCGACCAGGTTCAACAGGCCATCGTCGGCGAAGCCCCGCAGGGTGGTGGCCATCTCTTCAGGGGTTTCGTCGTACTCGCCGAACGCGTTGGGCAGGCCGGCGTTGGGGTGGGCGCTGACGTAACAGTCGGCGACCTGCGAGAGGGTTTCCACATGCGGGCGCATCGCATTGGCGCCCAGCGCGCAGTTCAGGCCGATCGACAGCGGTCGCGCATGCGCCAGCGAGGCGTGGAAGGCTTCGGCAGTCTGTCCGGACAAGGTGCGCCCCGACGCGTCGGTGATGGTGCCGGAGATCATCACCGGCAACCGCGCGCCACGTGCATCAAAGGCCTCTTCCAGCGCATACAGCGCGGCCTTGGCATTGAGCGTATCGAAGATGGTCTCGACCATGAGCGTGTCGGCGCCGCCGTCGATCAGGCCTTCGATGGCTTCGCGATAGGTGTCGCGAAGCTCGTCGAAGCTGGTGTTGCGGAAGCCCGGATCGTTCACGTCGGGACTGATCGAGGCGGTGCGGCTGGTCGGGCCGATCACCCCGATCACGAAGCGCGGCTTGCCGGGCGTGGTCGCTTCCGCCGCGTCACAGCAGGCGCGCGCGACGGCCGCACCGGCCTTGTTCAGTTCGTACACCAGGTGCTCGAGGTGGTAGTCAGCTTGGCTGACCGAGGTGGCATTGAAGGTGTTGGTCTCGACCAGATCCGCGCCTGCCTCCAGGTAGGCGGTATGGATGTCGGCGACGATCTGCGGCCGGGTCAGCAGCAGCAGATCGTTGTTGCCCTTCAGATCATGGCCTTCGGGCACGCCGTGGTCACAGCCGGGGCCATGCGCATGGTCGTAGCCACCGGCGAAGCGCTCGCCACGGTAATCGCCTTCCTGCAGGCCATGGCGCTGGATCATCGTGCCCATCGCGCCGTCGATGATCAGGATCCGCTCGCGCAGGGCGTCGAGCAGCGCGTTGGCACGATCGGGATGCAACCAAGGCAGGGCAGGCATGGCGGTCTCGGGCTCAGGGCTTGTTGGCGATCAGCGAAATCACTTCAAAGTGCGGCGGGCGTTTCTCGCGGGTGACCGTCTCCAGGCTGGACACCTGCAGGCCGGCCTTGTCGACGAACCTGCGCAGCTCCTTGTCGCTGAAGCCGAGGTTGACATGGCCATAGGCCTCCACGGCGGCCTTGTGCTCGTGGCGCGCCAGGCTGCACAGCAGCAGCCGGCCACCGGGCCGCAGCACGCGCGCGGCTTCGGTCACCGCCTGCGCCGGCTTGCTGGCGTAGGTCAGCGCGTGCATCAGCACGACCAGATCGAAGCTGGCATCCTTGAACGGCAGTGCATGCATGTCGCCCTCGCGCACTTCCACGTTCGGCAGGCGGCGCAGGCGTTCGCTGGCGGCGGCGACCACGCGCGCGCTGGTGTCGATGCAGATGTAGCGCTTGGCATGTGGGGCTACCAGTTCGGCCAGCACGCCGTCACCGGAAGCGATATCCAGCACGTCGCCGGTCTCCAGCAGCGGCAGCGCGGTACGCGCCAGTGCCTCCCAGGTGCGGCCAGGTGAGTAGTGGCGTTCCATGTCGCCGGCCACGCTGTCGGCCCAGTTCTGGTCCGAGGCGCGGTGCGCCAGCACGGCGGCGACGCGTTCGGCATCCTGGCGCAGCAGCGGGTCATCGCTTCCGTTGCTCAAGGCATGCCACAATGCACGCTGCGCCGGGTCCAGCTGGGCCTCGTCGAAGCGGTAGTACGCCGACACGCCAGCACGGCGGTCGCGGACCAGGCCGGCTTCCTTCAGGCGTGCCAGGTGGGTGGACACGCGCGGCTGCGCCAGCCGGGTGATCGCCGACAGTTCGGCCACGGTCAGTTCCTCCTGCTCCAGCAGCGCCAGCAGGCGGACGCGAGTGGCATCGGCGAACACCTTCAGGCGGGTCGACCAGTCTTCCAGATCCATAAACATCTACCTATCGCGATATAGAGATATATTCGCCGAGAGGGCCTGTCGCGGTCAAGTCGGCAGCGTACGGAAGCAGCCGGCCCCCGGTACAATCGAGGCACCTGGGCGCGCCGTATGCGGCCCATAACTTCATGTACCCGGGAGGGTGTTGTGGATTTCAGCTTTACCGAAGAGCAGTTGATGCTGCAGGACGTGGCGCGGCGTATCGCGCAGGAGAAGATCGCCCCGAGCGCGGAGCATCATGACCGTACCGGCGAGTTCCCGCTGGACAACATTCGCCTGTTGGGCGAGAACGGCCTGATGGGCATCGAAGTGCCGACCGAATACGGCGGCGCGGGCATGGACCCGATCGCGTACGTGCTGGCGATGGTGGAGGTCGCCGCCGCCGACGCAGCCCATTCGACGATCATGTCCGTCAACAACTCGCTGTTCTGCAACGGCATCCTCACTCACGGTTCCGAGCAGCAGAAGCAGAAGTACGTGCGTGCCATCGCCGAGGGCGAGGCCATCGGCGCGTTTGCGCTGACCGAGCCGCAGTCCGGCTCCGACGCCACGGCCATGCGCTGCCGCGCGGTGAAGCAGGCAGACGGCACCTTTGTCATCAATGGCAAGAAGAGCTGGATCACCTCCGGCCCGGTGGCAAAGTACATCGTGCTGTTCGCGATGAGCGAGCCGGACAAGGGCGCACGCGGCATCACCGCCTTCCTCATCGACACCGGCAAGGCCGGCTTCGGCCGCGGCAAGACCGAGCCGAAGCTGGGCATCCGCGCCTCGGCTACCTGCGAGATCGAGTTCAACGATTACGTGGCGCGGGCCGAAGACGTGCTGGGCCAGGAAGGCGAGGGCTTCAAGATCGCCATGAGCGTGCTCGATGCCGGCCGCATCGGCATCGCTTCGCAGGCCATCGGCATCGCCCGTGCCGCCTATGAAGCGACTCTGGAATACGTGAAGGAGCGCAAGGCGTTCGGCGCGGCCATCGGCACCTTCCAGATGACCCAGGCCAAGATCGCCGACATGAAGTGCAAGCTGGACGCAGCGCTGCTGCTGACCCTGCGCGCGGCGTGGGTGAAGGGCCAGGGCAAGCGCTTCAGCAATGAGGCTGCCATTGCCAAGCTGACCGCCTCTGAGGCAGCAATGTGGATTACCCACCAGGCCGTGCAGATCCACGGCGGCATGGGGTATTCCAAGGAAATGCCGCTGGAGCGCTACTTCCGTGATGCCAAGATCACCGAGATCTACGAAGGCACCTCGGAAATCCAGCGCCTGGTGATCGCACGCAACGAGACCGGGCTGCGCTGATGGACACGACGGGGCGGCGATTGCCGCCCCGTTTCCTCTGCGCTGTCAACGTGGCAACCGGCAAACGATATCCTTTCCATTCCATTCACAGACGATCTGAAGGGATTCCCGTGGCATTCCCGGATGCATGGTCACGCCGTAGAGCCGGGCGGAGTCAACCCATCGTTCGAGCTCGTCGGCATCGTCAAAGCGATAGTTGCCGATGAAGCTCCGGGCCATCTCTGGATCGGTTGCCGCACCATCCGGAATCTTGTTGCCCTTGGCGTCACGGCTTTCACCTTGCACATAGCGGGCTTGATCAACCGCAGAAGGCGTGATGACCAGCGTGGTTTTTGAACCATCGCGCCATGTGATCCGATAGATGGCGCTGTCAATGCCGACGGTCTTGCTGACGAAGCTCAGGCCGATCGAGGAAAGGAATGTTGCCATGCCGTTCCAGGCGGCCGACGATGTTGTCGCCCCCGTGAAGGCCTTGCCGATGTCACCTTCCAGCCTTGATCGCTCCGTGGCCATCTGAACGACATCGTAGGCGTTGAGGTTCTTGTGCTCTTCCGGGAAGCTTATGCCGTTGGCGTATTGCGGGTCATCAGGATGAACCTCGTACTGGACTCCTCTTCCGGCCCGCTGCCGCGGCGCGAACTGTACGGTTGGCACGTTGTTGTCGAGCATGCCCATGATCCGATTGAAGGATGCGTTGATTGGCCCGGGAATCTGCGCCCTTGTTGCGCGATAGCGCCGTAGCTCGCGATCGTATTCCACATCGAAACCATGGATCCGGCGCTGCTGGAAGTCGGCGACGATGGTCGGCCCCGTACCCGAGGAAAGCGCCAATGCGCGCGGGTCACGACAGTTGTCGCAGACGAGGACGCCTGCCGCGTGGCTGTCCTGGATGCTGCTGGCCGCGAAGAGCGCGCCAAACAGCAGGGCAGGGCAGCTGAAGAATCGTAGTGGTGCTCTTTCCATGATCAGTCTCCTGGAGGGCTTCGGATCGATTGCCGTCGAGACATCTGGATAGCAGCGATCCGGGTGTGCCGCATTTCTGTGTGCCCATGAATCCGGGGTGGTGGCTTTCTGCGAACACGGTAGACGCCTTGAGCGCTTCAGTGTCGGGTGATGCCTTCCGGCGCAGCGGTCGAGGCTTCTCAATACAGGCCGTATGCGACCGGTCTCCGTGCAGTCGATGTGTCAGCGATCCATTGGCATTCCGGCTCGATGAGCGCAGAATGCTCCGCCGTTCATGGACACCACCACATGCTCATCTATCGAGGCGCGGGGCTGCTGATCCTGCTCACACCGATCGCTGCCGTGCTGCTCATCCTCATCCTGTTCCCGGATCCAGTGGTGGGTCGCGGCAATACTTCACTCGGCCAGGTCCTGCTGGCGTTCGGCCTTGGCTCAGCAATCAATACGGTGCTGGGTTTTGTGCTCAATCGAAAGCCGCGTGCACATGGCCTGCATGCTCCGCATCACTTCTTCTTCCTGCCGATGCAATGGCCTGCGATGGCGGTTGTAGCGGTGTGCGTGGTGGTGGCGCTGCTGCGCTGAGACGTTGCCTGAACAGCGCCAACCAAGGTTGGCGGCTACTGGGCATGCCGTTGCTCCGGTAGATGCCAACCTGGGTTGACATGGATGCAGAAGCGGCAACAAAAAAGGCCCCGGATCGCTCCGGGGCCTTTTCGTTTCAGCGCACCGCCGGATCAACGATCCGGGCGGTGGGCGGACTCTGCGTCGCGCTGGCGCTCCATGAACTCCTTCGACGGTTCATCCAGCTTGTCGCCCAGCATGCGGCGCACGACCACGAAGAACACCGGGATCATCAGCAGGCCGAGCAGGGTGGCGAACAGCATGCCGCCGATCACGCCGGTGCCGATGGCGTGGCGGGAGTTGGCGCCGGCGCCGGTGGAGATCGCCATCGGGATCACGCCCATGATGAACGCGAACGAGGTCATCAGGATCGGGCGGAAACGCAGGCGGGCCGCTTCGATGGTGGCATCCCGCAGGTTCTTGCCTGCTGCGCGCTGCTCCACCGCAAACTCCACGATCAGGATCGCGTTCTTCGCCGCCAGGCCGATCACGGTGATCAGGCCGATCTTGAAGAACAGATCGTTGGGCAGGCCGCGCAGCATCGACAGGCCGAGGGCACCCAGCACGCCCAGCGGCACGACCAGCAGCACCGCCACCGGGATCGACCAGCTTTCATACAGGGCGGCCAGGCACAGGAACACCACCACGATCGACAGCACCAGCAGCAGGGTCGCCGCGTTGCCGGCCAGGATTTCCTGGTAGGACATGCCCGACCAGTCGTAGCCGAAGCCGGCCGGCAGGTCGTCGTTGACGATGCCTTCCATGGTCTGCATCGCCTCACCCGAGCTGGTGCCCGGTGCCTGCGAACCGACGATGTTGATCGCCGAATAGCCGTTGTAGCGGCTCAGCGACGGCGGCGCCGACACCCATTCGGACTTGACCACCGTGTTCAACGGGATCATCGCGTTGGTGCCATCGGCGTTCTGGGTCAGGCTGGACGGGCTGTAGAAGCTCTTCAGCGATTCCTGGCCAGTGCGGTACGGACCATCGGCCTGCATGGTCACGCGCTTGATGCGGCCTTCGTAGAAGAAGTCGTTGACGTACACCGGGGCCAGCATCAGCTGGATGGTGCTGTACACGTCCGACACCGACATGCCCATCGACTGCGCCTGCACGCGGTCCACGTGCAGCTGCAGCTGAGGCGCGTTTTCCAGACCGTTGGGGCGCACGCCAACCAGGTGGTCCGGCTTCTGCGCGGCCTGGCCGAGCAGGATGTTGCGGGCCTGGGTCAACTGTTCGTAACCGGCACCGCTACGGTCCTGCAGCCACATGTCAAAGCCACCGAACTGGCCCAGGCCCTGCACGGTGGGCAGGTTGACCACGAAGATCTGCGCTTCCTTGATGCCGTAGAACGCGCCGTTCATGTTCTGGATGAACTCGGGCGCGGTGAACTTGCGTTCCTCCCACGGCTTCAGGCGGATGAAGCCCATGCCCACGTTCTCGCCGGAACCGACGAAGCTGAAGCCGGCCACCTGCAGCATGCCTTCATAGCCATCCTGCTTTTCCAGGATGCCACGCATCTGCGCGAACACTTCGTTGGTCTGGCCCTTGGTCGAGCCCGGCGGCAGCTGCACGATCGCCAGCGCATAGCCCTGGTCTTCTTCCGGCAGGAAGCTGCCCGGCATGCGGGTGAACAGGAAGCCGCACAGCGCGGTCAGCACCACGAACAGGATCATCCAGCGCGGCGCATGGCGCACCGCAGAGGTGATGTGGCCCACATAGGTGTGGCTGATCTTGTCGTAGTACTTGTTGAAGGTGCGGTAGACGATGTTCGGGTTGTCGTTGTGCGTCGGCTTGAGGAAGGTCGCGCACAGCGCCGGCGTGAAGCCCAGGGCCAGGAACGCCGAGAATGCCATCGAGATGGCGATGGTCAGCGCGAACTGCTTGTAGATCTCACCGGCGGCACCGCCCTGCAGGGCGGAGGGGATGAACACCGCGGCCAGCACCACGGTGATCGCCACCACCGCACCGGTGATCTGGGTCATCGCCTTCTGCGTGGCAGGCTTGGGCGCCAGGCCCTCCTCGGTCATGATGCGTTCGACGTTCTCGATCACCACGATCGCGTCGTCGACCACGATGCCGATCGCCAGCACCATCGCAAACAGCGTCAGCTGGTTGATGGTGAAGCCGATCATCCACATGCCCAGGAAGGTACCGAGCAGGGCGACCGGGATCACCAGGGTCGGGATCAGGGTGGCGCGGAAGTTCTGCAGGAAGATCAGCATCACCAGGAACACCAGCAAGACCGCTTCAAACAGGGTCTTGACCACTTCCTGGATCGAGATCTTGACGAACGTGGTGCTGTCGTACGGCGAGAACCAGGTCACCCCGGACGGGAAGCTGGGCTGCAGCTCGTCCATCTTGGCGCGCACCGCTTCGGCCACGTTCAGGGCATTGGCGCCCGGCAGAAGCTGGATGGCGAAGGCGCCGGTCGGCTTGCCGTTGTACTGGGTGTCGAAGCCGTAGTTGTTGGCACCGAAGGCGACGCGGGCGATGTCCTTCAGCAGCACGCGCGAACCGTCAGCGTTGGCGCGCAGGATGATGTTCTCGAATTCCTGCGGCGAGCTGAAGCGGCCTTCGGCCGAGACCGTGGCGGTGAAGTGCTGGCCTTCCGGCGACGGGTCCGAACCCAGCGCACCGGCGGCGAACTGCACGTTCTGCGCACGTACCGCGGCCAGTACCTGGCTGGCCGACAGGCCATAGCCCTGCATCTTCTCCGGGTTCAGCCAGATGTTCATGGCGTACTCGGAACCGAACTGCTGGGTGCTGCCGACGCCGGGGATGCGCGAGACCTGGTCGAGCACGCGCGAACCGACGATGTCGTTCAGGGCGTCACGGTTGATGGTCGGGGTATCGGACTGCAGCGCCACCACCATCAGGAAGCCGGCGTTGGCCTTGGCCACCACCACGCCCTGCTGGGTCACTTCCGAGGGCAGGCGTGGCGTGGCCAGCGAGACCTTGTTCTGCACCTGCACCTGGGCGATGTCCGGATCGGTACCGGTCTCGAAGGTCAGGGTGATCTGCGCACGGCCGTTGGACGCGGACGAGGAACTGAAGTACAGCAGGTGATCGATACCGGTCAGCTGCTGCTCGATCACCTGGGTGACCGATTTTTCCGTGGTGTCGGCACTGGCACCCGGGTAGGTCGCCGAGACGGTGACCTGCGGCGGGGCGATGTTGGGATAGGACTCCACGCCCAGGTTGAGGATCGCGATCACGCCGCTGAGCGAGATCAGGATCGCAACCACCCAGGCGAAGACTGGATGTTCGATGAAAAATTTAGGCATGACGGAAGGTTCCCGTTACTGCTTGTTCGAATCGGTGGCGGCCGGCTTGGCCGTATCGGCCTGCTCGGGCTTGGCAGCGTCGGCCGGTGCCTTGCCTGCGGCCGGTGCCGCGCCCGCCGGAGCGGCGCCGCCTGCGGCAGGCTTGCCGTTGGCGTCTTGCCCCGGGGTCCACGGCTTGGCCACCGCCGGTGCACCTTCCTTGACCTTCTGCACGCCGGCCACGATCACCTTGTCACCGGCGGCCAGGCCGTCGCTGACCAGCCAGTTGCCGTTCTGCGCGCCATCGGTCTTCACGTTCTTGCGCACGACCTTGCCGTCGGCGCCGACCACCATCACGTAGCCGCCGGAGGTATCGCGCAGCAGGGCCTGCTGCGGTACCAGGTAGGCGTTGTTGCGCTCGCCCAGGTTGGCCTGGAAGCTGACGAAGGCACCTGGCAGCAGGATCTGCTGCGGGTTCGGCAGCACAGCGCGCAATGACACTGCACCGGTGGCCGGGTCGACCGTAGTGGAGGAGAAGTCCAGCGTGCCCGGCTCGCTGTAGGTGCTGCCATCGGCCAGCTTCACTGCCACCGTCGCCTTGCCGTCGCCGGACAGCGCCAGCGCGCCCTTGGCCTGCTGCGCGCGCAGCTGGGTCAGTTCGTCCACGCTCAGCGAGAAGTTCACGTACAGCGGGTCGAGCTGATCGACGGTGGTCAGCAGGGTCACATCGCCCTGGCCGACCAGTGCGCCCTCGGTGACCTGCTGCTTGTTGGCCACGCCACTGATCGGCGCGGTCACTTCGGCGTAACCCAGGTTGATCCGCGAGGAGGTCACGGCGGCTTCGGCCTGCTTGACCGCGGCCAGCGCGGTGCGCTCGGCCGACTCGGCGTTGTCCAGGTCGGACTTGGAGACGAACTGCTGCGGCGCCAGCGAGCGTGCACGGTCGGCGGCCACCTTGGCGTTGGCGTAGGTCGCGCGGGCCGAGGCCAGCTGCGCTTCAGACGCATTGAGCGAGGCACGCAGCGGCGCCGGGTCGATCAGGAACAGGGTCTGGCCCTGCTTGACCTGCGAGCCTTCCTGGTAGACGCGCTTGAGCAGCACGCCCGGCACCCGCGCGCGCACGTCGGCACTGCGGAACGGCGACAGGCGGCCGACCAGCTCACGCTGCAGCGGCAGGGTCTGCGGCTTGGCGTCGATCACGCCCACCTCCGGCGGCGGGGGCGTCTGCTGTTCCGGCTTCTTGCAGGCAGCCAGCGCGACAGCAACGGCGCACGTCAAGGCAAGGGTGCGGAGTGGGGCGGTCATCAGGAGGAACTCCGGGGTTGGTTTGTAGACGGGGCCGCCGACGGCTGTGGCGCGAAGGCGCGCAGGAAGCTGTCGACGGAGAACTCTGCCCAACGCCGACGCAGCAGTGCGTCATCACGGTGGGGGGTATGGAAACGCTGTTTGTCGAAATCCTGACCGGCAATCATGCTCAGCAGCAGTTCGGCCATGAAGTGCGGGTCGTCATGCCGGAGCTGGCCACGCATGCAAACGGTTTCAATCCATTCAGCAAGATGAAGCGTCAGCGCGCCGGCACCGTGCCGGTACAGCGTACGCGCCTCTTCGGGAAACTGGGCCGCATCGGCGGCAATCAGCCGGCAGGCCTGGCCCACGTGCGGTTGGTTGAAGTGCTCCAGGAAGTCAATGGCGAACTGGAGCAGGCTGGCACGCAGGTCGTCAGTGCGGAGTGCACGGACCATGGCGCCGGTGGCGTGGCCGACATGGCGCTGCATCACCCGGCGCAGCAGCTCCTGCTTGCTGCCGTAGCGCGAGTACAGGGTCTGCTTGGAGCAGCCCGCATGCTGGGCCACTGCGTCCATGCTCATCTGCATGCCCTGCTGGGCCAACAGCTGGCGTACGGCTTCGAACACGCGCTCATCGCGTGCGTCGAGGGCAACGGGGAGGTAGGCCGGATTCACGCGGTGGACTATACCGTCCAGTTCAGGATTGTGGAATCGAAACGGCGTTGCCGCGTGTGTCTTCCGGTAACACGCTTTGCCGATCCTGTCGCCAGAGCCGAACCGGGCGCCATCACCCTACCGGCGCGAACTGAATAGGCGTCTAAACCGCAGCAAACCCGAATCTGCTTATTCCGTCCTGCAGCAAGGCCTTTTCCCGCGGTAGGGCTACAATTTCATTTTCCCAACTGAGCAAGCGCATCGCTCTGCCATGAAACCGCAAAAAACCGCAGCCAAGACCGTGAAAAACAAGACCAAACCAGCAGAAGCGGAGGTCGCAGTGACCGCTGGTTTCTCCCTGGAGCCGGTGTACACGGCCTTGCGCAAGCGCTACCCCGCGGCCGCACAGGCCGAAGCAGTGGCCTTTGCCACTGACTTCTACAAGCGTATGGAGGCGGACGAGTTCCCGCACCACAGCGCTGAAGAGTGGGCCGCTCTCGCGGCTGAGACGCTGGAATTCGCCCGTGCCCGCAAGGCTGGCAAGGCCAACGTCCGCGTGTTCAATCCGACCGCGAAGGCCAACGGTTGGGAATCGCCGCATACCGTGCTGCAGATCGTCAACGACGACATGCCGTTCCTGGTCGACACCGTCACCATGTCGCTGGCCGAGCAGGGCGTGGGTGTCCACGTGCTGGGCCACCCGGTGCTGCGCTTCACCCGCGACAAGGCCGGCAAGCTGGTCAAGGTCGGCGAGGGTGATGCCGAGTCGGTGATGCTGCTGGAGATCGACCGCCAACCGGCCGACGCCATGGCCGCCATCGAACAGGCCATCAACAAGGCGCTGGATGAAGTGCGTGCGATCGTGCGCGACTGGCAGCCGATGAAGGACAAGGCGCTGGCGCTGGCCGACGACCTGGGCAGCCGCCAGCTGCCGGTCGACGACACGTCGCGCAAGGAAGCACAGGAGTTCCTGCGCTGGGCCGCTGACAACCACTTCACCTTCTTCGGCTACCGCGAGTACCGCGTCGAGAAGCAGGGCAAGGAAGAGGTGCTGGCGCCGCTGAACGACACCGGCCTGGGCCTGATGCGCGGCAAGGACAAGTCCGCCGCCCGTCCGGTCAAGACCCTGGCCGCGCAGGGCCTGAACACCACGTCCGGTTTGAAGGACGCGCTGATCCTGACCAAGACCAATGCCCGTTCGCGCGTGCACCGCGCCGGTTACATGGACTACATCGGCGTGCTGGAGTTCGACGCCAAGGGCAAGATCATCGGCGAGCAGCGTTTCCTCGGCCTGTTCACCTCCAGCGCCTACAACCGTCGCCCGTGGGAAATCCCGCTGGTGCGCCAGCGCCACGAGCACGTGATGAAGCAGTCCGGCCTGGCCCCGGCCAGCCACAGTGGCAAGGCCCTGCGCCATATCCTGGAAACCCTGCCGCGCGAAGAACTGTTCCAGTCCAGCGAGGACGAACTGTTCCGCACCGCGATGGGCGTGCTGGGCCTGCAGGAACGCGTGCGCAGCCGCCTGTTCCTGCGCCGCGACAAGTACAGCCGTTTCATCTCCGCGCTGGTCTACCTGCCGCGCGAGCGCTTCAACACCGACGTGCGCCTGCGCATCGAAGCGATGCTGAAGGACGCGCTGCACGGCGAGTTCGTCGACAGCTCGGTGGTGCTGGGCGAATCGCCGCTGGCCCAGGTGCACCTGATCGTGCGCCCGAAGCCGGGTGAAATGCTCGACGTCGATACCGCCGAACTGGAGCAGAAGCTGGCCCAGGTCCTGCGCAACTGGCAGGACGACCTGCGCGAGGCGCTGGTGGCCCGCCATGGCGAGACCGAAGGCTTGCGCATCGCCGCCCGCATCGGCAAGGCGCTGCCGGCCGGTTACATCGAAGACAACAGCACAGCTGTTGCGGCCAACGATGTCAGCCAGCTCGACGCGCTGACCGGCCCGGACGACCTGCGCCTGAGCCTGCAGGCCGTGCCGCGCGAAAGCGGCGATGGTCTGCGCCTGAAGCTGTATCGCCAGCTGGACGACATCCCGCTGTCGGACGCGCTGCCGATGATGGAAAACATGGGCCTGCGCGTGATCGCCGAGCGTCCGTACCGCCTGTCGGTCGACAACGCCCCGGTATACGTGCAGGACTTCGAGGTCGAGTCCACCGCTGGCGCGATCGATGCCGCCAGTGTCGATGAAGCCTTCGGCGAGACCTTCGCCCGCGTCTGGCACGGCGATGCCGAGAACGATGGCTTCAACCGCCTGGTGCTGGCGGCCGGCCTGCACTGGCGCCAGGTCGCCATGCTGCGTGGCTACTGCAAGTACCTGCTGCAGACCGGCGTGCCGTTCTCGCAGGCCTACGTGGAAGGCACGTTCGCGCGCTACCCGCTGCTGGCCCGTCTGCTGGTCGAGCTGTTCGAAGCCCGGTTCGATCCGGCCACCGGCCACGAGAGCAAGGACGACATCGCCGCCGGCCAGGCCCAGCTGAAGGCCCACTTCGATGTGCTGGCTGCTGGCGACGAGGCCACCCTGAAGGTGCTCAAGACCGTGGTCGACGCCCGCAAGGGCGACCGTGACGCGCAGATGCAGGCCGCGCGCGATGCGCTGCTGAAGCTGATGGACCGCGTGTCCAGCCTGGACGAGGACCGCATCCTGCGCTCGTTCATGGGCGTGATCGACGCGACCCTGCGCACCAGCTACTACCAGACCGATGCCAACGGCCAGCACGGCCATGTCATCAGCTTCAAGTTCGATTCGGCGCTGGTGCCGGACCTGCCGAAGCCGCGCCCGTACCGCGAGATCTTCGTGTACGGCCCGCGCGTGGAAGGTACCCACCTGCGCTTCGGTGCGGTTGCGCGTGGCGGCCTGCGCTGGTCGGATCGTCGCGAAGACTTCCGTACCGAAGTGCTGGGCCTGGTCAAGGCACAGATGGTCAAGAACACCGTCATCGTGCCGGTCGGCGCGAAGGGTGGCTTCTTCGCCAAGACCCCGCCGGTGAACGGCGACCGCGATGCGATCTTCGCCAACGGCGTGGCCTGCTACAAGCTGTTCATCCAGGGCCTGCTGGACATCACCGACAACATCGTCAACAACAAGATCGTGCCGCCGGTGGATGTCGTGCGCCACGACATGGACGATCCGTACCTGGTGGTGGCCGCCGACAAGGGCACCGCGACCTTCTCCGACATCGCCAACGGCCTGGCCGTCGCGCACGGCTTCTGGATGGGCGATGCGTTCGCCTCCGGTGGTTCGGTCGGCTACGACCACAAGGGCATGGGCATCACCGCGCGCGGTGCGTGGGAATCGGTCAAGCGCCACTTCCGTGCGCTGGGCCGTGACAGCCAGAGCCAGGACTTCACTGCGGTCGGCGTCGGCGACATGTCCGGCGACGTGTTCGGCAACGGCATGCTGCTGTCGCGCCACATCCGCCTGGTCGCTGCGTTCGACCACCGCCACATCTTCCTGGACCCGAATCCGGATGCGGCCACGTCGTTCATCGAGCGTGAGCGCCTGTTCACCCTGCCGCGTTCGAGCTGGGCGGACTACGACACCAAGCTGATCAGCAAGGGCGGCGGCGTGTACCCGCGCAGCCTGAAGTCGATCGAGATCACCCCGCAGGTGCGTGAGGCGCTGGGCCTGGACGAGAACGTCAAGGCGCTGTCGCCGAACGATCTGATGAGTGCGATCCTGAAGGCACCGGTCGACCTGCTGTGGAACGGTGGCATCGGTACCTACGTCAAGGCCGCCAGCGAACAGCACAGCGACGTCGGCGACCGTGCCAACAACGCGCTGCGCGTGAACGGTGGCGAGCTGCGCTGCAAGGTGGTGGGCGAGGGCGGCAACCTGGGCATGACCCAGCTGGGCCGCATCGAAGCTGCCCAGGCTGGCGTGCTGCTCAACACCGACTTCATCGACAACTCGGCCGGTGTCGACACCTCCGACCATGAAGTCAACATCAAGATCCTGCTCAACGATGTGGTGCGGGCCAAGAAGCTGACCGTCGAGCAGCGCAACAAGCTGCTGGCCTCGATGACCGATGAAGTCGCCGAGCTGGTGCTCAACGACAACTACCGCCAGAACCAGGCGCTGAGCCTGATGGAGCGGATGGCGGTCAAGCGCCTGGGTTCCAAGCAGCACTTCATCCGCACGCTGGAACAGCAGGGCCTGCTGGATCGCCAGATCGAGTTCCTGCCGTCCGATGCCGAGCTGTCCCAGCGCAAGGCGCGCGGCCAGGGCCTGACCCGCCCGGAACTGTCGGTGCTGCTGTCCTACTCCAAGCTGGTGGCGTTCAACCAGTTGCTGGATTCGGACATCCCGGAAGATCCGTACCTGTCCAAGGAACTGCAGCGCTATTTCCCGACCCCGCTGCAGAAGAAGTATGCCGACGCGATGGAGCGTCACCGCCTGAAGCGCGAAATCATCGCCACGGCCGTGACCAACCAGACCATCAACCGCATGGGCGCCACCTTCCTGATGCGCATGCAGGAAGACACCGGTCGTTCCATCGCCGAGGTCGCCAAGGCGTACACCATCAGCCGTGAAACGCTGGATGCACGCGCGCTGTGGGCGCAGATCGATGCCCTCGACGGCAAGGTGCCGGAGTCGGTGCAGATCGACGCACTGGAAGTGATCTGGAAGCTGCAGCGTTCGTTCGTGCGCTGGCTGCTGTCGCGCCCGGGCGCGATGCCGGGCATCACCGAAGCGGTCAACCGCTACCAGGGACCGTTCAACGACATCCGCGTTGCCTCGGGTGTGCTGCCGGATTCGCAGCGTCCGACCTACGAGGCCCTGGTGGCCGAGTGGAAGGAAAAGGGCCTGCCGTCTGCACTGGCACAGCAGCTGGCCGAACTGCACTTCCTGGAACCGGCGTTCGACATCATCGAACTGGCCCGCACCCGCAAGCTGAAGCCGGTGGACGTGTCCAAGGTCCACTTCCGCCTGGGCGATGCCCTGCAGCTGCCGTGGCTGTTCGAGCAGGTCGATGCGCTGGAGGTCAATGGCCGTTGGCACGCCGTGGCACGTGGCGTGCTGCGTGACGAACTGGCAGCCAACCACCGCAACCTGGCCGGGCAGGTGCTGGGCACCAAGGGCAACAGTGCCGAGGCCAAGGTCGCTGCCTGGATGGGCCGTGATGACAACAGCCTGCGCTTCACCCTGGCGATGCTGGCCGAACTGGCCGAGCAGAAGACCCTGGACTACCCGACCGTCTCGGTCGCGGTGCAGCGCTTGGGCCAGCTTGCTGCCCACGGCGCGTAAGTGACGTAGCGCCGGGCCATGCCCGGCCTGCGTGGAGAAAAGGAGCGGCCCCGCGAAAGCGGGGCCGTTCTGCATTGCCTTGGTAGTGCCGGCCGCTGGCCGGCAACTGCATGAACCGTTATCGGCTGAAGCTGCCGGCCAGCGGCCGGCACTACCGGGTATGCTCTTGCTGGCACACCCACCCGGATCCACCGATGAGCGACACCCCCCGCATCGCTTTCCTGGCCAGCACCGCTGAGCCCGCGCAGATGGCCCGCGCGGCGATGGTCTCGCGTTATGGCGATCACGCGCCGGAGCAGGCCGACGTGCTGTGCCCGCTGGGTGGCGACGGCTTCATGCTGCAGACCCTGCACCGGCACGGGCACCTGGGCAAGCCGGTGTTCGGCATGAAGCTGGGCACGGTCGGTTTCCTGATGAACCAGTACCATGGCGACGATGACGTGCAGGCCCGCATTGCGCGCGCCGAACCGGCCAACCTGCGCCCGCTGGAAATGGTCGCGCTGACCGAATCGGGCACCAGTACCGGTTCGCTGGCCTACAACGATGTCTCGCTGCTGCGGCAGACCCGGCAAGCCGCGCATATCGGCATCGACCTGAACGGCCAGGAGCGCGTGGCCGAACTGATCGGCGACGGCGTGCTGGTGGCCACCCCGGCCGGCAGCACCGCCTATAACTATTCCGCGCATGGCCCGGTGCTGCCGCTGGGCTCGCACACCATCGCGCTGACGCCGTTGGCGCCCTATCGCCCACGGCGCTGGCGCGGCGCGATCCTGAAGGCGGATACCGAAGTGCGCTTCCGCGTGCTTGATCCGTACAAGCGTCCGGTCAGCGTGACCGCCGATTCGCACGAGACCCGCGACGTGGTCGAGGTGACCATCCGCGAGTCGAAGGACCGCCGCGTGACCCTGCTGTTCGACCCGGAGCACAATCTGGAAGACCGGATCCTGAGCGAACAGTTCGTTTTTTGAGGACAATGGGCGGCCGGCCATGCCGACCGCTTGAAGGACCCCCACCGATGGGCGACAACTCCCCCCGTTTGCTGACCGTCGCGGTGACCTCGCGCGCGCTGTTCGACCTCGAGGAAAGCCACGCGTTGTTCGAGAGCGATGGCGTGGCGGCCTATGCCGAGTTCCAGCGTCAGCACGAAGACGACATCCTCGGCCCGGGTGTGGCGTTCCCGGTGGTGCGCAAGCTGCTGGCGTTGAACCAGGGCGCCAGCCCGGAGAACCCGCGGGTCGAGGTCATCCTGCTGTCGCGCAACTCGGCCGATACCGGCCTGCGCATCTTCAATTCGATCCAGCACTACGGCCTGGGCATCATCCGCGCGACGTTCACCGCCGGCGAGCCGACCTGGCCCTACGTGAAGCCGTTCGGCACCGACCTGTTCCTGTCGGCCAACCCCGAATCGGTGCGCAGCGCGCTGCGCCATGGCATCGCGGCGGCGACCATCCTGCCCAAGCCGCCTGGCGAGACCGCAGCCGCAGCGGCCGACCAGATCGACATCGGTCGCCCTGCCGGGCAGCTGCGCATCGCCTTTGACGGTGACGCGGTGATCTTTGGTGACGAGAGTGAACGCATTTCGCGCGAGCAGGGCGTGGAAGCCTTTGGCCGCCATGAGCGCGAACGGGCCCGCGAGCCGCTCAGCGGCGGTCCGTTCCGTGGCTTCCTGTCAGCGCTGCACACGCTGCAGGAAGTATTCCCTGCCGGCGAGAGCGCGCCGATCCGTACCGCACTGGTGACTGCGCGTTCGGCGCCGGCCCATGAGCGGGTGATCCGCACCCTGCGCGAGTGGGGCGTGCGCCTGGACGAAGCGCTGTTCCTCGGCGGCCGGCACAAGGGGCCGTTCCTGCAGGCGTTCGGCGCCGACATCTTCTTCGACGATTCGCAGCACAACATCGACAGCGCCCGCGAGCATGTGGCTGCCGGCCACGTACCGCACGGCGTCGCCAACGAGGGATAGGGCGGATTCGACCGGCAGGTGCCAACCGTTGGTTGGCACTGCCGTCAGGCCACGGGTCCGATCAAGGGCTGCCCGACATCCCCAGCTGCAGATCCACCACCTTCCAGCGCAGCCCCTGCGGCTCCAGTACCACCTTCATCGGCGGCTGGCCCGGACCGCGATCGACATCGATCACGAAGCGGTCCAGCGCTTCGAAATGGTGTTCGGCATTCTTCAACGGTCGCGCCGGTTCGGTCGGGCCGAAGGCATCGCCGCCCTGCAGTTCATTGCGGCCGCGCTTCCACAGCACGTGGCCCTGCAGCATCGCGCCGATACCGGTCGGGGTCACCATGGTGTCCACCGCGGCACCGCCCAGCTGGTCGCCCAACCCATACAGCAGGGCACCGAAGGGACTGGCCGCCACATCCGGGCCGGCCTGGCGCACCAGGTAGTCGTTGAGCTGCGCCCGCAGGCTGCTGCGCACGCGCGGGAAATCCACGTAGCGCTCCAGGCGCGCGGTGTCGCGCTGTTCAATGGCCTGGGACAGCCCGCGCACGGTCATGTAGGGGCCACCGAACCACCAGGCCGCCAGGGCCAGGACCAGCAGCACAACGAGTACAGTGAGTTTCTTCATGCCGCACAGACTGCCGCAACCGCAGCGGCATGGGGTGAAGACTCAATGACTGGGTGATCCGCGCCCATCACCGAAGGCGTTCACCAGCTGCTGGCGTTCGGCTGCGGTCAGCGCCTCCAGCCGCGTCGCCAGCACTTCGTCCAGGCTGCGGGTGCGGGTGGTGCCGAGGATGCCGCTGGCAACGCCGGGATGGCCCAGGGCGTAGGCAAACGCGGTCTGGGCGGGGCGCTGGCTGTGGATGGCGGCGATGGTGTGGCGCATCCGGCGTGCGCTGTGCATCAGGGAGCGGCTGCTCGGCTTCAGCCAGGCTCTGGCCAGGTACCAGGCGTCGGCAGGGCGCGGCAGGCGGGCGCGTGACGGCAGCAGGTGGCCCTGCGCCAGCACGGTGCCGGCCAGCACGCCGATACCGGCCGCGTGCAGCCGGTCGATGAGAGGTTCACGATCCTGCTGCAGGGCGTTGTAGTCCAGAAGCACCACGTCGAACAGCGTGGGATGGTCGATCATCCAGTGCAGGGTCGACGCCGTGTGCGTGTTGATGCCGGTATGCCGGATCAACCCGCGTTCGCGCAGTCGCTGCAGCGCGGCCAGCAGGTCATCGTTGATGTCGTGCTGGCTGGCACCATGCAGCTGGTAGATATCGAGGTAATCCAGGCCGAGGTTGCGCAGCGAGGCTTCGCAGCTGGCGGTGATGGCCGCTGGCGAAAAATTGCGCTGCTCGGCGCCGCTGACGCCGGCCTGGCCGGTCAGCGTGCCGCCCTTGCTGGAGATCACCAGCGAATCGCGCGGGTATTGCTTGAGCAAGGAGCGCAGGATGCGGCCCAGCCGCGGCTCGGCGTGGAAACCGGAGTAGTTGTGACCGGTGTCCAACAGGTTCACGCCCCGTGCCAGTGCATGCTCGACGACGTGCGCGGCCGACTGCTCCGGGAAGCGCCGATGCCCCCAGAAGCCGGAGCACCCAAGGCCGACCGGCGAAACCGCCAGGCCGGTGCGGCCCAGCGTGCGCCGTTGGTGCGCCAACGGCATCAGAATTCCAGGTCCAGCGCTGCGCACAGATAGTCGACGAACGGGCCGAGTGCGGCCAGATCCTTGCCCAGCGTGGACAGCAGGCGTGGACCGGTCATGGTGGCGTCATCCAGCGGGCGCCACATCACCCAGTTGCGGTGCTTGAGGTCGTCGATGAACTCGAAGTCGGCCGGGAAGCCGCGCGGCGGACGCACCAGTTTTTCGCTCTCCTCGAACTCGAAGCGCTTGCGCAGCGCAGGTGCATGGGCCGCGGCCTTCCAGCTGCCCGGATTGTCGAGGATGAAGTGGCGCACGCGGCGCTGGGTTTCCGGTTCCGGGTGCCACAGGCCGGCACCGACAAAGCTCTCGCCTGGCTGCAGGTGCACATAGAACGAGGGCGCGGCCACTTCGCGACGGCGCTCATGGAACAGGCGCGCACCCTGCCAGGTCTTGTAAGGCGATTTGTCGTTGGAGAAACGCGCGTCGCGGTGGATGCGGAACAGTGAGCCGCCGACGCCGCGGGTATCGGCGCGGAAGTGTTCGCTGACCTCGGCAAGGGCTGGCTGAAGGTCACCCAACAGGCCCAGGAACGGCTGTCGCACATGCTCTTCGTACTGCTGGCGGTGGTCGTTGAACCACGCCTTTTCGTTGTGGCGCGCCAGGCTGCGCAGGAACTTGAAGCTGGCGTCCGAGAAATAGGTACTCACAAGGTCTCCTGCAGGTGCTGGCCCCAGTCGCGCAACGATTGCAGCAGGGCCTGGCGCCGCGCGTCGTCGGGCGACTCGGCGGCCAGCGCATCGAGCTGCTGCTGGTACTGGGGCAGGTTGAGTTCGCCGAGGCCGCCGTCTCCCAGCAGGCGCTGGCGCCGGTAATCCTGCCAGCGCTGGCGTTCAGCCGGCGCGAGGCTGTCCGGATGATTGCGCGCACGGTAGCGGAACAGCAGCTCCGGCAGGCGCGGGTCGCGGAAGCGGCCTTCCAGCGCAGCCAACTGCTCCGGTGCGGTCGTGCGGGCCAGCGCCAGCAGCGGTTTGTCGCCGTTGCCGAGGAAGCCGTCGTACAGGGAGGCATCGACGTCGGCCACGGTGGCCGCGCGCGGCTGGTTGTAGACCTGGCGCGCCTTCTCGGCAAGCTGAGGGGCGAACCCGCGCAGCCGTTCAACCTTGGCCTCGATCGCGGCCACGTCCAGGCCCAGGCGCGCGTGGTCGTCGCCACGAAGGTGGTTCCAGGCGACCAGGGCGGGCACCTTGTTCAGGTGCACTTCCTTCAGCGGCACCCGTGCCACGCCCTCGGGTAGTTCACTGGCGCGCAGGTACAGGCGCTGTGCGATCACCTCGGCCGGCAGGGCCAGCAGGTCGTCGATGTCGCCGTCCAGGTCGAACACGATCACCCGGTTGCTGATCGTCGGGTGCACGGACAACGGCAGCACTGGCGCCGCGCACAGACGGCTGGCGGGGTAGCGCATGGAAATGTGCAGCACCGGCGTCATCGCGGTGACATCCAGCAGGCTGCCGACGAAACGCTTGTCGCGCAGCTTCAGGGCGTAGTCCCACAGGCGCGGCTGCGACTGCTTGAACAGCCGTGCCATGCCGATCGTGGCTTGCACGTCGGATAGCGCTTCGTGCGCATCACCCTCGCGCACGTTGTTGGCTTCGGCCAGGTGCTCGAGTTTGAACGAGGTGGCACCGTCCTCGCGCAGTGGCCACTGGATGCCATCCGGGCGCATCGCGCGCATCAGCCGCAGCATGTCCAGCAGGTCCCAGCGCGAATTGCCGTTGCGCCACTCGCGTTCGTATGGGTCATGGAAGTTGCGGAACAGGCCGTAGCGGACGAATTCATCGTCGAAGCGCAGCGTGTTGTAGCCCAGCGCGCAGGTGCCGGGTCGCGACATCAGTTCGTTGATGCGGTCGAACGCTTCGGCCTCGCTGATGCCTTCGGCCAAGGCCTGCTGCGGGGTGATGCCGGTGACCAGGGTGGCCATCGGCGAGGGCAGCAGGTCATCGGCCGGGCGCACGAAGAAGCTGACCGGCGCGTCGATCTCGTTGAGGCCGGCGTCGGTGCGGATGGCGGCGAACTGCGAGATGCGGGTGCGCCGTGGATCCTGGCCGAAGGTTTCCAGGTCGTAGAACAGGAAGCTGTCAGCCATCAGTGCGCACCCTCCAGGACCGGTAGCTGCGCGTGGATCTGCGCTTCCAGCGCCGCCCAGTCGATGTTGTCCAGCGACTCGTGGCCGACCGTGGCCGCCGCCAGCAAATCGCGCTGCAGTTCGGTGCGGCGCAGCGCTTCGGCGTACGGCGTGTGCAGGAAGGTGACCATCGTGTAGTGCGGGACGAAGCGGGTCGGCCAGCGCCGCTGCAGTTCCCGCTCCAGTTCGCGCTGCAGCAGGAACGAGGGATCGGCCACGCGGTCGCGCATTTCCAGGTAGTTCTCCAGCGCCATCTGCTGGATCGCGCGTGCATTGGGTTTGCGCTCGGCCTCGAACGCAGCGAACGCACTTTCCAGGTCATCCGCCTCCATCAGGTGACGGGCCAGCGCAACGCAATCCTCGAACGCGCAGTTCATGCCCTGGCCGTGGAACGGCACCATTGCATGCGCGGCGTCGCCGATCAGTACGGCGCGGCCCTGCTGGTGCCAGCGCTCCAGGGTGAGCGTGCCGAGCAGGCCCGGCGGGTGCTGTTCCCAATCCACGCGCAGGTTCGGGATCAGCGGCAGCGCGTCTGCGAACTCGCGAGCGAACAGCGCCTCGGCCTGCGCACCGGTATTGATCGTGGCAAAGCTGGGATCGCCCTGGTTGGGCAGGAACAGGGTGACGGTGAAGGTGCCTTCATGATTGGGCAGGGCGATGCACATGTAGTGGCCGCGTGGCCAGATGTGCAGCGCGTTGCGCTCGATGCGGAAGCCCCCGTCTTCGGCCGGCGGAATCTCCAGCTCCTTGTAGGAGTGATCGAGGAAGGCGATGTCCTCGCCCAGCGGCGCTCGCCGGTTCATTGCCGCACGCAGCGCCGAACCGGCACCGTCTGCACCGATCAGGGTGTCGAAGCGGATGTCGTGCGGGCTGTCATCGCGGTCATCGATGAAGCGGGCGTAGCCGGCATCGAAATCAACGGTGTGCAGGCGGCGATGGAAATGCACGGTGGCCCCTGCCTGTTCGGCCAGTTCCAGCAGCGTGGTGTTCAGGTCGCTGCGGTGGATCGACCAGATCACTTCGCTGTCATCACGGCCATAGCGCTGCAGCTGCGGTTCGCCGTCGCGTGGATGCACCATGCGTCCGCGCATCATCACCGCGCGCGCCATCACCTCGTCTTCCACACCGGCCTGGCGCAGGGCGTTGCGCCCACGCTCGGCCAGCGCCAGGTTGATCGAGCGGCCGCTCTCGTAGTCGGCCACGCGCGGATCGCCGCGGCGTTCGTACAGGGTGATGCGCCAGCCCTGGCGTGACAGCAGGATGGCCAGCAGGGAGCCGGCAAGGCCGGCACCGATAATGCTCAACGAGCGGGAGGCGTGTGCGATCAACGAACTGTCCAGCAGTAGGGGAGGGGACGGCTCAGAGGCCGGCCCAGGCTTCCACTTCCTCGACGAAGTGGTGCACGTCTAGGTAACGGTTGTAGAGCGGGGTGGGCGAGATGCGGATCACGTCGGGCTCGCGCCAGTCGCCGAGCACGCCGATGCTGCGCAGGTGCTCGAACAGGGCGCGCCCGCGCTCGCGGCCGCCGATCACGCGCAGCGACAACTGGCAGCCGCGGCGCTGCGGGTCTGCCGGGGTGATGATCTCCAGCACCTGCGGCAGGCGTGCGCGCACCAGTGCTTCGAGCATGCCGGTCAGCGCCAGCGATTTGCTGCGCAGCGCGTCCATGCCGGCTCGCTCGAACAGGTCCAGCGAGGCGCGCAACGGTGCCAGCCCCAGAATGGGCGGATTGCTCAGCTGCCATCCTTCGGCACCGATGGCCGGGGTGAACTGCGGTGCCATCTGGAAACGGGTGGCTTCCTCATGGCCCCACCAGCCAGCGAATCGGGGCAGGGTGGTGTCGCGATGGTGGCGCTCGTGCACGAAGGCGCCGGCAACCGCGCCCGGGCCGCTGTTGAGGTATTTGTAATGGCACCACACCGCAAAGTCCGGCGCCACGTCATGCAGGCGCAGCGGCAGGTTGCCCACCGAATGCGCCAGGTCGAAGCCGATGCGCGCCCCCTGCAGGCGTGCGGCGCGGGTGATTGCATCGAGGTCGAAGGCCTGGCCGGTGCGGTACTGCACGCCGGGCCACAGCACCAGCGCCAGGCGCGGGCCGTGCTCGGCGATGGCGCGTTCGATCGCGGTCAGCGAGATCGTGCCGTTGGCTTCGTCCGGCTGCACTTCCACCAGGCACTGGGCCGGGTCGAAGCCATGGAAGCGGATCTGTGCTTCGACCGCGTGGCGGTCGGTCGGGAATGCGCCGGCTTCCATCAGGATCACCGGGCGCTGCGTGGTCGGCCGGTAGAAGCTGACCATCATCAGATGCAGGTTCACGCTCAACGTGTTCATCGCCACCACTTCGCTGGGCAGCGCACCGACCACGCGGGCCAGCTGCGCGCTCACCAGGCGGTGGTAGGACAGCCACTGGGTAGGGCCGGTGAAGTGGCCTTCCACCGCCAGCTCGCCCCACTGCTTCATCACTTCCTGCACCGCGGCCTGAGCGCCACGCGGCTGCAGGCCCAGCGAGTTGCCGACGAAGTAGGTCTGCTCGCCGCCGCCATGGCGCGGAATCAGGAATTCGTTACGCATCGGACGCAGCGGATCGGCGGCGTCCAGGGCAATGGCGTGGGTGCGGCTGAGCAGGTCGGACATGGTCGGGCAACAGGCTGCAACGGGACCGCCAGTGTAGCGCTTGGCGGCGTGCCTGCCGCCGAACCTGTAGAGCGGAGCCCATGCTCGGCTGCCGGGCCACGAAGCCGAGCATGGGCTCGGTTCTACAGGGGCAGGTGCTCAGCCCGCCGCCGGCACCGGCAGCGGATCCACGTGCCCGCACTGGCTGCAGGTGCGCAGTTCCAGGCTGGCGTGGTAGCGCGCGAACACCTTGGGCAGGTCGGTCTCGATGTTCTGCAGCGCGAAGAACTCTTCGTGCAGCTTGTGGTTGCAGCGTTCGCAGTGCCAGATCACCCCGTCCTTCTCGTGCGGCAGGCGCTTGCGCTCGACCACCAGGCCGATGCCCCCGGGCGGGCGGCGCGGCGAGTGCGGCACCTTCGCCGGCAGCAGGAAGACCTCGCCGGCGCGGATCGGGATGTCACGTACCGCACCGTCCTCCTGCACCTTCAGCACCATCTCGCCCTCGAGCTGGTAGAACCACTCCGGGCCTTCGTCGTAGTGATAGTCGGTGCGCGAATTCGGCCCGCCGACCACCATCACGATGAAATCGCCGTTGTCGATCATCTTGTTGCCCACCGGCGGCTTCAGCAGGTGGCGGTTCTCTTCGATCCAGGCGTGCAGGTTGATCGGCGAAGCGAGCATGGTGGTCATCCGTGGGGGATCAGTCGCGACGGCCCTTGCGCGGCACGAAGGATAGTGCCTTCTCATATGCCGGCTGCAGCTCTTCCAGCGAGCCTACGTCGATGCCCATTTCACGCACGCGACCGTCCTTCAGGCTGTACACCCAGCCATGCACCATCAGCTTCTGGCCGCGGGCCCAGGCGTCCAGCACGATGGTCGAGCGACAGAGGTTGGCGACCTGCTCGATCACGTTCAGCTCGCACAGGCGGGCGTGCTTGAGTTCATCGTCTTCGATCGCATCGAGGATGCCCTGGTGCTTCTGAACGACGTCGCCGACGTGGCGCAGCCAGTTGTCGGCCAGGCCGACGCGGGTATTGTGCAGGCAGGCGTGCACGCCGCCGCAGCCGTAATGGCCGACGATCAGAATGTGCTTGACCTTCAGCTGGTCCACCGCGTACTGCACCACGCTCAGGCAGTTCAGGTCGGTGTGGGCGACCACGTTGGCAACGTTGCGGTGCACGAACACTTCGCCGGGTGCCATGCCGATGATCTGGTTGGCCGGAACTCGTGAATCGGAGCAGCCGATCCACAGGTACTCGGGATGCTGCTGCTTGGCCAGCTGGTGGAAGAAGTCCGGGTCTTCCTTCTCGATGCGGTCGGCCCAGTCGCGGTTGTTCTGCAGCAGCTTGTGGATGTCTTTCATGTTCGGATGCCTGGCGTCGGGTGGGGGCGCGCCGCAGCCATCCGGCTGCGTCGTCGCGGGAATCGGGGGCGTTCAGCCGCTGCGGGTGGCCTGTTCGCGGTGCCAGCGCATCCACTGCGCCAACTCGGTGGAGGAAGGGGTGCCCAGCTGTTCCAGTTCGGCGATCACGGCACGCTGGTTCGCATCGGGGTGGTTCTGGCTCAGCTTCAGCTTCAGCTGCACGTGTTCAACCTTGAAGCGGAAGCCGACGATGGCGCGCAGCTCCGGGCCGTGTTCGGCGCGCGCGGCATCGAAGCGCCAGGCCTGGCCGACGCTGGCTTCGAAATGGTCGCTGATCGCGCCGACCAGTTCGGCCAGCGCATCGGTGTCGTCGAAGGTGTGCAGCTGGCCGCGCAGCTCGGCGGCCGCATAGTTCCAGGTCGGCACCCGCGCGGCGGGCTCCTTGTCCGGATACCAGCTGGCCGAGACGTAGCCGTGCGGGCCATCGACCAGTACCTTGGCCGCACCGCTGTGGCGCGACTGCGGGTTGGCGCGGGCCCAGTGCCCGCGCAGCTCGATGCGCTCGCCCTCGCGCCGGTACAACACCGGCATCCGCGTCAGCTCCGGCAGGCCATCGCTGCCCGGGGTGAGCACGCTGACGAACGGATCGCGCGCCAGCAGGCGGTCCAGCCAGTGCAGGTCGGTCTCGGCGAAGGCGCGCGGGGTGAACATGCCAGGGTCAGGCGCGCCCGCCCAGCGACTGGATCATGCGGCCACGCAGGCCCTCGTCGCTGTCGGCCTGCGGCGGCTGCACTTCGTGCAGGCTGAAGCCGCGCACCAGCGCGTCCTCCTCGTCCAGGCCGTCATACTCGACGAATTCGGCGTCGAACAGCTGCGAACGGGCGGTGTCTTCACTGTCATAGCTCAGCGTGTTGCCGTCGCTGTCGAGCACTTCGGCGGTGCCGGCAGGGCGCACCCGCAGGCGTGCCCAGATCAGGGTGTTGCCGAGGCTGGCCAGCCACCAGCTGTCGCGCGAAGTGGTGATGTCATTCATGGATGTGTTACCAGAGCGAGGCCAGCCAGAGCAGGGCAGCCATGCCCAGTCCGGCCAGCAGGGTCAGCAGCGATACCCAGGCCGGCGTCGCCAGCCCGGACAATGATCGGTCCGGCTGCTGGCGATAGTCGCGGCGCAGCAGCCAGGCCAGGGCATCGGGCTTGAGGAAGGCGCCGCTGCCGAAGCGCTCGGCGAGCGCCGGATGGCGGTCGCGCACGTGCACCAGGGTCAGCGGCCAGAAGATCACGAAGGCACTGAACCCGGCCACTGCAACGCCAACGAAACAGAGGGCGAAGAACAGGGTCATGGGGGCAGCACCTCCGTGGTCGTTTGGGGCTTAGAAGTCCGCGCTGCCCGGGGCGCGCGGGTAGGGGATCGCATCGCGGATGTTGGACAGCCCGCAGACGTACACCACCAGGCGCTCGAAGCCCAGGCCGAAGCCGGCGTGCGGCACCGAACCATAGCGGCGGAAATCGCGGTACCAGCTGTAGTGCTCGCGATCCAGGCCGAACTGGGCCATGCGCGCATCCAGCACGTCCAGGCGCTCTTCGCGCTGGCTGCCGCCGATGATCTCGCCGATGCCCGGGGCCAGCACGTCCATCGCGGCAACGGTCTTGCCGTCGTCGTTCAGGCGCATGTAGAAGGCCTTGATGTGCTCCGGGTAGTTGGTCACCACCACCGGGCGGCCGACGTGTTCCTCGGTCAGCCAGCGCTCGTGCTCGGTCTGCAGGTCCAGGCCCCATTCCACCGGGAAGTCGAACTTCCTGCCGGACTTCTGCAGCAGGCTGACCGCATCGGTGTAGTCGATGCGCTCGAACGGTGCGTTGATGAAATCTTCCAGCTTGGTGATCGCGTTCTTGTCCACGCGCTCGGCGATGAAGGCCAGGTCGTCGCTGCGCTCGTTCAGCACCGCGCGGAACAGGTACTTCAGGAACTCTTCGGCCAGGCGTGCGTCTTCGGCCAGGTCGGCGAAGGCGATTTCCGGCTCGATCATCCAGAACTCCGCCAGGTGGCGGGTGGTGTGGCTGTTTTCGGCGCGGAAGGTCGGGCCGAAGGTGTAGACCTTGCTCAGCGCCAGGCAGTAGGCCTCGACGTTCAGCTGGCCGGACACGGTCAGGAAGGTTTCCTTGCCGAAGAAGTCGCGGCTGAAATCGATCGCGCCCTTCTCGTCTCGCGGCAGGTTCACCATGTCCAGGGTGGACACGCGGAACATCTGGCCGGCGCCTTCGGCGTCGGAGGTGGTGATGATCGGGGTGCTGATCCAGTTGAAGCCGTTCTCGTGGAAGAAACGGTGAACAGCTTGGGCCAGGCAGTTGCGGATGCGGGTGACCGCCCCGAACAGGTTGGTGCGCGGGCGCAGGTGGGCCACTTCGCGCAGGAACTCCGGCGACATCGGCTTGGGCTGGATCGGATAGGTGAGCGGGTCTTCGACCCAGCCGACCACTTCAAGCGTGCTGGCCTGGATCTCGAACGACTGGCCCTTGCCCTGCGACTTCACCAGGGTACCGGTGGCGATGACCGAGCAGCCGCTGGTCAGGCGCTTGATCTCGTCGAAGTTGCCCAGGGTGTCGTTGGCCACGATCTGGATCGGGGCAAAGCAGGAGCCGTCGCTCACATTCACGAAGGCCAGATTCGCTGAACCGCGCACCGTGCGCACCCATCCGCGTACCGTGACTTCGCCGCCTTCCGGGATCTTCCCGGCAAGCGCATGTTCAACGCTGACCACCGTCATGACTTGAATCCTCTGCTGATCGACTCGATCTGTGAACACGGGAGTTTACCGGTTGCAGCGTTCTGCTTGCGAGGCATTTTTCGCAGCCACAGCTCCTTATAATGTCCCCGTACCTCTGGAGTAGCCCCATGGCCGTCAGCCTGACCCCCGTTGCCTTCGAGCGCGTGCAGCGCTTTGTCGCCCAGACCCCCGGCGCGCTGGGCCTGCGTTTCGGCGTGACCAGGACCGGCTGCTCCGGCTGGGGCCACATCACCGACCTGGCCCGCGATGAGCGCGAGGGCGATACCGTGTTCGAGCAGGACGGCGTGAAGATCTATGTTGACGCCAAGAGCCTGGCGCTGGTGGACGGCACCGTGATCGACTTCGGCAAGCACGGCCTGAGCGAGACCTTCACGTTCAGCAACCCGAACGCCACCGCCGAGTGTGGCTGCGGCGAGAGCTTCACCACTGACGCCGACAAGGCCTGACGGCCGGCCGGGGCCTGATCGTTCTGGTAGCGCCCAACCCGGGTTGGCTGGGCGCTCGCCCCCGGTTCAGGGTGTCAGGTGGCCCACCGGTTGCCCGGCCACCCCATCTG
This sequence comes from Stenotrophomonas hibiscicola ATCC 19867, assembly GCF_000382065.1. Classification (GTDB taxonomy): domain Bacteria; phylum Pseudomonadota; class Gammaproteobacteria; order Xanthomonadales; family Xanthomonadaceae; genus Stenotrophomonas; species Stenotrophomonas hibiscicola. The sequence goes on along the minus strand of NZ_KB907500.1, from coordinate 203,239 downwards.
CGCCATAATGCGCGGCTTCCTGCCACCCTGGCGGGAACCCTTGCCCCACCGCGGTCTCAACGGCGGGGGGCTGTCCGGCCGCAAGGCCACATCCGAAAGGTAGAAAAAAACATGAGTCGTCATTACGAAATCGTGTTCATGGTCCACCCGGACCAGAGCGAGCAGGTCCCGGCCATGATCGAGCGCTACAAGTCGCTGGTCGAGAACGGCAACGGCACCATCCACCGTCTGGAAGACTGGGGCCGCCGCCAGCTGGCGTACCCGATCCAGAACCTGGTGAAGGCCCACTACGTGCTGATGAACATCGAAGCCGACCAGGCCGTTCTGAACGAACTGACCGAGAGCTTCCGCTTCAACGACGCCGTGCTGCGCAACCTGGTCATCAAGCGTGACGAGGCTGACACCGAGCAGTCGCTGATCATGAAGAGCAAGGACGAGAAGGGTGACAAGCCGGAGCGCGGTGAGCGCCGTCGTCGTGACGACGAAGAAGGCGAGTCCAACAACACCGCTGACAACGAAGCCGGCGACGACGCCGCTTCCGCCGCCTAAGGAGCCTTCCCATGTCCAAGTTCTTCCGTCGCCGCAAGTTCTGCAAGTTCACTGCTGAAGGTGTGAAGGAGATCGACTACAAGGATCTCAACACCCTGCGCCAGTACCTGACCGAGAACGGCAAGATCGTGCCGAGCCGCGTCACCGGTACCAAGTCGAAGTACCAGCGCCAGCTGGCGACCGCCGTCAAGCGCGCTCGCTTCCTGGCCCTGATCCCGTACACCGACAACCACGACGTCTGATGCAGGCGGGGCGGCCCGACGCCGCCCCCGCTGTGCCAGCTATTCGGACAGCCTTTGTTGCGGGGCGTTGCCTCGCTAACGAATAACTTATCTGGAGCAATACCATGCAGTTGATCCTCCTGCAGAAAGTCACCAACCTTGGCAACCTGGGCGACCTGGTTGATGTGAAGCCGGGCTACGGCCGTAACTTCCTCGTGCCGCAGGGCAAGGCCGTGCCGGCCACCGAGAGCAACAAGGCCGAGTTCGAAGCCAAGCGCGCCGAATACGAAGCCAAGGCCCAGGCCATCCACGCCGACGCTGAAGGCCGCAAGGCCAAGCTGGAAGGCGCGAGCGTGACCATCGCCGCCAACGCTTCGACCGAAGGCAAGCTGTACGGCTCGGTTGGCCCGCGCGACATCGCCGAGGCCTTCACCGCCGCCGGTCTGCCGCTGGAAAAGAGCGAAGTCATCCTGGGCGAAGGCGCCTTCCGCAACATCGGCGAATACGACGTGCTGGTCCACCTGCACGCCGACGTCGAGACCACCGTCAAGGTCGTCGTCGTCGCCGAAGCCTGATCCCACGCCGCAAGGCCTGGCATCACCGCAGAACGGGCGCCCGCAAGGGTGCCCGTTTTGTTTTGTGGGAACGTTGGACATGTGGAGTCGAGCCATGCTCGACTGGCTGCTCAGGTCGTCTGGATGACGAATCGACCGCAATCCATCGAAGGTGAGGAAATGTTGCGATCAAGCAACAGATAGCCCATTCCGCCGACCAGGATTCCTCGATGCGTCGGTGCAGCCCGGTTCAATCGGGAACCGTTGATCTGGAGGATGAATTCCCGTCCATCAGTGCAATCGTCCTGAAGCCAAGCGGGAATTCCGCCAATCTTGGCGATTCCGTTCTCGGCGTCATCCGGGATGGAGGCCGTGGCAGTGGTGATCAGGCGCGGATCAAAAGGGGGCGCTGCGCTGTCTGGGCCGGATTCGTGGGGTGCGTAAGCGATGACACGTCCGCCAGTCAGTAGAGCGGTTTCGATGTAGGCATCGTCAAGAACGTCATAAGGCGTGAAGATCGACACGCAGAGATCAGCTCTGATTTCGATCTTCTGGGCATGCGTTTGAACGAAGGGTGCAGGCAGGCTCGCAAGATGAAGCATCGGCTTCCCCTTTGCGTCGCAAGGCCAGGGAGTATCGGGAGGCAGGTATGGATTGCCTCCAAGAAAGGCTCGATCCCGGACTTGGCCAAGGTGCTCAAACTTCAGCTCCTGGTAGGCAGGCTGGCTAGGGCTGTTCATAGGTCCATGCTGCAGCCTGGAGACGTGGCTGGCTAGGCTGATCCTTGAAATGTACTTTAAAATCAAATATTTGGTTTCGGATGGAGGGGGCTTCACGGTCCTGAGGCGACATTCAAACGTGAAAGGGAGTGCGTGTCTGGGCATTCTCGGCCGGTCATCCCGCCCGTGGAACATTCGCGCCGTTATACTCATTCCATTGTGTCACCCTTGGCTTCATTGAATTCTTTTGAAATCAATGGCTTGAGGTGCTGGCTGACCTGACATCCACAATACGGACGCCCTCTGGGCGCCTGTTGGAACCCAATCACGCCATGCGTCTTTCCACGATCAAGCTGTCCGGCTTCAAGTCGTTCGTCGATCCGACCACCCTGCACCTGCCGACCAACATGACCGGCGTGGTGGGGCCCAATGGCTGCGGCAAGTCGAACATCATCGACGCCGTGCGCTGGGTCATGGGTGAGAGTTCGGCCAGCCGCCTGCGCGGCGACTCGCTGACCGACGTGATCTTCTCCGGGTCCAATGCCCGCAAGCCGGTGTCACAGGCCACCGTCGAGCTGATCTTCGACAACTCCGACCACACGATCTCGGGCGAGTACGCCTCGTTCAACGAAATCTCGGTCAAGCGCACGGTCAGCCGCGACGGCACCAGCAACTACTACCTCAACGGCACCAAGTGCCGTCGCCGCGACATCACCGATCTGTTCCTCGGCACCGGCCTGGGGCCGCGCAGCTACTCGATCATCGAGCAGGGCATGATCAGCCAGATCATCGAGGCACGCCCGGAAGACCTGCGCGTGTACCTGGAAGAGGCGGCCGGCATCTCCAAGTACAAGGAGCGCCGCAAGGAGACCGAGACCCGCATCCGCCACACCCGCGAGAACCTGGACCGGCTGGGCGACCTGCGCGACGAGATCAGCAAGCAGCTGGAGCACCTCAAGCGCCAGGCCAAGCAGGCCGAGCAGTACCAGGCCCTGCAGGAAGAGCGCCGGGTCAAGGACGCCGAGTGGAAGGCGCTGGAATTCCGCGGCCTCGACGGACGCCTGTCCAAGCTGCGCGAAGGATTGTCGCAGGAAGAAACGCGGCTGCAGCAGCTGATCGCCGACCAGCGTGATGCCGAAGCCCGCATCGAAACCTCGCGCGCGCGGCGCGAAGAGGCTGCCGACGCGCTCAACACCGCGCAGGCGGCGGTCTACCAGGTCGGCAGTACGCTGGCGCGCCTGGAACAGCAGATCCAGCACCAGCGCGAGTTGTCGCAGCGCCTGCACAAGGCACGCGATGAAACCCAGCAGGCCCTGGCCGAACTGGGGCAGCACATCAGCGGTGATGAGGCCAGGCTGAGGGTGCTGCGTGAGGCGGTGGAGGCCGCCACTCCGCAGCTGGAAGCACTGCAGGAAGAAAACGAGATCAAGCAGGAAAGCCTGCGCGAGGCCGAAGAGCGGCTGGCCAGCTGGCAGCAGCGCTGGGAACAGCACACCTCGCAGAGTTCGGAAGCCTCACGCGCCGGCGATGTCGAGCGCACGCGCGTGGACTATCTGGACAAGCAGATCCTCGATGCCGACCGGCGTCGTGAGGCCCTGGCCGCCGAGCGCGCCGGGCTGGATGTGGATGCGCTGGAAGAGGCCTTCGAGCAGCTGCACCTGCAACACGACACGCAGAAGGCTGCGCTGGATGAGCTGAGCGAAGACGTCGAGCTGCGCAAGCAGGGCGTGGCGGCGGTGCAGGAACAGCAGCGCAATGGCCAGAACGAACTGGCCGAACTGCGCAAGCAGGCCAACGGCCTGCGTGGCCGCCTGGCCTCGCTGGAGGCCCTGCAGCAGGCCGCGCTGGGCCAGGAGCAGGGCGCGGCAGTCGCGTGGCTGAAGGCGCGGGGGCTGGATTCTGCGGCGCGTGTCGGCGAGCGCCTCGACGTGGATGCCGGCTGGGAAAACGCGGTGGAAAGCGCGCTCGGCCACTTGATCGAAGGTGTGCTGGTCGATGACCCGGCCAGCCTGGTCGATGCCCTGGGTGAGCTCGGCGATGGTCACCTTGCGCTGGTCGCCAACGGCGATGACGAGCTGAAGGTCGCCCCGACCTCGCTGGCCGCGCGCGTGCGTGGTCCGGTGGCGATCCGTCGCCTGCTGGCACACCTGCATGCTGCCAAGGACCTTTCCGAAGCGAAGGCGTTGCAGGGCAGCCTGCCGGAAGGTGATTCGGTCATCACCCAGGGTGGCGAGCGCCTGGGCCAGGGCTGGCTGCGCGTATCGCGCTCCGGCGCGGCCCAGCAGGGTGCGCTGCTGCGCGAACGCGAGATCCAGGAGCTTCGCGAGCAGATCGAACAGCTGCAGGACCGCGAGGCCGAGCTGGAAGAACAGCTGGCCGGTTTCCGTGAGCAGCTGCACGCTGCCGAACAGCAGCGTGAAGACGCGCAGCGCGCGCTGTACCAGGCCCATCGTGCGGTCTCCGAACTGGCCGGCCAGTTGCAGGGCCAGCAGGGCAAGGTGGAGGCGGCGCGCACGCGCATCGACCGCATCGAAGGCGAGCTGAAGCAACTGCAGGAAACCATTGAAGCCAACAACGAGCAGGCGCGTGAAGCACGCTCGCGGTTGGAGAGTGCGGTCAGCAGCATGGGCGACCTGGAGTCGACCCGGCAGCGGCTGGAGGGCGAACGCCGCCAGCTGACCGAAGCCCGCGACCTGGCCCGCGATGCCGCCCGCGCGGTACGCGAGCGCGCGCATTCGTTGGCCCTGACTTTGGAATCGCAGCGGGCGCAGCTGGCCTCGTTGAGCCAGGCGCTGGAACGCATGGGCACCCAACGTGGACAGTTGGATTCGCGGCTGGGCGAACTGCATTCGCAGCTGGACGAAGGTGATTCGCCGATCGAAGCACTGCAGGCCGAGCACCAGAATGCGCTGGAAGAGCGTGTGCGCGCCGATCGCGTGCTGACCGAGGCGCGAACGCTGCTGGACGGCATCGACGCTGAGCTGCGCAATTACGAGCAGACCCGCCACCAGCGCGACGAGCAGGCGTTGGTCCAGCGCGAGCGCATTTCGCAGCGCAAGCTCGACCAGCAGGCGCTGGTGCTCAGTGCCGACACCCTGCAAGCGGCGGTGGAAAAGGCCGGCTTCGTGCTGCAGGACGTGCTCAACGCACTGCCCGAGGATGCCCGCCTGGGCGACTGGGAGCAGGCGGTCCACCAGATCGATGCTCGCATGCGCCGGCTGGAGCCGGTCAATCTGGCGGCCATCCACGAGTATGGCGAGGCGTCGCAGCGCTCGGACTACCTGGATTCGCAGCACGCCGACCTGACCACAGCGCTGGAAACCCTCGAAGATGCCATCCGCAAGATCGACCGCGAGACCCGCGGCCGCTTCAAGGACACTTTCGACCGCGTCAACGCCGGCGTGCAGGCGCTGTACCCGCGCCTGTTCGGTGGCGGCCACGCCTACCTGGAATTGACCGGTGAAGACCTGCTCGACACCGGCGTGACCATCATGGCGCGCCCGCCGGGCAAGCGCGTGTCCAGCATCTCGCTGCTGTCCGGCGGTGAGAAAGCGATGACCGCGGTGGCGCTGGTGTTCGCCATCTTCCAGCTGAATCCGGCGCCGTTCTGCCTGTTGGATGAGGTGGACGCACCGCTGGACGAAGCCAACGTCGGCCGCCTGGCCAACATGGTCAAGGAAATGAGCGAGAAGGTGCAGTTCCTGTTCGTCAGCCACAACAAGGCGACGATGGAGGCCGCGCACCAGCTGTCCGGCGTGACCATGCGTGAGCCAGGCGTCAGCCGCCTGGTCAGCGTGGACCTGGAAGAGGCCGCGCGATTGGCGGGCGCGGCCTGACGTGCCATCCTAGTTACCTGAATGAACTAGCCGGAGAACCTATCGAATGTCCGACACGGCACTGTTGCGCATCGGCATCCTGGCCGCCGGCCTGCTGTTGATCGCCGCGATCTTCCTGTTTGGCCGTCCGAAGAAAAAGCCCCAGGGGCGCCGCGTGGAAAGCGCGGAGCCCACCAGTGGCGAGCGCCGTGAGCCGGTGCTGGGCGACGACGGCGTCGCCGTGGCCGAGGGTCGCGTCGAACCGGGCATGGGCACGGAGGGCGAGCAGGCCGAACTCGGCCTGACCGATACCGACCCGGGCGCCAGCGACCTCGGCAAGCGCGCCACCCAGGATTTCGACAAGATCGTCTCGCTGTTCGTGGCCGCCCGGGCCGGCGAGCAGCTGCGTGGCGAGGACATCGTGGTGGCCGCAGAGAAGACCGGCCTGGTGTTCGGCCACATGAACGTGTTCCACCGCCTGGTGGAAGGCCACCCCGAACGCGGGCCGATCTTCTCGATGGCCAGCATCATGAAGCCGGGCAGCTTCGACATGGCCAACATCCGCGCCATGGAAACCCCGGCCATCGCATTCTTCCTGACGCTGCCGGCGCCGCTGACCGCGCTGGACGCCTGGGAGAAGATGCTGCCGACCGTGCAGCGCATGGCCGAGCTGCTCGATGGCGTGGTGCTGGATGACAGCCGCAACGCCCTGGGGCGCCAGCGCATCGCGCACATCCGTGACGAGCTGCGCGCCTACGACCGCCAGCACCAGGCACCGCCGCTGACCAAGACCCCGCGCTGGTGAGCGCCATGGTGTGCCGACCAACGGTCGGCACCCACAACAGTAGATGCACGCCATGCGTGGATGGGGCGAACCAAGGTTCGCCCCCACCAACAGGGTCAGGCCGGTACGCCGGCCACCTTGGCGAACGCACGGCGGAATGCGGCCATCTCCTCTTCGGTGCCGACCGTTACGCGCACGCGCTGCGGCCAGATCGGCCAGCTGCGCCCGATCACCACGCCGTTCTCCGCCATTGCCTTGGCGAACGCGCTGCCATCGCGCTGCACGTCGACTATGAAGCAATTCGCCTCCGAGGGTACGCAGCTGAACCCGCGCTTGCCGAGCCAGGCGATGGTGGCCTGCCGCACCGTGGCGTTCTGCAGGCGCCGCTGGGGGATCAGCTGCGGGTCGCGCAGGCTGGCCAGTGCCGCCGCCAGCGCCGGAACCGGCAGCGGGTTGTCGCCCAGGCTGGCCAGTTCGCGCAGACGGTCGGGATGTGCGGCCGCCACGCCCAGGCGCAGGCCGGCCATGCCGTACAGCTTGGAAAACGTGCGCAGCACGATCAGGTCATCGCGCTGCGTCACCTGGGTGATCAGGCTGGGCTGATCGCTGTACTGCAGGTAGGCCTCGTCGACCAGCACGCGGGTCGATGCGGGCTTGTGGACCAGCAGCCAGGCAAGCTCATCTGGCGGGCTGATCGACCCAGTCGGATTGTTCGGGTTGCACACATACAGCAGCCCGGTCGGGCGCGCGTGCGCGGCAGCGACCATCGCACGCAGGTCATGCGCACCGTCCTCGCGCAGCGGCACTTTCTGCACATGCGCACCGTGGGCGGCGGCGACCTCGCCGAGCGTCTCGAAGGTCGGGTCGGCGACTACAAGTCCCGCCTGCGGCCCGGTCCACAGCACGGCGGCACGGTTCAGCGGTTCGCTGGAACCCGGATAGAGGCGCACGTGATCAGCCGGGATGCGCGCCTGCTCGATGAAGGCATCGCGCACTTGGCCTGCCAGCGCGAAGCGGTAGCGACCGCATCCGGCGATGCTGTCGCGTGCTGCCTGCTGGGCTGCAGGCGAGGGGCCGTAGGGACATTCGTTGAAATTCAGCAGCACCGCACCTTCGGCGGGGGCGGGAGCGGCGGCTGTCGCCGGTTGGGTATGGCCAAGCTGCGGCAGCCCGCTGCCAGCGACGGCGAGGCCAGCACCGGCCAGTTGCAGGAAGCGTCGACGGGAAGCAGGCAGGGTCACGGGCACGATTCCGAAGGGCAGACCGTCGCACGCTAGCGCTGGTTGCGGTGGGCGGCAAGCCCGCTTTTTGTAGTGCCGAGCTACGCTCGGCTGCAGGTGTGCCAACCAAGGTTGGCACCTGCCGGGGCGGGGAGAAGGTCGGCACCTGCCGGGAGGGGAGAAGGTTGGCCACCAGGGCAGGGGAGCGGCCGTCGAGCATGGCGCGACGCTGCGAAGGCAGGGCGTTACAGGGCCTGACGGCCGGGCGCGGTAGAATCCCCGGCCATCCCAGAACCACCGGATCCCGATGAGTCCCAGCCCCGCCGAACGCGCCGACGACCTCCGCCGGCAGATCGCCCAGGCCAACCGCGCCTACCATGAGCTGGACGCGCCGGAGATCCCCGACGTCGATTACGACCGGTTGGTGCGCGAACTGGAAGCACTGGAGCGCGTACATCCTGAACTGGCCCGCGCCGACAGCCCGACCCAGCAGGTCGGTGCGCGTCCTTCCGGCCGCTTCGCCGAGGTGCGCCATGCTGTGCCGATGCTGTCGCTGTCCAATGCGTTCAGCGACGAGGAGGTGGCTGATTTCGTGCGCCGCATTGACGAGCGGCTGGGGCGTCGCAGCCTGCGGTTTTCGGCCGAGCCGAAGATGGACGGGCTGGCGATCAGCCTGCGCTACGAGGACGGTCATTTCGTGCTCGGCGCGACCCGTGGCGATGGCACGACCGGCGAGGACGTGACGGCCAATCTGCGCGAGATCGGCGACATTCCCAAGCGCCTGCACGGCAAGGACTGGCCGGATGTGCTGGAGGTGCGCGGCGAGGTGTACATGGCCCGCGCCGACTTCGAGGCCTACAACGAGCGTGCGCGCCTGCACGGTGGCAAGGTGCTGGCCAATCCGCGCAACGCGGCGGCCGGTTCGCTGCGCCAGCTCGACCCGAAGATCAGTGCGCAGCGCAGGTTGAGCTTCTTTGCCTACGGTACCGGTGAAGTGCAGGGCGGCGAGCTGCCCGATACCCATTCGGGCACCCTGGCCCAGCTCGGCGCCTGGGGCTTCCCGGTCAGCGAGCTGTGCAAGGTGGTGGAGGGCACTGATGGCCTGCTCGGCTACTACCGCGATATCGGTGAGCGCCGTGATCGCCTGCCGTTCGACATCGACGGCGTGGTCTACAAGCTGGATGACCGCGCCGGCCAGCAGGCCATGGGCTTCGTTTCGCGTGCGCCGCGCTGGGCCATCGCGCACAAGTTCCCGGCGCAGGAACAGAGCACGACGGTAGAGGCCATCGAGATCCAGATCGGCCGCACCGGTGCCGCAACACCGGTCGCGCGACTGGCACCGGTGGCCGTGGCCGGCGTGATCGTGTCCAACGCCACCCTGCACAACGCCGACCAGATCGCACGCCTGGATGTGCGCGTGGGCGACAGCGTGATCGTGCGCCGTGCCGGCGACGTGATCCCGGAAGTGGTCAGCGTCATCCTTGATCGCCGCCCACAGGGCACTATGCCGTGGCAGATGCCGACGCGCTGCCCGGTGTGCGGCTCGGAGATCGTGCGCGAGGAAGGGGCAGCAGCATGGCGCTGCTCGGGCGAACTGTCCTGCCCGGCGCAGCGCAAGGAAGCCATTGCCCATTTCGCCTCGCGTCGCGCGATGGACATCGATGGCCTGGGCGACAAGTACATCGAAACCCTGGTCGACGCCGGCATCGTCAGGAGCGTGGCCGACCTGTACCGGCTCAGTCGTGACCAGCTGCTGCACCTGAAGCTGGTGCTGGATGCGGAAGACCCGTCCGCACTGGCCGCTGCGCTGAAACCGCATCTGCCCGCCGAGGGCAGTGGCGCGGTACTCAACGCCGTGCTGAAGCTGGACGGCAGCGATCCGGGCTGGCGCGCGAAGGCGCTGGCACAGCCCGCCAGCTTCGAATGGAACACGAAGAAGATCGCCACCAAGTGGGCCGACAACCTGATCGCAGCAATCGACGCCAGTCGTGCCGCCACGCTGGAACGCCTGCTGTTCGCGCTCGGCATCGAACACGTTGGCGAGAGCACCGCCAAGGCCCTGGCGCAGTGGTTCGGCGACCTGGAACTGATCCGCCATCTGCCGTGGCCGCTGTTCAAGCGCGTGCCGGACATCGGTGGCGAAGTGGCGCGCTCGCTCGGTCACTTCTTCGAACAGCAGGGCAACCAGCAGGCCATCGATGACCTGCTGCAGGTCGGCCAGGTGCGCATCAGCGATGTACATGCCCCCAGTGCCAAGCTGCGCGAGGGACTGGACCTGGCGCAGCTGCTGGTCGAATCTGAGATCCCCGGCATCACCCGTCTGCGCGCCGAAAAACTGGTGGCAGCGCTCCCGGGGGCACAGGCGGTGCTCGATGCCGAGCATGGCCAGTTCGTCAATGCCGGCTTGCCCGATGACACCGCGCGCGGACTGGGGGAGTGGCTCGATGCCGATGGCCATGGCGTGATGTTGCTGGCGGCCGAGAAGGCGATGCAGCAGATCCTGGCCAAGGCGCCGGCGCTGGCCGAGATCGTGGCGGGCCCGCTGGACGGGCAGACCGTTGTGCTCACTGGCACCCTGGCCCAGCTCACCCGCGATGTCGCCAAGGAGCGCCTGGAGGCGCTGGGCGCCAAGGTTTCCGGCAGCGTGTCGAAGAAAACCAGCTTCGTGGTCGCCGGCACCGAGGCCGGCTCCAAGCTGGACAAGGCGCAGTCGCTGGGCGTGCCGGTGTGGGACGAGGAACGCCTGCTGGCCTACCTTGCCGAACACGAATGACGATCCCGCCGGGTGCCGCGCCTGGCATGCAGCACAAAGGAACACCGATGCAGACCGCCCCACTGGATTTCCGCCTGGCCACCCGTGCCGACGAGGAATTGTTGATCACCTTGATGCGCGAGTTCTACGCCGAAGACAGGATCGACTTCGATGACGCGCGCGTGCGTCGCGGCGTGGACGCGCTGCTGGCCGATCCGCGCAATGGCGAAGTGCTGTTGTGGCTGGACGAGGCGGGCGAGGTGGTCGGCTACGCGGTGATCGCGATGGGCTTCAGCCTGGAGCAGGGCGGCCACTTCATGCTGCTGGACGAGCTGTACCTGAGCCATCGGGCGCGCGGTCGTGGCCGCGGCAAGCAGGCGCTGGCCATCTGCGAACAGCGCGCTCGCGGTCGTGGCGTCAGCCGCCTGCGCCTGGAAGTGAACCACCACAACGAACTGGCACGGCGCCTGTACCTGGCCAGCGGCTACATCGACGATACGCGCGATCTGCTGACCCTGCCGCTCGACCATCCGCGCCCGGAGGGCATCCTGTGAGCGAGGCCCTGCTGCGCGCGCTGCAGCAGCGCGCCGCGCTCAATGCGCTGGTGCGCCGCTTCTTTGCAGAGCGCGATGTGCTCGAGGTGGAGACGCCGATCCTGTCGGTCGCGGGCAACACCGAGCCGAACATCGACAGCTTCCATACCGACTTCACCGGCCATGTCGATGCCGGCGGACGCCGCCGCTGGCTGCGCACCTCGCCGGAGTATCCGCTCAAGCGCCTGCTCGCTGCCGGCGTGGGCGACTGTTATGAACTGGGCCGGGTGTTCCGCAATGGCGAGGCCGGCGGCCGCCACAACCCGGAGTTCACCATGCTGGAGTGGTACCGGGTCGGCTGGGACCACCACCGGCTGGTGCAGGAAACCGCCGAGCTGGTAGGCCAGGCGTTGGCCCTGGTCGGGCGCCATGCGACGCTGCATGTGCTCAGTTACCGGGAGCTGTTCCAGCAGTACGTGGGCGTGGATCCGTTCGAGGCCGATGAGGCCGCGCTGCGTGCCGCGTTGGGCGAGGTGCACATTGACCCGGTCGGGCTGACCCGCGATGACTGGCTGGATCTGCTGATGACCCACCGTATCCAGCCGCGCTTCGATGGCGATGTCATGACCGTGGTCCACGACTGGCCGGCCAGCCAGGCAGCATTGGCCCGCATCCGCCCGGGCACGCCCCCGCTCGCCGAACGTTTCGAGCTGTACCTGGGCGCGGTGGAACTGGCCAACGGCTACCACGAACTGAACGACGCCGACGAGCAGCGCGCGCGCTTCCAGCGCGATCTGCAGCGCCGCCACGAGCGCGGCCAGGTGCTACCGGCCGTGGACGAGGCGCTGCTGTTGGCGCTGCCGTCGATGCCCGCCTGCGCCGGGGTGGCGGTGGGTGTCGACCGCCTGTTGATGGCGATGAACCGCACGCCGCGTATCGCCGATGTGCTGGCCTACGACTTCGCCCACGCGTGAGCGCGGTGCGCACGTTCCTGAACATCGAAGACTGAACGGAATTCCGCGTTTCTGCGCTTGCTTCGGTAAGCGGGATGATGCTCTTATCACGGCAGATGCCGGACACTGGCACGCAGTTCATCCATTCCTGCTGGGGAAGGCTTTGGTCAAGTGGTTTGCGGTTGTCGCTGCACCGGTGTACTCCATCGCGCTCTGGGGTGCCTGGCTGCCGTCATCGGCGTCGGCCCAGCAGGCGGGCTATGACGGCGAAGTGGTGACCTGCGAATCGCGCGACATGGGCTGGGTGCATTGCGATATCGACGTCAGCAATGGCATCGACCTTGTGCGCCAGCTGTCCAGCAACAGCTGCATCCGTGGCAGCGAGTGGGGCACCGACCGCAGTGGCGTGTGGGTCACCCTGGGCTGCCGGGCCGAGTTCCGTGCGCGTCGAGCGCAAGGTGCAGCGCCTGCGGCAACGGAAGGCAAGCGCCTGGTGCGCCGTGTGGTGCGCTGCGAATCCAATGGCCGTCCGCAGAGTTGCCCGGTACGCCTGGATGGCGCGCCGGTGCGCCTGCTTCGCCAGTTGTCGGTGCTGCCGTGCCGCGAAGGCCAGGGATGGGGCTACAAGCGCAATGAAGTCTGGACCAGCCGTGGCTGCCAGGGCGATTTCGAGGTGGCCGACGAGGAGGGCCGCTTCGTCGATGTGCCGCGCCGCCTGACCTGCGAATCGAAGTCGAAGAAGCGCCGCTTCTGCGGCGCCAGCATCTCGGTGGGTGCTGTGGTCTCCGAGCAGCTGTCCAGCACGCCCTGCGAGGAAGGCAGCACCTGGGGCTGGAACCGCAACGGGATCTGGGTGGACGGCGGCTGCCGCGCCGAATTCTCGGTGAATTGAGCCGGGGCAGGCTCCAACCACGCGGGGCGTGGCCCTACAATGGGCCCATGAACACTGCCTCCGACATCGACTACGCCCGTTACGACCACATCCGCCCGATCCTGTGGACCGGCGATGCCTTGCAACTGCTGGACCAGCGCAAGCTGCCGTTCGTGGTCGAGCACGTGGTCTGCCATGACAGTGACGAGGTTGCCAGCGCCATCCACACGCTGACCGTGCGTGGCGCGCCGGCGATCGGTATTGCCGCCGCGTGGGGCGTGGTGCTGGCGGCACGCGAGGTGCAGGCCGCCGATGGCGCGCATGCGCTGCAGCAGCTGGAGCCAGCCCTGCAGCGCCTCAATGCGTCGCGCCCGACGGCGGTCAACCTGGCCTGGGCGCTGGCGCGCATGCGCCGTTGCCTGAACGCCGCCGGCGCAGACTGGAAGGCGTTGCTGGAGGCGGAAGCGCAGGCGATTGCCGATGAAGACCTGGCCGCCAACCGCCACATGGGGGCGCTGGGTGCTGGCCTGATCGAGGCCGGCAGCGGCGTGCTGACCCATTGCAATACCGGCTCGCTGGCCACCGCAGGCTTCGGCACGGCGCTGGGCGTGATCCGCGCTGGCATGGCCCAGCACCGCATCGCCCGCGTGTTTGCCGGCGAGACCCGGCCCTGGCTGCAGGGCGCCCGCCTGACCGTGTGGGAACTGCAGCAGGATGGCATCGACGCTACCCTGATCGCCGATTCGGCTGCCTCGCACCTGATGAAGACCGGCGCCGTGCAGTGGGTGATCGTCGGTGCAGACCGCATCTGCGCCAATGGCGATACCGCCAACAAGATCGGCACCTACCAGCTGGCCATCGCGGCCCGCCATCATGGCGTGAAGTTCATGGTCGTAGCGCCGTCCTCGACGGTGGACATGGACACCGTGGACGGCAGCCAGATCGAGATCGAGCAGCGCGATCCGGGCGAGCTGTACGGCGTGGGCGGTACCCGCACCGTGGCCGAGGGCATCGCCGCCTGGAACCCGGTGTTCGACGTCACCCCGGGCGAGCTGATCGATGCCATCGTGACTGAGCGCGGGGTGATCCTGAACCCGACCCCCGACAACATGCGCGCCGCCTTCGGCGGCTGAGGCGGGCAGGGTCGCGGATGTCTGTAGAGCCGAGCCCACGCTCGGCTCAGCCAGCGAATCCGCCGCAGCCGAGCATGGGCTCGGCTCTACAGGGGCGGTATGGGGCCCTAAGTTCCTGATTTGTGCCGGTAAAATCCCCGTAAAGGGAGGCGGAAAACGGCCTGTTGTGGTAGTATCCACAGGTTGAATCGAGGTTCCGGCACGACCCCCTCCCGCAGAGGGCTGCGCCGGACTGGACCGCTACCAGACAACGGAACCCGAATGGCAGAAACCGCCAAGGAAATCATCCAGGTCAACCTGGAAGACGAGATGCGCAAGAGCTACCTCGATTACGCCATGAGCGTGATCGTGGGCCGCGCGCTCCCGGATGCGCGCGACGGCCTCAAGCCGGTGCATCGCCGCGTGCTGTTCGCGATGAACGAGTTGAACGCGCACAGCAACAAGCCCTACTTCAAGTCGGCACGTATCGTCGGTGACGTCATCGGTAAGTACCACCCGCATGGCGATCAGTCGGTGTACGACACGCTGGTGCGCCTGGCACAGCCGTTCTCGCTGCGCTACATGCTGGTCGATGGCCAGGGTAACTTCGGCTCCATCGACGGCGACTCCGCCGCAGCGATGCGATACACCGAAGCGCGCATGTCGCGCCTCGCGCATGAGCTGATGGCCGACATCGACAAGGAAACCGTCGATTTCCAGCCCAACTACGACGAAAAGGAACTGGAGCCGACGGTCATGCCGACCCGGTTCCCGAACCTGCTGGTCAATGGTTCGGCCGGTATCGCGGTGGGCATGGCGACCAACATCCCGCCGCACAATCTGAGCGAATCGATCAACGCCTGCATCGCGCTGATCGACAACCCGGACATCGATGTCGACGGCCTGATGGAATACATCCCGGGCCCGGATTTCCCGACTGCCGGCATCATCAACGGCACTGCCGGCATCGTCGCCGGCTACCGCACCGGCCGTGGCCGCGTGCGCATCCGCGCCAAGGCCGATATCGAAGTGGCCGACAACGGCCGCGAATCGATCATCGTCACCGAAATTCCTTACCAGGTGAACAAGGCGCGTCTGATCGAGAAGATCGCCGAGCTGGTCAAGGAAAAGAAGATCGAAGGCATCAGCGAGCTGCGCGATGAGTCCGACAAGGACGGCATGCGCATCTACATCGAGATCAAGCGCGGCGAATCTGCCGAGGTTGTGCTGAACAACCTGTACCAGCAGACGCAGATGGAATCGGTGTTCGGCATCAACATGGTGGCGCTGGTCGACGGCCGCCCGCAGTTGATGAATCTGAAGCAGATGCTGGAGGCGTTCGTCCGCCACCGTCGCGAAGTGGTCACCCGCCGCACCGTGTTCGAGCTGCGCAAGGCGCGCGCCCGTGCCCATGTGCTGGAAGGCCTGACCGTCGCGCTGGCCAACATCGACGAGATGATCGAACTGATCAAGACCTCGCCGAACCCGAATGAAGCCCGCGAGCGCATGCTGGCACGCGTGTGGGAGCCGGGCCTGGTCGGTGCGATGCTGGGTGCCGCCGGTGCCGAAGCATCGCGTCCTGAAGACCTGCCCAAGGGCGTCGGCCTGGTCGAGGGCGGCTACCAGCTGACCGAGATCCAGGCCACCCAGATCCTGGAAATGCGCCTGCACCGCCTGACCGGGCTGGAGCAGGACCGCCTGACCGACGAGTACAAGCAGCTGCTGGAAGTGATCGCCGGGCTGATCCACATCCTGGAAGATCCCGATCGCCTGCTGCAGGTCATCCGCGAGGAGCTGGTCAACGTCAAGGCCGAGTTCGGCGACGAACGTCGCACCGAAATCCGCCACAGCGAAGAAGACCTGGACATCCTGGACCTGATCGCGCCGGAAGACGTGGTGGTCACCGTGTCCCACGCCGGCTACGTGAAGCGCCAGCCGGTCAGCGTGTACCGCGCGCAGCGCCGCGGCGGCCGTGGTCGCAGTGCGGCGGCGACCAAGGAAGAGGATTTCATCGAACAGCTGTGGCTGGTCAACACGCACGATACGCTGCTGACCTTCACCAGTTCGGGCAAGGTGTTCTGGCTGCCGGTCTACCAGCTGCCGGAAGCGGGTTCCAACGCCCGTGGCCGTCCGATCATCAACTGGATTCCGCTGGAACCGGGCGAACGCGTGCAGGCCGTGCTGCCGGTGCGCGAGTACGCCGATGGCCAGTTCGTGTTCTTTGCCACGAAGAACGGTACGGTCAAGAAGACCCCGCTGGGCGAGTTCGCCTTCCGCCTGGCCCGCGGCAAGATCGCGATCAATCTCGATGAGGGCGATGCCCTGGTCGGCGTCGGCCTGACCGACGGCCAGCGCGACATCCTGCTGTTCGCCTCCAATGGCAAGACCGTGCGCTTCGGCGAGGACAAAGTCCGCTCGATGGGCCGTACCGCAACCGGCGTGCGTGGCATCAAGATGCCGGCCGGCGAGGAAGTGGTCAGCCTGATCGTGGCCGAAAGTGCCGGTGGCATCGAGGACGAGAACGAGGACGACAACGGTGTCGAGGAAGCCACCGCCAATGGCGATGCGGTGATCGATAGTGCCGATGACGCCAGCGTGCAGTACATCCTGACCGCTACCGAGAACGGCTACGGCAAGCGCACCCCGCTGCCGGACTACCCGCGCAAGGGCCGTGGCACCCAGGGCGTGATCGGCATCCAGACCACCGAGCGCAACGGCAAGTTGGTTGCTGCGGTGCTGATGGGCTCGAATGACGAAGTCCTGCTGATCTCCGATGGCGGCACCCTGGTGCGTACGCGTGGCTCGGAAATCAGCCGCGTCGGCCGCAACACCCAGGGCGTCACCCTGATCCGTCTGTCCAAGGATGAGAAGCTGCAGGCGGTGGAGCGCTTGGATGCCTCGATCGATGAGGACGAGGACGAGGTGGCGGTCGCCACCCCCGCCACGACCGACGGCGCACCGGCTGCGGCCAGCAGCGAGGACGCCGCGCAGGAATGACCCTGCCGCTGTGAGAGGTACCCGACGACGCCGGCCCTGTGCCGGCGTCGTCATTTCTGCGGATCTTCCAGTCGTGGTGGATTCTCCGATCGCTGCGGACCCTCCGATCGCTGCGGTAGAGTCGACTGTCAGTCGACTGCTCTGCGCAGGGCGATGAAAAGCCCGCGCTGCGCGCGATAGTCGACTACCAGTCGACTCTACCCAGCCGACAATCACCCAGCCGACAATCACCCAGCCGACAATCACCCAGCCGACAATCACCCAGTCGGCAACCACCCAGCCGACGATCACCCCGTCAGGTCCACCCAGAAAATACGCGCGCGCTTCACATCGGCGGTGGGATAAGGGCGCATGCTGCCCCCGGAGATCGACGATGTCCGCCACGCCGCAGTCCGCTCCCGCCCGCGCCTCCCGGCATCCCCTTGTCACCGTGCTGTCGCTGCTGCTGGTCGTGCTCGGCCTGGTCATCGGCGGCCTGGGGGCGTGGCTGCTCAGTCTCGGGGGCTCGGCCTACTACGCCATCGCCGGGGCCGGCCTGCTGGCCAGCGGCATCCTGTTGTTCGGCAACCGCCGCAGCGGGGCGCTGCTGTACGCACTGGTGTTCATTGGTACGCTGCTGTGGACCTGGTGGGAGTCAGGCAGCGACTACTGGCGCTGGGTGCCGCGGCTGGGCCTGGTGACCGCGCTCGGCATCGTGCTGGCGCTGCTCGCGCCGACCCTTCGCGAACCGGTTTCAAAGCGCCTGTCGCGCAGCGTGGCGTGCGTGCTGATGCTGGTGTTCGTGGCGGCCTTCGGTCTGGCTTTCGCCCCGCATGGCGAAGTGGATGGGCACTTGCCATTCCCGGAAGGCGCAGCCAGTGCCGGACTGGAACCTACGCGCGATACCACTGGCCTGCAGCCGGCTGACCAGCCCGCCGAAGGCGACTGGCCGGCCTGGGGGCGCAGCAATGCCGGCACCCGCTACTCGCCGCTGCAGCAGATCACCCCGGCCAACGTGGCCACGTTGCAGCTGGCCTGGCAGTTCCGTACTGGCGACATGCCGAACAAGCGCTGGGGTGCGGAAACCACGCCGCTGAAGGTCGGCGACCGCGTGTACCTGTGCACCGCGCGCAACCGCCTGATCGCACTCGACGCCGCCAGTGGCAAGGAACTGTGGCGGTTCGATCCAAAGGTGAGGGATGCTTCGATTCCGTATACCGCCGCCTGTCGTGGCGTGAGCTATTACGAGCAGCCCAGCACGCCGACCATTGCCGATGCGGCGTTGGCCGATGCCGCTGCGGATCTGGCCCTTCCCGAGCCACCGCCAACGGTCACCCGCAGCGCCGCACCCGGCAGCCGTCCGGCGTGCTGGGCGCGCATCATCGAAGGCACGCTGGACGGGCGCATCATTGCAGTGGACGCGGACAGCGGCCGTCCGTGCGTGAATTTCGGCAACAACGGCCAGGTCGACATCACCCTGGGCATGGGCGAGGTCCCACCGGGCTATGTTTCGATCACCTCGCCACCGGCCATCGTGCGTGGAGTGATCGTCACGGGTCACCAGGTGCTGGATGGGCAGCGCCGCGATGCGCCGTCGGGCGTGATCCAGGCCTACGACGCGGTCAGCGGCAAGCTGCGCTGGGCGTGGGACATGGACCAGCCCGAGCGCAGCGGACTGCCGCCACGCGAGCAGACCTATACGCGTGGCACCCCGAACATGTGGACCACGGCCACCGGTGATGAGGCGCTTGGGCTGGTCTACCTGCCACTGGGCAATTCAGCCGGCGACTACTGGAGTGGCTCACGCACGGAAAACCAGAACCGCTACTCGACCTCGCTGGTGGCGATCGACGTTAGCACTGGCAAGCCGGCCTGGCATTTCCAGGCCGTGCGCAAGGATGTGTGGGACTACGACCTCGGTTCGCAGGCCAGCCTGATCGACTACCCGACGGCTGCAGGCAAGGTGCCGGCGATCCTGCTGCCGACCAAGCAGGGTGACATCTACATTCTCGACCGCCGCAACGGCCAGCTGCTGACCGCTGCCGAAGAGCGCAAGGTACCGGTGGGTGGCGTCGAGCCCGAGCAGCGTTCACCCACCCAGCTGTTCTCGCTGTACCACACGCTGCGTCGCGAGCATGACCTGACCGAGCGTGACATGTGGGGCATCACCCCGATCGACCAGCTGGTCTGCCGCATCCAGTTCCGCAAGGCGTACTACGAAGGCTTCTACACGCCGCCGAGCAGCGAGCGCCATTCCATCGAATACCCCGGCTACAACGGCGGCTCGGACTGGGGCAGCGTGTCCATCGACACGCGACGCGGCGTGATCGTAGCCAACTACAACGACATGCCCAACTACAACCGGCTGGTGCCACGCGCGGAGGCCGACCGGCTGGGCTGGTTGCCGCGCGAGAAGATCCGCGCCGACAAGGGCGGTGGCGAGGGCGCCGGCGATCCGCAGGTCGGCACGCCGTATGCCATCGACGTCAACGCCGGTTGGCGCCTGCCATTCACCGGCCTGCTGTGCAAGCAGCCGCCCTATGGCGGCATCCGTGCCATCGACCTGCGCACCGGCAAGCTGCTGTGGGACCGCCCGTTCGGCAGTGCGCGCGGCAATGGTCCGTTCGGCATCCGTTCCGGCCTGCCGATCGAGATCGGCACGCCGAACAACGGTGGTTCGGTAGTGACCGCCAGCGGCCTGATCTTCATCGCCGCCGCCACCGATGACCTGCTGCGCGCCATCGACCTGAAGACCGGCAAGGAGCTTTGGCATGCCAAGCTGCCTGCCGGCGGCCAGGCCAACCCGATGGTGTACGAGCAGGGTGGGCGCCAGTACGTGGTGATCATGGCCGGGGGCCACCATTTCATGGAAACCCCGAACGGCGATTACGTGATGGCGTTTGCGCTGCCCAGGTAGGGCCGACAGGTATGACCGGCTGGGTAGAGCCGACCGGGTAGCGTCGACTGTTGGTCGACTGCTCTTCTCTCCCACGCTGGAAAGCCCGCGCTTCGCGCGATAGTCGACTAACAGTCGACTCTACCCAGTCGACTCCACATACCCTGATGCTGTATCGAGAGGATCCCTGATTCTGGCATTGGCAGGGAACCGATGCCGGAAATCCATGCGGGCGGGCATTCTCGAACTCATGCCAAGTCCCCAATTGCTTGCCGGCCGGCGATCCATCGCGGGCAACGTCTACACCATCACCATGGTGTGCCGGAACCGCCATCGCGTCTTCGATTGTCCTGCCAATGCCGACCTTGCCATGCAGCTCCTCGGATCGATGGATCGGGAAGGCCTGACTGCATCACTTGCCTGGATCATCATGCCGGATCACCTTCACTGGCTGGCTCAACTTCGTGGTCAATCGCTGGGCTACTGCGTGCAGCGTTTCAAGGCACGCAGCAGCTTTCTAATAAACCGACGGCGAGGGAGCCGGGGGGCAATCTGGCAGGCGGGTTATTGCGATCATGCGATCCGCAGTGACGCGTCGCTGCACAGGCACGCTTGCTACATTCTGGCAAATCCCGTTCAAGCCGGTCTTGCCGCGCAGATCAGTGACGATCCGTATGGATGGTGCCGCTGGCCGTTGAGCGAGCTTGAGTCGACAGGCGAACGCGCACGGTGTGGGACCGGCCCGGTGGCGTCTACCGGGTAGAGTCGACTGGGTAGAGTCGACTGGGTAGAGTCGACTGTTAGTCGACTGCCTTTCTCAACCACAGCCAAAGAGCCCACGCTGCGCGCGTTAGTCGGCTAACAGTCGACTCTACCCGATCGACGTTACTCGGATGGCGCCGGTACCCGCACCATCTTCGTCATCAAGTGTTCCACCACGCCCGCCGGGTCCGCCGTGCGGCCCACATGCGTGCTCGACATCTGCACAACCGAACTGCGCTTGGCGGTAAGGAAATGGAAGCGCGCACGCGCGGGCAGCTGTGCGATCGGCCCGGCGCTGGCGTCGCCGCGACAGATCGCCACGATCGCATCCAGCCACGGCTGCAGCGCCTCCTGGTCCAGCGCCGGCGCGAAGGCGCGCAGGCGCGCAGGATCGATCTCGATGGCCGCCTCCAGATGACGCGCACCAGGACAGGAGACGATCACCCCGACGTTGATGAACTCCTCGCGTTCCACCCGCGGTACCACGCGGATGACCGCATAGTCATACGTGTGCAGCGTGGGCACGGATGGCCTCCTGCACGAACACCGCACGCACTTTCAGGCGATGCTTGAGATAGTCGATGTAGCCTTGGCGATAGGCCTGCGGGCTTTCGAATGCCGGCTCGTTGGCCAGCCAGCTGTCCGGCACCAGGCCGACGATGCGCTCGATCTCGGCATCGGTCAGGCGCGCGGCCAGTTCGGCATCCACCTCGGCGACGCGGCTGGCGAACGACAGCAGCACGTGGTCGCGGATCAGCACGAACGGCTTTTCGCAGGCATCGCCGGCGTTGGCCCAGTCGTGATGGAAATACATGGCGGCACCGTGATCGATCAGGTACAGCTTTCGATGCCACACCATCAGGTTCGGATTGCGCGTGGTGCGATCGACGTTGCTGGTGAACGCATCGAACCAGACGATGCGCGAGGCGAGGTCTGGATCCACCGGCATTGCCGCCGGATCGTAATTGATCGCGCCGGGCAAATAGTCCAGGCCCAGATTCAGGCCCTCGCTGGCGCGGATCAGCTCCTGGATCTCCGGGTCCGGTTCGGTGCGGGCGAACTCGCGGTCCAGGTCCACGAACAGGATTTCCGGAATCGGCAGGCCCAGCGTGCGTGCCATCTCGCCGGCGATCAGCTCGGCGATCAACGCTTTCGGGCCCTGGCCGGCGCCACGAAACTTCAGCACGGCCATGCCGTCGTCGTCGGTCTCGACCACGGCCGGCAGGGAGCCACCTTCCCGCAAGGGCGTGATGTAGCGGAGGGCATGTACGGTGCGCATGCGTGCATTCTAGCGTGGGTGCAGGTGCAACCCTCTGATCGGCGGGGACCGATTTCGGCCTTCACCTGTCCCTTCTGCCTGCGATGGCAGCATCGTGCTCCAGGAACCCTTGGGTTCATGGGCGTACTGGCACTCTCGATGCAGAGGCTCCAGGCTGGGTACCTGCTCGGCTGCCAGCGGCGCGCACTGCGAAGCGGAAACCTCATCCACGATGTCCTGCAGGCTACGGAGGTGCACCGATGAGCGACGAATTCACTCCCATTCTGCCGACCTTGGACGATGCCAAGGCGGAAGAAATGATCGGCAAGGTCGTACTGGTCGGGGTCACCCGCTATGGTGGCGACGGCCAGGTGAAGGGGCTGGAGCAGTACGCCGGCACGGTGTTGCGCATCAGCGCCGACGAGGGCGTGGTGCTGGCCGACGAGAATGATGGCCACGAGCGCTATCTGCCGCCGATGCTGGACCAGTACCAGCCAGCCGAGCCTGGGGAGTACCGCATGCACACCAGCGGCATGATCGTGGTCGATCCCGATTACCTGGCCACCTGGGACCTGCACGCGCAGCAGTAGTGCCAGGCCAAGTCTGGCAGGTGCAACGGATTGCCCTGTTGGAACCGAACTCAGCTAGCGCAGCCGTTCGGGCAATCTGCGGGTCAGCGAGCTCAATGCCTGACGATCGGGCCAAAGATCGGGAAAGATCTCAAATTTGAGATCGTCCCGATCTATCCCGGTGGTGAAATGTCGAACAAGCCTGTCCTGGAGGTCGTCACTCCCCCGCATGTTGGTCAGCTCGAACGCTTCGATCGCTTCCCGGTCTTCGTCGACTGAGAGGCTTTGCTTGATTACGGGAGCTTGTGTGACATCAAGATCATTCCCGGGTCCTAGATCGATCAGCCGTCCACCAAAGAATAGGCTGTCGGCGGAACTCGTGAAATACTGCCGATCCATTGAGCTGTAGGGGCGAGTCCAGTAGTTGGGAACCTCAATCAGGCAACGGGTACCAATGGCTATCTTCCGCATTGCCAGTCGTTGGTGGACCACCGTTCCAACGAACACCTGGAACAATGGACGGTATTGGCTCAAGTCAGGGGAATCCCAAGAATCTTCACTTGAGCAGATATCGAAAAAGCGCATTACTGGTCTGTTGCGCATCTGCGCAATCGTGAATAGATCCTCCCTCAGCTTGAGTACGACATGCTGCCCAGGCTTCCATCTGATAGTACCTGTCGACCTTTTGGCTGGATCTGAGGGATTCATAGGCTTGTAGAGCGATAGAGGATCGCCCCATCCTTCTGGCGGAGAGTGATCGTGTCCTCGCACCACTCAAGACTGCCAAGTCGATGGGCAAAAATGATTTCGTCCGGCAGACATTCGAGGATGACCTCCCTTAGCACGGTATGACCGTCCTTGCTGATGTCCAGTGTCATGCTGAAGTTGTTTGGTTTGAGGCTGCAGTGGAGCGTTGCTCGAACCCGATCAGTGCGATAGTACTTGGTTTGGTGCACCCATTCGTTCTTGTACCCGCCGGCCCTGAATTCGGCAATCCCGTCGAGGATCTCCGAAATCGGGATGACGTGGTGTTCTGCCAGACCGGAGAGTCCGTCCAGGATCATGGCGATGTAAAGCTCGTGCCTGTTGTCATCGTCAAGTGCTTCATAAACGCTGGCGTTAAATGAAACACGCGGAACAACGGCATGGGCGCCCTGCACAGCCCATGTTGCCGTTTTCAGCTTCGATCCTTGAATACAGATCTTGTTGAAGCCAGCCGTTATGAAACGCAGCTTCTTGAGGTGGCGCTCCAGGTAATTGCAGATATATCTGGTTTTGAATCCGAATGTGGTGCCCAGCGAAAACCCGAGATCTGAGATTGGATCGCCCCAATGCTCGTCTGGGTTCAGGTAGAGATAGATATTGCGCAGGATCATGAATTACGGGGTAGAAGATCGCATCTCCAATTTTTGGCGCGGTCGAGACCTGCATCCCATTGTTGACTCGAACGGCAATTTGCGCGGACAGAGCCGAAATTCGCTGGGACCCTTGGCCCGAAAGGCTTAGCGCGCTCTGCGGCTGGCTGTTGACAAGCGGGGAGGCTGCGCTTCCGGCCGCACTTTGCCCCATCCGGCCACTAGCCCTTCCGGCCCATTCACGACAACCCCTGCGGTGCTAGATTCGGGTCCATGCCCGATTCCGGGTACCCATTCACACTCCAGGGGATAAGGATGCTGATCCGTCGAACCTCTCTGGCGGCGGCCGTTGCCGTCGCCACCGCCGGCCTGCTGGCCGCTGGCCCGGCGCTTGCCGACTACGCCAAGCCACCGGAACACCTGCTCAAGGTGCTGAAGGCGCCGCCGCCGCCAGCGCCGAACGTGGCCCCGGGGGGGCAGCGCCTGCTGCTGACCACTGCGCAGACCTACCCTTCGATCAGCCGTGTCGCCCAGCCGTACCTGAAGCTGGCCGGCGTGCGCTTGGAGCCGAAGAACCGCAGCCGCCATGACACCCCCGGTGGCTACGGCATTCCGGCCTGCGTGGCCGACTTCACCCTGGTCGATATCGGCAGCGGCAAGGAGACCAAGGTCAACCTGCCGCAGGGCTGCGCCACCGGCGCGCTGTGGTCGGCCGATGGCAGCCACTTCGCCTTCCAGAATGCGGTCGATACCAGCGTGCAGCTGTGGGTGGGCGATGCGGCCACCGGCCAGGTGAAGCAGGTGCCGAACGTGCAGCTGAACCCGATCTTCGGCTACACCGTGCAGTGGCTGGGCGGCAGCCAGAATCTGCTGGTGAAGCTGGTGCCGGCCAATCAGGGCCCGGCGCCGTCCAATGGCGGCGTGCCGACCGGTCCGGACGCGCAGGAGTCGCTGGGCAGCAGCGGCGAAAGCAGCACCTACGAAGCCCGCGACACGCTGACCAGCGTCCATGACGAGAAGCTGTTCGCCTATTACGGTACTTCGCAGCTGGCCGTGGTCGATACCGTCGCCAACCGCGTGCGCCCGGTCGGGCAACCGGCGCTGTTCAATGAAGTCAGCGCCGCGCCCGATGGCGTGCACGTGCTGACCGAATCGATCAAGGCACCGTATTCGCATGCGGTGACCTACCAGCGCTTCGCCAACGACGTGGCCGTGCTGGACATCGCCAGCGGCAAGTCCACGCCGATCGCCAGCCTGCCGCTGGCCGACCGCGTGCCGGTGCACGGCGTACCGGAAGGCCCGCGCGGTTTCGACTGGCGTGCCACCGATCCGGCCACCCTGGTCTATGCCGAAGCGCTGGACAAGGGCGACTGGAAGGTCAACGTGCCGCATCGCGATCGCGTGCTGATGCTGAAGGCGCCGTTCAACGGCAAGCCGGTCGAGATCACCCGCACCGCACAGCGCTTCGAAGGCTTCGCATGGACCGCCGATCCGGCCGTGGCGTTCCAGTTCGAGAACGACGAGAACCGCCACTGGATGCAGACCCGCATCGTCGATGTGGACCAGCCGAAGAAGGAAGGCCGCCTGCTGTGGGACATGTCCAGCGATGAGCTGTACGGCAACCCCGGCAACCTGGTCTTTACCCGCCTGCCGAACGGCGCACAGGTCGTGCGCCAGGAGGGTAATCACGTGTTCCTGAGCGGCCGTGGCGCCTCGCCGCAGGGCGACCGTCCGTTCCTGGACCGCCTCGACCTGGGCACGCTGAAAAGCGAGCGCCTGTTCCGCAGCAGCGCCGATGCCTACGAGCAGTTCCTCGGTTTCAGCAACACGCCGGGGCGCTACCTGACCTGGCACCAGTCGGTGATCGATCCTCCGAACGCCTTCATTCGACAGCAGGGTGAGGCGGTGGCCGACGCGAAGGCCGGCGAGGCGCAGTTCGCGTCCACCACGACCGCGCTGACCAAGCTGGTCGACCCGACCCCGGAAGTGCGCCAGATCAAGAAGCAGCTGGTGACCTACAAGCGCGCCGACGGCGTGGACCTGTCGTTCACCCTGTACACGCCGCCGGGCTACAAGGAGGGCCAGCGCGTGCCGGCGATCCTGTATGCGTACCCGGCCGACTTCGCGAACGCCGCGCAGGCCGGCCAGGTGTCCGGTTCGCAGCAGACCTTCACCCGCCTGCAGCCGTACCGCCTGATGCTGCTGGCCGGCTACGCGATCATCGACAACGCCTCGTTCCCGATCGTGGGTGACCCGAAGAACGCCTACGACACCTACCTGGAGCAGCTGGAAGCCGACGCCAAGGCGGCGGTGGACAAGGCCGTGGACATGGGCGTGGTCGACCGCAACCGCATCGGCGTGACCGGTCACAGCCATGGCGGCCTGATGACCGCCAACCTGATTGCGCACACCAAGCTGTTCAAGGCCGGTGTGGCGACCAGCGGTTCGTACAACAAGACCTTCACCCCGTTCGGCTTCCAGAACGAACGCCGCTCGGTCTGGCAGGCGCAGGACGTGTACCTGAAGGCCTCGCCGTTCTTCTATGCCGACAAGATCAAGCTGCCGCTGCTGCTGGTCCACGGCGAGGACGACGCCAACCCGGGCACCGAGCCGTTCCAGTCGCGCAAGCTCTACCAGGCGATCCGCGGCAACGGCGGCACCACCCGCCTGGTGATGCTGCCGAACGAACCGCACTGGTACACCGCGCTGGAATCGAACGAGCAGCTTGTAGCGGAAATGCTGAACTGGTTCGACACCTACGTGAAGAACGCCAAGTAAGGGAACAGAAAGGCCACCTCCGGGTGGCCTTTCTGTCTCGGGATGTGAGTGGGCAGACGGCCTGGATCCGGATGCGCAATCGGGAATCGGGAAGCCACCTGCCATGCGGCATCCGGGTCCACCCGGGCTGCTAAGCTGGGAATGGAAACAGACCAGGAGACATCGATGCATCGCAATGGAATGCGCGCCATCACTTTTGTCATCGCGACGCTGTTGGCCGGGATGACACAAGGAGTGGAAGCGCAGGCTCTGCGGGCAGATGACCGCAGCTACTTTGGCAGCGCCTCCCTTGAACGTGAGGCATGGCAGAACCTCGAGCGCAGCACCCATGCCCTCAAGGCCCTTCAGGCGCCGCCAGACGTGCGGTTCCAGCAGGCCGAGCAGCTGTATGGCGAGTGCCTCCGGCACCATGGCTACCTGCATCTTCAGGCAGCGCGCAATGCTGATGATGCCCGGCTGGCCAACACCCAGGGCGAAGTGGCCGGCACATGTGGACGCATCGCGGCGATTGCCAAGCAGGCATTACGTGATGCGCCCGCGCAGGCTGCCTGGATCGAGCCGCATGCCGACCTGCGTGAACGGGCGTTGCGGGAGGGTGTGCAGCCGGCCAATGCAGCGCTGGTGGATGCGGTCGACACGTTGGCCGACCCGGCGCTGGACAGCTTCGGGCGACTGCACCGGCAGCTGCTGCAATCGGCGCCCTTTGCGCGCTTCGAACATGAAGGCGGCACGTTTGACAGCCGCACCGATGCGCGAGCCCTTTCCCGCCTGCCGGACCGTTCACTGCGCGAAGCGGCATGGCGTGCTTACTGGCAGGGAATGGCGTCGCGGCGCAGCGAAATGGCAACGGTGCTGCTGGGCCTGGTCCGCCTCAACGAGCAAGCGTCGGAACTGCAGGGCGATGGAACTGCGCCTGACCGCAGCTACCGGCACATGGGCCTGGATCAGGCCGCCGTCGACGCGACACTGGCGGCGGTAGCGCGCCACGCGCCGCTGCGAGGCAACTATCAACAGATGCAGTTGACCCATCTTGAGCGCATGGGCCAGGCCTCTCCAAGGATCTGGGACATGGGCCTGCCTGATGCGGGCTATATCCCTCCGCCGCTTGACCTGGCGCAATTGCGTGATGCGGCAGCGGCATCGATGCAGGTGCTGGGGCCGGACTACGTGACAGGGCTGCGCGGGCTGCTCGATCCTGCGGGCGGACACATGGATCTGGGTGGATCGGCAGGGCGGCGCGCGATGGATGCGTTTTCGATCAGCGCCCCTGGCGCGCCTTCGCTGCTGTTCGTTGGTCATCGACAGGGCGATCTGGAGGGGGATGTCCAGATCGCTCACGAAGCCGGCCATGCCATGCATGGGCAGTGGATGCAGCGCGGTGGCGCATCCTCGTTCCAGCGCAACGGCAACAAGTGGTTGACCGAGGCCTTCGCCATCTACAACGAACTGAAGTTCCGCGATCAGCTCTATCGACAGGCCAGCGATCCACGTGCCAAGGCGTATTACCTGAAGTCGTTGCTCGATGACATCATCCTGCAGCTGTTCGTATCGTCTGAAGAGGCCGATCTGGAACAGTCCATCTATCAGCAAGTGGCCGCCGATGAGGTTGGCAACGCAGACGCGCTTGATGCGATGACGGTGAAGGTACTGGGCCGGTATGGGGGCGCATCGGAGCAGTATCCCGAGCTGCGCAGCACCTGGGTATCCAAGCGGCTGATGTATGAGGATCCGCTTTACCTCGCCAATTACCTGTATGCCGGATTGATTGCGGTGCAGCTCTTCGCACAGGACCAGCAGGATCCGGAGGGATTCAGGGAGCGCTACCTGGCCGTCCTGGGCGAAGGGTTTGATCGCCCGCCGCAGCAGCAGGTCGAGCAGTTGCTGAATGCGAAGCCCGACTGGCCACGCCTGGTCGAGGAGGATCTGGGCATCTTCCAGCAGTACCTGGCGCAGCTGCAGGTACTGCACGCGGAAATCGAGCGCCAGCGCGGTCGCTGAACAGGCGACAGCCTGCTGCTGCCGGCACCCGGGTGATGTACGCGGTGCGCAGCGAGCCGGACGCGCTTTCCGCGGTCCTCGACTCGGCCAGCAATGCGCCGGCCGCGCGCGAAGCGAACCGGATGCGGCCCCGGGGTGACCTCGTGTCATTGGCCGTTGCGATTGCGTAACCGTATGTGATGCGGGTGCAATGGCGTGCGGAAGCTGCGATACGCTGCAGGCCTGTTGCTGTCTGCCATGGGTTTCACCAATGAAGTCCAAACGTATCGCCGCAGTGTTGGCGCTGGTGATGACGCCGATCCTGCATGCGCAATCACTCCCCTGCGAACTGGCGCAGCTGGGCATTGTTGCCGGCATGCCTTATGCCAAGGCCAAGCGCCTGATGGATGCGGCAGGGTGGCAGGCGAGTCCGGTCCAGGGCGCGCCTGAGTCACTCGAGGGCTTTCCGGAAGTTGGATGCCAGAAGGGCGCCAAGCAATGCGCAACAACCTTCGAAAAGGGCGGGCAGCAGGTCGCGATGCGGCTGGGCACTACCCTGGCAGGGCAGCCGTTCGTACAGGGCGCTGATTGAGCGCCTGCTGCGCTCACGCCAGCGGCAGACGGTCCTGCGCGTGCGACAGGCGGTCGTGCAGCGCACGCACGTGCTCGGCCTTGGCATGGATGCGCGCGGTATCACCGAAACTGCGCAGGTAGGTGCACGCGGCAAAGCCAGCGCTCTTCTTTTCGTATTCGGCAATCCAGGCCAGACGGTCCGGGTTGTTGGCCTGTTCGGCTGACCACGCGGCCACCGGTGGGCGGATGCGGTATTTCAGCCCGACGCGCCAGGGCTTCGGTGTCAGTCGCGCACGGAAGCAATGCTGCAGCCGGCACATGCGCGCGTACAGGGCGTCGGTACCCAGCGCCTTGAAGAAGGCCTGCAGTTGCTCGTCTTCGGGCGAGAACGTGGCATGCATGACCAGCACGCGTAGTCCGGCTGGCGTGCGGTAGGCGCGCAGATGCCAGTCCGGATGCTGTTCGCTGAAGGCCGCGACCCGCTGCAGCGCCACACCTTCGGCGCCACCGGCGGCGGCCAGCCGCCGCCTGCGCTGCATCAGCATCGCGGCATTCACCAGCACTACGGCCGCCACGCCCAATACCAGTCCCACCAGCCAGTGCCACAGCAGGGTGCCGACGATGGCGCCAGCAAACAGCAGCGCTGCGGCGATGACAGCGGGCATCACGCAACCCGCCGGTGGCTGCGCATGGTCGATATCGGCGAACAGCACGTCAGGGGTATTGAGGCAGAGCGCACCGTAGCTGTTGCGGGTGATGATGACGTCGCCGTCGCGCTGCACGATCTGCTCGCGGATCGGAACGCCCTCCACGCCGTAGTTGCTGCGCACTTCGCGACGCGGCAGCACCTGCCCGGCAAGGATGGCGTTGAGTGCCTCATTGGCACGGCGTTCGGCGTGGACCTGGGCTTCGGCAGGCCCTTCGTCGGACCAGCCAAAGCGGCGCACGACCACCGGCCGGCCACGGAAACGGGCCTGCAGGCGGGCTTCGGCCCAGTACGCGGGAACGATCATCATCGTGCGGTGCTCCATCTTCCATGGCAGGTGCCGAAGCGAGTCTGGCACAGCGCCGGTGCGCCCGCATCCGCCTGCTGCAGTGGGCCGGGCGGAGTGATAGATTGCGCGCTTCGCATGCACTCCACCAAGGACGGAGCGATGTCCGGTTTCCTGCGCTGCCTGCTTGCCCTGGCCGGTGCCGGGGCGTTCGGCGTGGCGTCGGCGGCTGCGCCGCCGGGCCCGCAGATACTCACCCACGATGCCAGCCGCTTCTACGCGCTTTACGATGCTACGGGAGGCAAGCCCAGCGTCGCCCAGCTGGCCGGCTACCTCGCCGAAGGCAGTACGGGCCTGGGTGAACTGGCGAAGGCGCGCCGGGTCACCCCCGAGCGCATTGCCGAGTCCATCGCCAACCAGCCGGAACTGTACGCGCAGGGACGAAGCTGCCTGGCCGAACTGCCGGCGGTGAAACAACGCCTGACGCAGGTGTTTTCCAACCTGCAGGCCGTCTACCCGCAGGCCGCGTTTTCGCCGGTGACCATCGCGGTGGGCCGTGGCCGTCCGGTCGGGCTGACCTCGAAATGCGGGGTGATCATCGGCCTGGAAGCGCTGTGCGCAGCCGATTTCATGAATCCCAATGTGCAGGACCGCTTCGTCCACGTGATCGCGCACGAGTACGTGCATATCCAGCAGACCGGCCTGACCGACTTCGAGCCGGGCGATCCGCATGCCACGGTGCTGCGCGTGTCGTTGGGCGAAGGCATCGCCGAGTTCATCGCCGAACTGATTTCCGGCAACGTCGGCAACGGGCGCCACGCGGCCTGGACCCGTGGCCGGGAAGTGCATATCGAAAGCGCCTTCGCGCTGGATCTGGACAGCACCGATCTGTCGCAGTGGCTGTACAACTACAAGCCGGGCTCGCAGGAGCCCTATGACCTGGGCTACTGGGTGGGCTACCGCATCGCCAAAGCCTACTACCTGCAGGCCAAGGACAAGCGTGACGCGGTGCGCGCGCTGATCCAGCAGGACAACCCCAAGGCGATCCTGGCTGCCAGTGGCTGGACGCCCGGCATGTGGATGCCGGCCAAGGTGACCGGCGTGGCAGCGCGCGCGGCAGCACGCTGATTGCAGGCCGGGGCGCTAGACTGCCACCGTGAACCGGGAGAGTCTCCATGCGTATTCCTGTAGTGCTTGCCGGAACGTTGGCCATCGCCTCCAGCATTGGCTTGACCATTCCGACCGCGGCTGCTGAAACGGGCGCGGTCAATCCGATGCTGCTCAAGCCCGTAGAGCAGCTGCGCCCTGATGAGATTCGTTTCATGCAGCAGCGCCTGGCGGATTGGCCGCAGCTGCAGCACTATCGTGATGCCAACGCGCGACTGCCCGCGGCGGCGCCGGGCCAGCCACGCGTGGTCTTCTTCGGCGACTCCATCACCGAAGGCTGGGGCAGGGAAGGCAGCGCGGCTTTCTTCCCCGGCAAGGGCTGGCTCAACCGCGGTATCAGCGGCCAGACCACGGCACAGATGCTGGTGCGCTTCCCGCAAGACGTGCTGGCGCTGAAGCCTCAGGTGGTGGTGATCCTGGCCGGTACCAACGATATTGCAGGCAACACCGGTCCATCCACGCAGGCGATGATCGAAGACAACCTGCACGCGATGGTGGACCTGGCCCGCGCACATGGCATTGCCGTGGTGCTGGCATCGGTGCTGCCGGTCAGCGATTACCCATGGATGCCCGGGATCGCGCCTGCGCCCAAGGTGCGTGCGCTGAACACGGCGTTGAAGCGCCATGCCGATGCACAGCAGCTGGTCTATCTGGACTACCACACGCCGATGGCCAATGCCGCCGGCGGACTCGATCCGCAGCTGGCCGAGGATGGCGTGCATCCTACGGCGAAGGGCTATGCGGTGATGGCGCCGCTGGCCGAAGCGGCAGTCAAGCGCGCGCTGCAGCAGAGGTCGCAGCGGCAGGCAGGTTTGTCGACCACCACGTATCGAAACTGATCAGCAGCGGATCTACCGCCCTGTACTGGGGCATCAGCCTACTGCGGCGCGGCGGAAAGCGCCCCATGCAGGTCGCCCCCATCTGTGCCTCAGGCATCGTCCTGCTTCAACGCCGCATCGGCCGCCAGCAGCGCCTCGGCGGCTGCACTGAGCGACGGCGACGGTGGGGCGACCACGCCGATCGCTTCCATCATCTTCGGCATGCCCAGGAACTGGCGCGCGCGACGGTCGTAGATGCCGGTGACCAGCAGCGCACGTGTGGCGATCTTCTGCTCGGGCCCGATCAGCACGCGCTGCTCCATGATGCCGCGCGAGCCGACCCAGCCCACCAGGCGCGTTTCCAAGGTAAAGCGCTGGAACGGCTTGAGTTCGCGGCGGAACTGGATGGTGCCTGCACCGACGATCGGTGCCCACTTCTCGCGCAGCGCCACCCGGCCCAGGCCCATGCGCAGGATCAGGTCCAGCCGGCCCAGATCGAAGATGTTCCAGTAGCGGCCGTTGGTCATGTGCAGGTTGCTGTCCAGGTCGTTGGGCAGTACCCGGAACTGCAGCCGTGAGACCCCGAACGGGGCCTCCAGCTTGGGCCGGAACAGGCTGCAAAGCAGTAGATGGAGCAGGCGGAACCAGAGATTCATCGCTATGACGACTGTTATAGAACGGCCGGTACGCTAATCTATGACGACTGTCTTAGCAAGGCGATCGCCGTGAGTCCACGACCCTCTGATGCCCCGCAACGGGTGATTGATGCCGCAGCACTGATGCTGGCGCGGGTAGGCCTCAATGCCACCAGCATCCGTGAGGTGACCAAGCTGGCCGAGGCGCCGTTGGGCTCGACCTACCACCATTTTCCTGGCGGCAAGCAGGAGCTTCTGGCGCGCGCCACCTACATGGCTGGCGACAAGGTGGAGGCGCTTCTCGTTGAACTGTTGAAAGGCGGAGCCGTGCAGGGCCTGCAGCAGTTCCTGGCGATGTGGCGCGAGCGCCTGCTGCGCTCCGGGTTCCGGGCGGGCTGCCCGGTACTGGCCGCTGCCGTGGAGGAGCCGGTGGAGGCAGTGCCGAGCCAGCCCCGTGCAGCAGCTGCTGAAGTGTTCGCACGTTGGCAGGGCCATCTGGCCGCAGCGTTCATCGCCGACGGCCACGATCCGGTCGCCGCGGGTGGGCTGGCCAATCTGGTGATTGCCAGTGTGGAAGGTGCGGTGGCGATGTGCCGCGCACTGCAGGACATCGCCCCGTTCGACCAGGTGGCCGCGCAGTTGCTGAAGGCCGCCGCGCCTCCTTGATACGGCTGAACGGTCGCGGGAGACTTGGCGCAGGCCCTGACTGGACACCGCCGTGGACGAATCGCACTGCCGCCATCTGATCGAGCACTACCTGCAGGCCTACAACCGCTTCGACATCGACGCCATGCTGGCGGTGCTGGCGCATAACGTGCGTTTCGAGAACCACAGCGGTGGGCAGCTGACGATGGTCACCGAAGGCATCGATGCCTTCGGCGAACTGGCACGGCAATCGGCGCCGTTGTTCCGCGAGCGCGAGCAGCGGTTGCTGGAGCTGATCTTCAAGGATGGCGTGGTGCTGGCCAGCATCGGCTGGCGTGGCGTGTTCGCGCAGGACATTCCCGATGGTCCCGGCGCGGGTACGGAACTGGCACTGCAGGGACACAGCGAGTTCGCTTTTGAGGACGGTCGCATCGTGCGGATCGTCGACCGCAGTTGATGATCAATGGCCTGGGCCCGTCGCCTGGACAGAGGCCCCGGCCGCGGTAGAATCCGCGCAACACCCCCCGCGCGTGCCCGGCAAGGATGTCCGCATGCTGTATCAGGTTCTTGAGCTTCCACGCTCCACGATCCGCGGCACCCGGTGGCGCCGATGAAACGCACCCGTTTCTTTGCGCGGAACCCGCTGAAGTTGCCGGTGAACCCCGCCGGTGAGCTTGTGCGCGCACGGCAACACCTGCGGGAACGCGGCTGGCCACGCCTGCAGATGACGCTGATCGTGGCCCTGACCGGTGCGGCCGGTTTCCTTGCCTCGCACCTGCTGCGTCTGGCCGGTATCGACGCGATGCTGCTTCGCTACCCGATGGCCGTATTGCTGGCCTATGGCGTGTTCCTGCTGCTGATGTGGATCTGGATCCGCTGGCGCTGGGACAACGTGCTGGATGGCCTGTCGCCGGATGTGGGCAGTGGCAGCCCTTCGCCTCGCGGAAGTGCCGTGGAATCACCGTGGGGCGGCGTCGGTGGCCGTTCTGGAGGTGGCGGCGCGTCAGCTTCGTGGAATGAGTCGGCGCAGGCCGGCGGCGGCGATGCCGGTGAGCTGCCGTTGACCGGCCTGGCCGAAGACGAAGCAGGCCTGCCGTTGCTGGCGATCCTCGGCATCGTCGCGCTTGTGGCGTCCGTCCTGCTGGCGAGCGTGTGGGTGGTGTGGTCGGCACCGGTGCTGATGGCCGAATTGCTGGTGGACGCGGCCATCGCCAGTGGCCTGTACCGGCGCATGCAGGGCATGCACGAGCAGGGGTGGTGGCGGGTATGCGTGACGCACACGATCTGGCCGCTGCTCGGCCTGCTGCTGTTCTTCGTGGTGCTGGGCGGGCTCGCGCAGGAACTCGCGCCAGATGCGACCCATCTGCTGCAGGTCATTCAAGCGCTGTAGCGTCACGTCCCCGGCCGATATCCCAACCTGCTTCATTTCTTCCAGGAACTTCATGCGACAGCGCATTGCACGGAAACGCGTCCTGGCCACAACGGTCGTTCTATCGATGGTTGCAGTCGTAGCGCTGATCGTCAGCATGCGCTCGCAATGGGGGCAGGCAGTCGGCCCGCCTCCGATCAATCTGGGAACGGCACGGATGCAGGCCGAAGTGATGGCAGAGCTCATCGACCTGCGACCGACACCACCAGGGAAGCCGCCGGAACCACCGATTCCAATCAAGGGAATCTTCTCCCCGATGCTGACCGGTAACAGTGGATCCGCGACCGCGGCAGTGCCGCTGGAAGATGTCGCGCCAGCACACTTCGAGCCGCGCGGCTGGGAGCCCGACATGCCATTTGTCGTGATGGAATGGACTGCGCCTACCTGTGGCGAAGGAGACCCCGCCCCTGTCTGCCAGGTTCGTCACAGCGTCGTGGAATGGCGTGATGATGACAGTGCGGCGTCCTTTCAGCTGCAGCAGCATCTGGAGTCGATGCTGCAGGTTGCGAACCGCCGGGCTGTACGCGTACCCGACCTTGCGTTTGAGCTTGCGCATGTGCGAGCGCAACGGATGACGTGGGACGAGCTTCAGCAACGGCGTGCGCGTGGCATCGAGGGATGCACGGGTGGCCCGGGCAATCCCGATCTGGGCGTTGTCTATCTGCAGCGTCCTGTGTTCAGCCAGGAGGGGAACTGGGCAATGGCATCGGTCGCCTCGGATCTGTGCAGTGGAGGAACGGCGATGCGCGTCCTCTACCTTCTGCACCGCAGGAAGAGCGGATGGGAGCGTATTCGAGTGGAGCCTGTCCGCCATATGAGCGTTGGACACGGCCTGTGGCCCGCGTTGGCGGAGTCGTGATGACAGATACCTCGTTCAAGCCAGACCGTGACTGCCAACAACGGATCACCTGGCGACGCATTGCATCGCTGGCGGCGGCGCTGTCGGCTTTGGCTCTCATGGCCGGGATCTGCAGCCTGCGCCCGAGGTGGCAGCAGGAGATCGGTCGGCTACCGATCAACCTGGGAACAGCGCAGATGCAGGCGATGGCGCTGGCGCTGGCGATCCGGCAGAGCCCCCCATTCCCCCCTCCACCCCCGCCAGTGCCGCAGCCAACGCCAGTTCTGCCATCGTCGCTGAGCGAGGTGCCCAGCGCAACGCAGACACCGTCCACGCGCGTTGATCAATGGCGCCCGCAGGAACAGCCGCAGTTGACCGACCCGGTGGGGGAGGACATCTACGTGATGGAGCAGACCTTGCCCTATTGCTGGCCTGGCAGCAGTGCCTCCATCTGCGAGGAGGTGGACGATCTGGTCCTGCCGCTGGACGATTGGTGGCCGCCGGACATCCATGCGCTGCGGTTGCAGCTGCAGGCGGACCTGGTTCCCGCCAATCGCCGGTCCACGCCAGTGCCTGCGGCCGCATTGGCCGATGCGCAGCGGATGGACGGCGCCGGGCTTCGAGCGCTGCGGGAGCAGGGGTGCGGGGCAACGGTGCATGGGCCGACTCGGACATACGACCACGTCGCCTATCTGACCCGGCCTGTTTTCAGCGTCGAAGGGCAGTGGGCTATGATTGCGGTCGCCCGGGATTCGTGTTCCGACGATTTCGTCTACCGGGAGCTTGTCGTGCTGCATCGGGAACAAGGACGCTGGATGGCCGAACCCCCGGAACGGGGTCTGGGCGGCGTATGGGACGGCCGCATACTGCGGCCCTGGACGTACAACCACTGACGAGGAAGAGCGCATGGATGTCGCTGTACGCAGGAACAGGACGTTGTTTCGTTGGATCATGGTGACGCTGCTGGCAGTACTGATGCCGTTTGCAGCACTGGCGCAGCCCGCAGCCGGGCAGGCCGATGGCGCCGAAGCCGCCACTGCCGCGGAAGAGGCCCAATGCCGCGCCTGCAGCTATGAGCGTATCGGGCCCAAGGTCGATATCGGACTGGTTGCACTGGTATCGCTGCTGGTGGTGGGTCTGCTGATCGCAGCGTCGCGGGAATGGGGCACCACGTCGCAGCGCTGGACCTGCCGCACGCTGGCTCTGCTGCTGGTGGGCATCGGCCTGGCGTTGCTGTGGTGGGCTGGCAGCGTCGTCTACCTGGGCTACAACCCGTGGCAGGACATGGCCCCCCCCGGCGATGGTTCGCTTACCTCGACACTGCTCAACACCTCACCGAAGTGGCTGGCGGCGCTGGTGTTGATTGGTTTCGCGCCTTCCATCTGGAAGCGCAGCGAACGCCTGCCGGCCTGGCGCATCGGCTGACCCTGGAACGACGGCGCCGGGTCAGACCCGGCGCCGCCTGCGGCCATCAGTCAAAGCGCCAGCGCACGCCCGCATAGACGCCACGGCCTTCGCCTGGCGTCGAGCGCGCGACATCCTTGCCGGCGTCGTCGTAGCCCGGCGTGACCGTGGCGGCGTAGTGGCGGTTGCCGATGTTGCGCATCTCCGCCCAGGCCTGCCAGCGACCACCGGGTGCCTCGTAGCCGATGCGGCTGCCGAAGATCACGTGGCTGTCGGCCCAGTAGCTGTTGGCGTAGTCCACCGCGATGCGCGAGGCGTATTCGGTGTTCAGCGCGGCGTACAGGCCGGAGGCATGATCGAAGCGCAGCTCGGCCTGGTAGCTGTGGCGCGGCAGGCCCGGCAGGCGGTTGCTGCCGAAGCGCGCATCGTGGCGGTAACCGAAATCACTGAAGGTGTACGCCTGGCGCAACGACAGGCGCCCCGGCGCGGCCTGCCACAGTGTGCTGTCCAATCCGGCTTCGATGCCACGGTGCACGGTGGGGCTGGCGTTGTTCTCTGCGATGAACAGGTTCGGTACCGGCTGCAGCTCCACGCTCAACAATTCATGGTTCACGTGGGCGTAGTAGCCGGTCAGTTCCCAGCGACCCAGCGCCGCGTCACCGCGCGCGCCCAGTTCCAGCGTGGTGGCGGTCTGGTTCTGCATCGGCACCGGCGCGCGCTGGCGGCCTGTAGACGGGCCAGTGCCGGGCCCGAAGTACTGGTTCGAGCCCCAGATCATCGACCACGGGTGCGGCGCCTCCACCGAACGGCTGAGGTTGCCGAACCACTGCGTCTGCGCGCTGTGCTGCCAGGTGAAGCCCAGTCGCGGCGCGTAGTCCCAGTCGTGGTCGCGCAGGCGGCCGCCGCTGCTCGGCCAGGTCACCTGCACGTCGCGGCGGGTGCTGATCAGTGCCAGCCCGGTCTGCATGCGCAGGCGGTCGTTGAAGGTGAGGGTATTGCCGACGTGCAGCGTGCTGTCGGTGCCGTGGTGGCGGAAGTCACGCGTGCGCGTACCGGCGGCATAGCCGTTGCTGGCAAAGCGCAGCGACTCGCGCACATCGGCGTCCAGATCGTGGGTGACGCGCAGACCGATCGTGGTTTGGCTGTCCAGGCCGAACAGCCGGTGGCGGTGGTGGTAGTCCAGCGTGGCGTTGAGGTTGGCGTAGTCCAGCTGCTGGCGGTACAGGCTCTCGTTCAAGTCCATCGGATACGTGTGGTAGACCAGCCCGGCCTGCAGCGAGGAGTCCTCATCGATCTGCAGCGTGGTGACATTGCCCACCCAGGTGCTGCCCGGTTGCGGGCGGCGCGCATCAATGGCCAGGTTGGACGCATTCGCGGCGTGCGGATCGTTGCGGATCTGATCGCGGGTCAGGCGGCCGGGCGTTTCATGATTGGTTTCGCGGTAGCGCACGAAGAAGCGCGTCTGCAGATCGGGGGTGATCTGCCAGCCGATGTTGGCCATCGCGCCCTTGCCGTCGCCGCGCGCATGGCGCTGATAACCATCGAACTCGGTATCGGTATAGGCCAGGAAGTAATCGAGATCTCCGTTGACACCGCCCCAGCTGATGCCGCGTTTCTGATAGCCACGGCTGCCCGCTTCGTAGTGCAGCTGCACGCCGGCCGAATCACGGCCGCTGCGGCTTACATAGTCGATGGCACCGCCCAGCGCCAGCGCGCCGCGCTCGAAACCGTTCGCCCCGCGAAGTACTTCTACACGCGACAGCCACAACGGTTCCAGCAGTTCGTAGGGTGTGCCGCCCGGGCCGGTCAGCGGCAGGCCGTCGATCGATACCGCGATGCCGGAGGCATGTGCGCCCGGGCCACGGTTGATGCCGGAGCCGCGGATGGACACCTTGGTGCCTTCGTTGCCCGGTGACTGTGCGCTGATGCCCGGCTGGTAGGCCAGCACATCGGCAGTGCTGGCCAGGCGGCTGTCCGCCTTGGCCACGTCGATCACGTTGCTGGCGCCCGGCACGCGCTTCAGCGCCTCTCGCGCCTGCGCGCTGGCATCGGCGGCAGTGACCTGCACGGCATCGAGGGTGGTGGCCTGTGGCGCGGCCTGGGCGGTAGTGGCGAGGCCGAGGGTTACGGCCAGGAACAACAGCGACGGGGTGGGGCGGTACGGCGAGAGCGGCATGCGGGAATGCTGTAAACCACGAAATTGGCGCGCAAGTTAACAGGTCGATGGCCCCACGTCACCCTCCACCTGGGTATGGCCGCTCGCAGTGTCCCTGTAGAGCCGAGCCCACGCTCGGCTATCGCGCGCAGCGCGGGTTTTCTCCAATCGCAACGAAAAGCAGCCGAGCATGGGCTCGGCTCTACAGGATTTACGGCGAAGGCTTCGCCAGCGCCTTCGACTTCGCATACAGCCGATCAGCGGTTTCTTTCTCCCCCAGCGCGGCATGGCACTCGGCCAGGCTGTCCCAAGCGTTGGCGGACTGCGGATACAGCTCGCTGTTGAGGGCGAACACCTTCAACGCCTTGCGTGCCCCGAGGCTCTCGCGGATAGCGTAACCATCGGCATTGATCGCACGCTCCAGTTCGCTCGTGGGAACCCCATTGCTGTCGCGCAGCCAGCTACGCATCGCCTGTGTCGCATCGGTGCTTTCATCCAGCGCATAGCCGATCAGCCGCTCGGAAAGCACTGCATGCGGAAACTCCTGCGGCGCAGCCACCGCCATCGTGCTTTCCACCAGCGTGCTCGACCAGACATTGCGGGCGCTGCCGTTGCTCAGGTACACGAACACCCAGTAACCGCTGGCCAGCGAGCCCTTGTAGGCCAGCCGCGCCCGCACGCGGGTGCCGCCATCGTGGCCGACCTGGGTGTAGCCGTCGCTGCGGATGGTGTCCCAGCCGGTGGAGAAGAAACTGCTGCCGCCACCGGTCAGCTTCTGCGGCTGCCAGAGTCTTTCCAGCGTTGCCGTGCGCAGCAGCTCGCCGGTCGCCAGCGCCTGCAGGAAGCGGTTCATGTCACCCACGGTGGTCTGCAGGTCGGCATGGCCCCAGCCGTAGTTCGGCCAGGGATCTTCATTGGCAGGCTGCAGTTGCCGCTCCTTGCCGATGTACGGCACCGCCGCGCGCTGCGCCGGTACGCTGGCCACGCCCCACGAGGTGCTGGTCATCTTCAGCGGCTGCAGGATGCGTTCGCGCGCGATGGCCGGATAGGGCTTGCGGTAGTGCGCTTCCAGCAACGCCGTCAGCACCAGGTAGTTGGCCTGGGTGTACTGCACGCGGCTGCCGGTGGCGAACTGCATTGGTGCCGCGCCGGCCACCTTCAGTGCAGCGGCAAGATCAGGGGCTACACCGGGGTAGCCCTTGCTCACCCAGCGGTTCTCCACCCGGTCGTAGTACTCGCCGATACCTGAGCTGTGGTTGAGGAAATCGCGCACGTGGATCGCCTGCCATGCAGTGGGCAGGTCCTGCACATAGCGACTGGCCGGCGCATCCAGATCCACCTTGCCCTGATCGACCAACTGCATCACCAGCGTGCTGGTCAGCAGCTTGGCCATCGATTGCGCGGCAAAAATGGAATCGACGGTGGCCGGTGCGTGGGAGGCCGGGTCACGCTCGCCGCTGGCTCCCTGGTACAGCACCTGTCCGTTGTGGGCGACCAGCACCGCTTGCCCGGCGATGCCGTAGCGCTTGCGGTTGGTCTGCAGTTGGGCTTCGAGCTGTGAAGAGAGGCCGACGGGGAGCCCACGCGCAGAAGCGGGTGGAGCAGCGAACAGGGCGCAGAGCAATGCAGCAGCAAAGGTGCGGTACATCGCGGTGATCCATCAGCGGTGATGGCGCATGTTGCTCAGCGGCGGTCGACGGGTCAAGCGGAGGCGGGCGCCTATGTGAATGCGTGAATTTCCAATGGCCTGTCGTAAACAGCTCTTCGCGACGGATGAGGCACCAGATATAAGAACGCCTCAGTCCAAACCGACGAGATAGCCTTGCATGGGAGGGTTAATGGAGGGGGATGAGGATTTCGCGCTCTTCATCGAGAGCTTCGGAGAGGCAACTGAACACGATCCGGTGCCAGAGACCAGCTTCTCCAAGTGGACGGGCATCTTGCCCGAATCGCTCTTGAGCTATTGGCGTCGGGATGGATGGGCGAACTATGGCAACGGACGCCTGTGGACGGTGAATCCCGAGGACTACGACGGCCTGATGCGCGCGTGGTTGGCCGGTACTCCATTTACACAGATCGATACCTACCATGTGTTTGCCAGAAGCGGGTTTGGACGCCTCTACCTGTGCGGCGAAGCATCAGGTGCGGGCTTGAACATCGATCCAGTCAGCAGTGAAGTGTTTGCTCTTCAGAACTGTTTGAGGCCGAAGTCTCTTGCACGACAGGACGGTGGCATCAAGGCCTTCTTCGCCTGTGCGGAGCTCGACGATTTTGATCTGATGGATGGGGATGAAGAACTGCTCTTCGATAGGGCTGTGAACACTTGTGGGAACTTGCTGGCGGATGAGATGTTTGGCTTTGAGCCAGCGTTGGTTTGCGGCGGAGAATTCACCATTGAGAATGTGCGCAAGCTAAAGATTCAGCCGCACCTGCACATGCTCAGGGAGTTCGCCACACCTGCGTTTCCACGCTATGCGATTGATGTTAAACCGCTGGCCCGGAAGTGATCCGATCAAGTCGAATCATGTAGAGCCGAGCCCATGCTCGGCTGCCTTCCGGTCAGACGTCGTGACCCTGGAAGCACTGAGCCGAGCATGGCTCGGCTATACAGGTGCCTTGCGGTAGTGCCGGCCAGTGGCCGGCACCCCTGCGATCAGCCGAGAATCCCCGGCAGATCCAGCCCCTTCTCCTTCGCGCAGTCGATTGCGATCTCATAGCCCGCATCGGCATGGCGCATCACGCCGGTCGCCGGGTCGTTCCACAACACGCGGCCAATCCGCTTGGCCGCCGCCTCGGTGCCGTCGCAGACGATCACCATGCCGGCGTGCTGCGAGAAGCCCATGCCCACGCCGCCACCGTGGTGCAGCGAGACCCAGGTCGCGCCGCTGGCGGTGTTGAGCAGGGCGTTCAGCAGCGGCCAGTCGGACACCGCATCGGAACCGTCGGCCATCGCTTCGGTTTCGCGGTTCGGCGAGGCGACGCTGCCACTGTCCAGGTGGTCGCGCCCGATCACCACCGGCGCCTTCAGTTCGCCGTTGGCGACCATCTCGTTGAACGCCAGGCCGAGTCGATCGCGATCACCCAGGCCGACCCAGCAGATGCGCGCCGGCAGGCCCTGGAACTTGATCTTCTCGGCGGCCATGTCCAGCCAGCGGTGCAGGTGCGGGTTGTCCGGAATCAGTTCCTTCACCTTGGCATCGGTCCTGGCGATGTCTTCCGGGTCGCCGCTCAGTGCCGCCCAGCGGAACGGGCCGATGCCACGGCAGAACAGCGGGCGGATGTAGGCCGGCACGAAACCCGGGAAATCGAAGGCATTGGCCACACCTTCCTCCAGCGCCATCTGCCGCAGGTTGTTGCCGTAGTCCACGGTCGGCACGCCCAGCGCGTGGAAGCCGAGCATGGCGCGGATGTGGTTGGCCATCGAAGCACGCGCTGCCTTTTCCACCTCCTTCGGCGCAGAGACACGCTTCTCATCCCACTGTTCGACCGTCCAGCCCTGCGGCAGGTAGCCGTTCACCGGGTCGTGCGCGGAGGTCTGGTCGGTCAGCAGGTCCGGCTTCACGCCACGCTTGAGCAGTTCGGCCAGCACATCGGCAACGTTGCCGAGCAGGCCCACCGACTTCGGCGTGCCGGCCTTGCACGACTCGTCGATCAGGCGCAGCGCTTCGTCCAGGTTGTCGGTCCAGGTGTCGAGGTAGCCGGTGCGCAG
Organism: Stenotrophomonas hibiscicola ATCC 19867; assembly: GCF_000382065.1. GTDB lineage: Bacteria > Pseudomonadota > Gammaproteobacteria > Xanthomonadales > Xanthomonadaceae > Stenotrophomonas > Stenotrophomonas hibiscicola. The sequence continues at coordinate 160,220 of NZ_KB907500.1, read as the reverse complement.
GCGCATGTCGATGCTGCTCTTGCGGCACTCGACGGCCAGGCAGGAGGCGCCGGCCATCACGGCAGCCAGCGGCTGTGCGCCGCCCATGCCGCCCAGGCCACCGGTGAACAGCCACTTCCCGGTCAGGTCGCCACCGAAGTGCTGGCGGCCCATTTCCACGAAAGTCTCGTAGGTGCCCTGCACGATGCCCTGCGCGCCGATGTAGATCCAGCTGCCGGCGGTCATCTGGCCGTACATGGCCAGGCCCTTCCTATCCAGCTCGTTGAAGTGGTCCCAGTTGGCCCAGCGCGGTACCAGGTTGGAATTGGCAATCAGCACGCGCGGTGCATCGGCGTGGGTGCGGAACACGCCCACCGGCTTGCCCGACTGCACCAGCAGGGTCTGGTCGTCGTCCAGGCGCTTGAGCGTTTCGACGATGGCATCGAAGCTCTCCCAGTCGCGTGCGGCGCGGCCGATGCCGCCGTACACCACCAGTTCCTGCGGGCGCTCGGCCACATCGGGGTGCAGGTTGTTCATCAGCATGCGCAGCGGCGCTTCGGTCAGCCAGCTCTTGGCGTTCAGCGTGGTGCCGGTCGGCGTGGCGATGGTGCGGGACGGGTCGTTGCGGGTCATGCGGCGCTCCGGTTCGTAGCGAATTCAAGGCAGGCGTTGAGCACCTGCGCCAGGGTGTGGCGCAGCGGTGCGGCGTGGTCGGGGTCGAGCGGGGTGGGCCAGCTGTGTTCGTCCACCTGGTCCGGCAGGGGCTCGTGCATGTAGCCACGGCAGGCAAGTTCCATCTGCAGGCTGTGCACGCCGCCGGCGATGTTGCTGTAGTGGCGGGTGATCCAGCCGCCCTTGAAGCGGCCGTTGCGCACCTGGCTCATGCCACTGATCTTCAGCAGGTTCTCCACCACGTCGCTCAAGGCGTTGTCGCAGGACGTGTCCGGTGCACCGGACGGACCGGCAGTCCCCAGGTTGAACTGCGGCAGTTCGCCCTCGAACAGGTGCGGGATATGCGAGCGGATCGAGTGCGCGTCGTACACCACCACGGTGCCGTGGCGTGCACGCAGGCGCGTGATCTGCGAAGCCAGCGCATCGTGATAGGGCAGGAAATACGTGTCGCGGCGACGGGCGATTTCCGCGTCGTCCGGCTCGCGCCCGGCGTTGTACAGCGGCTGGTTGTCGAAGGTGGTCAGCGGGCACAGGCCGGTGGTGTTCTGGCCCGGGTACAGCGACACGCCGCTGGGATCGCGGTTGAGGTCGATCACCGAACGCGAGATCGCCGAGCGCACCGTGGTCGCGCCCATGCCGCGCACGAAGTCGTACAGCTCGTGCACCCACCAGTCGGCATCGCGGCGGGCCAGCCACGGCGAGTGGTAGTCGCCGATCAGGTCGTGCGGCAGCTCGGTGCCGGTATGTGGAAAGCTGACGATCAACGGGGCGTCGCCCTCGTGCACCGTCAACCATTCGGGAAGGGGCGTCATGCCTGGGGCTCCACGGTCGGCAACAGATCGGACAAACCCTGCGCCAGCACGCCGCTGCGCACCAGATTCGTGGCGGTCACCATGTCCGGATGGAAGTAGCGGTCTTCTTCCAGCGTCGGCACCTGCGCGCGCAGGGTGGCGCGCACGGTTTCCAGCGCGGCGCTGGAGCGCAGCGGCGCATGGAAATCACAGCCCTGCGCGGCGGCCAGCAGCTCGATGCCGATCACGTTGGCGGCGTTCTCGGCCATCTGCATCAGCCGGCGTGCGCCATGCGCGGCCATCGACACATGGTCTTCCTGGTTGGCCGAGGTCGGGATCGAGTCAACGCTGGCCGGGTAGGCGCGCTGCTTGTTCTCTGAGACCAGCGCGGCGGCGGTCACCTGCGGAATCATGAAGCCGGAATTCAGGCCCGGGCGCGGGGTCAGGAACGCCGGCAGGCCGGACAGCGCCGGGTCCACCAGCATCGCCAGGCGGCGCTCGCTGATCGAGCCGATCTCGCACACCGCCATCGCCAGCATGTCGGCGGCGAAGGCTACCGGCTCGGCGTGGAAGTTGCCGCCGGACAGCGCTTCGCCGGTATCGGTGAACACCAGCGGATTGTCGGACACGCCGTTGGCTTCGATTTCCAGCGTGGTCGCGGCCTGGCGCAGGATATCCAGCGCCGCGCCCATCACCTGCGGCTGGCAGCGCAGGCAGTACGGGTCCTGCACGCGCACGTCGTTGTCGCGGTGCGATTCGCGGATGCCTGAGCCCTGCATCAGCGCGCGGAGCGTGGCGGCGGTGGCGATCTGCCCGCGCTGGCCACGGATGGCATGGATGCGCGGATCGAACGGCGTGTCCGAACCCTTGGCCGCTTCCACCGACAACGCGCCGGTGACCAGTGCCGCCTGGAACACGGTTTCGATTTCGAACAGGCCGGCCAGCGCATAGGCGGTGGAGAACTGGGTGCCGTTGAGCAGGGCCAGACCTTCCTTTGCGCCCAGTTCGATCGGCTGCAGGCCGGCACGCGCCAGTGCGTCGGTTGCGGGCAGGCGTTCGTCACCGATGTAGGCTTCGCCCACGCCCAGCATCACGCCGGCCAGGTGCGAAAGCGGTGCCAGATCGCCGGAAGCACCCACCGAGCCTTGTGCCGGCACCACGGGCAATACGCCCTTGACCAGCATCGCTTCGAGCAGCAGCAGGGCTTCCTCGCGAATGCCCGATGCGCCTTGCGCCAGGCTGACCAGCTTCAGCGCCATCATCAACCGCACCACGCTGGCCGGCATCGGTTCGCCCACGCCAGCAGCGTGCGAGAGCACGATATTGCGCTGCAGGGTGGCCAGGTCTTCGCGCTCGATGCGCACGCTGGCCAGCTTGCCGAACCCGGTGTTGATGCCATACACCGGTGCGCCTTTGGCGACGATGGCGGCCACCGCCGCAGCGCTGGCGCGCACCACCAGCAGCGCGGCCGGGTCCAGTGCAAGCGGCGCACCGCGATAGACCTGCCGCCACTGGGCGAGAGTGACATGGCCGGGGCGAAGAACCAGGGTGTTGCTCATGTGTTGCTCCAGGAGGCAGGCAGGTCGGGCTGTCCGCGCACCACGCGCGCGTGCAGCGGGTTGAATCCAATGCGATAGACCAGGTCGGCGGGGGCATCGATGTCCCAGATCGCCAGGTCGCAGTCCAGGCCCACGGCGAGGCGGCCGATGCGGTCGCTGCGTCCGAGCGCGCGCGCCGCTTCACGGGTGAAGCCGGCGATGCACTCGTCCACGGTCAGGCGGAAAAGGGTGGCGCCCATGTTCATCGCCAGCAGCGGGCTGGTCAGCGGCGAAGTGCCCGGGTTGCTGTCGGTGGCCAGCGCCAGCGGCACGCCGGCCGCACGCAGCGCGGCGATCGGCGGGAGGGTGGTATCGCGGGTGAAATAGAAGGCACCGGGCAACAGCACGGCGACGGTGCCGGCGGCGGCCATCGCGGCGATGCCGGCATCGTCCAGATGTTCGATATGGTCGGCCGAGAGGGCACCGAAGCTGGCCGCCAGTTCAGCACCATGCTGGTTGCTCAGCTGCTCGGCATGGATCTTCACCGCCAGCCCGTTCGCGCGCGCCGCTTCGAAGACCTGCCGCGCCTGCGCCGGCGAGAAGGCGATGTTCTCGCAGAATACGTCCACCGCTTCGGCCAGGCCTTCGCCGGCGATGGCCGGAATCATCACGTTGCACACCTCGTCGGTGTACTCCTGTGCCTCGCGGCCCGGCGGAATCGCGTGCGCGCCAAGGAAGGTGGTGACCACGTTGACTTGGCATTCCTCGCCCAGCGCACGCGCTACCTGCAGCTGCTTGCGTTCGTCGGGCAAGGTCAGGCCGTAGCCGGACTTGATCTCGATCGTGGTCACGCCTTCGGCACGCAGGGCCAGCAGGCGCGGCCGGCTTTCGCGGGCCAGCTGTTCCGGCGTCGCGGCGCGGGTGGCGCGCACGGTGGAGACGATTCCGCCGCCGGCACGGGCGATCTCGGCATAGCTCACGCCCTGCAGGCGCTGCTCGAATTCGTTGGCGCGGTTGCCGGCGTAGACCAGGTGGGTGTGGCAGTCGATCAGGCCGGGCGAAATCCAGCGGCCTTCGCCATCGATGCGGGTGGTCGGCTCCAGGTGGGCATCGCTGCCGGCCGGGCCGACATGGACGATGCGGCCGCCGGCGCAGGCCAGCACGCCATCGCGGATGACACCCAGCCCCTCGCCGTCGAGGGTGATCAGGTGGACGTTGGACCAGAGGGTATCGACGTGCATGGCATCCACAACGCGGCTGTGCTTATATGTCTATACAATATAGGCGTCCATTTCGGGTTGTCCAGCCATGTCCGATTCGCGTTCCCCGCTCAGTTTCCATGCCGTCCACGCCTTGCTGGCCGAGGGATGGGCCCGCGATGTCCGCCTGCAGGTGCAGGACGGCCGCGTCACGGCGATCCACACGGGGCAGGGCGCCCAGCACGACGACACCCGCGTCGGCATCCTGGTGCCCGGCCTGCCCAACCTGCACAGCCATGCCTTCCAGCGCGGCATGGCCGGCCTGACCGAGATCGGCGGCGGTGACGGTGACAGCTTCTGGAGCTGGCGCGAGCTGATGTACCGCTTCCTGGCCCACCTGCGGCCGGACGCGGTGCAGGCCATCGCCGCCCAGGCCTACATGGAAATGCTCGAAAGCGGCTTTACCCGCGTCGGTGAATTCCACTACCTGCACCACGACGCCGATGGTCGCGCCTATGCCAACCGCGCCGAGATGAGTGCACGGATCGCGGCGGCAGCCGAGCAGACCGGCATCGGCCTGACCCTGCTGCCGGTGTTCTATGCGCATGCCGATTTCGGCGGGGCGGCGCCGAATCCAGCGCAGCGGCGCCTGATCCACGACGTGGAGGGTTTCGCGCAGCTGCTGGAGGCCGCCAAGCCGGCATTGGCCGCGCTGCCCGACGCGGTGCTCGGCATCGCACCGCACAGCCTGCGTGCGGTCACCGGCGAGGAACTGAGTGCGTTGCTGCCGCTAACCGACGGCCCGGTGCACATCCATATCGCCGAGCAGGTGCGCGAAGTGGAGGCCTGCCTGGCCTGGAGCGGCCAGCGCCCGGTGCAGTGGCTGTACAACCATGCGCCGGTGGATGCGCGCTGGTGCCTGGTGCATGCCACCCACATCACCGATGACGAGCGCGCGGCCATTGTGGCCAGCCAGGCCGTGGCCGGCCTGTGCCCGATCACCGAGGCCAACCTGGGCGACGGCCTGTTCCCGATGCAGGCATTCGCGCGCGAGGGCGGACGCTTTGGCGTCGGCTCCGATTCCAATGTGCTGATCGACGCGGCCGAAGAACTGCGCCTGCTTGAATACGGCCAGCGGCTGACCCTGCGCGGTCGCAACGTGCTGGCGCCGGATGCCACCCGCAGCACCGGTCGCTTCCTGTTCGAAGGTGCATTGCACGGTGGCGCACAGGCGCTGGGCGTGGCCGCTGGCCTGCAGGTGGGGGCCAGTGCCGACCTGGTCGAGCTGGATGCCGGGCACCCCGCGCTGCAGGCGCGGAAGGGTGACGCATGGCTTGACAGCTGGGTGTTCGCCGCACGTAATGGCGCGCTGCGATCGGTCTGGCGCCATGGCCGCCAATGCGTGGCCGAGGGCCGCCACCTGCAACGCGAGGCGATCACCACCGCCTTCGCCGCCGCCCTGAAGGGCGTGCTGGGCTGATCGCCTCCGCCACCGGGACCCCATTACGTGAAGGCCAGCAAGTCCGCCACGCTCAACCAGCGTATCCGCAGCGATCTGGAAAGCCGCATCCTCAGCGGAGAATGGGCGCCGGGCTTCCGCATTCCATACGAACACGAGCTGATGGAGCAGTACGGCTGCTCGCGGATGACGGTGAACAAGGTGCTGACCGCGCTGGCCGAGAGCGGCATGATCGAACGTCGCCGTCGTGCGGGTTCGTTCGTGGCGCGACAGCCGCCACACCTGGAGCAGGTGGCGCTGGAAATTCCGGACATTGCGATGGAGGTCGGTTCGCGCGGGCATCAGTACGGCTACACGCTGTTGCAGCGCGAGATGCGCCTGGCTGAAGTGGGCAATGCCGGCGAAGTGGAACTGGCCGGCAGCGAAATGCTGTTGGCGATGCGTTGCCTGCACCTGGCTGATGGCCGCCCGCTGGCGCTGGAGCATCGCCTGATCAGCCCCATCGGCGTGCCCGAGGTGCTGGACGTCGATTTCAGTACCACCGCGCCGGGCAGCTGGCTGCTGCAGAACGTGTCGTGGACCCGCGCCCAGCACCGCATCAGTGCCTGGGGGGCAGATACCGCCACCGCCAGGCTGCTGGACGTGAAGCCCGGTACCGCCTGCCTGGTGATCGAACGCCTGACCTGGCGTGGCGAACAGCCGATCACCCGCGTGCGCCAGGTGTTCCTCGGCGACGCCTGGGACCTGGTTGCGCGCTTCGCGCCTGGGGCGCGCTAGAGGTGTATCCACGCATGGCGTGGATCTACTGAATCCCGGTTGGGATTATCCGACGCGTGTGAATCCCTGGTAGATCCACGCCATGCGTGGATGCTGCCCCATCAATACGTGGCGCATTGGCGCCAGCGCACCGGCTCATCCACACCGGGGCGGGCATTGAGCTGGATGCGCACGTTGCGCAGGGCGGGGTAGTGCAGCACTTCCTCGCAGACCTGCGGCCACACCGCGTCCAGCTCGCCGGTGCGGTTGATCGCCAGCGTCTGCCGGGTCAGCCAGACCCCGCTGGCGATACCGGGCTTGCCGGCCAAGGCGCGGGACAGATCGGCCTGGAAACGCTCCAGCGTGGCGGCATCCGGGTTGGGGTTGCTGCGCGCGTCGGCTGAGGGCGTGGCCGGTGCAGGCGCAGCGGCCGGCGGCGTGGTGGCGGGGGCCGGCGCCGGTTCGGGCGCCGCTTCAACCACAGGCGCAACCGGCGCGGGGGTGTCCGCCACCTCGGCAACAGGCGGGGTGTCCTGCACATGCAAGCCTTGCAGGCTCAATCCCACCAGCAGGCCCAGCGTGACCGCGCCGAGCGCGGCAATGGCGATCCGGCGCAGTGCTTCATGGCGGGCGCTGGCGCGCACACGGGTTTCGATTTCTGCCGGCAGGTAGGGCTGCAGCAACGGCCACAGGCGCGGACCGTCCAGTACTTCTACCGCCTGCTTCTCGGCAGCGCTGCGCCCGTCGCGTTCCATCCGGCCTTCGGTCAGCAGCACGCCGCCCTTGGCGCCGGCCAGGCGCGCAGCAGCCCCCAGCTCGTTCACCGCGGCGGTGCCGATACGGTAGGCAAGGCCATGCTTGCAGGACACCAGCCACTGGTTGGGGCCGTCGCTGAGCAGGAAGTCGCTGCTCGGCTCGCGGGATTCCTCCGCCGGGTCATTCAGTTCACGCAGGCCGCGCTGTTCGCGCAGCATGCGCTTGACCAGTACCGAGAACTCGCGCCAGTGCATGCCGGCCAGGGCTTGCAGGCCGAGTTGCATCTCCTTCTGCCGCCGCTTGATCCACCACAGATAGACAACAGCCAGGGAACAGGTAAGCAGGGCCGACAGCAGGGCCAGGATCCAGGGGAGCATGCAGGAGTAGGGCGGAAGGGGCGAAAGCGGAGAACGACAGTGTAAAGGTCGCGGTACCTGGCCGGGTCAGGAGGTTCCTGACAGGAAGCGTGATGGAACGCCCAGTTCGGAATACAGCAGGCACGAAAAACCCGCCAATCCTGAAGCCGTGAGGGGAGGGAACAAACGGCAGCCGAAGCGATTGGCGGGTTGCTCGCGATTGTCAATCAAAGTTTATTGCATTGCAACAATGAGCCGGTCAGGGCAGGCCGCCTGGCGACTGATGGCTGCCCGGAGCAGGGGCGTCGGTGCCGGACGCGGCGCGGTTTTCCAGCTTGGCCAGGCGCGCGTGCAGGGCATCGATGCGGGCTTCGAGCGCCGTCACTTCGTCGGCGGTGGGTACATGCAACCGCTTGAGCACGCCCTGCACCTGGTCATCAAAGGCCTTCTCGACCTTGTTCCAGGTGCCCGAGGCCTTCTCGCGGGCTTCGTCCAGCGAGCTCTCGACGTTATCACGCCAGCCCGGGCCCTGTTCGCTGCTGCGCTCACGGCGGCGGGCTTCCCAGGCTTCGCCTTCCTTCACCAGGCCGTCAAAGAAGCGGCTGCCTTCGGCCTGTGCACGGCCGAGAGCGCCAAGACCGGCCAGCCACACCTGCTGCGCCGAGTCACTCAGCTTGCGCGAAAAGCGCTCGGCCTGGTCACCGAAAGAGGCGTCGTCGTTGCGGCGGTCGTCGTTCTCATAGTGGTTCATCGCAGTTCCCGTGGGAGTTGGGCCTGCCCCGAGAGTAGCGCGCCGTGGCGTTGCACGGCCGTGATGGCCGCGGCCGGGGTTCAGCCCAGCTTTTCCTTCAGAACGCGCTGTATCTCGCCTTCGACCATGCCCTTCATCGCCGACAGCAGGAAGCCCAGCTTGGCCGTCACGCGCACGGCGCCTGGCTGCAGTTCGATCGCGCCGTCCACGCCGCTGCCGGAGAAGTTCAGTACATCGGCGGTCCACGACGACTTCAGGCCGAAGCGCTCGGACAGCTTGGCGGCGACCTGCTCGATCGCGGCGCGCGCCTGCGCGTCGGGCAGGCCGTGGGCGTGGCGGACATCGATGGTGGACATGCAGGCTCCTGGCGCAGGGCGGGGATGATCAATGAGGGCGAGCATTGTGCGCATCGAGGGCCTCCGCGCCAAGCACTCATCCTGGGTTCTTCTTCGTTGGCGACCAACCTGCTAGGCTGCGCCGCGTGCAGAACCTGCTTGTTCACTTCAGCCAACAACAACAGCCCGACCAGCCGCTGCGGCCCGGGGTGCAACGCATCGTGCGCCAGGCCAACGGCAGTGTGCGGCTCGGCGATGCCGGCCATGGTGCCCTGTTGCTGGCGCAGTTCTGCCTGGATGATCGCGGCCTGTGGCTGCAGGTCGGCAACGGGATCCGCGGCATTCATGTGAACGGTCGACCGGTGCGGCGCATGGCGCTGCTGCGTGCGGGCGATGCGGTGTATGTGGACGGCGTGGAGATGGTCCTGCAAGGTGAAGTCGAGAGCCTGCTGCAGGCGCCTGCGCCGAAGAACGAGGAAGGCAGCGACGAGCAGCAGCGGCTGTTGCGCGGAGTTGGCGGCCTGCACCACGGCCGCAGCTTCACCCTGTCGCGGGCCCGCCTGATCGGCCGCGGCGGCGACGCTGACATCGCTATTGACGATCCGGCCTTCGCCGAACGACACGCCCGCGTGGAAGTGCATGGTGATCGCGTGCTGCTGCGCGATCTGGGCAGTGCCGACGGCACCTGCGTCAATGGCGTGGCCGTGCGCCATTGCTGGCTGCAGGCCGGCGACCAGGTGGTGTTTGATGGCCAGCACCGGTTTGTGCTGGAAGTGCCGCATGACCCGCGCCGGCGCCCGCTGCCGGATGAAGACGAGTCCAGCCAGGACGCCGAGCAGGCGCCGGTGCTGCCGGCCGTGCCGCGCAAGGTCCGGCGCTGGCCGTGGCTGCTGGTCAGTGCGCTGCTGCTGGCCGCGCTGCTCAGCCTGCTGCTCTGGTTCGGCGCGCGCTGACCCCGTATCCGCCGGGCATGGCCCGACGCTACCCACGTGGCGTGTGTCCACCCGCTTCCGGTAGGTGCCGACCTTGGTCGGCACGCTCCTTCGGCGGGAATGACTGCTGACGGCGTACGCCGACCAAGGTCGGCGACTACCGGCGCCATGCGGGCGGCCAATGGATTCCAATGAAACCAAATTTCCCTTGCGCCACAAGGCCGCAAGGCTGGTGCACTGCGGCATACTAGGGGTCTTGCCCCACAGGTGTGACATGACGCGCGCGTTCAACTTCAGTGCCGGCCCTGCAACCTTGCCGGAATCGGTCCTGCGCCAGGCGCAGGCGGAAATGCTGGACTGGCACGGGTCCGGTGCTTCGATCGTGGAAATGAGCCATCGCGGCGCGGAATTCATGTCCGTGGCCGCCGAGGCCGAGGCCGACCTGCGGCGCCTGCTCGACATCCCCGACGACTATGCGGTGCTGTTCCTGTCCGGTGGCGCCACCACCCAGCAGGCGCTGATCCCGCTCAATTTCGCCGCCCCGGGCCAGCGTGCCGACTACGTGGTCAGTGGCCACTGGGGCAAGACCGCGGTCAAGCAGGCCGGTGTCTACGTCGACGTCAACATCGCCGCCAGCAGCGAGGCCAACGGCTACCGCACGCTGCCGGCGCGTGCCGACTGGCAGCTGTCGCCCGGTGCCGCCTACGTGCACATCACCGCCAACGAGACCATCCACGGCGTCGAGTTCCGTGATGCTCCCGATACCGGCAACGTTCCGCTGATCGCCGACTTCAGCTCGTCCATCGCCAGCGAACCGCTGGACGTGCGCCGCTATGGCGTGATCTACGCCGGCGCGCAGAAGAACCTTGGCCCGGTCGGCATCGCGGTGATGATCGTCCGTCGCGACCTGCTCGAGCGCAGTGGCCAGCCACGTGCGGACATCTTCGATTACCGCTCGCACGTCGCCCGCGATTCGATGCTCAACACCCCGCCGACCTGGAACTGGTACCTGGCCGGGCTGGTGTTCAAGTGGATGCTGGCCGAAGGCGGCGTGGCCGAATTCGCCAAGCGCAATGCCGCCAAGGCCGCGCTGGTGTACAGAGCCATCGACGGCTCCGGCGGCTTCTACCGCAATGAAGTTGCACATGCGGCCCGTTCGCGGATGAACATCCCGTTCTTCCTGCCCAACGCCGATCTCGATGCCCGCTTCGTGGCCGAGGCCAAGGCGGCCGGCCTGCTGGCGCTGAAGGGCCACAAGGTCGTCGGTGGCATCCGTGCCTCGCTGTACAACGCCATGCCGCTGGCCGGGGCCGAGGCGCTGGTCGCCTTCATGGCCGATTTCCAGCAGCGTCACGGCTGAGCAATGAACGGCGCGCACCGTCGGGTGCGGGCCCCGCAACAAGGAATTCCGATGGCAAGCAGCAAATCCAGCAAGAAGGCGCCGAAGAAGGCCGAACCGGCCAAGGACAGCGCGCCCGCCAAGGCGAAGGGCAAGGCCAAGGCCGCCTCGAACCCGGCACCCACCCTGGCGCCGCTGGCGCTGGCCGATGTGCGCTCGAAGATCGACCAGATCGACCGCGACATCCAGAGCCTGATCGCCGAGCGCGCGCGCTTCGCCCATCAGGTCGGCAAGGCCAAGGGCAAGCTCGCCGCCGCCGTCGACTACTACCGCCCCGAGCGCGAAGCGCAGGTGCTGCGCATGGTGGTGGATCGCAACGAAGGCCCGCTCAGCGATGAGCTGCTGGTGCACGTCTACCGCGAGATCATGTCGGCCTGCCTGGCCCAGCAGGAGCCGCTGAAGATCGGTTACCTCGGCCCGGAAGGCACCTTCAGCCAGCAGGCCGTGCTCAAGCACTTCGGCCGCTCGGCGCTGGGCCTGCCGATGGCCAGCATCGAGGAAGTGTTCCAGGAAGTGGAAGCGGGCAACGCCGATTTCGGCGTGGTGCCGGTGGAGAACTCGGGGCAGGGCACCATCCAGATCACCCTGGACATGTTCCTGACCTCCAACCTGAAGATCTGCGGCGAAGTGGAACTGCGCGTGCAGCAGTACCTGATGTCGCGCAGCGGCCGCATCGAGGACATCGAGCGCATCTACGCACATCCGCAGTCGTTCATGCAGACCTCGGCGTGGCTGCGCGCCAACCTGCCGAAGGCCGAGAAGATTCCGGTTTCGAGCAACGCCGAGGGTGCGCGCCGTGCGCGCAACGCCGACGACGCGGCGGCCATCGGCGGCGAGAGTGCCGGCCACGTGTACGGCCTGAAGAAGGTGGTCACCAAGCCGATCCAGAACGATGCCGACAACACCACCCGCTTCCTGGTGGTGGGCCGCAACATCTTCCCGACCTCCGGCCACGACCGCACCTCGGTGCTGGTGTTCATCCATGACAAGCCCGGTGCGCTGTTCGACGTGCTCAGCCCGTTCGCCCGCCACGGCATCAGCATGAACCGCATCGAGTCGCGGCCGTCGCACCACGGCAAGTGGGAGTACGGCTTCTTCATCGACCTGGCCGGCCACATCGACGACGCGCCGATGCAGGCGGCGCTGGCCGAACTTGAAGCGCACTCGGCGCAGATCAAGGTGCTGGGCTCCTATCCTGTGGCCGTGCCCTGAGTGCTGCTGGGGCGGCCCCGGCCGCCACCCCCTGATGCATCGCCGGCGGGCTGCCGGCGTTTACGGAATGATCGAACGATGAGCAACGCGCAACACTGGATCGCCCGCAAGGGCCAGCCCCTGCAGGGCAGCCTGACCATTCCCGGCGACAAGTCGGTCTCGCATCGCTCGGTGATGTTCGCCGCGCTGGCCGATGGCACCTCGCATATCGAGGGCTTCCTGGAAGGCGAGGACACCCGCGCGACCGCGCGCATCTTCAGCCAGCTGGGGGTGCGTATCGAAACGCCCAGCCCGTCGCAGCGCATCGTGCACGGCGTCGGCATCGACGGCCTGAAAGCGCCGGATGCACCGCTGGACTGCGGCAATGCCGGCACCGGCATGCGCCTGCTGGCCGGGTTGCTGGCGGGCCAAGCGTTCGACTGCACGCTGATCGGCGATGAGTCGCTGTCGGGCCGACCGATGCGCCGCGTCACCGGCCCGCTGTCGCAGATGGGCGCGAAGATCGACACCCAGGATGACGGCACGCCGCCGCTGCACGTGCATGGCGGCCAGACGCTGCATGGCATCGACTTCGCCTCGCCGGTGGCCAGCGCGCAGATCAAGTCGGCGGTGTTGCTGGCAGGCCTGTACGCACAGGGCGAAACCAGCGTTGTCGAACCGCACCCGACCCGCGACTACACCGAACGCATGCTGTCGGCGTTCGGCGTGGACATCGAATTCTCGCCCGGCAAGGCCCGCCTGCGTGGCGGCCAGCGCCTGCGCGCCACCGACATCGTGGTACCGGCCGACTTCTCTTCGGCCGCGTTCTACCTGGTGGCGGCCAGCATCATTCCCGGCTCCGAGCTGCGCCTGAAGCAGGTCGGCCTGAACCCGCGCCGCACCGGCCTGCTGCACGCGCTGCGCCTGATGGGGGCGGACATCACCGAAGAGAATCCTGCCGAGCAGGGCGGTGAACCGGTGGCAGATCTGGTGGTGCGCTACGCCCCGCTCAAGGGCGCGCGCATTCCGGAAGCGTTGGTGCCGGACATGATCGACGAGTTCCCGGCGCTGTTCGTGGCCGCCGCCGCCGCAGAAGGCCAGACCGTGGTGAGCGGTGCGGCCGAGCTGCGGGTGAAGGAATCCGACCGCCTTGCTGCGATGGCCACAGGCCTGCGCGCGCTGGGCATGCAGGTGGACGAAACCGAAGACGGCGCCACCCTGCACGGCGGTGTGCGCCTGGGCAGCGGCACCATCGAAAGCCACGGTGACCACCGCATCGCCATGGCATTCGCCATTGCCGGCCAGATCAGCGATGGCGAAGTGCGGATCAACGATATCGCCAACGTCGCCACGTCCTTCCCGGACTTCGATGGTCTGGCCCGCAGCGCCGGGTTCAACCTGGCCTGATCGGCATCGCGAGCACCGGGCCATGCCCGGCGGATCGCATTGCCCGGCAGGTGCCAATCTTGGTTGGCACGCTCACATCTCCCGGTAGGTGCCAACCTTGGTTGACACGCTTTCCGCATAAAAGGACGGAGGCCGAAGCCTCCGTCTAAACATCACGAACCCCTCGTCCGCGATCAACGCTGCTCGGTACGGAAATCCACCGGGACCCGCACCACGCTGGCTACTGCGCGGCCATCCTGCACCGCGGGTTGGAACTTCCAGTTCTGCACGGTGCTGAGCACCGCACGATCCAGATCACGACTGCGCTCGCCGCTGCGCGAGACGATCGCAGCGTTGGCGACATTGCCGCGGGTATCCACATTCAGGCTGGCGATCACGCTGCCCTGCACGCCGCTACGCAGCGCGGCGGCGGGGTAGGTGGGCATGCGGTTGCTGGCCAGCGGGCGGGCTTCACGATTGCGCACTACCGGCGCGGCCTTCCGCGAAGCAGTAGCCGGGGTTGCCTGGCGCGCGGCAGGCGTCGCTGCGTCCGTCACCGCCGCCTGCTCGGGGGCCGGCAGCATGCGCTCGCCGACCGGCGCAGGTGCCACCTCTTCCTGGCTGGAATGACGCAGCCAGAGCAGGGCGGCAGCAAACATCGCCACGATCAGTGCGATCCACATCCAGGGCGACGCGTTCTTGTGCTGTACGCTTGAGTCCCGCTGCAACCGCGGCGAATGAAGGTCTTCGTGGGTGGTAACAGCCATCGCAAACTCCTTCCGTCAATGGACGACATGGGCAGTGTTGCCCGAGCCACAGACGGAAAGTGTCAGCGTTGCGTCAACATCACCGGCAGGGTTCAGCTTGCCTGCTGGGGAGCGTTCAGTTACTGCGTCTTGAAGTCGAACGGCACTTCAATGCTGCCAGGCACGGCCTGGCCGTTGCTCTGGGCCGGAGTGAATCGCCAACGGCGCACGGCGTCGGTCGCGGCACGGTCGAGGTCGCGTGAACCGCTGCGCTGGATCACCGTGGCGTTGTTCGGATAGCCGGTGGCGTCTACATCCACGCGTACCACCACGGTGCCGGTTTCGCCGGCGCGCAGGGCGGCGGCGGGGTACGACGGCGGCGGCGACTGACCGGCAATCGGCATCGGTTGGCTGTTGCCGGTCGTGGCCGGCGCAGCGCCCGGGTTGGCCGGGGCCGGCTCGGCGATCGGGGCGGGTGGTGGCGGGGCGGTTTCGACCAGCTTCGGCGCTTCTTCCTCGACCGGGGCCGGCTTGGCATCGGGCATGTCGCTGGAACCGGCCGCAGCGGCCAACGGTTCCGGGAGGGGCTCGACCTGGGCGGTTTCCTGCGGGGTCTGCGCGGCCGGGTCGGCGCGGAAGAACTCCTTGTCGCGGCCGGTCAGCCAGACCAGCACGAACAGCAGTACGCCCACGCCGAAGGCGATGCCGGCGATCTTCAGGGCGTTGCGCGGGATATGCACAGTGAAGGACTTGGCGGACGACGAGCGGGGTGCAGACATGGACCGGACCAGTACGGAATGGCTCGATTCTGCCACGGCGGGAATGAACCGGGCGGCAGAAATCCGTATAACAAGCGATAATCCCGTTCCTGATACCCACCACGACACCTGCCATGCTTGATCCAGCCCTGCTCCGCCACCAGCCCGCCGACCTCGCTGAACGCCTGCGCACCAGCCGCGGCTTCGAGCTCGACGTGTCTGCCCTGGAGGCCCTGGAGGCTGATCGCAAGCGCATCCAGGTACGGACCCAGGAACTGCAGAGCCTGCGCAACAGCCGTTCCAAGGCCATCGGCCAGGCCAAGGCCAAGGGCGAGGACGTTTCGGCCATCATGGCCGAGGTTGCTGCCTTCGCCGACGAGTTGAAGGCCTCGGAAGTGGCGCTGGACGAACTGCGCGAGAAGATCGAAGCGATCTCGATGGGCATTCCGAACCTGCCGGCCGATGACGTGCCGGCCGGTGCCGATGAGAGCGACAACGTCGAGCAGGCGCGCTGGGGAACCCCGCGCCAGTTCGATTTCAAGGTGCTCGACCACGTCGAACTGGGCGCCCGCAACGGCTGGCTGGACGGCGAGACTGCGGCCAAGCTGTCCGGCTCGCGCTTCACCGTGCTGCGCGGCCCGATCGCGCGCCTGCACCGTGCGCTGGCCCAGTTCATGGTCGACCTGCATACCGGCGAGCACGGTTATGAGGAAACCAACGTGCCGCTGCTGGTCAACGCCGATTCGCTGCGCGGCACCAGCCAGCTGCCGAAGTTCGAGGACGACCTGTTCAAGACCGCCGTGGGCGATTCCACGCGCTACCTGATCCCGACCTCGGAAGTGCCGCTGACCAACATCGTGCGCGACGAGATCGTCGATGCCGAGCGCCTGCCGTTGCGCATGACCGCCCACTCGATGTGCTTCCGTGCCGAGGCCGGCAGCGGCGGGCGCGACGTGCGCGGCATGATCCGCCAGCACCAGTTCGAGAAGGTCGAGCTGGTCTCGATCTGTCGCCCGGAAGAGAGCGATGCCGAACACCAGCGCATGACCCGCTGCGCTGAAGTGGTGCTGGAAAAGCTGGGCCTGCCGTACCGCAAGGTGCTGCTGTGCACCGGCGACATGGGCTTCTCGGCCATCAAGACCTACGACCTGGAAGTCTGGCTGCCGTCGCAGGAAACCTACCGCGAGATTTCCTCGTGCTCGAACTGTGGTGATTTCCAGGCCCGCCGCATGCAGGCGCGCTGGCGCAACCCGGCCACCGGCAAGCCGGAGCTGGCGCACACGCTGAATGGCTCGGGCGTGGCCGTCGGCCGCGCGATGATCGCGGTGATGGAGAACTACCAGAACGCCGATGGCAGCATCACCGTGCCGGAGGCCCTGCGCCCGTACATGGGTGGCCTGGAAACCATCGCCTGACAGCCGGCGATTCGCGCCGCCGCCCGAAGCTTAGGCTCGGGCGCTACAGATCCATGTAGAGCCGAGCCTATGCTCGGCTGCTCCTGCCCCTCGCGGGCCGCATTGATTATCGGCGCTTCGCGCCGCCGCCCGAGCATAGGCTCGGGCGCTACCGGGTTTCTGCTGCCCTCAGCTTCTCCAGCGGCACCCATCCCGGTTCGCCGGTCTCCGGCACGCACCAGGCCCATCCATTGAGCGTGCGCATTCCTCGCAGCAGCTGCCCCGGATCCACATCCAACTCCCGCGCGCAGTAATCCTCCGTGGCATAGGCGTCACCCTGCGCATTGCGACCGATCACCGGCGCCGGCACGAAACCGGGCTGCTGCCCTTCGGCTTGGCACAGGAACCAGTCTTCCCAGCCCTCCGGGCCTTCATAACGTTCGCCCACCACCAGCGCCTGGCCACGGCGCAGGGTGATCGGGTGCGGAAATTCGCTGCGGTGCGCAGCCGTCACGGTGTAGTCCATGGCCCCAGCCTAACGCGCCCACAAAAAAACGGCCCCGCAAAGCAGGGCCGCCAGGGTGGGCCGGGATGGGGGAGGGGATCCCGGCCCGCGTTCAGCGCCCAGACGAGGAGAGAGGGGCGCCGAACGCTGGGACGCGTTATGCGGCGACGGGTTCGGCCGCTTCGTGCGACGGCAGCGCCGCCAGCGCACCGGCAATGGCGTTTTCACGGTGCTGCGGCGAATAGGCGATGCCTTCGGCGCGCACGAATTCGACCTCGTTGATGCCCATGAAGGCGAACACCTGGCGCAGGAACGGCTCCTGGAAGTCGGCCGGCGAGTCGGTGTAGATG
This sequence comes from Stenotrophomonas hibiscicola ATCC 19867, assembly GCF_000382065.1. GTDB lineage: Bacteria > Pseudomonadota > Gammaproteobacteria > Xanthomonadales > Xanthomonadaceae > Stenotrophomonas > Stenotrophomonas hibiscicola. The sequence continues at coordinate 142,967 of NZ_KB907500.1, read as the reverse complement.
CCGCCGCGGCTGCTGGCGATGATCACCCGCTTGCCACCGGCCAGGCCCACCGGGCCGTTCTCGGTGCACTTGAAGGTGCGGCCGGCCACGGCCACGCGATCGATCCAGGCCTTCAGGGTGGACGGGATGCTGAAGTTGTACATCGGCGCGCCGATCACAACGATGTCGGCCTCCAGGAACTGCTGCATCACCTGTTCAGCATCGGTCGCTTCAGCGGCGTCGGTCCTGGCCAGCGAGCTGCTGCGCAGATGCGGTACCGGATTGGCGTCAAGATCGCGATAATCGACCTGCAGGCCGTCGATCTGGCTGGCGAGGCGGGCGACCACGGCGGCCGACAGCTGGCGCGAGACGGAGTTGTCGCCAAGCACGCTGGCGTCGAGATGCAGAAGCTTCATGGCAGTCACCTATGTTCTGGGAGGAAGGGGCGGGGTGGCCCCGCCGACAGAGAGAACGATAGGTTGTTGCAATGGCGGAATAAAGGTGGTTGAATGCCACGTATTGTTCTAGATATGGAACTCGGGTATGCATGACCTGAATGACCTGTACTACTTCGCGATGGTGGTCGACCACGGCGGATTCGCCGCCGCCGAGCGCGCACTGGGTATTCCCAAGTCGCGCCTGAGCCGCCGCATCAGCCAGCTGGAAACCGACCTGGGCGTACGCCTGCTGCAGCGCTCCACGCGCCGTTTCGCGGTCACCGATGTCGGCACCAGCGTGCATCGCCATGCGCAGACGATGCTGGCCGAGGCCCAGGCCGCCCGCGAGGTGGTGGACCGCCTCAGCGCGGAGCCGCGCGGCGTGGTGCGCGCCAGCGTGCCGGTGTCACTGGCGCAGATGCAGCTGCCCAAGCTGCTGCCCAAGTTCCTTGAGCAGTACCCGAAGGTGCGGCTGCAGCTGAACATCAGCAACCGCCGCGTGGACATCATCAACGAAGGCTACGACGTGGCCCTGCGCGTGCGTTCGCGCCTGGATGACGACGGCAGCCTGGTGATGCGCAGCTTCGGCCAGGTGCAGGAACTGCTGGTGGCCAGCCCCAAGTACCTGGATCGCGCCGGCCGCCCCAAGGACCCGGAAGAGCTGACCCAGCACGTCACCCTCAGCATCAGCGAAGACGAAGCACGCCAGCGCTGGGAACTGCATGGCCCGGAAGGCGAAGTGCGCCGGGTCGACTTGCAGCCGCGCGTGGCCGGTTTCGACTTCCCGCTGCTGCAGAGCATGGTGAAGGACGGTTTCGGCATCACCATGCTGCCGGAGACCGTGTGCGCCGACGCGGTGCGTAACGGCGAACTGGAAGTGGTGCTGCCGGACTGGTCGCTGCCGCAGGGCGTGTGCCATGCCGTGTTCGCCTCGCGTCGCGGCCTGCTGCCGGCAGTGCGCGTGTTCATCGACTTCCTGGCCGAGCACCTGCCGCCGCAGCTGGAGGCCTCGCGCCTGGATTGCGGTGGCGCCTGTGAAAAGGCCAAGGAGCGGATCAAGGCCAGTGCGCTGGGCGCGTTGGCAGTGGATGCGGGCTGAGGCACCTGCCCGCAACTGCACCGCCAATCTGTGAAACGGTAGCGCCGGGCCATGCCCGGCGTTGCTGCTTTCCGGCCCCGGTCAGTTCCGGCCGAACAGTCGGACCCAGAAGCCGCGCCGCGGCGGTGCGGCCGGTGTGGGCTCGGCAATGGCCGGTGCTTCCAGCACCGCCATCAGCTCCGCGCTGCGCGGCTTCTTCAGGAACCGCGCGTAGTCCAGATAGCCGGTCACCTTGCTCATGTGCAGGCGCTCGGGCATCGCCGGTAGCTCGCCACCCTGTAGCAGCACCCGCAATGCCTGCGGGCGGTCCAGGCGGATCGCCTCGTACAGAGCGGTGCCGCCACAGCCTGGTTCGATCTGGTTGGCGCGCTGCGGCGCGTCCTTCAACAGGACGTGCAGCGCATCCGGGTCGTCGCGTTCAACGGCCGCTACCAGCCGTGCCAGCGCTTCAGCTTCGTCGGGTGGAAGGCTGTCGCGATAGGCCTGGTCGGCAATCTCGCGCTCGTCGCGTCCATCGCCGCCCTGGATGCACAGGAAATCGGTGACCAGGGCGACCGGAATGCCGGACGTATCCAGCGCCCAGTAGCTGGGATAGACACCGTCGCCCCAGCCGCTGGTGAACACCACCAGGCCGTGCGGCGAGTCTTCCCCCCAGGGGCGGTACTCGGCGCCTTCGTCGAGGCCGTCGTGGTCGATCAGGGCATCCGACCACGCATTGTCTTCGTCGCCATCGGCCCGTTCGATCAGCGCCAGCAGTGCCTGTTGGGTGTCGGTATCCATGAAGCAGCCGATGCCGGCGTCGACCGGGTAGCCGATGAAGCTGTCCTCATCCAGGCCGGTCAGGTCCTGCGTGGTCCAGCGCGCCATCTGCCAGTGCAGGGCAGACGCAGTGAGGGCTTCGCGGGGCTTGAACCAGACCACGGCCAGCGCCGGGCGGCCGCTGTGCACGATGATCTCAACCGGATGCCGGCCCAGCGGGGCGGTGTAGTCGGCCAGCGCTGGTGCTTCGGCCTGGACAAGCGGATCGCAGACCACCAGGTGCCCGCTGCTGACCGGCAGATGGCCGGCGAAGGTGCGGTGCAGGGCCACAGCTGCCAGCTGGGTGTCATCCAGCAGGGTGGTGCGCAGGTTGGCCAGGTCGAGGTGGGCCATGGGGGCTCCGAGTGCGGTGAAGGCCCCCACCGTGCCGGATGCGGAGGGCAGGGGCAAGGTGGTCTTGGGCAAATGGCCTTCACGTGCGAGAATATGCCGCTGCCCGGGCGACCGGGACCCGATTGGAGAGATGGCCGAGCGGTTTAAGGCACCGGTCTTGAAAACCGGCGAAGGGTCAAACCTTCCGTGGGTTCGAATCCCACTCTCTCCGCCAATTACAAACGCAACATCATGATTGTAAAGGATGTTGCACTGAGTGGCTCGCGTTGTTCCCAACATTGTTCCCTGCCAAGCGGGCAGGTGCCCGTTCTCCCTGTCGACACCGGCTATCGATAACGGCTTGCCCCGTTCTGGCGGCTTCGCTCATAACGGTCACTCCGCTGGAGTGGTAGACCGCTGCACGTATTGCCGTATCCCTCGCTTCTTTCGCTTGGGTGGCGTTGCTAGCCCGAATCTCTTGAAGACACGACCAACCTGCGTTGCGGTCCAGCGTCCACCTTTCCGGGTAGGCCAATTGTTGTCATTTAGCCAGTCCGCATAGTCGACATGGAGCATGCTTGGGTACTGCCGGGATGCTTCCCGCAGTAGTTCTGCCGTCTTTCTGGCGTACTCGTCTGCGAGCTTTCGTCGCTTGCGATTTGCGGCCGTGGTGTCGGTATTGCGCACATCGCGAAGGGTCGGGTTGCCGCCGATTCTGACCAATGCCGCCTCCCAATTGCGAAATGTAAATAGCGGCGATAAGTATTGCACAAGAGCACGCGCGCAAACGCTCTTGAAGGCATATCAATGGACGACACGGATTCAACGAAATCAAGAACAGCCCTGCAGGAGCAAGCCGCCGATTGGCTCCTCCTTGGGCAGCACAACGTGATGGTGACACTGACCTTCAGTGGGAGCGACGGGGTGAGCTACAAGTTTGCGGAGAAGGCATTCGGTACTTTCGCCCACAAACTCAAGGGCTACCTGTTCGGTACGAAGTCGAAGAAGCGAATCGCCATGTGTCCGATAGTCGAGGACTACGGTGCGGAAATGATATGGAGTACATCACCGACCGGGGTGCGACAAGGAACGCACATCCATTGCCTTATGCGCCTGCCCGGTAGCCCGATGGACCACAAGGATGTGGTCAGAAGGCTCTGGCGGGCTTCAGGGCGACGCTGTGGTGACCCGAGAGTCAACTGCCCCGGCAGAGACGATTGGTATGTCGAAATACTAGCGCAGCAGGACAGGGTGGAGTTGACTAACTATGCCCTAAAGAAGTGCAGCGATAGCGTCGATGGTGTGCTTGTGAAATTTGTACCTGTACGGGCTACGACTTAAGAACTAGATTCACTTCGTATGGGAGGTTTATACCTCGGGGTACATTGCTATCGAATAGCTCTGGGGAGTCAGCTCTCCCCAGATTTTCTATTTAAGTTGCCATGCAATGAATCCATGGGGTCAAAACCATTTCAGTCAATTTCTGGAAGCTTCGTCTTTAATTGTGCCACGAGCTGTGGCGCACGTTCATTCATAAGTACGCGTGTAAGCCATGATTCAAATAACGCGCGCGTAGTGTTCTTTAGCTTAGATGCCGCTTCAGCAAGCATTCCCTTGTCGTCAACCAACGCAAGTAACTCGGGGATATCGCGCTGCGAGACAGCTCCTATGATTCGCGCTCGTCGCTGGTCAGCTATGGCCTCAATGCTAAGGGTCTGAACTTGAGCCGCATAGTTTTTCGCAATCGCCTCAACTGTCTTGGACTTACTCAAGTCTGTTTTCTTAAGCGCGCGGTCTATGCGTCTAAGGCAATAACGTGCCACCGTCGCTTCAATAACATCATCTTGACTTACATGCGCAAAAAGTGCGTCGTACAGTTGAGCTTGTCGCTCCTCAATTTCAGCATCTGACATGTGGTCGGCTGCCGCAATCTCTCTGCTAACCTCCGGAAGCATGAGCAAATTCTCAATTTCCGAGACTGGAAGCACATGAACTGAGCCTGCATTTAATGCTTCAATTTCCTCATTGTCGTAGCCATCGGCATCGACAATTCCGACGCAGGTAATACGTGTCAGCGTCGCGTTGGATTTCATGGTTGAGACCGCGTGAAGGACATCCTTGCATGAACCACGCGGTATGACGGTCCAGCCAGGATAGATACATCGGTATATCGCCTTGTCCAAACTGGACATATCACCTTCGACGAATAGGATTGGCCGTCTGCTTCCAAGTAACAGTGTCGTCAATTCCTCACTAAACCCGCTATCTTCCGGAACAGGTTCGACACTCCAGCTAGGGACCTCAGATTGATAGTCGCCGATAACTATCTTTTGCCCCACCCGAGAGGTGGCAAATTCAAGGTCATGCGTGATGAACACAAAGGCACAATCCGGCCTTTCGTTCTCAATCCTATCCCAGAGCTTGCTCATAATAGAGCGATGCATATGAAGCTCTGGTTCGTCCACGATAAACAAAGAATTTTCTGAGGCCATCAATGCTTGACCAAGCAAGTAGAAGATTGCTCGCTCGCCATCACTCATGCTTGATGCGCTATACAGGCTGTCGCCACCAATTCTCTGGGCTTGGATGTCATCGCCGGAAACGACTAGCTCTCTATGTGGAAGCAGTTGCTCCCATATGAACTGCAGCCTCTCAAATTTCGTCGGCTCAGCGGCAGTATGGTCGCCCGAACGAACACGTTTATGACTCAGTAACGCGGTACGTGACTGCTCCGCAAACAAGGCCTGTAGTAGATAGTCGAAATCATTGAGGATACCGCCCACCTCGTCCTTGCCCCACCGATTGAGCGTGCGATGCGCGAGGCTAATATTACTACCAGTCGTCCCGAACCGCAGACCTTGAAGCGCATCAGACTCTCTAATTTTGGGAACTCCTGGCTTGAGCGTGAGTGCGCGATGCGCAGATATTCGATGAGCTCGCTCTCCGAAGTTTTTCTCAATCCATGCAGCAAGTCGTGTCTTGCCACTTCCATTGGCTCCCACAACTATTAGTGACTCGCCCTCCTTGAGAACGGTGCGCAGGGCGCTCGCAGCGGAAGTTGGTATGGAGAACTCGAATGGCATTTGCCTGTCCCAGGGCTAGCTTGCGATGAGCCTCAAGTTTCTCCTGTGCGTCTCATTTTGTATACATCTTGGGATGCCTGTCAGCATGTTCCAAATCTCATTTCAAAATGGTATTCTCAAAACATCTAGAGCTTTGGAGACTCATTGAAATGGAAATCATTGGCTACGCACGTGTCAGCTCGGCTGGTCAATCTCTGGATGTCCAACTGGACAAGCTCACCAAAGCGGGCTGCGGGAAGGTCTACCAAGAGAAGCGCTCTGGCCGTCAGGCAGAGAATCGTCCTGAGCTTCAAGCAGCTCTTGAGTACGTGCGGGATGGCGACGTGCTTGTGGTCTCCCGTCTAGACCGTGTCGCTAGGTCCGTCCTGGACTTGGCCAAGATTGCAGACAGGCTTAAGCGCAAGAACGTCAGTCTTCGCGTCTTGGACCAGGGTTTGGACACCACGACATCAGAGGGGAAGCTGATGTTCAACCTACTGGGGGCTTTCGCTGAGTTCGAGGCGGATATTCGGGCTGAGCGCCAGCGTGACGGGATTGCGCTTGCTCAGCAGAAGGGAACCAAATTTGGCCGGAAAAAGGCTTTGACAGAGGTGCAGGAGGAGCGTATCCGCAGGATGCGCGCTGAAGACGGCTTTAGCATCGAGCAGCTGGCCGAACGCTTCTCCATAAGTCGCAGTAGCGTATATCGCGCACTGCAGACCTAGCGGATGATTTTGGCCTCACGCACGAACTCAGCCATCTCCACCATCTGCCTGAACTCATCATCTATTCCGCAGTCCTCCTCTCCGGTGAGCTCCCCGCTTAACATCTCAACCAGATGCTGCACCTCGGCAACCGCTGCTTCCCGCCATCGGGTGTTGGCCACGGTGTTGTCATATCGCGCGACTTGTTCTTCGCCCCCCAAGCCAGGGAAGAACGTCTCCCACATGTCGAGGGAATACCTGAGATTGACAGATAGCTGGTCAAAGCGAGCGGAGAGGGCATTGTAGGGCTCTCTATCGTCCGAGTAGTCAGCCCTGTCGGCGAGGGAGCGAATGCCGTGGCGGAGTCCTCGGACCTCTCGATACAGCGCCAGCGGCTCGGTCTGACTCTTTCCCAGGAAGATGTGCGCCTTGAGAACGCACTCAGCAGCTAACAGCACGTCCACGAAATTCTTCACCCGGCCGGATTTGGTGAAATCCTCTGGCCGCAGTAGTCCATAGCGGCGAAGGAACTCCCGAGCATCATTGTGGTAGTGCCATGCCAAGCTCTGTCTAATGTGGTGGACCACTGGTCACTCGCGTTTAGGTCTAATGGGACTGCGCACGGCGTCGGCAGACAGCTCTGACGCTAGTTTTCGCTGCTCGGATGGTGATAGGGAGGCTGCGCTCAGAATAATCTGGGCCATTGCGTCATTGTCAGCCACCAGATAGGCCAACGGAACGCCAAGCTCCTTGGCGAGCCTATCTGCCGTGGCGAAGTCGGGTTCCGAAGTTCCCAACTCGTACCTAGTCACCCTGCTGGACACGACTTCCTCCGAGAGGCCAATTCGCCTTCCAAGCTCTCGTTGAGAGATGCCCATAGCCAAGCGCGCCTCTTTCAGGCGCTTGGTGAACATGCTGCGGAGTTTGGGAAGCGCCATGAGCCGTGAAAGAAACAGTCCTGTAGCGTCCTACAGGATGGCTTTCCCGACACCCTTCGTATGCTACATTATTTGTAGCGTGGTGCTCTCGCGGTCTTATTTGTTTTCGTGAGAACGGGTGGTGCCGCTTCGTCCGAAACCATTGCCTAGCAATGGTTTGAGGGTGATGGTCGGCTCCTAAGGTGCAAGTGATTTAGTCAACTACGCCTACAGCGCGCTGCATGGAATTGCCAACCACAGGGGGATAGATGAGTCAGCGTATGGGACCCGGCGGAACTCCCGCTCAGCAGGGAGTCCTGCCCGAGCACATCCGGCAGAACCTCAAGAAGTATCGTCAGCACGCCGAGCGCATCACATGCCTCGAATGCGGCTATGTAGGTCCGATGGGCATCAAGGCGCGCATCAAGCCTTGGTATGCCACGTGGTGGGGCAGCATTCTGCTGGCCGCGATAGCGGCGAGCATTGCCTCTGTTCTGTTTGGTGGTATCGGGACGATGGTCGCTGTCATCGTGGGCGGCCTGGCAAGCGCTCTGGGGCTCTCGGGCGGCCGGGACATTCACTCCTGCCCCAACTGCGAAGCCGACCTGCACCAGCGCTGAGTGGTGCTGGCGACGGCAATTTTCCTAACCAATCTTCAATGAGGAGTCTTATGAGCGCTTTCCGCTCGCTTTGCATTGCCATCGTTCTGTTCTTGCCAGCTGGTTGCGACAAGCTCGCGTCTAAGGCCGGTCCCGGCGAGCTGGTTTCATTCGGCTATGTTCGGCCGGTGTCATGCGAGCGGCGCGGCCCCATCAGCTACAACTGCGTAATGAGGAATCACCTTAACGGGTTGCGTGAAGTGAACATGGAGTGTGCTGGCTTTGATGCGGAGGGCCGAATGGTGGGGCGCTCCAAGAGCGTACACGCGCTGATGCACGTCACGATGCAGCCGCACGAAGAGCGAGTAGCAACGTTCTTCTATGAAAAGGGGGTGGCAACGATAGTCTGCGCTGATGTGGGAGATAGCATCCCGCCGTACGACCGCATGCGTGAACTGCTTTCCGACTCGAGGGCAAAGGACATCACGTCCGTTCTGCCCCTTTGACAACTCCAACAAGGATGAAGGCGAACCACAATGGCAGCATATGAAGTGAAGATGGGCCGCCCTGGAGGCGGCAGTGGCACGTTCGTGGTGACAGTCCACGCCAGCACCCCGGACCAAGCCCGACGTACCGCCGAGGCCCAGAATCCCGGTTACAAGGCGCAGTCTGTCTATCGCCTGCCGTACTCGAACTGACCTGACACAAGGACGAAGAATGTATAAGCAAATTGTGTTGGTGACGGCTTTGGCGCTGTACCCGCTGACGTCGCAGGCTCAAGTCATCCCGCTGGTAGTCAGTGGTCAATGGGAGTACCAAGACGCATCGCAGAAGGAGACAGATGAAGGGATGAGCCTTTGCTTCCGACTGCGGGCTGTATCGATTGCACAGAGCCCCGAGCTACGCCATTTCGGCGGTGCTCTCTGCGTGTCCAATCCTGCCGAAGGTTCGAAGCTCCTGGGTATTGCTCAGCGGCCACGTCGGGCCGGGTGCGGCTACGGAGCCGATGGTGACGCGACAGTGGTCCTGTCGGGCTTGCGGGTACTGCCCGAGGACGAAATGTACGATGAGCGACTGGAGGCCCGTCTGGTCAACGTTAAAGCCAGGCGAATCGCCTCTCCGTTGACTTCGGATTGCGGCAACAACGAGTCGTCGGCCTTCGGGGGATTTAAGGGCATCTACGACGCAATCGCGGCCCTCAAGGCGCATTCGGACTACGCCACCCTTGCGATATCGGACTTTGTGCGCGTGGATGCTGCCAGCGGTCTTGCCGAGCTGGATGCAAGCACGCAATTGTTCTTGCCGCCTGGTTCTACCGATACGCTTGTCATCTACACCGAGAACAACGCTGGCACACCCTTCCTAACCGTGGAGCGTTTCGACGGTCGGCAATGGCGGGATGTCAGTGCCGCGACGTTGCCTGGATACTTCAGCAGGAATGGCAGCAACTACTACCTCGATTGGAGTGGCGGAGTAGTCAAGGTCCGAGACCTTCCGGGGAGGAAGGCTTGGAGCTACGAGAATGGACGATTTCTCAACGAGGGCTAGCGCTTCGGGGCAACAAGTTCGACATTCTTTCGACTTAGGCGCTTAGGTACTTGCTGTGGCACAGGGGCATGGTGCTTTCAGTCGCCAGTGATTGCGAGGCAGTAATTTCCCCAGTCCGCCATGAGCGCTGCCCGCTTTTCAAGCATCTTGGTTCGCAGATAAGCGGCTTCAACTTTCCCTGCCACCTTGTGTGCAAGGGACATCTCGATGATGTCCCTTTCATGATTTGTCTTGTCAGCAGCCCAGTCTCGGAACGAACTGCGAAACCCGTGGCAAGTGGCTTCTTCGGCACCAGGAATTCCCCGCAGAACCTTCAAGGAAGACGCGGTAACTATTGGCCTGTTCGCCCTGCCGGGGAAGATGTGGGGCTTCCCGCAATTGGGCACCCTTTTCAGAAGCGCAATGGCTTCTTCGCTTAACGGAACTTCGTGCGCTTTCTTGCTCTTTGTTCGGCTGGACGGCACTGTCCACAGCTTCGCCTGCCAATCAATTTCTTCCCATTTTGCGCCTGTTGCTTCACCAGGCCGGGTGGCTGTCAGTACCTGAAGCTGTAGCGCGAGGGCTGAGAGCTCTCTTCGCTGCTCGAGCTTCTTCATGAATCCAGGCACCTCTGAGTACGGTAGGGCAGGGCGGTGCTCGACATTCTTGAGTGGCTCGGGTGCAGGTAAGAGGTGCTGCAGATTGCCTTTCCATCTCGCCGGGTTGTCGCCTGAACGAAGCTTGTTCACGCTAGCCCAATCCAGAACTCGCTCAATGCGCCCACGCAATCTCGTCGCTGTCTCTGTCTTTCTTTCCCAGATTTCATAAAGAGCACGATAGACATGGTTGGTATCGACTTCGGACACGGGAAGCTTAAGAATTGCGCTGCAGTAGGTCTCAATGGTCGACTGCCACTGGTCTGCGTGCTTTGCGTTTCGCCATGAGGGCCTGTTGGCGGCAATGAATCGTGTGGCGCACTCACCAAAGGTCATCATTCTTCCTTGCTCAGCCTTCGCTCGCTCTCGGGCGTCCCTCTTGAAGGCAATAGGGTCGATGTCCTGCCGGAGTTGTGAACGACAGTTGGCGGCAAGTTCCCGGGCCTCAGCAAGCTTGACATCCGGGTAAGGGCCTAGTCCTTTGTCGCGTTGCTTCCCCGTTGTTCTGTCTCGATAACGGAACACCCAAGTCTTCCGCCCATCCAACTTCACAAGCAGATAGAGTCCCCCTCCATCACCGTGTCTGCCCGGGGTTGCCTTGCCGATGAATGGGACCGTGAGCTTCATATGTGTTCCCTACTTTGTTCCCAACATTGTAGGGACATCTTGATTTGCTGGCCAGCGAAGGCGAACCAATTTATTTGAAATAAGACATTGAATTTATGTGTTTTTTCTGGAGGGGTGAGCTGCTCAGACTTTAAACATAAATTTTGTTCGTCTGCCACTCTCTCCGCCAGGATTCCACAAGGCCCCTGGCGACAGGGGCCTTCTTGTTTTCTCAAGCTTCTCTACCCGCGACGCCCATCCTTCGGCTTGTTGTGGCACAACGGATAGCTGGAGCACGACCGGAAGGCCCCATGCGGCCCATTGCGGTCCACGAACACGCCCACCTTGCACGCTGGGCAGCGCTCTTCCGAAATGGCCGCACCTGAAATCGCGGTCACTTCCACTGCTCCGTCCTTCACCAGCTCATCCAGGAATGGCGAGTGCTTGCCCTGCAGGGTGAACATCGCAACCGACCGCCGCGCACGCGTGAGCGCGACATAGAACAACCGTCGTTCTTCGCTCAGTGGATAGGTATCCCCGTCCGGCATTGCCAGCGAAAGCACCGGGTCATCCGCACGCAGGCTCGGGAAGCTGCGGTTGATCATGCCCGGCAGGATCACGTAGTCCGCCTCGCGCCCCTTCGATCGATGTGCGGTCAGGAACTCGACGTCCATCGTGCTGCCAAAGGCCGTCTTCCAATCCGAAGGCATCGCACCGCGATCCGCGCGATACCGCCCCAGAACAAAGACCGTCACGCGTCCATTGCGGCCCTGCGCCACCGCGCCTGACAACAGTTGCTGGTGCAGCTTCGAAAGGTACTGGCGAACGCCATCCTGCACCTCCTCACGCCGGTTCATCTGGAACGCCTGCAGCACCGGGCCGACTGCCGGCGCAGCAGAGCGGACCTTCTTGGCCATCTGCGCGGGGTTGCGGCTGATGAAGCGGCTGGAAACATCACACAGTGCCTGCGGGCAGCGGAACGTCTGCTCCAGTTTCAGCACCTGGCCATGCCCCATCCACTCGCGGAAACCGGTCATCACCGAAACGTCGGCGCCAGCGAAGCGATTGATCGACTGCCAGTCATCGCCCACCGCAAACAGATGGCGGCCCGGTTGGCTGACCAGCGCACGGCAGAGGCGCGCACGGGCGCGCGAAGCGTCCTGGAATTCGTCGGCCATCACCAGTTCGTAGGGTGATTCATAGTGGCCCTGTTCCAGCAGCCCGGCGGCCATGTTGAGCATGTCTTCGAAATCAATGCTGCGCTCGTCAGCCAGTGCATCGTCCCAGGCCTGGAAAACCGGCCCGGCGATCTCCAGGAAGCGCCGGTAGCGTTCCTTGAACTGATCCTCAGGCATCTGCCGCAGGCGCGCTGCCATATCGTCCAGCGTCAGGCAGTTGCTCTTGGCGTGCGCAATGAAGGTCCGCATCAAGCCGATCAGGTCGGCATCGGGCATCGGCCTGGCACCCTGGTCAGGCAGCTCGCGATCCGGGTTCGGGTCGAGTTCGACACCAGACGCACCCAGCCGCTCGGCCAGATCCTGCAGGGCCTGTCCACTGCGCAGGCCGAACGACGTCGTTTCGACCACTGCGGTGCCGCGTGCCGCATGCTGCGGCCGCTTCCAGTGCATCCCTTCGTTGTAGTTGGGAAAGTGCTTCGGCGGCTGGCCATCGGCATCCAGCGCAAAGTGCTCGTGACAGAGCCGGGCGTCCGGATAGTAGAAGTCCGGGCGATACTGGCGATGGGTATCCGTCGCGGTATCCAACTCGTAGCGCCGCTTGTAGTCGTACACCACGCCGTTGTAGAACAGCCAGTTGGCGATCACGCACTCGTCCAGGCTCTTTACCCGCTCGCCCTGCAGTGTGCGGATGTAGGGCGTGCCATCGCGGTCGTAGCCATCGGCCTCCATTTCCGCGCCGAATGGCGGCAGGTCGCGCCCGAACACCAGGCGGAACATGTCCCACTGGGTGCGGAAGTGGGTCGAGCGATCCTTCAGGTCGTCCACCAGGTCGGCCAGCTTGTTGAAGCCCAGCGCCGCGTCGACCGCCCATTCCGGGATATCCGGCTTGCGCCCCGTGGCCTTGGCGATGATGGACAGGCCCAGGGCGTGAAAGGTCCGGGCCTCCACTACGGTGTCGCCCATGCCGAGCCGGCTGAAGCATCGCTGTGCGCGCTCCTGCAGCTCCTGGGCGGCATCCTTGTTGAAGGCGAGCATCACGATCCGTTCGGGTTCGAAAAAGCCGCGATCAATGGCATACGCGGCCTTGGCGACCATCGTGGAGGTCTTCCCGGAGCCGGCCGCGGCCACGACCTGCACGCGGTTGTCGAAGCAGATGACGGCGCGAGCCTGCTCCTCGGTCAGCGGCCTGCTCTCGACCCGGTCCAGGAAGGGCTTGGCCAGACCCAGTTCGCGGGTCGCCATTGCCTCATTGGCGTCCGCCCACACGGCGGGCCAATCCAGCTGCCAGTCGTGCAGTGCGTCCAGCGCCATGCGGTGGCCGGGCGCGTGCAGGTCGTCGTGCACCTCCTCGTCGAGGAACAGCTGCTCGAGCTCGGCTGACGGGAGGGGCAGGGTGGGGCGGTCGGCCAGCAGCGCCTGCTGCTGTTCGTGCGTGATCCAGCGGCGGCCGGTGGTGCCTCGGTCGGTAAGCGCATCTGCCTCGGCCAGCCACGCCTGGATCTGCGCCAGAACGCGCTCAAACAGTGCCTTGCGCCCCCGCCTGGAGCGCGCGAAAAGCACGTGCTGCACGGCAGCCGCAAGCCGGGAGCCCTGGCTGTTGGGCAGCCCATCCACGGACAGTGCCTCACCGCGCTCGGTCGTCAGTTCGACCCTGGACCAGAGCACGCCGCGAACGACCCGCACGCTGTGTTCGTTCGCTACATGCTGGCGGTACTGCCTGCCGTCGATCAAAAGCGCGACCTGTTCGCCATCCAGCCGCAACTGCCAGTCCGGCGAGCGGGTCACACGCTGGCCCCAGCGCGAGGGGCGCCATTCCATAGACATCCAGATACTGCCTTGCGTACGTCACCGGGCGTAAAGCGCCCTTGCCGACCCATGATAAGGCGGCTTGGCATGGCACGCTGCGTTTCCGGTCACTCGCACACGCGCGCCAGCGATGGCATTGCACCCTCGCCAGCGCGACAGGCGTCAGGCGTTCACATCCACGACGATGCGGCCGCGCACCTTGCCGGGGATGATCTGCTCATAGACATCCAGCACCTCTGCCAGGCCGATCTGCTGCACGGTGCTTTCCAGCTTCCGCGGATCCAGGTCGGTCGCGAGCCGATCCCAGGCGCGCTGGCGAACCTCTTGTGGCGCATTCACCGAATCGATGCCAGCAAGGGTCACATTGCGCAGGATGAAGGGCAGCACCGAGCCGTGCAGCGCATCGCTCTGGGCCAGGCCACAGGCGGCCACGGCACCGCGGTACTTCGTTTCGGCGATGGCATTGACCAGCGTCGTGCCGCCGGCCACATCCACCACGCCGGCCCAGCGCTCGGCACTCACCGGCCGCTCGCGCGGCTCCGAAAGCTGCGCACGATCGATGATCTCGGCCGCACCCAGGTTGTGCAGATAGTCGGCGTGCTCCGGTCGCCCGGTGGCGGCCACCACGCGGTAGCCCAGCTTCGAGAGGATCGCCACCGCGATCGAGCCGACGCCGCCGTTGGCGCCGGTGACCAGCACATCGCCCTGTGCAGGCGCCACCCCGGCATGTTCCAGGGCCAGCACGCACAGCATCGCGGTGTAGCCAGCGGTGCCGATGGCCATGGCGTCGCGGGTTGTCAGGTTGTCGGGAATCCGGTTGAGCCACTCGCCCCGCACGCGCGCGCGCTGGGCCAGGCCGCCGTGGTGGCCCATGCTCAGGTCCCAGCCATTGAGCACGACGCGATCGCCTGGCTTGAAGTTGGCCCTGCTGGATTCCAGCACTACGCCTGCCAGATCGATGCCGGGAATGAGCGGAAACGTCCGGATGATCGGACTCTTGCCGGTGAGGGCAAGCGCATCCTTGTAGTTGAGCGTGGAGTACTCGACCTGTACCAGGACGTCGCCGTCCATCAGGTCGGCCTCGTCGAAATCGACCAGCTCGGTCGAGAGCTGGTTGTTCGTCTTGCGGGTCAGCAGTGCTTTGAACGTCATGGATGGCCTCACATTCATGGGATGGGGCCATGCTAGGCTCGCGCCTCTATCGCAACAAGAACGACGATTTTCCGTAGGTACTATGGTTTTCCGGAGTATGCATGCGTAGCAAACGGTGGGACGGCAAGAGTGGTTGCGCGGTGGAAGTCACGCTGTCGGTCATCGGTGGCGTGTGGAAGCCGATCATTCTGTTTCACCTGATGACCGGCAAGCGGCGTTTCATGGAGCTGACCCGGCGGGTGCCCAATGCCACCCAGTCCATGCTCACCAGCCAGCTGCGTGAACTGGAAGCAGATGGCGTTGTGATCCGCCACGTGTACCCGGAAGTGCCGCCGAAGGTGGAATACGAGCTGTCCGAGTTCGGCCGCACGCTGGTGCCGGTGCTGCTGGCCATGCGCGAGTGGGGAGAAACCTATCGCGGCCATGGAAGCACGGAAGGCGATTGCCAGGGTTGAAGACACTTCCGGTTCCACTGCGGCGGCGCATTCCGGCCGGATGCGCTCGCGCTTACACGCAATACGGATGGGTTGAATGACACCACCCGTAGCGGCTGGAGCGATGCCCCTGGCAGGAGGGGCACCACGGGTACTACGGAGCAGCTTTCGGTTGACGCGGATCGGCAATGATCCGCGAGGGGGATCCATACAGCACCAAGACTCGCGTGCCGGTGCTGAACACCGGGTCCGGGCCCTGCACAACGGTCATCAGATTGCCGTTCTCCGTCTGCACCACGTACTCCAGGCCCTTGGCCTGGGAGAGTGCGCGTTCAGAGGCCGCACCGGCAATCGCGCCTGCCACCAGGCCGCCAATGGCACCGATGGCCGCTGCCTGGTCGCTGCCGCCGATGGTGGAGCCGGCCACCCCGCCAGCCGCAGCGCCGGCAACGGCTCCGCCTCCCTGCGAACCGTCGATACTGACCGCGCGAACGCTGACGACCGTACCGCCCACCGTGCGGTTGACCTGTCCCACCGAGCCGATGGAGTAACTGTCGGTGCGCACGTTGGGTGCGCAGGCCGTCAGCATTGCCGCCACCGAAGCGGTCAGCAACGGGCGTCTCACGGCGCTTCCTGCTTGTTGGGGAACATCGGCTTGGTGATGTCCACGGTCTCCAGCGCCTGCAGGAACTGGGCGATGTTGTTCTGCGCCGAGCGGCTGATGGATTCGCGAGCGCGAATGACACCGGCAAATGCATAGTTGAACGGCACCTCGCCGGAAGCGCTGACGTCCTGGGTGTAGACGATGCTGCCGGTGGCACGATCGATCAGCTCATAACGGGCGATCGTCTTTGTGGTCATCGATGCCCCGAAACTGGGAATGTCAATGGCCAGGATCTTCACCGACAGGCTCAGCTTCACCGGTGCATCGTCGCGGAACACCGCCATCTTGTTCAGTGCTTCGGTCAGCGCGTTCTGCCACATCTGCGGCACTTCGTGCTGGGCCTGCGCCGGGATCTTGCCTTTGGCCTCGTCCGGGCGTGCCAGTGTGACCGTCAGCGACTTCAGCTCACCGTCGATCTTCTTGCTGCTGACCCCGACGTTCGGCACCGAGAAATTGAGCGGCGGATTGGTGGTGCAGCCCACCAGCGACACAGCGAGGATCGCTGCGAACAGAAACTTCTTCATCCATTTTCCCCTGTGGTTACGCTGAAACATCCATGGTGTGTCTCGTGCTCGTCCGCAACGTCCGTGCTGCACCGCGTGCTTTGCCGCCGGCGACCTGCTGGTGTGGCTGAACGCGCGAAAGCATACCTGAATCGGGGGCGCATGCGCGGCCCGCCCCGCGGCTCGCCTGAATTCCCAAAAGGGGGACCGGATCAATGGATCAGAAGCGGTAGGCCGCCTGCACATACACCCGTCGCGGCTCGCCCGGGAAATGCCCGTTGCGCTCGATGAAGCCGCTGGCCGCGTACACCTTGTCGAACAGGTTCTTGACGTTGGCCTGGAACTGCCACTGCTTCCACGTGGTCTTCCAGCTCATGTCGAACGCCGTGTAAGCCTTGACCGTCTGCCCATCCAGGCTGACACGCTGGCCCACATGGTCGGCGCCGAAGCCAATGGCCGAATTGATCGACGGCAGGTCGTAGCGCGTCCACAGGCCGAGCTTGTTGCGTGGCGCATTCGCGAAGCGGTCTCCGGAGGCATTGGTGATGCCGTTCGGGCCGGCATCCTTCACCCGTGCGTCGTTGTAGGCGTAGGTCAGGTTCACCACCCAGCGCTCGGTCACGTCGGCCAGCAGGTCCAGTTCCATGCCCGTGCTGCGTACCAGGCCCAGCGCGGCCAGCTGGTTCACGCCGTCCCGCACTTCGCCGGTGGCCTGCACGATCTTGCTGCGGTCGATGCGGTAGGCCGCCATGTTCAGGGTCACACGGTCGGCCAGCAGGGATTTCAGGCCGATTTCCCATTGCCTGCTGCGCTCAGCGTCGAAGGGCCCACCGGCTGCCGGATTCTGGTTGGCGGCACTCTGCGGCACGAAGCCGCTGGCGATGTTGGCATACAGGTTCACGCCGTCCCGGACGGTAAAGGTACTGCCCAGCCGCCAGCTGAGGTCGTTGCCATCCACGCTGCCACCAGTGATGCGATCGTCGTCCTGGAAACCATCCCAACGCAGTCCGGCCAGCACATGCCAGCGCGTGCCCAGTGCCAGCTCATCCTGCAGATAGCCACCGTAACGCTTGCTGCGGGTGGCGGTGCTGCGCCAGGGCAGGGCGGCCAGATTGTAGTCGTGCCAGGTGCTGGCGCCATAGACCGGGTTGAACAGATCGATGCCGCGCACCGGACCGGCGCCGCGTGCCAGGTCGGCACTGTTGGCGGTCTGCGCGGTGAAGTCGGCGTCGAGCTGGTAGACGTCGGCGCCGAACAGCACCTTGTGTTCGATACGGCCGGTGTTGATCCGCCATACGGCATTGCCGCTGGCGGTGAACGCCTCGTTGTCGCGGATCTGGTTGCGCAGCTGGCGCGTCATCCACTCGGCCACGCCATCGCGGTCACGGTCGATCAGCCCCATCGGTTCGTGGTACATCTGGTGCTCGTTGTTGCTGAACCAGCGCGCAGCAATATCCACGTCCAGCGTATCGAGCGGTGCGAAGCGATACTGCGCCAGCGCCACCCTGGCGCGCATGTCGAGGAAATCACTGGCCTCGTTGTGGTTCCATCGCCGGTCGGTCAGGAAGGTGCCGGCATCGTTCACTGGGACGCCCCGGAGCCGGTTGCCGCCCAGGTTCTGGGTGATGTCGGTGAACTGCAGCACCAGCTCGCCGGTCTGGCCAACGTCGAAGGCCAGCGAGGCGTCGCCGATCACGCTTTCGCTGTCGGCATTCCAGCGTACGCCCTGCTCGCTGTCGGCATAGAGGCCGGCGCGATAGCGAATGCTGCCGCTGGCATTCAAGGGGCCGGTGCCTTCGATCGACCCGGCGCGGAAGTCCTTGTCGCCTGCCTGCAGCTCGATGCGGTGTTCGGCGCGCGCCTTGGGCTTGCGCGTCACATAGTTGATGACACCGCCCGCATCACCACCGCCGTACAGCGCACCGGCCGGACCCTTCAGCACTTCCACGCGTTCGATGTTGAACAGCTGCGGTACCGAGAAGCCTGCATAGGGATCACCGCGCAGACCGTCGTAGAGCACGTTTTCCTGGCGGAAACCGCGCAAGGTAACGCCGGCATAGCTGAAGAAGCTGATGCCGCTGATGCTGCGATACAGGTCGGTGACCTGACGCGCGGCCTGGTCGTCGATCAGCTCGCGCGGCACGACCTGGATCGACTGAGGGACCCGTTCCAGAGGCGTGTCAGTGCGAGTGCCGACAGCGGCATCGTTGGCGCGGTACAGCGTCTGCGCGCGGCCGCGGACTTCGACCTTGTCCAGATCCTTCGGGGCGTCGGCTGGGGCTTGGGAGGCCAATGCAGGCGTCGCCAGGGAAAGGGACAGCGCCGCGCAGAGCGCGTTCTTCAGAAGGGCGGGAAGGGGCATGAGGGAGTCAGGATGGGCTGCAAATGAGAAAGATTAGCATTTGCAAAGGTTCGTGGCCCATCCCCCCTGGTGCGCTGTGGACGCAGGCTCGGGTGGGTGTACGGTGTGCCCGGCAAAGCCACCCGCACACCGGTGCGGCCCCGCACGTGCCATCAGCGGTGCGAGGTCGGCGACAAAGCGTCCGCGCTGGAGTCCTCACTGGAACGCGGATTCGGTTCGCTTCAGCAACGCGCCCGCTAGGGCGATGCCACCACGGCCTGCGCGCGGCGCGCGGCCTCGGTCATTACCGAGGCCAGCTGCTTCAACGAGTAAGGCTTGCGCAGCAGGGTAAAGCCGTGGCCCGGATCCCGGGCAAGCAACTCGCTGTAGCCGCTGGTGAGGATGACGGGGAGCTCTGGCAGGCGGTCGCGGATGGTGCGGGCCAGATCCAGGCCGTTCATGCCCGGCATCACGACGTCGCTGAACACCACGTGGAAGCGCGAGGCATCCCGTTCCAGCTCCGCCAAGGCCTCGTCTGCATTGCGCGCAAGCATCACGCTGTAATCGAGCTCGCGCAGGGCGCCAACCGCAAATTCGGCCACGTCGACGTTGTCTTCCACCACGAGCACGCAGACGCCGTGGCCATGCTGCAGCCCCGATTGCGCCGCCGGCCGTTCCGTCGTTTCTCCTGCCTGCGCCAGCGGCAGGTACAGCGTAAAGCGGCTACCGGCGCCCGCCTGGCTCTGCACGTCCACCTCGCCTTCGGACTGCTTGACGAAACCGAACACCTGGCTGAGACCGAGCCCGGTCCCGGCACCGACGCTCTTGGTGGTGAAGAAGGGCTCGAAGATGCGGTCGACCACTGCAGGGTCGATGCCTGCGCCGGTATCGGTGACACTGATGGCAGCAAAGTCGCCCTTCATCGGGGCGGCGAAGCGCACCGAAGGCACCGCAGTGACCTGTTCCACTTCGATGGTCACCCTGCCGTGCCCGTCGATCGCATCGCGGGCGTTGACCGCGATGTTGATCAATGCGGTGTCGAGTTGGGTCCGGTCCAGCAGCACCGGCAACGGCGTACTCGGCAACGACAACGATACCTGGATGCGCGCGCCCAGAACCGTGGTGATGATATCCGAGAGCGCGCGCACGCTTTCGCACAGATCGAAGACCTCCGGCGACAGGCTCTGGCGGCGCGAAAATGCAAGGAGTTGCGCGGTCAGCTTGGTGGCGCGGTCCGATGCTGCTGCAATGGCCTGGATGTAGCGGCGTCGGTTGTCATCTGCCGGCCACGTGTGCAGGAGCATGTCCACCGAACCGGTGATGACCTGCAACAGGTTGTTGAAGTCGTGCGCCACGCCGCCGGTAAGCTGGCCGATCGCCTCCAGCTTCTGCGACTGGCGCAGCTGCTCGCGGGCGCGTACCAGTTCCAGGTGGGCTTCCCGCGCCTGCTCGGTGATCGCCGCGACCTGCCGGCTGTGCAGGTCGCGCTCGATCACCCGTTCGGTCTGCTCGCTGACCACGCACAGGATGCCGGCAACGCTGCCGCAGCCGACGCGCAGCGGTGAATAGGAGAACGTCCAGAACGTTTCGCGCATCGAGCCGTCGCGATCCATCATCAATGGCAGGTTCTTGAAGCTGCGGCTGGTGCCGGCAAAGGCATCGTTGACCGCCTGCGCAACGTCCGGCCACACATCGGCCCAGACATCCTCCAGGCGGTTGCCCATCGCGCCGTGCAGCTTTCCTCCCAGCAAGGGCAGGTAGGCATCATTGAAGAAGAAGGCCTTGTCTTCCTTGCCCCAGGCGAGCCAGAGGGGTTCGGGCGAATCAAGGATCATCGCCAGCAACATGCGGAGCTCGGCCGGTGCGCTCGCGGCAGTGGCCGAACGCGCCCAGTCACTGTCCTGCAGCAGTCGGTAGGCAAGCTGCTCAGGCGCCGAGACGGGCAGGGGAAAAGGATGCATGGCCGCCATTGGCGCAGGAAGGTGGCGCAGCATAGCCGAGTGGATGTCATGGCGCCCTGCACATCACCGGCATGAAGGGCATCACCACTTCGGTTGACGGGGCAGCGTTGCACCTCTGTCCTGCAGGTTGCCGCGATCGGGACCGCCGCGCGCTGCTCACTACGCCCGCGGACTCTGCCCCTGGCGGAAGGTCGCGAAGGCGGCCTGATCGCCGCGTCTAGTCCTCACGTGCGCTCCGCGCGGCGAGGGCGTCGCGGCCGGCGTCGGTAAGATCGATATCCCCGTCTTCCGCCTGTACCGCCAAACCCGCGTTGACTGCCCACGTCGCCGCGTCGCCGCGCACCGGTTGCGCAGCGGCGATTGCCTCCAGGATCTCCCGCTGTTGCGCCGTCATGCCCATGAGCCGGCCCTCAGATGCCCAGCAACGAGGTCGGTTGCCAATCCGACAGCCTGGCGTGGCTGACCGGTTGGTGGCAGCCGCACTCGTCGCAGCGGAACAGTGCTCCACCCGGAAGGTGAACCAGATTGTCTTCGCTGGCCGAACTGGTCGAGGAGCAATGCCGGCAGGTAACAGTGAGCGCAGTGATGCGCTGCACGCCGCCGGACAGATCGAACACGGCCTCGAATGCGCGAATGACAGGATGGGCAGTGTCCGGCATCTGGATCTCGACAGGGCAGGGAGGTTGGGAAATCGCATCGTCGCGCGTTGGCCGTGATGGCGCAGTCAGCCAGATGCATGGACACGATCAAGACAGGCGCGGCAATGGGGAGCGGTTCCTTTTCAGGGATCCTTTCCAATCAGGTCCCACGGCTTGTCACAGCCGTCGCGCTCGCTTGATCACACTCCACGCCCTTGTTGCAGCGGGTCCCGCAGGACAATGAAGGCGGCAGAAGAAGTCCCGCCCTGCCGGCTCAGGCGATGCAGATCATCAGTACCGTGCACAGCACCAGCATCAGCACGAACACACGCCGGCTCAGCGCCAGGCACGCCAGATAGGCGGCCAGCGCCCATGCAGCCAGCAGCGCGCAGGCCACCAGCCACAGCCCGATGGCCATCACCGATCCGGCCGCCAATGCAGATAACGCGATGGCCTTGAACAGCGCCACGCCCAGCACACTGCCCAGCATGCCGGCCTGCAAGGCAATGGCATCGTGGTGGGCAGGAACGCGGTGGTGGCGCATTGCGGGTCCGGTGCAGGCCGAGGGGCGTCGGCTGCACTTTGCCCAAAGGCACATCCACGAAATGTGTTCATTGCACCCGAAGCGCGTGGTCGAGCATCCTTGGTGGAACACCCCTCGGCAGATTGCAGGTGCTGCCGGTACGAAGCGCCGTGCTGGTCAAGGCGCTGGCATCCACTTGCCTGTGAATGCCGGTTCTTCAGTGGCTGCCGGCGACGGCGGCCTTACGCTTCCTGTCCAGTGACACCGCCACGCACCACAGCAGCAGGCCGCCAATGGCAGTGGCCGCACCGACATAGCCGGTGCTGGCCGGGCTGAAGCCGGCGCTGATCGCCATGCCGCCCAGCCAGGGGCCGAGCGCATTGGCGGTATTGAACGCGGCGTGGTTGGAGGCGGCCGCCAGCGTCTGTGCTTCACCGGCCACGTCCATCAGGCGGGTCTGCAGCACTGCCGCCAGCGCGCCCATGGTGCCGACGGTGATGATCATCGGGCCGATCGTCCACACGGACTGCGCGGCCAGCGGATACAGCAGCAGCATCAGGATCGACCACAGCAGGACCACGGCGGCGGCCTTGAAGTGGAACCTGTCCACCAGCCAGCCACCGGCGATGTTGCCGATGATCGCGCCGATGCCGAACACGCCCACCGCCAGCGGCATCCACGATTCGGCCACGCCGGTGACCTGCACCAGGGTCGGAGCCAGGTAAGTGAACACGCAGAACATGCCAGCGAAGCCGACTGCGCCGATTGCCAACGCCAGCCACACCTGGGACGTGTTGAAGGCGCGCAGTTCGCGCATCGGCGAGGTGCGCACCTCGTCCGGATCCGGCAGCAGGAAGCGGGCGATCATCGCCACGGTGGCGATGGCCAGCACGCTGACCAGGGCAAAGGCGGTGCGCCAGCTCAGCTGCTGGCCCAGCCAGGTGGTCAGCGGGTTGCCGACCAGGATTGCGATCGACAGGCCCAGCAGCACCCGCGACATCGCCTGGCCGCGCTGGCCGGCAGGGCTGATCGCCGCGGCCACCAGCATCGCAACGCCGAAGTAGGCGCCATGCGGGAGGCCGGCGACGAAGCGTGCCGCCAGCATGGTGCCGTAATTGGGTGCCAGCGCGCTGGCGAGGTTGCCCACCGCGTAGAAGCCCATCAGCGCCAACAAGAGCTTGCGGCGCGGGAAGCTGGCACCCACGAAGGCGAGGATCGGCGCACCGACGACAACGCCGATGGCATAGGCGCTGATCAGGTGACCGACCTGCGTTTCGGAGATCGACAAGCCGCGACTGATCTCCAGCATCAGGCCCATGCTGGCGAACTCGCTGGTCCCGATGGCGAAGCCACCCAGAGACAGGGCGAGGATGATCAGGGTGCGCTGACGGGGCGTCAGCCGCGCAGCCAGGGAAGAGGTGGGGCTCATGCGGGGGCGCGACGGGGCGGGGGAGCCCCCCATTGTACTGCTGCACCGCAACAAGGGCAGCAGCGCTCAGGTAAATCAGCGTTCGATCAGTGACACGCCGCCCCCCGCTGTCCGTGCGGCCTGGTCAGATGCCCAGCGCTGCCCGGGCGTGCGCGTACTTGCCGCGCAGGCGCCCGGCCGTCGCCGTGTCGAGCATCGCCAGGCGCTGCGGATCGGCGTTGTCATCCAGATCGGCCCGCTTCACCTTCAGTGCCAGCGGTGGGCGGCAATGCGCGCGTAGTAGCTGTCCGCGTCGGGGGCCGCGGCGCGCTTGAGCAGGTGCACCGCCTCGCGCAGCGGGGCGGGGAATGCCTCGATGCGTGCGGCAAACGCCGGGCAGTCCTCGGCCACATCATGCAGCCACTCCACCACTTCGGCGTCATCGTCGCCGCGCACCGCAGCCGCCACCCGTGCCACATGGCCGATGTAAGGCTGGCCGGCCTTGTCCATCTGGCCGGCGTGCGCCTCGGTGGCCAGGGTGCGGGCAAGTGCTACCCAGTCCATATCGGTCTCGTTGGATATCGGCGCACAGTTTCGCGCAAAAGCAGGAGCGGTTGTCGATGCGGCGATGACACTGCGATGGGCATGATGGCTGGGCAGGGGCGCGGCGTCGCCCCGAGGAGGAGGAGTTCGATGCAGGAATTCAGGCATGTGCTGGAAACCCGTGGCCGCTACCAGCTGGTAGCGGTGTCCCACGAGCCGGTGTACGCTCCGGGCGATGTGGTCGGCCATGCGGTCGTCGCCGACGATGGGGATCGTCTGACCGACCTGGTATCGCTGGCCGAAGCGCGCCAGTTGCTGTTGCAACGGGTGCGTGAAGAGGGCGAAGAGCCCGGGCTGGAGAACGAAAATCACCTGCGGAAAAAGGCGTCGCGCTGGCGCCGCCGCTAGGCCGTCGCGCCCTCGTGCGCATCATGGAGGATTCGGGTGTTGCCCAGTAAGAAGTATCTGCTCATCGCCATCATCACGCTGGCGACCCTGCTGCTTGGTTTCGTGTTTTCCGGCTACCTGACGCTGCTGTTCCTGGGCCTGGATACCAAGCTGTTCACCTGGAACACCTACTACCAGTACTTCAACGCGCTGGACCAGCCACAGGTCGCGCCCTTCGTTGGCAAGATCCGATGGGCCGGCTACGTGGGCTTCGGCCTGCCGCTGCTGGTATTGGTGGTGACCGGCCTGGTGCTGCTGCTGAAGAAGGACAAGCGCTCGCTGCACGGCGATGCACGCTTTGCCACCGGCGCCGACCTGGCCAGGCATGGCATGTTCAAGAAGACTGGCCAGAGCATCGTGGTCGGCAGCCATGGTGGCAAGCTGGTGCGCCTGGATGGCCAGCAGTTCGTCATCCTGGCCGCGCCCACCCGCTCGGGCAAAGGCGTGGGCGTGGTCATCCCGAACCTGCTGGAGTACGGCGAATCGCTGGTGGTGCTGGACATCAAGCAGGAAAACTTCGACCTGACCAGCGGCTGGCGCGCCAGCCAGGGTCAGGAAATCTACCTGTTCAATCCTTTCGCCGAGGACCGGCGAACGCATCGCTGGAATCCGCTCAGCTACGTCTCCGACGATCCGGCGTTCCGCGTCTCGGACCTGATGAGCATCGCTGCGATGCTGTATCCGGATGGGGCCGAGGACCAGAAGTTCTGGGTCAGCCAGGCGCGCAACGCGTTCATGGCCTTCACCCTGTACCTGTTCGAGAACTGGGACGACGAGCGCAGCAGCGGTTTCCCGGGGGGCGCCGGCACGCCCACGCTCGGCGCGGTGTATCGGTTGTCCTCCGGCGACGGGACCGACCTGAAGAAGTACCTCAAGACCCTGTCGGAGCGGCCGTTCCTCAGTGCCAACGCACGTTCGGCCTTCGCCAACATGCTGTCGCAGGCGGACGAGACCTTCGCCTCGATCCTGGGCACCTTCAAGGAGCCGCTGAACCCCTGGATCAACCCGGTGCTGGACAAGGCCACCAGCAGCAACGATTTCCTGCTGACCGACGTCCGCAAGAAGAAGATGACCATCTACATCGGCATCCAGCCGAACAAGCTGGCCGAGAGCCGGCTGATCATCAACCTGTTCTTCAGCCAGCTGATCAACCTCAATACCAAGGAACTGCCCAGGTCCAACCCGGACCTGAAGTACCAGTGCCTGCTGCTGATGGACGAATTCACCTCGATCGGCAAAGTCGAGATCATCGCCTCGGCGGTGTCCTACATGGCTGGCTACAACATCCGCCTGCTGCCGATCATCCAGAGCATGGCCCAGCTCGATGCCACATACGGCCGCGAAGTCTCGCGCACGATCATCACCAACCATGCCCTGCAGATCCTGTACGCGCCGCGTGAGCAGCAGGATGCCAACGACTATTCGGACATGCTGGGCTACACCACGGTGCGCAAGAAGAACGTCACGCATGCCAGAGAGAAGACCCACAACTTCACCGAAGAGCGGCGTGCACTGATGCTGCCGCAGGAGCTGAAGGCGATGGGGCCCGACAAGGAAGTGTTCCTCTACGAAGGCATACCGCATCCGGTGAAATGCGACAAGATCCGCTATTACAAGGATCGCTATTTCACGTCCAGACTGCTGCCGAAGGTCGATGTTCCGATGCTTAACGTCTAATTCACGACGCTAAATTTGTGACTTGGATTCATATTCACTGAAGTGAAAACGTGAGGTAAGTCAAGAATTCGGCATCTGTTCATAGATTTTCAGACTTGTCTGACATGGAATTGACGCGTGGTTGTGCGACCCTATGTCTGTCGTCCAGAAATGTGTGCTGGATGTCAAAGATGTGGCAGTAGGGTGGCCAGGAGTTTGTGCCATGGAAACAAGGATGGTTTCGACGTTGGTGATGTATGCGGGTGGGTTGTCGGCTATGTCCGGCGGCCCCGCAACTTGGTTGGCAGCCGTTGGCTGCAGGGGAGCCGGAGTGGGTGTGCCGCACGCAGCGCATCCCTCTGATTCCGGCGTGCGCGATGCAGCGCCGGACGACCAGGGGACCAATGCTCGGGACTGCTTTTTCGTACGTCAAAGTGAAGCCCGTATGAATCAGGCGTTTATCGCGAAAATGTCCATCGCCGCAGTGGCGGCGTTGATGGTGGCCGGTTGCGCCACCAAGTCCGCTCCCGATTTCGGAGGCCGCTGGAAGCCGGTCAACCGCTTTGCTGCGACAACGACCGAAATTCCGCTGTACTCCAGCTACGTCTACCAGGCCTCGCCGATGGATGGCACGCTCAAAGCCATGCTCGAGCGCTGGGCCAAGGATTCCGGGCGCACGCTGGACTACCGCCTCAGCTCGGATTTCACCCTGTATGGCGCGGTCTCGAAGATCGATACGACCAACGCGCAGCAGGCCGTGATCGATCTGACATCGGCCTATTCGGCGCAGGGTATCTCGGTCTCCATCGTTGGCAACCAGATCGTTGTGCAGAGCGCTGGCTCGACGCCGACCGCGTCGGCGCAGGGCGCTGATTCCAACAGCGGCACCTGAGTCCACCTCGAAATCATCGAACGTGCCGCTCCCCGCGCCTGTCGCAGGGGTGCCACGCCCATTGATGTTTCAGCAGTACGGAAGAATCCATGTTCCGCAAGAAGGATCCCGGCAATAGCCCCAAGGTCGAGCAGTCGGTCGCCAAGGCGGTCAGCTACGAGATCACCGTGGCCGACATGGCACGCCGCAGCGAGCGGCGTGCATGGTGGGTCGCCACAGGCTCATTGCTGATGTCGCTCGCACTGGCGGGCGGCTACTACTACATGCTGCCGCTGAAGGAAAAGGTGCCGTTCCTGGTGATGGCCGATGCCTACACGGGTACGGCGACCGTCGCGCGGTTGAGTGGCACCTTCCAGGGCGAGACGATCACCACCAACGAAGCGATCAATCGCAGCAACGTCGCCCAGTACGTGCTCGCGCGCGAATCGTATGACTCGGCGGTGATGGGCCTGCGTGACTGGGAACTGGTGTTCGTGATGTCCACCGATCCGGTGGCGCAGTCCATGCGTGTCCGCTATGCCGGCAACAATCCGCAGAACCCGTTCGTGATGTACGGTCGCGAGCGCGCCATCCGGGTCAAGATCCTCAGCATCACGCCATTGGGTGCCGAGCCGAACGGCAGCTTCCGCGGCGCTTCGGTGCGCATCCAGCGCAGCCTGCTGGACAAGCGCACCGGCGTCTCTACCTACCTGGACAACCAGCTGGTGACGATGCGCTTCGAGTACAACCAGAACCTGGCGTTGTCCGAACAGGATCGCATCCTCAATCCGCTGGCCTTCCAGGTCACCGAGTACCGCGTCGACAACGACTATTCGCGTGGCGTGCCGGTGCCGGATGACGGTGCCATGCAGGCGCAGGCGCAGCAGGCCGCACAGGCGGCGCAGCAGGCACAGGGTGTCTACGATCCCAACAATCCGGCCGCAGCCACCATGATCGACCCGGCCACCGGCCAGCCGGTCGCGGTGCCAGCCAACGGCCAGGTACCGGGCCAGGCAATGCCGGGACAGCCTGTACAGGGCCAACCGATGCCGGGTCAGCCGGTGCAGGGGCAAGCAATGCCGGGGCAGGCCATGCCCGGACAGCCGGCCATGAGGCCGGCGCAGAACAATTCCACCGGAACTGCTGATGGAGCAAGCAACCGATGAGTAGTCGAAATATCAGGGGAAGCGCGCTGGCGCTGCTGTCGATGTTGTCGTTGCTGTTCCCGGCAGCGGCGATGGCGCAGGCGGTTGACCACTACGAGTACGAGAAGGACCGCATCTATCCGGTTCGCACCGGCCTGGGCCTGACCACCCAGATCGAGTTGAGCCCGAACGAGAAGATCCTCGACTACAGCACCGGCTTCAGCAGCGGCTGGGAACTGACCCGTCGCGAGAACGTGTTCTACCTCAAGCCGAAGAACGTCGACGTCGACACCAACATGATGGTGCGCACCGAGACCCATTCCTACATCTTCGAACTGAAGGTGGTGGCCACCGACTGGCGCCAGCTGGAGCAGGCCCGTCGTGCAGGCGTGCAGTACAAGATCGCCTTCGTCTATCCCAACGACACCGTGTTCGGTGTCGCCCAGGAAGCGGTCGAGGAAGAGGCCAAACCGCTGTTGAGCTCGGAACTGGCCAAGGACCGCCAGTACAACTTCAACTACTCCTATTCGACCAGCAAGGCGAAGAAGATGGGGTGGCTGATCCCGGTCAACGCCTATGACGATGGCCGTTTCACCTATCTGAAACTGCCGAACTCGCCGGAGTACAAGACCGGCATCTTCCCGGCCGTGTTTGGTCGCGAAACGGAATACGGTGAAGACTTCGTGGTCAACACCACGGTTGAAGGCAATACGCTGATCGTGCACGGGACCTACCCGTACCTGGTCATCCGCCACGGCGACTTCGTCGTCGGCCTGCGAAGGAACGTGAAGAAATGAGCCAGCAGAACACTCCCGGAAACGACCCGAACAATGGACGCGACGAGAGCCAGAGCCCGTACGGCGCACAGGGTGCCGCGGACGCGCCGTCGAATCCCTACTTCGGCACGGCCCAGGCCGAGCCGGCGCCGGATCTGGACGCGGCCGCGCCGCAGCTGCGCTCGGCCGAAGAGCAGCGGCTGAACCGGAAGGCGCTGCTGTTCCTCGGTGGCATCGTGTTGCTGTTGGTGGCCATGGGCTTCCTGCTGTTCCGCAAGGGCCAGGATGACAAGGACGCTGCACAGAAGGTGCCGGAAGTCGCGCGTGTGTCCACGCCGACGCTGCCGGACGCTGTGCAGACGGATCCGGTTCCGTCTCAGGCGATGCAGCCCGTTGACCCGATTCCGATGCTGCCGCCGCCGCCGTCCGGGCCTACTCGCGCAGAACCGGCCTTCAGCATGAGCGAGCGCGAAGCCCCGCGGGGTCCGACGCTCGCCGAGCGCCGGATGGGAGCGTCGGGGAACGGCTTCGTTGGTGCTGGCGACAGCGCGGGCGGTGATGGGCAGGGGGGCCAGGAAGACGAGCTGACCCGTACCCTTCGCCTCCAGGCCCAGATGATGGGTGGACAGCAGAATGCAGCGCCGGCCCGGGTTCGTCGCGGCCCCGATGTTGATGACGTGTCCAATGCCAGCTACATCCGCAGTCCCGATGCGCTGCTGGTGCGGGGTACCTACCTGCGTTGCGTGCTGGAAACCCGCATCATCACCGATATCGCGGGCTACACTTCGTGCCTGCTGACCGAACCGGTGTACTCGATCAACGGCCGCAATCTTCTACTGCCGAAGGGCTCCAAGATCTATGGCGCCTATGGCGGCGGTCCCACCGGCAAGCGGGTGGAAGTGATCTGGGATCGCATCACTACGCCGAATGGTATCGACGTGGCCATGTCCAGTCCGGGCGTGGATCAGCTGGGCGGCGCCGGGCATCCGGGCCAGTACAGCGCGCACTGGGGCAGCCGTATCGCCTCGGCGCTGATGATCAGTCTGCTGGCGGATGCGTTCAAGTACGCCGCTGCAGAGCATGGCCCGGAAACCACTACCGTGGCGAATAACGGCATGACCATCCAGTCGCCCTATGAGAGCGCCACCGCACGCACCATGGAGCGCTTGGCCAATGAATCGCTGAGCCAGCGTCGTCCGCCGACCGTCACCATCAACCAGGGCACGATCGTGAACGTCTACGTTGCAAAGGACGTTGACTTCACCAACGTGCTGAACCCCCGCCGGTAACCCAACGAACGATCATGGACGCCGAAGTGTCCCCCCTCGCCCTCGTCTCCAGCGATTTCCTGCGCTATCAGTACGAAGTGCTGGGCATCGCCGAGTACATGACTTCTCCGGAAGTGACGGAAATCTGCATCAACCGTCCCGGCGAGCTGTACCTGGAAACCCGGGCGGGGTGGCAGCGGGTGGAGGTGCCGAGCCTGACGTTCGAGCGGGCCCGGCAGTTCTGCACGGCAGTGGTGAACGAGAGCAACACCGGCCAGCGCATCACCGATGCCGATCCGGTGGTGTCGCTCACGTTCCCCACCGGCCAGCGTGCGCAGTTCGTGATTCCGCCGGCCTGTGACGCGGGGAAGGTGTCGATCACCATCCGTTTGCCTTCCAAGCACACCAAGTCGCTCACGCAGTATCACGAAGACGGCTTCTTCAACCAGATTCTGGAAAGCGATGGCAGCATCAGCGAGCAGGATCGCGAGCTGCTGGAGCTGCGTCATTCGCGAGAGTACGCCGAGTTCTTCCGGCGTGCGGTGATGTACCGCAAGAACATCGTGGTATCCGGCGCGACCGGCAGCGGCAAGACCACCTTCATGAAGGCGCTGGTCAACCATATTCCGGACAACGAGCGCCTGGTCACCATCGAGGACGCACGCGAGCTGTTTCTGACCCAGCCCAACGTGGTGCACCTGTTGTATTCCAAGGGCGGGCAGAGCACCAGCAATGTGACGGCCAAGAGCTGCATGGAAGCCTGCCTGCGCATGAAGCCCGAACGCATCATCCTGGCCGAGCTGCGCGGTGACGAAGCGTTCTACTTCATCCGCAACTGCGCGTCCGGCCACCCGGGCTCGATCACCAGCTGCCATGCCGGCAGCCCGGAGCAGACCTGGGACCAGCTGGCGCTGATGGTGAAGGCTTCAGCCGAAGGTTCGGGCCTGGAGTTCAACGTGATCAAGCGGTTGTTGATGATGACCATCGACATCGTCGTGCATATCAAGGCGCATGCCGGCTCGCGCTACATCACCGGCATCGACTTCAATCCTGGGCGTGCCCAGGGGCAGGAGGGCTGACCAATGCTGCCAGGACTGGAAATGATGGCGTGCCCGGAAATGGCCGTCTCGATGGACGTGATGCAACACGTCATCAACGTGGAGTCGTCGCGCAACCCGTATGCCATCGGCGTGGTCGGCGGTGCACTGGTGCGTCAGCCCAAGGCGTTGGATGAAGCGCTGGCGACGGTGCGCATGCTGGAAGAGAAGGGCTACAACTTCTCGATCGGGTTGGCCCAGGTCAATCGCTACAACCTGGGCAAATACGGGCTGGATTCCTACGAGAAGGCCTTCCAGCAGTGCCCGAACCTGCAGGCCGGTTCGCGCATTCTCGCCGACTGCTACAAGCGCTCCGGTGGTGACTGGGGCAAGTCGTTCAGCTGTTACTACTCGGGCAATTTCGAGACCGGCTTCCGTCACGGCTACGTGCAGAAGATCTACGACTCGATCCGCCGCGGCCAGCAGGTCGCCAGCAATGGTGTCGCACCGATCGACGTGGTCAGTCGCGGTGAGCGCCGTGCAGTGAAGGTCGAGCATCATCCGCAGCTCGCTTCGCCGGCGCAGGCGCGCATCGTTGCACAGTCCAATGGCCCGGTGTACGTGCCGTCGGAAGATCCGGCACGCGCCTATGTCGTGTACCCGTCCACCGGTGCGATGGCGCGGGGCAGTCTGCTGAATCTCGCCGACCAGGCGCTGTCCAAGGTGGTGCTGGGTTCAGTGGACAGGATGATGCAGCCCCAGGCGCAGCCCAGCCAAGGGCCCGCCTATCCCCAGCAGCAGGCCGGTGGCATGCCGCAGCAGCTGCCTCAGCAGGGTGCTGCGCAGGCGATGGCCATGCCGCAGCAGTTGCCGGGCGCTGCCGGTGCCAGCAATGAGGGGCCCGTGATGCTGCGGCCCTGGAGCGAGCGCAACCAGCCTGTGGCGGGTGCCGAGAATTCGTACAACGCACCGGTGCAGGCCGCACCGGTGCAGCAGATTCCCGCAGGGGATGCGGCCTTCGTGTTCTGACGAAGTCGTGGTGCGGCCAGTCCCCCGGCTGGCCGATTCAGTTGTGTTAGTCCATCAACAAGGAAATCAATCCATGAAGCGATCCAATCTCGACCTCGTCCAGGCCCAGCGCACGCTGAAGACCCTGCTGATGGCCACGATCTTCGTCGGCGCCATGTTCGCCCCGCAGGTCTTCGCCAACGGTGCCGTCGATTTCGGCGGCACCGACAAGAAGGTGTGCGGCTTCTTCAACAACATCAACGGCCTGCTGAACATCGCCTCGATCGCCGTGGTCACCATCGCGGTGATCTTCGCCGGTTATCAGATCGCCTTCGCGCACAAGCGCATCGCCGACGTTGCACCGATCCTGATCGGCGGCGTGCTGATCGGCGCTGCGGGCCAGATCGCGCGCATGCTGCTGGGTGACGGCAGCGACGGCAAGTGCGGTGGCGGCAGCAGCACCTACTACCTGATCAACAACGCGATCCAGTACTACAGTGCATAAGAACGTCGTGTTCCGCGGCTGCACGCGCCCAGCAATGTTCCTGGGCGTGCCCTACCTGCCATTCTTCATGGTGGCAGGCGGGTTGCTGCTGCTCAGCATGTACACGAACTTCTGGTTCCTGCTCACCATTCCGGTGGCGGTCTTCATCATGCGGCAGATGGCCAAGCGTGACGAAATGATCTTCCGCCTGTTGGGCCTGCGCCTGATGTTCAAGCTGAAAGTCCGCAACGTGCAGGAACACGATGGCATGTGGGTGTTCAACCCCAACCATTACCGCGACAAGCCGGCCCGAATGGATTGAGGTCCGGATCCGGCCTGGCGGGCGTCCGCGCCCGTCGGGTCTTTTGTAACTCCTTGGCACTACCTCTTTGGAAGCAGTCGTATGTTCAGCCCTGACACCTCCATCAGTGAGTTCATTCCATTGTCGTCGCACGTCGCCCCGAACGTGGTCAAGACCACGGGCGGCGATTACCTGCTGACCTGGCATCTGGAAGGGCTGCCGTTCGTCGGCCGTGAGGAGTGGGAGCTTGAGCATCGCCACAACACGTTCAACCGCCTGCTGCAGACGCTGCGTGCACCCGACTTCGTGAACGTGGCGTTCTGGGTGCATGACATCCGTCGTCGCCGGACCCTGAAGGGCAAGAGCAACTACAAGCAGCGCTTCAACCAGGATGTGTCCGATCAGTACATGGGCATGTTGTCCTCACAGCGCATCATGCAGAACGAGCTGTACCTGACCATGATCTACCGCCCCGTGGTGGCGGGTAAGCGTTTCGTCGAGAAGTCGGCGAACGTGGACAAGCTGCGCGCCGAGCAGGAGCAGGCAGTAGAAAAGTTGATGGAGCTGGCCGGCAACGTCGAGGCCGTCATCCGCGACTATGCGCCGTACCGCCTGGGAATGTACGAGGCAAAGAACGGCGTGGTGTTCTCTGAAACGCTGGAGCTGTTCGGCTACCTGATCAATCGCATCGACGAGCCGGTGCCGGTGCTGTCGGCACCGATCAAGGACTACCTGCCAGTGAGCCGGCACATGTTTTCGGCCAAGACCGGTGACTTCGTCATCAACACCCCCAACGGTGCCAACCACTTCGGCGCCATCCTGAACATCAAGGAATATGCTGAGGGAACGTACCCGGGCATCCTCAACGGCCTGAAGTACCTGGACTACGAGTACGTCATCACCCATTCGTTCAGCCCGATGGGGCGCCAGGACGCGCTCAAGGTGCTCGACCGCACCAAGGGCATGATGATCTCCTCCGGCGACAAGGCGGTCAGCCAGATCGTCGAGCTGGACCAGGCGATGGATCAGCTCTCGTCGGGCAATTTCGTGCTGGGCGAATATCACTTCATCATGGCGGTCTACGGCGACAGCCAGGCCAAGCTGTCACAGAACGTGGCCACGACGCGCGCCGAGCTGTCCAATGCCGGTTTTGTGTCGACCAAGGAAGATCTGGCGGTTACCTCGTCTTTCTACTCGCAGCTGCCGGCCAACTGGCGCTACCGCACCCGCCTGGCCAATGTCAGCTCGCTGAACTTCCTGGGCCTGTCGCCACTGCACAACTTCGCGACCGGCAAGCAGCACAACAACCCGTGGGGCGACTGCGTCACCACGCTGCAGACCACCAACGGCCAGCCGTACTACTTCAATTTCCACGCGACCCATCCGTCAGAGAACTCGTTGGGCGAGAAGGCGATCGCCAACACCATGGTGATTGGTAAGTCCGGTACCGGTAAGACCGCACTGATCAACTTCCTGCTCAGCCAGGTGCAGAAGTATGAGCCGTCACCGACCATCTTCTTCTTCGACAAGGATCGGGGTGCGGAGATCTTCGTGCGCGCCTGCGGTGGTAACTATCTGGCCTTGGAGAACGGCGCGCCGACCGGGTTCAACCCGTTCCAGTGCGAGAACAATGAAGCCAACGTGCAGTTCCTGGCCGACTTGATCAAGGTGCTGGCCGGTAAGCGTGAGTACAGTGCGCGCGAGGAGGAGGACATCTACCGCGCAGTGGAAAGCATGCTCGATACGCCCATGCACCTGCGCAGCATGACCAACTTCCAGAAGAGCCTGCCCAACATGGGCGACGATGGGCTCTATGCGCGCATGCGCCGCTGGACCTCGGGCAACTCGCTGGGCTGGGTGTTCGACAATCCGGTCGACACCGTTGACCTGAGCAGGGCCAACATCATCGGCTTCGACTACACCGATATCATCGACAATCCCGAAGTGCGCGTGCCGGTCATCAATTACCTGCTGCACCGCCTGGAGTCGCTGATCGATGGTCGTCCGCTGATCTACGTGATGGACGAATTCTGGAAGATCCTGGACGGCGAGGGTGGCCTGAAGGAATTCGCGAAGAACAAGCAGAAGACCATCCGTAAGCAGAACGGTCTGGGCATATTCGCAACTCAGAGCCCGGAAGATGCGCTGAAGAGCGACATCTCGGCTGCACTGATCGAACAGACCGCCACGCTGATCCTGCTGCCGAACCCGAATGCCAGCAAGAGCGATTACATGGACGGCCTGAAGCTGACCGAGGCCGAGTTCAGGGTAGTTACCGCCCTGGACGAGCGCTCACGCTGCTTCCTGGTCAAGCAGGGCCATGCGTCCAGCGTCTGCCAGCTCAACCTGCGTGGCATGGACGACATCCTCTCGGTGATCTCGGCCTCGACCGACAACATCGACATCATGCATCGGGTGTTGCAGACCGCTGCAGTCCGCAATCGGATCACCGTGGACGAGCTCACGCCGGAACAGTGGTTGGAAGATTTCTACAAGAACCGGAAGGGTTCGGGGAAGGAACCCCGTTCCGACGCTGCTTGATGGCAGCGCAAGCAGGAGACAGGCAAGTGGATGTCAATCTGAACAACAGGAGTTTTGCCATGAACATCGTCAAGCGTCGGGCCAGCGCCCGCAAGGTACTCAAGCCGGTGGCCAAGGTGCTGGGTGTTGCCTTGGCGCTGTCTGCCACCAACGCTGGGGCATTTGGTCCGGTGCAGGAAACCGGTCCAGCGCTGATGCAGCACATCTGGAACCAGTTCAATACCCTGCAGTCCAAGGTGCAGGAGAAGACCCAGTTCGTCAGAGAAAATACACAGTGGCTTCAGGACTGGAACCAGACCATCAAGGAGTATGGCGAGATGCTGGTTCAGGTGCAGGGTATCGTCAACAACTTCGGTCTTCCTTCCGCTGCACAGCTGACGCCCGTTTCGCCCAAGTACCTGGTCGCTGAAACCTGTGGCACGGGCGCAGATTTGAAAGACATGCTGCCCAACATCATTTTCAATTCAAAGGGCGACTGGAAGAGCCAGCAGACGCAGATCTGCGTGAACATCCGCATGATGCAGAATCGCAAATACAACGATGCGGTTTACTTCATGCAGACGACCGGGCCTGCGTTCCTGAAGAGCATGGATGACATCGCGCAGTTGCGTTTTGGTAGCAATCGGCTCGGTGACATGAACGCAGTGGCGAACGACTCGATGCGTACTGCGAACGAAATGAACGCAACGATCAAGAACTTTGAAGCCCGGATCAAGGCATACGACGCCTACATCGATGTGATGGAGGCCAATCAGAAGGTCGTGGCCCAGTCTGCGCTCAAGGGCGATCCAACCAAGACCGTCATCAGTGACCTGGTCAAGACAGCAGCGCTGAAGACGGCGTTGTCCATCGACTGATGCGTGGAATGAAGCACCTGAGGTTCGAGTCCCTACGGGGCGCCTCAAGCGATAGCGGTATCACCAAGGGAATGTGGGTATGACGATCAGGTCGATTGCCAACTTTGATTTTTCGGGCGGATTCCAGGATTTGATGGGGCACGTGGCGCGCGTCCAGTCGGTCGGCGACTTCGTTTTCTTCAAGCTCATCCTGGACTATCTGCGGGAGCGAATCGGCAAGTTCGGCTTCGACGTCATGGACAACATGATGGCGTGGGTGGGCGGAATGGC
Organism: Stenotrophomonas hibiscicola ATCC 19867; assembly: GCF_000382065.1. Lineage (GTDB taxonomy): Bacteria > Pseudomonadota > Gammaproteobacteria > Xanthomonadales > Xanthomonadaceae > Stenotrophomonas > Stenotrophomonas hibiscicola. Next base: position 106,438 of record NZ_KB907500.1, on the reverse strand, counting down.
GCTGACCCTCATGACCTTGTGGGTCCTCATTCAGGGCTATCGTATCGTCACCGGACGCAGCCGCGATTCGATGATGATCTTGGTGACCAACATGGCGCGCGCCGCACTTATCGTGGCTGTAGCGACAAGCATGGGCATGTTTGGCCGGGATCTTCATGAATTCCTGACCGAGGACGTGAAGGGTCTCATCACCCATGTCGTTACCGGGAAGGATCAGAAGCCCGAGGAGCAGATCGACAAGAGCTTGGCCTGGATGCAGGTTGCGCTGTCCAGTGTGGATGGAATCAAGATCCTGAATGACCCGGGGCTGCAGGAAGACAAGACACGAGCCATGTGGTTCATCGGCTTGGGTACGGGCGGCCCGGCTGTGACTGCTGGCTCGATGCTGTTGCTCTATGAGGTCGCGATGGCGTTGTTCATCGGTTTCGGCCCACTGTTCATCCTCTGTCTGTTGTTCGATCAGACCAAACAATTGTTCCAGCGATGGCTCTTCTACGGAATCGGGACCATGTTCTCGATGGCGGTGCTGTCGGCAATGGTGTCCATTGCATTGGATATGGTGATCCGCGTGTCTTCCTCGTTCTGGGCGACGGCGCTGGTGAACAGGTTCCTGCTTGACGGGGCTTCCAGCGACGGTATGACCAGTCAGGCGATGCAGCAGGGCGGCATGGGCCTGATTCTGACGACCTTGATTCTGACTGCGCCCCCAATGGCGGCCATGTTCTTCCAGGGCACCTTGGGCAGCTTCATGGCATATTCGCAGATAGGTGGCAGCCCGGTGGCACAGGCGCCGGGACCGAGCGGACAGCCGCCGGGTAGTTACAAGCCGGCAGCTCCAACCAATTCAGAGGAATCCGTGAGTAGCCAGAGCCTTACGATCCCGAAAATCGCGCCGGGTACTAGCAACTCGGTACATACGCCGGGGTCGCTTGGTAACGCCGCAGTTCGGTGAGCTATGTCACGGCAGTTGCTGAATGGGTAGGGTAGTGGATGCAAGAGGTGAAAACGATGAAGCTGCTTTCTTTGCTCCTTTTCTTTGGGGTGCTGCTGGCTCCTGTGTCCGCACTTGCCGAAGGCGGTAGTTGTCCGCCAGGGTTCTACCCGATAGGAGGGCAAGGGGCCAGAGGCTGTGCTCCGATTCCTGGTGGCGACAGCGGTGGCTCGGATCAGCTGCCGCTACTTCCTCCAACGCCGACGGGGGAATGGTTAAGTACGTGGGGAGCAATCGCTGCGTCCGAAGCTACTTCTGAGGTAGGAATGGCCTCCGGAATGAATTCCGCAGAAGCCGCCGCTGCCGAGGCTGTGAGGCGCTGTGGTGGTGGAGGAGCCACGGACTGCAAGGTTACTGTCTCTTACTCAAATCAGTGCGTCGCGTGGTTGATTCCTTCTTCAGGTGGCTCGGGGGCTAAATCCGCAGTTGGTAAGGCTCCAAAGAAAAGGCAAGCGATCTCCTTGGCGGGTAAAGGTTGCGTAGATCCCAGTGGAAAGAAGTGCAGGGTCTTTTACGCAGACTGTTCTGAACCTGTTTTCCGTAAGTTCTAGCGATGCAAGTTCGTCGATTCTCTTAAGTCGATTGATTGGTTGCGTCGGAGTCGCCTGGAGCTTGAAGGTGCATCCAGGGCTTGCGTAAAAGGGCCGGAAATTCAGAGAGTTGGCTTGATGTTGATGCGTTGATTTAGATTCTTGCGCATTGTCAATCGTGGCCACTCTTTCGTAGTTTCCTGCGTTCTGCGGATTGGCGGAGCACGGGTGACTGTACCGGCTGCGAATGGCTAGCTGATAGTGGATTCTTCGGGATTTGGCTCTGGATGACAGGTGAAAAGCTTTCCTTCGGATGTTGGGGGATTTCGAACGTCATCAGGGGTTCGAAGGTCATGTATAGGTTCGCGGCGAGTCTAGCGGTAGTTCTAGCACTTACGTCCGACCTGGCTTGGGCGGAAGGAAGGTGTCCTCCAGGCCAGTATCCGATTGGCGGGCGGGGTGCCGGCGGATGTGCGCCGATTCCTGCTGGTGGATCAGGAGCGGAAAGCCCGCGTCCAACGGGACGGTGGATCAAGACTTGGGGAGCATTTGCCGCCGCGCCTTCCGGAATCGCAGGAGCGGCAAGTGGGTGGAGGAAGAAGGCGGATGCGGGAAGCGCGGCGGTGAGATCCTGCTCTGATGCAGGCGGTCGGGATTGCCGAGTGAAGTTCACCTATAAGAATCAATGCGCGACGGCGGCTGTCTCGAATGCGGGAACCGGGGGGACTTTCTACTCTGCTGCAGCCACAAAGGAGGAGGCGGAAGGCCTATCCTTGGCGCAATGTCGTGCTGCGTCCAAAGAGACATGTGAAGTTGTCATGTCCAATTGCACCGAGCCGGAGTTTGAGAAGTTTTGAGTAATTGCCCGCATTTTTCTCGTGATGCGGCGATAGAATGGCCCGCCGTTGAGCGGGCTGTTTTTTTTGCGCCCATCAACTAAGAAGAACTCTACTCTTGATGTTGGGAGATTCTCGGTATGATCAGGCGTTCAGCAGCGACAAATTTGGCCCCAGCAATTGACGTGGCGGGTGCTGCGCTCACATCTGAGTAGGTCCGGGCAGCAGTAGCGCGACATGGGCTCGATCCTAGCGAACACTATCTGACTGTCGCCAATGGCGGCCATGTTCGTCTAGGGCGCCTTGGGCAGCTTCATGGCATATTTGCAGATGGGTAGCAGTGCAGTCGAATACAGGCAGGAGGCGCGATGTCTTGGAGGTTTACGCTTCTACGTAGTTGGCGGGTGATCCTGGGCCTTTTGTTGGCCGCAGTCTTCCAGTCGGCAGCGTTCGCGGAGGGCGGGTGCCCTCCGGGGCAGTATCCTATTGGCGGGCAAGGTGTCCAAGGATGCGCTCCGATCCCTGGGGCGGGTGACGGCTCGCTCAAGACGCCGCAACCCGAAGGGAAGTGGATCGAAACGTGGGGCGCGATCTCTGTTTCTCCTGAGGGCGCGTCCGGAGTGTCTATCGGGAAGCGTAGTAAGTCTGAGGCAGAGGCAGAGGCTGTGATGCAATGCCGGCACTCAGGTGGTCGTGCCTGTCGAACTTCTTTTTCCTACGAGAATCAGTGCGTTGCTGCGGTGGTCCCCAGTTCGGGTTCCGGCGGCACCAGCTTTGGTGGAAAGGCGACTGTCGATGAAGCAATTCAATTGGCAACTCGTCTTTGTATAAGGGATGGGGGGCAGGGATGCCACGTCGTGTACACCGCGTGCTCAGCTCCTGAGTATGTGCGGAAGTGAAGCGAGGATAGCGCCGGGCTAGCGCCCCGGTTGTTTCGTTGGACCGGCCGTAGTGTTTTCAATTTTTTGGAAATTCTCATTGCGAATGACGGATCCCGAGCGCCGCAATGGTGCTTGTATTCGGGTGGGTTCGTTCACCTGATCCGTGTTCGCTGCACCCGTTCCGCTTGCGTCTGCACGAGTGTTAAGTGCCTGATCAGCGCTGCCGTCATCTCCAAGTAGGCATCCATTCACGTTAACCGCACTCATTCTGTGATCAAGTGCGCTTTTCATCCCAAGCCCCCTTCGACGAGCGCTGCCTCCTCGAAGTAAGCTGCGTGCGCGTCAAAATCCCGACGCGCCGGTGCCATCGAACGCAGGAGCTTTTCCGTCCATGAGGACTGTGTCCCCCCGCGGTGCGGGTGACGCTTGCCACCATCGCGGTTGCCGTGGGCTCGGGGCTATCATCCGCCATGGCGGCCGCCGGGCACGTGCGGGGCATCGCCCCGTTTCCGGCCTCCGCTCGGGAACTGGCAAGACGGGATTGAAGGAGTTGCAGGGGATGGAGAAGGGGAGTGGCACGCACATGGACAATGCCCTGGCGTTCGTTCCGTCCGGCGCGAACCTGCTGGAAGCTGTACGCGGCGATCTGACCGGCAATGGTTTCCAGGACCAGCTCCTGGTGATCGACCAACCTCCTCCGGAGGGCTTGTTGCCCGGCGAGCACGGACCGAACCGGGTCCTGCTGTTGCTGCTGGGCGATGCCACGGGCCGCTGGCAGCTGGCGGCACGCAACGACAAGCTGGTGCCGTGCTCAACGCGCGGTGGCATGGCCGGTGACCCCTTCGCCTACGTGACGATTGAAGACGGCGCGTTCAGCGTGATCACCAACGGCGGCAGCCGCGAACGCTGGAGCAGCGTCTACACCTTCCGGTATGCACCTGCCGAGCAGGCGTGCTGGGTGCATGGCGTGCAGCGCAAGGTGGTGGACACCGAAACCGAAGCGACCCACACGCGCGATTTCTCCGCGGCCGAGCTTGGCCGGGTGCGATTCGAGGATTTCGACCCTTCCGTCGTCGCCGACGTGAGCTTGCCCTGAGTGCCATGCCGGTGAGGAGGCGGGAGTATCCAACGATGATCGAGCAGGAGTTTCACCGTGTCGCAGGATAGGGAGTCGTTGCTGTTGCGGCAGGCCACGGAGGCCGGCATGACTTCGTCCCGGGAACTGGCCAACTTCATGGCGCAGGCCGGGCATGAATCCCGTGGCTTGAGCCGTCTCAACGAGAGTTTCAACTTCACCCGGGGCATCTCGCAGATCCCGGTGGAAGCTGCGTGGCGCAATGGCAAGGCTGCGTTGGAGAGCGCCCGCCAGGAAGCGCTGCGTGGCCGCCCGGAAAACCTGGCTGAGCTGATGTACGGCGGACGCATGGGCAATGATGTGCCCGGCGACGCATTGAAGTACCACGGCCGCGGCTATCTGCCGTTGGTCGGCAAGGAGAATTACGAGCGTGCCGGCAAAGCGCTGGATCTGGACCTGGTGAATCACCCGGAACTGGCCGCGCAGCCCGAGCACGCAGGCCGCATTGCCGTGTGGCAGTGGCAGACGCGGGTGCCGGAAGCGGCGCGCGAGGACGTGCGCGAAGCGACGCGCGCGATCAATGGTGGCCTGAACGGCATCGAGGCCCGCCAGCAGCGATTCGAGGTGTGGCAGCAGAAGCTGACGCCAGATGTGATGGCGCGGCTGGAGCGGGGCGAAGTCGGGGCGCCGGCCCAGCAGGCAACGGGACGCGACATGTCGCAACCGGGCGAGCCGGGATACACGCTGTTCTCGGGAGCGCGCCAGTACCTGCAGCAGATGGGGCCGCAAAGCGGTCTGCGCAGCGTGCAGGAACTGGACAATGCTGCCGGCGCACTGGCGCTGAGCGCGCAGAAGGCGGGGATGTCGCGCATCGATCATCTCCTGGCTGGCAACGACGGCCGCACGTTGTTTGCCGTGCAGGGCGCGCTGGGTGACCCGGCCATGCTGCGCGCTTCGGTCGAGCGCGAACAGGCGGCGCAGCAGCCGCTGGCGCAGAGCAGCCAGCAGTTGGCCGCCAGTGTCGCCCAGCAGGACCCCGCGGCCGCGCTCGCCCGCGAGCAGGAGCAGCGCTCTCGATCCCTGTAGCACCTGATGCCGGCGGGCAGAGTGCCCGCAGGCGCTTTACGTACGACGCGTGGCGCCCTGTGGCGCCGACATGGAAACCCACTCGTAAGGACACCACATGCGAATCGTTCCCTCGAATACCCGGCACGCCGCTGCCCGCTGCACTGCATCCGTGCGCTGCCTGCCGTCGGTCTGGCTGTTGTCACTTGGACTTGTCGCGGGGGCGGCACAGGCTCAGGAGGTAGCGGCATCTGTGGTGGAGACGCCCCCCGCTGCCGAGGCTACCGTTGAGGCGCCTGCAGAGGCGGCGCCCGTTGCCGCGCGCGCGGCGGCCGACGCCGTTGTCGTGGCGCCGACGCCCGAGGTGTCGGCTGCCGTGACACCCCCTGCGCCCCCTGTGGTGGACGCGCAGCCGGCGCCGACTGCGGATCCGGCGCCGGCGCCCGTTGCGCCCGCAGCGGCGGCACCTGTGGCTGCACCGCCCGCCTCCGTCGAGCCAACCGTTCCCGCGGTAGCCCCCGCTCCGCCCGCATTGGCCATCGTGCCGTTGCCGCCAGAGCAGGCGACCGAGCGGGCGCTCGGTGCCCGCTGCCCGGTGGATCTGGCCGGGCGGCTGGCGACCCAGGGCGACCTGCTGATTGGCGCCTGCCAGGGCACCATGCCGGCGCATCTGGCCGCGTTGCTGGTCGCGCTGCCCGTGCAGGACATCCACCTGCCGCGCAGCTGGCGCGAGCGCGAGGTGCGGCAGAAGGCCTGGTTCAAGGCTGTGCCGGGCTATGGCCAACGCCCGGACTTCATCGTTCGGATGGGCGACATCTGGGTGCGTTCGCTGGAAGGGCGCGACGCCGACAGCACGTTCTATCTGGTGTCAGCACCGTTCACCTGCAGCGACCAGGTCGCCAACCGCGATGAGTACGGCGCGGAGCCGGTCCGCGTGCCAGCGGGTGAATGCCGCGAGGCTCATGTGGCCCAGCGTGTGTACCAAGTCCGCGGGGACGCGGCGCCGAGGGATGTGACCGCCGATGCGTTGCCGGCCACGCCGCCGGTGACGGACGCCGACCGTGCGCGACAGCTGTCCCGTGAGGGCCGGCTCAATCTGGACCACAGCAAGTTGCAGTACGGCCCGGCGATGCGCTGGTTCGTGCAATACCCGGAAACGGCGCAGAAGGGCGGTCCGCGCGCCTACAGCGACTGGAACCGCGAGCACATCGCGTTCGTGGTCTGGACCGGCGATCGCTTCGAGCTGCGCGAGAAGGTCGCACGCGCGCAGTGGCCCTGTGATCCGGTGGCTCCCGGCGATCGCGCCTGCGGTGGATTCCCGGATTCGGGCCCGGATCCGTTCGTGACGGCCGGAGCATCCGTGCCAATGGCAGCGTCCAGCCCCTGAGCCGGAGTTTCGAAGTGATGCGGGAGCCGGGCTGACCGGCTCCCGCGCTGCATCAGGCCTGCAGGCTGCGGGTCTGGTTCCGCTGCTGTTCCAGCTGCTGGTCGCGCTCCAGCGCAACGCGCTGGTCGGCGGCCTGCTGGTCGATGCGCTGGCTGCTCTGTTCCAGCGGGGTGTTCATCGCCACTGCCGTATCCACCGACACACGAAGGTGGGCGGGGTCACCGCCCTGGCCCTGCACGGCGAAGCTGCGCGAGGCATCGGCATTCATGACCACTTCGTCGATGCGCTTGCCGCCTGCTGCGTGCATTTCGGCGGCCAGACTGCCTGCCAGTTGCGTGCTCATCACGTCTGGTACCCGGCCGACGCGGACATCCTGCGCGTGCACGCCACGGATCGCGTCGTTGAACAGTGGGTTGCCCACATGGTTGGCATCGTCCATTCGCAGCATGCTGGTGTGATGGCCGTTCTTCTCCGCTTCGCGGCGTGCCGGCTCACCGGGCTGCAGCGGGCCGCGGATGTGGTCGTACAGGTCGACGGCGCCGCCTGGAATGCCCCGCGCCGCGCGGGTGACACCACGGCGCAGTGATTCAACGTCGTCGCGGTACTCCTCGATCATCCTGGCGTTGTCTTTTGCCAGCTTCTGCGTTTCTGGGTGCTGCAGCACCGAGCCGTCACCGAGGAAGTTGCCCAGCTTGTGCGCGCCGAACGAGCTGCCTGCGGCGATGATCGGCCGGTCGGGGATAAGGGCGCGCAACGAGTGATTGCTGAAACCGTTCGCGGCGAGCGTGCTGATTTCATTCGGCCTGGCGTAGATGCGCACCTGGCCGAAGTGCGGCGACGCCGCGCTGACCGGATCGGAGGCCATGACATGGTTGATCATGGTGTTGCCGCCTTCCGGGATGCGGTAGCTGAGGCTGACCGCGCCATAGGCGTTGAAGGTTTCGCCCTTGACGTTGAAATGGTGCGAGGTGATCTGGGCCAGAGCGCCACCGAGAGAGTGGCCGGTGACGGTGACTTCGGGTGGGCGCTGTCCGAGATCCTGCCCCTCCTTCTTGGCATAGGCGAGGGCGCGTTGGGTCAGCGCGATGGCGTCCGGTGCTTGGACGTTGGTGCGGGCGACAACCATGCCACCATCGGTCAGGATCGCATCGCGGGCGATCTGTTCGGTGCCGCGATGTGCGACGACAATTTCATTGGTGTCGACTCGCTGGTAGATCGTTCCTTGATAACCGTTCAGCCGATTATCAACGTGCTCGAGGATCTTGTACTTGTGCCCGTTGATCGCTACGAGCTCTTCCTTGCCGGGAGCGCGTCGACCGACCGCACGGTCCTTGTACACGTCGTCGGAAATACCCGCATAGTCTTGGCTGCTGAGGCTCATTGGCGGACCTCATTGGCTTCAAGTGAAGCCGAGAACAGTGAATTCTGCAGCTCAGGGCGGAACTTGGTGGGGTCTTCTTGGCCGCTTGCGCCGTAGTCAGGAATCTCGTTCACGCGCGGATAGTCCGAACGAGGATAGTAGCGAGTCTCGGTCTCGCCTTTGACGAATGGCGCTGCTTCAATAAATGAAAGGAAGCGCGTCTCGCCCTCAGCCCCCGTCGCCTTCAGCATCGCGCCTGCACCGGTGAACTCCCACTTGCAGACACCGCGACCGTAGTAATCCTCGTCCAGCATGCGGTCGATGTATACAGTGCCCCGGTACTCACCATCAGCGACCTTGCGCAGCTCCACCGGCTCCTGGCTGGTGATGCGTGCGGCGGTACCGGTGGCTGGTTCGATGTGGCCGCACTGGTCTTCGTTGGTGACGTCGTACTGCGCTACGCCTTCGACCACTGCGAAATCACCGGGGGCATCCTTCAGGCGCAGCACCAGTTCATAGGCCTTGCGCGGGCTGGGGTTGAGCTTGGCGAGGCCACGCCCACCCTGGGCGACATCGGCTTCAGCAGCGGCACGTTCCTGGTTCATGGCGGTCTCCGGATTGCAGGCGGTCAATAGAAGCAGAGCAAGGCACGGAATCATCTTGTGGCGCAATGTCGGCCTCCTGGTGTGTAGGGGGAAATGTGGCACTGGCAGCTCATGGCGCGAGCGTCCGCACAGTGGTTGTGGTCGAGAACAGCGCGTCGCGCAGATCTTCGCTATACCCTGACGGATCTTCTTCGCCACTGGCGCCGAAGTTGGCGACGGTGGTGGCGCGCGGATAGATGAGTTTCGGGTAATAGAGCGTCAGAGGTGAATCCCTCTCCATGCGCTTCCTGTCGATGAACGTCAGGAATCGCGTATCAGCTTCGCCGGTCGTGGCACGCAACATCGCGCCAACGCCGGTCAGCGTCCAGTGGCACGTACCGCGATCGTAATAGTCCTGGTCCTGCATGCGGTCGAGGTAGAACGTACCGCGGTATTCGTTGTCGCCCGTCCTGCGCAGTTCCACCGGTTCCTGGCTGGTGATGCGGCTGGCCGTGCCGGTGGACCAGATGACCCGCCCGCAGTCTTCGTAGTTGCTGACGTCATACTGGCCCACGCCCTCAACAACCGCGAACGGGCCCGGTGCATCCTTCACTGTCAGCACCAGTTCGTAGGCCTGCTTCGGCGCCGGGTTGAGCCTGGCCAGGCCGCGTCCACCCGCAGCAACGTCGCGCTCGGCATCGGCATAAGGTGAGCACGCGGCCAGCGGCAATAGCGCGAGCAACGCCAACAACGACCGTCCCCTGCGTTCGCGCTGTGCTACATCCATGGCCCGGTCCTGCATGGCGCGTCCATGTCCATATATCCTTCCTAGGTGACAGGTTTTCCGATTATGGAGCGTGCCGGCAAGCCATTGCCACCCGGCGCGCCAAGTTTTTGACGCGCTGGCGGGTGCTACCTCGGGCGTATCGCTTGTGCCGTGGGCGATCCGGTGTTTCCGCTGGCGCTGCGCGCGACGCAGGCTCTTCTGCAGATGTGTGATTCAAATCAATAATTCACATTTCCATCACAGAGACGGGTGCCATGAATTACACGATTCGGCCTGAGTCCAGTAAAGACCGGGCAAGCATCCACGCACTCACCGAGGCGGCCTTCCGCGATGTGCCGCACAGCAGCCACACCGAGCAGTTCATTGTGGATGCGCTGCGTTCGCGTGGAGAGCTGAGTCTTTCGCTGGTCGCCGAGAAGGACGGGCAGGTCGTCGGGCACATCGCCCTGTCGCCCGTGACGATCAGCGATGGCAGCACCGGCTGGTTTGGCGTGGGGCCCATCTCGGTGCTGCCCGGATGCCAGGGGCAGGGCATTGGCGCGGCGCTGATGCAAGCGGCGCTCGACGCATTGCGTGGGCAGGGCGCGCAGGGCTGCGTGGTGCTGGGGGAGCCGTCCTACTACGGGCGATTCGGGTTCCATGCCGAACCGGGCCTGGTACTGCCGGGTGTTCCAGCAGCGTACTTCCAGGCCCTCTCCCTGGTGCCGCCGATCGCGCAGGGCGAAGTGCGCTACTCAGCGGCATTCGAGGCAAGCGCCCCGCCCGTGGATTGACCCCCGCCGCCGGGGCTGATCTCAGCCCTCGTACCGGAGATGGATCAGCGGATACGGGCGGCCCTGCGAATCGAGCGGTGAGCGACCGGTTTCAACGAAGCCCATGCGCTGGTAGAAGCCTACGGCCTGCGCGTTCTGTTCGTTGACGTCGGTACTGAGCTGCGGATGCAGGGCCAGCGCATGCTGCAGCAGTCGCCGGCCGATACCGGTACCGCGCACGTCAGGATCGATGAACAGCGCTTCCATGTGCGTGCCATCGATCAACATGAAGCCAAGGGGGCGGTCCTGAGCGTCGACGGCCACGGTCATCGGCGCCAGCGGCAGGAAACCGGCGACTTCGGCGTCGATGGCCTGGCGGTCTTCTGCGCTGAGGAAGTCGTGGGTGGCGTCGACGGCGCGACGCCAGAGGTCGACAAGGGCGGCGCCGTCGTCGGCGCGAGAGGGGCGCAGGGTGGTCATGGGTTCACCAAGGTGCTTCGGAAGAGTGCGAAGTATGAGGCTTTCCGGTAGCGCCTGCAGGCGAAGATTCATCCCGCGTCGCGGTGGCGGATGAAGGGGCTGTGCGCGATCGCGTCCGCGCGCAGCACCACCCCATCCTCGAAGTCATCGCTGTCGTTGAAGGGCACGATTGGCCACTGCCGCCAGTGCGTCAGTCGCTCGCGGTAGGAGAGGGTGGCTGCAACCAGTGCTTCGTCGTGGGCCTGCACGCGTTCCGCTGCAAGCTCGGAACGCACGCCATGCACCACGCATGGCTCCATCACCTCGAAGCCGACGTAGCGCAGGCTGTACATCAACGGCCACAGCAGCAATCGGGTGTCGCCTTCGCGGCCGTCCACCGCGCATGCCCGTGCCGATGAACCGGTGGTGACGCTCAGCAAGGCACGCTTGCCCTGCATCACGCCATGTTCGTGGCGCTGACGGCTGTTGTACATCGGCCCATATACCAGCACGCGGTCCAGCCAGCCCTTGAGGATGGCTGGCGCCGCGAACCACCACAGCGGGAACTGCAGGATCACCAGGTCTGCGACCCGCAGCAGGTGCAGGTGACGTCGCACATCGGCGGGTAACTGCTCCAGTTCGGCGCTGTGGCGTTGTTCGCGTTGGGCATCGAAGCGCTCGGGCTGCAGGCGCCGTGGATGGTGCCAGGCCGCTTCCAGCGGAGCGAAGCCTTCCGCATACAGGTCGACCACATCCACCTGCGAGTGGTCGTGCCTCAGCTGCTCGGCCGCCTGCGCGGCGAGGTGGGCATTGAAGGAGCGGGGTTCGGGGTGGGCAAGCAGGATCAGGGCACGCATGGGCGAGGTGTTCGAGGAGTGTGCGACCATCCTCGCGGTGCCGGCATGCCCCGGCAATTACGCACCTTGAGGTAACCATGGCCTATCCGGGCGATGTCTATGCCGCCGATTGCTCGGCGCGCGATGCGCTGGCGCTGATCTCCGGCAAGTGGGTGATGCTGCTGCTGCCGGCATTGGCGCAGGGCCCGCTTCGCAACGGCGCGTTGCTGCGGAAGATCGAAGGCATTTCGCAGAAGGTGCTGACCCAGACCCTGCGACAGCTGGAGCGCAATGGGCTGGTCGAGCGGTGTGACCGGGGCAGCAAACCGCTGCATGTCGAGTACCGCCTGACCGAGGTCGCGCACGGTCTGGTCGAGACGTTGTCCGCCCTGGACCGCTGGGCGGAGCACAATTTCCCGGCGCTGGATGCGGCCCGCGAGCGCTTCGACGCGCGCTAGCGGCGCCTGTACGGCCCGGGGCGTACAATGCGGCCCCGGCGGCCATCCTGGCCCTGCACACACGCGAGAACCGCCATGACCGACGCCCTGGGCGTGCCGGTGCACGACACCGATGAACACTGGATGCGCCACGCGCTGGCGCTGGCCGAGCGTGCGCAGCGCGAGTACGACGAGATCCCCGTTGGTGCGGTACTGGTGGGTGCCGATGGCCAGCTGCTGGGCGAGGGCTGGAACCTCAACATCGCCTCGCACGACCCCAGCGCGCACGCCGAGATCGTGGCGATGCGGGCCGGCGGAAAGCTGCTGGCGAACCACCGCCTGCTCGGCAGCACGCTGTATGTGACCCTGGAGCCGTGCGCGATGTGCGCGATGGCGATCGTGCACGCACGCGTCGCCCGTCTGGTCTACGGCGCCAGTGACCCCAAGACGGGCGCCTGCGGCAGCGTGTTCGACCTCATTGGCGACGCCCGCCACAACCATCGCGTCGAGATTCACGGCGGGGTGCTGGCCAAGGAAGCCAGTACACGCCTGACCAATTATTTCCGCGCCAAACGTGGCAAGCCGCCGTTGCTGCTGGAAGACCACGCCGGCGAGGGCTGAGGGGCGAACGGGTATGATGGGCGCCTCTTTCCTTCACCGGTAGGCCCCGCGCCTGCCCAGCAACGAGGCGACACATGGCGGACAACGGCGCGGCCAACGAGCGACTGATCTGGATCGACCTGGAAATGACCGGGTTGGATACCGACAACGATTCGATCATCGAGATCGCCACCGTGGTCACCGATGCCCAGCTGAACGTGCTGGCCGAAGGGCCGGAATTCGCCATCCACCATCCGCTGGAAACGCTGGAAGCGATGGATGAGTGGAACCGCAACCAGCACCGCCGCTCGGGCCTGTGGCAGCGCGTGGTGGACAGCACCACCACCCTGGGCCAGGCCGAGGCGCAGACGGTGAACTTCCTGGCGCAGTGGATCCCGGCCGGCCTTTCGCCGATGTGCGGCAACTCGATCTGCCAGGACCGCCGCTTCCTGCACCGCCAGATGCCGCGCCTGGAGAAGTACTTCCACTACCGCAACCTGGACGTGTCCACGGTGAAGGAGCTGGCCAAGCGCTGGGCGCCGAGCGTGGCCGCCGGCGTCGGCAAGAACAGCAACCATACCGCGCTGAGCGATGTACACGATTCAATCGCCGAGCTGCGTCACTACCGCCAGTTCATGGGCGCGCTGTCGGGCCTGCCGGCTGCCTGAACGACGCCGTCGGGCATGGCCCGGCGCTACCGGGTGACACACCAACGGGTAGTGCCGGCCGCTGGCCGGCAAGGCGCGGAGGTCGGATCCCTTTGCTGCGGAAAGGGCTGTGACCCCTCTGTCGTACCCCGCGACGAACCGTTCAACTTCCGGGCGCTAAGATCGGCGCCATGAACGAGCCGATCCTGCTCCCCCGCGACATCGCCCATGACGCCCGCGACTGGTCCGACCTGCAGCGCGCGGTGGCCCTGCTGGAAGCGCCGACCCTGACCGCGCGCATGGCCAACCTGGTCGGTACGCCGCTGGAGTTCGCGGTGAAGGCGCTGCCCAGCTCGGTCTCCAACCGCATCCACGGTGCGGTGCAGGCGGCGCTGTCCAAGTCGGCGCAGGCAGCCCTGTGGAGCATGGACAACTCGCCCGGCAAGGGAGCGTCGACCCGCTGGCACAAACTGGCGGCAGCCACCTCCGGTGCGGTCGGCGGCGCCTTCGGCTTTGCCGCCTTGCTCATCGAGTTGCCGGTGTCGACCACGATCATGATGCGTGCGGTGGCCGACGTGGCCCGCAGCGAGGGGTTTGACCTGTCCGACTTCAGCACCCGCCAGGCGTGCCTTGAGGTATTCGCGCTGGGCGGCAACTCGCCGCGTGATGACGCCAGCGAGACGGGCTATTACTTGGCCCGCGGCTTCACGACCGATGTGATGCGCCATCTCTCGGCCGAGCTGGCCGGGCGGGTGGTGACCGGCCGCGACCTGACCCTGGGTGTGGCGCCGAAGGAAGCCGGCAAGCTGCTGGCGAAGCTGGTGGAGAAGGTGGCGGCGCGCTTTGGCGTGGTCGTTACCGAGAAGTTCGCCGCGCAGGCGGTGCCGATCGTCGGTGCCGCTGCCGGCGCAACACTGAACACCATGTTCACTGACTACTACCAGGACATGGCGCGCGGCCACTTCATCGTGCGCCGGCTGGAGCGCAAGTACGGCGAGGACGTGGTACGCACCTGCTATGACCGCGTGGCGCATGGTGGTGTGCTGATCGAACCCACGCTGTAACCGGCTTCGGGGTAGGAGCCCTTTGCGTTGCAAAGGGATCCGACCCCGGTTGCGCGCGGGGTCGGAGCCCGTTCCGCAGGAAGGGGCTCTGACCCCCGGCCGGCCATCCTTGCCTTGAGGGAACAACTGTTTTGCCAGTGCGTGCCTGTTGCGTGGCCGCCGCCATCCCCATCCTTGCCGGCAGTCCCCTGCAAGAGATTGCCGCCATGCTGTTCACTCCCCACCGCCTGGGCGCGCTGACGTTGCCCAACCGCATCGTGATGCCGCCGATGACCCGCTCGCGCTCGTCGGCCGGCAACGTGCCCACTGCCGAAATGGCCACGTATTACGCGCAGCGCGCCAGCGCCGGCCTGATCGTCAGCGAAGGCACCCAGATCAGCCCTCAAGGCCAGGGCTATGCCTGGACCCCGGGCATCCATAGCCCGGATCAGGTGAAGGGCTGGCGCCGGGTGACCGATGCCGTGCACGCTGCCGGCGGTCGCATCTACGCCCAGCTGTGGCATGTCGGCCGGGTCTCGCACGTGGCGCTGCAGCCGGGCGGCGCCGCGCCGGTGTCGTCGTCGGCGTTGTTGGCGGAAGGCGTGAAGGTGTTCGTCGACCCGACCGGGGCAGGTCCCGAAGCCGGGATGGGCGAAATGATCCAGCATTCGATGCCGCGCGCGCTGCGCGAAGACGAGATTCCGGGCATCGTCGCCGACTACGCCGAGGCGGCACGCAACGCGCTGGACGCAGGCTTCGATGGCGTGGAGTTGCACGGTGCCAATGGCTACCTGATCAACCAGTTCATCGACTCGCAGGCCAACCAGCGCACCGACGGCTATGGCGGCGCGTTGCAGAACCGCCTGCGGTTCCTGCGCGAGGTGGTGCAGGCGGTGGTTGCGGTGGTCGGTGGTGATCACGTCGGCGTGCGCCTGGCGCCACTGACCACGTTGCAGGGCGCGGTGGACGATACGCCGCAGGCGACCTATCTGGCGGCAGCCCACCTGTTGGGCGAACTGGAGATGGGTTACCTGCACATCGCCGAGGCCGACTGGGACGATGCACCGTTGATGCCGGTGGCGTTCAAGCAGGCGCTGCGCATGGTCTACCCGGGTACGCTGATCTACGCCGGCAAGTACACCGCCGAGCGCGCCGAGCAGGCACTGGCGGAAGGCTGGGCTGACCTGATCGGCTTCGGCCGGCCGTTCATCGCCAACCCGGATCTGCCGGAGCGACTGCGTACCGGTGCGGCGCTGAATCCGCCGGATCGCGCGACGTTCTTTGGCGGTGGCGCGGTCGGCTTCACCGATTACCCGACGTTGGAAGAGAGCGTCGCGGCCTGATCCTGAAGGCTGCCGGCCAGCGGCCGGCATTTCAATGTCGTATCGCCGACGGGTGGGTGCCGACCGTTGGTCGGCACTACCGGCATGGATCAGGGCTTGTCGCGCACCAGCGCGTCGGCCTCAACCACGCCGCCATCCTTGCCATGCAGGTACAGGTGCATGTCCTGCTGCGGATACGGAATGTTGATGCCGGCCTTGTCATAGCCCAGCTTCAGCTGCTCCAGCAGCGTGACCTTGGTGCCGAACCAGTCGGCCGACTTCACGTAGCAACGGATGCCGAGGTTGATGGCGTGCGCACCCAGCTCGTACACCACCACGTCCGGGGCCGGCGTCTGCAGCACGCGCGGGTCGGCCTTCATCAGCGCCAGCGCGGTGTCGCGTGCCAGCTGGATGTTGTCCGCGTAGCCGATGCCGATCACCAGTTCGACGCGGCGGGTCGGTTCGGCGGTCAGGTTGATGATCGGTGCGGCGGTGATCAGCGTGTTCGGAATGGTGGTGTGCTGGTTGTCGGCACCGGTGATGACGGTCTGGAAGATGCGCACTTCGCGCACCGTGCCTGTCTGCCCGGCCACGGTCACCACATCGCCCACGCGGAACGGTCGCAGCGTCACCAGCATCACGCCCGAGGCGATGTTGGACAGCGAATCCTTCAATGCAAGGCCAACAGCGAGGCCAGCGGTGCCGAGCACGGCCAGCAGCGGGGTGATCTTCACGCCGAGCGTGTCGATGGCCAGCAGCGCCACGATCACGAGTGAGGTGGCATAGACCACGTTGCGCAGGAAGCTGCCCAGCATCGGGTCCACACCCATGCGCGCAGTGGCGCGCGGCATTGCATTGGACAAGCGACGTGCCACCCACAGGCCCACCAGCAGCACCACGATCGCGGCCAGCAACGGCACGCCGTAGGTTTCCAGCAGGCGTTCCCAGTCGAGCGAGTGGAACCAGGGCGTTGCGGCGGGGGCGGGGGTGGGAGGTGCGGCGGCGATCATGCGAAAGTCCTTTGTTGCGTAGCGATGTCTGCGTGGGGCAGGGCGTGCGCGGACGCCAGAAACAGCAAGCCCCGCAGAGGCGGGGCTTGCGTGCAGCAGCAGTATGGGCGGACGTCGATGAAAGCGACGTCAGCCCATCACGGCATCAGCCGTTGGCCTTCAGCTTGGCCAGGCGCAGCCAGGTATCAACCACGGTGTCCGGGTTCAGCGACACCGACTCGATGCCTTCCTGCATCAGCCATTCGGCCAGATCGGGGTGATCGGACGGGCCCTGGCCGCAGATGCCGACGTACTTGCCCTTGGCGCGTGCAGCCTTGATCGCCATCGACAGCAGCTTCTTCACTGCCGGGTTCCGTTCGTCGAACAGGTGCGCGACGATCGACGAGTCGCGGTCCAGGCCCAGGCTCAGCTGGGTCAGGTCGTTGGAGCCGATCGAGAAGCCGTCGAAGATCTCCAGGAACTCATCGGCGAGCAGTGCGTTGGACGGCACTTCGCACATCATGATGATCTTCAGGCCGTTCTCGCCCTGCTTCAGGCCGTTCTGTTCCAGCACCTCGATGACCTTGCGGCCTTCTTCCAGGGTGCGCACGAACGGAATCATGACCCACAGGTTGTCCAGGCCCATTTCGTTGCGCACGCGCAGCACGGCCCTGCACTCCAGCGCGAAGGCGGCCGAGAAGCTCGGGTCGACGTAACGGCTGGCGCCGCGGAAGCCGATCATCGGGTTCTCTTCGCGCGGCTCGTAGTTGCTGCCGCCGATCAGGTTGGCGTACTCGTTGGACTTGAAGTCCGACAGGCGCACGATCACCGGGTTCGGTGCAACCGAGGCGGTGAGGGTGGCGATGCCTTCGGCCAGGCGGTCCACGTAGAAGCTGACCGGATCACCGTAGCCGGCGATCTTCTCGTCGATCTTCTTCCTGGTCGCGGCGTCCTGGCGGTCGTATTCCAGCAGCGCATTCGGATGGATGCCGATGTGGCTGGCGATGATCATTTCCAGGCGGGCCAGGCCGATGCCGGCGTTCGGCAGCTGGCCGAAGTCGAAGGCACGTTCCGGGTTGGCCACGTTCATCATGATCTTCAGCGGGGCCGGCGGCATGTTGCCCAGATCGGTCGTGGTGCGTTCAAAGCCGAGCTTGCCTTCGTAGATGAAGCCGGTATCGCCTTCAGCGCAGCTGACGGTGACCAGCTGGCCATCCTCGATGACCTGGGTGGCGTTGCCCGAACCGACCACGGCTGGCACGCCCAGCTCGCGCGCGATGATCGCGGCGTGGCAGGTGCGGCCACCGCGGTTGGTGACGATGGCCGAGGCGCGCTTCATCACCGGTTCCCAATCGGGATCGGTCATGTCGGCGATCAGCACGTCGCCCGGCTGCACGCGGTTCATGTCGTCCAGCGTCTTCACCACGCGGGCCACGCCTGAACCGATCTTGGCGCCGACGGCACGGCCCTCGGCCAGCACCTTGCCGCCCTTCTCCGTCAGCGCGAAGCGCTCGATCTGGGTGGCGTGGCTGCGCGACTTCACCGTTTCCGGGCGCGCCTGCACGATGAACAGCTTGCCGCTGACACCGTCCTTGGCCCACTCGATGTCCATCGGGCGGCCGTAGTGCTTTTCGATGACCAGCGCCTGCTTGGCCAGTTCCTGCACGTCCTCGTCGCTGATCGAGAAGGTGGTGCGCAGTTCGGCCGGGGTGTCTTCAATACGGACGCGCTCACCGGGGACATCCGAATACACCATGCGGATCGCCTTGCTGCCGAGCGAGCGGCGCAGGATCGCCGGCTTGCCGGCCTGCAGGGTGGGCTTGTAGACGTAGTATTCGTCCGGATTGACCGCGCCCTGCACGACCATCTCGCCCAGGCCGAACGAGGAGGTGACGAACACCACGTCACGGAAGCCGGACTCGGTGTCCAGGGTGAACAGCACGCCGGAGGAGCCGACGCCCGAACGCACCATCAGCTGCACGCCGGCGGACAGGAACACGTCCTCATGCTTGAAACCGTGGTGCACGCGGTAGGCGATGGCGCGGTCGTTGTACAGCGAGGCGAACACTTCCTTGACCTTGTGCACGACGTCGTCGGCACCGGTCACGTTGAGGAAGGTTTCCTGCTGGCCGGCGAAGGACGCATCCGGCAGATCCTCGGCGGTGGCAGACGAACGCACGGCCACGGCAACGTCGCCGCCGCCATTCTCGGCGCTTAGCTTGGCGTAGGCGGTGCGGATGTCCTGGTCCAGCTGCGGCTGCAGCGGGGCGTCGATTACCCAGCCGCGGATTTCCTTGCCGGCGGCGGTCAGCGCATTGACGTCCTCGACGTCCAGCGTGGCCAGCCTGTCGAAGATGCGCTTGGACAGGTCGTTGTGCGCGATGAAGTCCTTGAAGGCTTCAGCGGTGGTGGCATAACCGCCCGGCACCGAAACGCCCAGACCGGCCAGGTTGCCGATCATCTCGCCCAGGGACGAATTCTTGCCGCCTACGCGGGCCAGATCGGCCAGACGCAGTTCGTGCAACCACAGGATGTTCTCGTTCAAGCGCGATGCTCCGTTTGGCCATCGCCCGAGGCGGGCTGAGTGGCCGCGTCCGTAGGAAGAAGCCGATATGATGCCGGGCAGAGCACCGTCGGCACAAGCTTGTGCTGGCGGCCTTTTTAAGCTTCGTAGGGGGTAAAAGCGCGCATGTCGACCATCCGTCCGGTGTTCTACGTTTCCGATGGAACCGGTATCACCGCTGAAACCATTGGGCATAGCCTGCTGACCCAGTTCTCCGGATTCAGCTTCATTACCGACCGAATGTCGTTTGTCGACGACCCCGAAAAAGCGCGTGAAGCCTGCGCCCGGATCCAGGCGGCAGGTGAGCGCTACCAGGTCCGGCCGATCGTGGTGAACTCCTGCGTGGACCAGAGCCTGAGCCTGATCCTGGCCGACAGCGGGGCGCTGATGCTGGATGTGTTCGCGCCGTTCATCGAGCCCCTGGAGCGTGAACTGGCCAGCCCGCGCCTGGCCCGGGTCGGCCAGGCCCACGGCATGGTCGATTTCGATACCTACCACCGCCGCATCAACGCGATGAACTTCGCCCTGACCCATGACGATGGCATTGCGGTGAACTACGACGATGCCGACGTGATCCTGGTGGCGGTGTCGCGCGCCGGCAAGACGCCCACCTGCATCTACCTGGCCCTGCATTACGGGGTGCGCGCGGCCAACTACCCGTTGACCGACGAGGACCTGGAAAGCGACCGCCTGCCGCCGCGCCTGCGCAACTACCGACGCAAGCTGTTCGGGTTGACCATCGACCCGGACCGCCTGCAGCAGATCCGCCAGGAGCGCCGCCCGAACTCGCGCTACGCCAACCTGGACACCTGCAAGCGCGAGGTGGCCGCGGCCGAGACCATGTTCCGCATGGAGCGGATTCCGACCCTGAGCACCACGCATACCTCGATCGAGGAGATTTCCAGCAAGGTGCTGGCCACGCTGGGGCTGCAGCGCGAGCTGTATTGATCCGTGCGCCACGACCAACGGTCGTGGCCTACCTCCGGGGTGATGACCCTCCTGCGCTGGGGCATCGACCCTCCTGCACGGTGGGTATCGACCGTTGGTCGATACCGAGCCCCTTTGGTCGGGGTGATCCCGCCCCCACGTTGAAGCACCAACGTGTAGGATCGACCCATGGCCCGAGCCTTGCCCCGTACCGAACGCATTCCCCGCCTGAGCCGGCTGAGCTGGCTCATGGGCCTGTACGCGGAGAACTACCGCCATCTGGTGCGCCTGTTCGAACCGGCTGGACTGATGACGGGCAGCTACGTCTCCTCGGTCGGAGATGGCCTGGACGTTCGCCTGGACGTGATCGAGTGCCACCGCTACACGGTGGAACTGCGGCTGACCTACGACCTGGCCGACCCGGTCACTGGCGAGCCTGATCCATCGGCCTATGTTCGCCTGTACCGTGACGCGCGCCAGGCCGAGACCACCCACTGCTACGTCGGACGCCGCTGGCAGGACACCATGGGGCTGTACCCGCCGCCGGCGGAGCTGATCAGCCACCGCATGCGGATGAACACCTTCCTCGGCAAGTGGCTGGAGTACCTGGCCGAGCGCGGCCACGGCGTGGCCACGCTGCGCCGCGATGCCGATGGCGTCGCGGCGCGCGCCGAACGCCGCCTGTCGCTGGTGCGCTGATCGGCCATAATCCACGGCTCACCTGCCGCTGGATGCTGCCCATGCCGTACACCCCGATCGTCGCCACCCTGGGCTACGTGCTGTCGCCCGATCGTCGCCAGGTGCTGATGATCCATCGCAATACCCGTCCCGGTGACCATCATCTGGGCAAGTACAACGGGCTGGGTGGCAAGATCGAAGCGGACGAGGACGTGGCCGCCAGCATGCGCCGCGAGATCCAGGAAGAGGCCGGTATCGACTGCACCAGCATGCGTCTGCGCGGCACTCTCAGCTGGCCGGGTTTCGGCAAGCATGGGGAGGACTGGCTGGGCTTCGTGTTCGTCATCGATGGATTCGAGGGCACCCCACACGGCGGTAACCACGAGGGCACGCTGGAGTGGGTGGACCTGGACAAGCTGGACACGCTGCCGATGTGGGAGGGCGACCGCAACTTCCTGCCGCTGGTGTTCGATACCGACCCTCGCCCGTTCCACGGCGTGATGCCGTACAAGGACGGCCGCATGGTGAGCTGGTCCTTCAGCCGTCTGTAACCTGGCGAATCGTGTGGGTGCCACCCATTCCGGTGGGGGCCAACCGTGGTTGGCACGCTCTTCTGGTTGATTAATTCCCGGGTAATATTGACGGCCGCAAATTACCCGGGCAATATTGGCGCATCGCCTCTGATGCCATTGCCATGCCTGCGTCCCGACTCCCTCCCTTCAGTTGCTTCGACGGCCATCGCCTGGTCGCTTCCGGTACCCCGGAGGTGGCGGCGCTGGCGCTGAAACAGCTGCGCGCCGGCAACGCTGCCGGACCGCTGCTGGTGTTCGACAACGCTACCGGCCGCACCCGTGATTTCGATACGCGTGGTAGCGACGCAGAACTGCTGGCGCGGGTCATCGAAGCGTTTCCCGCCGCCGTCGAGGCGGATGCCGACATCACTGCCGAAGATGTGCCGGCAACCCCGCGCGGCCGTGGCCGCCCCAAGCTGGGCGTGGTTGCCCGCGAGGTGACGTTGTTGCCGCGCCATTGGGCGTGGCTGACCGAACAGCCGGGTGGCGCCTCCGTGGTTCTGCGCAGGCTGGTGGAGGCGGCCAGCCGTGCCGGTGCGGACAAGGACCAGCAGCGCCGCCACAGCGAGCGTGCCTATCACTTCCTGCAGACCATCGCCGGCGACCTGCCGGGTTTCGAGGAGGCGATCCGTGTCCTGTTCGCGCACGACCGAGCGGGCCTGGAAATGGCGTTGCGCAGCTGGCCCGAGGACGTGCGCAACCACGCCCTGCGCCTGGCATTCGAGAGCGCCGACGGCTGAGCCATCGCGCCGTCGTTGAGCGGCGGCGCCACCTGATCGCGGGCCACGGCCCGCTTCCCCTGTGCGTGCTTTGCTGGCGGAAACGCCGGGCAGGGCAGCCCTTGCCCAGAGAGTCCCATGCCCCCCCCTGTACATCCCACGCCCCTGGTCGCGCCGCCTCTGTCGCGCACCTACCTGGCCCTGCTGCTGCCCATGCTGATGACCAATGCACTGCAGCTTGCCGCAGGCACGCTGGACAACATCTACCTCGGCCATCTGCTGGGGACGCAGGCGGTGGCTGCCGCCGCAGCGTTCTTCCCGGTCTTCTTCCTGCTGTTGGCCCTGGTAATGGGCCTGGCGACCGGTGCGATGGTGCTGATCGGCCAGGCCTGGGGCGCGGGCCGGCCGCAGCAGGCGCGCGCTGTGGCTGGCAGCGCGGTGGCGCTGATCCTGCTCATGTCGGTGCTGGTGATGGTCGTGGGCGGCGGTTTCGCTCCAGAGCTGCTGGTGGCACTCGGTACGCCGGCCCCGATCCTCGGCGAATCCATCGTCTATGCCCGTATCCTGCTGCTGGCGGTACCGGTGTTCTTCCTGCTGTGGCTGGCCACTGCGGTGAGCCGCGCGGTGGGCGATGCGAAGACGCCGCTGCATGCGCTGCTGCTGGCCACGGTGGTCGGCCTGCTGTGCACGCCGCTGCTGATCCTGGGCTGGGCCGGCCTGCCGCAGCTGGGCGCAGCCAGTGCGGCAGTCTCGGCGGCGCTCGCCTCGCTGCTGGCCCTGGCCTGGCTGATGTGGCGGTGGCAGCGGATGGGGCACCCGTTGGCACCGGGGCATGAGTTGCTGCGAGCGATCCGTTTCGATGGAGCACTCATCCGTCCGATGCTACGCATCGGCGTACCGTCCTCGCTGCAGATGCTCAGTCTGGCCGTGGCCGAGATCGTGCTGCTGGGCTGGATCAATCGCCACGGCTATACCGCCACGGCCGCCTACGGCGCGGTCAATCAGTTGATGAGCTGGGTGCAGCTGCCTGCGATGTCGCTGGGCATCACCGCCACCATCCTCGCCGCGCATGCGCTGGGGGCGGGACGTACGGCACGGCTGCCCGCCATCGCCCGCACCGGCGTGCTGCTTGGACTGGCGATACTGAGCGGGGTGGTGATGCTGGTTGTGGCGCTGGCGCCCTGGTTGACTGGCCTGATCCTGGCGGCGACCGACGTGCGCGAACTGGCCACGCAGCAATTGCGCACCGTGGTGTGGGGCGTGCTGGCGATGGGAGGCAGTGCGGTGCTGGTCGGAGTGATGCGAGGCGGTGGCACGGTGTTGTTGCCGGCGTTGCTGGGCATGGTGGCCGTATTGCTGCTGGAGCTGCCACTGGCGATGTGGCTGCAGTCCCGGCACGGACTGGCCGGGCTGTGGTGGGCGTGGCCGCTGGGGTTGCTGGCCATGCTGGTGATGCAGGTGCTCTGTTTTGCTCGCTGGAGGCGGGTGCAGGCTGGGTAGTGCCGGCCGCTTGCCGGCAATCCGGAATGGCCGGGGCAGTCGGCCAGGGGCCGGCTCTACCACTCGGTCAGGCGGGCAGCTTCAGCGCCGCTGTGCCAACAGCAGGTGGAAGTGCTTTTCGCGGGTCTGGCCGTCATTGCCGGCCGCGGATTCCCGGTGGCTGCGCCAGGCCGAGACACGGAAGCCCGATACCCGCAGTGCGAGCTCCACCACATCCAGCTCATGCAGTTGGAAGTCGGCAGCGAATGGCAGGCTGCGCATGAAGCTGGCGTCGCCAAAGGCCAGGCACAGGCGGCCGCCCCGGCGCAGTACCCGCGCCAGCTCATCCAGCACCGGGGCCAGGTTCGGCCAGAAGTACAGGGTGTTGACCGCCAGCGCGGCATCCATCGCGGCATCGGCGACCGGCAGCGCATGGGCGTCGCCGTGCCGCATCGCCGCACGCTCGGCCAACCCGGCGCTGGCCAGCCGCTGGTTGCCGGCCTCGACCATGGCGGTGGACAGCTCGATGCCCAGATAGTGGCTGCCGGTGGCCTGCAGCATCAGCGGCGCGAAGCCCGCATTGCCCGGGCCGACCTCCAGGATGCGTTCGCCGGCCGCCACCGCCAGCAGCCCGATCGCGGCCAGGTTCAGGGCGCTGTTGCTGCGGTTCATCGAGTCGGCCACCGCCAGTGCGGCGTCACCATGGGGCTGCCGCAGCTGCGCGGCCAGGGTGGAAGCATCCAGCATCGTCGTCGTCCATCGAAGAGATTCGGACGTGGCGGCGGCGGGTCCGCCGATGACCATAGCGCTGACCTTGCGGCTTGGGAAGTAGGGAAACCCCGCTGCAGGGTGATGAGGAAATGTCCAGCGTCGCAGTCGGTGAGATCTGGTTGTCCACAGGGGGTGTGGATTACGCGTGGGCAACTTTGTGGATAAGCCGCGACAGGCGCCACCCCCCTAGGCTGTCAAGATGGGTGGCGAAAAATTCACCGCCGGTGAGGGCGTGTGAGGGAACGGTGAAGGCCGCGGCCTGCCGGCGCTGTCGCCGGCAGCGGCGCTCGCGGTAACCTGTGGGCCTCGATGCTCCGTGAGACCCCATGAAACGTCACTTCTCGATGCTGCGCGAATTTCAGCTGGCCGACTGGTTCACCTTGGCCAATGCTTTCTGCGGCACCGGTGCGGTGTTTGCCGCAATGCGCTTCCTGCAGGACGGCGAGCGCGGCTACCTGCTGTTCGGCATGGCGCTGATACCGCTGGCCTTCATCTTCGACGCCCTCGATGGCCGCATCGCGCGCTGGCGCAAGTCCAGCTCCACACTGGGGCGCGAGCTGGATTCGCTGTCCGACGTGATCTCGTTCGGCGTCGCGCCGGCGGCGCTGGCCTATGCATGTGGCATGCAGGGCGGCTGGGACTGGCTGGTGCTGAGCTATTTCGTCTGCTGTGGCGTCAGCCGCCTGGCTCGCTACAACGTCACCGCCGAGGCAATGACCGGCGACGAGGGCAAGGTCACGTATTTTGAAGGCACCCCTATCCCGACCAGCCTGGTGCTGGTGATCGTGCTGGCGATCGCCGCCGGTACCGATGCCATCGGCCAGAACATCTGGTTCGGCCAGTGGCAGATCGGTCCGTGGCAGCTGCACCCGATGGTGCTGCTGTTCGCCCTGTCCGGGTCGCTGATGATCAGCAAGACCCTGCGCATTCCCAAGCCATGAGCCAGCCCTGCGGAGGCCTGCGATGACCAGCTCGGCCCACGACGCCGGCAGCAGTGATTTCGAGACCCTGGCCCGGCAGTACTTCGGCGCCTGGGGCGATGCCCTGCGCCACGCGGGCACGCCCGGCGCACCGGCGGGCGACGACCCGGGCAGCTGGCAGCGCCTGTTCGACTGGTGGGGCCAGCTGTTGCCCGAACAGGCGCCCGGCGCGCCGGAAGATGCCGTGCGCCGGTTCCGCGAACAGGCCGGGAGCTGGTACGGCACCATGCAAGAGGTCGCCGCTCGGTTTGCCGGCCGCGACGCCAGCAGTGCCGATGTGGCCCAGGCCTGGCGTGAGGCGGTGCAGGGGCAGGGCGATGGCATGCTGCAATGGATGCTGCAAGGGGCCCGTGGCAGCACCCACGCCGGCGCCGCCGTGCCCGAATTCGCCGCATGGCTGCAGCAGTTCCAGCTGCAGGCGGGCCCATGGCTGCAGAGCCCGGCATTCGGCCCCGGCCGCGAGCACCAGGCGCGCTGGCAGGCCCTGCTGCGTGCGCAGGAAGAATACCAGCAGCATTCGCGCGCCTATGTCGACCTGATCAAGCGGGCACTGGACGAGGCCTTTGCGTTGTTCGAGCAGCGCCTGGCCGAGCACGAACAGCCGGGCAGCCAGCTGACCAGCGCCCGCGCGATGTTCGACCTGTGGATCGAAGTGGCCGAGGAGGCCTACGCCAAGGTCGCCATGTCCGAACCGTTCCAGCAGGTGTACGCCTCGCTGGGCAACGCGCAGATGCGTCTGCGTGCCGGCCTGCAGCGCGAGGTGGAACAGATGAGTGAACGTATCGGCCTGCCGACCCGCAGCGAGATGGATGCCGCACACCGCCGCATCGCCGAGCTGGAGCGCAGCCTGCGCCGCCTGCAGGCGCAGGTGGCAGTGCAGGCCGGAACCGCTGCGGTCGATCCGGTTGCGCAGCCGGCGCCGGCAAAAGTGAAGCCTGCCGCGCGCAAGGCCGCGAAGAAGACCGCACCGGCAACGAAGGCGCCTGCAAAAAAGGCGGCTGCGAAAAAGCCCCAATCTCGCACCTCCTCACGGGCGAGTGACCGATGAAGGGACCGTTGGGCTTCAACGCCGATGACCTGATGCAGGAGACCCTGGCCATGCAGCGCAAGCTGATGGAGGGGCTGAAGCTGCTGCCGCAGGTGGAAGACGTGGACTATGGCGTGACCGCGCGCGAGGAAGTCTGGCGCGACGGCAAGGTGGTGCTGTACCGCTTCGTCGGCGAACAGGCGCCGACCCGGCGCACGCCACTGCTGATCGTGTACGCGCTGGTCAACCGGCCGTACATGGTCGACCTGCAGGCCGACCGCTCCCTGGTGCAGAAGCTGTTGGCGCTGGGTCAGGACGTCTACGTGCTGGACTGGGGCTACCCGGATCGCTCGGAGCGCTTCCAGACCCTGGAGGACTACCTGCTGCGCTACATCGACGGCGCGGTGGATGCGCTGCGTGCGCGCAGTGGTAGCCCGGTCGACCTGCTCGGCATCTGCCAGGGTGGCGTGTTCGCGCTGTGCTACGCGGCGCTGCGCCGGCAGAAGCTGGGCAAGCTGATCACCATGGTCACCCCGGTCGATTTCCAGACCGCCGACAACATGCTCTCGCACTGGGCGCGGCAGGTGGACGTGGACCTGCTGGTCGACACGCTGGGCAACATCCCGGCCGACCTGATGAATGCCAGCTACCTGATGCTCAAGCCATTCCGCCTGAACGTGCAGAAGTACGTCGGCCTGCTCGACATCCTCGATGACAAGGCGGCGCTGGAGGACTTCCTGCGCATGGAAAAGTGGATCTTCGATTCGCCGGACCTGGCGGGCGAGGCGTTCCGCGATTTCATCAAGCAGTTCTACCAGGCCAATGGCCTGATGAAGGGCACGGTACGGATCGGCGACGAAGCGGTGGATCTGTCGCAGGTGACGCTGCCGGTGTTGAACATCTACGCCGAGCAGGACCATCTGGTGCCACCGGACGCCTCGCGCGCGATGCGCGGGCGCCTGGGTACGGATGACTACACCGAGTCCAGTTTCCGCGGTGGCCATATTGGTATCTACGTGTCCGGCCGCGCGCAGCGCGAAGTGCCGGCCACGATCGATGGCTGGCTGAAGGCGCGCGACCCGTAGAGTCGGGCCCTGCTCGACTGACTTGGAGGGATGATGACGTACCGGATTTTGCTGATTCTTGCGGTACTGCTGGCAGCGCCACTTGCCCAGGCCGCACCCAGTGCGGATGCACGGCGGGAGATCGCCCAGTTGATCGCCAGCCTGGACGGCTCGCAGTGCCGGTTCCAGCGCAATGGCAGCTGGTACGACGGCAGCGATGCGCGCGCCCATCTGCAGCGCAAGTACGACTACCTGCTGAAGAAGGACATGGTGGACAGCGCCGAGCAGTTCATCGAGCGCGCCGCCAGCCAGAGCAGCATGAGCGGCAAGCCTTACCGCATCCAGTGCCCGGGTCAGCCTGAACAGACCGCAGCCACCTGGTTCGGCGCACGCCTGCAGGCCCTGCGCCACCGCACGCCGTAGACATCGGGGCGGTGTAGAGTCCAGCCATGCTCGACTGCCTTGTCCGTTTCCCGGAGCCGCTGCCATGAACACCACGCCCAAGACGCTGTCGCGCTCATTGAACGATCGCATGATCGCCGGCGTGATGGGCGGCATCGCCCACCGCTTCGGCTGGAACGCCACGCTGGTGCGGATCGTGTTCGTGCTGATATCGATTGGCTCGGCCGCCTTCCCCGGCATTCTGATCTACCTGATCCTGTGGCTGCTGATGCCGAACGAGGCCGATTGAACACGGCCGCTCGACCCTGGCCGCTGTGGCTGCGTGCGCTGCAGATGCTGGGCGCAGCATGGACGTTGCCCAATTCGCTGCTCGGCCTGATTGGCGGCCTGGCCGGTATGCTCGGCGGCGCGTCATTGCGTTGGAGCGCGCGCGACTGTGCGCTGGTGTTCGACCGCTGGCCGTGGGGGCCGGGCGGGGCGATCACGCTGGGGAACGTGATCCTGCATACCGGCCATGACCTGGGCATTTCCTGCCGCACCTATGCGCATCAGGCGGGGTGGGGCGTGGAACCGCTGATCCGGCTGGATGATCACGAACGTGCGCACGTGTACCAGTACATGGTGCTGGGCCCGCTGTACCTGCCGGTATACCTGCTGTGCGGCGGGGTGAGTGCGCGCAACCCGTTTGAACGGGCGGCCGATCATTTCGCCCGGTTCGGGCGTGGCTGGTGGCCGTAGTTTCCAGCCAACGGCGCAGCCCCTCGTGGCTTGGTCGCGGAATACGTTTCATGCGATTGGGCCGGGCGGGATGGGTTCGCGGGACACGCCGTAAACCCATCCATGGGGGCTCGATGGCGCCATCCATGGCGCCAACGGTCCCGCGAACCCATCCCGCCCGGCCGCTGACAGTTCCCGGCCGCGTCCAGCCACGGAAAAGAAAAAGAACAGCAAAAGCGGGTCGCGCGCTGCGCTCGTGTAGAGCCGAGCCCACGCTCGGCTGCTTTCAGGCCAGCTCGCGAAGCCGAGCGCAGGCTCGGCTCTACAACAAAAAAGCGGCCAGCCCGGCTGCTTCTGCTTTTGATCTTCTTTTTATTCTCCGTGGGTGGCGGCAGGCACCAGGAATCTGTCAGCGGCCGGGAGGGTGGGTAGGGCGGGGTGTCCGCGGCATGGATGCCGCGGCCAAGCCCCCATGGATGGGTTCACGGTGTCCCCGGCCTACCCACCCTCCCGGCCAGCCCACAGGAAACCGGCTTTCCGCGACCAACCAAACCACCCACGAGGGGCTGCGCCGTTGGCGGGAATCCCGTACTGATTCGTTAGCCGAAAGTTAAAGATCCGTAAGCATTCTGATGCGATTCCGCCGTCATCTGCATGCAACCGATCGTCATTAGCCTTCGTGACGTTCCAGTCAGGTTCGACGCGGTAAGCTCTCCCTTGATGAGCTCGCAGCATCGCTCATCGAGTGCAGTACGCAGTAGCAATTTGGAGGAATACATCACATGGCAATCGTTCTTTATGTCGGTGGTAGCAAGGATGGCGAGAAGGGCGTGGTGCCCTATGGCTTCAGCAAATCCCGCGCCGACACCGCGCTGGGGCCGGAGTTCTACACGGAGCGGTTCATGGAACTGCAGGGTGTCGGCAAGGTCCGCCTGATGGCCCTGGAAGGCATGCGTGACGAGATCGTCATGCAGCGCGCCGCCCGCCACTACCGCTGACCTTCGTAACACGCGGCAGGGCGCGCCCACCATCGCGCGCCCGCGCCGGCATCCCAGCCCAGGGCCAGTCCGGGCCCGCGCTTTGCCAGGATGCCGGCGTCCAATCCGGCTACGCCGCTGAACCTTGCGCCCTGTCAATGCCTTGTCCGGCTCCGTCGCGGGTTGCCAGAATGGGGTCTTCCCGTAATGCGGCACAGACCTGAAGCAATGCACGACGCCAAGAACGCCCAGAGCGCGCTCGCCCAGCAGATCGCCCAGACCATCGCCGACGAGATCGGTGCCCAGTCCGCCCAGGTGCGCGCCGCCGTCGGCCTGCTCGACGAGGGCGCCAGCGTTCCGTTCATCGCGCGCTACCGCAAGGAAGTGACCGGCGGCCTGGACGACACCCAGCTGCGCAACCTGGAAGTGCGCCTGACCTACCTGCGCGAGCTGGAGGACCGTCGCGCAGCGGTGCTGGCCAGCATCGGCGAACAGGGCAAGCTCAGCGACGAACTGCGCAACGACATCCTGGCCGCCGATACCAAGAGCCGTCTGGAAGACCTGTACCTGCCGTACAAGCCCAAGCGCCGTACCCGCGCCCAGATCGCCCGCGAGGCGGGGCTGGAGCCGCTGGCCGATGGCCTGCTGGCCGACCCGACGCAGGACCCGCAGAGCTTTGCGGCCAGCTTCGTCAATGCCGACAAAGGCGTGGCCGACACCAAGGCTGCGCTGGAAGGTGCGCGCGCGATCCTGATGGAGCGCTGGGGTGAAGACGCCGCGCTGGTCGGCGAACTGCGCACCTGGCTGGGCGAAACCGGCGTGATCCGCGCGCGCGTGGCCGAGGGCAAGGAAACCGAAGGCGCCAAGTACCGCGATTACTTCGATCACGCCGAGTCGTTGGCGAAGATTCCCTCGCACCGGCTGCTGGCGCTGTTTCGCGCGCGCCGCGAGGAGATCCTGTTCCTGGAGCTGGACCCCGGCAGTGATGCCGAGGCCGGCCACCAGTACGCCGAAGGGCGCGTGGCGCGCAGGGCCGGCATCGCCGACCAGGGCCGCGCCGCCGACCGCTGGCTGCTGGACGCCTGCCGGCTCACCTGGCGCGCCAAGCTGCACACGCACCTGCTGCTGGACCTGTTCAACCAGGCCCGCGAGAAGGCCGAAGCCGAGGCCATCGCGGTGTTCGGCGACAACCTGAAGGACCTGTTGCTGGCGGCACCCGCCGGCCCGAAGACCGTGCTCGGACTGGACCCGGGCATCCGCACCGGCTGCAAGATCGCCGTGGTCGATGCCACCGGCAAGCTGGTGGCCACCGACACCATCTACCCGCACGAGCCGCGTCGCCAGTGGGAGCAGTCGCTGCAGACGATCAAGCAGCTGTGCGCCAAGCACAACGTGGAACTGATCGCGATCGGCAACGGCACCGCCAGCCGTGAAACCGACAAGCTGGCCGGCGAAGCGATCAAGGCCGCTGGCAACCCGAAGCTGCAGAAGGTGGTGGTCAGCGAGGCCGGCGCGTCGGTGTACTCGGCGTCCGAGTTCGCGGCCAGGGAGTTCCCGGAGCTGGACGTGTCGCTACGTGGGGCGGTGTCGATCGCCCGCCGCCTGCAGGACCCGCTGGCCGAACTGGTGAAGATCGAACCCAAGGCCATCGGTGTCGGCCAGTACCAGCACGATGTGGACCAGTACCGTCTGGCGCGCGCGCTGGATGCCCGCGTGGAGGACTGCGTGAACGCGGTGGGCGTGTACGTGAACACCGCTTCGGCTGCACTGTTGTCGCGGGTGTCCGGCCTGTCGGCCACGGTGGCCGAGAACATCGTGCGCCACCGTGATGCGAACGGCCCGTTCAAGCGCCGCAAGGACCTGCTGAAGGTGGCGCGCCTGGGCGAGAAGACCTTTGAACAGTGCGCGGGCTTCCTGCGCATTGCCGACGGTGATGAGCCGCTGGATGCTTCGGCGGTACACCCCGAGGCCTACCCGGTGGTCGAGCGCATTGTGGCCAGCACTGCACGCCCGATCAAGGCGCTGATCGGTGATGGCAGCTTCCTGCGTGGCCTGAAGGCCGAGCAGTTCACCGATGCCACCTTCGGCGTGCCGACCGTGCGTGACATCCTCAAGGAACTGGAGAAGCCGGGCCGAGACCCACGCCCCGAGTTCAAGGCGGCACGCTTCGCCGAGGGCGTCGAGGACATCAAGGATCTGCGCGAGGGCATGGTGCTCGAGGGTGTGGTAAGCAACGTGGCGGCCTTTGGTGCCTTCGTCGATATCGGTGTGCACCAGGATGGCCTGATCCACATTTCGGCCCTGTCCGATACGTTCGTGAAGGACCCGCGCGACGTGGTCAAGGCCGGCGATATCGTCAAGGTGAAGGTGCTGGAGGTGGACGTGGCGCGCAAGCGCATCGCCCTGACCCGGCGCCTGGACGATACCCCCGGCCAAGCCACCAGCCGCCCGGGCCAGCGTGATGAGCGCGGCCATGGGCAGGGTCCGCGCCGCGATGCAGGCGGCCAGAACCGCGGGCCGAACCGGGGCCAGGGCAATGGCGGCCGTCCCGCCGCGTCCGCGCCCCCGGCCAACAACGCCCTGGCCGAGGCCTTCGCCCGCGCCAAGCGCAGTTGAGGACCGTGTTCCCCGTCACGCTTGATTCGTGGCGGGGGACTTGTCGATTTTCCCCGTGATTGCGCACACTTGCGCTTGAGGGGAGGCGTCCGGCCACCCCGCTGTTGCTGGGGAGGGCCATGACGCCAGCAGGACCCGTCGTCTTCGTTGAGGTCTGCAGCGTCGCGCTGCGGCCGCTGCCTCCCTGTGCGGGCCGGGGTACGGGTTGATGGCCGGCCAGGGAACCAACGGCAACGGGTTGCTGGAGCGGCGCCTGCAGGCGCTGGCCGAAGAGCGTCGTCGCCTGGCGATGATCATTGACGGCACCGCCGCCGGCACCTGGGAGTGGAACGTGCAGACCGGCGAGATGCGGGTCAATGCGCGCTGGGCGGAGATCGTCGGTTATCGCCTGGAAGAGCTGGAGCCGGTGTGCCAGAAGACGTTCCTGAAGCTGGTCCATCCCGATGACATCGTCCTGTCCGACGCGGCACTTGAGGATCATTTTGAAGGCCGCAGCGACAACTATGTCTGCCTGCTCCGCATGCGCCACAGGAACGGCCAGTGGATATGGATCCACGACCGTGGCCGCGTGTTCGAATGGGATGGGCAGGGACGACCGCTGTGGATGGCCGGTGCGCATGCCGACGTGACCGAGCTGCAGCAGGCGCGGCAGGACGCCGCCGAAAGCCGGCAGCGGCTGCAGGCCGTGGTCGATGCGTCCGACGAGGTGGCGGTGATCGCGACCGATACCGAAGGCACCATTACCCTGTTCAATACCGGTGCGCAACGCCTGCTGGGATACAGCGCGGAGGAAGTGGTCGGACAGCGGCGACTGGGTGATTTCCACGATCCGGACGAGTTGGCGGCATGGCTGCGCCCGCTGGCGGCTGCGGACGGACGCCTGCCGGGCGCGTTTGAAGCCCTCAGCGCCCGTGCCGATGCGCAGACCTATTCAAGGCAATGGACATTGCGGCGCAAGGACGGCCAGCCACGCCAGGTGCGCCTGTCGATCAGCCGCATGGATGGTGCCGGCGGCGCGCGCATCGGCTACGTCGGCATGTCCATCGACATCACCGAGATCCTGCAGGCACGTGCCGAAGCACGCCTGGCGGCGGAGAAATTCGCTGGTGCGTTCACGTCGGCGGCGCTGGGCATGGCGCTGGTGTCGCTGGAGGGGCGCTGGCTGGACGTCAATGACGCCCTGTGCCGGATCCTGGGCTACCCCCGCGAGGAACTGCTGCAGGTTGATTTCCAACGCCTGACCCACCCCGATGACCTGCAGGCCGACCTGGCCCTGGTGCAGGATCTGCTGGCCGGGCGGCGCAGTCACTATCACCTGGAAAAGCGCTATCTCGATCGCGACGGCAAGGTGATCTGGGCGCGGCTGTCGGTCTCGCTGGTGCGCAACGAGCATGGCGAGCCGCTGCATTTCGTGTCGCAGATCCAGGACATCAGCGCCCAGCGCAGCAGCGAACAGCGCCTGTTCGAGAGCGAGCAGCGCAGCCGCATCACCCTCGATGCCGTGGCCGATCTGGTGCTCAGCGTCAGTCTGGACGGTCGTATCGATTACGCCAACGCCGCTGCTGTCCGCACTCTCGCCGGTGATGGCGCGCTGTCGCTGGCAGGGCACAACGTGCAGGACGTACTGGCGCTGACCACCGAATACGCGCCCGGCTCGGTGCTTGATGTATCCGTGCTGCTGGACCCGGAAAGCAATGCGGTGGACCTGCATGCCGACCTTCTGCTGCGCCTGGGCACGGCCACGATCCCGGTCGATCTGACCCGCGCCTGGCTGCGCGATGACGAGGGCCATGTGCGCGGCGCGGTGTGGGTGCTGCGCGACGACACCCAGCAGCGGGCGCGGCAGCGCGAAGCCCGCCACCTGGCCGAGATCGATCCGCTGACCGAGCTGAGCAACCGTCGTGGCTTCGAGGTGCATCTGCAGCAGGCGATCACCCGCGTGGAGCGTACCGGCCAGGCCGCCTCGCTGATGTATATCGACCTGGACCGCTTCAAGCCGGTCAACGACACCTGGGGCCATCTGGCCGGTGACGCCGTGCTGTGGGCGGTGGCCAGCGTGCTGCGCCACGGCGTGCGGGATTCGGATGTGGTGGCGCGGCTGGGTGGCGATGAGTTCGCGGTGATCCTGTCCGGTTGCACGCCGCGTCGTGCAGCGCGCATTGGCGGCGAGCTGCTGCACACCCTGGCGTCGCTGTCGATTCCGTGGGACCAGGACCGCCTGCATGTGGGCGCCAGCATCGGCATCGCGCCCTTGACGGGCGGGATGAGCGTCGACCAGGCCGTGGCGGCGGCCGATGCCCAGTGCTACCGGGCCAAGGCAATGGGCCGCAACAACGTGCAGGTACAGGGCGAGGCGAGTGAGCTGCCGGGCGGCGACATCGATCCGACCGAGGGCTGATCTCAACCTGTGAGAGGGCGTGCGCGAATACTCCGCGTACTTCCCCTCCTACAGGTGGTCCCATGAATGTCTGCAACCCGGTGACGCTGCGTGCCTACGCCCCGGCAATGGTCGGCTGGTGCCTGGCCCTGGCCGCCTGCCTGCGTGCGGAACAGCTGCGCGGCGACCTGCACGCGCAGGCCCTGTTGCCGGTGCTGCAGGGCGGCGCGGTCGCCTTGCTGGTGTTCACGCTGTCCTGCATCGGTGCCGCCAGCATCATGCTGTGGCGGGCGGGCAGGAACGCGGTGGAGTGATGCGGTGGATGGTTACCGCATCCCCCATGCGCAGTTGCGTCAGCGCAGTACTTCATCCGAACTGACCAGCTGCACGTCATGCATCAGGTTGAGGTAAGCCTCGTAATAGCCCTTGTGTGACGCGCCGACGATGGTCAGCATGCGGGTGCCTGGATGCTGGCCGAGCACGTCGCGCATGTTGGCGACCATGCGCAGGTTACGGGTTTCCCAGTAGCCCAGGTAGTTGCGGCCGAAGCCTTCCGGTGAGGGTTCGACAAGCGTCGCGCCGAAGTCGCTGTTGAACGCCACCATCGCGGTCTCGGGTGCGTTGTAGGCGCGATACATCGCGAGCAATCCTTCCGGTTGAACAAGATTGGCTCCGAGCCGTTCATCAGCCGCCCTGCGTGCTTTGACGAAGGCGTTGTCCCAGGCGCCGCGTATGGCGGCAGCGTAGGCCTTCTGCTGCGATTCCGGTGTGGGCGAATCCGCAGTGTGGTCGTCCACCGACCACAGGCGCTCCAGTCCGAGGCGTGCGGCAAGCACGCCGGCCACCAGGACGGCCTCGTTGCGGCGGGTCATGCGCGTGTCGAGGAATTGCACCAGCTCCGGAGTCAGGCTGTCGGCCGCACGGCGCTCTTCCCGGGGCAGCCGCAGCCATTGGACGACTGCCGAGCTGCTCTCGCCCGCAGCCAGGAAGACTGCGGCCAAGCGACGTCGCTGGGCAGCGCTTGGCGCCTTGGGCCAATCTGCAAGCAGGCGTTCGATTTCCACGTTGGCGCTGGGCACGTCCAGACCGGTGGCGGCCTGCGCCGGTGCCGGATCGACGCAGTAGTCCGCGACGCTCTCCGCGTATCGGGCCGGATTGCGGCGCATGAAGTCACACTGCAGGCCGGACAGGTTCTCCACTGCGATCGCGGTGGGCCGCCAGGCTTCCAGGCGCTGCAGCAGAGGTTCCAGCATCGCCGGCGTGAAGGTCTCCGGCAGGCTGGACAGGTGTGGGCTGCCCAGCACCAGCACTTCGTTCGGGCGTCCTGCGGGCGGTCCCTTCAGCTGGTCCGGGTGGAAGGCCGGTCGATAGGCGGTGCCGGTGGCCAGCGCATTGCTGCTGCATAGGGCCAGGAGAAGAAGGCTGGCAAAGCGAGGGGACATGCGATCTCCATGTAGATGAGCATCCTGCGGGACCTTCATGCTGGTCGTTTTCCCCTGCGGGCGAACCCCGCATCGGTCATGTAAACCTTTTTTCCTTGAGCTGCATCCTTCTGTCGGCGATGTGGTCGGCTGCCTCCCGGCGCCTGCGCTGTACAGCGTTCCGCCAACCGGTGGCGGAACGGATCCGGTCCAGCCGTTCATTGGCCCAATGCCTCGGTGTGAAGGCGGAGGCACGTGAGAAAGGTGTGAAGTACACGGCAATTGTCCACCGCATTCCGCCTGTAATGGACGGAGTTGCGACGGACGTCGCGGAATCCCGCTAAAGCGGCCGACGGCATCGCCGATACTCCCTCTGGATCCCGCTCCAGTCACCCGCCGCAGGACCCCAGACTGCCCCCGATGGGCGGTCCGCGCAGTGTGTTCCGCCGCTTCCAGATGCCGATCGCACCCGCAGCAGACGTTCTTGGCAGTCGCTCGAGAGGTGCCGGTTGGCACCTGTAGTCCCTGGCAACTGATGTTGCCGCCGGGCATCCCGCCCGTCGGGTCACAACCGCTTACCGGACACCGAGGATCAGACAATGCTCATTCCAGGCTTCACGGCGGGCGCGCAGGCGCCGGCCGAGCTGCATACCCGTTGGTCGCCGTGGCGTGCGCTGCTTGGCGTACTGGCGCCACAGCAACGCACCCGCACAGAGAAGGCGGTGACCGACCGCACCGAGCTGGAAGCGCAGGTGGCCGCGCTGCATCGCGTGCAGGCCGTCATCGAGTTCGCGCTCGACGGCACCATCCTGCAGGCCAATGACAATTTCCTGCAGGCGATGGGGTACCGGCTGGAGGAGATCCAGGGCGGGCATCATTCCCTGTTCGTCGACCCCGAGCAGGCGCGCAGCGCTGAATACCGCGACTTCTGGGCGCGCTTGGGGCGCGGCGAATACGACGCCGGGCAGTACCGCCGGTTCGGCAAGGGCCAGCGCGAGATCTGGATCCAGGCCTCGTACAACCCGGTGCTGGATCGGCAGGGGCGGCCCTACAAGGTGGTCAAGTTCGCGACCGACATCACCCAGCAGAAGCTGCAGGCGGCCGACTCGGCGGGGCAACTTGCGGCGATCGCCAAGTCTCAGGCGGTGATCGAGTTCAGCATGGATGGCCGCATCCTGTCGGCCAATGACAAATTCCTGGCGGTGACCGGCTACAGCCTGGACGAAGTGCGCGGGCAGCACCATTCGTTGTTTGTCGAGCCCGGGCATCGCAGCAGCGTGGAATATCGCCAGTTCTGGGAGAAACTTGGGCGCGGCGAATATGATGCGGGGCAGTATCGGCGCCTGGGCAAGGACGGGCGCGAGGTCTGGATCCAGGCTTCCTACAACCCCATCCTGGACCTCAACGGAAAGCCGTTCAAGGTCGTGAAGTATGCCGCCGACATCACCGCGCAGGTGCACGAGAACCAGGCCATGCAGCGCGCCGTGGCGCAGACCCGAGAGGTGGTGGCTGCCGCCAAGCTGGGTGACCTGACCCAGCGCGTAGCCACCGCCGACAAGAGCGGGCCGATTGCCGAGTTGTGCGAAGGCGTGAATTCGCTGGTGGAGGCGATGGCCGCGATCATCGGCCAGATCAAGTTCGCGGCCGACACCATCGCCGTGGGTGCGACTGAAATCGCGCAGGGCAACAGCGACCTGTCGCAGCGCACCGAGCAGCAGGCGGCCTCGCTGGAGGAGACTGCGGTGTCGATGAAGGGTCTTGCCGAGACGGTGCAGCGCACCGCAACCAATGCCCGCCAGGCCAGCCAGCTGGCCGGTGGGGCAGCCGATGTCGCCGCACGGGGCGGCAATGTGGTGCATGAGGTGGTCGAGACGATGGCGGTGATCAATGCCTCATCGCGGCGCATCGTCGACATCATCGGGGTGATCGACGGCATCGCCTTCCAGACCAACATTCTTGCGCTGAACGCAGCGGTGGAGGCCGCGCGCGCCGGTGAACATGGTCGTGGCTTCGCCGTGGTTGCCACCGAGATCCGTGAGCTGTCGCAGCGTTCGGCCAGCGCAGCCAAGGAGATCAAGCACCTGATCGATGCGTCGGTGGCCAATGTCGGCGCCGGTACCGCGCAGGTCGAGAGCGCGGGCCGCACCATGGATGAGATTGTGACAAACGTGCGCCGGGTCAGTGACCTGATGAGCGAAATCAGCACGGCCGCGCAGCAGCAGAGCGACGATATCCAGCAGATGAACCAGGCCGTCGATCTGATTGACCAGGGCACCCAGCAGAATGCCGCGTTGGTCGAGGAGGCATCGGCGGCGGCACGCAGCATGGAAGAACAGTCGGCGCAGCTGCTGCAGACCGTGGCCAGCTTCCGCGTGCAGGGCGCGGCAGGGCAGCGGCAGGGAGCGGCGTCGCTGCACGCCGTCTAGGCCCGGCGGTTGCATCTGTCTTCCGTAGTATCTGCGTCGCCATATACGCGGTTGCGCCCGGCGCGTTTGGCCCGATACAGGGCCTGGTCGGCGCGTTCGACCAGGTCGCGCGGATCGTGCTCTTCGCCCGGTGCCTGCCACGCCACGCCGACGCTGATGGTGACGGTGGCCTCGGGGGCGGGCAGGGCAGCCGCTTCGACCGAAGCGCGGACCCGCTCGCCCAGGGCCATGGCGTGGGCGGCATCGGGCGAGGGCAGGGCAGCGATGAACTCCTCGCCGCCATAGCGGGCCAGCAGATCGTCACCCCGTTGCAGGCAGCCATCAAGAATGGCGGCGACCGACTGCAGGCGCTGATCTCCTTCCGGGTGGCCATAGGTGTCATTGAGGCGTTTGAAGTGGTCGATATCGATCATGAGAACGGCCAGGCCCAGACCTTGGCGCCGCGCGCGGCGGTGGGCCGCGCCAAGCGATTCATCGAAGCTGCGTCGGTTGCCCAGGCCGGTCAGTGGATCACGGCGTGCCAGTTTTTCCAGCTCGTCGCGCTGGCGCTGGATCTCCACCTGGCTCAGCACGCTGCGCAGGGCATAGCCGAGCAGGGAGCCGATGAAGCCGACCGTGGCCAGGGTCGGCTGCACGCGCGCGACCAGAAGCGCCACCAGCATCAGCAGCAATGGCAGCATCAATGGTACGCCGGCATCGATGATGCGCCGCAGGCTGCGGGATACCTCCACTGTCGGGTAGCGACGATGGCTGCCCGCCAGGGTGGCCAGCAGCACGAACAGTCCACTGATCAGCAGGTCGCCCCAACTGCCGTCGGGCACCTGCGGCTGATAGGTATTGATGTAGAAGGCCAGCAGGAAGTAGCCCAGCGCGTAGATCGTCAGCGTCCGGAAAAAATCGCGGCGGTCCGGATCGTCCTCGGCCAGGAAACGGATCAGTGCGAAGCAGAACACCAGGCTGTTCTGCACGCCGCTCATGGTGTTCAGGCACTGCGTCCACAAGGCGGTGTTCAGCGGCGCGATGGTCCGCGCATGCAGGTAGTACAGTAGCCAAAGCAGGGCAATGATCCCGAGGTCCACCGCACGGACGTAGCGGTTCCCGCCACCCGGGCTTGCAGCGACGTAGGTCAAGGGGATCCGGTAGAACACGTACAGGATCAGTGTTGAGGCGGTCATCTGCGCAGGGGCGAGGCCGGCCACATTGCGGTGCAGCAGGGCCAGCAGCGCGAGAGAGAACAGGCCCACGGCCGCGCCCAGCGTCCGCCATTTGCAGACGGCCTGGTGGCTGTCACGTGCACGCCGCACGCAGGCCAGTGCAGCCAGCAGCGGTGCGGTGATCAGCATCAGGTATGAGCCGACCGGGTCCTGCGGGCCGATAAAGGCAATGACGAGCGCGTGCGTAACCAGAAAAAACAGCGCCGTACGCAACGTCATGCATTCCCCCACCCCCAGCTCCGGCTGGGATCACGATAGGCAGAAGCACGTGAGGCTTGCAAGAAAAGTGTGCGCTGTGTCTATTTAAATACTTGCCGGAAGTCGCAGTTGCGTTCCTCTGTGTTGGCGCGGAGCCTGTGCCGCGGGCGTTCATCCAGAAGGCACGGGTGTCCCCACGCGGTCGAGGGTGCAGCCGCGCTTGGCCACGCCCGGCAGAGTGAGAAGCAGCGCGACCAGGGCGTCGTGTCATCCGCGTGAGGTGGACGCAGCCGTGCGGTCGGGATCTCGGGGAGCGAGGGCAGGGCGGGCGTTGGCATCGATCCCAGTTCCGGCGCCCGGCACTGGAAATGCAGAAGGCCAGGTCAGGGACCTGGCCTTTGATGCAGTGGTGCCGGTGAAAGGACTCGAACCTTCATGGGGTTACCCCCGGCTGATTTTGAGTCAGCTGCGTATACCATTCCGCCACACCGGCAGGCAGCGTGCGAGTGTAACCGAGGTCGGCAGGGCTTTCATAGAGGCAAGGCCAATCGGGGCGCTTCCTGTCGGCATCGGCTCTGTGGTGGCTATACTGCGCCGGCTTGAATGCCTGCAGGAGCGGTGCCGGATGACAGTGTTGCAGGACCTGAGGGTGCTGGTGGTCGAGAACGACGAGATGAGCGCAGCCTTGCTGCAGATGCAGCTGGTGCATGCCGGCGCGACCGTGGTCGGGTTGACGGCGAGCGTGGCTGAAGCATTGCGCATGCTGGAAGACTCGGCCCCGGATGTGGCCCTGCTGGACTATCGCCTGGCCCGCAACGAGACCAGCGAGCCAGTGGCGGCAGCATTGTCGGCGCGCGGCGTACCATTCGTGCTCGCCACCGGAATGCTGGCTGAGCAGCTGCCCGAGTCGATGCTGGCCGGAGTACTGCTGGTCAAGCCGTATCTGTCGGCGGATCTGACCAGGGCGCTGGCCCGTGCGGTGGGTCGTTCCAGCGCAACGGCGTGAGAACGGCGCTTCAGCCGGCCTCCTCGTACACGTAGCGGATGTCCTCGCGGTCGTCGAGGACGCGGTACTGCCCGGCCAGGTTGTCCGGATCGGGATTGAGCCACGCATCCAGATGCTCCCTGCGGATCGGTATCACGCCGCGATCGTGACCTGCGGCGGCGACATCGCGTGGCGGGGTGTCGGTGATCGTGGCGAACGAGAGCAGGCGGCCTTCCGGTCCCTCCCATTCCGCCCAAAGGCAGGCCAGCAGCAGGTCACGTGGCGGATCGGGGCGGAACTCGAGCACCACGTCCTGTTCCTTCTCGTCGGCACCCAGCATCCGGCCGGCGATGGCATGGCGTGGGACGTGCTCATAGAACGCCTGCACCACCACGACGCCGTGGCGCAGGCCAAACGCACCGCGCCAATAGCCTTCCAGGCTGTCGCGCCTGGCGTTGTAGGTG
This sequence comes from Stenotrophomonas hibiscicola ATCC 19867, assembly GCF_000382065.1. Taxonomy (GTDB): domain Bacteria; phylum Pseudomonadota; class Gammaproteobacteria; order Xanthomonadales; family Xanthomonadaceae; genus Stenotrophomonas; species Stenotrophomonas hibiscicola. The sequence continues at coordinate 65,280 of NZ_KB907500.1, read as the reverse complement.
CCGGGGTACAGGACATCGTTGCGCGCCGTCTTGTCCGGCAGCCGGCATTGGTAGCGCATCGGCTTGATCACGCGTTTGCCGCCATCGCTGACCATGACCGGTGCATAGGTGCCGGGAAAGATGCGGTTGTCGCGTGGCAGCAGCTGCACCCGGTGCAGGTCTTCCAGTCGGGCTTGCGCGCGGCCGATGCGGTTGCCGGCCACGCGCAGGTCGTTGCGGGCTTTCTGGGTGGGGCGGGTCGCCAGCGTGGCATTGGCGATATCGCGTCGCTCGCGCTGGCGGGCCAGTTCCGCTTCCAGTTGCTGCCGTTCCTGCGCATGCCACTGCTGGATTTTCGCGACGATATCGCGGCCCTGCTCGGTGCGCGCGCCGGCAAAGCCGTCGTCCATGGCCTTTGGGGTCTTCGGTCGCTTCTTGCCGGGATCGTGCGCGTACAGCTCGGCGAACTCTTCCAGCGACAGGATGGCACCGAATTCGCGCACCAGCTTGGCGTAGTCGGCGCGGATCAGGGCGGAGTAGCACATGGGAACTCTGCGGGCGTGGGTCGCAGCGGCTGCGACATGGATAAGGCAGGATAGCCCGACCTACAGGGAGATTGCGCATGAATGATTCCGTCGCCTGCCAGTTCCGCGACGCCGTGCCCACGGTTGAAGACTATTGCCAGCTGCGTGTACTGGCGGGCCTCAGTGCCAAGAGCCAGGAGGCGGCGGCACGCGCGCTGCCCAATACCCTGTATGGCGTGTGTGCCTACCAGGGCAACGAGCTGGTGGCGATGGGACGCATCGTCGGCGATGGCGGCTGCCACCTGCAGGTCTGCGATATCGCCGTGTTGCCGCGCCTGCAGGGGCAGGGCCTGGGCAAGGAGGTGATGCGTCGCCTGGATGGTTGGATGCAGGCCAACCTGCCGCCATCGGCATATGTCAGCCTTCTGGCAGATGGCGAAGCGCACCGTTTGTACGCGCGGTTTGGTTTCGCTCCCACCGCGCCTGCATCGATCGGGATGTACCGGCGGTTCTGAAGGCGGGTGGCGGTGAGGGCATCCACGCATGGCGTGGATCTACCCGGGCCCTGCAGTAGATCCACGCCATGCGTGGACAGGGCCTTCCCAGGAATCACAGGCAAAGAAAAACCCCGACCAGGGTCGGGGTTTTCAAGAATTGGCGTCCCCACGGGGATTCGAACCCCGGTCGCCACCGTGAAAGGGTGATGTCCTAGGCCTCTAGACGATGGGGACGCACGAAAACTTCAAGTTGTAGAACCTTCGACGGCCTAATGTCGAAAGTGGTGGAGCCAAGCGGGATCGAACCGCTGACCTCCTGCATGCCATGCAGGCGCTCTCCCAGCTGAGCTATGGCCCCGTGTTACCGAGCCGCCTATCATACCTGCGTGTTCACCTTTGTGGAAGCTTTTTTCGAGCTTTTTTCGTTTCGGTTCAACCGCGGCCACGGGGGCAGGGGAACCGCTACGCCACAACCTGAATGCCGGTAGGCGGTGAACAAAAAAGACCCGGTTATCGGCCGGGTCCTCGTTGTTCGTGATGAGTGGCGTCCCCACGGGGATTCGAACCCCGGTCGCCACCGTGAAAGGGTGATGTCCTAGGCCTCTAGACGATGGGGACGCAATTCTCATCAATGTTCTTTAGCGACCTTTCGACGGCCTAATGCCGAAAGATTGGTGGAGCCAAGCGGGATCGAACCGCTGACCTCCTGCATGCCATGCAGGCGCTCTCCCAGCTGAGCTATGGCCCCACGTCGCTGAGGAGCGAAATAATAGCCTCGCCCCAGGGGGTTGGCAAGCATTTGTTGCACTTTTCTTCACGCGCGTTGCGACGCCGATATCAGTCCGCTGTCGCCTGCGCAGCGTCGTCGGTCAGCGCCGCCAGGATTGGGCACTGGTCCAGTGTGCCGTGGCCGGGGCAGGCGTCGACCAGCTGCGAAAGTGCGGTGTGCATGCGTTGCAGCTCCGTCATTCGCTGTGAGATGTCCTGCAGGCGTGCCTGCGCGGTATCGCGCACGCTGGCCATGTCCTGTGAGTGGTGATCGCTCAGTGCGAGCAGATCGCCGATCTCTTCCAGGCTGAAGCCCAGTGCCTTGGCGCGGCGGATGAATCGCAGCCGGCGCAGGTCCTGCTCGCCGAAGATGCGGTAACCGCCCGCCGAGCGGGCAGCGGTCGGCAGCAGCTGCTGCCGTTCGTAGTAGCGCACCGTATCGATCGGCACGCCCGCCTGGCGGGCCAGTTGTCCAATGTTCATGGCGGATTCCTGCGGATGCTGCCGGTCATTTTGAAGGATGGAGTCTGGTCGAGAGTCAAGGCTGGGTCCGGGGGCGCGCATTCAGGGCACTTTGCAACTTTCTTCATAGCCCCGCCGCTGGCCCAGTTCCTACCCTTCGCCTGAACCGGCCGTTCGATGGCCTGCAACGAAGCGAGGAGGGGCTGTGGAAGGATTCAGGAACGAAGGATTCGTCGAGATCGCGGTGGTCGAGTACCCCGGAGGTGATCCGTCCGCCGCCTCCGTTCTGGCCGAAATGGCGCACGTTGCCAATCGCCTGGCCCAGCAGCAGCGTCGGCCGTTCAAGCGGGTGCTGGTCACCCGCTGGATCGTGCCGGCCAGCCAGACCGGTGTGCATCGTATTGCCGGTGCGGAAATGCTTGATGCGGCCATTCCGGCCGTGATTGCGGTTCCCGGCCAGATCAGTGCCGGCGCGTGCCTGCGCGCGGACGAGGTCCTGCTGGACTGGCTGCGCGCACACTACGACGGCGGCAGCCTGCTGGCCGCTGCCAGTGATGGCGTCAGCGTGCTCGCACGGGCAGGGTTGCTGGCGGGACGCACGGTCAGTGGCCCCGATCTGGGGCGCCATCCAGGCCTGCTGGCGCAGGCAGCGAGCTGGGTGCCGAGCGAGCGGGCACTGGTGGATGACGGCGACCTGCTGACGGTCGGTGGGGTCCAGGCCTGGCGCTTCCTGGGGCTGCGCCTGCTGTACCGGCTGCATGGGCAGGGCGTGGCCAGCGCGGTCGCGCAGCAACTGGGCATCACCGTGCCCGCCACGATCCAGCAGGATCTTGAACGCTTCAGTGCCAACTTCGCACATGGCGATCGTGATGTGTTGAAGGCGCAGCGCTGGCTGCACACCACGGCCGCACGCGGCGCCACGCTTGCCGCGATCTGCGAGGTTTCCGGGCTGGAGCCGCGCACGCTGCAGCGGCGGTTCCTCAAGGCCACCGGCCTGCGGCCGATCGAATACTGCCAACGGCTGCGCATCGCCAAGGCCCAGACCCTGTTGCAGCAGGGAGCAGGCATCGACGAGGTGGCCTGGGGCGTCGGCTACGCTGACCAGAGTGCTTTCCGCAGGTTGTTTCTACGCATCGTGGGCATGACGCCAGCCAACTATCGGCGTCACGTCAACAGCAAGCGCCGCGAGCGGCCGTTGATGCCATCGGTGGCGGGCAGCCTGCGTGGGCTGCAATCGCCGTCGGTGATGCAACACGGGCGAAGCGCGGCCTGACGGCGCCAACATCGTCGCGCTTGCAACCGGGGCGCGACACTTCGACCATGCAGTCAGTGGACGATTGAACAGGTGGCTTGATGTCGAGCGTTGGGCCGGTGCCGATGCCGGTGGTGTTGATTCTCGCGTGCGTTTTTCTGGCGATGGCTGTGGCTCGCCTGTGGTCACGCAGGAAGGACGGCATGCCGCTGCCTTCTGCACCCAGCATGGTTCTGGACATGTTGCTGGTCGGCCTGCTGTGCGGCCGCATCAGTTTCGTAGCCTTGAACTTCACGCTGTACCGCGAGGCGCCGTGGGGCATTCTGCAGATTGCCGATGGCGGTTATCACCTGGTGATCGTCCTGGTTGCGGGATTGGCATGGGGGCTGTGGCGACTACGCCCGTGGCGGGCGTTACGCATGCCCGTGCTGGGCGCGTCGTTGGCAGGGGTGCTGCTGTGGGCGGGTGGCAGCCAACTGCTGTCCGCATGGCAGGCGCGGCAGATGCCCCTGCCAGCAGTGCAGGTTGCTGACCTGGAGGGGGGCAGGGTTGATCTGCAGCAGTTCCGTGGCAAGCCACTGGTGTTGAACCTCTGGGCCAGCTGGTGTGGTCCCTGCCGACGCGAGATGCCGGTATTGGCAGCCGCGCAGGAGGCGCATGCGGAGGTGCAGTTCGTGTTCCTCAATCAGGGTGAAACCCTCGACGAGGTCCAGGGTTTTGTTGCGCGCGAACGCCTTATGCTGGACAACGTATTGCTGGACGGCGACGCTGCGGCTTCTACGGCGCTGGGCGCGCAGGCCTATCCCTCGACCCTGTTCTTCGACGCGGAAGGGCGCCTGCGAGAGCTGCACCTCGGCGAACTGACGGCAGCCGGTCTTGAACACAAACTGCGTCGGCTGCGGTAGCCTGCGCGGGCATCTCACTACGGAGTTCCCATGTTGTCGACTTCCCTGCGCGCCGCCCCCGCGGTGCTGTTGCTGCCGGTCCTGCTGGCATTGGCCGCCTGCAGCCAGGCACAGACGCCGCCGGGCAAGAGCGCTGCGCCACCGGCCGCGAGCGCCGCAGCTGCTGCCAACAAGGGCGACCGCCCTGCGGTGCTGAAGGGCATCGAGAAGCACGGTTTCGAGGTCGTTGCCGAGTTCGATGCCCCCGAAGGCCTGCGGGGCTTCGCTGGCGTGGTCGGTGGCCAGCAGCCGGCGGCGGCCTATGTCACTGCCGATGGCAAGCACGTACTGGTCGGCAGTCTGTTCGACGCGGAAGGCAATGATGTATCCGCAGAGGCGGTTGAGAAGCTGGTCGCCTCGCCGATGTCCGCCAGGATGTGGAGCAAGCTGGAAGCCAGCGCGTGGGTGCCTGACGGCAAGGCCGATGCGCCACGCGTGGTCTACACCTTCAGCGATGCCAATTGCCCTTACTGCCACAAATTCTGGGAGGCGGCGCGTCCGTGGGTGGATGCAGGCAAGGTACAACTGCGCCACATCATGGTCGGCGTCATCCGTGAGGACAGTCCGGCCAAGGCGGCAGCGATCCTCTCGGCGCGTGACCCGAGCGCGGCCCTGCTTCAGAACGAGCACCAGTTCGACCGTGGCGGCATCAAGGCCCTGCCGAGCATCAGCCGCGACATCGCGGGCAAGCTCGACGCCAACCAGGTGCTGATGGTCGAGATGGGGTTCCAGGGCACGCCGGGTATCCTGTTCCAGGATGCGCAGGGCCAGGTGCAGCGCCGCGCCGGTCTGCCGCAGGGGGATGACCTGCAGACGGTGCTCGGCCCGCGCTGATCTGAGCCTGCATCATGATGTCGACCACAGGCCCGCATGGTGACGTGCGGGCCTGTTGCGTTCCAAGCCCCAGGCGAACACAACTGCTTGCGCATGGGCTGTTCGTCGTCACGGCTGAATCGTGACTGAGATCAAACATCGCGCCTTGATTCCAATCAAGGCCAAAAACGACAGGCGGACTAGCCTGTGACGCATGGAATACAGCGTCAACGCGCCATGGATGCCGCGCCGCGGCTGCCCGGATGCGGGCAGGTCGGCACAGCCATTCACGACACTCTCACTCCCTGATTGTTACCCAGACTGCTGCGGTCGCCACCTCTCTGGCTGCGCGGCCTTGATGGAAGCGACATTGATAGAGGCAGGGCAGTGTCATTGTCCTGTTGTCTGCCGCGTGCAGGCTGACTGGTGTCGTCGACGCAGTACCCGCATTTCCAGCAACGGCAACGCGAGGCCAGGGCGGCGCATGCGTGCGCTCCGGAACCGTGATGCGAGTGTTCGTCCGGGGAGGATGCAATGCGTTTGGCAGTACTGAATCTGGCATGTCTCGGGGCACTGGCGGTCATGCCGGCGTACGCGCAACAGGGTGATGCGCAGGATGCGCAGGCATTGCGGCGTGAGATTGCCGCCATGCGCCAGGCGCTGGAAGGCATGCAGCAACGGTTGGATCGGCTGGAGCAGCGGGATCATGCGCCTGTGCAGGCGCAGCCGCAGGCACAGGCGAAGCCCGGAGCGTTATCTTTCGCCCCCACAGCGGCCACGACGGGGGTGATCCATCCCACCCAGGTGCCGGGTGTCGCCCAGCCCGTATTGCCACAACGCGATTCGGTCGCCGATCCATCCACGGCGGCATCGCGTCCGGACAGTGCCGCGGGCCCGACCGATCCCGATCTGAAGGGGTTCTTTGCCATTCCCGGCACTGATACGGTGATCCGCATCGGCGGCTATGCCAAGTTGGATGCCATCGCGGATTCCCGCGCAGCCGGTGACGAGGACCAGTTCATTCCTTCGTCGATGCCGGTCGGTGGCAGCCACCGTGACGTGTCCAACTTCAACATCCACGCCAAGCAGACCCGCTTCAGTTTCGAGGCGCGGCGCCCGACCACGCACGGCAACCTCCGCTTCTACCTGGAAAACGACTTCTTCGGCAGCAGCGATGGCTACGAATTCCGGCTGCGTCACGCCTATGGCCAGCTCGGTAACACCTATGCCGGCTATGACTATTCCAGTTTCATGGATCCGGACAGCCTGCCCGACACGCTGGATTTCGCTGGTCCAGGCGGCGCGGGCTATCTGCTGGTGGCCGGCATCCACCATAGCTTTGCGCTGGGCAAGGGCAACACTCTGACCGTCGCCGCCGAAGATCCGAAGACCGAACTTGCCGGTGCCAGCGAAGAGCGCGCTGCAGTGAACCGTCTGCCGGACGTGACCGTCACTGCGCGCATGGAACGCGACTGGGGCCACCTGCAACTGGGCGCAGTGGCACGCAGCCTGGCATACGACGGTGACAACGAGCGCGACCGGCGCATGGCTGGCGGCGTGCAGTTGAGCGGCTCGGCGTCGGTGGGCGAGCGCGACCTGCTGTTGTTCGGTGCGCTGGGAGGGCGCGGTCTCAGCCGCTATACCGCCGACCTGACCGGCTCCGGGCTGGACGCGGTGGTCGGTGCCGATGGCCGCCTCGACGCGTTGGACCTGCACGGCGGCTTCGTCGGCTATACCCACTACTGGTCCGAGCTGTGGCGATCGAACCTGATCTTCGGCCAGCTGACCCTGGAGCGGAATGCCGCACTGGCGGCCGATGCCTTCCGGCAGAGCCGGTACGGCGTATTCAACCTGATCTGGAGCCCCGCGCCGTCGTGGACGATGGGCATGGAGCTGCTGTACGGCCGCCTGGAACAGCAGGGCGGCGCACGCGGCGACACGGTCCGGGTGCAGGGCAGCCTGCAATACAACTTCATCAAATAGGCGCCAGCGGTCGTAAGCCAGCGCAACCGTCCCCACGCCCGGTGCTGCCGGGCTGATGCCAGTACCGGAGATCGTCATGGCAGAAGCAAAGAAAATCGGGGTGGTCGGAGCCACCTTCCTCGTCGCCGGCAACATGATGGGCTCAGGCGTGTTCCTGCTGCCGTCCAGCCTGGCCAAGATCGGTACCGCCTCGATCTGGGGCTGGCTGATCACCACCGCCGGTGCGCTGCTGCTGGCCTTCGTGTTCGCCAAGCTGGGCAAGCTCGCCCCAAAGGCGGGCGGTCCCTATGCCTACGCGCGCGACTGGTTCGGGCCGTACATGGGCTTCCAGACCAACACCATCTACTGGTTCGCCAACTGGATCGGCAACGTCGCCATCCCGATCGCGGCGGTGGGCTATTTCAGCTATTTCTTCCCGATCCTGTCCGAGCCACTGGTGCGTTGCATCGCGGTGCTGGTGCTGGTGTGGGCACTGAGCTTTGCCAACGTGATCGGCCCGGCCTTCGTCAGCCGCGTGCAGACGGTCACCACCAGCTTTGCGTTGGTGCCGATCCTGGGCATCGCCATTTTCGGCTGGTTCTTCTTCGATGCCGACATCTTCAAGGGCGCCTACAACGTGTCTGGCGAGTCGAACTTCGGTGCGATCTCGAGCGCCGCGGCACTGACCCTGTGGGCCTTCATAGGCGTCGAGTCTGCATCGGTGACTGCCGGTGTGGTCGAAAATCCGGAGAAGAACGTCGCCCGCGCGACGCTGGCCGGCGTGTTCCTGGCTGCCATTGCCTACATCGCCAGTTCCTCGGTAATCATGGGCATGGTGCCGAACGCGGAACTGCAGGTGTCCGACGCACCGTTCGCGTTGGCCGCGGCCAAGGCCGTCGGTGGCTGGGGCGGTGCACTGGTCAGCCTGTGCGCGTTCATCGGCGCGGCCGGTTCGCTGGGTGGCTGGATCCTGCTGACCGCGCAGAGTGCCAAGGCGGCCTCCGATGATGGCCTGTTCCCGAGCATCTTCAGCAAGACCAACAAGGACGACGTGCCGGTCAAGGGCGTGCTGATCGTAGCGGTGCTGATGACCCTGGCGGTGCTGGTCACCTCCACCTCGGAAACCGCGTCGGCACAGTTCGACGTCATCACGTCGGCCGCCGTGGTACTGACCCTGCTGCCCTACATCTACTCGTGCGTGGCCTGCTACTTCGTGGTCGAGCGTTCGCACACCCTGGTCCATACCGGTGCGTTCTGGACCCTGACCAGCCTGACCGTTGTGTACTGCCTGTGGGCGATCTACGGCTCGTCGGGAACCATCGTGCAGTACGCCTTCCTGTTCGTGCTGTTCATCACCGTGTTCTATCCCTTCTTCAGCGAGGAGCGCCGCCAGCAGCGGCAGCGCGCCCGCGAGGCATCGGCCATCAGCGCCGGCGCCCGGCGTTCCTGAGTTCGACAAGGAGAATCAACGTGTACTTCAAGTCCCTGGACTATCCGGTCATTGTCATCGACAACGACTACGAGTCGCCGCGCATCGGCGGCATCCTGATCCGCGCCCTGGTGGAAGAACTGCGCAGCAACGACCAGCGCGTGCTGTGCGGCCTGAACCTGGATGATGCGCGCGCCGGTGCCCGCACCTACGTGGCGGCCTCGGCAGTGCTGATTTCGATCGATGGCAGCGAAGAGGTGGATGGCGAGTTCCAGCGCCTGACTGCCTTCCTGCGTGAGCAGAGTGCGCGCCGCGCCAACCTGCCGGTGTTCCTGTACGGCGAGCGCCGCACCATCGAGAAGGTGCCGAGCAAGCTGCTCAAGTACATCCACGGCTTCATCTTCCTGTTCGAAGACACCAAGAGCTTCATCTCGCGGCAGGTGATGCGCGCAGCCGAAGACTACATGAAGAACCTGCTGCCGCCGTTCTTCAAGGCGTTGATCCACCATGCGGCCGAGTCGAACTACTCCTGGCACACGCCGGGCCATGCCGGCGGTGTGGCGTTCACCAAGTCACCGGTGGGCCGTGCATTCCACCAGTTCTACGGTGAGAACACCCTGCGCAGCGATCTGTCGATCTCGGTGCCGGAGCTGGGCTCACTGCTGGATCACACCGGCCCGATCAAGGATGCCGAGGAAGAGGCGGCGCGCAACTTCGGTGCCGACCATACCTTCTTCGTCACCAATGGCACCTCCACCGCCAACAAGATCGTCTGGCATGGCACGGTGGCGCGCGGCGACGTGGTGTTCGTCGACCGCAACTGCCACAAGTCGCTGCTGCATGCGTTGATCATGACCGGCGCGGTACCGGTGTACTTCACCCCCAGCCGCAATGCACACGGCATCATTGGCCCGATCAGCCTGGATCAGTTCACGCCGGAATCGTTGCAGCAGCGCATCGCCGCCAATCCGCTGGCCAGCAAGGCCTATCAGGCTGGCTCCAAGCCGCGCATCGCGGTGGTGACCAACTCGACCTACGACGGCCTGTGCTACAACGCCGAGAAGATTGCCGACGAAATCGGCAGCGCGGTCGATTTCCTGCATTTCGACGAAGCCTGGTACGCCTACGCCGCTTTCCATCCTTTCTACGAGAACCACTACGGCATGGCCAAGGGCAAGCCGCGTGAGCAGGATGCGATCATCTTCACCACGCATTCCACCCACAAGCTGCTGGCGGCGTTCTCGCAGGCGTCGATGATCCACGTGCGCAACTCGGCGCAACGGAACCTGGATGCCGAGCGCTTCAACGAGTCGTTCATGATGCATACCTCGACCAGCCCGCATTACGGGGTGATCGCGGCCTGTGACGTGGCCTCGAAGATGATGGAAGGCGATGCCGGCCGCTCGCTGGTGCAGGAAATGCATGACGAGGCGATTGCCTTCCGCCGCGCGATGCTGCATGTCCGCGATGACCTGGGGCGCGACGACTGGTGGTTCAGCGTATGGCAGCCGACCAGGCTCGAGCGCAGTCTGGACAAGGGCGATACGCCGGCGCCGATGGTGGCCAAGCGCGAAGAGTGGTACCTGCAACCGGACGCACACTGGCACGGCTTCGAGAACCTGGTCGACGACTATGTGCTGATCGACCCGATCAAGGTGACCCTGCTGACCCCAGGCCTGGCGATGGACGGCAGCATGGGCAAGCTGGGCATCCCTGCGGCGGTGCTGAGCAAGTTCCTGTGGGGCCGCGGCATTACCGTGGAGAAGACCAACCTGTACTCGGTGCTGTTCCTGTTCTCGATGGGCATCACCAAGGGCAAGTGGAGCACGCTGGTCACCGAACTGATGGCATTCAAGGAACTGTATGACCGCAACGCGCCGCTGAGCCAGGCACTGCCCACGCTGGCGGCTGATTATCCGAACGCGTACGCCGGTTGGGGCCTGCGCGACCTGTGCGACGCGCTTCATTCGTTCAACCAGGAATTCGCCGTGGCCAAGGTGATGCGCGAGATGTACGTGGATCTGCCGACACCGGTGATGACCCCGGCCGACGCCTACAACCACCTGGTGAAGGGCGAGATCGAGCGGGTCGATATCGAGCAGATCAGTGGCCGTATTGCGGCGACCATGCTGGTTCCGTACCCGCCGGGCATCCCGACCATCATGCCGGGCGAGCGCTTTGGCGACAGCGATGAGCCGATCATCCAGTCGCTGCGCATCGCCCGTGAGCAGAATGCCCGCTTCCCGGGCTTCGAGTCGGACGTGCACGGGCTCATCATCGAGCACGACGGCGACGTGACCTCGTACAAGGTGGAGGTACTGAAGGCCTGACCGGCGACGGTCGGCCCTTCGGCGAACGATGGATACCGCGCGCGAGCAACGCATCCTGAAGTTCTCGATCGGGGTCACCATCGCGGTCAGCGTGGTCGGCTTCAGCGGTGGCCTGCTGGTGGGATCGCAGGCCATCCTGTTCGACGGCGTGTACAGCCTCGTCGACGTTGCGTTGACCCTGGTGTCGCTGTCGGTACTGCGGCTGGTGGCGCGGGAACAGAGCCCGCGCTTCCAGTACGGCTACTGGCACCTGGAACCGATGGTCGAGGCACTGGGCGGGGTGATCCTGTCGCTGGCCTGCGTGTATGCGCTGGCCAACGCCGTGATCGGCTTGACCACGGGCGGGCACGAGGTGAAGTTAGGGCCCGCGCTGTGGTGGGCGGCATTGCTGAGTGCCAGCAACCTGGCGATGGCGGCGTTCGTCGCCCAGCGGGCGCGGCGCCTGCGCTCGGCGCTGTTGTGGCTGGATGTACGGGGCTGGCTGCTGGGTGGGTTGATGAGCCTGGCAGTAGTGCTGGCCTTCATACTGGCCCTGGTCCTGCATGGCGGTGAGTGGCACCACTGGGTGCCGTATCTGGATTCGATCGTGCTGGCGTTGATCAGCCTGGCGGTATTGCCGGTCCCGGCGCGCAGCGCGTGGAAGGCCATGCGTGAAGTGCTGCAGGTTGCGCCGGACGATCTGGACCGGCGCGTGCAGCAGGTGATGCAGGCGTTCGTGGCCGAGCGTGGCTACCTCGGTTTCACCAGCCACGTGGCGAAGATGGGGCGGATGCGCTTCATCGAGATCCATGTGCTGGCTGATCCGGCCACGCCGCTCGGCTCAGTGGGGGAGGTCGATGCGATGCGCGACGAGATCGCCGTGCGGCTGGATGCGCGGGGCAGCACGTTCTGGCTGACCATCGATTTCACTGCCGATCCGGCGTGGACGTGAGCCGGGATCTACACGTGGGCGCGATCGTTGCGCGTGGCGGACCGGTCTGTTGCACCGGATCTGTTTGACCTGAACCAATGTTGAGGTCGCAGACTGCCTCGCATCCCCCACGAGGCGCGCGGCATGAACCTGTTGACCACCCCGGGCCTCGGCCATGGCCTGCTGGAACTGTTCAATCCTGCGGGGCTTTACGATCCTTCGGCCAACGGCTACTCGCACGTGGCGGTGGTGCGCCTGCCCGCGCGGGTGATCCATATTGCCGGGCAGGGCGGTGAGGATGCCAATGGCCATCTCTCCCCCGGTTTCGAGGAACAGGTCGGGCAAGCGCTGGACAACCTGGAGATCGCGCTGCGGTCGGCGCAGGCAAGCCTGGCCGATGTCGCACGGTTGCGCATCCTGGTGGTGGACCACGACGAAGACCGGCTGGGCATCATCGCCCATCAGGTGCGGCGGCGCTGGCCGAACCGCTCGGCGCCCACCTGCACGCTGATCCCGGTGCCGCGGCTGGCGCTGGACGGCATGCTGTTCGAGATCGAGGCGGAGGCTTATGCCGCCTAGCGCAGGTAGTACTCCACCGGCACCACCAGCTCCTGCGGTGCCTTCAGTTCATCGGGAATGGGCGGCAGCGGCTGCGCGCGACGGAAGGTCTGCAGCGCGGCGTCATCGAGCATCGGCTGGCCACTGGACTGCTCCAGCCGCAGCGCCAGCAGGCGACCTTCGCGGTCGATGCTGGCCCTGACCCACGCAGTGCCCTGCTGCCGGCGCGAGCGCGCGGCGGCAGGGTAGTAGCGGTAACGCTCCAGCCGCGCCATCAGGCGGGCTTCCCACTGGTCGCTGGCGGCGCCGGCCTGGAAGTCTGCCGGTGGCGCGTCTGGAGCGGGCGGCGCGGCCGTGATCGATGCCGGTGCGGGACTTGCATCGGTCGCGGCCGCAGGCGGGGCGACTGGCAGTGGCTGGCGGCCCGTCCCACCCGTTTCGCTGGCGGCCAGCTCTCCCTCGCGTGCCGCCGTAGGCTTGGGTGGCGGCGGCGACTTCGTGGGCTGCGAGGCGCGGGCCTGCTGCGCCTGGCTGGGGGTCTCGGCCTGGCGTTCCTCCACCGGTTGCGGCGGCGTGGCCGGTGCCAGCAGGCGCAGGCTGATGCGCACGTCCTGCTCGGGCGGCGGCAGCAATGGCGGCATCGCGACCCAGTGCACCAACAGCAGCAGTGGCAGCAGATGCAGGACGACGGTGATCGCGATCGCCTGCCAGTGTTGGCCACGCTCACTCATCGTCCAGCACCCACAGCAGATCGGCATCAGCTGCATCGACGGTTTCACCCGGTGAAGCCAATGCGATCACCAGCGCAGGCGTATCCTGTGACAGGTAGCCCGGTACCCCGGTACCGCGCAGTACATGCCAGCGACCTGCTACCAGCAGCGCTGGCGCGGGCGCATCGAGCAGCACCCGCGCCATGCGCGTATCGCGGGCCTGTTGCACGGCCAGCATCCCTTCCAGCATCGGTGCCGCGTCTGCGTGCTGGGCCAGCACCACCGCCGACAGGCGCTGGCGGGCAGCGACCACCGGGAATCGCACGCCCTCGGTCGAGGTCAGCAGCGCGTTGACCTCGGCACGCGACAGGTTTCCGCCGAACAACGGCGTGCCTGCATCGGCAGCCTCCCGTACCAGCCCGCCATACGCGGCCCACGGCCAGCGCGTATCCCAGTCCAGCAGTTCCCGCAGGCGTGCACCTTCGGCCTGGTTGCCCTTGGCCAGCCAGCGCTGCACCCGCTGCAGGCGTGGCTGGCGCTGGCTGGCGATCATTTCCAGCACCAGTGAACCTTGCGGGCGCTGCCGCTTCAGGGCCTGCAGCAGCCAGCGCTGGGCGGCGTGGTCTCCGGCGAGATCATGGCGTTCACCCAGCAACAGCCGCTGGGCGTCCGCCGCGCGTGTCACGAATGCGGCTTCGTCCAGGTGCTGGCCAGTGGCCAGGTCGATCACTGTGCCGGGCACCGGCTGCGCGCCAGCCACCGCGGCCAGCGCGAGCAGGCATACGGGCAGCCAGCGACGGCTAGAACGCCACATTGACGCCCATCGAAACGGTGCGGCCACGGCCGTTGCCGCGGTCCAGGATCGGGCTGAAGATGCTGTCGATCGAGGCATTGTTGTCATAGGCCTTGTTCTGCAGGTTTTCGATGTTCAGCCACAGCGTGGTGTTGGCCTGGGGCTTGAAGCTCGCGTAGAAGTCCAGCAGCACGCCGGTGCCGCCGGTCTTGCGGGTCTGGAAGAAGTCGTAGCCTTCCTCGGTCGGCCCGGAGTACTCGGCGCGCAGGCCGGCCTGCACGCGCTGCTGCCACCAGCGGCCGCCCACGTCCAGCGTCCAGTAGCGGTCGGGCAGGGAGGTGATGTCTTCCAGGTTGACGAACTCGATGGCCGGCGCACTGGTGTGCGAGCGGGTCCAGCTGAGCGTGGTGTGGTAGTGCTCGCTGGCGTAATGCGCTTCCAGTTCGATACCGCGCATGCGCACCACGCCGGGGTGGTTCATCCAGCGCGTGGTGGTGCTGAAGTCGTCCACGTCCAGTGCATCGGTCCAGGCAGTGAGTTGCGGATCGCCGTCGATCGGCACCACGAACGGTTCCACTTCCGGCGGATGCACGATCAGCAGGTACTGCGGCTTGATGTAGTCGCGGATGCGGTTGTCGAAGCGGGTGACCCGCAGCTGCGCCAGGTCGCCGTCGACCAGCAGCGAGGAGGCGCTGAGGTTGGCGCCGAACTGCAGGTTGCGCGATCGCTCACGGCGCAGGAACGGGTTGGCGCCAACGCCATCGGCATCACTCATGCCTTCCAGCGGGATCTTCTCGAAGAACATCTCCTGCACGCGCGGCGGACGCGACGTCCGCGAGACCTCGGCGAACAGCTGCAGCCAGTCAGTGGCCTGCAGTGAAACCGCCAGGCTCGGGCTGAGTGCGCGCTCGCTGCGCCGCACGTCGATGTCGCCGCCATTGATCTCCGCGCACTGGCCGGGTACATCCGAGCACACCGGGATGTGGCCACGGATGCCGAAGCGGTCCTGGCGCAGGCCGGCAGTCAGCGCGTAGATGTCGTACTGCAGTTCCAGCGTGCTGAACACGCTGTCCAGCTGGCTGCGACCCTGCGGGTTGGCACCGCGCAGGATGGGCGTATCGGCCACATAGATGTCCGACTGGTGCTTGATGCCGGTGTTCCAGCGCGCCTGCAGTGCGCCGATGTCGAAGCGACTGGTGTTGTCGACGGTCCAGCTGCTCAGGCTGCTGTGGGTGCGGCGGCCGATGTAGCTTGAATCTTCCACCGGCGGATAGAACAGCCGGGTCTTGTTGCTCGCGAAGGTCGCGCGCAGGTCGATCCATGGCGAATAGGGCGTGTACTGGTAGCTGGCGCGCTGGTTGCGCGCGGAAATCTGCCACGGGTAGTTGTGGTAGAAGTCGTTTTCGTAACGCATGTGGCTCAGGTCGAGCCGATGCTGGTCGCTGGGCTGCAGGCGTGCTTTCAGCAGCCAGCTGCTGGGCTGCTGGCTGCCGGGGTCGGCGCTGTTCTTCTGCCCACGCGCGGTCGCGTATTCGCTGCTGCGGCTGCTGCTGGCGGCGGCCAGCAGGCCGAACTGACGGTCGCCACCTTCTTCGCTGTGGCGCCATGCACCGGCGAAGGTGCGGCCGCTGCCATAGCCGTTGTTGCCATGGCGATAGCCGGCGCGCAGGCCCCAGTCACGGCCCTCACTCAGCAGATCGTCGATATCCAGGGTGCGGAAGTTGGCACTGCCGGCCAGCGTACCAGCGCCGTCACCGCCAGCGACCGCACCGCGCTGCACGTCCACACCGGCCAGCAGGAAGGGATCGACATAGGCGAACGGACCGCCCGAACCATGCCCGGCATTGTTGCGGAAGGTCTGGGTGACACCGTCGATCATGGTGTTGACCCGGCCGGCACCGGTCATGCCGCGGATGTTGACCTGCAGGCCCGGCTGGCTGCGCGAATGGAAGCTGTGGGTGCCGGGCATCGAACGCAGCAGGCTGTTGCCATCCTGGCGTTCGGCCATCGCCACGCGCTCGCTGCCGACCGAGGGCGCAAAGCCATCGTGGGTGACCGATACATATTGGCTGGCACCGGCCCCCGGTGCCTGGCCGTGCGCGGTAGTGCCCTGCACCCGCAGCGGGCCGGTGCGACGGCTGCCATCGGTGCGTTCAGCCGGCGCCGGTTCCAGGGCGGCGCGGCGCGCATCGACGAAGCGCGGTCGCAGGCCGCTGCCTGCCAGCAGGCGCGACAGGGCCTGCGCATCGTCGAAGTCACCGCGCAGAGCAGGGGCCGAATGACCGGCAGGCAGCGCCGCGCCGATCACCAGATCAACACCGGTCAGCCGGCTGTAGGCGTCCAGCGCGGCCGCCAGCGGCTGGGCGGGCAGATCGTAGGTACGTGTGGCGGTCTGTGCGTGGGCACTGCCGGGCAGCAGCGGAAGGGCGCTGGTGCAGGCCAGCGACAGGGCGAGGACAATGGGGCGGGGGCACAGCATCGGGGGCTCCAGGGGCTGACGCAGAACGTCGTCATCCTGGGGAGACGCCGTCGCAGGCCGGATGTCAGGGTCCACCACGCTGCTCCCTGCGTGGCGGCAGCCACACCTGTATGCCCGCGCCGAGGCGCAGCACACGCACCTGCAGTTGCGTGGCCAGCTGGTCGCGATTGCGGGCTGCACCGTCGGCACTGCCGAGCAGGGTGACCGGCTGCTGGCGCAGCTGCTCGCCGACGACCCACGTATGCCCGCCATGCCAGCGGTCCAGGCCCTGCGTGACGTCGACCAGCGGGGCCGAGACCCAGTGCAGGCGCCGCTCGCGCCAGGCCAATGTTCCGGGGGCAGCCGTTGTTGCATGGGCTGTTGCCTGCCCATCGAAGCGCAGCTGCTCGCCGTCGTCGGCCAGCATGCTGACGTTGCCGCTGTCCACGCGCACGCGATGCTCGGTAACGGTGACCACACTGCTGTTGCCCTGCACGGCAAGATCGAATGCGGTCCCCAGTGCAGTGACGGTGCCCTGTGGGGTATGCACCTGGAAGGGCCGGTCGGCATCGGCGGCGACCTGGAACCAGGCCTGGCCGCGCTGCAGCTGGAGCTGGCGGCGCTGCCCATCGATGCGCACCTTCACTTCGCTGCCAGGTGACAGCAGGACATGCGAACCATCCGGAAGAGTTTCCTCGCGGATCTCGCCAGCGGCCGTACGCAGTACCTGTGCCACGGGTGGCGAGGCATGGCGGCTGTAGAGACCCAGCGCGCACAGCAACAGAACCGCAATGCCGGCTTCGCGCAGGCGACGGCGTTGCCTGCGCTGCTGTTGCCGCTGCAGGCTGGGCGTCGCCGCACCGGCCTGCCACAACTCCTGCAGGTGCAGGTACTGCGCCGCATGGCGTGGATCGGCCCGGCACCATTGCTCGAACGCGTTCTCATCGCGGTCGCCGTCGTGCGCATCCAGCCACCAGCGTGCAGCTTCGCGTGCAATGGTCTCCTGGCTCATGCGCCCGGCACCTGCTGCAACGCGACCAGGGCGCGCAGCAGATGGCCGTGCGCGGTCTGCCGGCTGATCCCCAGCTGGCGCCCGATCTCGGCCAGCGCCAACTGTTCCACACGGGCCAGCAGGAACACCTGGCGCGAGCGTGGCGGCAGCCCGGCGATGATCGCGTCGAGGTGGCGCAGTTGTTCGGCGTCGAGCAGTCGCTGCTCGGGCAGCGGCGCAGGATCGGCGATGGCATTCAACTGCGTGTCATCCAGCACCTCTTCGCGACGGCGCTGGCGTTGCCGGTAGTGATCGGCGATCAGGTTGTGGGCGACGCGGTACAGATAGGCGCGGCCATTGCTCAGCAGGCCACTGGTGGCGACTTTGACGACACGCAGCCAGGTTTCCTGGACGACGTCATCAGCGTCGCTGCGTTGCGGGAGTTTGCGGCGGACATGGGTGTGCAGCGGCCGGTAATGGGCTGCGCACAGCTGCGCGACATCCGTCGGTTCGACAGGCGTGGACACGGGGCGGGCGACAACTGGGAAAGGGAACAGCCCGCGGCGGCAAGGGCAGCAGCTGCACCTTACAGCAAAAGAGAATCATTTGCATCCATGGCATGAGGCGCAGTACGCATGGGCCGCCGCAGCGTCAGCGCGGACGATAGTCGCAGTGGATCTGCAGGGCTTCGGTGGCGTTGTGATGCAGCTCGAAGCCGCACTGCTGCAGGCTGCGCTTCACCTGCGCGACGGCCTCGGCATGATGGGCGACGCGACGATCCTGCCAGCGCGGTGGGGTGAACACGCCCAGAGGCAGCAGCCGCAGCCGCTTGCCGTGCAGTACCAGTGAGACATCGATATGACGGCCATCAATGTCGTGGCCGTTGGTACCGAAGATGGCATCGATCTCATCGCGGCGCTGCGGGTAGCAGGTGCGGAACACTGCAATGCCGAGCCGTCGCACCACGCGGCGGAAGCCGCCGAGACGGCTGTGGCTGGGTTCGAAGCCACGAGTGAGCAGCAGGCGCAGCCCGGCAGGCAGCATTGCCTGCGCGTCGAGCAGGCGTTGCAGTACCTCTTCTTCCAGTTGGATGCGGGTGGAGGGCCAGCCCGGGGCGATGAGCAGTCCGTGGTGGCTGCCGCGTTGCAGGGTCAGCATCCGTGAAGCTTCGCACGCGGGCGAACAGCCAGGGTAGTGCCGGCCGTTGGCCGGAAGATTCGGGTGCCGGCCAGCGGCCGGCACTACCATCGGGTCAGATGTCGCGGTACTGGATCTGCGAAGCCAGTACGCGCAGGCCATCGGCATTGCTGGACAGGATGCGCTCTTCGCTGACCCCTTTCTGCCGTTTCAGCTGGAAGCCCTGATCGGCAGGCAGCTGTGCGGCGATGGCGTCCATGCGTTGCAGGGCATCGGGGCCGCTGCAGTCGAAGTGACCCCAGTGGGCACCATCGCGGTGGATCTGCAATCGGTAGTTCATTGTGGTGTCTCCGGCAGGTCCTGCAGCCAATGGTCGAACATCGCGGTGGCGGCCGCAGCCAGTGGTGCGCCATAGCGACGCGCCTGCGCGCGAAGGTCGTTGGGATCGATGCCGGCCTGGGCCAGCTCCAGCGTGTGGCCGATCAGCCAACGCTCGAACTGGCGGGCGTCCAGTTCCGGATGGCATTGCAGGGCCAGTGCGTGGCTGCCGATGGCGAATGCCTGGTGACGGCAGGCCGGCGTGCTGGCCAGGCGGCGTGCACCGGCCGGAAGTTCGAACGCTTCACCATGCCAATGCAGTACCGGAATGCCCTGCAGGGACTGCAGCGGAGAACGCTGGCCTTCATCGGTCAGCAGCAGTGGCGCAAAGCCGATTTCCTTGCCACCACTGGGAGCGACACTGGCACCGAGTGCCCGCGCCATCAGCTGTGCACCCAGGCAGATGCCCAGGGTCGGCCGCTGCCGCTGCAGCCGGCGCTGCAGCAGGGCAATGCTGTCGTTGACGAAGGGATAGGTCCCTGTGTCATTGGCACTGATGGGACCGCCCAGCACGACCAGCAGATCGGCGGTTTCGGCGCCATCGAGCACATCGACGCCGGCCTGCAGCACGTGCAGCTGCCAGCCCTGCGCCAGCAGCAACGGTTTCAGGGTGCCGAGGTCTTCAAAGGCAACGTGTTGCAGGACAACCGCGTGCTTCATGCCGGTGCTCCGCTGTTCGGCCAGTAGAAACTGTCCGGGGTGGCACGGGCACCGAAGATGGCCTGGCCGACGCGGACCACGGTGGCACCTTCCTCGATGGCCACTTCGAAATCACCGGACATGCCCATCGACAGCTGCGACAGGTCGAGGCCGGGCGGGGCGGTGCGTTGCAGCTGGTCGCGCAGTTCGCGCAGGCGCACGAAGCAGGCGCGCACGCGCTCGACATCGGGGGTGAAGATGGCCAGGGTCATCAGGCCGCGCACGTGCAGGCGATCGAAGGCCGGCAGCTGCTGCACGAAGGCCTCGACCGCGTCGGGCTCCAGGCCGTACTTGCTCGGTTCGGCCGAGGTGTTGACCTGCACGAATACATCCAGCGTGCGGTCTTCCAGTTGCAGGCGCTGCTGCAGGGCCTCGGCTACGCGCAGGCTGTCCAGCGCCTGGAACTCGCTGGCAAAGCGCGCCACGTAGCGCGCCTTGTTGGTCTGCAGATGCCCGATCACCGACCAGTGCACGCCAAGATCGGCCATCGTCTCGGCCTTGCGTTGTGCCTCCTGCACCTTGTTCTCGCCAAGTTCGTGGCAACCTGCGGCCACCGCCATGCGGATGCGGGCTTCATCGACGGTCTTGCTGACCGGCAGCAGGCGCACGCTGGCCGGGTCGCGGCCGACGCGGGCGCAGGCATCGGCGATGCGTTGGCGCACCTTGACCAGGTTGGCGGCGATCTGTTCAACGGACTGGGCGACGGGCCAGTCGGCGGCGGCAAGGGGCATGCGGGCACCTCCAATGCAGGGCGGCCAGGTTGGGATACACTGGCACAGGACAAGAGATATTTTGGCACAGGACAAAATGAAAATCACCGGGCACAGTGCCGAGTCGATCTTCGACAGCATCCGCGACGGCATCGGCGAGGGCCGCCTGCCGGCCGGTAGCGTGCTGCCGCCGGTGCGTGAACTGGCCGAGCAGCTGGGCGTGAACCGCAACACCGTGGCTGCTGCCTACAAGCGCCTGGATGCGGCGGGACTGGCCAGCACGGCGGGCCGCCGCGGCACGGTGGTGCGTGGCCTGCCGCCGCCGCTGGCGCGCGAGGGCAGCACCCCGGGGCTGGCGCTGCAGGACCTGGCCGGTGGCAACCCGGATCCGCGCCTGCTGCCGAACCTGCGCCTGGCTCCGGCCGCACCGCGGCTGTATGGCGTGGGTACGGTCGACCCGCGACTGCAGGCGCTGGCGCGCGCCTCGCTGGATGCGGACTGCCCGGCGGGTTATGCGCTGGAGCTGACCCATGGTGCGGTCGATGGCATTGAACGCCTGCTGGCGGCCTGGCTGCTGCCGGGGGATCGCATCGCGGTGGAGGATCCGTGCTTCCTCGGCAGCCTCAATGTGCTCAATGCCGTGGGCCACGCGCCGTTGCCGGTGGCGGTGGACGCGCATGGCATGCAGGTCCAATCACTTCGGCAGGCGCTGGAGGCCGGTGCACGCGCGGTGCTGCTGACCCCGCGTGCGCACAACCCGACCGGGGCCAGCCTGGATGCGAAGCGGGCGCGGGCGTTGCGGCAGCTGCTGGCCGCCTATCCGCAGGTTGCGGTGTTGATCGACGATCATTACGCGCTGCTCTCTCAGCAGGACTATCACTCGGTGCTACCGCTGGATGGCCGGCGCTGGGCACTGCTGCGTTCGTTGTCCAAACCGCTGGGCCCGGACCTGCGGCTGGCCTGGCTGGCCTGCGATGAAGCGACCGCAATGCGGCTGCGGTTGCGGTTGGCGTCCGGCACCGGCTGGGTCAGTCATCTGCTGCAGGATGCGGCGACGTCGGTGCTGGCGTCGGCAACGCAGCGGGCGAAGATTGCCTCGGCAGGTGAGCGTTACCAGCAACGCCTGCAGTCGTTGCAGGAGCTCCTGCGTGCGCGTGGCGTAGCGACGCCACAGCCGATGGAAGGGTTGAACCTGTGGCTTCCGCTGCAGGCCGACAGCCATCCGCAGGTGCTGGCCCTGGCTTCGCGTGGATGGCATGTGCGCGCGGGCGAAGTGTTCTCGGTGGCAGCGCCGGGGCATGGCCTGCGCATCACCTGCGCTGCGCTGGGGGCAGCGCAGCTGCGGCAGCTGGCGGATGACCTGGCGGCGGTGTTCGCTCTGTAGCGTCGAGCCATGCTCGACGTTGCTTCGCCTTTGTAGAGCCGAGCCATGCTCGGCTGCTGTTGATAGAAGCAGTCGAGCATGGCTCGACGCTACACAAGCAGATCAGGGCGCGGCGTTGGCGCCCGGGCGCACGTAGTAGGACTGGCCACTGTCATCGACGAACATCAGCTCCGGCTTGCCCTGCCAGGAGGTGAGCATGGCGCCGGTGTTGTTCTGGTGCTTGACCATCAGGCTGGCGCCGCGGTCCGGGTTGGCGACGACCTTGAACACCTCGGTGGTGCCGGTGGCATCGTCAAGGGTGAGCAGGGCTTCGCCGCCGCGGTCGCTGGTGCCGTAGCCGCCGCGTTCGGAACCATCGGGACCGAGCAGGATCAGGCCTGACAGGGCGGTGGCACGCGGCCCCTGGGTGCGGCCCTGGCTGAGCGGATCGGGAACCGGTGCGCCGAGGATCACCCGCGGCTGGCCGCTTGCATCGTGGATGACCAGCCCGCGCGCCTCGATGATGCGCTGTGGTGATTGGCTGCGATGCAGGCTCCAGGCGGTCCAGCCGGAAACCAGCAGGGCGAGGGTCGAGACCACCAGGGTGGTCAGCAGCAGCGCACGGGGCATCGGGTCGTCCTTCCTTGGATGTGCCGACGATAGCGGATGCGGACCGGCAATGGCCAGTTCGTTGTGTGACGTTGTGTATCGTCAGTGGAAATCGCGGCTGTGGCTGCGCAGTCCCTGCAGCAGTTCATCCAGGCAGTGCATGCGCTGCACGATGACGTGCTGCACGCCATCGACGCGTTCCAGGCGGCCATCGATCTGCATCAGCTGGGTATCGACCAGCACCCGGTGCTGGCGATCGGCCAGGTGCCGCCAGACCACGGCGTTGACCATGCCGGTCTCGTCCTCGAGGGTGAGGAAAGTCACCCCGCTGGCGGTCTGTGGCCGCTGGCGCATGCGCACCAGTCCGGCGATGCGCACACGGCGGCCGTGGCCGTGCCCGGCCAGCTGTGCGGCATCCAGGCAGCCACGGCTACGCAGCTGCGCGCGCAGGAACGAGATCGGGTGACGGCCGAGGGTGGTGCCGGTGCTGCGGTAATCGGCCTGCATATCCTGCCAGGCGCTGGGCAGGGGCAGCGGCACGCGCGCTTCGGCGGTGGCGCGGGCCTGATCGAACAGCGGCAGCCGGTTTTCCACGCCGGAGATATCCCAGCGTGCACGATGGCGATGGCCGCTGAGCCCACGCAGCGCACCGGCGTCGGCCAGCAGGCCCTGCTGGCGGCGATCCAGCGCGGTACGCTGGCACAGGTCGCCGACGTCGTCGAACGGACGACGCGCACGTTCGCGCATGATGGCCTGCACGGCCGCTTCGCTGCAGCCATCGACAAGGCGCAGGCCGAGCCGGATCGCCGCCGGCCCTTTGCTGAAATCCAGGGTGCAGTCCCAGTCGCTGTAGCGCACGTCCACCGGCAGCACGCGGATGCCATGCCGGCGCGCGTCCTGCAGCAGCTGGTCGGGGCTGTAGAAGCCCAGTGGCTGGCTGTTGATCAGGCTGGCGGTGAACGCGGCGGGATGATGGCATTTCAGCCAGCAGCTGTTATACGTCAGCAGGGCGAAGCTGGCGGCGTGGCTTTCCGGGAAGCCGTAATCGCCGAAGCCCTTGATCTGCTCGAACAGGTGCTCGCCGTATTCGCGGCTGAAGCCGTTCTCCAGCATGCCGGCCAGCAGCTTCTCGCGATGCGGTTCCAGACCGCCACGGCGCTTCCACGCCGCCATCGAACGGCGCAGGGCATCGGCCTGGCCAGGCGTGTAGCCGGCTGCTTCCACCGCCAGCTGCATCACCTGTTCCTGGAACAATGGCACGCCCAGCGTACGCGCGAACACGCGTTCCAGCTGCGGTGGGTAGAGCGGATTGTCCGGATCGTTCAGTGCCTCCGGGCCCTGTTCGCGCAGGATCCGCCGCCGCTCCAGGTAGGGATGCACCATGTCGCCCTGGATCGGTCCGGGGCGCACGATCGCCACTTCGATCACCAGGTCATAGAACGTGCGCGGCTGCATGCGCGGCAGCATCGCCATCTGTGCGCGCGATTCGATCTGGAACACGCCGATGGTATCGGCGGCGCAGATCATGTCGAAGGTCTTCGCATCCTTGGGCGGGATGGCGTCCATGCGCCCTTCGTGCAGGCCGTGCTGCTTCAACATCGCCAGGCATTTGCGGATGGCGGTGAGCATGCCCAGCGCCAGGCAGTCGACCTTCATCAGGCCGGTGGCATCCAGATCGTCCTTGTCCCACTGGATGACGGTGCGATCGGCCATCGCCGCGTTCTCCACCGGCACCAGGGTCGACAGCGGATGCTCGGAGATGACGAAACCGCCCGGATGCTGCGACAGGTGGCGCGGGAAGTCGATCAGCTCGGCGGTCAGCGCCAGCAGGCGCCGCATCAACGGCGTGTCCGGATCGAAACCGCGCTCGCGCAGGGTTTCCGGCAATGGGATGTTGCCGCCCCAGTGGTCCATCGCCGCGCCCAGTTCGTTGACCTGGTCCATCGGCAGGCCCAGTGCGCGGGCCACGTCGCGGATCGCGCTGCGGCCACGGTAGCTGATCGCCACCGCGGTCAGTGCGGCGCGCTCGCGGCCGTAGCGCTTGAACACGTACTGCAGCACCTCCTCGCGACGCTCGTGCTCGAAGTCGATGTCGATATCCGGCGGCTCGTCGCGCTCGGCGGAAATGAAGCGCTCGAACAGCAGGTTGCTGCGTGCCGGGTCGATCTCGGTCACGCCCAGCACGAAGCACACCGCTGAGTTGGCCGCTGAGCCACGGCCCTGGCAGAGGATGTCCTGGCTGCGCGCAAAGCGCACGATGTCCTGCACGGTGAGGAAGTAGGAGGCGTAGTTCTTCTGCTTGATCAGCGCCAGTTCGTGCTCGATCTGCGTGCGTTGCTTCGCTTCGATGCCGCCTTTCCAGCGCCACTGGATGCCGCGCTCGACCAGCACGCGCAGCCAGCTGTCCGGATCGTGTCCTTCGGGCACCAGCTCACGCGGATAGGTGTACTGCAGCTGTTCCAGGGTGAAGTGGCAGCGTTCGGCGATGCGCAGGGTTTCAGCCAGCAGTTCGGGCGGATACAGCTGGGCCAGCGCGGTACGCGGGCGCAGGTGGCGCTCGCCATTGGGAAACAGGCGCCAGCCGGCCTCGGCCACGCTGCAGCGGTGGCGGATCGCGGTCAGTGTGTCCTGCAGGGCACGGCGGCGGCGCACGTGCATATGCACATCGCCACTGGCGACCAGGGGCAGGCGGTGGCGTTCGCCGAAGGCCCGCAGCTGCTGCAGGCGGCGTGCGTCATCGTGTTCACGGTGCAGTTCCACCGCCAGCCACAGCCGATCATCGAAGCCGGTGCGCAGCAACTCGAGATCGGTGGCGGATGGCTGCCGGTCCAGCCACAGGCACAACAAACCGTCGGGCAGGCCGAGCAGATCGTCGCGCAGGCAGCGGTACTCGCCCTTGGCAGCCCGCCGCCGACAGGTCGTGATCAACTGGCACAGCCCGGCATAGGCGGTCTGGTCGGTGCACAGCAGGGCCAGCTTCGGCCCGTCCTCGACCTGGAATTCGGCGCCGACGATCAGTGCCACGCCATGTGTCTTCGCTGCCTGCCAGGCGCGCACGATGCCGGCCAGCGAGCATTCGTCGGTGATCGCCAACGCGCGGTAGCCTTGGCCCGCGGCGCGCGCGAACAACTCTTCGGCGATCGAAGCACCGCGCTGGAAACTGAAGGCCGACAGGCAGTGCAGTTCGGCGTAGCCGGGCAGTTCGCTGTGCATGGCGGCTCAGCCGAACCAGCCGTGCAGCATCCACGGCGCATGTGGATTGTTGCGGTCACGGAAAGCCCAGCCGCGCTGGCCATGCGCGGTTTCCACCACGTAGTAGTCGCGGCGCGCGTCGGCCTGGTCCCACCAGCCCGATTCGATCCGCTCCGGTCCGGTGACGATGCGCAGCCTCGGATCACGCAGCGGTTGCGGCGCATCCAGCAACCAGCCAGGGCGCAGTGGCCAGTACGACGGGGGCTTGGCCGGTGGCTGGGTGCCACTGGCGCGTTCGGGACGATGGTCGGCCTGCACTGCCAGCGGCTGCACGGCGTCATCGCCGAGCCGCGCGCGCAGGCGCTCACGCAGCTGGTTCCACGGCATCGCCTGCGCCGGACGGGTATCGAACAGGTCACGCGCGGCGGGTACGAACGGCGGCAGCTGTTCGGCCTGCAGTCGCAGTGCGCGGCTGCCGGCCGGCAGGGCGAACGCTTCCATGCGGTTGCGTGCGATCTCGAACAGCAGCGTGGGATCGCGCTCGGGCGCCAACAGGCCGATGGTCAGCACGCTGGCCGGCAACAGGTCATGCTCGAAATGCAGGTCGAAGCGCTGCACGCCGCCATCGCGCGAGCACAGGAAGGCGGCCAGGTCGAGCAGCAGGCGGCGCAGCGGGAACAGCAGGGCCTGGCTGGATTCGATCTCGTATTCGAATTCGATGCGCGCATCAAAACGGTCCGGTGGCTGGTAGTAGCGCAATGGCGCGGTGGGCAGCCCGCGCAATGCATCCAGCTGCTGCAGGACCTCGGGGGCGAAGCGCCGGGCCAGGCTGTCGCGCGGCAGCTTGAGCACCGCCCCCAGCGTGCGCAGGCCGGAACGGCCAAGCACGGTCACCGCCTCGCTGGGCAGGCCGCAACGTGCCAGGGGCAGCTGCGCCAGCGCCGCCGGCAGCTGCTGCGCATCAAGGCCGAGGCCATCGTGGACGTTGGCCAGCACGCGCGCGGCATGTGGGGTAGGCGCGGCCACCAGGCGGTGGCGGAAGCCGAGTTCGTGCAGTTCGTTGCGCAGGCGCTGCTGGATCGTCAGCCAGTCACCGAACAGGGCGCGGCTGGCACCGATTTCCAGCACCAGCGCATGCGGAAAATCGAGGCTGACCTGCGAGCTGTAGGCATAGGCCCAGCTGGCCAGCAGCTGCCGGGTGTGCTGTTCGGCACTCGGGTCGTAGTCGTGCAGCTGCATGTCCTGCACCAGTACCTGCGCAGCCGAAAGCAGCATGCCTGGGCGCAGCCCTGCTGCACGTGCCGACGGGCTGACCGCGCGCAGCACGCGACGCTGCGCCGGCCCCTGCAGCAGGACCAGCGGCCGCTGCGGATCCGGCTGCAGGCGCAGCACGCTGTCCAGCGCCAGCTGCGGCAACAACAGGCAGGCCCAGTGCATGGCGCGTCCTCAGTGGGCGATGGCCAGCGGCAACGGCTGCGCCGGCGGCAACCCGCCACGGCACTTCAGCACCCGCACCTGGCCGTGGTCGAGCTGCAGGCGCAGGCTGGCCGGGGAGGGATTGCGCGCGGCCTGCGCCTCGCGGAACACGAAGCCCAGGCACTGGCCGCTGTCGGCAGCCACCTGCAGCCGGCGCAGTGAACGGTCGTCGGCCTGGTGCGGCCAGCACAGTACCGCCGCGCAGGCCGCAGAGCGCAGGCACTGTTCGGCGGCCCACAGTGCCTGCTTCGGCGCGGCGTGGATGATCTGCAACTGGCCCAGGTCCAGCCCGGCGGCGGCCCAGGCCGGGGCATGCGGACGGTAGGGCGGAGCGACCAGGACGATCGGGCGGTCGCGCTGGCTCAGCCTGGCCAGTGCCGGCCATACCAGCGCCAGTTCGCCAACGCCGGGCGCCGCCTGCAGCACCTCGCACAGTCCGCTGGCCGGCCAGCCGCCGCCGGGCAGGCGTGCATCCAGTGCCGGATGGCCGCTGGCCAGATGGTCGCTGGCTGGGCCCTGGCGGGCCGGGCCGCGCCACAGCTGGCGCCCGTCCAGCAGCCGGTCGAGGGCAACGACCGCACCCATCAGCCGATCCTCCCGGGGAGGCGCCGGGTGGGCTGGAAACGGCAGGAACGGGCGGAAACGGCGGGCATGGCGCGAGTATCGACGGGCCGGTATCAGGGGCTGAGACCAGACATGCTACTCGCGTTGTAAGTAGAATTACTAATGAAATCCGAGGGCCGGGTTTCAGGTTGCTGAAGGGGGTAGGAGTGCCGGCCAAGGTCGGCACCCACAGGATGCGGTTACGGGTGGACCGGCAACGCCACCGGGCGCAGGGGCGCGGCATCGCCACCGCGGATCTTCAGCGGGCCGCCGATGAAGGCGAATTCGTAGACCTTGTCGCGGGCCAGTTCGTCCAGCGCCACCAGCTCGATGATCGGCGCACCCTGCTGTGCCAGCAGGTAGGTGTGCAGCGGCACGTAGTCGTCGGACACCTCGGAGGGGAAGGTCTCGAAGCTGAGGTTGTCGGCACCGACGATCATCGCGCCGCCGTCCTCGACCAGGAAGCGTGCCGCATCCAGGCCCATGCCCGGCGGGTTGGCCATGTAGGCCCTGGGCTGTTCGAACAGGCGCATGCGGCCGGTGCGGATCAGCACCACGTCGCCCTGCTGCAGTTTCACCTTCTGGCGTGCCAGCGCATCCTTCAGGTCCTGGCGGGTGACGCGATAGCTGTCCGGCAGCATGTCCACGCCCTTGGCGGCGGCCACGTCGATCAGCACGCCACGCGCGATCAGCGGCGGGAACTTCTCGATGCCGGTGACATTCCAGCCACGATCGCCGAGATGCTTGTCGGCCTCGAAGCCGTTCCAGATCTTCCCGTGGATGCCGAAGTGGTTCAGCGCATCGATGTGGGTGCCGGTGTGGCTGTACATCGAGAACGCGGTGCCGGTGTAGCTGCGGGTGAGGTTCATGGTCTCGCCCACGCCCATCGGGTCGTCCATCACCGTGCCGCGCGGGGTGTGGGTCATCCAGAACTGGTAGTGCGGGTCGCCGGCATCCTGCCAGCTGGGCATGCCGACGTAGTACTCGGTGGCCAGGTCATAGGCCTTGCCGCCGCTGACCCGCGACAGGATCGCCGCACGCGAGGCCTCGGTGATCAGGTTGAGGCGGCCGATCTCGTCCTTCGGCCCCCAGGGGCTGGTGCCGACCTGCTGGCCGGAGGGGACGCGTTCGTGCGCGGATACGGTGATGGAAGCTGCGGTGCCGGCCAGCAGCAGGGCCAGCGCGGTGGCCAGGGTACGTGGGGTCATGGGGAGTCTCCTTGCAGGGTGGGGGGGGCGCGGCTCAGGCCGCGACCAGGTGCGCCAGGGCTTGGCGCAGGTGTGGCAGCGGCAGGGTCTGCAGGCGCAGGCCGTTGCCGCCGATCACGGTGGGAATGGAGCGGATGCCGAGGGTCGCGGCTTCGGCACGGTCGGCCTGCACGCGCCGGGCTACTGCGTCGCTGCGCATGTGGTCAGCGAAGGCGCCACGCGGGTGGCCCAGCGTTTCGGCGATATCCAGCAGGACTTCGGCGTCGCCGATGTTGCGGTGCTGGTGCAGGTGCGCCCACTGCACGGCATCGAACATCGCGCCATGGGCGTCGTTGCCACCGAGCATGCCGGCAGCCTGGCAGGCCAGTGCGCCGAGCCAGCCGGACGGATACTCGAAGTCCTGCGCGCGCATGCCTTCGATATCGATGCGCGCGGTGTCTTCATGCGCGGCGCAGTCGGTCCAGTGGCGCAGGATGATCGCCTTGGCGCGCTCCATCGAGCCGAACACCTCGACCATCTGTGCGCGCGAGTCCTGCAGCACGAAGCTGCGGTGGCGCACCTGGATGCCGAGTTCGGCGGAGACCTGCTTCAGGCGCGGGGCCAGCACGAAGCACCAGCCGCAGACCACGTCGTGGAAGAAATCGACCACCGGCGCGGCGGTGGCGGGGGAAGGAACGGAAGACATCTGCCTGCCATCGGTGAGAGGGGAGGCGGCAGAGTAGGCAGCGCGGCGTGGCCGAAACAGCACGCCGCGGGCAGCTCAGTTTTCGCTGGCGGTTACAAATCCAGGCCAGCGCAGCCGGGCAGCTCGGCGTGCAGGAAATCGATGAAGGCACGCACCTTGGGTTGCAGATGGCGCGACGTGGGGTAGACCGCATGCACGAAGCGCGGCGGATAGCGGTGGTCGGGCAGCACCTGCTGCAGTTCGCCACGGACCAGTGCGGGTGCCGCCAGGAACGAGGGCAGGGCGCCGATGCCCATGCCGGCCACCAGCAGGTCGCGCAGCAGCAGGCTGTTGTTGACGGTGACGCGCGCTGGCAGGGTGATCGTCACCTGGCCATCAGGACCGAGCAACGGCCAGCTGCCCGGTGAGTCGGACAGGCTGTAAGCCAGCACGCTGTGCGCCTGCAGATCGTTCACTGCCTGCGGTGCCGGATGCTGCCGCAGGTAGGACGGGGCCGCGCACAGCACCTGCTGCAGCGACGCCAGCCGGCGCGCCACCAGGCGTGAATCATCCAGCTCGGCACGCAGCCGCAGCGACACATCGAAACCTTCGCCGACCGCGTCGAGCAGGCGGTCTTCCATCACCAGGTCCAGCGACAGCTGCGGATGCTGCTGCAGGAAGCGGGGCAGCAGCGGCGACAGCGTGCTCAGCGCGAACGACTGCGGTGCATTGACACGCAGGCGCCCGGCCACCTCGCCACGCTGTTCGGCGATGCCACGTTCCAATGCGTCCAGTTCGTCGAGCAGGCGGCAGCATTCGCGGTAATAGGCGTGGCCGGTCTCGGTCAGGCTCATGCGCCGCGTGGTCCGCTGCAGCAGTACCACGCCCAGATGCGCTTCCAGCGTGCGCAGCTGTTTGCTGAGCCCGGCCGGCGACATGCCCAGGTCTTCGGCGGCACGAGCGAGCCCGCCGCGTTCGACGATGCGACGGAAGGCACGCATCAGGTTGAAGGAATCCATGCCGGCCCCGGGCGCGATGAGGGCGCCATTGTAGATCCACGCCATGCGTGGATGTGGGAAGCGTGGTGCCCGCAGAGTTGCGCCGTTTGTTCAAGCCAGCAATCCACACGCCACGCCAGCATGCAGGCCCCTCACTTTCCGGGTTGCCCATGAAGCACTGGATGCTCCGCCTGTATGCCCCGCTGTTCCTGCTTGGATTCGTCGCCACTGCCGTCGTCTGGATCGGCCACTGCCACGGTGACCCGCTGTGGCTGCTGGCCTTGCTGGCGGCCGCCATTGCGGTTTCGTTCGCCGCCGAGCGCGCGTGGCCGTATGACCCCGCGTTCAATCACGACCACGGCGACAGCCTGCGTGACGCCCTGCATGCACTGGTCAATGAAAGCCTGAACCTGCTGTCGATCGCGGCGGTGCCGCTGCTGGCGGCAATCATTCCATGGCAGGCCTGGCCTCTGCAGTGGCCATTCGCGCTACAGGCGCTGCTGGCCATCGTCTGCGCTGATCTCGGTATCACCCTGGTGCACTACGCCAGCCATCGCATCGGCTGGTTGTGGCGGCTGCATGCGGTGCACCACAGCGTCACCCGCATGTACGGCTTCAACGGGCTGATGAAACACCCGCTGCACCAGGCGGCCGAAGCGGTGGGTGGCGTACTGCCGCTGCTGCTGTTGGGCCTGCCGATGCCGGTGGCTGCGGTGCTGGCCTTCGCCATTGCCATCCAGCTGCTGCTGCAGCACTCCAACGTGGACATGCGTCCCGGCGTGCTGGGCCGGGTGATGGCATGGGCGCCGCTGCACCGCTTCCACCACATGCGTTACGGCACCGCCGGCGACGTCAACTTCGGCCTGTTCCTGACCGCATGGGATCACCTGTTGGGGACCGCCTTCGATGCACCGGGCTATCGGCTGCAGCAACGCGACCTCGGCATCGGCAGCCAACCGGACTATCCGCGCGATTATCCGGGGCAGCTGCTGGCGCCGTTCCGCGAACTGCCGCATGGCGAGGTGCCGGAGTTGCCGGAAGGCCTGCGCAGGCGCGAATGATTGAACATGTCAGGCCGCGTGCAGCTGCAGGCCCTGCAGCTGCGCGGCACCGATGCCGAACATGCGGCGCAGGCTGCGCGAGAGATGGGCCAGATCGGCGAATCCAGCGGCATGCGCACTGTCGGTCAGGTTGTGACCGCTCAGATGATGCGTGAGCGCAGTGCGTAGCCGTTGCCACAGCACCCAGCCGCGCAAGGTCACTGCCAGCTCGGACTGGAAGCGCCGGTGCAGCTGGCTGGTCGATAGGTGCGCCGCTTTGGCGATGTCGGCAGCCGGCACCGGGCCAGGCAGGTGCTGGGCGATACGGGCCAGTGCCGCCTGCACGCGGCGGTCCAGCGGTTGCGGGCGGCTCAGCCGTGGCAGCCAGTCGTGCAGCGCCAGCGCGTTACCCGGCAGCGCATGCAGGTGCCGCTGGATCTGTTCGGGATCGGCATGCGCCGGCTCAAGGAACACCGTACAGCCCGCTTCCGGCGCTGACAGGATCGCGTGCGGCTGGAACGAAGGCAGCCATAGCCGTTGGCCCTGCTGCTGCACGCCATCGATCTCGATGTGCCAGGACGTACCGTCGCTCAACAGCAGTTGATGGGCGTAGTGCGCATGCGAAGCGCTGTCACCGGCATGACCGTGCAGTACGGCGGCGTGCGCATCCAGCAGCAACGTGCCGTTCCAGGGCAGGGCGGGGGAAGACATGACGGGATTGTAGATCCACGCCATGCGTGGATGAATCTCCATCGGAATCGAGTAATTCGACAATGAAACGAAGAGCATCCACGCATGGCGTGGATCTACTGCAGATTGCGACGAATTGTCGAAGGCGGCGTGGGTCCGGTTGCGGAGGGCGTGAGCGCCATGGATGGCGCGACCGAGCCTCCAGGGACAGATTCACGGCGTTCCCCGCAACCGGACCCACCCCGCCATCGCACAGGAAGCCCGCTTTTGCTTCGGCTGTTGCTTCTGAGGTTGCCGGCCAGCGGCCGGCACTACCGCGGGGGCCGGGCGCAGCCCGGCCGTGCGCACCCTCACCGGCCGTGCGGGTCGGGCCGGTGATGCACGTACTCGACCACCGTGCCATCGGGATGCACCGCGTTGAACGCCGCCCCGGTCGGTACCACCTGCAACGGGAAGATGATCTCGGCGCCAGCCGCGACCAGTTTGTCGTGATAGGGCCGAACGTCATCGACCAGCAGTGTCCCCGTGGTCGAAGTGAACGGGGCCAGTGCCTCATCGCAACCTTCGATCAGCAGGAATGCACCGACCATCGCCAGGCGTAGGCCGGCATCGGGAAACGGGAAGCCCGCATCGGCCACCACACCCTGCAACTGCTCGTAGAACGCCACGCTGCGCTCCAGTTCGCCAGGGGCAACGAATACCCGGATCAGCACGCGTGGGCTGCGCTGGGTGGAGGTATCACAGCGGTCGCGCCAGAGATGGTCGAAGTCGCGGTGTATGTTCATGGGCGGGGTCCAGGGCCGGTGACACCTCATTATCGGCAGCCCCACGCGGCCTGCTGATGACCGCCGGTGATGGCCTGATAACCGCTGGCCGGGTTGCCCCTGTGACTTAGGTCCTGTTGACAGGTGTGAACGCCCTCGCACAATCTTCACAGGATTGGGTCGCCCTGCGCGGCCCGGGCAGGCAGGTTGTCACGCCGGGAGGAGGGTCCCGCGCGCAGACCGGCCCGCCCTTCGGCCTGCGGGACGTTGCCCGGCAACCCCTGCGCGGCATGAACGCTGCACCCTTCGGCGGCACTTTCCCTGGACCGATTGCCTTGGCAACGGAATTACGCCTGCCGATGAAAACGTTTACAAAACCGCTTGCACTGTCTCTGGCCCTGTCTGCCGCACTGGCCGCTCCGGCCTGGGCCGACCCCGCCGCGTTCACTGTGCTGACCCTGGAACAGGCGCCCAACGCCGAGGCGATGCCGGCCCTGGCGGCGCAACTGAAGAGCCTGAAGGTGGACGCGGTGAGCGTGCGCCAGGTGCAGCGCGGCATCGGCCAGGTCGATCCGCTGCAGGTGCTGGCCGACGGCCTGGGCTATGAATACCGCTTCGTTGCCGCCGGCAAGGACGACGGCCAGACCCAGCGCGGCCAGGCCGTGCTGACCCGGCTGCCGATCGCCGCCGAATCCGGCCCCGACCAGTCAGGCCTGAACTACCTGCGCTTGGACGATGGCCGCCATACCGTGGCGGTCTATACCGATGCCGGTGCAGGTGCGGTGCAGCTGCCGGCGCTGGTCACCCGTTCGCGGTTGGGCGCCCCGGCGGTGCTGCTCGGCGCAGTGGCCGGTGAATCGGCCAAGGCCGCAGGCTTCGATCCGGCGCGTGTGGCGCTGGAAGCCGATGCCAGCTATTTCAGCGACGGCTTCCAGGCCGCCAGCAGCGCACCGTTCAAGATGGAGGGCAGCACCCTGCGCGCCACCCTGCTGACCCTGGCCTATGCCCCCGACAAGCACGGCGAAAAGCCATGGATGGACACCGCCCTCAACGCCGATGCGCGCGCTGCGCTGCTGCTGAAGGCGATGACCGAGGATGAGAAGTTCCAGATGCTGCACAGCTACTTCGGGCTGGGCAAAGACGGTGGCCCGCTGCCGGAAGGTGCGGTCGGTTCGGCCGGCTTCGTGCCGGGCGTACCGCGGCTGGGCATCCCGTCGCAGCAGTCGGCCGATGCCGGTGTCGGCGTGACCAATCCGGGCGGCATCCGCCCGGGCGATTTCGCCACCGCAATGCCGTCCGGCCCATCCACCGCCTCCAGCTGGAACCGCGAAGTCGCCTTCGCCGGCGGCGCGACCATGGGCCGCGAGGCATGGCAGCAGCGCTTCAACATCCTGCTGTCGGGCAGCGTCAACCTGCAGCGCGACCCACGCAACGGCCGCAACTTCGAATATGCCGGTGAGGATCCGCTGCTGGCCGGCTCGATGGTTGGCGCGCTGATCCAGGGCGTGCAGAGCCAGCACGTGATCTCCTCGATGAAGCACTTCGCGCTGAACGACATGGAGACCCGGCGCAACTTCCACGACGTGCGCATCGGCGAACAGGCCATGCACGAGTCGGACCTGCTGGCCTTCGAGATCGCGCTCGAAGCCGGCCGCCCGGGCGTGGCGATGTGCTCGTACAACAAGATCAATGGTACCTACGGCTGCGAGAACGGCTACCTGATGAACCAGGTGCTGAAGCAGGAATGGAAGTTCCCCGGCTTCGTGATGTCCGACTGGGGCGGCGTGCACAGCGGCTCGAAGGCGGCGCTGGCCGGCCTGGACCAGCAGTCGGCCGGTGAAGTGTTCGACGCGGCGGTGTTCTTCGATGAGCCGCTGCGCCTGGCCGTGCATGGCGGCGTGGTGCCGCAGGCGCGCCTGAATGACATGGTCGCGCGCATCCTGCGCACCATGTTCCTGCATGGCAACTTCGACAACCCGCCGCAGCACCAGAAGGTGGATGCCGAGGCCGGCTTCGCCGTCGCCCAGCGCACGGTGGAAGAGGGCAGCGTGCTGCTGCGCAATGAAGGCAACCTGCTGCCGCTGGCCGACACGGTGAAGCGCATCGTCATCATTGGCGGCCATGCCGACAAGGGCGTGATCGGTGGTGGTGGTTCGTCGATGGTGGGCGTGACCGCCAAGGGCACCAATGCGGTGCCGGGCGTGCTGCCGACCACCTGGCCGGGCCCGGTGATCTTCCACCCGTCCTCGCCGCTGGAATCGCTGCGCGCAGCGCGTCCGGACGCGACCATCGAGTACGTGGACGGCACCAACGTCGCCGCCGCGGCCAAGGCAGCCGCGCAGGCGGATGTGGCCATCGTGTTCGCCACCCAGTGGGCCGCCGAATCGGTGGATCTGCCGGACATGCAGCTGCCGGACAACCAGGACGCGCTGATCTCGGCGGTGGCCAAGGCCAACCCGAAGACCGTGCTGGTGCTGGAAACCAATGGCCCGGTGCGCACGCCATGGCTGGCACAGGTGCCGGCGATGCTGCAGGCCTGGTACCCGGGCATCCGCGGTGGCGAAGGCATTGCCGCGCTGTTGACCGGCCAGGTCAATCCGTCCGGCCGCCTGCCGGTGACCTGGGTGGTGGACGAATCGCAGCTGCCGCGCCCGCACATCGACGGCCTCGGCTTCAAGCCGGCCAAGCCGTTCGGTGATGTGTTCGATTTCGATATCGAAGGTGCCAACGTCGGTTACAAGTGGATGGCGGCCAAGGGCCTGAAGCCCACCTTCGCGTTCGGTCATGGCCTGTCCTACACCTCGTTCGCCTATGAAAACCTCAAGGTGAGTGTGGAAGGCTCGCGCCTGGTCGCCAGCGTGGACATTCGCAACACCGGCAAGCGCGCCGGTGCCGACGTGGCCCAGCTGTACCTGAAGCTGCCGGCCGGCAGCACCACGCCGATCCGCCTGATCGGCTATGACAAGGTGACCCTGCAGCCGGGCGAACAGCGCCGCATCCGCATCGAAGCCGAGCCGAAGACGCTGGCGCACTACGATGCGCAGGCCCGCCAGTGGAAGATCGACGGCGGCACCTACCAGGTGCAGCTGTCGCGCAATGCGGCCGAGCCGCTGCAGAGCGTGGACGTGCAGCTGGTGGAGCAGGTGCTGCGCTGATGCCTTGAAGACACGGCCCCGGAAGGGGCCGTGTTTGTTTGTGGGGTACCGCTGCGCTCGCCGGGCGTGGCCCGGCGTTACCAGGGCTGTGGTGATGGGGTAGCGCCGGGCCATGCCCGGCGAGCGCGGAAGTCACACAGGCGCGCTGCCAAACCACCCGCGCAGGAAATCGATCAGCTGCCGCACCTTCGGCGAGGGCTGCGTGCTGTGCGGGTAGACCGCGTACACGCTCTGCTGCGGGAAGCGGTGCTGGCGCAGCACCGGGCGCAGCCGGTCCTGGGCCAGGTCGTCCTCGATCAGCCAGCGTGGCAGCACGGTGACCCCGGCGCCGGCCAGGGCGAACGCGCGCAGGCTGCTGGCACCATCCACGCGTACCACCGCGTTGCCCGGGTTGGTGGCAAACAGGGCGCCGCTGCCATCAGGCGCGATCACCGGCACGTCGGCCAGGCGCGGGTAACCGAGGCGGGGCAGGGCGCCCAGCTGCACGGGGTCGTCGGCAGCATCGGCAGAGGGCAGGCGTGCCAGTAGGGACGGAGCCGCCACGGGGCACAGTGGATGGCGTTCCAGTTCGCTGGCGTGCAGGCCCGAATCCGGCAGGCGGCCAAGACGGATTGCCAGGTCGAACCGCTCGGGAATCAGGTCGGCCGGTGCCGGTGAGGTCGACAGGTGCAGCTGCAGGGCCGGGTGCCGCGCACGAAACGCCTCCAACGCAGCAATCAAGCGTAGCTGGGCGTACTCCGGCGTGGTGGTCAGGCGCAGCACACCCTGCAGTTGGTGCTGGTCGCGGCGCGCGGCATCGATGGCTGCCTGTGCGGCATCCAGTGCCTGCACGCAGTTTTGCAGGAACTGTTCGCCGGCCTCGGTCAGGGCCAGGTGGCGGGTACTGCGCAACAGCAGGGTCACGCCCAGCTCCTGCTCCAGCCGCTTCAGGTTGAAGCTGACCACCGCGCGGCTGAGGCCGAGGCGATCAGCCGCAGCGGTCAGGCTGCCGGCCTCGACCACGGCGCGGAAGATATCGAAGCGATCGAGGCTGACCATGGCAATTCATTGTCAAAGTGGATTTGACAGTGTTGCAGTTGCTGTCGTGTTTTTCCAACAAGGCCCGCACGGCATGCTGGCCGCTTCCCTGTTGGAGCGCCGCCGATGCCGTCTCCCCGCCTGCGCCATGAGGCGATCTTCCTGCTGGTGTTCGCTCTGGATCTGGTCAACATGTTCATCGCCACGGTGGCCTATCCGGTATTGGCAGCGGAGCTGCACGCCGATATCAGCACCCTGGCCTGGGTGGGCACCGCCTACATGCTGGGCCTGAGCGTGGTGATCCCGCTGGCGCCCTGGCTGGCCGCGCGCTGTGGTGAGCGTCGCCTGCTGCTGGTGGCGTTGCTGCTGTTCGCGGTTGCCGCTGCGCTGGCCGGCGCAGCAGCGGGTATTGGCTGGCTGCTGGGCTGGCGCCTGCTGCAGGGCCTGGCCGGTGGCCTGCTGATTCCGGTGGCACAGGCAGCAGCGTACCGGCAGTGCACGCCCGACCAGCGTGGCGCGCTGACCCGCCGCATCCTGCTGGTTGCGCTGCTGGTACCAGCACTGGCGCCCGCGCTCGGTGGGCTGCTGGTGCAGTGGTTGTCCTGGCGCGGCGTGCTCTGGGCCAGCCTGCCGCTGGCCGTGGTGGCGATTGGACTGGTGCTGGCGTGGATGCCGGCCGATGGCGCGCGCAGTGCGCCGCGCCTGCAGGCCTATGCGCTGTCCACCGCGATGCTGGCGCTGGGCGCGCTGCTGCTGGCGTTGACCTGGCTGGGTGAACCCGGCCATCGGGCCGCCGGTGCCGTACTGCTGTTGATCGCAATGCTGTTGGCGGCGGCCCACCTGCGGTATGCACGGCAGCAGGCGCAGCCCCTGCTGCGCTGGTCGCTGCTGTCCCATCGGGGCCTGCGCCTGGCGATGCTGGTCTATCTGGCAGTGCCCGGTGTGTTCATCGGCAGCCAGCTGGTCAGTACCCTGCAGCTGCACCAGGCCGGTTACAGCGCGGCACGCATCGGCGCGTTGATGCTGCCCTGGGCGCTGGCCTCGGCCGTGGCGATTACTGCCAGCAAACGCCTGCTGGCCCGTTTCGGCCCGGCCACGGTACTACGCGTGGGCATGCTGCTTCAGGCCAGCGGCCTGCTGTTGATGGCGCTGCTGCCACAGCCGGCCTTCGCGTTGGCCGGGCTGCTGTTCGCGCTGATGGGCGCCGGCGGCAGCCTGTGCAGCAGCACCGCGCAGACGCTGGCTTTCCACGGCGTGGAGGGTGAAGCGCTGGGCGATGCCAGTGCCCTTTGGAACCTCAACCGTCAGCTCAGTTTCTGCCTGGGTACTGCCGCCATTGCGCTGTTGCTGGCGCTGGCCATGCAGTGGCTGCCAGCACGCGCCACCAGCGTAGCTCTGGGTCTGGCCGCCGCAATGACGCTGTTGCCGATGGCGTTGCTGCGTCGGCCGCAGAGGATCACCCTTTCGCAACCGGAGAACACTTGATGGCTACGACCGCAGAACATGAAATCCACCACCTGCACGACAAACTGCAGGCCTGGTTCCGGGCCGAGGTGGCTGCGGATGCGCTGGATGATCTGATGGCGCATTTCTGCGCGGACTTCAGCATGGTCGGCATCGCGGGTCGCAGGCTGGACCGTAATGCCGTGCAGGCACTGTTCGCGGGTGGCCATGGCGCGCGGCCGGGGCTGCAGATTTCCATCGAAGCCGTGCAGGCGGTGGATGCGATATCACCGCTGGCGGTGCTGCGCTATCGCGAAGGTCATTCGATCGACGGTGGCGCATCCGCATGGCGGGAGTCGCTGGCGGTACTGAGGCAAGAACAGGGGCGCTGGTGCTGGCTGGCGCTGCATGAGGTAACGGCAGATTGATCGGTGGTGCCGGCCGCTGGCCGGCAACCGTCGTAACGCGCCGCAGGATCATGAAGTTGCCGGCCAGCGGCCGGCACTACCTGTCGTCGGCAAACGTAGCGGCACATGTGCCATCAGTCCTACCCGCATCCACCGCAGAATGCAAAGCCTGCACACACTTCACGGCCCGGGGCAGGAGTAGGCTTGAGGCTTTCCTGCCGGGAGGGGTTGTCCATGCGTGTGCGTGCCGTCGCTGTAGCCATTGCCCTTTGCCTGTCCAGCACCGTGCTGGCCGCCGATACCCCGCCGATGACCCCGGACATCAGCGGCAAGCCCTTCGTTGCCCCTGATGTCGGTCGTGACTACGACAAGCGCGTGGTGATGGTGCCGATGCGTGACGGCACCAAGCTGTATACGGTGATCGTGGTGCCCAAGGGCGCCCGCAACGCGCCGATCCTGCTGACCCGCACACCTTACGATGCCGCTGGCCGCGCCAGCCGCAGTGATTCGCCACGCATGCGCGATCTGCTGCCGCAGGGCGACGAGGTGTTCGTCGACGGCGGTTACATCCGCGTGTTCCAGGACATCCGCGGCAAGTACGGCTCCGAAGGCGATTACGTGATGACCCGGCCGCTGCGCGGGCCGTTGAACAACACCAAGGTGGACCACTCCACCGATGCTTGGGACACCATCGACTGGCTGGTGAAGAACGTACCGGAGAGCAATGGCAAGGTCGGCATGCTCGGCTCGTCGTACGAGGGCTTCACCGTGGTGATGGCGCTGACCGACCCGCATCCGGCACTGAAGGTGGCTGCGCCGCAGAGCCCGATGGTCGATGGCTGGATGGGCGACGACTGGCTCAACTACGGTGCGTTCCGCCAGGTCAACTTCAACTATTTCGCGATGCAGACCGAGAAGCGCGGCAAGGGCACGCCGCTGCCCAGCCTCGGCTACGACGACTACAGCACCTTCCTGCGCATCGGTTCGGCCGGCGACTACGCGCGCTTCACCGGTGTGGACCAGCTGACTTGGTGGAAGAAGCTGGTCGAGCATCCGGCCTACGACGGCTTCTGGCAGGGCCAGGCGCTGGACGCGGTGATGGCAAAGACACCGCTGAAGGTGCCGACCATGTGGCTGCAGGGCCTGTGGGACCAGGAGGACATGTGGGGTGCCAACCACGCCTACCAGGCGATGGAAGGACGCGATAGCGGCAACAACCGCAATTACCTGGTGATGGGCCCGTGGCGACACAGCCAGGTGAACTACAGCGGCAGCGAACTGGGTGCGCTGAAGTTCGACGGCGATACCGCGCTGCAGTTCCGCCGCGACGTGCTCAAGCCCTTCTTCGACCAGTACCTGGTGGATGGCGCGCCGAAGGCCGATACGCCACCGGTGCTGATCTACAACACCGGTGAGAACCACTGGGATCGCCTGAAGGGTTGGCCGCGCAGCTGCGACAAGGGCTGTGCCGCCAGCAGCAAGCCGCTGTTCCTGCGCGCCGGCGGCAAGCTGGCGTTCCAGGCACCGGCGGCGGGCGAGGGCGACTTCGAGGAATACGTGTCCGACCCGGCCAAGCCGGTGCCGTTCGTGCCGCGCCCGATCCGCTTCGGCGACCGCGACATGTGGACCACCTGGCTGGTCAAGGACCAGCGCTTCGTCGATGGGCGCCCGGACGTGTTGACCTTCATCACCGAACCGCTGACCGCGCCGCTGCGCATCGGCGGCGCGCCGGTGGTTCACCTGCAGGCTTCGACCAGTGGCACCGACAGCGACTGGGTGGTGAAGCTGATCGACGTGTATCCGGACCAGGAAGCGTCCACGCCGGAGATGGGGGGCTACCAGTTGCCGGTGTCGCTGGCGATCTTCCGTGGCCGCTACCGCGAGAGCTTCACCGATCCGAAGCCTCTGACCGCCAACCAGGTGCTGCCGTATCGCTTCGATCTGCCCAACGCAAACCACACGTTCCAGAAGGGCCACCGGGTGATGGTGCAGGTGCAGTCCAGCCTGTTCCCGCTGTATGACCGCAACCCGCAGACTTACGTGCCGAATATTTACCTGGCCAGGCCGGGCGATTACCAGAAGGCCACGCAGCGGGTCTGGCACAGCGCGGCACAGGCGAGCTACATCGATCTGCCGGTGTATTGAAGCGGCCAGGGTGACGCCGGGCATGGCCCGGCGCTACCCAGGGATGTGCGGTGTCGGTAGCGCCGGGCCATGCCCGGCGGCGTTGGTAGTGCCGGCCGCTGGCCGGCATCCGCGATGGCGCAGGAGCGTGTCGACCAAGGTCGACACCTGCCAGGGCCCGGGCCTTCAGTCCACCTTCGATGGGCCCGTGCGCCAGCGGCTGGGCACCAGTCCGAAACGCTTGCGGAACGCCGCAGCGAAGTTACTGGGATGGCGGTAACCACAGGCCGCAGCGGCCTGTTCAACTGTCCAGCCGTCCTCGCGCAGGCCCTGTTCGGCGTGGCGCATGCGCTGTTCGTGCAGATAGTCGAACACCGAGCTTCCATACTGCTGTGCGAAGTGGCGGCGCAGCGAACTGGGACTCATGCAGGCCAGCTGGGCCAGTTCGATCAGGCTGTGGGCATGGCTGGGGTCGTCATGCAGGTAGGCACGCACGCGCTCCAGCCGCTCGCGCTGGCCGGCGCGCAGTGTGCGGACATGCTCGGTCTGCATATCCTCGGCCTGGAGGCCGACGGCCAACACCTGCAGGGCCACGCCTTCGCGCCACAGCGCATCGATGTCGTCCTGCCAGGGACTGTCGAACAATTGGGCGAGCGTTGGCAGCAAGGCATGCGGAATGGCCCAGTGGCGGCACTGCAGAGGGGAATGAAGGACCCGTTGCAGTGCCGGCAGGCGCAGCATGTCCACGTCCAGGTCGGCCGGTACGCTCAAGCTGACCCCGCGCAGGTGGCTGCCACCAGGATGCAGACCGGCCATGGAAACAGGTTCATGGTGACTTGTGGTCATGCCTGTGCCGGCGCGCAGCGTGAACCCCTTGCGACGAGGAAACTGGACATCCACTTCGCCCTGCAGCATCAGGCGGATGGTCAGGCCGGCACCGTGCACAGCGGTGGCCGCGTAGGTGAACCGGTTGTGCACGTCCGAGGCGATCAGGCCCAGGCCACCGCGCAGTGACTGCTCGTGGACGTCGCCACGCCCTGCCCATTGGTCGTCGCGCAGTTCACTCCCTTCGATCCGGTAGTCGTAGCCATGGCGTTCGCCGAAGTGGCGGTAATCAGCAAAAGTGAAATATCGGGACATCGCTCTGCGCAAACACAGGTTGAATTGGATGTGTCGAAGAAACTGGAAGTGTTTCCCATTGTCGCCGCGATTCGCGCGCTTTTGACCTCAATAAGGTCAAAACGATTGGCGATTACGGCCAAAGTGAAAATGCCGCCGAACATACGCCGGCGTTTTGCATGCATATCCGTACGTAATTCCATACATAAACTTCAGTTGAGGTCTTATGGCTGGAACGATCACCTGAAGATGCGATGTCAGCCTGGCCGTCACGGGCGCGCGCGTAGGGTGGGGCGGTTGGCTGTTGCAGGCCACTTCGATACCCCCACTGATGGAGAACGCAGATGATTGACTACCAGCTCACCGGCAAGACCGCGATCGTGACCGGCGGCGTGTCCGGTATAGGCCTGGCTGTGGCGCAGACCCTGGCGGCGTCCGGCGCGCGGATCTCGGTCTGGGATCTGAAGCAGGATGCGGTCGATGCCACCGTGGCGCAGTTGCGGGATGCGGGTGCACAGGCCATCGGCATCGCGCTGGACGTCACCGACGACGCGGCGGTGGAGGCAGCGGTGCAGCGCACGATCAAGGAACTCGACGGCCTGCACGTGGCGGTCAACAACGCCGGCATCAGCGGGCCGGCCGCCGCCAGCGGTGACTATCCTATCGATGGCTGGCAGCGCGTGATCGATGTCAACCTCACCAGCGTGTTCCTGTGCCAGCGTGCGCAGATCCAGGCCATGCGCGCGGCCGGCACGGGCGGCAGCATCATCAACATGGCCTCGATCCTGGGCCAAGTGGGCTATGCCGGTTCCACTGCGTACGTGGCGGCCAAGCACGGCGTGGTCGGGCTGACCCAGACCGCAGCGTGGGAACATGCGGCTGACGGCATCCGTGTCAACGCAGTGGGGCCGGGCTTCATCAGCACACCGCTGCTGGAGAAGATGGACCCGAAGGTGCGCGCCACGCTGGAAGGGCGGCACGCGTTGAAGCGGCTGGGTACGCCGCAGGAAGTGGCCGCGTTGGTAGCCTGGCTGGCCAGCGACGATGCCTCGTTCGCGACCGGCACGTACTACGCCATCGATGGTGGCTACCTCGCGCAGTGATGCGCTGAACGCGGGTTACGGGGTCGCCGGGCATCGCCCGGCGCTACCGGGTGAACGCACTGTGGGGTGGCCTTCACCTCTATGCCACGCATTCCACGCGACGCTCAGGGAAATTCCCGGAGCCTGCCCATGGAACTTACCCAGGATGTCTCGATCCTGCTGCGCGTAGCCGCAGCGATGCTGTTCGGCGGTGTGCTCGGTGTCGAGCGGGAAATGGGCAAGCACGCCGCTGGCCTGCGAACGCACATGTTGATCGCCGGGGCCGCCGCGTTGATCGTCGGTCTCGGAGACTCGGTGGCCGAACATTTCCAGCAGGAGCGTTACCGCGACCTGTTGCAGGTCGATCCGGTACGCCTGATTGAAGCGGTGGTGGCCTGCGTCGGCTTCGTGGCCGCCGGCACCATCCTGCGCGGCTCACGCGAGGACCAGGTCAGCGGCCTGACCACGGCCAGCTCGTTGATCATGGCGGCGGCCATCGGGATTGCGGTGGGGATCAGCAAGTACGTGATCGCCATCGGCGTGAGCGTGCTGTGCGTGCTGGTGCTGGCGGTGATGCGGCGGTTGGAGAAGCGGATTTCGTAGGGAAGGTCGCGTTGCCTACCATGAAGTTTGTAATGGTCGGACCAATATGACGGCTAGCCTTATGGTCTAATAGGCTCGTCGTCGGAGTGGCGGTTAAATCTGCTACAAGTGGTCTGATCGAATCATCAATGGTAATACCAATGATCGACGGCCACGGCGACCCACCGCTTGCGGTGGGCTCCTCCGTTCCCAGTCGAGAATCTTCATGCAGCCCTGGCAACACCTGTACGACCCCGCCGGCAACCTGTGGTTGTCGAGCCTGATCGCGCTGCTGCCGATCGCGTTCTTCTTCGTTGCCCTGGCCGTGCTGCGCATGAAGGGCTGGCTGGCCGGCACGATCACCGTGGCCATCGCACTCGGCGTGGCCCTGCTGTTCTACCGCATGCCGGTGCCGCAGGCGCTGGGCGCGGCCGGCTTCGGTTTCGTCTACGGCCTGTGGCCCATCGCGTGGATCATCATCGGTGCGGTGTTCCTCTACAAAGTTTCGGTCAAGACCGGGCAGTTCGACATCATCCGCGCCTCGATCCTGTCCGTGACTGAAGACCAGCGCCTGCAGATGCTGATGGTCGGTTTCGCGTTTGGTGCCT
Source organism: Stenotrophomonas hibiscicola ATCC 19867 (assembly GCF_000382065.1). GTDB lineage: Bacteria > Pseudomonadota > Gammaproteobacteria > Xanthomonadales > Xanthomonadaceae > Stenotrophomonas > Stenotrophomonas hibiscicola. Next base: position 20,832 of record NZ_KB907500.1, on the reverse strand, counting down.
TTCTGGAAGGCGCGGCCGGCTTCGGTGCGCCGGTGGCGATCACCGCAGCGCTGCTGGTCGGGCTGGGCTTCAAGCCGCTGTATGCCGCCGGCCTGTGCCTGATCGTCAACACTGCGCCGGTAGCGTTCGGCGCGATGGGCATTCCGATCATCGTGGCAGGGCAGGTCACCGGCCTGGACGCATTCGAGATCGGCCAGATGGCCGGCCGCCAGCTGCCGTTCCTGACCATCATCGTGCTGTTCTGGATCATGGCGATCATGGATGGCTGGCGCGGCATCAGGGAAACGTGGCCGGCGGTGCTGGTTGCGGGGGGCTCGTTCGCCATCGCGCAGTACCTGACCTCCAACTTCATCGGCCCGGAACTGCCGGACATCACCGCGTCGCTGGCGTCGCTGGTGTGCCTGGCCCTGTTCCTGCGCCGCTGGAAGCCGGTGCGGATCTTCCGCTTCGATACCGAAACCAGCGCCGAGGCGGCCGCACAGGCACTGGAAGCGCCCCGCTACAGCGTTGGCCAGATCGCCAGGGCGTGGTCGCCGTTCCTGATCCTCACCGCGATGGTCACGCTGTGGAGCATCAAGCCGTTCAAGTCGCTGTTCGCGGCGGGTGGCCCGCTGGAAAGCTGGGTGCTCAAGATCCCGGTGCCGGGCCTGGACCAGATGGTGCAGAAGATGCCGCCGATCGTGGATGCACCGTTGAGCTACGAAGCCGTCTACAGGTTCGACTGGTTCTCGGCCACCGGTACCTCGATCATCCTCGCTGCGGTGATCGCGATCATCGCGCTGCGCATGCCGGCCCGTTCGGCGCTGCGCACCTTCGGCGAAACCGTGCGTGAGCTGCGCATGCCGATCTACTCGATCGGCATGGTGCTCGCCTTCGCCTTCATCGCCAACTATTCGGGCCTGTCGGCGACGCTGGCGCTGGCATTGGCGCATACCGGCGACGCGTTCCCGTTCTTCTCACCGTTTCTGGGCTGGCTGGGCGTGTTCCTGACCGGCTCGGACACCTCGTCCAATGCCTTGTTCTCGGCACTGCAGGCCACCACCGCACAGCAGATCGGCGTGTCCGACGTGCTGCTGGTAGCGGCCAACACCACCGGTGGTGTCACCGGCAAGATGATCTCGCCGCAGTCGATCGCCATTGCCTGCGCGGCGGTCGGCCTGGCCGGCAAGGAATCGGACCTGTTCCGCTTCACGGTCAAGCACAGCCTGATCTTCACCACGATGGTCGGCCTGATCACCCTGGCCCAGGCTTACTGGCTGACCTGGATGATTCCCTGAGGCATGCGCGGCTGGCCAACCACCCGCTGCGCGCTTCGGGCCACAATGGCGCCATGAGCACGCAACGTATTTCGGACAAGGTGGCTGCGCAGCTGCGCGGCCTGGTGCAGGAACAACAGCTGCGGCCGGGCGACCGGCTGCCGGCCGAGCGCACCCTGGCGGTGCAGCTGGGGGTCTCGCGTACCGCGCTGCGCGAGGCCATCGCGCAGCTTGCCAGCCAGGGTCTGTTGACCGCACGGGTCGGTGGCGGCACCTACGTGGCCGAGCCTGCGGCACGCGCGCGGCAGGCGCTGGATGAACCGCTGGCGCCGTACCTGCCGCTGTTCCAGGGCGACCCGGAATACCGCTTCGACGTGCTGGAGATCCGCCACGCGCTGGAAGGTGCCACCGCCTGGCATGCGGCGCTGCGGGCCACCGACGAGGACCGCGCGCGCATCGCACAGGCCTTCCAGACCATGATGGATGCGCACGGCAAGGACGACCCCACCGGCGAGGCAGAGGCCGACGCGGCCTTCCACCTGTCCATCGCCGAGGCCTCGCACAACCTGGTGCTGCTGCAGGTGATGCGCGGACTGTTCGAACTGCTGCAGACCAACATCTCGCAGAGCCGCGAAAAGCTCTACACCTCGGCGAGGACCTTCTCGCCGCTGTCCGACCAGCACCGCGAGATGATGGACGCGGTGCTGGCGGGCGACCCCGAACGCGCGCGCGCCGCCGCGCATGCCCACCTCGAATTCGTGCACACCACGCTGCGCACCCTCGATGACAACGAAGCCCGGCGTGCGCGGGCCTCGCGCCTGCCTTCCCCACACGGTTGACCCCATGATCATCTCCGCCTCCACCGATTACCGTGCCGCAGCGCAACGCCGGCTGCCGCCGTTCCTGTTCCACTACATCGATGGCGGCGCGTATGCCGAGCACACGCTGAAGCGCAACGTTTCCGACCTGTCCGACATCGCGCTGCGCCAGCGCATCCTGCGCAACATGTCCGACCTGAGCTTGGAAACCGAGCTGTTCGGCGAAAGACTGGCGATGCCGGTGGCGCTGGCGCCGGTCGGCCTGACCGGCATGTATGCCCGGCGCGGCGAGGTACAGGCGGCGCGCGCGGCCGACAGCCGCGGCATCCCGTTCACCCTGTCCACGGTGTCGGTGTGCCCGATCGAGGAAGTGGCACCGGCCATCCAGCGGCCGATGTGGTTCCAGCTGTACGTGCTGCGCGACCGTGGCTTCATGCGCAACGCGCTGGAGCGGGCGCAGGCCGCCGGCGTGACCACGCTGGTGTTCACCGTGGACATGCCGGTGCCGGGCGCGCGCTACCGCGATGCACACTCGGGCATGAGCGGCCCGAATGCCTCGCTGCGCCGTATCGGCCAGGCCATCACCCATCCGCACTGGGCGTGGGACGTGGGCCTGTTCGGCCGCCCGCATGACCTCGGCAACATCTCCACCTACCGCGGCAACCCGACCGGGCTGGAGGATTACATCGGCTGGTTGGGCAGCAACTTCGATCCCTCCATTTCGTGGAAGGACCTGGAGTGGATCCGCGAGTTCTGGAAGGGCCCGATGGTGATCAAGGGCATCCTCGACCCGGATGACGCGCGTGATGCGGTGAAGTTCGGTGCGGATGGCATCGTGGTCTCCAATCACGGTGGCCGCCAGCTGGACGGCGTGCTGTCCACCGCACGTGCGTTGCCGGCCATCGCCGATGCGGTGCAGGGCGACCTGAAGATTCTCGCCGATTCGGGCATCCGTACCGGCCTGGACGTGGTGCGCATGCTGGCGCTGGGTGCTGACGCCGTGCTGCTGGGTCGCGCCTTCGTCTATGCGCTGGCTGCGCAGGGCGAAGCCGGGGTGGCCAACCTGCTGGACCTGATCGCCAAGGAAATGCGCGTGGCGATGACGCTGACCGGCGCGCGCCGCATCGCCGACATCGGCCGCGATTCGCTGGCCAGCCTGCCATGAGTGGCCACGATGCGGTGCTGGCGCAGTTGCGCGATACGGTCGGCGGTCGCCATGTACTGACCGGTGACAAGGCCACGCGCCGCTTCCGTCGCGGCTACCGCTTCGGCGATGGCCCGGTACTGGCGGTGGTGCGTCCGGGTACCTTGCTGGAACTGTGGCACGTGCTGCAGGCAGCGGTGCAGGGCGGCGCGGCGATCATCCTGCAGGCGGCCAACACCGGCCTGACCGGCGGCTCGACCCCGGACGGCGATGACTATGGCCGGCCGATCGTGCTGGTCAGCACGCTGCGCCTGACCGGCATCCAGTTGTTGAACGAAGGCCGCCAGGTGCTGTGCCTGCCGGGTGCCACGCTGGACCGCCTGGAGCAGACGCTGGCCCCGCTGGGTCGCGAACCGCATTCGGTGATCGGCTCGTCCTGCATCGGTGCCTCGGTGCTGGGCGGCATCTGCAACAACTCCGGCGGTGCGCTGGTGCGCCGTGGCCCGGCCTACACCGAGCTGGCGCTGTATGCGCAGGTCGATGCGCAGGGCCAGCTGCAGCTGGTCAATCATCTGGGCATCGCGCTGGGTGATACGCCCGAGCAGATCCTGCAGCGCCTGCAGGCCGGTGACTACACGGCCGCCGACGTGGGCGATGGCGACGGCCGTGCGGCTTCCGACCCACGCTATGCCGAGGAAGTGCGCAAGGTCGACGCCGATACCCCGGCACGCTTCAATGCCGACCCCAGCCGCCACTTCGAGGCAGCGGGATCTGCCGGCAAGCTGGCGGTGTTCGCGGTGCGCCTGGACACCTTCGAAAAAGAGGCTGCGGAGGTCTTCTATATAGGCAGCAACCGTACCGACAGCCTCACCGCGATCCGGCGCCAGCTGCTGACCGGCTTCGAGCGCCTGCCGATTGCCGGCGAGTACATCCACCGCGATGCCTATGATATCGGCGAGCGCTACGGCAAGGACAGCTTCCTGCTGATCGACCGCCTTGGCACTTCCCGCGTGCCCGCCGCGTTCGCGTTGAAGAGCCGTGTCGATGGCTGGTTCGAGCGGTTGGGCCTGCGCGGCGTGACCGACAGTGTGATGCAGGTGCTGACGGGCCTGCTGCCCTCGCACCTGCCCAAGCGCATGGGCGAGTTCCGCCAGCGCTACGAGCATCACCTGTTGCTGAAGGTCTCTGCCCAGGACGCTGCGGAAACCGAGGCCTGGCTGCGCAGCTTCTTCGCTGGCCACGAAGGCGGCTATTTCCACTGCACGGCGGAGGAGGGGCGCAAGGCGTTCCTGCATCGCTTCGCGGTGGCCGGTGCCGCAGTGCGTTACCGTGAAGTGCATCGTGACCAGGTGCAGGACATCGTCGCGCTGGACATCGCGCTGCGACGTGACGATGCCGACTGGTTCGAGCAGCTACCGGCGGATATCGACGCGCGCCTGCTGCACAAGCTGTACTACGGCCACTTCCTGTGCCACGTGTTCCACCAGGACTACATCGCGCGCAAAGGTGAAGACCCGATGGCGATCGAGCATGCGATGTGGGCGCTGCTGGACCAGCGTGGCGCCGAGTATCCGGCCGAGCACAATGTCGGCCACCTGTACCCTGCCAAGCCTGCGCTGGCGGGCTTCTACAGGCAGCTGGACCCGAGCAATACGTTCAACCCGGGCATCGGCCAGACCTCGAAGGCCAAGGGGTGGGGTGGCTGCGACTGTAGTGGGCACTAGCGGCGCACCATCTGAAAATTCGGACTTCTTGCATTCCTCACTGATCGGGTTGGCACTAGGCTGAGGTCTTGGCTGGGAGGGATACAGGACCAATGCAGACTGCAGATCAGATATGGGCATTCATCAAAGCGTCGCTTCGCGAGAAGAGTTGTCTGGATGAAATGCAGTTGCGGCCGGGAGCCTCCGAAAGCGAGTTGGTTGAACTGGAGGCTCAGCTTGGAGTCGCTTTGCCAGATCTGCTAAGGCAGTTGCTGATGATTCACGATGGGCAGGATGGGGTCGGGCTTCTGTTCGGGAGTCAAATGCTTTCGTCCATGGAGATCAGGCGGCAGTGGCACGGTTGGCGTGAGATTGAGGCCGACGGCATGAACGAGGACTGCGCGGAGTTCATGAGGTCGAGTCCCGCGGGGGTGGTGAAGCCGATGTACACCAATGCGCGTTGGATACCGCTGACTCACGATGGTGGCGGCAATCACATGGGATTGGATTTCGATCCCGACATTGACGGTGGTGAAGGACAGGTGATTGCCTTTGGTGCGGATGAAGACACCAAGTACCTTCTCGCTCCCACTTTCGCTGAGTTCGCTGAAAAGGCGGTGGAGTGGATCAGTCAGGCAAGCTGGGATGGTGAGAATCTCGAGTCGCCAACTGATGACGGCTTCGCTCCCCCGGCCATTCTCCGGACTGCTGGCGGGGCGTAGTTGGGAGCGCCGTTCTGACAGGTCGCGATCGTCCTGTTACTCCTGCGCTACCATCTGGATTCCACGAGCAGGAATCTCCTCCATGCCCACCATCGTTGTCCGCACGATCGTGTGCGTTGCACTACTGGCTCCCCCGGTGCTGGTGCTGGCCCAGGGCTCGGTCCTGCCGCAGCAGCGCGATGCCGCCGGCAACGTGATGGAGCCGCTGGGGCAGGTGCTGATCGCGAGTGAGACTGGGCCGTCGGGGCTTTATGACTGCACGCGGGACGGCAACTGGTGCGTGCGCGTGCAGCCGGTCGCTGAGGAGGGTGACCGGCCGACCGTGCTGGAAGTGCTTGAGAAGGGGCCGGGCCAGGGCAAGCCGCACACCTACCACGTCAGCATCGACGTGCCGCAGGAAAGCGAGCTGTCGCTGTGGCCGTGGATCGTGCGCCTGGCCCCGGGCATGGGCAGCGATGAAACAGTGACCGACCCGCAGCAGCGCACCCGCCAGAATGTGCTGGTGGGCGGCATCGTCACGTTCAGCACCATGTACTCCGGTGGCGGTGCCGATGCGTCCACGCTGCAGTTGGCACGCGTGCGCCACCTACAGGACGACATCCAGGTGGACGACGACGTGCTGACCGTGCCATGGCTGGGCAATGCGATGATCCGCGCCTGTTTCAGCGAGCAGGACAGCAAGCAGCGCGCAGGCGCCTGCCACGACGAGTACGGCTTCTCGGCGAAGCTGGCGCTGGATACGGCTGCCGAGGGCATGCCGGTGCTGCGCTACCAGACGGTGGCGACCCGGTTCCCGGCTGGTGTTTCGCGCTTCGAGGATTCGCTGGCCAAGGGGCCGCTGAAGAAGAAGGACCTGCGCACCGAGCAGGATCCGGCGTGCACCTATACGCGGTTGTTCCACTTCCGCGGGGGCATGTTCCACCCGGACCAGGCGCTGCCGGACTGCGCCGGCTATACCGAACCCTGAAGTGTAGAGTCGAGCCACGCTCGACTCGGGTTCTCGCGTGGCCCGGCCGCAGAGCAGCCGAGCGTGGGCTCGGCTCTACAAAAACTGAGGCGGCGCTTACTCGCAGCGGGTGGCGGTGATGACGTTGTCCTTGTCCACGAACACGCGCAGGCGGTCCTGGCGGATGTCCTTGGTGGTGATGGTGCTGGGGCCGATCGGGTTGACCAGGCCGGCACCACTCTCGCGGGACAGGCGGCGGATGTTGGGCTCATTGGCCGGCTGGCCGATCGCCCAGCCCAGCTGGCTGGCGTCGCAGCGGCCGCTGCCTTTGACTTCCGGGCCAGGGGTGCTGACGCAGGCCGACAGCAGCAGGGCAGAGGCCGGCAGCAACAGGGACAGACGGAATGCGGACATGCGAGCGCTCCTGCGCAGGGGAAGATGACGGGAACGATAGCACCGGGCGTGCGAAAGGCGTCAGCGATCCGGTCATTGCCGGCACAGCGTGGTCATTGCATAGTGGGAGCAATGGCTGGCAGTACGCCAGCAGGCAGGCCGGGCCCTTCCGGCGCAGGTGTTGGGTACGGTACGGTATGACGTCAGGCAGTTTCCGCGGCAAGAACAAGACGATGACGGCGCTGGCGCTGTCGCTATCGTTGTTGGGCGTGGCGTCTGCCGCCTCCGCTGCCGATCCGGAACCTGCGGCGGTCGAAACCCCGGTGTTCGGCGCCTGGCGCAACCTGCAGACCGAAGCGGGCTACGAGCCTGCGCAGCGTAATCTGGCCTTTGCCATGCTGCCGCAGGCGGCGACCCGTGGCGACCGTTTCGCTATCCTCGACCGTGAAGGCAAGCGGACGGTGTGCTGCCTGCAGGTGGCCAGCCCCTCGCTGGGGGTGGCCGCGCTGCGTGAGCAGTACCACCTGCCGCAGGCCTGGGTGACCGACCTGAGCAATGGCCGCAGCCCGGTACGTCCCTATGTGCCGCACGTCTATGCGATGCAACGGGTGGACGAACTGGCCGACTACAGCTTCGCCGACGTGCCGGGCGCCTACAGCGACCTGGGCGGGCTGCTTATTCCCGAAGGTGCCGCGCTGGAGGCCGACGGCAGCGCCGTCCGCCTGGGAGACATTCGCTATCCGCTGCATTTCCAACGCCAGCCGCATGCTGATGACGATGGTGCGCTGGACCGCTACAGCCTGCAGGCGGGCGAGGGCGGGGCACCGATCGTGGTTGAAGTGCCGTTCGGCACCTACTGATTGCAGCAGCGCATTGGCTAGAATGCAGCGCGGCGCTGTGTGCGGTGCCTGTTCCGTGAGTTGTTTCCGTGTCCCTGCGCCCCTTCCTGCTGCCGTCCCTTCTGCTCTTGTCTGCCTGTGCAAGCGCGCCGCCGCCACCGGCTCATGCCGATGCGCTGTGGCGGTTGATCGAGCGTGACTGCCGTGGCGCTGGAGGGCCGCGGGGTGACTGCCTGCGGGTGGAGCCGGCCGCAGACCGCCGCGATGTGCTGGTCAAGGACGCGCACGGCGACTACCAGTTCCTGCTGATGCCGCTGGACAAGGTCAGCGGTATCGAGAGCCGCAGCCTGTACCAGCGCGGTGCACCGAACTACTTCGCTGCGGCCTGGCAGGCGCGCAGCCATACCGAGCAGGCCTTGCGGCAACCGCTGCCGCGCAACGTCGCGAGCCTGGCGTTGAACTCGCCGCACGGCCGTTCGCAGCACCAGCTGCACATCCACGTGGATTGCCTGCGTGCCGACGTGCTGCAGGCGTTGGACGCGCATGCCGTTGCCCTGGGCAGCCGCTGGGCACCGCTGCCGGTGCCGCTGCGTGGTCATCAGTACCAGGCCCGCCTGTTGCCGGGCGCGGAACTGACCGCCAATCCGCTCAATCTGCTGGCCTATGACCTCGCCGGCGTGGACGACGTGGGCCAGTGGAGCCTGGTGGTGGCGGGACGGGACCCGGTGCAGGGTGGCCCGGGTTTCATCCTGCTGGCCACCCGTGTGGACCCCGGCACCGGTAACGAGGCCAGCGCTGAAGAGCTGCAGGACCACGCCTGCGCGGTGCTGACCGGCGCAGGCGTATCGCTGGAGCGGGTCCGCTAACCCTGGGGCTGCTGGCGGCTGCGCCAGACCGGCGCGGTCAGCGCCAGCAGCTGGCGATCCTGCCAACCGTCCAGATCCAGGTGATGGTCGCGCAGCAGCCCTTCCTGTTCGAAGCCGAAGGCGTGCAGTGCAGTGGCGAACGGGCTGCTGCAGTCCGGTGGCAGCATCACGAACAGGCGGTGCACGCCCACATCCTCGAAAAGGAACGGGCACAGCGCCCGCAGCGCTGCATCCGCGTGCGGGTGCCAATGCTGCAGCGACAGCAGCTCGGCGCAGCGCGTCTGCAAGCACTGCAGGCGGACATGCAACTGGTCCAGTACTGTGCCGTGCTCGTCATCGAATACTCCCAGCATCAGCTGATCGTTGTCCTGCTCCAGCCGCGAACGGTGCATGTGGGCCAGGAAGCGGGCTTCCTCGTCGATACCCGCCGGATGGCGTCGGCCGCGCCGGCGGCGGTCATCGAACAGGCGCCAGCGCGGCAGGTCGGTACGCTGGAACGGGCGCAGGGTGACCGGTGCGGCCTGCAGCTGCAGCAGGTGACGGCGCAGCACCGGCCGCAACGGGGGGAGAAGCGGGGTGGGATACGGGATCATCATCCCCGGCACGATGGCCGTGCCCGCCCCCCTGCACCATTCAAAACATTGCAAAAATGCGGTGAGCGGCGCCGGGGGACTGATTCGGTTCAGGCATAAGGCCATCAGGCCTGGTCATTTCCGTTGAAACCACCCATTCAGGACACTTTCGTTACGGGATCGTTATGTGCCCCACAGGCCGCTCCCGCTACCACCCGCCCAACTCCCCCCAGGAAGCCCATGTCCGCCTCCCCCAAGGCGCTGCGCCCGCGTCCGCTGGTGCTCGCACTGTCGTCCCTGATGCTGGTTTCGCTGCCGGCCTTCGCGCAGGAAAGCGCGCCCACCACATTGCAGGAAGTGAAGGTCACCGGCTCGCGCATTCCGCGCGCCAGTGTCGAGGGGCCCTCGCCGGTGACGGTGATCAGCCGCGAGCAGATCGACGCGCAGGGCTACCGCAATGCCTTCGATGCGCTGAGCGCGCTGACCGAGAACACCGGCAACGTGCAGGGCGAGGACTTCGGCAATACCTTCACCCCGGCCGCCAACACCATCAACCTGCGCGGGCTGGGCCCGAACCGCACGCTGGTGCTGGTCAACGGCCGCCGCCAGGCCGACTATCCGCTGGCCTACGAGGGCTCGGTGAACGTGGTCAACCTGGCCAACATTCCCAGTGCGCTGATCGAGCGCATCGAGGTCCTGGCGGCCGGTGCGTCGGCGGTGTATGGCTCCGATGCCATCGCCGGCGTGGTCAACATCATTCTCAAGGACCGCTTTGAGGGTGTGGACGTGAACGTGCGCGCCGGTGGCACCCAGCAGGGCGGTGGTGACAACCAGCGCGCGCAGGTGGTCGGGGGTAGTTCCGGCGAGCGTTGGGATGCGCTGTTCGGCTTCGAGTTCGATGTGCGCAAGGCGATCCATGCGCGCCAGCGCGACTTCATGGATTCGCTGGACGATGACCCGGCCGGCAAGGCGCCGCAGGCGACCGCGATCGCCTATCGCCGCAATGCTGCCACCGGCCGCAACATCGATCCGGGCGTCAACGGCTGCGACGCAGCGTCGGACATCTATGGCGGGAGCGTGTTCCGCGCCAACAACCCGCGCCAGGGCTGGTACTGCGGCAGCAATGAGGCCGCAGCCAGTTACTGGACCGTGCAGACCCAGAAGCGCAACCTCAATGGCTATGGCCTGCTGACCTTCCACGTCAACGAGACCACCGATCTGTTCGCCGATGTCGCCGTGGGCAGCGCGCGCATCTACAACAACACGCGTGCGCCGACCTGGACCTCGGCGCGCAACTACTTCTACAACCAGACCACCGGCAATCTGGAAAGCTGGTACCGCCGCTTCGCGCCGGAAGAAATCGGCGGCCTGCCGCGCAATGCCAACCGCTTCCTGGAAAACTCGTGGTCGTTCAACGTCGGCGCACGTGGCCAGATCGGTGACAGTGGCTGGGACTATGAGGCGGTCTACAGCCGCTCGCGTTACGAGAACCGCACCCGCCGCCCGGTGCTGCTGGCCGGTATCAACGAATACCTGCTTGGCCCGAAGCTGGGCGTGCGGAATGGCGTAGAGGTCTATGCGCCGGATCCGGCGCGCCTGTTCCAGCCGCTGAGCCCGAACGAGTACCAGAGCCTGTCCGGCTACCAGGAGAGCCGCAACGCGGCGTGGCTGCAGACCTTCAGCGCCAGCGTCAACGGCCGGCTGTTCGCACTGCCCGGTGGCGACGCTGCGCTGGCCGCGGTGGTCGAGGCTGGCAGCCAGGGCTATCGCAATCGACCGGACCCGCGACTGGGCACCGGTGAATTCTGGAACACCAGCGCCGGTATTGGTGCCGGTGGCGAGCGCGACCGCTATGCTGCCGGCGTGGAGCTGCAGCTGCCGTTGCTGCAGTCGCTCACCACCACCCTGGCCGGGCGCTATGACCAGTACCGTGCCGGTGGTGAGCACATCGGCAAGGCGACCTGGAGCTTCGGCGTCGAGTTCCGCCCGATCGAGAGCCTGCTGATCCGTGGTACCGCTGCCACCAGCTTCCGGGCGCCGGACATGAACTACGTGTTCGCGACCGAGACGCGTGGTTACAACCCGGGCATGACCGATTACTGGCGCTGCCGCACCGCAGGCCAGTCGTATGACAACTGCGATTACAACGGCCTGTCGATCGACTACAGCAACCGCGCCAACGCACAGCTGCAGCCGGAAACCGCCAAATCCTATGGTTTCGGCGTGGTCTGGTCGCCGCTGTCCGGGCTGGATTTCAGTGCTGACTACTACGACATCCGTATCGACAATGAGGTCACCAGCCTCGACACCAGCCGTATTCTTCGTGATGAAGCCGATTGCCGCCTGGGCCGCACGTTGGGTGGCGAAGCACGCGATATCGGTTCACCGCTGTGCCAGGACGCGCTGTCGCGGGTGATCCGCAACCCGTCCAATGCCACGGTGCAGCCGGACCAGGTAACCCGCGTGCTGATCAACCCGATCAACGCCGCCTCCGAATCGGTGCGCGGCCTGGACCTGAAGGGCAACTGGCGTTTCGATGCCGGCCACTATGGGCGGTTCACCACGCGCCTGGCCTACACCGTGGTGCTGGAGCACAAGTACCGGCAGTTCTCCGATGATCCGGAGCGTGACATCCGCAATTCGCTGGATGACTACCAGTGGCGCAGCAAGGCCAACGGCAGCATCACCTGGAACCAGGGTGACTGGACCACTACGCTGTACGGCAACCGCTTCGGCTCGCTGCCGAAGACCGATGGCAGTGGCCGCATCGCGCCGTACATGACGTACAACGCCAGCGTGTTCCGCCAGTTCGGCGAGAACCTGTCGGTGGGCGTGATCGTCAACAACCTGCGCGACAGCCGCCCGCCGGCGGACAGGAACGGTGGCGGCTGGCCGTTCTACCCGGTCGGCAACTACGACCCGTATGGCCGCCAGTACTGGGTGCAGCTGGACTACCGGTTCCGCTGATCGGGCGGGCAGACAGAAGGCCCGGCAATGCCGGGCCTTCTGCTGTGTCCCTATCCGCTGTGATGGCGCGCGCCGGCGGCCTAGGGCAGTGCCTGCTGCAGGTACGACTCGATGACGTAGCTGAAAGGCTGCTGCTGGCGGTCGCGCAACAGGGCACGCACCTCCAGGACCACGCCGCGGTCGCCTTCGCCCCGCGGCGGCCAGAACGTCTGGTCGGCCAAGGTCTGGCGCTGGAAACCGAGCGGGCCGACCACGCGACCGAAGGGTTCGTCGGTGCTGTCCAGCACCTGGTTCATGGCCGGGCTGAGATGGCCGGGCAGGTACCAGTTGTCGGCCTCGGACAGCACGCGGCTGCCGCAGACCAGCTGCACCCGGCGATAGCGCAGCTCGGCGCCGGGTGCTGCACCCAGTGCCTGCAGTACGTCGGCCGGGGCCGGCTTGTCGTGACCGTGTATGCGCACCGCGCGGACCCGCGCCTGTTCGGCCAGGCCATGTTCGGCACACCAGTGTTCCAGCGTGGCGGTGGCGCTCTGCCCGGACAGCACGCGCTGGTGCAGGCGCTCGACCAGTGCAGCCGGGGCAATGCGCTGCTGGCCCGGCGGCGACTGCAGCGGCGCAGCGGCCGCCGCATCAGTGGCGGACAGGCTGGCGATCGGGGCGGCGGCAAGCAGGGACGCGGCCTGCCAGCGGCGGAGACGATCGTGGCGGTCGGACGGGCCCATGCGGCATCACAGCGGAAACAGGCGCCCATGTTACCCGTTCAGGGGTGTGCACGGCGTGGCTGCGACCGGTTGTCGCAGGGCAATCATCGTTCTGGTGAATGCGTACCATCCAGATATTTCGTTGGTCGATGGCTGCGGCGAGGCGCACGATGGCGCCATTCTTGGCATTCCGGGAGTTCCCGATGACCCTCCAGTTCGTCCATGGCGGTGTCGACCGCGACGGTGCGCCACTGCATTTCCATGTCCGTGATGGCCGCATCAGCGGCCTCAATGACGAGGCCACGCCGGCAGAAGGGGCGGAATGCGTCGACCTGCAGGGCTTCGCGGTGCTGCCCGGGCTGGTCGACGGCCACATTCACCTCGACAAGAGCTTTGTCGGCGACCGTTGGCACCCGCACCAGCCGGTGAACAGCCTGCGTGAGCGGCTGGCGGTGGAGAAGGCGGCGTTGGCGGATGCGGCACCGATGGTGGACCGTGCCGAGGCGCTGATCCGCCAATGCAGTGCTTTCGGTACCGTGGCGATGCGCTGCCATGTCGATATCGACGCCAGCACCGGTCTCGGCCATCTCGAAGCAGTGCGCGAGGCGGCGCTGCGCTGCGCCGACATCATGCGGATCCAGCTGGTGGCGTTTCCGCAGGCAGGGGTGATCTCCTGTCCCGGCACCGCCGCCGTACTGGAGCAGGCGCTTGCTGCGGGCGTGGAGGTGCTCGGCGGCATCGACCCGACCACGCTCGATGGTGATGCCGAAGGCCAATTGGCGCTGCTGTTCGGCCTGGCCGAGCGCTACGGCGTGCAGCTGGACATCCATCTGCACGAGCCCGGCGAAACCGGCCTGGCGCAGCTTCTGCGCATTGCAGCGCGGACGCGGGCCGCCGGCCTGCAGGGGCGGGTTGCGGTAAGCCATGCCTATTCGCTGGGCGACGTGCCGCTGGCGCGCGCGCTGCAGGTGGGCGAAGCACTGGCCACGGCGGGTGTGGCGATCATGAGCAATGCGCCGGGCGATCATCCGTTCCCGCCGCTGCGCGCGCTGCATGATGCCGGTGTGCGCGTGTTCGCAGGCAACGACAACATCCGCGACTGCTGGTGGCCTTACGGCAACGGCGACCTGCTGCAGCGGGCGATGTTGCTGGGCTACCGTTCCGGCTTCTACACCGATGCCGACCTGATGCTGGCGCTGGACATGGTCACCACCCATGCCGCGCAGGTGATCGGCCTGCCGCAGCATGGTATTGCCGAAGGCCGGCCGGCGACCTTCGTGGCCGTGCGTGCCGACCACGGCCCGGCCGCCGTGGCCGGGGTGCCGGTGGAGCGCAGGGTGGTGGTCGACGGCCGCTGGCTGTAGATCCGCGTCATGGCGTGGACGGCACCATCGCGCGGTCTCATTCATCCACGCATGGCGTGGATCTACCCCGATATGCCGTCAGGCGTAATCGTCAGCGCGGGTAGCGACGAACTCTTCCAGCCACGCAAGCAGGTGGGCGATGTCGATGATCTCGCCCTGCTCCACGCGCTTGAGCAGCAGGGTGCTGGCGCCGATCTGCAGGCTGCTGTCGGCATAGCGCAGCACCGCGTCGATGCCCCAGGCATCGGTCACCTGCATCCAGGTCAGGCCCGGCACACGCTGGGCCAGAGTGTCACCGAATGCCACGCCCAGTGCTTCCCAGCCATCGCAGTCGGCGCGGTCGATCAGCTCGGCATCGACCACGCGCTGCAATGTGCTGGGGGCCAGCGGCCATTGCACCGGCAGCGTCGGGAAGCTGGCGGCCACGCGCGCGGCGATCAGCGAGCGCTGGTGCTGCAGATGGGTCTGCAGTGCAGCAGGCAGGGGATCGAAACGGGTGGGGAATTGGTCGGACATGCCAGGGCGCCGTGGAGCACGGAAACAACAGGCACTCTACGAGGCGATTGTTGCCCGTCGTACGGCCGGAGTGACCATGTTTCGATGCGTGATGCGCGAAAGGCATCCACGCATGGCGTGGATCTACTGTGGTCAGTCCGGTTCGCGCCGTACCTGCCGCCACAGCTCGCTGGCCAGTGCCCGCACCGCATCATCGGCGTCGGCACGATGCAGCAGGCCGATCTCGTAGTTGTCGATCACCGGCAGGTCGCGCTCGCCATCGATGATGCGGTGCTCGCGGGTGACTGCACGGCGCGGCAACAAGCTGATGCCGATGCCATCGGCCACCGCGCCCTGGATGCCACTGAGCGATGAGCTGGTGAAGGCGATGCGCCAGCGCAGGCCCAGCGCTTCCACGGCGTGGATCATCTCGTCGCGGTACAGGCCGCGCGGCGGAAACGTGACCAGCGGCAGTGGGTCCTGCTGCAGGCAACTGCTGCGCAGGCTGTCGATCCAGTGCATCGGCTCGCGCCGGCAATGCACCGCCTGGCGGCTGTTGCGGCGTTGTTTGACCAGCACCAGGTCCAGCTCGCCGTGGTCGAAGCCCTGCGCCAGGTCACGGCTGAGGCCGCTGCTGATCTCCAGCTTCACCTGCGGGTGGCGGCGGCTGAAGGCGGCCAGCATGCGGGTGGTCTGCGGGTTGACGAAGTCCTCCGGCACGCCGATGCGGACCGCGGTTTCCACCGTCGCGCCGGCCAGCGCCTGTGCCATTTCCTCGTTCAGGTCGAGCATGCGCCGCGCGTAGCCGAGCAGGGTGTGGCCGGCGTCGGTGGGGTGTACATCGCGGTGGCCGCGCTCGAGCAGGCGATGCCCGGCCAGTTCCTCCAGCCGCCGCACCTTCTGGCTGACCGTGGACTGGGTCGAATGCAGGCGCGTGGCCGCTGTGGTGAAACTGCCGCAGTCGGCCACCATCACCAGCGCCCGCAGCAGGTCCAGTTCGAACAGGGTTCTATTCGATTTGGCACTGTCTTGCATTTGAACATTTCACTTCTGGATACCCAGGCCGACTTCTACCATGCAGGGCAGGGGCCGGCAATGCGCGGCTGTTGCTACCGTCGCACGGCGTTCCGTGGCGACGGACACGAGGAGACACTGTCATGCGCGTCCATCATTCCGCTGGCTGGCCTGCGCCCTTCACGCGCGTGCTGCTGTTGTGCCTGCTGGCCATGGTCACCCCCGCCTGCACCGCCACGTCCCGGGCCGACGCAGACGCGCGCCTGCGGGATGCTGCCAGCCGCGGCGACGCCGATGCAGTGCGACAGGCGATCGAGGATGGCGCCACGCTGGAGGCGCGCGATGGCCAGGGCCGCACCGCGCTGCTGCTGGCCACGCACGGCAACAACGTGGATGCCGCGCGCGAGCTGATCGAAGCCGGTGCCGACGTCAATGCCAAGGACGCGATGCAGGACAGCGCCTACCTGTACGCCGGTGCGCGTGGCCTGGATGAGATCCTGGCGATGACCCTGGCGCATGGCGCCGATCTGCGCAGCACCAACCGCTATGGCGGCACCGCGCTGATTCCGGCCGCCGAGCGTGGCCACGTCGCCACCGTACGTACGCTGTTGCGCGCGGGCGTGGCGGTGGACCATGTCAACCGCCTGCACTGGACCGCGCTGCTGGAAGCGATCCTGCTCGGCGATGGCGGTGCGCGCCACGTGCAGATCGTGCAGCTGCTGCTGGAGGCCGGTGCCGACCCGGAGCTTGCCGACGGCGATGGCGTGACGCCGCTGACGCACGCGCGCCAGCGCGGCTATACCGGAATTGAGACCCTGCTGCGCCAGCACGGCGCGGTGCGCTGAATGCAAACCCCTTCCACCCGCACGCTGGGCGTGCCCATCAGGATGCTGTCCATGTTCCGTTCCCGTCCGTTGTCCCTTGCCATCCTCCTTGCGGTAGCACCGCTGTCGGCCTCTGCCGCCGAGCGCGCCGACCTGCTGATCCGCAATGCCACCGTGGTCGATGTCGAGCACGCCAGCACCCTGGCCGGGCAGAGCGTGGTGATCCGCGGCGAGGACATCGTCGCCGTCGGTCCAGATGCGCAGCTGCGCAGCCAATGGAGCGCGGCCCGCCAGATCGACGCCAAGGGCAAGTACCTGATCCCGGGGCTGTGGGACATGCACGTGCATTTCGGCGGTGGCCCGGCGCTGATCGAAGAGAACAAGGCACTGCTGCCGCTGTACATCGCGCACGGCATCACCACCGTGCGTGATTGTTCCGGCGATCTGCCCGAGCAGGTGCTGCAGTGGCGTGGCGAAATCGCCAAGGGCACGCTGTTCGGCC
This sequence comes from Stenotrophomonas hibiscicola ATCC 19867, assembly GCF_000382065.1. Taxonomy (GTDB): domain Bacteria; phylum Pseudomonadota; class Gammaproteobacteria; order Xanthomonadales; family Xanthomonadaceae; genus Stenotrophomonas; species Stenotrophomonas hibiscicola. Next base: position 3,706 of record NZ_KB907500.1, on the reverse strand, counting down.
CGCGCCTGCTCAGTTCCGGCGCGAAGATCGAGGGCATCAAGCCGGTGTGGAAGGGCACGATCGAAGTGGGCAGCGAGACCGACGTCGACAAGGCGATTACCCGACTGCAGCACGACAAGGTCGATTTCGTGAAGATCACCGACAGCACGCTGACGCCGGAACTGTTCCTGTACTCGGCCAGCGCTGCGCGAAAGGCCGGCTTCAAGGCCTCGGGCCACATTCCAATGGCGCTGACCGTGGAGCAGGCGGTCGATGCCGGCCTGGCCTCGATCGAGCATCTGGACTACGCATTCAAGGCCGGCAGCAAGGACGAAGCGCAGATCGCCGCCGACTTCGGCGCCGGGCGCATCGATCGCGCCGAAGCCAATCGCCGCCTCGACGCCAGCTTCGACCGTGACACCGCAATGCGGGCCTACCGTGATTTCGCCAAGCGTGGCGTATTCGTGACCCCGACCCTCAACGGCGGCCGCATCCTCGACTTCCTCGACCAGGATGACCACGCCAACGACCCGTACCTGGCCTACATCGGCCCGGGCCTGCGCGCGACCTACCAGTGGCGCGTGGACCGCGCGGCGAAGGCGACGCCGGCGCAGATCGAAGCGCGCCACGCGCAGTACCACCAGGTGGCCGCAGTGCTGCCGATGCTGCAGGAGGCCGGCGTGACGATCATCGCCGGTACCGATGCGGGCTTCCTCAATTCGTTCAATTTCCCGGGCATCGCCCTGCACCAGGAGCTGCAGCTGTTCGTGAAGGAGGGCCTGAGCGCGCCGCAGGCGCTGTCGGCCGCCACCCGTTCCGGCCCGGCCTGGTTCGGCCAGATGGACCGCTACGGTGGCGTTGCACAGGGCAAGGCTGCCGATCTGGTGCTGCTGACCGCCAACCCGCTGCAGGACATCGCCGCCACCGAGAAGATCGACAGCGTGATCCTGCGCGGCAACGTGTATGACCGCGCTGCGCTGGACAGGATGTTGGCTGATACCAGGGCCAAGGTCGCGGCGTGGAATGCGGAGGCGGCGAAGGCCAATTGAGGGTGGGGCGGGGCGGAATCCACGCAACGCATGGCGTGGATCTACCGGTTGCCGTCCGGGCATCCATACCCGCGATCAGCAGTAGATCCACGCCATGCGTGGATGATGCGGCCGATGACCTAACGCGGTGCCGGCCGCATGCCATGCAGCTGCGGCAGTGCGGCCTTCATCGCACCGATGAAGGCGCGCAGCCGCGGCGGCTGCTGGCGCGCGGCCGGAAACACGACATGCACCGGCAGTGCCGGCGGCTGCCAGTCCGGCAGCAGCTGCACCAGCCGCCCTTGGGCGAGGTCGTCGGCCACCAGCCAAGCCGAGACCACCGCTGCGCCCAACCCGGCGCGTGCAGCCTGCTGCACCACGAACAGGTTGTCGCTGAGCAGGCGCGGGCTGATCGAAAGGGTATGCGCGCGCCCCTGCGCGTCATGCAGCAGCAGGCGTTCGCGGTAGTAGGTGACCAGCGAGATCCATGGCAGTGCCTGCGCCTGTTCCGGCGTACTGACCGCCGTGACGTCCACCAGCGAGGGCGCTGCCACGACGATGCGCGGCACTTCGGCCAGCGGCAGTGCCACCATGCGCGGTTCGTCGACCGGTCCCACACGCACCGCGCAGTCGATGCCTTCGGCGATGAAATCCGGGCGACGATCTTCCAGGATCCACTCCAGGCTCAGCTGTGGGTGCTGGGCGAGGAACGCGAGCATGGTCGGTAGCAGCTGCGCCTGGCCAAAGGCATGCGGCACCATCACCCGCAGGCGTCCGCGCAGCGTTTCCGGTTCGCCGTTCAGTTCGGCCTGCAGCGACTCCCATTCGTCGACCACGCGTTGTGCATGACGCTGGCAGCGCAGGCCGTCCTCGGTCAGTTGCAGGCCGTGGGTGGAGCGCTGCAGCAGGCGCAGGCCGAGCTGCCGCTCCAGTGCCTGCAGGCGTCGGCTGACCGTCGGCTGGGTGGTGCCCAGCTGCAGGGCCGCAGCAGACAGGCTGCCGGCATCGACGATGCGCAGGAAGGTGCGCAGCAGATCCAGGCGATCAGCGCCGGTGGCGAGGTCATTCATGCATGTGGCGTATGAAGTATATGTGCCAGAGCCTACTACAGACGTCTGGCGAATACAGGCAGGATACGCCCACTTCCTATCCGGACTCCCCCATGTCTACCCCCTCGCTGTCTGTTGCGGCCGCACCGGCGACCGTACCTTCCACCCCGTTGGTGCTGGCAATGGCTGCCGGTGCCGGCTTCTCGGTCGCCTCCCTCTACTACAGCCAGCCGATGCTGGGCCTGATCGCCCAGGACCTCGGCGCAGGTGAGCGCGCCGCCGGCCTGGTGCCAACCCTGACCCAGCTCGGCTACGCACTGGGCATCCTGCTGCTGGCACCGCTGGGCGATCGCTTTGACCGCCGCCACCTGATCCTGTTGAAGTCCGCGCTGCTGGCGCTCGCCCTGGGCGCAGCAGCAATGGCCGGGCAGCTGCCGGGCTTGCTGGTGGCCAGCCTGCTTGTCGGGCTGACGGCCACCCTGGCTCAGGACATCGTGCCCGCAGCGGCGGTGTTGGCGCCGGACGCGCAGCGCGGCCAGATCGTCGGCCGGGTGATGACCGGCCTGCTGCTCGGCATCCTGTTGTCGCGGGTGGTCAGTGGCGTGGTGGCTGAAGCGTGGGGTTGGCGCACGCAGTTCGTGCTGGCGGCGGTATCGGTGGCGGCGATGGGCGCGGTGATGGCGCGTGCGCTGCCGCGCTTCGCGCCGACCAGCACGCTGCGCTATCCGGCGTTGTTGGGTTCGTTGTTGGCGTTGTGGCGCGAGCAGCCGCAGCTGCGCCGTGCGGTGGCCAGCCAGTCGCTGCTGGCCGTGGGATTCAGCGCGTTCTGGTCGACCCTGGCGCTGATGCTGCATGCCCGCCTGGGGCTGGGTAGTGCGGCGGCGGGTGCGTTTGGTATTGCGGGTGCGGCCGGTGCACTGGCCGCGCCGTTTGCCGGCCGTTTTGCTGATCGACTGGGGTGCCATGCGGTGGCACGGCTGGCGATTGCGGTGGCGCTGCTGGGCTTCGGCCTGCTGCTCGCCGAAGCCTGGTTGCCGGCCGCCGCGCTGCTGCCGTTGCTGGTGGTGAGTGCGCTGCTGTTCGACTTCGGCTTCCAGTCGGCGCTGGTGGCGCACCAGACCCTGGTCTACGGCCTGGTACCGCCGGCACGCAGCCGGCTCAATGCGCTGTTGTTCACCGGCATGTTCATCGGCATGGCCGCCGGCGGTGCGCTGGGCAGCCTGGCGCTGGCACAGTGGGGGTGGCACGGCGTGGCCTGGCTGGCGGTGGTGTGTGCGGGCGGCAGCCTGCTGCTGCGCTTGAAGTAAGGGGGGTGTTTGGCAGGGCTTGCAGCCCTGCACCTGCTGGAGGCAACAGCAACAGCAACAGCAACAGCGGGGTTCCTGTAGGGAGGCGGGGTGGGTCCGGTTGCGGGGGACGCCGTGAATCCCCAGTCCGGCCCAGCCGCTGGCGGCTGGGCGTTCGGGCGCTTGCGAAGCAATGCTTCGCAAGCGAAGCGCCCTCACCCATGGGGGCTCGGTCGCGCCTTGCTCGTGTGCGCTGTCCTGCGCACACGGCAAGACCGGGGTTGGGCGTCCTGCCCAACCCGCCCGAGGCATGCCTCGGGCCCATGGCGCTCACGCCCCCGCAACCGGACCCACCCCGCCTTCG
>NZ_KB907499.1:568591-816909 GCF_000382065.1 Stenotrophomonas hibiscicola ATCC 19867 | reverse complement strand
CGCCACATGCTGGAAAAGCACTCTTTAAAACAAAGCATGTCCCGGCGTGGCAACTGCCTGGACAATGCAGCGATGGAGAGCTTCTTTGGGACGCTGAAGTCGGAGTTCTTTTACCTGAACAACTTTGACAGCATCGAGAGTCTGGAGGCGGGGCTGGTGGAATACATCCAGTACTACAACCAAGAGCGAATCAAATTGAAATTGAAGGGCCTGAGCCCGGTACAGTACCGGGAGCAGGCCCAACAGGCCCAATCGGCCGCCTGACCCCTGTCCAAGTCTCGGGGGTCACTTCATGGATGGGTTTACGGCGTCTCCCGCAACCGGACCCGCCCCGCCATCCCACGGATTGCCCGCTTTTGACGTTGACGTTGACGTTGATTCGGCGGGTGCAGGGCGCAGCCCTGCCGATAAACCCCTCCTGCGACGGTTCGTCGCACAGGGCAACCCTGGACCCGCCTCTACACTAGCGCGGTGACCCGCCTGTCCCGCCCGCAGCGCCTTCTGCTCCAGCTCGCCGTCCTGGCGACGCTGCTGATGGTGCTTGCGCCGCTGGTCAGCCGCGCGCTGCAGGCGCCGCAGATGGGCCACGCCGCAATGGCGGGCATGGACCACGCCGCCATGGGCCATGGCATGCACGACATGACCATGGCCGGGCACGACCCGCATGGCGCTTCGCAGGCAGCACCCAACCGGCCAGCCGACCCCCACGCCATGCATGGCGAAGTCTGCGAATACTGCGTGCTGGCCATGCGCCTGCTGCCGTGGCTGGCGGTGCTGGTGCTGCAGTTGCCGCTGCTGTGGCGGCCACGCCTGGTGTTCCCGTGGTCGCAACAGGTGCTGCCGGCACTGCGCTGGCCGGCGCATGCCGCACGTGGACCACCACGCTCCTCCATCGTCCGCTGATGTCCCTATCGAATCTGCCGCACGACGCCTGACCGGGCGCCGTGCGCGCGTGCGTACCTTGGAGCTGTTCCGATGAAAATGACTTCCCGCCCCGCGGGCGCCTGCGCGCGCCTGCCGGTTGCCCTTGGCGTGGCCGTGGCCGCGTCACTGGCCCACGCTGCGCCTGCCGAAGAAGCGCGCACCCTCGACACGATGGTGGTCACTGCCGCCGCGCCTTCGTCGCCACTGCACTGGGTGACCGATCCGCGCCTTCCGCGGCAGCCGGTCCCCGCCAGTGATGGCGCCGATTACCTGAAGACCGTGCCTGGCTTCTCCGCCATCCGCAACGGCGGCACCAACGGTGACCCGGTGCTGCGCGGCATGTTCGGTTCGCGGCTGAACATCCTCAGCAACGATGGCAACCTGATCGGTGCCTGCCCGTCGCGCATGGACAATCCGCTTTCCTATATCGCGCCGGAGAGCTTCGACCGGCTGACCATCATCAAGGGCCCGCAGAGCGTGCGCTGGGGCGCAGGTGCCTCGGCCGGCACCATCCGTTTCGAGCGCGATACGCCGCGCTTCGAGGAACCCGGTCTGCGTGCCGATGCCAGTGGACTGGTCGGCTCGCGCAACCGCAACGACCAGGTGCTGGACCTGACGCTGGGCAATCCGGCCGGTTACGTGCGTGCCAGCGGCAATCGCTCGGAAGCGGACGACTACAAGGATGGTCATGGTGACGTGGTGCCGTCGAAGTGGCGCAAGTGGAACGGCGACGTGGCCATCGGCTGGACGCCGGACGCCGATACGCTGCTGGAAATCTCCGCCGGTGCCGGCGATGCGATCGCGCGCTATGCCGGGCGTGGCATGGACGGCGCCGCGTTCGAGCGCACCAGCTACGCGGCACGCTTCGAGAAGCGCAACCTGCCGGGCGCGTGGGAAACGTTGCAGGCCAACGTGTACTACAACGAAGCCGACCATGTGATGGACAACTACACGCTGCGCACGCCGAATCCCAACAGCATGATGCGCATGCCGATGGCTTCGAATGTGGACCGCCGAACCCAAGGCGGCCGGGCCAGTTCCGAGTGGCGCTGGCAGGAGGTGCAGCTGGTGGCCGGTGTGGACGGTGAGGACAGCCGCCACCGTGGCCGCAACGGCATGGGCCGCGATACTTACCGCCAGGCCGCGTGGCAGACCGATGCGAACTTCCACCGCTATGGCGTGTTCACCGAGTTGACCCTGGGGGCCGGCACGGACCAGCGCTGGATCAGTGGCCTGCGCATCGACCGTGCCAGCGCCCGCGATGAGCGGCAATCGATCGGCGGCATGATGGGCAACCGGCCCAATCCCAGCGCCGGGCAGACGCGCAAGGAATGGCTCGGCAGCGGGTTCCTGCGCTACGAGCAGGACCTTGCCGACGGCCTGACCTGGTACGCCGGCCTCGGCCACAGTGAACGCATGCCCGACTACTGGGAACTGTTCTCGCCCAACCATGGCCCGTCGGGCGCAGTGAACGCGTTCACCGGCGTGCAGCCCGAGCGCACCACCCAGCTCGACATGGGCCTGCAGTTCAAGGGACCGCGTGTGCAGGCATGGGTATCGGCGTATGCCGGGCAGATCCAGGACTACATCCTGTTCACCTATCACGGCAGCGGCATGATGGGCATGAGCCAGGCCCGCAACGTCGATGCGCGCATCGCCGGTGCCGAAGCCGGGCTGGAAGTGAGCCTGGCTGCGCAGTGGAAGCTGGGTGGCACGCTGGCCTATGCCTGGGGCGAGAACCGCGACCAGCAGCGTCCGTTGCCGCAGATGCCACCGCTGGAAGCACGCCTGAGCGCGAACTGGGAAGGCGAGCGCTGGAGTGCCGGTGCGCTGCTGCGTGCGGTGACCCATCAGCATCGTGTCGCAGATGGGCAGGGCAACGTGGTCGCGCAGGACCTGGGGCCGAGTGCCGGCTTCGCTACCTTCGCGCTCAATGCCGCTTACCGTTTCAGTTCGCAGCTGCAGCTCAGCGCCGGCGTCGACAATCTGTTCGACCGTGCCTACAGCGAGCACCTGAACCTGGCCGGCAGCGCCGACTTCGGCTTCCCGGCCGACCCGGTGCGCATCAACGAGCCCGGGCGCAGCCTGTGGATGAAGGTGAACTACCGGTACTGATCGGCCGGGAAAAAAAACGGGGCCGGATCCCCGCCAGGATCCGTCCCCGCCCGACGCCCTCTGTCGGGCAGCTTCGACTCTACGATGACAACGCCTGCGGCGCACGGCGGGATACACCTCGACACATGCCGACACCGCTGCTGCGAGCCTTGCACGGAACAGGTTCACGGCGCTATCGCGCCGCCGGTGCCACGCCAGTAAACGCTTGGCACATATCGCTTCCACGGGTGCTTGCCTACACTCGGCGGCCGTGGATCTATCAGGACCGTTCATGTTGGCTCGCATTGCTTCGACCCTGGCCCTCGGCCTCAGCCTGGCCCTTCTGGCCGGGTGCGGGGGCAAACAGGAGGCCGCCGCCCGTCGGCAGGGCGAAGCGGTGCCGGTGACCGCGCAGGTCGTGCAGTCCTCGCAGTGGAATGACACGCTGCAGGCGCTGGGCACGGCCAAGGCGCGCGAGTCCATCAGCGTGACGGCCAAGGTCAGCGAAATCGTCGAGAAGGTGCACTTTGAAAGTGGCCAGCATGTGGCCGCCGGTGCGCCGATCGTGACCCTGCGCGGGCAGGCCCAGGAGGCCGCGCTGGTGCAGGCGCAGGCCACCTTCCACGAAGCCGACCAGCTGTACAGGCGCCAGCGCGAGCTGGCCTCCCAGCGGCTGGTGTCCAGCGCCACCCTGGATACGCAGAAGTCGATCCGCGATGCGGCCGAGGCGCGCGTGATGCAGATGCAGGCCGACATCGGTGACCGCCGCGTGCGCGCGCCGTTCGCTGGCGTGCTCGGCATCCGCCAGGTCAGCCCCGGCTCGCTGGTGACCCCGACCACGGTCATCGCCACGCTCGATGACATCGAGCACATGCACGTCGATTTCCAGGTGCCGGAAGTGGAACTGGCTGCGCTGGGCGTCGGTGACAAGGTCAGCGCCACCAGCGTGGCGTGGCCGGGCCGCACCTTCGAGGGTGAGGTCAGCACCATCGATGCGCGCATCGATCCGGTCACCCGTGCGGTGACCGTGCGCGCCGACTTCGCCAACGGCGATCATGCGCTGCGCCCGGGCATGCTGCTGGACGTGCGGCTGTTCCGCCCCGAGCGCCCGGCGCTGGTGGTCCCGGAAATCGCCGTGGTGCAGGTCGGCCGCGATACCTTCGTGTACCGCATCAAGGCCGACGACAGCGTCGAGCGCGTGGACGTGGTCACCGGTGCGCGCCGCGCCGGCGTGGTCGAGATCAAGCAGGGGCTGGAAGCGGGCCAGCGCATCGTGGTTGATGGCACCGGCAAGCTGCGCCCGGGCCTGAAGGTCGCGGCCAGGGATGCGGCACCGGCCAGCGGCGCGAAACCGGATGCCGCGCCGGCACCGGCCGCGGCCGAGGGGCACGGCGGATGAAACTGTCCGACATCTCCATCCAGCGGCCGGTGTTCGCCGTGGTGATGAGCCTGCTGCTGCTGGTGCTGGGCGTGATGTCCTTCACCCGCCTGACCCTGCGCGAGCTGCCTGCCATCGACCCGCCCATTGTTTCGGTGTCGGTGGATTACACCGGTGCCTCGGCGGCGGTCATCGAAAGCCGCATCACCCAGGTGCTGGAAGATGCACTGGCCGGCATCGAAGGCATCGATACGATCAACGCGCGCAGCACCAACGGCCGCTCGCAGGTCAGCATCGAGTTCACCTCCAACCGCGATATCGAAGCGGCGGCCAACGACGTGCGCGATGCGGTCAGCCGCGTCGCCGACCGCATGCCGGAAGAAGCGCGGCCGCCGGAAATCGCCAAGGTCGAAAGCGATGCCGACCCGATCATCTGGTTCAACATGGTCTCTTCGACCATGGACACGCTGGAACTGAGCGATTACGCCGACCGCTATGTGGTCGACCGCTTCTCCAGCCTCGACGGCGTGGCCCAGGTCCGCATCGGCGGCCGCCAGCGCTATGCGATGCGCATCTGGCTGGACCGCGACCAGCTGGCCGCACGTGGGCTGACCACCGGCGACGTGGAAACCGCACTGCGCAACGAGAACGTGGAACTGCCGGCCGGCCGCATCGAGTCGACCGACCGTGATTTCACCCTGCGCGTGGAGCGCAACTACATCAAGCCCGAAGACTTCGCGACCATCCCGCTGGGCAAGGGCCGCGACGGCTACGTGGTGCGCATGGGCGACGTGGCGAAGATCGAGCTGGCCTCGGCGGAACGCCGCGCGTACTACCGCAGCAACGGCGAACCCGGCATCGGCCTGGGCATCGTCAAGACCTCCACCGCCAACTCGCTGGACGTGGCGCGCACCGCGCGCGCTGAAGCCGAGCGGGTGGCACTGACCCTGCCCAAGGGCACGCAGATCTTTGTTGCGTTCGACAACACCACCTTCATCGAAGCCGCCGTTGACCGCGTCTACGCCACGCTGGTGGAGGCAATGATCCTGGTGCTGGCGGTGATCTGGCTGTTCCTCGGCAGCTTCCGTGCCGCACTGATTCCGGCGGTGACCGTGCCGGTCTGCCTGGTGGCCGCGTTCATCGCACTGTACGCGTTCGACTTCTCGATCAACCTGCTGACCCTGTTGGCACTGGTGCTGTGCATCGGCCTGGTGGTGGACGATGCGATCGTGGTGGTGGAAAACGTGCAGCGCCGCATCGACCTGGGCGAGCCCCCACTGGTGGCCTCCAAGCGCGGTACCACGCAGGTTGCCTTCGCGGTGATCGCCACCACCGCCGTGCTGGTGGCGGTGTTCCTGCCGGTCGGTTTCCTGGAAGGCAATACCGGGCGCCTGTTCCGCGAGCTGGCGGTGGCGCTGGCGGCAGCGGTGGCGCTGTCCGCATTCGTAGCGCTGACGCTGACGCCGATGATGGCGTCCAAGCTGCTCAAGCCGCACACCGGGCAGGCACCACGTGGCCTGCATGGCTTCATCAACCGCAATCTGGAGCGCCTGGCTTCGGGCTATGGCCGCGTGCTCGACCACCATGTCGACCGCACCTGGATCTACCTGCTGGTGATGGTGGCCGCACTGGCTGCCAGCTGGGGCCTGCTCAAGCTGCTGCCGTCGGAACTGGCGCCGGCCGAAGACCGCGGTTCGTTCCAGATCATGATCGACGGCCCGGAAGGCGCCGGCTACGACTACACCGTGCAGCAGGTGCAGCAGGTAGAAGCGCTGCTGGCGCCGCATGTCGGCCCGGACAAGCCGATCGTGCGCGCCAACCCGCGCGTGCCGGGCGGCTGGGGCGCCAGCGAGGAGATGCACACCGGCCGCGTCAGCATCTTCCTGCAGCCGTGGCGCCAGCGCAGCGAGGGGACGCCTGAAGTGGCCGACGCGCTGCAGAAAGAACTGGACACCATCCGCGGTGTGCGCGTGCGCACGCAGGTGGGCGGTGGCCTGGTGCGCAGTGGCGGGCAGCCGTTCCAGATCGTGCTGGGCGGCCCCGAATATGCCGAGATCGCGCAGTGGCGCGACCGCATCCTGCTGCGCATGGCCGACAATCCCGGCCTGGTTGGCCCGGACTCGGACTACAAGGAAACCCGGCCGCAGATGCGGGTGAACATCGACCGCCAGCGCGCGGCCGACCTCGGCGTGCCGGTCACCGCGATCGGATCGGCGCTGGAAACCATGATGGGTTCGCGCCGCGTCACCACCTTCGTCGACAACGGCGAGGAGTACGACGTGCTGGTGCAGGCCGGGCGCGATGGCCGTGCCAGCCCGGCCGACCTGGCCGCGATCCGCGTGCGTGCCACCTCCGGCGAGCTGGTGCCGCTGTCCAACCTGGTCACGCTGAGCGAAGTGGCCGAGGCCGGAACCCTGAACCGCTTCAACCGACTGCGCTCGATCACCATCAGTGCCGGCCTGGCGCCAGGCTATCCGTTGGGCGAGGCCATTGCCTGGGCACAGAACGTGGCCCGGGAAGAACTGCCGCAGTACGCACAGGTGAACTGGAAGGGTGAGTCGCGTGAGTACCAGAGTGCCGGCGGCGCGGTGCTGCTGACCTTCGCGATGGCCCTGCTGGTGGTGTACCTGGTGCTGGCCGCGCAGTTCGAAAGCTTCATCCACCCGCTCACCATCATGCTGACCGTGCCGCTGGGTGTGCTCGGTGCGCTGGTCGGCCTGTGGGTGAGTAGCGGCACGGTGAACCTGTTCAGCCAGATCGGCATCGTGATGCTGGTTGGCCTGGCCGCGAAGAACGGCATCCTCATCGTCGAATTCGCCAACCAGCTGCGCGATGACGGGCGCACGGTGCGCGAGGCGATCATCGAATCGGCGATGGTGCGCCTGCGCCCGATCCTGATGACCTCGATCGCCACCGTGGTCGGCGCGATTCCGCTGGTGGTGGCCGGTGGCCCCGGCTCGGCCAGCCGTGGCACGATCGGCATCGTGATCATCTTCGGCGTAACCCTTTCGACCTTCCTGTCGCTGTTCGTGGTGCCGGCGTTCTACGCACGGCTGGCCCCGTACACCCGCTCGCCGGAAGCGGTGAAGCGCGAGCTGGAGAAGCAGGAAGCGGAATCACCGTCGGTGGGTGGCCATGCCTGACCCGACCACCGTGCTGCGAGGTGAAGGCTTCCAATTGCGCCCCTGGCGCCCGGATGATCTGGAATCGCTGCTGCACCACGCCAACGACGCCGAGGTGTCGCGGGGCCTGCGTGATCGCTTTCCGTACCCGTACACGCGCGGGGATGGCGAGGCCTTCCTCGCCGGCCGCGTGCTGGCTCCCGGCACCCTGAACCTGGCCATCGAGATAGACGGCCAGGCCTGCGGCAGCGTCGGTGCCCAGCAGGGCGTGGCCGAGCGTGGGCATACCGCCGAACTGGGTTACTGGCTGGGCCGGGCCTACTGGGGCCAGGGCCTGATGACCCGGGTGGTCGGTGTGTTTGCGCCTTGGGTGATGGACGAGCTGCGCCTGTTCAGGCTGCAGGCCACGGTGGTCGACTTCAATCTCGGCTCGGCCCGGGTGCTGGAGAAGAACGGCTTCCAGGAAGAGGGCGTGGAGCGCTGCGCGGTCTACAAGCGCGGCGTGCTGCACGACCTGCGCCGCTTCGCCCGGGTACGCACGCAGCTGCCCTGAACGCGCGGGCTGGCCGCTGTAGCGCCGAGCCCATGCTCGGCTGATTCCGGGGCCCAAGCCGGGCATGGGCTCGGCGCTACAAGACAGCGCTACCGCAGCGGCCTTCGATCAGGGAGAATCGACCGGTCCCCTCCAGCCGACGGGACGTCCTTACAACCCGCCGACTGGAGAGAGCGCGCGTGGAAGCAACCGTACACTTCATCAACAGCATCATCTGGAGCAAGGCACTGATCTTCGTGTGCCTGGGCGCCGGCCTGTTCTTCAGCCTGCGCACGCGCTTCATGCAGATCCGTGGCTTCTTCGAAATGTGCCGCCTCACCGTCAGGGGTGAGAAATCCGACGCCGGCGTGTCCTCGTTCCAGGCGCTGGCCATGTCGATGGCCGGCCGCATGGGCATCGGCAATATCGCCGGCGTGGCCACCGCCATCGCCTTCGGCGGCCCCGGGGCGATCTTCTGGATGTGGGTGATGGGCTTCCTCGGCGCGTCCACCTCGTACGTGGAATGCACCCTGGCGCAGATCTACAAGACCAAGGACGCCGAAGGCCGCTACCGCGGTGGCCCGGCGTACTACATCGAGAAGGCGATGGGCCTGAAGTGGTATGCGCTGGCCTTCGCCATCGCCACGATCATCGCCGCAGGTTTCCTGATGCCGGGCGTGCAGGCCAATGCCATCGCCGACAGCATCATCAACGCCTGCCGTGGCACCGCGCTGTGCGGGCCGCTCGACGGCCAGGCCTTCGGCATGGAATCGGTGCAGGCGCTGAAGCTGGGCATCGGCATCGTGGTCGCGCTGCTGCTGGGCGTGGTGATCTTCGGTGGCGTCAAACGCATCGCCAACTTCGCCGAAGTGGTGGTGCCGTTCATGGCTGCCGGTTTCATCCTGATGGCCATCATCATCATGGTCATCAACTACGACCGCGTGCCGGAAATGTTCGGCATCATCTTCAAGAGTGCCTTCGGCACGCATGCCGCATTCGGCGCCATGATGGGCCTGGCCGTGGAGTGGGGCATCAAGCGCGGCATCTACGCCAACGAAGCCGGCCAGGGTTCGGGCCCGCATGCAGCGGCCGCCTCGGAAGTCTCGCACCCGGCCAAGCAGGGCTATGTGCAGGCCTTCGCCATCTACTTCGACACCATGATGGTGTGCACCGCCACCGCGTTCCTGATCCTGGCCAGCGGCACCTACAACGTGTACTCGCCGGCAGGTGCCAGCGCACCGCCGATCTTCCAGGGCCTGGCCGGCATTCCCGAAGGCGCCGGTTACGCCCAGGCCGGCGTGGAAGCGGTGCTGCCGGGCTGGGGTTCGGCATTCGTGTCCATCGCCATCTTCTTCTTCGCCTTCACCACCATCATGGCGTACTACTACATGGCCGAGACCAACCTCAGCTATGTAAACCACAACAGGAAGCGCCCGCTGACGGTGCTGGTGCTGCGCCTGGGCATCATCGGCATGGTGGTGTTCGGCGCGTTCCACAATGCCACCCTGGCCTGGGCGCTTGGCGACATCGGCGTGGGCCTGATGGCCTGGCTGAACATCATTGCCATCCTCATCATCCAGAAGCCGGCCATGCTGGCCCTGCGTGATTACGAACGACAGAAGAAGCTCGGCCTGGATCCGGTGTTCGACCCTGATGCCCTGGGCATCAAGAACGCCGATTTCTGGCGCCAGCGCAAGCAGGAGAGTGTGTAAGTGAACAACCCTTGGAACAACCGCCGCCCGTCCGCCCGTCCGCCGCGCGCAACGCCGTTGCCGCGCCCGGAGGTGCCGGCCACGGGCGGTGGTGGGCGCGGTGGCAGCGATGAGCTGCGTCTGTACGGCTTGAATGCCGTGCTGGCTGCGTTCGAAGCGCGGCCGCAGGCGCTGCGCAAGCTGTACCTGCTGGAAGCACGCATTCCGCGCCTGCAGCCGTTGTTGAAGTGGTGCGTGGCCAACCGCGTGGGCTACCGCGTGGTCGAGGATGGCGATCTGAACAAGCTGGCCGGCACCACCCATCACGAAGGCGTGGTGGCCGACATGCTGCGCGCACCGGCACTGCCGCTGGCGCAGTGGCTGCAGCAGGTCGGTGACGGCCCGGCGCTGGCGCTGTGGCTGGATGGCGTGGGCAACCCGCACAACCTCGGCGCGATCCTGCGCTCGGCCGCGCACTTCGGTGCCAAGGCGCTGCTGTTGCCGGCCGGCAGCACGCTGGCCCTGTCCGGCGCCGCCGCGCGCGTGGCCGAAGGCGGCGCCGAAGCGGTGCCGCTGGTGCAGCTGCCGGAGACCGCTCAGGCAATGGCACAACTGCGCGCAGCCGGTTTCGGCCTGGCCGCGACCCTGGTCGAGGGCGGTGATGACGTGTTCCGCGCGTCGTTGCCGGCCCGCCTGGTCTACGTGATGGGCGCGGAAGGTGAAGGCATGGATCGCGGTTTGGCCAGTCAGTGTGACCAGCAGCTGTCGATTCCGGGCAGCGGCGCGGTGGAAAGCCTGAATGTCGCTTCCGCCACGGCCGTGCTGCTGGCGCAGTGGGCGAGCCGCCGCGGCTGAGTGACGCCCGGTGGGTGCGAACCCTGGTTCGCACCGCTCGTGCCGCTGCGCTTGCCGGGCATTGGCCCGACGCTACCGATGCGGGATCTGACTTGGTGGGTGCGAACCTTGGTTCGCACCGCTCTTCCCGCCGCAAACGCCGGGCATGGCCCGGCGCTACCGCATCATTCGTTCGGCGGCGTGGTCGCCTTGGCCTCGCTGCCGAAGCTGCCGTCGGCTTCCGCCGCCAGGTACGCGAACACGGTGTACGCGGCCACGTTCTGTGCCAGTGCCTTCGGGTCGATCTTGTCCAGCGTGTCGTCGGCGGTGTGGTGCAGGTGGAAGTAGTCCGAGCCGTCCTGCGCCAGCCACGCCCACGCACCGCCCTTGGCGGCCAGCGGGCCGACGTCCGGGCCCGGGCCACCCTTGTCGGCCTGGTACTCGATGCCCAGCGGCTTCATTACTTCGGCAATCTGCTTCGTCGCTTCGCGCGAGCCTTCCGGATTCGGCGAACCGGTATTGAAGGCGTAGATGCGGCCCGCGCCGAAGTCGCTCTCGGCGGCCAGCTGGTGCAGGGCCACGTCCTTCGCGTGCGCTTCGGCATAGGCCTTGCCGCCATACAGGCCCTGTTCCTCGTTGGCGAAGGCGATCACGCGGATGGTGCGCTTCGGCGCCTGCTTGAGCTGGCCGATCAGGTGGCCTGCGGCCATGGTGATGCCCACGCCCGCGCCGTCATCCACCGCGCCGGTGCCCAGGTCCCACGAATCCAGGTGACCACCGATCACCACCACTTCCTTCGGCAGGCTGCGGCCGGTGATCTCGCCGATCACGTTGTACGAGGTCGCCGTACCATCCCAGCCGCAGTCCAGCGCAACCTTCACCGTGGTGCTGCCACGGGCCAGCAGGCGGGCCAGCTGGTCGGCATCGGGCACCGACAGTGCCGCAGACGGCACCGGGGTCAGGCCGTCATCGAAACGGGTGATGCCGGTGTGCGGCACGCGGTGCGAGTCGGTGCCGGCCGAACGCATCAGGAAACCGACCGCGCCCTTGCGGATCGCCTCGGACGGACCCTTGCTGCGGATCGCGCCGCCGCGGCCGTAGTCGCGGCCATCGCGGAACGGCAGCATCTGGTAATCGACGAAGGCGATCTTGCCCTTGAGCGAACCGGCCGGCGCCGCCTGCAGTGCGGCCAGGTCGGCGAAGCGCACCACCTCGGCTTCAACGGTGCCGCCCGGGCTGCCGCCCAGTGCGGTGATCTGCAGCGGCTGCGGATTTTTGCCGGTCACGGCAGCGTGTTCACTGCGGCGCTCCCACTTCGGGAAGGTCACCGGTTCCTTCCACACCTTGTCGAAGCCCAGTGCCTTGAACTTGGCTTCGGCCCAGGCCACGGCGCGGGCGTCAGCCTCGCTGCCGGCGATGCGCGGGCCGATCTCGGTGGTGAGCGATTCGACCACCTTCCAGCCGGTGTCATCGGCCAAGGCCTGGTCGCGCAGCTGTGCGGCGGTGGCCAGCGACGCCGGGGGCAGGGTAGTGGTGTGCGGCGCCGCGAAGGCCGGGGCGGCCAGCAGGGCGAGGGAGGATGCGATGGCAAGAACGCGGCGACGCATGGACAACTCCGGGAAGGGACCTAAGCCTTGGAGCTTAACAGTCGTTCAGCCCGGCGCATGGGCGGGAGGTCATGGCTGGCGCGGATGCTGTTTCCCGCCAGATGCAGCAAAGCGAAAGCCCCGCCGGGGCGGGGCTTTCGCCTGCTTCTGCGGTAGCGCCGGGCCATGCCCGGCGAGCGCAGCGGCAAGATGGCGTCCCGCCGGGCATGGCCCGGCGCTACTACCTTATTTCTTCAGGCTGTCGCGGATCTCGCGCAGCAGCACCACTTCCTCGGCCGGTGCGGCTGGTGCAGCTTCCTTCTTGCGAGACAGGCGGTTGATCGCCTTGACCACGATGAAGATCGCGAAGGCCACGATCACGAACTGGATCAGGGTGTTGATGAAATCACCGTAGCCGATCACCACCGCCGGAATCTCCTTGCCGTCCGGGCCGATGCGGGCCGGCGACAGCGTCCACGCCAGCTGCGAGAAGTCCACCTTGCCGATCAGCAGGCCCAGCGGCGGCATGATGATCTTCTCGACCAGCGCCGTCACGATCTTGCCGAAGGCCGCGCCGATCACCACGCCGACGGCGAGGTCGATGACGTTGCCGCGCATGGCGAATTCCTTGAACTCGGTGAGCATTCCCATTGTTGTTTTTCTCCGGTGGGGAAGTGGACAGCGCGCAGGGTAGCGCAGGTGACGTCAGCCGGCGATCACGCCGTGGCGCTCGGCCACGTTTTCCAGGCGGGCACTGAAGCGGTCGCCGGGCTTCAGCGCAGCCACCCCGGACGGGGTGCCCATGAACACCAGGTCACCGGCACGCAGCTGCCACAGCTTGGACAGCTCATGCAGGATCTCCGGCACGTTCCAGATCATCTGGTCGAGCAGTGCCTGCTGGCGCACCTCGCCGTTGACCTCCAGCGACAGGTTCAGCGCAGCCAGGTCGCCGACTTCTTCGGCGTGCACGATTTCGCTGATCGGCGCGGAGGCATCGAACCCCTTCGCGGCATCCCAAGGATGGCCCTTGTCCTTGGCTGCGGCCTGCAGATCGCGGCGGGTCAGGTCCAGGCCGACGGCGTAGCCGTAGACCAGCGCATCGGCGTCGGCGACGGCCAGCTCGCCGGCGGGCGCATCGCGACCGATCGCCACCACCAGTTCCACTTCGTGGTGCAGGTTGGCGGTTGCTGGCGGATAGGGGATGGCATCGTCGTGGCCGACCACGATGGCGTCGGCCGGCTTGCTGAAGAACATCGGGCGGCCGCGGTCATCGGCCGCCGGCACCGCCGCGCCCATTTCGCGGGCGTGGTCGGCGAAGTTGCGGCCGACGCAGTAGATACGGTGCACGGGGAAGCTGCCGCCACCGGCTACCGGTACACGCGGCAGGGCTACGGCAGGGATCACATCGGAGACATCGGACATGCGGGCATCCAGGAAGGGCGTGCCCGCAGTCTAGAACGCATGGCGCCCGCCGTCAGCGGGCGCGGAAGGCCTGGATCAGCGCGAGGCCGGCAACACCGGCTTGCGCACCACGCGGTACTCGCCCTCGACCACGGTCGGGTCCACCGGACGCGCGGCGCCCGGCTTGCGCGAGGCCAGCAGCTTCCATGCCAGGCCAACCAGGATCATCGCGGCACCGACGAACACACCGATGAACACCATCGCGGCCAGGATCGCCAAGCCGAGCAGGCCCACGGCAACGCGCACCAACGGATGGCGCGGCTTGCGCGGCGCGAACAGGGTGCGGAACTGGTTGAAGGCGGATGCGCGATTGAACATGGCGGCTCGATAGGCTGGGATCAGCGAAACCAGAGTATCGGGAGGCGCCACTGTCATTGAGTGAAAAACTCGTTAAATATAGCCTGTGCTTATTACGGATCAATGACTTGTGTTCATGTCGCAGCCAGTCACCTGAGCAGGCATGCGACAATTCCGGTTTACCGTCCGAGCTTTCGCCATGACTATCGCTGCCGCCCTGATCGCCCTTGATGCCATTGCCGATGGCGCGTTTGCCGAGGTCGAAGCGGTGATCGATGGCGATGCCGAATCGCTGGTGCTGTACCGCGACGGCGCGCAGGTGCGCGCATTCCTGAACATCTGCCCGCACGCCGGCCGACGCCTGGACTGGGCCCCGGGCCAGTTCCTGAAGAGCCGCGAAGGCCACCTGGTGTGCGCCGCGCATGGCGCCTCGTTCACGCTGGACAGCGGCGACTGCATTGCCGGCCCGTGCAAGGGCGACCGCCTGCGCGCCGTACCGGTGGACGTGCGCGACGGGCAGGTTTACCTGGCCTGATGTAACCGGTGCGCGAACCAAGGTTCGCACTCACAGGATCAATGGGGATCCAGAGATTCATCCACGCATGGCGTGGATCCATCGTGTCGACCAAGGTCGACACCCACCAGAGCAGAACGCCGTTCCGACAGCTCGCGGAAAACTGTCGAAGGCGGGGTGGGTCCGGTTGCGGGGGCGTGAGCCGCATGGATGCGGCGACCGAGCTTACAGGGACGTACTTGCAGCGTCCCCCGCAACCGGACCCACCCCGCCATCCCACGGAATGCACGCTGTTGCTGTTGCTGTTGCTGTTGCTTCGGCTTCTGCGGGTGCAGGGCGCAGCCCTGCCAACAAACCCAACCCTCAGAACATCAGGTTGATCATCAACACCACCACGCAGGTGTAGATCAGCGACAACGGTCCGCCGACCCGCCACATCTCGCGCGGGGTGTAATTGGCCGGGCCGGTGATCATCGAAATCACCGGGTTGGAGGCCGTCATCAGGTTGTTGGACGCCGACAGCGCCACGATCAACGCGAACGCGGTCGGGTTGCCGCCCGCCGCCAGTGCCAGGTTCACCGCGATCGGTACCATCACGATGGTCGCGCCCACATGGCTGATCACCAGCGAGAACGCCGTGGTCAGCAGTGCCAGCGCCACCTCCAGCACCCACACCGGGATGCCGGTGGGCAGCTTGTCGATGGTGTGGCCGGCCACCCATGCCGCCGCACCACTGGAGTCCATCGCCCATCCGAGCGGGATCAGCCCGGCCATCATGAACACCGTTTTCCAGTTGATCGAGGCATACGCCTCGTCCATGCGCAGCACGCCGGTCAGCAGCATGCCGGCCACGCCGGTCATCAGCGTCAGCGCGACCGGCAGCTTGCTGGTCAGCGCGATCAGGATGGTCAGCGCGAAGATCGCCATCGCAATCTTGAACTTGTGCGGGCGCTGCTCGCCGGTCGGATAGTCGGTCACCACCACGAAGTCGCGGCTCTTGGCCGCCTGTGCCAGGTCGGTCCAGATGCTGTGGAAGACCAGCATGTCGCCTGCACGCAACTGCACGTCGCGCACGTCCTCGCGGATCACCTGCTTGTCGCGGTTGATCGCCAGCAGGCTGATGCCACGCTCCTTGCGCAGGCGCAGGTCGGCCGCGCTCTTGCCGATCACGTTCGAGGTCGGCGGTACCACCGCTTCGGAAATACCGGCGCGGCTCGGGTTGAACAGGTCACCCAGGTGCTTCAGGCGCGAAGACATGCGCAGGAACTGGTTCTGCGCGAAATCGTTGATCTGCTGGCGCGGGCCCATCGCACCGAGCACGCTGCCTACCCAGATGCGCATCTCCGCCGGCGGCGCCAGGCGGGTGTCATTACCGGTTTTCAGGGCCAGCAGCAGCGGGGCGTCGTGCAGGTTCTCGGCCTCGCCCAGGGTCATGCCCACCAGCGGACTTTCCGCGCTGACCACCAGCTCGAACACATCGCCTTCGATGCCATAGGTCTTGGCGAAATAGCTCTCGGTGCGTGCTGGGGTGACCCCGTCGTTGACCAGGGTTTCTTCCTCGATCAGCTTGCGGTCGCCGTAGTAGCGGAAGTACAGCAGCGAGGCGATCAGCAGTGCCACGCCAATCGGCAGCGGCGCGAACATGCGCAGCGGCTCGATGGTGGCCAGGCCGGAAGGCAGGTTGTTGTTGGCCGAGGCCAGCAGATCGTTCAGCAGGATCAGTGGCGAATTGCCGACCATGGTCAGCGCACCGCCCATCACGATCGCCGCCGAGATCGGCAGCAGCAGGCGCTGCATCGTCAGCCCGGTGCGCGCTGCCAGTCGCGAGGCGACCGGCAGATACAAGGCCATCACCGACGGGTTCTGCATGAAGGACGAGTTCAGGCCGGCGATGGCGGTGGTCATCATCAGCAGCCGCTGTTCGACGCCGTGGCCGCGCCGCAGCAGCCATGCGGCCAGCCGGTTCAGCGCCCCTGTGCGGTCCAGGCCGGCACCGAGGATGGTGGTGGCGATGATGCTCATCACCGCGTTACCGGAGAAACCGCCGAAGATCTCCTCCGGCGCGATCAGGCCGGTGACACCGAGTACCACCAGCACCACCAGCGCGACCACGTCGGCGCGGATGCGCTCGAACAGGAACATCGCCATCGTGAAGCCGACCAGCCCGAGCACGAGCTTCATGTCGTTGGTCAGCGTCAGCGCGGTATCCATGTGGGGCGCGGCGTCCTCAGGCGATCGTCAGGTGCGGTCGTACAGCAGGTCCCAGACGCCGTGGCCGAGTTTCTGGCCGCGGGTCTCGAAGTGGGTCTGCGGGCGCCAGTCCGGACGCGGCACGCTGCCACGCGGGCCGGCGCGGTTGACCAGGCCGGCAGTCGCGTCAAGCACGTCCCACATCTGCTCGGCGTAGTCTTCCCAGTCGGTGGCGCAGTGCAGGCGGCCACCCGGGCGCAGCTTGCGCACCAGCAGCTCGGCAAATGCCGGCTGCAGCAGGCGGCGCTTGTTGTGGCGCTTCTTGTGCCACGGGTCCGGGAAGTAGATGCGCACTTCATCGAGCGCGCCATCGGCGATCTCGTTCTGCAGCACTTCCACCGCGTCATGGTGGTACAGGCGCACGTGGTCGGCATTGTCCTCAGCCAGCGCGTTCAGCAACCGGCCCACGCCGGGGGCGTGCACTTCGATGCCGATGTAGTCGCGCGACGGATCGTGCTGGGCGGCGAAGCGCAGCGCGGCACCGTTGCCGAAGCCGATTTCCAGCACCTTGTGTGCCGGGCGGCCGAAGGTGGCATCCAGGTCACGCGGCTGGCCGGTGTAGTCGAGGCCGAAGCGAGGCCAGCGTTCGTCGAACGCGCGCTGCTGGGCGGGGGTGAAACGTCCCTGGCGCAACACGAAGCTGCGCACCTCGCGGCGGCCCTCGCTTACGGTGAAGGGCTTGGGTGGGGCCTTGGAGCCGGCGCTGTCAAAAGGATTGGTCATCAGCCGATCAGCCCGTCCACCGGAGAGGATGCGCTGGCGTAGCGCTTGCGCGGGATGCGCCCGGCCAGGAAAGCCTCGCGGCCGGCCTCGACTGCCTTGCGCATGGCAGTGGCCATCAGCACCGGGTTGCGCGCACCGGCAATGGCGGTGTTCATCAACACGCCGTCGCAGCCCAGCTCCATCGCGATTGCCGCGTCCGAGGCGGTGCCCACGCCGGCGTCGACGATGATCGGCACCTTGGCGTCTTCGATGATCTGCAGCAGGTTGTACTTGTTCTGGATGCCCAGGCCCGAACCGATCGGCGCGGCCAGCGGCATCACTGCGGCGCAGCCGATCTCTTCCAGGCGCTTGGCCAGGATCGGGTCGTCGGAGGTGTAGACCATCACCTCGAAGCCGTCCTTGACCAGCTGCTCGGCGGCCTTGAGGGTCTGCACCACGTCCGGGTACAGGGTCTTCTGGTCGCCCAGCACTTCCAGCTTGGTCAGGTTGTGGCCGTCCAGCAGCTCACGGGCCAGGCGGCAGGTACGCACCGCGTCTTCGGCGGTGTAGCAGCCAGCGGTGTTGGGCAGGATGGTGAAGCGCTCCGGTGGCAGCACGTCCAGCAGGTTCGGCTCGCCCGGGTTCTGCCCGATGTTGGTGCGGCGGATGGCCACGGTGACGATCTGGGCGCCAGCAGCCTCGGTGGCCAGGCGGGTTTCTTCCAGGTCCTTGAACTTGCCGGTGCCGGTGAGCAGCCGCGAGCCATAGGTCTTGCCGGCGATCACCAGCGAATCGGGGGAGACATGAACGTTCATGGCGCGATTATCGCCTATCCGCCTGAAGATGGGATCACGCAATGGCGTGCCGGCCGTGGATCGGCATGGGTAGTGCCGGCCGCTGGCCGGCAAACCCGGACAGGCCTCAGCCCCCACCCAGCGCGTGCACGATCTCGACAATGTCGCCTTCAGCCAGAACATGCTCGCGATGGCGGCTGCGGCTGACGATCTCGCCGTTGACCTCCACTGCCACCCGGCGCTGCAGCAGCTGCTCGGCCTCGAGCAGGTCGTGAAGGGTCGCCGAGGCGGGCAGGGTGCGGGGTTCGCCGTTGAGCTGGATGTTCATTCCTGCATTGTCGCTTATAGCTCTTCGTGATCGGAACGTTTGGAATTTGATCGGGGCGCCAGCTCCAGCACAGCAGGCTTCGGCGTGCTCAGGCGACAATCCATGCGGCGGCGCAGCGTGAGCAAACGGCGGCCCGGTGAAACCATTGACCGTGCGCCGGCGTACGTGTGCCGGATTCCAACCTATTTACCCCACAGGAGTTCCTAGATGCAGCTCAGCAAACACCCGATCCGCTCCCTGATGGCGGCTGCGATCGCACTCGCCGCGCTGCCGGCCATGGCAGGCGAAAGTCCGTATTCCAAGGCCGTGTTCTTCGGCGACAGCCTCACCGACGCCGGCTATTTCCGGCCGCTGCTCGATCCGGGCGTGCAGCCGGTCACCGGCCAGTTCACCACCAACCCGGGTTGGGTGTGGGCACAGCAGGTCGCCAACTACTACGGCCTCAACGGGGGTGCCAACGGCAACGGCCAGAGTGGCGACAACTACGCCGTGGGCGGTGCCCGGGTATCGGTGGACGAGGCCGGTGGCCTGGGCGTGATTCCGTCGCTGAAGTCGCAAGCAACCCGCTACCTTGCCGCGAACGGTGGCAAGGCTGACGGCAACGCCCTGTACACCGTATGGGGAGGCGCCAATGATCTGTTTGCGGCCACCCGTGCGGCGGCAGGTGGCGCGTCCCAGGCCCAGGTGCAGGGCATCATCGGCGCAGCGGTCACCGACCAGATCGCGCTGGTAGGTGCGCTGAAGCAGGCTGGTGCCCAGTACGTGCTGGTACCGAACCTGCCGGATGTGGGCATCACCCCGCAGTTCCGCGGCCCCAATGCCGCCGCCGCCACCGCACTGTCGGCCGGCTACAACAAGGCGCTGTACGGTGGCCTGAAGCAGGCAGGCATCGAGTTCATTCCGCTCGATACCTTCAGCATCCTGCGCGAAGTGACTGCCAATCCGGGCATGTACGGCTTCACCAACGTCACCAGCACCGCCTGCAGGATCGATCCGAACAACTCCACCGCCAGCATCATCGGCTGCAACCCGACCAGTTACGTCAGCCCGGATGCAGCCAACACCTACCTGTTCGCCGACGGCGTGCATCCGACCACCGCCGGCCATCAGCTGCTGGGCCAGTATGCTGTCTCGGTGCTGGAAGGCCCGCGTCTGCAGCAGGTGCTGAGCCACTCGGCCCAGACCATCGGCCGTTCGCGTGCCGACCAGGTCAGCATGCACCTGGGTGGTCGCCCGGCCGATGGCCTGTCCTGGTGGGGCGGCGTGCGCGGTGACCTGCAGCGTTATGACCATGCCGACCTGTACGACGGCCTGGCGCCCGCCGGCCTGTTCGGTATCGACTGGGCACGCGACGGCATGGTGTTCGGCGGCTTCGCCGGCTTCGGCCGCCTCAACGCAGACTTCGGCAACAGCCGTGGCGACTTCACCCAGAAGGACACCACTGCCGGTCTGTTCGCCGGCTGGTATGGTGACCGCATCTGGATCAATGGCCAGGTCAGCTACACCTGGCTGTCCTATGACGTGAACCGCAAGGTCCAGCTGGGCCCGGCCACTCGTGAGCACGGCGGTTCGCCGGACGGCAGCAACCTGACCGCCGCGCTGAACGCCGGCTACGAGTTCGGCACCGAAGGCGGTTTCCGCCACGGCCCGATTGCTTCGGTGATCTGGCAGAAGGTGAAGATCGATGGCTACACCGAAAGCGCTGCGGCCGGCACCCTGGCCACCGCACTGGGCTACGACCGCCAGAATGTCGATTCGACCGTCGGCCGCATCGGCTGGCAGGCCCGCTTCGATGGCGGCACCGTCAAGCCGTACGCGCAGGTGACCTACGACCACGAGTTCGAAGACACCAAGCAGGCCAGCGCATGGCTGCAGACCCTGCCGGAACTGGGCAGCTATCGCGTGCCGGGCCTGAACTTCGACAAGAACTACGCCACCGTGGTGCTGGGTGCCCGTACCGAGCTGTTCGGCCTGCAGAGCAACTTCGGCCTGAGCGCTTCGGCCGGGCAGAAGCGTGCCCAGGACGCGACGCTGTTCGCCAACTTCAGCGGCAGCTTCTAAGCAGAAACCAGGCGGGGCCGGATCCCTTTCGGGAACGAAGGGGATCCGGCCCCGCTCTGATGCGGGGGCACCATTGCGCAACACCGGCCCCAGCGCATAGACTTTCCACCGCAACGCGGGCGTAGCTCAATGGTAGAGCTGTAGCTTCCCAAGCTACTGACGTGGGTTCGATTCCCATCGCCCGCTCCATGTCTCCAGGGTATTCACCCCCGGAAGACGCGGCGTACTCGATGCACCACACCCAGCTCGAGCGTGTGGCAGCAGCGCCGCAATCTCCTCCTCTGTGTTGGGCTGTGGCCCCTTCGAACCATAGCTCGAGTGGCTTATGCGCCCGCTTGCGGCCGGGCGAAGTCCACCAGGTCGGAAGGATAGTGCGGGCAGGTGCGCAGCGCGGCATCGTCGCCGCCATACAGCACCACCAGCGCTGCTACCTCAAGCGCCCAGTAACCCCAGGCATTCGGTCCGGTCAGGCGTCGGGTCCGCTTCTGGGCTTTGGGCGACAGCAGGAAGAAGTCGCGGTACTGCACCTGCAGGTAGCCGGCCAGCAGTGAAGGGTCGAACGCTTCACCGTCGCGCAATGGCGCGAACAGCTCGGCGAACGGGCGCGGATGGAATATCGCATCGCTGGCTTCGGCAAGGCCGAGTGCCGGCGCGCTGAGGTAGTCCAGCACGCGGTCGGTTTCGAAGCAGAGCACCTGCTCCACCAGCGCCGGAAGACGATCCTGCGCATCCAGCAGCACGCCCAGTGACAACAACTGTAGTGCGTATTCGTAGTGCTGCGTTGTACGCGGTTGCAACGACGCGGCCAGCGCGATGTCGTGGCCTTGCTGTTGCAGGCTGTTCCGGGCAATGGCCAGCAAACGTGCATGCTCGAGCCAGAGTTCTGCAACGTCGGCATGCATCTGCTGCAATGCCGTGGAGGCGAAGCCACGGTCGATGCCTTTCAGCAGCAGGTTGCTGCCGGTCTGGGCAACCGCTTCCCAGCCGTACGCATGTTCCAGCGCCGCATGCCCCTGCAGCGGTTCCTCCGCAGGGTCACCGCCATTGCGCGCATGACGCGCAAGCAGGGCCATGCCCGCGTTCCAGTCTGCCTGCCAGTCCGGCAGGCGAAGCATGCGGCGCGGTACTCCCGGATCCTTGGCCAGTGCTCTCCATCGCGGTAGTACGTCCAGCAGCAGATTCCGGCGGTTCACGGCAGTCATCGGTTCCATCATCAGGGAAAGTCTAGCGGCAATGCCGGTTCGACCCCCATTGCCTGGCACCGCGTTGAAGGTTTGAATGGTGCGCAATCGCAGTCACCATGCCCGCATGACCGTTGATCGAATCGCCCTCCGCCGTTTCACCCAGTGGCTGCCGTTCCTGGTCCTGGTCGCCATCTGCGTGGCCTGGTGGTCGCCGCTGGGCGTGGTTGTCGCCCTGGCCGCGTGCCTTGCAGTGGGTGGTGTGCTGCAGCGCCTTGATCTGGTCGGCGATACCGTAGGCGGCGCACTGCTGCGCTCGCGGGCGACGCTGCCCTTTGCTACCCGGCCGCCCACGCATGATGTCCTGTTGGATTGGGGCGAACTGGGCATGGGGGGGCCGGCCTACAGCACCCAGATGCTGCGCGATGGAGCCATTGTCGAGGGCGTATCCACTGGAGGCAGCCACGATGCCAGTGGCGAGTGGCAGACGCTGGCGGGAAGCGGGCTGCGTGTGGCCAGTGGCTATGTTGATCGCAGCGAAGCGGTGATCGTCTACGACGAAGCGGACAAGCGGGTGATGCACCTGCAGGCGATTGTTCCCAGCCTGTTCTGGCAGGAACTGCACGAGCGCCGGCAGCTTGGCGGGGATGCCGAAGCCGCAATGTGGTTGCGGGATATCCCCTGTCGACCGACCACGCTGCGGCCCTGCCGGGGTCTATGGCTGGAACCGGAGCATCCCGCGCTGGCCGCCGGGTTGCCGCAGGCATTGCGGCATGTCCTGCCGGATGCCCGGGTGCTGCAGGCCATACCGCTGCTGCCCGACGATCTGCGCCTGACCGCGCATCCGACGCTGTTCGCGCGCGTCTGCCCGTACGCGCTCTGTCTTGATGGCGAGCCCAGTGACCGTCACGCCTGCGATCTGGAAACGGTGATCACCAGCCCGTCCGGACGGTGCGTGGCGGTGGCGGGCAGCGTGCTTGATGGGGATCTGCGTCCCATCGAGGGCGTATGGCTCGTCCACTGGCAGGGGTGTTGGCAGGCCATT
This sequence comes from Stenotrophomonas hibiscicola ATCC 19867, assembly GCF_000382065.1. Taxonomy (GTDB): domain Bacteria; phylum Pseudomonadota; class Gammaproteobacteria; order Xanthomonadales; family Xanthomonadaceae; genus Stenotrophomonas; species Stenotrophomonas hibiscicola. Next base: position 794,115 of record NZ_KB907499.1, on the reverse strand, counting down.
GGCCGCCGTGCGACGGGCGGCAGCGGCAAGGCCCGCAGTGGTGCCTGGATCGATGTGATCGAGGCCGGCGATGACGGTTCGCTTCGCTGCGAAGCCTATGAGGAACACTGGACGTTCGACGCGATCACACGCATCCCCACGCCACACACTGCGCTCGCCCTGCCTGTGGAATGGCGGGAAACCGCGCTGGCCGTGCGTGTCCGCGATGGGCACTTCTCGCTGCGCCTGCCCCCGCGCTGATCAGCGGCGGCAGGCATCCCTTGGATGAGCCATGAGGATGTCCCCGGCGACGGTGCGGTCATCGCCGGAGACGGTGCGGCGACTATCGGCTGTCAGTCTGAGTAGAAGCCGTTGCCAAGGGTGCCGGGCAGGCTGGGTTCCGGCCACGGCATCAGTGATGTGCAGGCGTCATACAGCGTGCAGAAGTCCTGCCGCAGTTGCGCAGGCACCCAGCTGCCGTAGGACACGTCGGTCGAGTCGCCCTGGCGGGCGTAGGAAACATCGATCCAGCGGGTATTGGCGTGTGAGGCAACGCCTTGGTGCTGTGTCTTGCCCGTGCAGTAGCGCAGGCCCTGGCCGATCAGGGTGTTGTTGGCATCGAAGTAGAGCCGGGAGACTGCGTGGGTCGGCGCAGCCCCTACGTCTGCGGCGCCTCCCACCAGGCCAAACAGCAACAACAGCGGAATTCCCATTCGCATCTGTGGTTCTCCTTGGATTGTGCAAGCCGGCCGTTTATGTCCATCAGCCGGCAACGGCATATTCGCACAGCCCCGGCAGGCATGCAGATGCGGTGGCCTGCGGGGCATCATCCACCCGCCACACGCCCGCGCTATGCTGCGCGCCTGCCGCCCGATCCTGCCGCGATGAAGCTCGCCATCCTGTCCCGCAACAGTTCCCTGTATTCCACCCGCCGGCTGGTCGAGGCGGCACGCACGCGTGGCCATACCGTTCGCATCCTCGACCCGCTGCGCTGCTACATGCGCATCGCCGCCGATGGTTTTTCGATGCACTACAAGGGCCGGCCGATGACCGGCGTGGACATGGTCATCCCGCGCATCGGTGCCTCGATCACCCGCTATGGCACCGCCGTGCTGCGGCAGTTCGAGCTGATGGGCGCACGCACCCCAAACCCCTCCGACGCGATCCTGCGTTCGCGCGACAAACTGCGTGCGCACCAGCTGCTGGCCGCCAAGGGCATCGACATGCCTGTCACCGTGTTCGGTGACAACCCGGATGACACCGTCGACCTGTTGTCCATGCTCGGCCCGCCGCCCCACGTGGTGAAGCTCAACGAGGGTACCCAGGGGCGGGGCGTGATCCTCACCGAAAAGGCCAGCGCATCGCGCGGCATCGTCGAGGCCCTGCGCGGGCTGTATGCCAATTTCCTGATGCAGGAGTTCATCGGTGAGGCCAAGGGCGCCGACCTGCGCTGCTTCGTGGTGGGCGACCAGGTGGTGGCCTCGATGCAACGCCAGGCGCCGGAAGGCGACTTCCGCTCCAACCTGCATGCCGGTGGCACCGCGGTGGCGGCCAAGGCCAGCCGCGCCGAACAGCAGGTGGCGGTGCGTTCGGCCAAGGCGCTGGGCCTGTCGGTGTGCGGGGTGGACCTGATCCGCTCCGCGCGCGGCCCGCTGGTGCTGGAGGTCAACTCCACGCCGGGGCTGGAGGGGATCGAAGCCGCCTGCGGGGTAGATGTGGCCACGCGCATCATCGAGCACGTCGAGAAGCTGAAAAAGCCATGACAAATCAATATTTTGAGATTCTCATGGGCAAATGAGGCCGGCTTTAACATGCCTTTAATCGGCGCCGGCGTAGCCTTCAGCGAACCGCAGCTCTGCCTCTCAGCAGGATCGGTATCGGGATACGACTTCAGACCCAGGCGGGCCACCGCCTGGGTCTTTTTTATACCTGCCGGAAGTCCCTTGTGGAGGCCGCGTGACGGCCGTAGAGTGGCCATCGTTCCTGGATGGATCCGGAGGCTGGCGATGTACCGCATCACGATGATCGCGTTGTTGCTGGGGTTGTCTGGCACTGTCTCCGCCAAGCCGGAGAAGACCGCCATACAGATGGACGGGCAGGCACCGGTGGCCGAGCAGGTCCGGCGGGTTGAAAGGGCCCTTGATGATGGCGAGTACAGCGAGATTTCCGCTGACGACCGCGCCCAGGTGCAGCAGGCACTGGCGCGCATCACCCAGCGCATGGGGGACCACAGCACGCTTCAGGAGCTCCCGCCGCAGGTCCAGGCAGAGGTCTTCAACGACCAGGAGCGGATCAACACCGTTCTTGTCCGCGCCCACGAAGACAGCCGCCAGATCTGCCAGCACACCCGCACCACGGGCAGCAACATGCCCAAGAGCCGCTGCCTGACGGTGGCCGAGCGCCGCCGGATCGAGGAAAAGGGCAAGGCCCTGCTCAACGACCAGCGCACCTTCAACAATCTCACGCCTCCCAGTAACCGCTAGCCGGGCCGATTGCCGCCCGAGCGACCGGCACTTGCTCGCGTGAAGGCGGTGCGAATACAGTCAACCCTCAACTCAAACAAGGATTCGTTTGTCATGAAGTCCCTCCTGATGTCGGCGGTCCTGGTCTCGGGCCTGACCCTGGCCACCGCCGCCTCCGCATCCAACCAGGCCGGTGAGGTCTTTATTCCGGGCAAGCCGCTGCAGCAGCAGATCGAGCGCATCGAAATCGAACTCAACGATGGCGAGACCTACAGCGAGCTGAAACAGGCCGACCGCAGCCGCGTGCGCGAGGCGCTGGTGCGCATGCGTACGGCCGTCGAGCAGCATCCCGACCGCGATTCCATGCCTGAACAGGTACGAACCGATGTCTTCAACGACCAGCAGATCGTGAACACGGTTTTGACACAGGCCCGTGAAGATAGTCGTCTAATATGCCAACGTGAAAAGGCCACGGGTTCGAACCGGTCCACGACGCAGTGCACTACCGTTGCCGAGCGCGCGCGACGGAAGGACAAGGCACAGCGTGATATGGGCCAGGCCCAGCGCGTCGGCAAATTCGTCAATTAGAGGTGACAGTGAGAATCCTGGTAATCGAAGACAACAGCGACATTGCGGCCAACCTGGGCGACTACCTGGAGGACCGGGGCCACACCGTGGACTTCGCGGCTGACGGGGTTACCGGTCTGCACCTGGCCGTGGTGCACGAGTTCGACGCGATCGTGCTGGATCTCAACCTGCCAGGCATGGACGGCATCGAGGTCTGCCGCAAGCTGCGCAACGAAGCGCGCAAGCAGACCCCGGTACTGATGCTCACCGCCCGCGACTCGCTGGACAACAAGCTGGCCGGCTTCGATTCCGGCGCGGACGACTACCTGATCAAGCCGTTCGCGCTGCAGGAAGTGGAAGTGCGTCTGAACGCCCTGTCGCGACGCGGCAAGGGCGTGCAGACCCGCGTGCTGGAAACCGGCGATCTGGAATACAACCTGGATACGCTGGAAGTGCGCCGCCAGGGCAAGCTGCTGCAGCTCAACCCGACTGCACTGAAGATCCTGCAGGCGCTGATGGAAGCGGCCCCGGCCGTGGTGACCCGCCAGGAACTGGAAACCCGCGTGTGGGGCGAAGAACTGCCCGATTCGGATTCCCTGCGCGTGCACATCCACGGCCTGCGTGCGGTGGTCGACAAGCCGTTTGAAGTGCCGCTGATCCAGACCCGCCATGGCATCGGATACCGCATCGCCACCCCGGAAGCCTGATTCGGTGGCAAGCAAGGGGGAGCGCCGGCGCACGCCGTATCGGCGGCGCCTGCGCAGCCGCATCATCGTTTCGTTCGTGTTGTTGGGCTTCTGCCTGACAACACTGTTCGCGTTCGCCACCAACTGGGCCCGCCTGCGCGTGGAAAACCAGCTGGTGGAAGAGCTGATGAACCGAAACATCGACGAGTATGCGCGCCGCTATTACGAGCACCCCGGGCATAACCCGGATGCACCGGTGCTGCAGATCAGGGCTTATGCCTATTCGAAGGACAAGTTCGACCGGGTGCGCGAAGAACGCGCGCAGTGGGCGGGCTTCTCCGATGGCATCCACAGCGTCAGCGGTGATGAGCACGGCGAGCCGTACTCCTACAAGCTGGCCGTGCGCAAGACGCCGGACGCCTGGTTCTTCCTCGCCTATGACATGACCGACAGCGTGCGCGGCGGCAAGCAGCTCAACCGCGCGCTGGTGCTGTCGGTGCTGGTGTTCAGCCTGCTGTCACTGGTGCTGGGCTGGTGGTCGGCCTCGAAGGTGATGAAGCCGGTATCGGACCTGGCCGCACGGTTGCGCGCCTACCGTGGTGGTACCAGTGACCCTGAGCCGCTGGCGCCGCGTTTCCCCGATGACGAAGTGGGGCAGCTGGCACAGGCACTGGACGACTATTCCTCGCGGCTGACCGAAGTTGTGCAGCGCGACCGTGAGTTCAATGCCGACGTCAGCCATGAGCTGCGCACGCCGCTGGCGGTGATCCGGGGTGCCACCGAGCTGCTGCTGACCCGGCCCGGCCTGGACGAAAAGGTGCTGCAGCGCCTGCAGCGCATCCAGCGTGCCGAACAGCAGTGCAGCGATCTGATCGGCGCGTTGCTGCTGCTGTCGCGCAACGAACGCGGTCAGGGCACCAGCAACGTGGCCCGCGTAGCCGAGCAGCTGCTGGATGCGCACCGTGCGCAGCTGGGCGGCAAGCCGCTGGAGCTGGTGCTCGAAGGTGAGCGCAACCTAGTGATCGACGCGCCCGAGGCGGCGCTGTCGGTGGCACTGGGCAACCTGATCGGCAATGCGGTGAAGTACTCGCAGGACGGCGAGGTGCGCGTGTTCGTCGGCGCCAATTCGGTCTCGGTGACCGACAGTGGCCCGGGCCTGAGCGAGGAAGATGCCGCCAAGCTGTTCCAGCGTGGCTACCGCGGCACGCATGCTGGCCATTCGCAGGGCGGCGGCATCGGCTTGTCGATCGTCAGCCGCCTGTGCGATCTGTACGGCTGGCAGGTCAGCGTGCGCCCCGGTGGCGAGCGTGGCGTGATCGCCACCCTGACGTTCTCGCCGAAGCCGTTGTAAGGGCCCCTGCTTTGGTGGGTGCCGACCTTGGTCGGCACGGACCCTGCCGACCTTGCATCGCGCTCTGTGTCGCTTGTGCCACTGAATTACCCTCGCGCGATGATCAGGCATCAGGCCCAACGCGACACCACCGTGATCGCTGCCGCGCCCCGCGCGTGTTCCAGTGCACGCATTGGCAAGCCCGCGCCGCACTTGAGAATTTCCTTACAGATTGCCGTGCGCGGCGATGGCCTGATGACCTGGCCGGGGCAGGTGCCTTGGCCGGGATTGGCGTCCTGAAAAAAACCAACAAATCAAAAGCTCCGGATGTGCTCTAGCTCATCATGGAAAATGCATCGTCTGCCCTGGCTTTGGCGGACGGTGCGTGGGGATTCGCCAGAATCCGCTGGAGTCTTTTTCCTTCGCTTTTGAGTTGTTGGGTCTCCGGTACGCCAACCCGCACCGTCCGCCACCTTGCATCTGCAGGTGGCCTGCCGACTGCGAGGAGCTCCACCATGTCCACCCGCCCGCTGTTCCCCCAGCTGCACGCCCTGATCGGCGATGCGGCCCACCTGCTGCCTGCCGACGTCGCCGAGCGTGTCGAAGTGCTGCTGGATGACCCCAAGGACCTGCTGCCCGCCCTGCTGGCGCGCATGGATGGCCGCGACGCCGCCGACGGCCAGCGGCTGGACGTGCAGGGGGCCAGCCCAGCGCAGGCCGCCACGATGGCCGGCCTCAGCCGCACGCTTGCCGGTCTGAACACCCTGATCCAGCTACTGCACGCCGCCGAAATCGCGCGGGAGCAGGGCGGTGCCCGCCAGCAACTCAATCCCGATGTCGTCGACGGCCTGCTGCTCGGCGCCCGCGAACTGGCCCGCTACGCCCGCCTGCAGCTGGAGTAGATCCACGCCACGCGTGGATGCAGAGCGTTTTGTAGAGCCGAGCCGATGCTCGGCTTGATGGTCGCAGCCGAGCATCGGCTCGGCTCTACAGCAGATCCCCAGATCCACGCCACGCGTGGATACGCTTCGGTAGCGCGGGCCGCTGGCCGGCAACCCGGCCTCACCCCCCGGCCAACTTCAGATACCGCGCGTGCAGCTGTTCCACCTGCACCTGCAGGTCCTCCGGCTGCCCATCATTGACCACCACGTCATCGGCCAGCGCCAACCGCTGCGCGCGGCTGGCCTGCGCAGCAATCATCCGGTCGGCCAGCGCAGCATCAATGCCATCGCGCTGCATCAGCCGGGCATGCTGCACGGCCTCCGGCGCGTCCACCAGCAGCACCCGGTCCAGCCATGGGTAGGCCTTCCGCCCACCCACCTCGGTCAGCAGCGGAATGGCGGCAACCGCATAGGGGCTCTCAGCCTGCTCGCACTGCTGCTGCATCAGCAGGCGGATGGCCGGGTGGGTGATCGCTTCCAGCGCCGTCCGCTCGGCCGGGTCGGCGAACACGTGGGCGCGCAGGCGCCCCCGGTCCAGGCTGCCATCGGCCAGCAGCATGTCGGCGCCGAAGCGCTCGGCGATGCGGGCCAGCGCCGGGCTGCCGGCGGCCACCACGGCCCGTGCGGCCAGATCGGCATCGGCCACCACAATGCCCAGCGCCTCGAAGCGCCGGGTCACTTCGCTCTTGCCGGAGGCGATGCCCCCGGTCAGGCCAACCACATAGCGGCTCATGGGGACTCCCCTCAGCGCAGCCCGCTCATCATCAGGTACTGATCCACCAGCGGTGCGCCCCACATGAAGTACAGCCAGCCGGCGATGGCCAGATACGGCCCGAAGGGAATGGGCGTGGCGCGGTCACGGCCCCGGCTGTACAGCCAGATCGAGCCGAGGATGGCGCCCAGCACCGACGACAGCAGGATGATCGGCAGAATGCCCTTCAGCCCGCACCAGGCGCCGAGCGCGGCCAGCAGCTTGAAATCACCGTGGCCCATGCCTTCCTTGCCGGTCAGCTGCTTGAACAGCCACCAGACCATCCACAGCGACAGGTAGCCCACCGCCGCGCCGACCAATGCAGGCTTTGCCGGCATGTACAGGTTGTCGATGTTGCCTATCAGGCCCAGCCACATCAGTGGCAGGGTCAACTGATCGGGCAGCAGCTGGGTGCGCAGGTCGATGCCGGACAGGGCGATCAGGAAGCAGGTCAGCACGATGGCGCCGAAGCCCTGCCAGCCGAAGCCGAACTGCCAGACGCAAGCCAGCACCAGCACCGAGGTCAGCGCCTCCACCAGCGGGTACTGCAGCGAGATCGGCGCCTTGCAGTGGCGGCACTTGCCGCCCTGGATGATCCAGCTGAACAGCGGGATGTTCTCGTACCAGCTCAGCTTGTGCTTGCAGTGCGGGCAGTGCGACGGCTCCACCACGATCCCCGGTGGGGGGGGCTCATAGAAGTCCGGTTCCTCCAGGACTTCGCGCGCATCGCGCTTCCACTGCCACTCCAGCCGCTTGGGCAGGCGCAGGATGACCACGTTCAGGAAACTGCCCAGCAGCAGTCCCAGGGCGGCCGCGGCGGGGTAGCCGAGGCCGGGATGCTGGTCGAGAAATGCCATTGATACCTTTAGCCGACGACGGCGCCGAGTTTGAAGATGGGCAGATACATGCCGATGACCATACCGCCAACGACGACACCGATGAAGACCATGATCATCGGTTCGAGCAGGCTGCTCAAGGCGTCAACGGCATTGTTGACCTCCTGCTCATAATACTCGGCCACCTTGAACAGCATCGAATCCAGTGCGCCCGCTTCTTCACCGATACCGGTCATCTGGATGACCATGTGCGGGAACAGGGCGGTCTGCTTCATCGCCATGTTGACCGGATAGCCCACCGACACGTCGTCACGCATGCGCAGCACGGATTCCTCGTAGACCTTGTTGCCGGTCGCGCCAGCGACGATTCCGAGTGCTTCCACCAGCGGCACGCCGGCCTTGAAAGTCACTGCCGTAGTCCGGGCGAACCGGGCAATCGAGCTGTTGTGCATGATCTGGCCGATCACTGGCACCTTCAGGATCAGTCGGTCCATGGTGTGCTGCATCTTGGGTGATCGTTTGTAGGCCATGGTGAACGCCACGATGCTGCCAATCGCCACGGTCGCCATCAGCCACCACCACGAAACCATGAAACGTGACAGGTTCACGATCATCTGGGTAAATGCAGGCAGCTCCGCGCCGAAGCCGCGGAACACTTCTTCGAACTGGGGTACGACGAAGATCAGCATGATGGCACTGACCAGCAGCGCAACGACCACCACCATGGCTGGGTAGAACAGCGCCTTTCTGATCTTGCCCTTCAGCGCTTCGATGTTTTCCTTGTAGGTGGCGACGGTGTCCAGCACCGTTTCCAGCACACCCGCGCCTTCACCAGCCCGGACCAGGTTCCGGTAAAGCTCATCGAACTGCACGGGATACTTGCTGACGGCCTCATATAGGGAGGAACCGCCCTCGATATCGGCACGGATCCCGTCCACCATCTTCTTCATGCGCGGGTTCTTGTGCCCGCTGGCAATGATGTCCAGCGCCGAGACGATCGGTACACCAGACTTCATCATCGTCGCCATCTGACGGCTGAAGAAGGCAATGTCCTTCGGTGAAACTTTGCTGCCGGCTGCCCCGAACATTGGCTTGGGCTTGGGCTTTACCGTACCGGGATTAATGCCCTGACGCCGTAGCTCTGCGCGCAGCAGGTTTGCGTTCTTGGCGACCTGCTCGCCCTTCATCTTGATACCCCGCTTGTCGGTCCCCTCCCATACAAACGGTTGCAGTTCCGTGGTCGTGCGGGCCACGGGCTCTTTCTTGATCGCACTGCGACTGACAGACATGTTGGCTCCCCAAGGCCCGCCATCCCCAGGCGGGCATCATGACCAGCGATGGTAGCCGGTTCAGGGCCGTCCGGGGAGTGTGCCAGCACAACCCTGCGCAGAGTTCTTGACCAGCGGAGACGAAAGGTGACGCGCTGCGTCACATTGCCGCGTCCATCGCAGATTCGCACACGGGGGGTTCCCATCCGTGAAATTGATGCCATCATGGGCATGGGGAAATTCAGGGGGAGGCGTGCCAGAGTTGGCACGCAACCTGCGTTGATCCACCCGCAGGGCACAGGACCCGCTCACCCGGCCTATGGGTCGGAAGATCCTGATGCGCTGATCATCAACCATCACTATCTTGGGGATGTAACAAATGAAGAACCAGAAGGGCTTCACCCTTATCGAACTGATGATCGTCGTTGCGATCATCGCCATTTTGGCGGCCATTGCGATTCCGCAGTACAACGATTACACGGCGCGCGCCCAGATGTCGGAGGCGTATACCTTGGCCAGCGGTCTTAAGACTCCGATTGCCGAAGCTTTCGCTCAGGATTCCGATCCGGCTACCTCTTGTGTGGTTCCGGAGAACGCTGTGGAAACCGGCAAGTATGTTGCTTCGGTGGAAGCTGGTGGTGACAGCCCGTGCACTATCGTCGCTACCATGAAGGAAGAAGGCGTCAACGCGAAGGCTGCCGGCAAGACTGTCACCCTGACTTTCACTCCGGATACTGGCGCTTGGGCGTGCTCTACCAATGCCGCCTCTGAAGTGCAGCCTAAGGCTTGCGTCACTGCTCCGTAAGCTGGGGCTTCGCAGCCACAAAAGCCCCGGCGCTGCCGGGGCTTTTTTTTGGGGTAAGGCCGATTCAAACATTTGACCTGCGCATTGGGGAGCGCCATGAACAAGCAGACCGGTTTCACGTTGATTGAGTTGATGATCGTCGTGGCCGTTATAGCCGTTCTTTCGGCAATCGCGATTCCGCAATACAACGACTACACCGCTCGCACTCAATTGTCCGAGGCTGTAGTCCTGTTGGGCGGGCTTAAAACACCCGTCGGCGAACAATTTGCGAACAACAATGGCGCAAATTCCTGCGTTCTGCCTGACAGCGCGGTCCTGGCGGGCAAATATGTTGAAGGCATAGCGGTGGCAGGTGGCGTCCCATGCGTGATTACTGCGACCATGAAGGCTGCAGGAGTTAACAGCAAGGTGGAATCAGCGACGGTGACCATCGTCTACGCCGCTGACACCGGTACTTGGGCTTGTACGACCAGCGCGCCAGTCGAGGTTGCACCGAAAGGCTGCCCGCATGGTTGAAGCATCTAATGATTCCGGCCTACCTATGGTTGGGGTAGTCTGCCGTGCAGTAGGAGCGCACCCATGAACACCGTAACCACCGCCAACCTCGTCGGCATCACCGGCTTGGCCCGCCGCCTGGTCCAGGACGGCGCTCTGGACGAGGCCTCCGCCCGCGATGCGATGGCCAAGGCCGCTGCGGCACGCCAGCCGCTGCCCACTTGGTTCGCGCAGAACAAGCTGGTCAGTGCCTCGCAGCTCGCCGCCGCCAACGCGGTCGAGTTCGGCATGCCGCTGTTCGACGTGTCCACGTTCGACGCCAGCCAGAACGCCATGAGCCTGGTCAGCGAGGAGCTGCTGCGCAAGCACAACGTGCTGCCGCTGTTCAAACGCGGCGGCAAGCTGTTCGTGGGTACCAGCAATCCGACCCATGCGCTGGACGAGATCAAGTTCCATACCAACCTGGTGGTGGAGCCGATCCTGGTGGATGAAGACCAGATCCGCCGCACGCTGGAACAGTGGCACGCCAGCCATGACACCATCGGCGACGCGCTGGGCGGCGACGACGAGGGCATGGCCAACCTCGATGTCGGCCTGGGCGACGACGAAGGCGCGGGCACCGACGCCGGCATCGACGCCAAGGGCGACGACACCCCGGTAGTGAAGTTCGTTAACAAGGTACTGGTCGATGCGATCCGCAAGGGCGCATCGGACATCCACTTCGAACCGTACGAAGACGATTACCGCGTGCGCCTGCGCATCGACGGCCTATTGAAGATGGTGGCGCGCGCGCCGGTGAAGTTGAACCAGCGCATTGCCGCGCGCCTGAAGGTGATGGCGCAGCTGGATATCGCCGAGAAGCGCGTGCCACAGGACGGTCGCATCAAGCTCAACCTGTCCAAGACCAAGCAGATCGATTTCCGCGTCAGCACGCTGCCGACCCTGTTCGGTGAAAAGGTGGTGCTGCGTATCCTGGATGGCAGCGCGGCCAAGCTGGGCATCGACAAACTGGGCTACGAGCCGGACCAGCAGAAGCTGTTCCTGGATGCGATCCACAAGCCTTACGGCATGGTGCTGGTGACCGGCCCGACCGGTTCGGGCAAGACCGTTTCGCTGTATACCGCGCTGGGCATCCTCAACGACGAGACGCGCAACATTTCCACCGCCGAAGACCCGGTGGAAATCCGCCTGCCCGGCGTCAACCAGGTGCAGCAGAACAACAAGCGTGGCATGACCTTCGCTGCGGCGCTGCGCTCGTTCCTGCGACAGGATCCGGACATCATCATGGTCGGCGAAATCCGCGACCTGGAGACGGCCGAGATTGCGATCAAGGCGGCGCAGACCGGCCACATGGTGCTTTCCACGCTGCATACCAACGATGCGCCGCAGACCATCGCGCGCCTGATGAACATGGGCATCGCGCCGTACAACATCACCAGCTCGGTGACGCTGGTGATCGCGCAGCGCCTGGCACGCCGGTTGTGCGGCAACTGCAAGCGCCCGGCCAACCTGCCGGAGCATGCGCTGCTGGCCGAGGGTTTCACCCAGGCGCAGCTGGATGCGGGCATCCAGCTGTACGAGGCGGTGGGCTGCGATGAGTGCACCGAGGGCTACAAGGGCCGAACCGGCATCTACCAGGTGATGCCGATGACCGATGAGATCGCTACCATCGTGCTGGCCGGTGGCAACGCGCTGCAGATTGCCGAGGCGGCGCAGCAGATCGGGGTGAACGACCTGCGGCAGTCTGCGTTGAAGAAGGCTGCGGCCGGGATCACCAGCCTGGCGGAGATCAATCGCGTTACCAAGGATTGAGGTAGAGCCGAACCCATGCTCGGCTGAGGTACCGAAGAGCAGCCGAGCGTGGGCTCGGCTCTACAGTAGATCCACGCCATGCGTGGATGATCGGCCACGGATCCCATAGTAGTTCCACGCCATGCATGGATGGCGCGGTCCCGACCACCGCGCAGCCGGGCATGGGCTCGGCTCTACTCCATCCCCAGCTTCTTCAGCTTGTAGCGCAGCGCGCGGAAGGTGATGCCCAGCTGCGCGGCGGTCCGGGTCTTGTTCCAGCGGTTCTCTTCCAGCGCGCGCTGGATGGCGCTGCGTTCCAGCTGCTCGATGTACGAGGGCAGGGCGGCACCGCCGGGCTGCAGGTCGGCCACGGCTTCGGCGGGGGCTGCGCTGCCGGGCGTGCGTGGGGCGTGCTGCGGCAGGCGCAGGTCGTCGGCGCCGATGCGGTCTTCTTCAGCCAGTGCCAGCGCGCGTTCCAGGATGTTCTCCAGCTCGCGCACATTGCCCGGGAACGCATAGTGGGCCAGCGCTTCCAGCGCCGACGGCGCCAGCAGCGGGGTGGCGCGGCCGTGGCTGCGGGCCAGCCGCGCCAACACGGCAGCGGCCAGTTCCGGCAGGTCCTGGCGGCGCTCGCGCAGCGGCGGCACCTTCAGCTCGATCACGTTGATGCGGTAGTACAGGTCGTGGCGGAAGCGCCCGTCCTCGACCAGTTCGGCCAGGTCGCGGTGCGTGGCCGAGAGAATGCGCACGTCCACCGGCTCTTCGTTGGGCGCACCGACCGCGCGCACCGACTTTTCCTGGATCGCGCGCAGCAGCTTGACCTGCATCTGCAACGGCAGTTCGGCCACTTCGTCCAGGAACAGGGTGCCGCCGTGCGCGGCCTGAAACAGGCCGGGCTTGTCGGCATGCGCGCCGCTGAAGCTGCCTTTGCGGTGTCCGAAGAATTCGCTCTCCATCAGCTCGCCGGGAATGGCGCCGCAGTTGACCGGCACGAACGGCCCGGCCGCGCGCGCGCCCTGGGCGTGGATGGTGCGAGCAACCAGTTCCTTGCCAACCCCGGATTCACCGAGGATGTAGACCGGCGCCTGGCTGCGCGCGACCTTGCTGATGGTGGTGCGAAGTACGTCCATGGCCGGCGAAGCGCCGAGCAGGCGTGCTGCCTGTTCGGTGGCGGGGCCGGGCGCAGGGCGCTCGCTGTTGTTGAGTTCCAGCGCGTGCTTGACCAGGCCACGCAGTACCGAGATGTCCACCGGCTTGCTGACGAAGTCGAAGGCACCGGCCTTCAGCGCTTCCACGGCCAGGTCCATGCTGCCGAACGCGGTGATCATCGCCACCGGCGTGCGCGGGTAGTGCTGGGCGATCTCGCTGACCAGCTCGATACCGTTGCCATCCGGAAGCCGCATGTCGGTGATGCACAGATCGTACGGATTGCTGGCCAGCAGCTCGCGGGCTTCGGCCAGGTTGGCGGCGGTACTGATGCGCAGGCCCATGCGGCCAAGGGTCAGTACCAGCAGTTCGCGGATGTCGCGTTCATCGTCGACGACGAGGGCGCTGCGGGTTTCGTTCATGGGCGTGAAAGATAAACGAGGGGGCTGGAAGCGACAAATGTTTGACGCACAGATCTGCAATCAGGTGGGCAGCAGCGTGTGGGGGCCGGGCAGCACCAAACGGAAGCAGGAGCCGCCGGCGGGCACGGGAATGTAGTCCAGGCGTGCCTGGTTGGCCCGGCACAACTCGCGGGCGATATACAGGCCCAGCCCGGTGCCGTGCTCGGATGTGGTGAAGAACGGACGGAACAGCTGTGCGGCCACGCTCTCGGGAATGCCCGGGCCACGGTCCATCACGTCGATCACCGCGCTGCGCTCGTGCTGGGCCACGCGCAGGCGCACCCGCGCCGGCTGCTGGCCGATACGGCCGTACTTCAATGCGTTGTGCACCAGTACGGTGAGCACCTGGTACAGGTGCTTGGTATCGACCTGCGCCATCACCGCCGTATCGCTGATGATCGGTTCGATGCTGTCGGTTTCCAGCGTCTGGCCCTGCTTGTACTCCAGCACGAAGCGGCGCACGAAGGCGACCAGGTCGACGTTCTCGGGCGTGGCGCGTTCGCGCCGTGCCAGCCCCAGCACGCTTTCGACGATGCCATTGGTGCGCTGGCATTGCTGGCGGATGATCTGCAGCAGGCGGCGGTCGCTTTCGTTGAAGCCGGTGCCTTCTTCCAGCAGCTGCACGGCATAGTTGATCGCCGCCAGCGGGTTGCGGATTTCATGGGCGAGGCTGGCGGAGAAGCGGCCCATCGCCGACAGGGTGAGCGATTCGGCGCGCCGCGAGACCACGCTGGAATCGTCCAGGAACACCAGGGCCAGCTCGCTGCCGGCCAGCAGGCGGGCGAAGCGCGGTTGCACTTCGGGCTGGTCGGGGTTGAGCTGCAGCGGCAGTTCGTCCTGCGCCCAGCCGTTGCGCCAGCGCTGCAGGCGGCGCGCCAGTTCCGGCGCGGCACTGGCCAGATCCAGGCGTCCTGTCTCACCGATGCCGTCATTGTCACCGAGCAGCATCGAGGCCGCTTCATTGGCCAGGGTGATGCGGTTGTCGGCGTCTACCACCAGCACGCCAGTGCGCATGCGGCGGATGATCAGTTCGTTGATCTGGAACAGGTTGGCTACTTCGTCGCCGCGCTGATTGGCCAGCTGCTGGTTGCGGCGTGCGCGGCTGCCCACCTGGTAGCTGATGAAGGCCAGCGCCAGGTAGCTGGTGGCGAACATGGCCAGCTCGGCCAGCGTGCGGGTGGGATCGCCGCCTTCCAGCACTTTCCACAGGTATTCGGTACCGGTGGCCAGGCTGGCCGCGACTGCCAGGCCCAGCCCCCAGCTCAGCGGCAGCAGGGTGGCGGCCGCGGCGATGTTGAACAGCAGCGACATCGAGATGCCGGCGCTGGCGCCGGGCAGGGCGTGCGCCAGCAGGGTGGCGGCGATGATATCCACCAGCACGCTGGTGACCACGATGGGGCGCAGCCAGCGTTCGTTGCGGCCGATCGCCAGGGCCAGCAGCGACAGCACCAGATAGATGGCCGCAACGGTATCGGCCAGGCGCGGGTGGTGGGCCTCGCCGACCATGCCGGACAGGGGGCTGTAGAGCAGGCCGGCGATGACTGCGGCGATCAGCACCCGGTACAGCGCGAAGAAGTACAGCTCACGCCGCGGAATCGATTCGATGCGGTCGATCAATGAAGCACTGGGTGACACGCCGGAACTCCCCTTCTGGCTGCCTGGGTCTGGAATCTGCGGCGGGCCTGCCTGGCATCCCCTGAGGCCGGGCGGGCACGTCGCGTCGATGTAGTGTCGAGCGTGCTCGAGAGGGCCAGTATAGGGCCCCTGCGCTGGCGCCGCGGGACCGCCCCGCATCGCGCATTTGGCCCGCCGCGGAGACCGGAGGCCAGCGCCAGGGCGGGCGCAACTGCCTGAATGACCGCGAAAATCCGCCCGCGTCTGGCGTTTTGTACAGACTTCTTTGCGCCCCGGCGCCGGCTCGGCCACAATAGTGGGCCCGCCGCGGTCCGTGCCGGTGCCTCTTCCAGGGGGCCCTGAGGAATTGCGTGCGGTCGTTCCTATTCCCACGGTGACGCATGAATTTCCACGAATACCAGGCAAAACAACTGCTTGCCGAATACGGCATCCCGGTCCCGGCCGGCAAGGTCGCGGCGACCCCGGACGAGGCGGTTGAAGTCGCCCAGTCGCTGGGCCAGGGCCCCTGGATGGTCAAGGCGCAGATCCACGCTGGCGGCCGCGGCAAGGCTGGCGGCGTCAAGTTCTGCAAGACCGTCGATGATGTGAAGGCCGCAGCGGCCAAGATGCTCGGCACCAAGATGGCCACCTACCAGACCGCCGGCGTCGAGCTGCCGATCAACCTGGTGCTGGTGACCACCGCCGGTGAGATCGTCAAGGAGCTGTACCTGTCGGTCCTGGTGGATCGCGGCACCCGCACCATCAGCTACATCGCCTCTTCCGAAGGCGGCATGGAAATCGAGCAGGTCGCTGCCGAGACCCCGGACAAGATCCACACCCTGAACGTGGACTTCGTCGAGGGCGTGCAGGGTTACCACGGCCGTGACATCGGCTTCAAGATGGGCCTGACCGCCAAGCAGGCCGGCCAGTTCGCCAACATCATGGTGAACCTGTACCGCATCTTCAACGAAAAGGACCTGGCGCTGGTTGAGATCAACCCGCTGGCCATCCTGGACGATGGCAACCTGTACGCGCTGGACGGCAAGTTCAACAGCGACGACAACGCCAACTTCCGCCACAAGGAACTGGTCGCGATGCGCGACAAGTCCCAGGAAGACGAAACCGAAGTGACCGCTTCGGAGCTGGACATCAACTACGTCACCATGGACGGCAACATCGGCTGCATGGTGAACGGTGCCGGCCTGGCCATGGCCACCATGGACGTCATCAAGCTCAACGGCGGCGAGCCGGCGAACTTCCTGGACGTGGGCGGCGGTGCCAACAAGCAGCGCGTCATCGAAGCGTTCAAGCTGATCCTGTCCTCGGACAAGGTTGAAGGCATCTTCGTCAACATCTTCGGCGGCATCGTCCGCTGCGACATGATTGCCGAAGGCATCATCGCCGCCGTGAAGGAAGTGGGCGTCAAGGTTCCGGTCGTGGTGCGCCTGGAAGGCACCAACGTGGAAGAAGGCAAGCAGCTGCTGCGTGACAGCGGCATGGCCATCATCCCGGCTGACAACATCAACGACGGCGCCAAGAAGGTCGTTGAAGCGGTCAAGAACGCCGCCTGATCCACGACACCGAAGGAAATTCCCATGTCTGTTTTGATTAACAAGAACACCAAGGTGATCGTGCAGGGCTTCACCGGCCAGCAGGGCACCTTCCACGCCACTCAGATGATCGAGTACGGCACCCAGGTTGTTGGCGGCGTGACCCCGGGCAAGGGTGGCACCACCCACATCGACCTGCCGGTCTTCAACACCGTTGCCGACGCCGTGCAGAGCACCGGCGCCAACGCGTCGGTCATCTACGTGCCGCCGCCGTTCGCGGCCGATGCGATCCTGGAAGCCGCTGCTGCCGGCATCAAGGTCATCGTCTGCATCACCGAAGGCATCCCGGTGCTGGACATGCTGCGCGTCAAGAACGTGCTGACCCGTTCCTACCCGGACACCGTCCTGATCGGTCCGAACTGCCCGGGTGTCATCACCCCGGGTGAGTGCAAGATCGGCATCATGCCGGGCCACATCCACAAGCCGGGCAAGATCGGCATCGTGTCGCGTTCGGGCACCCTGACCTATGAAGCGGTCAAGCAGACCACCGAAGTCGGCCTGGGCCAGTCCACCTGCATCGGCATCGGTGGCGACCCGATCAATGGCCTGAACTTCGTCGACTGCCTGAAGCTGTTCAACGAAGACCCGCAGACCGAAGGCATCATCATGGTCGGCGAAATCGGCGGTGACGCCGAGGAAGCCGGTGCCGAGTACATCAAGAACCACGTGAAGAAGCCGGTCGTCGGTTTCATCGCCGGTGCGTCGGCTCCGGCCGGCAAGCGCATGGGCCACGCCGGTGCGATCGCCTCGGGCGGCAAGGGCACTGCCGAAGGCAAGTTCGCCGCCATGGAAGCTGCTGGCGTCGTCACCGTCCGTTCGCCGGGCGACCTGGGCGCCGCCATCGCCAAGCTGGTGAAATAAGAACGACTGCCTCTGGCAGCCGATTCTGTAGAGCCGAGCCCACGCTCGGCTTGCTTTGGAAAAGCCGCCCTCGGGCGGCTTTTCTGCGTCTGGCGGCCGCCTGGTCGGCCCATCCACGCATGGTGGGGATCTACTAAGCCAGGGCTGTCCACGCAGTGAACGCCCCCGGCGCGCGCACGACGCGGCGCTACAATGGGCGCATTGCAACCACAGGCTGGATTCCCATGGCTTCGATCCGCATCGCGATGGCGCAGTTCGATTTCCCGGTCGGCGATGTCGCCGGCAACACCGAGCGCATCATCGAGATGATCGGACAGGCGCGCGACGAGTATGGCGCCGAGCTGGTGATGTTCCCCGAGCTGGCAGTGAGCGGTTATCCGCCGGAGGACCTGCTGCTGCGTCCCGGCTTCCTGTACGAATGCGAGCAGGCGATGGGCCGTATCGCTGCTGCCTGCCGTGGCATCACCGCCGTGGTCGGCTGGCCGCAGGCGGCTGGTGCGGTGGTCTACAACGCCGCCAGCGTGCTGCGCGATGGCCTGCTGGAGCAGACCTACCGCAAGCGCGAGCTGCCCAACTACGCGGTGTTCGACGAGCGTCGCTACTTCGATGTCGATCCGGACGGCGGCAGCTGTGTGTTCGAGGTCAATGGCATTCCGGTGGGTTTGCTGATCTGCGAGGACCTTTGGTTCGCCGAGCCGCTGGCCGACACCGTGCGCGCGGGGGCGCAACTGGTGGTAGTGCCCAATGCTTCGCCGTACGAGCGGGGCAAGCACGCCCAGCGCGACGCGGTGCTGGCCGCACGCACCCGCGAGAGCGGGGCGGCCATCGCCTATCTCAACGTGGTCGGTGGCCAGGATGCGCTGGTGTTCGATGGCGCGTCGGTGGTGGCCGATGGTGACGGCACGGTACACCCGGCTGCCGCTGCCTTCGTCGACCAGTGGCTGGTGGTGGAGTACGACGGTGAGACCCGCCGCTTCATGCCGCACGTGTGGATGGACGATGGCGACGAGAGCATGGACGCGCTGGCCTGGCGTGCCGTGACCCGTGGCATCCAGGACTACTGCCGCAAGAACGGCTTCAAGAAGGTGTGGCTGGGGCTGTCCGGTGGCATTGATTCGGCGCTGGTACTGGCGCTGGCGGTCGACGCGCTCGGCGCTGAGAACGTTACCGCCGTGCGCCTGCCGTCGCGCTATACCGCCGGCATGTCCAACGACCTGGCCGCCGAGCAGTGCCAGGCACTGGGCGTGAAGCTGGAAGCGGTCTCGATCGAGCCGGCGTTCAAGGGCCTGATGGAATCGCTGGCGCCGATGTTCGAAGGCACCGCGCCGGACGTGACCGAAGAGAACCTGCAGTCGCGCAGCCGCGGGGTGATCCTGATGGCACTGGCCAACAAGTTCGGCGGCCTGTTGCTGACCACCGGCAACAAGAGCGAGTACGCCGTCGGCTACGCCACCATCTACGGCGACATGTGCGGTGGCTATGCGCCGTTGAAGGACCTGTACAAGACCGAGGTGTTCGGCCTGTCCAAATGGCGCAATACCGTGGGCGGCGCGCCTGTGATTCCGCCGGCGGTGATCAGCCGCCCGCCATCGGCCGAGCTGCGCGAGAACCAGCTGGACCAGGATTCGCTGCCGGCCTATGACGTGCTGGATGGCATCCTGTACCGCTACATCGATCAGGAGCAGTCGCGCACGGAGATCGTGGCGGCCGGTTACGACGCGACCGTGGTCGACCGCGTGCTTCGCCTGGTGCGCATCAGCGAGTGGAAGCGGCATCAGGCCGCGCCCGGGCCGAAGGTCTCGCGCCGGGCGTTCGGCCGTGAGCGTCGTTACCCGATCAGCAACGGCTACAAGGGCTGAGGCCCGGTCCAGCAGACGACAGGGAGTGCCGGCCGATGGCCGGCAACCCGTTGGCCCTCTCCGGTGGGTGCGGACCTTGGTCCGCACGATGGTCGAAGATCATCCACGCATGGCGTGGATCTACCGGGCTTCGCCGAGCAGCTGTTCGAGGCCGGCGGTTTCCGCAGCGTCGCTGAAGTGGCCGCCCTCAAGCCGTGCACGCACAAATGCCAGGCCATCCGCCGCCGCCGCATCCAGCGTGCCGCGGTGGTCGACCGGGTAGCGTCGAAACGCGACCGGCTCGCCTCGCAGGGCCAGTCCTGCGGCGTACAGCAGCGTGGTCAGATAGGGCACATCGCGGTCCGCGCTGCCATGGCCCAGCATCAGTGGTTGGCTGAAGCCGCGGCGCGGTACGCCGAGATAGTCGTACAGCACCGCCCAGATGCCCGGCACGCTGGTCAGCGGTGCAGTGAACATGCTGCCGGTATCCGCACCGTCCAGGGTGGCGGCCAGTTCGCCCAGGCACTGCTCACGTGCCACTGCCACGCGGGCGCGGCCGGTGTCGCTGAGGACGCGGTCGATCTGCGGCGCGACCTGCAGCAGGCCATCGAGCAGATACGCGTGATACGCGTTGACTGCACCTGGATTGGCGGTGCGGTTGTCCGGTTTCATCACCAGCGCGGTCAACTCCACTGCCGTGGGCGTACCGGTGGTGAAGCTGCCGCGGTAGTGCAACGCCGGCCCCCCATAGGTGGGGGCGATGTGGCCTGCGGTGAGCGCGGCGGCGCCACCCTGCGAATGGCCGACCGAGACCCAGCGCGGCGACAGCGCTGCGTTGCCCAGGTACTGGCGGCTGGCTTTGACGAGGTCGATGGCGTTGCGCGCGGCAGTGCGCACATGCAGATAGGCATGGTCACCTGGACTGCCGAGGCCTTGGTAGTCCGCGGCGACCACCGCATAGCCCTGTGCCAGGAACTGATCGAGGAAGCGCCCGTCGCGTTGGGGTTGGTAGGGGCCGGACACCGAGGGCGCACAGCGATCTGCGATGCCCTGGGTGCCATGTGCCCAGGACACCACCGGCCAGCCGCCTGCAGGCGCCGCGCCGGCGGGCAGATACAGCAGGCCGGTGCCTTCGGCCAGCTGGCCGCGATGATCCGGGGTGCGGTAGTGCAGCTTGTAGGCCTGCGCGGCCTTGGACGGCACCCATGACGCGCGATAGGGGGCAGCAGACAGCAGGTCGCCCGGTGCAACCGGTGCGGCGGCCAGGGGGCCCGGGGACAGCGCCAGCAGGGCAGTGGCGAGGAGGCAGGCGCGGGGACGGAAATGGCGTGGCGGTGGGGTCATGAGGCGCTCCTTCACGGCCGGGATGGCCGTTGCGCCGCAGTGTGGAGGAGCTCGCCCGCGCCGATTGGGACCGGCGTCGCATCCGCCGGGGATTCGTAGAATTCCTAGTGTCGTGGTCCATGGGCGCACGAACCCTCCACGCATGGCGTGGATAACCGACAAAGAAAAGGCCCCTTGCGGGGCCTTTTTCTTATTTCTTTTCCAGTCGCGCGTTGCGCTGGCCGGTGCTGGCGGACTTCTCGCCAGCGAACGGGTTCAGCTTGCGGATCATCCACGGGTACTTCGGCCACTTGCCTTCCAGCCACGGGTGGTCCGGCTGGTTCAACTGCAGGACGCGGCGCGCATCATCGGCCAGGGTCTTGTTGCCCAGGTGGGTGTAGGAATCGGCCAGGACAGCGACGGCGTCGTACTGGAACGCGCTCTGCGGGTAGGTTTCCAGCAGGTAGTTGGCGCGGCCGGCGGCCGAGACCCAGGCGCCGCGGCGCATGTAGTACAGGGCGTTGTCCAGTTCGTGCTGGGCGAACACGTCACGCAGTTCCAGCATGCGCTGGCGCGCATCGGCGGCGTAGCGGCTGTTCGGATAGCGGTCCACCACGATGTTGAAGTCCGAATACGCCTGGTGCGGCGTGGACAGGTCGCGGCGGCTGGCATCCAACGACCATACGCGACGCAGGAAAACCGTACTGCGGTTGGAGTTCGCCAGGCCGCGCAGGTAGTACAGGTACGCGATGTTGCGGTGGGTCGGGTAGGTACGGATGAAGCGGTCGATGCTGGACACCGCGTCATCGTGCTTGCCGGCCTTGTACTGGGCGTAGGCGGTCTCGATCATCGCCTGCTCGGTGTACGGACCGTACGGATACTGGGCCACCAGGCGGCGGAAGCTGGCCTCGGCGCCGCTCCAGTTGCCGCCCTGCATCAGCTTGTGGCTTTTCTCGTACAGCTGTTCGACCGGCACGCCTTCATCGGGGCGATCACCCTTCTTGGCGCCGCGATGGCAGCCGGTGGCGGCGATGACCAGCACCAGCAGCAGGGCGGTGAGGCGGACGGGCGCGGAGAGCATGGCGGAGCGTCGGATCATGGGGTCGAGGCGGGACGCGGCTGGAATACGAAGGGTCGATGATAGCCTAGTGTCCTGTCCAGCGACTGAAACCGGCCGCCGGGACCCCAAAATTTCAAAGAATGCCCCCTGCCATGTCTGAACAACCTTCTGAATCGGCCCGCCAGGCCATCGTCCCCGACACCGCTGCCGGGCGCCGTTTCGACGCCGTCGTGGCCGAACTGTTCCCCGAATACTCGCGTTCGCGCCTGACCGAATGGATCAAGGCCGGGGAGGTGCTGCTGGACGGTGCCCAGGTGCGCCCGCGCGATCCGCTGCGCGGCGGCGAGGTGGTGACCCTCAACGTGGTACTGGAAACCCAGACCGACGCCCAGCCGGAGGACATCCCGCTGGACGTGCTGTTCGAGGACGAGCACCTGCTGGTGATCAACAAGCCGGTCGGCCTGGTGGTACACCCGGGCGCGGGCAACCACAGCGGCACCCTGGTCAACGCCCTGCTGTTCCGCGACCCGTCGGTGGCGGTGCTGCCGCGCGCGGGCATCGTGCACCGCCTGGACAAGGACACCAGCGGCGTGATGGTGGTGGCCAAGACTCTGGAAGCGCAGACCGCGCTGGTCGAGCAGTTGGCCGCACGCGACGTGCACCGCCAGTACCTGGCCATCGTGATGGGCGCGCTGGTGGCCGGCGGTACCGCTGATGCCCCGATCGACCGCCACCCGCGCGACCGCCTGAAGATGGCCGTGCGCGAGGACGGCAAGGAAGCGATCACCCATTACCGCCTGCGCGAGCGCTTCCGTGCGCACACCGCACTGGAGTGCCGCCTGGAAACCGGCCGTACCCATCAGATCCGCGTGCATATGGCGCACGTGCGCCATCCGATCATCGGCGACCCGCTGTACGGCGGTGCATTGAAGCTGCCCAAGGGCGCCAGCGACGAGCTGGTGGCCGCGCTGCGCGGCTTCAAGCGCCAGGCCCTGCACGCCGAGACGCTGGAGTTCACGCACCCGATCACCGGTGAGCCGGTGCGCAACACCGCGCCGGTGCCGGAGGACATGCTGCACCTGATGAAGGTGCTGCGCGAAGACAGCGAAGCCTTCGCCGCACGCGAGCGGGACCGCTGGTGATGGCCGCCGCGCTGCCCTTGCTGCAGGCGGACTGGCCGGCGCCTCCGGGCGTCCATGCGCTGACCACGCGCCGGCACGGTGCGGGCATCTCGCCGGCGCCGTTCGCGCAGTTCAACCTGGGCAACCGGCACGCGGCCGATGGTGATACCCCCGCCAACGTCGAGCACAACCGCCAGCTGCTGCAGCAGGGGTTGGCGCTGCCGTCGGCCCCGCACTGGCTGCGCCAGGTGCACAGCAGCACCGTGCTGCGATTCAACGCGCCGCCGGTGCCGGGTGCCGCCGAGCCGGTGGCCGACGCCGCGGTGACCTCGGTGCCCGGCGTGGTGCTGGCGATCCTGACCGCCGACTGCCTGCCGGTGGTGTTCGCCGCCGCTGATGGCAGTGAGGTGGGCGCGGCGCATGCCGGCTGGCGTGGCCTGGCCGACGGCATGCTGGAGGCCACCGTGGCGGCCATGCAGACGCCGCCGGCGCAGTTGCGCGCCTGGCTGGGACCGGCAGCCGGGCCGGCCGATTACGAGATCGGTGAAGAGGTCTACCACGCCTTCGTCGGACACGATCCGGCCGCCGAGGTGGCGTTCGCAGCGACCCGCGCAGGTCATTGGAAGGTGGACCTGTTCGCGTTGGCCCGCCAGCGCCTGCAGGCGGCGGGCATGGACCCGGCGCAGGTATACGGCGGCACGGTGTCGACCATGGCCGATCCGGACCTGTACTCGCACCGGCGCGACCGCCGCACCGGACGCATGGCGACGTTGGCCTGGATCGCACCCTGACTACGCCCCTGTTTGCACGGGTGCTGGGGCCGGCCTTCGCCACCCTGGCACCGCCGGTGCAGGCGCTGCACGCCGCACCACAGCCGTGCCGCTACGTGGGGAAGGCGCGGATCCAGCGCGGGCGTCACGGGCTGGTGCCGCTGCTGGCCGCAGTGGCACGGTTGCCGAAGAGCGGCGACGCGCTGCCAACCGAAGTGGTATTCAGCACACACGGGCAGGGCGAGCAATGGGCGCGGCGGTTCGGCCGCTGGCCAATGGTGTCGCGGCTGTGGGCGCACGACGGGCATCTGCGTGAGCAGTTGGGCGCGGTGCGCTTCGAATTTGATCTGCAGGCCCGCGAGGGTGGCATCGACTGGTCGGTGCGCCGGGTCTGGGCGTTCGGGCTGCTGCCGCTGCCAAGGCGCTGGTTTGATGGCGCGCGTTGCCGCGAAGCCTGGCAGGGCGAGCGTTACACTTTCCTGGTCGATGTGACGCTGCCCTGGGTGGGAGCCCTGATCCGCTATGAAGGCTGGCTCGAACCGCGGTGAGGCCGCCGCCGAGGCTGGGACCGCGGTGATCGTATTCGATGGCGTATGCGCGCTGTGCAACCGCTGGGTGCGCTTCCTGCTGCGCTTCGACCGCAGGGGGCGCTATCGCTTTGCGGCGATGCAGGGCGCACAGGGCAGCGCGATGCTGCGCGCGCACGGGCTGGACCCGCAGGACCCGATGTCGTTCCTGCTGCTGGACGCACAGGGTGCCTGGACCGATACCGATGCGATGCTGCGCGTACTGGCCGGGCTGGGCGGCGCCTGGCGCCTGGCCGGCGTGCTGCGGCTCGTGCCGCGCGGCTGGCGTGATGCGGCGTATCGCGCGCTGGCACGCAACCGCTACCGCTGGTTCGGTCGGCATGAGGCCTGTTACCTGCCCGCACCGGAGCAAGCCGCGCGGTTCCTGGATTGATCGCCTGTCTTTTGTAGAGTCGAGCCATGCTCGACTTGCTTTTTTCTCCTGCCAATAGCAGCCGAGCATGGCTCGGCTCTACAAAACGCAGCCGAGCATGGCTCGGCTCTACAGGAACGCGTGCTTCAACCCTCCAGCGCGTCCAGGTAGCTGCGGCGCCAGTGGTTGATGTCGTAGGTGCGCAGGTGCTCCATCATCGCGTGCCAGCGCTCCTTGCGCCTGCTCAGCGACATCGTGGCTGCGGTGGCGATCGCATCGGCCACGCCGTCCAGATCATGCGGGTTCACCAGCAGTGCCTGCTTCAGTTCGTCGGCGGCGCCAGCCAGCAGTGACAGCACCAGCACGCCCGGATCCTCCGGGTCCTGCGACGCCACGTATTCCTTGGCCACCAGGTTCATGCCATCGCGCAGAGGCGTGACCAGGCCGACCGCCGCCGCCCGGTAGAAGCCGGTGAGCGTGGCATGGGTGAAGTTCTGGTTGACGTACCGCAGCGGCGTCCAGTCCGGCTCGGCATGGCCGCCGTTGATGTGGCCAGCGATCTGCTCCAGCTGGCTGCGCAACTGCCGGTACTCGGTGACATCACCGCGCGAGACCGGGGCGATCTGCAGGTAGGTCAACGAGCCGCGCTGGTCAGGGTGGCGCTGCAGGTAGCGCTCGAAGCCAAGGAAGCGCTCGGGGAGGCCCTTGGAATAGTCCAGGCGATCCACGCCGATTGCCAGCTGGCGGTCGCGCAGGCTGGCGCGAAGATTCTTCACGGCGGTCTTGGTGGCGGCTGTGCCGGCCTGGCGTGCGATCAGCTCGGTGTCGATGCCGATCGGGAAGGCTGCTGCACGGAAGCGGCGCCCGCCCGGCGCTTCCAGCTCGCCGTTGTCGAGCACGCGCCCGCCGCCGAACAGGCGCAGGTAAGTCTGGAAGCGATCGGCATCGCGCTGGGTCTGGAAGCCGACCAGGTCGTAGGCGTACAGCGCGGAGAACAACCGCAGGTGATCGGGCATCGCCTGCAGCAGGTCGGCCGACGGCATCGGGATATGCAGGAAGAAGCCAATGCGGGAGCCGATGCCGCGCTCGCGCAGCAGTGCGCCGAGCGGGATCAGGTGATAGTCATGAATCCAGACGATGTCATCCTCGCGCAGCAATGGCGCGAGCTTGTCGGCGAACAGCGCATTGACCTTGTGGTAGGTCTCGCGGGTACCGCGGTCATAGTCGACCAGATCCAGGCGGAAGTGCAGCAGTGGCCACAGCGTGCGGTTGGCAAAGCCGTTGTAGTAGCCATCGACCTCGCGCTTGCTCAGGTCCATGGTGACGTAGTCGATGTCACCGTCCTTCTGCCGGTGCAGCGTGCCGCTGCCTTCCTTTACGGTCTTGCCGCTCCAGCCGAACCACAGGCCGCCGCGCTCCTTCAGGGCGGCCAGCAGGCCGACCGCCAGCCCACCTGCGCGGTTCTCGCCGGGCACGGCCACACGGTTTGAAACCACGACCAGACGACTCACGATGCCTCCTGCCAGGACCGCGACAGGCGCATCGCGGCGGTGATCAGGCCGACATGCGAATAGGTCTGCGGGAAGTTGCCCCAGGCCTCGCCGGTGTCGAAGGCCAGATCCTCCGACAGCAGGCCCAGGTGGTTGCGCTGCTTCAGCAGCAGCTCGAACATCTCGCGTGCTTCATCCATTCGCCCGATCGCCGCCAGCGCATCGATGTACCAGAACGTACAGATGGTGAAGCTGGTTTCCGGTTCGCCGAAGTCATCCGGCGCGACGTAGCGGTACAGCGAATTGCCGTGCTTGAGGTCGCGGCCGATGGCATCGACGGTGGCAATGAACCGGGCGTCCATCGCGTCGATGAAGCCGATGTCGGCCAGCAGCAGCAGCGAGGCATCCAGGCGATGGCCGCCGAAGGTATCGGTGAAGTGGCCCAGCTCCTCGCTCCAGGATTCGGCCATGATGCGGGCGTGGATGGTGTCGGCGCGCTCGCGCCAATAGTGTGCGCGGTCATCACGCTTCAGGCGCACGGCGATCTTGCACAGGCGGTCGCACGCAGCCCAGCACATCGCGCTGGTGTAGGTGTGCACTTCGGTGCGGCCGCGGAATTCCCACAGGCCGGCATCGGGGACGTCGTGCAGGGCGAAGGCCTGTTCGCCCAGGGGTTCCAGGCGGGCAAACGTGTGCGCGTCGCCGGGATCCTGCAGGCGACGGTCAAAGAACAGCTGCGTGGACGCCAGCACCACGCTGCCGTACACGTCGTGCTGGCGCTGCACCCAGGCCAGGTTGCCGCGGCGCACCGGGCCCATGCCGCGGTAGCCGGACAGGCTGGGCACCTCATCCTCGTCCAGCTTGGCCTCGAAACCAATGCCATACAGCGGTTGCAGCGTACCGTCGGTGGTGGCCAGGTTGAAGATGTAACCGAGGAACTGTTCCATCGTGCGCGTTGCGCCCAGGCGGTTCAGCGCGCGCACCACGAACGCTGCATCGCGCAGCCAGCAGTAACGGTAATCCCAGTTGCGCACGCTGCCGGGGGCTTCCGGAATGGAGGTGGTCATCGCCGCAATGATCGCGCCGCTGTCTTCGTACTGGCACAGCTTCAGCGTGATCGCGCTGCGGATCACCGCGTCCTGCCATTCCAGGGGAATGGACAGGTAACGCACCCATTCGCGCCAGTAGTCGCGGGTGCGTTGGAAGGCTTCCTGCACATAGCCACTGATCGAGCGGTTGAGCGATTCATCCACGCCCAGGATCAGGTGGATGGGATGGTTGAGTACGAACGGCAGACCGTCGCGCACGAAGCGCACCGGTACATCGGTGGTCAGCCGCAGCACATGCTCGGGCAGGATCCAGCGCACATGGTTGCTGCCCCAGGTGGACTCCGGCACGCGCGCGCCCCAGTCCGCCAGTGGTCGCGCACGCACGGTGATGCGCGGACTGCCGGCCAGCGGACGCACCTGGCGGATCAGGCTGACCGGGCGATAGAAACGGTCGTTCTGCCGCCAGCGCGGGGCGAAATCGAGGATTTCCAGTTCGCCACCGTGCGCGTCGCGCAGGACGGTGCGCAGGATCGCGGTGTTGGTCAGGTATTCCTGCTCGCTGCTCGCGAAGTCCTCCAGCTCGATGGCGAAGTCGCCACCGGTCTGCTGGTTGGGACCGAGCAGGGCACAGAAGGTGGGGTCGCCGTCGAAGGTGGGCAGGCAGCTCCAGACAACGCGGGCACGTTTGTCGACCAGGGCGCCGAAGCTGCCGTTGCCGACCACGCCCAGATCAAGATCGGGTTGGGTCATCACGCGGTACATCTCGGTTGCGGCCGTGGGGGGGCCGGGTCAATAGGCATTCTCACGCAGCCAGGCGTGCACGCTGCGTATGTCGGGCAGCGCGAACACCGCCTTGCTCGGTTCCCGCTCGCCCACCAGCACGCTCCAGCCATGCTGGACGTTGGCGGCGTCGAAGCCGAATTCATCGGTGAGGTCGTCACCGAGGAACACCGGCAGGCGGCCGCGGAAGGGCAGGTACTGCATCATCCGGCGCACGGCACGGCCCTTGTCGGTGCCGACAGGCACGAACTCGACCACATGGTCGCCAGGTTGCAGGCGGTAGCTGGCACGGCCACGCACGTGGCGGTCGGCGAAGGCGCGGACATCGCTGGCGGCATGCGGCGCGCCGCGCCAGTGCAGGGCCAGGCCGACGCCCTTGTCTTCCACCAGCACGCCGGGATGGCCGTGGGCGAAGCGCATCGCCTGCTGGTGCAGTGCGTGCAGCCACTCGGCGGTGTCGTCATCGTGTTCGTCACGCAGCACACGACCATCCTGGCCACGCAGTTCATGGCCGTGCAGGCCAGCGGCAGGCAGTTGCAGGGGAGCGAACAGTTGATCCAGCTGTTCAAGCGGGCGACCACTGACCAGTGCCACGGCACCTTCCAGTCGGTCGCTGATGCGGCCGATGGCTTCACGCACATCCGGCAGCAGCTGCACGGCATCCGGGCGCGCAGCGAATTCGATCAGGGTGCCGTCGACATCGAGGAACAACGCGCAGGCGTCATCCAGCAATGGCGGTGGCGGACGCAGGGGGAGCGGTTCAGCCATGACGCCCAGCTTGCCAGCGTGGGCGTGTACGTGGGGTCGAGGGCAGGCTACGGCCTTGCTTCGGTGGGTGCCGACCGTGGGTCGGCACAAAGGGTCAGCCTGCATTGAACCCAGACAGTGCGGACCAACGGTCCGCACCCACCCAAGGCAATTACACCCAGAGCAATCAGAAGGTATAGCGAACGCGGCCGTAGTAGTAGGCGCCGTTGCTGCCGATCGGCGACAGCACGTCGTACGGCAGGTTGCCGAAGTAGTGGATATCGCTGTTGGATCGATCCGGGTAGTTGTCGGTCAGGTTCTGCCCGCCGATGGCCACGCTCCACTGCGGGGTGATGCGGTACTCCACTTCCGCGTCCAGCTGCCACTCGGCCTGGTAGGTCTGGCGCGGGATGTAGCCGTCACCGAAGTTGAACACGCGGGTGGCGCTGCCGTAGCGGTTCACGCGGCTGCTCAGCGACCAGTGGTCGTTGCTCCAGGCTGCCGAGAAACTACCGCGCGTGCGCGGCGTGGCGTCGGTGAGCGTGTTGGTCTCTTCGATGCCGAACAGCACGTAGTCCGGGTTCAGTGCCCGCAGCTGCGCGGGCGTGGCCAGCACGTTCTTCAGCGTGGTCTTGGTGTAGGCGTAGGTGCCGGTCAGCAGCAGCTGGCCATCGCCCAGCGACTGGCGCCAGTTGCTCACCAGTTCGGCGCCGCGGGTGCGGGTGTCGGCGGCGTTGACGAAGAAGCTGGCGCTCTGCAGGCCACTGACGCCGTAGTTGGCGGCCACATAGTCGGTCAGTGCGTCGCCAGTGATGCTCTCCGACAGCGCGATGCGGTCGTCGATGTCGATCTGGAAGAAGTCCAGCGACAGGTCGAAGTGCTCACCGATGCGGCTGGTGAAGCCCAGCGAGGTGTTGATCGATTTTTCCGGCTTCAGGTTCTGCGCACCCAGGCCGCGCGCGATCGGATTGTTGACCGACAACAAGCGGCCCTGCACCAGCTGACCGCCAGCGTTGTAGCCGGTGGAGGTGGACTCGTAGCCGATCTGTGCCAGCGACGGCGCACGGAAGTTGTTGGAAATGGCGCCACGCAACGCGAACGCCGGGGTGAATTCGTAGCGCAGGCCGAGCTTGCCGGTCAGTTCACCGCCGAAATCATCGTTGTGCTCGTAGCGCGCGGCCAGATCGGTGGAGAACTTCTCGCCGAACTGGCTGGACAGGCTGGCATAGGCACTGGCCACATCACGCGACAGGCGCGCCGCATCCTGCGGGGTCAGGCCGCCACCGGCCTGCGAACCGGTCGGGCGGTCGGTGAACGGGCCGGCCGCATAGCTGGCCGGGTCACCGGGGCGGGTCTGGTAGCGCTCGTGGCGTGCTTCCACGCCCAGGCCCAGGGTGTGGCTGATGCTCTCGCTCTGGGTGAACACGCGGCTCAGGTCGAGGTTGCCCACGGTCTGTGCGTACTCGTAATCGGCAGTCTTGAAACGGGTCGGGCTGGTCGGGCCCAGCGAGGCGTTGAGCGAGTCGCGCAGGCGGTAGGTGAAGTCGTTCTGCCCGTAATCCAGGCTGCCGTCGTAGCTCCATTCGCCCCACTGCCCACGCACGCCGGCCACGGCCTGCACGTCGCGGTTCTCGCCTTCGGAGATCGGCCGGTAACCGTTCGGATAGATCTCCTTCCAGTTGGCATCGCCATCGGGGTAGCGGAAGTAGTTCGCGCCTTCTGTATCCCGCTGGTTGAAGGTACCGAATGCGTAGAACGTCGAGGTCTGGCCCACCGGGATCTCGGTGTTCAGCCACAGATTGATGTCCTTGCTCTTGCCATCGCCCAGCACGTAGTTGCGCTTGCCCTGCAGCGCCAGGTTGCCCGGGGTCTGGTCCCACGGCGGAATCTGGTCGAAGCCGGCGCGGTTGGTGCCGTTGCGGTGCTTGTACTCCACGCCCACGCGCAGGAAGCCGCCGTCCTCGCCCAGCGAGGTGCCGACCTTGGCGCTGATGTTGCCGGTCTGGCCGTCGGTGAGAGTGCGGCCGATCGGCTTGAGGTCGGTGTGGTTGGCGCCGTAGCTGGCCTCGATCTCGCCGCCGTCGCCGCCGTTGTCGAGGATCACGTTGATCACGCCTGCCACAGCGTCCGATCCGTACAGCGCGCCGGCACCGTCACGCAGCACTTCGATGCGCTTGATCGCACTGACCGGAATCGAGTTGAAGTCGACTGGCGTGGTGCCCTTGCCGATCTTGCTGTCGGTGTTGACCAGCGCGGTGTGGTGGCGGCGCTTGCCATTGACCAGCACCAGCACCTGGTCCGGCGACAGGCCGCGCAACTGTGCCGCGCGCACGTGGTCGGCGCCGCCGGAGTTGGACTGGCGCGGGAAGTTGAACGACGGCAGCAGCGCCTGCAGCGCGCTGCCCAGCTCGCCGTTGACCACGCCGGCCTTGCGGATGTCCTCGGCGGTGAGCACGTCCACCGGCGAGGTGGATTCGAGCACGGTGCGGTCGGCGGCACGGGTGCCGGTGACGATCACCGTGTCCAGGTTGGTGGCGTCCTGGGCCAGGGCCGGGACGGCGGCGGAGGAAAGCGAGAGGGCGATGGCGAGGCCGAGCGGCGACGCGGGCAGGCGGGCAGACATGGGGGCTCCAGCAACAACGACGACGGGGAAGGGGGAGATAGTTTCACTTACATCCATCCGGATGAAGCGATATATTATCTTCGCGTGATGGCCGGTGCCGATGCAAGCCCCTGCCAGTCCGGCATGAGCTGATGCCCTGCTGGCATCAGCACGCCGGGCCGGTGGCGCTGTACGCTGCCGGCTCGCCTTGTCCCCCTTCCCCGGAGCTGTACCGATGAAACACCTTGGCCTCGTCTTCGCCGTGCTGCTGGCCACCAGCGGCTGTGCCAGCCTCTCTTCGCAGGCGCCCAGCGCCTATGCCACGGCCACCACCGCCGAACTGAAGGGTGATGCCGCACGCCCGTCCGCCGGCCATGGCTGGGTGCGCAGTGAGCTGTACTTCGGCGTGGGCGAGGAGCAGGGTGCCGGCAACCGCCCGCAGGCCGACACCATCAGCGAGGCGCAGTGGCGCACGTTCCTGGACAAGGAAGTGACCCCGCGCTTCCCGGATGGCCTGACCGTGTTCGATGCCTACGGCCAGTGGCTGTTCCGCGGTGATGCCGCGCCCAACCGCCTGCGCACGAAGGTGCTGGTGGTGCTGCACGAGGACACCCCGCAGCGCCGCGCCGATATCGAAGCGATCCGCCTGGCGTGGAAGCAGCAGACCAACCATCAATCGGTGCTGTGGTCGCGGCAGCCGGTCGAGGTATCGTTCTGAGTTGAAGGCACCACCGCGGTGCCGCAGGGAGCGATGATGAAACACAGGGAATGCGTGCTGGGCCTGGTGCTGGCGGGATTGCTGGCACCGTCGGCGCAGGCCAGTGGCGACGACGTCGAAACACTGCGGTTCCAGGTGGCCGCGCACGTGCAGGCGCACGCCGATCCCCAGCAGGATGGCAGCATCGCCGTGCAGCTGTCGCCGTCGGGAAGGCGCCAGACGCTGGCGGGCGCGGCGGATGCCGACGGCAATTCGCGCTGGGGTCTGGAGGACGTCGACTTCGATGGCTACCCGGAACTGGTCGCACGCGCCTCGGTGGGCATGGTCAATGAAGCGGTGACGGTGTACCGCTTCGATCCGGCCAGTGCTTCGTATCGCGTGCTGCAGGCCGACACCCACGGCAAGGACAGTTGCGGTGACCTGATGGGGCTGAGCGTGGACGTTGCCACCCGCACCCTTACCAGCAGTTGCCGCAGCGGGCCGATGTGGTACGCCGACCAGTACCGGTTCGCGGGTGCGAAGCTCTACCTGTACCGCGCCGAGCGCGTGTTGATGCTGGGCGACACATTGAACGCCGCGCTGCAGTGGGAACAAACCGACGAGCAGGGCCCGTTGGCGGTCTGGCGCACCTATGACCCCGCCGGCCGTGTGCTGGAGAGCGCCATTGCCGATGGCCTGGGTGCACCACCGGATGGGCCGTTGCGTGGTCAGCAGGCCACCGTGGTACCTGCGCGCCTGTTCCTGTTCGACCGGCCCGGTGCGTCCAGCACCAAGCGTTACCTCGTGCAGGGCGACCGCGTGGAAATGCTGGATGAACAGGACGGCTGGGTGAAGCTGCGCTACCGCAACCCGAAGCAGGGCGCGGTGCTGGGCTGGATCAACGTCAATGATTGACGAGACCTCTGCCCGCAGTTTGCACATCGAGGCGACGGGCGACGTGCCCACGGGGGCATCACTTCATCAGGTCTAGCCTCGGGCGTTCCCCCGTTCGAGGATGTATCCGATGAGCAAGCGCGTGGCCGAAATCGTGGTGGACGCCCTGCAGCAGGCCGGTGTCCGCCGTTGCTACGGCATCGTGGGCGATACGCTCAACCATGTGACCGATGCGATGCATGGCAGCGAGATCGCCTGGGTGCACGTGCGCCATGAAGAAGTGGCAGCGTTCGCTGCCGGCGCCGATTCGCTGGTGAGTGGCGAGCTGACCGCCTGCGCCGGCTCCTGCGGACCCGGCAGCCTGCACTTCATCAACGGCGTGTTCGAGAGCAACCGAAACCGTGCGCCGATGGTGCTGATCGCCAGCCAGGTGGTGACCAGCGAGCTGGGCATGGAATTCCCGCAGGAAGTGGACTTCAAGGCGGTGTACGCCAGTTGTTCGGTGTTCTGCGAGCAGGCCCACAGCGCCGAACAGGCACGCCGCGTGGTCACGTTGGCCTGCCAGGCGGCGATCAGCCGCCGCGGCGTGGCGGTGGTGATCCTCCCGGCCGATATCAGCCAGGCCGAGGTGAAGCACGATGTGCCGTTCTCGGTGCACTACACCCAGCCGGTATTGCGTCCTTCCGACGCCGAACTGCAGCGTATCGCCGAGCTGATGGGGCAGGGCAAGCGCATCGGCATCTACGCGGGTGCCGGTTGCCAGGGCGCGCACGCGCAGTTGCTGGAACTGGCCCGACGCCTGCAGGCGCCGATCGCGCACACCTCGCGCGCCAAGGACTTCGTCGAGCCGGACAACCCGTACAACATGGGCATGACCGGCATCTTCGGCATCGAGTCCGGCTTCCACACACTGATGGAGTGCGACACGCTGCTGCTGCTCGGCGCCGACTTCGCCTGGGGCCAGTTCTACCCGGACAAGGCCACGATCATCCAGGTCGACCGCGATGGCAGTCATCTGGGTCGCCGCCACCCGGTGAACCTGGGCGTGGTCGGTGATATCGCGCCGACGCTGGATGCATTGCTGCCGATGCTGCCGCCGCGCGAGGACAGCAGTTTCCTGGACGAGTGCATCGAGCGTCGCGACAAGGCGCTGAAGAAGCGCGAACAGGAAGAACAGCCGGGTGAAGGCGAGCTGATCCACCCGCAGCACCTGACCGCGTTGTTGTCGAAGTATGCGACCGACGATGCGCTGTTCACCGCCGACGGCGGCTCGCCGATGGTCTGGGTGCTGCGGCATATCCGGGTGAATGGCCGCCGCCGCACGCTGACCAGCCTGCTGCACGGCACGATGGCCAACGCGATGCCGCAGGCGCTGGGCCTGCAGAAGGCGTTCCCGGGCCGCCAGGTGATATCGCTGTCCGGCGACGGAGGCCTGGCAATGCTGCTGGGCGACCTGCTGACGGCAGTGCAGGAAAACCTGCCGATCAAAGTGGTGGTGTTCAACAATGGCTCGCTGAACTTCGTCGAGCTGGAACAGAAGGTGGAAGGCCTGCTGGACAACTACACCGACCTGAAGAACCCGGACTTCGGTCGCCTGGCCGAGGTGATCGGCTTCCACGGCCGCACCGTGACCCGCAGCGAGGATCTGGAGGAAGCGGTGCAGGACTTCCTGTCGCAGCGTGGCCCGGCATTGCTGGACGTACACACCAGCCGCGCCGAGCTGGTGATGCCGCCCCAGATCGAAGCCAAGCAGGTGGCCGGTACCGCGCTGTATGCGGCCAAGGCGGTGTTGAACGGCCGCTTCGACGACGTGAAGCATCTGCTGGTGGACAACTTCCTGAAGAAGTAGGGGGTGGTCGATGCAGGGCTGCGCCCTGCACCCGCTACGAGCCAGAGCCAGAGCAGAAGCGGGTTTCCTGAGGGATGGCGGGGTGGGTCCGGTTGCGGGGGACGCTGCAAGTACGTCCATGTAAGCTCGATCGCGCCATCCATGGCGCTCACGCCCCCGCAACCGGACCCACCCCGCCTTCGACAGCTTCCTGCGATCTGTCGGTAGATCCACGCCATGCGTGGATAACCTGGAAATGATCGAATTGTTCGTGTAGAGCCGAGCCATGCTCGGCTCAGAGCGAAGCGACCCGCTTTTGCTTTTGATCTTTTGATTCCTTTCCGTGGCTGGCACGCGCAGGGAGTTGTCAGGGGCCGGTCGGGATGGGCTGCGCAGGACCGTTGGCGCCATGGATGGCGCCATCGAGCCCCCAGGGACGGGTTTACGGCGTGTCCTGCGCAGCCCATCCCGACCGGCCCACTCCGATAAAGCTGCTTTTGGCGACCCACCCCCAGCCACGAGGGGCCCCGCCGTTGGCTGGAACCCATCATTCCACCGCGGAATTGGCGCCCGGGCCCCGCTGGGCCTACCATCGGCGGTCCCCACCCCCACCGCCCCTTCCATGTCCGCTCCCGCTTCCGCCGCACCGCGTCGCTGGTTCGTCGCCGGCGACTTCAACGGCTTCTTCGGCCTGGTCGTCGACAACCTCTCCATCCTCGGCTTCATCGCCATGGCTCTGGTCGGGATCTTCCAGTTTCCCGCCGACGTGGTGTTCGGCCGCATGTTCCCCGGCACCGCCTTCGGCGTGCTGATCGGCAACCTGCTGTACACCCTGATGGCACGCCGGCTCGCCGCGCGTACCGGCCGTGACGACGTCACCGCCATGCCGCTCGGCCTGGATGCCCCGACCAGCATCGGCATGGCCCTGCTGGTGCTTGGCCCGGCCTTCATCGCTTTCAAGCAGCAGGGCATGGACCCGCACGCGGCGGGCATCGCCACCTGGCAGCTGGGTATGGCCGCGCTGGTCATCATGGGCGTGCTCAAGTTCGTGCTGTCGTTCTTCGGTGAAGCGGTCACCCGCGCCCTGCCGCGTGCCGCGCTGCTGGGTTCCATCGCCGGCATCGCGCTGGTGCTGATGGGCCTGCTGCCGCTGCTGGAAACGCTGCGCTCGCCGTTGGTCGGCTTCACCACGCTCGGTTTGCTGCTGTACGTGCTGATCGCCAAGGGCATGCTGCCGGTGCGTGGCCCGGGCGTGCTGCTGGCCTTCGTGTTCGGCACCGTGCTGTATTACGGCCTCGGCCTGGCCGGGCTGGGCGCACCCGGCTTCCATGTACCGGAGTGGGTGCCACCGCAGGTGGTGCTGCCGCTGCCGACACTAGGCTTCCTCGACGGCCTGCCCACCGCGATGACCTACCTGCCGCTGCTGTTGCCGTTCGGCCTGCTGATGGTGGTCGGCGGCATCAACGTGTCTGAAAGCGCGCGCGCAGCCGGTGACGACTACCGCACCCGCGACATCCTGCTGGTGGAAGCGGTGGCCACGCTGGTGGCCGGTGTGTGTGGCGGCGTCGCGCAGACTACGCCGTACATCGGCCAGCCCGCCTACAAGCACATGGGCGCGCGCAGCGGCTATACGCTGCTGACCGGCCTGTTCGTCGGCATCGGCGGCATGCTCGGTATCATCTCCGGGCTGGTGCAGTGGTTGCCGCTGGCGGTGCTGGCACCGATCATCGTGTACGTGGCCATCGACATCACCACGCAGGCGTTCCAGGCCACGCCGCGCCACCATGCCGGCGCGATGGTGCTCGGTTTCCTGCCGTCGGTGGCCTACCTGCTGGCGATCAAGGCACCCGGCTGGATCGCACCGGATCAGCTGGCGCAGCTGCTGACCAAGCTCGACGGCCACGGCCTGCCGGAGCTGGCGGTGATCTTCACTCTCGGCAACGGCTTCATCATCACCTCGATGCTGTGGATTTCGGCGGTGGCGGCGATGGTCGATGGCCGCCTGCGCCGTGCCTGCGGGTTCCTGCTGGTGGCTGCGTTGCTGACACTGTTCGGGCTGATCCACTCGGTGGATCCGCGCGGCGGCATCTACCTGCCGTGGGACCTGGAAGGATTGGCGCGCATCATCAGTTTGCAGTTTGCCGGCGCCTACGTGGCCCTGGCGGTGCTGCTGGGCCTGCTGTCGCTGCAGAAGCAGCCGGTGCAACCGCTGGCTGATCGCACCGATCATTGACCGGTGACGCCGGGCATGGCCCGGCGCTACCGCTCCTTCCACTTCTGGTGCTCTGTAGAGCCGAGCCTGCGCTCGGCTGCTCTGAGCCGAGCATGGCTCGGCCCTACAGGGGCGTGTTGCAGGCGGCGAATGATCACAGCGCGCTCTGCCGGCCAGCGGCCGGCACTACCGTTCGGCGTCCAGCTCCGGGTAGTGGCGGAAGATGCCATTCGTGTTGAACGCCAGACGTCGTTCCGAGGCCAGATAGGCGGCGATGTTCGGCCGCTTCGCCACCCGCGCCTGCAGCGCGCGCAGTAGGGGCAGGGTGGACGCCAGTGCCTGCATGCGGCGTGGAAACATGTAGTCCAGCCCACTCAGTAGCTGGAACAGCGACAGATCCACGTACGAATGCTCGCGCAGTGCATGGCGGCCACCGTTGGCGGCCAGCACCCGTTCGAAGTAGCCCAGGAACTTCGGCAGGCGCTCGCTGCGCAGCGACGCGGCACGTGCCTTGGCCTCGGTCTTCTGCGCTTCGTAGTACTTCGATGCGGCAATCGGATGGTGGGTGTCGTGCACCTCGGCCACCAGGTCGGCGATGGTCAGCTGCAGTTGCAGCGCCTGCATCCGCCGCGAGGCCGCCTGTGGCACCAGGTCCAGCGTCGGGCCGAGGAAATCCAGGATCGCCGCGACCTGCGCGATGACCTGGCGGCCGGCCTTCAGGAACGGCGGCGCGAAGGGCTGCGGGCCTTCGCTGTGGCCCTCCAGGAACGGCTGCATCACCGCATCACCGTGCACCCGCGCCATGTCGATGTAGTCGGCGCCGGCATCTTCCAGCGCCAGCCGCACGAACTCGCCCCGGCCCTGGATGCCGGTCCAGTAATACAGCGCGTACTGCATGGCAGTGTCTCCGCAGGACAAGGCCCCCAGCCTCGCGCGCGGCATGCAAAGCAGGCGTGAGCGCGGCTTTGGCGCAGGGCGAAGCCGAACGGCAGCGGAACAGGCGGGGAACCGGCTGGAACCGGTGGGGTCACACCTTCTCCATGCGTGTGAAACGAGGTGCTGCATCATGCAGAGTGCAAAGGCGGTATGGCCCTGGGTGCTGGGTGTGGTGGTGATCGGCGGCGCGGGCGGTTGGTTGTTCCGGGATCAGCTGAAGCACCTGGCAGATGGTGTTTCGGTGCCGGTGCAGTCAACTGCCGTCAGCACCAGCGCAGCGCCACAACCGCAGGCGGCCGCGGAACCCTCGCCAGCACCGCCGCCGATCAGGCATCCGCTGGACACCGAGGCCGCCGCCGACCCGGCGCTGCCGAAGCTGGCTGACAGCGATGCCGCGGCCTGGGGCGCACTGAGCCAACTGTTCCAGGGCGAGGGGCCGCTGACCCTGCTGCTGCGCGATCACCTGATCCAGCGCCTGGTCACCCAGGTCGACAACCTGGACAAGCCAAGCGTGCCGCCCACTGCGCTGGCCGCACGGCCGCTGCCGGGCAACCTCCAGGTCGAGCCCGGCGAAGGCGGTGATCGCACCGCCGCCAGCAACGCGGCGCGCTATGCGCCCTATGTGCAGGCCTTCACCGCGCTGGATCCGGCAGCAACGGCAACGGCCTACAAGCGCTTCTATCCGTTGATCCAGCAGGCCTACGTCGACCTAGGCCGGCCCGACGGATATTTCAATGATCGCCTGGTCGCGGTGATCGACCATCTGCTGGATACCCCGGAACTGGCCCAGGCGCCTCTGGTGCAGCGCGATGAGCGCGGCCGTTACCGCTTCGTCGATCCCACCCTGCAGTCACGCTCGATCGGGCAGAAGGCCCTGCTACGCATGGATCCTGCACAGGCGCGGGCGATCAAGCAGCAGCTGCGGGCGATCCGCAGCGCGATCACCCGCTGAGCCCGTCCACCGTGCGGAACTGATCGGGATCAACGCGCCGACCACACGCGCTCCGGCATGCTGGCCGCAGGCTGACTGGCCCCGGGGTGCAGTCGCAGCCGCCCTTGAAACCGGGTGGGGCAACCGCATCTTTCCAGCATTGCCGGCCTAGGCCGGCCCTGAAGACCGATGAGGATTCGCAATGCGGATGGACAAGCTCACCTCGCGTTTCCAGCAGGCGCTGGCAGACGCACAGTCGTTGGCCGTGGGCCGCGACAACAGCATCATCGAACCGGTTCACCTGTTCAGCGCGTTGCTGGACCAGCAGGGTGGCAGCACGCGCCCGCTGCTGGCCCAGGCCGGGGTGAACGTGCCGGTGCTGCGCGAGCGCCTGACCGAGGCGCTGGACGCTCTGCCCAAGGTATCTGGCCAGGCCGGCAACGTGTCGCTGGGCAACGATCTGGGGCGCCTGCTGAACCAGACCGACAAGCTGGCCCAGCAGCATGGTGACGCCTTCATTGCCAGCGAGTGGTTCGTGCTGGCCGCGCTGGAGGATGGTGGCACGCTGGGCATGGCGCTGCGCGCCGCTGGTGCCGACAAGACGCGCCTGCAGGCGGCGATCGACAAGCTGCGTGGCGGCGAGAACGTGCAGTCGGAGAATGCCGAGGAGCAGCGGCAGGCGCTGGAGAAGTACACCATCGACCTGACCGCGCGCGCCGAGAGCGGCAAGCTCGACCCGGTGATCGGCCGTGACGAGGAAATCCGCCGCACCATCCAGGTGCTGCAGCGCCGGACCAAGAACAACCCGGTGCTGATCGGCGAGCCCGGCGTGGGCAAGACCGCGATCGTGGAAGGGCTCGCGCAGCGCATCATCAACGACGAGGTGCCCGAAGGCCTGCGCGGCAAGCGCGTGCTGTCGCTGGACATGGGCGCGCTGATTGCCGGTGCCAAGTTCCGCGGTGAATTCGAGGAACGCCTGAAGGGCGTGCTCAACGACCTGGCCAAGAACGAAGGCCAGATCATTCTGTTCATTGACGAACTGCACACCATGGTCGGTGCCGGCAAGGCCGATGGCGCGATGGATGCCGGCAACATGCTCAAGCCGGCCCTGGCGCGTGGCGAGCTGCACTGCATCGGCGCGACCACGCTGGACGAATACCGCAAGTACATCGAGAAGGACGCTGCGCTGGAGCGCCGCTTCCAGAAGGTGTTCGTCGGCGAACCCACGGTGGAGGACACCATCGCGATCCTGCGCGGGCTGAAGGAAAAGTACGCCGTGCACCACGGTGTGGAAATCACCGACCCGGCCATCGTCGCCGCCGCCACGCTGTCCAACCGCTACATCACCGACCGCCAGCTGCCGGACAAGGCCATCGACCTGATGGACGAAGCCGCCTCACGCCTGCGCATGGAGATCGACTCCAAGCCGGAGGAGCTGGATCGCCTGGAACGCCGGGTTATCCAGCTGAAGATCCAGCGCGAGATGCTGAAAAAGGAGAAGGACGAAGCCTCGCGGCAGCGCCTGGCCGATCTGGAGAAGGACATCGATGCGCTGGAGCGCGAGTTCTCCGATCTCAATGAAATCTGGAAGTCGGAGAAGGCCGCGCTGCAGGGCGCAACCAAGATCAAGGAACAGGTCGAGCAGGCCAAGCTCGAGCTGGAAGCCGCGCAGCGCCGCCAGGATTTCGCCAAGATGAGCGAGATCCAGTACGGCCTGTTGCCACAACTGGAAAAGCAGCTGGCTGCGGCCCAGGAAGCCGAGCACAAGGACTTCAAGCTGGTGCAGGACCGCGTGACCGACGAGGAGATTGCCGAAGTCGTATCGCGCTGGACCGGCATCCCGGTCAACAAGATGCTCGAAGGCGAGCGCGACAAGCTGCTGCGCATGGAAGAGGTGCTGCACAACCGCGTGGTCGGCCAGGAGGAAGCGATCAAGGTCGTCTCCGATGCCGTGCGCCGCTCGCGTGCAGGCCTGTCCGATCCGAACCGTCCGGCCGGCTCGTTCCTGTTCCTCGGCCCGACCGGCGTCGGCAAGACCGAGCTGTGCAAGTCGCTGGCCGAATTCCTGTTCGACAGTGCCGACGCGATGATCCGCATCGACATGAGCGAGTTCATGGAGAAGCACAGCGTCGCGCGCCTGATCGGTGCGCCTCCGGGCTATGTCGGCTACGAGGAAGGCGGCTACCTGACCGAGGCCGTGCGTCGTCGCCCGTACTCGCTGATCCTGCTGGACGAAGTGGAGAAGGCGCACCCGGATGTGTTCAACATCCTGCTGCAGGTGCTCGACGATGGCCGCCTGACCGACGGCCAGGGCCGCACCGTGGACTTCCGCAACACCGTCATCGTGATGACCTCGAACCTGGGCTCGCACCAGATCCAGGACATGAGCGCCGACGACAGTCCGGAGGCCTACACGCAGATGAAGGCGGCGGTGATGGGCGTGGTACAGGCGCACTTCCGTCCGGAGTTCATCAACCGGCTGGACGACATCGTAGTGTTCCACCCGCTGGACAAGCAGCAGATCAAGCAGATCGCGCGCATCCAGATGCGCGGGCTGGAGAAGCGGCTGGCCGAGCGCGGGTTGAAGCTGGCGGTCTCCGATGCGGCGTTCGACCTGCTCGGCAACGTCGGCTTCGATCCGGTGTATGGCGCGCGCCCGCTGAAGCGCGCGATCCAGTCGCAACTGGAAAATCCGCTGGCGCAGCAGATCCTGTCCGGCGCCTTCGTCAACGGCGACACCATCGAGGTTGGCAACGACGGCGGTCGCCTGGTGTTCGCCAAAGCGTGATTCACACGGGGCGCCGCCTGGCCGCAGCGCCCCGTTTCCTGCGAGGCATGCCGGGCCATGCCCGGCGCTCACTCAGAAGCGGTGCGTATAGCCGCTCATCAAGCCGAACTGGTTCGCCTTCTGCACGATCGGGCTGTCGGCGGCATCACCGAGCAGGCGCGTGCCTTCGGCCGAGATGTACCAGTTGCCGTTGCGGCCCACGCGGTGGCTCCACTTCAGGCCGACACCGGCACTGACCAGGCCGGCCTTTGGCTTGTGCTCGGCAAAGCCGGTACGCGCCGCCTGTTCCGGGCTGACGCCGTACCAGGTCTGCATGTAACCGCGGTTGCCGTAGTCGGTGGACACGCTGCCGCTGACCACGCCGCCGGCCAGGTCGAACAGCGGCATGCTCAGGTTCAGATGGATCTGCTGGGTGGCCAGGCCGTTCTCGGCCTTGTCCTCGTCCTTGCGGGTGAACTGCCAGGAGCCGCTCAGCACGGCTTCGCCCAGCGTATAACCAGCCGAGACGCCGACCAGGGGACGGGTATCGATATCACCCATGCCGCGCAGGAAGTCGGAACCGCCGAGCAGCGAGTCCTTTTCCTTGCGGATGCCGCTGGCGCCGACATACGCGCGCACGCGGGTGTGCTCACCGATGGAGGTGCCCCAGCCAATGCCACTGGTGCCCAGAAACCAGCCACCGGGCGAGGTGACATCGAAGGACAGCGACGGCGTCGCACGATACTCCTCGCTGCCGCTGTAGCGCGGTGCCACGCCGCCACCGGCGGCTAGCTCGAAGGTCCAGCGGTCATCCTGGGCGTAGGCGGTCGGTGCGGCGAACAGCGGCAACAGGGCCAGGCAGAGCAGGGCGGGGGAACGGCGAAGCTGGGACATGGAAACTCTCGACAATGGGAGGAAGGCAGCGCGCGCATCCGGCGAGTGCTGCAGGGTCGCTAGCGTGGCGATACGCCGGCGACCGATCCGTCCGCAGTTGTGCGGGAGTTGTAATCAACTGTAATTGCACCCAAGGGCGTTCAGCTGGCAGCCAGCGGCCAGTGCATCTCCAGGCGCGCGCCGCCCAACGTGGCGCGGCTGATGCGAAGCTCGCCGCCGTGGCGGACGGCAATGCGGCTGACGATGGCCAGGCCCAGGCCGAAGCCGCCGGTATCGCGGCTGCGGCTGTCATCCAGGCGGGTGAACGGGCGCATCACCTTCTCCCGATCGGCTTCGTCGATGCCGGGGCCATCGTCATCCACGCGCAGGCAGGCGCGGCCGCCGACACCGACCAGCGAGACTTCCACCTGCGAGCGCGCATGGCGCAGCGCATTGCCGACCAGATTGCTGAGTGCCAGCTGCAGCAGGCGTGGTTCGGCATCCACCCGTGGCAACGCACTGGGCTGCACGCGCAGTACCACCCCGGCACGTTCGGCATCACGGCGCGCATCGGCCAGGCAGGCCTGCAGCCAGTCATTGGCTTCGATACGCTGCATCGGTTCGCCTTCGCTGGGGTGCTCCAGGCGCTCATACGCCAGCAGTTCGCTGACCAGCCGGTTGAGTTCGGCCAGATCGCCGTGCAGCCCCTGTGCCAGCCGTGCACGGCGTTCGTGATCGTCGCTGTCCTGCATCAGGTCCAGGCCGAAGGCCACGCGCGCGATCGGCGTGCGCAGTTCGTGCGAGATCGCATGGGTCAGGTCGCGTTGGCGCTGCACCAGTTCGGCTACGCGCGCGGCCATGCGGTTGGAATGTTCGACGATGACCCGGATCTGCGAGCGCGGCGAGACCTGTGCGCGCGCTTGCAGATCACCGGCACCGATGCGGTCGGCGTGCAGGCGCAGCGCTTCAAGATCGCGCCAGAGCAGGCGCACCCAGGCGTACAGGCTGGCGCCGACCAGCAGCAGGATGCTGAGGTATGCCGCGATTGTCATGTACGTCGTCATCTGCACCGCGCCAGGCAGGCGCAGGTGCAGCCAGCGGCCTCCGATGCCTTCGATGGGCAGCAGGACCTGCTGGTATTGATCGCGCACGATGAAGCCATCGGCCTTCACGGCTGCCTGTTCCTGGGGGGCGAGCGCGGGCGGACTGTCGAGCAGGGTCAGCGCGATGCCGTAGTGTGGCTGCCACTGCTGCAGGCGCTCACGCTGCTGGCCGGCGTCCAGGCCGGCCAGGCCACTGCGCAGGGCGTACACCTGCCCGCGCACCTGCTCGACGAACACGCGATCCTGCACAGGCGTGTAGATGCCGTCCAGGATGTGGTTGAGGAAAAACACCGACACCAGGAAGCAGGCACCAGTGACGAACCACAACCACAGGAACAGCCGCTTCATGCCGTCCAGGCCGACGGATTGAACTGGTAGCCACGGCCCCACACGGTCTTGATCCGCCGCGGTTCGCGCGCATCATCGCCGAGCTTGCGGCGCAGCTTGCCGATGCTGACATCGACACTGCGGTCCAGGCCGTCAAAGCCGATGCCGCGCACCGCCTGCAGGATATGGTCGCGCGACAGGATCTGCCCCGGCTGGCTGGCCAGCAGCCACAGGATCTCGAATTCCGTGGTGCCCAGCTCGACCGGCTGACCGTGCAGGTGCACTTCGCGCTGCATGCGGTCGATCAGCAGTTCGCCATGCATCAGGCGGCTGGGTGTGCCGGTGTTGCTGCTGCCATGGCGGCGGCGCAGCAGGGCGCGCAGGCGGGCCAGCAGCAGGCGCGGCTCGATCGGTTTGTGCACATAGTCATCGGCGCCCGATTCCAGGCCCAGCACCTGTTCGATGTCGTCCTCGCAGGCGGTCAGCATCAGGATCGGCACATCGGAGAAGCTGCGGATCTGCCGGCACACGTCGATGCCGCCCAGGCCGGGCAGCATCAGGTCCAGCACCACCAGCTCCGGCGCGTGCTGGCGGCAGGCGGCGCCGGCCAGGTCGCCGCGGGCCACATGCTGCACGGCGAAACCATGTTCGTGGAGATAGTCGCTGACCAGTTCGGCCAGGCGACGGTCGTCCTCCACCAGCAGGACCTGCGTCGGAGTACCGTTGGCGGTTGGTGTCCAGGGGGATGGCTGCATGCGCGTGGGGCCTCCGTGCCCGGGCAGGAGCGCCCGGCGGCGAAGCCTATCAACGCCCCGTGACCGCTGCCTGAATCGCGGCCAACCTGATAACCCCCGGTATGGGCGTCATCGCCAGCAGCTTTCAGCGGCGGGCGACGGCTGGCCTATGGTGGCGGTTTCCCCGGATGGAGCCTGGCGCAATGAGCGATCCGCAGTGGCAACTGGAAACCCTGGC
Source organism: Stenotrophomonas hibiscicola ATCC 19867 (assembly GCF_000382065.1). Lineage (GTDB taxonomy): Bacteria > Pseudomonadota > Gammaproteobacteria > Xanthomonadales > Xanthomonadaceae > Stenotrophomonas > Stenotrophomonas hibiscicola. Next base: position 749,253 of record NZ_KB907499.1, on the reverse strand, counting down.
CGTGCACGGCGGCTACCGTCCCGACCCGACTACCCGCGCGGTGGCGGTGCCGATCTACCAGACGGTGGCGTATGCCTTCGATGACACCCAGCACGGTGCCGACCTGTTCGACCTGAAGGTACCGGGCAATATCTATACGCGCATCATGAACCCCACCACCGACGTACTGGAGCAGCGCCTGGCTGCGCTGGAAGGCGGCATCGGTGCGCTGGCGCTGGCCTCGGGGCAGGCCGCGATCACCTATGCCATCCAGACCATTGCAGAGGCCGGCGACAACATCGTCGCCTCCAGCGCGCTGTATGGCGGCAGCCTCAACCTGCTGGCGCACACGCTGCCGCAGTACGGCATCCAGGCGCGCTTTGCTGATCCGGCTGATCCTTCTGCGTTCGCCGCGCTGATCGACGAGCGCACCAAGGCGGTGTTCGTCGAATCCATCGGCAACCCGCGTGGCAACGTCACCGACATCGCTGCGATTGCGGAGGTCGCGCATGCCGCCGGGGTGCCGCTGATCGTCGACAATACGGTGGCCACGCCTTTCCTGCTGCGCCCGTTCGAGCACGGCGCCGACATCGTGGTGCACTCGCTGACCAAGTACCTGGGCGGCCACGGCACCAGCCTGGGCGGCGCGATCATCGATTCGGGCAGCTTCGACTGGACCGCACAGCCCCAACGCTTCGCGCGGCTCAACCAGCCCGACCCCAGCTACCATGGCGTGGTCTATACCGAAGCCCTGGGGCCAGCGGCCTACATCGGCCGCGCGCGCGTGGTGCCGCTGCGGAATACCGGCGCAGCGTTGTCGCCGTTCAATGCGTTCCTGATCCTGCAGGGCATCGAGACCCTGGCCCTGCGCATGGAACGCATCAATGCCAATGCGCTGGCCGTCGCGCAGTACCTGAAGGCGCACGCCAAGGTAGCGTGGGTGCGCTACGCCGGACTGGCCGACGACCCCGAGCACGCCGCCGCGCAGCGCTATCTGGGTGGGCACGGCTCGGGCGTGCTGACCTTCGGCCTGCCGGGCGGGCGCGAGGCAGGCGCACGTTTCCTTGACGCGCTGAAATTGTTCACCCGCCTGGTCAACCTCGGCGATGCGAAGTCACTGGCCACCCATCCCGCCTCGACCACCCACCGCCAGTTGGATGCGGCGGAACTGGCCAAGGCCGGCGTCAGTGAAGACACCGTGCGGCTGTCGATCGGCATCGAGCACATCGGCGACCTGCGCGCCGACCTGGAGCAGGCCTTGGCCGCTGCCTGATAGCCACGCGCTTGGTCGTCATCGCCACAGGCGATCACCGCCGGCCACGCGATGCGCTAGGGTGGAACTGCCTCTCCAAGGCGTGGCAACGTGGCGATCCAGATCCCCGGTCGATGCGGGTCGACCGGGGATTTTTTTGTTTCCGGGGTCAGATCCGTTTTCCTGCGGAAAACGGATCTGACCCAATGCACCAACAGCAGCGGGGAACTGTCGAAGGCGGGGTGGGTCCGGTTGCGGGGGCGTGAGCCGCATGGATGCGGCGACCGAGCCTACATGGACGTATTCACGGCGTCCCCCGCAACCGGACCCACCCCGCCATCCCACGGAATGCCTGCTTTTGCTTTTGCCGTTGCAGTTGAAGTTGCTTCAGCAGGTGCCGGGCTGCAAGCCCTGCCGCAAGCACACTTCTCACACCACCGGGATACTGTGCTGCCCCAGATTCCGGTACGGCGGTGTGGACATGATCATCTCCGCCAGCGAGTACGCCAGCTCACGTTCGGCCATCACCGTGCCATCGGCACCGTGTTCCAGCAGATGCTTCACTTCCGCATCGCTGTGCGCGCGCGCCAGCAGGGTCAGGTCCGGGTTGATCGCACGCAGCTTGGCCAGCGCCTCACCGGCTTCCAGCGGCTGCGGAATCGCCAGCACCGCAATCTTCGCCCGCTCAGGATGGGCCTCGGCCAGCACCCGGTCGGCCGCCGCACTGCCGCGGATCGCCGCCAGGCCCTTGGCGTGCGCCGCCTCGACGTGTTCCTTGTTGTCATCGATCACCAGCACCGGCACGCCACGGTCGCTCAGCACCTGCGCCAGTTCGCTGCCGACCCGGCCATAGCCGATCACGATGGCGTGGTCATGCAGGTCCCGTGACGGGCCGATGGCTTCAGGCGGCTCGGGTGCCTGCGGGGACTGCTCCTGCTTGGCCTGCCAACGGTCGAGCAGGCCGAACACCAGCGGGTTGAGCATGATCGACACCAGTGCCCCGGCCAGCACCAGCGACTGGCCTTCCTTCGGCAGGATCTGCAGCGCCACGCCGAGGCCGGCGATGATGAAGGCGAACTCGCCGATCTGCGCCAGGCTGGCCGAGATGGTCAGCGCGGTGCTGGTCGGGTGGCCGAACGCACGCACGATGAAGAACGCGGCGGCCGACTTGCCGAACATGATGATCAGCACCGTGGCCAGCACCTGCCACGGGTGCTGCACGATGATGTTGGGGTCGAACAGCATGCCGACCGACACAAAGAACAACACCGCGAACGCATCGCGCAGCGGCAGCGAATCATGCGCGGCCTTGTGGCTCAGTTCTGATTCGTTGAGCAGCATGCCGGCAAAGAACGCGCCCAGCGCGAACGAGACGCCGAACAGCATCGCCGAGCCGAACGCCACGCCCAGCGCGATCGCCAGCACGGACAGGGTGAACAGCTCACGCGAACCGGTACCGGCGATGCGTTCCAGGATCCACGGGATGACCCGGCGCCCGACCACCAGCATCACCGCCACGAACAGGCCCAGCTGCACGAAGGTCCAGCCGATGTCGGCCAGCACGCTGCCCAGCGAATGCGATTCCTTGGCCGCGTCGGGACCAAACACGCCGGCCATCACCGGCATCATCACCAGTGCCAGCACACAGGCCAGGTCTTCGACGATCAGCCAGCCGACCGCGATCTTGCCGCGCATCGTCTCCAGCAGCCGGCGTTCCTCCATCGCCCGCAGCAGCACCACGGTACTGGCCGTGGCCAGCGAGAAACCGAAGATGACGCCATGGATGGCCGGCCAGCCCATCAGCGAGGCCACGCCCCAGCCGAGCAGGGTGGCCACCGCGATCTGGCCGATGGCACCGGGAATGGCGATGGCCTTGACCGCCATCAGGTCCTTCAGCGAGAAGTGCAGGCCGACACCGAACATCAGCAGCATCACGCCCAGTTCGGCCAGCTGGTTGGCCAGCGCCTGGTCGGCGACGAAGCCGGGGGTGAACGGGCCTACGCAGATGCCAGCAACCAGGTAACCGACCAGGGGAGACAAGCGGAGCTTGTTGGCCAGCGCGCCGAAGATGAAGGCGAGCCCCAGGCCAACGGCCACGATGTTGATCAGGTCGGTGTCATGGTGCATCGGCACTCGCAGGAAATCGGGGGGATGCCCCGATTTTCACCGATGCGGCCACATACGGCAAACCCGGCCAGCGTATCGGATCGTTGCGTGGGCGGAGCCATCAGTGGTCGGCGTCCGGCCTGGCGTGTGCGGCGCGATCGAGGGTGGCGCTGTCGGGATCGGACCTGTTTGGGGTGACCAGTTGCTCTCGACCGTGAACCGGAGCCAGACCGACGCCACCCGAGACGGGCACGGGAAGGAGGATGGTTTCGATACGCGGCGGTGCCATCGCAGGACCCTTTGCCCCTGTGCGAAGGTTTTTCAGTCGATCCAATGATATACGAGGGTGGGAAGTCATTCTGGTGGCGCGCGTTCTGGGCAGGACGCCTGAGGTCTGGCCGAAGTTTTCCCGAGCCCCGCACGCGTCACCATGTGCTCATTGCCCCTTCTGCTTGCCAACCAGGCGGGGCCTGCTCTCTTCAGACTGCGTGGGTGGATGACCGCATGAAGCTTCCCGACATCGACGTAGTGATTCAGGCGGTAGGCCAGGACACGAGTTCTGCTTCCATGTCCCGGTTGCTCCTTGAACTGGAAATCGGCGAGGTCGACTTCCGTCGCTATCCGTTCAACTTGGCCGGAAGGCGAATATGGACCGACAGCGAGGGTTCGCTGCAGTTGGAATTCAAGGACATCGGACTACTGAAGGACATTCCGTATCACGATCTGGACGATGGCCCATGGGTGCTGACTGACGCGATCTTCTGGGGAGTCAGGAAAAACAAGCGGGCCTACGCTGGGTCTTTACCCCACGGAGTGAGCTTTTCCATGCTGCGTCCACATGTCAGGGAGCGACTTGCCGTTCTGGGTGCAGGGAACGCTGTCGAGATGGGCTTTTCTGGAGAAGTGGATATCTGGTGGGTCAGCGGTCTGGAGCTTACGGTGGATTTTTCCGGTCCCGGAGATTCGATTCGCTGCGTATCCGTTGGCATTCCGGTGGACCGTACTCATAGCCAAGCGTAATCGCGGCGTATGCGCAACCCGCTCGAATGGACAGTGGGGCTTCCATGATTCTTCCAACAAATATGGTGCACATCCAGGCAGTAACAGCCCTGTTTGGCAGAAGCGCCACTGACCCAGCCGTCTCAACGATGCTGCAGTCGCTTGGCGTCAGGCGAAGGCCAGAGCTGGCCCGTCCTGCCAAAAGCCCTTACGAGGCGATTGTGCGTGTGAGCGCGCGGGGCATGCTGTTCTCCTTCAGCGAGCGCAACTACTGGAACGGGCGATCCATTGCTTCGCACGGCAAGAGCGGTGAGCTGATCTTCACCAACGTTGCGGTGACGGCCGGCATTCCGGATGTCATGCGCAGGTACGAAGGCGACCTGCTGTTTGGCCTGCAATGGGAGGACGACAGGACGACAGCGCGCGAAAGGCTCGCCACGGCGGGCTTTGGGGACAGCTTGCACGCCGGCAGGCGTGACGCGTGGTGGCTGCCTGACTACCGCATCCGTCTGACGTATCAGGCTGGATGCATCAAACAGGCAGGAGCGCGTGGGATCTTCGATATCAGCTTGGGAATTCCCATGCATCCATTGGCTTGCGCACCGGCAACGCGCGAGTACCCTTCGGCGGAGCAGGTGCTCGCTGTCCTCGGCAGATCGACCAATGACCCCGATTCCCAGGTCGCGTTCCGGGACCTTGGTCTTGCGAGTCTGATGGCGGAGGCGAGCAGCGAGGTCGTTGATAGAGCCGACGAGCATGGCTTCATCCTTTACTTTGACAGTAGGCAGGGCGTGCCCGGTAGCCATCCGGTATGCACCGGCATCAGTTTCGTCCGCGATCGACTGGGAAACTCAAGAGCCTGGGCTGGGCCGCTGCCATTCGGCCTTCAATTCGATGATCCGCCGTCCATTCTCGAAGAGCGCATGGATCAACGAGCCAGTCGTTGGCTTGATGAAGGAACGTTTGGCAGCGCGAGGTGGTCGCTGCCTGGTCTTCAAGTGAGCGTGAATTTTGACAGTCTGGACAACTGTCTCGAGTCTGTCCGTGTGATCGTAGAAGGTCATCGCACGTCCAATTGCCAGCCGCGCGGCTGATCTTGCCCGCAGCACATAACAAAACACCCGCCGGATCACTCCGGCGGGTGTGAGAGATGTGGCTAGGAGTTGTCGGCCCGCGGCCGGCACTACCAGAGCCTCGCTTACCAGGTGTACTTGATCCGCCCGTACACATACGCGCCGTTGAAGCCGAACGGCGAGTAGTTGCTGTAGGGCAGCATGCCGAAGGTGGAGTTCTGCAGGTCTTCGGTGCGGTCCGGGTACTTGTCCAGCAGGTTGTCGGCGCCCACGGTCAGGGTCCAGTTGCTGCTCGGCTTGTAGCTGGCCGAGGCATCCACCACCCAGGCATCGCCGTAGGTCTGGTCGCGCAGCGCGGTGGCCGAGTTGCGCACGGTGAACTTGCCGTAGCGGGTGGCGGCCAAGCCCAGCTCCCAGTGGTCCGAACGCCAGGTGCCGCTCAGGATCGCCTTGTCGCGCGGGTAGCTGTCCTCGATGCGGCCAATTTCATCGCGACCGATCAGCGACTGGGTCAGGCCCAGCGTGCCGAACACCGGCGGGGTGCCGCCGACACGGCGCACTTCGGTGTCGTTGTAGCTGTACGCAGCGGTCAGCTCCAGGCTGCTGGCGCTGAACGGCACGGTGTAGCTGGAGACGAAGTCGACGCCGCGGGTGCGCGTATCCAGGCCGTTGGTGAAGTACGAGAACGCGGTCACCTGCGGCAGGCCGAGGGTGCCCAGCAGCGCGCTGGTGGCGGCGTTGGTGGTGATGCTGGACGAGAGCGCGATGCGGTCATCAATGTCGATCTGGTACGCATCGACGGTGATGTACAGGCGGTCCACCGGCTGCAGCACCAGGCCCAGGCTGTAGGAGGTGGAGGTCTCGGCCTTCAACGGCGAGGCGCCCAGCGCCTGCGCGGCCGGGCTGGTGGTCGGGAAGGTGCCACGCTCGACGAACACGCCATTGAGGAACTGGCTGGTCACCGCCTGGTAGCCCTGCTGCGCCAGCGACGGTGCACGGAAGCCGCTGGAGGCGGTTGCCCGCAGCGCGACCTTGTCGGTGAATGCATAGCGCGCCGACAGCTTGCCGGAGAAGCGGTCGCCGAAGTCCGAGTAGTCCTCGTAGCGGCCGGTGATGCCGGCCGAGAACTTCTCGGTCAGGTCCGCTTCCAGGCCGGCATAGACCGCGTAGTTGTGGCGGTCGGCATGCACTTCATTGGTCGGGGTGAAGCCCGCGAAGCCCTGCGCGCCGCTGCCGGTGTACGAGTTCAGTTCGCCCGGGTTCTGGTCCCACTTCTCCTTGCGGTACTCACCGCCGAAGGACAGCGTGACCGGGTAGGCCAGGCCCCAGTCCAGTGACTTGGTCAGGTCGGCATTGAAGATGTCCTGCTGGTACTTCAGCGTGCCGTCGTAGAACGAGCGCGGGCTGGTGGCGCCGAGGCTGTAGTTGATGCTGTTGCGGGTGTGGAAGTCGAGGGTGTTCTCGCCGTGGTTCAGGCTCAGGTCCCAGGTCCAGCCGTTGTCGGTGTTGCCCTTGACCCCGGCCACCAGCGAGCGGTCCTTGGAGTACTGGTTGATCTCCGGCACGTAGCCGTCCGGGTAGGTCTGCGCCAGCAGCGCGCTCTGCCCGCTGTGGTTGCGCGAACGGTAGAACGCGAACGAGGTGATGTCGCGGTTGCTGAGCAGCGCGCTGGCGTAGCCGGTCACGTGGTCGCTGAAGTCGAAGCTGGCGTTGGCCGAGGCGGCGGTGGCATCCACGCGCGGGTCGCCGACGATGAAGGTCTTCTGGCCGATGCTGGGGAAGTTGCCGGTGTTCGGCGTGGTGCCGCGGTACGGGCCGGCGCGGTTGCTCTCGTCCTGCTGGCTGATCTGGCCGGCCACGTGCACCCGGCCGCGGCCGTTGCCGAACTCGACGCCGGTGTCGCCGGAGAGCTGGTACTTGTTGCCGTCACCGGCCGAGTACTGGCCGTAGTCCACGGCCAGGCTGCCGCCACGGCCGCTGCCCTTGAGCACGATGTTGATGACGCCGGCGATGGCGTCCGAGCCGTACTGCGCCGACGCGCCGTCGCGCAGCACTTCCACGCGCTCGATCGCGGCGATCGGGATCGCGTTGATGTCCACCGCCGACGAGCCACGGCCGATGCTGCCGTTGACGTTGATCATCGCCGAGGTGTGGCGGCGCTTGCCGTTGACCAGCACCAGCACCTGGTCCGGTGACAGGCCGCGCAGCTGCGCCGGGCGCACGCCACTGGTGCCGTCGGTCAAGGCCGGGCGCGGGAAGTTCAGCGAGGGCAGGGCGCGCGACAGTGCGGTGGCCAGCTCACTGGTGCCGGTGGACTGCAGCACTTCAGGGGTGATGATGTCGATCGGCGACTGCGATTCGGCGACCGTGCGGTCGGCCACGCGGGTGCCGGTGACGATCACCGTGTCCAGGGTGTTGGCGGCGGTGCCGGCCTGCTGGGCAGCGGCACCGAACGGAGAGCCACCGAGTGCGACAGCGACGGCGGCGGCGATCAGGCTGGTCTTGCGGGTCATCGGGATGGGGCTCCGGTTGGCGGGGGCGGCACCGGAATCGACATCACGGGGGTGAGGCGGACGGCGGTTGTTGCGGTGCGCAATACAGCAATTAACGGGATATTCAGTGCCTGTCAAATGCCGGTCATCGAAAAAAACGTTGCAGCAGCAACCATTTAGCCCGGACAGGCATCGGCGGGGAGGAGACCCGGGACGCGCGCGGCGGGGACGTGGGAGAGAGGAACGTCGGCCACTGCGCATCCCGGGACGCGTCAAGTATTCGTTAACGCTAGAATTGCGTCGCAGGAACAGTGCTCACCAGCACATTCCATCCGGTTATATGGACCCCTCCCCCGATGATCTCCCTTCGTAATTTCGCCTTGCGCCGCGGCGAGCGGCTGCTGTTGTCCAATGTCGACCTGACCCTGCACGCCGGTTACCGGGTAGGTGTGGTCGGCCGCAACGGTGCTGGCAAGTCCAGCCTGTTCGCGGCGGTGAAGGGCGAGCTGGAGGCCGACAAGGGTGACGTCGACCTGCCCGGCAAGGTCCGTATCGCCAGCGTGGCCCAGGAAACCCCGTCGCTGCCGGACCCGGCGCTGAGCTTCGTGCTGGGCGGCGACACCGAGGTGGCCGCGGTGCTGGCCGAAGAGGCCGAGGCGACCGCGCGCGAAGACTGGGAGGCGGTGGCCAACGCACACACCAAGATGGCCGAGATGGGGGCCTACGACGCCGAAGCGCGCGCCGGCAAGCTGCTCCACGGCCTTGGTTTCCCGGCCGAGACCCATCACCGCGCGGTCTCCTCGTTCTCCGGCGGCTGGCGCGTACGCCTGAACCTGGCCCGCGCGCTGATGATGCCCAGCGACCTGCTGCTGCTGGACGAACCGACCAACCACCTGGATCTGGACGCGGTGTACTGGCTGGAACAGTGGCTGCTGAAGTACCCGGGCACCCTGCTGCTGATCTCGCATGACCGCGAGTTCCTCGACAACGTGGCCACCCACACCCTGCACCTGCACGGTGGCGGCGCCAAACTCTACCCGGGCGGCTACACCGATTTCGAGCGCCAGCGCGCCGAACAGCTGCGCCAGCAGCAGATCGCGCACGAGAAGGAGCAGGCCGAGCGTGCCCACCTGCAGAGTTTCATCGACCGCTTCAAGGCGCAGGCCAGCAAGGCCGCGCAGGCGCAGAGCCGCATGAAGCGCCTGGCCAAGCTGGCCGGCACCGAAGCGGTGCGCGCCGAGCGTGAGTTCCGTATCGAGTTCGCGCCGCCGGCCAAGCTGCCGTTCTCGCTGATCCGCCTGAACCACGTCGAGGCCGGCTACGGCAAGGACGCGGTGATCCTGCACAACGTCGGCTTCGGTCTGGAAGCGGGCCAGCGCATCGGACTGCTCGGCCCCAACGGCGCCGGCAAGACCACCCTGGTGAAGACCCTGGTGGGTGAACTGGCGCCGATCGTCGGCGAGCGCATGGCGCACCCGGACCTGAAGATCGGCTACTTCGCCCAGCACACGGTGGAGTCGCTGCACGAAGGCCAGTCGCCGATGGAGCACTTCCGCGAGATCGCCCCGGACGCACCGAACCAGTCGTTCCGCGACTTCCTCGGCAAGTGGAACTTCCCGGGTGACCGCGCGTTCGAGCCGGTCGACGGCTTCTCCGGTGGCGAGCGCGCACGCCTGGCGCTGGCGCTGATCGCCTGGCAGCAGCCGAACGTGCTGCTGCTGGACGAACCGACCAACCACCTTGATCTGGAAATGCGCGAAGCGCTGGCCGAAGCATTGGCCACCTTCGAAGGCGCGATCGTGATGGTCTCGCACGACCGCCATCTGATCGGCCTGGTCTGCGATACCTACTGGCGCGTGGCCGATGGCGTGGTCGAGCCGTTCGATGGCGACCTGGATGCCTATGCCGCGTGGCTGCGGACCCGCCCGCAGGCGCAGGGCACCAAGGCGCGCATGGAGCAGGTGGAAGAGCCGGTGGTGGTCAAGACCGCCCCGGTGGCGCAGGTGGTGCAGAAGAAGCCGGTGAACCCGCACAAGCTGGCCGCGGCCGAGGCCAAGGTGGCCGAGCTGGAAGGTGCACTGGCCGAGCTGGACCGGCAGCTGGCCGACCCGGCCAACTACGCCGATGCCACGCGCATGGCGGTACTCGGCCGTGACCGCGAAACCGCCGCGGCGCAGCTGGAAAAGGCCGAAGCCGCCTGGATGGAACTGCTCGAGTCCTGATGCCATCGGTAGCGCCGGGCCATGCCCGGCGAGCGCAACGGATCGCAAAAGCCGCCGGGCATGGCCCGGCGCTACCCACGTTCCCTGCGTTTCATCCCTGCGCCTGCAGCCACTCGCGGAACCGCTTTGCCGGCTCGCGCTCTGCACGCGAGCGCAGCCGCGTCAGCCAGTAGCGTCCCAGCTCCAGTGTGGTGCCGAACGGCTGCAGCAGGCGGCCTTCGGCCAGCTCCTGCTCGAACATGCGCAGCGGCAGCAGCGCCACGCCGGCACCACCGGCCGCGGCCATCGCCACGGTCAACGACGAATCGAACACCGGCCCGCGCGCTTCCACGCCACTGACGCCTGCCGCCTGCAACCAGCGCGGCCATTCGTCGCTGCGATAGGAGCGCAGCAGCGGCAGCGTGCCCAGGTCGCGCGGCTGTTTCAGGCGCCGCGCCAGTGCCGGCGCGCACAGCGGCGCGAACGGCGCGTCGAGGATCGCCGTGCAGGCCTGGCCCTGCCAGTCGCCATCACCAAACCGGATGGCCAGGTCCAGGCCTTCGCCGGCCAGGTCGATGCGGTTGTTGTGGGTCTGCAGGCGCAGCTCGATGTCCGGGTGCGCTGCCTCGAACGCGGCCAGCCGTGGCAGCAGCCAGCCGGTGGCGAAGGTGCCGACCACGCCCAGGGTCAGCACTTCACGCGCAGGTCCGCCGGTGTAACGCGCGATGCTGGCCGAGATGCGTTCAAACGATTCGTTGAGCACCGGATACAGCGCCGCGCCTTCTTCGGTGAGCGCCACGCCGCGCGGCAGGCGATGGAACAGGCGGATGCCGAGCCGGTCCTCAAGCCCGCGAATCTGGTGGCTCAGCGCGGCCTGGCTGACACACAGCTCCAGCGCGGCACGGGTGAAGTTCTGGTGGCGGGCGGCGGCCTCGAAGGCGCGCAGCGCGTTCAGGGGCAGGGTAGGGTGCAACATCGCGCCGTCGTGAGCTGGAGTGATGGCTGATCCTAACCCTTCAATGGTGGATTTCGGGAAATTAAAGGGTTGAATACGTCAGGCATTAATACTTCTCATGTCTATTGCAGATTTTTTGCGCTGGTCGCTCCCGATCAAGGCTTCAATAATCGAGCGGTCCCCCAGGAGAACCCGCATGCTTGCCCGTCGCCGATTCCTGCAGTTCAGTGGTGCCGCCGTTGCTTCCTCGTTTGCGCTGCCGTTGCTGGCACGTGCAGCGGGCAGGGCCGCCGCCACCGCGCCCACCGATGCCGCCATTACCGCCGCCACTGACTTCGCCGCGCTGGAAAAGGCCTGCGCCGGACGCCTCGGCGTGACCCTGCTGGACACTGCCAGCGGTCGCCGCATCGGTCATCGCCAGGACGAGCGCTTCCCGATGTGCAGCACCTTCAAGAGCATGCTGGCCGCGACCGTGCTCAGCCAGGCCGAGCGCATGCCGGCATTGCTGGACCGGCGGGTGCCGGTGCGTGACGCCGATCTGCTCTCGCACGCACCGGTCACCCGCCGTCATGCCGGCAAGGACATGACCGTGCGCGATCTGTGCCGTGCCACGATCATCACCAGCGACAACACCGCTGCCAACCTGTTGTTTGATGTGGTCGGCGGGCCGCCAGCGGTCACCGCGTTCCTGCGCGCCAGCGGCGATGCGGTCAGCCGCAGCGACCGGCTGGAGCCGGAAATGAACAGCTTCGCCGAAGGCGACCCGCGCGACACCACCACCCCGGCTGCGATGGCGGGTTCGCTGCAGCGTGTGGTGCTGGGGAAAGTGCTGCAGCCGGCATCGCGGCAGCAGCTGGCCGACTGGCTGATCGATAACGAGACCGGTGACGCCTGCCTGCGCGCGGGACTGGGCAAGCGCTGGCGGGTGGGCGACAAGACCGGCAGCAATGGCGAGGACGCGCGCAACGATATTGCCGTGTTGTGGCCGCGGGCAGGCGGCGCACCGTGGGTGCTGACCGCCTATCTGCAGGCCAGTGCGATCAGCAACGAGCAGCGCGCCCAGGTGCTGGCCCAGGTGGGCCGGATCGCCGATCGACTGATTGGGTGAGGTAACCGGGGTCATTCAAACGTCGCTTGCCGGATCGGTTCGGCGCGCGCATCCTGCGCGCGTTCGAACCCCACGGAAGACCCCGATGAGCCATGAGTTGATCTACCTGCTGCTGATCTTCGCGCTGCTGGTGATCCCGCGCGCGCTGCAGCGCTTCAGCCTGCCCGCACCACTGACCTGCCTGCTGTTCGGCATCATCGGCATGCTCTGGCTGGGGGATCAGGCACATGATGCGGTGATCGGACTGCTGGCCACCCTGGGCATTTCCTCGCTGTTCCTGTTCGCCGGCCTGGAAGTGGATCTGCAGGCGCTGCGCCGGGGCATGTGGCCGCTGCTGGCACATCTGGTCATCCGTACCGGCACGCTGTTCGGGGTGGGCTGGCTGGCTTGGCGCTATGCGGGGCTGCCGTGGCAGGCCGCTGGCCTGTTGGCGTTGGCGCTGCTGACGCCGTCCACGGGCTTCATCATGGATTCGCTGTCGCGGCTGGGCCTGAGCGAGGACGAGCGGTTCTGGGTGACCAGCAAGGCGATCGCCGGCGAACTGCTGGCGCTGGCGGCGTTGTTCATCGTGCTGCAGGCCGGCGATCCGGGGCATATGGCGCTGTCCAGCCTGGCGCTGCTGGCGATGATGGTCGGCCTGCCGTTGCTGTTCATCGCGCTGGGTCGCTGGGTGGCACCGCATGCGCCCGGCTCGGAATTCTCGCTGCTGGTGATGGTCGGCATGGTGGCGGCCTACATCACCTACCTGCTGGGCGTGTACTACCTGGTTGGCGCGTTCATCGCCGGGCTGGTCGCGCGCCTGCTGCACCAGCGCATGCCGTTGCTGGCCTCGCACGAGAACCTGCATGCGCTGCGCCTGTTCGCCTCGTTCTTCGTGCCGTTCTACTTCTTCAACGCCGGCACCAAAGTTCCCAGCGAAGCGCTCAGCTTCGAGGCGCTGGGGCTGGGCATCGTGATCACCCTGGTGGTGCTGCCGCTGCGCATCGGCGTGGTCTGGCTGCAGCGCCGGGTGATGTTCGGCGAGAGCTTCCGCAGCAGCCTGCGGGTCTCGCTGGCGCTGGCACCGACGCTGATCTTCACCCTGGTGCTGGCGGCGATCATGCGCGAGCGCTTCCAGATCCCGGCGGTGCTGTTCGGTGCGCTGTTGCTGTACGCGGCGCTGACTACGCTGCTGCCTTCGCTGGTGTTCCGTACCCCGTTTGACGTTGATCCGGTGGAGCAGGAGCCGGCCGGTCAGGGCGAGGCCGCACCCGTGGCGGCGACCGAAGCACTGCCGACAGCACCGTCTGCCGAGCGCTGAGCGGGACTGGCGCGCGGTTTGCGCCCATCGTCCATGGCCGTTAGGGTTGGGGCATGAGATCGATTGCCGTTGCCACTACCGCCGCCCTCCTGCTCAGCCTCGCTGCGTGCACGCAGCGCTCCGATACGGTCGCCCATGATCTGGCGACCGCACCGGCCGACGCCTTCATGGCCGCCATCGCTGCACATTGCGGCCAGGCCTACGCCGGCAAGGTGGTGGAGGACTCGCCGGCACCGACCGGCAAGGATCCGTTCGCCGGGCAGCGCCTGGTCATGCATGTGCGTGGCTGCGCCGACCCGGCGCATGAGCTGCGCATCCCGTTCCACGTGGGTGATGACCACTCGCGGACCTGGGTGCTGACCCGCACGCCGAACGGGCTGCGGCTGAAGCACGACCACCGCCACGAAGATGGCAGCCCCGACGCGATCACCCTCTACGGTGGCGACAGCACGCCACCGGGCACCGCCGAGCGCCAGCAGTTCCCGGCCGATACGGAGTCGGTGGCGATGTTCCGCCGCGCCGACATGCTGGCGTCGACCCACAACACGTGGGCGATGGAGATCGATCCCGACCAGACCTTCGTCTACGAGCTGACACGCCCGGACGGCCGCCGCTTCCGCGTGCAGTTCGATCTGAGCAGGCCGGTCGACCTGCCACCGCCGCCTTGGGGTGATGAGGCCGCGCAGCCAGCCCGGTAGCGCCGGGCCGTGCCCGGCAGGTTTTTCTGCAGTTGACCGCGCCACTGCGCTCGCCGGGCATGGCCCGGCGCTACCCCTCACTGCGTGCCGAAGCGCGCCCGGCAGCCGTTGCTCACCCACACCTGGCCACGCGAGTAACCCCAGCTGCGGCCTTCCTGGCAGGCACTGCCGGACAGCTGCTGCTGCAGCACCGGGCGGCCCTGGCGCTCATCCCAGTCGCAGGTCTGCGAGCGGTTGTTGTTGCTGCTGCAGGTCACCGTGTAATTGCTGTTTCCGCCGCCCCAGCCACCGCCGCCACCGCCCCAGCCACGGGCTTCGGCGAATTCGGCACGGCAACCGCCACTGACCCAGACCGCGCCATTGCGCACGCCCCAGGTACGCCCTTCGTTGCAGGGGCTGCCAGACAGCTGGCGGACCAGGCGGGCATTGCGCCAGCCGACCGGGCAGCTGCGCTCACGGTTGTTCTGGCTCTCGCAGCGGATGGTCTCGCCGGGCCGGCCGTTGTTGCCGCCCCAGCCACCGCCATTGCCGCCGCCCCAGCCACCGCGGGCCTCGACGAACTCCGCTCGGCAGCCGTTGGTGACCCAGATGCTGCCGTTACGGCTGCCCCAGGTTCGTCCTTCATCACAGTCCGAGCCGGACAGCTGGCGCACCAGCTGCGCATTGCGCCAGCCGGTGTTGCAGACCCGTTCGCGGTTGTTCTGGCTTTCGCAGCGGACCACGCCGCTCTGCGCATGCGCGGAAGGGGCGGGCAGGGCAAGGGTACCCAGGGCACCCAGGCTGAGGGTTACGGCCAGGCTGGCCAGGGACAGCGGTTTCATGGCGGCATCCCATACGGTGGCAGGTGCCCGACTATAGGGAGGGGGGCGATCAAGCCGGTGTGACTGGCCGGATTTGCCCCGGCCGGGGCCTCGGCCGCAGAATACGAGGCTTTCCGGCCCCCATCCGGTGCCGGCGTTCTCCAGCGGAGCTTCCCCCCCATGCGTACCCACTTCTGCGGCCTGGTCGATGAGACCCTGATTGGCCAGACTGTCACCCTCGCCGGCTGGACCGACGTGGCCCGTAACCAGGGCGGCGTCTGCTTCATCGATCTTCGAGATCATGAAGGCATCGTGCAGGTGACCGTGGAAGTCGACAACGCCGACGTGTTCGCCGTGGCCGCGTCGCTGGGCTATGAGGACGTGCTGCAGGTGGAAGGCGTGGTGCGTGCCCGCCACGCGGTGAACGACAAGATGCGCACCGGCAAGGTGGAAGTGATCGCCACTGCCATCACCGTGCTGAACAAGGCCGCGCCGCTGCCGTTCCACGCCCACGAGAACCCGGGCGAAGAAACCCGCCTGAAGTACCGCTACCTGGACCTGCGCCGCCCGGAAATGCAGCGCATGCAGCGCACCCGCATCAAGCTGGTGCAGGCCCTGCGCCGCCACCTGGACGAGAAGGGCTTCCAGGACATCGAGACCCCGATCCTGACCAAGGCCACCCCGGAAGGCGCCCGCGACTTCCTGGTGCCGGCGCGCATGCACCCGGGCGAGTTCTACGCCCTGCCGCAGAGCCCGCAGCTGTTCAAGCAGATCCTGATGGTGGCCGGCTTCGACCGCTACTACCAGATCGCGCGCTGCTTCCGCGATGAAGCACTGCGTGCCGACCGCCAGCTGGAGTTCACCCAGCTGGACATGGAATTCGCCTTCGTGCGCGAGCGCGACGTGCAGGACTTCGTCGAAGACATGATCCGCGCCATCTTCAAGGAAGTGGTCGACGTCCAGCTGGATGCCAGCTTCCCGCGCATGACCTGGGCCGAGGCGATGCGTCGCTACGGTTCGGACAAGCCGGACCTGCGCATCGCGCTGGAGCTGGTCGACGTGGCTGAACTGGTCAAGGACAGCGAGTTCGCAGTGTTCACCGGCCCGGCCAACGATACCGAAGGCCGCGTCGCCGCGCTGCGGATCCCGGGCGGCGCAGCGCTGAGCCGCAAGCAGATCGACGAGTACGCCGCGCACGCCGCCAAGTACGGCGCCAAGGGCTTGGCCTACATCAAGATCGCCGACAACGGCGAAATCAGCTCGCCGATCCAGAAGTTCTTCAGCGAGGCCTCCTTCGCTGCGCTGGTCGCCCATGTTGGCGCCGGCAACGGCGACATCGTGTTCTTTGGTGCCGGCGGCTACAACAAGGTCTCCGACTTCATGGGCGCGCTGCGCCTGAAGGCCGGCAAGGACTTCGGCCTGGTCGCCGACGGCTGGGCGCCGCTGTGGGTCACCGACTTCCCGATGTTCGAATGGGACGAGGAAGAACAGCGTTACGTCGCCCTGCATCACCCCTTCACCGCGCCGGCAGTGGACGACATCGCCGACCTGCGCGCCAACGCCCGTACCGCCGTTTCGCGCGGCTACGACATGGTGCTCAACGGCAATGAGATCGGCGGCGGTTCGATCCGTATCCACCGTCCGGACATGCAGAGCGCGGTGTTCGAGCTGCTGGGCATCGGTGCCGAAGAAGCCCGTGCCAAGTTCGGCTTCCTGCTCGACGCTCTGAACTACGGCGCGCCGCCGCACGGTGGCATTGCCTTCGGCATCGACCGCATCGCCGCGCTGATGGCCGGCACCGAATCGATCCGCGACGTCATCCCGTTCCCGAAGACTACCGGTGCACAGGATCTGATGACCGACGCGCCGTCGCCGATCGTCGACGCGCAGCTGGCCGAAGTGCACATCCAGGTTCGCCCCAAGACCAACTGATCAGGAGATCCAGGCAATGACCGAGTTTGCGTTTTCGCTGGAGTGGGAAAAGCTGGGCAATGAAGGCTCCGAGGCCAACCTGGTCACCGAGCGTGCACGGGTGTTCGGTGGTTGGCTGGTCCGCGTCGGTACCAACCCGGCGGCGATGGCCCTGACCTTCGTCGCCGACGGCGAAGGCCGTTGGGACGGTGAAGACTTCGGCGTCGAGGATTACGAGGACGACGAAGAGGAAGAGTACGACGAGGACGAGGAAGGCGAGGAAGAAGAGGACGAGGACGAAGAGGAGTACGAGGAAGAGGACGGGGAAGAAGAAGCGGAGTCGCCTGAAAAGGCTTGACCCCTGCTTCGCCCTGGCGTCAACTTCCTGCATGTATTCGATCCGCCGCGCCACTGTGGACGACGCGCCGACCCTGTCGGCGCTGGCCGCCCGCACGTTCACTGAAACCTTCGGCCATCTGTACCCGCCGCAGGACCTGCAGGCCTTCCTGGAGGAGGCCTACGCGGTCGAGCGCCAGCGCGTGATCCTGGCCCACCCCGATTACGCGGTGTGGCTGCTGGAACTGGATGGGGAGGCGGTCGGCCATGCCGCCGCCGGCCCCTGCGGCCTGCCGCACCCGGACGTGAAGCCCGGTGACGGCGAACTCAAGCGCCTGTACCTGATCAAGACGCAGCAGAGCTGCGGCTGGGGCAGCCGCCTGCTGGAAACCGCGCTGGCCTGGCTGGAACACGAGGGCCCGCGCACCCTGTGGTTGGGCGTGTGGTCGGAGAACTTCGGCGCACAGCGCTTCTACGCCCGCTACGGTTTCGAGAAGGCCGGCGAATACCTGTTCCCGGTGGGCGACACGAAGGATCTCGAATTCATCCTGCGCCGCGCACCGCGCGCGGCCTGATGTTCACTGCCGCTTGCTGCGCGCGCGTGTTCAATCACCGTACGTTCCTGCCCCGCTGACCGCCAGGCTGTTTGCATGACTCCCCCCGTATTGCTGCTGCATGGCATCTGGAATGCCCGCGCCTGGGTCGGGCCGCTGGCCTGGCGCCTGCGCGCGCGCGGCTTCCAGGTGCACGCGTTTGGTTATTCCTCGGTGTTCGGTGGCCCGGACGTGGCCGTACCGCAGCTGCTGGAGCGGCTGGCCGACGCCGGCCCGCTGAGTTTGGTCGGCCACAGCCTGGGCGGGCTGCTGGCGCTGGAAGCGCTGCGGCGCAATCCGCAGCTGCCGGTGCAGCGCGTGGTCTGCCTGGGTTCGCCGCTGCGCGGCAGTGGTACCGCACGCTCGTTGTCCGAGCACGGCTGGGGCCTGGCGCTGGGCCGCAGCAGCGAGCTGCTGCTCGATGGCCTGCCGGACTGGCAGGGCCGGGCGGAGGTTGGCCTGATCGCCGGCTCGGTACCGCATGGGCTGGGCAGCCTGCTGGGTGCCATCGACGATGCCTCCGACGGCACCGTGGCACTGGCCGAGACCCGCCTGCCGGGGCTGGCCGACCATTGCGTGGTGCGCACCAGCCACAGCGGCCTGGTGGTATCGCCCGACGCCGCGCGGCAGACCGCGCATTTCCTGCGTCATGGCCGTTTCGACCACAGCCGCGACGCCGCCGCCGCGTAAGTTGGTGGGAGCGAACGGCCTGCCAGGGTGGGTGCGAACGGCACCAGGGTGGGTGCGAACCGTTGGTTCGCACGCTCTTCGCCGGGCATGGCCCGGCGCTACCGGGAAAAGCACCGCCAGATCGCCAGCGGTAGCGCCGGGCCATGCCCGGCGAGCGCAGCGGCATCCATCGGGCCTAGACACGGTTGCAGCGCCCGATCAGGTAGAATCCGCGCCTTGATCCTGAAGCAGCCAGACGGTAGCACCCATGGGTAGAGGCCCCTCCATCGAAGCCCGCAAGAACGCGTCCGACGCGAAGCGCGGCAAGATTTTCACCAAGATCATCCGCGAGATCGGCGTCGCCGCGCGCGGCGGTGGAGGCGACCCCAACAACAACCCGCGCCTGCGCGTGGCGGTGGACAAGGGCCTGGCCGTGAACATGTCCAAGGACGTGATCGAGCGCGCCATCAAGAAGGCCACCGGTGAACTGGAAGGCGTCGATTACGAGGAAGTCCGCTACGAGGGCTACGCCCCCGGTGGCGTGGCCGTGATCGTCGACTGCCTGACCGACAACCGCGTGCGCACCGTGGCCGATGTCCGCCATGCGTTCAGCAAGTGCGGCGGCAACATGGGCACCGAAGGCTCGGTGGCCTTCATGTTCAAGCGCCTGGGCGTGCTCAGCTTCGCCCCGGGCGCCGACGAGGAGGCCATCACCGAAGCCGCCATCGAGGCCGGCGCCGATGACATCGTGGTCTATCCGGACGACGGCTCGATCGACGTGGTCACCAGCCCTGACGCCTTCAACGCGGTCAAGGACGCGATGACCGCCGCCGGCCATGTCGCCGATCACGCGGAAATCACGTTCCGCGCGGACAACGACATCAAGGTCGAGGGCGAGGTCGCCCTGCAGGTCAAGAAGCTGCTGGACATGCTGGAAGATCTGGACGACGTGCAGGACGTGTACTCCAACGCCGAACTGGGCGCCGACGCCTACGCCTGAGCCGTCCTCGACGGCCTGGGCGCGGGCCGTTGAACGGTCACCGCGGACAGTCATGAGCCCATACGCCTCCCAGCGCACCCCGTTCCACCCTGCCAGGAGCGCAGCATGACCCGCATCCTCGGCATCGACCCCGGTTCACAGCGGACCGGGGTCGGCATCATCGATGTCGACGCCGCCGGGCGCGTCACCTACGTGCACCACCAGCCGCTGGTGCTGCTGGGCGCGGACGATTTCCCGCAGCGCATGAAGCTGCTGGTGCTCGGCCTGGCCGACCTGTGCCGCGAGTTCCAGCCGCAGGAAGTGGCCATCGAACGCGTGTTCATGGCCCGCAACCCCGATTCGGCGCTGAAGCTGGGCCAGGCCCGGGGCGCGGCGATTTCCGCCGTTGTGCTGCGTGACCTGCCGGTGCATGAATATGCCGCCAGCGAGATCAAGCTGGCGGTGGTCGGTCGTGGTGGTGCCGAAAAGCAACAGGTTCAACACATGGTCGGGCTCATGCTCAACCTGAAAACCAAGCTGCAGGCCGACGCGGCCGACGCGTTGGCGGTGGCGATCACCCATGCCCACGTAAGGGCAACGGCCAACCGCCTGGGGCTCAGTGCCCGCCAGGCGTGGGGCCGCAAATGAGGAGCTGCACGCAATGATCGGTCGACTGCGCGGCATCGTCGCCTACAAGGCGCCGCCGTGGCTGGTGGTGGACGTGAACGGAGTGGGCTACGAGCTGGAGGCGCCGATGAGCACCTTCTATGACCTGCCCGAACTCGGCCGCGAGGTCACCCTGTACACCCATTACGCGCAGAAGGAAGACAGCGTCTCGCTGTACGGCTTCCTGCGCGAGGGCGAACGGCGGCTGTTCCGCGACGTGCAGAAGGTCAGTGGCATCGGCGCGAAGATCGCGCTGGCCGTGCTGTCCGGGGTCACCGTCGAGGAATTCGCGCGCATGGTCCAGGCCGGTGACATCACCGCGCTGACCCGCATCCCGGGCATCGGCAAGAAGACCGCCGAGCGCATGGTGCTGGAACTGCGCGACCGCGCCGCCCAGTTCGGTGCCGGCGGCGCGCTGCCCACCGGCAGCGGCCCGGCCGCGGCCGACCCGCTTTCCGATGCCACCGTGGCGCTGCAGCAGCTGGGCTACAAGCCTGCTGAAGCGGCCCGCATGGCCCGCGACGCCTTCACTGAAGGCGATGAAGTGGCCACCGTGATCCGCAAGGCGCTGCAGTCCGCGCTGCGCTGAGTCGGCTTCCTTTCTCTCAACGAACCGCCTGAGCCTCGCCAGGAGTCCCATGTCCAGCAGTCAAACCACGCACGCAGCTGCCCCCGGCGGCCACGGTCACGCTCCTCCCGCCGGAGGCCTGGCGCTGATCATCGGTGCGATCGGCGTGGTCTTCGGTGATATCGGCACCAGCCCGCTGTACACCCTGAAGGAGGCGTTCTCGCCGCACTACGGGCTCAACAGCGACCACGACACGGTACTGGGCGTGCTCTCGCTGGCGTTCTGGGCACTGAACATCGTGGTCACGCTGAAGTACGTGACCATCATCATGCGCGCCGACAATGACGGCGAGGGCGGCATCATGGCGCTGATGGCGCTGACCCAGCGCACGCTGCGCAACGGGTCGCGCTCGGCCTACGTGGTGGGCATCCTTGGCATCTTCGGCGCCTCGCTGTTCTTCGGCGACGGCGTGATCACCCCGGCGATCTCGGTGCTTGGCGCGGTCGAAGGCCTGGAGGTGGCCGCGCCCGGCCTGCATGCCTTCATCGTGCCGATCACGGTGGTGGTGCTGATGATGGTGTTCGCCGCGCAGCGCTTCGGCACCGAGAAGATCGGCAAGGCGTTCGGCCCGATCACGTCGGTCTGGTTCATTTCGCTGGCGGCGATCGGCATCTACAACATCGTCGATGCGCCGGAAGTGCTGAAAGCCTTCAACCCGTGGTGGGCGATCCGCTTCTTCATGGAGCACAGCTGGCACGGCATCTTCATCCTCGGTGCGGTGGTACTGGCGGTGACCGGCGGCGAAGCGCTGTACGCCGACATGGGCCACTTCGGTGCCAAGCCGATCCGCCATGCCTGGTACTTCTTCGTGCTGCCGTGCCTGGTGCTGAACTACCTGGGGCAGGGCGCACTGGTGCTCAACCATCCCGAGGCGCTGAAGAACCCGTTCTTTGAGGCAGTGCCGTCGTGGGCGCTGTACCCGATGATCATCCTGGCCACCATGGCGGCGGTGATTGCCTCGCAGTCGGTCATCACCGGTGCGTTCTCGGTCTCGCGTCAGGCGATGCAGCTGGGCTACATCCCGCGCATGCGCATCAAGCACACCTCGCACGACACCATCGGCCAGATCTACATCCCGGGCATCAACTGGGGCATCGCGGTGATGGTGATCGGCCTGGTGCTGGCCTTCCGCAGCTCGTCCAACCTGGCGGTGGCCTACGGCATCTCGGTGTCGGCGACCATGCTGATCGATACCCTGCTGCTGGCCCTGGTGGCCCGCTCGTTGTGGCCGAAGGCACGCGCCTGGCTGCTGCCCCTGTGCGTGGTGTTCTTCATCATCGACCTCGGCTTTGTCATCGCCAACGGCGCCAAGCTGCTGCAGGGCGCCTGGTTCCCGGTAGTGCTGGGCATCTTCCTGTTCACCATGATGCGTACCTGGCGCCGGGGCCGCGAGCTGCTGCGCGATGAGATCCGCAAGGACGGCATCCGCCTGGATACCTTCCTGCCTGGCCTGATGCTGGCGCCTCCGGTACGCGTGCCGGGCACCGCCGTGTTCCTCACTGCGGATCCGACCGTGGCCCCGCACGCACTGATGCACAACCTCAAGCACAACAAAGTGCTGCACGAACGCAACGTGTTCCTGCATGTGGAAACCCTGCCGATCCCGTATGCGATGGAAGGGCAGCGGCTGAAGATCGAATCGGTGGGCGACGAGTTCTACCGGGTCTATGTGCGCTTCGGCTTCATGGAGACCCCGGACGTCCCACTGGCGCTGATGCGCTCGTGCGACCACGGCGGCATCTACTTCGACCCGATGGACACCACCTTCTTCGCCAGCCGCGAGACCATCGTGGCCACCGCCAACCGCGGCATGCCGATCTGGCGCGACAAGCTGTTCGCGCTGATGCACCGGAATGCCGCGCCGGCGACCGGCTTCTTCCGGATTCCGGGTAACCGGCTGGTGGAACTCGGCGCGCAGGTGGAGATTTAATCTCCACCGTCGATTCCTCCAGGGATCCGTCCACGCATGGCGTGGATCTACCGTGCCGACCAACGGTCGGCCCCCACCAAAGCAGAACGCCGTTCCGACAGACCGCAGGAAACTGTCGAAGGCGGGGTGGGTCCGGTTGCGGGGGCGTGAGCGCCATGGATGGCGCGACCGAGCCTACATGGACGTATTTACGGCGTCCCCCGCAACCGGACCCACCCCGCCATTCCCCAGGAAGCCCGCTTCGGCTGTTGCTCTGGATGTTGCCGTTGCCTCTGCGGGCGCCGGGCGCAGCCCGGCCGAACCCCGCACTTTTGCCGCATAATCAGCACATGACCGACGACCGCATCATCGGCGCCGGCGCCACCCGCGAGGATGACGCCGCCGACGCCAGCATCCGCCCCAAGCGCCTGGCCGACTATCTTGGCCAGGCCCCGGTGCGCGAGCAGATGGAGATCTACATCGAAGCGGCCAAGGGGCGCGGCGACGCGCTCGACCACGTGCTGATCTTCGGGCCGCCCGGCCTGG
Source organism: Stenotrophomonas hibiscicola ATCC 19867 (assembly GCF_000382065.1). Taxonomy (GTDB): domain Bacteria; phylum Pseudomonadota; class Gammaproteobacteria; order Xanthomonadales; family Xanthomonadaceae; genus Stenotrophomonas; species Stenotrophomonas hibiscicola. Next base: position 726,053 of record NZ_KB907499.1, on the reverse strand, counting down.
GCAAGACCACGCTCAGCCACGTCATCGCCAACGAACTGGGCGTGGCCCTGCGCGTGACCTCCGGCCCGGTGATCGAGAAGGCTGGCGACCTGGCTGCGCTGCTGACCAACCTGCAGCCGCACGACGTGCTTTTCATCGACGAGATCCATCGCCTGTCGCCGGTGGTGGAGGAAGTGCTGTACCCGGCGATGGAAGATTTCCAGATCGACATCATGATCGGCGAGGGCCCCGCTGCCCGCTCGATCAAGATCGACCTGCCGCCGTTCACCCTGATCGGTGCCACCACCCGTGCCGGCCTGTTGACCGCACCGCTGCGTGACCGCTTCGGCATCGTCCAGCGGCTGGAGTTCTACAGCGTCGAAGAGCTGACCCGCATCGTGCGCCGTTCGGCGGCGATCCTGGCCATCGACTGCACCGCCGATGGGGCAGGGGAGATCGCGCGCCGCGCGCGTGGCACCCCGCGTATCGCCAACCGCCTGCTGCGCCGCGTGCGCGACTACGCGCAGGTAAAGGCGGGCGGCCACATCGACGAGGCCGTGGCACAGGCTGCGATGCAGATGCTGAAGGTCGACCCGGAGGGCTTTGATGAGCTCGACCGGCGCCTGCTCAGGACCATGGTCGACTACTTCGATGGCGGCCCGGTCGGCATCGAATCGCTGGCCGCGGCCCTGTCCGAGGAGCGTGGCACGCTGGAAGACGTGGTCGAGCCCTACCTGATCCAGCAGGGCTTCCTGGTGCGTACCGCGCGTGGCCGCATGGCCACCCACAAGGCTTACCGGCACATGGGCCTGAAGCCGAAGAACCCGCCGCAGGACCTGTTCGCGGAGGTTCCCGATGTTGGTTGAGCCACTATTCAGTTGGCCGACACGCATTTACTGGGAAGATACCGACGCAGGCGGCGTGGTCTACCACGCCCGCTACGTGGCCTTCATGGAACGGGCCCGGACCGAATGGATGCGTGCGCTCGGCTACGGCCAGGAGCGCATGCGCGCCGAGCATGGGATGGTCTTCGCGGTGCGCTCGATGCAGATGGATTTCATCAGGCCGGCACGGCTGGATGACACCCTGCAGGTGAGCGCCCGTCTGGTCCAGCTGAAGAAGGCCAGCATGGTCTTCGACCAGCAGATCCTGCGCGACGGCGAGTTGCTGCTGTCGGCCCAGGTCCGCATCGCCGCACTGGACGCGGCCAGTTTCCGCCCGCGTGGCATGGACGAGGCCGTCCTTGCCGTGCTGCAACCCCACCTCCACCCCGAATCCGAACACTGAGGAACAACGGATGATCGCAACGCTCCTGGCCCTGCAGGCCACGGTCACCGAGGCACTGCCGGCCGACGTCAGCAACGCCGCGACACAGACCCTTGCCCAGGCCACCACCGGCGGCGGCATCAACTACCTCGAACTGATGGCCAAGGCCAGCCTGCCGGTGAAGATCATCGTGCTGCTCCTGCTGGTCGGCTCGTTCGTCAGCTGGGTGATCATTTTCCGCAAGGCACGCGTGTTCAAGCAGGCCACCCGCGAAGCCGACGAGTTCGAGAACCGCTTCTGGTCCGGCGCCGACCTGGGCAAGCTGTACAGCGCCGCCACCGACCGCAGCCGCAGCGTGACCGGCCTGGAAGCCATCTTCGAAGCCGGTTTCCGCGAGTACACCCGCCTGCGCGACAAGCGCCGCCTGGACGGCCGTGCGCAGCTGGAAGGCGCGCAGCGTGCCATGCGTACCACCTACACCCGCGAAGTGGACCAGCTTGAGCGCAACCTGGAACTGCTGGCCAACATCGGTTCGACTGCCCCGTACGTGGGCCTGGTCGGTACCGTGTTCGGCATCATGGTGACCATGCACGACATGATCAGCAGCGGTGCGCAGGCCGGTATCGCCGCCGTCGCGCCGGGCATCTCCGAAGCGCTGTTCGCCACCGCCATCGGCCTGTTCGTGGCGATCCCGGCGGTGTGGGCCTACAACCGCTTCACCACCCGCGTGGAGCGCATGTCGGTGCGGTTCGAGACCTTCGCCGAAGAGTTCAGCTCCATCCTGCAGCGCCAGAGCGCTGGCGACGAGTAAGCGCCTGACCCGGGAGTCCAAGCCATGTCCGCTGCCATCGGCCGCCGAAAGCGCCGCAAGCTGAAATCGGAAATCAACGTCGTCCCCTACATCGACGTCATGCTGGTGCTGCTGATCATCTTCATGGTCACCGCGCCGCTGCTCACCCTGAGCTTCGACGTCGACCTGCCGCAATCCAACGCCAAGGCGCTGGAAAGCAAGCAGGACCCGGTGATCGTCTCGGTGCGCCAGGACGGCCAGCTCAGCCTGAAGCTGCCCGACGCCAAGGAGCCGACCGCCGTGTCGGCCGAGGAACTGGAAGGCCGCCTGGCCGGCATTGCCGCCCAGGACAAGGGCGTGCGCGTGATCGTCGCCGCCGACCGCGCCGTGGCCTATGAGAAGGTCATCGCCGCGATGGATGTGATCAAGCGCGCCAAGGTAGACAAGGTAGGCCTGGCCACCGATGCACGCTGACGCCCTGCCACCTTCGCATCAGCGCGAACCCGGCTGGGGCCTGCCCCTGGCACTGGCACTGCTGGTGCACCTGCTGGTCGCGCTGGTCTTCATCGTGGCCTGGTTCTGGTCACCCGAGCGCAACACCGATGCCGCCGTTGGTGACCCTTCGGTGGAGGCCAGCCTGGCGCTGTCCGCGTCTGAGGCGTCCGCCGCGCGCCAGGCCCTGCGCCAGTCGGAAAAGCTGGAAGACCTGCCGCCGCCGGTGGCCGAGCCGATCCCGGTGCCGGAAGACACCATTCCGCCGCCGCAGCCGATTCCCGAGCCGCGCCCGCAGGACGCGCCCACGCCCCAGCAGCAACAGGCGCAGGAGCGCGTCGCGCAGCCGGACACCAAGGACCAGGAAGCGGTGAGCGCACTGGCCATCTCGCAGGAGAAGGCCAAGCAGGAACAGGAAGCCAAGCGCCGCCAGGAGCAGATCGACCTGACCGAACGCAAGCGCCAGGAAGAAGCGGAGCAGAAGCTGCGCTTGGCCAAGCAGCAGGAAGCGGACGAGAAGAAGAAGCAGGCCGAGCAGGAGCGCGTCGCGGCTGACAAGGCCGAGGCCGAGAAGCAGAAGAAGATCGCCGAGATCCGTGCCCGCCGCGAGCAGGCCGAGAAGGAAGCCAAGCTGGCCGAGCGGAAGCTGCGCGAGGTCGCCGCCGCGCGCAATGCTGCCGGCAGTGCCGCCGCCGGTTCCAGCGGTGCATCCCAGCCAGCCGCCGGTGGTGGCGGTAACAGCGACGATCTATCGGCCAAGTACGCTGCCGCGATCCAGGCCAAGGTGCTGTCGCAGTGGGTGCGTCCGGATACGGTGCCGTTGGGCCAGCGCTGCCAGATCACCATCACCCAGATTCCGGGTGGCACGGTGATGCAGGCCAAGGTCAGCCCGAACTGCCCGTACGACGAGGCCGGCAAGCGTTCGATCGAGGCCGCCGTGCTCAATGCGCAGCCGTTGCCGTACCGCGGCTTCGAGTCGGTGTTCGCACGCACGCTCAACTTCACTTTTACCGCCCAGGATCGCTGAGGCGGGCAGGGCAGGGGGGGGGGCTCGGGCCACTCCTGCCCATGGATGTCGCGCTTGCCTCTGGTGTGCTCGGTTTCGGCCGGGCAGGCTTTAGGCTTCTGTCGAACACCGCCCCGCTGGGCGGAGTGACCGGGGCAGGCAGGTGCGATGTTAGCCACGACGTTAACGGTGCGTGAGAGGACGGGCTGGAACTGACCCGGAATTCACGTACCCTTGGTTCATGATTGCGAAGCGGTTCACTCCTGCTTTGCTATCCCTCGTTCCGGTTTCCCCCTATTGAGCGCTCCATGAAAAAGATGCCTCGCTGGCTTGCCGTGTTTGCGGCCCTGTTGCTGCCCTTTGCTGCCGTCGCGCAGCAGAAGGGGCTGGATATCGACATCATCGGCGGCAATGCCTCCGCGCTGCCGATCACCATCGTGCCGATGCCCTACCAGGGTTCGTCGGCCGCTCCGCAGACCGACGTCGCCGGCGTGGTCCGTGCCGACCTGGAGCGTTCGGGCCAGTTCCGCACGCTGCCGGAAGCGCAGATCGTCGAAAAGCCGGTGCGTGGCGGCGACATCCAGTTCGCCACCTGGCGCGCGCTGAAGCAGAACTACATCGTGGTCGGTCGCGTACTCGACGCCGGTGCCGGTGCCTACCGCGTCGAATACGAACTGTTCGACGTGCCCAAGGGCGAGCGCCTGCTGGGCCTGGCGATGACTGCCCGCGGCAACGCCATGCGCGACGTCGCCCACCAGATGGCCGACGCCATCTACGAGAAGATCACCGGCATCCGCGGCGCCTTCTGGACCCGCATCGCCTACGTGACTGCCAGCGGCAAGGGCGACGCCATGCGCTATGCGCTGATGGTGGCCGACTCCGACGGCTTCAACCCGCAGACCATCGTGCGTTCGGCCGAGCCGCTGCTGTCGCCGTCGTGGAGCCCGGATGGCAGCAAGCTGGCCTACGTCAGCTTCGAGCGTGGCAATTCGGCCATCTACATCCAGAACATCGGCACTGGCGCGCGCGAGCTGGTCACCAGCTTCCGTGGCATCAACAGCGCCCCGGCATTCTCGCCGGACGGCCGCAAGCTGGCCCTGACCCTGTCGCGCTCGGGCAACCCGGAGATCTACGTGATGGACCTGGGCAGCAAGCAGCTGACCCAGCTGACCAACCACTTCGCCATCGATACCGAGCCGACCTGGGCCCCGGATGGCAGCGCGGTGTACTTCACCTCCGACCGCGGCGGCCGTCCGCAGGTCTACAAGGTCGGTGCCGGTGGCGGCAGCGCCGAGCGCGTGACCTTCCAGGGCAACTACAATGCCAAGCCGTCGGTGTCCTACGACGGCAAGAAGATCGTCGTCGCCCAGGGTTCTGGCAACAGCTACAAGATCGCGATGATGGACAGCTCGCTGGGGTCGCCCCGCTGGAGCACGCTGTCCCCGGGTTCGCTGGATGAATCGCCGAGCTTTGCGCCCAACGCAAGCATGGTGCTGTACGCCGCCCGCGAAGGTGGCCGTGGTGTGTTGTATGCCGTTTCGGCCGATGCGCGGGTTCGCCAGCGCCTGGTCCTGGCTGACGGTGATGTGCGCGAACCGGCATGGTCCCCATACCGTACCCAGCGCTAAAAGAGTGTTAATATTTTCGTTGTCTTGAACCCCTCATCGGCTTAGGAGCCACAAAGGTATCGCCATGAACAAGTCCACCCGCGTTCTGCTTGTTTCCCTGCTGTCTGTGGCCGTCCTGGCCGGTTGCTCGAAGAAGGTGAAGGAAGAGCCGGCAGCCCCGGTCGACACCGGCACCTCGACCACCACCCCGACCGGTCCGTCGACCTCCGGCCTGTACGGCCCGGGCGACCTGGACACCGACGCTTGCCTGCGCCAGCGCGTGGTCTACTTCGACCTGGACAAGGAAGACGTGAAGCCGGAATTCCAGGCCATCATGGCGTGCCACGCCAAGTACCTGCGTGACCGTCCGTCCTCGCGCATCACCCTGCAGGGCCACACCGACGAGCGCGGTTCGCGCGCGTACAACCAGGCCCTGGGTGAGCGTCGTGGCAACGGCGTCAGCTCGGCCCTGCAGGCCAACGGTGGTTCGGCTTCGCAGCTGACCGTCGTGTCCTACGGTGAAGAGCGTCCGGTCTGCACCGAGTCGAACGAGTCCTGCTGGTCGCAGAACCGTCGCGTCGAAATCGTCTACACCGCGCAGTAATCCATGCGCATTGGCATCAAACTGATGCTGGTCGTTGCGGCAGCCCTCGTGGCTGCCGCACCGGCGCACGCACAGCGACAGAGCCTGGCTGACCGTGTCGGCGCGCTCGAGCAGCAGATGTACAACAACAGTGCCAACCAGGACCTGTTGAACCAGATCAATCAGCTGCGGCAGCAGGTCACCAGCCTGCAGGCCTCGATCGAGCAGTTGCAGCATGACAACGCCCAGCTCAAGCAGTCCGCCCAGGACCAGTACCTGGATCTGGACAGCCGCCTGAACCGGTTGGAAGGGGGCAACGCCGCCCCGGCCCTGCCGCCCGTTCCGGCGAGCGCGCCGAAGGCCGCACCGGCCCCGGCAAAACCCGCAGCGGCGGCCACTTCCGAGCGGCCGCCTTCGGTCCATGGTGATGCCGGCAGCCTTGCCGCCACCGGCGACGAGCGCACCTCCTACAACGTTGCCTTCGATGCGTTGAAGGCCGGCAGGTACGACGATTCGGCGCAGCTGTTCCTGAGCTTCCTGGAGTTGTACCCGAACGGCGTCTACGCGCCGAACGCGCTGTACTGGCTGGGCGAGAGCTACTACGCCACCCGCAATTTCCCGATGGCCGAGACCCAGTTCCGAGAGCTGCTCTCGCGCTATCCGACCCACGACAAGGCCGCGGGCGGCCTGCTCAAGATCGGCCTCTCGCAGTACGGCGAGGGCAAGGTAGACCAGGCCCAGCAGACGCTGGAGACCGTCGTGGCGCAGTACCCCGGCTCGGACGCCGCGCGCACCGCGCAGGACCGTCTGCAGTCCATCCGCCTGGGCAAGCAGATCCGCTGATCCGCTGACCGGGCGTACAATGGGTGCCCTGTAGAGCCGAGCCCATGCTCGGCTGCTTTCGTTTCCGGACCGGCAAACCCGCCCGGATCCGGTAGCGCCGGGCCATGCCCGACGGCTCGCGTCACCGGCAGGGATATGCCCGTTTGGTTGCTGTTGTAGAGCCGAGCCCACGCTCGGCTGCTTTCGTTACCGGCCACGGTAGCCCACCCGCCACGTGTCCCACCAAGAAGTGCCCGCCATGACCGCCGTTACCCCATCCAGCGCCGCCGCCACGCCCAGTGAGATTGTGCAGTCGCCCCTGCCACGCCTGAAGATCACCGAGATCTTCACCTCGCTGCAGGGCGAAGCCGATACCGCCGGCTGGCCGACCGTGTTCGTGCGCCTGACCGGCTGCCCGCTGCGCTGCCAGTACTGCGATACGGCCTATGCCTTCCATGGCGGCACCTGGTGGGACATCGACGACATCGTGGCCGAGGTGCTGGCCCAGGGCGTGCGCCACGTCTGCGTGACCGGCGGCGAGCCGCTGGCGCAGAAGCGCTGCCTGGTGCTGCTGCAGAAGCTGTGCGACGCCGGCATGGACGTCTCGCTGGAAACCTCCGGCGCGCTGGACGTCAGCGCGGTGGACCCGCGTGTATCGCGCGTGGTCGACATCAAGACCCCGGGGTCGGCCGAAGTTGCGCGCAACCGCTGGGAGAACCTGCCGCTGCTGACCGCACGCGACCAGATCAAGTTCGTCATCTGCAGCCGCGAGGACTACGACTGGGCCAAGGCCCTGGTCGCCGAGCACGAGCTGGTGAAGCGCTGCACCGTGTTCTTCTCGCCCAGCAAGGGCGAGATCACCGCGCGCCAGCTGGCCGACTGGATCGTCGAAGACCGCCTGCCGGTGCGCTTCCAGATGCAGTTGCATAAAATCCTGTGGAACGACGAGCCGGGCCGATGAGCCCAGGCAACGTTCCTTGATGTAACTCCGGCGCGGGACAGCGTGCTGGCTTTCCCCTCCCAACCGGATGTTTTACCCATGAAGAAGGCAGTCGTGCTTCTCTCCGGCGGCATGGATTCAGCCGCCGTCATCGCCATGGCCCAGGAACAGGGCTTCGCCGTGCATGCCCTGAGCGTGCGCTATGGCCAGCGCCACACCTCCGAACTGGATGCCGCCGCCCGCGTGGCCGAGGCCCAGGGCGTGGTCGCGCACAAGACCGTGGACGTGGACCTGCGCAGCATCGGTGGCTCGGCGCTCACCGATGACATCGACGTACCCGAGGCCGGCGGCGCCGGCATTCCGGTCACCTACGTACCGGCGCGCAACACCATCATGCTGTCGCTGGCCCTGGGCTGGGCCGAAGTGCTCGGCGCCAACGACATCTTCTGCGGCGTCAACGCGGTGGATTATTCCGGCTATCCGGACTGCCGCCCCGAGTTCGTGGCCGCGTTCCAGGCGCTGGCCAACCTGGCCACCAAGTCGGGCGTGGAAGGTGCGGGCATCAAGGTACACGCGCCGCTGCAGTTCCTCAGCAAGGGCCAGATCGTCAGCGAAGGCGTGCGCCTGGGCGTGGACTTCGGCCTGACCGTGTCCTGCTACAACGCCGACGCCAACGGCGCCGCCTGCGGCCACTGCGATGCGTGCCGCCTGCGCGCGCAGGGTTTCGCCGAAGCCGGCGTGCCGGACCCCACGCTGTATGCCTGAGGTGATGGGGCTGATGCCCCAATGGTGGGTGCGAACCGTTGGTTCGCACTCTCTGTCCCGGCGCTACCAGCGGCTGGAGTCTGGTAGTGCCGGCCGCTGGCCGGCAGCCTCATCAGGCAACCACCCCGATGCCTCGATGAACGCCCGCACCGCCCCCGCATCGGCATAGTCCAGCTCGATCATCCGCGCGATCCCCGCCTTCTCATCAGCCTGCTGTCGCATGTACTCCTGCGCGATGCGATACCCGGCGTAGTACCCCACATCACTCACCCCGAACGGATTTCGGCCGTTGTTGTACAGCCAGTTGTCCAGGTCATCGCCGTCCATTTCAGCGACAAAACGCGCGCGGATCTCCTCCTCGTGCGCGGGCCCGTAGCTGTACAGTGGCAACGCCGGCCGACGCCCACTCAGCCGTTCGGCCACATACTCCGCCACGCCTTCGCGCACCGCGTACTGCGCCAGGCTGCCGGTAGTCTCGCGCTGCTGGGTATGCACGTACTCGTGCAGGTTGTTCTGCGCGTTGTTCGCCCCCGGACGGCTGTCGTAGAAGATCCGCAGGCGATCGCGCATTTTCGCCGGCAACTCGCTCACGTCCACGCGCTCATCGCCCAGCGCCATCTCCGCACCGATCAGCACCTTGTCACCCAGCGTGGTCCCGCCAGTACGCAGCACGCCCACGGCATAGGTGATGGTGGCCGGGCGCAGGGCGGGGTAGAGCGTGCGGAAGGCGGCCAGGTCCCGCTCCAGAGTGGCGCTGGCCTGCTGCGCGTTGGCGGTCAATGGGCGTACCGACGTCCAGAAGCGCGGCCACGCGCGCATGGCCTCGGCGTATTCGCGGGCGGTATAGTTGCGCACCTGCATCAGCGCATGCAGGCCGGGGCTGCCTGGATCGATGTAGCGCTCCTGCACCAGTGCGACCTGGCGTTCAACGTCGGGCTCGGCGCGCACAGCGTCATAAGTGGCCCAGAAGCGGCCGATGTCGTCGGTGACGACCTGGGATGGGGCGGCCAGTGCCGCACAGGGCAGCAACAGGGCGGCAACGAGGCAGAGGGGCAGGCGCATCCGTGGCTCCGGGCAGGAATCACAGCTGGGATGCGCGTGAGGCCCGGAAGGTTTAAGCGGGTTCGCCAGATCGGGTAGTGCCGGCCGCTGGCCGGCATCCTCGACACGCTGGGGTTTCACCCGGCCCGCCAAAGTAGGGTAGAATGCCCACCCCGCCGAAAGGCTGGGGCAGTGCAATGGGCCGTTAGCTCAGTCGGTAGAGCAGAAGACTTTTAATCTTTTGGTCGAAGGTTCGAATCCTTCACGGCCCACCAATTGCATCAGCGACTTAGGCGTCCTTTTGGGCGCCTTTTTCTTTTGCTCCTGAAAACCCTACCGAACACTTCGGGAGAGATGCGGGTTTCACGACAGGCAAGCGATGATCGTATCTATCGCGCATGGCGACGCTCTTGTGCTCCCGACGTCCCTCAGGTTTTGAGTAGCACGGCGATTTGGAGTTCAATCCCCAACAAGCCGGAGATTGGACATGAAGAAGCGCTTTTCCGAAGAACAGATCGTCGGCTTCCCACGCGAGGCAGAGGCCGGCATGGCGGTGAGGGACCTGTGCCGTCGACATGGCTTCAGCGAGGCCTCGTACCAACTGTGGCGCAGCAAGTTCGGTGGCATGAGCGTGCCCGACGCCAAGCGGTTGAAGGACCTGGAAGCCGAGAACGTCCGGCTGAAGAAGTTGCTGGCCGAGCAGCTGTTCGAGAACGATCTGATCAAGGACGCGCTGCGAAAAAGTAGCGGACGCGCCGGTGCGGCGTGCGCTGGTGCGGCAGTGGATGCAGCGCGGGGCAAGCGAGCGCCGTGCCCTGGCGATCATCGGGATGAGTGCCAGCGCGCTGCGCTATGTCCGGCGCGAGGATCGCAACGTTGAATTGAGCGAGCGCATCCTGGCCTTGGCGTATCGGCACAAGCGCTACGGCGTCGGAATGATCTACCTGAAGCTGCCGCAGGAAGGACGCATCGTGAACTACAAGCGCGTGGAATGGCTGTATCAGGCGCAGCAGCTGCAGGTCAGGCGGCGCAAGCGCAAAAAGGTGGCGGTCGGCGCGCGGCAGCCACTGCTGCGCCCGGCCCGGCCCGGCCCAACCATGTGTGGTCGATGAACTTCGTGTTCGACCGTACGGCCGAAGGCCGGGTCATCAAGTGCTTGGTGATCGTCGATGACGCCACATACGAAGTCGTGGCAATCGAGGTGGAACGTGCGATTTCCGGGCACGGCGTCTCGCGTGTGCTGGACCAGCTGGCCTCGCTGCGCGGCTTGCCGCAGGTGATCGGTACCGACAACGGCAAGGAGTTGTGCGGCAAGGTGACGGTGAGCTGGGCACACGCACGTGGCGTGAAGCTTCGCCTGATCCAGCCCGGCAAGCCGAACCAGAACGCCTATGTGAAATCGTTCAACGGTCGCCTGCACGAGGAATGCCTCAACGAGCACTGGTTCCCAACGCTGCTACACGCCCGCACCTAGATCGAGCGATGGCGCCGAGAATACAACGAGGAACGCCCCAAGGACGCCATCGGCGGCATGACACCGGCCGCCTACGCCAAACATCTGGCCAACATCGATATCATCAACCCCGGACTCTAAACCCGACCACTACTCACGGCGGGGGGGGGGGGGGCGTCGCCCGGCGATCGAATTATTCACGCCAATTTCGGTACAGGCTCAGGACGAATACCCGCCTTACGCCGGAGGCGTCTTACTCATCCAACTGAACTTGAGCGGCGATCTGATGCGCAAGTACCAACTTCTTAAAGGTAAGCGCGTCAATATGACTGGAACGCTTTACCATTCGCGTACTGGGCGGCACCAGACGCCTGTATTGATTACTGCCACCGGTATTGCTGAGTCGGAATAAGGGCTGGACCGGGCGCGTTCACTCAAGCAATTAAAAATCGATCTCAGATATCCGGCTGAGCATGCTGGCTTTGCATCCTCTGCCGGACGTTTCGTTGGAGCGACTAACCGCCTGCCTCCAGCCCTAATGCGCTGACTGCGCCCCAGGGCATCGCGGAGACTCCCTTGCGGCTTCCGTCTTTCAGGCTTGCCTTAGCGACAATGCCGTATCCATTGTCTCCGAAGAAGATAGCGGCACCGCTATCTCCAAATCCGCACGCCAGCGATGATCCTTCGATGCGTATCCAAGCGTCCGCGCATGGAAGGTTTCCGGTTGGACCGCATGCGAGCTCGGGCCTGTGCTTGATGCTCACGACAGTTCCGCAGGTGTATTGGCTGGTGACGCCTCCTGAAGCACATGCTCTGGCCTTGAGTAGCGTTGGTCCACATGTACATGATGCGGCGCCTACTGTAATCCGAAGTTGAGGTGGCATACACCTCCCTGAGCGGTGTGTGTGACCCCACCGTATGCCACTGAACGTCGTGGCTCGCATCATTGATCTGGTCCACGAACGTCAGCGGCACGGTGTACTTCCCTGCGCCGGTTGCGTAGCTTCCATAGATCAGATTGTCGGGGCAATGCGCCGCAGTGGTGATACCCCTTCGTCCAGTGGCCTTATGAATAACCGGAAATCCTGAGGTGCAGTAGCTATTGTTGGATTGGAGGGGGCGCCGCCAACAACATACTCCGCGTTGACTGACTTCGGCATGTTGGGGTGGACTTCAATCTTGAGACCGGTGACTCTTTCAAGCTTCTTGATTGTATCCTTCAACTCTTCTGCTTGGCGGCTGTCGCCGTTTATGTCAATCAGCACCCGTTCTTCGCCTGGGAAACCAGTCGTCCCCGTGATGCCTGGTATGGCGCTGTGAAGAAGAGGTCTGTGCTTAGCAAGGAGCGCGTAAAACTCGTCCTGGGTATACTTGTGACCAACCTCGAACACCACGCGGGTCGTCCCGCTCTCGGTGTTGATCGTTCGATCCGCGACTGGATCTGGCCCCTTGAGCTGCACCAGGATGTGTTGATCTGGCGCGTCTTTGATCGACAGTTCCGTCAGACGATCTGCGAACTCGATACGCAACGCTTCACTATCCGACATCACCTCACCTTGAACCGCTAGGCGCGTGATTGCTTCGTCTATCGAGACTGAGGGGTGTTCACTCATATAGCTGTGAACCTGAATCTGCATCTCCTTGCCTTCCTGCGTGTCAGCGTTTGGCACTTGTGCTAAGGCGCAGGTGGATACAAGAAGTGCTGCGGAGCATCCTAGAACCTTCCTTTTCATGCGACATCTCCAGAGTTTGTAACAAATCATGGAGGCTTTCACGCTTCTCGATGCGCGAGCCTAGCACTGTCTCCCCTCGGGCACCAAGACCTGACTCACAAGTTTCAGTAGAATGATCGTGCGCCTGATCCATGATCTGTTGGGGGTATTCGTTCTCGCATACTTAAATGAGCTGAAGCACTTCATGGATCAGACGATTGGTTCCTAGCCTGAGAATTTCGTACACACCCAGCTGCTCCTGCTGCGCGCAAAACAACTCAATCATCCGTTCCACTTCATTCCGAATGTATGAGTTGTACTTCCTGATAGCGTCCAATTGAATGAAGTCGTCGGCACGTAAGTTGTCGATCGTGGCGACATCTATAACGGCATCTGAGCCCCCAGGTATAATTTCGACGGTCTTGCGCGCCATTGGCTGTGTTCCAGTGTGAGTTTGATAATTCCGCAGCATCCGCATGAAATGAAGAAGTGGACTTGTGCTGTTCGTCATCCGATAGGCGTGTCCCGCGTTCTTCATGGCCTCTTCTATGCCCACGAATTCGGTCGGTGCGGCACGGACATGCATCGCTACGTGGAGTTCGCCCGGCATCCCGTTGCGAATTGGGATATCTGAGCCACCCGAGAGATGGAGCATGTAAAGGCCCGATGTCGCCCTCTCATGGAGCCGGGGCACTTTTTTTCAGTGCGCTTGGCGGTGGTCGCAAGAATTATCGCCCTCAACAATGTCCGGATAGTCGTTGAAATCCAGTTGAGCCTTCATGCGTCTATCGCCTTGACTACTTGCATGGTGATATTGACAACTCCCGGTTCGTCCAATAGTGAGCGGGGAAAATGAAGCGTGTGTGCGTTTGTGTGGGCTCGATAACGGCCAACCCTCTTCACCACGTCCAGCGGAATAAGCGCGGCGTATTCAACATTCAACTAGCTGTTGTAGACCATGGCTGCGAGGTGGTCGAATGGATCAGACGCCAAGTTCCGCAACGCGCTCAACTGTGTGCTGCGGTTGATTGCGGTTAGTTGCCTGCCTTTGATCTGATACCGCGTCCCGTCCTGGCCAACTGCATCAAAACCGGCCTGGGAGCCCACGGCCAATTTTGCGTTGAGGGCACGCGCCACCAATGTTTCCGTGTGGTCCGCCACGGGATTGTTTGATGAGCGCACGACGCCTCTTTGTCGAAGCGCTTCCATGGCTAGACAATGGAGGCCCAGCAGCTGCCGATCCGTCAATTCATCCGTGTCCACCATGCCCGTCCTGTCTAGATCGTCATCATATCCGCCTGAGCGTGGCTTCCACCCATTGACCCGCTAGACTGGGCTACTAACGAAAGGGGTTCTATGGCTGGTATCGTGGGGGGCGTCGTTCTGCTGCTTGTTCTCGCAGTGCTGTTCAACATTGCGTCATCCAGAGAGAAAGTGATCCGTGAGCTGCGTGAGCAGTCGGCCCAGCTGGGCAGGGACATCGCAGCACTGCGACAGGTGGTGGACGCGGTTGCTGATCGTGTGCTCCTGAGTCGCGAGCAACGACGGGTGAAATGGTGTGACGAACTGCCGCCGTTTGCGTTAGACGACTTCAAGGCTCTGAGCGCCGGTTCCGAGCGCGAGTTGATCATGGCTTGTGGTGGCGGTGACGACGCCGAGGTCATGGGTTTGCACTATTGGCACGAGCGGCTTGAGTTTCGCACCGATGGCGAAAAGGACGCGGTTGCCTACGGCGTTGCTCGCCCTTGGGCAACGATCGAGGATCGTCCGGTGAAGATCTATCTCAATCAGTACGCGCTCACATCAAAAATTGTCGGCTTGGATCAGGACGGTTTCGTCAAGCTCGCCCCCTATAAGGCACGGTTGCCCGAGTGAGAGGATTTGCTTCCGCATCGCCTTGAAAGGGCTCTTCCATGCAGCGGGCAGTAGCCGCGCCAGTCAACACCGATTTTAGGTTGCAACAGGCCCTGCATTGCAGGGCTTTTTGCTTTTACGCGGCCTGTTCAAACGTGTGTTCGTAGTGGGGGCGCTGCGGATCGTCCATCGCCATTTGCAGCTCATCCATATGGTTAGGGTCGGGAGTTGAGCCAGGTGTCCAACCATTCGCTCTTGAGGTTGATGACGGTGCGATCGTGGCCCACCTCAGCCACTTCCGGCACTGGGTAATCGGTCACCGCGGGGGGGGGGGCGTCGGGACGTCGCCAAGATTCTGGAATGGCAGGAGAGGGTCCGGGGCAACCGGCTGGCCAAGGCCGACCAGGATCCGTCATTCGGGGGGATGGGGTAGGCCTTGTTGAGGCAACTGGAGGGGGAGGAAATCCGTTCCGCAAAATTCCTGCGCCCGTTGTGGCTCAAGGCTTACAAGCGCCCGCTTTAAAGATTGAAGTGGAACGAGTGGCGGCGTAACCAATTGAAAGTAATGAAATTACCCAGTTACTCTTAATCTTTTGGTCGAAGGTTCGAATCCTTCGCGGCCCACCATTGCATCCCATGACCCAGGTCATTCAGAAAGGCATCGCAATGCGGTGCCTTCTTTGTTGCCTGGTCCAGGGCCTCTACTTCGTCCGCATTCCCTTGGCTTTCGCGGCCGCCGCGTCGGCAGCTTCTTGTGCAGCCGTCGCTGCCGCATTCGCGGAACGCACGGCTTCCGCTTGAGCCGCGTCAAAGTCAGCCCGGCGCTGCGCGCTGATCCGGCGTTCCAGTTCTGAATATGCGACGTAGCTCTCCGGATGCTTCGCGACGCAGGCCTGCTGCAGCAGCGGGATCGCGTGGTCGGACAATCCCGGTTGGAGGTGGGCGAGCAGGCAGTCCGCATATGCTGCGGATGCTGGCGGAGTGCTGCTGGCCTGAGGTGAGGCGGCGGCAAGGGCGGTGGCGATCAATACACTCAACATGGGAACCTCCTTGTGGATATGAGCGTGGCGGTGACCAGTCCGTGAGCCATGGTGCGCGTTGCATGACCATCACCGACTCCATGGTGCTCCAGTTCCGGTCG
Source organism: Stenotrophomonas hibiscicola ATCC 19867 (assembly GCF_000382065.1). Lineage (GTDB taxonomy): Bacteria > Pseudomonadota > Gammaproteobacteria > Xanthomonadales > Xanthomonadaceae > Stenotrophomonas > Stenotrophomonas hibiscicola. The sequence goes on along the minus strand of NZ_KB907499.1, from coordinate 710,602 downwards.
ATCGGCAAAGTGCCGCGAACGACAGTGCCTCCGGCGGTCTATGCTCAGCGCTTTCCCAATATGGTCCGCCCCATGCGTCTGATCGTGCTGTCGCTGTTGTTGTCCGCTGTCTCCGCCGCGCCGCTGATGGCTGCAGAAACCGCGCCGCCCGCTGCCGCCTCGCCTTTGGCCATCGGCGAGACCTTCACCATCGGGTCGAAGGCGCTGGGCGAAACCCGCCGCATCAATGTTTACCGCCCGCAGCCGTGGGGCCTGGATCCGAAGGCGCCGCTGCCGGTGCTGTACATGGCCGATGGCGGCATCGGTGAGGACTTCCTGCATGTGGCCGGGCTGGTGCAGGTGCTGAGCGGCAACGGCAGCATGCGTCCGTTCCTGCTGGTTGGCATCGAGAACACCGAGCGCCGCCGCGACATGACCGGCCCCAGCAACGACCCGCAGGACCGGAAGATCGCGCCGCGCATTGGTGGTTCGGCGGCCTACCGCGCGTTCCTGCGCGAAGAGCTGATGCCGCAGGTGCGCCAGCGCTACCCGACTACCGACGAACGCGCGTTGATCGGCGAATCGCTGGCCGGCCTGTTCGTGGTCGAAACGCTGCTGCAGGAACCGACACTGTTCAACAGCTATATCGCGCTGGACCCCAGCCTGTGGTGGAACCGTGGTGCAATGCTGGCCGGGGCGGCCAAGCAGCTGCCGGCGGTGACGCGTGCGCAGCCGCGCGTATTCCTGGCCAGCAGTGGGCAGCCGGAGCTGGCCGCATCCACTGCACGACTGGCCGAGTTGCTGCAGCAGGCTTCGCCGTCGCCGCTGGTGAAGTACCTGCCGTTGCCGGAAGAAGCCCACGCTACGATCTATCATCCGGCCGCATTGCAGGCGCTGCGCACACTGTTCCCGGCGCCGCCGGCCTCGCCTTGACCGCGCTGGCAGCGGGTTGCGCACCATGCAAGGATGCGGCAGCGGCGCCATCCGGTGCGCCGCCCGCAATGGGAGCGTGTGGATGCAGCGTGTGCGTGGATGGAGTGTGGCGGCTTGCCTGGCCGTGAGTGGCTGTGCGATGTCGGTGGCGCCGCCGGCAGCGCAGAGTGAAGCGAAGGAGAGCCCGGCCGCCGCTGTGTCGGGCGTGGTGCTGCCGGATACCGAAGCGCTGCGCGTGCACGATCCGATCGGCCGCGATTATTCGGTCTGGGTAGCACTGCCGGCTGACTACGCGGCGCATCCGGAGAAGCGCTATCCGGTGCTGTACGTGACCGATGCGCTGTACAGCTTCCCGCTGGTGCGCAGCGTGCGCAACCTGGTGGGCCAGAAGGGTGTCAACCTGGAGGATTTCATCCTGGTCGGGCTGCCGCCGCAGGAAGGGCTGACCTCCAAGCAGAGCCGCTCGCGCGACTATACGCCCAGCGATCCGGCGCGTACCGATCCGCGTGATTACAGCGATGACGTGAGCTACGGTGGCGCGGCGCACTATCGCGATTTCCTCGCCGAGCGGGTGCTGCCGATGATCGATGCGCGCTACCGCACTGATCCGGCGCGGCGCGCCTATGCGGGTCATTCCTATGGTGGCCTGTTCGGCGCCTATGTGCTGACCACGCGCCCGGACATGTTCCGCACCTACATCCTCTCCAGCCCATCACTGTGGTTCGACGACCATCGGGTGCCGCGCATGCAGGCCGAGGCCAAGGCGCCGGCGCAGCCGACCACGGTGGTGCTGTCGGTGGGCAGCTTTGAAACGGTCAAGCCCGAACCGCGTTATTTCACCCGCAACGACATGCTGCGCCACAACGCAGAATTCGCCGAGCAGCTGCGCAGCAGCGGGCGATCGTTGAAGGTGGAGAACATGGTGATCGATGACGAGGATCACTTCACGGTCTACCCGGACATGATCACCCGCGCACTGCTGAAGGTGTTCCCGGGTAGCGGGCCGTACAGCAGCGGTTGATCGCAGGTTCAATCCACGCATGGCGTGGATCTACCGGGGTTGTTGACGTGGATCCACGCCGACGAGAAACGGAATCAGTAGATCCACGCCATGCGTGGATGATCCCCTCAGGCCGCGCTGGCCTGCGGCGGCGGCATCAGCGCGGCATCCGCTGCGTGCCGGAAGCACAGGCGGATGGCATCGAGCAGCTCGCTCATGCTGTATGGCTTGGGCAGGAAGTGGATGCCGGCGCGCAGCTGCGGCAGCACGCGATGCTGATCCATGCCGGAGGTGACCAGGATCGGCAGCTGCGGCAGGTGCTCGCGCACGCGGTTGGCGGTTTCGATGCCGCTGATGCCGCCCAGGCAGACGTCGGTGAACAGCAGGTCGAACGGTTCACCGGCGTTGAGCAGGCCCAGCGCGGCCTCGGCGCTGCTGACAGCGGTGACCTGGCAGGCCTGGCTTTCCAGGGCGAGACGGCTCAGTTCCTGGGTTTCCTCGGCGTCCTCGATGAGCAGGACGCGCGGTTCCACAAAGCGCTTGGACAGCAACATGACGCGGCAACTCCGGACAACAGGGGGAGCAAAAGGCGCGCAAGTATGCGCAAGCCGGTAGTGATCCCGGCGTGCACGGCAAGCTAAGTGGGCGTTACAACCGCGTCTGGCGCCGGCGATGCACGTGCCAGGCCAGGATCGCGACCGCGAGCAGGGCGGTGCCGATGCGCAGGCCGGTGGCCTGCCAGCCCAGTGCAACGGCGTCATCAAGGCTGAACACGTTCCAGGCCAGGTTCATCGACACGTGCAGGACCAGGCCGCACCACAAGGTGTCACCGTCGAGGTGGTCGAGCCAGGCGAAGATGAAGCCGCCCAGGGCGATCACCGCGCCGACGAACAGCGCGAGGCCGCCGCCGTCGAACCCGCCGAAACCCAGCCAGTGCACCCAGCCGAACAACAGCGCCTGCGGCAGTGCGAGCCATGGCCAGGGGGCGCGCACGATCTTCACCAGCAGCACGAAGCCGAGGCCGCGGAACAGCACTTCCTCGGCCAGTGGGAACAGCACTGCCAGCATCGTGGCGTCCAACGCGGTCAGCGCGGTGTTCGGTGAACCGAGCACCGCCAGGCCCAGCCAGCAGGGCAGGCTGGCCAGCAGTACCCAGAACGGGCCGCCCCAGCCGTTGCCGCGCAGCCCCAGGCTGGTCATCAGGCCCATCCCGCGTGGCCGCAGCAGCGCGGCCAGCAGGAGTGCCACGAGCACGGCCAGCGCGTTGTCGAGCAGGCTGCCGCCGTAAGCAATGGGCAAGGCGGGAATCGGCGTGCCTGCGGCGGCTGCGATGTCGCGCAGATTCAGGCCAACGCCGACGCCGAGCAGCACCAGCAGCAGGCGCGCGGCGCTGGGCAGGCGGGACAGGACGGTCATGCACGCACTCCCTGCGGAACCAGCATGCAGTGTGGAAGGGGCCGGGCACGCTGGCACGCGCCGGAAGTCCCTGTGCCATCGGTCATGTGTTGCCGCACAGTCATCACAGGGCAGGTACAGTCGTTACCAGACCGACAGGAGCAATGCCAATGCTGTGCCCCGTGTGCAAGACCCAGACCCTGCAGATGGCCGAACGCCATGGCATCGAGATCGACTATTGCCCTGGTTGCCGTGGTGTCTGGCTGGATCGTGGTGAACTGGACAAGATCATCGAGCGCGCGGGTGCGGGTAGTGCGGTACCGCCGCCCGCCCCGGCGCAGTCGCAGCCGGCCGCCGCGCCGCCGCCGGTGATGCATCGCGACACCCGTCATCTGGGCCAGCGCTACGAGGACAACCGGGGCCAGCAGTACAGCCACGGCTACAAGAAAAAGAAGAAGGACAGCTTCCTGTCGGAGTTGTTCGATTTCTAGTTTGTAGCGTCGAGCCATGCTCGACTGGATGTTGCAGGCCATAGTCGAGCACGGGTCGACGCTACATGGAGCGCGTGATCACGGCCGCCGCAGGATGAGCTCGCGGTCATGCGTGTCGCCGACGATGAAGTCGTACTCGCCGACCTTGCTGCACCCATAGCGCGCGTAGAAGCGCTGCGCGCCGAAGTTTTCTTCCCATACGCCCACCCACAGGGTGCGGCGCTGCGGCTGGTCCAGCCAGGCCATGAACGCGTCCATCATGCGTGCACCATGGCCGCCGTTCTGGTGTGCAGCCAGAATGTAGAACCGCTTCAGTTCGATGTCGCCCTCGCATGCATCCGTGTGCGGCAGGGTGTTGGCACCGGCGGCCAGATAGCCGACCACGGCATCACCGTCCATCAGCAGCCAGATCGCGCTGCGTGGGTCGGACAGTTCGATGCGCTGCGGTTCGCTGCTGTAGTGCGCCTGCAGGAAATCGTGCAGCTCCTGCGGCGGATAGGAATCGCCCCAGGTTTCGTTGTAGGTGGCAATTGCGATGGCCGACAGCGCGTCGACATCGGCAAGGGTGGCGCGGCGGATCTGCAACGACATGGCGGTGCCTGCATTGGACGTGGCGCAGTGTAGCCGGCCCCGGCGGCTGCCGGGGCTGGCCATTGCTCACGATCCGCTGCTCAGAACCACATGCGCACGCCGGCCACCCAGCGCGTGTCGCGCGCGTGGTCACCGGCATAGTCGGCGGTGTCGCCAAAACTGCGTTCGTGACTGATGCCGATGTAGGGCGCGAAGCGACGGCTGAACTCGTAGCGCAGGCGCAGGCCGGCCTCTACCTTGTTCAGGCCACGGCCGATGCCGTACTCCTGCTCGTCCTTGGCCGCAACGGTGGCTTCCAGCAGCGGCTGCAGGATCAATCGGTTGGTCAACAGCACGTCGTACTCGACCTCGGCCTTGGCCAGCACCTCGCCGCCGGAGCCCATGTACAGCGTGGCCGAGCTTTCGAACTTGTACGGCGCCAGACCCTGGATGCCGATGGCCGCCCATGTGCGCGAGTCGGACGGGCGGAAGTCCTGGCGCACGCCGACCAGCACGTCCCACCACGGCGACACGCTGCGACCATACAGTGCTTCCAGTGACGACGATTCGGTGCGGCCGCGGCTGCGTTCGCCATCGGTGCGCAGCCACAGGCGGTTGATGTTGCCGCCGATCCAGCCGGTGGCTTCCCAGGCCTGGCCGTTGCTGCTCTTGCCATCCCAATGCTCAAGCCGGTCGAACAGCAGCAGGCTGTTGATCTCCGGCGCGTGTTCCATCGCGCCATGCGCGATCGGCGGGAAGGCGGCGGCGCGGTCGGCATCAGTCGGGACCGGGATCGGTTCGCGCGGTTCGGTGGGTGCAGGCGTGCCGTGGCCCATCGCCTCGTGGTCCATCTGCGAATGGTCCATCGCCGCTGGCTGCATCGCGCCATGGTCCATCTTCGAGTGGTCCATCGTGGAGTGGTCCATGCCGGCGTGATCCGCCGCACCCATGTCCATCTCCGAATGATCCATCTTTGAATGATCGACCGTTTCGGCCGGGGTCTTCGCGCTCTTCGCAGGCACGTTCATCGCGCCCATGCCATGGCCGGCGTGCGACTGCGCGAACACCGGCATTGCAGCAGCCAGGCCCAGCGCCAGCAGGCTGGGGGAAAGCAGTGAGCGGCTCATTCTTCGATCCTCACTTCGCGCATCATGCCCGCTTCCATGTGGTACAGCAGATGGCAGTGATAGGCCCAGCGGCCGAGCGCGTCGGCGCGCACGCGGTAGCTGCGGCGTGTACCGGGTGGCATGTCGATGGTGTGCTTGCGCACCTGGAATTCGCCTTCTGCGTTTTCCAGATCGCTCCACACGCCGTGCAGATGGATCGGGTGCTGCATCATGGTGTCGTTGACCAGCACGATGCGCATGCGCTCGCCGTAGTTCAGCCGCAGCGGCTCGGCGCTGGCGAACGGGATGCCGTCGAACGACCAGGAGAATTTCTCCATGTGGCCGGTCAGGTGCAGCTCGACTTCACGACTGGGCTCGCGGCCATCGGGGTCTTCAAACAGGCTGCGCATCGCGCCGTAGGTCAGGACCTTGCGGCCGTTGTCGCGCAGGCCGATGCCGGGGTCGTCCAGCTTCGGTTCGGTAGCCGAACTCTGCATGTCCACCAGCGGGTTGTTGCGCTCGCTGGGCGGGTGCTTTGGCGCCTTGCTGGCGGCATCACCGCCGCCATGCGCACCGTGGCCCATGCTGGCGCCGCAGCCGCCTTCCATGCCCTTCATCGCGGTCATGTCGTGCCCGCCATGACCGCCACCGCCCATGTCATGCCCCATGTCGCTCATGGTCAGCAACGGGCGCGGGTCGCGTGCAGGGATCGGCGCCTGCAGGCCATGGCGTACCGCCAGCGTGCCGGCAGCGAAGCCGGTGCGGCCCATGTCCTGGCAGAAGATGGTAAACGCGTCCTGGCCGGTGGGCTCGACCAGCACATCGTAGGTTTCGGCGGGAGCGATGCGGAACTCATCGATGCTGACCGGATGGATGTACTGGCCATCGGCGGCGACCACGGTCATCTTCAGGCCGGGAATGCGCACATCGAAGTAGGTCATCGAGGCGCCATTGATGAAGCGCAGCAGTACCTTTTCCCCGCTGCGGAACAGCCCGGTCCAGTTGCCGGCTGGCGCCGTACCGTTCATCAGGTAGGTGTAGGTGTGCGCGTTGATGTCGGAGATGTCGGTGGGCGTCATGCGCATCCGGCCCCACATGCCGCGGTCGGACAGCGCGGCCGACCAGCCGTCACGCTTCGCATCGCGCAGGAAGTCGGGCAGGGTGCGCTTGTAGTAGTTGTCGTGCTCGGCAAGCTTCTTCATGCGGCGGAACAACGCACCCGGGTCCATGTCGGTCCAGTCGGACAGCAGGATCACGTGCTCGCGGTCGTGGTGGTAAGGCGCTGGCTCGGCCGGATCGATGATCAGTGCACCGTACAGGCCGGCCTGCTCCTGGAACATCGAATGGCTGTGGTACCAGTAGGTGCCCGACTGCTTCAGCTGGAAGTGGTAGTGGTAGGTGTCGCCGGGGCCGATGCCGTTGAAGCTCAGGCCGGGCACGCCGTCCATGTTGGCCGGCAGCAGGATGCCGTGCCAGTGGATCGAGGTCGGGTGGCGCTCCAGCGTGTTGCGCACGAACAGGTCCACGGTCTGGCCTTCGCGCCAGCGCAGGATCGGTGCCGGCAGCGATCCGTTGACGGTGATCGCCGGGCGGGTGCGCCCGGTGAAGTTGGCCAGCGATTCGCCGATGGCCAGTTCGATGCGGGTGTCGCTGAGCACGGCCGGGGCGCCGGCCAGGCGAGGCGTGGCGCGGGCGGCGGCAAGCGCGCGCTGCGGCACGCCGACAGCGGCGATGCCAGCGGCCACGCCGCCAGCAGCCAGGCCTTGCACGAACAGGCGGCGTGACGGCATGGGCACAGCGCCCGGACCGGGGGGAATGCGGTTATTCATGGTGGTGACTCCAGACACGTAAAGGCGCCGGCAGGGGGCCGGCTACGGTGCGCAGGGCGCACGATGCGTGTGGAATCAGCCGATGGGAGGGCGTGAGATGGGCGGCAGCGGCGGCGCCGGCCGGCCAGTGGCCGGCATCGGCTGCGGCGCCAGCGACAGTGCCGGGCTCGCCAGATACGGCAACGGCTGCACCACCAGCAGCGGGTGCTGGGCGCAACTGCGCACGCAGTCCTTGATCTGGCAGTGGGCGTCGTGGGCGGGGGCCTTGGCCTGCGGGGCCTCGTCGGCCTGCATGGCGGCGTGGTGGTGGCAGTCGGCATCGCCGCCATCAAGGGCGGCTACCGCGTGGGCCATCCGGCCCATTTCCTCGTGACCACTGGCCATGGCCGCGTTCAGCCCGTTGAGCAGCAGGCTGAGCATGAGCACGACACGGAGCAGGGTCGAGGCGAGGGACATGGCGCTAATCTAGCCGCAAGCGGCCGTGGATGCACCTCCGGCTGAATGGGCGGTTCAAGGTTGGACCTGCACCAGTGTAGAGCCGAGCCCACGCTCGGCTGCCGTTCACGCAGAAGCAGCCGAGCGTGGGCTCGGCTCTACAGGGGGACGAGCGCACGGTTGGCGATGGGGAGGCGCCTGGCCAGGCGCCCGGCGCTACCCTTCTTCGCGCACGATCTCGACCAGGCGCGGGCCGTAGCGGCTCAGCTTGGTGCCGCCGATGCCGCCGACCCGGGCCAGTTCATCCAGGCTGGTCGGGCGTTGCTCGGCGATGTTGCGCAGGGTGCTGTCGTGGAAGATCACGAAGGCCGGCACGTTCTGTTCGCGGGCCAGTTCGGCACGCAGGCCGCGCAGCGCGTTGAACAGGGCCAGATCCTGCGGCAGTACCGACAATCCGGTGCGTTGTGCGCTGCGCTCGCGTCCGCTGGTGCTGCTGGCCGGGTCGCGGCGCATGCTGATCTGGCGGCGGCCGGTCAACACGTCACGGCTGGCATCGGTCAGGCGCAGGCCGCCGTGGCCCTCGCTGTCCACTTCCAGCAGGCTGGCGGCCACCAGCTGGCGGAACACGCTGCGCCAGGTGCGCGCATCCAGGTCGCGGCCGATCGCATAGGTACTGAGCTTGTCGTGGCCCTGCTGTTTGACCTTCTCGTTCTCGCTGCCGCGCAGAATGTCGATCAGGTGGCCGACGCCGAAGCGCTGGCCACTGCGGTAGACACAGCTCAGCGCCTTCTGCGCCGGAATGGTCGCATCCCACGAGGCCGGCGGCGTCAGGCAGTTGTCGCAGTTGCCACACGGCTGGGGATAGGTCTCGCCGAAACCGGCCAGCAGCACCTGGCGGCGGCATTGCATGGATTCGCAGTAGCCCAGCAGGTGGTCGAGCTTGCCCCGTTCCAGCTGCTTGCGTTCTTCGCCCGCCTCGGATTGTTCGATCATCTGCTTGAGCAGGACCACGTCGCCCAGGCCGTAGCACAGCCAGGCTTCGGCAGCTTCGCCATCACGACCAGCGCGGCCGGTTTCCTGGTAGTAGCCTTCCATCGACTTGGGCAGGTCGGTATGCGCCACGAAGCGCACGTCCGGCTTGTCGATGCCCATGCCGAAGGCGATGGTGGCGCACATGACGATGCCGTCCTCGCGCAGGAAGCGGCGCTGGTTGTTCGCGCGCACTTCCGGCGGCAGGCCGGCGTGGTAGGGCAGGGCGTTGAAGCCCTGGCCGCACAGGAATTCAGCGGTCTCCTCGACCTTGCGCCGCGACATGCAGTAGACGATGCCGGCCTCGCCACGGTGGCCGCGCAGGAAATCGGTCAGCTGCTTGCGGGCGTTGTCCTTCTGCACCACGGTGTAGCGGATGTTGGGGCGGTCGAAGGAGCTAACGAAGTGGCGCGCTTCCTGCAGATCCAGACGCTCGGCGATCTCGCGCTGGGTCGGCGGGTCGGCGGTGGCGGTGAGCGCGATCCGCGGAATCTGCGGCCAGCGCTCGTGCAGCACGGTCAGCTGGCGGTATTCCGGGCGGAAGTCGTGGCCCCACTGCGACACGCAGTGGGCTTCGTCGATGGCGAACAGGGCTATCTGACTGCGTGACAGCAGCGACAGGAAGCGGCCGGTCAGCAGCCGCTCGGGGGCGACATAGAGCATGTCCAGCTCGCCGGCCAGCAGCTCGCGTTCGACGCGGCCGGCGGCCTCGGCATCCAGGGTGGAATTCAGGTACTCGGCACGAACGCCGAGCTGGCGCAGGGCTTCGACCTGGTCCTGCATCAGCGCGATCAGTGGCGAGATGACGATGCCACATCCGTCACGCAGCAGGGCCGGCACCTGGTAGCACAGCGACTTGCCACCGCCGGTGGGCATCAGCACCAGGGCATCGTGACCGGCAGCGACATGCTCCACGATGTCCTGCTGCGGACCACGGAAATCGTCGTAACCAAAGACGCGTTGGAGCAGGTCGTGCGCGGGACGGGAAGGCATCCGGCTAGTTTACCTCCCGGAGGCGGCGGCAGGGCTGCGCCCTGCACCTGCTACAAGCCAGAGCAACGTCAAAGGCAACAGCCGGCTCTGGGGTGTCTTCTGGCTGGGCGGGGCGGTGTGGGCTTGCAGGACACGCCGTAAACCCGTCCTTGGGGGCTCGATGGCGCCATCCATGGCGCCAACGGTCCTGCAAGCCCACACCGCCCCGCCTTCGACGGTTTCCCGGTCACGGAGGGTCCATCCACGCCATGCGTGATGAAAACAGTCAGATATCGACAAACAAGATGGGGTCAGATCCGTTTTCCTGCGGAAAACGGATCTGACCCCAATGGCTTTGCTGGCAGATCGCGGAAAACCGTCGAAGGCGGGGTGGGTCCGGTTGCGGGGGCGTGAGCCGCATGGATGCGGCGACCGAGCCTACATGGACGTATTCACGGCGTCCCCCGCAACTGGACCCGCCCCGCCAACCCACGGATAGCCCGCTTTTGACGTTGACGTTGACGTTGACGTTGCAGTTGCCTCTGCGGGTGCAGGGCGCAGCCCTGCCGCCCCCGCCAACCCTTACTGCAACAGGGAACGCAGCATCCAAGCGTACTTCTCGTGGGTCTGCAGCCGCTGGGTCATCAGATCCTCGGTCGGCGCATCGTCCCCCTTGGCCGCCACCTCCAGCACTTCACGTGCCGTACGGCATACCGCTTCGTTGGCGACCACCAACTGGCGTACCATTTCACGCCAGTCCGCACTGTCGGTCAGGCCCGGTTCCTCGACGATCGAGGTCAGCGCAGCGAATTCCCGGTAGGAGCCCGGGGCATTGAAGCCCAGCGCGCGGATGCGCTCGGCCACATCGTCCAGTGCCGCCCACTGCTCGGTGTACTGCGTCTCGAACATGGTGTGCAGCGAGTTGAACATCGACCCGGTCACGTTCCAGTGGAAGTTGTGCGTCTTCAGGTAGAGCGTGAACGCATCGGCCTGGAAGCGCGACAGACCGTCGGCGATCTTCTTGCGGTCGCCCTGGGTGATCCCGATATCGATGTTCGGCGCCGACGGTGCCGCCGCCGCAAGCTTCTGCTTGCCGGTCTTGGCCTTGGTCGTGCTCTTGGTCTTCGCCATGGGGTTCCTCCTTGTGGAATCGTTGGCCTTCACAATAAACCGGTCGTGATGACTGGTCGCTTTCAAAGTTTTGAACGAACCGATTGATGAACTCTATCGATAAAAATCCATCGCCCCGCCTGCGCCAACAGCGCGCCGCCATCGACGGCGCCATGAGCCGCGACCGGGGCCGTTTGCTGGGGATGCTCTCGCGTTGCCAGGCCAAGCCACAGGATGCGGCACTGGCCGCCACCTTCGAGCAGGCCTTGCAGGCGTCGGTGCAGCGCCGGCAGGTGCGGGCGCAGCAGCAGCCGTCCATTACTCTGGACCCGCAGCTGCCGATTGCGCGTGAAGCCGACGCCATCATCGGGCTGATCCGCGACCACCAGGTCGTGGTGATCGCTGGTGAAACCGGTTCGGGCAAGACCACCCAGCTGCCGAAACTGTGCCTGGCCGCCGGCCGTGGCCAGGCCGGCATGATCGGCTGCACCCAGCCGCGACGGATTGCCGCACGTGCGGTAGCCAGCCGTGTCGCACAGGAACTGCAGAGTGAACTGGGCCAGCTGGTGGGCTACCAGGTGCGCTTCAACGACAAGGTCAGCGAAGACAGCCGCATCAAGTTCATGACCGACGGCATCCTGCTGGCGGAGATTGCCAGCGACCGCTGGTTGTCGAACTACGACACGATCATCGTCGACGAGGCGCACGAGCGCAGCCTCAACATCGACTTCCTGCTGGGCTACCTGAAGCAGCTGCTGCGCAAGCGCCCCGACCTGAAGCTGATCGTCACTTCGGCCACCATCGACACCGGACGCTTCGCCCAGCATTTCGACAATGCGCCGGTGATCAGCGTTGAGGGCCGCACCTACCCGGTGGAGGTGCGCTACCGCGCGCTGGAAGGCGAGGGTGAAGACCAGGGCGAACGTACCGTCAACGATGCCATCGTGTCGGCTGTCGACGAGATTACCCGCCTGGATGCACGCGGCGACGTGCTGATCTTCCTGCCGGGCGAGCGCGAGATCCGCGATGCGCACCAGTCGCTGGAACGGCGAAAGTACCGCAACACCGAGGTACTGCCACTGTATGCGCGGCTGTCCAACCAGGACCAGGACCGGGTGTTCAATCCCGGGCCGAACCGGCGCATCGTGCTGGCCACCAATGTGGCGGAAACCTCGCTGACGGTGCCGCGCATCCGTTACGTGGTCGATCCGGGCCTTGCCCGCGTCAAGCGCTACAGCCCGCGCAACAAGCTGGACCGCCTGCACATCGAGCCGATCTCGCAGGCCAGCGCCAACCAGCGCAAGGGGCGCTGCGGCCGTATCGCCGAGGGCATCTGTTACCGCCTGTATGCTGAGGCCGATTTCCAGGCGCGGCCGGAGTTCACCGATCCGGAAATCCGCCGCTCCAGCCTGGCCGGGGTGATCCTGCGCATGCTGCAGTTGGGCCTGGGCCGCATCGAGGAGTTCCCGTTCCTGGAAGCACCGGACGAGCGCGCGGTTGCCGATGGCTGGCAGCAGCTGACCGAACTGGGGGCGATCGATGCCGAACGGCGCCTGACCACCATCGGCAAGCAGATGGCGCGCCTGCCGGTGGACGTGAAGCTGGCGCGCATGCTGGTGGCCGCGCAGGCCGCCGGCTGCCTGCGGCCGATGCTGGTGATCGCCTCGTTCCTGGGCATCCAGGATCCGCGCGAACGCCCGCCCGAGGCGCGCGGTGCGGCCGACAGCGCGCATGCGCAGTTTGCCGACGGCCGATCCGAGTTCGTCGGCGTGCTGCGCCTGTGGGATGCCTACCGGCAGGCACATGAAGACCTGACCCAGTCCAAGCTGCGCGACTGGTGTGGCCGTCATTTCCTCGGTTTCCTGCGCATGCGCGAATGGCGCGAGCTGCACCGGCAGCTGCGCCTGCTGTGCGAGGAACTGGGCTGGAAGGAAGAGCCCAGCGAGGCATCGATGGCGCCGCTGCTGGCGGGCAGCACTGCACCGGCCCCGGCGCGCGATGACGCGGCGGCGGTGAAGGCGACCCGGGGCCAGCTGCACCGGGCTGCACGCCTGGCCCGCGAAGGCAAGGCGGAGGCCGCACCGCCGCCGGTGGCCGTGCGCGCGCAGAAGGAACAGGCGCCGGTTGGCGGCGGTTTCAGCGAACGTGTGCGTGCCGCTGCCTACCAGACCCTGCACCGGGCGCTGGTGGCGGGCCTGCCGACGCAGATCGGCCACCGCACCGAGAAGGGCGATTTCCAGGCGCCGCGCCAGCGCCGCTTCCTGCCGTTCCCCGGTTCGGCGCTGGCCAAGCGGCCACCGCCGTGGCTGCTGGTGGCCAACCTGCTGGATACGCAGAAGGTATGGGGCATGACCCTGGCCGCGATCGAGCCGGACTGGGTGATCGCCGAACTGCCGCACCTGCTGCTGCGCAAGCACTTCGACCCGCACTGGTCGCGCGCGCAGGGCCAGGTGCTGGCGTCTGAGCAGATCAGCCTGTTCGGCCTGGTGCTGGCACCGAAGAAACCGGTCCATTACGGCCGCATCGCGCCGGGCGAGGCGCATGACATCTTCGTGCGCCAGGCACTGGTGACCGGCGAGATCAATACCCGCGCCAGTTTCGTCGCCGACAACCAGAAGGTGCTGGAGGTCGCGCGCGAGGAAGAAGCCAAGCTGCGCCGCGCCGGCATCGTTGCCGACGAAGACTGGCAGGCACGCTGGTACCTGGACCGGGTGCCGCCGCAGATCCATTCGGCCTCCGGCCTGGATGCCTGGTGGAAGGGTCTTGCGCCGGAACAGCGCAAGACCCTGCACTGGTCGCTGGCCGACCTGTTGCCGGGCGAAGGCAGTGAGCAGGAGCGCTACCCGAAGTACCTCGCGCTGGGCCAGGCACGATTGCCGCTGCATTACCGCTTCGAGCCGGGTGCCGAGGATGACGGCGTAACCCTTGACGTACCGCTGCACCTGCTCAACGCATTGGATCCGGTGCAGCTGGGCTGGCTGGCGCCCGGCTTCGTTGCCGACAAGGCTGCGGCGCTGATTCGCAGCCTGCCCAAGGCGATGCGCCGCAACTACGTGCCGGCGCCGGACTTTGGTCGCGCGTTCTACGAGGCGTTCCCGCAACCCAGTGCCGATGCCATCACCGGCGAACTGGCGCGTTTCCTCTCACGCGCGACAGGCGCCACGGTGACCGCGCTCGATTTCGAGCCCGGCTCGATCGAACCGCACCTGCACATGAACCTGCGCCTGCGCGACGAGCAGGGCAGGGTGCTGGCCACCTCGCGCGACCTGGACGCATTGCGCGCGAAGTTCGGTGGGCGCGCGGGCGACGCCTTCGCTGCACGCGCCGGACGTGAAATGGCGGCTGATGGCCTGCGTACCTTCCCGGCCACGCCGATTCCGCTGCAGGTGCCCGGCGAAGCCGGCGTGCCGGCCTATCCGGCGCTGCTGGACGAGGGCGACAGCGTGGCGCTGCGCATCTTCGCTGATCGGCAGCAGGCGCAGGCGGCTCATCCGCTGGGTGTGCGCCGCCTGCTGGAGATCGCGCTGGCCGAGAAGATGAAGCAGGCACGCAAGCAGTTGCCGGTGGGTGCCAAGACGGGCCTGCTATATGCGGCGATCGAATCGCAGGAACGCCTTCGTGGCGATCTGGTCGATGCGGCGATGAACGCCGTACTGGCTGAAGGCCTGGAAGACATACGCGATGCGGCGGCCTTCGAGCAGCGCCGCGAGCATGCGGCCAAGGCGCTGTTCGGTGAGGCCATGTCGCGGCTGAAGCTGGCCGAGACCATCCTGGCGCTGGTGGCCGAACTGAAGCCGATGCTGGAAGCGCCGCTGATGGGCTGGGCGCGCGGCAACCTGGACGACATGGAGGCGCAGCTGGCCGGGCTGATCCATCCAGGCTTCCTGCGCGATACACCGGCCGACGCATTGGCGCAGTATCCGCGCTATCTGAAAGCGATGATCCTGCGTACCGAGCGCGCCAAGCGTGATCCGCCGCGCGATCAGGCGCGCATGCTGGAACTGCATCCGTTCCTGGAAGCGCTGGAAGTGGCTGACCAGCAGGGCCTGCGCGAGCACCCGCAATGGCAGGCGCTGCGCTGGGATCTGGAAGAGCTGCGGGTGTCGCTGTTCGCGCAGGAGCTGGGCGCGCGGACCGGCATCTCGGCGAAGAAGCTGGCGCAGCGGGTAGCCGCACTGCGCCAGGCGTGACTCCGATGATGTGATGACGTAGAGCCGAGCCCATGCTCGGCTGCTTTTTTGATGCCTCGTCATCTTCCCGTGCAGATCGCAGCCGAGCGTGGGCTCGGCTCTACACGATGGGCGTCGTTACTTGGTACGACGCACCTTCGGCTGGGTGTTCACACCGTCGACCTTCAGGTACCAGACGCCCATCACACCGGGCTTGATGCTGACGGCGGGCGACTGCCTGCGCACGCCTGCCAGGGTGGTTGCATCGATCTGCTCCCATTCCTGGCCGTTGTCCAGCACGTAGACGCGGCCCTTGCCGAACCCGCGGAACTCACCCTGCAGCACGCCGACGATCGGCTCACTGCTGCCGAAATCGAAGAAGCCGCGATTCTTCACGATCACTTCCTGGCGGCCTTCCTCGCGCGCCGATTCCCGTACCGCTGCAACTGCCTGGGTCGTGGCCGCCTCGACCTTGCCCTGCAGCCAGCGGTTGAGCGTGGCCAGTTCCTGCGCACTGAGCTTGTCCAGGCCAGCAGCCTTGAATTCGGCCGGTGACATCTGCTGCTGCAGGTCACCCTCTACCACGCGCTGGGCCAGCGCAGGCGCCGACAGGGACAGCAACAGTGCGGCACAAGCCAGCAGCCGTAGGCGGAAACGCGGGACGATCGGGGACATGTCGGGACTCTCCTGGGTTTGCCCGCGAGTGTAGCGGCATGTCTTCATGCCGGGGGATGGTGGCCACGGTCATTGTCCCTGAACGGCGCCGGCGCTAGTGTAGAGGCCTCTGTCTTGCCTGCTTGATGCTGTGAACCGCGCTTCCGTACCCGGCCTGGATGCCTTGTTGAACCGTCCCTCGGCAGCGGTGCTGCCTGCCCCGCTGCGCCAGGCCCTGCGCGAGCATTGGGAAGCGCCGGATTGCGACCACCAGATGCGTACCACCTGGTCGGTGCTGGGCGATACCCTCGATGCGCTGGCGATGCTCTCGGCCGACGAAGGCGCGGTGGTGGCAGCATTGCTGTTTGACCTGCCGGGCCTGCGTACCAGCCTGGACCAGCTGCCGCTTGGCAACCACAAGGCGGCGGTGATCGGCCTGCTCGACGGCCAGGATGCGGCCGACCCGGTGTGGGCACTGCACGCCGGCCGTGAGGCCGGACGCAACAGCGAGGGCCTGCGCCGGCTGCTGCTGGCGATCATCCGCGACCTGCGCGTGGTGCCGATCCTGCTGGCGCGCCAGCTCGCGAGGATGCGCGCGGCCGACAAGCTGGACGACGAGCAGCGCCGCGCGCTGGCCCAGCTGACCCGCGACATCCACGCGCCCCTGGCCAACCGCCTGGGCATCTGGCAGCTGAAGTGGGAGCTGGAGGACCTGGCGTTCCGCCACCTGGAGCCGGAGACCTACCGGCGCATTGCGCGGGAAGTCGACGAAACCCGCATCGCCCGCGAGCGCTACGTCGAGAATGTCAAGAAGGTGCTGTCGCGCGAGCTGGTTGCGCAGGGCATCAAGGCCGAGGTCAGTGGCCGCCCGAAGCACATCTACAGCATCTGGCGGAAGATGCAGAAGAAGCGGCTGGCGTTCGACCAGCTGTACGACATCCGTGCGGTGCGGGTAATGGTCGACGATGTCGCCGCCTGCTATGCCGCGCTGGGCGTGGTGCATGCACTGTGGGCACCGGTGCCGAGCGAGTTCGACGATTACATCGCCCGGCCCAAGGCCAACGACTATCGCTCGCTGCATACCGCCGTGGTTGGTCCGGAAGGGCGCACCATTGAAGTGCAGATCCGTACCCACGAGATGCATTCGCAGGCCGAGCTGGGCGTGGCCGCGCACTGGAAGTACAAGGAAGGCGGCAAGGGCGCGGAGAAGTCCTTCGACCGCAAGATCACCTGGATGCGCCAGCTGCTGGAGCAGGCCCAGGACGGGCAGGGCAACGAACTGGCCGGGGCGCTCGATGCCGAACTGACCGAGGACCGGGTCTATGCGCTGAGCCCGAAGGACGAGGTGCTGGACCTGCCGCAGGGCGCCACGCCGCTCGATTTCGCCTATCAGGTGCACACCATGGTTGGCCACCGCTGCCGTGGCGCGAAGGTCAATGGCCGCATCGTACCGCTGACTTACCGTCTGCGCAGTGGCGACCGGGTCGAGATACTGACCGGCAAGGAGGCCGACCCGCGCCGCGACTGGCTGATGCCGGCCAACGGCTTCCTGGCCAGCAACCGTTCGCGCGAGAAGGTGCGCAGCTGGTTCCACAAGCTGGACCGCGCGCGCAACGTGCAGGCCGGGCGCGAACTGCTCGAGCGCGAGCTGAAGCGCCTGGGGCTGCAGCACTCGGACCTGGCCATCGCGGCGAAGAAGTTCCATGCCGACAGCGTTGACGACCTCTACATCCAGGTGGCGCTGGGCGATACCGGGCCGAACCAGGTCAGCCGTGCCCTGCTGGAAGCCGAACGTGCAGCAAGCCAACCGGCGCCCGCGCCTAGCCTGCCGCGGCCGACCGCGCGCCGCGAGAACCTGGGCAAGTCCAAGTTCACCGTACAGGGCGTGGGCAACCTGCTGGTACAACTGGCGCGCTGCTGCCAGCCGGTGGCCGGCGAACCCATCGTCGGCTACCTGACCCGTAGCCGCGGTGTCACCGTGCATCGTGCAGACTGCGCTGCGCTGGCCCGTCTGGCGGCCACCAGCCCGCAGCGCATCCTGCCGGTGGAGTGGGGCCAGGCCGGGGGCGGCTACGAGGTGGACGTCGTGGTCGATGCGGTCGATCGCCGCTGGCTGCTGAAGGACATCACCAACCTGATCGCCCAGGAAGACGCCTACGTGCTGGACATCCATAGTGACAACGTGCGCAACAGTGGCCGTGCCCACCTGCGCCTGCGGCTGAAGGTGAGTGACTACGGCCAGCTGTCGACCCTGCTGGGCAAGCTGGACGCGCTGCCCGGCGTGAGCGAGGCGCGTCGCCTCGGCTGAGCTTCACGCTGCCCCGGCTACCCTGCACGCATGGAACGCGAGCCCCCGCATCGCCCGCATGGCGCTGAACTTCCTGCGCTGGACCGCGTCCGCCGCGAAGGCCGTTGGTGGTGGCTGCAGGCACGCCACGCGCGCCGGGTGTGGCGCTGGGCGCTGGTCGCGGCGCTGGCGGTGTTTGTGCTGCTGGTGCTGCTGCGCAAGCCGCTGGCCGACTGGTTCTGGGATGAGCCTCGGATCGAGCAGCTGCTGGCCGAAGGTGATGACGCACTGGCGGCCGGGCGGCTGAGTGCCGCCGATGGCAGTGGTGCGCGCGAGCGCTACCAGGCCGTGCTGGCGCTGGATGGAGATCGTCCGCAGGCCCGCGAAGGCCTGGCCCGTACCGGCGCGGCGGCCCTGCAGCAGGCCCGCGAAAAGATGCAGGCCAACGATCTCGACGGCAGCGCGCAGGCGCTGGCACTGGCCCGGGAACTGCAGGTACCACAGGGCGAGGCGGACGCCGTGGCGCGCCAGCTGCGGGCCCGGCGCAGCGCAGGTGCCGGCATCGGTGCACTGCTGGCGCAGGCACGCAACGCCTTCGCTGCGGGTCGGCTGGATGAAGGTGACAGCAGCGCGCTGCCCCTGTTCCAGCGCATCCTGTCGCTGCAGCCGGACAATCTGCCCGCGCTGGAAGGTCGCGAAGATGCACTGAGCGATCTGCTGCAGCAGGCGCGCGCGCTGGCGGGACGCGGCGAGCTGGCCGAGGCCGCCGTACTACTGCAGCGTGCGCGCCAGTTCGATGCCGGCCATGCTGATCTGCCCGCCAGCCAGGAAGCATTGGCGCAGGCCGTCGAGCGGCGCCTGCGCCAGGCCCAGCGCGCCCTGCAGCGCGGGCAGCTGGAGTCCGCAGCAAAGGGATTTCTCGCCGTTCTGGCAGTGGCGGCCGATGATGCCAGCGCCCAGCGCGGCCGTGAACAGACGTTGCAGGCGGTGCTGGCACGCAGCCAGACGCAGGCCGACGACTTCCGGTTCGAGGCGGCGCGGGCCGATGCCGCGCTGGCGGAGGAGCTGGGCGCTTCGCCGGCCGCGCAACAGCAGCTCGCGCAACGCCTGCAGCGCGCACAACAGGCGCAGAAGGCGCTGCAGCAGCCGGCGGCCAGCAACACGCAGCGCGAGCGCCAACTGCGCGACCACCTGCGCAGCATCGAGCGCGCCGAACGTTCCGGGCAATGGATCAGTCCCCCCGGCCACAGTGCATTCGACGCATTGCGCGAAGCGCAGTCACTGGCGCCGCGCGATGCTCGGGTGAAGGCTGCTGCGGCGCGGCTGCTGCCCGCCAGTCGCGGCTGCTTCGACGACAACCTCCGGCAGAACCGCGTACAGGCGGCAGGGGCCTGCCTGCAGGCGTGGCAGACCCTGTCGCCGACTGCGGCCGGGCTCCCCTCGGCACGCCTGCGCCTGGCCCAGCGCTGGCTGGCCATCGGCAGCGAGCGACTCGGCAGCGGCGACCTGGCTTTCGCAGCGCATGCCGCCGAACAAGCCCGCTTGCTGCAACCGGACCTGGCCGAGCTGCCGGCGTTCGAAGAGCGCCTGCGCCGTGCCGGCGGTCTCCCTGATTAGGTGAAAAACACCCGCTGCACGGTTGCGCGCGCAGCGTCGAGGGAGAAGTGCTCTGCGATGTTGGCCAGGCCGGCTTCGGACAGTTGCCGCCACAGCTGCGGATCCTGGTACAGGCGGACCACCGCATCGGCGAAGCCGGCCGCATCATCGGCCACCAGCACGTCCTCGCCCGGGCGCAGGTGCATCCCTTCCACCGCGCAGGGGGTACCTACCACCGGCTGGCCATGGGCCATGCTCAGGTTGATCTTGCCTTTCACGCCGGCACCGAAACGTAGTGGCGCGATGGAAATGCGTGCGCCATCCATGTAGGGAGTGATGTCCTCGACGAAGCCGTGCATCTGCACGCCGGGCTGGCGCGCGGCCAGGGCCAGCAGGGATTCCGGCGCGGCAGCGCCGATGCAGTGCAGGCGCACATCGGGCAGGCGGGCGCGGATGCCGGCGAAGACTTCGCCGATGAACCATTCCATCGCGTCCAGGTTCGGCGGGTGGCGGAAGCCGCCGACGAACACCAGGTCATGACGCTGCTCGAACGGTTTGCCGGCACCGGCGATGTCATGGAGGTTGGAGATCAGCTCCACCCGCACCGTTGGCGCGTCGGCCTGCAGCTGCTCGCGCTCGGCGGAACTGACCAGCACGGTGACGTCGCACTGCTCCATCACCGCCAGTTCGCTGGCGCGGGTACGCTCGGCAGCGCGCAGCAGTCCCGCATCGCCGGCCACTTCGGCACCACGACGTTCGCGCAGGTAGTGCAGGTCCACCGTGTCGAACACGGTGCGCGCCTGCGGCGCATAGCGCTTCAGCAGCGGCAGGCACTCGTGGGCAACATGGTGGCGGACCAGCAGCGCTACGTGGAAGCGTCCACCATGCGTGCGCAGCCAGCTGGCGACGCCATCGAGGAACGGTGCATACCAGACTTCCACACCCATCCGCTGCAGCGCGTCGGTGGCGGCGCCGCCGTGTTCGCGGCGGGTGGGAACGAACACCACATGGGCCCCGCCCTGCAGCAGGAGGCGGATCAGGTTCACCTGGCGCAGCGACGCGGAATCGCGATCCGGCTGCGGCACTGCCTCGTCCAGGATCAGCACCTGGCGCCGGCCACGCAGCAGCAGCGCCGGTGACGGCACTTCGCCCACCGCCGGGCGGCGGGCCAGCTCGGTGGCCCAGCGGTCGGCGAAGATGGCCTGGTTGCGCACCTGGTAGGCCTTCACGCCGCTGCCGGTGTCGGTGCCGTTGCTGGTGCCTTCGTCATGGACCACCCGGCTGGCCGGCTGAACCAGGACGCGCAGGCCCTGCGCACGCACGCGGAAGGCCAGGTCGGTGTCCTCGTAGTAGGCCGGCTTGTAGCGGGTATCGAAGCCGCCCAGCTGTCGCCAGAGGTCGCGCGGCAGCATCAGCGCTGCGCCGGAGCAGTAGTCGACGTCGCGCAGGCTGGCAAAACGCGGGTCGTCCGCTGCCTCGAAACGGCCGTAACTCCAGCCACTGCCATCAGCGAAAATCACCCCGCCCGATTCCTGCAGCCGGCCGTCCGGGTAGAGCAGCTGGCTACCGACCAGGCCGGCGCCGGGCGTGCTGGAGAACGTGTCCAGCAGCGCGTCGAGCCAGCCCGGCTGCGGCACCGTATCGTTGTTGAGCAGCACCACGTAGCGACCGCGTGCGCGCGATGCGCCATCGTTGCAGGCCTCGATGAAGCCGCCGTTGTACTCGCGCACTTCATAGCGCAGTCCGGCAACCTGCGGCATCCACTGCACGGTGGCGTCGGTGCTGCCGTCATCCACTACCAGGATCTCGCACGTGGCCTGCGGTGGATGCGCCGCCAAGGCGCGCAGGCAGGCCAGGGTGTGATCGACGTGGTTGTAGACGGGGATGACAATGCTCGCTTCCGGTGTTTCGCTGAACGGCACCGTGAAGGGAGCGAAGTCCTGTGCCGGCGGCAGGAACAGCGGCGTGCGTGGCGCGGGCACGGCGCGCTGGGCATGCACGCGGATGCGCTGCCAGGTCGCCCGCCAGCCACGGGTACGCAGGCTGGCCAGGCTCCGGCGGGCCAGGCCCGACAGGCGGTTGATCAGGTATCGGATCTCGGCCAGGGACATCGCCATCCGGTTGCAACTCCAGCTTAAGCAGGGGAACCCGGGAGAATTCGCCAGCCGCAGCGGCTGGGGTAGACTCGCCAGACTCTACATTCTCGCATTCCCGTGCCCCGACGCTACGATTCCGACGACATCGACGATTTCGACGACGACCAGCAGGACAACGGCCCGCTGTGGCGGCGCCGGCTGATCACCTGGAGCATGGCTGCGGTCGCGTTGGGATTGGGTTTCCTCATTCCCTATACGCTGTACCTGAACCAGCAGGTGACCCAACGTTTCGGCGAACTGCGCTGGCAGATCCCGACGCGGGTGTATGCGCGGCCGCTGGTGCTCACTCCCGGCAAGGCGATGGATGCGTCCACGCTGAAGACCGAGCTGGCCGCCTCCGCCTACCGCGATGATGGCCAGGGCAAGGAGCCGGCCACCTATGCGGTGAATGGCGGGCGCTTTGTCATCTCCAGCCGCGGCTACAACGACGTCGATGGCCGGGTTGCCCCGCGTCGGCTCGAGTTGTCGCTGGCCGATGGTGCGGTCGCCTCGCTGCGCGATGCCGACAGCCGCAAGGCCCTGAAGGCGGCGCGGCTGGATCCGGCGCGTATCGCCACCCTGTACGGCCAGAAGCAGGAAGAACGCCGCCTGATCCGCATGGACGAGGCGCCGGACCTGCTGGTGACCGGCCTGCAGGCAGTGGAGGACAAGGACTTCAACCGCCACCACGGCATCGACCTGTCCGGTATCGCGCGCGCGGTGTGGGTGACCATCCGCTCCGGTGGCCAGAGCCGTCAGGGCGCTTCCACGCTGACCCAGCAGCTGGCCCGCAGCGGCCTGCTCGGCATCGGCAAGGAACAGACGCTCACCCGCAAATTCAACGAAGTGCTCTACGCCCTGATCATGGAAGCGCGCTATGACAAGCGCACCATCTTCGAGGCCTATCTCAACCAGGTGTACCTGGGCCAGCGCGGCAGCCAGGCGATCCATGGCATGTCGTCCGGTGCCGAGTTCTGGTTCGGCCGTGACCTGCAGTCGCTGGAGACCGAGCAGATCGCGCTGCTGATCGGCCTGGTCAAGGGCCCGTCCTTCTACGACCCGCGGCGTAATCCGGAACGTGCGTTGGACCGTCGCAACTTCGTGCTGGGCAAACTGCACGAAGCCACGCTGATCGACGACGCCGAGTACCAGCGCGCACTGAAGGCCCCGCTGGGCGTGCCGAAGACGCCGGGACTGGTGGCGGCCAACCGCTTCCCCGCCTATGTTGACCTGGTCCGTCGCCAGCTCGGCCATGACTACCCGGAATCTGCCCTGCAGGGCGCTGGCCTGAGCGTCATGACCGGCATGTCGCCGTCCGCGCAGGCCTATGCCGAAGGCGCGGTGACCCGCACCATCAAGTCGCTGGAAAGCAAGCGCCGGCCCGAACTGCAGGCCGGCATGGTGCTGACCGACGTGCACAACGGTGACGTGCTGGCGGTGATCGGCAGCCGTGAAGTGTCCGAGGTCGGCTTCAACCGCGCGATCGAGGCGCAGCGTCCGGTCGGTTCGCTGCTCAAGCCGTTCGTCTACCTGCTGGCCCTGGCGCAGCCGGACCGCTACTCGCTGGCCAGCTGGGTCGACGATTCACCGGTGACGGTGCAGCTCGGCCGCGGCCGCAACTGGAGCCCGGGCAATGCGGACAACCGCAGCCACGGCACGGTACGCCTGATCGACGCGCTGGCACACTCCTACAACCAGGCCACGGTGCGCGTGGGCATGCAGGTCGGTCCCGAGCGCGTGACCCAGCTGATCCATGTGCTGGCGGGCATCAAGGCCGAGGCCAATCCGGCGGTGATCCTTGGCTCGACCGACCAGAGCCCGTACGCGATGGCACAGCTGTACCAGTTCCTCGCCTCGGGCGGTGAGATCCAGCCGCTGCACGCGGTGCGTGGCGTGCTCGATCCGCAGGGCAAGCTGCTCAAGCGCTACGACAAGACCCCGGCGCCGGCACAGGAAGGCGATTCAATTGCCGCCAACCTGATCAGCGTCGGCCTGCAGCAGGTGGTCTCCAGTGGTACCGCGCAGCGGCTCAATGCCGATGGCCTCGGCCGCCTGCAGCCGGCCGGCAAGACCGGCACCACCAACGATGGCCGTGACAGCTGGTATGCCGGCTACACCGGCGATCATCTGGCGGTGATCTGGATCGGCAACGACCAGAACCAGCAGGCCGGCCTGTATGGCGCTACCGGCGCGATGCGGGTCTGGTCGGGCATCTTCCAGCGCCTGCCGAGTGCGCCATTGCGGGTCAGCAACAAAGGCCTGGACTGGCAGTCGGTCGCGGCCACGGGTCTGAACACAACCGATGAAGGCTGCCCGGGCGCACGCCGCTTCCCGTTCGTGGTGGGCTATGCACCGGCGTATGCGCCGTGCGCGCCGGCAGTGCCGCCGGGCGAGCCGGGCGAAGCTGAAGGGGAGGGCGGTGGCTGGCGTAGCTGGTTCGGCCTGGACCGCAAGCCGGAAGCGCCCGCCGAACCTGCCGCAGCGCCCGCCGCCGCTACTCCTCCCCCGAGCCGATGAAGCCGATGAACATGCGATCCCTGCTGCAGCCCCTGGCCCTGACCGGCCTCAGCCTGGCCCTGGCCGCCTGTGTGACCAGCGCGCCGCCGGTGGTCAAGCCAGTCGATACCACTACGCCGGCACAGCGCCTGGCGGCAGTCGATGCGGCCGCAGGTCCTGACGACAAGGAGCTGTCGGTGCAGCCGCTGCGTGATTCGCAGGTGGAAGACCTGCGGGTGACCGCGCAGGCGCAGCGGCAGGCGAACGACCTGGCCGGTGCCGCCAGCAGCTTGGACCATGCGCTGGAAATCGTGGCCAGCGACCCGGCGGTGCTGCAGGAGCGTGCCGAACTGGCGCTGCTGCAGGGGCAGTGGGAACAGGCGGAGACGTTCGCGCGCAAGGCGGTGGATCTGGGCTCGAAGACGGGGCCGCTGTGCCGCCGGCACTGGGCGACGATCGAACAGTCACGCCTGGCGCGGGGCGAGAAGGAGAATGCGGTGTCGGCGCATGCGCAGATTGAAGGTTGCACGGTGCCGGGGATCAAGCGGTACTGAATTTCCAGCCAACGGCGCAGCCCCTCGTGGCTGTGGGTTGGTCGCTGAAGCCAGAAGCAAAAGCCGCGCTTGGCCGGGCGGGGTGGGTTCGCGGGGGACGCCGTGAACCCGTCCTTGGGGGCTTGGCCGCGGCATCCATGCCGCGGACACCCCCGCGTACCCACCCCGCCCGGCCTCTGACAGTTTCCGTGTGCTGCCAGCCACGGAAGAGAAAAAGAAAATCAAAAGCGGGTCGCGCACTGCGCGCGCTCGCAGTAATCCATCTTCTTCCCTCGTTCCTCCCACAGCTTCTGAGTTGCCAGTCGAGCAAGCTCGACCTTACGACGTGCGTCCATCCGTCACCGGGAAACTGTCGAAGGCGGGTCGGGAGGGGCAGGCAGGACCGTTGGCGCCATGGATGGCGCCATCGAGCCCCCAGGGATGGGTTTACGGCGTGTCCTGCCTGCCCCTCCCGACCCGCCCAGCACGTAGAAACCCAGAGCCATGAACCAAGCTGTTGCCGTTGCTTTTGCGGGTGCTCTGGCTTGAAACGGGTGCCGGGCAGCGCCCGGCCGGGTATCCTTTCCCTCTGATGTCCGACCTTGTCCATGCCAGCCGCGAAGCCCTCAGCGACGGCGGCGCGCTCGCCTCGCATCTGGACGCCTTCGTCCCGCGCCCGGCCCAGCTGCGCCTGACCGAAGCCATCGCCGATGCGCTGCAGCAGCGTGACCTGCTGCTGGCCGAGGCCGGTACCGGCACCGGCAAGACGTTCGCCTACCTGGTGCCGGTGCTGCTGTCCGGGTTGCGCACCATCATCTCCACCGGCACCCGCGCGCTGCAGGACCAGCTCTACCACCGCGACCTGCCGCGTGTGCGCCAAGCACTCGGTGTCGGCCTGCGCAGTGCGCTGCTGAAGGGACGTTCGAATTACCTGTGCCGCTACCGCCTGCAGCAGGCGCGGGGCGAGCCGCGCTTCTCAAGCCCAGAACAGGCGGCGCAGTTCCAGCGCATCCTGGCCTGGTCCGGACGCTCGGAGTTCGGCGACATCGCCGAACTGGACGGTTTGGCCGATGATTCGCCGCTGCTGCCGATGGTCACCTCCACCGTCGACAACTGTCTGGGCACCGACTGCCCGTTCTGGGAAGACTGCTTCGTGGTGCGTGCGCGGCAACGTGCGCAGGCGGCAGACGTAGTGGTGGTCAACCATCATCTGCTGCTGGCCGACCTGGCATTGAAGCAGGATGGCTTCGGTGAGCTGCTGCCGGGGGCGCAGGCCTTCGTCATCGACGAGGCGCATCAGTTGCCTGAACTGGCCGCGCAGTTCTTCGGCGAAGGCTTCGGCATGCGCCCGTGGCAGGAACTGGGCCGCGACTGCCTGGCCGAAGCGCGCGGCGTCGGGGGGGCGCAGTCGGCGCTGCAGGAACCGGTCGACCACTTGCAGCAGGCGCTGCTGGCGTTGCGTTCGGCGATGGAGGGGCTGCCGCCGCGCGGCACGCAGTGGCGTGCGCTGACGATGCCGCAGGTGCGCGATGGCTTCGACACGGTGATGGCGGGGCTGGTGACGCTGGAGCAGGCCTTGCAGCCGCTGCGCGAAGCCGCGGCGGGCCTGGATGCCTGCCATGCGCGGGCGCGTGAGGCGGTTTCGCGGCTCGGTCGCTGGCTGGGCGATGACGAACCCGCCCTCGACTTCGATACCGATCCTGCGGACACCGGTAATGCCACCGATGTGCTCTGGTATGAGCTCACCCCGCGTGGTTTCCGCTGCCAGCGCACGCCGATGGACGTGTCCGGTCCATTGCGCGAGCATCGCGAACGCAGCCGAGCCGCATGGATCTTCACCTCGGCGACGCTGACCGTGGGCGGTGGTTTCGATCACATCGCCACCCGCCTCGGGCTGGACGACCCGCAGACGCTGGTCCAGCCGAGTCCGTTCAATTGGCCCGAGCAGGCGCTGTGTTACCTGCCTGAAGGCCTGCCCGATCCGGCCGCACGTGGTTTCGGAACCGCGCTGATCCAGACCCTGCGGCCGGTGCTGCAGGCCTCGCAGGGCAGGGCGTTCCTGCTGTTCGCTTCGCATCGCGCCCTGCGTGAGGCCGCCGAGGCACTGCGCGATGGGCCATGGCCGTTGTTCGTGCAGGGTGAGGCGCCGCGTGCGACGCTGCTGCAGCGCTTCCGCGAATCGGGCAATGGGGTGCTGCTGGGCTCGGCCAGTTTCCGCGAGGGCGTGGACGTGGTCGGCGAAGCGTTGAGCGTGGTGATGATCGACAAGCTGCCGTTCGCGGCGCCGGACGACCCGGTCTACGAGGCACGCCTGGAGGCGATCCGCAGCCAGGGCGGCAATCCGTTCCGCGACGAACAGTTGCCGCAGGCGGTGATCGCCCTGAAGCAGGGCGTTGGCCGCCTGATCCGCAGCGAAAGCGACCGGGGCGTGCTGGTCCTGTGCGATCCGCGCCTGCTCAACCGTGGCTATGGCCGGGTCTTTCTTGAGTCGCTGCCGCCGTTCCGGCGCACCCGCAGCCTGGCCGATGTGCAGGCCTTCTTTACGCCACAATGGGCGCCCGTGGCCGATGATGCCGTTCCGACCGCCGCCGCCGCGGCGGGCCCGGAGCCGGCGCCCGGTGTCACGTTCCCCCTGTTCTGACCTGATCCGATGAAACTGCTCGCCTTTGAAACCGCCACCGAAGCCTGTTCCGTTGCCCTGCATGTCGATGGACAGGTACTGGAACGTTTCGAGATCGCCCCGCGCCGGCATGCCGAACTGAGCCTACCGTGGGCCGAGGCGCTGCTGGCCGAAGCCGGCATCAGCCGCCGCCAGCTGGACGGTATCGCGCTCAGCCGCGGTCCTGGTGCTTTCACCGGCGTGCGTCTGGCGATCGCCATCGCGCAGGGCATCGCACTGGCGCTGGATCGTCCGTTGCTGCCGGTCTCGACGCTGCAGGTGCTGGCGCTGCGGGCACCGGCGGAAGAAACGCAGATCCTGTCGGCGATCGACGCACGGATGGGAGAGTTGTACGTTGCGCGCTTCGAGCGTGTGGACGGCCTGCCGGTGGCACGCGATGCCGAACGCGTGTGCGCACCCGCTGCGGTAGCGCTGCCGGAAGGGCTGTCGGCCTACGGTGTCGGTACCGGGTTCGCCGCAGCCGAGGGTGCGCTGGTCGCGCAGCTCGGCACAGGTTTGCGCGGATTCGACGCCACGGCATTGCCGCGTGCGTCTGACGTGCTCGCACTGGCGGTGCCGGCGTTCGCCCGCGGCGAAACCGTCGCACCGGAGAAGGTCGAACCAGCATACCTGCGTGACAACGTGGCACTGACCCTGGTCGAGCAGCAGGCCGCGCGCGAGGCGAAGGCGAAGGCCAACGGCTGAGCCCCTCGTGGCGGAGTTGGTCGCGTAGATCAAAAGCCGTGGTTTGGCCGGGCGGGTGGGCTGCGCAGGGGGCGCTGCAAGTACGTCCATGTAAGCTCGGTCGCCGCATCCATGCGGCTCACGCCCCTGCGCAGCCCACCCGCCCGGCCTCTGACAGTTTCCGTGCGCGTCCGCCACGGAAGATCAAAAAAGAGAAAAGTCAAAATCAAAAGCGGGTCGCTTCGCTTGCATCCACGCGTGGCGTGGATGTGTATCGACCAAGGTCGACACCTACCAAAGCAATGGTGCGCCGCGATCTGTCAGAGGCGGGGCGGTGTGGGCTTGCAGGACCGTTGGCGCCATGGGCCGAGGCACGCCTCGGGCGGCTTGGGCAGGAAGCCCAACCCCGGTCTTGCCGTGTGCGCAGGACAGCGCACACGAGCAAGGCGCCATCGAGCCCCCAGGGGTGAGGGCGCTTTGGTTGCGAAGCACTGTTTCGCAAGCGCCCGAACGCACAGCCGCCAGCGGCTGGGCCGGTCTGGGGTTTACGGCGTGTCCTGCAAGCCCACACCGCCCCGCCAGGTCCAGCATCCCCGCCGCCGCTTCTGCTGTTGCTTCGGCTGTGGCCGTTGCCTCTGCGGGTCCCGGGCCGCAGGCCCGGGCACCAGAACCCTACCGATCGTCGTGCAGGGTGCCACCCGGCAGGAATACCCACGTGCGGGTGACCTGCAGGATGTCGATCTCATCCTCGGTCCTCGGCAACGGCGGGAACGGCTGCGCCAGCTTCACCACCCGCAGTGCCGCCTCATCCAGCAGTGGCGTTCCGCTCGACCGCAGGATCCGGCTGCTCTCCACGCTGCCATCGCGGCGCACGCCCACGCTGATCACCACCTGGCCGCCCAGCCGGCGCTGCCGGGCCTCGTCCGGGTAATTCAGGTTGCCCACGCGCTCGGCGCGGTCAACCCAGGCCCGCAGGTAATTGGCATAGGCATACTCGCGCGTGCTGGCCGACACGAACTTGCGGTTCGGGCGCTTGGCGTACTGCGCCGAGCGCAGATGCACTTCTGCGGCCAGTCGGGCCATTTCCACATCGCGCTGTTCGCGCGCACTCAGCGGGGCGTCCGGTTCGGGCTGATCCGGCGTGGTGCGGGACTGGGCCTGCGCGACCGCCTCTTCGCCATTGCGGCTGCTGACCACCCGTGCCTGTGGCGGCGGGATCGGCGCGGCCGATTGCTGCTGCTGTGGGACCGGGCTCAAACCGGGCTGCGCCTGCGGCACGATGCCGGCCTGGTTGTCGCGCGGACGCTGTGCGCGGTCGTGTTCGCCACCGCCATCCTGGTTGGCTGCGGCAAGAAAATCGGCCTGCTTCGGCGTCAGCGCGGTGCGGGTCTGGCTGAAGATCACTTCCAGCGTGGGCACCAGCGGTGCATCGCCTTTCACGGCGAAGCCCACGCCCAGGATCAGCAGCGCGTGAACCAGCACCGACAGCGCGATGGTCGCCCCCAGCCGTTGCGCTTCGCGTGGTGGCGGGGGCAGGACGGCAGGTGCGGTTGCCATCAGCGCAGGCCGGCCTCAAGCGCGTCGAACAGGGTGCCGGCGATGTTCAGGCCGAACTGTGCGTCCAGTTCGCGTACACAGGTCGGGCTGGTCACGTTGACCTCGGTCAGGTAATCGCCGATCACGTCCAGGCCGACGAAGCGCATGCCGCGACGCTTCATCTCCGGGCCGACCTGGGCCGCGATCCAGCGGTCGCGCTCGCTCAGCGGACGGCCTTCGCCGCGGCCACCGGCAGCCAGGTTGCCCCGGAACTCGTCGCCCTGCGGGATGCGCGCCAGGCAGTAGTCGACCGGTTCGCCATCGACCAGCAGGATGCGCTTGTCGCCGGCCGTGATGTCGGGAATGAACTTCTGGGCCAGTGCCAGTTTGCGGCCGCCGTCGGTCAGGGTTTCCAGGATCACGTTCAGGTTCGGATCGCCCTGGCCGCTGCGGAAGATCGAGCGGCCGCCCATGCCGTCCAGCGGCTTCAGCACGGCCTGGCCATGCTCCAGCGCGAAGGCCTTCAAGGCCTTGGCGTCGCGGCTGACCAGGGTCGGCGGGCAGCACTGCGGGAACAGCAGCGCGGCCAGCTTCTCGTTGTAGTCGCGCAGCCCCTGCGGATTGTTGACCACGCAGGCACCGGCGGCCGCAGCCACGTCCAGCACCTGGGTGTCGTAGATGTACTCGGCGTCGACCGGCGGATCCTTGCGCATCAGCACGATCTGGCCGGGGCCGAATTCGGTACGGCTGAATGCGCCCAGCTCATACCAGCCAGCCGGGTCGTCGCGCACCTGCAGCGGCGCGGTCTGGGCCACTGCCACGCCACCCTCCAGGGCCAGGCCGCCCGGGCGCACATAGTGCAGGGCATGGCCGCGGCGCTGGGCTTCCAGCAGCATGGCGAAGGTGGTGTCCTTGGCGATCTTGATGTGGGCGATGGGGTCCATCACCACGATGACGTTCAACGGCATGGGCGCACCTGTCAGGCAAGGCGTTGATGGTAGCGGCAACGCCGGTCGCGCGCCTCCCTGCCATACTGCAACGCAGCGTCCGCCCGGCGCTCGCGCACTCATTGCGAAACCCGTCACGTTCAGGAGGCTGCCATGCCCCGCGCCATGGGCCGGCCTTGAAGCGGGCGCGGAAAGTGCGATATAGATACGCTTTCGTAGCGGCCCCCGCCAGAGATCGGGCCGTGCGCTTGGGGATAGGCAATGACTGAAAACACGACTGCGGGCGGGGAACTCGCAGGACTCCGGGTGATGGTCATCGATGATTCGAAGACCATCCGCAGGACTGCGGAAACACTGCTCAAGCGGGAAGGCTGCGAGGTGGTCACCGCCACCGACGGCTTTGAAGCGCTTGCGAAGATCGCAGACCAGCAACCGCAGATCATCTTCGTCGACATCATGATGCCGCGCCTGGACGGGTACCAGACCTGTGCGCTGATCAAGGGCAACCAGCTGTTCAAGGCGACCCCGGTCATCATGCTCTCGTCCAAGGATGGCCTGTTCGACAAGGCGCGGGGACGCATCGTCGGCTCGGAGCAATACCTGACCAAGCCATTCACGCGTGAAGAACTGCTGGGTGCCATCCGCACATACGTCAACGCCTGACCAGGGGGGAAAGGCACAATGGCTCGTATCGTTCTGATCGAGGATTCACCGACCGACCGCGCGGTGTTCACCCAGTGGCTGCGCCGTGCCGGCCACGAGGTGCTGGAAGCGGACAACGCCGAGGATGGACTGCAGCTGGTCCGCGACCAGGTGCCGCAACTGGTGCTGATGGACGTGGTCCTGCCCGGCATGAGCGGCTTCCAGGCCACCCGCGCGATGGCCCGTGACGCAGCGATCAAGCACATCCCGGTGATCATCGTCAGCACCAAGGCGATGGAAACCGACAAGGCCTGGGGCCTGCGCCAGGGCGCGGCCGATTACATCGTCAAGCCGCCGCGCGAGGATGAACTGATCGCGCGGATCAACGAACTGGTGGCCTGATGCGCTCGCCTTTCGACATCCTCGAAGCCTATGAACGCCGCAGCCTGGCCCACGCGGTGCAGCTGCCCGAACGGCAGTTCGCCCAGGACCTCTGGCGTGGCGTGGGCTACCGCGTCGGCCAGCGCCGGCTGGTTTCCGATTTCCGCGAAGTGGTGGAGATCGTGCCGATGCCGCCGGTGACCCCGGTGCCATGCGCGCAGCCCTGGCTGCTCGGCGTGGGCAATCTGCGCGGCAACCTGTTCCCGGTGGTCGACCTGAAGTACTTCCTGGAAGGCGTGCGTACCGTGCAGCAGGAAGGCCAGCGCGTGCTGATCATGCGCCAGGCCGGTGGCGACGTCGCACTGACCATCGATGAACTGTTCGGCCAGCGCAGCTTCGAACTGGACCAGCAGATCGAGGCCGGCATGCTGGCCGAAGGGCGCTACGGCCATTTCGTCGATCGCGCCTTCCATGCCGACGGCCACGACTGGGGCGTATTCTCGCTTTCGCTGCTGTCGCGCACCCCTGAATTCCGGCAAGCCGCGGCCTGAGGCCAGGCATCGCCCCCTGCATTGAAGATCGAGGTTGAACGATGAGTACTGCTTCGGACGCCACCAAGACCGGCAAGCTGCGGCTGGGCGGCAGCAACCTCTGGCTGTTCCTGCTGCTGGCATCGATGATCCTGTTCGGCGTCAACACCGGCGTCGCTACCTGGCAGGGCAGTCGCCTGGCCGATGCCGGTTCCAAGGCGGCCGACCTGCAGGTGCTGTCGCAGCAGCTGGCCAACCAGGGCCGTGACGCGGTGGGCGGCAACGCGCAGGCGTTCACTGCCTTCAAGGCCACCCGCAACGCGATCGAACAGAATGTGTCGACCCTGCAGGGCCGCTATGGCAAGGAGCCGGGCGTGTCCGGTGCGATCGCCACGCTGGGCGAGACCTGGGCGCCGCTGGGCAAGCAGGCCGGGCAGCTGGTGGCCAGTGAACCGGCGGTGCTGGCCCTGGCCGGCAACGCCAACAACTTCACCGGCGCCGTGCCGGGGCTGCAGGCCCAGCTGAACGAGCTGGTGCGTGCGATGTCCGCTGCCGGCGCGCCCTCGTCGCAGGTGTACAGCGCACTGCAGCAGGTCGTGGTGGCCGGCTCCATGGCCCGCCGCGTAACCGAAATGCGCGCCGGTGGCAGCGGCGCTGCTACGGCCGGCGATGCGCTGGCGCGTGACATCACCGTGTTCTCGCAGGTGCTCGACGGCCTGCGCAATGGCAACGAGGAACTGGGCATCACCGCCGTGCGCGGTGCCGCTGCCGTGGCCGCGCTGGAACAGTCGCAGCAGAAGTGGGAAGCGATGAAGCAGGACGCTGACGCGATCCTGGCCAGCTCGCGCCAGCTGTTCGCGGCGCAGTCCGCCGCCACCGCGCTGGGCCAGGGTTCGGCCCACATGCTGGATGACAGCCGCAAGCTGTTCGACGCGTTCTCCTCGTTCGGCTCGGTGTCCGACACCCGCCTGTTCCCGAACTTCTGGATCGGTGTGGTCTCCGGTGCGCTGTCGCTGATCGCGATCATCGGCTTCGTTTCCACCAACGTGCGCAGCCGCTCGCGCGAGCAGGAACTGCGCTACCAGACCCAGGTGGAATTCAACAGCCGCAACCAGCAGGCGATCATGCGGCTGCTGGACGAAATCTCCTCGCTGGGTGAGGGCGACCTGACGGTGAAGGCCTCGGTGACCGAGGACATGACCGGTGCCATCGCCGACGCGATCAACTACGCCGTCGACGAGCTGCGCCACCTGGTGACCACCATCAATGACACCTCGGCCAAGGTCGCGCTGTCCACCCAGGAGACCCAGGCCACCGCCATGCAGCTGGCAGAGGCGGCCGGCCACCAGGCCAACCAGATCACCTCGGCGTCGGACCGCATCGGCGAAATCGCGGCAAGCATCGAACAGGTGTCGCGCAACTCGGCCGAGTCGGCCGACGTGGCACAGCGCTCGGTGGTGATTGCCGCCGAAGGTGCCGGCGTGGTGCGCGAGACCATCCAGGGCATGGACCAGATCCGTGACCAGATCCAGGAAACCTCCAAGCGCATCAAGCGCCTGGGTGAGTCGTCGCAGGAAATCGGCTCGATCGTGGAACTGATCAATGACATTTCCGAGCAGACCAACATCCTGGCGTTGAATGCAGCGGTGCAGGCGGCGTCGGCCGGTGAAGCGGGCCGCGGTTTCGCGGTCGTGGCCGACGAAGTGCAGCGCCTGGCAGAACGCACCTCGGGTGCGACCCGACGCATCGAGAACCTGGTGCAGGCGATTCAGGCCGACACCAACGAAGCGGTCACCTCGATGGAACAGACCA
The DNA here is from genome assembly GCF_000382065.1 of Stenotrophomonas hibiscicola ATCC 19867. GTDB lineage: Bacteria > Pseudomonadota > Gammaproteobacteria > Xanthomonadales > Xanthomonadaceae > Stenotrophomonas > Stenotrophomonas hibiscicola. Next base: position 676,692 of record NZ_KB907499.1, on the reverse strand, counting down.
CCGCCGAAGTGGTGTCCGGTGCACGCCTGGCCGAGGATGCCGGCACCGCGCTGACCGAGATCGAGCGCGTGTCCAATGCACTGAACACCCTCATCAAGAACATCTCCATCGCCGCCCAGCAGCAGTCGGCTGCGGCCTCGGACATCACCCGCACCATGGGCGTGATCCGGCAGATCACCGGCCAGACCTCGCAGGGCGCCGGGCAGACCGCCGAATCGATCGGCCACCTCGCGCAGCTGGCGGCGGACCTGCGTCGTTCGGTGGCCGACTTCAAGCTGCCGGCGTGACGCGGGCAGGGCGGCGAGCAAGGAACCAGTCGATGAAGCATTTCCATTCCCCACGCCAGAACTCGCACGGCCACCGCGCGGCGGCGAACGGAGCGCGTCCATGAGCAGTCTGCGCGATGCGATGAGCCACGCAGCGCTGGGCTGGGTCAAGCCCGAGCTGGACGAGACCCTGCGCCAGGTGCGCAACGAGGTCGAGTACTACGCCGAAGACCCGAGCGATGCCAGCCGCATGCGCATCTGCGCCGGCTACCTGCACCAGGTGCAGGGCACCCTGCGCATGGTCGAGCTGTATGCACCGGCGATGGTGGCCGAGGAACTGGAACAACTGGCCAATGCCATCGGGGCCGACGGCGTGGCCGACCGTGATGAAGCCTGCGCGACCCTGATGCGTGGCAGTGTGCTGCTGCCCGACTACCTGGAGCGCCTGCAGAACGGCCACCGCGACATCCCGATCGTGCTGATGCCGCTGCTCAACGAGATCCGTGCCGCGCGTGGCGAAGAAGGCGTGCATGACAGCGTGCTGCTGGCATTCGCACCGGACAGCGTCACCGCCACCGAGGCCGAGCTGGACCATGCCCGCGGCAGCCTGAGCGGACGCAACCGCGAGTTGCTGGACACGGTCGGCAGTGCGGTGAAGGAAGAACTGCTGCGCATCAAGGATGCGCTGGACCTGCACCTGCGCACCGGCGGTGCTCCGGAACAGCTGCAGACCCAGGCCAACGAGCTCGGGGCGGTGGCCGATACGCTGGGCATGATGGGCCTGGGCGTGGCCCGCAGCGTGGTCGTGCAGCAGCGTGACGCACTGCGTGGGGTGGTGGAAGGGCGCCAGCAGATCGATGAGAACCTGCTGCTGGATATCGCCGGGGCACTGCTCTACGTGGACGCCTCGCTGGACGACCAGGTCGCCCATCTGGGCGCTGGCGGCAGTGGCGAGGACGATCCGAGCGCGGTTGAGAACCGCCGCACGGTGGAGGTGCTGGCGCATGAAGCCATCGCCAACTTCGCCGCCGCCCGCGAGCATTTCGTCGCGTTCATCGAAACCAGCTGGAACCATGCCGAGCTGCAGGATGTGCCGCGCCTGCTGGGTGATGTATCCGGTGCGCTGCGCATGCTCGATCTGGGCACCGCCGCAGACTACCTGCGTGGCGTACAGCAGTACATCGAGGCCGAGCTGATCGGTCGCCAGCGCGTGCCCAGTGGCCGCCAGCTGGACACCCTGGCCGATGCCATGGCCAGCCTGGAGTACTACCTCGAAGCCCTGCGCGACCGCCGTCCGGGCCGCGAGGACATCCTCGACATCACCCGCAGCAGCCTTGAAGCGCTGCGCTATTGGCCGTTGCCGGACCGCAACGCGGTGGAACCGGTTGCCGCCGCGCCGGTTCCGTTCGCATCGCTGCTGGTGGACCGGGAGCCGGTCGCGCTGCAGGCCGAGCCTTTGCAGCCGGAGCGCATCGAGATTCAGGTTCAGCCAGCCGCGCCCGCCGCCGGCACTGTGCCGGTGCCCTTGCCGGACTTCACCTTTGATCCACCACCGGCCACGCCTGCACCGGAGGTGCTGGACAACCGCCTGATGTTCGGTGCGCTGGGGAACCTTGCATCCACACCGCTGTCGCTGCATGACGACCGCGAGGCGGCGCTGGTCTTCGCCGCCTCCAGCGCGCCTGCGCCCGAGGTGCCGCAGTGGGATCTCGCGCCGTTCCATCCGGACGCCGATCCGGCCGCGAGTGCCGAAGACGAACGCAGCCCGACCTTCGCCAGTTTCAATCCGGTCAGCTTCGAACGCGCCGAAACCGGAATGGAATCGGTGCCGCAATGGACGCTGTCGGAGGCGACACCACCGGTATCGGCTGACGTGGCAGTGGCGGATGTCGAGCACGACGTCGACGCGTCGGTACCCTTTGACACCACTGGCTTTGCAGCGCCGGTGTTCGACCCGGTGGCTGCCGAGCACGATGTGGTTGCTGCCCGTGACGACGTGGTGTTCCGTTTCTACGCCGATGCGCTGGATAACGCCGACGACGTGCTGTCGCTGCACGCCATGGAGACGCTGTCGCTGGACGACGACGCCGGACTGCATCCGTCGCTGGAGACCGTCGATGACGCCAGGCCCCAGCCGTTGGACGAAAGCCCCGTGGTTGCCGAAGTCGACGCCGTTGCGGCGGATGTGCCGGAGCACGCGGCCGCGCCGATGGCCGAGGTGCTGACGCCGGCCTCCGATGCACCGGCACCGGCGGTGTCGGTGATTGATATCGACACCATCGCACCGATCGATTTCAGCGAAGCCGACGCACAGTTCTTTGCCGAGCTGAGCGCCGCGGCGGCCGACTTCAATCCGCAGGCCATGGCGGCTCCGCCCGCTGCGGACATCCCGGTCGTGGCTGGGACCGAGGCCGGCTTCGAGGCCGGCTTCGACGACGATGCCGAGAACATCGACGAGGACATCCGCGAGGTGTTCCTGGAAGAGTTCGACGACGAACTGGCCAACCTTGGCACGCTGCTGCCGGCATGGCGCACGCAGCTGGACAACATGGACCGGCTGCGGCCGATCCGCCGCATCTTCCACACCCTCAAGGGCAGTGGCCGACTGGTCGGCGCGCGCACCTTGGGGGAGTTCGCCTGGAAGATCGAGGGCATGCTCAACCGCGTGCTTGATGGCAGCCGGCCGGCCACGCCGGCCGTGCTGGCAATGGTCGACAATGCGCACGCCGCACTGCCGCAGTTGAATGCCGCGCTGCGCCATGGCCAGCGCATCAGCGTGGACCTGCAGGCAATGCAGGCCATCGCCGATCGGGTCGGCGCCGGCGAGGAGACCTTCTATGTGCCGTTGCCGGCTGCGGCCGCACCGGCAGCGACACTGGCCGAGTCCGAAGGCGAAGACGAAATCAGCCGCCTGCTGGACGCCGAGGCCGCTGCGTCGGCGCAGGCCGATGCCTCGGCGGTGGCCGAAGACGCCGGGACCCCGGCCAACATCGACAGCGTGCTGCGCGAGATCCTCGAGGCCGAGGTCGAAGTCCACCAGGCGACCCTGCAGGAGTGGCTGCGCTCGGCACAGCAGGCACCGCAGCCGGTCAGCGACGCACTGCTGCGTGCGGTTCACACCATGAACGGCGCCTTCGCGATGACCGAAGTGCCGGAAATCACCGCCGTTACCGGCGGCGCCGAGTCCTACATCAAGCGGGCTCTGGCCGCCGATGTGGTACCTGGCGACGAGGGTGTCGCCGCGCTGGACGCAGCTGCGCAGGCGATCACCGCGACCATGGAGGCGCTGCAGGCCGAACACCCGCGCATTGCGCCGCAGGATGCGCTGGTGCAGCGGCTGCAGGCATTGGCTGGCGAGCTGCCGGAAGCGCGCTGGCCGCTGTTCGCGTCGGAAGACGAGGATGAAGAGGGCACCGAACCGGCGCCAGATGTCGAGCAGGCATCCGAAGCCGAAGCGCCGCTGGCCGGCCTGGACGCGCTGGGCGAAACCAGCATGCCCGTTGCTTCCGATGCGGCTCCTGATCTCATTGCCGAGCCGCTTGCCGAAGATGCGCTGGAACCGGTTCCATCTGCGCCCGATCTCAGGACGCCGGACGTCGCCGCCGACAGCGGCCTGGAAGTCGGCGAGTTGACCGCCAGCGACGATCTTTCGCGTTACTTCGATGCCGGCTGGCCGTCGGTGCAGGGAGAAGATGAACCCGCAGTGGCGTACACCGGCGCGATTGAATCGATCCAGCCGGTGGAGAGTGCGCCTGTTGTCGAAGGGGCCGACGCAGCTGCCGCGCCCACGATCGAGACCGTCGACGACGCTGATCTGACCATGGCCGACGATCTGTCGCCGTACCTCGACGCCAGTGCGCTGCCGGTCGACGACCGCGACGCGGAAGAGCTGCCGGTGTCTGCGGAAGTTGACGCGATCGACCTGAATACGTCCTTGTCCTTTGATTCGGGCAGCGGCGATGACAGCGTCATTGACGACGCTGCTGCATTGCCACTCGACAGCGAGCTGTCGAGCCTGCAGGATGAAATGGCTGTGCCGGGTTTCGCAGAACCGGTCACGCTGGCAGCCGCGCTCGAGGCCGGCCTGCACGTGATCGAGCAAGAGCGGACCCTGGACGACGACGGGCAATGGCCCGTGATCGGCCTCCAGGCCAGCGAACTCGCGCCGGGCGAGGCAGATGCCTTTGCCGAGGATGCGGACGTCGGCGGGGAGGCGGCGGTCGGTGAAGGAGAGAGCGCCGATCAGCCGTCCCCGGCGACGGTGATTGAGGCGTTCAGCGCAGAGGCACGCGTTGGCAGTGGTGCTCCGGTGCGGTTCTTCGAAATGGAAGAGGCGCCGGGCCAGGGCACGATCAACACCGGTGCCGGCGCGGAGATCGCAGCGGCCGACATCGAGCCCCCTGCGCCGGATGTTGAGCAGGCGCCTGTTGCGGCGGATGCCGAAGACGGTGCCAATGCCGATGCGCTTGACTTCAGCGTGTACGACCGCGAGCTGGTCGACATCTTTGTCGAGGAAGGCAGGGACCTGCTCGACCACTGTGATGGCCTGATCAGCGAGCTGCGTGATGCACCGCAGGATCGCGAGGTGCTGGCCGGCCTGCAGCGTGACCTGCACACCCTCAAAGGGGGCGCTCGCATGGCCGGTATCAATGCCATCGGCGACCTCGGCCACAGCATTGAATCGCTGCTGGAAGCGGTGGCCGCTGGCCGTACCGAAATCGAGCGCCGCGACGTGCAGCTGCTGGAACGCGGCTTTGACCGCCTGCACCAGCTGCTCACCCGTACCGGCACCCACCGCGTGGTGGAGCCGGCGCTGGATCTGGTGGAGGCCTTCGAGGTTCGCACCACCACCGATGTTGCTGCAGCCGCCACGGCCGCGCGTGCAGCCAGCGAGGCCGAGACCGTGCCGGCGCAGGCTGCGGCCACGCTGACGCCGATTGTCGATGCGCCGCTGTCGGCACCGCTGCCGGCCGAGGGTACGGTCGATGAAGACCCCCTGGCACGTCCGCAGCAGGAACAGGTGCGCGTGCGCGCCGACCTGCTCGACCGCCTGGTCAATCATGCCGGTGAAGTGGCGATCTACCGCTCGCGGCTGGAACAGCAGCTCGGCGCCTTCCGCGGCGCGATGGGCGAACTGGAGCGAACCAATGCGCGACTGCGCGACCAGCTGCGCCGCCTCGACCTGGAAACCGAGGCGCAGATCGTCGCCCGCTACCAGCGCGAGCAGGACCAGGCCGACCAGAAGTTCGACCCGCTGGAACTGGATCGGTTCTCCACCCTGCAGCAGCTCAGCCGCGCGCTGAACGAATCGGCGGCCGACCTGGGTGGCCTGCAGGGCGTGCTGGACGATCTGTCGCGCCAGTACGATTCGCTGCTGCAGCAGCAGTCGCGTGTCAGTTCGGAGCTGCAGGACGGCCTGATGCGCGCGCGCATGGTGCCGTTCGATGGCCTGGTGCCGCGCCTGCGCCGCGTGGTCCGCCAGGCCGGCATGGATACCGGCAAGCAGGTCCACCTGACTCTGGAAGGCACCCACGGCGAACTGGACCGCAACGTCCTCGACCGCATGGTCGCGCCGCTGGAACACATGCTGCGCAACTCGGTGGCCCATGGCCTGGAAGCGCCGGAACAGCGCCGCGCCGCCGGCAAGCCGGAGGAGGGCGAGATCGCCATCCGCCTGCACCGCGAAGGCTCGGAAATCGTCCTGGAAGTGGCCGATGACGGCGCTGGCCTGGACCGCGAAGCGATCCGCCGCCGCGCAATCGACCGCGGCCTGCTGGCCGCCGATGCGCAGCCGAACGAGCAGGAACTGGACAACCTCATCTTCGCGTCAGGCTTCACCACCGCCGACCAGGTCAGCCAGCTGGCCGGCCGTGGCGTGGGCATGGACGTGGTGCGCAACGAAGTGCGCCAGCTGGGTGGCTCGGTCGATATCCAGTCAGTGCGTGGGCAGGGCGTGCGCTTCACCCTGCGCCTGCCGCAGACGCTGGCCGTCACCCAGGCGGTGTTCGTGCAGATCGGCGAAACCACCTTCGCAGTGCCGGTGGCCTCGGTCAGTGGTATCGGCCGCCTGTCGCGCGAGCGCTTCGAGGCTGCCGACAGCAGCTACCGCTACAGCGGCGAAGACTATCCGCTGTACGACCTTGGCAGCTTGGTCGGCCAGGCCCCGGCGCGTGCCGACGGCCAGGAGCAGGTGCCACTGCTGCTGGTCCGTGCCGGTGATCTGCGCGCCGCCGTCGCGATCGACCAGGTGCTGGGCAACCGCGAAATCGTGGTCAAGCCGGTCGGCCTGCAGATCGCGTCGGTGCCGGGGATCTACGGCGCCACCATCACCGGCGACGGCCGCGTGGTGGTGATCCTGGACGTGGCGCCGCTGGTGCGCCGTTTCCTGGCCAACCCGACGCTGCCGGTACTGGCCAATGCGCCGCGCCAGGAGCGCCAGGTGCCGCTGGTGATGGTGGTCGACGACTCGCTGACCATGCGCAAGGTCACCGGCCGCATCCTCGAACGCCACAACTTCGAGGTCAGCGTTGCGCGCGACGGCGTGGAAGCACTGGAGCGACTGGAAGAGCGGGTACCGGACCTGATGCTGCTGGACATCGAGATGCCGCGCATGGATGGCTACGAGCTGGCTACCGCGATGCGTGCCGACCCGCGCTACAGGGACGTGCCGATCGTGATGATCACTTCGCGCAGCGGTGACAAGCACCGCCAGCGCGCCTTCGAGATCGGTGTCCAGCGTTATCTGGGCAAGCCGTACCAGGAACTGGACCTGATGCGTAACGTGTACGACCTGTTGGGGATCGCCCGTGTCCGTGAGTGAAACCCAGGCGGCTCCGGCCGTTGCCCTGCTGGCCCGTCCCGGCGCGGCGCGCGAGCGCCTGCGCGAGGCACTGTCGCATGCGGATGTGCAGCTGGTGCTGGAAGACGACCCGAACAGCCTTGAGCCGCAGCTGCTGCACGACGCCCGACCTCAGGTCGTGGTGATTGCGCTGGAGACCGCCATTGAGGACGCATTGGAGCGCCTGGAAACGGTGTTGTCCGCACCGGGCCTGACCCTGGTCTTCGACGAGGCCGAACTGGCCGCACGTCGTGATGGCTGGGAGGCCCAGCGCTGGGGCCGTCATCTGGCCGCGAAGCTGCATGGCCATCAGCAGGTGTTGCCGCCGGGGGCCGAAGAAGAACCCAGCCTGCAACTGGCGCCGGGCCATCCGGCACCGCCACCGGCACCGCAGGAAGAAGCGCTGCAGGCGCACCTGGACCAGGCATCGAGCTGGGCCGACGAGGTCCCCGCTGACAGCCTGTACTCGCCGCCTGCGCAGCTGCACGAACCGATTGCGCTGGAACAGGCGCTGGCGGCGCTGCAGCCGGTCGTGCCTGAGCCGCTGGAGGCCCCCGAACCGCCATCGCTGGCGGCGATCGCGCCCGCAGCACCGCCCATTCCGCCGATCTCCTTCGACCACACCGCATGGTCGCTGGTCGATGACGTGGCCGACGTTCCGGCAGCCGCTTCGCAACACGCCGCGCCGGAGGCCCCGCTGCCTTCCTTCGATACCGGCCATCTGAGCCTGGTCGATCTGGATGCTGGTGCGCCCGTGGGCGCACGCGCCGGATCGTTGCTGGTGCTGGCCGGCATCGGCGGCCCGGATGCACTGCGTCGCCTGCTGGGCGCGCTGCCTGCATCGCTGAGCGTCCCGGTACTGGTGCATATGCGCTTGGACGGTGGCCGCTACGGAAACCTGGTCAAGCAGATGGCGCGCGTGTCGCCGCTGCCGGTGCAGCTGGCCGAAGTCGGCCAGCGTGCAACACCCGGTGAAGTGCACGTGCTGGCCGATGACATCGGCGTGCAGGCAGCCAGCGACGGCCTGCATTTCGTCAGCGACGCGCAAGGGATCTCGATTGCCGCGCTGCCGGCTGAGCACACCGCGCTGGTCCTGCTCAGCGGCGCCGACCTTGCGCTTGTGGGGCCGGCACTGGATCTGGCCGCCGCCGGTGCGTGGGTGGCCGGGCAGGTCGGCGAGGGCTGCTATGACCCTGCCGCGGCCACGGCGGTGGTCGCCGCTGGCATGGTGGCCGGTGAACCACAGGAACTGGCGCAGGCCATCGCCTCGCGCTGGGGCGTGGAAGACGATAACGGAGACGCACCATGAGCTATGCCAGCAATGACGAAATCCGAGGCGTCCTGATCCAGGCCGGCAACGAACGCGTGCTGCTGCCCAATGCCACCGTGGCCGAAATGATGTCGCGGGTGCCGGTGCAGCCGGTTTCCGATGCCCCGCGCTGGCTGGTCGGCGAAATCGGCTGGCACGGCTGGCAGGTGCCGCTGGTGTCGTTCGCGCGCCTTTCCGGCCTGGGCGAGGAAGCCGTGGGCGGCCACAACAAGGTGGTGGTGCTGAAGGCCCTCAGCGGCAACGCGCAGCGCCCGTACTACGCGCTGCTGACGCAGAATTTCCCGCAGCTGATCTCGGTGCCGCGCGATGGCCTGCTGGCCGATGCTTCCGAGGAAAACCTGCCGCAGATCGTGCACATGCGCGTGCTGCTGGGTGAGCAGAGCGCGCTGCTGCCGAACCTGGACGCACTGGAAGCCGCCCTGGATTCGCTGGCGGCTTGATCCACCAGGCTGGTAGTGCCGGCTGCCGACCGGCACCGAGCCGAGCATGGCTCGGCTCTACAAGGAAACTGCAATCTGGCGCGGGCCTGTAGAGCCGAGCCTACGCTCGGCTGCTGCCTTGGACGCGCTGGCCGGCACTACAACGAATCAGCCTCACCCCAGATCGCCCAGCCGCGCCTGCAATGCGGCAATCGCGGCCAGCCCGGCGGTCTCGGTACGCAGGATGCGTGGCCCCAGCTGCAGGCCCTGGAATCCTGCCGCTGCCAACTGATCCCGGTCGCGCGGCGACCAGCCCCCTTCCGGGCCGATCGCGATCACGATGCCGCCCGTCGGCGCCGCGTCGAGCGTCGACAGGCGATGGGCACCGTGCGGGTCCAGGGTCAGCCGCAGCGTATCGGCCGGCAGCGTCGCCGCCGCCTGCGCCAATGACACCGGCGAGCCAACCTGCGGAATGCGCGCGCGCCCGGACTGGCCGCAGGCCGAGGTCACCACGTTGTTCCAGTGCGCTACGCGCTTCTCCGCGCGCGCGGCATCCAGCTTCACTTCGGTGCGCTCGGCATTCACCGGAACGATGGCGCTCACGCCCAGCTCGGTGGTCTTCTGCAGGATCAGGTCCATCTTTTCGCCTCGGGCAATGCCCTGCAGCAGGGTGATCGCCAGCGGCGATTCGTTGTCCACCGCCTGCACCGCATCGATGCGCACCTGCACCTCGCGCTTGCCGGCGGCAGTCAGCGTGGCGCTGTAGTCGTGGCCATCGCCGTTGAACAGCACGCAGGTATCACCCTCGCGCAGGCGCATCACCCGCACCAGATGGTTGGCCGTCTCTTCCGGCAGGGTCACGGTCTGGCCGCTGTGCAGCGCCAGGTCGATGGGGCAGCGGGTCACGCGCATGCAATCGCCTCGTCAATCGCCGCCAGCGTGGTATGTGCCAGCAGCTCCAGTTGTTCGTCGTCCACGCAGTAGGGTGGCATCCAGTACAGCACGTCGCCCAGCGGACGCAGCACCACGCCACGTTTCAGCGCGGCCTTGTAGGCATGCAGGCCCAGCCGCATGGCCGGGTCGAAGGGCGTGCGCTTGTTGCCGTCGCGCGACAGCTCGAAGGCAACTACCATGCCGGCCTGGCGCACGTCGGCCACGTGCGGATGGTCGCTGAACGGTGCGGCCAGCGTGCCCATCACCGAGGCGATGCCACGGTTGCGGGCGATCACATCGTCGTCGCGGAAGATGTCCAGCGTGGCCAATGCCGCCGCGCAGGCCAGCGGGTTGCCGGTATAGCTGTGCGAATGCAGGAAGGCGCGCTCGCGTGAGTCGTCGAGGAACGCGTCGTACAGCGCCTGCGTGGCCAGCACGGTGGCCAGCGGCAGGAAGCCGCCGGTCAGGCCCTTGGACAGGCACATCAGGTCCGGCATCACCCCGGCCTGCTCGCAGGCGAACAGGGTGCCGGTGCGGCCGAAGCCGGTGGCGATCTCGTCGGCGATCATGAACGCGCCATGGGCGTCGCATAGTTCGCGCACGCGCTGCAGGTAGACCGGGTCATGCATGCGCATGCCGCCGGCGCACTGCAGGCGCGGTTCCAGGATCACCGCACAGATCTCGCCCGGGTGCTGGTCGAACAGCGTGGCAAGGCCATCGGCGGCCTGCCGTGCACGCTCAGCCGGGCTCTGACCGGGCTCAGCCAGGAAAGCATCGGGCGAGGGCGCGAACAGCGCTTCGGCCAGCAGCGGCGCATAGACGCGGCGATACAGCGGAATGTCTCCCAGCGCCAGCGCGCCGAGGGTCTCGCCGTGGTAGCCGTTCTCCAATGCGATGAAACGCGTGCGCTGCGGTTCCCCTCGGTTCTGGAAATACTGGAAGGCCATCTTCAGCGCCACTTCCACGCCGGCGGACCCGTTGTCGGCGTAGAACACCTTGGCCAGTGGTTCGCGGCCAGGCTGGCGTGGGGCCAGTGCGAGCAGGCGTTCGGCCAGGCTGATGGCTGGCTCATGGCCGAAGCCGGCAAGCATCACCTGTTCCAGTTGCCTGGCCTGGGCGGCAATGGCACCACCGATGCGCGGTTCGGCATGGCCGAACAGGTTGGTCCACCAACTGCTGACGGCGTCCAGGTAGCGATTGCCGTCGTGGTCGATCAACCATGCGCCTTCACCACGGGCGATCGGCACCAGCGGCAGGGTATGCGGGTGCTCGCGCATCTGCGTGCACGGGTGCCAGAGCACCTGCAGATCGCGTTGCCGCCAGTGCTGGGCCAGCGGGGAGGGGGTTGGGTCTGCTAGCATTTCGGGCTCATGAACATGTTGCTGCCTGCACATTCTATCGGCACCGGCGCAGGCGCCGGCCGCCGCGGAGATTCCACATGAACGATGACCGTGCCGGGCGTCGCTTGCCGATCATCCATCGGATCACAGATGAGGAGAACGGCCCCTTCCAGCGGCAGCATCTGGACCTGGAGTTCTCCAACGGCGAACGCCGCCGGTTCGAACGTCTGGTCAGCCGAGGTCATGGCGCAGTGGTGGTGGTGCCGATGCTCGACGACGAGACCGTACTGCTGGTACGTGAATACGCTGCCGGCATGCACCGCTATGAACTGGGGTTGGTCAAGGGGCGGATCGATGCCGGCGAGACCCCCGAGCAGGCCGCCGACCGCGAGCTGAAGGAAGAGGCCGGTTTCGGCGCGCGCCGGGTCGATGTGCTGCGCGCGATGACCCTGGCCCCGACCTACATGAGCCACCAGTCGTGGCTGGTGGTGGCACGCGACCTGTACCCGGAAAAGCTGGCCGGCGACGAGCCGGAAGAACTGGAAGTCATCCCGTGGAAGCTGGCCGAGCTGGACCAGCTGATGCTGCGCGAGGACTTTTCCGAGGGGCGCTCGCTGGCGGCACTGTTCATCGCCCGCCAGTGGCTGCAGGGACTGCGATGATCAAGCTGACCACGGACCTGCGCGAGACCGCGATCGCCATCGCCCAGGACGCCGGACGGGCCATCATGCAGGTCTATGCCGATGGCTTCGATGTACAGATCAAGGACGACAGCAGCCCTGTCACCAGTGCCGACCTGGCGGCCAACCAGGTCATTGAACAGGGCCTGCAGCAGCTGACCCCGGACCTGCCAATCCTGTCCGAAGAATCGGCACAGGTGGCCTGGGAGCAGCGCCGCCACTGGGGCGCGTACTGGCTGGTCGATCCGCTCGACGGCACCCGTGAATTCGTCAAGCGCAACGGCGAGTTCAGTGTCAATATCGCGCTGATCTACCAGGGCGCACCGGCCTTCGGCGTGGTGCTGGCCCCGGTGACCGGCATCGTCTGGCATGCCATGCGCGGCGAGCTGGCCTATCGCCGGCAGGGCCTGCACGACACCGTGCTGCGCACCCGCACGCCGGCCACCGTACCGCTGCGGGTTGCTGCCAGCCGCTCGCACCGCTCACCGGAAACCGAGGCCCTGCTTGCAAGGATGGGCCGCATCGAGACCATCGCGCAGGGCTCGTCGCTGAAGTTCTGCCGGATCGCCGAAGGTGGCCTGGATGTCTATCCGCGGCTGGGCCCGACCTCCGAATGGGATACCGCCGCCGGCCAGTGCGTGCTGCACGCCGCCGGCGGCGCGGTGCTGTCGGCCGCGACCGGCAAGCCGTTCCGTTACAACCGCCGCGAAACCCTGTTGAACGGCGATTTCATTGCCCTTGGTGACACCAGCCTGCCATGGCGCGACTGGTTGTCCGACTGACCCTGGAGGCCGCATGAGCGCGCACGACACTCCCACCACCGGCAGCGCCGCCACCCATGAGCTGGAGCGCCTGCTGGCGATCATGGCGCGCCTGCGCGACCCGCAGGGCGGCTGCCCTTGGGACGTGGAGCAGAACTTCGCAACCATCGCGCCATACACCATCGAGGAAGCCTACGAGGTGGCCGATGCGATCGATCGCGGCGATCTCGATGATCTTTGCGATGAACTGGGCGATCTGCTGCTGCAGGTGGTGTTCCATGCGCGCATGGCCGAAGAGCAGGGCAGCTTCGCCTTCGCAGACGTGGCCCGCGCGATCAGCGACAAGATGCAGCGCCGCCACCCGCACGTGTTCGCCGAGGTGAGCGTCGACGATGCCCACGGCGTGACGCGCAACTGGGAGGCGATCAAGCGTGCCGAGCGTGCGGCCAAGGGCGAGCAGGACACCTCCGCACTGGCCGGTATCTCGCGCGGCTTGCCGGAGTGGCAACGTGCGGTGAAGCTGCAGTCGCGCGCGGCCAAGGTCGGTTTCGACTGGCCAGGTCCGCTGCCGGTGCTGGACAAGGCGGCCGAGGAACTGCAGGAGCTGCGCGAGGAGTTCGAGCGCGGCGATATCGCCGGCAACAAGGCGCGCCTGCAGGAAGAGCTGGGTGACCTGCTGTTCGTCTGCGCCAACCTGGCCCGCCATGCCGACATCGACCTGGGCGCGGCGCTGCGCGGGGCCAACCACAAGTTCGAACGTCGCTTCCGTGCGATGGAAGCGCAGGCCGACGCGCAGGGGGAAGCGCTGGCCGCGATGGACCTGGATGCGCAGGAAGCGCTGTGGCAGCAAGCCAAGGCAGCGGAGAAAGCGTGAAGACACTCGGCCTGTTCCTGCTGACCGCGCTGGCCGAGATCGTCGGCTGCTATCTGCCGTGGCTGTGGCTGCGCAAGGGCGGCAGCATCTGGCTGCTGCTGCCGGCGGCCGCCAGCCTGGCGCTGTTCGCCTGGCTGCTGACCCTGCACCCGACCGCCAGTGGGCGGGTCTATGCCGCCTACGGTGGGGTCTACATCGGCACGGCGCTGTTCTGGTTGTGGCTGGTCGACGGCATCCGTCCCAGCCGGTGGGACCTGTTCGGTGCCGCCCTGTGCCTGGCCGGCATGGCAGTGATCATGTTCGGTCCGCGCACCTCATCGGTGTAGGGCCGAGCCATGCTCGGCCGCTCTTCCTTCCCACTGCGCCGGCGCGCGCAAGCCGAGCATGGCTCGATGCTGCAAGGGCAGCGATGGTGCATGATGGTGGCGGCCCTGGTCCCCGGAGCACGCGCATGTCCCGCTTCGCCAGCTTCCGCGAGTTCTATCCGTTCTATCTCAGCGAGCACCGCCACCCGGTTTCGCGGCGGCTGCACTTCATCGGCAGCTGCGGCGTGCTGGTGCTGGTCATGGCAGCGGGCCTGCGCGGGCAGCCGATGCTGTTGCTCGCTGCGCTGGCCTGCGGCTATGGATTCGCCTGGGTCGGCCATTTCTTCTTCGAGAAGAACCGTCCGGCCACCTTCCAGCATCCGCTGTACTCGTTCATGGGCGACTGGGTGATGTTCGCCGACATCCTGCGCGGGCGCGTGCCCTGGTAGTTCCGCTGTGAATGTGGCCTTCACGCGCTATGCTGGGGCCTGGACGTCACAGATAAGGAAAGCGAGATGTTCCCGACCATGTTCTTTACCGTGGTACTGGCCTTCGTGGCCGTGGTCATCCTGTTCAAAGCGGTACGGATGGTGCCCCAGGGCTTCGAATGGACCGTCGAGCGCTTCGGGCGCTACACGCACACCATGACGCCGGGCCTGCATTTCCTGATCCCGATCGTGTACGGGGTGGGGCGCAAGGTGAACATGATGGAGCAGGTGCTGGATGTGCCCAGCCAGGAAGTGATCACCAAGGACAACGCCGCCGTGCGCGTGGACGGCGTGGTGTTCTTCCAGGTCCTGGACGCTGCCAAGGCCGCTTATGAGGTCGCGAATCTGGAAGTGGCAATGATCGCCCTGGTGCAGACCAACATCCGTACCGTGATCGGCTCGATGGACCTGGATGAATCGCTCAGCCAGCGCGAGGTGATCAATGCCCAGCTGCTGAGCGTGGTCGACCATGCCACCAATCCCTGGGGCGTGAAGGTCAACCGCATCGAGATCCGCGACATCCAGCCGCCGCGCGACCTGCTGGATGCGATGGCGCGGCAGATGAAGGCCGAGCGCGAGAAGCGCGCGCAGATCCTCGAGGCAGAGGGTTCGCGCCAGTCGGAGATCCTGCGCGCCGATGGCGAAAAGCAGGCTACCGTGCTGGAGGCTGAGGGCCGTCGCGAAGCCGCGTTCCGCGATGCGGAGGCCCGCGAGCGCCTGGCCGAGGCCGAAGCCAAGGCGACCCAGATGGTGTCGGCGGCGATTGCCGAAGGTGACGTGCAGGCGATCAACTACTTCGTCGCCCAGAAGTACGTCGAGGCGTTCAAGGAACTGGCCAGCTCGCCGAACCAGAAGCTGGTGCTGATGCCGATGGAGGCCAGCGGCGTGATCGGTTCGATCGCTGGCGTGGCCGAACTGGCCAAGCAGGCACTGGGCGACCAGACCACCAAGGCCGCAGGCAAGCGGCCACCGCCGATCGGAGGCTGACATGCGCTGGGAAGTCGTCGGTTGGGGCGCGTTGGCGCTGCTGCTGTTCGCGGCAGAGGCGTTGGCACCCGGGGCGTTCATGCTGTGGATCGGCATTGGCGCAGCGGCCGTGTTCGTCCTGGTTGCGGTGTTCAGCGGCATTCCGTTGCTGTGGCAGGTCGTTGCCTTCGTCGTGCTGAGCGTGGTCTCGATCCAGTGCTACCGGCGCTGGGGCAGGAAAAGGGCGCGGCCCAGCGATGCGCCGTTGCTCAACCGCCGTGCCGAGCAGCTGGTCGGTCGGGTGGTGCCCTTGCAGCAGGGCATCGTCAGCGGGCAGGGCCGGGTCAGCATCGATGACGCGTCCTGGCCGGTGAGCGGCCCGGAGCTGCCGGCGGGTACGTGGGTACGGGTGCTGGCGGTACAGGGCAGCACGCTGCAGGTTGAGGCTGCGGGCCGCTCCTTGTAGAGCCGGGCCTCTTCGTGCGGGCGTCGCGTGGGCTCGGCTCCGGCGCTGCGCTGCGGCGCGACCTGTGGGTGACCGATCTGGGATAATGGGGGTTCTTGTTTCCTCTGCTGCCGGACCCGGTCATGACCCAGAAGACGCTGCTCAACGATACCCACCGCGCCCTTGGCGCCAAGATGGTCGATTTCGGGGGTTGGGACATGCCCATCCACTACGGCTCGCAGCTGGACGAGCACCACCTGGTGCGCCGTGAGTCCGGTGTGTTCGACGTCAGCCACATGACCGTGGTCGATCTGCGCGGTGAGCAGGTCAAGCCGTTCCTGCGCCGCCTGCTGGCCAACTCGATCGACAAGCTGAAGGTCACCGGCAAGGCACTGTACTCGTGCATGCTGAATCCCCGTGGCGGCGTCATCGACGACCTGATCGTCTACTACCTGGGCGACGACTTCTTCCGCATGGTGGTCAATGCCTCGACCCGCGAAAAGGATCTGGCCTGGCTGCGTGAGCAGGCCGCACCGTTCGGCGTGTCCGTCGAGCAGCGTCCGGACCTGGCCATCCTGGCCGTGCAGGGGCCGCAGGCGCGCGACATCGTCATCAGCCTGGCCCGCGAAGCCGACCGCGCCGCGCTGACCAAGCTGGGCCGCTTCGCCGCCCTGCAGGTGCAGTCCGACGATGGCGTCGAGCTGTTTGTCGCCCGCACCGGCTACACCGGCGAAGACGGCTTCGAAATCCTGCTGCCGCAGGATGCCGTGGTCGCGTTCTGGAACCGCCTGCTGGCGGCAGGCGTGAAGCCGGCAGGCCTCGGCGCGCGCGACACGCTGCGCCTGGAAGCCGGCATGAACCTGTACGGCCAGGACATGGACGAAGAGATCAGCCCATATGAGGCAGCATTGGCCTGGACCGTGTCGCTGGACGAAGCCCGCGACTTCATCGGCCGCGGCGCGCTGGAAGCGCAGAAGGCTGCCGGCACCGCGCGCCAGATGATCGGCCTGGTGATGGACGAAAAGGGCGTGCTGCGCCACGGCCAGGCAGTGACGACGGCCAGCGGCGAGGGCGAGATCCTGTCCGGCACCTTCTCGCCGACGCTGGCCAAGGGCATCGCCTTCGCCCGCGTGCCGGCCGGTGAACTCGGCCAGGTCACCGTCGACATCCGCGGCCGGCAGGTGCCGGTACGCGTGGTCAAGTTCCCGTTCGTGCGCGAAGGCCAGGCCCAGCCCGGCGTGCTCGCCGACGCCTGATCCGAACGTGCCGGTCGTCACTGACAGCAGTGGCGGCCGGTTGGTTACACTAGCCCCGTTTTTTCCACCCCCTGCATATCTCTGGAGCAGTCCCATGAGCGAGATCCCCGGCGACCTCAAGTTCCTCAAGTCCCATGAGTGGGCCCGTGTCGAAGGCAATGGCCGCGTCACCGTCGGTATTTCCGACCACGCCCAGGGCCTGCTGGGTGACCTGGTCTACGTCGAACTGCCCGAAGTCGGCGCCGAGGCCAAGGCCGGCGAACAGATCGCCGTTGTCGAGTCGGTGAAGGCCGCCTCGGACGTCTACAGCCCGATCAGCGGCAAGGTCGTCGAGGTCAACTCGGCCCTGTCCGACAAGCCGGAAACCATCAACGAAGATGCCTACGGCGAAGGCTGGATGTTCGTGGTCGAACTGGCCAACGCCGAAGAGGTCAACGATCTGCTGGATCCGGACGCGTACGCCGAAGTCCTGGAGAGCGACGACCACTGAGTCGCGCTTGCGGATTCTGAAACGGCCACCTTCGGGTGGCCGTTTTCGTTTTGGCGAGTGCGTCGGACTCATGACGGCCGGTTCGCTTGGCACCCTCGGCGTGGCATCAGCGGACTGACAATCGGTGCCGATCGGCGTGCGCAGTTTTGCGCAAATCCGCGTTTCCGCCCCGCGCCGACGTACTCGGATGTGAAAACTTTTTGCCCCCCGTTGCGGCGCCGTTGTGCTGGCGTTGGTGCCAGCGGCAGCCGGTGCTGGCGATGTGTGGACGCAGTGGCCACCGACGTGCATGCATCTGCGCAGAGTGCTTATTTCAAGTACTTTTTGTTCAACGCTTGCATGGTTGTTGCTGCAGGCAGCATGCGTGCGTGGCGCTTCGGCGGTCGTCGAGCGCGGAGCGTGGCGACCGTGCAGGCACCACCATGGATGGCGCGGATGTGAAAATTTTTCGCGGGGGTTGTTGACAGTAAAAAAAACCGTGATTAGGTTTCGCCTCAGCAGACCTTGCCTGCCCAACCGAGTGCGCAGAATCAATCGTCCGATGCGAAGCAGCCCCTTCAAGACCACCGCGACCCTGATGACGGTGGACATGGCCCCGCTTCCCCCGGAGAAATGCAAGGCAACTCCCGTTCCGATGCCCGCTCCGCCGATCGAGGCTGGCATTGCCGCATCCGTAACGGCGCGCCTGACGCGCCGGCGGTCCCCGCACGCAGCATCCGCGGGTTTGATCCACCTGGGCGTTTCAACTCCCTATCACTGACGAGGAGCCATCCCATGGCAACCAAGAAAGCTGCGAAGAAAAAGCCCGCCGCCAAGAAAGCGGTGAAGAAGGTCGCGAAGAAGGCCGCTGCCAAGAAGGCAGTGAAGAAGGTCGCGAAGAAGGCGACTGCCAAGAAGGCGGTGAAGAAGGCTGCGAAGAAGGTCGCCAAGAAGGCCACTGCGAAGAAGGCAGTGAAGAAGGCGGCGAAGAAGGTCGCCAAGAAGTCCACTGCCAAGAAGGCCACCAAGAAGGTAGCCAAGAAGGCCACCAAGAAGACTGCCAAGAAGGCAACGGCCCGCAAGCCGGCCAAGAAGGTCGCGAAGAAGGCAACTGCCAAGAAGGCCGTCAAGAAGACCGCCAAGAAGGCAGTGAAGAAGACCGCGAAGAAGGCCACCAAGAAGGCTGCCCCGAAGAAGGCAGCGAAGAAGGTTGCCAAGCGCAAGCCGGCCGCCCGCAAGAAGAAGGCCGCTCCGGTCGCTCTGCCGGCAACCCCGGCACCGCTGATCTAAGTACTTCCCGATAGCCGCATCCTGAAACCCCTTCCCTGGCTGCCCAGCGGGGAGGGGGTTTTTTTATGGGGCCATTGCCAGCACCGAGCCATGGCCGACTGCCTTTCTGACGTTTGACGCGCTGCATCTGTGGAGCAGGGGCCTGTCTTCCGAGCTGGCCGGGCATGGCCAGGTCCTACAAAACAACAAAAAGGGCGGCCCCCAGGCCGCCCTTGATGCTCACGGTCGAGCCCGCCGGATCAGCGCGGGGAAGCCACCGCGCGGTTGCTCGAGGCGCCCTTGCCCTTGCGCTTGTCCTGCTGCTGCGCAGGGCTGCTGCCCTCGGCCATCAGGTTGTCGCTGCCGAAGTCGGTGTCCACGTCCAGCCAGCGCTGCGCCGGCAGGCCGAGCGCGGAGTCGAGCACGGTCGGCAGCAGGCCGCTGGGCAGGCTGCTTTCGCCGTTCCACATGATGGCGATGCCCAGATCGCGTTCCGGCACCAGCGCGACCAGGCCGCGGTAACCCTGTACGGCACCGGCATGGAACACCACGTCGTGGCCGGCGTAGTCGAAGGTGCGCCAGCCCAGGGCATAGCCCGCCGAATGCAGGCGCTCACGGCGCCAGCCTGAACGCATCTCGCCGGGGGTGCTGATCAGGCTCGAATGCAGCGTGGCCAGCAGCGGTGCCGGCAGCACGTCGGGGCGGTGGCCGGTGTGGGCGAGCAGCCACTGCGCCATGTCGCTGGCACTGGCATTGACGCCGGCCGCCGGGGCGACCCGGTAGTAGGTCGGCTTCGGCGTCAGCGAGACCCAGCCGTTGCGGCTGCGCACGTGCGGACGCGCCCAGCGCGAGCTGGCCTGGATGCCGGCCAGGCCGAGGCTGGCATCGTTCATGCCCAGCGGCTTGAAGATACGGCGCTCGACCGACTGCTCGTAGAAGCTGCCGGAGGCCGCGTAGACGACATCGCCGATCAGGCTGAAGGCCACGTTCTGGTAGGCATAGCACTCGCCCGGCAGGCACTTCAGGCTGGTGTTGGCCAGTTTCTGGGTCAACGCGTAGTACTCGGCGTTGCCTTCGATGTCGCGGTCGTAGGCGTTGTACGGCAGGCCGACGCGATGGCTGAGCACGTCGGCCACGGTCAGGCGATCAGTGGCTTCCGGCGAGTTCAGGCGGAAACCCGGCACGTAGTCGGTGACCTTGCTGTCCCAGCGCAGCGTGCCGTCGTTGACCAGCAGGCCGGCCATGGTGCCGGCGAAGGCCTTGGACAGCGAGGCCAGGCGGAACACGGTGTGCGCATCAACTGGCAGCGGATTGTTGACGTCGGTGACGCCATAGCCGCGCGCGCTGAGGATACGGCCGCCCTGCACGATCGCCACCGCCATGCCCGGCACGCGTTCGCCATAGGTGAGCTGCTGCGCCATCGATTCGATGTTGGCGACGTTGAAGCCGGGCGCCGGGGCCTGCACGCGGGGCACCAGGCCGGTGCGGTAGGCCGCCGGCTGGGTGTGGGCGACGGTGGGACCCGCAGCAGTTTCGATGTTGGTCGGCATCGGCGGCAACGCCGGCGGGGTCTGCGCGGTGGTGGACAAGGCAACGGGCATCAACATGCCCAGCAAACCGGTGGCCGCCGATCGGATCGGACGACGCAGGCTGTTCTTTTTCATCGGTTGGACCCGTGCGCGACTGCTGATGGCGATTCTAGCGCCGCTTTTCCCCTGTGCACAAACAAAGCGAAGATGAATGCGCATCTCGTTGAAAAAGTTGGCATTTTGACGCTCTGGAAGTGTGTCCGAACGTGTCGTTCCTGCCTCTCATGCCACTACGTTGCGGCCATCGGTGCGCGCGTCACGCTGGCGATGTTGCAGTGCATTGGCTAACGTACGCGCTTCACCGCCCCGGAGCCTGCCATGCCGCTGTCCAACCGCCGTCTTCTGGCGAGGGACGCCGCGTGAGCGCGGTGAAGGGCAAGGGGCCGCTGCGTGGGCTGACGGCGGCACTACGTGAGTCGCCGGCGCTGTGGTGGTCGTTCCTGTACTTCTTCTGCCTGCTCAGCGGCTACTACGTGCTGCGCCCGGTGCGTGAGGCGATGGCTGCCTCGGCGGACCTGGAAACGGTGTTCCCGCCAGTGCTGATCGCCTGGTTCGCCAGCCATGGCATCGCGTTGAAGGACTTTGTCCTGCAGTTCCTGTTTTCCTGCGTGTTCGTGATCATGCTGGTGCTGCAGCCGGTGTACGGCTGGCTGGTCAGCCGGTTCCCGCGGCGGGTGTTCCTGCCGGCGGTGTATGGGTTCTTCATCGTCACCCTGCTGGGCTTCTACGTACTGTTCGATAGCGGTGTGCCGGGCCGCGGCATGGCGTTCTTTTTCTGGATCACTGTCTTCAACCTGTTCGCGGTGGCGGTGTTCTGGAGCTTCATGGCCGATGTGTTTTCCAACGCGCAGGCACGTGCTTTCTACGGTTACATCGGCGCGGCTGGCACCGTCGGTGCCTTCCTCGGTCCGATCATCACCAGTGCGCTGGTGCAGCGCGTGGGTATCGCCAACCTGATGCTGGTCTCTGCGGGATTCCTGGCCGTCTGCCTGTTGTGCATCTGGCGGCTGCGGCACTGGGCGGTGCTGCGCGAACGCGAGCAGCAACTGGTGTCCGGCGAGAAGCCAATGGGCGGCAGCATGCTGGATGGCTTGAAACTGATCGTGCGTGAACCTCTGCTGCGCTGGCTGGCGATCATGGTGGTGTTCGGTGTGGGCGTGGGCACCCTGCTGTACAACCAGCAGGCCAGCATCGTGCGTGAGGCATTCAACGATGCAGGCGCTGCTACGGCCTTCTTCTCGCGTATCGACCTGGCGGTGAACGCACTGGCGCTGCTGATGCAGCTCGCCCTGACCCGCTGGCTGCTGTCCCGGCATGGCATTGCGCCGGCGCTGCTGATTCCTGGTTTCGCGATCCTGATCGGCTTCTCGGTGCTGGCGGCCTCGCCGATGCCGCTGATGGTCGCGGTGGTGCAGGTGATGACCCGCGCCAGTGAATTCGCGCTGGCCAAGCCGGCGCGCGAAACCATCTACACCCGCGTGGACCGCCAGTGGCGCTATAAGGCCGGCGCAGCGATCGACACGGTGGTCTACCGGGGCGCGGACCTGAGCTTTGCGTGGCTGCACAAGGGGCTGTCCCTGTTCGGCTCGCACGTGGTGTTCATGGGTGGCGTGGTGGTGGCCGGCTTCATGACCCTGGCCGCGTTCGGCGTGCTGCGCGAAGAAAAGAAACTTCCGCGCGACCGCTGACGCGGCCCAATCTTCCCGAGGAGAGAAACGATGTCGCTGATCGCGTTGCTGCTGACCGTGCTGGTCGCGGTGCTGCACCTGTACTTCCTGGTGCTGGAGATGTTCCTGTGGACCCGCCCGCTGGGCCTGAAGACCTTCCGCAACACGCCGGAGAAGGCAGAGATCACGCGCGTGCTGGCGGCCAACCAGGGCCTGTACAACGGCTTCCTGGCGGCGGGCATCGTAGTGGGGCTGGTGATCGATCAGCCAGTGCTGGTGACGTTCTCGCTGGCCTGCGTGGTGGTGGCCGGGTGCTATGGCGCCTACAGCGTGAGCCGCCGCATTTTCATGATCCAGGCGGTGCCTGCGATCCTGGCGTTGGTTCTTCGCGCGTTGGCGTAGTTTCCAGCCAACGGCGCAGCCCCTCGTGGGTTGGTCGCGTAGAGCTTCTCATGGGATTGGCCGGGTGGGTTGGGTTCGCGGGGGACGCCGCAAGTACGTCCCTGTAGGCTTGG
Organism: Stenotrophomonas hibiscicola ATCC 19867; assembly: GCF_000382065.1. Lineage (GTDB taxonomy): Bacteria > Pseudomonadota > Gammaproteobacteria > Xanthomonadales > Xanthomonadaceae > Stenotrophomonas > Stenotrophomonas hibiscicola. Next base: position 654,282 of record NZ_KB907499.1, on the reverse strand, counting down.
CCGCGGCATCCATGCCGCGGACACCCCCGCGAACCCAACCCGCCCGGCCCCGACAGTTTCAGGGCCCGGCCAGCCCACGGAGAAGAAAAAGAAGATCAAGAGCAACAGCGGGTCGCTGCGCTCGTGGGTTCTGCGCGCATGAAAAGAGCGGCCATCGGGCCGCTTTTGCTTCTGCTTCTGCTTCTGCTTCTGCTCTTCTTTTTATCTTGCGTGGGCGAACGCCGCAGAGATCCGTCCGAGGCCGGAGGGGTGGGGCCGGGCGGGGTATCCGCGCCATGGATGGCGCGGCTAAGCCTACACGGACGTACTTGCGGCGTCCCCGCCTGGCCCCACCCCTCCGGCCCAACCGATAAACCGCATCCCGCGTCCACCCACGAGGGGCTGCGCCGTTCGCGGGAACTTACTTCGCCGGCGACATCCACATGTCGATGACCGCGCTGAACACTTCCGTCCCCGCGCGGTCGCGCACGCTGACCGTCACCGGCAGCGCATAGCCCTCGGCCGCGACGACAATCGGCTGTGCCGGCAGCGCCACCGCCTGCAGCGTGCCTCGTGCCTTGGCCAGGTACTGCACCTGCATCCCCTTCGGGATCCAGCGCATGCCCTTCGGCAGCGATGCATCGACCATCAACCCGGCGGTCAGTTCGGCCAGGTTGCACATCGCGATCGCATGCACCGTGCCGATGTGGTTGCGTACCCTGCGGCGGTCGGCCAGCGTCCCTTCGCAGCGGCCGTGTTCCAGGCGGGTGATGCACGGCGCGATGCTGGCGAAGTAGGGCGCCTTGAAACACACCGCGCGCGAGAAAAGCCAGTTGCCAGCAGGCCAGCGCTGCAGGCGGTTATAGAGCGAGAGCAGGGGCGTGGACATGGTGGAATCCCGTTCGGCGGATAAAGCGACGGCGGGCCAGGCCCGCCGTCGAAGGCAACGCGTGTCGCGGGCGATCAGGCCGCCTGCGAATGCGGATCCTTGTGCTGGCGGTCGTAGTAGCTGGCCGCGCGCAGTTCGTGGGTGTCGAAGTCGTCCACGGTGATGGTGTCCAGGGTGAGCGTGCGCAGCTCTTCCAGCAGGCTGCGCTCGTCCTGGGTGATCACGCCCTCGGCCACGGCTTCGTCCAGCTGCGCCTTGAAGTCCAGCGCCTCGATGCCCTTGCTCTTCAGCGCCTTGAGGAACTTGCGCTCCACCGGCTCGGCCATGATCGCCTTGCTCAGGTAACTGTTGATGCGGCCACCCGGGTTGTTCTCGCACGGGGTCAGGAACACGCCATTGGCGAGACGGTCGCGGGCTTCGTTCGGCGCCATCAGCAGGGCGGCGACACGGCGGCTCAGGCGATCGCCCGGCGCCTCGGCACGACGGCCCAGCGGGAAGATCAGTGCCCACATCAGCCAGCCGATCGGACGGATCGGGAAGTTGCGCAGTGCGGCCGACAGCGATTCTTCGATCTTGTGCACGCTGTCATGGAAGGCCCAGGCCAGCAGCGGCTGGTCGGCCTGCGGTGCGCCTTCGTCGTGGTAGCGCTTGAGCATTGCGCTGGTCATGTAGACGTGGCTCAGCACGTCGCCCAGGCGGCCGGACAGCGATTCCTTGAACTTCAGCTTGCCGCCGAGGGTCATCATCGAGATGTCGGCCATCAGGGCCAGGTTGGCCGAGTAACGGTCCAGCTTGCGGAAGTAGCGGCGGGTGTAGGCGTCACCCGGGGCGGCGCCGAAGCGCGCGCCGGTCAGGCCGAACCAGAACGAACGCACGGCGTTGGAGATGCCGTAGCGGATGTGGCCGAACAGGCTGCGGTCGAACTCCTGCAGGCCGGCACGGGTGTCCGGATCCTGCGCCGCCTTCATCTCCTTCAGCACCCATGGGTGGCAGAGGATCGCACCCTGGCCGAAGATCAGCAGGCTGCGGGTCATGATGTTGGCGCCTTCCACGGTGATCGCGATCGGCGCGGCCTGCCAGCTGCGGCCGGCGAAGTTGCGCGGCCCCAGGATGATGCCCTTGCCGCCGATCACGTCCATCATGTCCGAGATCACTTCGCGGCTCATGGTGGTGCAGTGATACTTGGCGATGGCCGACGGCACCGACGGCACGTCACCGCGGTCGACCGCCGCGGCGGTGGCCTGCGACAGTGCGCTGATCTTGTAGGCCTTGCCACCGATGCGGGCCAGAGCCTCCTCGACGCCCTCGAAGCGGCCGACCGACAGGCCGAACTGCTTGCGGATGCGTGCATAGGCGCCGGTGACGGCCGCACCGGCCTTGGCACCACCGCTGGCGGTGGACGGCAGGGTGATCGAGCGGCCTACGGCCAGGCACTCGTTGAGCATGTTCCAGCCCTTGCCGGCCATGGCCGCGCCACCGATCAGCTGGGTCAGCGGGATGAACACATCCTTGCCCCGGATCGGACCGTTCTGGAAGGTCGAGTTCAGCGGGAAGTGGCGACGACCGATCTCCACGCCGGCTGTGTCGCGCGGCAGCAGGCCCAGGGTGATGCCGATATCGCGGGTATCGCCGATCAGGCCATCGGGATCGTACATGCGGAAGGCCAGGCCGATCAGCGAGGCGACCGGTGCCAGGGTGATGTAGCGCTTGTCGAAGGTCAGCTTGACGCCGAGCACCTGCTCGCCGTTCCACTCGCCCTTGCAGACGATGCCGTAATCGGGAATCGAGGTGGCGTCGGAACCGGCGAACGGACCGGTCAGGCCGAAGCAGGGCACTTCACGGCCATCGGCCAAGCGCGGCAGGTACTGGTCCTTCTGTTCCTGGGTGCCGTAATGCACCAGCAGTTCACCCGGGCCCAGCGAGTTGGGTACGCCGACGGTGGAGCTGACCACCGAGGACACCGAGGCCAGCTTCTGGATCACCTTGTGGTGGGCCAGCGCGGAGAAGCCCAGGCCGCCATATTCCTTCGGGATGATCATGCCGAAGAACTTGTTCTTCTTGATGAAGGCCCACAGCTCCGGCGGCAGGTCGGCATGGACGTGGGTGATTTCCCAGTCGTTGACCATCGCGCACAACTCTTCGACGGGGCCATCAAGGAAGGCCTGTTCTTCGGCAGTCAGCTGCGGCTTGGGGTAGTTGAGCAGGATGTTCCAGTCCGGATCACCGGTGAACAGTTCGCCCTCGAATCCGACCGAACCGGTTTCCAGCGCGATGCGCTCGGTCTGCGACAGCGGCGGCAGCACCTTGCGGAACACCTTCATCATCGGGCCGGTCAGCAGCGGCTTGCGGATGAACGGCAGCAGCAGCGGCACGGCGATGACGGCCAACACGGCGGCCGCCACGATCGTAGCGGTCTGGTTGACGTAGGGGATGAACCAGCAGGCGACCAGCAGGGCCACGCTGATCAGCGTCCAGGTAACCAGCCGCATGCGGTGGTAGGCGACGAACGCGCCTGCCAGCAGCAGGGCGAGGAAGGGAAGAACGATGCTCATGAGCGTGCTCCGGTGACGTGCTCGTTTGTGGCGGACGAAGCCGCAGCATCCGCTGCGGGCAACACGTCCAGATAGTCCAACACAGTAGCGGTAAAGGCGTCGTTGTCATCGCCTGCGACCATATGCGTGGCCTGCGGCAGCTGTACATGGCGCGCGTGCGGCGCCAACGCCAGGAATTCGGCCACGGTCTGCGGCGTGACCAGATCGCTGCGGCCGCCGCTGACCAGCAGCAGCGGGCACTTCACCTGGCGCGCGGCCTCGGCCAGTGCGTCCTGGTGCTGCTCGCTGTCGCGGGCCAGTTCGGCCACCAGGCGCGGGTCCCAATGCCAGCGCCAGCGGCCGTGTCCGTCTTCGCGTAGCAAGGCACGCAGCGACTGCTCGGATTTGCGCGGGCGGTGAGGCATGTAGGCCGAGATCACATCGGCGGCCTGGGCCAGCGAGGCAAAGCCGTCGGGATGGGCGGTCATGAAGGCGAGGATGCGTTCGACGCCGGCGATATCCCAGCGCGGCGTGATGTCGACCAGTACCATCGCCGAGAACAGGCCGGGCCAGCGCGACTCAGCCAGCAGGCCGAACAGCCCGCCCATCGACGCTGCAACGAGCACCGGCGCACGCGGCTGTTCACCGGCCAGCACGATCAGGTCATCAGCGAACTGTTCGCCGTGATAGGGCAGGTCGGTGGCATTCCAGTCCGAATCGCCATGGCCGCGCGCGTCGTAAGCGAGTGTCTGCAGGCCGGCCGCAGACAGGGCGCGTGCGGTGGCGTTCCAGGCGTGGCGGGTCTGGCCGAAGCCGTGCGCGAACAGCACGCGACCACGACGACCGTGCTCGCTGGTCGTGGCCGCGAGGCGGGCGCCATGGGCGGCCTCCAGGCGCAGGTCATGGAACGCAGCGGGAGTAGGGGACATAACCATACTTGCTAGTATGGATCGCTTGCGGGGGAAGTCAATACTGCATCGTATGGTGCGTTGCGGTAGGTCCAGGGGGGGGGGCTTTGACGGTTTCGCCTGCAACGGCGTACTGCAACGAACCCCGGCGTATGGTTAAATCAGTCCATGAATCAACCTGACGCTTCCGCCGGCGAACCGCGCGCCGGCCGCAACAGCCGCCTGAGTGCCGAAGACTGGGCCCAGGCGGCCCTCGACCTGATTGCTGAACAAGGCGTAGGCGCCGTTGCGGTGGAACCGCTGGCGCGGCGACTCGGCGTGACCAAGGGCAGTTTCTACTGGCATTTCCCTTCGCGCGATGCATTGCTGCAGGCGGCGCTGGAGCGCTGGGAACTGTTCGAACAGGAACAGGTGTTCGGCAGCCTGGAAGACGTACCGGATCCGCGCGTGCGCCTGCGCCAGCTGTTCCAGATGGTGGCGCATGAAGTGCAGCCGCACATCATCTACAGCGAGCTGCTGAAGGCGCTGGACCATCCGATGGTGCGGCCGGTGATCGACCGGGTTTCGCAGCGTCGCCTCGACTATCTGGTTGCCTCGTTCCGCCAGGCAGGGCTCAGCTCGACCGATGCACGCCATCGCGCACGCCTGGCCTACGCCGCCTATGTCGGCTTCCTGCAGTTGTCGTTGCAGCTGCAGCAGCCGAAGCAGGCGCGCGAGGATTTCGAAGCCTACGTGGAGCACCTGATCGAGACGCTTATTCCGAACGGTTGAGCGTTGTTGCCTTGTTGAGTGCAGAAGGCCGCGGCAATTGCCGCGGCCTTTTTCGTTGGGTGCTGCCGCAGCCTGGAATGCACAAAAAACAACGGCCCCTTGCGGGGCCGTTGCTGCATCAGCCGATCAGTGGATCGATCAGAACTTCTGCTTGTACTGCATGTACATGTAGCGGCCCGGCAGGTCGTACTGCGGGTCGAACATGTTGTACGAGGTCGAGTACGAGACCGGCGGATCCTTGTCCCACACGTTGTTCAGGCCGACCATGATGGTGCCCTTCCACGGCGTGTTGTAACGGAACTGGATGTCGTGGTAGGTGGTCGCGCCCATGTGGTTCTTGCCGTTCTGGCCATCGGAGCAGTAGCCCACCAGGTCGGCGTCACCCACCGGATCGAACGGGCAGTCTTCGGTCATGCCCGACTTGTAGCGCAAGCCGTAGTTGACGCCGAAATCGCCGTACGACCAGTCGACGTACAGGTTGGAGCGGATACGCCAGTACGGATCCTGGTCGAGGTAACGGCCGGCGCGGCCATCCAGCGGTGCATCTTCGGTCGACTTCGTATCCCACTTGGACAGGTAGGTGCCGTCCAGGCTGATGGTGAACTGACCGATCGAGGTTTCCGGCAGCTTGTACAGGATGCCCAGATCCCAGCCTTCCACCTTGTACGACGACAGGTTCTGCAGCGGCATGTCGACGTTTGTGATGGTGTAGCGCTGGGTGGCAGTGCCGTAGGTCGGATCACGGGTGATCAGGCCACAGTAGGCTGCCTGTTCCTGCGGGGAACCACCGTAGCAGCGATCCATGATGTCCTGGATGGCCGGGCGGGTGATGGCGTCCTCGATCTTGATCTGCCACCAGTCCAGGGTCACGTTCAGGCCCTGCACGAAGCTCGGGCTCCACACCAGGCCCAGCGTCTTGCTGGTCGAGGTTTCCGGCTTCAGATCCGGATTCGACTTCCAGGTGAATGCTTCCGGCGTCTGCTTGTTCGCACCGCTGCCGGCACCGGGCTGCTGGAAGTTCGCCGGGACGCCTTCGGCGGCGCATTGGGCGGCAACCGCACCAGTGCGACGACCGCTGGATGCGGAGCAGGGATCGGCGTAGGTTTCGAACGAATCGGTGTTGCCGCGATACAGATTGTTGATGCTCGGAGCGCGGAAGCCTTCGGAGTAGTTGCCGCGGACCATCAGGTCGTCGATCGGCTTCCAGCGGAAACCGAACTTGTTGTTGGTGGTGTTGCCGAAGTTGCTGTAGTCAGAGAAACGCGAGGCGACACTGAGGTCGAGCAGCTTGGCGCCCGGCAGATCGGCCAGCACAGGAATCGAGAGTTCCAGGAAGAACTCGTCCAGGTCGTAAGCGCCCTTGGTGGGAGCTGCACCGTTGCCGGTGCTGAGGCCTGCAGCGATGAAGGCATCTGGATCGAACTGGCCGCTTTCCTTACGACCCTCATAACCGGCTGCAAAGCCAAGCGCACCCGCCGGGAGCTGCACGATTTCACCGGAGATGTTGGCGTAATAGCTCTTGGACACCAGGCTGGCAGAGTCATGCGCCGTGAACGAAGCGTAGTCCAGCGCAGCCTGCGAGATGGAACCCAGGCCGCCAAGCGGGTTGATCGGTACGCAGCCGGTGATGACCGCACCGGCAGAGGTCAGGCAGACCGGCTGACCGTCGCGGATCGCTGACGGACCGTAGGCTTCCGCCAGGCGCTGGCGGTTGAACAGACCATAGGTCAGGTCGTTCTGGTCGGTCTTGTCGTAACGGTAGCCGACATCCCAGTCGAAGTTCCTGTCAGCGATCTCGAAGAAGCCTTCGAAGCCGCCGTAGAAGTGCCAGTTCTTGACGTTCTGATTGAACGAGCGGCCGCCGGTTTCATTGAAACGACGCGACACGCTGGTCAGATCCACACCGTAGGGGTTGTAGATGCTCGATGCGCTCAGGCGCTGGCCAGTCACGGGCATGGCCGCCAACAGCTGCTCGGACTTGCGCTCGTTGTACATCGCCTCGGTGCGGAAGGTGATGTTGTCGGTAACGTTGTACGAACCGACCGCGAACAGCGAGGTGCGCTCGTTGGGGGTCAGCAGGTAGTTGTCCGGAGAAGTGTTGTAGCCGTGGACATTGGCGTTGAAGGGGGTCTCAACACCATTGATGATGACGTAGCGCTGGTCATTGCGGATGTACGAGCCCGGCAGGCCGGTGCTGCTCTGGCCGCCAAAGAACGGCGGACCACCGGCGGAGATCTTGCGATCACCAGCCATCACTTCCTTTTCATTCACGTAGGACGCACCGAGCACGAGTGACGCGCGATCGGTGGTGGTACCGATGGTGAAATCGGCGGCTTCGCGTTCGCCGTCGCCCTGGCTGTACTGTCCCTTGTAGAAGTTCGCTTCCGCGCCGTCGAAGTTCTGCTTGGTGATGATGTTCACCACGCCGGCGATGGCGTCCGAACCATAGATGGTCGATGCGCCGTCCTTGAGGACGTCGATGCGCTCGATCATCGCGGTCGGGATGGTGTTCAGGTCGACGCTGCCATCCAGGCCGGTGGTCCAGCGACGGCCGTTGACCAATACCAGGGTGCGCTCGGAACCGAGGTTACGCAGGCTGATGCCGGCCGAGCCATCACCGCCGTTGTTGAACGTACGGTTCAGCGCGGCGCCGTTGGCGGCGACGCGCTGCAGGATGTCGGCGACCGAGGTCACGCCCTGCTTTTCGATGTCGGCGCGGGTCAGGCTCAGGACCGGCTGCGAGGTTTCGATGTCGGTGCTCTTGATGCGCGAACCGGTGACCGAGATGCGGTCAAGGTTGGTCGCTTCCTGAGCCTGGGCGGTGGCTGTGGACGCCACACCGGCAACGAGCGCGACCAGAACGGCGTCGCGCAGCTTGTTGGACTGGAAATTCATTGGCTCTCTCTCTCCAAGAAATCTTGGCTGGGTTAATGCCCGGCGGGGGAGCGAAAAGCGCTCCCAAATCGCGAGGGCTGAACCGATAGTAGCGGGCGTTGGCCAAGAATTAAAGCTGCGTTAATCAAGCCTGTGATTTTGGTAAAAATGAAATTTCACACTGGAAATCAAAGGGTTGAAGTCCACGTGCGCTGACGATGTCTCGTTTGTTAGCGCAAAGTGACGAAAAAAGTTCTCGTTGATGTGTATCACAGTGTGTCGGCATGCGTTGCGCGGTATCCAGTACGCCGAAAAGCGCGCTGCGTGTATCACGAGCGCGCACATGCAACGGGCGCCTTTCGGCGCCCGGAAGAAGTCATTGCAGTGAAGACCCACGTGGGCCGGGTCAGAGATCCTGTTCGTAACGCACGTACGGCACGGTGCCATCGTCATTGCTTTCATTGCGCGGGGAGAACGGATTCTTGCCCCGGCTGATCACGTTCTCGGCGCCAACGGTCAGCTGGCCGGACCACGGGGTGCGCCAGGTCAGGCCGATGCCCAGGCCTTCCCACTTGCCAGGCTTGCCCGGCACGTCGATCACGCGGCCGATGATGCTGCCGGTGAAATTGCCGTACCCGGCGCCAATGCTCAGGCTTTTGCTGTCCCAGCGGTCGGCGATGGACGGCGCTGCGTCGGCCAACGGTACCAGCCGCGCCTTGGCGTAGGTACCGGCAATCGAGACAAAACCCTCGCGGCCGATGTTCTTCTGCGCGAACACGGTCAGATCGTTCTGCTCGGCGCGCAGCGAGGGTGTCTTGTTCGGGCCGGACAGCCACGCCGGCAAGGTTTCACGGCCCGTGCCCGCGGTGATGCCGAGGCGGCCGCTGCCGCGGTTCAGCGCGGCAGTCCCGGTGAAGCGGCGGCTGTTGAGGTCGTCATCGTCACCCAGGCTGGCCAGCATGCAGTGACTGGCCAGGCCGCTCATGCTGGTCCCGCTGCTGCTGTTGCAGAGCAGGCCCAGCGAATCGCCGGAGGACAGGCCGAAGGCCGCATCCAGCGAGTTGCGGCCGAAGTGCCAGCGGGCGCCGGCAGCCTGTTCACCGGTGGGCTCCAGGTACAGCAATGCCTCGACCTTGCCGCTGCCCTTGTTCCATACCGGCAGCACGGTCCGGGTGTCCTTGCTCTGCGCGTGCGCGCCCGTGATCGCGCCAAGGGCGATCAGCAGGGCCAGCGGTAGACGCAGGAAGGTACGCATCGGACCAGTTCAGACAAGGACGGACAACGGAAGTTCCCGTAGAGACGGGAACTTGATCGTAGGGTGTTTATGAATTCTTAACAAGCCTTGATCCCCCCAGATGCAAGACAAGCTGCTCACTGAAGCCGTTCGGGCGCCGGTACAGTCCCCTCGGCACCGTGGAACAGTATGCCGAACTCCGTCAAAGGAAAGTGATACTCCCGCCCGCAGAATTCGCAACGGACCTCGACGGCGCCGGTGTCCGCGGCCGCGGCACGTGCCTCGTCCTCGCCCAGCGACTGCAGCATCGATGCGACCCGCTCGCGGGAACAGGAGCAGGCGAAGGACAGCGGCTTGTCGCCCATCAGTTCCGGCTTCTCCTCGTGGAACAGGTGGTGCAGCAGCTGCTCGGCCGGGGTGGCCAGCAGTTCGGCCTTGCCCAGGGTCTCGAACAGGGCGCTGGCACGCGCCCAGCCGTCCTCGTCACCCTCATCGCCTGGCAGCTTCTGCAGCAGCAGGCCGGCGGCGCCATTGCGGTCGGCGGCCAGCAGCAGGCGCGTCGGCAGCTGCTCGGACTGGCGGAAGTAGTCCTCGAAGGCCTCGTCCAGCTCCGGTGCGGTCAGTGCGACCAGGCTCTGGTAGCGCTGCGGCTCGCGCGGGTCCAGGCCCGGGTTTTCGATGGTGATCGCGAGAAGGGCGTCATCGCCCAGGCTGGACAGGTCGCGCGGCGCATCGGCCCCCTCGCTGAGCTGGGCGATGCCGCGCAGGGTACCGGCGGCGGTGCATTCGGCGAACAGGGTGCGCAGGGCGGTGCTGCTACGCAGCTGGATCGACAGGCGCCCATCGATCTTGGTATGGCCAGTGAACAGCGCCGAGGCAACACAGGCCTCGCCGAGCAGTTCGGCAGCGGTGTCCGGGTACGCGGCGTGGGACAGGATTTCCTGCCAGGTGGCCTGCAGGCGCACGTGGACGCCACGGACGCCAGCGTCGGGCAGCAGGAAGCGGATCAGGGAATCGGGGTTGGCGGTCATCGGCTCACATCGCGCGTAAACGGGGGCGGTTGCCGGATAATGCGCCGACAACCAGATAGAAGAAGGATGCACCAGTAATGGGGGCAGGGGGAGAGCAGCACAAGGTGGAAGCCGTAGCAGAAGGCCCACGCCGCAGGCGCTGGCACTGGAAACGGCTGCTGTGGCTGCCGGTGTTGCTGGCGGCCTTCAGCTGCCTGCAGGTGCTGGTGCTGCGGTTCATCGACCCGCCGGTATCCACGGTCATGCTGTGGCGCTATGGCGAGGCGCTGGGCGAGGCCGATTGGTCCTATCGCCTGCATTACCAGTGGCGCGACCTGGACCAGATGGCGCCGAGCCTGCCGATCTCGCTGGTGGCGGCCGAAGACCAGCGCTTCCCCGTCCACAATGGCTTCGACCTGCAGGCCATCGAGAAGGCCCGCGACCACAATGCCAAGGGCGGGCGCCTGCGGGGGGCCAGCACGATCAGCCAGCAGGTAGCCAAGAACCTGTTCCTCTGGCAGGGCCGCAGCTGGATCCGCAAGGGGCTGGAGGTCTGGTACACCGTGCTGATCGAAGCGCTGTGGCCAAAGGAGCGCATCCTGGAGATGTACGCCAACATCGCCGAGTTCGGTGATGGCGTGTACGGAGCTCAGGCGGCGGCGCAGAAGTTCTGGGGCAAGGACGCGGCCAGGTTGAGCCCGGCCGATAGCGCGCGGCTGGCGGCGGTGTTGCCGGCGCCGCGGCGCTACAACGCGGCAAAGCCAGGGCCGTACGTGCAGCGGCGTGCGGCCTGGATCCAGCGCCAGGCACGGCAGCTGGGTGGGGCCGCGTACCTTTCGGAAGAGTGAGCGCGCGCTGCCTGATCTGCGGGCGGCGGCAACGTACAATCCGGGCATGACCCGCGAACGGCTTACTTTCGTCATCGCCGCCTACAACGAGGCCCTGGCATTGCCGTTGCTGCATCCGCGGTTGTGCGCGGTGCTCGACGGCATGCCCGAACTCGACGGCCACATCCTCTATGTGGACGACGGCAGCCACGACGACACCTGGGAGGTGATCGCCGGGCTGGCCCAGTCCGATGCGCGGGTTTCCGCACTGAAGCTGTCGCGCAATTTCGGCAAGGAAGCGGCGCTGACCGCCGGGCTGGACCTGGTGCGCGAAGGCGCGGCGATGATCCTCGACGCCGACGGCCAGGATCCGCCGGAACTGGTGCCGCAGTTCGTCGCGCGCTGGCGTGAGGGCCATGACAACGTGTATGGCACGCGCATGGCCCGCGACGGCGAGGCCTGGATCAAGCGCGCCACGGCGGCGATGTTCTACCGGGTGATCGGTCGTCTGTCACGCACGCCGATCCCGGCCGATACCGGTGATTTCCGCCTGCTGTCGCCGCGTGCGCTGAGCGCGCTGCGCGAGATGCGTGAGCGCCACCGCTTCATGAAGGGGCTCTTCAGTTGGGTGGGTTTCAAGCGGATCGCGGTCCCCTATCACCGCCATGCGCGCGTGGCCGGCACCAGCAAGTTCAGCCTGTGGCGGCTGTGGAACTTCGCGCTGGAGGGCATTACCGGCTTCTCCACCGTGCCGTTGCGGGCGGCGACCTACCTGGGGCTGGCAACGGCGGCGGTGGCCTTCGTATTCGGTGTGTGGGTGATCATCAAGGCGGCGCTGTATGGCGACCGGGTGGCGGGCTGGCCGACGATGATGGCGGTGATCCTTTTCCTGGGCGGGGTGCAGCTGATCGCGCTGGGCCTGATCGGTGAGTACCTGGGGCGGCTGTACGAAGAGTCCAAGCAGCGGCCGTTGTACCTGGTTGACACGTGGCTAGCATCCGCCGTGGCAGACTCTGCCCTGCAACCCACCCTTGGAGGGCAGGCAGATGACCACGGTACGGCAACTGTTGGACGGCAAGTCTCCTGAAGTGCATGCGGTCGCGCCGGAGGCGGCGGTGATCGATGCGATCCGGCTGATGGCGGAAAAGGGTATTGGTGCGGTGCTGGTGATGGAGGGGCCGCGGCTGGTCGGCATTCTTTCCGAGCGCGATTACGCGCGCAAGATCGTGCTGCGTGATCGTTCCTCACGAGATACGGCGGTGGCCGAGATCATGACCGCACAGGTGGTGACGGTCTCGCCGGGCGAGCAGGTGGAGCATTGCCTGCAGCTGGTGACCGACTACCGCATCCGCCACCTGCCGGTGGTGGAAGGCGCGCAGGTGCTGGGGGTGATCTCGATCGGCGACCTGGTGAAGTCGGTGATCGATGCGCAGCGGCGCGAGCTGGACCAGCTGCAGCAGTACATCGTCGCCGGGTGAGGTGTTCGCTGGCGGGCCTGCGGCCCGCCGGCCCGCTTTTCGAAGCTCAAAGCCAAAGCCAAAGCCAAAGCAGCGCCTTCCCGATACGTTGGGAGGCGGAGGGTGTGGCTGGGCAGGACACGCCGTAAACCCATCCATGGGGGCTCGGTGGCGCCATCCATGGCGCCAACGGTCCTGCCCAGCTGCACCCTCCGCCTCTGGATACATTTCTGCGAGCGCGGTGTTTACATGCGCGGTGCCTCGCCTTTGGTAGCTGCCAACCTTGGTTGGCAGCAGCTTTTGACTTTGCTTTTTCATTGACTTTGAATTTCCGCTCTCGTTCCGCGCGTGCAGGAAACTGTCGGGAGCCGGAGCAAGGCGGCAGGCAGGACCGTGAGGCGCATGGATGCGCCGAGCGAGCCTACAGGGACGTATTTACGGCGTGTCCTGCCTGTCGCCTTGCTCTGGCTCTACGCGCGGGAAAAAGAGGCGCCGCGAACAACGCTGTAAACCTACTTCGCATACTGCCCGCCGCAGTCGGCGTCCTTCCCCGGCCCCAGTTCGATCGTCGCCAGCAGCGCCGCGGGCGGGGCAATGCTGCCCAGCGCCAATGCCACCGCGCCTCGAATGCCCAGTGCCTTGAAATCCGGCCGGAACGACGGATCCTTGAAGGTGCCGCTGATATGCAACGGCGAGCGCAGCACCAGGATGCTCTTGTCCTTCGGGCGCGGCTTCAGCAGCAGGTCCAGGGTCTCGTCGCGCAGGCTCACCGTGCCTTCGCCGATGAGGATCGTGTCGGTGGTGTCCACCGCCATCGCCTGGCTGGTCATCAGGCCGTCGCGCACGCCGAAGTCGGCGAAGGCGCAGCGCAGGGGGATCTGCTTGTCGCCGGTCACCAGGAATTTCAGCGATTCGGTGATGTCCAGCCCCGCCAGTTCCATTACCAGGTTGCCGACATGGCCGCGGCCCATCGCCAGGCCGACCTTGCCACTGCTGCTGCCGAGCATTGCGGCGACCGAGTTGCCGTGGCCGCTCAGGTCCACCTCGCCGCCGATGCCACCCTTGGCCTGTTCAGCCAGCTTGGCGTCAGGGAACAACTGGCCCAGCTGCACGCCGCGCACGCTGGCCTTCAGCGCGGTGCTGATCTGCGGACGGCGCGCGTCCATGCGGATCGTGCTGCGGATGTCGCCGCCGGCGACGCCGAAGTTCAGCGGGTCCAACCGCAGCACGCCGTCATCCAGCAACAGGTGCGCATCCATGTCGTCCAGCGGCAACGAAGGGGCGTTGATGCGGTGGGCCTTCCAGCGCACGTCGGCATCCATGGCGCGCAGCTTGCCCAGGTTGTAGGGCGTGTCGGGCAGCACCCGTGCACGGGCGGCAATCCGTGCGGCCTCGGCCTTCTGCTCTGCGTTGGCCGTTTCGCCGCCGCCGGTTTTTGGCGGGGCGCCGACGAAGCCGGCAAGGTCATCAAAGTCCAGGCGCCTGGATTGCAGCGTGGCGGTCAGCCGTGGACGATCGCGTCCCACCTCGAACTGCAGGTTGCCCCCCAGGTCGCTGTCGCCGACCTTGCCAGTGAAGCTGTCGTAACGCCAGACGTCGTGGTCGCGTTTGAGGCGTCCGTTCAACGCATAGGGCGGTGAGGGCGGGATGGCGATGCCGAGCAGAGGATAGAGATCGGCCAGGTCCTGGCCGCTGAGCGCGAACTGCAGGTCGAACACGCGCAGCTGGAAGGGGTTGGTCAGCGTGCCACTGGCGACTGCGTGAGTGGCGCCGGCCCGGCCATCGAGATGGATGCGGAACGGGTGGTCGCTGTCGGTCAGTTCCAGGGGGGATTCAGTGCCGCCGCGCAGCGTGAACGGATTGCCCTGCCAGCGGCCTTTACCCTGCACCAGCAGCGGTGGCGCAGTGTCGGCCTGCTTCGGTTGGCCGCTGCGCACGTCCACGAGGATGTCGGTGCGGCCCAGCGTGTCGAGGAACTGCAGGCGACCGTCGTCGATGCGCAGCCGCTTGAGTTGGGGGCTTGCCCCGCCGGTGCTGCCGCCGAGGAAATCCCAGTTGCCCGGGTCTCCCTTGCGCGGTGCGGTTTCCAGCAGCACATCCGGCCGGGTCAGGCGTACTTCGGGCAGCTGCACGCTGCCGCGCAGCAGGGGCCACACCCGCACATCGATCTCGACGCGGTCCGCCGTGGCCATGGCGGGCTGTTTTGCCCAGCTGGCATTGGCGAAGGTGATCGCATCGGCGCGGATCGTGCTGGTGCGGCCGAGGTCGACATCCAGGTTCCCGATGTGCAGTGCGCGGCCGGTGCGTGCCTGCACCGCACGCTCCACGGGCCCCTTGAACCAGTTCCAGTCCCACAACGCGAACAGCACCAGTATTGCCGCCAGCATGAAGACCAGGATCGTCAGCCAGCGCCGGCCACGTGGGCCGGGACGGCGGAGGCGCCAGCGGTGCGTGCGCTTTGCAGCAGGGGAGGCGGCAGCATTCACGCTGCCATGGTTGCCCCCTCTTCGTGGACAGGGCGCGAAGCGTCCATGTGCATGGCGTGCACGCGCTGCGTTCGAGCGGTCGTTTACAACACCTGCATGGTGACCGCGACAAAGTGGCAGACACTGCCGCCGATCACGAACAGGTGCCAGATCGCATGCGAGTACGGGATCGATTCACGGTGGTAGAAATAGGTGCCCAGCGTGTACGACAGGCCGCCGGCAAACAGCCAGGCGAGGGTGCCACCGTCGATCGAGGCCCACATCGGCTTGATCGCCACGATCACCAGCCAGCCCATGGCGATGTAGATCACCGTGGAGAGCACCTTGAAGCGGCCGGTGTAGAACAGCTTGAACACCACACCCGCCAGCGCCAGCGCCCAGATCGCAGTGAACAGGCCCCAGCCCCACGGACCGCGCAGGCCGATCAGGGTGAACGGGGTATAGGTGCCCGCGATCAGCACGTAGATCGCGCAGTGGTCGAACACCTTCAGCCGACCCTTGGCGACCGGATGCTGGATGGCGTGATACAGGGTGGAGGCGGTGTACAGAAGCAGCAGCGCGATACCGAATACGATCGCGCTGGCCAGCTGCCAGCCGTCGCCGTAGATCGCAGCCAGGGTGATCAACACCGCACTGGCGGCCAGGGCGAATACCGCGCCCAGGCCATGGGTCAGGGCGCTGGCGATTTCTTCACGGATCGAAGCAATGGACGTCGTGGACATGGGCATGGGCGTTGTTCGCGGGGAGGGGGACCCGCGTCCCCCTATCATCGCCGCGATGGCCGCCGTGTGCACGCCCATCACCGTATGGCGGGTGAATCCCAGCGTCGCGCCGACGAACCCATGATCGGTAGATCCACACCACGCGTGAACCGCCCGCGATGGCTGGGTTGGAGCCCTTTCCTTTCGGAAAGGGATCCAACCCGCTGGCATCAGCCCACCGAAACGGTATGCGCCGCTTCGCGGGTGGCCGAGAAGCGCACGTCCGGCGAGCGTTCCTGCGCCAGCTGCAGGTTGACCCGGGTCGGCGCCAGGTAGACCAGGTGCCCGGCCGCATCCAGGGCCAGGTTCAGCGCGTTCTTCTCGCGGAATTCTTCCAGCTTCTTCTCGTTGCTGCAGTGGACCCAGCGCGCGGTGGTCACACTGACCGGCTCGAAGGTGGCTTCCACGCCGTACTCGTCCTTCAGGCGGTAGGCGGCCACGTCGAACTGCAGCACACCCACCGCACCCAGGATCAGGTCGTTGCTGGTGAGGGGGCGGAAGAACTGGGTTGCGCCTTCCTCGGACAGCTGGGCCAGGCCCTTCTGCAGCTGCTTGAGCTTGAGCGGATCGCGCAGGCGTGCGCGACGGAACAGTTCCGGGGCGAAGTTGGGAATGCCGGTGAAGGTGACCGCTTCGCCTTCGGTGAAGGTATCGCCGATGGAGATGGTGCCGTGGTTGTGGATGCCGATCACATCGCCCGGCCACGCCTCGGCCGCGATCTCGCGATCGCTGGCCATGAAGGTCAACGCGTTGGCCAGCTTCATTTCCTTGCCGGTGCGCACGTGGAAGGTCTTCATGCCGGCGCTGAAACGGCCCGAGCAGACCCGCATGAAGGCCACGCGGTCACGGTGCTGCGGGTCCATGTTGGCCTGGATCTTGAACACAAAGCCGGTCAGCTTGTTCTCTTCCGGTGCGATCTGGCGGCCGGTGGTGGAGCGCGCCTGCGGCGATGGCGCGTGCTCGACGAAGAAGTCCAGCAGTGGCTGCACGCCGAAGTTGTTCACGCCCGAGCCGAAGAACACCGGGGTCTGCTTGCCGGCGCGGTAGGCGTCCAGGTCGAACGGGTGGCTGGCGCCCTGCACCAGTTCCAGCTCGTCGCGCAGGTCGGCCAGCATCTGTGCACCGATCTTCTCGGCCAGGCCGGGGGCATCGATGGACGGGAAGATGGTGGAATCCTGGCGGGTGAAGTTGCGGCCCGGCTCATACAGGTGCACTTCGCCGGTCAGCAGGTGCACCACGCCCTTCAGGCGCTGGCCCATGCCGATGGGCCAGGTGACCGGGGCGCACTGGATGCCCAGCACGGTTTCCACTTCATCCAGCAGCTCGATCGGGTCCTTGCCCTCGCGGTCGAGCTTGTTGATGAAGGTCATGATCGGGGTGTCGCGCAGTCGGCAGACTTCCATCAGCTTGATGGTGCGCTCTTCCACGCCCTTGGCCACGTCGATCACCATCAGCGCCGAGTCCACCGCAGTCAACACGCGGTAGGTGTCCTCGCCGAAGTCGGCGTGGCCGGGGGTGTCGAGCAGGTTGACGATCTTGCCTTCGTACGGGAACTGCATCACCGAGGAGGTGACCGAGATGCCGCGCTCCTTTTCCAGTGCCATCCAGTCGGAGGTGGCGTGGCGGGCGGCCTTGCGGCCCTTGACCGAACCGGCCATCTGGATCGCGCCTCCGAACAGCAGCAGCTTTTCGGTCAGCGTGGTCTTGCCGGCGTCAGGGTGGGAAATGATGGCGAAGGTGCGGCGACGCGACGCTTCGTTGGCGACTTCGGACATGGCAGTGGCGCCCGCCCGGGGCGCTTTTCAAAGAGATAAGCGCCCGATTATACCGGCCGGGGCCGGTCAGCGCCCGGTACCGCCGTCTGCTTCGCCCTGGCGGGCGAACTGCAGCTGTCCCTGCCCGGCGAAGATGCGCACCGGCACCGAGCGCAGGCCCATGCCGCGGTTGACCTGCACCACGAAGTGCAGGTGCGGCGCAGTGCTGTAGCCGCTGTTGCCGGACAGGCCGATCGGTTGCCCGGCTCCCACCGCCTGGCCGCGGCGCACGCGCATGCCGCCGTCCTGGAGGTGGCCGTACAGGGCCATGCTGCCGTCGCTGTGCAGCACGCGGATGAAATTGGCACGGGCACCATCGCGCTCGCGGTCCTGGCCATTGCCACGGAAGCCATCCTGGATCTGCATCACCGTGCCCTCGCGCGCGGCCAGCACCAGGGTGCCCTCCGGCAGTGCGAAGTCGACCGCGTCGCGGTTCTCCTCGTCGTCATGGCTGAATCGCCCCTGCGGCGCTTGGTCCACACGCAGGCGGGCCGCATCGAACGGCAGGCGATAGGCGACATCTTCGGCCTGTGCGGCCGGGTTGCCCGGCACCGACTGCAGTCGCAGATCCAGCATGCGGCCATCGATCGGGGCGGGCAGATGGCCGACCACCAGGCTGCTGTCGCCCTGGATGAGCGACTCGAGCGGGAGGCCTTCGACCGGGTGTCCGGGGGCGGCGCGCAGCTGGATCTGCAGCGGCCCTGCCAGCCCGTTGTCGATCCGCGCCTGCCATTGCGTACCGACCGGCTGCAGGCGCAACTGGGCCATGGGGGCGGCGCCCTCGGCACTGCCTGCGCGGGTGGTACGGGCGGAAGGGGGAGCCAGTCCCCAGCCCTGGCGCCAGTCGCCGGCGTGTACGGTCGCGCTCGCCAGCAGAGGCAACAGCAGGCAGGACAGGGGCAGGCGCGGCATCGGGGTTTCCAGCGAGAGGACCGCCGGGACTGTACCCGATCCTGAACGAGGCGACCGGGACGGCTCTCGCAGAGTGACCCTGGAAATATCTATCGCTTTATCCGCATGAAGGGATTGACAGTGCCGGAAAGGGCTGGCATCGTGACTCCACCATCGAGACCGGCAGAGGGACAGGCCCTTTGAAGCCGGGGCAGCCCGCAGGCGCGCAAGCGTCTGCGTAGGTGCCAAATCCTGCGGGGACCGTGGCGTCCACCGAAAGATGGTTCGAACCATGCACCGCACGTGCATCTCGAACGCGGGCCCCGCGAAGGCTCGATGGCCGATTCCCCAACCGGATCCCGCCATGAGCTTCGCCGCCAGCACCGCCATTCGCCCCGAACCCTTTGTCCCCGTCAGCGTGCCGGTCGCAGACCGCGTGCATGCCGAGCGCGGCGAGTTCGCCGCAGTGTTGTCGATGCGTCACGCAGGTCCCAGTCCGGTGCGCCTGCGCTATGAATGGGTCGGCCCGGCCAATGCGCCGGTGGTGGTACTGGCCGGTGGCATTTCCGCCCATCGCCACGTGGCGTCCAATGCACAGTTCAGCGAGAAGGGCTGGGCCGAAGGCCTGGTCGGCAGCGGGCGCGCGCTGGATCCGCAGCTGCTGCGCGTGCTGGCCGTCGATTTCGTCGGTGCCGACGGTGCGCTGGACGTGCCGATCGATACCGCCGATCAGGCCGACGCATTGGCGCTGGTGCTGGATCATCTCGGCATTCGCGCGCTGAAAGCCTTCGTCGGCTATTCGTATGGCGCGCTGGTCGGCCAGCAGTTCGCGATCCGGCATCGTGCCCGCGTGCGCCAGTTGGTGCTGGCCAGCGGTGCGCATCGTCCGCACCCTTATGCCGCCGCCTGGCGCGCATTGCAGCGTCGCGCGGTCGCGCTGGGCCAGCTGCAGTGCGGCGAAGACCACGGCCTGGCCCTGGCGCGGCAGTTTGCCATGCTCAGCTACCGTACCCCGGAAGAATTCGGCGAGCGCTTCGATGCCGCACCGGAAGTGATCAATGGCCGCGTGCGCGTGGCTGCCGAAGACTATCTCGACGCGGCCGGCGCGCAGTACGTCGCGCGCACGCCGGTGACCGCTTACCTGCGCCTGTCCGAATCGATCGATCTGCACCGCGTCGACCCGGCCGCGATCCTGCCGCCGACCGTGGTGGTGGCCGTGGAGGGCGACCGCCTGGTGCCGCTGGCCGACCTGGTCGGCCTGGTCGAAGGGCTGGGCCCGCGCGGCAGCCTGCGCGTTCTGCGCTCGCCCTATGGCCACGACGCCTTCCTCAAAGAAACCGATCGCATTGACGCGATCCTCGCCACCGCCTTCCGTACTTCTGGAGAGTCCGCATGAGCCTGCACGCCAACGAGCCGTCCTGTAGCCGCACCACTGCCGCTGTCCGTGCCGGCATCGATCGGGACACTGCGCATGGCGCGGTCACGCCGCCGATCGTGCTGTCGTCGAACTTCAGCTTTGAAGGTTTCGGCAACAAGCGCCAGTACGACTACACGCGCAGTGGCAACCCGACCCGCGACCTGTTGGGCGAGGCGCTGGCGGAACTGGAGGGCGGCGCCGGTGGCGTCATCACGGCGACCGGCATGGGCGCGATCAACCTGGTGCTGAACGCACTGCTGCAGCCGGGCGATACCCTGGTGGTGCCGCACGATGCGTACGGCGGCAGCTGGCGCCTGTTCAATGCGCTGGCCAGGAAGGGCCTCTTTGAACTGGTCACCGCCGACCTGACCGATCCGCGTGCACTGGCGCAGGCGTTGGCCACCCAGCCGAAGCTGGTGCTGGTCGAAACGCCGTCCAACCCGCTGCTGCGCATCACCGACCTGCGCTTCGTCATCGATGCCGCGCACAAGGCCGGCGCACTCGTGGTGGTCGACAACACGTTCCTGTCGCCAGCGCTGCAGCAACCGCTGTCGTTCGGTGCGGACCTGGTGCTGCACTCCACCACCAAGTACATCAACGGCCACAGCGATGTGGTGGGCGGGGCAGTGGTCGCGCGTGATCCGGCACTGCACGAGCAGCTGGTGTGGTGGGGCAACGCGCTGGGCCTGACGGGTTCACCGTTCGATGCCTTCCTGACCCTGCGCGGCCTGCGCACGCTGGATGCGCGCCTGCGCGTGCACCAGGAAAACACCGCGTCGATCGTTGCCCTGCTGGACCAGCATCCGGCGGTCGGCCGCGTCTATTACCCGGGGCTGGCCGATCACCCAGGCCACAGCATCGCCACGCGCCAGCAGAGTGGTTTCGGTGCGATGCTCTCGTTCGAACTGGCCGACTGCGAAGGCGACGATCCGCATGCCGCAGTGCGTGCATTCGTCGATGGCCTGCGCTGTTTCACGCTGGCCGAATCACTGGGCGGCGTCGAAAGCCTGATCGCGCATCCGGCCACCATGACCCACGCCGCGATGAGCGCCGAAGCGCGAGCCGCTGCCGGCATCAGCGAAGGCCTGCTGCGCCTGTCGGTCGGCATCGAGGCCGAGCGTGACCTGTTGGCCGATCTCGGCGCCGCTCTGCAGCGTGCCGAAGCGGTGATTGATGCGGCTGCGCGCCGCAAACAGGCGGTGGATGCATGAGCGCGCTCGCCGCAGAGATTCCTGCTCTGGGCGTGGGACGACTGGCGCTGCTTGGCACCGGCACGGTCGGCTCGGCCTTCGTACAGCGCTACCAGGCGTTGCAGGCACGTGGGCTGGAACTGCCCAGCGTGCAGTGGCTGGCCAATTCACGCACTGCGTTGGAGATCGATCGTGACCTGGCGGTGCCGCTGGAACTGGCACGGCGTGCACCGCGCGATGGCCAGAGTTCGCCACCGTGGGCGAGTGCCGAAGGACTGGAGCGTGGCGACGTGGTGGTCGACGCCACCGCCAGCGAAGACGTAGCCGCGCGCCACGTACAGTGGCTGGCGCGCGGCGTGCACGTGGTCACCGCCAACAAGCTGGGGCGTGGTGCGCAGCTGGCACGCGCGCAGGCCATTGCCGAGCGTTGCGCAGACACGGGTGCGCGCTACGGCGACAGCGCTACCGTCGGCGCCGGCCTGCCGCTGTTGAGCAGCCTGCGTGCGCTGCTGGCCGGTGGTGATCACATCCATGCCATCGAGGGCGTGCTGTCCGGTTCGCTGGCGTGGCTGTTCCATCGCTATGACGGCAAGTCGCCGTTCTCGGCGGCGGTGCGCGAGGCGCTGGCGGCCGGCTACACCGAGCCGGATCCGCGACTTGACCTGTCCGGCGAGGACGTGCGGCGCAAGCTGCTGATCCTGGCCCGCAGCAGCGGGCTGGCGCTGGATGCGTCGCAGGTAGAGGTGGATTCACTGGTGCCTGAAGCGCTGGCAGCGCTGCCGCTGGAGGATGCGGTGGCGGCGCTCGATCAGCTGGATGCGCCGTTGCAGGCGCGCTGGCAGCAGGCGCGCGACAATGGTCGTGTGCTGCGTTTCGTTGGCCGCGTTGATGCCGAGGGTGCACAGGTGGGCCTGCGTGAGCTTCCGGCCGACCATCCCTTGGCACAGGGCGCGGGCACCGACAACCGCGTCGCCATCCATAGTGATCGCTATCGCCTGCAGCCGCTGTTGATCCAGGGGCCGGGCGCGGGTGCGGAAGTGACTGCGGCCGCGCTGCTGGATGATGTGTTGCGGATCGTCGGCTGATCGCACCGCTCCTGTAGCCGAGCCCACGCCCCACCGCTCCTGGCAGAATCCCCATCTTGCCGCATGAGCCGAGCGTGGGCTCGGCTCTACAGGGGCACGCTTGCCGGTCAGCGCGACTTCAACGCCTTCAACAGCGCGCTGTTGAACTGCTTCGGGTCCTGCACCTGTGGCGAATGGCCCAGTTCGGCGAACTCGATCAGCGTCGCGCCCGGAATCGCCGCGGCTGCCGCTCTGCCGAGTGCCGGATAGTTGCCCAGCGTCGCCTTCACCGTCGGCGGCGCCAGGTCACGGCCGATCGCGGTACGGTCCTTCTGGCCGATGAACAACGTGGTGGGTACCTGCAGGTTCTTCAGCTCGTACACCACCGGCTGGTTGAACACCATGTCCGAGGCCAGGGCCTGGCTCCATGCAACGGCCTGCTTGCCCGGCCCTTCATACATGCCTGACTGCATCCGCGCCCACGGCTCGTAGGCCGGCTTCCATTTGCCGTCGTAGTACACGTCCAGCTGGTAGCGGCGGATGCTGTCATAGCTGATGTTCATTTCGCCGGCGTACCACGCGTCCACGCTGCGCCACGGCACGCCCAGCGCCTTCCAGTCCTCCAGCCCGATCGGGTTGACCAGTGCCAGGCTGCGCAGGTCCTGTGGGAACATCAGCGCGTAGCGCACTGCCAGCATGCCACCCATCGAATGACCGACCAGGTGCACCGGCACATCACCCAGCTGCAGTTGCTGCAGCAACGCATGGGTGTTGGCGGCCAGCTGCGCGAAGCTGTACTGGTAGCGCTCGGGCTTGCTGGATTTGCAGAAACCCACTTGGTCCGGGGCGATCACCCGGTAGCCGGCGGCAACCAGGGGCTTGATCGATTCCTTCCAGGTGGCCGCGCAGAAATTCTTGCCATGCAGCAGCACCACCACGCCGATGGGCGCCTTCTTCGGCGCGATGTCCAGGTAGGCCATCTCCAGCGGCTGCCGCTGCGATTCCAGCGCGAAGGTCTTCACTGGATAGCCGTAGTCGAAGCCCTCCAGGCGCGGCCCATAGCTGGGCGCGGCGAGGGCGGACAGCGGAAGGCAGGCAAGCAGGGCGGTAGCGATCACGCGCATGGGGCAGTCCTGGGCAGGGGAGCCCCGAGCCTAACCGCAACGCAGTGATGGTGTCGTCCGACCGGCCAGGGACAACGGGGTAGAGTCGACTGTCAGTCGACTGCTCTTCGATCAGACCGCGAACATCCCGCGCTGCGCGCGATAGTCGACTGACAGTCGGCTCTACCTGCGGCCCGGCGCCATCGCGCCGGGGCCGGTCGACCTCAACACTCGATGACGTTCACCGCCAGGCCACCGCGGCTGGTTTCCTTGTACTTGTCCTGCATGTCGCGGCCGGTATCGCGCATGGTCTTGATCACCTTGTCCAGCGACACCTTGTGCTTGCCGTCGCCGCGCATCGCCATACGCGAGGCATTGATCGCCTTCACCGCACCCATCGCGTTGCGTTCGATGCAGGGGATCTGCACCAGGCCGCCAATCGGGTCGCAGGTCAGGCCGAGGTTGTGCTCCATGCCGATTTCCGCGGCATTCTCGATCTGGCTGGGATTGCCACCCAGTGCCGCGACCAGGCCACCGGCGGCCATCGAGCAGGCCACGCCCACTTCGCCCTGGCAACCCACTTCGGCGCCCGAGATCGAGGCGTTTTCCTTGTACAGGATGCCGATCGCTGCCGAGGTCAGCAGGAAGTCGAAAACGCGCTGCTCATTGGCGCCGGGGCAGAAACGGTCGAAGTAATGCAGCACCGCCGGCAGCACGCCGGCGGCACCGTTGGTCGGCGCGGTTACCACACGGCCACCGGCGGCATTTTCTTCGTTCACCGCCAGTGCGTACAGATTGACCCAGTCCAGCGTGGTCAGCGGATCGCGCATTGCCGCTTCCGGCTTCGACGACAGCTCGCGGTACAGCGCCGGCGCACGACGGCCCACCTTCAGGCCACCCGGCAGCACGCCTTCCTCGCGGATACCGCGCGCCACGCAAGACTGCATTGCGCTCCAGATCTCGCTCAGCTGGGCACGAATCTCGTCTTCGCTGCGCCAGCACTTCTCGTTCTCGAACATCAGCTGGGCAATGCTCAGGCCGCTGCGTGCGGTCTGCGCCAGCAGCTCGTCGCCGCTCTTGAACGGGTAGGGCAACGGGGTCTCATCGGGCACGATCCGGTCGTCGGCCGCGTCGTCCTGGTTGACCACGAAGCCGCCGCCGACGGAGTAGTAATCGCGGGTAGCGATTACTTCGTCCTCGGCGTTGTAGGCGGTGAAGCGCATGCCGTTGGTGTGGTACGGCAGCTTCTGGCGCTTGTTCATGCCCAGGTCGCGCTTCTCGTCGAAAGCGATCTCGTGCTGGCCCATCAGCTGGATGCGCTTGCTGCTGCGGATGCGCTCGAGCGTAGCCGGAATGATGTCCGGGTCGATCAGGTTCGGGCGCTGGCCTTCCAGGCCGAGCAGGATCGCCTTGTCGGTGCCGTGGCCGCGGCCGGTCAGCGCCAGCGAGCCATAGACATCGGCGCGGATGCGCGCGACCTCGGGCAGGCGGCCCGGATCGAGCAGCCAGCGATGGATGAATCGCTCGGCGGCCTTCATCGGCCCGACGGTGTGCGAGGAACTCGGGCCAATGCCGATCTTGAAAACGTCGAACGTGCTGACAGCCATGGATGCCGTACTGCGGGTACCGGAAGAGACCGCTATTCTAGCGGCTCACGCCGCACTTCCATGGCTGCGGCGCAGCATTTCGGCAGAGGGAGCAAAACCGGTGTTGACTCTGTTCCAGCGTGACGATTGCCACCTGTGCGACATGGCCCTGGCCGAACTGGCCAAGGCGCGGGCGCCGGAGTTCGAATCGGTGTTCCTGGATGACCAGCCGGCGCTGGAATCGCGCTACGGCTCGCGGGTGCCGGTGCTCCGCGACGAGCGCGATGACCGCGAGCTGGACTGGCCGTTCGACGCGGCCACGGTGCAGGCCTGGCTGGCCGTCGATCGGTAGTGCCGGCCGCTGGCCGGCAACCCCTCTGTTCCCGGTGATGCCGGCCAGCGGCCGGCACTACCGGAGGCGTGTTATTTCGCGTCGAACTTCACGATCGTGCTGATCGCGGTCTCATCCGGG
Source organism: Stenotrophomonas hibiscicola ATCC 19867 (assembly GCF_000382065.1). Lineage (GTDB taxonomy): Bacteria > Pseudomonadota > Gammaproteobacteria > Xanthomonadales > Xanthomonadaceae > Stenotrophomonas > Stenotrophomonas hibiscicola. The sequence continues at coordinate 629,018 of NZ_KB907499.1, read as the reverse complement.
ATGGTCTTGGTATCGGCCCAGTCACCACCGCCGACGCCGAAGTCCAGGCGCTTGACCGTGGCCTTGCCGGTCAGCACCGGCTGGGCGCCCGGCTTCCAGGTGAAGGTGAGGGTGACCGGCTTGCTGACGCCACGCAGCTCGAGGGTGCCATCGGCGGCGAACTGGTCGTTGCCGACCGCGCGGAAGCCTTTGGCGGTGTAGCGCGCAGTGGCGAACTTGCCGACGTTGAAGAAGTCGGCACCCTGCAGGGTCGAGTCGCGGTCGCTGTTGCCACTCTTGGCACCGGCCAGCGGGATCACCACGTCCAGCGAGCCGGCGGCCGGATTGGCCGGGTCGAAGCTGAGCTTGGTGGCGAAGCCCGGGAAGCTGCCGGTGAACACCTCGCCGTCGTACTTGCTCGCGAACACCAGGATCGAGCCGGCGCCGGGGGCCTGCGCATAGTCGGCAGCGAGCGCCGGGGCGGTAGCCAGCATGCCGGCCAGGGCGGCGGCCACGGCGGCCGGAGTGGTCAGTTTCAGGTTCATCGGTCAGTCCTTCTGAGGGGAGGCAAGCCAGCCGCGCGGCAACATGCGGGACAGGGTCGCATCGCGCTGGAACAGGTGGTGGTAGAAGGCGGCACCGGCATGGGCCAGTACCACCGCGATCAAGAGCCAGAACCCGTATTCGTGGATGGCATGTGACACCGCGACAACCTGCGGGTCGGGTCCGCTCAGCTTGGGCACATCCACCAGGCCGAACCAGCGGAACGGGCGCAGGCCGCTGGCCGAGTCGTACAGCCAGCCCGACAGGGGGATGGCGAACATCAGCACGTACAGCAGCACGTGGGTGGCGCTGGCGATGCGTTCCTGCCAGCTGGGCACGCCCGGCACCGGCTTCGGCGCACCGGCATACAGGCGCCAGCCCAGGCGCAACAGCACCAGCGCCAGCACCGTGATGCCGATCGACTTGTGCGCGGTATAGACCCAGAAATACTTGGGGGTCTTGGGCAGCTCGCCCATGGTCAGGCCGACCACGCCCAGGGCGAGGATCAGCAGTGCGATCAACCAATGCAGGATCTGGCTGACACTCCCCCAGGCGGCGGGGGTGTTCTTGGCGGTCATGAAAGGTCCTCTAGCGGGCCATCTTGGGGTCGGAGTGCGGAACGGGAGCGGGAGTTCCCAGGGCGTCGCTGCGGTCGAGGGTGGCTTCAGCCTCGATCCTCAACTGCACTGCATCACCGATGACGCCCGGCCAGGCGGTGATGCCGAACGCGCGCCGGCTCAGCGTGGTGCTGGCCGAGAAACCGGCGGTGCGTCGGAATGGGGGCAGGGGGTAGCGCTTGATGGCGTTGAGGGTCACGTCCAGCGTGATTTCCTGGCTGACCCCGCGCAGGGTCAGGGTGCCGATCACGTGGGCGCGCCTTGCATCGATCGGTTCGACCCGACTGGAGACAAAGTGTGCCTTCGGGAAGCGCTCACCATCCAGCAGGCTGCGCGCCAGCGTGGCCTGGTTCCATTTGGCATCACCAAGGTCCAATCGCGACACGGGAACCTCGACGTCCAGTGTGGCTTCGCGCCAGTTGTCGGGATCGAACTGCAGGCGTCCTTCACTGCCGGAGACCGTGCCCATCGCCTGCGAGTAACCGGCGTGGTCGATGGTGAACAGCACACGGGTATGCACCGGATCGAGGCGATAGGTATCCGCATCGGCCCAGGCGGGAGCGGTGGCGAGCAGCATCGGCAGCAGGGCCAGGCAGGGACGCATCGATGGCGGGCTCCGGAAGGGGACGTTGCGATCATACGCACAGCCCCCCGCCAACGTTGCGTGCATGGCTGCAACAGTTCGTGGTGGGTCCACCGGTGGAAACAGCCTGTTGCAGCCATGAACCCGGCGCTGTGTGACAATCGGGGCAGGACAGGGGGTTCAGGATGACGAGCGGTTGGCGCCTGTGGCGCCGGGGCATCGCGGGAATGGGGCTGCTGCTGATGGCATTTGCCGCGGCGGCTGCGGCCCCGGACATGGCCGAGACACCGCGGCTGCGCCGTTTCGGTGCCGCCGAAGGCATGCCCTCGCGCATGGTGCTGGCGCTGGCCGAGGATCGCCAGGGCCATGTCTGGGCCGCCACCGATGGTGGCCTGGTGCGCTATGACGGTGGCAACCTGCGGGTGTGGGAACATGATCCGGAGCAGCCGGGCTCGCTGCCCGGCAACGAAATCGAGACCCTGCTGGTCGATCCCCTGGACCGCGTCTGGGTCGGCATCAATGGCAAGGGCGTGGCCCGGCTGGATGCCGACCGCGAACGCTTCAAGACCTTTGATACCGTCAACGGCCCCTGCATGAGCCAGTTCTGGACGCTGGCCTACGCCGAGGATGCACTGTGGATCGGCACCAGCGGCCATGGCGTCTGCCGTTTCGGTGAAGATGGCAGCCTGCGCTTCTTCGAGCATGATCCGGCCCGTCCCGAGGGATTGCCCAGCAATACCATCTACAGCAGCCTGGTCGATGCGCAGGGACGCCTTTGGATCGGCACCGAGGCGGGCATTGCGCGCTGGAACGGGACTGGGTTCGAGGCTGTCGCACCGCGCGAACTGGGGGCGCTGAGCGTGTTGCGCCTGAGCCGCGACCCCGACGGCTCGATCTGGGCCGGCAGCCAGAATGACGGCCTCTACCGTATCGACCCGCAGGACCGGGTCAGCCGTCCACGCTGGGCCGACAGTGCGCGCCTGCGTTCGGCGCTCGTGCTGGCTGATCGCCAGGGCGGTTACTGGGCAGGCACCTCCGATGGCCTGTTGCGCGGAGATGCCAGCATGCTGTGGCGGCTCGATGGCGACCGCGGCAGTGGTTTCCTCACTGCCCAGAGTGGTGTGCTCGATCTGCTGCAGGACCACGAGGGCGGATTGTGGGTGGCGCTGCTGACCCAGGGCCTGGCCTACCTGCCCCCGGACTGGCGCCGGTTTTCGATCTGGAACCAGCTTGACGGCAAGCCGCTGGACAGCCAGTACCTGTTGAGTGCAGCCAGCGATGGCCAGAACTACTACGTTGGCTCGGCACATGGCGTGTACCAGCTGGATGCGCAGGGAACCCTGCGGTTGCTGGCCAGCGATCGCGAGATTGGCAGCGGGGCGGTGTGGTCGGTGCTGCCGCGGCCGGACGGGCGCCTGTGGCTGGGGCGTGCCGGCCGCATCAGCGTGTACGACCCGGCCACCGGCGCGTTGCACGATTGGCGTATCGACGGGGGCGCGGACCTGCGCCAGCGCGTCGATCTGATGCGGCAGGCCCCCGATGGCACGGTCTGGCTGTCGGTGATGAACCTCGGCCTGCAGCAACGCAGTGCCGACGGCCGCATACTGCGCAGCTACCCGCTGGAGGATTTCCGCAAGACGGCCGATTCACCGATTGAGCAGATCCGCTTCGATGCCCAGGGCAAGGCCTGGGTGATGGGCGACATGGGGATCTGGCGTGAACAGGCCGGGCGCTTCGAAGCGGTGCCGGGCGTTTCGCGCGGGCTGATCTATGACCTGGTGTGGGTCGATCCGCAGCAGCTGTGGCTGGCCCGGCAAGGTGCGCTCGAGCGCTATCAGTGGGATGGCATGAGCCTGCGCCTGATCCAGCGCATTGATGGCAGTGCGGGCGTGCCGCCGGTGAGCATGGGGGGGCTGGCGTTGGCCGAAGACGGCCGCCTGTGGGCGACCACGCCACGTGGCCTGCTGCGATGGGATCCGAAAGCGCGCCGCCTGCAGCAGTTCAACGAACGCGATGGCCTGCCCGACGCCGAGTTCACCAGCCGGCCGCCGGCGGTGAATGCCGACGGTCGCGTGCTGGCGGTGGCCCAGACCGGCCTGGTCGAGTTCGATGTGAATGCCGCCGAGACCACGCTGCCGCCTTCGTCACTGGTGATCGCCGAGGTCCGCGTGCGGCGCGATGATGCCCGTGGCTGGCAACCGCTGCCGACCAGCGGCACGTTATTGCTGGGGCCGGATGACCGTGACCTGCAGATTGATGCGCGGCTGCTTTCCTATGCCAACCCGCAGGGCAACCGCTACCGCTTCCGGGTTCAGGGCTACGACCAGAACTGGGTGGAGCAGGGCGGTGACGGCCAACGCACGCTGTCGCGGCTGCCGACCGGCAGCTACGTCATTGAAGTCCAGGCGGCGACGGCCAGTGGCGCCTGGACACCTTCGCAGCGGCTGCAGGTAAAGGTTTTGCCACCCTGGTGGCGCAGCGGCATGGCGATCTTCGGCTACCTGCTGATCGGCTCGTTGCTGCTGCTCATCGTGGTGTGGTCGATCCGTGCGCGGCTGCGCCGCCGCCAGCAATGGCAGTTGACCGTGCACAAGCAGCAGCTGGCGGAGCAGGCATCACAGGCCAAGAGCCGGTTCCTGGCCACGCTGGGCCATGAGGTGCGCACGCCGATGACCGGCGTGCTCGGCATGAGCGAACTGCTGCTGGCCACCCCGCTGGATCCAGTGCAGCGCAGCTATGCAGGCTCGATCCAGCAGGCGGGCAGCCACCTGCTGCGGCTGGTCAATGACGCGCTGGATCTGGCCCGCATCGAGGCCGGCCGGCTGGAGCTGGACCTGCGCCCGTTCGATCTGGCCAGCCTGCTCGACCAGGTGCAGGCGTTGATGCAGCCGATGGCAACGCAGCGCAATCTGGAGTTCCGCCGTGGGGACGTTCCACCTGGGCCGATCAGCGTCAGTGGCGACGAGATGCGCGTGCGGCAGATCCTGCTCAATCTGCTGGGCAATGCAATCAAGTTCACCGAGCGCGGGCACGTCGGCCTGGCCGTGCGGCTGGAAGACAACGGTGGTGGACTCTGCTTCGAAGTGCATGACACCGGCCCGGGCATCAACGCCGAGCAGCAGGACCGCCTGTTCCATCGCTTCGAACAGGCCGATGGCCCGCGCACCGCGTCGCGCTATGGAGGCAGCGGGCTGGGCCTGGCGATCTGCCAGGAGCTGGCCGTGGCCATGAACGGGCGCATTGAAGTGGACAGCCAGCCGGGCAAGGGCGCCCGCTTCCGGGTATGGCTGCCGCTGCCCTGGAACCGGCAGGCCGCCAATGCGCCGGGCGAATTGCCGGTACTGCCGATGCTGCCGCCACTACGCATCCTGCTGGTGGAGGATGACGCGACCGTGGCCGAGGTCATTGCCGGCCTGCTGCGTGGCCGTGGCCACGACGTGGTGCACGTGCTGCATGGTTTGGGCGCGCTATCGGAGATCGCCACCGATGGCTTTGACGTAGGCCTGCTTGATCTGGATCTGCCGGCGCTGGACGGCACCGCCATCGCCCGGCAGCTGCGCACCATGGGCTATGAACTTCCCTTGGTGGCGGTCACTGCACGGTCCGACGCCTACGCCGAGACCCAGGTCCTGGCGGCTGGGTTCGATGGCTTCCTGCGCAAGCCGGTGACCGGTGACATGCTGGTGACTGCCATTGCCCAGGCGCGCGCAAAACGACAAACCGCCCTTTGAATGCGCCAGCGCCGGGCGTGAACGTCGCGACTTTCGGTTTACCATGCCGACGCCCGTAGTGCGGGAATCATCAGAAGCAGCGTGAGGAGGCAATCGGTGGTGTATCTGCGGGCGGCGATGCTGCTGCTGGTCCTCCTGTGCGGCCTGTCACCCGCTGCGGCGCAGCCGGTGCCACCGAACCCGCGCCAGGTGACGGTGTTCGACGGCTTGCCGTCCAACACCGTGAACCGCATGGCCGAGGATCGTTACGGTTACCTCTGGATCGCGACCAACGACGGCCTGGCCCGCTACGACGGGCGCAACTACCGGATCTGGCGCTCGGAAGACGGCCTGCGCGACAACCGCATCTGGACGGTGCTGGTCGATGCCCGCAACCAGCTCTGGATCGGCACCGAGAACGCCGGCCTTGTACGGATGTCGGCCGATCGCCGCCAGCTGCACTTCTACGACCGCAGCAGCCAGCCGTTGATGGGCACCAACACGGTCTGGAGCCTGGCCACCACGCCGGATGGTTCGGTCTGGTTCGGCACCCACGAAGGTGGTCTGTACCGCCTGGACAACCAGGACCGGTTGCAGCGCTTCCTGCCTGAAGCGAACAACCCGCGCAGCCTGCCGGCGGCATCGGTGCCGTACCTGGCCACCCTGGCTGACGGCAGCCTGTGGATCGGCACCAAGCATGGCGTCGCGCGCTGGACCGGCACGGACTTTGAGCGGGTCGGGGCCGGCATCATTCCCAGCCTGCTGATCAATGGCTTGACGGCCGAATCCGATGGCAGCCTTTGGATCAGCACGATGGCCGGTGCCATGGTGCGCCGTCCCGATGGTCGTTTCGAGGCACCGTCCTGGAAGCTGCCCGAAGGCGAGCAGGTGCTGGGCATGATGCTGCGCGACGAGCAGGGCGGGCACTGGCTGGACACCCGCACCGGCCTCGGCCGGGCGGTCGATGGCCAGTACCAAGCCGTGCCCCTGTACAGCGCCGTGGCGCGTGGTCCGGTGCGCCCGAACTGGACTGGCGCCTACGAGGATCGCGAGGGTGGTATCTGGCTGGCCAGCACCAACGCCGGCCTCTGGCACCTGCTGCCGCGTTGGTGGCAGTTCTCGGTGCTGTCGCGGCTGGAGGACGACCCGCGCTCGCTGCGCAATGCCTTCGTGCTGGGCACCAGCCCCTCCAGCAATGGCGGCATCTGGACGGTCGGCAGCCACGGCGCGCTGGACCGCTTCGATCCGAAGACCGGCAGCATCGAACAGCACCGTACCTGGGTCAACGGCATGCACTGGCTGACCTCGGTGCGCGAGGATCGCCGCGGCCAGGTCTGGATCGGTTCCAACGACGCACTGCTGCGCTATGACCCGAAGCGGCGTGATCTGCGCCGCTGGGGCCGGGATGCCGGCGCCGACGCGACCATGGAAGGAGTCATCGAATCCATGATGACCTGTGATGGTGACAGTCTCTGGCTGATGCTGCCGTCGGGGCTTCAGCAACGCGATCTGGATGGGCGCCTGCGGCGCCAACTGGATAATGGCCAGCGTGGATTGCAGCAGGGCCAGCTCAATCTGGACGTGGAATGCGGGCCGCAGGACCATATCTGGCTGGCAAGCAGCCGTGGCCTGCTGCAGTGGCTGCCGGAAAGCGAGCGTTTCCAGCCGGTGCCGGGTGCGCCGGCGACCGCGATCCATGCACTGCACGTGGGCACCGATGGCCAGGTCTGGCTGTCCGAAGATGGCCGTCTGTCGCGCTACCGCTGGAGCCAGGGCCGGCTGGAGCGGCAGGCCGTGATCGGTGCAGAGCAGGGCTACCCGGCGATCTCCGCCTCGGGGCTGGTGGTCGACGCGCAGGGGGTTGCGTGGGCAACCAGTGCGCGTGGCCTGGTGCGCATCGGGGCCGACGGCCAGAGTGTGCGCCTGTATGGCGTGCACGATGGCCTGCCGAGCCAGGAATTCCGCGAACACACGCTGGTGATGTCGGCAGACGGTCATCTGGTGGCAGGTACACCGGCCGGTGTGGTGGTGTTCGACCCGAAGCAGGTACGTCCGTCGATGCGGCGTGCGCCGCTGGTGATCGAGCGGGTGGAGGTGCGCCGCAACGAGCAGGTGCTGGACCTCACCCACGACGCGCCGTTGCAGATCGCCGACGGCGACCGCGATCTGCGCATCGTCGCGCGCCTGTTGTCGTTCGCCGATTCGGCGTCCAACACCTATCGTTACCGCTTGGCCGGCTATGACCCGGACTGGGTGGAAGTGGGGCCGGCCGGTGAGCGCTTGTTCTCGCGGCTGGCACCGGGCAGCTATCGGCTGGAAGTGCAGGCGCGGTCGGCTGACCATGTCTGGTCACGTGTGCAGAGCCTGGAATTCCGCGTGCAGCCACCGTGGTGGCGCAGCTTGTCCGGCCTGTTGATGCTTGCCTCGTTCGCGCTGCTGCTGACCAGCTGGTTCGCCTGGCTTTACCGTCGGCGCCTGCAACGTCGCCACGCCTACCAGCTTGCGCTGCACAAGCAGGAACTGGCCGAACAGGCGTCGGCGGCCAAGACCCGCTTCCTGGCCAATCTTGGCCACGAGATACGTACACCGATGACCGGTGTGCTGGGTATGAGCGAGCTGCTGCTGGCCTCGCCGCTGGATCCGCAGCAGCGTGGCTATACACAATCGATCCGCCATGCCGGCGAGCACCTGCTGCATCTGGTCAACGATGCGCTGGACCTGGCGCGGATTGAATCGGGCCGCCTGGAGCTGCAGCACAAGCCGTTCGCACTGGGCAGCCTGCTGCAGGACCTGGCCGCGCTGATGGGGCCGTTGGCGGCGCAGAAGGGCCTGCGTTTCACGCTCGACAACCAGCTGCCCGCCGGCCTGCAGGCCAACGGCGATGCAATGCGGGTACGGCAGATCCTGTTGAACCTGCTCTCGAATGCGGTCAAGTTCACCAGCCGCGGCACCATCACCCTGCACGCCCGCAGCGACGCCGAACTGCGATCGCTGCATTTCGAAGTGCGCGACACCGGCCCGGGCATCAGCCAGGAACAACAGCAGCGCCTTTTCCGCCGCTTCGAGCAGGCCGATGGCGCACGCACCGCTGCACAGTACGGTGGCAGTGGCCTGGGCCTGGCAATCTGCCGCGAACTGGCGCATGCCATGCAAGGGCGGATCCAGGTGGAGAGCCAGCTCGGTCGTGGCACCTGCTTCGGCGTGACGTTGCCGTTGCCGATGGTGGTCGATGCCCATGCCGAGGCAGAGGGTGATACGCACCGCCAGGAAGCGGCCAACATGCCGCCATTGCGGGTACTGCTGGTGGAAGACGACGCGACCGTGGCCGATGTGATACGCGGGCTGCTGAGTGCGCGTGGGCATGAGGTGGTGCATGCAGGCCATGCGCTGGCGGCGCTGCGCGAGATCAGTGCCGGCGATTTCGACGTCGGCCTGCTGGACCTGGACCTGCCGGGCCTGAGCGGTTTCGAACTGGCCCAGCACCTGCGCAACCAGGGCTACATGCTGCCGCTGCTTGCCGTGACCGCGCGGACCGATCCGGACCTGCAGCAGCAGGTGGAAGCGGCCGGCATCGGCGGTTTCCTGCGCAAGCCGGTGACCGGTGAACTGCTGCTGGAAGCGATCGCCAGGGTCATGGGGCGGTAGGGTGCGGCGGCAGGGCCTGCGGCCCTGCACCTGCTGCAAGCCGGAGCAACAGCAACAGCCGAAGCAAAAGCTGGCTTCCTGTGGGATGGCGGGGTGGGTCCGGTTACGGGGGACGCTGCAAGTACGTCCATGTAGGCTCGGTCGCCGCTTGCTCGTGTGCGCAATCCTGCGCACACGGCAAGACCGGGGTTGGGCGTCCTGCCCAACCCGCCCGAGGCATGCCTCGGGCCCATGCGGCTCACGCCCCCGCAACCGGACCCACCCCGCCTTCGACAGTTTCCCGCGATCTGTCGGAGCACGGGGTCGGATCCCGTTGCTGCGCAATGGGCTCTGACCACAATCTGGAATTCGATATCTGACAGATGTGTCGACCAAGGTCGACACCTACCAACAACCGCGCGTTCCAACAGTCGCCGTTACCCACAGCCGCGTGAACCTGTCAGAGGTGGGGCGGTGTGGGCTTGCAGGACCGTTGGCGCCATGGATGGCGCCATCGAGCCCCCATGGGTGAGGACGGTTTGTTTGCGAAGCACTGCTTCGCAAGCGCCCGAACGCACAGCCGCCAGCGGCTGGGCCGGACCCCGGAGGGGGGTTTACGGCGTGTCCTGCAAGCCCACACCACCCCGCCAACCCACGGAATGCTCGCTGTTGCTGTTGCTTCGGCTTCGGCTTCGGCCTCTGCAGGTGCAGGGCGCAGCCCTGCCGAACCACCCTCACTCCGCGACGTGCTCGACCTGCCGTGGCTCCGGCTTGGTATCCGGCAGCTGCCAGAAGATCATCGTCGAGGTCAGGGTGATCGCGCCCACACAGAGGAACGTGGCATGCAGCGCGGCGGTCGCGCTGTTGCTGTCCAGGTGGTTGCCGAACGCGGCCAGCAGGCTGCCGGCCGCCGCAGCACCGAAACCGGCGGCGAGCATCATCACCATCGACAGCAGGCTGTTGCCGGAACTGGCGAACTCGCGGTCCAGGTCGCGCAGGGTTACGGTGTTCATCACGGTGAACTGCAGCGAATTGACCGCACCGAAGAACGCCAGCTGCAGCAGGCGCCAGGCCAGGTGCTGGCCCGGTGTCATCAGGATGAAGCTGGCCATCGCCAGGCCCACCAGCACGGTGTTGACCATCAGTACGCGGCGGTAGCCGTAGCGCTCGACCAGCTTTACCGCCAGCTTCTTAGACACCATGCCGGCCGCCGCCACCGGCACCATCATCAGGCCGGCGTTCATCGGGCCCAGGCCCAGGCCGACCTGCAACAGCAACGGGATCAGCATCGGCATGGCGCTGCTGCCGATGCGCGAGAACAGGTTGCCGAGGATGCCGATGCGGTAGCTGGGCACGCGGAACAGCGCCAGCGAGAACAACGGCGCGGTGGAGTTGGCGGCGTGCAGCCAGTAACCCACCAGCGCGGCCAGGCCGGCCACGGTCATCAGCATCACCAGCGCGTGTGGCGTGCCGAGTCCGGAGATGCCGTCCAGCGCCAGCGACAGCACCACCATCGCGAAGGCCAGCATGACGTAGCCGCGCAGGTCGAAGCGGGTGCGATGGCTGGCGTAGTGGTCGGGCATGATCTTCATCGCGGCGATGAAACCGATCACGCCGATCGGCAGGTTGATCAGGAACACCCAGTGCCATGAGGCGATCTCGACCAGCCAGCCGCCCAGCGTGGGGCCGATCAGCGGGCCAACCAGCGCGGGGATGGCGATGAAGCTCATCGCGCGCAGGAAATCCTCGCGTGGCACCGAGCGCATCACTGCCAGCCGGCCGACCGGCAGCAGCATCGCACCGCCGATGCCCTGCAGCACGCGCGCACCGACCAGCTGGTGCAGGTGCTGGGCCAACGCGCAGGCCAGCGAGCCGAGGGTGAACAGGATGATCGCCACCAAGAAGGTGCGCCGGGTGCCATAGCGGTCGGCAATCCAGCCCGAGGCGGGAATGAAGGTGGCCACCGCCAGCGCATAGCTGAACACCACCGACTGCATCTGCAGCGGGCTCTCGCCCAGGCTGGCCGCCATCGCCGGCAACGCCGTGTTGACGATGGTCGAGTCCAGCATCTGCATGAAGATCGCCAGGGACACCAGCCACAGCAGGGGACGCTGGCGGTTGTAGGTCGATGGCGATGTGGACATGGGGTGCGGCCGGTGCAGCGTGGGGGCCGCCATGATCGCGCACTGCGGGTCACGGCGCGATCAAGGTCGCGCCGTACCTGCATGCGGAATGCTCAGCGTTGGCTGTGCGCGTGCACTGCGTCGACCAGCACCTGTACATGCGCCGGGTCCATGTCCGGCGACATGCCATGGCCGAGGTTGAACACATGGCCCTCGCGCGAACCACCATTGCCAGCGGCATAGGTGTCGAGCACGCGCGCGGCAGCGGCGGCGATCGCATCCGGCGAGGCGTACAGCGTGGTCGGGTCGAGGTTGCCCTGCAGGGCGACGCGGCCGCCGGTGCGGCGCATGGCCTCATCCAGGTCCAGGGTCCAGTCCAGGCCCAGCGCGTCGGCGCCAGTCTGCGACAGTGCTTCCAAGTGCAGGCCGGTGCCCTTGCCGAACAGGATCAGCGGCGTGCGTTCGCTGCCTTGGCCACGGTCCAGGCCTTCGGCGATGCGCTGCAGGTAGCGCAGCGAGAACTCGCGGTACATCGACGGCGACAGCACGCCACCCCAGGTGTCGAACACCTGCAGCGCCTGCGCACCGGCCGCGCGCTGCGCGCCAAGGTAGGCGATCACGGCGTCGGTGGTGACCTCCAGCAGGCGGTGCAGGGCCTGCGGGTGGTTCAGTGCCATGGCCTTGATGCGCGCAAAGTCCTTGCTGCCACCGCCTTCCACCATGTAGCAGGCCAGTGTCCACGGGCTGCCGGAGAAGCCGATCAGCGGCACCTGGCCGTCCAGTTCGCGGCGGATCAGCCGTACCGCATCCATCACGTAGCCCAGGTCCTGTTCCATGTCCGGCACCGCCAGCCGGGCGATGGCGGCTTCGTCACGCACCGGGTGCCGGAACTTCGGGCCTTCGCCTTCGACGAAGTACAGCTCCAGGCCCATCGCATCGGGAATGGTGAGGATGTCCGAGAACAGGATGGCCGCATCCAGCGGGAAGCGGCGCAGCGGCTGCAGGGTGACTTCGCAGGCAATCTCCGGGGTCTTGGCCATGGCCAGGAAGCTGCCGGCCTTGGCCCGGGTCGCGCGGTACTCCGGCAGGTAGCGGCCGGCCTGGCGCATCAGCCAGACAGGGGTGCAGTCCACCGGTTCGCGGCGCAGGGCGCGCAGCAGGCGATCGTTGCGGAGAGGGCTGGTCACGATGGGCATTCCTTGGACGAAAGTTGGCAGCGGCGTCAGTCGCCGTGCGAGAGGATCTGGAAACCGCGATGCAGTTCGGCATCGCGGGCCTTCTCGAAGGCATGGCGGGCTTCGTCGGCCTGCAGGAACAGCTCGCGCCGCAGCTGCGAGCGGCCACCGACGCGACCGCTCTCGCGCAACAGTTCCCAGCCGCCGAACAGGTCCGGCTGCAGGCTCAGGCGCAGGAAGCGCGGTGCCTGCGCACCGGCGTCGGGATGTTGCAGGTAGACGTGCATGCCGACGATTGTAGCGGGGCCAGAGTGACCCCGGCCGCAACGCGACCGTGCCGGCCGCTGGCCGGCAATCCTGCCGCGCAGCCCGGTCGTGCCGGCTGCTAGCTGGCAATCCTCCCGCGCATCCCGGCAGAGCCGGCCGCTGGCCGGCAACCTCATGAGCGGACAAGCCGGCCAGCGGCCGGCTCTACCGGCCCGACAGCACCTTCAGCACCGCCGCCTCATCCACGTCCGGCACCACTTCGGCACGCCCCATGCCGCGCCACAGCACCAGGCGCAGGCGGCCGGCCACGTTCTTCTTGTCCAGGCGCATGCGGCCGAGCAGGGCCTGCGGGTCGAGTCCGGCCGGGATTGCCACCGGCAGGCCCAGGCGTTCCAGCAGTGCCTGCAGGCGCGCGCGGTCGGCATCGTCGGCCAGGCCCAGGTCGGTGGACAGCTTCGCCGCCAGCACCATGCCCACCGCCACCGCCTCGCCATGGTTCAGCGCATCGCGGCCGGGCGCGGAGTAGCCCTGCTCGGTTTCGATGGCATGGCCGAAGGTGTGGCCGAGGTTGAGCAGGGCACGCTCGCCCTTCTCGAATGGATCGCGCTCGACGATGGCGGCCTTGTGCCGGCAGCTGCGCGCGATGGCTTCGGCCAGCGTGGCATCCTCGCCGGCCAGCAGCGCATCGGCATGCTGCTGCAGCCATTCGAAGAACACGGCATCGCCCAGCGCGCCGTACTTCACCACTTCGGCCAGGCCGGCACGCAGCTCGCGCGCTGGCAGGCTGGCCAGCACGCGGGTATCGGCGATGACCGCGCGCGGTGGATGGAAGGCGCCGACCAGGTTCTTGCCGGCGGGAATGTCGACCGCGGTCTTGCCACCGACTGACGAATCGACCATCGCCAGCAGGGTGGTGGGCAGCTGCACGCAGTCCACGCCCCGCATCCAGCAGGCCGCGGCGAAGCCGGCGAGATCACCGACCACGCCGCCGCCCAGCGCGAACACGCAGGCATCGCGGGTGGCGCCGAGCGCAGCCAGCGCTTCGATCGCACGGCCGAATTCGGCCAGCGTCTTGGAGGCTTCGCCGGCGGCCAGCACGTGCTCGCCGACGATCAGGTCGGGGCGTGCGGCCAACAGCGTCTGCTTGGCCGACGCCAGATAGCGCGGAGCCACTTCGCTGTCGCTGAGCAGCAGCACATGGCGGCCGCGCACGTGTGAAACCAGTGCAGCGCCATCGGCCAGGGCACCGGCGCCGATGGTGATGGAGTAGGGGCGATCGCCGCCAACGGCGACCTGCAGCAAGGCGGGGGAAGTCATGTGGTCATGTCCTGGCGCTGCCATTGCGTGGCCAGCTTGACTACCAGTTGGGCAGTCGCGTCGGCAGCGGTATACGGGTCGGTATCGAGCGTGAGGTCGGCCAGTTCTCGGTACAGCGGGTCGCGCTGTGCGGCCAGATCATGCAGCACCTGCTCGCGGTCCGGGCGCTGCAGCAGCGGCCGGCCCTTGTCGCGGGCCAGGCGTTCCAGCTGCGCGGCCACGCCGACCCGCAGGTAGACCACGAAGCCGCGCCGGGCAATCAATGCGCGGTTGTCCGGATCCAGCACCGCTCCGCCGCCGGTGGAGACCAGTTGGCCTCGGCCTTCGAGCACGCGGGCCAAGGCCTGCCGCTCATGGCTGCGGAAGCCGGCTTCGCCGGCGTGCTCGAAAATGGTCGGGATGCTGGCGCCGGCGGCGTCGACGATGGCCTGGTCGACATCGATGAAGTCCAGCGTGAAGCGCTCGGCCAGGCGGCGGCCGATGCAGGTTTTGCCGGCGCCCATCGGGCCGATCAGGATCAGGTTCGGAGCAGGATTCATGCCCTCTGATGCTAACACCTCCGTGCCCCGGCCTTTACGTCCTTCACGTCAGGGTAGGCGTTCCTGCGGGGTTTCCCGCGCCAACCGGAGTACAGGCCATGACGGTCGCCAAGGTCATCGAAATCACCGCCTCCTCGCCGAAGAGCGTGGAGGACGCCGTGCGCAGCGGTCTGAAGAAGGTCTCCGAGACGGTCAAGGGCATCCAGGGCGCCTGGGTGAACGAGACCAAGGTGGTGACCAATGGCAGCGGCGAAATCACCGAATGGCGGGTCAACCTGCGGGTGACCTTCCTGGTGGAATAGGCGCGCTCAGCGCACGTCCTGCACCTGTCGCTGGCCGTCCAGCACCACCACGTGGTCGGCCAGGGCGGGCAGGGCATGCAGCGCCTGGCGGCTGACCCGCTCGTAGTACTGCACGAAGCGCTCCAGCTGTGGCCGGCTCATGCCGTGCCGGCCCGGCTGCGCGGCCTGCAGGTTCTGCTCCTGCTGCCAGCGCCAGCGTGGTACCACTGAAAAATCCGGCGGCTGCAGGAACCACAGGCGGTCGCAGCGCTGCCAGAGCGCGGGGTAGTCGCGGGCCAGCGCCTGGTTGCACCAGCGACGCCAGCGGCCGTCGGCGTCGGCTTCGCGCTCCAGTGCGTTCAACGGGCTGTCCAGCGCGGCGTCATCCTGCGCCGGCGTGCCCAGGAACCAGCCTTCGAACACCAGCAGGTCGAGGGGCTGCTCGATACGCGGCCATTGCGCTTCGTGCACGCGTTCGTCGGCCAGCTTGTCGAAGCGGGGCATCGCCAAAGGCTGGCGTGCGGTTACCGCGTCGAGCACCGCATGGGCCAGCGTCAGGTCGTGGGTGCCCGGCGGGCCGCGCGTGATCAGCAGCGGATGCACCTGGCGGGCCAGCCGCTGCCGCTGTGCGCGGGTCAGGTAGACATCATCGATGGACAGCGTGGCGGCGTTCAGGCCGCGCGACTGGGCGCGCGCCACCACCTGCGCGGCCAGCGTCGATTTGCCGCTCCCCTGCAGGCCGCTGATCGCCAATACTGGAACCGCTGCAGCGTTGCCCAGTGCATCATCCAGCACCTGTTCGGCCAATGTTTCGGGGAATCCTTTCACCTGGGGCATATACGCAGCAGCGGCCATGCAGCCACAATAGCCCAATCCGTGTGAGAAGAACGCAATCATGAGCGACCTGTACGCAGAAGCCCTGTCCACGTTTGCCGCCCTGTTCGAAGAGGCCAGGCAGAGCCGCGAGGTCGAGCCGAACGCGATGACGGTGGCCACCGCCGATACGCAGGGCCGTCCCTCGGCGCGCACCGTGCTGCTGAAGGCCTTCGACGAGCGCGGCTTCGTCTTCTATACCCACCTGGACAGCCACAAGGGCCGTGAGCTGCAGGCCAATCCGCAGGCCGCGCTGTTGTTCCTGTGGCGCAGCCTGCGCGAGGCCGGCATCCAGGTACGCATCGAGGGCCGTGTCGAGCAGGTCGCCGATGCTGAGGCCGACGCCTATTTCGCCAGCCGCCCGCGCATGAGCCAGATCGGCGCCTGGGCTTCGCAGCAGTCGAAGACGCTGGCAACGCGCGAGGAGTTCGACGCGCGCGTGGCCGAGGTCGAAGCGCGCTTCGAAGGCAAGGACGTGCCGCGCCCCGACGGCTGGAGCGGCCTGCGCGTGGTGCCTGACCGCATCGAGTTCTGGTACGGCGCGCAGTTCCGCCTGCACGAACGCTGGTGCTATGAAGCCGGCGCCGAAGGGCGCTGGAGCAAGCGCCTGCTGTACCCATAAGGCAACCCGATGCATCGCCTGCCGCAGTACCGCGTGGTGGTGTTCGTGCCGCCGGCAGCCCTGGACGCGGTGAAGCAGGGCATCCTCGCGGTGGATGCGCTCGTGGCCGGCGACTACGAGCACGGGATGCGGTGGTCGGCGCCGGGCTTCGAACAGTTCCGCCCGCGCGTGGGTGCGTCGCCCGTACAGGGTGAGGCGGGGCGCACCGAAGTGGTCGACAGCGTACGCCTGGAATTCTGCCTGTCGCGCGATCCGCAGCGGCTGCAGCGCATCTTCGAACAGGGCATCGTGCCGCATCATCCGTGGCAGGTGCCGGTGGTGCAGGTGGAGGAAATCGAACTTCTGCTGGCCGACGCACGGCTGTTGTAGAGCCGAGCCATGCTCGGCTGCTGTTGCTCTGGCGCGTAAAGCAGTCGAGCATGGCGCGACTCTATAGGAGCGGATTGTCGCATTCAGACCCATTCGCTTCAGCCAACCGGCACACTCCAACGGATGTCCTCGACTTCCGGAGTTGCCATGCCCTCCTGGCGTTGCCTGTTTGCGGTGCCGCCGCCGCGTCACGGCGTGGAAGCGTTCCTGCTGTTGCTCGCCCGCATCGTCGCCGGTGTGATGTTCTGCGTGTCCGGCTGGAACAAGGTGTTCACCGATGCGGGCCGCGAGCGCATGGTGCATACGCTGGTGGGTGCGGGGATTCCGTTTCCGGTGTTCAGTGCGCCGGTACTCGGTGCGATCGAGTGGATTGCGGGTGGCCTGCTGGTGCTGGGCCTTTTGAGCCGCCCCTCGGCCCTGCTGCTGGCGGCGATCTGTGCGGTGGCGGCACTGGCCGATGGCATCGCGCGCATTCCGGCAGGGCTTGGCGTGCTGGATTGGCTGAGCTGGTTCTTCTACCTGAGCGAAGTGCCGTTGGGCGTGCTGCTGTTGTGGATTGCCGCAGTGGGCAGTGGACGATTCGCCATCGAAGCGCGCTGACGACAGGCACCCTGTAGAGCCGAGCCCATGCTCGGCTGCTTACGCGGGAACATCAGCCGGGCATGGGCGCGGCTTTACAGGTCCTCCGCGCGCAGCCAGCGCCACAGCGTAGTGCGTGAGACGCCCAGCGCCTGCGCCATGCCCTCGCGGTCATTGCGGTGTTCCTGCAACAGTGCTTCCAGCTTAGCCCGCGGTGGGCGCCTGCCGTTGCTTTCGGCCGGCAACGCCGCGACACCTTCATGCACCAGCTCGGGTGCCAGCTGCAGCAGCCGCGCCGTATCGATCAGCCCTTCACCGGGCTGCCAGTGGATGCGCAGGCGATCGACCAGATTGCGCAGTTCGCGCACGTTTCCGGGCCACTGGGCTGCGCTCAGCACCGCCAGTGCATCCTCATCCAATGGCGCGTCGATGCCACGCAGCTGGCGGAAGAAGTGCTGTGCCAGCAGCGGGATGTCCGAACGCCTCGCCCGCAGCGAGGGCAGGGCAATCCGCAGCGCGGCCAGGCGGTAGTAGAGGTCGCGACGGAAACTACCGGTCGCCGCACGCTGCTCCAGCGACTGCAGGGTGGCGGCCACCACGCGCAGATCGACCGGCGTCGGTTCGGTGGCACCGACACGCAGCACCTCGCGTTCTTCCAGCACGCGCAGCAGGCGGGTCTGCAGCGGCAGGGGTAGTTCACCAATTTCATCCAGGAACAGCGTGCCGCCGTCTGCGGCCTCGACCAGGCCAACGCGGCCGCCACGACGTGCGCCGGTGAAGGCGCCATCGCTGTAGCCGAACAGCTCCGCTTCCAGCAGCGATTCGCTGATGGCGCCGCAGTTCAGCGCCACGAAGCGCCCGCGACGGCCGCTGGCGGCGTGCAGTTGGCGCGCGACCAGTTCCTTGCCGGTGCCGGTTTCGCCGCTGACCAGCACGGTGCTGTCATGTGGGGCATACAGCGCGATCTGCGCGCGCACCTGTGCCATGGCTTCGCTGTCGCCGAGCAGTTCAGGCGCGTCTGCACGCGCTGCAGGGCGTCGGCGCGGGGCGGCGTGGTTGCCACCGGAGCGGGCCAAGGCCTGGGTCAGCTCCAGTGCATGTTCGAACGCCTGCCGCACCGAGTCGGCCGAATAGAGCAGTACCCCCGGCAGGCCGGCCTGTTCGGCGTGGTCGATGGCCATGCCGGTACCGACGATCACCTCGATGCCATTGGCGCGCAGGTCGGCGATGCAGTCGCGCGCGTCCTCGCGGGTGACGAAGCGGCGATGCTCGATATCCAGGCCGAAACTCTGCTGGAAGTTGCTGAACACCGGCACGTCGCTGGCGTGGGTGACCAGGCCGATGCGGCTGGCTATGCGGCGGGCACGGGCCAGCGCTTCCATCAGGTCGAAGCCGTTGGCCTGGATCGGCACCAGTGGCAGCTCCAGCCGCCCGCGTAGCCAGGCGGCATTGGAGCCGCCGGCGATCACTACGTCGCAATGCTCACGGCGCAGGCGTTTGCCGATCACGTCCACGGCTTCCTCGAAGCCGAGGTTGATCTGCTCGATGCGCGCACGGCGGTCGAACTCGGGGATGACGTCGCCGAGCAGGCCGGTCAGGCGCGAAACGCTGACGGTCCAGATCACCGGACGGCCGGGGTCGGCATCGGCGTGGCGCAGCGGGGTGCGGGGCAGGTACATGACGGCAGCAATTGGTCGGAATGTTTCATGATACATCCGTTTCAATGTTTCATATGTTTCACTGTTGCGGGGTGGTCATGTCTGTGAAATCAACGGCTTGCAGCTTGGCACGGGGCTTGCGCCCTCTGTCCCGTACTTCAACCTGGATCGCCGCATGACCGCTTCCGCCCCTTTCTCCGCCGGTGCCCGCTTCCGTGAGGCGCTGGCTGCCGAATCGCCGTTGCAGGTGATCGGCGCGATCAACGCCAACCACGCCCTGCTGGCCAAGCGCGCCGGCTTCCGCGCCATCTACCTGTCTGGTGGCGGTGTTGCCGCCGGCTCGCTGGGCCTGCCGGACCTGGGCATCAACACCCTGGAAGACGTGCTGGTGGACGTGCGCCGCATCACCGATGTCTGCGACCTGCCGTTGATGGTCGACATCGACACCGGCTTCGGCCCGAGCGCGTTCAACATCGCGCGCACCGTGAAGTCGCTGATCAAGGCAGGCGCGGCCGCCTGCCACATCGAAGACCAGGTTGGCGCCAAGCGCTGCGGTCACCGTCCGGGCAAGGAAATCGTCTCGCAGGGCGAAATGGTGGACCGTGTGAAGGCCGCTGCCGATGCCAAGACCGACCCGGACTTCTTCCTGATCGCGCGTACCGATGCCATCCAGGTGGACGGCGTGGACAAGGCGATCGAACGCGCCATCGCCTGCGTCGAGGCCGGTGCCGACGGCATCTTCGCCGAGGCCGCCTACGATCTGGACACCTATCGCCGCTTCGTGGACGCGGTGAAGGTGCCGGTGCTGGCCAACATCACCGAATTCGGTGCCACCCCGCTGTTCAGCCGCGATGAACTGGCCTCGGCCGACGTCGCCATCCAGCTGTTCCCGCTGTCGGCGTTCCGCGCGGCCAACAAGGCGGCCGAGAACGTGTACCAGGCGGTGCGCCGCGATGGCCATCAGCGCAACGTGGTGGAGACCATGCAGACCCGCGAAGAGCTGTACGACCGCATCGGCTATCACGCCTTCGAGCAGCAGCTCGATGCGCTGTTCGCCGCCAAGAAATAAGCAGTACCCTGCACCATCAAGTTTCGGAGGGAAACATGAACGATACGACCGCAACCCCCACCTTCAAGCCGAAGAAGTCCGTCGCCCTGTCCGGCACCGCTGCCGGCAACACCGCGCTGTGCAGCGTGGGCCGCAGCGGCAACGACCTGCACTACCGTGGCTATGACATCCTGGACCTGGCCAACACCAGCGAATTCGAGGAAATCGCCTACCTGCTGGTGCACGGCAAGCTGCCGACCCGCGCCGAGCTGGTTTCTTACAAGGCCAAGCTGAAGTCGCTGCGTGGCATCCCGGCGGCGGTGAAGGCCGCGCTGGAAGAACTGCCGCCGTCGGCACACCCGATGGACGTGATGCGCACTGGTGTCTCCGTGCTCGGCTGCGTGGCGCCGGAGAAGGACGACCACAACCACCCGGGCGCGCGCGACATTGCCGACAAGCTGATGGCCTGCCTCGGCTCGATGCTGCTGTACTGGTACCACTGGAGCCACAACGGCCGTGCCATCGACGTGGAGACCGACGATGACTCGATCGGTGGCCACTTCCTGCACCTGCTGCACGGCGAGAAGCCGCAGGACTCGTGGGTGAAGGCGATGCACACCTCGCTGATCCTGTACGCAGAACACGAGTTCAACGCCTCGACCTTCACCTGTCGTGTCATCGCCGGCACCGGCAGCGACATGTACAGCGCGATCTGCGGTGGCATCGGCGCACTGCGTGGCCCGAAGCACGGCGGCGCCAATGAAGTGGCGTTCGAAGTGCAGAAGCGCTACGACAATCCGGATGAGGCCGAGGAAGACATCAAGGCCCGCGTCGAGCGCAAGGAAGTGGTGATCGGCTTCGGCCACCCGGTCTATACCGTGTCCGATCCGCGCAACAAGGTGATCAAGGACGTGGCCCGCGAGCTGTCCGAAGAGCAGTCGAGCATGAAGATGTACGACATCGCCGAGCGCCTGGAATCGGTGATGTGGGACATCAAGAAGATGTTCCCGAACCTGGACTGGTTCAGTGCGGTCAGCTACCACATGATGGGCGTGCCGACCGCGATGTTCACTCCGTTGTTCGTGATCGCCCGCACCGCCGGCTGGAGCGCGCACATCATCGAGCAGCGCATCGACGGCAAGATCATCCGCCCGAGCGCCAATTACATCGGTCCGGAAGACCGCGACTTCGTCGCCATCGACAAGCGCGTCTGATCCACCTGCTGTACTCATCCGGCCGGCCGCGTGCCGGCCGGATGCTTTCGCCGCCGCACCGCCGGCACCCGGCCCGCCCCAAGCATTCCGCCAGCCCATGAATACCGATTACCGCAAGAACCTCCCCGGCAGCGCGCTGGACTATTTCGACGCGCGCGCCGCCGTCGATGCGATCCAGCCCGGCGCCTATGCCACTCTGCCGTACACCTCGCGCGTGCTGGCCGAGAACCTGGTGCGCCGCTGCGATCCGGCCACGCTCGGCGATTCGCTGAAGCAGCTGATCGAGCGCCGTCGCGACCTCGACTTCCCGTGGTTCCCGGCACGCGTGGTGTGCCACGACATCCTCGGCCAGACTGCTCTGGTGGACCTGGCCGGCCTGCGTGATGCGATTGCCGACAAGGGCGGTGACCCGGCCAAGGTCAATCCGGTGGTGCCGGTGCAGTTGATCGTCGATCACTCGCTGGCGGTGGAATGCGGTGGCTACGATCCGCAGGCCTTCGAGAAGAACCGCGCCATCGAGGATCGCCGCAACGAAGACCGTTTCCACTTCATCGACTGGACCAAGCAGGCGTTCCAGAACGTGGACGTGATTCCGCCGGGCAACGGCATCATGCACCAGATCAACCTGGAGAAGATGTCGCCGGTGATCTACGTGCAGGACGGCGTGGCCTTCCCCGACACCTGCGTGGGCACCGACAGCCACACCCCGCACGTGGATGCGCTGGGTGTGATCGCCATTGGTGTGGGCGGCCTGGAAGCGGAGAACGTGATGCTCGGTCGTGCCTCGTGGATGCGGCTGCCGGACATCATCGGCGTCGAGCTGACCGGCAGGCCGCAGCCGGGCATCACCGCCACCGACGTGGTGCTGGCGCTGACCGAATTCCTGCGCAGGGAGCGCGTGGTCGGCGCGTACCTTGAATTCTTCGGCGAGGGGGCGGCGGCACTGACCATCGGTGACCGCGCCACCATCTCCAACATGTGCCCCGAATACGGCGCGACCGCCGCGATGTTCTACATCGACGGGCAGACCATCGATTACCTGCGCCTGACCGGCCGCGAGGAATCGCAGGTGGCGCTGGTGGAGAACTACGCCCGCACCACTGGCCTGTGGGCTGACGACCTGGCCACCGCGCAGTACGAGCGCGTGCTGCGCTTCGACCTGTCCAGCGTAGTGCGCAACATGGCCGGCCCGTCCAACCCGCACAAGCGCGTGGCGACCGCCGAGCTGGCCGAGCGCGGCATCGCCGACGAGGCCAAGCTGGCAGCGGGCAAGGCCGAGCAGGCGCAGGGCCTGATGCCCGATGGCGCGGTGATCATCGCCGCCATCACCAGCTGCACCAACACCTCCAACCCGCGCAACGTGATCGCCGCAGCACTGTTGGCGCGCAAGGCCAACGAACGTGGCCTGCTGCGCAAGCCGTGGGTGAAGTCCTCGTTGGCGCCCGGCTCGAAGGCGGTGCAGCTGTACTTGGAAGAGTCCGGCCTGCTGCCTGACCTGGAGCAGCTCGGTTTCGGCATCGTCGCCTTCGCCTGCACGACCTGCAACGGCATGAGCGGTGCGCTGGACCCGAAGATCCAGCAGGAAATCATCGACCGTGACCTGTACGCCACGGCCGTGCTGTCGGGCAACCGCAATTTCGATGGCCGCATCCACCCGTACGCCAAGCAGGCCTTCCTGGCCTCGCCGCCGCTGGTGATCGCCTATGCCATCGCCGGCACCGTTCGCTTTGATATCGAGAAGGA
Source organism: Stenotrophomonas hibiscicola ATCC 19867 (assembly GCF_000382065.1). GTDB lineage: Bacteria > Pseudomonadota > Gammaproteobacteria > Xanthomonadales > Xanthomonadaceae > Stenotrophomonas > Stenotrophomonas hibiscicola. The sequence goes on along the minus strand of NZ_KB907499.1, from coordinate 606,154 downwards.
CGTGCTGGGCGTGGACGCCGATGGCAACGAGGTGCGCCTGAAGGATATCTGGCCGAGCGATGCCGAGATCGACGCGGTGGTGAAGGCCTCGGTGAAGCCCGAGCAGTTCCGCAAGGTCTACAACCCGATGTTCAACGTGCGCGTGGAGAACGGTGCCGCAGTCAGCCCGCTGTACGACTGGCGCCCGCAGAGCACCTACATCCGCCGCCCGCCCTACTGGGAGGGTGCACTGGCCGGTGAGCGCACACTGGCAGGCATGCGGGCGCTGGCGGTGCTGCCGGACAACATCACCACCGATCACCTGTCGCCGTCCAACGCGATCCTGGCGTCCAGTGCCGCCGGCGAATACCTGGCGAAGATGGGCCTGCCGGAAGAGGACTTCAATTCCTACGCTACCCACCGCGGTGACCACCTGACCGCACAGCGCGCCACCTTCGCCAACCCGAAGCTGTTCAACGAAATGGTGCGCAACGACGATGGCAGCGTGAAGCAGGGTTCGCTGGCGCGCGTGGAGCCGGAAGGCAAGGTGATGCGCATGTGGGAAGCGATCGAGACCTACATGGAGCGCAAGCAGCCGCTGATCATCATCGCCGGTGCCGACTACGGCCAGGGCAGCTCGCGTGACTGGGCCGCCAAGGGCGTGCGTCTGGCAGGTGTGGAAGCGATCGTGGCCGAAGGCTTTGAACGCATCCACCGCACCAACCTGATCGGCATGGGTGTGCTGCCGCTGGAGTTCAAGCCGGGCACCACCCGCCTGACCCTGGGCATCGACGGCACCGAGACCTTCGACGTGATCGGCGAGCGCACCCCGCGCGCCGACCTGACGCTGGTCATCCACCGCCGCGACGGCCAGGACGTGATCGTGCCAGTGACCTGCCGCCTGGACAGCGACGAGGAAGTGGCGATCTACGAGGCGGGTGGCGTGCTGCAGCGCTTTGCCCAGGATTTCCTGGAAGGCGCCAAGGTGGCGTAAGACATCCGACGGCCCGGCAACGGGCCGTCTTTCTTTGCAAGGAACACATCCATGACCTTCCTCCCGCAACTCCGTATTCCCGCCACCTACATGCGTGGCGGCACCAGCAAGGGCGTGTTCTTCCGCCTGCACGACCTGCCCGAAGCCGCGCAGGTGCCGGGTGCCGCGCGCGATGCGCTGCTAATGCGCGTGATCGGCTCGCCCGATCCGTATGGCAAGCAGACCGATGGCATGGGCGGCGCCACCTCCAGCACCAGCAAGTGCGTGATCATCTCCACCGCCTCGGTGCCGGACCACGACGTGGACTATCTGTACGGCCAGGTCTCGATCGACACCGCCTTCGTCGACTGGAGCGGCAACTGCGGCAACCTCAGCACCGCGGTCGGCCCGTTCGCGATTGCCAATGGCCTGATCGATCCCGCCCGCGTGCCGCGCGATGGCCTGTGCACCGTACGCATCTGGCAGGCCAACATCGGCAAGACCATCATCGCCCACGTGCCGATGCGCGATGGCGAAGTGCAGGAGACCGGCGATTTCGAGCTGGATGGCGTGACCTTCCCGGCGGCCGAGATCCAGCTGGAATTCATCGATCCTTCCGATGACGGCGATGCGGGCGCGATGTTCCCGACCGGCAATCTCGTCGATACCCTGGAGGTGCCCGGCGTGGGCAGCTTCGAGGTGACCATGATCACGGCCGGCATTCCGACCATCTTCCTCAATGCGGCCGACCTGGGCTACACCGGCACCGAGCTGCAGCCTGCAATCAACGAAGACAAGGCGGCGCTGCAGAAATTCGAGGCCATTCGTGCTTACGGCGCGCTGCGCATGGGCCTGATCCCGAAACTGGAAGACGCCGCGACCCGCCAGCACACGCCGAAGGTGGCGTTCGTTGCACCGGCTCAGGACTACGTGTCGTCCAGTGGCAAGGCGATTCCGGCGTCGGCCATCGACCTGCATGCGCGCGCGTTGTCGATGGGCAAGCTGCATCACGCGATGATGGGTACTGCCGCCGTAGCGATCGGTACCGCCGCGGCGATTCCGGGCACGCTGGTCAATCGCGCCGCCGGTGGCGGCGAACGCGAAGCGGTTACGTTCGGTCATCCCTCGGGCACGTTGCGCGTGGGTGCGCAGGCAGGTCTCGTTGACGGCCAGTGGACAGTGACCAAGGCCATCATGAGCCGCAGCGCCCGCGTATTGATGGAAGGCAAGGTGCGGGTGCCGGCCGAGTGATGCGTTGGTAAACGCCAACCAAGGTTGGCGACTACCGGGCCGCAGAGATCGATTGCTTTGGTAGATGCCAACCTTGGTTGGCATGGTGCACGGGCAACCGTGCACCGCAACGAGGAGATCGACGATGTCCGACAGCCACACCCCATCCAACGAGCGTGCAGCGTGGGATGCGCTGCTGGTGGACATCGTCGATTACGTACGCGACGCCCGCATCGACTCGCCGCTGGCCTTCCAGGCCGCGCACTACTGCCTGCTCGACACGCTGGGCTGCGGCCTGGAAGCGCTGGCATTCCCGGCCTGCAGCAAGCTGCTCGGTCCACTGGTGCCGGGCATCAGCGTGGTCAACGGCGCGCGCGTGCCGGGCACGCACTACGTGCTGGACCCGGTGCAGGCCGCCTTCAACCTCGGCGCAATGGTGCGCTGGCTGGATTTCAACGACACCTGGCTGGCTGCCGAGTGGGGCCATCCTTCCGACAATCTCGGCGGCATCCTGGCTGTTTGCGACTGGCTGGGGCGCAACGCGCAGGCCCTGCGTCGTCCGCCGCCGACCGTGCACGACGTGCTGCTTGCGATGATCAAGGCGCACGAGATCCAGGGCGTGCTGGCGCTGCAGAATTCCTTCAACCGCGTCGGGCTGGACCATGTGGTGCTGGTCAAGGTGGCCACCACCGCGGTGGTCTCGCAGCTGCTCGGGCTGGATCGCGAACGCATGCTCAATGCGCTGTCGCTGGCCTGGGTCGATGGCCAAGCGCTGCGCACCTACCGGCACGCTCCCAACACCGGCTCGCGCAAGAGCTGGGCGGCCGGCGATGCGACCAGCCGTGGCGTGCGCCTGGCGCTCATGGCGGCCAATGGCGAGATGGGCTATCCCAGTGTGTTGAGCGCGCCGACCTGGGGTTTTGAAGCGGTATCGATGCATGGCGAGGCGCTGACGCTGGCGCGACCGCTGGGCAGCTACGTGATGGAGAACGTGCTGTTCAAGATCAGCTACCCGGCCGAGTTCCATGGCCAGACCGCAGTGGAGGCGGCGATCACGCTGCACCAGCAGTTGCGTGCGAAGGGGCGTCGGGTCGAGGACATCGCGCATATTGCGATCAGGACCCAGGAAGCCTGCATCCGCATCATCGACAAGCAGGGCCCACTGCATAACCCGGCCGACCGCGACCACTGCGTGCAGTACATGGTCGCCATCGCGCTGCTGCACGGGCGGTTGACGGCCGAGGATTACGAGGACGACGTTGCCGCCGACCCGCGCATCGACGCACTGCGCGCGAAGATGGCCTGTCATGAGGATCCGCAGCTCAGCGCCGATTACCTGGACCCTGAGAAGCGCAGCATCGCCAACGGCCTGAGCGTGCGCTTCACCGATGGCACCGCGCTGCCGGAGGTGCTGGTGGAGTACCCGCTGGGCCACGCGCGCCGTCGCGAGGAAGGCATTCCGCTGCTGATGGACAAGTTCCGCCGGCACCTGGCCCACCGCTTCCCGACAGTCCAGCAGCAGCGCATCTGGGCCGCTTCGCTGGACCCGGTGGCGCTGGCCGCGATGCCGGTGACCGACTACGTGGACCTGTACCTGCCGGGGTAGTTTGATCGGTAGTGCCGGCCGCTGGCCGGCAATCCCCTCCAACCTGCCATGCCGGTTGCCGGCCAGCGGCCGGCACCACCCGCACCCGCGGCAATTGCCGAAATCGCGTCAACACCTTGACGCGGCCTGCCTATAATGGCCGCCTCGATCAAGGAGTGACGACATGAGCGGTCCGGCACGGCGGAAGCGGTGGAGATGGGCGGCGGCGGTACTGGCAGGAAGCCTGTTGCTGGGCCTGGCCGGCTGCCGCAATGACAGCGGGCAGCTGCCCAAGGCCAGCGGTGAAGCCATCACCGCCAAGGCCGAGCAGGTGAAGGAATTCACCCTTCTGCGCGCCTACCCGGACCAGAAGAATGACGGCCTGTCGCTGGCGCTGGAGTTCTCGCGCCCGCTGGTCGGCACCCAGGATTTCGACACGCTGGTGCGCTTCGAGGAGAAGGTCGGCACCGACGACAGCAGCTGGACGCTGTCCGATGACGGCCTGACCCTGCGCTACCCGTTCGTCGAGGCCGGCAAGGAATTCAGCCTGGTGGTCTCGCCGGACCTGCTGGCCGCCGATGGCAGCCGGCTGGGCAAGGAACTGAAGCAGAAGGTGTTCAGTGGCGAGCTGAAGCCGGTGGTTGGGTTCGCCTCGCAGGGCAGCGTGCTGCCGGCCAAGGACAGCCGTGGCCTGCCGGTGGTCTCGGTGAACGTGCCGGAAGTGGACGTCGAGTTCCTGCGCGTGCGCGAGAAGGACCTGCCGACCTTCTTCAGCCAGTACCAGCGCGGTGGCCGCCGTGGCAGCTGGGAGCTCAGCAGCGACTACGAGCGCAGCCCGATCAACAAGCTGGCCGAGCCGGTCTACGTCAACCGCTTCATCCTTGGCGGCAAGCAGAACGAGCGGGTGCTGACCTACCTGCCGACGCAGGACATCAAGGAACTGCAGGAGCCGGGCCTGTACTTCGCACTGCTCAAGCGCACCGGCGACTATGAGGGCGAATTCGATACCGCGTTCTTCTCGGTCAGTGACATCGGCCTGCACACCCGCGCCTACAAGGACAAGCTGTTCGTGCATACCGCCGGTCTCAAGGACGGCGCGCCGCTGAAGGGCATCGACCTGCGCGTGCTCGACGCCAAGGGCGAGGTGGTGCTGAAGGGCAGCACCGACGGCAACGGCAATGCGCTGCTGAACTACACCCTGGATGCCACCCACGTGCTGGTCGCCAGCAGCGGCAAGGACACCAGCTTCCTGCCGTTCAACCAGCCAGCGCTGGACCTGAGCGAATTCGCCGTGGCCGGCCGCGACAACGCATGGTTCGATGTCTATGCCTGGTCCGGCCGCGACCTGTACCGCCCGGGCGAGACCGTGCGCCTGTCCGCGCTGCTGCGTGACAACGATGGCAAGCCGGTCAAGGCGCAACCGGTGTTCCTGCGCCTGAAGCAGCCCGACGGCAAGACGTTCCGCGAGACCCGCCTGCAGCCGGGTGACCAGGGCTACATCAATTTCGAGCAGGTGATCCCCGCCGAGGCGCCGACCGGGCGCTGGCAGGTCGAGTTCCGCACCGACCCGGCCAGCAAGGAAGCGATCCAGGGCATGACCCTGCGCATCGAGGAGTTCCTGCCCGAGCGCATGAAACTGGACCTGGACAGCGCGCAGAAGACGCTGAAGCCGGGTGAGGACCTGCGCCTGCAGGCCAATGGTGCCTATCTGTACGGGGCACCGGCCGATGGCAACCGCTTCACCGCGCGCATGGCGGTGGCCGCCGAGCAGCAGCCGGTGGAAGGCCTGCCGGGCTACTTCTTCGGTGACCCGACCCTGCAGCTGCCGCGCGAAGCCAAGGACGTGATCGACACCACGCTACCGGCCAACGGCCAGCTGCGCGAGGACGTGGCATTGCCGGAAGAGGCGGCCAAGGCCAAGGCACCGATTGCCGTGGTGCTGTCCGGCAGCCTGTATGAAACCGGTGGCCGCACGGTCACCCGTACCCTGAAGCGGGTGATGTGGCCGGCCAACGCGCTGGTCGGCGTTCGCCCGCTGTTCAACCCCGAGGACGGTGCCGACTCCAACGGCAACGCGCGCTTCGAGCTGATGCGCGTGGATGCCACCGGCGCGCCGCAGCCGGCCAAGGGCCTGAAGATCACCCTGGTGCGGGAACTGCGCGACTACCACTGGACCTTCAACGACAACCGTTGGGACTACGATTTCACCCGCCGTTTCGAGAACAAGGAAACGCGCACCGTCGATGCCGGCGGCAGCGCGGTCGCCTTCGATTTCCCGGTGGAGTGGGGCGAGTACCGGGTGGACGTGTTCGATCCGTCCACCGGCCTGACCAGCCGCTATCCGTTCCGTGCGGGCTGGAGCTGGGGTGATGACAACCGTGGCCTGGACGCGCGCCCTGACAAGATCAAGCTGGGCCTGGACAAGACCGGCTACAAGGCCGGCGACACGCTCGAAGTGACGGTGACCCCGCCGCACGCCGGCAAGGGCATCCTGATGGTCGAGACCGACCGCATGCTGTACGTGCAGGGCATCGACGCCAAGCCGGGGTCGACCTTCAAGATTCCGGTCACCGCTGACTGGGAACGCCACGACGTCTACATCACCGCGCTGGTGTTCCGTGGCGGCAGTGCGCCGAGCAAGATCACTCCGGCCCGTGCCGTGGGTGTGGTGCATGTGCCGATGGACCGCAAGGGCCGCACCGTGGCCGTCGGCCTGGCCGCGCCCAAGCAGATGCGCCCGGAGCAGGACCTGCCGGTGACGGTCAGCGCACCACAGTTGGCCGGCAAGATGGCGCACGTCACCGTCTCAGCGGTGGACGTGGGCATCCTCAACATCACCCGCTTCCCGGTGCCCGACGCCGGTGCGCACTTCTTCGCCCAGCGTCGCCTCGGCATCGATGCCTACGACATCTACAGCCGGGTGATCGAGAGCTTCGACGGCAGCAGCGGCAAGCTGAAGTTCGGTGGCGACATGGCGCTGCAGGCGTTGCCGCAGGCCAAGCGCCCGACTGCGCGCGTGCAGACCGTGGACCTGTTCTCCGGCCCGGTGCAGCTCGATGCCAAGGGCATCGCCCGCATCCGCCTGAAGGTGCCGGACTTCAACGGTACCCTGCGGGTGTCGGCACTGGTCTACAGCGATGACCAGTACGGCAAGCGCGACGTGGAAACCGTTGTGCGCGCGCCGATCCTGGCTGAAGCCAGCATGCCGCGCGTGCTCGCTCCGGGCGACCGCAGCACCGTGACCCTGGATGTGCAGAACTTCACCGGCAAGCCGGGGCAGTTCAACGTGAAGGTGGAAAGCGAGGGCCCGCTGAACCTGGGCGAGGGCAGCCGCAGCGTGCAGTTGAATGCCGACGCCAAGACCACGTTGAGCTTCCCGCTTTCGGCACGCGAGGGCCACAGTGTGGCCAAGGTGCGGGTGCGGGTGGACGGCAACGGCTTCAAGGCCGATCGCCGTTACGACCTGCCGGTGCGTGCGGCGTGGCCGCAGGTGCTGCGTTCGCAGGTGCGCACGCTTGATCCGTTGGCCGCGGTCAGCCTCGACAACAGCCTGACCGATGGCCTGATGTCGGAGTCGGTCAATGCCCGCCTGCTGGTCAGCCCGCTGCCGCCGATTCCGTTCGCCAGTGCACTGCAGGGCGCGCTGAACTACCCCTACGGCTGTGCCGAGCAGACCACCAGCAAGGGTTACGCGGCGCTGATCCTGGACCAGGCGACGTCGTCGATGCTCGGTGCCGACGGCCTGGATGCCAAGACCCGTCGCGAGCGCATGGAAGGTGCGTTCGGTCGCCTGGCGTCGATGCAGGTGGCCAACGGCAACTTCTCGATGTGGGGTGACGACGGCTACGTGAACCCGTGGCTGACCCCGTACATCACCGAGTTCCTGCTCGATGCCAAGGACGCCGGCTTCGCGGTGCCCGACAACGTGCTGCAGAAGGCGCTCAACCGGCTTAGCGAGGATCTGCTGTCCGGCGGCAACCAGTTCTACGGCCAGGACGACCGCGAGAAGCTGAAGTTCGCCAACCAGGCCTATTCGGGCTACGTGCTGGCCCGGGTCAACCGTGCACCGCTCGGTACCCTGCGCACGCTGTACGACAACGAGCGCAGCAAGGCGGTGGGCGGCCTGTCGCTGGTCCACCTGGGCGTGGCGCTGTCACTGCAGGGCGATGCCAAGCGTGGCCAGGCCGCGCTGGCGGCGGCCTTTGCCAAGTCCAGCAGCGAGCGCCCCTCGTACTTCGGCGACTACGGCAGCGCGATCCGCGATGACGCGCTGATGATCGCGCTGACCCACGAAAACAAGTTGGCCAAGCCGGCCTGGGATGCACGTGCGGTTGACCTCGGCCGCGGCCTGGATGCGCGCCGCAATGCCGGCTGGATGTGGCTGAGCACGCAGGAACAGGTGGCGATTGCACGTCTCGGCAAGGCGCTCGCCGCCAACCAGAAGGCGCTGGTGGCCGGTGAACTGGTGATCGGTGGCAACAGCGAAGCCATCGGCGAGCGCAAGCTGTTCGGCCGCAACTTCAGCGCCAGTGAGCTGGCCAGCGGTGTGCGCTTCACTCCGCAGGGGCAGCCGCCGATGTTCGCCAGCATCGACGTGGCCGGCATCCCGCGCAGCGCACCGGCGCCGGACAACAGCGTGCTGGGTATTGAACGGAGCTACTTCGGTACCGATGGCAAACCGTGGTCGCCGCGACCGCTGAAGGAAGGCGAAGCACTGATCGTGCGCGTCACCGTCACCGCCGACACCACGATGCCCGATGCGCTGCTGACCGATCTGCTGCCGGCGGGCCTGGAGATCGAGAACTTCAACCTGGGCGACGCCAAGCAGTGGGCCGATGTGGTGGTCGATGGCATCACCATCAGCGACCGCGGTGAAGCGGCCGATACCAAGCACGAAGAGTTCCGCGACGACCGCTATGTGGCCGCGCTGAAGCTCTCGCGTGGCAGCAAGGCCAACGTGTTCTACCTGGTGCGCGCGGTGACCCCGGGTACCTACTCGGTGCCGCCACCGCTGGTGGAGGACATGTACCGGCCGCAGCTGCGTGGCGTTGGCCGCAGCAACCCGACCACGATCACGGTGGTACAGCCGTGACCGCGCGGACGGGCCGCGACGGCGCGGCCCGTCCTGCTGGCAACCTGCAATGAAGAACACGATGACGACCCGGCTGGCGGCCCTGCGCCGCCGGTGGCGGCCGCTGTGGCCGTGGCTGCGTTGGGGCATGGCCGCCACGCTGGCACTGCTGCTGGTGCTGGATTTCGCCTTCCCGCCCCCGCTGCCGAAGCAGCGCGAAACCAGCACTCTGGTGGTGGCCGCCGACGGCACGCCACTGCGTGCGTTCGCCGATGCCGAGGGCGTGTGGCGTTATCCTGCCTCGATCGACAGCGTCTCGCCGCTGTACCTGCAGGCGTTGCTGACCTACGAAGACCGCTGGTTCTGGCGCCATCCGGGGATCAACCCGGTGGCGATGCTGCGTGCCAGCGGCCAGCTGCTGCGCGGCGGCCGCATCGTGTCCGGCGGTTCGACCCTGACCATGCAGGTGGCGCGCATTCTCGACCCGCACTCGCGCACGCCTTGGGGCAAACTCAAGCAGATGCTGCGCGCGGTGCAGCTGGAAGTGCACCTGAGCAAGCAGCAGATCCTGGCCCTGTATCTGGAGCGCGCGCCCTACGGCGGCACCATCGAAGGCGTGGAAGCGGCCAGCTGGGCCTATCTGGGCAAGCCGGCGGCGCAGCTGTCACATGCCGAGGCCGCGTTGCTGGCGGTGCTGCCGCAGGCGCCGAGCCGGCTGCGCCCGGACCGCCACCCGGAAGCGGCACAGAAGGCACGCGACAAGGTGTTGTCACGCATGGCCGAGCTGGGCGCGTGGACAGCCGAAGAGGTGGATGATGCGCGCATCGAGAACGTGGTGGCGCGCTCGCTGCGGCCGCCGCTGCACGCCGCGTTGCTGGCGCAGCGCCTGCATTCGGCGCATCCGGGCCGGGCACGCATCCAGAGCAGCATCGACATCGGCCTGCAGCGCACGCTGGAGGAACGCGTGGCCAGCTATTTCTCGACGCTGCCCGAGCGCACCTCGGCCGCGCTGCTGGTGGTCGACAACCAGACCCTGCAGGCGCGTGCCTATGTCGGCACGCTGGCCTTCGGCGACCGCCAGCGGCTCGGCCACGTGGACATGGTGCAGGCCTGGCGCTCGCCGGGCTCCACGCTCAAGCCGTTCCTGTATGCGATGGCGCTGGATGATGGCCTGATCCATTCGGAAAGCCTGCTGGTCGATGCGCCGCAGAGTTTCGGCAGCTACCGCCCCGGCAACTTCGACATGGCCTTCAACGGGCCGATCGGCGCGTCCAGCGCTTTGCGGTTGTCACTGAACGTGCCCTCGGTGGACCTGCTGCAGCGGGTCGGCGCCGCGCGCTTCGCTGCACGTCTGTCGCACGCGGGCATCCAGCTGCGCTTCCCGCCAGGCAGTACGCCCAATCTGTCGCTGATCCTGGGCGGCACCGGCGCGCGGTTGGAAGACCTGGTCGGCGCGTTCGCCGCGCTCAACCGCAACGGCATCGCCGGGCGCGTGCGCTACACCGATGACGAGCCGATGATCGAGCGGCGCCTCGCTTCGCCCGGCGCCAGCTGGATCGTGCGCGAGATGCTGGAATCGAATCCGCGGCCGGGGTACAGCGTCGGGACGTTCGATGTCGGTGGCCGCCCGCGCGTGGCGTGGAAGACCGGCACCAGCTACGGGTACCGCGATGCGTGGGCGATCGGCAGTACCCGCCACTACACCGTGGGCGTGTGGGTGGGCCGGCCGGACGGCACACCGCTACCGGGCCAGTACGGCGCGGTGACCGCGCTGCCGCTGATGTTCGAGGTGGTGGACAGCCTGCCGCGCCAGCGCGGTGACTCGGCCGCTGCGCCGATGCCGGCCAGCGTCAGCCAGGAAGACATCTGCTGGCCCACCGGCGAACGTGCCGAGGGGCTGCCCACGGCACTCTGCCAGCGCAGGATGCCGGCTTACCTGCTTGATGGCGCCGCACCGCCGACCTTCCCCGAACGCGAGGCACGGCGCTGGCAACCAGGTCGGCAGCGCTACCTTGCCGATGCGCGTACCGGTCTGCGCGTGTCAGCCGATTGCCGCTTGCCGCACGAAGAAGTCGCGCGCGAGATCGCGCGCTGGCCAGCGTTGCTGTCGCCATGGCTGTCCAAGGCCACGCGCGAAGCCTCGCAGCTGCCGGCGCTGTCGCCGGACTGCCGTGATGATGGCCGCGAGGCCAGCGTTGCGCTGCACATCGATGGGCTCAACGATGGCGCCACGCTGGCGCGCGCGCCGAATTCGGAACATGGCGTACGCCTGCAGCTGCGCGCGCTGGGCAGCGAGCAGGCGGTGGAGTGGCTGCTGGATGGACGCTGGATTGCACAGACCCACGGCGCGCAGCTGATGCAGCGAGAGTTCGCCGAACCCGGCACGCACACCCTGACTGCGTTGGCAGCCGACGGCGCCTGGACGCAGGTGCGGTTCAACGTCCTGCGCTAGATGCCGACCTTGGATGGCACTTCCCGCATGTTGTCACGCTGCTGTAGAGCCGAGCCCATGCTCGGCTGCTCCTGCGACGTGCGTGCAGCGGTCAGCCGAGCATGGGCTCGGCTCTACAACGCCGTAGATGGCAGCGATCGCGTGGCGTAGCGATTACTCCCCGATCCACCCGTCCAGCAGGTCGGCGAACTCGTCGGCGTGCTCTTCTTCCTGCGCCAGGATCTCTTCAAGGATGCGCTTGGTGGTGGTATCGCGGTCACCGATGAAGTTGATCATCTCGCGATAGCTGTCGATGGCGATGCGCTCGGCCACCAGGTTCTCGCGCACCATGTCGCGCAGGTCGCTGCCTTCCTTGTATTCGGCGTGCGAACGCGCGGTCAGCGTATCCGGGTTGAGATCCGGCTCGCCGCCCAGCTGGACGATGCGCTCGGCCAGCTTGCCGGCATGCGCCTGCTCCTGCTGTGCATGCTCGAGGAACTCGGCTTTCACCGCGTCGGCCAGCATGCCCTTGGCCATGAAGTAGTGCCGGTAGTAGCGCAGAACGCAGACGTACTCGGTGGCCAGTGCGTCGTTGAGCAGCTTGATCACCACCTCGCGGTCAGCGCTGTAGCTGTCGGTGATCGCACCATCTTCGATGTTGCGCCGGGCGCGTTCGCGCAGGGTCTTGCGGTCGCTGATGCCGGCAATTTCCGCGGCGGGCTTGCTGGCTTTGGCTGGCTGCGTGGACATGGCTGGCCGTTTCCTTCTGCGGTGGGGAATCAGGTGGGGAGATGCTCCAGCACGTACTCGGCCGAAGACACTTCGAACTGGCCGGGCTGTTCAACCCAGGCCTCTCGAACTACGCCGTCGTCGACGTACAGGGCAAAACGACGCGAGCGGATTCCCATGCCCGACGCGCTCGCATCAAGCTCCAGACCCAGGGCGCGGGTCAGCTCGGCATTGCCGTCGGACAGCATCAGAAGGCCGTCGGGCACGCTCTGGTCGGCGGCCCAGGCCTTCATCACGAACGGGTCGTTGACGGCCATGCAGTAGACGTCGATGCCGCGCTGGCGGAAGGCCTCGAACTTTTCGACGTAGCCGGGAAGGTGACGTGCCGAGCACGTCGGGGTGAACGCGCCGGGCACGGCGAACAGCACCACCTTGCGCGCATCGAACAACGAATGCGTATCAAGCGTTTCAATGCCCTCGCGGATGCGCTTGAGGGTCACTTCCGGAATGCGGTCGCCGACATGGATGGTCATGGGAACTCCTTGCTGGGGCAGGCTAGTGGGCCGGATGGGAGAGGGGCGTCAAGACATTGGAAACCCGGTGTGCAGGCTCCATCTTCCGGCTTTGTGGCAGGGGCTTCCAGCCACAGCGTGGCGCACGGGGATGGCAGCCGCATTGCGCAGGATCAGTCGGCCTCACCGGGGCCGCACGAGGGGCGGCGTACCCTCGCAGGCGCGTAGAATGAACCCGGGGCGGCGCCACCGGCGCGGCCGAAGCGAATCGAGGTAGCTGGATGGAATTCAAGGATTACTACGCCACCCTGGGGGTGGAACCGAGCGCGGGCGAGGCGGAGATCAAGACCGCCTACCGCCGGCTGGCACGCAAGTACCACCCGGACGTCAGCAAGGAGGCCGGGGCCGAAGACAAGTTCAAGGCGGTCAACGAGGCCTACGAGGCGCTGCGTGATCCGGAAAAGCGCGCGGCCTACGACCAGCTGCGCGCGCAGGGCTATCGCCCGGGCGAGGAGTTCAACGTACCGCCGAACTACGGCGGCGCCGGTGGTTTCAATTTCGAGGAAGTGTTCGGTGGCGGCGGCCCCAACGGCGGCTTCAGCGACTTCTTCGAAAGCCTGTTCGCGCGCCAGCGCGGTGGAGCGGGCGCGGGGGCCGGTCCGGGCTTCAGCAGCCAGGGCCATGCGCCCAACCGCGATACCCGCGCCAAGCTGTCGGTGCCACTGGAAGCGGCCTACAGCGGCGACAGCCTGCGCATCACCGTCAACGGCAAGCAGCTGGACGTGCGCGTGCCCAAGGGCATCCGCCCGGGCCAGGTGATCCGCCTGGCAGGGCAGGGCAACCATGGCGGCAATCTGCTGCTGGAGGTGGAATACGCCGCCCACCCGCAGTTCGAGGTCGATGGTCGCAACATCCTCTATACGCTGCCGCTCACGCCGTGGCAGGCCGCGCTGGGCACCAGCATCAGCGTGCCGACCCTGGGTGGTGCGGTGGAACTCAAGATTCCGGCCGATTCCGATGCCGGCCGCAAGCTGCGCCTGCGTGGCCGTGGCCTGCCGGGCAGCCCGGACGGCGACCAGATCGTCGAAATCGAGATCGTGGCCCCGGCTGCGACCGATGAGGCGCAGAAGAAGGCGTACCGCAATCTGGCCAAGGCGTTCGGCGAAACGATCTGAGATCGATTCTGGTGGGTGTGGACCTCGGTCCACACCCACCAGAATGGTTCAGCCCTGCCCGGCGAACACCCGTTCCAGCACCTCGGACAGTTCATCTTCCGAGAACGGCTTGGTGATGTAGGCCTTGGCGCCCTGGCGCATGCCCCACATGCGGTCGGTGTCCTGGTCCTTGGTGGTCACCAGGATCACCGGAATGTGCCGGGTCGCCTCGTCGCGGGCGAGGGTGCGGGTGGCCTGGAAGCCATTGAGGTTGGGCATCACCACGTCCATCAGGACCAGGTCGGGCAGCTCGGCCTTGGCGGTTTCGACCCCGGCGGCGCCATCGGTGGCGGTCAGGATCTGGTGCCCGAGCTTCTCGACGATGCGCTGTATCCCCAACAGCTGCGACGGTGAGTCGTCGACGATCAGAATGCGTGCCATGTTGTTCCCCATGTAATGCCCGCAGTGTAGTGCGGGCCCATTACCGGCGGGAGGGCCGCGTCTGCCGTCCGTCGCCCGCCTGCGACGTTCAGTCGATCCGTACCACGGTGCGACCCAGCGAACCGCCCGCCAGCATCCGTTCGAATACGGCAGGAAGGCCATCGAGGCCGACTTCGGCGGTGCAGATGCGGTCCAGGTGCTGCGGCTTCCAGTCACTACCCAGCCGCGACCACACTTCCTCACGCAGTCCGCGTGGCGCATTGGCCGAGGACACGCCCAGCAGCGAGACACCGCGCAGGATGAACGGCATCACCGTCATGTCCAGCGTCGGACTGGCTGCCAGGCCGGCACTGACGACGCTGCCGTAGGGCACGGTCTGCGCCAGCAGGCTGGCCAGCATGTCGCCTCCGGCATTATCGAGGCCACCCCCGAAGCGGGCCGACTGCAGCGCGCCGGTGTCGGCCAGCGCGTCGCGCGGCAGTACCTCGGTGGCGCCGATGCTGCGCAGGAATCCTGCCTGGTCCGGCTTGCCGCTGACCGCGTGCACGCTGTAGCCGGCACGGCTGAAGATGGACAGCGCCAGCGCACCGACACCGCCGCTGGCACCAGTGACCGCCAGCGGGCCGAGTTCCGGGGTCTGCCGGTTGTCCTGCATGCGCAGCAGGGCCAGCGCCGCAGTGAAGCCGGCGGTGCCCAGCACCATCGCCTCGCGTGGGGTCAGCCCGGCCGGCTGGGCGATCACCGCGCGCGATTCCAGCCGCACGTACTGGCTGTAGCCGCCGTCGCGGGTCTCGCTGAGGCCGCAGCCGGTGGCCAGCACCGCGTCGCCTTCACGCCAGTCCGGGTCGGTGCTGGCGACCACGGTGCCGGCCACATCGATGCCGCCCACCAGCGGGAAGCGGCGCAGGATCTTCCCTTTTCCAGTACCGGCCAGCGCGTCCTTGTAGTTGACCGAGGACCAGTGGGCGCGGATCAGCACCTGGCCGGGGTTGAGGTCGTCGACCCCGAGCCGGACCAGGCCGCTGCGATAGCCGGCGTCGTCGTTTTCGATGCGGAAGGCGGTGAACGGGGTGGTGGGGGCCATCGGCGTTGCCTGACTTCGAGGAAAACGCCACCTTACCCCGTTGCCCCCCTTTCGATCCTGCCGATCCGCCCCATCTTGTATGATCGGTGATGGTTTCACGGCTGGCGGTGCGGGAAGGGCCCGCGCCGCAGCCCAAATCTTGATGGAGCGTGCATGGCCTGGAATACACCCGGCGGCAACAAGGGCGGACAAGGCCCCGAGGACAATCGACGCGGGCCGTTCGGGTCACGCGGCGGTGGCAATGGTGGTGGCTGGGGCGGTTTGCCCGGGCCGCTGAAGGACCTGTTCGACGGCGGCATCGTGCGTTGGGTGGTGGCAGCCGTGGTGCTGCTGGTGCTGTTCTCCAGCTTCCAGCTGATCGGCGAACAGCAGCGCGGTGTGGTGCTGCGCTTCGGCCAGTTCTCGCGCATCCTGCAGCCCGGCCCGAACTTCAAGCTGCCCTGGCCGATCGAATCGGTCACCAAGGTCAATGCCACCGAGATCAAGACGTTCTCGATCCAGGTGCCGGTGCTGACCCGCGACGAGAACATCGTCAACGTCTCGCTGAACGTCCAGTACCGCATCGACGACCCGCAGCAATACCTGTTCGGCACCGTGGATGCCAACCAGGTGCTGGAGCAGTCGGCGCAGAGCGCCGTGCGCGAGGAAGTTGGCCGCGCCGACCTCAACGCCGTGCTGAACAACCGTGGTCCGCTGGCCGTCGCCGCCGAGGAGCGCCTGCAGGCGCTGCTGAAGGCGTTCAAGACCGGCCTGACCGTGACCGGCCTGACCCTGCAGGACGCCCGTCCGCCGGAGGAAGTGAAGCCGGCCTTCGACGAGGTCAACGGTGCCCAGCAGGTCAAGGAACGCCTGATCAACGAGGCCCAGGCCTATGCCGCCAAGGTCGTGCCGGAAGCCCGGGGCCAGGCCTCGCGCGCCCGTACCACCGCCGAAGGCTACAAGCAGGCCGTGGTGTCCAAGGCCGAGGGTGACGCGCAGCGCTTCAGCCTGTTGCAGGCCCAGTACAAGGACGCTCCGGAAGTGACCCGCAAGCGCCTGTGGCTGGAGACCGTGCAGCAGGTGCTGAGCGAGAACCGCAAGGTGATCGGTGGCGATGGCCGCCAGCTGATCTACGTGCCGATGACCGGCGATACCCGTCCCAGCACGTCGGCTCCGGCCGCAGTGGCCAACCCGGACGTGGTGATGCCGTCGCTGCCGGGTGCAGCGGCGGAAGCTTCCCGTGATCCGGGCCGGCCGGTGGGCCGCCCGACCGGGCGACCGAGCGGCCGTGAGGAGGGCAGCCGATGAAGAGTCCTATCTGGATCGCCGTGATCGTGGCGGTGGTGCTGGGCCTGCTCGGCTCGGTGTACGTGGTCCGTGAGGACCAGACCGCCATGGTGCTGAACCTGGGCAAGGTGGTGCGTTCGGACATCAAGCCGGGCCTGCACTTCAAGGTGCCGGTGGTGGAAACGGTGAAGGTCTTCGACCGCCGCTTCCAGGTGCTCGACACTGCGCCGGCGCGCTACTTCACCGCCGAGCAGAAGGACGTCAGCGTCGACTTCTTCGCCATCGGCTACATCTCCAACGTGGGTGACTACTTCCGTGCCACCGGCGGCGACCCGCGTGTGGCCAACGCCCGCCTGGCGCCGATCATCACCGACTCGCTGCGCAACCAGATCAACTCGCGCACCCTGCAGCAGCTGGTGTCCGGCGACCGCAGCGAGCTGATCGCCGAGCAGCTGAAGGGCATCAACGAAGCGGTGGCTGGCCTGGGCATGCAGATGATCGACCTGCGCATCAAGCAGGTGGACCTGCCGACCGACAGCCAGGTGATCAACGACGTGTACGAGCGCATGCGCGCCCAGCGCAAGCAGGAAGCGGCCAAGCTGCGTGCAGAGGGCGAGGAGCAGTCGCTGACCATCCGTGCCCAGGCCGACCGCGACAGCACCGTGCTGATCGCCGAGGCCGAGCGTGATGCACAGCGCCTGCGCGGTGAAGGCGATGCCGAGGCGGCCCGCATCTACGGCAAGGCCGGCTCGGCTGATCCGTCGTTCTACGCCTTCTACCGCAGCCTGGAGGCCTACCGTGGCTCCATGACCGACGGCAATGGCGTGATCGTGCTCGACAAGAACGACCCGTTCCTGCAGTACCTGAAGAACGACCGCTGAGGTCGCAGGGCAGTACCCCACGGGGCCCGGCCAGACGCCGGGCCCCGTGCCTTTTCCGGAGTTCCCGATGAAAGATCTGTTTGCCGCCGTCTGCCTGGTCGCGGTGCTGGAAGGCCTGTTCCTGTTCGTCGCCCCGTTCGCCTGGAAGCGCATGGCCGAACGCCTGCTGGACCTGCCCAGCCCGGCCCTGCGCAGCTTCGGCGGGCTGGTGCTGCTGGCCGGCCTGAGCCTGCTGTGGTGGGTGCGGCATTGAGAGGGTAGTGCCGGCCGCTGGCCGGCAACCCGGGATTGCCGGCCAACGGCCGGCACGACCGGGCGGGGCGGCTGACCGGCCGGTGAAGCCGTCCGTCGGAAAGGTGGCACCCGACCCCGGAAACCCGGATAATGCACAAAAGCCGGACGGGCCTCCCCGTCCGGCTTTTTCCGTGTCTGGGCCTTCCATCGTCGGCCGCTCCCCGTTTGGAGCCGCCCTCCAGGTGCTGGCCAGCCCCGCCACGGTTTACCCGTCCGCGGCCCCGATGGCCGCTACAAATCGAGGAGCCCGTCATGGGTCAGTCTGTCGTAGTGTTGGGTGCCCAGTGGGGCGATGAAGGCAAGGGCAAGATCGTCGATCTGCTCACTGAGGAAATCGGCGCCGTCGTGCGCTTCCAGGGCGGCCACAATGCAGGCCACACCCTGGTCATCAACGGCAAGAAGACCGTCCTGCACCTGATCCCGTCGGGCATCCTGCGTGACGACGCGCTGTGCCTGATCGGCAATGGCGTGGTGATCTCGCCGGCCGCGCTGCAGAAGGAAATCGCCGAGCTGGAAGGCTCCGGCGTGGAAGTGCGTTCGCGCCTGAAGATCTCCCCGGCCGCGCCGCTGATCATGCCGTACCACATCGCCCTGGACCAGGCGCGCGAGCGCGCTGCCGGTGGCAAGGCAATCGGCACCACCGGCCGTGGCATCGGCCCGGCCTACGAAGACAAGGTGGCGCGCCGCGGCATCCGCATCGCCGACCTGCACTACCCGAAGCAGCTGGAAGAACTGCTGCGCACTGCGCTGGACTACCACAACTTCGTGCTGACCAAGTATCTGAACACCGATGCGGTCGACTTCCAGAAGACCTTCGACGAGGCGCTGGCCTTCGGCGAATACGTGCAGCCGATGAAGTCCGACGTGGCCGGCATCCTGCACGACCTGCGCAAGCAGGGTAAGCGCGTGCTGTTCGAAGGCGCGCAGGGTGCGCTGCTGGACATCGATCACGGCACCTACCCGTACGTCACCAGCTCCAACACCACCGTCGGTGGTGCGCTGGCCGGTTCCGGCGTCGGCGCCGATTCGATCGACTACGTGCTGGGCATTGCCAAGGCGTACGCCACCCGCGTCGGCGGCGGCCCGTTCCCGACCGAACTGGACGACGAAGTCGGCCAGGGCATCCGTGACCGCGGCGCCGAGTACGGCGCTTCGACCGGCCGCCCGCGTCGCTGCGGCTGGATGGACATCGTCGCGCTGAAGCGCGCCGTGGCCATCAACGGCATCAGCGGCCTGTGCATCACCAAGCTGGACGTGCTGGACGGCATGGAAAAGCTGAAGGTCTGCATCGCCTACGAATACAACGGCAAGCGCACCGAGTACGCGCCGCTGGACGCGCAGGGCTGGGAAGAATGCACCCCGGTGTACCTGGAGTTCCCGGGCTGGAGCGAGAACACCCACGGCATCACCCAGTGGGACGACCTGCCGCCGGCCGCACGCGCCTACCTGCGTTCGCTGGAAGAGCTGGCCGGCTGCCCGATCAGCATCGTCTCCACCGGCCCGGACCGCGACCACACCATGGTGCTGCAGGATCCGTTCGCCTGAGGGCGTGACTGGTAGCGCCGGGCCACGCCCGGCGTCGCTGAAAGAAAAAGCCCCGCGAAAGCGGGGCTTCTTCATTACCGTGTGGGCAGGCCAGCGGGGAAGCGACGCGATGACCAGCATGTCAGCGTGAAAGGCGAGACGGTTCTGTTCGTGCTGGTTCCAGGGGCTGCCTTGGCGGTGTTCACGTTCACCTTGCGGCGCTGGCAGCGCCGGGCGTCGAAGCAGCCGATTTCAGCAGCGGATACGGATTGATCGATTCCCCCTTCCACCACTGCTTCTCCGGCCCCAGTACGTGTACTTCGAAATGCAGGTGCGGGGCCTCCGCGCTGGCATTTCCGGTGCTGCCCACATAACCAATCACATCCCCGCGTTTGATCACCTGCTTTTCGCTCAGGCCATCGGCATAGCGCTGCAGGTGCGCGTAGTAGTAGCACCAGCGTCCGCTGGGCTCGAACTGGTAGATGGTCAGCCCACCGCGCTTGCTGTCGAACAGCTTCTCCACCGTGCCGTCGGCCACCGCGAGTACCGGAGTACCCGCATCGGCCATGATGTCGATGGCATCGTGCACCCGGCCCTCGCTGCGCGCATCGGTGAAGGTGTCGTGCAGCTGCGACGCCTGGATGCCCTGCACCGGCAGCAGCAGGCCGGTTGGCGCATTGGTGGCGCTGGACGGCGACACGGCCGTGGGAGCCGGAGCGCCTACGCGCGGCGTTGCAACCGCAGCCACCGCAGGTTGCACTGCGGGCGGGGAAACCGCCGCCGGCTCACCCGCATCGTGGTGCAGCCACCAGCCTGCACTCAGCCCCAGCAGAACGCCCAGCACGATCAGCTGCGAAAGACGCATCGGCTCACTCCTGCATCACCACGGGTACCGAGGTATCCACCGCATCGGCCACACGCAGCGCATCCCAGTTGGTCATGCGCACGCAGCCATGCGATTCTGTCTTGCCGACGTGGCCGGGTTCGGGTGTGCCATGCAGGCCGTAGTGCGGCTTGGACAGGTCGATCCAGACCCGCCCGACCGGATTGTTCGGGCCCGGCGGCAGCGTCGCCTTCTTTTCGCCCTTGCGCGCATCCCAGAACAGCTTCGGGTTGTAGTGGAACGGCGGGTCGCGATACACGCCGAGAATCTTCCATTCGCCGATCGGCAGCGGATCGTGCTGGCTGCCGGATGAGACAGGCACCTGTGCGATCACTTTGCCCTGCGCATCCAGCAATTGAAGTGTGGAGTCGGACTTGTCGACCACGATCTTCGCCGCCTTCGGCAAGTCCCCCGTTCCGATGTTGGGCACCTGGATGCGGCTGCCGGCCTTGGCCAGATCGACGCCGGGATTGAGTGCCTTCAGCAGCTCAGGGGAGGCGTGGAAGCGCTCGCCCAGGCCTTCTTCGACGCTGCTGAAGCCCAGCGACTTCAGCTTGGCCTGTGCGGCGGGCCCTTTCGGTATGGCCTGGAACGGGCCGGCAACATCTTCAGCCGTGAGCGTGTAGCTTGCCAGCGGCGTGATCGTGTCGGCCTGCAGGGCCTTCCAGGTAGCGTCATCCAGTTCACCCGTTACGCTCAGCCCATGCGCCGCCTGGAAGCCCGACACCGCGCGCCGCTGGTTGCTGCCCACTTCGCCATCGATCTGGCCGGGGGAAAAATTCGCGCGATCCAGCAGCACCTGGGCGTGCAGGACAGAGCGGGGTGCGGTGTCCGGTCCTGCCTTCTCGGCAATGGGGGCAGGCAGGCCAGGCGGCGGCGCCTGCGCGAAGGCAGGTGATGCCAGCAGCGAGAGAGCGAGCAGGGCGGATCGGGGCATGGGTAACGGCATCGGGGACTCCAGCAGGGAACGCCACCACCTTGCCCGCAGACGGCGCCGAGCCACCGTGAAAGGGATCTGATGCCCGCATGAGCAGGCATGTCATTGCGGCCGGTTTGCACCGGCAGGTGCCACTGGGACGGCGACTCACCAAGGTGAACAGTGGCCGACGCCATTGGTGGATGGCGATCAAGATTGCCTGCCGTGCCGCCGATAAGGGCGCATCCCCCCGTTTTGGATACCCCCATGAACTACTTGAGGAACGTCAGGGTTGCCTGGCGTCTTGGGCTGGGCTTTGGCCTGTTGCTGCTGCTGGTTGCCGCCGTGGTGGCCACCGGCGCCACTGCCAGTGTCGTGCAGAAGCGCGCGATGCAGCAGGTGGTCGACGTCAGCGTGGCCAAGGTGCGCCTGTTGTCGCAGATGCTTGATGCCAACAACCAGATGATGGTGGTGCGCCGCGAGATGCTGATCCGCCAGGGTGATCATCGCACCAGCGACGAGAAGCGCATTGCTGATCTCGTCAAGCGCTACGAGGCCAGCTGGAGCGCCTACCAGGCGCTGCCCAGTGACGCCGAAGGCAAGGCCATCGCTGAAACCATCGCCGCCAAGCGAGCCGTTGCTCGCCCGCTCAACAAGCAGACCAGCGAACTGATGGAGCAGGGCGATTATCCCGGTGCCGTGGCGCTGACCCTGGGCCCGGTGCAGGACGCCGCCAACGGCTGGAACAAGGCGCTGTCCGATGGCGTGGACTTCGAGGAGAAGGAAAGCCGTGAGGCTGCCGCGGAGGCGATCCGCCTGGGCGAGCGCAGCCTGCTGCAGTTGCTGGTGCTGGGCGGCGTTGCGCTGCTTGCTGGCATCGGCGCCTCGGTGATGATCGGCCGCAGCCTGACCGGTCCGCTGGCGCGCGCGGTGAACCTGGCCGAGCGCCTGTCCAAGGGGCAGCTGGACCAGGAGTTCCGCCTCGGTGGCCGCGACGAGCTGACCCAGCTGGGTGAGGCGATGGCCAGCGTGCGCCAGAGTGTGCAGGCGGCGATCGGCGCGCAGTTGCAGATGGCGGAACAGCACGAGGCCGGCGCAATCCGCTATCGCATGGACGCCAGTGCGTTCCCCGGCGATTTCGGCCGCATGGTGCAGGCCACCAACAGCCTGGTCGAATCGCACGTGCAGGTGGAACTGCTGATGGCTGAAGTAATGCAGCGTTACGCCATCGGTGACCTCAGCCGCGACCTGCCGGACTACCCGGGCGAAAAGGGCACGTTGACCCGCACCCTGGCCGCGGTGAAGCAGAGCCTGATGGCGATCAACGCGCAGATCGATGAACTGGCCCGTGCCGCACGCGCCGGCGATTTCAGCATGCGTGGCGATGCCGGGGCCTTCCAGTACCAGTTCAAGACGATGGTCGAGCACCTCAACGGCATGATGGCCAGTTCGCAGGCCAGCATCGCCGATGTTTCCGACGTGCTGCGCGCGATCTCGCATGGCGACCTGACCGCACGCATGGAGGGCGAGTACGAAGGCGTGTTCGCGCGCATGCGCGACGATGCCAACACCACCACCGCGCAGCTGACCGGCATCGTCCGCGGCATCCAGGTGGCTGCCGACAGCATCAACAACGCGGCGCAGGAACTGGCCGCTGGCAACAACGACCTGTCGCGCCGAACCGAGCAGCAGGCGGCCAATCTGGAAGAAGCGGCCGCGTCGATGGAGGAGCTGACCTCCACCGTACGCCAGAACGCCGAACTGGCGCGTCAGGCCGACAGCGAAGCGCACGCTGCCGGCGCCGCCGTGCGCGAGACCGAGCAGGCGATGGCACAGATGGCATCGGTGATGGGCGAGATTGATCAGTCCTCGGCACGCATCTCGGAAATCTCCACGGTGATCGACGGCATCGCGTTCCAGACCAACATCCTGGCGCTGAATGCTGCAGTGGAAGCCGCGCGCGCGGGCGAGCAGGGGCGTGGCTTTGCGGTGGTCGCCAGCGAGGTGCGTACGCTCGCGCAGCGTGCCGGTGTCGCCGCCAAGGAAATCAAGGAGCTGATCGAAGACGCCGCTGCAAAGGTGAAGAGTGGCCTGGCCGTCACTGTTGAATCGGAAGCCGCGATCGCCCGCGTGGCCCAGGCCAGCTCGCGCACCACGCAGCTGATGAGCGACATCGCAGCGGCCAGCAAGGAACAGGCCGCCGGCATCGAGCAGGTCAACCAAGTGGTGGTGCAGATGGACCAGGTGACCCAGCAGAACGCTGCGCTGGTGGAAGAAGCCACTGCCGCCAGCCGCGCGCTGGAGGAACAGGCGCATGCACTGACCACGTCGATGGCGGTATTCAAGATGGAAGGCGCGGCGGTCTCCGCTGCGCCCCGTCGCGCAGCCTGAGCGGGCTGCCACTGCAGCGACAGGAATACGGCCGCCTTGAGCGGCCGTATTTCGCTGGAAGGGCCCCATCTACTGCTGCAGGCCCGTGCTGATGCTGACGCAGCCGAAGTTGCGGCATGGATGAGGACACTCCCCTTCTGACCGAAGCATCAGCCGCGCGCACGCGTACGCGCAGCTTTCTTCGCCGCCACTTTGCGCACGGACTTCTTCGCGGCCCGCGTCTTGGCTGCCTTCTTCGCGGCGGCGCTCCGCGAGGCGGCCGTACTCCCCTTCTTTGCCGCAGCCTTCTTCGCTGTCTTCTTTGCGGCCTTCTTTGTCGCGGTCGTGCGAGCCGGTGCCTTCTTTGCCACCGCCTTCTTTGCCACCGCTTTCTTCGCCGGCGCCTTCTTCGCTGCCGTCTTCCTGGTTGTCGACGTCTTGGCGGTCTTCTTGCGGGTCGCCTTCTTTGTAGTTTTGCGTGCACTGCCGTTACGCTTGCCGCCGCCGTCCTGCTTGTTCACGGTGGCCCAGGCAATGCGCTCGGCGGTGCCTTCACTCGCGCCGCGATCACGTTCGCTTTCCTCGATGTGCTCGGCCTGGCGCTTCTGCTTTTCGGTATATGCGGATTTGTCACCACGGGGCATGACTATTCTCCTGTCGTTGTGGTCAGGCCAGCAGGCGCAGCTTGGGCTCACGCGCCCACTGGCGGGTGGCGGCCGCCGCCAGGAATGCCTTGGCGTCTTCCGCTTCGACGATGCCGGCATCGTTGCCGACCCGCGCCGCCTTCAGCAGCGCTTGGCCTCCCGCGTCGCTGGCGATGGCCTTCAGGTGTGCCCACGCCTGGCTGACGAACTCCAGCGCGGCGCTCTCTTTCGACAACGCCTTTGATGCCTCTGCGCTCAGCACCACGGCCACCGCATCGAACACAGCCGATGGCGTGCCTGCCAGTTGCCCATCCGCCGCCTGCATCGCGCCATCGCTCAGCGTGGCGCCACCGACTTTGGGCGCGACCAGCTTCACGTCTGCACCTGCTTTCCTGGCTGCCTTGCTCAGGCTGGCAATGATGCGGGCGTCGGAGCCTTCGTCGAACAGAATGCCGATGCAGCGACCCTGCAGGGTAGGCTTGTTGCGTCCGATCACACGCACCTCGGGAGCGGGAGGCATGTCCCGCGCCGGGGTGGCGGTGGGTGCCGGGTCGGGCAGGGCGGGCAAGGCCAGACCATCGGCCACGCGCCGCGCCAGTGAGTCATCGATGTTGCGCAGGTGGCTGACGGTACGTACCCGCACCTTCAGCGTTTCCACCTTGGACAACTCGAACACCAGCGCCGATGCCAGGTGCGCCTGCTCCGGCGTTTCAAGGCTGCGGAAGAACATGCGGGCCTGGCTGTAGTGGTCGGCGAAACTCTCCGCGCGGGTACGGCCCTTGCGGCCATCGTCGGCGCTGGCGTGGCTGCGGAAACCCGCAGGCGTCTCACGCGGTGAGTCCTCCTGCAGCGAACTGGGATCGTAGGCCACCCGGCCCTTGGGCACGTGCATCTGCATGTGGCCATCGCGCTGATGATTGGCGAATGGGCACTTCGGGGCATTCACCGGGATCTGGTGGAAATTCGGGCCGCCAAGACGCAGCAGTTGGGTGTCCAGGTAGGAGAACAGGCGGCCCTGCAGCAGTGGGTCGTTGCTGAAGTCGATGCCCGGCGGCACGTTGGCCGGGCAGAACGCCACCTGTTCGGTCTCGGCGAAGAAGTTGTCGGGCCAGCGGTCCAGCACCATGCGCCCGATCACCTGCAACGGCACCAGCGATTCGGGAATGATCTTGGTCGGGTCCAGGTGATCGAACGGGAATGCGTCGGCTTCTTCTTCGGTGAACAACTGCACCGCCAGCTCCCATTCGGGAAAGTCGCCGCGCTGGATGGCCTCGAACAGGTCGCGGCGATGGAAGTCATTGTCGGCTGACTGCAGCTTCAGCGCTTCGTCCCAGACCGTTGACTGGACGCCCAGCTTTGGCCGCCAATGGAACTTGACGAAGGTCGACTCGCCCGCCTCGTTCAGCAGGCGGAAACTGTGCACGCCGAAGCCTTCGATCATGCGCAGCGAGCGCGGAATGGCACGGTCGCTCATTGCCCACATGATCATGTGCATCGACTCGGGCATCAGCGAAATGAAGTCCCAGAAGGTGTCGTGGGCCGAGGCGGCCTGCGGGAAGGCACGGTCCGGTTCCATCTTCACTGCGTGCACCAGGTCCGGGAATTTCATGGCGTCCTGGATGAAGAACACCGGAATGTTGTTGCCGACCAGGTCCCAGTTGCCCTCCCTGGTATAGAACTTGACCGCGAAGCCGCGCACGTCGCGCGGGGTATCCACCGAGCCTGCGCCACCGGCCACGGTCGAGAAGCGGGTGAATACGGGTGTCTTCACCCCTACCTCGGTCAGGATGCGCGCGCGGGTATGGGCGGCCAGTGACCGGGTCAACTCGAAGTAGCCATGTGCTGCGCTGCCACGTGCATGCACGATGCGCTCGGGAATGCGTTCGTGATCGAAGTGGGTGATCTTTTCACGCAGGATGAAGTCCTCCAGCAGCGTGGGCCCCCGAGGCCCCTGTCGCAGGGAGTTCTGGTTGTCTGCCACCGGGATGCCCTGATCGGTGGTCATCACCGGATGGCTGCCCCCGGCCTGCTGGTGGAGCTCATCGCCATTGCCCCGTGGGTGGCTTTCGGGCGGGGTGGTTGCGCGCTTGCCGGTCGGCTTGCTGGCGGCCATGGAGGGTGGCTCCGGATCGTCAAAGGGAACCACGACACTGGAACCGAGCCCGTTAAACCCCGGTCCGGCAAAGGTGAACGTACGGGCAAAAGCGGGCTCGGGTATGCTTGCCGCATGCGAGTCGAGCCCGCCGACATCGAAGCCTTGTTCGACGCCATCCCGGACGTGCTGTTCTTCATCAAGGACCGCCAGGGGCGGTACACCCACGTCAACCAGACCATGCTGCGACGGCTGGGCCTGCGCGCGCGCAAGGACGTGATCGGGCGCACGGCGGCCGAGATCTACCCGACCGGCCTCAGCGCGGACTATGTCGACCAGGATGCCCGCGTGCTGTCCGGCGAGGTGATCGAGAACCTGATGGAGCTGCACCTGTTCGCCAACCGCGAACCGGGCTGGTGCCTGACCTGCAAGCGCCCGCTGCTGGTCGATGGCGCCATCGAGGGCCTGATCGGCATTTCCCGCGACCTGGGCCAGAAGGACAGCCTCGGCACCCAGTACGAGCAGCTGCGGCTGGCGCTGGCCCACCTCAACGCGCACTACGCCGAGAACGTGCGCATGCAGACCCTGCTGGACATCACCGGCTTCTCGCTGTCCAAGCTGGAGCGCAGCTTCCGCAAGGTGTTCCAGATGACCCCGCAGCAGGTGCTGACCCGGCTGCGGATCCAGATGGCCATGCACCTGCTGCACGGTGACGAGAGCATCGCCAGCATCGGCCAGGCCTGCGGTTTCAGCGACCAGAGCGCCTTTACCCGCAAGTTCAAGGCTGAAACCGGTTTCTCGCCGCGTGCCTACCGCGCCCGTATTGGCGGTGGTGTCGGCGAGCCGGCGCTGGCCTGAGCCGGCTGCTGCGCTGTGCCTATCCCCGCGGGCATGGGACAGGGTAAGGTGTCGCCCCTGTAGCCCGCCGCCAGCCCTGCCGATGCCCAACTCGATTCCGACCGCTTCGCCCTCCCGCCTCGGACATTCGCTCAAGCCCCGCCAGCTGATCATGATGGGTCTGGGCAGTGCCATCGGCGCCGGCCTGTTCCTCGGTTCGGGCGTGGGTGTGCAGGCGGCCGGTCCGGCCGTTCTGGTCTCGTACTTGGTCGCTGGCGCGCTGGTGATCATCGTGATGAACGCTCTGGGCGAAATGGCGGCGGCCAAACCGACCAGCGGCGCGTTCTCGGTCTATGCCGCCGATGCCATGGGCGCCACCGCCGGTGCCACCGTCGGCTGGTTGTGGTGGGTGCAGCTGGTGATCGTGATCGCCGCCGAAGCGGTAGGCGCGGCCGGGCTGCTGGCCACGGTCTGGCCTGCGGTGCCGGTGCCGATGGCAGCGTTGGCCTTCATGCTGTTCTTCACCGCGATCAACCTGCTCGGGGTGAAGAACTTCGGCGAGTTCGAATTCTGGTTCGCCATCCTGAAAGTGGCGGCGATCCTGGCGTTCATTGCCATCGGTGTGGCGCTGCTGATGGGTTGGCTCCCGCAGGTGACCTCGCCTGGGCTGAGCAACTTCACCGAGCATGGTGGTTTTGCGCCGAAGGGCCTGGCCGGTATTGGCGCTGCACTGCT
Source organism: Stenotrophomonas hibiscicola ATCC 19867 (assembly GCF_000382065.1). Classification (GTDB taxonomy): domain Bacteria; phylum Pseudomonadota; class Gammaproteobacteria; order Xanthomonadales; family Xanthomonadaceae; genus Stenotrophomonas; species Stenotrophomonas hibiscicola. The sequence continues at coordinate 578,523 of NZ_KB907499.1, read as the reverse complement.
GGTTGTCGTTTTTGCCTTCGGCGGCACCGAGATCGTGGCCGTTGCGGCGGCGGAGACCGAAGATCCGGAGCGCAGCATCGCCCGTGCCATCCGCACCGTGGCGTGGCGCATCCTGGTGTTCTACATCGGCTCGCTGAGCGTGATCATCGCCGTGGTGCCGTGGACCAGCGAAGCGTTGAAGTCGCCCTTCGCCGCTGTGCTGGACATTGCCCGTATTCCGGGTGCCGGCAGCGCCATCACCCTGATCGCGGTGATCGCGCTGCTGTCGGCACTCAATGCCAACCTCTACGGCGCCTCGCGCATGATGTATTCACTGGCGCAGCGCCGCGAAGCCCCGGCCGTGCTGGGCTGGACCGATCCGCGCCAGGTGCCGGTGATTGCCGTGCTGGCCAGCGTGCTGTTCGGTTTCGCCGCCACGGTGATGGAACTGCTGTTCCCGGACCGGGTGCTGCCGGTGCTGCTGAACATCGTCGGTTCGACCTGCCTGCTGGTGTGGACGCTGTCGCTGGTCTCACAACTGGTGTTGCGCCGCCGCGCGGATCGTCTGGGTACCCGGCTGCCGTTCCGCATGGCGGGCTTCCCGTGGCTGACCTGCTGCGCGCTGGCGATCCTGGCGCTGATCTTCGGCCTGCTGCTGAGCGAGTCGCACACCCGCCTGCAGTTCCTGTCGATGGTGGCGCTGACCGCCACGATCGCCGCCGGCAGCGCCATCGCGCGGCGCATGCGCGAGGCGTGATTCTGTAGAGCCGACCCTACGGTCGAGGCTGCTGTTTGCGCGATCGCCAGCCGAGCATGGGCTCGGCTCTACAACAGGCACACACTCCGCGTGGCACTGTGCGCAGGTGGGCCGCCAGCGGCCCGTCGACCAGGAGTACCGCATGCTGCGCAGCCGTCCCTTCCTGATGTTCACCGGCCAGGCCGAGGCCGCGCTGGCCCTGTACGCCGAAGCCTTTGCCGATTTCCGCCTGCTGGCCCTGCAACGCCACCCCGAGGGGGCCGGCGCCGGCGTACCCGGACAGGTCCGCCAGGCCATCTTCCTGCTCGGTGGCACCCATTACCTGTGCTTCGACAGCCTGGATGTGCACGACTTCACCTTCAGCCCGTCGATCTCGCTGTTCGTCGAGTGCTCCGGTGCCGAGCAGTTCGAGCGTGCGGCACGCGTGCTGGGCGAGGGCGGCCATTGGTTGATGCCGGTGGGTGATTACGACTTCAGCAACCGCTATGGCTGGGTGCAGGACCGCTTCGGCGTATCGTGGCAGTTGAGCCTGGGACAGATGCCGGACCCGTGATCGGTTCAGCCGCTGCGCTCGCCGGGCATGGCCCGGCGCTACCGTAAACGAAAACGGCCCGCTTGCGCGGGCCGTTCCGTCAATCACGCTTCGACTTCATCGTCCTTGTAGGCATCGACCGGGATGCAGGCGCACATCACGTTCTTGTCGCCGTACACGTTGTCGACGCGTGCCACCGGCGGCCAGTACTTGCTCTGCTTCAGGCTGGCCAGCGGGAAGGCGGCCAGTTCGCGCGGATAGGCGTGGGTCCACTCGCTGGCGGTCACCGCGGTGGCGGTGTGCGGGGCGTTCTTCAGCGGGTTGTCCTCGCGGTCCAGGCGACCGTCTTCGATCGCGCTGATTTCCTCTCGGATCTGGATCATCGCGTTGATGAAACGGTCCAGCTCATGCAGCGACTCGCTCTCGGTTGGCTCGACCATCAGCGTGCCGGCCACCGGGAAGCTCAGGGTCGGGGCGTGGAATCCGAAGTCGATCAGGCGCTTGGCGACGTCCTCGGCGCCGATGCCGCTGGTCTTCTCCAGCGGGCGCACGTCGAGGATGCACTCGTGCGCCACCAGGCCGTTGCGGCCGGTGTACAGCGTCTTGAAGTGCGGCGCCAGGCGCTTGGCGATGTAGTTGGCGTTGAGCTGCGCGACCTGGGTGGCCTTGCGCAGGCCTTCGCGGCCCATCATCGCGATGTACATCCAGCTGATCGGCAGGATCGAGGCGCTGCCGAAGCTGGCGGCGCTGACCATGCCGACCGGGCCGTTGTCACCCAGCTTGCCCGGCAGGAACGGGGCCAGGTGTTCCTTGACCGCGCACGGGCCAACGCCCGGGCCGCCACCGCCGTGCGGAATGCAGAAGGTCTTGTGCAGGTTCAGGTGCGAAACGTCCGAACCCCACTTGCCGGGCTTGGCCACGCCGACCAGGGCGTTCATGTTGGCGCCGTCGGTGTACACCTGGCCGCCGTGCTTGTGGATGATCTCGCAGATCTCGACCACCTCTTCCTCGAACACGCCGTGCGTGGACGGGTAGGTCATCATGATCGCGGCCAGGCGGTCGCTGTACTTCTCGGCGTTGAGGCGGATGTCTTCCACATCGACATTGCCGTTGGCATCGGTCTTGGTGACCACCACCTTCATGCCGCACATCTGCGCCGAGGCCGGGTTGGTGCCGTGCGCCGAATCCGGGATCAGGCAGATGTCGCGGTGGCCTTCGCCGCGCGAGCGGTGGTAGGCGCGGATCGCCAGCAGGCCGGCGTACTCGCCCTGTGCGCCGGAGTTCGGCTGCAGGCTGACCGCGTCGTAGCCGGTGCATTCGACCAGCATCGCTTCCAGCGAATCAATCAGTTCCTTGTAGCCCAGCGCCTGGTCGGCCGGCACCAGCGGGTGGATCTGCGAGAACTCCGGCCAGGTCACCGGGATCATCTCGGCGGTGGCGTTGAGCTTCATGGTGCACGAACCCAGCGGGATCATCGTGCGGTCCATCGCCAGGTCCTTGTCGGCCAGCGAACGCAGGTAGCGCAGCAGTTCGTGCTCGCTGTGGTGGGTGTTGAACACCGGATGGGTCAGGAACGCAGACTGGCGCAGCAGGCCGGCCGGCAGCGCGTCGGCGGTGCTTGCGTCCAGCGCATCGATGTCGGCCTGCGCGCCGAACACGGCGGCCAGCGCGACCACGTCGGCGCGGGTGGCGGTCTCGTCCAGGCTGATGCCGACCGAGTCGCTGTCGATCGCGCGCAGGTTGTAACCGGCGGCGCGTGCCTTGGCATGGATCTCATCGGCGTGCACGCCGGTGACGTGCAGGGTGTCGAAGAAGTCGCCACCGACCTGTACGCCGGCGTTGCGCAGTGCCGCAGCCAGGATGGCGGCCAGGCGGTGGGTGCGGCGGGCGATGCGGGTCAGGCCTTCCGGGCCATGGTAGACCGCATACATCGAGGCCATCACTGCCAGCAGCACCTGTGCGGTACAGATGTTGGAGGTGGCCTTCTCGCGGCGGATGTGCTGCTCACGGGTCTGCAGGGTCAGTCGGTATGCCGGGTTGCCCTGGGCATCGACCGAAACGCCGATCAGGCGGCCCGGCATCGAGCGCTTGTAGGCGTCACGGCAGGCCATGAAGGCGGCGTGCGGGCCACCGAAGCCGAACGGCACGCCGAAACGCTGGCTGTTGCCGACCACGATGTCCGCGCCCCATTCGCCCGGGGCAGCCAGCAGGGTCAGGGCCAGCAGGTCGGTGGCCACGGCCACCAGGCCGCCGCGTGCGTGCACGGCATCGACCAGCGCCTTGTAGTCACCGACCTGGCCGAAGGTGTCCGGGTACTGCAGCAGCAGGCCGAAGGCTTCTGCTTCCAGTGCCTCGGCCGGGGTGCCGACGCGCAGCACGATGCCCATGGGCTCGGCGCGGGTGCGCAGCAGTTCCAGGGTCTGCGGGTGCACGGCATCGTGCACGAAGAAGGTGTCCGACTTCGACTTGGCCGAACGCTTGGCCAGGGTCATCGCTTCGGCGGCGGCAGTGGCTTCGTCCAGCAGCGAGGCGTTGGCGATCTCCATACCGGTCAGGTCGGCGCACAGGGTCTGGAAGTTGATCAGCGCTTCCATGCGGCCCTGCGAGATTTCCGCCTGGTACGGGGTGTAGGCGGTGTACCAGGCCGGGTTTTCCAGGATGTTGCGCAGGATCACGTTCGGCGTGTGGGTACCGTAGTAGCCCTGGCCGATGAAGCTGCGCAGCACGGTGTTCTTGTCGGCGATCGCGCGGATCTTCGCCAGTGCCTGCACTTCGGTCATCGACTCCGGCAGCGCCAGCGGCGCCGGCGACTTGATCTTGGCCGGCACGATGGCATCGGTCATCGCATCCAGCGACGCGTGGCCGACGACGTCGAGCATCTGCGCGATCTCGGCATCGTTGGGGCCGATGTGACGCTCGACGAACGCATTGTGGTGCTCGAGCTCACGCAGGGAAGGGGTGTTCTGGGACATGGCGAAGGATCCGTCAGGAAAGGGCACACGCACGGGCACAAGCCGCCGGTCGGCGGTCTGCGGGGCGCCCCTCTGTCCTTTTGCCTGAGAGTTTGGAAGCGCGGAAAACCGCAGCTTCGTGCCCCTTCGGCGCCGGATCGAACCGGTCTCTCCAGAGTTCTGTTACGGGTGGTATCGGGCCTGAGCGATTACGGGCGTTGCGCCTTCGGCAGCGGTGTTCCGCTTCTCCCACCGTGTTGCCCGCGGATTATAGCCCGTTGCGGGCCCGCTGGCCGCCTCCCGGCACGGCCCCGCGGCTGAATGGCCGATGGCCCGGCCATGCGTTCTGTGCACCGCTGCATGGCATCGGGCGCAATCCCCACCTATGATGGGCGGATACCTGAATTCATCTGGCGCCCTCCCTGCAGACGGGGACCGGCGCCCGCCGTGCGTGCCGCGCATGGCCCTGCCGGACGCCTTTCCCATGACAGCCGCTGTTGCTCCCTCCACCCGCCGCATGGCCCTGCTGCTTGCCGGCCTGGCCATGTTCGGCCCGTTCTCGATCGACACCATCTTCCCGGCCTTCCCGCAGCTGGCCCGGCGCCTGGCGGTGGACGAGGTGGCGGTGCAGCAGACCATCAGCGTCTACCTGCTGTTCTACGGACTGATGAGCCTGGCGCACGGTCCGCTGTCCGACGCCTGGGGCCGCAAGCGGGTGATCCTCGGTGGCCTGGTGGTGTTCGTCGGCGCCTCGGTGGGCTGCGCACTGTCCACCGACCTGACCACGCTGCTGGCTTTCCGTGCGCTGCAGGGCCTGTCGGCGGGTGTCGGCATGATCGTCGGCCGCGCGGTGATCCGCGACCTGTACCACGGCCATGACGCGCAGCGGCTGATGAGCCAGGTGTCCATGCTGTTCGGCATCGCCCCGGCCATCGCGCCGATCATCGGTGGCTGGATCCTGCTCAGTGGCGCGGGGTGGCCGCTGATCTTCTGGTTCCTGGTGGTGTTCGGGCTGGTCCTGCTGGCGGCCACTGCACGCTACCTGCCCGAGACCCATCCCGTCGAAGCGCGCGTGCCGTTGTCGCCGCGCGCGTTGATGCGCGATTACGTGCGCATCGGTTTCAACCCTCGCTTCCTGCGCCTGGCACTGGCCGGCAGCATCGGCTTTGGTGGAATCTTCCTGTACATCTCCTCGGCGCCGGTGTTCGTGATGCAGCACCTGCACCTGGGCGAGGGCGGTTTCGCCTGGTTGTTCATCCCGACCATCGGCGGCATGACCACCGGCTCATTCCTGTCCGGGCGCATGGCCGGGCACACCACGCCCACCCGCCAGGTCTCCATTGGTTTCGGCCTGTGCGCATTGTCAGTGCTGTTGAACGTTGGCTACGTGGTGCTGTCGCCACAGTTCGTGCTGCCATGGGCGGTACTGCCGATCTTCCTGGGTGGCATGGGCATGGCGCTGATCTTCCCGATCCTGGCGCTGGCGGTGCTGGACATGTATCCGCACCAGCGCGGCCTGGCCTCGTCGCTGCAGGCCTTCGTGCAGCTGATGATCAGCACCGTGGTGGCCGGCGTGGTGTCGCCGTTGCTCAGTGCCAGCCCGCTGCACCTGGCGCTGGGCCAGGCCGCGTTCTTTGGCGCCGGCTTCGTGTTCTGGTACTGGGAGCACCGGCTTGAGCGCGCGGCGCAGGCAGCCTGCACGGGCGATTGAGCAGCGCGCAGGGGTAGGGCACGCCGCGATGCCCGTAACGCTTGCGGCGAGGAACGACCGGACTAGGCTGGGGACTCCAGCCAGCCGGTGCGTGGATGCACGACAGCCAGCCGATCCGATGTCGTTGCATGAGGTTCCCCCATGGCTGCGCAGCAGACCTACCGCCTGTTCGAGGTGGCGCTGAAGGAACGCCGCGTTCTTTCTCCTTCCCTGGACCGCATGGTATTCACCGGTGCCGACGTGGCGCGGATGAAGACCGAAGGCCCGGACCAGCGCATCAAGGTGTTCTTCCCCTTGCCCGGCCAGGACGTGCCGCCGGTGCCCAGCGGCGAGGACTGGTACCCGCGCTACCGGGCGCTGCCGGACGACCAGCGTCCGCCCATGCGCACCTACACCATCCGCCACCTGCGCGCCGAGCAGGGCGAGGTCGACGTTGATTTCGTGCTTCATGGCGAGACCGGGCCGGCCTCGCGCTGGGCCATCCACGCGCGACCGGGCGACCGCGTAGTGCTGCTGGCCCCCGATGCCGACTGTGCCGACAGCAGCGAAGGCTGGGAATGGAAACCGCCGATGGGAGTCGGCCAGGTGCTGCTGGTGGCGGATGAAACCGCGCTGCCGGCGGTGGCCGGCATCCTCGAGGAACTGGCGGCCATGGTCGATCCGCCGCGCACGCTGGCGCTGCTGGAGGTGGCGCAGGCCGGTGATGCCGTGCACCTGAAGGCGCCCTCCAGCGCCGAGCTGGTCTGGCTGCCGCGCGGGCGGGCCGCCTACGGACAGCCGTTGCTGCAGGCGGTCCAGGCGCGGTTGGCAGCGGCCCCGGGCGCGGCTGCCGGCGATGCGCCGGATGAGATCGACGTCGATACGCAGATCCTCTGGGAGCAGGCCGATACCCGCGTGGCCGGACCGCTGTATGCCTGGGTGGCAGGCGAGGCGGCGGCGGTAATGGCGATCCGTCGCCACCTGGTCCGCGACTGCGGGCTGGACCGCCGCGCGATCACCTTCATGGGCTACTGGCGGCACGGCAAGGTGCTGGACTGACCGTGCTGGATCGAGCACGCGTGAAGCAGCGCTGCGGGCGGGGTGCGCTATCCTTGCGCCCCCCTTCGCAGCGGTACCGCACCATGTCCACCAGCTCCAAGACCCGCCGCGACCAGCGCCGTCGCCAGGAAAAACAGGCCGCCAACAAGGCCGCCGCGCAGGCGTCGCCGGTGGAGCCGCATGCCGAACTGCGCGACGCGCAGCGCACCCTGCTGGCCGGTGTCGTTCGCCGCGATGGCGAATGGGTGCTGGGCATGGATGGCCGCATCGCCGGCCACAGCGAGAGCGCTGCGCAGGTGCTGGCGCTGATCATGCAGGCCGGTGAGCTGCACGAACGCAATGGCACGCCGGTGCGCCTGATGTACTCCGACGCGCTGCGCGACGCCGCGTACGCCGAAGCGAAAGAGAAGGGCCAGACCTTCGAGGAGTTCAAGGCCGAGCTGGCCGCGGCGATGGCAGCGAAGAAGAACAGCTGATCCGCCGTGGGTAGCGCCGGGCCATGCCCGGCGAGCGCAGCGGTGCGATGAAGAGCCGCCGGGCATGGCCCGGCGCTACATCAGGGGCGGATCCTCGCGGACCCGCCCCTTTTCTCATTTCGCCGCCGGGGCCGCGTTGGTCTGCCAGCCGCACATCTGGCCTTCGTTCTGCTGCTTCAGCCACTCGTTGACCGGTGTGAAGTACTCGATCATCGGGCCGGCATCGAGCTTGTCGGTGCCGGTCAGCTCCTTCAGCGTGGCCTGCCACGGCTGGCTGGCACCCTTGCTCAGCATCGCCCAGTACTTCTGGCCGGCTTCCTTGTTGCCGTAGAAGGTGCACTCATGCAGCGGGCCCTTGTACCCCGAGGCGTCGCACAGGCCCTTGTAGAACTGGAACTGCAGGATGCGCGCCAGGAAGTAACGGGTGTACGGGGTGTTGCCCGGCACGTGATACTTCGCGCCCGGATCGAAGAATTCTTCGCCACGGCTGCTGGCCGGGGCCACGCCCTGGTACTTGGCCTTCAGGTCCCACCATGCCTTGTTGTAGTTGTCGGCGGTGATCGAGCCATCGAACACGCCCCAGCGCCAGCGGTCGATCATCAGTCCGAATGGCAGGAACGACACGCCCGACAGCGCCATGCGCATCTGGTTGTTGATGACCGCCTCGCGGCTTTCGGTCGGCGCGTCGACCAGGCCGATCGAGCTGAGGTACTTGGGCGTCATCGCCAGCACGATGGTGTCGCCGATCGCTTCATGGAAGCCGTCGTTGGCACCGCCCTGGAACAGCGGCGGCAGCGGGTTGTAGGCCAGGTCGTAATAGATGTGGCCCAGCTCGTGGTAGATGGTGGTGAAATTCTCTTCGTTCGGCTTGATGCACATCTTTGTGCGCACGTCGCCTTCCATGTTCATGTCCCAGGCGCTGGCGTGGCAGACCACGTCGCGGTCGTCAGGCTTGATGAACTGGGTTTTTTCCCAATACGACTGCGGCAGTGACGGCATGCCCAGCGACACGTAGAAGTCCTGCGCGCGCTCGGTCATCTGCTTGGCGGTGCGCAGTTCGGCTTCGCGCTGCGCCTTGTACTGGGCCGCCACACTGGCGTCCTTGCCGGCCTTGGCCAGCGCCGCGCTCAGGTTGGTCTGGTACTGCTTTTCCAGTGCAGCGGTGATGTCCAGGCTGCCGGCACCCGGGTATGGTTCCAGCTGGTCCCACAGGTTGGACCAGTCCTGCTGCCACATGTTGCCCAGCAGGTGCGCGGCGATCAGGCCATTGCCCACTTCGGCCTTGTCCTTGCCGTAGGTCTTGTCCAGCTTGGCGCGCGCATAGCAGTGCAGCTGTTCGTACATCGGCTTGACCTGTTCCCACAGGCGATCGGTTTCCGGGCCGATCTGCTCCGGCGGCATGTCATAGCCGCTGCGCCACATCTGGCCGGCATCGGTGAAGCCCATGCCCTTGGCGCCTTCGTTCACCAGGCCGACGAACTTCTGATAGTCGCCGCGCATGTTCTTGGTGGTGCTGTGCCAGCCCTGCCAGGCGTCGAGCTGCTTGTCGTAGTCGCGGCTGCGTGCCAGCACCTGCTCCAGCTCGCCCAGCTGCCGGCAGGAGTTCGGGTCGTTGGCATCGGTGCAGTACTTGCCGGCGCCATAGCTGCCTTCCATGCGGGTGGCGATCTGGGTCAGCTCGGCCAGTTTGGCCGGGTCGCGCGGCGCCGGCATCGAGGACATCAGCTTCAGCAGGTGGATCGCGCGCTTGCTGTCCTCGCTCATCGGCTTGCCGTCGAACTTGGCGGCCTGTTCGATCCAGCTGTTGAGCTGGGTCAACGAGCGTTCGTTGGCTTTGGCTGCGATGCGTTCGGAATCACTGTTGATGTAGGTGGAGGACAGCCATTGCGCCGAGGTCATCTCCGGGTAGGCGGCCTTGAACTCGGCATTGATGCGGGCCACGAACTGGTCGGCGGTTTCGCCGGCCGGGGCGCTGCTGCTGGCGGTATCGGTGCCTGGAGCAGCTTCCTTCTTGCAGGCGGCCAGGGCCAGCGTGGCGGCGGCGATTGCCGAGGCCAGCAGGAGATGACGGTGTTTCACGGGCGGTCCTTGGGTGGTGAACGACGGCCGAAGGCTAGTGGGCCGTCGCTGCCACCGCAAGTGGCGGAAGTCGGCCGGGCCGCGCCCGGCACCCGCAGAGGCTTTCAAGCAACGGCAAAGCCGAAGCAACAGCAACAGCGGACTATCCGTGGTTTGGCGGGGCGGGTCCGGTTGCGGGGGGCGCCGTAAATCCGTCCATGGAGGCTCGGTCGCGCCATCCATGGCGCTCACGCCCCCGCAACCGGACCCACCCCGCCTTCGACAGATTTCCGCGACCTGTCATTGATCCACGCCATGCGTGGATGCTTTTCGAATTCAATTCGACTATTCGATTCCGATGGAAATTCATCCACGCATGGCGTGGATCTACCAGATCGGGACAATCTGTCAGAGGTGGAGCGGTGTCGGA
>NZ_KB907499.1:505560-568491 GCF_000382065.1 Stenotrophomonas hibiscicola ATCC 19867 | reverse complement strand
TGAAGTGACCCCCGAGACTTGGACAGGGGTCAGGCGGCCGATTGGGCCTGTTGGGCCTGCTCCCGGTACTGTACCGGGCTCAGGCCCTTCAATTTCAATTTGATTCGCTCTTGGTTGTAGTACTGGATGTATTCCACCAGCCCCGCCTCCAGACTCTCGATGCTGTCAAAGTTGTTCAGGTAAAAGAACTCCGACTTCAGCGTCCCAAAGAAGCTCTCCATCGCTGCATTGTCCAGGCAGTTGCCACGCCGGGACATGCTTTGTTTTAAAGAGTGCTTTTCCAGCATGTGGCGGTAGTTTTCATGCTGGTACTGCCAGCCCTGATCGGAGTGGATCATGGGGCGCTCATCCGGCGAAAGCTTCTTGATGGCCTCCTCCAGCATCTGACCTACCAGATCGAACACGGGCTGGCGCTTGATCTGATAAGCCACGATTTCGCCGTTGTAGAGGTCCATGATCGGCGACAGATACAGCTTCATGCCTTGTACCTTGAACTCGGTCACGTCGGTCACCCACTTCTGGTTGGGGCGCTCGGCGTGGAATTGGCGATTGAGGTCATTGCCAACCACAACATTGGCGGCCCCCTTGAAGGACCGGTAGCGCTTCACCCGTACCCGTGATTTCAGGCCCATCTCCCCCATCAGGCGCTGTACCCGCTTGTGATTGGTCCGATGACCCTGATTGGCCAATTCCAGCGTCACCGTGCGATAGCCATAGCGCCCTTGGCTTTGATCGTAGATTGCACGGATGCGCTCGCACAGGGCTGCCTCGTCTTGATCCGGATGGGCCAGGACATGGTTCTGGTAATAGAACGTACTGCGTGACAGCTCCGCCGCTTCGAGCAGAAGCGACAGCGTATGAACCTGCCTCAATCCTTGGATGGCTTGCGCTTTGCGTCTTGCGCCGCCTGCTCTTCCCGGATCAAGGCATCGAGTTTTTTTAGGTAGTCGGTCTCCGCACGCAGATAGGCGACTTCCTTGAGCAGCTCATCGCGGCTCATTTCCTCAGGTGGCTTGGACGAACGGGTCTTTTTCATCGGCTTTCGGGGCAGCGGCGGAGGCGGTGCCAACGCTTGGGCACCGCCTTGAGCATACAGGCGCCGCCATCGCCCCACCGCGCCGGCATCACCGATCTGGAAGTAGGTGGTGGCCTCCCGCCCGGACATACCGTCCTGGCTCATTTTTTCCAGGACAGCCAACTTGAACGGGAGGTCATAGAACCGGGCCTGGCGATGAAATCCGCGCCAACCATACAGCCGATAGGTCGCCACCCAGCGCCTGACCGTGGAGGCCTCCAGGCTGTGGCGACGAGCAACGGCTTTGACTGATGTGGAGGTCTTGCAGGCCTCTTTGGCGACCTGCAGTTTGAAACGAGCGTCGTATCTGTTCATGTATCCCTCGGGGTTGGATCTGGCGTCCAACTCCCGGGGGTCACTTCACCATGGGGGCTTGGCCGCGGCATCCATGCCGCGGACACTCCCGCAACCGGACCCACCCCGCCTTCGACAGATCTCCGCGATCTGCAGTAGATCCACGCCATGCGTGGATGAATCTCCATCGGAATCGAATATTTCGAATTGGAATCGAAAAGAATCCACGCATGGCGTGGATCTACCGTGTCGACCAAGGTCGACACCTACCAACAGCCATCGGAATCTGTCAGAGGTGGGGCGGTGTCGGAGTGCGGGGTGTCAGCCGCATGGATGCGGCTGCCAAGCCTACATGGACGTACTTGCGGCGTCCCCGCACTCCGACACCGCCCCGCCCCCCTGCGGATAGCCCGCTTTTGACGTTGACGTTGCTCCGGTTTGCAGCAGGTGCAGGGCGCAGCCCTGCTCGACCCACCTCACACCGTGATGGTCTGGGTCAGTGACTCCCACGTCGGTGGCACCGGCCACGCCGCCGCCTGGTTGCCATCCAGCACCCTGCGCAGGTCGCGCGGATCAATCTGCGGTGCCAGCACGTGCACCAGTTCCAGCGCGTAATCACGCAGCACCCGGTCGCGCGGCAACACCGCCCAGGCGATGCACTCGGCGATCGGGTCCGGGGCCGGCCACGAACGCAGGTCTTCATCGTTGGAACTGACCGCCATCTCGGCCAGCAGGCCTACGCCAAGACCCGTGCGCACGTAGGTCTTGATCAGGTCCGCATCCAGCGCGGTCAGTGCCAGATCGGGCACCAGCCCATTGGCGGCGAAGGCGCGTTGCAGGGATGAATTCGGTCGGGTCGAGGATTCGTAGCTGATCAATGGCTGGCGGGCCAGCGCGGCCAGGTCCGGTGCGCGGCCGGCGCGGTCCAGCGGATGGCCCTTGGGCACCACCACCAGGCGCCGCCACCGGAACAGCGGCACTGCGATGCCATCGGTGGGCTCACCGCCTGCGGTGCTGATGATCGCAATATCGGCATCACCCTGGTTCAAGCGGTCCAGCGCGTCGGCTTCACCGGCCTGCTGCAGGTGCACGCTGACCTGCGGGTAGGCCTGCTTGATCGCCGCCACCGCCGGCGGCAGCACGAAGCGCGCCTGGGTGTGCGTGGTGGTCAGGATCAGCTGACCCTGGCTCTCGCGACGCTGGTTTGCCGCGTAGGTGCGGATGTTGTTGGCCTCAGCCAGCACCGCGCGGGCGCGGGCGATGACCTCGGTGCCGGCCGGGGTGACCGACTCCAGGCTGCGGCCCTTGCGCACGAACAACAGAAAGCCGAGCTCGTCTTCCAGCTGCTTGAGCTGCTTGGACAGGCCGGGCTGGGTGGCGTGCACGCGCGAGGCAGCGAGCGTGATGTTCAGCTCGGCATCGGCAATGGCAACCAGGTAGCGCAGCTGGGTCAGCGTCATGGGAGGCAGGCGGCGTGGGGCGGAGGTCCACTCTAGGGTCAATTGCCGTCACCAGCTTATAACCAAAGGTTGTTTAAGAAAGGTATCTGGTCATTTCCGGGCGTCATATGCCGGCGCTACGGTCAGCCGGCAGCCGCTGGCCTGAACAGCCAGCCCTCCCCCTTTGCCCGCCGAAGCCCGGCGCGGCCCCGTTTCCGGAGCGCTTCCATGGCCCTGTACGAGTCCATCCTCGATACCGTCGGCAACACCCCCATCGTCAGGTTGCAGCGCCTGGCACCGCCACAGGTCAGCGTCTACGCCAAGGTCGAGTCATTCAATCCGGGCGGCTCGGTCAAGGACCGCCTGGCGCTGGCAATCATCCTCGACGCCGAAGCGCGTGGCCTGCTCAAGCCAGGCGACACGATCGTGGAGGCCACCTCGGGCAACACCGGCGTGGCGCTGGCGATGGTCGCTGCCGCGCGCGGCTACAAATTCGTGGCCACGATGGTCGAGACCTTTTCGGTGGAGCGTCGCAAACTGATGCGCGCCTATGGCGCGAAGGTAATCCTGACCCCGGCCGCCGAGCGTGGCAGCGGCATGGTGCGCAAGGCGCGCGAACTGGCCGAGCAGCATGGCTGGTTCCTGGCCAGCCAGTTCGCCAACCCGGCCAATCCGGCTTATCACCGCAACACCACGGCCGCCGAGATCCTGCGCGACTTCGCCGGCAAGCGGCTGGATTACTTCGTCAGTGGCTGGGGCACCGGCGGCACGCTCACCGGCGTGGGCGAAGTGTTGAAGGTCGCGCGCCCGCAGACCCGCGTCATTGCTACCGAACCCGCCGGCGCCGCCCTGCTCAAGGGCGATGATTGGAAACCGCACAAGATCCAAGGCTGGACCCCGGATTTCGTGCCGGACGTGCTCAACCGCGATGTGGTGGATGAACTGGTGTCGGTGGAGGATGACCGCGCCATCGCCACCGCGCGCCGACTGGCGGCGGAGGAAGGGATCTTCGTCGGCATCTCCGCCGGCGCCACCGTGGCCAGCGCGCTGGACGTGGCAGCCCGCGCTGAGCCGGGCTCGGTGATCCTGGCGATGCTGCCGGACACCGGTGAACGCTATTTCTCCACGCCGCTGTTCGCCGATGTGAACGAGGGTTCCGACGACGACTGGCTGGCTGGCCTGCCATGACGCAAGCCGCCGGGCATTGCCTGGCGCCACCGCCTGCCGCGAATCCGTGACCGCTTCAGCCTGCGTGAAGGCAGCGACCGCCATCGTGCGTGAAGGCCGTCGGATCGCAGCGCGTGAGACGGTCATGACGCAGTATCGATGCCCTGTCCCCTACCGTGGGGTACAGCCGGCGCAGAGGCTGCGCGGAACACCTCACAGGCAGGAGACGGACGCATGAAGATCGAAGTTTGGCAGGGTGACATCACGACCCTGGCGGTGGATGCGATCGTCAACGCGGCCAACGAAACATTGCTCGGCGGCGGTGGTGTGGACGGCGCGATCCATCGTGCGGCCGGCCCCGCGTTGCGGGCCGAGTGCGAGCGGTTGCCCGAGCTGCGCCCCGGCGTGCGTTGCCCGACCGGCGAAGTGCGTGCCACCGGCGCTTACGCCTTGCCGGCACGGCATGTACTGCACACGGTGGGCCCGGTCTGGCACGACGGCCAGCGTGACGAGCCGGCATTGCTCGCCAACTGCTACTGGAAATCACTGCAGCTGGCCGAGTCGCTGGGGGTGCAGTCGATCGCCTTCCCGGCGATCAGCTGCGGTGTGTATGGCTATCCGCTGTACCAGGCGGCGCAGATCGCCGTGACCGAGACACTGGCCTGGCAGCGCAGCCATGCGCAGCCGATGCGCATCGTGCTGGTGGCGTTCAATACCGCGACGGCCAAGGCGTACCAGCAAGCGTTGAGCGCCGCCGGGCAAGGCGCAGACGGCGAACCGCGCGGCTCGATGCTGTCGCCGCTGGGTGATGCGGGCTTCGCCGCCGCGCACTGAATCCGGCGGTCAGCGTCAAGGAAAAGGCCGGGCATTGCCCGGCCTTTCCTGTTGCGCCGTTGTCCACACTCCCACGGAGTGTGGAACACGCTCAACGGCTGGCAGCTTCCACCGCGGCGGCATCATCGGCCGCAGCAGCGGCCGCGTCGGCAGCGGCACTTGCCGCCGAGGCAGCAGCCCCATCGGCGCTGGCGCCGTCCACCTGCACACGCACTTCCACCATGCCCGCGCCGTTGCTGAGGCTGGACACCTCGACGGTGTAATGACCGGCAGGCAACGCTTCTTCCAGGCGTGCGTTGGTATCGTTGCCACCGTCATCGTCGGTCAGTTCGACATCGCCGCCAACCACGCGCAGCACGGTATCGACCTGGCCGGAGATTGCATCCAGCCGCACATTGGTCGGACGGTCCAGCGTCAGCAGGAAGCGGCGGACGCCATCGTTATCGAGCATCGTGTACACGCTGCCGGACTTCGGCAGTGCGGTGCCATCGCGATCGACCAGGTTGCCCGGCAGCTCGATCCGATTGGCCGACAAGGTGAACATGCCACTGACGCCGTCGCCGAGGCCACGCGCGGTCAGCGTGTACTTGCCCGGCTTCAGCGACAGGGTCAGGCGCGAGTTGGTGCTGTCCCCGCCGTCGTCATTCTCGGCATCCACGCCCTGCCCGGACAGCTTCAGCACCGGGTCGAAGGCGTCCGAGACCAGCCGGATCTCGTACAGGCCCGCCTTGTCCACCTGCAACGTGTAGTCCTGCGAGTTGCTGGCCAGCATATCGACGATCTCGCCACTGCCCGCCAGCGGCTTGCCGTCGTACGGCTTCAGCTTCTCGGCGCGAAGGCGATAAGGGCCGAACGCGGTCGGGCCATCGGCGTTGACTGCCACCTGGTAGGTACCACTGCCGTTGGCACGGAAAGCCAGCGAGACGTCCCCCTCGCGCTCATAGCCTGTGTTGCTGGTGGATACCAGGCTGCCGTTGTTGAACACCGCAATCGAGCCGCTGAGGGCACCAGTGAGCTTCAGGCCGACCAGATCCCTGTCTTCCAGCTTGATCTGGTAGAGCTGGTGATGGCTGCCGTCATTGAAGTTGATGCCGCTGCGCGAGGTGATCTCGCCGGAGACCGGCTTGTCGAAATCGAGCGACGCGGCCTTGCCTGCCTCGGCACCGCCGCCACCGATGCGGTTGCACCCGCCGGCGACCAGGACCGTGGCTACGGCCAGTGTGATTGCTGCCAAACGCATGTTGTTTCTCCTTGGCCTTCCATGTGGTTCCCACGCACCGGCCGGGCGCATGGGGGCGGAAAAGATACCCGCAAAAGCAAACGCCGGCGTGATGCCGGCGCTGCCTTGTTCATCCAGCGATGGGACGGATCACCCGTTCCACTTGCCCAGCGCGGCCAGGCCATTGTCCCTGGCGCGCTCGTACACGGTCTTCTGGGCAGCAGCGTAGTTGCCCTTCATGTCCTTGGCCCACAGCTTCAGCGCGGCCTGCTGCATGGCACGGCCGTAGGAGAAGCTCAGCGGCCACGGCAGGTTGCCCAGCTGGTTCATCGCGTTCAGGTGCTCGGTGGACTGCTCGTCGCTCTGGCCACCGGACAGGAACACCACGCCCGGCAGGATGGCCGGCACGGTGCTCTTGAGGCACATCACGGTCGACTCGGCCACTTCCTCGACGTCGGCCTGCTCTTCACAGTCCTTGCCCGAGATGACCATCGAAGCCTTCAGGATGGTGCCTTCCAGCAGCACGTTCTGCTGGTACAGGGCGTCGAACAGCGAACGCAGGGTCGCTTCGGTGACTTCGTAGCAGGTTTCAATGTCGTGGTCGCCGTCCATGATCACTTCCGGCTCGACCATCGGCACCAGGCCGCATTCCTGGCACAGCGCTGCGTAGCGGGCCAGCGCATGGGCGTTGGACTCGATGCAGGTGCCCGACGGGATGCTCTCGCCGATGTTGATCACAGCACGCCACTTGGCAAACCGCGCGCCCAGCTTGTAGTACTCCTGCAGGCGCTCGCGCAGGCCATCCAGGCCTTCGGTCACCAGCTCGCCCGGGCAGCCGGCCAGCGGGTGCGCGCCCTTGTCCACCTTGATGCCCGGAATCATGCCGTGGTCGGCCATGTACTTGGCGAACGGCACGCCGTCCTTGGTCGACTGGCGGATGGTTTCGTCAAACAGGATGGCGCCGGAGATGTGCTCGTTGAGCTTCGGCGTGGTCAGCAGCAGTTCGCGGTAGGCACGACGGTTCTCCTCGGTGTTCTCGATACCGACGCCAGCGAAACGCTTGGCGATGGTAGCGGTGGATTCGTCGATCGCGATGATGCCCTTGCCCGGGGCAACCATGGCCTGGGCGGTTTCAGCCAGCTGTTCGATGCTCATGTACTTCCTGTGGCGGGTGCGGGAAAAACACAAGTATAGCCCCGCCGCCCGTTGCGCCGGCGTGCAGGCCAGAATGGAAACGATTCCAATGTCGGCGCAGGACAAGCGATGTCCTGCGGCACGGGGTCAGAGCCCTTGCGGGGATCCGACCCCGGCGGGCCTCAGAGGTCGCCCAGGCCGATGGCGCGGCCGTCCTCTCCCACTTCCAGCAGGCGCAGGGTATTGGTGGCACCGTGGGTTTCCATGTGCTCGCCACTGGTGAACACGACGCGGTCACCGGCCTGCAGCAGTTCGGCTTCCACCAGCAGGCGGATGCTGCCGCGCGCGGCTTCGCGCGGGGTCAGCCCGCGGCTGTCGAAGTTGATCGGGAACACATCGCGCATCAGGGCCATCTGGCGGCGCGCGCCGTCGTGGCGGGTGACTGCGAACACCGGCGCCTTGGCGCGGAACCGCGACAGGTAGCGGGCGGTGCCACCGGATTCGGTCATCGCCACGATCGCACGCACGCCCACGTGCTGCGACAGGAACATGGTGGCCATGGCAATCGCCTGGTCGGCACGTTCCAGATTACGCGGCGAGGCGTTGAAGTCGGTCTCGGTCTGGAACTGGCGCTCGGCACCCAGGCAGATACGCGCCATCGCTTCCACCGCCTTGACCGGCCAGGCACCGGCAGCGGTCTCGGCCGACAGCATCACCGCGTCGGTGCCATCGATGACCGAGTTGGCCACGTCCAGCACTTCGGCGCGGGTCGGGATCGGGCTTTCAACCATCGACTGCAGCATCTGCGTGGCGGTGATCACCACCTTGTTCTGCGCAAGCGAGGCCTTGATGATCTTCTTCTGCAGGCCGGGCAGCTCGGCATCGCCGATTTCCACGCCGAGGTCGCCACGGGCGACCATCACAACGTCACTGGCCTCGACGATCTCTTCCAGGTTCTCGATCGCCTCGGTGCGCTCGATCTTCGACACCAGCGCGGCATCGCAGCCGTGCGAGCGGGCGATCTCGCGCGCGTCGTTCATGTCCTGCGCGTTGCGGCAGAACGACACGGCGATGAAGTCGACACCGATCTTGGCGACGATGCCGATCAGTTCCTTGTCGCGCTCGGTCAGTGCGCCCAGCGAGAGGCCACCGCCCTGCTTGTTCAGTCCCTTGCGATCAGACAGCGCGCCGTCGTTGAGCACGGTGCTGATGATGCGCTCGCCCTGCACCTCCACCACCTGCAGCTGCATCAGGCCATCGTCGAGCAGCAGGACATCGCCCGGGCCGACGTCCTGCGGCAGGCCGAGGTAGCTGACGCCTACCTGGGTCGCATCGCCGGGGCCGACGTTGGTGCTGGCGATCAGGTCGAAGCGGTCACCCGCCTTGAGCTGCACCTTGCCTTCGGCAAAGCGCTCGATGCGGATCTTCGGGCCCGGCAGGTCGGCCAGGATGCCCACTTCCACGCCCACGCGGGCAGCGGCGGCACGCACTTCGGCGGCACGCTTGGCCTGGCCGGAGGGGTCGCCATGGCTGAAGTTCAGGCGTACCACGTTGACGCCGGCGCGGAACAGATCCTCCAGCACGCCCGGCGGATCAGTGGCCGGACCGAGGGTGGCAAGGATCTTGGTGCGACGCTGACGCTCGAACATGGTGAATGGGCCTCTCCCGGTAAAGGACGGAAATTAGCACATCCTTCACGTCGCATGTATACGGTTACAGCCTTGTGCCGCTTGTCTTCGCGGGTCATGGAACGGACATCACCCGGACATACGCCGGCGCAGGCAGTTCTGTAGAGCCGAGCCCATGCTCGGCTGGGCATAGGCCGAAGCAGCCGAGCATGGGCTCGGCTCTACAGGAGCCTAGGCCAACAGCGTCGTCAGCTGCGCCGGCTCACGGGCCAGCTGGCCCGCGCCGGCTTCGGTCAGTTCGGCCTCACCGCCAAAGCCCCACAGCACGCCCACACTGCGCAGGCCGTGGTGGCGCGCGCCTTCGATGTCCATGCGGCGGTCGCCGATCATCCAGCACTGCGCAGGCTGCACCTGCAGCCGACGCAACGCCTCGCCGACCAGTTCCGGCTTGTGGCTGCGCGAGCCGTCCAGGGTCGAACCGACGATCTCCTCGAACAGCCCGCCGAACGGCAGGTGGGCAAGGATGCGGCGCGCATGCGGCTCGTTCTTGGCCGTGACCACCGCCAGGCGGTGGCCGCGACCATGCAACGTGCGCAGGGTGTCCTCCACCTGCGGGTACACCGTGTGCTCGCGCCAGCCTTCGACATCGAAGCGCTCCCGGTAGTAGCCCACTGCCTGTTCCACCCGCGCCGGTTCACCGAACAGCGGCATGAAGGTGGTACGCAGCGACGGACCGATCCAGCCCCGCAGGGTGTCCTGCGGCGGCACCGGGTACTCCATCTTCTGCAGCGCATAGGCGATGCAGGCGGTGATGCCCACCTGCGAATCGATCAGCGTGCCGTCCAGGTCGAAGAACAGCACATCCTTGCCGCGCTCGCCACTCATGCGCCGCGCGCGTCGAGTGCGGCCACTGCAGGCAGAGTCTTGCCTTCCAGGAACTCCAGGAACGCACCACCACCAGTTGAGATGTAGCTGACGTCGCCGGCGATATCGAACTTGTCGACCGCGGCCAGGGTGTCCCCACCGCCGGCGATGGAGAACGCCTTCGAGCTGGCGATCGCGCGGGCCAGCGCTTCGGTGCCCTTGCTGAAGGCCTCGAACTCGAACACGCCGACCGGGCCGTTCCAGACCACGGTGCCGGCCTTCTCGATCAGCTGCGCGTACTGCGCGGCGGTCTGCGGGCCGATGTCCAGGATCAGGTCGTCTTCGGCAACGACATCGACCGCCTTCACTTCCGCGGCAGCGTCGGGCAGGAACTGCTTGGCGGTGACCACGTCCACCGGCAGCGGAATGTCGGCGCCACGCGCCTTCGCATCGGCCACGATCTTCTTCGCCGTGTCCAGCAGGTCCGGTTCATACAGCGACTTGCCGACGTTATGGCCAGCGGCAGCAATGAAAGTATTGGCGATGCCGCCACCCACGATCAGCTGATCGACCTTGCCGACCAGGTTGGCCAGCAGTTCCAGCTTGGTGCTGACCTTGCTGCCGGCGACGATGGCCAGCAACGGCTTGGCCGGTGCATCCAGCGCCTGCGCCAGCGCGTCCAGCTCGGCCATCAGCAGCGGGCCACCGGCCGCGACCGGTGCGAAGCGGATGACACCATGGGTGGAGGCCTGCGCACGGTGCGCGGTGCCGAAGGCATCCATCACGAACACATCGCATAGCGCCGCGTACTTCTTCGACAGGGCTTCATCGTCCTTGCCCTCGCCGACATTCATGCGGCAATTTTCCAGCAGCACCAGCTGGCCCGGCTGCACCTCGACGCCGTCGACCCAGTCACGCACCAGCGGAACCTCGCGGCCGAGCAGTTCGGACAGGCGCTGGGCCACCGGCGCCAGAGAATCGGCTTCGCTCCACACGCCTTCCTTCGGGCGCCCCAGGTGCGAGGTGACCATCACCGCCGCGCCCTGCTCCAGCGCGCGCTTGAGCGTCGGCAGCGAAGCGGTGATGCGCTGTTCGGAAGTGATGCGGCCATTCTCGATCGGCACGTTCAGATCCTGGCGGATCAGCACGCGCTTGCCGGAGAGGTCGAGGTCGGTCATGCGGACGATGGACATGGGCAACTCTTTGGCTCAGGGACGGGATGCCGGGGTACGGCAGACGGCCATTGTATCGGGTGCGGGTGGTGGGAGGGTCGATGCCTGCGGCAGGCAGAGGCGCACGGCAACGGCAACGGCAACGGCAACAGCAACTGCCAAAGCGCTGACGCTTCATGATGCTGGGGGTGGGCCGGGGCGGTGTGGGCTGGCAGGGGGCGCCGTGAATCCGTCCATGGAGGCTCGGGCGCGCCATCCATGGCGCTTACGCCCCCGCGAGCCCACACCACCCCGGCCTCGACAGGTTCATGAGGCGGAGCGGACGGCAAAGGCAAGAGCGGTTTCTGATGTCGGAGAAAAATGTAGAGCCGAGCCCGTGCTCGGCTGGGTCTATCGCGAACAGCAGCCGAGCGTGGGCTCGGCTCTACAAAGAGCGCCCTGCCAAGCAGCTTTTGCTCTTCTTTTTTTCCTTCCGTGGGTGGACGCACACGGAAATTGTCAGAGGCCGGGCGGGGTGGGTTCGCGGGAGTGTCCGCGGCATGGATGCCGCGGCCAAGCCCCCAGGGACGGGTTCACGGCGTCTCCCGCGAACCCACCCCGCCCGGCCAAGCACGGCTTTTGCTTTACGCGACCAACCGCCCACCCACGAGGGGCTGCGCCGTTCGCCGGAACCTACGCCGAAGGCGCCGGCTTCTGCCGAAGCAGGCTGACCGCCAGGCCGCCAACAACCAACACACCCAGCCCCAGCAGCACCCACAGCAACCACGCCTTCCAATCGTGCTGCGGCTTCAGCGCCGCATCGCCGGCCAGCGGTTCCGGACTGCCTTCCAGGCGCGCCAGCGTCGGCTGCCACGACGGATCATTGCGCTGGCGCAGTTCCTCGATCAGCACACCAATCGGCGCTTCCATGCGGCGCGCGGTCGCGCTGCCCACCGCCAGTGCATACGGCGCTGCACCCTGGCTCAGGAACACCAGCACTTCGGGTTGATAACCCAGGCGCAGGGTGGGTGCGGTTGCCGTTTCGGCGGGGTTCGCCACCAGCTTCCAATAGCGATCCCGATGCACCCCGCCCAGCGGCTGCGCGGCCGATTGCTGCCGTTGGCCCTGCGCACCCTGCTGCAGCTGATAGGCAATCCACGGTGCACTGCGGCGCTGCCATTCCGCGCTCTGGTCATCGCGGCTGAACAATGTCCACTGCACCAGGCTGTTGTCGGTGCTGGCCACGTCGGCACGTGCCGCCGGGAAGCGGCCATCCATCTCGAAGGTGTACTCGCCCTTGCCCTTCGAGGTCGGTGCCAGCGACAACCACTCCCATGGCAGTGTGGCCGGTGCCGGCGGCAGCTCGGCCAGTACGCTGCGCAGCGTCGGCAGACGCGCATCGCCCTGCGCCAGCACGCGCAGATAGCGCGCTTCCCCATCCACCTGCAGGCGGCGCTGCAGCAGGCGCTTGCCGGCGCGCTGCAGGTCCACCAGCGGAATGTCGCGGCCAAGTGCACGCCAATGCTGCAGGTCGTCGCTGACGTCCAGCTGCACCTGAGCCTGCAACGGCTGGCCACTGTCGGCCCAATCCAGTACCAGCGCCGCCAGCGGCTGCTGGCCCAGCACACTGGCGTCGATCAGCCAGCCGCCCTGCCCGTTGGCCCTTGCACCGCCAGTCACACGTGCTTCCACGCGACGGACACGGCCATCGGTATCGCGCTCGGTCAGCAACTGCAGGTCGTTACGCTGTGCTTCGGCCAGCGGCGGCAACGCGAACCACGGCAGTTCCCGCTGCACCGGCGGTTGTGCCAGCGGCTGGTCCGGCGCGAGCAATGCCGACGGCAACGATTGGCCGGCGGCATTGAACACCTGCACGTCACCCAGGTCTGCGCTACCGGAGCGACGGTAGATCGCCGGTTCCAGCACGACACGGTAGGCACCCGATTGTGCGCTGGACAACGTCAGCGGCCACTGTTCGGCGTACTGGGTACGGTAATCGGCAGCCTGTGCGGTGACGGCGGCCAGCATGCCGAACATCGCCGGCAGCAGCGCCCTGCTCCACGTCTTCATTGTTTTTCCTCCACGGTCGGCGCCGCGCTCGGCGGTGCCGGTGCCAGATAACCCACGACCGTGCACAGCAGGCCGTAGGCGATGAACGATGCAATGCCCAGCAGGTTGCCCAGGTGCTGGCGATCAACAATGACCAGTTTGGCCAGTACCACACCCATCAGCACGGCACCGACCATCCACAACACGCGCTGGCCGCGGCGCGAACCCCATACCCAGGCGATCACGCCGAGCACGCTCCACAGCACGGTCAGGCTGGTCTGCGCCAGGCTGGAACGCATCATCGACGAACTCCACGACAGGCCGCCCCACTGATGCACGCCGTGCAGCACCAGGCTGGTCAGCGCGACGAAGGTGGCCAATGCCAACAGCGGCAGCCGGATCTTCACCAGTGCCTGCGGCGCCTGCCCGCTGTACAGCCAGCGCGCCAGCAGCGCCAGGCTCAACCACTGCCCCAGCTCGGCCGGGTTCAACACCGGCAGCCACGGCAGCGGCGCTGCGTCACCCGGCAGCAACTGGCCGAACAGCCAGCCTGCGGACAGCAGGCCGAACAGCACGCACTGCAACGGCAGGCGCACGCTGTCGAAGGCAGCCCCCAGGGGCCACCGCAGTGCGTCCCAGCGCCACAACGACAGCGCCGCCATCAGCAGCCACGGCAGCGTGAACAGCAGCAGCGTCCAGCCCTGTGCCAGCCCGGCCTCGCCACCGCCCCACAGGGCCAGCAGCGAAAGCAGCGACGGCCACAGCAGCCACCACAGGAACTGCGCGATACGTGCCACGGTGTTGCCGCCCTGGCGCAGGCACAGCAACGTACGGACGCCCAGCGCCGCGAACACCGCCCAGGCCAGCGCGCCATAGCCGGCGAACGGCTGCTGGTGCGCATCGCTCTGCATCAGCGCCAGCGGGAAGCCCAGGGCCAGCATCGCCAGCGCGGTGACGCCCAGCGCGCGTGCCGGCTGGCGGCGCTGCACTTCAGCCGCCAGCCAGGCCGTGGCTGCGACCAGCACAAGCAGCGCGTCGGCCTGGGTGCGGTGCGGGAAGAAGCGGAAGATCTCGTGCACCAGCCCCCCCAGCCACCACAGCAGGCCCCACAGGTAGTAAACCAGTGCGATCTCGTGGCGCACCCTGCGCTGGTAGCTCCACGCCGAGGCGAACCCGGCCAGGGCCAGCAGCAACGCACCGATGGCGGTCGGGTTGAGCAGGAAGCGGGCGTCGTCGAGCCAGTGGTCGGCGCCTGCCACAAAGGCGAACGCGGCGCCGATCTGCAGCAGCGCACCGGACACCTGCGGCAGCCAGCGCTTCTGGCGCAGGCCCAGCCAGGCCAGGCCCGCACCTTCCAGCGCGAACACCGCGCCGGTGGCGCGCGCAGACAGTGCCAGTGGCACCGCCAGCGTGGCGAAGCCCACCGCCAGCACCGCATGCGACTGCGCCAGCACCGTGTACGACGCGCGCGCGATCAGCGCCCGCGCCAGTACCGCGTAGATCGCCGCCAGGCCCAGCGCGCACAGCGCCAGCGTCATCGGCTGCTCGTGCAGCATGCCCGCCTGCATCGAGAAGGCGACCAGGGGCGTGCCGAACACCAGGCTGCCGTCGACCAGGTCACGTCGCCCGGCGGGCTGCCGGCGCGCGTACAGCAGCGGGATCAACAGGTAGAAGGCGAAGAACAGCAGCAGGAACGGCTCGGTGCTGCTGAACTTGTCCGGCGCGTACTGCAACACGCCCCAGAACGTACCGATGCCGAAGGTAAAAGCGAAGCCAAGCAGGTTCAGCGCACGCCACGGACGGAACCAGGCGATGGCGAAGATGCCAGCGTTGAGGACCGCGTAGTAGCTGAACAGCCCCACGTGGTTGCCACTGCCGGTGGACAGCCACAGCGGTGCCATGAAGCCGGCGAGGATGCCCAGCACCGCCAACGTGCGCGAGTTCTGCACCACCGCCAGCACGCACAGCCCAGCCACCAGCGCAATCGAACTGGCGAAGGCAAACCCCGGGTTGAGCAGCTCGAACCGCTTGAACGCGGCGAAGATGGTCAACAGCAGCACGCCGATGGCACCGCCCTGCAGCGCCAGCGCGAACAGGCGCCGGCGCTCGCGCTGATGCCAGCCGAACGCCAACAGGCCCAGTGCACCCACCGTGACGCCGGCCAGGCGCAGCTCGATCGGCAACACCAGCCAACCTTGGTCGCTGACGTACTTCAACAGCGCAGCAACACCGGCCAGCAGTACCAGCATGCCGATCTTGACCGGCACGTTGCCCTCGGTGAACCAACGCTTGACCGCGCCAATGCCGCGCTCGATGAAGTTGGGCAGTGCCGGTTCGGGGGGCAACGGCGGCTGCACCGGCGCGGGTGGCACCGGCGGTGGTGCGACCGGGCGCGGCGCCTCCACTGCCGCAGACACCGCTTCGCGCACCGGCGGTGGCGTTGGCTGGGGCGGAGGCGGTGCGGCAGCTGCCACCGGCCGCAGGAACGGCGGATCGGCGCCGGCCACAGGCAGGGGCGCAGACCGTTCCGGCGCAGGCTCGGCTGCAACCGGCCGGGCGGCCGGCGCGGCAGCCATGGCGGCTTCCAGCGCGGCCACACGGCGGCGCAGGCCAGCAATCATCACCAGCGCCACCACCAGCAGCAGCGGGATGGCCAGCAGAACCAGTACCACCAGGGCTATCAATGCTTCCATTGCATGCTTCCATTGCAATCCCGCGCCCCAGCGGCAGCGGTCGACCGGGCCATGCTACGACAGGGCCGGCCCCATAAACGACGAACCCCGGCCAGGCCGGGGTCCGCGTGCGATCTTCGCCGGCCTTACTTGGCGGCGACAACCTTGGCCATTTCCAGGCACTTGTTGGAATAGCCCCACTCGTTGTCGTACCACGACACGAGCTTGACGAAGGTGCCGTCCAGGGCGATGCCGGCGTCTGCGTCGAACACCGAGGTGTGGGTTTCACCGACGAAATCGGTGGCCACCACCTTGTCTTCGGTGTAGCCCAGGATGCCCTTCAGCGCGCCTTCGCTCTGTGCCTTCACTTCGGCGCAGATCTCGGCGTAGGTGGCTTCCTTTTCCAGCTCGACGGTCAGGTCGACCACCGACACGTCGGAGGTCGGGACGCGGAAGCTCATGCCGGTCAGCTTCTTGTTCAGTTCCGGAATGACCACGCCGACGGCCTTTGCCGCACCGGTGGACGACGGAATGATGTTTTCCAGGATGCCACGGCCGCCGCGCCAGTCCTTGTTGGACGGGCCATCGACGGTCTTCTGGGTGGCGGTGGCCGCATGCACCGTGGTCATCAGGCCACGCTTGATGCCCCACTTGTCGTTGATGACCTTGGCCAGCGGGGCCAGGCAGTTGGTGGTGCACGACGCGTTGGAAATGATGGCCTGGCCGGCGTAGGTCTTGTCGTTCACGCCGAACACGAACATCGGCGTGTCGTCCTTCGACGGGGCCGACATGATGACCTTCTTCGCGCCCGCATCGATGTGCTTCTGCGCGGTTTCCTTGGTCAGGAACAGGCCGGTGGCTTCCAGCACCACGTCGGCGCCGACTTCGTCCCACTTCAGGTTGGCCGGGTCGCGTTCCTGGGTCAGGCGGATCTTCTTGCCGTTCACCAGCAGGTCGTTGCCCTGCACGGCCACGTCGGCCTTGAAGCGGCCGTGCACGGAGTCGTACTTGAGCATGTACGCCAGGTAATCCGGCTCCAGCAGATCGTTGATGGCCACGATTTCGATGTCGTCGCCGAAGTTCAGCACCGCCGAGCGCAGGACGTTACGCCCGATGCGACCGAAACCGTTGATACCAACCTTGATTGCCATGTTCTCAAGCTCCTGCGGCCGCGACGGGTGCGGCGGGATGGATAGGGCCCACAAGTCTAGCAAACCGGGGCTGGCCACCGTGGGCCAGCCCCCGCGCCAGAGGGCGGGCGGACAGGATTTGATCCGGATCAAAGCGTTAGCGCGGCGTGAGGCCGAGACTGTCGCCATCCACCCAGCAACGAGATCACCCCCATGCGCAAGACCTCCCCCCTGATCCTGGCCGGCCTGGCCGCCGCCCTGTCCCTCGCCGCCGCCCCGGCCATGGCCCAGTCCAAGGGTGACTGGACCGTCTCGGCCGGCGTCCACCAGGTGGCGCCGAAGTCGAACAACGGCTGGCTGGCCGGCCACACCCTGAAGGTCGACGTCGACAACGACGTCAAGCCGACCATCACCGGCGAGTACTTCATCGCCGACAACCTGGGCATCGAAGTGCTGGCCGCGCTGCCGTTCAAGCACGACATCAACATCAACGGCCTGGGCCGCGTGGGCAGCACCAAGCAGCTGCCGCCGGTGGTGACCCTGCAGTACCACTTCAACAGCAAGGGCAAGGTCTCGCCGTTCGTCGGCGCCGGCGTGAACTACACGACCTTCTTCAGCGAAGACACCACCGGCGCATTGGCCGGCAGCAAGCTGAAGCTGCAGGATTCGTGGGGCCTGGCCGCGCATGCCGGCATCGACTTCGCGATCGGCGAGAAGGGCGCCCTGCGCGTGGACATGCGCTGGATCGACATCGACAGCAAGGTGAAGTTGAACGGCGAGAAGATCGGCACAGTCAACATCGATCCGCTGGTCTACGGCGCGTCGTACGTCTTCAAGTTCTAAGCGTGTGCCGGGCGCGGGGGCTTCCCCCCGCTCCCCCGCTGAACGCAAAACCCTCGCAGCATGTTGCCCCGGTCTTTGCCGGGGCTTTTTTTTGGAAAGCATGCAGAGGCGCGCTCTTCTGTAGAGCCGAGCCATGCTCGGCTATCGCGCGGAGCGCGCAGGTACCCGAAGAAGATCAGCCGAGCATGGCTCGGCTCTACAGAAGCATGAACGGGCCGCCTTTCAGTCGATTATTGATCCGGCGCCACTTCCACCCGGTTGCGGCCGCCTTCCTTGGCGCGGTACAGCGCTGCATCGGCCCGCGCCAATGCCTGTTCCAGCGTATCGCCACCATCATCATGCCAGCGTGCCACACCGATG
This sequence comes from Stenotrophomonas hibiscicola ATCC 19867, assembly GCF_000382065.1. Classification (GTDB taxonomy): domain Bacteria; phylum Pseudomonadota; class Gammaproteobacteria; order Xanthomonadales; family Xanthomonadaceae; genus Stenotrophomonas; species Stenotrophomonas hibiscicola. Next base: position 550,632 of record NZ_KB907499.1, on the reverse strand, counting down.
CTCACGCTCACCACCGGGGCCGCATCCGAATCGACATGTGCGATCGCCAGCGCCTGCACCTGTTGCCGAAGCTGCTCGAACGGCGCTGATTCCGGTTGTCCCGGCGCCCAGTGCCCCAGCGCCACGAACTCTTCGCCGCCGTAGCGTGCCACCACCGAGTCGCTACCACGCAGCTGAGCAGCCAGGGTCGTCGCCACCGCATGCAGCACGGTGTCACCGGCGGGATGGCCGTGGTGGTCGTTGTAGCGCTTGAAGTAGTCGATATCGATCATGGCGATGCGCAGTGCGCCACGCGCATGCGGTGTACGCAGATAGCGCTGGAAGATCTGGTTGGCCTGGCGATCGAAGGCGCGCCGGTTCAGCAGGCCGGTAAGCCCATCGTGGTTGGCCAATGCATCCAGGCGTTGCTCGGCCCGCCACGTTGCACGCGTCTGCCGTTCGGAGATGTAGCTGCCGACAATGCCGGCCAGGTTGCTGGCCAGCACGAACATCACGCTCTGCAGCATCTGCGCCCAGTGCCGGCCCACCTGCAGCTCGGCCAGCACGAAGGCCAGCGCGATCAGGGTTCCGGTCAGCGTCGCTACCCCGAAGCGCAGCCCGCACAGAAAGTAGTTCAACAACAGGAACAGGCTGATGCCTTCGTAGGGGTAGTCCACGCCGGCACGGTGCGCGGTCCAGATCATGGTCACCAGCGCCAGCCCGCTGACCAGCACGACGCTGCCGCCCAGCCACTGCAGGTGGCGCCGCAGCACCGGCACGAAGGTCAGCGCGACGCCGAGCAGCAGTGCCGGCAGCAGAACGCCCAGCCGCCAGCGCAGCACCGGCGCGTGCACGTCCGGCGGCAACCAGTAGGTATCGAGCACGGCAAAGCCCAGCGAGAACGCCCCGGCCACGGCGCAGGCCCAGCGCATGCGCCAGACCACCTGGGCATCGAACGCGGCAGCGAACCCGTCGTCATCGGGATGCCCGGCCATGATGCGCCTGTCCGTGATCGCCATCGGCCCCTCCCCGCATGTGCACGGGCCACCCTAGCGGCCGCCGCATCAAGGCCGCGTGGCGAACACCAGGCGTGATCAAGCCCGGGCCTGCCGAGGCCCGCTAGAATGTGCGCATGAAAGCCCTGCACTCCCTGTTCCTCGCCGCCGCCCTGGCGCCGGCCCTGCTGTCCGCTTCCGCCCCGGCCCATGCCTGGGGCGCACAAGGCCACCGCCTGGTTGCCGAAGTCGCCGACGCCCGCCTCAACCCCGCCGCCCGCGCCGAAGTGGACCGTCTGCTGGCCACCGAGCCAGACGCCACCCTGGCCAGCATCGCGCCCTGGGCCGATCAGCTGCGCGCCAAGGACCCCGGCCTGGGCCGTCGCTCGGCCGGTTGGCACTACGTCAACATCGCCGAAGACAACTGCCACTACGAAGCACCGAAGCACTGCAAAAGCGGCAACTGCATTGTCGAGGCACTGAAAGCACAGAGTGCCATCCTCGGCGACCGCAGCCTGACCGACGGCGAGCGCCTGCAGGCGCTGAAGTTCGTCGTGCACCTGGTGGGTGACATCCACCAGCCGATGCACGCCGGCTACGCCCATGACAAGGGCGGCAACGATTTCCAGCTGCAGTTCGGCAACCGAGGTACGAACCTGCACTCGCTGTGGGACAGCGGCATGCTCAACACCCGCAAGCTGGACGATGCCGGCTACCTGCCGCTGCTGCAGAGCCAGCGCGCGCCGAAGCTGGCACGCCAGTCCAACCCGCAGCGCGACCCGCAGGCCTGGGCCGAGGCCAGCTGCCGCATTTCCATGCAAGCTGGCGTTTATCCGGCCACGCGTAAGATCGGTGATGAATACACCGAGCGCTACCGGCCGCTGGCCGAAGCGCAGCTGCGACTGGCCGGCGAGAACCTGGCGCAGTTGCTGAACCGCGTGCTCGGCACGCGCTGAGGAGCGTTCCAATGTCGGTCCAGGTGCAGTCGTTCTTCCACCGTGACAGCAACACCTTCAGCTATCTGGTCAGCGACCCGGCCAGTGGCGAGGCAGCGCTGATCGACCCGGTACTGGACTACGACCCGGATACCGACGCCAGCAGCGAAGCACCGCTGCGCGACGTGCTGAATGCCATCGAACAACAAGGCCTGCAGCTGCGCTGGCTGCTGGAGACGCATGCCCACGCCGATCATGTGTCGGCAGGGCGCCGGCTCAAGCACCGCTTTCCGCAGGCCACGCTGGGCATCGGCGAAGGCATCCGTGCGGTGCAGGCCACTTTTGCGCCGCGCTACGGCCTGCAGCTTCCGGCCGCCGATGAGATCTTCGATCGCCTGTTCAGCGATGGCGAGACCTTCGCTCTGGGCGAACTGCGCTGTCAGGTCATCGCCGTGCCCGGCCACACCAGCGACAGCATCGCCTATCTGATCGGCGATGCGCTGTTCACCGGCGACTCGCTGTTCATGCCCGATGGCGGCACCGCCCGCTGCGATTTCCCGGGCGGCGATGCCGCGCAGTTGTACCGCTCGATCCAGCGTCTGCTGGCCCTGCCCGATGCGACGCGCGTATTCGTCTGCCACGACTACGGCCCGGGTGGCCGCGGGTTCGCCAACGAGACCACCATCGGCGAACAGCGCGCGCACAATATCCACGTGCACGACGGCGTGGCCGAGGCGGAGTTCGTCAGCGTGCGCCAGGCCCGCGATGCGACGCTGGAAGAACCGAAGCTGATGCAGCCAGCGGTGAAGGCCAACATCCAGGGCGGGGCCTGATCCACGCCACTGCGCCCGCCGGGTGTGGACCGGCGCTATCCTGGTCATCGCGAGCAGTCATTTTCCCTGCGTGCGCACCACGTGCCGTCCCTTCACGATCTCGAACGTGAAGGCGTACTGCAGGGTGACCGCTACCGGCTCGACGCGCTCGGCGCCGCGGCAGTCGCCGCGGTCGGCAGGCACCTTGCCGGCCGCGAAGTGGCAGACCGCTGCGGACGAGTACTTCCACATCGCCACGGCTTCCTGCGCAGCCTGCAGCAGGGGCGCGTTCTCGCGTGCAGCCCCTGCCGCGCACTCCGGGCGATCGGTCAATGGCAGGCTGCGCTCGACGTCGCCGTTGGCATCAACCACCACCTGCAGGCAGATTGTGGTCGGCGCCAGTTCCGCGCGCGGGTCGCTATCCCCGACCTCCGGGTCCGGTGCCGCGTACAGTTGCGGCATCCGGTAGCCCTCGGTCGCACCCAGCGAATACACCTGCAGCTGCCCACTGCCGCCGCCCGCCTGCGGCTGCAGGCGCTGGTGACCGACATTCTCGCTGCGGGTATCGACGGTGGTCAGGCGATCCTGGGTTGCACACCCCACCAGCAGCGCTGCCATCATCAACAGCGGCGCGGACTTCACTTCGCGTCCTCGGTGTCATCCATGGCGTAGGTGATCGGAATGCGTACGGCACCGGCCACCGGCTTGCCGTTCTTCACCGCGGGACTATAGGTCCAGCTGCGCGCGGCGGCGACGGAGACGGCGTCGAACACCCCCGGATTGGTCGCACTGAGTACCCGCACATCGGTCGGATGGCCCTGTGCATCCACTTCGATGCGCAGATTGACCACGCCTACCTGGCGTTGCTCGACGGCGGACTTCGGATAGGACGGCGGCGGCATCTTGTCCACCTGGATCGGCCGGTCCAACCCCGCCTTGGCCGCATCGTCCTGCGCATGTTCGAACGGCTCGACACCGATCCGGGTGCCACCGGCCGCACCGCCCTGGCTGGCCCATGCCACCGCCCCCATGCCCACACACAACCCGACCACCAGCACCTGCCCGGACACCCACGGCAATGCCTTCCGCTTGGACTGCTTCAACATGGCGATACGCTCCTTCAACACGGGTTGGCTGCGCCAATGGCAAACCGCGGGCGCAACCGGGTGGACCAGCTGCGCCTTCAGCAGCGTGCTGGCATAGAGGCCGCGCAGCGCAGGCTGCGGACCGATGGTGCGGGCATCGCAGGCCAGTTCCTGATCGCGCAGGAAGCGGCGTGCGGCCCATGGCAGCAGCGGGTGGAACCAGAACACCACGCGCGCCAGCAGCAGCGCGCCGTTGGCCCAGTGATCGCCGTTGCGACGGTGGTTGCGCTCGTGCTGCAGGATCAGGTTCTGCTCCTGTGCGGTGAACTGCTGGTCGAATGCCGGGCCGACCACGATGCGCGGTCGCCACAGGCCCACCAGCGCGGGCAGGCCGGGATCGCCGCTGGCCTGCCAGCTGCCATCGGTGCGCGGCGTCAGTGGACCCATCCGCCGTTCGAAACGGAGTTGTGCGCGCAGGTCGCGCAGCAGGCAGATGCCCGCGCCCAGCGCCCACAGCGCGAACAACAGCCCTGCCCATGGCAACGACGGCCCGTTCAGAGCATCGATGGCACCGGGCATCACTTTCAGCGGCAGCGTGGGTACCTGCTGCAACAACGCAACCTGCGGCAACGGCAGCATCAGTGCCACCAGCAGCATCGGCAGCAGCCACCAGCTGCGGTAGGCCAGCCCCGCGCCGCCCATCCGCACCAGCAGCGGTCGCATTACCGCCAGCAGGACCGCGCCCACCGCCAGCCACAGGCTGGCCTGCCACAATCCGTCGAGCAGCTCAGTCATGGTCCAGCTCCTGGATCAGCTTCTTCAGTTCGGCGATGTCCTGCGCGCTCAACTGGCCGCGCTCGCTGAAGTGCGCGACCAGCGGCGCCACGCGCCCCTCGAAAACACGCCCGATGAAGTCCTGGCTCTGCGCCTCCACCCAGGCCTGGCGCTGCAGCAGCGGCCGGTACAGGTAGCGCCGGCCATCGCGCTCGGCAGCGATCGCGCCCTTGGTCAACAGGCGGTTGAGCAGGGTCTTGATGGTCGGCTCGGCCCAGTCGCGGTGGGCCAGCGCGGCCACCACGTCATCGGCGCTACGCGGTGCCTGCTGCCACAGCACCTCCATCACAACGGCTTCGGCTTCGCTGATCGGGGTCATGGTTTACATCCGTAATCGACATCACGATTACGCGCGTAATCGAATCATCTGTCAAGCCCCTCGACTCCGGGTTCATCCCGGCTGCGCCAGCATCGATTCCTCCCGCCCCAGGCCCCGGATGAAAGCGCTGTCCAAGAAGGATTTCCCGGTCGAGCAGGCGCGCCGCTTCCTCGAACCCGGCCCGATCGTGCTGGTCAGTACCGCGTGGCAGGGCCAGCGCAACCTGATGACGATGGGCTGGCACATGGTGATGGGCTTTTCGCCGTCGTTGGTCGCCACCTACCTGTGGAATGAAAACCACAGCCATGCACTGGCCGTCAGTAGTGGCGAGTGCGTGATCAACGTACCCGGCGTGGAGCTGCTCGATACCGTGGTCGACATCGGCAACTGCAGTGGCCGCGAGGTCGACAAGTTCGCGCGTTTCGGGCTGGATGCAGTACCTGCGCGCGAGGTTGGCGCGCCGCTGGTCGGACAATGCCATTCCTGCTTCGAATGCCGTCTTTACGACGACAGCCAGGTGCAATCGAGCAACCTGTTCATCTGGGAAATCGTGCGCGCCCACGTCGCGCCCCGGCCGAAGCTGCCGCGCACGGTGCATTACCGCGGCGATGGGCAGTTCATGGTGTCCGGCGCGGAAGTCTCGCGTCGACGGCGGTTCAAGCCCGACATGCTGTAATGCCCGCACTCCCCCACACGCAGGACCGCCCCGCATGACCGAACACCTCACCGACCTGGACGCCGCCGTCGACTGGTTGTTTGCGCGCGTGGACGGGCCGCTGCGGATCGGGGCACCGCTGGCACTGGGCAAGCCACACCGGCTGCTCAATGCCCTCTACGCACGCGTCGAGCACGACCCTTCGCGGCCGCTGCAGCTGTATACCGCGCTGTCGCTGAACCCGCCGAAGGCGCGCGGCAACGGTCTGGAAGCGCGCTTCCTGGCGCCGTTCGCGCAGCGCCATTTCGGCGACGATTTCCCGCGCCTGGCCTATGCCGATGCGATCGCGCGCGACGCGTTGCCGGCACATGTGCAGGTGGAAGAGTTCTACATGCAGTCCGGCGCCCTGCTCGGGTCGCGGCAGGCACAATCCAGCTATACCAGCCTGAACTACACCCATGCCGCCGACGCGGTGGCGCAGCGCGCACCGCAGGTGATCGTGCAGAAGGTGGCGATGCGCCCGAACGACCGCCGGCTTTCCCTGTCGTGCAACAACGACATCACCCAGGACACGCTGGATGCGATGACCGCGCGCGGCCTGCCGCGCCCATTGATGATCGCCGAGATCGATCCGCAGCTGCCCTATCTGGGCGGCTCGGCAACGGTCGATGTGTCGTTCTTCGATCTGGTGATCACTCCGCCACCGCCGTACCCGGCGCTGTTCGGGCTGCCGCGGCAGCCGGTCGGCGATGCCGACTACGCCATCGGCCTGTACGCCAGCACGCTGGTGCGCGACGGCGGCACCCTGCAGATCGGTATCGGCACGCTGGCCGATGCACTCAGCCATGCGCTTGTGCTGCGCCACACCGACAACGCCCGCTACCGCCGCGTGCTGCACGCGCTGGATCCGCAGCTGGCCAGCCACCCGCTGGTGCAGGAGATCGGCGGGCTGGATCCGTTCGAAGTGGGCCTGTACGGCTGCAGCGAGATGCTCAACGAGGGCTTCCGCCGGCTGGTGCAGACCGGGGTGATCAAGCGCAAGGTGCACGACGACCTGGCGCTGATGCAGCGCATCGAAAATGGCAGCACGCTGTCCATCGACCACGCCACCCTGGCCGCCGAGGGCGAGTACCTGCACGGCGCGTTCTACCTGGGCTCGCCGGAGTTCTACGAGTGGTTGCGCACGCTGCCGGAAGATGAGTGTCGTGCGATCGGCATGCGCCGCATCAGCGAGATCAACCAGCTGTACGGTGGCAACGAAACGCTGGAACGCCTGCAGCGCCGGCACGCGCGCTTCTTCAATTCCTGCATGATGGCCACCGCGCTGGGTGCAGCGGTGTCGGACGCGCTGGACGATGGCCGCGTGGTGTCCGGCGTGGGTGGCCAGTACAACTTCGTGGCGATGGCACATGCTCTGCCGGAAGCGCGCAGCGTGCTGATGTTCCGTGCCGCGCGCGATGACAAGGGCCGGCGCGAGTCCAACGTGCGCTGGAACTACGGGCACACCACCATCCCGCGCCACCTGCGCGACATCTACCTGAACGAGTACGGCATCGCCGACCTGCGAGGTCTGACCGACGAGGACTGCGTGCATGCGATGACCGCGATCACCGAAGCCCCGTTCCAGGGTGGCCTGCTGCAGCAGGCGCAGGCCGCGCGCAAGCTGCTGGCGGTGTCCCAGCCGGACACGCAGCGCCTCCAGCGCAATACGCCGCAGGCATTGGCCGCGGCACTGGCCCCATTCCGCGCCGATGGCAGCCTGCCGGACTACCCGCTCGGCAGCGACTTCAACGAGATCGAGCAGGTACTGGTGAAGGCACTGGGCTGGCTGAAGGCCTACACGCAGACCCGTGGCGACAAGCTGCGCACGGTCTGGGCCGCGCTGCGACAACCGGCCGGCGACGGCGATGCGGTGTACCTGCAGCGCATGGGCCTGCAGGCGCCGAAGAATTTCGCAGAGCGCCTGGATGCGCGACTGCTCCGCCTGGCCCTCGCCCGCACCGCGTAGGCAGGGGCAGCGCCGGGCCGTGCCCGGCGGATGCGTGGTGCCCAACGCGCTATCGTATGCCTATGAGCGACGATTCCCGTTTCCTGCACGACCTGCAGCAACGCCAGGCCGCAGGCGAAGACCTGCGCTATCTGTGTTTCTGGGGCCACCAGCCGCCGCGCAGCGGTGTGTCTGCGTCCTGCTTCAGCCAGTGGTATGACGCCGGCTTCGACATTGATGGCGTGCGCTACCGCACCGCCGAGCACTACATGATGGCCGGCAAGGCGCGGTTGTTCGGCGCCAGCGCGCTGCTCGACAAGATCATCACCAGCGCCACACCGGACAAGGCAAAGGCGCTGGGCCGCCAGATCGAAGGCTTCGATGAAGCGCGCTGGGTACAGGCGCGCTACGACCTGGTGGTGGCTGGCAACCGCGCCAAGTTCAGCCAGAACCCGGAACTGGGCGCCTTCCTGCGCGCCACTGCGCGTTGGGTGCTGGTGGAAGCCAGCCCGGTGGATTTCATCTGGGGCATCGGCCTGGCCAAGGACCACGCCGACGCGCACAACCCGGCGCGGTGGCGCGGATTGAACCTGCTGGGGTTTGCGCTGATGGACGTGCGCGACGCGATGTAACGCTCATCCACGCATGGCGTGGATCCACCGGCACGGCGACCGATTCGATTCGCCCCACAGAAAAAAGGAAAGGCCGGCGTGCGCCGGCCTTTCCTGCATCACGCTGCGATGCTGCTTACAGCGACTTGGCCGCTTCCACCACGTGGGCGGTGGTGATGCCGAAGTGCTTGTACAGCTGATCGGCCGGCGCCGAGGCACCGAAGGTGTCGATACCGACCACAGCACCGTCCAGGCCGACGAACTGGCGCCAGAAACCGGTGACGCCGGCTTCCACGGCCACGCGCTTGCGCACGGCATTTGGCAGCACCGATTCACGGTAGGCCGCATCCTGGCGCAGGAACACGTCGGTGGACGGCATCGAGACCACGCGGGTCTTGATACCGGCCGCGTCCAGCTGGGCCTTGGCTTCGGTGGCCAGCGAGACTTCCGAGCCCGTGGCGATCAGGATCACGTCCGGGGTACCGGCAGCATCGGCCAGCACATAACCGCCGCGCTCGATCTGGGCAATCTGCTCGGCGCTGCGCGGCTGGTGCGGCAGGTTCTGGCGGCTGAACACCAGGCAGCTCGGGCCGTCCTGGCGGGTGATCGCGGCCTTCCAGCTCACCGCCGACTCGACCGCATCGCACGGACGCCACACGTCGTTGTTCGGGATGTAGCGCAGCGAAGCCAGGTGCTCCACCGGCTGGTGGGTCGGGCCGTCTTCGCCCAGGCCGATCGAGTCGTGGGTATAGACGTGGATGGCGTGGGCCGGGATCAGCGCGCTCATGCGCACGCCGTTGCGGGCGTAGTCGCTGAACACCAGGAAGGTGGCGTCGAACGGAATGAAGCCACCGTGCAGGGCCAGGCCATTGGCAATGGCGGTCATGCCGAACTCGCGCACGCCGTAGTACACGTAGTTGGCGTTGGCGTCGTCGCTGGCAACGGACTTGCTGCCCTTCCACAGGGTCAGGTTGGAGTGCGCCAGGTCGGCCGAGCCGCCGACGATTTCCGGCAGCAGCGGAGCATAGGCTTCAATGGCCAGCTGCGAGGCCTTGCGCGAGGCGATCGTCGGGCCTTCAGCCGCCACCTGGGCGATGTAGGCATCGGCCTTGGCAACGAAGTCGGCCGGCAGTTCGCCGTGCGAACGACGGGTCAGCTCGGCGGCTTCGCTCGGGTATTGGCTGGCGTACTTGTCGAACAGCTGTTCCCACTCGGCCTGGCGCAGGGTGCCGGCGCCATTGGCGCGCCAGCCGTCGTAGATCGCCTGCGGGATCTCGAACGGACCGTACTCCCAGCCCAGCTGCTTGCGGGTGGCTTCCAGTTCGTCCTTGCCCAGCGGTGCGCCGTGGCTGGATTCCTTGCCCGCCTTGTTCGGCGAACCAAAACCAATGGTGGTGCGGCAGCAGATCAGGGTCGGCTTGTCGCTCTGCGACAGCGCGGCCTCGATGCCGGCCTTGATGCTTTCCGGGTCGTGGCCATCGACGTCACGGACCACGTTCCAGCCATAGGCTTCGAAACGCTCCGGGGTGTTGTCGGTGAACCAGCCCTCGACGTTGCCGTCGATGGAGATGTGGTTGTTGTCCCAGAAGCAGACCAGCTTGTGCAGGCCCCAGGTACCGGCCAGCGACGCCGCTTCATGCGATACGCCTTCCATCAGGCAGCCATCGCCCATGAACACCCAGGTGCGGTGGTCGACCACTTCCAGCTCCGGGCGGTTGAAGCGCTGTGCCAGCAGCTTCTCGGCCAGGGCGAAGCCCACGGCGTTGGCGAAACCCTGGCCCAGCGGGCCGGTGGTGGTTTCCACGCCCGGGGTCTCATGGCGCTCCGGGTGGCCGGCGGTGTGGCTGCCCAGCTGGCGGAACAGCTTGAGCTGCTCGATCGGCAGGTCGTAACCGCTCAGGTGCAGCAGCGCGTACTGCAGCATCGAACCATGGCCGTTGGACAGCACGAAACGGTCGCGGTTGAACCAGTGCGGGTTGCTCGGGTTATGGCGGAGGTAGTCGTTCCAGAGGACTTCGGCGATGTCGGCCATGCCCATGGGCATGCCGGGGTGGCCGGACTTTGCGGTTTCAACCGCATCGGCGGCAAGGAAGCGGATGGCGTTGGCCAACTGGCGACGGGTAGGCTGCGTCATGGTTCTGTCGGAATCGGGAGGCGGCCGCGGACGTGCGGGCGGCCTATTGTCCCATAGTCGCCGGGCGGGGGGTCGGTTCACCGTGCCCGGCAGTGCCGGCCGCTGGCCGCCAACTGCGCAGAATTCAATGAAGATCATGAAGTTGCCGGCCAGCGGCCGGCACTACCGCCCCCGGAGTCCGGGGGCTGCGCCCTAGGCGCGGGGGTGTGGAAGCCGGTAAGGGGGGCCTACGATTCGCATCGCGAAACGTGGGAGCGGCAGCGCGCATGCGATGACGCGTACCCGGCCAGCGGCCGGCACTACCCGCCCCCGGAGTCCGGGGGCGGGAATCCGGACTCAGTCCTGCTGCGGGCCCAGCGCCGGGCCATCGTGGCCTTCGCCCTTGGCCACCAGCGTGGTCAGGGCCAGGTCGCCAGTCACGTTCAGCGCGGTACGGCACATGTCCAGGAAGTGGTTCACGCCCAGGATCAGGCCGATGCCCAGCGGGTTCACGCCCACCATCGCACAGATCATCGCCACCACCGGCAGCGAGCCCGAGGGCACGCCGGCCGTGCCGATGCCACCGAGGATGCAGACCGCCATCACCATGATCTGCTGGCCGATGCTCAGGTCCACGCCGAAGAACTGGGCCAGGAAGATCACCGTCACGCCCTCGAACAGCGCGGTGCCGTTCTGGTTGGCGGTGGCGCCCACGGTCAGCACGAAGCGCGACACGCGCTGCGGCAGGCCCATCTGGTCGGCCACGCGCAGCGCGGTCGGCAGGGTGGCGTTGCTGGAGGCGGTGGAGAACGCCATCACCGTCGCTTCCTGGGTATCGCGGAAGAACGACAGCGGCGAGCGGCCGGACAGCCACACGGCGGTGCCGTAGGTCACGATCATGTGCAGGCCCAGCGCGAGCACCACCACGCCCACGTAGGCGCCCAGGCGGATGATCAGCTCGAAGCCGAACAGCGCGGCCAGGTTGAACATGAAGCAGGCCACCGCGTACGGCGCCAGGCGGATGACCAGGTTGATCAGGGTCATCGAGATTTCGAATACGCCTTCGATGGCACGGCGCAGCGGGGCGACCTTCTCGTCGTCGGTCAACACCATGCCGATGCCGAACATCAGCGCGAAGAACATCAGCGACAGGATCGCGCCGTTGTCGGACGCGGCCTGCAGCACGTTGCTCGGCACGATCGACAACAGCATGTCCATGCCCTTCGGCGTGCCATGGATGCCGGCAACGATTTCCTTGCTGCGCTCTGCGTTCTCCGACAGCATCATCGCGGCCACCTGCGGATCCACGCCGGCGCCCGGCTTGAGCAGGTTGACCAGCACCAGGCCGATGCCCACGGCAATGCCGGACAACAGCACGGTATAGGCCAGGGTCTTCCAGCCGATGCGGCCAAGGGCGCGGATGTCGCCCATCTCCGACACGCCCATGATCAGCGCCGAGAAGATCAGCGGCACGATCAGCATGAAGATCAGGTTGAGGAACAGGCCCGACGCCGGGGTGGTGATGTAGTCCATTACCCACTTGGCACCGGCCTGCAGACCATCGACGCTGCCACCCAGGGCGTGCACGATCAGTCCCAGGATCAGGCCGATCGCAAAGCCGATGCCCATCTTCCAATGCAGGGGCAACTTCTTCTTGTCGGCAGCAGCTGCTGTCATGCGCGGGTTTCCTCGAAAAATGAATGCACTCTAACAAAGCGCGCAAGCGGCGCCGGTTCAGGTTCGCCGCGGTGGATACAGCGGCGGCAGCCCAGTGTCAGCGGTGATCGCCGCCGCCGACCAGTGCGGTCCGTCACGGAAGACCTCGCGCAGGCGCGTGCGCAGCGGCGCCAGATCACCCTGCCCGCCCCAGCGGGCCTGTTGCAGGTCCTGCAGCACCTGGCGCTGGGCCGGGTCATCCAACCGGGCGATGACCTGCTCGATGCGTTCAACGCCGGCCATCGCGCATAGCTGAGCTTCTACCTGATCGAAGCCTTCACCATCCAGCGCGCGGCGCAGTTCGGCCAGGCCGGCACGTCCCGTCGCCACAGCCGGCACAGCCCCCCTGCCCGCCTCAGGCGGCGCCACGCGCGGGCGACGGCCACGCTGCCAGCCCCACAGCAAGGTCAGCAGCCACAGCAGCGCCAGGCCGATAGCGGCGCCCATCCATGGCCACGGACGCTCGGCCAGGCCGCTGGCGCGCGGATCGGTGGCCGCGATACGGCTGTCCTGGCCATCGCCCCCCGGCAGCGCAGCATCGGTGTCGATCGGCGGCAGCGGCGCAGGTGAAGCACTGCCACCGCCATTACCGGCTGCGACGGCGAGTGTCAGGTCCGGCAGCTTCGCTTCCTGTGGCTTGCCCGCACGAACATCCCACCACGGCAGGCGCGGCCCCGGCACCACCAGCGAACCCGGCTGGCGCGGCACGATCGAATAGCGGCGGGTGATCTTCAGGCGCGGCGTGCTGCCGTTGAAGCTCTCTTCGTACTGTGCGGGTTCGGCGAACACCTGTGCGGCGTTGCCGACATCGGGCACCGGCAGGTCGGTGAACTGCGCGCGGGTGGCACCGTCGGCAATCGCCTCGACCACCACGTTGGCCGCCTCACCGGTACGTGCGCTGGTCGGTGCACTGGTGTAGCGCAGCTGCAGGCCCTGCAGCGGCAACCATGGCTGCGGCGCCTGCGCCGGCTGTGCCTGTACCTGCAACGTGCGGTCGGCGCCGGTGGCATTCATGCGCCCGTCGCCGCCGCCAAAGAAATCGTCGAAGAAGCCACCGGCACTGCGCCCACTGAAGCGCGCACCGGCCAGCCGGAGTGCACCGCTGCGCTCGGGAACAAGCAGGAAGCGCCGCTCGACCACGTTGTAGCGACGGCCATTGACCTGCCGCACATCGGTGCGGTCATCGCCCACCCGCTGCAACGACGCGCCTGCCGGGGTATCCAGCACCAGTTCGCCGGACGCCAGCTGCGAGGCGAAATACAGCCGCACCACCACGCCCACGCTCTGCTGCACGTACGGCGTCTCGTCATCGACAACGGTTTCGATGAAGGCCACCGCGTTGCTGTCGGGGCCGGCCACGGCAGCGGCATCCACCTGAAGGGTCAGCGGCGCGGTACGTGCACTGCCCACCTGCAGACCCGGCACCACCAGTGCACCGCTGCGCCGTGGGGTGAGTGCCACGCCATACAGAGTGCGCTGCTGCATGCTGCCATTGCGCCACTCCACCTGGCGGCTGCTGGTCTGCCCGCTGAGATCGAAGTCGGTACGCAACGGCGTGAAGTCCGGCGCGCCCTGGTCGCTCTCGACATTGAGCATTACCGTGTCACCCAACGCGATGCGGTCGCGGTCCAGCCACGCGCGCGGCTGCGCCCAGGCCAGCAGCGGCAGCCACAGCAGCAACGCCGCCAGTACCTGTCGGGGCCAGTGCCTGTGCATGTTGATCGCCCGCGTCATCGCCCTTCCCTCTTCCTGCGTTCGTTTTCCAGCTGGAACTTGGCCCGCAGCAATGCACCCGGATCATCCGGCACGCGTCGCATCCACGCCTCCACCGCCTGTTGCTCCTCGCGCTGGCGCGCAGTGCTGCCGTCGCTGCCGGGCACGGGCTTGCCGTCCTGTTCGCCCTTGCCCTCACGTGCCTGCTGCATTGCCCGCTGCATGCGCTGGCGCTGCTGCTCATCGGCCCGGGCCTGTGCCTTGGCATCCTCCACCTGTGGTGGCGCCGGCTGTCCATCGCGGCCGCGCTCGCCGGGCTGCGGGCTCGACGGGTTTTTGCCGTCACCGGGCTTGGGCTGCCCCTGCTGGCCCGACTGCGGCTGGCCTTGGCCAGGATCCTGCTGGCCCTGCTGCGGCTTCTGGCCCTGCGGATTCTGCTGCCCCTGGCCGTTCTGCGGTGGCTTCTGCTGCCCGTTCTGCGGTGGTTTCTGCTGATCCTGGCCTTTGCCACCGGACTGCTTGCGCTTGCGCGCGGCATCGACCACGGCGCGGTTGGCGACCGCGTCGGCCATGCCGGGATGCAGTGCCAGCGCGCGGTCGTAGGCGGCAATGGCTTCGTCGTAGTTGCCTTGGCGGGCCAGTGCATTGGCCAGGTTGTACCAGCCCGCATCGCTGTCGATGCCCTCGAACTGCTTGCGGGCACTGGCGAAATCGCCATTGCGGTACGCCTGCGCACCTTCGGCCAGACGCTGGTGCTGCACCTGGTCGGCGCGCTTCCACAGTGTGCCCTTCACCGGCGGTGAAGCCGGCACGGCGGGTGCCTGCGCCTGCACATCACTCATCCACGGCAGCAGGCCCACCGCCAGCACCGCCGCCAGCAGCGCGCGGCGGCGGAAGGCCAGCAGCGCCAGCAGCATCACCGGTGGCAGCAGCCAGAACCCTTCATCACGCCATTGCTTGCCCTCCCCGGGCCGCTGCGCCGCAGTACCTTCGCGTGCATCCAGTACACCCAGTGCGCGCAGATCACTGTCATCGGCGGCGATGCGGGCATAGCGGCCACCACCGGCCGTAGCCACCGCACGCAGGCTGCCTTCATCCAGCGTGGCCTGGCGGATCTGCCCACTGCCATCCCGGTACGCCGCACCGGCAGATGTGCCCAGGCCCAGTACCGACACCTGCAGGCCGAGGCTGCGCGCCTGCGCGGCCGCCAGTGCCGCTTCATCATCCGCCTGATCGCTGACCAGCAGGATCTGCCCCCGCAATGCCCCGATCTGGCGCATCAACCGCGTCGCCCAGTCGATACCGCGGTCGGCACGCTGGCCGTCGCGTGGCATCACATCCGGCGACAACGCGTCCAGATACAGCGCCACATTGCTGCCGTCGTCGGTCAGCGGCGCCACGGTGTAGGCATCCTCGGCGTAGACCACCAGGCCCACCTGTCCGCCCTGGCGGGCACGCAGCAGCTCACCCACTTTCGCCCGGGCCTGCAGCAGGCGCGACGGCGGCAGGTCGGTGGCATTGATCCGGCTGGACAGATCCAGCACGACCAGCAGCGGTGCGCTGGCCTGGAACATCGGCTGTGCCTGCTGGCGCCAGCTCGGCCCGGCCATGGCCAGCGAGGCCAGCGTCCAGCCCAGCAGCACGGCCCAGGGCAGGCGTGCACGGCGGCGCGTGCCCGCAGCCAGCAGATGCGGCAACAGGTGGGCATCCACCGCTGTTCGCCATACATCGCTGCGCCGCTGCCGGTACAGCGCCAGTGCAAGGATGACCGGCAATGCCAGCAAGGCCCACAGCCATTCCGGGCGCAGGAAGTGCAGCGCATTCCAGTCGGGAAGATGGGATGCCAACGCGATCATCGGCGGCGCTCCGGCCACACCCATGCCAACGCACCCAGCAACAACGCCAGGCCCAACGGCCAGGCATAGCGCTCCTCGCGCGGGCGCAGGCTCGGCCCCTTCGCGGCGATCGGCTCCAGCCGGTCCAGTTCAGCGTAGATCCCGGCCAGCTGCGCGGTGTCACGCGCGCGGAAGAACTGGCCACCGGTCATGCTGGCAATCTTCTTCAACGTGGCCTCGTCGACCGGGTCCTGATCGGCGGAGATGGGAATGCCGAACAGGCGCATGCTGCCATCGCCACCAAACGCGACGGTGTGGATGCGTACACCTTCGGCGCGGGCCACTTCCGCCGCACGCAGCGGTTCCAGCACGCCGGCGTTGCTGACGCCGTCGGTCAGCAGGATCAATACGCGCTGGCCTTCGGGTTGGCTGCGCAGGCGCTTCACCGCCAGGCCGATGGCATCACCGATGGCCGTCTCGCGACCCGCCAGGCCAACCACGCTGTCGCGCAGCTGGTCGCGCACGCTGGCCAGATCGGCAGTAAGTGGCGTAAGCGTGTAGGCGCGGTCGCCGAAGATCAGTAGGCCGATGCGATCACCGGCACGACGATCAAGGAAATCGGCGAGCACGGCCTTGGCCGCGGTCAGGCGATCCACCGCCTGTCCACCCAGCACCATGTCGCCCTCGCCCATGCTGCCGGACACGTCCATCGCCAGCATCATCTGCCGGCCCTCCTGCGGTGGCGTGATTGCTTCGCCCAGCTGTTGCGGGCGAGCCAGTGCGACGCACAGCGCGCACCAGCCCAGCCACAACAGCAGCGTACGCAGCCACGACACATCGACGCGGCCGCCACCGGCCAGCGCTTCCAGTTCCGTCGCCGCATAGGGCACACGCAGTGCTGCGCCGGGATCGGCACGACGCTTCCACCAGTGCATCAGCAACGGCAACGGCAGCGCCAGCAGGGCCAGCGGCCATGCCAGCTGCAGGTCCGGCCATGGCCAGTAACTTGCCAGCAGGCTCATCGGCGCCGCTCCAGCAGCATGGCCAGATAGCGCTCGCGCGCCCAGCTGCGCAGCGCCGCCACATCGTTGGCGTCCACGCGTGGGCGATAGGCACCTTCGGCCAGCAGGCTGCGACGCGCCGCGGGCAGCGTGCCTTCCGGATCCACGCGCTGCCACCAGGCGTCATCGCGCAGGGATTCACTGCCGGGCTGTGCCTGGCGCGCGGCGCGACGCAGCAGCCCTGCGATCGCCGCCAGTTCGGCAGCCGCATCGGCGGTGGTTGCCAGCTCCTGATCGAACAGCTGCAACCAGCGTTGGCAGCGTCGGCGGCGCTGCCACCACACGAAGGCCATCGCCGCCAGCAACAGCAGCACCCCACCGCCGATCATCAGATAGCCCGGTGCCGGTGGCCACCACGACGGAGGCGGTGGCACTTGGACGTCGCGCAGCGGCAGGTTGGCACTCATGCCGGCACCTCGGTGGGCGATGGTGCCAACCAGGCATCGCTGGGCGCATCGGTGGTCAGCACCTGCACATCGACACGGCGTGCGCCGAGCTGACGCCGCAGTTCCTGCAGCGGTTCGACGAAGTGTGCCTGCCAATGCGCCTGCACCTCGCTGCGCCGCAGGTCCAGGCCGATGCGCTGCTGCAGGGTCTGGAACTGCAGCGCGGCCGATGGAGGCTGCAGTTCCAATGGATCGACCAGCAGCACCAGGCTGAGGTCATGGTGCTGGGCCAGCGCACTCCAGCGCGCAGGCGGAATACGGATGGCCTGCTGCGGGTCGGCCAGCACCAGCACGCGTGCACCCGGGCGCAGGACGCGACCGGCATGGTCCAGCGCGCGCTCCAGGCCAAGGTCATCGGCCGGGGGCTGCGCATACCACCGGGTGAGCGCATCCAGCACGCGCAGCACGCCGCGCGGCCCACCTGCCGGTGCGATCGGTGGTTCACGGTCGCTGCCACGCAGGGCGCCGATGCGATCGCCACGACGTTGCGCCGACCACGCGGCGACGGCGCCTGCACGTGCGGCCTGCACCGATTTGAAGCGCACGCGGGTGCCGAAGTACAGGGCCGGCGAGGTATCGGCCACGATCAGGCTGACCCGCTCGCGTTCGGCCTGGAACAGCTTGGTGTGGGCACGACCGGTCCGTGCGGTCACCCGCCAGTCGATATGCCGCGCATCATCACCGGCCACGTACTCGCGTGACTCGGCATATTCCATGCCACGCCCGCGCAGCGGTGACGGCGCCTGCCCGGCGTTGCCGGCACGGCCACGGCGTGGCGGCGGCGGACGCTGTGCAAGGCGGCGCAGGGCCACCAGTTCGGACAGCTGCGGGCGCAGCCCGTCACCGTCGCTGACGGAGGAGGCGTGGTGCAGGGATGGATCGGTCATGCGCAGGCTCAGGGTGCCGGCACCCGGGCCAGCAGCTCCTGCACAAGGCGTTCGCCATCCCAGCCTTCGGCAGTGGCTTCGTAGCTGGGCAGCACGCGATGGCGCAGCACGTCGGCAGCGACCGCACGCACATCATCAGGGGTGACGAAATCGCGGCCGGCCAGCCAGGCGCGCGCACGCGCGCAGCGTTCCAGTGCGATGGAACCGCGCGGGCTGGCGCCCCAGGCAATGCGGCGGCCCAGGCCAGCGTCATAGCGCGCCGGATCACGCGAAGCCAGCACCAGCTCGATCAGGTAGCGTTCCAGCGCCGGCGCCATGTGCAGGTCCAGCACTTCGCGGCGGGCATCGAACACATCCTGCATCGGCAGCTTTTCCGGCGCCGGTGCGGCTTCGCCCAATGCGCCACGGGCGCGCTCGCGGGCCAGGCGCAGGATCTCCGATTCGGCAGCCTGGTCCGGGTAGCCGATGCGCACATGCATCAGGAAGCGGTCCAGCTGTGCTTCCGGCAGCGGGAAGGTGCCTTCCTGTTCGATCGGGTTCTGCGTGGCCATCACCAGGAACAGCGGCGGCAGCGCGTAGGTGTGGCGGCCAACGGTAACCTGGCGCTCGCCCATCGCTTCCAGCAGTGCGGACTGCACCTTGGCTGGCGCGCGGTTGATTTCATCGGCCAGCAGGATCGGGTGGAAGATCGGTCCGGGTACGAATTCGAAGCGACCTTCCTGCGGACGCCAGATCTCGGTGCCGGTCAGGTCGGCCGGCAGCAGGTCCGGGGTGAACTGCACGCGGGCGAAGTCAGCTTCCAGGCGCGAGGCCAGCGCGCGGATCGCCGTGGTCTTGGCCAGGCCCGGAGCGCCTTCCACCAGCAGGTGGCCATCGGCCAGCAGCGCGATCAGCAGGCGTTCGACCAGTGCCGCCTGGCCGACGATCTCGGCCGACAGGGCATCGCGCAGCTGGGTGAAGGCGCCATGCAGGCGGGAGGTGGCCGGCGCGGGCGGCGGCGAGACGGTTTCGGGCATCGGCGGTGGCAGGTTCATGGGGGCCTTTGACCGGCGCGGGACGGCACGGGTTCCCGACATCATCGCAGGGTGCCCTGCGGTTGGCATCAAGAACGGCTGAACGGCCCATCCACGCATGGCGTGGATCTACTGGACACGGGCGGCGTGGATCTACGGGTGGAAACGAAGAAGGGCCGCGCATGGCGGCCCTTCTTCGTTTCGCGGGTGGCGCGGGCTCAGTTCTGCTTGGCCACGCGCAACACCTTCGGCGTCACGAACACCAGCAGCTCGGCCTTGTCCTTGTTGCGGCCGCGCTTCTTGAACAGGTTGCCCAGGAACGGCACGTCGCCCAGGAACGGCACCTTGCTGATGCTGCTGCGGTCGGTGAACTCGTACACGCCACCGATGACCACGGTCTGCCCATCCTCGACCAGCACCGCGGTGTTGACCTCGCGGCGGTTGATCGACGGCACCGTGCCGTAGCCCTGCAGTTCGATCAGGCGGTCGACTTCATCCTTCTTCACCTGCATGTTGAGGAACACGCGGTTGTCGTTGGTGATGGTCGGGGTCACCCGCAGTTCCAGCACCACTTCCTTGAACTGCACGTTCGGGGTGGAGCCGGCGCCACCGGCAGCACCGGTGCCGCTGATGGTGACGTAGCCGATCTCCTTGCCTTGCTTGATCATGGCCTCGCGCTGGTTGGTGGTAACCACGCGCGGGTTGGAGATCACCTCACCTCGCGACTCTTCCTGCATGGCCGACAGCTCCACGTCCAGCAGGTAGCCTGCGTTGAGGATCGACAGCGCCAGCGAGCCGGGGTTGTTGGCTGCGGCCACCGGCAGGTTCCAGTTCAGGCCGCGCTTGATGGTCGGGCCGCTGGGAATAGGCGCCGGGCCGACGCTGCCGCCGGCCTGCCACTCGCGAATCGCCTTGGCGTTGGCCTGCGCCGTATCGACCTGCGACTTCCGGGTTTCGGCATTGGCATCCAGGCTGCCGCTGAAGTACACGTTGTCGCGGCTGCCGCTGATGCCGAACTTCGCACCCAGCTCGCGGGCGAAGGTATCGGTAGCGATGACAATGCGGCTTTCGATCAGCACCTGGTCAACCGGACGGTCGATCACACCGATCAGCTCACGCATGCGCGCGATCTTCTTCGGGATGTCGCTGATCATCAGCGTGTTGGTGCGCTCGTCGGCCACGATACGGCCGCGCGAGGACAGGAAACCACTGTCTTCCTGCGACGAACCGCCACCACCGCCATTGCCGCCGCCACTGCCGCCGCCGATGCCCTTGGCCTCGGTCAGCGCTTTGAAGATCTGCGTGGCACTGTGGTAGTTGATCTGGACGTAATCGGTGACCAGGTCTTCGCGGTTCTCGATGGCGATGCGCGCGTCTTCCTTCTCCTGCTCGAACTTGGCCAGCTCAGCCTGCGGAGCGACCCAGATCACGCTGCCATCGCGACGCTTGTCCAGGCCCTTGGCGCGCAGCACGATGTCCAGCGCCTGGTCCCACGGCACGTTGACCAGGCGCAGGGTCACATTGCCCTGTACCGAATCGGACGCCACCACGTTGAGGTTGGATTCTTCGGCGATCAACTGCAGCACGGTGCGCACCGGCACGTCCTGGAAGTTGAAGGTCACCGGCTTGCCGGTGAAGCCACGCTGCCCCACCGCCTTGGCGGCCTGGGTGACGCTGCCGGCGGTGACCGCGCCCACCGCGGCGGGCGCCTGCCGCGGGCTGATCTCCACCACGTACTCGTTGCCGCTCTGGTAGGCCAGCGACTCCACCGCGCCACCGGTACTGAGCACCAGCTGGGTACCGGCACCGGACGGCTTGGCGTCGATGCGCTGCACCGGCGTGGCGAAGTCGGTGACGTTCATCGGCTTCTGCAGGTTGGCCGGCAGCCGGGCGTTACCGACATCGACCACCACGCTGTTGCCCTGCGTCCGCAGGTCCGGGACCGCGCCCTGGCCGTCGAACTGGACGATCAGGCGCCCGGCGCCATCATCGCCGCGCTTGAAATCGATCTTGGCCACCGACAGGCCCGCCGGCGCTGCCGCCGGTGCCACGGTGGCGCCCACCGGCTTCTCGGCCGGTGCGGCGGCCAGCGCCGGAGCGCAGGCCAGCATCAGCGCGACTCCCAACGCGCTGACACGGTTCAAGGTAGAGCGCCGGATGGGACGCAGCCCCTTGGCTTGGTGAAAGGTCATCGTGCTATCCCCAGTAAACGATCATTGATCTTCAAGCGAGAGCGTTGCCGGCCGTTCCAGCCAGCCGCCCGCGCCATCCGGCACCAGTTCGATCAGCTCCACGTGGTCCTCGAAGACCGCCGTGACCCGCCCGTCGCTCTGCCCAAGGTACCCACCCGGGCGTACCCGGTAGGTCACCTTGTCCGGCCCCATCACCAGCGCCACGGTAGCGGCGCCGGTGCCGATGGTACCGACCATGTCCAGTGCATCCAGCGGGAAGCCTTCCAACGGCTCCTTGCGCCGGTTCGGATCCGGACGCAATCCGCCATTCCCCTGCTGCGGATTGGTCCAGGCATCGGTGAACGGATCGCGCAGGCCCTGTGCGGAGTATTCGAAGGTTTCGAACTGCTGCATCACCGGCAGCGGCTCCAGCGGCTGCGCCGGTCGTGCACGCTCGCCTTCCACCCACTTTTCAAGATTCGGCGCATCACCCGGCGTGCTGGTCACGCCGCGGCCACAGGCGGCCAGCAACAGGACCGCCAACGCCACTGCACTGCGTGCGATGTACGTGCGCATCACTTCTTGCCCCCCTTGCCGTTCTTCTTTTTCGCTTCGGCATCGGCGACAGCCTGCTGCGCCTGCACTTCCGTCTCATCCAGATAGCGATAGGTCTTGACCGTTCCGGACAGCTCCAGCGCACCGCTGCGGGCATTGCCGCTGGTCTTGTCCTTGGGCTTGAGGTTGATGTCGTGCATGGTCAGGATGACCACGCGCGGCAGCGACGCCACGCCACTGACGAAGGCACCGAACTGGTGGTAACTGCCCACCATGCGCAGCTTGATCGGCTTTTCGGCGTAGAACTCCTTGACCTGCTCCTGCTCCGGCTCGAACAGCTCGTTGGTCAGGCCGCTGGACAACGCGGTCTGCGAAATGTCGATGATCAGGTCCGGCATTTCGGTCTTGCTGGGCAGCTGCCGCAGCATCTGCTGCAGCACCTGTTCCATCTGTGCCAGCTGCTGCTTCAGCGGCGCCAGGTTCACCGCGCGTTCCTGCTGCTTGGTGAACTCGGCACGCAGGTCGACTTCCTTCGATTCCAGGCCGGCCAGTTCCTCGCGCTTGCCACTGATCAGCAGCATCCACGCAACGAACATGATCACCAGCGCCAACAGCGAGCAGAAGACGATCTTGGCCTTCTGCGGCCAGTTGCCGATGTCGTTGAAATCCAGGTTCTTCAGATCGATTTTCTGGCTCATGCGCGATCCCCCTGCAGCGGGGCGTTGAAGGCCTGCGGCGGCTGCGCCAGGCGGCTGCCCTCGGGCTTCGGCGCAGGCTTGGCAGCCGGGGCTGCCGGCTGGTTCGGCGCGGCCGGGGTGGCAGCAGGTGCGTTGACCGGAGCGGCGGCGGGGGCGGGTGCAGCCGGAGCAGCAGCGGGCTGGCCTGCGGCCGGCGCGGCGGGGGCCGCTGCATCCGGGCCGGCGGCAAGCGGTGCCACGGCAGGCGGCGCCGGCGTTGCCACCGAACCATCGGCGTTGAGGCCTGGCGTAGCGGCCACTTCCTCACTCTGCGCCGGCAGCTTCACCTTGACCACGAACACGTAGGGCAGCGCCTTGATGTCCGCAACCGGGCCGGTCTTGCCGTCCTTGTCCTTATCGGGGTCACGCGCTTCGATGATCGACAGTTCCGGGTTGGTCATCCAGCCGGAGGTCTCCAGGTTGCGCATGTACGCCGAAACACGGGCGTTGGACTGGGTGCGCCCTTCCAGGGTCAGCACGTCGCCTTCCTGCTTCAGCGCGGTCAGCACCAGGCCGTCGGGAATCGTGCGCACCAGCGCATCGAACAGGTGCACCATCTGCGAGCGCTTGGCCTGCAGTTCTTCAATGACCTTCTTGCGGGCCAGCAGGCGTTCCTTCTGCGCGTCGAGGCGGTCGATCTCCTTGTTCTGTTCCTTGACCTTTTCGATCTCGGCTTCCAGATAGGCGTTGCGGTCCATCTGGCCGCTCACCTGGCGGTCGTAATAGAACCAGATCACCAGCGACAGCAGCAGGCCACCGATCGCGGCCATGCCCAGCATTGCGTAGAACTCGCGCTGGCGTTGCTTGCGCCGCTCGGCGCGCCAGGGCAATAGATTGATGCGTGCCATCAGTCGAAGCTCCTCAGCGCCAGACCGGTGGCGATCATCAGCGCGGGGGCATCCTGGGCCAGCGCATGTGCGTTCACCTTCGGCCCCAGGGTCATCTGCGCCAGCGGGTTGGCGACCACGGTCGGCACGCCCAGCTGTTCCTCGACCATCTCCGGCAGCCCGCCCAGCACAGCGCAGCCGCCGGCCAGCACGATGTGGTCAACGCGGTTGAACTCACTGCCTGCATAGAAGAACTGCAGCAGGCGGCTGATCTGCTGGACCGTGGCTTCCTTGAACGGTTCCAGCACTTCCATCTCGTAGCTTTCCGGCAGCCCACCCTGGCGCTTGGCCAGGCCGGCTTCCTCGTAGCTCAGGCCGTAACGGCGCATGATCTCGTCGGTCAGCTGCTTGCCACCGAACACCTGTTCGCGGCTGTACAGGCTGCGGCCGCCGCGCAGGACGTTGAGGGTGGTCATGGTGGCGCCGATATCGACCAGCGCGACCACGCCCTCGATGGACACCGGCAGCTCGCTGGCGACCAGGGCGTAGGCGTTCTCGACCGCGAAGGCCTCCACGTCCATCACCTTGGCCTGCAGGCCACCCAGTTCCAGGGCCGACTGGCGCAGTTCCACGTTCTCCGAACGCGACGCGGCCAGCAGCACCTGGACCATCTCCGGGTTGTTCGGGATCGCCCCGATCACCTCGAAGTCCAGGTTCACTTCCTCGATCGGGTACGGAATGTAGTTGACCGCTTCCAGCTCGATCTGGGCTTCCATGTCGTTCTCGTCGAGCTCGGCCGGCATCGGGATCACCTTGGTGATCACCGCCGAACCGGCAACGGCGGCAGCGGCCAGCTTGGCCTTGCTCCCCGAGCGGTTCATCGCGCGGCGGATGGCCTCACCTACGGCCTCCACTTCCACGATGTTCTTTTCCACCACCGCATTCGGCGGAAGAGGTTCCACAGCGTAATGTTCCACGCGAAAACGGTTGCCACTGCGGGACAGCTGCAAAAGCTTTACCGCAGTCGAACTGATGTCGACGCCTACAAGCGGCGACTGACTTTTTGGGATGAGCCCCACGGTTTCTCCCCTGCCGACGGGCACTTGGACGCAAGACCTGCGCCCGAGCATTAATAACGTATTCTTAGCAAATGGCAACGGCCCTGCTGTGAAGTTCCTCACGGATTCACGATGCAGCCCCTGACTGTTCCCCTTGCGCTCCCCGGTGCCGACCCCAGCCGCCACCTTGCGTAATCTATACTCTGCGACCACGAAATTCGCAATCGGAATCTGAACCCGATGACTCGACTCCGCCGCTGGCTGCGCTGGATCTTCCTGATTGTCCTGGTCCTGGCGCTGATCGGCGCGGCCGCCGTGGGCGGTCTGTACTACGCCGTGTCCTCCAAGCTTCCCGACGTGCAGACCCTGCGCGACGTGGAAATGCAAGAGCCGATGTACGTCTATGCCGCCGACGGCAAGCTGATGGCGGTGTTCGGCGAGACCCGGCGTACCCCGATCACCATGAAGGACGTGCCGGAGAAGCTGAAGCAGGCCTTCCTGGCCACCGAGGACGCCCGCTTCTATGAGCATGGCGGTGTGGACTACAAGGGCATCGGCCGCGCGGTCTGGCTGCTGGCCACCACCAACGACAAGCGCGTGCCCGGTGGTTCCACCATCACCCAGCAGGTGGCCCGCCAGTTCTTCCTCAGCTCCGAGTACAGCTATACCCGCAAGCTGGCCGAGATCCTGCTGGCGCGGAAGATCGAGTCCGAACTGAGCAAGGACGAGATCTTCGAGCTGTACCTGAACAAGAGTTTCTTCGGCAACCGCGCCTACGGCGTGGCCGCCGCCGCCGAGTTCTACTACGGCAAGAAGCTCAACGAGCTGGACCTGGACGAGATGGCCTCGCTGGCCGGCATCCCCAAGTTCCCGTCCTCGGGCAACCCGATCTCCAACCCGGAGCGCGCCCGCCAGCGTCGTGACAACTATGTGCTGCAGCGCATGGCCGACCTGAAGTTCGTCAGCCAGGCCGAAGCCGACGCGGCCAAGGCCGTGCCGATGCACGCCACCGCGCATGAGCCGCCGGTGCAGGTCGACGCGCCCTACGTGGCCGAGCTGGTGCGCCAGGAGATGATCGCCCGCTTCGGCGGCGATGTGGTCAACAAGGGTTACCACGTCACCACCACCATCGACTCCACCCTGCAGACCGCCGCCAACCTGGCCGTCCGTGATGGCCTGCTGCTCTACGACCACCGCCACGGCTGGCACGGCGTGGAGAAGCAGGTGCAGGTGGGTGCCGGTGAAGACGCCGCCGCCCTGGCCGAACACCTGCGTGGCCTGTACGGCCAGGCCGGCCTGCTGCCGGCCATCGTCGCCAGCACCGGTGCCGATGGCAGCGCCACGGTGGTGCTGGCCAACCGGACCGAGATCGTGCTGCCGGCCGGTGCCGCCAAGTGGACCAACAAGACCCCGGGCAAGCTGGTGCAGCGCGGTGACATCGTGCGCGTGCGGGCCGGTGCCAAGGAAGGTGAGTGGCTGCTGGACCAGATCCCGCGCGGCCAGTCCGCGCTGGTCTCGCTGGATGCCCACAGCGGCGCGCTGAAGGCGCTGGTCGGTGGCTTCAGCTTCTCCGGCAACAAGTTCAACCGCGCCACCCAGGCCCGTCGCCAGCCGGGTTCGAGCTTCAAGCCGTTCGTCTACGCGGCCGCCTTCGACAAGGGCTACAACCCGGCCTCGATCGTGCTCGACGCCCCGGTCGTGTTCCGCGACCGCCGCGGCAAGACCTGGGCGCCGCAGAACGACGGCGGCGGCTTCCGCGGCCCGATGCGCCTGCGTGAAGCGCTGGTGCAGTCGCGCAACCTGGTCTCGGTGCGCCTGCTCGATGGCATGGGCGTGGACTACGCGCGCAAGTACATCAGCGAGTTCGGCTTCGCCGAATCCGAGCTGCCGCCGAACCTGTCGATGTCGCTGGGTACTGCTTCGCTCACCCCGCTGTCGGTGGCCCGTGGCTACGCCGTGTTCGCCAACGGCGGCTCGCGCGTGGACACCTGGCTGATCGACCAGGTGAACGACCGCGACGGCAACCTGGTATTCAAGGAAAACCCGGCGCTGGCCTGCCGCGAGTGCGCCGGCAGCAGCGACCAGCCGGTGAACCAGGTGGTGGACGGCTTCAACTTCGGCGCCCCGGCGCCGAAGGTAGACCCGGCCGCTGCGGCCAAGGCCGAAGCCAAGACCGAAACCCCGGCCGCGCCGGTCAACCCCGATGCCCGCACCGCCCCACGCGCGATCGACGCCCGCACCGCCTACCAGCTGGTGTCGATGATGCGCGACGTGGTCCAGCGCGGTACCGGCGTACAGGCCAAGGTGCTCGGCCGCGAGGACGTGGGTGGCAAGACCGGCTCCACCAACGACCACCGCGATGCCTGGTTCTCGGGCTTCGGCGGCCCGTACGTGACCACCGTGTGGGTGGGCCGCGACGACTTCCGCTCGCTGGGCTACCGCGAATACGGTGGCAAGGCCGCCCTGCCGATCTGGATCGACTACATGCGCACCGCGCTGAAGGACACCCCGATCGCGCAGAACGATCCGCCCAGCGGCATGGTCCAGGCCACCCTCAACGGCGCGACCGAGTGGGTGAAGGTGGAAGACATGGACCGCCTGACCGACTACGACCTGAACCTCAATACGCCGCAGGCCGACGCCGCCGCGTTCGATATCTTCTGAGGAAGGGACAGGTGGGTGCCAACCTTGGTTGGCACTGCCCTTTGTAGAGCCGAGCCCATGCTCGGCTCCGGGGGCCCGCGGTAGAGCAGCCGAGCATGGGCTCGGCTCTACAGGATCAACGGCACCCGTTTGCCGTGGTAGCTGCCAACCGTTGGTTGGCATCTCTGCGCCATACCCACGCAGATGTCACATCCCTGCGCTACTCTGTAGCCAGGTCGCAACAGGGAGTCATCGCATGCACCGCGCCCGTCAGCATGCTGCCAGCCAGACCCGCGAGCGGCGCCACCGCCTCGCCCACGAAGCCGCCCGCCTGATGGCCGAAGGCGGCATCCGCGACTACCACCAGGCCAAGTTGAAGGCCGCCAGCCGGCTCGGCATCCACGACGATGCCTCCCTGCCCCGCAATACCGAGATCGAAGACGCCCTGCGCGAGTACCAGCGGCTGTTCTCCGGGCCCCAGCACGGCAACGAACTGCAACGCCGCCGCGAGGCCGCGATGCGTGCGCTGGAGTTCCTGCACGGCTTCTCCCCACGTCTGGCTGGCCCAGTGCTGGACGGCACCGCCGACGCCAACAGCCCCGTGCAGCTGCACCTGCACAGCGACGACCCGGAAGCCGTGCACCGCTTCCTGGACGAGCACGGCATCCCCGCCGAATCACGGACGCGCCGCCTGCGCATGGACCGCGAACGCTGCCTGGATGTACCGGTGTGGGTGTTCAGTGCCGAGGAACTGACCTTCGACCTGGCCGTGCTGCCGTACGACGCCCTGCGCCAAGCACCGCTGTCGCCGGTGGATGAGAAGCCGATGCGGCGCGCGTCTGTCGCGCAGTTGCGGCAGGTGCTGGCCGAGGCCGAGATCACCGCGTACATCGGCGGATGACGGTGGCGCCGGCCCATGGCCGGCGAGCGCAGCGGTACCTGCCAGTGGTGGGTGCGGACCGTTGGTCCGCACCGTGCTTCAGGCAATCGATTGCTGGCCGAAGAGCAGTCGAGCGCGGCTCGACTCTACAAAAGCTGCGCTACCTGCTCTGGCAGATGGCGCCCATCATGCTCCCGCTACCAGACGAAACGGGTATCGCGCAGCGGGTCGCTGAGCAACCGCGGCAACCAGGGCGCGGGGGCCCGCTGCGGATACTCCCGCATCATCTGCGCATGCATGGCCTGCAGGTCCCGCAGCAAGCCGGCCTGAAAGTAGACGTCGTTGAACGTATCCGACCACCCACTCTTCACCCGCTCACGCTCGCCGCCCTTCAAGAGCGGCATCTGGTCCAGCGGCACGTCCAGGATCGTCGCCAGTGAGGCGTTGATCTGCGCATTCTCCACAGCGGCCTTGCGCACGGGATCCAACCGATCCCGAATCTGCCGGCAGTCGTAGGGGAAGCACCCGCCTGTGACGTTGATGTAGTCAGCGATGTCCGCCAGCATGTCGGCCTTCAGACGCCACACCACTTCGCTGTCCATCACCTGCCGCACCCGCATCGTGCGCAGTGTACTCGCCCGCACGTCCTCCGGCGTGGTGAACTCGGCCCCCCGCGTGCTGCCAGCGTGGCGCACCAGCACGATGCGATGGATCGCCTCGTGGGTGACGCCCTCGATGCGCAGCGCCGCTGTATCCGGATGTATGCGCGGCGGCGGCACGCCCAGCATCTGCCACATGTACCACAGGACCAGCAGTAGACCGGCAATGCATAGCCCGCTCATCAGCGTCCACAGATCCAGGTTCCGTGTGTAGTAGCGATAGCGCGCGCGCCAGATATAGAACGTGCGATAGCTGATGAAGCCGCTTACCCATCTGTACATTGCCATCTCCTTGGCCAGGACCCCGGCGCGACGGGGTGGATTACGCGCGTCACGCCGGGGCTCCATCGCTTACCAGCCGATGCCCACACCCACGCCCATGCTGCGTTCACCGCTGTTGGTGAACGCACCATTGAGGCTGAAGGTGGCTGAGCCCTTTTCGTTGAGCACGCGCTGGTAGCCCACCGCCATGGCGGACTCACCCTCGGCGTAGCCCACGCCCGCGCCGAGGCGGTTGTAGGTGGCCAGGCCGGCGGTGTTCATGGCCATGGCCGTCTGCGCACTGCTCATCGCGGCCATGCGGTTGAAGCGCTTGTCCATCTTGTCCAGGCGACGCTCGAAGTTGCTGATGGCGCCATCGGTGTACTCGTTGGCGCGGGCCAGCATCTTCTCCAGTTCGGCGGTATCGACCTGCGGCGTGGGCGACGACGTGTCGTCCTTCTTCGACTTCGGCTGCGGCGTGGGCGACGTGCCCTCGCCTGCCGAGGCCACCTGCGGCGAATCGCTGGCTTCCGGCGTTGGCGTGACCTGCTCGGTGGGCGCGGCCGAAGCCGTAGACAACGCACGCGAATGCGGCTGGCCATCCACGCGCTGCTCCAGACCGTCCATGCGGCCGTTGAGCTGCTGCTGCACGGCGTGCAGCTGGCCACCATTGACGGCCTCGCGGCTGCCGGCGGCGATCAGGCCGTTGGCCACGTTGGAAATGACCATGCCGTTGGTGCCCGCCAAGGTGAGCTGGGCGGTGCCGTCGCTACGGGTGGAGGGCGTTTCCTGGAAGACCGAGCGGAGCTGGGTTTCGACGCGGTCCATGCGGGAGCCGGTGGTGACTACGGCGGAGTCCAGCGTGGTGAGAGCGTCGTTGACGGTGTTCTGGTGCTGGCCCTGGATGTTGAAGCCGGGGGTGGTGACATTGCCCTCGGCGTCGATGTTGCCGCCGAGCGTGGACAGGGCGCCGCGGAGCTGGCCGATGGTGGCTGCGTCGTTGGTGTTGCGGCCGTTGGCTACGTTCACAATTCGGCGTTTCAGGTAGTCATTGCCAACAGAAACTGTGCCCACCTGATCCGCGACAGACTCAGCCCCCAATGCAACACTGCCGTCAGCGCCGCCGAGGACTTGGCTGGCTGCACCAATAGCAACACCGAATCTCGCGTTGACACGAGATCCACTCCCCACGGCGAATCCATAGAAGCCACTCTCTGAAACCCAAGCCCCCCGGCCCAGCGCAATGGAGTTGGTCGCCTCCGCCGTGGCGTAGCTCCCTAGAGCTGTCGCTCCGGTTCCACCAGCAACTGCATCACCACCAAGAGCCACACCTAGCGCTCCAGCAACTGCCCCGCGTGATTGGTCGTCAGCGCCCACCGCAAGCCAGGCCGAATCAGCTTCAACTTTCGAGAGACGAAGATTCGTCTCATGCAGCTGACCTCCATTGACAAGATCGCTGCTGTCGCCATCAATGCGTCCCTTGGCGGCTCCAGTTAGACGAGAGCCCCCAAAGTCGACCACGCCAGCAGGATCTGACGCCTCCATGAAACCACGCGACTTCAGTTCCTCCAGATGGATACGGTTGCGCGCGATATCTTGCTTCGCCTCAAACAACTGGCTACCAGTCACCGCATCACGGCTACCTGCAGCAATACGCCCATCGGCAAGATTAGACAGAACCATGCCCTGCGCACCTGCCAAGTTCAGCTGACCAACGCCATCCGCCCGGGTCGAGGGCGACTGTTGGAACGTCGCACGCAGCTGACCTTCGAGGCCATCTACGCGGCTGTCTGACCTGACCACCGCCCCATCGAGTGCAGCCAAGGCGTCTCCGACGTTGTTCTGCTTGCCACCTTGCACGCTATAGGTGGGTCCAACGACGTTTCCAAGAGCATCCACCCCTGCACTACCACCGAGTCCACCAAGAGTCTCGTTGAGCTGCGCGATTGTCGACGCATCGTCTTTCCCAATACCCCGGCTTACGTTCACCAAACGGCGTTGGTACCTGTCTCTGCCGAAGGAAACAGTATCCGGATCTGTTGCGATTGACCCGGCGCCCACAGCAACAGCCCTGACTGCGCTCGCTTCGGCCTTGCTGTCCGCGCCAAGTGCCGTCGTCTCGACTCCCGATGCACGCGAACCGACACCAAGAGCAAAAGAACTCTCCGCGTCCCTCTCCACAAACGCGCCTCTTCCAAGAGCAACAGAGTTCTTCCCACCCGCCACAGCAAATGCACCAATCGCGGTCCCTCCCTCCTGATCGATACTGGCTTGAGCAGAATCACCAATGGCAACCCCGAGAATGCCGGACCTTGCGGCCTCGCTAAAGCTGTCACTTCCAATACTCAGGAACTTCCCGGCGCTCTCGATTGCATTGACGCGCTCATTGGTCACAAACAACTGCCCACCATTCACCGCATCCGTACTGGTCGCAGAACTGATATCCCCCGCTGCCACCCCCGATACGCGCGCACCTTCCATGTCCACCAGGTGACGATCAGCACTGAACTTGACCACGCCATCCAGATCCGGATCGAAGTTATCGAAGTCCGCACGCAGCGCATCCAGCTCGACCCGGTTGTCGGTGATACGCCCGTCCTGATCCGTCAGCTGCTGCGCGTGCCCAGCCAAAGCCTGTCGCTGTGTCTCCACCGTGGCATTGGTCGCAAACAGCTGCTGCCCGGTCACCGCATCGGTGCTGCCTGCACTCAGCGTGCCGTTGGCGATGTTGTAGACGCGTCGCTTGGCTCCGGTCTTGTTGGCGACATCCACGATGGTGCCGGTGTTCTCTGCCCCCAGGCGGACATTGCCACTGGCAGACACCTGGCCCACCAGTCCGCCCAAGGCATCAGCCTTCTGCACAGCGCCATCAGCCACGCCACGGGCGGCGTCGGCCGCCGTCTTCGCCGCGGTTGCCGCCGTGCGCACGCTGGTCACTTCGCTATTGGTGGCATTGAGCTGCTGCCCGGTCACTGCATCCGTGCTGGACGTACTGAGCACGCCATTGGCCAGATTCCGCAGCTTGCGTTTGGCGCCGGTCTTGTTGGCCACGTCGACGACGGTGCCGGTGTTGTCTGCACCCAGGCGCACGTTGCCGCCTGCCGATACCTGCCCCACCAGGCCATCCAACACCGCCACGCGCGCCTGCGCACCGTCCGCGGTCGCCTTCACAGCAGCCACGCTGGTGTTGGTGGCATGCAGCTGCCTGCCGGTCACCGCTTCACTGCTGGACGTACTCAAGGCGGCATCCGCCACGTTGACCACTTTGCGCTTCAACGAGCCATTGCCCACCGAGACCTGATTGGTCCCAGTCGTCGCTGAGCCATTGCCGAGCGCAACAGCGCCCGCGTGTGCCGCATTGGCACGATCACCAAGGGCCAACGCGCTCTGTGCCGTGGCACTGGCCTGATTACCCAGTGCGGAGGCATACAGGCTGCTGGCAACGGCGCCGCGCCCAACGGCCGTGGCCTGGTTGGCCGACGCGTTGCTCTGGAAGCCTAGTGCCGTTGCGTGCGTGCCTTTGCCGGATGCCTCATGACCGACGGCAATACCACGATCACCCGTTGCCACAGCGTCCAGTCCAAGTGCCACCGCACCGTTGCCACTGCGGGTTCCAGCACCGATGGACACACCCGCGTTGCCACTGATCTTGTTACCCGCGTCATCCACCGTCGCGCGAGCGTCTGCGCCCATGGCGACGCTCTTGCCGTTGTAGGCTTTGGCGTTGTTGCCCAGCGCCGTACTGATGCCGTAGCTGCCCTGCTCCGCGACAGCTCCCGCGCCAAGGGCCACTGCGCTGGCGTTCAGCCGTGCAGCCGTTGCGTCGGCTGCTGCCTGCGCCTTGCTGACATTGGTATTGGTGGCGTTGAGCTGCTTGCCCGTGACTGCCTCGGTGCTGGTCGTGCTCAGCGCTCCATCCTTCAAACCAGAGATACTGCGAACTGCGTTGGACTTGTTGCGCACATCCAGCACGGTGCCGGTGTTCTCGCCGCCAAGACGCACGTTGCCGCTGGCCGAGACCTGGCTGACCAGGCCACTGACCGCATTGGCCTTGGCCAATGCCGTGTTGGCATTGGTATTGGCCGTATTGGCCGTGGACTGTGCCGCCGTGGCTGTCGTCTTCGCTGCATCGGCAGCGGTCTGGGCCCTGGTCACGTTGGTGTTGGTGGAATTGAGCTGCTTGCCGGTAACCGCATCGGTACTGGTACTGGACAGCCTCGCATCAGCCAGATTGACGATCCGGCGCTTGGTGGCCCCGCTACCTACCGAAACCGTATTTGCCTCGGCCGCAACAGAACCCCGACCCAGTGCAATGGCGCCGGCAGCACTCGTGGATGCGCCGTAGCCAATGGCAATGCTGTCGTGGCTGGCAGTGCTGTTGGCGCCGAGGGCAATGGCGCCGTTGTATCCATCTGCGCCCGCTCGCGAATCGGCACCAATCGCTATCGCGCCCTCGGAACTGCCATGGTCGACACGAGAGCCACTACCTACCGCGACACCATTGCGTCCATTTACATAGGCCGAATTTCCATAGGCTGTCGCACCAATGCCCACCGCACTCGAACGAGTGCCGACGGCGGTTGTGTGAGTACTGCCAGCCAGCGCTTCGAAGCCAACGGCAATTCCATACTCATCACTGGCCAAGGCAGATTTCCCAAGGGCAGTCGCTCCTCGCCCTGATGCCTGAGCCCCGCGCCCCATGCCAAGCGCGCCCTCGCCCAACGCCCGCGCTTCATAGCCCAGGGCAATAGCATCGTTCTCGGCCTTGGACAGACCGCCCAGTGCGATTGCCCCCGTCCATCCATCCGAGCCGGCAAACGAGCCCCCGCCGATGGCGATGCGAGACACGCCAGCGGAACTGTCCACGGTCTTTGCACTTCGCCCAATTGCGATGGCGTCGTCGCCAATGGCCGTCGCGTGGTTGCCCACTGCGATTGAGTATGCGCCAAATGCTTTGGCTACTGTTCCCACTGCAGTTGCGTACTTTGCCGTTGCCTGGCTGAGATACCCCAGCGCGTGCGCGCTATCTGCAGATGCAATGGCCGAAGCTCCAAGCGCGACAGACGACTTCCCACTGGAGTTGGCCTGTCGGCCAATCGCAACTGCGCTCGAGGCGGATGCTTTTGAATCGTTACCCATCGCTATGGCCGAGCCCCCAGTTGCCTGAGCGTTGGCACCCACAGCGACGCTGTAGTGTTCACCGGCAAGCGCCCTCCAGCCGAACGCAGCGGAGTAGAAGTTCTCGGACCTCGCCTCCGGACCCACGGCCGAACTGCCATAGCCATTGGCTTTCGCTTGATAGCCAAGTTCCAGCGCATTGATGCCCGCACGTGGCGTAGCTGAGAACAGCGAGTATGCGGAAGAAGATCCTGCGCGCACCTCCGAGTTCAAGCACAGCGCCTGCCAGATGGATTCATCGCACTCATCAGCCGCAATGATGTCGCCAGCTTCTGCTGAGGGAACCGCAAGAACAAGCCCAAGCAACACTGCGCCCGCAGCCGTTGACCGCGGCTTACCTGCGCTCGACGCCAGTTCGCTGGCAACAACCCAGCATTGGCGGGTTCGATTCCACACACGTCTGTAGATACGGTTCATTGCTTACTCCTTAACAGCCAGTTCAAGTGAAAGCCCGCCAGCCCTGCTGGCGGGGCCGGGGAATCAACCAGCGCTGGGCGCCAGGGTCTGTACGTGCTCGCGATAGCCATCGCGGGTCAGGCGGTAACGCAGCTGCAGCGTGTGTCCGGGCTGCACGGGGAACGGCAGCTCCAGCGCACTGCCGGGATACAGGCTTCGCGACACGTCGTGCGCGGTGCAGCGCGCACCATCGCAATCGGCGATGCTGGTAATGCCTACGCGCACCGTGCCGGTGTTGCGCAGGCGGTTGCCTTCCACCTGTACCGCCATGGCTGGCTGCGCGGGCAGCACATTGACCAGCGCGCCCCAGACCAGGCTGACGCCGATGTTGGCCTGCGCGCGCTCGCCCTCGCCTGCGTGCTCAATCCCTTCAGGGCCACGCACACCTTCGAAGTACACGCGGTAGGCGGTTTCCTTCTCGACCGGCTGCAGCGGAATCACCCGGATCAGGCGATTGCCGCCACCGGCCAGCGCGAACTTGCCGGGGGTGATGGCGATGGCCGCTTCGCCGGGCTCGACCTCAACCTCCTGCTCGTCTGCGCCGGCGGGATTGACGATGCGCTTGATCGAGGCCTGCACGTACTGCGGCTGGGTGGACTGCGAATAGATGCGGATCTGCGCGCCCTTCTTCACGTCTACCGACGTGCGCATGGGGTGCACGGTGAGATTGGCGTGGGCAGGCATCGCCATCAGCAGCGACAAGGGAAGCAGGCAGCGAATGAGAGGTTTCATCGGGGGCTCCGTGGGAATCAGGGCGTGACAGTGGGAACGCGCAGTTCCACCTTGAGATCGCCGTCGTAGTAGCCGGGGCGCTTGCTGCTGACCGGCACGCGGGGGGTTTCCAGCGTCAATGGCGTGGGCACGCAGAACACCGGCTGCGTCATGCCGGGTAACAGCACCAGGCGCAGATTTGCTGTATCGATGCCATGCAGCAGCTGCTCCACACCGTTGCGCATGGGCAAGGCGCTGCCGTTGTGATCGAGGGTGATGGTGTAGTCCACGCGCTGCGTGGCGTCGCTGCCGCCGTCGGTATGCCAGACCGAGTAGCCGGAAGGCCCCGGAGGACGCGGCCCGCTGTCGCGCACGGTGACGCCCAGGTACTGGCTCTGCGAGCCCAGTCCGTCGTACAGGCACATGTCGAGTTGGGTTCGCCCTCCCACGGTCTGGGCGATCGGGTCGTACTGCAGGTTCAGGCCGACGTGCGGGGTGACCTGATCGAAGAGCGGGAAGTAGATGGAGACCGCGTTGTAGTCGGTGATGGTGAAGTCGAAGGAGACAGTATTGGTATGCACCGCGGCTTGCTTTGGATCCACTCTGAGGTCCAGGAGGAGTTCGGCCCGCCAGTGCCCCGCAACCAATAGGCTCAGCTCTTCTTGTGGAAGTACAAGCGTTACCCCTGTACCTAGTGGGGAATCAATACTGCACATATCCCAGTAGGCAGAATCCATCGGTCGTATTGCAGTTCCCCAGAAGTCGTTGGAACAGGCGCGACCTGAAAGGATGCGTCGCAACCACCCCTTCACTCTCACCTCAGTTGACAGGCCAGATCGTTGCTCGACCATCCGAAGTACAACTTCCGAAGCTCCGGCAAGGAACTGTTCATGGCCAGATGTGCTGCAACTACCTTTTGAAGGATCCACACTGGATCGGCAGGTCAGATGTATCTGGCCAAGCTTGCGCGACACGTCACGACTGAAGCCCAGAACCGTCCTGTCTGGCCAGATCTCCAGATCACCTGGCATGGAAGATCGATCCCACCCAAGCGTCACCTGCTGAACTATCGGACTGGGGTCGGTCTCCGGCGGCTGCTGCGCCATCGCCCGCGGCGCCAGCACCACCAGCGCACACAGCACCGCCATCACCCACCACACCCGCCGGTTCACTGCGCACCTCCCGCGGCCGCGGTCTGCGGCGTGGCGGCAATCAACGCCTGCTCCTGCAGCAGTCGCGTCACCCGTGCCTGATGGCGGATATCGGGCGGCAGCTGCGCCACGGCCAACGGTTCGCACTGCACGGCGCCCACCAGCATCACCACGCTGCGGCGCTCGCGCACCTGCAGCGGGCAGTGCAGCAGCCGGTCGTCCTGCAGCAGGTACAGGGTCTTTTCGCGTCGTGGGAAGTCGGCCACGAAGCCTCCATTGCTGCCGGTGCCGGGCACCGGCGCGTTGAGAATGCGGGCGCCGCGCAGCGGTGCACCGGCGATGTCGTGGGCGTTGCCGATGAAGGTGTAGGTCACTTCAATCGGCACCGGCATGCGCACCAGCCGCCCGGGCGAGAGGAACAGCGGGCGCGCACCGCCCGCACCGCTCACACGCACCGCGGCGATGCTGTCCAGTGCGCTGGCGTCCTGCACTTCGGCGCGGTGCGATTGGTAGGCGGACACCGGCAGCAGGCGGCGTTCGCCCAGCTTCAGCCGCTGTCGGCGCAGCCCGCCTACCTGCAGTTCGGCGGCCACGCCGGTCAGGTCCAGGTCGTCGGTGCCATCCACCTGCACTGCCAGCCCGGCATCGGCGCCCACGCCTGCGCCCCAGTACAGCCCGCGCGAGCCGATGGCCAGGCCGGAACTGTGCGTAGCGCTGTACGCCACTTCATTGCCCCCCTGGTGCTGGTAGCGCGATACCGTGGCACCGGTCTGGCCGATGCGGTTCTGCAGCTGCCCGCTGAGCGTGGCGCTGTAGCGTTCGTTGTTGTTGCCGCGCAGTTCGCCCGACACTTCGCGGTACTGGTCTTCGTATTCCTGGCGCAGGGTCTGGCCGGCGCTGTAGTTGACGTCGGGCCGCGTGTGCTGCGGCTGGCGCACATCCAGGCCGTAGCGGCGCTGTGAGCTACCGCGATCACCGCGCTGCAGGCGGTTGAGGCTGAAGTTGAAATAGATGCCGCGATCGCGTCCATCGCGCAGGCCGCCGCCACTGGTCTGCTGCCACACGCCGATGCGGCTGGAGACACTGAACTCGCCCCAGCGCTGGCTGCGGCTGTAGCTGGCCTGCCAGATGCGGCTGAGCTGCGGCACGCGCGTGGGCTGCGGCAGCCACGGCGGCAACAGCGGGTCCAGCCCAGCCAGCGGATCATCCCCCAGCCCTGGTTGCACGGTGCCTGCGCGCCAGGTCTGGCGGCGGGTGTAGGCCACGTAGGCATTGCCGCCCGCCACCGGCAGCGCCATCGAGGCGCTGAGCGAGTCGGCACAGCCGAGCCGGTCGCGCGCGTCGTCCTCGAACTGGCAGGCGCGGCCGCGCATGCGCTGGTGGTACACATTCCACGAGGCGCGGCGACGGTAGGACAGCTGGTGCTGCTGGCCACGGCTGCCGTCGCTGCCGTGCATGCCGCTGAAGGTGCCGCGGATCTCCTGGGTGGCGAACACGTGGCGCAGGTCCAGCCGCAGTTCGCCATAGCTGAAGCCACCGAGGTCGGCGACACCGGCCGTCACTGCCACGTTGCGCGATACCGGCACGCGCAGGCCGGCCATCGCTGCCAGCTCGTCGTTGAAACGGTCGCTGCGGCGCTCGTTACGGCGGCCGCCCTGCATGAACCACTGCACGCTGCTGTCGATCCAGTCGCCGCCCTTGTCGAACGGCGCGTCCTCGCTGCGCACCAGCACACCGTCTTCGTAGATGCGCAGGGTGACGGTGTAGTTGCCCAGCGGAAACCGGCGCGTATCGAGCTGGTTGATGCCGGCCTGCAGGTAGAAGGTCTGCAGCAGGCGCTCTCCGTCGAAGGCATCCACCCGTGCATCGCGTGCCAGCAGCACGGTGAGCGGCGTGGCCTGCACGGCGGCGGCGGAATCCACGTACGCCTGCGTGGTGCCGAGGCGCAGGCCCTGGAAGCGGTCCATCGGCAGCATGCTGAAACTGAAGGTGCCACCCTGCGGGCTGCTCAGGTTGCGGCGGTCCATGCGCCCGGCCTGCAGGTAGTGCTGCTGCCCCAGGTCATGGCGGTAATAGGCGTTGTCCAGCTGGAAGTCGCGGTTGGCGCGGCCGCCGCGATAGTGCTGCTGGCTGAAGGTCCAATCGGCAGACAGGTGCCCGCGCTGCAACACGCCCAGCGCGCCCATGCCCTGCGCGGCCAGCGACTGGTAGCCGCGGCCGCCGCTGACATTGAGCGTGTGCTGGTGCAGAAAGGCGTTTTCGGCATTGGCGCTGACCTGGTGGTAGCGCTCGGCGGCCGGTTCGCCGGGAATCCATTGGCGGGCGACGAACAGGCGCACCGCGCCCTCGCCTTCGTCATACAGCGCGCGCACGGCGGTGGGCTCCTCGGGGGGATCGATGTAACCGCAGCCGGCGCTGGCGCCGCCGTAACGGCAGGCCAGATGGCTGTTGCGCGGCAGCGGCTGCGACAGCGCGGGCAACAACGCGGCCTGTGCCTCGGCGGGCAGCTGCAATGCCTGCAGCGCCTCGGCCGGGGCTTCCAGCTGCACGTGTTCCAGGGTCACGCGCACCGGCACCAGCCCCGTCGAACGGCCGAACAGGCGTACCTCGAGTTGTTCGGTCTGGCCTTCGACCAGATCCTCGAAGCCGGCGGGAACGCCGCGCGCCGCGACCACGGGCATGGCCAACGACAGGGCAAGCGCGACCGCCAGCCGGGTAACGGCGGGTGCGGGAGATTTCATGGGGGTGTTACCGGAAGCGGCCGGCCCGGAATGCGGGCCGGCACGGGCGCCTTACGGGCTGGCGGTCTTCTGCTGCATGGCGATGGTGACGATGCCTTCGTAGGTACCGCCCTTGGCGATCGGCTCCTGCTTGGTCTGCGCGATGCGCAGCGGCATCGGGATCGATGCGCCCTCCAGTGCGCCGTCGAACAGGTCGGACGCAGCGAAGTCCTGCGCGGCCACGGCCAGCGCCTTGCCGTTGAGGCTGACAGTCAGCGGCACCGGGGCACCGCTGCCATCGGTATTGAGCAGCTGCGGAGCGCTGCCGACGCGCACTTCGATGTCCTTGTCTTCGTCGTTGGAGTAGATGCGCACCTGCTGGGTCCACGGCACCAGGCCGGTGACCGGGTTGTGGACCATGTTGACCACCGAATCCAGCGCGGTGCCATCGGCCTTGAGCAGGGCCAGGGTCGGGTCGACGTTGGCCCAGACCTTGATGTCGGCGTCGAACGCGTTGGCGGACAGCGAAACAGTGGCCAGCGCTGCAGCGAGCGTGGCCTTCTTCAGAATGGCGTGCATGTGTGTCTCTCTCGGACAGGGGGAATATGAAAGCCCCCCTCCCCAAGGAGAAAGGGAGGGAGGCGCCGCCCGTGGAGGTGGTCACGGGCGACGAGAGAATGGTAGGTAGGCCTACCGCACGCAGGCCATGCAACAATTCCTAAATAACTGAACGTTAAGAAGAATTCTTGAGGGCTTTCAATGTTTGAGGATTATGCAAATTTCCTCACGACTTGAATGCAAGAAACCTCATTGCGTTGCATTTGTAGCGTCGAGTGATACTCGACTATCGCTTGAGGCGCACCGTGTGCGCATGAGTCGAGCACGGCTCGATGCTACGTGTAGAAATCGCGAACGACCTTCAATGCGCAGGCACCACGGCGACGTGCTCCACGTCGATGTCGGTGGGCTTGAAGCGGTGCGTATCCACCTCTCCGTGCAGCTCCACCACGGTGGTCGCGCTGACGGCCTGGTGGCTGGGCAGATCCTTGTCGTCGATTTCCACATCGATCTCGCCGGTGGCGTCCTTGAAGCGGTAGCGCTCGTGGCCGATCCTGGCCACCAGCGTGCCCCGCAGCACCACCGGCTGGTCGTCACGCTGGGCGCGCGCCTCGGCCACCGTGGTGACGGCATGGGTGGCGCCCGGGCCGGTGTACTGGGCGAAGGCCCCAGCGCTGAGCAGGCTCAACGTGGTGGCGATGAGCGCAAGGGTGAGTCGTCGGTTCATGGTGTTGTCCATGCAGGGATAAGTGCCCACAGCTTCCCTCGCCTCGATAGTGACGCCCATGCAATAACTCCGAAAAGATGTGAAAACGACATCCGACGTCAGAAACCATTCATCGCGGACCGGACGCGTCTTTCAGGATCCATTCCGAGCGGATTTTCTGCGGCCTTCCGTCGTGTGCTGGAATGTTCGCCGAGCCGGTATGCGGAGTCGTAGTTCAGCTGCCGCGTCTTGCTTTTGTAGCGTCGAGCAGGACTCGACGCTGCAGACACATGCTCACGCACGACGGGATGGCATCAGGCCGCCTTACGGCGGCCTGACGGCTCCACTCAACGATGCAATCTCAGAAGAAGATTGCGTACAGGATCAGCAGCGGAATCGGCACGCCCAACAGCCAGAGCAGAATCATTTTCATCTCAGGTCTCCTCGTTCAAAGGTCGCGGCGGCGGCCGCCCCAGGTGGCGCTGAGGCTGGCGAAGAACGCGCCGATCAGCAGGGTGATGAACAGCCACAGCGCGGCATACGCTGCGGCCTTGCGGGCATCGTCGGCCGCCTGCTTGGCGGTGGTCTTTGCCTTCTCCAGCGCGGCACGCATGCGCGTCTGCACATCGGTCACACGGGCCTGCGCTTCGGCCGGGCTCATGCCGGTCTCGCGCGCGATCAGCTGCGACAGGTACTGGGTGTCGGCCGGGTCCAAGCCCTCGCCCTGCAGGCTGTTGACGATGATGCGGTTCACTTCGGCGCGGACTTCGCGGCGGTCGCCCACCGGGCCGTTGCCCGGCATCGGGCGTGGCGGCGGACCCATGCGCGCGTCGCGCGGGCCGACACTAGCGGCCGGCGGCGGCGGCGAGGGAGCATTCGGATCCATCGGCGCACCCGGCGGCGGCGCTGTCGGATCAGACGGCCCTGCGCTGGTCGCGCTGCGGAACAGTGAATCGACCCAGTAGTTGAGGTCGCCTTCCGGAGCCGCGCCGGCAGCGCTACCGGCACCTGCGGCGCCAACGCCGGCCGTGGATGCGGCAGCGCCTGCAGTGGCACCCGCCACCTTCGCGCCCGTGCCGAGCACGCCGCCGATGGCCGAGGTCAGCAGGCCCGCAGTCAGCAGCGTGGCCACGGCCCACGACACGAAGCCGTGCGCGGTATCGCGGAAATAGGTTTCATCGCCATGGATCTGCGTCCACTTGGTGCGCAGGCGGCCGGCCAGATAGCCGCCCAGACCCGATGCGGCCAGTGCGGTGAAGGTGAGCCAGGCGATGCTGGACCAGCCGAATTTTTCCTTGCTGACGCCTTCGAACGACCACGGCGACACCGAGGAGAGGCCAAGGCCGACACCGAGGATGAGCAGGATGAGGGAGAGTGCGGCGGCAGCGGCGGCACCTGCGAAGATCGCGCCCCAGGAAACGGCGCTTTCGCTGGGAGGGGCGACGATGGGGGCGGTGACGACAGTGGCGACGTCGGGACCAAGCGGGCCGCGCTCGGGTGGGTCGAATCGGGTACTCATCGGGATGGACGCTCCATTTCAGGTGCTGCGGATGCAGCTGGCGTCCTGAGGCTGCGCGAGCGGTTGTGAAGCTGGCGAGACCCTTGAATCACGCGGTCTTGGCGCGATGAAGCGCGTGCCAACCAAGGTTGGCACCTACCGGAGGCGGATGCGGTGGTAGATCCACGCCATGCGTGGATGATTTTTCGCGGGCGCCGAAATCGTGCGGACCAACGGTCCACACCTACCAGGTCCGCGCGAAAAAAAAAGACGCCCCGCGGATGCGGGGCGTTCTCGGCACAACCTACGCGGGCGATCAGCCCTGGTACTCGCGCACGTCGCTGCCGGTGTAGACCTGGCGCGGACGGCCGATCTTCATTTCCGGGTCGACCTGCTGTTCCAGCCAATGCGACACCCAGCCGGAGGTACGGCCCAGGGCGAACATGACGGTGAACATCTCGGTCGGGATCTGCAGCGCCTTGTAGATGATGCCGCTGTAGAAATCGACGTTCGGGTACAGCTTGCGGGCGACGAAGTACTCGTCCTGCAGCGCGGCCTGTTCCAGCTTCACGGCCACGTCCAGCAGCGGATCCTGCACGCCCAGCTGCTTGAGCACCTTGCTGGTCATCTCGCCGATGACCTTGGCGCGCGGGTCGAAGTTCTTGTAGACGCGGTGGCCGAAGCCCATCAGGCGGAAGCCGGAGGTCTTGTCCTTGGCCTTGACCACGGCGGACTCGACGTTGTCGGCAGTGCCGATCTCTTCCAGCATCTTCAGCACGGCTTCGTTGGCACCGCCGTGGGCCGGACCCCACAGCGCGGTGACGCCAGCGGCGACCGACGCGTACGGGTTGGCACCGGTCGAACCGACCAGGCGCACGGTCGAGGTCGAGGCGTTCTGCTCGTGGTCGGCGTGCAGGATGAACAGCAGGTCCAGCGCCTTGACCACGTCCGGGTTCAGATCGTACTGGCCGTCAGCCGACTCGAAGGTCTGCTTCAGGAAGCGGCTGACATAGTCCAGCGAGGTGTCCGGCTTGTTGGCCGGCAGGCCCTTGCCGTGGCGGTAGATCAGCGCCGACAGGGTCGGCACCTTGGCGATCAGGCGCACGGCGGCCTGGCGGCGCTGTTCGGCGTCGGACAGGTCCAGCGAGTCGTGGTAGATGGCCGACAGCTGCGCGATCGCAGCGGCCAGGATGGCCATCGGGTGGGCATCCTTGGCGAAGCTGCCGATCAGGGTGTTGATCGACTCATCGACGTTGGCTTCGGCGGTCAGCTCATCGGTGAAGGCCTTCAGCTGCTCGGCGCTCGGGCGCTCGCCGTTGATCAGCAGGTAGGCCACTTCGACGTAGCTCGACTTTTCCGACAGCTGTTCGATCGGGTAGCCGCGGTACAGCAGCACGCCCTTGTCGCCGTCGATGTAGGTGATGGCGGACTTGCAGCTGGCCGTCGCGGTGAAGCCGGAATCGTAGGTGAAATACCCCGTTTCCTTGGTCAGCTTCGCGATGTCGACGCAGTCGTTGCCAAGGGTGGGTTTGATGACGGGCAGAACGACCGACTTGTCGCCGGCGTTGAGCGTGACCTGATCAAGATCGGACACTGTGTGCGCTCCTTCATGGGAAGGCGCCTGCCCAAGCGCATTGGTCAGGCACGTGAATGACGTCCTCGGCCTGTGCCGGGGATCAGGTCATTATCGCACAGCAGCATTTGCCCGGCGCTAGACAGAAGTCGTATACGACAGGCAGCCAGACGCCGGCCGTTGAGCGGCCCGGATCGGCAAAAGCGTTGTCACACGAACGCAGTGTTCCGTCCATCCAAACGCCCGTTGGGTTGGCGTTGGGGAAAAACAAACGG
Organism: Stenotrophomonas hibiscicola ATCC 19867; assembly: GCF_000382065.1. Lineage (GTDB taxonomy): Bacteria > Pseudomonadota > Gammaproteobacteria > Xanthomonadales > Xanthomonadaceae > Stenotrophomonas > Stenotrophomonas hibiscicola. Next base: position 507,019 of record NZ_KB907499.1, on the reverse strand, counting down.
CCGCGCAGAGCGCGGCCGTTGGTTCGAAGCTGGATCGACAGATCAGCGCGCGTAGCGCTTCTGGAACTTGTCGATACGGCCCGAGGTGTCGATGACCTTGTGCTTGCCCGTGTAGAACGGGTGCGAAGCCGAGGAAATTTCAACCTTGACCAGCGGGTATTCGTTGCCGTCTTCCCACTGGATGGTTTCCTTCGTCGCCATGGTCGAGCGGGTCAGGATCTTGAAATCGGAGGTGACGTCATGGAAGACGACGTCGCGGTAGTTCGGATGGATATCGGCCTTCATGGGCTCACACCGTAAATGGGCTGGTGGTCAAGAGCGGCATTATAAGCACCGGTTGCCACCCGGGGCAACCGGTGCCGGGCCACGGACGTCAGTCCGCGCCCAGGGCCTGGCGCACCAGGGCCTCGAAACGCTGCTGGTCGTAGGCCATCAGCAGATCGCAGTTGTCCGGCTGGCCGGTCTGGCGGTTCCAGTCGACGATGGTGGCGCCGCGGCTGAACGTGCCGTTCAGCTCCACGTTCAGCGGGCGCGACTCGACCCGCAACTGCCCTTCGGGGTTCAGCGCCCAGGCCATGGCCACCGCATCGGCGGTGTACCAGCGGCCGCCCTTGCTGTCTTCGGACAGGCCCCGGGTCTTGCGCGAGATCAACTCGTAGAAGCGGGCGCGATCGGAATCGGCCTGCAGCCACTTCTCGGCGTCCTGCAGCGGCAGGCCATGGGCGACGGTGGCCTCCCAGTCCGACACCAGCAGGTGCTTGAACGAGGTGAACACCACGTGCGCCGCTTCCGGGTCGAACGCAATATTGAATTCGGCCGCCGGGGTGATGTTGCCGTGGCAGGTGACCGCGCCGCCCATCACCACGATGCGCTTGATGCGCTCGGGCAGGGTCGGGTCCAGCTTCAGTGCCAGGGCAAGGTTGGTCAGCGGGCCCAGCATCACCAGCATCAGTTCGCCGGCGTGCTCGTGCGACAGGCGCAGGATGGCCAGTGCAGCGTGCTCGGCTTCGGCCTGGCGGCTGGGCGGCGGCAGGTCCACGTCGCCGTAGCCGTCACGGCCATGCACGTGGGCAGCGTCGACGGAGGGATGCAGCAGCGGATCCGGGCTGCCGGCAAACACCGGCACGTCGGGGCGGCCGACGATGTCGCAGAGCTTGAGGGCGTTGCGAACGGTGTACTCGAGGCCGACATTGCCGGCGGCGATGGTCAGGGCGACCACGTCGTGCCGTTCATCGGCGAAGGCCATCAGCAGGGCCAGGGCGTCGTCCACACCGGGGTCGGTGTCGATCAACAGCGGGATCTTGTGGGTCATCGTTGCCGTCTTCAGATCGGCAACGAAGTGTGGACCGGGATGATGACCGTTGCAAGTACGGGGTGTTGGGGTTCTGGCAGGGCTGCGCCCTGCACCCGCAGAGGCAGGAGCAACGGCAACGGCAACAGCAACGTCGAAAGCTGGTTT
>NZ_KB907499.1:504984-505460 GCF_000382065.1 Stenotrophomonas hibiscicola ATCC 19867 | reverse complement strand
CCCGCCCCGCCTTCGACAGTTTCCCGCGGGCTGTCGGAACGACACTCTGCTTCTGGTGGGTGTCGACCTTGGTCGACACGGCAGGCGTCGTGAACGTCTGAAGAATCGGCTTTTGATCTTGATTTTCTGATCTTTCCCGTGGTGGTGGCCGCGTGCAAGGAACTGTCAGGGGCCGGGTGGGCAGGCGGGGCGGGGGTGTCTGCGGCATGGATGCCGCGGCCAAGCCCCCATGGTGAAGTGACCCCCGAGACTTGGACAGGGGTCAGGCGGCCGATTGGGCCTGTTGGGCCTGCTCCCGGTACTGTACCGGGCTCAGGCCCTTCAATTTCAATTTGATTCGCTCTTGGTTGTAGTACTGGATGTATTCCACCAGCCCCGCCTCCAGACTCTCGATGCTGTCAAAGTTGTTCAGGTAAAAGAACTCCGACTTCAGCGTCCCAAAGAAGCTCTCCATCGCTGCATTGTCCAGGCAGTTG
>NZ_KB907499.1:47630-503879 GCF_000382065.1 Stenotrophomonas hibiscicola ATCC 19867 | reverse complement strand
GGGCAGCCTGGCGCTGGCACAGTGGGGGTGGCACGGCGTGGCCTGGCTGGCGGTGGTGTGTGCGGGCGGCAGCCTGCTGCTGCGCTTGAAGTAAGGGGGGTGTTTGGCAGGGCTTGCAGCCCTGCACCTGCTGGAGGCAACAGCAACAGCAACAGCAACAGCGGGGTTCCTGTAGGGAGGCGGGGTGGGTCCGGTTGCGGGGGACGCCGTGAATCCCCAGTCCGGCCCAGCCGCTGGCGGCTGGGCGTTCGGGCGCTTGCGAAGCAATGCTTCGCAAGCGAAGCGCCCTCACCCATGGGGGCTCGGTCGCGCCTTGCTCGTGTGCGCTGTCCTGCGCACACGGCAAGACCGGGGTTGGGCGTCCTGCCCAACCCGCCCGAGGCATGCCTCGGGCCCATGGCGCTCACGCCCCCGCAACCGGACCCACCCCGCCTTCGACAGGTTCCTGCGGTCTGTTGGAATGGCTCTTGGGGTCAGATCCGTTTTCCTTCGGAAAACGGATCTGACCCCTGATTGATTTCGATATCTGACAGAAGTGTCGACCAAGGTCGACACCTACCAACCGCCATCGGAATCTGTCAGAGGTGGGGCGGTGTCGGAGTGCGGGGTGTCAGCCGCATGGATGCGGCTGCCAAGCTTACAGGGACGTACTTGCAGCGTCCCCGCAGTCCGACACCGCCGCGCCATCCCACGGAGAGCCCGCTTTTGATTTTGCTGTTGAGGTTGCCGGCCAGCGGCCGGCACTACCGCGGGTGCAGGGCTGCAGGCCCTGCCGAACCCCCCCCCCCTAATCGTGCCCGCTGTCGTCCAGGCTGATGATGCCGCGCCGCAGCGCCTGGGTGACCGCATGGGTGCGATCACCCACGCCGAGCTTGTCCATCAGGCTTTTCATGTGCGCCTTCACCGTCTGCTCCGAAATCTGCATGCGCTCGCCGATGCGCTTGTTCGACAGCCCTCCGGCCACGTGCCGCAGTACCTCGGTCTCGCGCGGTGACAGGCGGTCTTCGATCACATGCGCGGCGATGCTGGCGGCCACCGCTGGAGGAATCGGCGCACGGCGGCCACCGGCCACCATGCGGATCGTGTCGACCAGTTCGTGGCGCAGCATGTCCTTCAGCAGATACGCGCTGGCGCCGGCCTGCAGTGCCCTCACCGCACGTACGTCACCGCGATAGGTGGTCAGCACGATGATGCGTGCGCGTGGGTCCAGCGCGCGGATCCGCACGATGGCTTCCACACCATCCAGGCGGGGCATCTGCAGGTCCATCAGCACGACGTCAGGCTGCAACTGCTGGTAGCGTGCGATGGCTTCTTCGCCATCGGCGGCTTCGCCGAGCAGGCGCAGGTCGGCATGAGCGCCCAACAGTGCCGCCAGGCCATCACGCAGCAGCGGGTGGTCGTCGACCACCAGCACGCCGATCGGGGCAGGGGACTCAGTCATGGTTTTCTCTACTCCAGGGCCAATGCCAACGCGATCGGCGGCGCTGATACAGCCGCCGGGCCGGAACTGCCAGCGCGACTTCGGTACCCAGCCCGGGGCGGGTCCACAGCTGCAGTTCCGCGCCGAGGCGCTGGGCGCGCTCACGCATGCCCTGCAGGCCCCAATGGCCATGGCCGGCATTTTCGTGGGTGATGCCCACGCCATCGTCGCGCACGTGCAGCAGGAAGCAGCGCGTTCCGTAGGAAAGTTCCACTTCGATGGCGCTGGCGTTGGCATGACGCAGCGCATTGCGGATGGCCTCGCGCCCGATCAGGAACACCTCCTCGGCCGCGTCGGCCTGCAGCGGTGGCGTCGCGCCTTCCACGGTCAGGCGCAGGGGATTGATGCCATGCCCGGCGTATTCGGCGTGCACGTCGGCCAGCGCCGAAGCGAGGTCGCGGCCCGCGAACGGCGCCTCGCGCAGCGCATTTACCCGCTCGCGACCCTCGGCCAGGTTGCGCTCGGCCAGCTGCATCGCTGACTCAAGCTGGCTGCGCACCGGTTCCGGCGTCTGCGCTGACTGGCTGATCGCGTGCAGGCGCAGGATCAGGCCCTGGCTACCCTGCAGCAGGGTGTCGTGCAGGTCGCGCGCGATGCGTTCGCGTTCGCCGTTGCGCTCCTGCAGGCGCGCGCGGAACAAGGCTGCCAGCTGGCCGCTGCGGATGCGTACGGCCAGCACCAGCAGTGCAAGCACGGCGGCGGTGCACAGCAGCTTGAACCACAGGGTCTGCATGAAGGTGGGAGCGATGCGGAAGCTGCGGCTGGCCGGTGCGGTGCTCCAGATGCCATCCTCGTTGGCGGCTTCCACCTCGAACCGGTAGCTGCCGGGCGCGAGGTTGGTGTAATACGCACGTGTGCTGCTGCCAGCGTCCTGCCAGCCGTCATCCACGCCCGACAGGCGGTAGCGGTATCGGTTGCGCTCCGGACGTGCCAACGACAGCGCCACGTAATCGATCTGCAGCTGGCTGGTGCCGGCCGGGAGGCGCAGACCATCGCGTAGCGGCGCGTGCTCGCTGCCATACAGCACCTCGCCGATGCGCACGCTGGGAGCCATCGTATTGACGTGCGAGCGGGTGGTGTCCAGCCAGGCCAGGCCCTGGTTGGTGGCCAACCACAGCAGGCCGTCGTCGGCCAGCGTTGCGGTGGCGATCGGTCCGCTCTGCAGGGCAATGCCCGGCATGCCGTCAGCTGCGTCGAACAGGCGTGGCATGACCGGCAGGCCGCTGCGCACGGCGCGGCGCAGCAGGCCGGTTTCCAGGCGAACCAGGCCACGGCTGCCGTTGAGCCACAGGTATCCATGTGCATCGGTGACCATGCCGGTGATGCCTTCCAGTACGCCGGCCATGTCAGTGCGCACCGGAACGAAACGGCCATTGCCCAGGCGTGCTGCCAGCCCGGCCTCGCCGGCGACAAGCAGAAGGTCCCGGTGGTGCAGCATCGCGGTGATCGGCCCTACCGACAGGCCGTCCCCGGAGTCGAAGCTCTCGGTGCCATTCGCACCCAGGCGGCGCAGGCGGCCATCGGCATAGCCGAGCAGCAGCTGGCCATCCGCATCCAGCGCCAGCGATGAGCAGGCCTGCTCGGGCAGGCGGATTTCACGTTGCCACTGGTCATGCTGGTAGTGCAGCACCCCGCGTTCGCCGGTGCAGACCCAGGCCTGTCCGTCATCGGGGAACAACAGGGCATGCAGCGGCTGCCCGGTGAACGGCGCCGGCAGCGGGATCAATGTGGTGTGGCCGGCGACCGTGCGCGCGAGGTTGACCCAGTCGAACTGCCAGATCGGCGTGGGTGCCTGGCGCGCGGCAGCCTGCAGCTGCGTGGCGCTGCCATCCAGCAGGGTGCGCCGCAGGTCGTAGGGCTTGAGGTCTTCGCCATAGCCATACACGCGGCCATCGCTGGCCCGTACCAGCGAGCGGTAGGGATCGCTTGGACCCACCGCCAGGGTGTGCACGCTGCGTGCGCGGAAACGGTTGAGGCCGAGATTGGTGCCAATCCAGAGATTGCCTTCGCGATCGACGATGATCGGCACGGCCGAGGTGGCGGTCAGTCCTTGCGGCGAATCGAAGCGTTCCATGCGCACGGCCCGGGTGCCGGCGAAGGTGATGTGGGCAACGCCGCCGTGCGGACTCATCGTGGCCCACAGCGCGCCATCGGCAGTGAACTGCAGGCGCGCAGCGACCAGTTCCGGCAGCCGCCGTGCCTCACGTTCGCTGTCTGCCAGCAGACCCTGCGCGTTCGCCAGTGGCGAGGTGCCGCGCACCCGGTCGGCCAGCCACACTTCACCCTGCGGGCTTTCGGCCAGCGTCGCCATCTGCGAGACCGCGATGCCGGTGTCCTCGAACGCGGTCTGGCCCGCCGCGCGCATCCAGATCTTCAGGCCGGCCAGCACCCAGAACCTGCCCCGGCTGTCGTGCAGCACCCACTGCACACGGTGCTCGGGCAGGCCGGCAGCGGCCGGCAGTGGCTGCCAGCGGTGTCCGTCAAAGCGGCGCAGCCCGCCATTGATCGCCGCCCAGAGTTGGCCATCGCGATCCTGGCTGAAGCGCGGCACCACGCCGACCGGCACCCCCTGCTCACGGCCGTAGCTGTGCAGCCGTCCCTGCGCGAAGCGGCTGATGCCGGCCTGGAAGTAGCCGATCCACAGGGCGCCGTCGGCGGCATGCGCCAGCGTGACCATGTTGGTGGACGGGAACTGGCTACCGACGGGCGCTGCCTGCCGTTCGAAGCGACGGCCATCGAAGCGGTACAGGCCCGAGCCGGTAGCCAGCCACAACAGGCCCTCACGGTCCTGGGCAATGTCCCATATATCGCCTGGGGCGCCCTGGCCGACACGCCAGGCGGTATGTTCGTAATCGGGCAGGCCACCGCTCACCGGCGGGCGCTGCACGGCAAGGGCGGGCAGGGCGGTCAACAGCAGCAGGCACGTCAGCAGCGCCGGCAGGCGACGCAGGAACGGGAAGGGGCGGCCACGCATGGCGCGCATTCTGGCAGGTGTGGGGCAGCCCGGGGTGACCCGAACGGGGTAGGCGGTGGCCGCTGCGGTCGGCTATCACGCCGGCATCTCCTCCTGGAACCTGGCCATGCAGCGCCTGTTCGTGATGTTCCCTGATCGGGGGCCGGGCATCGGCCTGCTGTGGTTCCGGCTGTGCGTGACCGCCGCGCTGTGCGCGCCGGATGCTCAGGGCAGTGGGTGGTCGGCGCTGTGCCTGCTTGCAGCGGCCATGCTTGCACTGGGTATGTTGACGCCACTGGCAGCGCTCACGGCGGCCGTGGGCCTGTTCGCGCAGCAGGCGCCCTGGCCACTGGTGGCACTGCCGCCGGCGCTGCTGCTTGTGGGGCCGGGGGCTTATTCACTGGACGCGTGCCTGTTCGGGCGCCGCCTGCTCGGCCGTCGGCCTCCCCCATTCGGGTAGGTGCCGGCCTCGACCGACGGGGGTAGGGCATCGCGCAACGGCCACGCACCATGGGGCACCCCCTCGCGGCGCCCCGCATGGTCACCGTCACTCCGCCCGATCCGCCCGCCGCGCCACTGGCACCGCAGCAGGCCGCCGCACTGCAGCGCGCCCTGCGCTATGTCGATGAGCATCTGTCGCAGCCGCTGCGGGTCACCGAACTGGCGGCCGTCGCCTGCGTCAGCCGCTTCCACCTTGTGCGCCTGTTCCGTAGCGGCACCGGCGCCAGCCCGCTGCGCTATGTGCGCCGTCGCCGCATCGAACGCGCACGCCAGCTGCTGCCTGGCGCGCAGTTGCCGATGGCGTGCCTGGCCCAGCAGCTGGGCTTCTTCGACCAGAGCCACTTCGTCCGCAGCTTCCGCGCGGAGACCGGCTGCAGCCCCGGCCAGTACCTGGCCGGCGATGCCGCCCTGTCGCTTCCCCTTGATCGTGTTTCCAACGGAGTCCATCCATGACCCATGCCACCGCCACGCCCGCCCCGGCCCTGCTGTCGCCCACCGACCATGCCCTGGTGCTGATCGACTTCCAGTCACAGATGGCGTTCGCCACCCACACCATCGATATCTCCACGCTGCGCAACAACGTGTCGCTGATCAGCAAGGGCGCCAAGGGGTTCAAGGTGCCGGTGGTGCTGACCACGGTCGCCGAAGCGTCGTTCTCCGGGCCGATGTTCCCGGAACTGCCGCAGATCTTCCCCGGCCAGCCGGTGTTCGACCGCACGTCGATGAATACCTGGGAAGACCGGCCGGTGATAGACGAGATCAACCGCATCGGCAAGCGTCGGCTGGTGCTTGCCGGCCTATGGACCAGTGTCTGCATCGTGGGTCCGGCGCTGTCTGCGCTGGCGCAGGGCTTCGAGGTCTACGTGATCACCGATGCCTGTGGCGATGTCAGCGAAGAAGCGCACGAGCGTGCGATCACCCGCATGGTGCAGGCCGGCGCGGTTCCGATGACCAGCGTGCAGTACCTGCTCGAGCTGCAGCGCGACTGGGCGCGGGGTGAAACCTACGACCTGACCACCGGCATCGCCCGCGACCACGCCGGCGGCTACGGCATCGGCATCCAGTATGCCAAGCGCATGTTCGGCGCGCAGGAAGGCGGGCACTGAGCATGCTGGCCGGCCATGGCCTTGACCTGGCCCTGCTGATGCTGCGCGTGGCGGCAGGAGGCTTCCTGCTGCCGCACGCGCTGGGCAAGCTGTTTGGCTGGTTCGGCGGACCGGGGCTGGCCGGCTTCGCCACCGAGCTGCGCGGTTTCGGGCTGCCGGCAGTGGCGCCGTTGCCGCTGCTGTTGGCCCTGTCGCAGGTGCTGTCCGGGCTGGCCGTGCTGCTGGGATGGCAGACCCGCATTGCCGCGCTTGCAGCGGCCGCCTTCATCGGCTTCACCGTGCTGTTGGCCCTGCCCAGGGGCTGGTTCTGGATGCGCGGTGGCAGTGAGTACCCGTTGATGTGGACCACGGTACTGCTGGCCATCGCGCTGGCCGGGCCCGGCACCTGGGCACTGGACGTCCATCGCCTTCCGGGAGACCTCGCATGAGTCACGATCCCCTCGACCACGGCCGCCGCACCGTGATGCTGGCCAGCGGCGCCGCGGTTGCGCTCGGCCTGGCCGGTCGTGCCGCTGCCGCACTCGATTCCACTTCCAAGGAGCGTCGCATGAGCACCCTGGTCATCCGCAATGCCCGCATCACCACCCTCGACCCTCAGCAGCCGCACGCCCAGGCACTGGCCGTGCAGGAGGGCCGCATCGTCGCCGTCGGCAGCGACGAGGAGATCATGCGCGGCTGGGGCAATGAAGCGACGCTGATCGACGCGCAGGGCAGGCGCCTGCTGCCCGGCCTCAACGACAGCCATACCCACCTGATCCGTGGTGGCCTGAACTACAACCTTGAACTGCGCTGGGACGGCCTGCGTTCGCTGGGCGACGCCCTGGACATGTTGAAGGCCCAGGTCGACCGCACCCCTGCACCGCAGTGGGTGCGCGTGGTCGGTGGCTTCACCGCCGCACAGTTCAACGAGAAGCGACTGCCGACGCTGCAGGAGCTCAACGACATCGCGTCGGATACGCCGGTGTTCCTGCTGCACCTGTACGACCGCGCGCTGCTCAACCGCGCCGCGCTGCGTGCGTGCGGCTACAGCAAGGACACACCGGATCCGCCGGGTGGCCAGATCGTGCGCGATTCGCTGGGCAACCCGACCGGGCTGCTGCTGGCCAAGCCGAATGCGCTGATCCTCTACGCGACGCTGGCCAAGGGCCCGCGCCTGCCGATCGAGTACCAGGCCAACTCGACGCGCCACTTCATGCGCGAACTGAACCGGCTTGGCATCACCTCGGTGATCGACGCCGGCGGTGGCTTCCAGAACTACCCCGAGGACTACCAGGTCATCGAGCAGCTGCATCGCGATGACCAGCTGACGGTGCGCATCGCCTACAACCTGTTCACCCAGAACAAGGGCAGGGAAGTGGATGACTTCCGTGGCTGGAGCGAGATCCTGCAGCCGCGCCAGGGCGATGACCTGCTGCGCCACAACGGCGCGGGCGAGATGCTGGTGTTCTCCGCCGCCGACTTCGAACTGTTCAACGAGCCGCGCCCGGAACTGCCGCCGGAGCTGGAGCCCGAACTGCACGACGTGGTGAAGCTGCTGGTCGAGAAGCGCTGGCCGTTCCGCATCCACGCCACCTACGACGAGAGCATCACCCGCATCCTGGATGTATACGAACAGGTCAACCGCGAGGTGCCATTCGATGGCCTGCACTGGTTCATCGACCACGCCGAGACCATCACTCCGCGCAATATCGAGCGCATCCGCGCGCTGGGTGGGGGTATCGCCGTGCAGCACCGCATGGCCTACCAGGGCGAAGCCTTCGTCGAGCGCTACGGCGTGCAGGCGGCACGGCACACGCCGCCGGTCAAGCGCATGTTGGCCGAGGGCGTGCCGGTGGGCGCAGGCACCGACGCCACCCGCGTGGCCAGCTACAACCCGTGGGTGGCGTTGTCCTGGCTGGTGACCGGGCGCACCGTGGGCGGGTTGGCCCTGTATGGCGAGGAAAACCTGCTCGAACGCGAGCAGGCGCTGCGCCTGTGGACCCAGGGCAGCGCCTGGTTCTCCGGCGACGAAGCAGTGAAGGGGACATTGAAGGTTGGTCAGCTGGCCGACTTCATCCTGCTCTCGGCCGATTTCTTCCGCGTCCACGACGCGCAGATCGCCGACATCACCAGCATGCTGACCGTGGTCGGCGGGCGCATCGTGCACGCCGACGGCGATTATGCTGGGCTGGCGCCGCAGCTGCCGCCGGCGATGCCGGACTGGTCGCCGGTCAACCGGTTCGGTGGTTACCACGTTGGTGGTGCCGCCACCGGATTGGCCGCTGCCCATCGCCACCATCACGGTGTGGCCTGCAGTACGCATGGTGCTCACGGTCATGCCGCGCATCACGCGGCGCCGACCGATGACCTGGCCGGGTTCTGGGGCGCGATGGGATGCTCGTGCTTCGCGTTCTGAGCCTGGCGCTACTGTCCGTGCCCTCGCTGGCGCTGGCCTGCGAGGGCGGCCGCTGCAGCGACGCGGGCAACGGCGAGCTGCAGCTGGACGCATCGCTGCGCCTGCGTGGCCTGTACTACGACCCGACCCGGTTCGGTATCGGCGGCAGCGAAGATGGCTATGGCCTGCTGCGCGCACTGGCGTCGGCCACCTATGTGGAGGACACCTGGCAGGCAAAACTGCAGCTGGGCGTGCATGCCGAGAATGGCAAGGCAGGCGGCCCGGGCCGCACCGACCGTGGTGCCTTGGACGTGCAGCAGGCGTACTGGCGCTGGCAGCGCGGTGGCTTCCATGTGCAGCTCGGCCGGCAGGAAGCCGGCTATGGCAGCTCGCGGCTGTTGTCGGTACGCGATGGGCCGAACATCCGCCTGGCCTTCGATGGTGCGCGCCTGGGCTGGGAGGGGCGGCTCGGCACGCTTGACCTGATGGCCCTGCGGCCGGTCGAGAACCGGCCGGGTGCCTTTGATGATCGCAGCGAACACGGTGCGCACCTGTGGGGTGCCTATGCCACCGCGGCACGCGGGCAGGGCGTGGGACAGTGGGATCTGTACCTGCTGGACTATCGTCGCGACGGTGCGCGCTTTGCGGCGGGCTCGGGAACCGAGCGCCGGCAGACACTCGGTGCGCGCTGGTTCGGCCAGTCAGGTCTGCTGGACTGGAACAGTGAGCTGGTGGCGCAGGGCGGTGAACTGCGTGCCGCCACCGGCCCACTCGACGTCCGTGCCTGGACGCTGGCGACCGACACGGGCTGGCGCTGGACCGAGCGGCCGCTGCAACCGAGGCTGGGGCTGAAGGCGGATATCGCCAGTGGCGACGGCAAGCTGCATGACGGCCGCCTGGGAACCTTCAATGCACTGTTCCCTAAATCGGCCTACTTCAGCGAGGCCAGCCTGCTGGCCCCGGCCAACCTGATGGACCTGCAACCGACCCTGACCCTGCGCCTGCATCATGCGGTGACCACGGAACTGGGCGTACAGATGGCGTGGAAGCAGCGTCGTGCCGATGCGGTCTACACCACACCGGCACCGCTGCTGGCGTTGCCGGGGAGCGCCGGTGGCGCGCGCCGCATCGGCACCCAGTACAAATCTGAAACCCGCTGGCAGGCCAGCAAACACTGGCAATGGCAGCTGCAGCTGGCCTGGGTCGACGCCGGTCCTGCACTGAAGCAGGCCGGAGGCCAGGACACGCTGTTCGCCTCGATCGTTGGAGCATGGCAATGGTGAACGCAACCGCGTCGCAACACTCCACACAGGCCGCAGGCGCCTGGTCCCCGCTGAAGATCCAGATGTTCCGTTCGATCTGGCTGGCAATCCTGGCCAGCAACATCGGCACCTGGGTCAATGATGTAGCCGCCGCCTGGGTGATGGCCGAACGCACCGGTTCGCCGTTGATGGTGGCCCTGGTGCAATCGGCCACCACGGTGCCGATCGTGCTGCTGGCGCTCGCTGCCGGCACCCTGGCCGACATTGTCGATCGCCGGAAGTACCTGCTGGCGACCCAGGGCTGGATGCTGCTGGTGGCCGCAGCGATGGCCGCGTTGACCGCGATGGACCTGCTGACCCCGCAGTTGCTGGTGCTGCTGACCTTCTGCATGGGCTGTGGTGCGGCGATGGCAATGCCCGCGCAGGCCGCCATTGTCTCCGAGCTGGTACCCCAGCCGATGCTGGCCTCGGCGGTGGCGCTGAACTCGATCGGCATCAACATCGCGCGCTCGATCGGCCCGGCCATTGGTGGCGTGATCGTGGCGCAGCTGGGTGCGGTGTGGGCATTCGGCTTCAACGCCATCACCTTCGCCGCGATGCTGTTCGTGGTGTGGGGCTGGACGCGTGATCCCAAGCAGTCCAGCCTGCCACCGGAAGGTTTCGGTGCCGGCTTGAAGGCGGGCCTGCGTTACGCCAGCCGCGCCGGGCGGCTGCAGGCGGTGCTGATCAAGTCGGTCGGCTTCTTCTTCTTTGCCGCGGCGATGAACGCGCTGTTGCCGGTGGTGGTGCGTGGGCAGATGCATGGCGGGGCGGGGCAGTACGGCATGCTGCTGGGCTGCATCGGCATCGGCGCAGTGGGCGGTGCGCTGCTGCTGCCGAAGCTGCGTGCGCAACTGGATCGTGACCTGTTGGTACTGCTGGCGACCTTGTCGCTGGCCCTGAGCCTGGTCGGGCTGGCGCTGACCCGCAGCTGGTACGTGCTTCCGGCGGTGATGCTGGTCAATGGATTTGCGTGGATCACCGTGCTGTCGTCGCTGCAGATCGCTGCGCAGACTGCGGTTCCGGCATGGGTACGTGCGCGTGCGCTGGCGCTGTACATCATGGTGTTCTCTGCCGGCATGGCCGCCGGCGGCCTGAGCTGGGGCGCGCTCGCACAGCGTACGTCGCCGGAGCTGGCGTTGCTGGTGGCTGCCGCAGGTGCGGTGATCGGCGGATTGCTGGTGTGGCGCGTGCGCATTGCTGGCACCGAGGATCTGAACCTGCGTCCGGCCGGGCACTGGCCGGCGCCGGAACTGTCGGTGCCGGTGTCGAATGATCGGGGGCCGGTGCTGGTTACCATCGAGTACCGCATCGACGATGCTGACCGTGCCAAGTTCCAGGCGCAGATGCGCGCGCTGGGCACGATCCGTCGCCGCGACGGTGCGGTGGTCTGGGGTGTCGTCGAGGACGTGGCCAGCCCGGGCATCCACCTGGAGTATTTCGTGACCCCGTCGTGGCTGGAGCACCTGCGCCAGCACGAGCGCATCACCGCGGATGACAAGGCCATCCAGGAAGTGCTGCGGGAGCTGCATCGCGGCGAGCGCGCCCCCGTGGTGCGTCACTTCGTGGGAGGGCATGACCCGCTGCCTGCCGCCGTGCCGCATCACCACACCGACATCTGACCCGCAGGTGGCAGAGCCGGCCGCTGGCCGGCTCCGCGTGATCACGATGGATGATCGGGTTGCCGGCCAGCGGCCGGCACTACCGAAGGAGCGGCAGCGCCGGTGCAGCGCCGCCGCGGGACATCATTTGCGCGCGAACGCCAGCAGGTCGGCGTTGAACTGGTCGGCGTGGGTGACGGTCAGGCCATGCGGCGCGCCGGCGTACACCTTCAGCTCGGCATCCTTGATGATCTGCGAGGACAGCTTCGCCGAGGCATCGAACGGCACGATCTGGTCGTCATCGCCGTGTACCACCAGCGCCGGCACGTCGATCTTCTTCAGGTCTTCGGTGTAGTCCACTTCCGAGAATTCGTGCACGCAGTCGTACTGGCCCTTGACGCCACCGAGCATGCCCTGCAGCCAGAACGCATCACGCATGCCCTCGGTGACGGTATTGCCATCGCGGTTGGCACCGAAGAACGGTGTGGTCAGGTCCTTGAAGAACTGCGAGCGGTCACCGCCCGTTCCCTTGCGGATGCCGTCGAACACCTCCAGCGGCGTGCCGGCCGGGTTGGCATCGGTCTTCAGCATCAGCGGTGGCACCGCGCCGACCAGGACCACCTTGGCCACGCGCTTGCTGCCGTGGCGGCCGATGTAGTGGGCCACTTCGCCGCCGCCGGTCGAATGGCCGACCAGGATCGCATCCTTCAGGTCCAGCGTCTCGATCACTGCAGCCAGGTCATCGGCGTAGGTGTCCATGTTGTTGCCGTCCCAGGTCTGGCTGGAGCGGCCGTGGCTGCGACGGTCATGGGCGACCACGCGGAAGCCGTTCTGGCCCATGAACAGCATCTGCGGATCCCAGGCATCGGACGACAGCGGCCAGCCGTGGGCGAAGACGATCGGCTGGCCGGTACCCCAATCCTTGTAGAAGATGCGGGCGCCGTCGGCGACGGTGATGAAGTTGCTCATTGTGGTTTCCTTGGCGGAAGGGAGGGACGGCCGCGGCGTGGATGCCGGAGCCTCCGGCAGTACAGCGCAGCGCAAGAGCGGCGACTTGCACGGCTGTGCTGGATTGCGCCGGATGTGACGCATACCGCTCTAGCACGAAGCCGTTCCGGCATTGACGATGGCGGCTGCCCTGTCGAGGAGCCTGCAATGTCGAATGCGTTCTGGAGCCTGTGGGTGTGCCTGCTGCTGACCACAGCGGCGCACGCCCGGACCAACGTCTACAAATGCGTGGACGGGCCGCATCCTGTCTACCAGCAGACGCCGTGCCAGGGGCGTGCGGAATGGCGCTGGGAGGTGCCGCCGGAGCCGCCTTCGACAGGTGCGACCGTGGCCAAGCCAGCGAGCTCGGCCTCAAGCCGTCCGCGTGTGGTGCAGCAGGGGCGTGCGCGGGCCGCTCTGATACCCATCAGCACCGATCCCGCCGCCTGTGAGCACGCGCGGCAGCAACGCGGGAAGGCGCTCGCCCAGGCCAAGCGCCTGGACTTCGTACAGCGGCGGCAGCTGGATGATGCGGTGCATGACGCGTGCCGTTGAATCCAGGTGCCAGAAACGACAACGGCGCCCAAGGGCGCCGTTGAGAGCAGATGCCAGGTGCCGGACCTCAGCGACCGTCGCTGGCCGTCGCCGGTGCCGGCGAGGGCACGCTGTCCGGTTTGGGCAGGCTCAGCTCCGGGTTGCCCTGTTCGGCCTGCAGGATCTGGATGCGGCGCTGCAGGGCGTCCAGCTGGCTGTTCGTGCTCTGCACGTCGCTGCTCAGGCTGACTGCCTGCTGCTGGGCCTGCTGCAGGGCCGCGCTGACCTGGGCCGACTGCGCCTGCTGCTGTTCCATTTCCTGCTGCAGGGTGCGCAGGCGTTCCTCGTTGTAGGCCACCAGGCGCTCGGTATAGCGCTTGCCGGCTTCCAGGCGGGTGGTGTCGATGTAGACCTGGGCAAGCTGCTCGGACTGTTGCGCGAAGGTGCGGTAGACACGCTCGGCGTTGTCGACGGCGTCAGTCTTGATCACCCGCCAGAAATTCTTCTCCTGGAACAGGGCGACGTAGTAGGTCAGGGTGTTGGCGTTGAACAGCAGGCTGGCGCCGTAATTGCCGTTGTAGGTGGTGCGCAGCTCGGTCAGCTGGCGGGCATCCATCAGCTGCTTGAGCTCGTCAACGGTATTGCGCACCACCGGTGCGCTACGAGCGGCCGGCTCTGCGGCAGCTTCGCGGTCGCCACGGGCAGCCATCGCCGCTGGTGCCACCAGCATCATGCTCACGGCCAGCAGTGCCGCGCCGTACGCGCGCCGGGCGAAGACCGCGCCCCCTGAAGTTTCTCGCATGTCTAGACCATCCACGGATGAGTGTGGGTTGAGATGAAAGTGGTTCCCCGCCGGGAGTCTAGCATGTGCGCGGGCGCCGCCAAGGGCGCCCGTCACGGGTCAGTAGACCAGCTGTGCGGCGCTGCACTGGATCGACTGCACGTTGACGTCGGTGCGCCCCAGCTCCAGGCCCAGCACGCTGGCCAGCAGGTTGGTCAGCAAGGTGCCGACGCTGTTGAGGACCGGGCGCAAGGCGGACAGGATCGGCTTCAGCAGCGTGCACAGCAGGCCGCTGCAGCTGACCGTGCCATCGGGGTTGGTGACGCCGGTGCCGCCGGTGCCGTCAAGGAACCCGGCCGGCGCGGTCTGTATGTACGAGGCCAGGTTGTTGCGCACGCAGCCGTTGTAGTCGATCAGGTTACCCAGCAGGCTGTCGCAGCGGTTGATCAGCAGGCCGCCCACCAGCGAGCCGAGCAGTCCATCGAGCACGCCCAGTCCTTGACCGGTGACCGTCACCTTGAACGCATCCCAGACCGGACCGTCCTTGTGGCAGGTGGACAGGTTCAGCAGGCCACAGGCGTAGGGCAGGCCTCCGGGTACGGTCCAGCTGTTGAGCGGGGCCAGTTGCCGGCTGGCGTCGCCATCGCGCAGCAGTGGAATCAACTTGTCCACCTCATACCGGGTGTTCGGCGGGAAGGTGGCCTGCAGGTAACGGTCGGCCAGGGCCTTGGCCGTGTCGTTGGCACTCATGCCCTGCTTGGGTGAACTGAGCATGCCCGACAGCACGCGCAGCAGCTCATTGACAAGGTCGGATACTGCGTTGCCGAGAGCAAGTGGATTGATGCGCGTCGAGCCGGTTTCGCCAGCGGCCAGGGTGAGGTTCTGCGAGCTGGTCAGGGCCGGCAGCGTGATCTTGTCGTTGATCAGGGGTTGTCCGAGCAGTTTCAGCAGCTGTTCGTTGTTCAGCGTCGCGTCGCAGACATTGTTCTTCGAGAAACGCTGCGATGGATCGACGTTGCCGACGCAGGCCCGCAGGACCGACGAATCCACCTGGATGGTGGCCCTGGGTGGATTGGCGCCACACTGGATTCCGGTCAGCGTTCCCATTCCGTTGGCGACATCGACATGCAGCGGCAGGTGCAGGCGCGTGCCCAGCAGGTTCAGAAGTGGCCCCAGTGCGAACAGGTTGTTGCTGTCCACGTCTGCCACCAGCCTTACCTGCGCGTTGTAGGCGCGGCTGCCGACACCGCCGATGGCGATCGATGGCGGCTCGACCACGCCGGCCTGGATCTTGATGCCCAGCAGGTCCAGCCCCTTGACCGCCACGCCGTTGCCATCGTTGGCGATGGAGATCGCAGTGTTGATCAGGTTGAGCACGTTGATCTGTGACTCCAGTGCACTGCCGACCGTGCCGTCGGGCGAGACGACTTCGGCGAACAGGCCGCCGCCGCCGGACTGGCTGCCCAGCACGATGTTGAGCTTGTTGATGTCCAGCTGGGTGGCAACCAGGTCGGACAGGGCGCGCAGCTGCACGCCCACCGTGGAGTCGCGGCCGACCACGGTGGCGGTGGCGTCGACCAGCTGCGCCAGCGAAACCTTGTTGACCGACAGCAGGCGGTTGAAGTCGGCCACGCTGAGGTTGGCGCTCACCGGGATGTCGAGGGCCTTCAACAGACCCGAAGGCGTGACGTTGGCCTGCGCCAGGCCGTCATAGGACAGCACCGTGGCGTTGGTCACATCCAGGCCGACCAGGCGCAGGGTCGACAACAGTACCGAGTCGCCATTGGTGCGCAGTAGCTGCGAACCGACCGCGAACACCGCAGTCGGTTCGGAACGGCGGGCCACGGCCTCCACGCTGACGGTGGGCAGGGTGGTGTTCTGCCCGAAGAACGGCAGCACGCTGCGCTGCGCGACGACCTGCACGGCATTGCGCGGGTTGCTGGCATCGATGGTGGTGACGAAGCGGTTGGCGGTGGTGCGGTTGGCGCTCCAGTTGCCGCAGCGGATCTGCAGGCTCCCTTCGAACGTGTTCTGGGTGAGTGCGCTGTGCCGCGCAGCGCTGTTGTCGCTGTTGTCCGAGGTGCACAGCTCCAGTCGTTGCGCTCCGGCCAGTGCGGCCAGATCAGCAACTTTCTGCGCATCGCGCTTGGCCCAGAACAGGTAGCCGATCTCGATCAGGCCCAGCATCGCCAGCAACGCCAGCATGACCAGCATCATGGTGATCGACATGCCGCCCCGTGCGCGGCTGAAACTGAACTGGCGTGGGCGTTTCATGGCCTACCTCAGCGTCCGGATGAGGATGATCCCTTGGACTTGGCGACATCGGTTTCAAAAAAGTCCGGGATCTCGTGTTCGAAGCTCTTCATGTAGCGTGCGTAGCTCAGCGTCGCCTGGTCGCCGAGGATCGGCAGGTGCTGCCCGGCCTGCTGTCCGGACGCCTGCAGGCGGAACAGGTTGCGCGCGGTATCACCGATCTGGCTGCGGCCGGGTCGCGCGGTTGCAGCGTTGCCGTCGGTGATGTCCACTGCAGCAGGCGCCGCCTGCGGCACTGGTGCGGGCCGGGCCGCCAGGTCCACGGCGGGCAATGACTCGGACTGCAGCGGCTGCGCAGCCGGCGCTGCCGGTGTGCTGCGGCCAAGCATCTGTCCGGTGAGCGGCTGTTGCTGCGCCTGCACTGCGGCGGCCGGCAGCAGGCAGATCAGAGCGGGCAGCAGGCGTCGGGCCAGGGGCGTCGCGGTCATGGTGTGTTTCCGTTCGGGTGGTCGGAGGCGTTGAAGCGTTCCAGCATCGAGGGCGGCAGGCGCTGTGGATCGCGTTCGTCGCGGCTGTCGCGGCGCGGTTCCGCCGCCAGTCGCGTGACGCCGCGCGGGTTGTTGGTGGCGTCGCTGTCGACAGCGCGCACAGGGGGCGGCACGACCGCCGCAGCAGCCGCTGCGGCCTGGCGCTGCTGCAGGCGGGCCCGGATCTGCGCCGCCTGCTGCTGGATGCTGAGCCGGGTGTCCTTGTTGAGGTTGGCCTGCTGGGCGAGGCGCTCGGCGGTGGCGGTGTCGCCACGCAGCACCGCCCACAGGGCGAGGTTGGCGGTGGCCTTGGCATTGCCTGGGGACAGTTCCAGGGCCTTGGCCAAGGGTTCGCGCGCGCGCTCGAACTGCCCGGCGCGCAGCCTCGCATAGCCCAGATCGCCGAGATAGCTGGTATTCAACGGTTGCAGTTGAGTTGCCCGCGCCAGCGCCTGCTCGCTGCCGGCGTCGTCGTCTCGGCGCGCGGCGATCAGGCCGAGCCCATGCGCGGCTGCGGCGGCCTGGGGGCCGCTGGAAAGCGCGCGGTACAGTGCGATCGCGGCATCGGCCTGGCCGGTCTCTCGCAGCGCATCGGCCTGCAGCAGCCGCAATGCCGGCGGGTCGCCGTAACGCTGGCGGAAGGCGTCGACGTGGGCGAGCGAGGCATACCACGCGCCTTGCTGCTGCATGCGCTCGATCAACTCCAGGTACGCATTGCGGCTGTCCTGCGGTGCCGGTTCGGGCGCAGCCAGGCTGGGCGCGCGCAGGTACTTCGGCGTGGTCGACCCACAACCACTGGTGATGGCAGCGAGGGCAAGCAGCAGGCAGGAGGTGCGCAGGGCAGGCATCAGGGCGATCCCATCTTGGACAGGGTGGTGGCCAGCGCGACCAGCGCCGGCCCGGCGAGCACCAGCATCAACGCTGGCAGCAGGGTCAGCATCATCACCACGGTCATCTTCACCGAGAGCTTGCCGACCTTTTCCTTCAACGTGTTGCGACGCTGCTCGCGCAGGCGGAGGCTGAACTGCCGCAGGGGCTCCTGCACCGCACCGCCATGGGCATGCACCTGCAGGATCAGCTGCATCAGGCTGGTCAGGTCATCGTCGGCATAGACCTCGCTCAGCCGCCGCAGGGACTGCGCGCGCGTGCGGCCATGGGTATAGGCGACATTGGCCTCCTGAAGTTCGCTGCCGAGTACCGGCAATGCATCGCGAAGCTTGTCGCCGAGCGTCTGCAGGCTCTGGTCCATGCTGAAGCCTACGCCCTGCAGCAGACGCAGCAGGTCGATCAGCAGCGGCAGCTCGGTTTCGACTGCACGCCGGCGCCGCTTCACCCAGGAAGAGAGAACGAATTTGGGCAACAGCAGTCCAGCGGCCAAGGCACCGATGATCACCATGATCCTGGCCAGCCCGGTGACGCTGCTGAATGTCAGCACCAGTGCCAGCACCAGCACGGCCAGCAGCAGGCGCAGGCCGAGGTAGATGGCCGTACCGCGACGGGTGTTCCACCCGGCCAGATCCAACAGCAGCCGGTCTTCATTGGCCAGCAATGCCGTTTCCAGGCGGCCGCCGCTGAGGGCACGGCCGAAGCGTTCGAGCCAGCCCAGCGAATCGTGCCGTGCAGGTTCGGTGTCACGGGACGTCTCGCGCGGCTGCAGGGCGGTCTTCAACGTGGCCGTTGTACGCTGCTCACGATGGCTGCGTATCCAGCCGCCGATACCCAGCAGGGCGATGCCGGCAGCCAGCACGAGCAGGGAGAGGGCGAACCAGGCGCTGGCGCTCATCGGTCGTCTCCGGCGGGGCGGGGGTTCATAGCGATTTGGCCAGGCGATACAGCAGGAAGCCGCCGACAAGCTCCATGCCCAGTGCAAGCAGCAGGATCTTGTGGCCAAGCGGATCGTGCAGCACCGGCTGGAAGAAGTCCGGGCTGGCGATCGCCATCAGCACCGCGCAGGCCGGTGGCAGCAGGCCCAGCACCCACGCAGACATGCGTGTCTCGGAGGTCGTCGCCGAAAGCTCCTGCTGCGCCTGTTCCAGGTCACGCATGAAATCACCCATGCGCTGCAGGATCTGGTCGGAGCGCCCGCCGATGCGCACGCTGACACCGATCACCACCGACAACACCTTCAGCACCTCCATGCGATAGGGTTGCGCGGCCTGCGCGAGTGCACGGTCCAACTCCATGCCGCTGCGCGCAAAGCGCACCGTGGTGTCCAACAGCCCGCGCAACGGCGCGCTGGTCTGCATCGACGCAACCTGGAACGCGGCCTGCAGGCTGTTGCCCAGTGCAGTCAGCCGCACCAGGTTGTCGAGGAAGTCCGGCAGCTGATGCAGCAGTTGCGCACGCAGCTTCGTGGTCCGCCGCATCACCCACAGCCAGCAGCCAAGCAGGTACAGCAGCAGGGTCAGCGGAAACATCCACGCGGTGCCCAGCCGCGCCATCGCTACCACCGACAGTACCAGCCCCG
This sequence comes from Stenotrophomonas hibiscicola ATCC 19867, assembly GCF_000382065.1. GTDB lineage: Bacteria > Pseudomonadota > Gammaproteobacteria > Xanthomonadales > Xanthomonadaceae > Stenotrophomonas > Stenotrophomonas hibiscicola. The sequence continues at coordinate 485,014 of NZ_KB907499.1, read as the reverse complement.
GTACCAGCAGCATGATGGGGATTTTCCAGCCGGTCTGCAGCCCTGCGCGCTGCAGCAGGCCATCCAGCGGCAGCACGCGGCGCCCGGTGCTGGCGGGCCGCGCCGGATCGTTGGCAGCGGTGACGGACGGCCCGGCGGGTGCCCCGCCCGTGGCGCTTCCGCGCGAAAGCTGCTGCTCGGCGTGCCGCATTGAAACCTGGCGTTGTTCACGGCTGCTGGCCGTGCCCCACAGCCAGGCTGCCAGCGCCAGCAGCACCGCGATGATGCTCAACATGCCCAGCAGCGCGCCGGTTCCCATGCTCAGAAGTCTCCGTAGAGCGATTCGCGCAGCTGTTGGCGGAACGGCTCCAGCTTGTGCGAGTGTGGATGGAAGCCCAGCCCGACCCAGCGATCGATCTCTTTGCCGTTGCCGTCGATCTGCAGTTCGTGGCGGAACATTTCCTGGGTGGTGATCAGGTTGTCGCTGACACCGGTGATCTCGGTGATCGATACCAGCACGCGGCGGCCGCTGCCCAGGCGCGAGATCTGCACGATGAAGTCGATGGCACTGGCGATCTGCCGGCGCAGGCTGTCCTCGCTGCCCTGGAAGCCGGCAAATCCAGCAAGCATCTCGATCCGGTACAGGCAGTCGCGTGGTGAATTGGCGTGGATGGTGGCCATCGAACCGTCGTGGCCGGTGTTCATGGCCTGCAGCATTTCCAGCACCTCGGCGCCACGCACCTCGCCCACCACGATGCGATCAGGGCGCATGCGCAGGCTGTTGCGGACCAGATCGCGGATGCTCACCGCGCCATGGCCTTCGGCGCCACCGATGCGGCTTTCCAGGCGGACCACATGCGGGTGGTTGAGCGAGAGTTCTGCGGTGTCCTCGACGGTGATCACGCGCTCGTTCGCGGGGACGTAGCTGGCCAGGGCGTTCAGCAGCGAGGTCTTGCCGGAGCTGGTGCCGCCGGATACCAGGATGTTGCAGCGGCCCAGCACCATCGCCTTCAGCAGGGCGTGCATCGGTTCGTCGAAGGTGCCCTTGGCCAGCAGTTCATCGGGAGTGAATGGATCCTTGCGGAACTTGCGGATGGACACCATCGGTCCGTCCACGGCCAGCGGCGAGATGATCGCGTTGAGACGGCCGCCGTTGGGCAAACGCGCATCGACCATCGGGTTGGAGTCATCCAGGCGGCGCCCGAGCGGGGCCAGGATACGTCGCAGGATGCGCAGCAGGTGCGTATCGTCGGTGAATCGCTGGGTGGCCCGCTTGAGCTGGCCACCCTGGGAAACATGCACATCCTTGAAACCGTTGATCAGGATGTCTTCGATGGACGGGTCGTGCAGCAGGTCGTCCAGCGGGCCAAAGCCGGTCAGCTCCTTGACCAGGCCGTCGGCGACCACCTGCATCTCTTCTTCGTTGATCGGGATGCGCCACTCCTGGATGAAGCCCACCGTCTGCACCTGCACCCAGCGGGCGATGGTGTCGGGCGCCCAGGAATCGATGTCGATGCGCTCGTCCTCGATGCTGTTGAGCAGGTGCTCATGCGCTGCCGACAGCACCTTCTGGTACTGCTCGGTCTGCGCGAACGGCTGATGGCCCGGCGTGCTTTCGGGCAGCACCGGCCGGGCAACGGCATGCGGGAAAGGGGTTACCTTGTCTTCCATTGCGATCCACCCAGGGCAAGGGAGAGTCTTTCCCGCAGGCCCTGCGCCTGCACCCGGCAAGCGGCCGGGTCCAGGCGCGAAACCAGTGGGGCGAGGGCACGCAGATAGGGGTCACGCGGCGCATCCTGCAGCAGCAGGTGGCCCTGGCTCGCTGACAGGCGCACGCGGGGGCGCTCGGGAAGCGTGGCCAGCAGGGGCACCTCGAAGCGGCGCGCAATCTGCTCCGGGCTCATTCCGCTGCTGTCATCGTGGCGGTTGATCACCAGCTGCAGCCGCTTCTCGCGTTCGCGTTGCCCGGCAAGGTGCTTCAGTGCCTGATCGAGCGACACCAGCGTGGCGATCGAGGCATCTGTGACCAGCCAGATCTCGTCGGCCTGGTCCAGCAGCAGCGGTGGCAGCTGGCGCACCGGGCAGCCGCCGGCATCACACAGCACGCTGGCGAACACGGTGCGCAGGCGCTGCAGCAGCGCACCCGGATCGGACGGCGGCACCGCGTCGCTTCCGCTGGCGCGGTCCAGCAGCACCAGCCCGGAATCGTGCCGGGCCATGGCCGTGCGGGCGAGGGTGGCGTCGATGCGGCTGGCGTTGCGCAGCGCGTCTTCGTAATGGAAGCGGCTGTCCAGGTTGAGGTACAGCGCAAGGTCACCCGAAGGCTGGGCCAGTTCCATCAGCAGGCCGTCCTGCTGCACTGCCTCGCCCTGTGCCAGCGCACGGGTCTGCTGTGCAAGCACCGAAAGGTGCGCGGCCATCGTACTGGTGCCGACCCCGGCGCGCACGCCCAGCAGGACGATCAGGCGCGCCTTGTGCGCGTGCTGCGCGGCGGCAGCTGGTCGTGGTGACAGGGCACGACGCAGTGCGGCCTCGACACCGGCGTTGTCGCTGTCCAGGTCCAGTACGTCACGCAGGCCCGCCCGCAGTGCGATGACGACGCCCTCTACCTGTCCGGCACTGGTGGCACCGACGGCAACCAGTGCGAGGTCCGGTTCTGTCTGTTGCAGTTGCTGCGCCAGCACGCTGGAGGCGGCGGCATGCTCGGGGCGGAAGTCGAGCAGCACAAGGTTCTGCGGCCCGCGGTGCAGGTCCTGGGCGGAGGTCGGGGCGCTGCTGTCCTGCCAGTGCAGGGTGGTGGTCGGCGGCAGTTTGGCCGCCAGCCGGGGCAGCAGTTCGCGATCCATTCCGTAGAGGACCAGGTTCATCGGCGGTCCTTGCGGATGCAGCGGCTGGGCAGTGGCGTAGGGCATGGGCGTGGTATCGCAGGCATCATGGAATCAGCGTGAGAAGCCGGGTACCGGGTCCTGGCTGATTGGACCCAGCAGCCAAGCGCCCCATTCGGGCATGTGCGGCTTGGCTTCGCGGTCGCCGGGCAGTGGCAGTTCGGTGTTGCGGGCCAGCGGCTTCACCAGGCGTGGCGTGACGATGATCACCAGCTCCTTGTCCTGGCGCTTGTAGTCGAAGTTGCGGAAGAACGAGCCGATGACCGGCAGGTCACCCAGCAGCGGAATCTTGCCGACGCTGGAAACCACGTTGGAACTGACCAGGCCACCGATCACGAAGCTCTCGCCATCGCCCAGCTCGACCGTGGTGTCGGCGCGGCGGGTGGTGATCGATGGAATCTGCACGCCATTGAGCGCGATGGCGTTGCTGTAGTCCAGGTCGCTGGCTTCCGGCGCGACTTTCAAGGCGATGCGGTTCGGCGCCAGTACCGTCGGTGTCACGGTCAGGCCGATGCCGAAGGGCTTGTAGGTGATCGTGGTGGTGCCCAGCCCCTGCGGCTCCAGGATTGGCAGCTCGCCGCCGGCAAGGAAGCTGGCGCTCTGGCCGGACAATGCGACGAGGGTAGGTTCGGCCAGCACGCGCGCCATGCCATTGCTCTGCAGCAGGTCGACGTCGGCATTCCACAGGCCCTTGGTCGAGCCGAACACCAGGCGGAACGCCGAAGAAATGGGCGATTCGGCTTCGTTGCTGGAGTTGCCTTCCTGCATGCCGGGCAGGATGCCGGTGTTGCCCGGCAGCTGGCCGCCCGGGCGGGCGAATCCGTAGGCGAAGCTGCCATTGCGGTTCTGGAAGCTGATGCCGATCTGCTTCAGAGCGGTCTTGTTGAATTCGACCACCTTGACCTCGACCTGCACGACGCCGCCGCTGCTTACCGTCGATGCGTCGGCAAGCAGTCCGTCCTTGCCCAGGGCCATCGCGGCGGTCTTCTGTTCCTGCATGTGCGACAGCACACTGTCGGTGCTTCCCTGCAGCAGGCCCTGATTGTCCTGCTGGGTGAACACCAGTCCGTTCGCGCCCGCGTCGGCCGCGCCCTGCACCGCGCTTTGTACCCGCACCTGCAGGCGCTGTGGCTCGGCCTGCTTGCGGTGCCAGAGCAGGAGCGTGGTGGTGCCCGGTGCCTTGCCGACCAGCAGTGCCTGGCGCTGGCCGCGCAGCATCACGATATCGGCCACGCCCGGATCGGCAATGGCCACCCGCTCCAGGTCACCCGGCAGGGGCCAGGGGCGCTGCTCGCGCGTCTGCAGTACCAGGTCGTCGGCGGCCACGCTCGTCGCCGGTGCCAGCAGCACCAGCAGCAGGGCCAGCCAGCGCTGGCGGGGGGAAGGGCGTGGACTGCGGCGACGTTCGGTCATGGATGCGCTCGATGCAGGTCAAAGGGAACCACGGGGGGCGGAGCTGTCACCCCGGATGATTTCGATACCCGATGCGCGCGGGGCGCTGCGCCGGGGTGCGGGTGTGCGTGCCGTGGCATCCTGGGTGCTGCGGGCCGGCGTGTTGCTGCGGCCGGCCAATGCATCACCGTCGATGCCGGCGTAGGCGTGATTCTCCGGCCGTTGCAGCGCAAGCTGCTGTTCCGCATCCAGCCCCCGCAGCGGATCGATCACACCGCGTGCCTGCGGGAACAGCGCCAGGTCGGGCTGGCCGGGATCGGCAGGGTTGCGCAGGGCCAGGAACAGTTTGCCCTGCTGCGCACCCAGCAACAGCCGGTTGGCGTCGGCCACCGGTACCGCCAGTACCGCGCTGCGTGCCGGCTGGGTGGTCTCGCTGCCCGTGCTCTGGGTGCTGCTGCTTCCGGTGATGTCGGCGGCGCGTGGATCGTTGCGGGCATCGGCTTCAGTGCTGGCGACAGCGCCAGCGTTGGCCAGGGCGATGTCCTGCTGGCCATAGCTGAGCACGCGCAGGCGCGACAACAGCAGGCGCGTCTGTGCTGCATCGGCCGGCCCGCTGGCGTTGGGTTGGGCGTTGCGCAGGTTGAGGAACACGTCGACAAAATCGCCCGGCACGATGCGGTTGCCGGCACCCACCAACTCGTCAACCGGTACCGCGAGTGCGCGCTCTCCGGGGCGCAGCTGCAGCGAGAATCCCTGCGCAAGCGCATTGCTGCTGATTGCCGTGCCTTCGGCAATGTCCTGCACCGGCACCTTTCCCACCACGGCGGAAATGCTGGAGGCGGCACCGGCAATCGGGGCGCTGCGCTGCGCCAGGCGCAGTCCATTGGCAGAAATGGGTTCGCCGGCCGGCAGTCGCGCCACCGCCTCCACCACGGTGATTGCCTGGGCTTCGCTCTGCGCGGCCGGGGCAACCGTGGCCGGCGCGGCTTGCCTGCGCCCGATCATCAGGGCGATGACCGCCAGCAGCACGGCCAACCCGATCAGGGCGATGGCGGCGATGCGGGTCAACTTGAGCATGGAACCGTCTCCTGTAGCGATCGTCAGTTGCCGCTGCCGCTGCCGAGGTCGAGTTGCGCGACCGCCACGCTGCGGATGGGAGCCCGCATTACCCACTTGTAGAGCGTGGCGGTGCCGGGCAGGAAGGGATGGCTTGCGTAGTCGTAGCTGACGGTCACGGTCATGCACTGGGCGCTGGCCAGTCCGGCGCAGGGCGCCTGCGCGGAAACCAGGATGGCGTTGCTTCCCCCATTGCTGCAGTCGACGGACTGCCCGGAGAAGTTCAGCAGCCACTGCATCGAGCTGCGCGCCGCAATACACGCCGCGGTACGACGTTCATTGGCGCTGCCATAGCGCAGCGATGCGCGCGCACCCTCGGCCGAAGCGGTTGCCAGCGTCTGCTGGGCCGCCATGATCATCACGCCGGAGAACGTAAACAGCAGCAGTGGCAGCAGGCCCAGCATGAGCATCAAGGCAAACTCGATGCTGGCCGCACCACGTTGCCGGCGCGGGTTGGGGGTGTTCATGGCACACCTCCATACGTAGTGATGAGGATCCAGGCGATGGCCGACACGGCCAGGTAGGCTGCATAGGGAATGCCATGGCGTCCCTGGCGGGCGTTCTGCATGTCGCGCAGCGCCGGGTGTGAATGCCACTGCGAACTGGCCCGGTTCAGCTGGGCTTGCAGGCCGATGGGCAGTACTGGACCCACCCGGCGTGACGCCAGCACCAACGCGGCATGTGCGCCCGCTGCGAGGCTGGCCGCGATCCAGATCGGCAGCAGTGTCTGCCAGCCCAGTATCAATCCCAGCACGGAAAAGAACTTGACATCCCCGGCGCCCATCCAGCGCAACGCATGGAACGGCAGCAATGTGACCAGGCCGAGCGCCGCGCCGGCAACGTGGGAAGCCCACGGCAGGCGCGGCGCGTTGAACTGTCCGGCGATGAGCACGACAACGGTGATCGCGCATGCGGACAGCAGCCAGGCGTTGGGCACCCGCCGGGCGTACAGATCGCTGATCGCGATCCGCAGGCATACGCCGATGGCCAATAAACCCAGCAGTGTCATCGCACACTCCGTCGCCCGTCAGTGGACGCTCAGCAGTTGCTGTCCCTGATCCAATCCAGGAGGCGGCTCAGGCGGGCGTGCTGCCTGAAGCCTTGTTGGCAAGCTTGGTGAGATTCTCAAAGAGCGTGCTGAAGAATGTCTGGATCTGCGTACTGCCCAGTGCGATCAGCACTCCCGCAATCACAGCGGCCAGCAGCCCGTACTCGAGCGCGGTGACACCATCTTCTTCCCTCAGGAACTTGCGGATCGATGCGTTCATGACGATTGTCTCCCTCTACCTGTCTGCTACAGGACACCTGTTGGGCGGTGGCCCGGCTCCGCCGGGATCGTCCGTGGACCTCCGCACGTCCTGGCGGAGGAGGCAAGGCGGGATGGACCCGCTGTGCTCAAGCAGGGTGATCGCTTCCAGGCGGGACGCCGTTCGCACAACCGCGACCGCGCGGCGCGGGGCCGGTGGTCGACGTGTCGAGCGATACGTGCATGGTCATGCTGTCCCCCTGGGTGCGGTCATTATCAAAGACCGGATCACCGTGTTATCGACTTTGCCTGAATGGCGGCCGGCTGCAACCGGAACCTATATGCAAATTCGGCAGAATCCCTTCGGTCCTTTAATTTTCCACGCGGGTTCTGTGACGGAAATCCGTTCGCTAGCACAACGATTCATCGACGTGCAGATAATGTGATTTTGGTTTCAGTCGAATGCGAGAACTGTGCCAATCACGTCAGCATGATTTTCACGTCTGTATCCATCCTATTCAACGCGGGGCAGATGTTTACCCCGCTGAATTATCGGGCATACTCGTATTCAAGTACTCGCGTTTCTTTTGGGGTGCGTGCGTTGGCGGCGCGCATCCCGGTGATGGAAGAGATTCCATGAGAGGTGCGCGCCCTGTCAGGCAGTGGGGGCCGTATCGCACGACGGATAATCGGGGGGCGACACTGTCATGGTCGATGGTGGGGTAGGAGACAGCGACGACAGCGGCCTGCGGTCGATCGACCTGGCGACGCTGAGCGGCGTGCTTCGTGTATGTGATGTTGAACTGCTTCTGCTCGATGGCAATGGGCCGCGGGCAGCCTTCGCTTCACGCGTGCACGAGGAGGCGTTGTTCTGCAGCATCAGCTGTGGATTCCATTGCCGTGGCCGCTTCATGCTGCCGCCGGACTGGGCGATGCTCGGCTATCTGCACGCCACCGATGAGACGCTGAGCTGGTGCCATGGTGTACCGCTTGCGGCGGGTATGGCGTTGACCGTGATGCCGGAGGGCATCAGCGAGTTCACCCTGAGCCCGGGCACGCACATGACGCTGATGCTGGTGCCGGCGGCGCGCGTGCAGCGCAAGCTGACCGAACTGACCCTGCGCAGCACGCCACCGGCTGGGCAGGCACTTTCGTTGTTCAGCCTGGCCAACGAAGCAGCGCCGTTGGCGCGCCATTATCAGCAGCTGCACCTGCAGCTGGGGCAGGGTTCCGGCCTGCAGCCGGAAGAAGCCGAGCGGCTGCTGCATGAGCATGTGCAGGCACTGCTGGGCGCGGGTACCGCCGACCGCCCGGGCTGCAGCCGTGCGCGGCGCACACATTATCTGATTGCTCAGCGTGCCGAGAATTTCATGCGGCTCAACCTGCGCCGCAACATCTACATGAATGAAATCTGCGATGCCGCTGGCGTCAGCGAGCGCGGCCTGCGTTATGCATTCGAGGACCTGTTCGGCACTTCGCCGAACCGGTACCTCTCCATGCTGCGCCTGTGTGCCGCCTGCCGGAGCCTGTCGATGGCCGATTCCAGCCGCCGCTCGGTGAAGGCCATCGCGCTCAGCTGCGGGCTTTGGGACCTCTCGCGCTTCGCTGACAATTATCGCAAGGTATTCGGCGAACTGCCGCGCGATACCCTGATGCGCGCGCCCGCGCAGATCGGCCAGCCGGCCTGAGCCAAGGTCCCGCAAGGGTTTCCACGGCATTTGTGCCGGAATTGCGCATCCGTTTGCCGATCATGCTGCCGCTTCTGCATAGACGGCTGCCGATTCCGGCCGTGGATTTGCCGGAATGCGCGATTGCCGTGCCGGATTGAAGTGCGCCACCGCCGTTGCAAACGCTGAAATGTCAGTCACCTGCCTTACGGCAAGTCCACTGACATTCCAGTTGTTCGCCTACGGGGGAAATGCTCATGAACCGCATCTACCGGCGTGTATGGAACCGCCAGCTCAATGCTCTGGTTGTGGCCTCGGAACTGGCCACTGGCGACAGCGGCGGCAGCGCCGCCCGCGATCCGCGCAGTGCTCTGCTGATGCCGACTGCCCTGGCCCTTGCCCTGTTGTGTGCGCTGGCCAGCGGGCATGCAGGCGCAACCGAATCCAATCAGTCGCTGCGCGACCTGCAGGCGCTCGCAGCCAAGTACGCGCAGCCGATGCCGGTCAAGGTCGACGCGGAAGTGGCGCTGGCCGCAGCCTCGCGCGAGGCCCAGAGCAGTCCGGCAATCAGCGCTGATGCGCGTGTCGGCCTGCAGCTGAGTACGAACGTGCTGCCGATCGTGCGGGACGTGCTGCCGGCCACCGTGCAGGTGAAGCTGGCGGCGAACGCTGCGCCGAAGCAGGTCGCGGTTCCTGCGCTGGCCGCCGATGTCCGCGCCAATGCCGGGTTGGGGCACGCAGCGTCCAGTGTGGCGAAGATTGATGCCTCGCTGGCGGCCAACGTTGTGCCGTCCGCGCACGCGCCGCTCGGTGTGGCTGCGGATGCGCAGGTGAAGGCCGGGGTTGGCATCGCCGGTGCGCAGGTGGCCTCGATCGATAGCGGTGCCAAGGCGGCCGCCGCTGTTGCTGGCGCATCTGCTGGCTCGCGGTCCGGCCTCAACGCGTCCGCTGGCGGCAGGGTGGATTCGCAGCTGAAGCTGGCGGGCCATCAGATCGACGGGCAGGGGCAGGTCAAGGCGACGGCGGCGGTCACGCTGCCGGCCAAGGAGGAGTTGCCGGGCCAAACGCATGATCGCGCGATCACCGCAGCCTTCGATGCTGGTGTTGCCGGCAACGTGCGCGTGCAGGCGCCGGGTGGCCACGAAGTCGTGGCCGACCGCAATCTGAAGCTGGCCGGCCAAGCGACCGTGGCGGCGCAGAACAGCGCGCTGGGCGTCGATGGCCTGGTGGGCGGTGTTGTCGGCGCGGCAGGCGGCGCCGTAGGTGGCGTGCTTGATGGCACCGTAGGCAACACGGTTGGTGCGGTCGGCGGCGCCTTGCACGGCACGGTTGGAACGGTAGGCGAAGCACTGGGCAGCACGCTCGCTGGCACCGTTGGAACTGTCGGTAGCGCGGTGGGTGGTGCAGTGAACGGCGCTGTTGGTACGGTTGGTGCAGTCGGCGGAACCGTGGGTGGTGCACTCAACGGCACGGCCGGTTCGGTCGGCAGCACCGTCGGCGGCGCGCTCAACGGGGCTGTTGGTACGGTTGGCGCAGTTGGCGGCACCGTGGGTGGTGCACTCAACGGCACGGTCGGTTCGGTCGGCAGCACCGTCGGTGGCGCGCTCAACGATGCAGTTGGCACCGTCGGTGCCGTTGGCGGTGCCGTGGGCGGCACGCTCAACAATACAGCGGGTGCAGTGGGCAGCACCGTCGGCGGTGTACTCAACGGCGCTACAGGTGGCAGCCTCGGCGGCCTGGGTGGCCTGCTGGGCGATACGCTGGGCAATGTCGGCAGCGCCGTAGGCAACCTGCTCAACGGCAACCTCAACGGCACCATCGGCAATCTCGGCAGTGCCGTAGGCGGGCTGGTCGGCGGCACGCTTGGCGGGCTCGGCCTGACCCAACCCTCGGCCATACCGCCCACCAGCCCAAAGGCGCCGGCGCCGGCCGACCCGAACGCGGGCCTGATCATCGGCACCGGTGGCCTGGTCGGCAATGTCGGCCAGCTCATCGGGCCGACCACCAGCAGCCTGTTCGGCGGCGACGGCTACCTGAGCAACGGCAATCTCAAGCTCAGCAACGCCAACGTGATGCAGACCTACTCGACGGTCAATGTGCTGGGCCTGCCGGTGGTCAACCTGTCGCCGGTCGGTAGCACCCTCAATGGCCTCGGCGGGGCCGTCACCGGCGGCAGCTCGCACCTGACGCTCATTGGCGGCGTTACCTCGGACAGTTACATCTACAACATCAACAACGGCAATCCGGGTGGCCTGCTCGGGCTGCTGCTGCCAACGGATTCGCCGGAATGGGCGGCGAAGTGCCTGGACATCGCGCTGGCCGACATCTCCTGCTGGGCCGTCAACGCGGCACAGGACTACCAGGTGCTGATGGGTGATGGCGCCTTCGCCAACGGTTCGAAGGAAGTGGTGATCGGCGCCAATGCACGGCACGAACTGCCCAGGGTCGATGCCAACGTTGCCTTCCCGGGCGATGGCGTGAACGATCCCACCAACCCGACCGGCGTCCCGACCGCAGACTACGCTGCGCGCATGGGCCATTCGGTGATCGTCGGTGACAGTGCCGTCGGTACCGCCAACGGCCAGACCCTGCTGGGTGCTGAAGCCACCTCCAACCAGGCGAACTCGGTCGCACTGGGCTACCGTTCGGCTGCACTGCGCGGCGCGCAGGCCAGCTACAGCGCTTATGGCCTCACTGCACCGCAGGTCTCGGCCGGCGAAGTATCGGTGGGCACCGCCGGTGGCGGCGAGCGCCAGATCACCAACGTGGCTGCCGGCAGCGTCAACACCGATGCGGTCAATGTGGCCCAGTTGAAGGGCGCCATCAGCCTGATCGATGATGTGGCGGCAGCTGCGGTGACCTACGACCTGGACGGTGCCGGCAACCCGAACTACCGTCGGGTGACGCTTGGCGCGGGCACTGGCACCACCACCATCGGCAACCTGGCCGGCGGCGCGGTCACCGCGGGCAGCCTGGAAGCAGTCAACGGTGGCCAACTGGCTGCGACCAACGCCGCCATCGCCAGCTTCTTCGGTGGCCGCGCCGCGTTCGATCCGGCCAGCGGTGCCTTCACTGCGCCGCTGTTCGAGATCAGCACGATCTCCACCACCGGCGCCATCGCCCAGGGCCTGTACACCAACGCCACCGATGCCTTCGCGGCGGTGGATGGTTCGCTGGTCAACCTCAACACGCAGATCACCGATATCCGCAACGGCGGTACCAAGTACCTGCGGGTGAACTCGACCGGTACCGAGGCCGTGGCCACCGGCGCCGACTCGATCGCGGTCGGCACCAATGCGCGGGCGACGGCAGCCAACAGCATCGCGGTGGGCGCCGGCAGCCTGGCTGACCGTGCCAACAGCGTATCCATCGGTGCCGCCGGTGCCGAGCGCCAGGTCACCAACATGGCGGCCGGTACCGCAGCGACCGATGCGGTCAACCTGGGCCAGCTGCAGGCCTCGGAGCAGGGCGCCCTGCGCTATGACCTCAACGGCGACGGCAGCGTCAACTACGCCAGTGCCACGCTGGGCCAGAGCGGCACCGCCACCACGCTGCGCAACCTGGGCCCGGGCCAGGTCAGTGCCACCAGCAGCGAGGCCATCAACGGTGCCCAGCTGTTTGCGGCCAACCAGGCCGTTGCCACCCACCTCGGAGGTGGCGCGGCGGTCAACGCCAGCGGCGTACTGACCGCGCCGACCTATTCGATCAACAACGTTGCCGCCAACGGCACGATCACCAAGGGCAACTACAACGACGTCGGTACCGCCTTCGACGCGGTCAGCAATTCACTGGCCAATGTGGCCGACCAGACCGGCGAGATCGACAAGCTGGCAGTGAAGTACGACGTCGACGGCAGCGGCAACGTGCTCAACAGCGTGACGCTGACGGGCACCGGCAGCGGCGCGGTGAAGATCACCAATGTGGCCGCCGGCAGCATCCTGGCCGGCAGCAGCGATGCCATCACCGGCGACCAGCTGTTCAGCACCCACAGCACCATCGCCAACTACTTCGGCGGCACCACTGCCTACAACGGCACCACCAACGCGTGGACCGCGCCGACGTTCAGCATCTCCAGCATCGCCACCGATGGCACCTTCACCAGCGGCGATTACAACAACGTCACCGCCGCCTTCACTGCCGTCGATGGCTCGCTGAAGGTCCTCAACCAGCGCATCACCAACGGTGGCGGTGGCAGTGCCTACCTGGCGGTGAACTCGACGGCGGCCGCAGCCACCGCGGCCGGTGCGGAAGCGGTGGCGGTCGGCCCGCAGGCCAGTGCAGCCGGTGCCAACAGCGTGGCGGTCGGCAACGGTGCCAGCAGCAGCGCCGGCAACAGCGTGGCACTGGGTGCCGGTTCGGTGGCCAGCGTCGGTGCGCAGAGCGGCTATACCGGTGCCTACGGCCAGACCGGCGCCAGCAACTCGGCCGGTGAGGTCTCGGTCGGCAGTACTGGCAGCGAGCGCAAGATCACCCATGTCGCCGACGGTTCCGACACGTACGACGCGACCAATGTCGGCCAGCTGAAGAACGGCGTGAACTACGCCATCGACGAATCGAAGAAGTACACCGACCAGAAGATCCAGAACATCACCAACGTGGCCGGCAGCTTCCGCGCCAACAACACCAACAACCTGGCCGACCCGTCCGCCAGCGGTGCCAACTCGGCCGCCGGCGGTGCAGGCTCCACCGCCGCCGGTACCAACTCGACCGCGCTGGGCAATGGTTCACAGGCGCAGGCCGACAACTCGGTGGCATTGGGTGCGGGTTCGGTGGCGAACCGGGCCAACACGGTCTCGGTGGGTGCGAGCGGCGCCGAACGCCAGGTGGTCAACGTGGCTGACGGCTCGCAGGCCACCGACGCGGTCAACGTGCGCCAGCTGCAGGCCTCGCAGCAGGGCACCATCCGCTACGACACCACGGTGAACGGTGCGACCAACTACAACAGCGTCACCTTGGGCAGCACCAGCAGCGGCCCGACCACGGTGCGCAACGTTGCCGCTGGCACCGCCGGTACCGACGCGGTCAACGTGGATCAGCTGAAGTCGGGGATGGCGCAGACCCTGGACTGGTCCAAGGCCTACACCGACGAGCGCATGGGTGGCTTCGAGCGCGACCTGCGCAAGACCGACAACCGTGCTTCGGCCGGTATCGCCTCGGCGATGGCCACTGCAGCGCTGCCGCAGCCCAGCGAGGCGGGCCGCAGCATGGCCTCGATCGCGGCTGGGAGCTACAACGGCGAATCGGGCGTGGCGCTGGGCATCTCCGGTGTCTCCGAAGGCGGCCGCTGGATCTACAAGTTCAGCGGTTCGACCAACAGCCGTGGCGAGGCCGGCGTGGCCGTCGGTGCCGGCATCCAGTGGTGATATCTCCGCCGCCGGGCCGCACGCGCGGCCCGGTACCGCGGAAACGTCTACAGGGGGAATGACATGAAACAGCATCGTATCGCCCGCGCCGGCCAACATGCCGCTACGCTGGGCCTGATCCTGGGGGTGGGCCTGCTGGCCGCCTGCCGCAGCCATGCGCCGGCCACCGACGGTCCTGCCGAAGCCACCGTCGTGCAGTTCCCGGAGGCCTCCAGGGCCTCGTTGAAGGAAGGCATCTATCCGGACGTCGCCGACCTGCGCCGCTTCGCGCCGGGCATGAGCAAGCGGCAGTTGTACACGCTGCTGGGCACGCCGCATTTCAATGAAGGCATGTGGGGCGTGCGCGAGTGGAACTACCTGTTCAACTTCCGCACCGCGCAGGGCGCGGAGTACTTCACCTGCCAGTTCCAGGTCCGCTTTGACAGCAAGGGCATTGCCCAGGCGGGGTACTGGAAGCCGGAATCGTGCGCGGCCGTGCTGGAGCCGCCGCGGCCACCGGCCCCGCCGGCACCGGCACCGGCACCGCTGCCAGAACAGCCGCTGCGGCTGTCTGCCGACGCGCTGTTCGGCTTCGACAGCGCTGTACTCAGCGCCGAGGGCCAGCAGGCGGTGCAGGGCATCCTGGCGCAGGTGCGTGAAGCCGCACAGGTGCAGTCGATCCGGGTGACCGGCTACACCGACCGTATCGGCAGTGCCAGCTACAACCAGACCCTGTCGCAGCGCCGCGCCGAGGCCGTGCGCAGCGCGCTGGTGCAGGGCGGCGTGCCTGCAGCCAGCATCAGCGCCGAAGGACGCGGCGCGGCCGAGCCGATCGTGCAGTGCGAGCAGCGCAATCGGCGCGCGCTGATCGCCTGCCTGGCGCCAAACCGTCGCGTGCAGATCGCCGGAGTGGCACAGCCGCGCTGAAATTCCCTCACCGGGGCCAGGCCCCGGTCCCGAGTCCCCCCTGACCGCCGGCAGGCGTGGCAACGTCTCCCCCGTCGTCCACGCCTGCCTGCGGCTCAGGTCTTCTAACGGTGCACGCGATGAACGCTCAATTCCTGCCTCTTTCCATGAAGACGGAAACCACACTCAGCGTGTACGGCCAGCTCGGCAACCATGCCGTGGTACGCATTCCCGGGCGGCGCCTGCCAGGCCTGATCCTGCAGGCCGATACCGTGGCCGGGTTCCTTGCCCAGCTGCAGGAGGCCCAGGCCTGCCTGCGCAGCGGCCGCGCGCAGCGTACCGATGCGGAGCTGGACATGCTGATCGACGTGCTGCAGCAGTGGTATGCGTTGATCGAATCTCGTCTGGCCGACGCCGGCGAGGCGCTGTAGACGACAAAAGGGGACGGAGGGGATTAAGTCGTTTCCGGCACGACACGGGCATGTGCGACTTAATCCCCTCCGTCCCATTTTTCTACGCGTGGCCGCGGACCAGCCAGCAGGCGGCATCCACGCGTACGCGGTCGTTCTCGACGAACGGTGCGAATGCGGCCAGTGCTCGGGCCAGCAGAGAATCGGCGCGTTCCTTCGGCATCGTGCGCAACGCCAGGCCCAACGGGCCCACTTGGCCGACATAGGTAGGCAGGTCCTCGCGGGCGAGCGAGCAGGGCAGGTCTACCGCAACAACCTCCACGTCATTCCAGCCGGCGGCCTGCAGCAGATGCTGCACGCGCTCGCCGTCGGCAAAGGCGAACTGGCCCGGTTCGCCCGGTACGCGGGGCGGAAGATCCAGGGCATCGCCGATGGCGTGCTCGGCGGTGGTCATGAACGGATTTTCCCCGGCGCCGCGCCAGGCGAGGAAACGCAGGCCGGCACCCGGTCGCGCCGCGCGGCGCAGGTTGACGAAGGCGGCCTCGGTATCTTCGAAGAACATCACGCCCAACCGAGATTGGATCCAGTCGAAGTGCGCGGTGGGCAACGGATGCTGCTGTGCGTCGGCGACGATGAAGTCTGCGTCCAGCCCTGCCGCCTCGGCGCGTTGACGGGCCAGCGCCAGCATCGGCGCGGAGATGTCCAGGCCGGTGCAGTGCGCCGACGGGCGTGCGGCGGCTGATGCCAGCAGGCTGGCCCCGGTACCGCAGCCGATGTCGAGCAGTTGCGTGACGGTTTCCGGAAGTTCGGCCACGAGCAGGTCGGCCATCGGCTGGAACAGGCCATCGAGAAGGGCCTGCTGCGCAACCCAGACCTGGCCGCCAGGGCCGTTCCACAGGGCGTTCTGATCAAGGGGGGGTGTGCTGGCCATGGCCTTGCCTCGGTGGGTAGTTGCCCATAGGTTGGCGCTTGAAGGTCACTTGAGGTCAAGCCCGTGCGCGAACTGGATATTGGCGAGGTGGTCAAGCGCAGCGGCGTGCCGGCCTCGACCCTGCGCTACTACGAACAACTTGGGCTGCTGCAGGCACTGGGCCGTCGCGGCCTGCGCCGGCAGTACGACGAGCAGGTGCTGGAACGGCTCGCGTTGATCGGCCTCGGCCAGGCGGCCGGTCTGTCGCTGCAGCAGATCGGGGCATCGCTGCCACTGCAGCGCGGGTGCATCTCCCTGGACCGGGAGGCCCTGCTGGCGCAGGCCGATGTGCTGCAGCGGCAGATCACCCGGCTGCAACGGGTGCGCCGGCACCTGCAACGCGCGGCGGCCTGCCCGCAGGCGGAGGACGCTCGGAAGTGCGGTTCGTTCCAGAAACTGCTGCGTGCGCAGCAGCGCATGGCGGGTCGGTGAGAGAAGCATCCACGCATGGCGTGGATCTACTTCACCACGACCTCGGTAGATCCACGCCATGCGTGGATGGAATCAATCGCGGGTACTGACTTCCCAGGTGGCATGCAGCACGCCCGGCACGTGCTCCATCCGCGCCAGCACCACGTCCAGCTCATCGGCACTCACGGCAGTACTGACCAGCACCGCGATCACATCGGTTGGTGCATCGGCATGCTCGACCACCTGCACATCACCGACCGGGTACTGCGCTGCTTCCAGCGCATCGACCAACCGCTCACGCACCCGTGGTACGGCTTCGGCATCCACGCTCAGGCGCACCTCGTAGGTGGCTTCCGTGGCGGCTTCGTTGATCGGGATGCGGTTGATCGCATTCACCAGCGGCCGCAGCAGGGTATTGCCGGCGATGATCAGCACGGTCAGCAGCACGCCTTCGGCCAACATGTCCGCGCCGGTGCAGCTGCCCACCGCCGCCGAGCACCACAGGGTGGCGGCGGTGTTCAGGCCGCGCACGTTCATGCCTTCCTTCATGATCACGCCCGCGCCGAGGAAGCCGACGCCGGAGACCACGTAGGAGATCACCCGCACCGCCTCGGCACTGCCGGCGATGCGCATGCCGAGGTCGACGAAGGCGGCGGCGCCTACGGCCACCAGCACATTGGTGCGCAGGCCGGCGGTGCGTTGCCGGTACTGGCGCTCGGCGCCGATCAGCGTGCCCAGCACGAAGGCGGCCAGCAGGCTGACCACGGTGTCGGCGAAGGGACCGGCCTGGAAGGTCTCAATGAAGCGCATGGCCGGAGTCTACCCGGTCGAGGTGACAGTAGATCCACGCCATGCGTGGATTTCCAGCGGTCCACGCCACGCGTGGTTAGTCAGCGTGCCAGAAACGACTTAATCCCCTCCGTCCCCTTTTTGCGGGGTCAGTCGGTGTCCTCGACGCGCTCGCCCATCAGTTCGCGCTGGCGCTTGTCCAGTTCCTCGGCGTAGCGCTTGCGGACGAAGGCTTCAGAGACCACGCCCAGGACCTGGCCGTCGGCGGCGACCACGGCCAGTTCATCGGCCTGGGTCTGGTCGAAGCGCTGCATCACGCTGACCACGTCCGCGGCCGGTGACAGTGACACGTCACGGTTCTCGGCCAGCTCGCCGATCATGGTCTCCGGCTTCACGCCGTCGCCGTAGACGCGCGGAATCTGCACGATGCCTGCGTAATGGCCTTCGCTGTCGATCAGGATCACCCGGCTGCCCGAGCCCAGCGGGAAGCGCTGGCGGAACGCGGCGGCATCGAGATCGGCCGGAGTAGTGGCCACGCCCTTGCGCATCAGCCGGCCGGCGTTGAGGTTCTGCACCCAGCCCACGTCGCGGGCGCTCTTGATGGTCTCGCCGCGCAGGTGCATGCGCCAGGTCGAGAACGAGTAGCCGAACCACTGCCGCACCAGCGTGCTGGACACCAGTACCGCGCTCATCACCACGCTGGTCAGCAGGAAATCGTGCGTGCCTTCCAGCACCAGCATGGCCATGGTCATCGGCGCGCCAACGACGGCAGCAGCCAGCGCGGCCATGCCGGCCAGCGCGGCCGAGGTGGCGTCGATCACCGGAACGCCGGTGGCCATGCCCAGCAGTCCGGCGAACAGCGCGCCGACCAGGGTGCCCATGAACAGCGAGGCGAAGAACAGGCCGCCACGGAAGCCGAAGCCGAGCGAGATGCCCGAGGCCAGGCACTTCAGGGTCAGCAGGCCGCCGATCCAGATCAACGGCAGGTGCGTGGTCAGGTCCAGGTGCAGCGCGCCATGGCCGGACGACAGCACCTGCGGACTGGCCAGGGCCAGCGGGATCAGCAGCAGGCCACCCACCACCGGGCGGCCCCACAGTGGCAACGGGCTGCGCTTGACCCTCCCTTCAATGGACGCGATCAGGCGCATGATGACAATGCCGACCATCGCGCAGCAGCAGCCCAGCAGTCCGTAAATGGCGTAGTCGGCGGCGCGTACGTCTATGGTCGAAGCGGCGGGCAGCAGGTAAGCCTCGATGCCGGCCTGATCGGCCACGAACGCACCGGCCAGTGCGGCCACGGCCACCGGCGCCAGTGCGGCCGGCGTGTAGGCGCCGATGACGATCTCGAAGGCGTAGAACGCACCGGCCAGCGGCGCACCAAACGCAGCGGCGATGGCACCGGCGGCACCGGCACCGACCAGGATGCGCACGTCGTTGCGACGCAGGCGCATCACCCGGCCCAGCTGCGAGCCGCTGCCCGCGCCCATCTGCGTATACGAAGCCTCAAGGCCGACCGACGCGCCGCAGCCGTTGGACAGCAGGGTCTGGGTCAGCACGATCAGGTTGTCGCGCATCGACATGCGGCCGCCGTGCAGCGCATTGGCTTCCACCGCATCGAGCAGTGGCCGTTTCAGTCGCGTCGCCGCCAGGCTGACCAGGCCGACCAGCAGTCCGCCCAGTGGCAGCACCAGTAGCGCGGTCCAGGTCAGCGAGGGCAGGGAGCTCAGCCGCATGCCGTCGTCCAGCCCATACAACGTGCCCTGCAGCCAGCGCGCGATGCCCGACTGCAGCAGGGTCAGGTAGCCGGCGATCAGGCCAACCAGCAGCGCCAGCGCGATGAACCACAGGTCGCTGCCGCGCAGCCGCAGGCGCAGGCCCTGGAAGGCCAGATGCAGGCGCGATGGCGAAACGGGCGAAGACATGGTGGCGGCATGATACGCCGCCACCGTGAGCGCCACCGTCACCGCATCGGGCGGCTACCGGCTCAGAAGCGGTAGCGGCCCTTTACGTAGAAGGTGCGCGGCGCGGCCACCATGCGGCCTGCGTTGCCATCGACGTTGCGGGTGTACCAGCGCTTGTCGGCCAGGTTGTTCACGCCCAGCGCGATCTCGCTGTTACCCGGCCCCGGCACCTGCCAGGCCACTTGGGCATTCCACAGGCGTACGCCCGGCACGCGTCCCACGCGCGCGTCAGCGCTCTCGGCCCAGGTGTTGGCAGCGTCGGAGAACTGGCCGCTCTGGTGGGTGCTGGAGACGTTGAAGGTCCAGCCGGCCAGCGCGTAGCGGGCGCCGATGCTGTCGGTGTCGCGCGAGTAGAACGGCACGTCCAGGCCACGGTTGTCGCCGGACTGCTGGATCGCCTTGGTCCAGGTGTAGTTGGCGTACAGCTCGAGCCCGGCCAGCGCGCCGTCCTCGGCGAAGTGGTACTCCAGTGCGCTCTCCACACCCTTGTGGTCGGTGGCACCGATGTTCTGGAAGGTGGGCGGGGTGATGCCCGGCACCTGCAGGATCTGGTTGTCGAAGCGCATCTTGAACACGGTCACTTCCGCGCGCAGTGCCCCATCCTGCCAGCGTGCGCCCAGCTCGGTGGTCTTGGCCACTTCCGGGTTCAGCGGATTGCTGGCGGTCTGCGAATTGAGCTGGATGTTCTGTACCGGTCCGAACGAGGTGGTGTAGTTGCCGAACACGGTCAGCTGCGGAGTCAGCAGGTAGGCGATGTTGATCGAGGGCAGGGCCTTGTCGTTGCGGCTGCTGAAGGTCGCCGTGCCTCCGGCCTGGCGGCGGTCCATGTCGATCCATTCCATGCGCACGCCCGGCGTGATCCGCCACTGGCCGATCGCAATGCGGTCGTCGATGTAGAAGGCGTGCGCGTCGGTGGCGTTGTCGAAGCGGGTGGTGGCGCTGGCCGTGCCGGTGCGGCGGGCGACGGTGTAGCTGCGGTCGTTGCCGCGCTCGCGCAGGAAGCGGTAGCCGGCGGTGATGTCATGCACCGCGCTGCCCCAGTGCAGGCGCTGGGTATAGCGCGGCTCGATGCCAAGCACGCGGTAGTCGCGCGGCTGCACGGTCAACTGGGTGTTGGCGGCGTTGATCAGCGAGCTGGCACGGGTGCTCTCGTTGTAATAGGCCAGCACCTCGAACTCGCTGTTGGCCGACAGCGTGTTGGTGTAGCCCAGGTCGATGCCGGTGCGGTGGCCCTTCCAGAAATCGGTCGGTCGGGTGTTCTGGAACGGATCGGCCTCGTACTGCGCACGGGTCAGGCCGCCCGGGGTCAGCGAGCGTACGTCGTAGTAGGACAGCTTGGCACGCAGCTCCTGCTGTTCGTCGATAGCGTAGGCGAACTTCAGCGCGAGATCGTTGAAGCGGTCATCGCTGCCCTGGCGCCAGCCGCGGCCGTCCTGGCCGGAGTAGAGCAGGGCGGCGCCCAAGCCGTTGTCGCCGGTGCCGCCGAGGAAGGCGTTGTACTGGGCGCTGTCGCCGCCGCCATGGTCGTAGGCGGTGTAGCGCACGCCGGCTTCGCCGTGCAGGCCGGCCTCGGTGGGAATGGCGCGGGTGCTGAAGTTGATGATGCCACCGACGTTCTGCGGCCCGTAGCGCACCGCGCCGCCGCCGCGCACCACGTCGATCGACTCGATGTTGGACAGGCTGGTCGGCGCGAACGACAGCTGTGGCTGGCCATACGGCGCCACCGCCAGCGGCACGCCGTCCAACAGTACGGTCGAGCGCGGCGAGTAGCGCCCGGTGAGGCCGCGCACGCCGATGTTCAGCGACACCGAGCTGCCGGCCGTGCCGGAGTTGTCGGTGACCTGCACGCCGGGGATGCGGCGCATGGCATCGCCGATGCTGGCCGCGCCGCTGGCCTCGATGCGCTGGCGGTCGACCACGGTGCGCGCGCCGGCAAAGCGCTTGACGCTGTCATGCAGGCCGGTACCCAGCCAGCTGCCGGCGACCTGGATGCTGTCCAGCGTGGTGGCGCCGTCCTGGGCGAAGGCACGGGTGGTCGGGAGCAGGCACAGGGCGAGGGCGGCGGCCAGGGGCAGGCGGGCCGGTTGCAGGGCGAGGATGGGCATCGGTGCAGGCTGTGGAAGGTCGTAAATGAGAATTATTGCTGATTCCGTTGTGCAAGGGAATGCGCTGCCGGTTCATGCCGATGCCCCGGTGGTAAAGTGCGCGACTGCTTTCCTGACCGCCGAGATCTGCCATGTCCCAAGCTGCCTTCTACCCCGTCGGAACCCCTGGCCAGCCGTGGGGCGCAGCGGAACGGGAGGTGTGGCGTGGCCGCCAGCAGCGCCTGCGTCGCTATGACGAGGAGGTGCTGCCCCGCATCGAGGCGCTGGCTTCGCGCTTCGACAAGGTGGCCTATGGCCAGCTCGACTACGCTGGCGAGACCTACACTCTGTTCGCCCTGCGCAGCCGCGATTGGAACCCGGCGCTGCCGGCTGCCCTGGTTACCGGTGGCGTGCACGGTTATGAGACCAGCGGCGTGATGGGCGCGCTGGAATTCCTCGAAAAGCACGCCGCCGACTACGCCGGCAAGGCCAATCTGCTGGTGACACCGTGCGTGAATCCGTGGGGCTTCGAGCGCATCAACCGCTGGAACTTCGATGCGATCGACCCGAACCGCAATTTCCGCGCCGACGGCCCGGCCCGCGAATCGACCGCTGTCATCGAACTGATCGCGCCGATCAAGGACCAGTTCGTGCTGCACATCGACCTGCACGAAACCACCGACAGCGACGAGAGCGAGTTCCGCCCGGCGCTGGCCGCGCGTGACGGCAAGCCGTTCGAGCCGGGCCTGATTCCCGATGGCTTCTACTTGGTGGACGACAGCGAGAACCCGCAGGCGGCGTTCCAGCAGGCAGTCATCGCCGCGGTGGAGAAGGTCACCCACATCGCGCCGGCCGACGACAAGGGCGAGATCATCGGTTCGCCGGTGGTGGCCCACGGCGTGATCGAGTATCCGCTGGTGAAGCTGGGCCTGTGTGCCGGCATCACCGGTGCGACCTACACCACCACCACCGAGGTCTACCCGGACAGCCCGCGGGCGACCCCGCAGCAGTGCAACGACGCCCAGGTGGCAGCGGTGTGCGCGGCGCTGGATTACGCGCTCGCCCATCGTTGATGAAAAAAGGGGACGGAGGGGATTAAGTCGTTTGCGGCACAAACGACTTAATCCCCTCCGTCCCCTTTTTCGGTTCACCCCAACGCGTCGGCCCACCACAGCGCCGCTGGCCCCGGCGGCGTATCGCGGCGCCACAGCAGGTCGCTGTGGATGCGTCGTGGCCAGCCGGGCAGAGTCAGTTCCACCAGTTGCCCGCGGTCGTAGCGCTGCACCAATGCGCGGGGCAGCTCGGCCCAGCCGATGCCATCCTCGGCCATCTCCATCACCATCAGGTAGTCGGTGGCGGTCCACGCCAGCCCGGTAACCGCCCGCGCATGGTCGACCTCCGCGCTCAATCGCACCTGCCGGTACCGTGCCAGCTGGGAAGCTGCGCGACGGCCGGCGTCGGCCAGCGCATGGTCGCGCGCCACATACACCGACAGTTCGCTGTGATGGGCCAACGGCCGTGCCACCAGACCATCCGGGTAGCTTTCCTGGCGCGGCAGCAGGCCCAGCGCGGCGCGACCACTGCCGACCAGTTCCAGCACGTCTTCGCCTTCGGCATCCAGCCATTCCAGTTCGATCTCGGGGAACGCTTCGGCAAAGCGCTGCAACACGCGCTGCTCCGGATCGAGCTGATACACGTCGGAGAACACCACGGTCAGCCGCGCTTCGACCGGGGCGGCCAGCCGCACGCTCAACTGCTGCAGGCGGGTATCGGCGGCGAGGATTTCCTGGGCATGGACGAGCACCTGGTGCCCGGCTTCGGTCAGCTGCGGGTAGCGTCCACTGCGGTCGAACAGGCTGACGCCCAGGTCCGCCTCCAGGTGGGCGATGGCGGTGCTGACCGTTGATTGGGTCTTGCGCAGGCGACGCGCCGCCGCCGAGAACGATCCGAGCGCGGCCGCTTCGACGAACGCCTGCAGGGATTCAGGGGAATAGGGCATTGATCCATCGCTCCTATCGATGGTATCCATTTTGAATCGACCGTAAAAGGCGATGATACTGTCCGCCGTCGCCCCTGTCTGCGGGGCATCCACGCATGGCGTGGATCTACTGAGGGCGGGGCGCTGTCCGCGTCCCGCAAGGAGTTTCACATGTCCCGTACTGTTCCCGCCCGTGGCGCGCTGGTCGCCTGGGCCTGCCTGACCGTGGCGATCGTTGCCGAAGTGGTCGGCACCTCGTTCATGGCCCATGCAGCCCGCGATGGTGGCTGGACCGGCTACCTGATCATGGCCGGCGCGTTGGCGCTGTCCTATTACTTCCTGGCCCTGTCGGTCCGCCGCATCGCGGTCGGTGTCGCCTATGCGGTGTGGGAAGGCCTGGGCCTGACCCTGCTGACCGTGGTCGGCCTCACCGTGTTTGGCGAGAGTCTGTCGCTGCAGCAGCTGGCCGGCCTCGTGCTGGCGGTGGTCGGCATCGTCTGTGTCACCCTCGGGGAGGCGCACTGATGAATACCCTGGCCCTGTTTTTCGTGATCTGTTCTGCGCTGATCGACGTTGCCGCCAACATGATGGTCGCCAAGTCGGAGGGCTTCCGCCGCTGGCGCTGGGCCGTCGGCGCGGTCGTCATGGTCTGGATCGCCTTCGCCCTGCTGGGCCAGGCGGTGCGCTACATGGACCTGGCCACCGCCTATGCGATGTGGGGAGCGATCGGCGTGATCGGCACCGCCACTTGCGGCCGCCTGCTGTTCGGCAACCGCCTGCGGCCGATCGGCTGGGTTGGCATCGCCCTGGTCACGGCGGCGGTACTGCTGCTCAGCACCGCCAAGTAGCAGCACGCCTTGTCGCAAGCTGGGCGGCGATTGTGCAGCGATTTGCGAAGTCGCCCCTGCTCATCGACACTGCGGTTTTCCACATGGAGTGCCCGCATGTTCAGCCACATCACCGTAGGAACGAACGACATGGAGGCCGCGCGTCGCTTCTACGACGCCCTGTTCGCCGCGATGGGGGCACGTGCGGGCGTATTCGACGAGAAGGGACGGCTGCTGTACTTCAAGGATGGGCGGATGTTCGGTGTAACCGCGCCGATCGATGGGCAGCCAGCGTGCCATGCCAACGGTGGCACCATCGGTTTCAGTCTGGGCAGTGCAGAGGCCGTGCGTGCCTGGCAGGAAGCTGGCGTGGCTCACGGTGGTACCGCCATCGAAGATTCCCCCGGCGTCCGCAACATGTCCGGTCGGCAGGTGTTCCTGGCCTATCTGCGTGACCCGGATGGCAACAAGCTGTGTGCGGTCCATGTGATGTCGTGATTGGACAGGACGCGCGTGGCCGCGATGCACGCGGTCCGCGCGCGGCTGCGCTCGCAGGCACGCTCCTGCGCGCGCGTGATAACACGGAATGGTGGGCCGGGCCTGTGACCACAGGCCGCAACTTCATGCTCTGTCCACTGCGGTTCAGCCACAATCGGTCGGCTAACCCTTTGATCTACCGGAGAACGCCGCCCCATGGATGTACTGGAGCCGCAACAATCCCCGGTGCGCACCCTTCGGCCTGTGTTCGCCTTCGCGGCGATCGTTGTCGTGGCGTTCGCGCTGTTCGTCAGCCTGTTCCCGCTGGGGGCAGGCCGCCTTCTGCTGAAGGCACAGGACTGGGCCGCTCTCAACGTCGGCTGGTATTACCTGCTGGCGATGACCCTGTACCTGGTGTTCGTGGTCGGCGTGGCGCTGTCCAAGTACGGTGGCATCAAGCTCGGTGCCGACCATGACGAACCGGAGTTCAGTTACCTCTCCTGGGCCGGCATGCTGTTCGCGGCGGGCATCAGCATCACGCTGTTCTTCTTCTGCGTTTCCGAACCGCTGACCCACTACCTGCAGCCGCCGCAGGGCGATCCGGCCGCGGGCGAGGCCGGTGCGCGCCAGGCCATGCAGCTGCTGTTCCTGCATTGGGGCCTGCATGGCTGGGGTGTGTTCGCGCTGGCGGCGATGGCGATGGCCTACTTCGCCTACCGCCACAACCTGCCGCTGGCGCTGCGCTCGGCGCTGTACCCGCTGATTGGCAAGCGCATCAACGGCCCGATCGGCTACACCGTGGACGCGCTGGGCATCGTCGCCACCGTGTTCGGCATCGGCGCCGACATGGGCTTCGGGGTGCTGCACCTCAATGCCGGGCTGGCGCACCTGTTCAACATCCCGCATTCCAACCTGGTGCAGATCATCCTGGTGGTGGCCATGATGGGCGCGGCGGTGGCGGTGGCCGTGTCCGGCGTCGAGAAAGGCGTGCGCTGGATGGCCAACATCAACATGCTGCTGGCGATCGCGCTGGTGCTGTTCATGCTGTGCGCCGGCCCCACCCAGTACCTGCTCAGCACCTTGATGCAGAACCTGGGCGACTACCTCGGCAGCGTGGTCGGCAAGAGTTTCGATGTGTATGCCTACGGCGGCCGACCGGAATGGCTGGGCGGCTGGACGGTGTTCTACTGGGCCTGGTGGATCGGCTGGGCGCCCTTTGTCGGGCTGTTCATTGCACGTATCTCGCGCGGCCGCACCATCCGCGAATTCGTGTTCGGCGTGCTGCTGATCCCGCTGGGTTTCACCCTGGCGTGGCTGTCGATCTTCGGCAACAGCGCGCTGGACCAGGTGCTGCACCACGGCCAGCAACAGTTGGCGCAGCTGGCGGTGGATGATCCACCGACCGTGCTGTATGCGCTGCTGGACGGCTACCCCTGGAGCCGCGCGGTGATCACGGTGACAGTGCTGGTCAGCTTCATCTTCTTCGTGACCTCGGCCGACTCGGGGGCGGTGGTGTTGTCCACGCTGTCCTCGCACGGCGGTGCGCCGGAGGATGATGGTCCGCGTTGGCTGCGCGTGTTCTGGGGCACGGTGATCGCGGTGCTGACCGCCGGGTTGCTGCTGGCCGGCAGCATCGATGCGCTGAAGTCGGCGGTGGTGCTGGCGTCGTTGCCGTTCTCGGCGATCCTGTTGTTGATGATGTGGGGGCTGACCCGCGCCTTCAGTGACGAGTCGCACCGCAAGCGCGCGCTGCAGTACCGGCCGTCGCCGTTGATCGGAGACGATCGCCACCACCGGGGCTGGCGCCAGCGCCTGAGCCAGGCCATGCACTTCCCGGTGCGCGACCAGGTCTACCGCTTCATGGATGACACGGTGAAGCCGGCGATGGAGGCGGTGGCCGAGCAGCTGCGCGGGCAGGCCTGGGACGTGGCCACGCGCTTCGAGGCCGGCGACATGGAGTTGACGGTGAACCACGGCGAGCAGCAGGACTTCCTGTACCGGGTGATCCTGAGCGGCTACCTGACCCCGTCGTTTGCCGCGCAGCAGCTGCGCAACCAGCGCTACTACCGCGCCGAGGTGCACCTGTTCGAAGGCAGCCAGGATTACGACCTGGTGGGATACAGCCGAAAGCAGATCATCAACGACATCATCAGCCAGTACGAACGGCACCTGCAGTTCCTGCACCTGAGCCGTTGATGCGGTGGGTGCGGACCGTTGGTCCGCACCCCCCTGTAGAGCCGAGCCCGCGCTCGGCTCCTCGGTGTCGGAAGAGCAGCCAAGCATGGCTCGGCTCTACAGTGGCAATCAGAACCTGTAACGAGCGCCCAGCGAGACGAACTGCCCGCGCAGGTTGTACTGGCTGATGTCGAACCCATTGGATCCACCGGCCGGGTCGAACGGCGGGTCCTTGTCGGTCAGGTTCAGCACCGACAGCGACAGCGTGGTGTTGGCAATCCCTTCGTACGCTACGTACAGGTCCAGCTGGTGATACGGCTTGATGCGGTCGCGCAGGCCCGGGTTGCTGGTCGCCGTCGCCACACGCTGGTCGTAGCCGCTCACGTACTGCAGGCTCAGCGTGCTGCTCCAGTCGCCCACCGCCCAGTTCAACGAGGTGGTGCCGCGGGTGCGAGGCAGCGCGCCGTGGCGGTTGTTGCCGGCGCCTTCGTACGGTGCCTGGCCGGCTACCAGCGGCTGCTTGAAACTGAGCAGGTGGGTCCAGCTGCCGGCCACGGTGAAGTTGCCCCAGCCGTCGGTACGGAAGGTGCGGCTGGCGTCCAGATCCAGCCCCGAAGTGGTCAACTCCCCTTGGTTGGCGTACTGGTTGGTGATGAACTGGATGCGTCCCTGCGCATCACGTTGCACGCGACCGGGGAACAGCGTCGGGTTGTCGACGATGAACTGCGCGCTGTCCGGCTTGACCAGGTTGTCCTGCTCGATGCGGTACCAGTCCAGGCCGATGCTGGTATCGGCATCCGGCGACCACACCGCACCCAGGTTGAAGTTGCGCGAGCGTTCGGCCTTCAGGTCCGGATTGCCGGTGCGGATGTTGGTCACACCACGGCTGCCGCCGGGCTGCAGCGGATCCAGTGGATCGATCACCGAGCCGTAGCTGACGGTCTGGCCGGGCGCGATCTCCGGCAACGAGGGCGCGCGGAACCCGCGCGAGAACGAGCCACGCAGCAGCAGGCTGTCCAACGGCTGCCAGCGCAGCGCCACCTTCGGCGAGAACGCCTTGCCGAAGTCATCGTAGTGATCGCCGCGGCCGGCCACCTGCAGCTCCAACGTGCGGTGCAGTGGCACGCTCAGTTCGGCATAGGCGGCACTGACCTGGCGCTCGCCGTTGACCACGTTGATGGCCGGGCGCAGTTCGGTGCCCGACAGCACCTGTGCACTGGTACGCGCATCCAGCGACTCCTTGCGGAACTCGGCGCCCCAGGCGAAGCCGACCGCACCGGCCGGCAGCTCCCACAGCGAGGTCGAGGCCTTCACGTTCAACGCGTGCAGCCTGTACCAGCCCGGGCGCTTGGTCTGCAGGCGCAGTGCATCCAGCGCGCCCGGCGTGCTGGACGGGTTGAGGAAGTTGTAGCTGCCATCGCGCAGGATCTGTTCGAACGCGTAGCGGTTGACGAAATTGTCCACGTACTCGCGCTGTGCACTCTGCGAGGTCAGCGCCGCCACTTCCCAGTCCCAGCGTTCACCGCTGCCGCGCACGCCCGCCAGGGCGCGGTAGAACACCTGCGTGTTGTCCTTCAGGCGCGGGCCGAGATCGAAGAAGGTGTACTCGAACGGCAGTGGCGTGCTGCCCGGGTTGTTGGGATGGCCGACCGGCAGCACCGCCGGCACGTCGATGAGCGTGCCGGTAGCCGGGTTGTAGGCACGCAGGCCGGGGCCAACGGTCAGCGGCGCACTGAAGATCTGGTCGGCCTTGTTGTGGCTGTACAGCACGTCGGCGAAGGCTTCGACGCTGTCGTTGAAGCGGTAGGTCGCGCTCAACGACGCCTGCAGGCGCTCGGCGCCGGGCTGCAAGGTCTTGAACGGCTGCGCGTTGAAGGCGCAGGCCTGGCCGGGCAGGGTGCTGCCGAAATCGCTGTAGGGACGCAGCTGACTGCCATCCGGGCAGTTGGCGAACGGTTGCGGCGCGCGCGGGTTGGACAGCCAATTGCCACCGGCGGTGGACCAGCCGGCCAGGCGTCCGCCGGGCTGGTCGCGGAAATCGCCGCTGCGGGTATAGGCGCGCTGGTCGGCGTCTAGGCGATCACGCTTGAGCAGGTCCAGCCCGAACAGCACGTTCCAGCCCTGCTGCTCCAGGTCGCCGAAGCCGGCCAGCAGGTTGGCTTTGCGTTCGTCCAGGCCGCCCTGGGTGGCGGTACCGAAGCCGCCGCCGACTTCCACGCCCTGGAAGTTCTTGCGCAGGATGATGTTGATGACACCGGCGATGGCGTCGGAGCCATACACCGCCGAGGCGCCGTCCTTCAGCACTTCGATGCGTTCCACCGCGCTGATCGGCAGCGCGTTGAGGTCGACGAAGGTGTCCTGGGTATTGAGCGCGAAGCCGAAGTTGGACACGCGGTAGCCGTTGACCAGCACCAGTGTGTTCTTCGGCGACAGGCCACGCAGGCCGATCGAGGCCGAGCCGGCGGCGAAGCTGCCGGTGTACTGCTCGTCGAAGCTGTTGCCGGCATTGGCCGACAGGTTGCGCAGCACGTCGGTGAGGGTGGAGCGGCCGGTCTGCTCGATCTGTTCGCGGCTGACGATCTGCACCGGGTTCGGCCCGGCGGTGTCGCTGCGTTTGATGTTGGAGCCGGTCACCAGCACGGTGCCGAGGGTGGTGCTGTCCTTGCCGGCATCGGCGGTTTCAGCGGCGCCGGCAGCGCCGGCGGTGAGGCCGAGCGCGATCGCGCCGGCAAGCAGGTTCAGGGTGGTGCGGTACATGGAAGCGACAACGCCGAACGGGGGAGGAGCCGTCAGTACCGCATGCAGGTACATGCGCCTTCCAATGACGAAAGCGCATTCAGTTATACATCACAGGTTCTTAACGAACGGTGCGAGGAGTGCAGAGCATTGGTGCGCACGCTGCTGTAGAGCCGAGCCTACGCTCGGCTCCGCGCACTGACCGGAAGCAGCCGAGCGTGGCTCGGCTCTACAGAAGGCAATGCCAGCCCATCAAGGCCGCAGCAGCACCTTGCCGTTGCGGCCCGAACCGGCCCCGGCCTTCGCCGCCTGGGCGATGTCGTCCAGCGCGAAGATCTGCTCCACCGGCAAGGTCAGTTCGCCGCTCGCCGCACGCTTCAGCAGTTCGCCAACCAGCCGGCGCTTGTCCTCCACGGCCATCGCCTGGCTGACCTTGCTGCCCCAGAAACCCTTCACTGTGGCCTCCTTGTAGATCAGGCCGCCGGCCGGGATGCGCATCGGTTCGCCGCTCATCACCCCGAACGACACCAGCGTGCCGTGGTGGCCGAGCAGGTCGACCAGGTCACCGCTGGCGTCGCCGCCGATGGAATCCACGGCCGCCGCCGCCTGTGCTTCGCCGGTCGCTTCACGCACGCGATCCTTCCAGCCGTCCACCGAGGTGTCGAACACATGATCGATACCCAGCGCCTGCAACTGCGCCACGGCATCCGCATTGCGCACCAGGTTGGCTACATGCACGCCACGCGCCCGCGCCAGCATCGCCAGCGACTTGCCCACCGCGCCGTTGGCGGTGTTCTGCACGATCCACTGGCCCGCCTCGACGTGCAGGAACTCCAGCAGCATCAGCGCGCTCAGCGGCATGGCGATCAGCTGCGCGGCCATTTCGTCGGGGATCGCCTCCGGCATCGGAATCACCATGCGTACCGGCGCGATGAAGGCCTCGGCCCAGGTACCGTGTACCGAGGCTGCGGCGACGCGCTGGCCGATCTGCAGGCCGTCGACGCCGTCGCCCAGTGCGTCGACCACGCCCAATGCTTCGCTGCCGCCAATCGCCGGCAGGGTCGGCTTGTAGCCGTAGAGGCCGCGCACGGTCAGCAGATCGTGGTTGTGGATCGAGGCCAGCACGGTACGGATGCGCACCTCGCCGGGGCCGGGCTCAGGCAGCGGCGCATCGGCAATGGCAAGGACGTCGGCCGGGTTGCCGAAGGAGGGGTACTGGGCAGCGCGCATGGGTGGTGTTCCGGGGAAAGTTGATGTTGTACCGAACTGGGGCCGCAGGGGCTGTCGACAAGGCGCCGCAGCTGCAACACGGCATCCTGCGACTGATCGTCGCGACATGTGCTGATTACCGCATCTTGTGTTGACGGTTCGGGATATCCCCACTATGTTGTGGCCGTCACTCCCGGTCAGCCGCCGCCGCCGGACATGCAGCAAACGTCCTGCGGCCCGCCCCTGATGGCTTGCCGTGTCGACGCGGCCGCCATCGTGCGGACGCAGGTCGCCCCCACGGCCCGGATACCGGCCGCAGGCGCAGGCAGATGCCGACGACCTACGTTCCCGTGCCCTGGCAATCCACCCGTTCGCCCCGTGCGCCGGTATCGCGTTCAGGGCCGCCATGGCATCGACCGCCAAAGCGCGTGCGAGCCTGGAGTTCCACCACCATGACCGACAGTACCTTCCGCGTGGCCGATCTGGCCGGCGCCGGCGACGCCTTGCGCGCCGGTGGCGAGCGCGTGCCGACCTGGATCACCAAGGAGGCCGGCAACCGCCGCCTGCCGTTCGAGGCCGAGCGCCTGCAGCGCAGCATCGACGCCGTGCATGCCGAGTTCCCGCAGCTGGACGTGAGCGACTATCGCCGCGTGGTGCAGGCGATGGTCGAGCGCAAACCGAGCATCAGCGCCGACGACCTGGTCGATCTGCTGATCCGCGAGGCCGAATCGCGGGTGGACCTGGTTGCACCCGAGTGGGAACAGTTTGCCGCGCGCATCTACCTGCGCCGCCTGTACAAGCGCGCCAGCCGCAACCGCTTCTACGACGTCGGCCTGAAGTACGGTTCGTATGTGGGCCTGCAGGAAAGCCTGGCTGACCGCGGCATCTACAGCAACGACATCCTGCGCTGCTATTCGAAGGAAGAGCTGCAGCAGGCCGGCGAGATGATCGACCCGGAGCGCGACCGCCTGTTCGCCTACAACGGCCTGTACCTGCTGGCCACGCGCTATCTGGCCAGCGACCGCAGCCGCGAGGTCTACGAACTGCCGCAGGAGCGCTGGCTGACCATCGCGCTGTACCTGATGCAGGAGGAAAAGCCGCGCGAACGCCGCATGCAGCTGGTCGGCGAGGCGTACTGGGCGCTGTCCAACCTGTACATGACCGTCGCCACACCGACCCTGGCCAATGCCGGCAAGGTGGGTGGGCAGCTGTCCAGCTGCTTCATCGACACGGTGGACGACAGCCTGCAGGGCATCTATGACTCCAACACCGATATCGCCCGCGTGTCCAAGCACGGTGGCGGCGTCGGCGCCTACCTGGGCTATGTGCGCAGCAGCGGCGCGCCGATACGGGGCGTGGCCAATTCCTCCGGCGGCGTGGTGCCGTGGATCAAGCAGCTCAACAACACCGCGGTGTCGGTCGACCAGCTTGGCCAGCGCAAGGGCGCGGTGGCGGTGTACCTGGACATCTGGCACCGCGATATCGAGGCCTTCCTGGATCTGCGCCTGAACAACGGCGACCAGCGCCTGCGCGCGCACGATGTGTTCACCTCGGTGTGCGTGCCCGACCTGTTCATGGAAGCGGTCGAGCGCCGCGCCGACTGGTACCTGTTCGACCCGCACGAGGTGAAGCAGGCCAAGGGCTGGTACCTGCAGGACTTCTACGATGAGACGCGCGGCGCGGGCAGCTTCCGCGACCGCTATGCCGAACTGGTGGCCGACGAGCGCATCAGCCGCCGCACGGTGAAGGCGATCGATCTGTTCAAGCGGATCATGCTCAGCCAGTTGGAGACCGGCAATCCGTTCCTGTTCTACCGCGACGAGGTCAACCGCCGGAACCCGAACAAGCACGCGGGCATGATCTATTCCAGCAACCTGTGCACCGAGATCCTGCAGAACATGAGCCCGACGCGGATGATCCAGGAGATCGTCAGCGGCGACCAGATCGTCACCACGCGCCGCGCCGGTGACTTCGTGGTCTGCAACCTGTCTTCGATCAACCTCGGCCGGGCAATCAGTGCGCCGGATGACCTGCTGGCCACCGATGTGCTGGAGCGCCTGATCCCGATCCAGGTGCGCATGCTCGACAACGTGATCGACCTCAATGCGTTGCCGGTGCCGCAGGCCACGATCACCAACCGCAAGTACCGCGCCATCGGCCTGGGCACGTTCGGTTGGCACCACCTGCTGGCGCAGCAGGCGATCCAGTGGGAGTCACCGGATGCCGAGGATTTGGCCGACCGTCTCTACGAGCGCATCAACTTCCTGACCATCCAGGCCAGCGCGCAGCTGGCGAAGGAGAAGGGCAGCTATCCGATGTTCACCGGCAGCGATTGGCACCACGGGCGTTACTTCCGTGACCGCGACTACACTGGCGCCGCATGGGACAGCCTGGCCCGCGAGGTCGCCACGCACGGCCTGCGCAACGGCTGGCTGCTGGCGGTGGCGCCGAACATGAGCACCGCGCAGATTGCAGGATCCACGGCCTCGATCGACCCGATCTACAGCGCGTTCTACTACGAGGAAAAGAAGGACTTCCGGCGGCCGGTGGCGGCGCCGGGCCTGTCGCTGGAAACCTGGCCGTACTACGAGAAGGGTGCCTACAAGGTCGACCAGTTCGCCAGCGTGCGCCAGAACGCCCGCCGCCAGCGCCATGTCGACCAGTCGATCAGTTTCAACCTGTACGTGCCCAGCACCATCCGCGCCAGCACGCTGCTGGAGCTGCACCTGAGCGCCTGGCGCGAAGGCCTGAAGACCACCTACTACGTGCGCTCCAACGACATCGACATCAGCGAATGCGAGTGGTGCGCCAGTTGACCATCCACGGTAGCGCCGGGCCACGCCCGGCGAGCGCATCGCGCGGCCGTCGCACATTCCGCCGGGCATGGCCCGGCGCTACCCCCTGCAGGTAACACCATGGCAACCCCCCTCGACCGCATCAAGATCCTCGAACCGCGCCATCCCAACCGCAGCACCGGCATCATCAACGGCCGTACCAGCGGCATCCTCAACTGGAACGATATCCCGTATCCGTCCTTCTATCGGGCCTACAAGGAGCTGTCGACCAACTTCTGGATTCCCGACGAGGTCGACATGAAGTTCGATGCGCGCCAGTACGGCGAGCTCAACGCACGTGAAAAGAACGCCTACGATTCGATCATCGGCCTGCTGGCCACGCTCGACTCACCGCAGACCCGTTTCATCTACAACGTCGCCGAGTACATCACCGACCCGGCCGCGCATGCCAATGCGGCGATCATCGGCCAGCAGGAAGTGATCCATAACGAGAGCTACAGCTACGTACTGGCCTCGATCACCGACCTGCCGAACCAGAACCGCATCTTCGAGATCGCCCGCACCCACCCGACCATCATCAAGCGCAATGCCCCGATCATGGGCGCGTATGACGACTTCATGCGCGAGAAGACCGCCGAGACCCTGCTCAAGTCGCTGATCCAGTCCTCGATCCTGGAAGGCATCAACTTCTATTCCGGTTTCGCCTACTTCTACAACATGGTGCGGCAGAACCGCATGAACGGCACCGGCAAGATCATCAGCTTCATCAATCGCGACGAGCTGGCCCATACCAAGTTCATCAGCGAGCTGATCCGCGCCATCATCGGTGAAAACCCCGAGCTGCAGACCAATGAGTTGACCGCCTATGTGCACCAGTCATTCGAACATGCCATCGAGCTTGAGACGCAGTGGTCGTCGGAGGTGCTGGATGGCATCGATGGCATCGACGTGGACGAGATGGTGCGCTACGTGAAGTACCGCGCCAACAAGATGGCCGGCATGCTCGGCATCGAGCGCCTGTACAGCGACACCACCGACAACGTGATGCCGTGGATCAAGGCCTACGCCGACAACTTCACCGAGACCAAGACCGACTTCTTCGAGATGCGCAATGCAAGTTACAAGAAGACCAACGTCGACAACGGCTTCGACGATCTCTGAGCCTGGCGCCGTGCTGAGCATCCTGATGGTGGTCGCCTCCTTGAGCGGCAACACCCGCGAACTCGGCCGGCAGATCGCCGAACGCTGCCGCGTTGCCGGTCATGCGGTGTACTGGCAGGAGGCCGACGACCTGCGCCAGGCACCGCCGCTGGCGGCCGATGAGGCCGACCTGGTGCTGCTGGGCTGCTGGACCGACAACGCCGGCCGCACGCCAGCGGAGATGAAGGCATGGGTGGCCGGCATCGCCGAGCGCGGCGAGCGGCCACGGCAGCTGGCGGTGTTCGGCACCGGCGAAACGCAGTGGGGGCAGGAGTACTACTGCGGCGCCGTGCACCGGCTGATCCGCTATTTCCGCAGCGACTATCCGCCGCTCGAGATCGAGCAGATGCCGCATGGCGAGCGTCACGCCGCAGCCATCGACGCCTGGACCGATACGGTCCTGGCCCACTACTGGAGCAACACGGATGCAGATCATCGACGCCACCACGCCTGAGCAGTTCCAGCAGCTGCTGGCCGAGCACCCGCGGGTGCTGGTGGATTTTCACAAGGACCACTGCCCGGGGTGCCGGATGCTGGAGATGTCGCTGCACCTGGTGGCCAACAGCGTCGCGGGGCAGGGCACCACGCTGCTGCGCGTGCAGCTGGAGGTGCTGGGCGAGGCGTTCTTCAGGGAACTGGGGCTGCGGCAGACGCCGACGCTGTCCCTGTTCCGTGATGGTGATGAACGCACGCGCCTCGCCGGGTTCCAGTCGCCGCAACAGATCGAGGCCGCGATCGCGCTGCATTTGTAGAGCCGAGCGCATGCTCGACTGCTCTCCGCACGATGCGAGAAGCCATCCACGCATGGCGTGGATCTACCACGGTCATATCGGTAGCGCCGGGCCACGCCTGGCAGCACTTCGCGCGCCTCACTTTTTGTAGAGCCGAGCCCATGCTCGGCTGCCGTTCGCGCGGTGAGCGATGAGTCGAGCATGGCTCGACTCTACAAGGGCATCCACGCATGGCGTGGATCTACCGGGGCAGGGTCCGTGCTTCGGCGTCAGGCTCCGCTGAAGGTATCCACCAGCAGCTTCACGTTCAGCACCACGATCACCAGCGCGATCACCCAGGCGATCGCGCCGAGCCAGCGCGGTGCCACCAGCGCACCCATCGTCACCTTGTCGGTCACGATCCGAACCAGGGGAATGATCGCGAACGGCAGCTGCATCGACAGCACCACCTGGCTCAGCACCAGCAGTTTCACCGCGCCCTGGTCGCCGAACAGCAGGATCACCACCACCACCGGAATGATCGCCAGCGCGCGCGTGATCAGCCGACGCAGCCACGGCGGCAGGCGCAGGTGCAGGAAGCCTTCCATCACGATCTGGCCGGCCAGCGTGGCGGTCACTGTCGAATTCAGGCCCGAGGCCAGCAAGGCAATCGCAAACAGTGTCGCCGCCGCGCCCACGCCCAGCATTGGCGCCAGCAGCTGGTGGGCCTGCTCGATGTCTTCCACGTCGAATCGGCCATTGGCATGGAACACCGCCGCTGCCAGGATCAGGATGCTGGCGTTGATGAACAGTGCCAGGGTCAGCGCGAGGGTGCTATCGGTAACCGCCCAGCGCAGCGCGCTGCGGCGGCCTTCGTCGGTACGCGGGTAGGCGCGGGTCTGCACGATGGACGAATGCAGGTAGAGATTGTGCGGCATCACCGTGGCACCGATGATGCCGATCGCGATGTACAGCGCGTGCGGATCGGTCACCACCCGCGCGCGCGGAATGAAGCCGCCCAGCACCGCCATCGCTGACGGCGCAGCCATCGCGATCTGCACTACGAAGCAGGCGAAGATCACCATCAGCAGCGCGATCACGAAGGCTTCCAGCGCACGGAAGCCGCGGTTCATCAGCAGCAGAACCAGCAGCGTATCCAGCGCAGTGATGACCGCGCCCCAGAGCAGTGGCAGGTCGAACAGCAGCTTCAGCGCGATCGCGGTGCCGATCACCTCGGCCAGGTCGCAGGCGATGATCGCTGCCTCGCACAGCGCCCACAGCGCCAGGTTCACCGGCTTCGGGTACCTCGCGCGGCAGGCCTGCGCCAGGTCCATGCCGGTGGCGATACCCAGCCGTGCCGACAGCGCCTGCAGGATCACCGCCATCAGGTTGGAGATGAGGATGACCGACAGCAGCAGGTAGCCGAAGCGCGAACCACCGGCGAGGTCGGTGGCCCAGTTGCCCGGGTCCATGTAGCCGACCGAGATCATGTAGCCCGGGCCAAGGAAGGCCAGCAGGCGGAACCACCAGTGGCCCTTTTCGGGCACCGCGACCGAGGCGTTGAGCGCGCCCAGGCTGGCCGGGGTGGAGGCCGAAGGGTCGCGGGGCGCCAGAGTGTTCATGGATCCGAATATAGCCCGTGCTATAGTCATTAGCAATGTGAAACAATCGTCTTTGTCGTGTGACTGGTCCAGAATTCAGCTTCGACACCGCAGTACACCGGAAGGACAGGCGCAGGCGTGGGCAAGACCGACGATTCGACATCGCTGAAAAGCACCCCCTTGATCGAGGCTGAGCGCCAGGTCGAGAGCTTCCGGCAAGTGCGCGAAGCGCACCGGATGGAGCTGGTGGAGGACTATGTCGAGCTGATCTCGGACCTGCTGGCCGACGGCGGCGAGGCCCGCCAGGTCGACATCGCCACCCGCCTGGGCGTGGCCCAACCCACCGTGGCGAAGATGCTGCGGCGCCTGGCCCGCGATGGCTGGGTGGTGCAGCGGCCGTACCGCGGCGTGTTCCTGACCCCGGAAGGCGAAGCGCTGGCCCATGCCAGCCGCCAGCGGCACCAGACCGTGGAGCGTTTCCTGCTGGCGCTGGGCGTGGACCCTGATACGGCACGGCGTGATGCGGAGGGTATCGAGCACCATGTGAGCGAGCAGACGCTGGCGCTGTTCGAGGCGTTCGTGCGCAAGGCCGAGGGCGGCTGAGCAGACCGCTGGGGCCGGGCCCTGCAGGCCGGAGGTTGGAGGCCGCTGTGGGGAGGGAAACGGGTCAGAGCCCTTTCCGGCGGAAAGGGATCCGAGCCCCGGGGCCGATCGTCAGCCGCGACGGAACGCGGCGGGGGTGCGGGCGCCGACGATGATCATGCGGATCATCGTGGAGATCTGCTCGACCAGTTCCGGATCCTTCTCCGGCGGCAGGTCCATGGCGGTGGCGCCCATCGCGAACACCAGCCGGGTGATGGCCTTGGCCACCAGTTCCGGGGCATGCAGTACGGCGCCATCCAGTGCGGCCAGGCGCACCAGGTCGTGCTGCAGCTCTTCTTCGAAGTAGTGCAGCTCGCGCTCGACCGCGTGCTTGAAGTCGTCCGAGCCGACCGCGCCTTCGCGCAGCAGTACGTGCAGCAGCTTGTCGTCGGCGCGCAGCTGTTCCATGAAGGTCTCCACGGAAACGCGCACCACGCTGGTGGCGGTAGAGGTGGCGCGCTGGCGGGCCTCGCCGATGATGGTGCGCAGCGAACGGCCGGCCGCGTCGATCAGCGCCACGGCCAGTTCGTCCATGTCGCGGAACTGCCGGTAGAAGCTGTTCGGCGCAATGCCGGCCTCACGTGCCACTTCGCGCAGGCTGAGCGTGGACAGGCTGCGGTGTGGCCCGATCAGCTTCAGGGCGGCAGCCAGCAGATCCTCGCGGCTCACCGTACGGCGGGCCGGGCTGTTGGCATCTTCAGGCGTCGACAAGGCGGTGGCGGCGGCCATGGGGGTTCCGGTGGGGCGAGGCTGAATCATACCCAATCCGGTTCAATATACACATGTATACACAGGTGTATGTGCGCCCGTATA
The DNA here is from genome assembly GCF_000382065.1 of Stenotrophomonas hibiscicola ATCC 19867. Taxonomy (GTDB): domain Bacteria; phylum Pseudomonadota; class Gammaproteobacteria; order Xanthomonadales; family Xanthomonadaceae; genus Stenotrophomonas; species Stenotrophomonas hibiscicola. The sequence goes on along the minus strand of NZ_KB907499.1, from coordinate 446,693 downwards.
GTGCGCCCATGAGCGCTGTCGTCCGTCCGTCCCTGTTCTCTCCGTACCGCTGGGTCTCGCCGTCGCTGTTCGATTTCTGGGCGGGCCAGCTCAATCCCCTGTGGACCCTGCGCGAGCCGGTGGCCCGACTGGTCCGGCGCGAGCCGGCCGGCGAGGGCGCGGCGACCCTGGTCCTGCGCACCAACCGGCACTGGGCCGGCATGCGCGCCGGCCAGCACGTCACCCTGGGCGTCGAGATTGAGGGGCGCCTGTGGCAGCGCAGCTACAGCCCTACCGCACTGGGTCGGCGCGAGCTGGCGATCACCGTCAAGGCGATCGATGGCGGCCGGGTCAGCCAGCATCTGGTAAACCATGCACAACCGGGCGAACTGTTCCGCCTCGATGCCGCCTTCGGCGAGTTCCATATGCCGGCCGCGGCGCCGGTGCTGCTGCTGGCTGCCGGCAGTGGCATCACGCCGATGCGCAGCCTGTTGCGCGACGCCTGCCAGCGCCCGCTGGCAGCACCGGTGGACCTGTTCTATTGGGAGCGCACCGCCGCCCATCTGCAGTTCCGTGATGAACTGCAGGCGCTGGCCGCGGCCCATCCGAACCTGCGCGTGCATCTGCTGACCACCCGCGAGGGTGAGGCGCCGGCCGCGCGCATCGATACCCATGATCTGCAGGTGGCCGGCGATGACACGCCGCTGGCGCAGCGCCATGTGTTGGCCTGCGGTCCGGATGGCTTCGTTGCCGCTGCGCGTGAGCGCCTGGCGCACCAGGTGGCTGGCTTCCAGGCCGAAGCCTTCACCCCGCCGGCGCCACTGCGCGATGCCAGCAGCGAAGGCGAGGTGTCGCTGACGCTTGCGCGCAGTGGCCGCCAGCTGAGCGTGCCGCGAGGCCGCTCGCTGCTGGAAAGCCTGGAAGCGCATGGCATCAAGCCCAAGCACGGTTGCCGCATGGGCATCTGCAACACCTGTACCTGTGATCGCGTCAGTGGCGCCACCCGCCACCTTCGCACCGGCGACCTGCAGTCCGAATCGGCACAGCCGGTGCGGATCTGCGTGAGCGCACCGACCACCGACCTGACTCTGGATCTCTGAGGACGCCTGCCATGACCCGCGCTACCGACCGTGCCCTGAGCACCGCCGAGATGCATGCCTTCGGTGAGGAACTCGATGCGATCCGCGACCGTGTGATCGGCAGCCTCGGCGCCTCCGATACCCGCTACATCCGCCGTGTGGCTGCCGCCGTGCGATGGTTCGGCGTGGGTGGCCGTGGCCTGCTGTTCCTGGCAGCATTCTCGCCGCTGTTCTGGATGCCGCTGCTGTGGCCGGCCGCGATCACCGGCACGCTGCTGCTGGCGTTGTCGAAGATCCTGGAGAACATGGAGCTGGGCCACAACGTCATGCACGGCCAGTTCGACTGGACCGGCGACCCCAAGCTCAATGGCAACACCTACGAGTGGGATATCGTTGCCACCGCCGACAACTGGCGCAAGACCCACAATTTCCGCCACCACACCTATACCAACGTGCGTGGCATGGACGATGACATCGGCTACGGCCTGCTGCGCATCTTCCCGGAACAGCGCTGGAAGCCGTTCTACCTGCTGCAGCCGATCATCGCGCCGATCTTCGCGCTGCTGTTCCAGTGGGGCGTGGCCGCGCAGGACCTGCGACTGGGCCGTTGGCTGAAGGGCCGCATCAGTGGCCGTGCGATGTGGATGCAGACCCGCCCGGTGGCGCGGAAAATGGCTCGCCAGGTGCTGAAGGACTACGTGTTCTTCCCGCTGCTGGCCGGCCCGTTCTTCCTCACCGTGATGCTGGGCAACATGGTGGCCAACGGCCTGCGCAACATCTGGACCTACGTGATCATCTTCTGCGGCCACTTCACCGCAGAGTCGGAAACCTTCCCGAAGGAATGCCTGCGCAATGAATCGCGCGGCCACTGGTACCTGCGCCAGCTGCGCGGTTCGTCCAACATCAGCGGTGGCTTCCTGATCAACGTGCTGTCGGGCAACCTCAGCCACCAGATCGAGCACCACTTCTACCCGGATCTGCCGGCCAACCGCTATGCGGCCATCGCCAAGGAAGTGAAGGACATCTGCCGCCGCTACGGCCAGCACTACAACAACGGCTCGCTGCCGCGTCAGTTCGGCCAGGTGGTCTGGCGCATCCTGCGTCACGCGTTCCCGAGCAAGCCGCGCCGCCTGCCGATGCCGGACATCATGTCCGCACCGGCATCGGCCAACGCGGGCTGATCGACTCAGCCCGCTTTCGCCAGGGCCGCCTGTTCGCGGTCCAGGCGACGCAGGAACACCTGCATTTCCTTGCGTGCCTGCTGGTCGCCCTTACTGCCGGCCACGCTCAAGCCGCGCTGCCATGCTTCGCGCGCCGCCTGCGGCTGGCCACTGGCCAGCCAGGCTTTGCCCAGCAGCTTCCACGCCGCGGAATACTGCGGATCAAGCACCACGCACCGGCCCAGATGGGTGGCCGCGCGCACCGGGTTGCCCGCATCCAGCCAACCCTTGCCCAGGCCGAAGCGCAGCAGCGCGCCGTCCTTGCCGTTGGCAAGCATGCATTCCAGGGCTTCGATGTTCATCCGCGCACCTCCACCAGCAGTTCGGTGCGGCCGGGCTGGAAGCGGCCACGATGGAACAGCAGCGGCGCGCCGCCGTTCTCGTGCACTTCGATGATGCGGCCAGCCAGCAGCAGATGATCACCCACCGGCCACTGTGCGTGGCGGGTACAGGTGAGGTGGGCGACCGCACCGGCGATGCGTGGTGGGGCATCCTCGTCATCATCCAGCAATGCCAGGCCGTCGAAGCGGTTGCGGACCTGCGGATCGGCAAAGCGCCGGGCCAGCGCTTCCTGGTCGGCCGCCAGCACGCTGATCGCAAAGCGGGTGGCGCGCTGGAAGGTGGACAGGCTCTGCGCATGCAACGCCAGGTTCCACAGCACCAGTGGCGGCTGCAATGACACCGGCACGAACGAATTGATGGTCAGGCCGATGGGTTTGCCCTGCGCATCGCGGGTGCAGACGATGGCCACGCCGGTAGGAAAGTGGCCGAGCAGCCGCCGCAGGGCCCGCGGCGGCATCTCGACCGACGGCACCGGGGCCGGGGAGGGGAAGACCCCCGCCCACGGCCCGGCGTATGGCAGTGTCTCGCCGCTCATGAGGCCCTGGCCTGGCGGTAGCGCCGGCCGACCTCGGCCCAGTTGATGATGTTGAAGAACGCACCGATGTAGTCCGGGCGACGGTTCTGGTAGTGCAGGTAGTAGGCGTGTTCCCAGACATCCAGTGCGAGGATCGGGGTGTTGCCGGACAGGCCCACGGCCGCACCCATCAGCGGGCTGTCCTGGTTGGCGCTGCTTTCCACCTGCAGGCGGCCATCGCGATCGCTGGTCAGCCAGGCCCAGCCGCTGCCGAAGCGGGTCTGCGCCGCCTTGGTGAAGGCCTCCTTGAAAGCATCGAAACCGCCGAGGTCACGGTCGATGGCGGCGGCCAGTTCGTCATCGGGTGCACCACCGTTGGTGCTGAGCACGGTCCAGAACAGGCTGTGGTTGGCGTGGCCGCCGCCGTTGTTGCGGATGGCGCCGCGCTGCGCCTCGGGCACGGCATCGAGGTTGGCGATCATCGCCTCGACCGGCTGCTCGGCGATGCCGGCCTGCTCGATGGCGGCGTTGAGGTTGTTGACGTAGGCCTGGTGGTGCTTGCTGTGGTGGATCTCCATCGTGCGCGCATCGAAATGCGGCTCAAGGGCGTCGTAGGCGTAGGGGAGCGGGGGAAGCGAGTACGACATCGAAGCAATCTCCGTGGGGAAGGCCAGAGGGCTGGCCGTGGGGAGACTGTTATCGCACCTCAACATTGGTTGAGGTCAAGGGGCGGGATTGAGGTGCGTGCGCGTTCATCGCTTTGATTCTTCCTGCAGGACAGCACGAGCGAAATGGTAGTGCCGGCCGCTGGCCGGCATGCCGGCAAGGTCGGGTTGCCGGCCAGCGGCCGGCACTACCAGAACCCGCTTTTCGAACCTCACCGGCGCGCTGAAGTGCTGCCCGCGCTCGCAGGAAACGGTCCGGTGGCGGGGGGGAGGGGCTGGCCGGGACCGTTGGCGCCATGGATGGCGCCATCGAGCCCCCAAGGATGGGTTTACGGCGTGTCCCGGCCAGCCCCTCCCCCCGCCACAACCGGTATCAACAAAGGCGCCGGCAGGCGAACCAGCCGCCAGCGCCTTCATCAACTCAACTCAACCAATCCTTGCAGGCGCCATCCACCTGCTCCCCGCACGCCTGCTGCATCCGCTGCTGCAACCGCGCCAGCGTCTCCGCGCCCTGGTGCTTGCCGCTCCACGCCTTCAACTGCCCGGCCAGGCGCTCGAAGCGTTGGCGGGTGCGCTGGTGGTAGCCCGACGGCTGTGCCTCCAGCTCGGCGATCAGCGAGGCGGTCGCCTGCTCGATGCGTGGTGCATCGTTCGGTGCCAGCTTCAGCAGGCCTTCCACGTACAGCACGCCCCACTGCACGCGGGTGGCCGGGCCCTGCGCACCGTCGTAGGCACGCTTCAACCACTCCAGCGCACCGGCGGTGTCGCCGCGCTGCTCGGCCAGTTCGGCCAGCTCGGGCATGTAGTAGTACGGCTGTTCGCTGCGCTTCAGTTCCGCCAGCAACAGCGACTCGGCGCCTGCGTCGTCGCCGACCTGGCGTAGTGCGTAGACCGCGCTGCTGATCGTGGCCTGGCGCGCATGCGCATCGGTGGCGGCAGCGTCGGCAGCAGCCACGCGCTGCTTGACCCGATCAACCAGGGCCGCGGGCAATGCGCCCTTCGGCTGCTGCAGGCGGGCCAGCGACACTTCGGTCAACGCACGCGACAATGCGTCGTCGGCGCGGTCGCCGCGCTCGGCGTCTGCCCGCTCCAATGCCACCAGCAGCTGCTGTCCCAGCGTGTTGCTGGTGGCCGGCCCGGCACTGGCCTGCTTGACCAGCTGCACGCCTGCATAGCCCAGCAACTCACGGTTGCGGCGGACTTCGGCGGGCTGCGCCAGCACGGCCTGCAGCAGCTCGCGTACTTCGGTGGGCGAGGCATCGGGCTTTTCGGCCGTTGCCGAGGCCAGCAGAGCGAAGCGGCGCTGCAGGGCAGCGTCGGGTGCGGCCTTGGACAACTGGCGCAGCACATCCTCGCTGCTGCGCTCGCCGGCCAGGCGGTTGGCGTCCACTTCCCAGCCGTAGTCGCCCAGCACCTGCCAGTCTTCTGCGGCCAGTCGGTCCGGCGTTGCCAACGCGGTGGCCAAGGTGGCGGCAACAGCACTGCGGCGGCCTGCGGCGACGGTCAGTGCCCGGGTCAGTTCGGTTGCATCATTGCCGCCGGCCACGCGGGTGATTTCGTTGCGCTTTGGGTCCAGCACGATCAGGGTCGGATAGCCGCGTACGCCGAAGCGCTCACCCCAGGCTTGCGCACCTTCCTCGTCGCCATCCAGGTAGACGGGAACGAATTTGCTGGTCAGCGCGATGAAGGCCGGGTCCTTGAACAGGCCCGCCTTGAGCTGGTTGCACGGTGGGCACCAGACGGCGCCCCAGTACAGCAGCACCGGCTTGCCGCTGTCGGCGGCCTCGGCGAAGGCATCATCGACATCGCCCTGGCGCCAGGCGATTGCCTTGGCCGGCGCGGGCACCTCGGCGGAGTTGGCGATGGAAACCGGGGCCGGGGTGCAGGCGCTCAACGCCGAAGCTAGCAGCAACATAGAAAGCGCGACGCGCATCGGCAGCATCTCGAAGGGCAGGGTGGCAGGCCATTGTAGGAACGGCCGGGGAGCCTGCTGATTCAGTTTGCTTATGACGGGCGTGCCGCAGGGCATGACGCCCGCCGGGTATTGGCCGGCGGATGCCTTCAGGCCGCTGCCCGCACCATCTGCTGATACACCAGCCCATTGAACTCGCCGACGTCGCCGTCCAGCACGAAGCCATAGCGCAGGTAGGTTGGCACTGCATTGAGTGAGGCGCGCACGGTCAGGACCGGCTCGCGCACCTGCGGGAGCACCGCGTCGAACAAAGCATGGCCGATGCCCTGGCCCTGGTATCCGGGATCGACGAACAGCATCGCCAGGTGCCGGCCTTCCTTCAGTTCGATCACGCCGACGACGCGGCCGTCCTGCTCGGCCACCAGGATGTGGTTGTCGCCGTGTAGGCGCGCGCCGAACGCTTCGGCCGCGGCGACGCTGCCGAAGGTGGCGATGCCGGCCGCGCTGAGCGAAGGTGCGACCGCCGCAGTGAAGGCAGCCAGGCACACCGTGCTGATCGCGGGCAGGTCATCGACGTGGGCGGGGCGGATCGTCGGCATGCAGTGTTCTTCCGGTGGTGGGCGGCGCGTCATTGTTGCCGCAGGCCTTCACGCTAAGCTGGCGGCATGAGTGATTTCAATCCCGCGTACGCTGCCTTGTTTCCGCAGCAGGGTCTGAGCCTGGGCCTGATGACGCCCGTGGCGTCGCATGGGTTGGCCGATCCACGTGAGGCGCGACGTATCGCGCGACTGGCCGATGACCTGGGCTTTGCCGCGTTGTGGACGCGCGACGTGCCGCTGATGGTGCCGCAGGGTCCGGACGCGACAACGAGCGCGTTGGACGACCCGTTCCTGTGGCTGGGCATGCTGGCTGCGGCGACCGAGCGCATCGTGGTCGGCAGCGCGGCCATCGTGCTGCCATTGCGCCATCCGCTGCAGGTGGCGAAGTCGGCCTTGAGCCTGGACCGGATCAGCGATGGCCGCTTCGTGCTGGGCCTCGGGTCTGGCGATCGGCCGGAAGAGTTCGCCGCATTCGGCGAGGATCTGCAGGGCAGGGCGGCGACGTTCCGCGAACGCTGGACCTTGCTGCGCGCGGCGTTGTCACCGGAGTCCGAAGAAAGGGTCGCGGTAGTGCAAGCCACCGGTGGCTTCGACGTACTGCCGGCCCCGGCCACGCGCATTCCGATGCTGGTGGTGGGCACTGCGCGGCAGAGCCTGCAGTGGATCGCACGCGAAGCCGAAGGCTGGGCCACCTATCACCGCGAAGAGGCCGCGCAGCAAGGGCGCATCGGCCTGTGGCAGCAGGCGCTGGTGCAGCGCGGTGGGCCGGGCAAGCCATTCGTGCAGTCGATGCTGCTGGATCTGCAGGCAGATCCGCAGGCGCCAGCCGAGCCGCTGCCGCTGGGCCTGAAGGTCGGCCGCGATGGCCTGCGTGACTACCTGCTGCGCGTGCATGCGCAGGGCGTGGGGCACGTGATGTTCAACCTGGTCGACAACGGGAGGCCGATGGACGCGGTGATGCGCGAAATTGGAGAGCAGGTGCTGCCGGATGTGCTTCGGTAGGTGTCCACCTTGGTGGACACGCCGTGTTGCTGATGACGGTGCGCCCGCCGGGCATGGCCCGGCGCTACCTGCCGAGGCGTGCATCTGCGTATCATTCGCATTTGATACCCCGATGCCGGAGCCCCGCGTGACCCAACGTTCCCCCATGCACCCGACCGGACGTCTGTTCGCCGCGGTCGCTTTCATCGAGGCCGTGACCTGGGCCGGCCTGCTCATCGGCATGTGGATGAAGTACGGCCCCATGACCAACGTGGCGCTGGTGAAGCTGTTCGGGCCCCTGCACGGCGTGGCCTTCCTGGTGTACGTGGCGGTCACGCTGTTTGCGGCGGTGCGCCTGCGCTGGCCGTGGTGGGCCAGCGCCCTGGCCCTGCTGGCGGCCATCCCGCCGCTGGTGACGCTGCCGCTGGAGTGGTGGTTCAAGCGCCGTGGCCTGCTGGGCCTGCGTGCAATGCGCTGAACCCACTGTTGCATGCCCATTCAAGAGAATGGGTATCAAATGCAAATACGAGCCGTTATCATTTAAGGGTGGCATCCGGTCCTGAGTGGGGCGGGTGCCGGGCGGGGCGTGCAGACGCGCCCGGCCAATCCTTTCCTGTTACGGCTGGTGTTTCATGCACGCACGTCCCGTCGTTCCCGGCTTGCCGGCGCTGGTGTTGGCTGCCCTGATCGGCACCATGGCGATGATGTCCTTCGTCGCTGTGATCGGCCCGGTGGTCCGCATGCTCGGCCTGTCCGAGTGGCATGCCGGCCTGTCGGTCACCGCTGCAGGCGTGCTGTGGATGCTGGCCGCGCGCCCCTGGGGCCAGCTCAGCGACCGCATCGGCCGCAAACGCGTGCTGATGCTGGCGATGAGCGCCTACACCGTCGTCTATATCGCGCTGGCGGTGTTCATCGATGTCGCCCTGCAGGCAGTGCCGCCGGTGCTGGTGTCAGTGCTGGTGCTGGTCGGTGCGCGTGGCCTGATCGGCCTGTTCTACGCGGCTGTGCCTCCTACCGCTGCGGCCCTGATCGCCGACAAGGCACCCACCGGACAGCGTGCAAAATTCCTCGCGCGGCTGGGCAGCGCAAATGCATTGGGCATGGTGCTCGGCCCGGCCGCCGCTGGCTGGCTGGCCTATACGAATCTCTCGCTGGCGCTGTATGTGGCCGCGCTGCTGCCGTTGCTGGCACTGGCATTGCTGGCCTGGCGCCTGCCGGCTACACCGCCCGTGGTGGGCGCGTCCGCAAAGCGCCGAACGCCGATGAGCCGCCTCGACGTGCGCCTGTGCCTGCCGCAGCTGGCAGCGTTCATCGCCATGGTCTCGGTGACTATCGCGCAGGTCACGGTCGGCTTCTTCGCAATTGATCGCCTGGGTCTGGATGCGGCGACCGGCGCGCGCATGGCCGGCATTGCACTCACCGCCGTTGGCGTCGGCCTGATCCTGGCGCAGGCGCTGGTGATGAAGCTGGAGGTGCATCCACGTCGCTGGATCGTCCTCGGCGCTCTCATTTCCGGCATCGGCTTCACTTCGGTGGCGGGCGTGCAGCAGGCCTGGCAATTGCCTGCGGCGTATGCGCTGGCTGCGTTCGGCATGGGCTTCGTATTCCCCTCGTTCCAGGCGCTGGCCGCCGATGCGGTAGAGGCGCACGAGCAGGGCGCCGCCGCAGGCACCGTGGCGGCCGCGCAAGGGCTGGGCATGGTGGCCGGGCCGATGCTCGGCACGCTGTTGTATCGCGGCGGGCCAAGCCTGCCTTACCTGCTGGTGGGCGCGCTGCTGCTGTTGCTGTGCGCGCTGGCTGCAGCGCATCGGATGAAGGAGACCCCATGAACGATTCCCTGATGCAGGGCGCGTGGCCGGAGGCTGCGCCAGCGCCGCAGGAGAGCAGCGACGACGCGTCGCTGTTCCTGCTGCAGCACGCTGGCCAGCACGTGCACGCACGCGGTTGCCGTGCCACGTTGCCGGCCGGTGCACTGGCGACATTGGCAGAACGCGTTTCGGAGTTCTTTGCCCAGCAGCGTGGCGGCCCGGGCCTGCTGGTTGGCGCGGTGCCGTTCGAGCCGCGTGCGGACGATGCGCTTTACCAGCCCGAGCGCCTGCTGCCGGTGCTGGCACTGCAGCCGCAGGCCGCACCGCCGCTGGACGGCGCCCTGCGTGCCGAACCTGTGCCGCAGGACTATGCCGCTGCAGTCGCTGCGGCAGTGCAGGCCTTGCGTGCGCCCGAGCAGAACCTGCATAAGGTGGTGCTGGCGCGCAGCCTGCTGGCACGCACCCGCCAGGTGCTTTCTCCGGACGTGCTGCTGGCACGTTTGGGCGCGGATCCGTCGGTGGCGACCTACGCGGTGCCGCTTCCGGTGGAGCTGGGCCAGGCGCCGGCCTGGCTGGTGGGCGCGACGCCGGAACTGCTGCTGCGCAAGCGAGGCGCCGAACTGTTGTCGCATCCGCTGGCCGGTTCCGCGCGGCGCAGTGCCGATGCCGCCGAGGACGAGCATGCGGCGCAGGCGCTGCTGGCCTCGACCAAGGACCACGACGAGCACCGCCACGTGGTCGAAGCCATCGTCGAAGGCCTGGCACCGTACTGCAGCCACATCGATGCGCAGCCGCGCCCGGTGCTGCATGCCACCGCCAGCATGTGGCACCTGGGCACCCGCATCCACGCCACCCTGAAGGATCCGCAGACGTCTGCCGCCGAACTGCTGGCGCAGCTGCACCCCACGCCGGCAGTCTGCGGTACGCCACGGTTGGCGGCGCTGCAGCGCATCCGCGAGCTGGAGCCGGTGCCGCGCGGCTTCTACGCCGGTGCCGTGGGCTGGTTGGACGCGCAGGGTGACGGCGACTGGTACGTGGCGATCCGCTGCGCGCGCCTGCAGGGCACGCAGTTGCGCCTGTATGCCGGTGCCGGCATCGTCGCCGAGTCACACCCCGAGGCCGAGGTGGCCGAAACCGCAGCGAAGTTCGCTGCCCTGTTGAACGCGCTGGGTGTCCATGAATCCGCGCCCGCCATCGAGCCTGCCGCATGAATGCTTCCGTTGAATCCTCCCGCCTGCCACTGCAGCAGGTGTGGCCCGACGCGCTGGTGGCGCGCTATCGCGAGGCCGGTCACTGGCGTGGCGAGACCTTCCCGGCGTTCCTGCGCGAACGTGCGGAACGCTATGCCGACGACATCGCGGTAGTCGCCGGTGATGTCCGCCTGAGCTACGCACAGCTGTGGCATGAGGCCGGACGCATCGGCGCCGGCCTGCTGGCCCTCGGCCTGCAGCCGGGCGAGCGGGTGCTGGTGCAACTGGGCAACACCGCAGGCTTCGTCACCACAGTCTGCGGCCTGTTCCGCGCCGGGCTGGTGCCGGTGTACGCGTTGCCGGCGCACCGCATCACCGAGCTGGTGCACTTCGCCAGCAAGGCCGAAGCCAGTGCCTACATCACCACGGCACTGCACGACGGCTTCGATCACCGCGGGCTGGCGCGGGCGCTGCAGGCCGAGGTCCCGGCGGTTCGCCATGTGGTGATCGACGGCGATGCGGCGGAGTTCGTCGCGCTGGAGGCGCTGCAGGGCGATCGCAGCCAGCTGCCGGTCGATCCGGACCCGCAATCGGTAGCGTTCCTGCAGATTTCCGGAGGCAGCACCGGGCTGTCCAAGCTGATTCCGCGTACCCACGACGACTACATCTACTCGTTCCGCGCCAGCAATGACCTCTGCGGCATAGACCGCGACAGCGTCTACCTGGTCGCGCTGCCGGCTGCGCACAACTTCCCGATGAGCTCGCCCGGCTTCTTCGGCGCGCTGTACGCCGGTGCCCGCGTGGTGCTCAGCCCCGGCCCCGGACCGGATGCGGCCTTCCCGCTGATCGCACGGGAGCGGGTGACCTGCTGTGGCCTGGTGCCGCCTCTGGCGTTGCTGTGGGCGCAGGCCGCCGCCACCAGCAGGCATGACCTGTCCAGCCTGCAGGTACTGCAGGTGGGCGGCGCCAAGCTGGTGCCGGAAGCCGCGCGGCGGGTGATCGACGGCCTCGGCTGTACCTTGCAGCAGGTATTCGGCATGGCCGAAGGGCTGGTGAACTACACCCGCCTGGATGATCCGGAAGAACTGATCGTGGCCTGCCAGGGGCGACCGATCAGTCCGGATGATGAAGTGCGCGTGGTCGATGACCATGACCAGCCGGTGGCCGAGGGCGAGGTGGGGCATCTACTCACCCGTGGCCCGTACACCATCCGTGGCTACCACAACGATGCGGTGGCCAATGCGCGCTCGTTCACCGACGACGGTTTCTACCGTACCGGTGACCGCGTGCAGCAGCTGCCCGGGGGCTACCTGGTGGTACAGGGGCGTGCGGGTGACCACATCAACCGGGCGGGCGAGAAGATCTCTGCCGAAGAGATCGAGGATCACTTGCTGGCACATCCGGGAGTGTTCGATGCGGCCGTGGTCTCCATTCCCGACGAGTACCTGGGCGAGCGCAGCTGCGCCTTCGTGATTCCGCAGGGCGAGCCGTTCAAGGCACCGGCTCTGAAGTCCTGGATGCGCGGGCGCGGCCTGGCCGCATTCAAGGTGCCCGACCAGATCGTGTTCGTCGACAGCTTCGATACCACCGCGGTCGGCAAGATCAGCCGCCGCGAACTGCGCGCGCAGCTGCGTGCGCGTCATCTGCAACAGACAGGAGGAACGCGCTGATGGCGCTGCCCCGTATCACCGATTACCCCTTGCCGACTGCCGCTGAACTGCCGCAGGCGCGTGGCCCCTGGCGCCCCCGGCGCGATCGTGTCGCGCTGCTGGTGCACGACATGCAGCGTTACTTCCTGGCCGCATTCGACGCTGGCAACGCGCCGCTGCGGCCGGCCGTGGACAACATCGCACGCCTGCTGGCGCATTGCCGCGCGCACGGCATTCCGGTGTTCTACACCGCTCAGCATGGCGACCAGGACCGCCGTGACCGTGGCCTTCAGGCTGACCTGTGGGGGCCGGGCATGCGCCGCAGCGCCGATCACGAACCGATCATCGAAGCACTGGCACCGCAGCCAGGGGAGCACGTGCTGGTGAAGCACCGCTACAGCGCGTTCCAGCGCAGCAACCTTGAAACGCTGATGCGGGTGCGCGGCCGTGACCAGCTGCTGGTGACGGGCGTGTACGCCCATATCGGCTGCACCGCGACCGTGGTCGAGGCCTTCCAGCGTGATATCGAGGCCTTCATCGCCGCCGATGCGGTGGCGGACTTCTCGCGCGCCGACCACGATCAGGCGCTGCACTGGATCGCGCGCACCTGTGGTGTGCCGATGACCACCGATCAGCTGCTGAAGGTGCTGTGATGGCTGCCATGGGTGAGGCGCTGGATCTGGAGCGGATGCGCGCCGACGTAGCGCGCGTGCTGGAGTGCACGCCGGCCGAGATCGGTGACGACGACAACCTGATCGACCTGGACCTGGATTCAATGCGCATGCTCGGCCTGGTCCTGGCCTGGGGCAACACCGGCCTTCCGCTCGAGTTCTCGCAGTTGGCCGAGCACACCACGCTGCGCCAGTGGTGGGGTGTGGTGCAGCAACTGCAGGCCGCGCAGAACGCATGAACGCCGCAGCGCTGGCCACGCCGGTGGCGTTGACCGAGGCCCAGGCCGGGCTGTGGTTCGCACAGCGGCTGGCACCGGACAATCCGTCATTCAATACCGCGCACGCGGTATGGATCGACGGCCCGCTGGACGTGGCCGCATTTGTCGCAGCGGCAGACCAGGCTGCGCGCGAGGCCGAGGCCTTCGCATTGCGCTTTGCCGAAGGTGCCGATGGCCAGCCGCTGCAGTGGCATGACACGGCACACGTGCCGTTGCTTTCGGTGCGCGATGTTTCTACCGAGGCGGATCCCGCCGCTGCGGCACGCAACCTGATGCACGCCGACCGGCTGAGCCCGGTCGATCCCACCCGGGACCGGATCAGCCAGCAGGTGCTGCTTGAACTGGGCGGGCAGCGTTGGGTCTGGTACCTGCGCGTGCATCACCTGGCGGCCGATGGTTACGGCATGGCGCTGTTCACTGATCGCGTGTGCGCGTTGTATGCCGGTCGTACGGGTGAGCCTCTGCCGGGGCTGGCGGGGGTGCTGGCCGACGATGCTGCTTATCGTGCCGACCCGCGCCGCACGCAGGCCGGGCAATGGTGGCGCGAGCACATGCAGGGTGCACCGGCGGGCATGGGCCTGGCCGGTACGCTCGCGGCCAGTGACGACGCGCTGCGCTGGGTGCAGCCGCTCGATGCGGCATTCCGTGAGCAGTTGCTGCAGGCATCGGTACGTTGGTTGCAGCCCTGGCCAGACGTGCTGGCCGCGTTGTCGGCCGAGTACCTGCGGCGGATGAGCGCGGCCGATGAAGTGGTGCTGGGCGTGCCCTACATGGGCCGGCTCGGCAACGCGTCGGCACGGGTACCGGCGATGGTGATGAATGTGTTGCCGCTGCGCGTGGCCGCCGGCGAGGGCAGCGTCGAAACCTTTACCCGCAGCCTGGGCCGGCAGCTCAGCCAAGGGCGCAAGCACGGCCGTTACCGAGGCGAGCAACTGCGCCGGGACCTGGGCCTGGTGGGCGCGCAGCAGCGCCTGCACGGCCCCCTGGTGAATGTGCAGCCGTTCTACAAGCCGCTGGCCCTGCCAGGCGTGCAGGCCACGCTGGAGGTGCTGTGCACCGGGCCGGTGGATGATCTGACGCTGGGCTTCCGTGGCGATGGCCAGGCGCTGCTGGATCTGGAGATCGAGGCCAATCCCGCGCTGTACAGTCGCGAGGATGTCGAGGCGCACGCGGCGCGGCTGCTGCATTTCGTGTCCTCGGCACTGCAGGCTGACGATATCGCAGCCGCACCTCTGGCGACGACCGACGAGGCGCAGCAGGTTCTGCAAGGCTTCAATGCCACCGCGCACGCCCTGCCGGAGACGACCCTGGTCGAGCTGCTGCAGCAGGGCATGGATCGGGACCCGCACGCGCCGGCACTGGTGTTCGGCGACACTACGCTGGACTACGCAACGCTGGAGGCGCGCAGCTTCGCGCTGGCGGCACAGCTGCGGACAATGGATGTCGGCCCGGGCAGCGTGGTGGCGGTGGCATTGCCGCGCTCGCTGGAGCTGGTGATCGCGCTGCTGGCGGTGCTGCGTGCCGGAGCCGCCTACCTGCCGTTGGACCTGGCCCATCCCGATGAGCGGCTGGCACGTATTTTCGCGTCGGCACAGCCGGTGTGCGTACTGGCTGCGGCGGACGTATCGGCGCGCGTGGCCGGCGTACCGGTGCTCGCGCCGGAGCAGTGGACTGCGCTGAGTTTTGCCGCACCGTGGGCCGATCCGGCACCTGACGATGCGGCCTACGTGATTTATACCTCCGGCTCGACCGGCGAGCCCAAGGGCGTGGTCATCGAACACCGTGCCATCGTCAACCGCCTGCTGTGGATGCGCGAGCACTACGACATCCGCGCCGATGACCGCGTGCTGCAGAAGACCCCGGCCACCTTCGACGTCTCGGTCTGGGAGTTCTTCCTGCCGCTGCTGTGCGGGGCCACGCTGGTGGTCGCCGGGCCGGACGCGCATCGCGATCCCACTGAACTGGCGCGGCTGATCCGCGAGCATGGCATCACCACGGCGCATTTCGTACCATCGATGTTGGATGCCTTCCTCGCTGCACCGGCCTCCGAAGGGCTGCAGCTGCGACGGGTGTTCACCAGTGGCGAGGCGCTGGATGCTTCGTCCCGCGACCGCTTCCACGCGCGTGTGCACGCCGAGCTGCACAACCTGTATGGCCCGACCGAAGCTGCGGTGGATGTCAGCTACTGGCCGGCGTCGGCGCAGGATCGTTCGCGGCCGGTGCCGATCGGGTTCCCGGTCTGGAACACCCGCCTGTACGTGCTGGACGCCCGGATGCAGCCGGTGCCGGTGGGCGTGCCCGGTGACCTGTACCTGGGTGGCGTCCAGCTGGCGCGTGGCTATCTCGGTCGCGATGATCTGACCACCGAGCGCTTCCTTGCCGATCCCTTCCTGACGGGCGAGCGCATCTACCGCACCGGCGACGTGGCGCGCTGGCGCCGCGATGGTGCGGTCGAGTACCTGGGCCGCAGCGACCATCAGGTGAAACTGCGCGGCCTGCGCATCGAGTTGGGCGAGATCGAGGCGGCTTTGCGCGAACTGCCGGGCATGGAGCGGGTGGAAGTGCTGCTACGTCAGGATGCGCCCGGCGAAGCGCGTCTGGTGGCCTATGTGCCGACCGCGCTTGCCGATGCCGTAATGCTGCGCAGCCACCTCGCCACGCGTGTGCCGGACTACATGGTGCCCTCGGCGTTTGTCGGCGTGGACCACTGGCCGGTGACCGCCAACGGCAAGCTCGACCGCAACGCGTTGCCGAAACCATCACAACATGAGGTCGCCGGATTGGCGCCGCGCACGCCGTTGGAACAGGAGCTGGCGTTGCTGTTTGCCCAGGCGCTTGGGCGTGAGGCGCCGGTGGCGGTGGATGCGGACTTCTTCAGTCTCGGCGGTGACTCGCTGTCGGCGGTGCACCTGCTGCTGGCCATCGAGCAGCGCTGGCGCTGCGATCTGGGTTTGGGCGCCTTGTTCGCGCAGCCCACCGTGGCCGCGCTGACGGTTCGTATTGCCGCGCCACCCGCGCTGGCCGATCACGCGCTGGGGCCGGTGATCGCGCTGGCCGCAACCGACGCTGCCGGGCCCATGCCGCTGTTCGTGCTGCACCCGGCCGGGGGCATCGCCTGGAACTACCGCACCCTGGCCCGGGCACTGCAGCCGGCACGCCCGGTGTATGGCCTGCAGTCGCCGGCCCTGGACGCGCGGCTGCCGCTGCCGAGCAGCATCGAGGCGATGGCCAACGATTACGTACAGCGCGTGGTTGCACTGCAGCCGAAGGGGCCGGTGCATCTGCTGGGCTGGTCGGTGGGTGGCATCCTCGCCCAGGCGATGGCAGTGCGCCTGCATGAGATCGGGCGCGAGGTTGGCGAGCTGGTGCTGCTGGACGCTTATCCCAGCGAGTGCTGGCGGGCCGACCCGGAACCCGATGCCATCGCTGCATTGCGGGCACTGCTGGCGATTGCCGGTCATGACCCGGATGCGCATCCGGAACTGGACAGCCGTGAACGCATTCTCGCGTTCCTGCGGCGTGGTGGCAGTGCACTCGGCAGCTTGCCGGATGTGGTGCTCGATGGCGTGGTGCGCGCGGTCACCGGCACCAATCGATTGATCCGCGAACACATCCACCAACCGTTCGAGGGCACGCTGGTGCATGTGCGTGCGGGCCGGGATCACCAGGCGCGACCACAGCTGCAGTCGGCGTTGTGGCGGACCCACGCGCGCAAGGTGCAAGCCCTGGAACTGCCGTTCCTGCACGCCGAGCTGACCGGCCGCGATGCGGTGGCGCAGCTGGCGCCGTGGTTGTCGGCGCGGTTGCGCCAATGGGACGAGCAACAGGAGATCGCAACATGCAGTTGACCGGCTTTGAAGGTCGCGTGGCACTGGTGACCGGCGCTGCCGGCGGCATCGGCGAGGCACTGGTACGGTTTCTGGCCGTGGCCGGTTGCACCGTGGTGGCGACCGATCGCGACGCGCCTGCTACGGCAGATGTGCGTGTGCACCCCTTTGCGCTGGACGTGACCGACAGTGCCGCCGTGGACGCCCTGGTGGACCAGGTCGAGTCCAGCATCGGGCCGGTCATGTTGGCCGCCAGCGTGGCCGGCGTACTGCATGTGGGCGGTGTCACCGAGACCGGCGACGACGACTGGCGCCGTGTATTCGCGGTCAATGCCGATGGCGTGTTCCATATCGGTCGTGCGCTGGCGCGGGTGATGTCACCGCGCCGGCAGGGCGCAATCGTTACCGTCAGCTCGAATGCGGCTGGCGTGCCGCGGCACGGCATGGCGGCGTATGCCGCGTCCAAGGCCGCCGCCACGATGTTCACCCGCTGCCTCGGGCTGGAGCTGGCGCCGTTGGGCATCCGCTGCAACATCGTCGCCCCGGGGTCCACGCTGACCCCGATGCAGACCGGCATGTGGCAGGACGAGCACGGCGCCGAACGGGTGATCGTCGGCAGCCTTGAGACCTACAAGGCCGGCATTCCACTGCGCAAACTCGCTACGCCGGAAGACATCGCGCAGTCGGTGATGTTCCTGCTCTCCGAGCAGGCCGGGCACGTAGCGATGAGCGACCTGTACGTGGACGGTGGCGCCACCCTGCGCGGCTGAGGTCCTCAGAGCCGAACCCATGACTCGGCTGGTTCAGAAGGCAGCCGGTGTAGCTGTGAATGCCAACCCGGCGTGGCATGGGCATTCTTGAATCTGTTTGTTCAGCAATGCTGTTCGATCAGACCGATGATGTGACCGAGTAGGCCATCTAATGAAGTGAATTCTTCGTAGACATTATCGAACGCTACTTTGTCACGGACCTGGTACCGCCCTGTTGCGAATTCAAAGACGTAGCAATCCATATCGCTCTCTCCGAGTTCTACATAGCCGCCCATGGATCCCTGGTCGCAAGCGAGAAGGTTCATTTCCACCAAAGCAAGCGCTGACCCGCCATCGCGGTATGAGCGTGAAGTGCTCGAGTAGAGGAAGACTCCTGCTGCTGCCAAGCCATCGTGGCGTGAAAGAAAGCCCAGATAGGACTCCGGCAGGGTGATACCTAGCGTAGAAAGCACCAAGCTCTGGAGCGCGTCGACGTCAGAACGTCCAAGTGGAGGGCCAAGGTACATCTCGGCTTCGTTGAGATTCGCGCGGAGCTTGAGAAGCCTGGCTTCTACTGAAGGCTGCATTTGTTGAGATTGAATTCGTGTGCAATGAGGGCAGTCAGACACTGTGGAATTCGTCATTCGACGTCAATGGCAGTCGCCCCAAGCTGTTCAAGTTGGTCAACCATTGACGTGGTTGGCTCGCGGTAGCGATTGGACAGCAGCGCTGCTGGGAGTCGATAAGCGCCAAGCAATGTTGGCGTAACCAGCAGCGTGGATCAGGATTGTCGTGTCCAAGGGGCGCCGAACGAGGTCGGCGTATTGTGTTCAACCCGCGCTGCGCGGCTTGCGTGTCCGTTTCGGCTTTGCGGTATCACCGCCGCTGGCGGCGCCATCCTGCAGCGCCTGCAGCCAGGACAAGGTGTCCACATAGTCGATGAAGTGGCGCAGGTAGCCGGGGCTGGTGGCCTGCATCGTGTCCAGCATGCGCTGCACCAGCACCGCCGAGTTCAGCGGGCCGCCGTCAGCCGGGGCCTCGGCGCGCAGCGAGCGGCGCACCTGCAGTTCGCTGCGCAGCTCCGACCATTCGCGCTGCACCTGTTGCAGCATCGGCACCTGCGGGTAATGCGGCAGCGAGCGCGACCCCGCATCGAGGTCACGCACCAATGCGCGCAGGCCCTCCAGCGCTGGCGGCTTACTTGGCATCCGGGCCCTTGGGCTTGGGAATCGGCGCGATCTCCACGCGACGGTTGCGTGCGCGGCCTTCCTCATTGGCATTGGAACTGACCGGCTGCTCGCTGCCGAACGCGGCGGCGAACACGGCGTCGGCCGGTACGCCATCGGCGATCAGGGTGCGGGTCACGGTCAGCGAGCGCTGCGCGGACAGCTCCCAGTTGTCGGCGAAACGCCGGTTGCCTTCGCGTACCGGCGCATCGTCGGTGAAGCCGCTGACCATCAGGATCTCTTCGCGGCTGCCCAGATAGGCGGCCAGCGGTGCGGCCAGGCTGCGCAGCAGCTCCTGGCCTTCCGGCTGCAGCTGGTCCGAGTTCAGTGCGAACAGCACGCTGCCGCTGATGCCGATGCGGCCATCGACCAGGGTCACGCGACCGGCGGCCAGTGGGCCAGCCAGTGCCTGCTCCAGTGTCTGCAGGCGCTTGGCTTCGGCCTGGCGCTGCTTCACTTCCTGGTCCAGCCGCTGCGACAGTTCCAGCTGCACGGCAACTACGCCGACCAGGATCAGCACGAATGCACCCAGCAGCACCGACATCAGGTCGCCAAAGGCGGCCCAGATCGGGGCGTGCGATCCGCCATCGACCTCCAGTTCGTCGCTCATGCGCTGCCGGCCTTGCCGCGGCGCGTGGCCAGCTGCTGCAGTTCTTCCATCACCTGCTTCTGCGACAGCAGGCTGAGGTCGACCACCTCGCGCGCCTGCGCCACGTAGTAGGCCAGCTGCTCATCGCTGCGGGCCAGCGAGGCGTCCAGTGCGCCGCCAATCTGTTCCAGGCGGCCGGAAAGCGCGGTGGCGGCACTGCCGAACTGCGCGACTGCTTCACCAAAGGTGCTGGCCAACTGGCCCACTTCACCGGCGCTGCCGTGGAGCGCTGCGGCGATGCCGTCCAGCTTCCCGGTCTCTGCGGCGATATGGTCGGTAAAGCGATTGCCAACGCGCTCCAGCAGCTCGGCCGAACCGCCAACCAGTGCGTCCACCGCGGTGCGCTGTTCGTGCGATGCGTGGTTGATCGCATCGAGCAGGGTCTGCACGGTGGCCAGCAGGCGGCCGCGCTCTTCCAGCATCGCGTTGTCGCGCACCAGGCTTTCGGACAGCGTACTGCGCAGCTCGTTGATGACGTCGGCCGCAGCCTTCGGAGCGGCGGCCGCGGTCTGCAGCAGGGTGGACACTTCGGCCAGCGTGGCACTGGCCTGCGCGCGACCGTTCTCGCCGATCTGCTGTGCGGTGGCCGCCAGCGCGTCGCAGACCTGTTGCTGCTGTGCAGCCAGGCGTTCGCCATTGGCCTGCAGGCGCTCGGCCAGCTCGGTGGAAACATGCTGCAAGGCATCGCTCCAGCGCCGCAGGCGCTGTTCGTCGCCAGCCTGCAGTTGCGCCTGCAGGGCGGCGTGGGCCTGCTGCAACTCGGCGCTGACCGCGTCCCAGCGCGCCTGGCGCTGCTGCTCGCGGCTGTCCAGGTTGGCCTGCAGTTCGGCGTGCGCAGTCGCGGCGGCAACCTGGGCGGCCTGCCACTGCTGCGAGCGCTGCTGTTCGTGGTCCTGCAGCAGCGCCTGGCTGGCGCTGTGGCGCTGCTCCAGTGCCTGCAGCAACGCCTGCGCGTGCTCGTTCAGCTGCTGACCGGCTGCGAGCAGCGCCTGCTGCTGGCGCTCGATCAGCGCGCTGTTCAGTGCCTGCTGCTGCTCGATGGCGGCGCGCCAGGCCTCGGCGTTGCCGTTGGCATCGGCCTGCAGGCGCTCGCCGATACGCGCGACGAGTGCTTCGGCATGCGTGCCCTGGCCATCGCTGAAGGCCTGCAGGTGCTGGCGCAGATCACTCACCAGCGCCTGCTGCGCCTGGGTCTGTTCACTCACCACCTTGGCCCAGCTGGCTTCGGTGGCGACCCGGCTGCGTTCGAAACCGTCGCTCAGGCCGGCCAGCTGCTGCTGCACGGCCTGCTCGACGCGGGCATGCAGTGCTTCGCCGTGATGGGCCAGGCCAGCCAGGGTGGTCTCGGCCATCGGCTGCAGCGCGCCACCGATGGCGGCGGCGCTGGCTTCAGCTCCTTCGCGCAGCGACTGCTGCAGCGAGACCGCCAGGCGTTCCTGCAGGGCCTGGCTCTGGGTCAGGAACTCGGCCTGGCCAGCCAGCAGGCGCTCATTGGCGGCCGCACTGTGCTGTTCAAAGGTGCTGGTCATCGCCTGCAGGCGGTCGACCAGCGCCGGCAGCGCGGCGGACTGTGCCTGCAGCAGGCGCAGCGATTCGGCGCGCTGCCAGGCCTGCGAATACGGGTGCAGGTCGCCGGCACTGGCGCGGTCCAGCTGCTGCACGGCCTGCAGGCGGTCGCGGCGCAGCAGCGCGGCCAACAGGCCGAGCATGGCCGAGCTGGCCACGCCCGCGATCGAGGTACCGAAGGCCACCGCCAGGCCCTGCACCGGCGAGGCCAGCGAGCCGCGGATGGCGGCCATGTCGGTGGCGCTCTGCAGGGCCAGGCCGGTGCCACGCAGCGTGTCCATCATGCCCAGCAGGGTGCCGAGCATGCCCAGCAGCACCAGCAGGCCGACCAGGTATGGGGTCAGCACCGGTGCTGGCAGGGCAGTGCGCTCGCCTTCCACGCGCAGGCGCACGGCGTTGCGCAGGCCCAGCGGCACGCGTTCCAGCCAGGCGGCAAGGCTTTCCTTCGCGCTGGACAGGTCGCTCAGTGCGCTGCGCAGGCCGTTGCTGGCCTGGCGGTAGCGGTACAGCTCCACGCCGCCGGCGATGTAGCAGGCCGCGATGATCGCCGCCACCGCTGCACCCAGCGGATGCACCGAAACGTAGCCGATGCCGATCCAGCACACGGCCAGCAGGCCGACAAGGAAAACAACGACATGGAAAGCAGTTCTGGACATGGTGTTCCGGTCAGTGGGAGCGCAGGGCGTCTTGCAGCCCTTCGAGCGGGTGGAAGCGCAGCTGCAGCTCGGCGAGCAGCAGGGTGCGCATGTCATGGCGGAAGGCCGCGCGCCAGCCGGGCTGGCCGTGCACGCGGTCAAAACGGGCGCCGAGCACGGCCGGCGCCGTGGCCAGCAGGCTGTGCTCGCGCGGGGTGAGGGTCTGTTCCATCACTGCATCGACCTCGGCCAGCCGCGCCAGCTCCGGCGAGACCTGTACCAGCTGGTCGCGCAGGCGGCCGCGCAGGCGCCCGGTGGCGGTCTGGATGGCCTGCTGCAACACCCGGTAGCGCTGGCGCAGCGAGGCAAAGTTGGGTGCGGCAGCGGCCTCGGCCAGGTCCAGCAGGCGCTCGGCCTCGGCGTCCTCACTGATCGAGGCGCGCAGGCTGGCGTGCGCCTGGGCGCAGTCGGCCAGCACATCCTCGACCGCTTCGACGGCTTCACCGGGCTCGGGCAGGCGTCCTCCGAGCGCCCCGGACAGGGCCACGGCACGGCTCCAGTCCACCCACTGGCCGAGGCGATCGGTCAGGGCGGGACTGCTGGCCGGCATCGCGCCGTCGCTGAGACGGGCGAGCAGGCGGAGGAACTCCGGTCCACCCAGGACCGGCTGCGCTGCGTTCGCCATCAAGGGGTGAGGGGCCAAAAACCGTTGATTTTACAACCAGATGACCCCGGCTGGATGAAGGCGGGGCCTGGGGGGCGGTACCCGCAGGCGCGACAAGGCTTAGAATGTCCGGCTGCATCCACCCGTTCGATCCTTGGAGTACCCCCATGACTGTTGCGCAGTTCTACCCGATCGGCACCCCCGGACAGCCCTGGGGCGACGCGGAACGCGCACAGTGGCGGGCCCGCCAGCAGCGCCAGCGCAGCTACCATGATGACGTGGTGGCCGCCCTTGAGCGCCTGGACGACAGCGTTTTCGACGTGATCCAGTACGGCCAGCTGGACTATGCGCCGGACCATTACCCGCTGTTCGCCGTGGTCAACCACGACTGGAACCCGGCGCTGCCGACCGCGCTGATCACCGGTGGCGTGCATGGCTACGAAACCAGCGGCGTGCACGGCGCCCTGCAGTTCCTGGAACAGCAGGCCGAGCGTTACCTGGCCCGGATGAACCTGATCGTCGCGCCCTGCGTCAGCCCGTGGGGCTACGAGCGCATCCAGCGCTGGAACCCGGACGCCATCGACCCCAACCGCAGCTTCCGTGACGGCGGCCAGATCGAGGAAGCCGCCGCGCTGATGCGCTGGGTGGCCGAGCGCAAGCCGAACCTGCTGGTGCACCTGGACCTGCACGAGACCACCGACAGCGACCTGAACGAGTTCGATCCGGCGCGCTGCGCCCGCGACGGCAAGCCGTTCGAGCGCGACACCATTCCCGATGGCTTCTACGTGATCGGCAACAGTGAAGATCCGCAGGCCGAGTTCCAGAAGGCACTGATCGCCGCAGTGGCGCCCATCACCCACATCGCCCCGGCCGACGCCGAAGGCAATCTGGTCGGCCTGCCGTTGCAGTCGCCGGGCGTGGTCTGGGGCGAATCCCGTTCGATCGGCGCCTGCGCTGGCTTCACCGATGCGCGCTTTGCCACCACCACCGAGGTCTACCCGGACAGCCCGCGCACCAACCCGCAGGAATGCAACGACGCCCAGGTGGCGGCGGTGTGTGCGGGCCTGGATTTCGCCCTGGCGGCGCAGTAGCGCGCCACGTTCCGGGCAGCGACCGGCATCAGCCGGCGCCTTTCTTTCGCCGGTGAGGTGGCCACAGCCGGCGAAGCCGACGCGCGGCAACCGGCGAACACATCCAGATCGCGCTGGTATACCGTGCTGCTGACCCCGAACAGGCCCAGCAGCGAGTGGAAGAGGTTGTCGTGGCTGTGCGCCCGGTGCAGGGCATTCTGGTGCAGGCAGGCCAGGTCCAGGCCTGCGTTGCGGCTGAATTCGGGTGAGAACCACATCACCATCGGCACCTGGGTCTGCTCGCGCGGGGCGATGAAGTAGGGCGTGCCGTGCAGGTACATCCCGCGTTCGCCCAGCGACTCGCCATGGTCGGACACATAGATCAGTGCGACATCACGCTGGTCCGCATAGCCCTGCAGCAGGTCGATGCCCTTGCCCAGCAGGTGGTCGGTGTGGACCAGAGTGTTGTCGTAGGTGTTGACCAGCGCCTCGTTGCTGCAATGCTGGATCTGGTTGCTGTCGCAGGTCGGGCTGAAAGCCCGCGACGCTGCGGGATACCGTTCAAAGTAGGTCGGCCCATGACTGCCGAGCTGATGCAGCACGATCAGGGCGTCGCCGTTGATGGCATCGATGCGTGCGCCCAACTGGTGCAGCAGCACGTCGTCGTAGCAGGTGCCGTCGGCGTTGACGCACTGGCCGGCCACCTTCAGCGCAGGCATGTCCTCGGTCGGTACGCGTTCGCACACGCCCTTGCAGCCGCCGTTGTTGTTGTTGCGCCAGAGCACGCTGATGCCGGTGCGCTGCAGGATGTCGAGCACATTCTCCTCGGTTGCGGCGCGCACGTCGTCGTACTGGCCTCGGGTCATCTGCGAGAACATGCACGGCACCGAGATGGCCGTGGCGGTCCCGCATGAGGAGACATCATTGAAGCTGATGACGCCTTCCTTGCGCGAGAGCCGGGGATTGGTCGCGCGTGGGTAGCCGTTGAGCTGGAAGTTCTGTGATCGCGCGGTCTCGCCGACGACCAGGATCACCAGCTTCGGGCGCGGGCCCGGCGCGCGCTGTGCGTCCATGCCAATCGCGCGCAGCGGTTGCTGGCGGGTGCTGTAGAGACCTTTCAGATAACCGTGGGTATGCCGCACCACGTTCAACGGCAGCACCTGGTCGCGGATGTGGCGGTTGTTGCGCAGCAGTGAGGAATAGTCCTTGTAGAACGCGAAGCCGATTGCCAGCAGTACCAGCAATGACGCCAGAACGCTGACTGGCCACACCAGCAGCGAACGTATCGAACCGGCCCCGCTGGTGGTGCGCACCAGGGCCAGCCCGGCAGCGGGCAGCACGCCCAGCGTCAGCAGGGTCAGCAGCAGTGGCAGCGACAGATAGGCGTTCAGTTCGGCCTGGTTGGTCTCGAACACGTTCTGCACCATGCTGCGATCGATCAGCACGTTGTAGTGCAGCATGAAGTAGCTGCAGGCGGCGCTGACGACAACGAGCAGCACCAGCAGCGGCCTGCGCAGGAACGGCAGTGCCAGCAGTGGCGTCAGCATCAGGTTGAACAGGCAGAAAAGCACCACCGGCAAGCTGGCCAGGAACAGCACGCTGCGCAGGCTGTTGAGGTCGATCAGCCCCCACAGCGTCTTCCAGAGGGCGATGTTTCCAATCGTGGTGAAGAACAGTGCGGTGGCCCAGACCAGAACGATCGGATGGGGCCGTGGAAAACGGCGGCGTTGACGCACGAGCAGGTTCCGTGGAGCGGGAGTGCGCGCAGTATCGAAACCGCTTTATCAGGAAGTTGTCAGGTTGGGCGGACTAGCCCAGCAGGATCACGCCCCACACTGCGCCGACCATCAACAACGCGGTGGTCTGCGCGGCGCTGCCCATGTCCTTGGCGTTCTTGGACAGTGGATGCTGTTCCAGTGAGATGCGATCGACCACTGCTTCGATCGCCGAGTTGAGCAGTTCCACCACCAGGCTGATGAAGCAGACCGCCAGCACCAGCGCCCGTTCGAGCTTGCTGATGTCCAGTACGAACGCTGCAGTGATCAACAGCGCGTGCAGGAGCAGCAGCTGGCGAAAAGCAGCCTCGCCACGAAAGGTAGCGATGAATCCGTCTCGCGAATGGATCAGGGTGTGGAAGATGCGGCCCAGGCCGGTCTTGCCATGCGGGTACTTGCCGCTGTCCTTGGGGTGCTGCATGCCGTTTCCGCCGTGAAGTGAGCAATCCCCAGCATGTGCACGCGCGTGTCAGGAAACCGTCAGGCGGGCCATTCCAGGCTGAACCGGCATCCCTGCTGCGAGGAGTGCACCGTCATCCTCCAGCCCAGGTGCTCGACGATGCGCTGCACGATGGACAGCCCCAGTCCCTCGCCATTGTGCGGGCTGCCGGGCACGAAGCGCTGGAACTGCTGTGGGTCGATACTTGAGGGCAGGCCGGGTCCGGTGTCGGCGACGGTGAGTGCGGTGTCGTGGAGGGTGATCCTCACTTCGCCCCTTTCGGTGTACTGGCAGGCGTTGCGCAGCAGGTTCCAGATCACGCTGTGCGCCAGATCTGCGTTGGTGTCCAGCACGGCGTCATGCCGGGCATCAAACGCAACGATCACCGGCTTGCCGGAAATCCACGGTTGGCAGCGCTCCATGCAGGATTCGATCAATGGGCGCAGGGCCACCTTGTTGCGCGGCACGGAGCCGGGGGTACGTGAGAGCAGCAGCAGGCAGGACAGCTGGCGCTGCATCTCCTGGGTAGTGCGCAGGATACGCTCCGCGCTGGGGACCAGGTGGCTGTCGGACGGAAGCTGGCAGGCAAGGGTTTCCGCAGCGCCGCCGATGATGGCCAAGGGCGTGCGCAGCTCATGGCTGGCATCGCCGCTGAAGCATTGCTCGCGATGCAGGAACCGTTCGAGCTCATCACTGTGCCGGGCGAAGGCACGGGCGAGTACACCGATCTCGTCGCGGGCGTCCTGACAGGGAAAGGGCTTCCGCCCGCTCTGCACGGCATCGGCCAACTGCGTGATGGGCGCGATGACGTGCGATGCCACCCTGCGACCGATCAGGAAGGCGCCGAGCACGCAGATCGAAATGACCACCGCGGCAAAGGCATTGATCAGGTGTTCCAGGTAGCCATAGGGTGCAGCGTCCTGCAGCAGGTAGTAGCGCTGGCCGCCACTGTCGAACACACGCAGGTGCCACTCGTCGGGTCCTGCTTCGCCGTGGTAGCCCAGGCCGTACTGGCGCAGCACCATCGGCACGCTATGGCTGTCGTACAGCTGGCTGCCCGGGGGCAGGGCGGTGCGCTCGCCACGGGCCAGTGCTGCCTGCAGCTTGTGCACGGCACTGTCCTGGGTCCGGGCGATGACCGCGGCCCTGACCTGGTCGTAGTCCACCTGTTCGGCCAGGACGATGAAGCCCATCGCGCCGGCCATCAGCAGCACGAACGAAATCGTGATGCGGGTACGCAGGGCCAGGCGGCGGTAGAGAGCGGCAGGGGTCACGCCGGCATGCGCCAGCCGACGCTGTGCACCGTGGCGATCAACGTGGTGTCGAAGCTGCGGTCCACCTGCAGGCGCAGCTCATGGATGTGGGTACGCAGCGCGCCGCTGTCCGGTGGCTCGTCGCCCCAGACCAGGTATTCCATCTCCTGCTTGCGCACCACGGCCGGGGCCGCGCGTACCAGGCACATCAGCAGTTTGTGCGACGTAGGCGTCAGCGCGATGCAGCGCCCCTGTCGCCAGGCCTGCGGCGAGCGCGTATCTACCTGCAAGTCCTTCCACGCCAGTACGCTGTCGACCTGACGGCCCTGGGCGCGTCGCACCAGGGCCTTGATCCGCGCATCCAGTTCCTTCAGCGAGAACGGTTTGACCAGGTAGTCATCGGCGCCGAGAGCGAGGCCCTGCACGCGGTCCTCGACCGGATCGCGCGCGGTCAGCATCAGGATCGGCACCGGGTTCTGGAATTCCCGGCGCAGCTTTCGGCACAGCGTCATGCCATCCAGGCGCGGGAGCATCAGGTCCAGCAGGATGGCGTCGTAGTCGTGCTGCGTGGCCCGGCGCAGGCCGCTGGCACCGTCGCGGGCGTCGTCCAGCACGTAGCCGATAGGCTCAAAGAAAGCGTACAGGTTGGCTACGAGCTCGGGGTTGTCTTCGATGATCAGCAGGCGGGTCATGGCGTGCGTCCTTGCGCGTGGCCGAACTGTGCCCGATCCCTGACTGATTGCCAATGCGCATGCTGAATGGATCGCGGCCTGGGTTCGGCCGCGTCAATCGACGTTCAATGGGCCGGGCTGCGTGAATCGCGAACTGAGTAGATCACCGAGAAGATCTTCCAGCCCTGCTCGGTCCGGATCAGCTGCCACATTTCCTTGCCCCAGTTGGTCTTCACCCCATCGTCGTGGAAGCTGTAGTCGAACGACACCGAGGCCACATCGCCATCCGTCTCGATCTTCGTGTTGGAGAATGTCTCTTCTTTCGGCTTCGGCGAGGCCACCGCCCCGTCGATCAGTGCGATGAAGTTGTTGGCGGGAATCCGTCGTGCCTTGATCGCATCGGGCTTGGCCCTGCGGATGTCCTGCAGGCGCACATCCTCGGAAACGTAC
The DNA here is from genome assembly GCF_000382065.1 of Stenotrophomonas hibiscicola ATCC 19867. Taxonomy (GTDB): domain Bacteria; phylum Pseudomonadota; class Gammaproteobacteria; order Xanthomonadales; family Xanthomonadaceae; genus Stenotrophomonas; species Stenotrophomonas hibiscicola. The sequence goes on along the minus strand of NZ_KB907499.1, from coordinate 418,832 downwards.
TGCCAGCCGATGTCTTCCGGTTTATCAGAGAAGAACAGGCTCATGTAGGTCAGCTTGTCCTTGTTGATCAGCGAGGTACGGAAGGATTCGACCACCTGTTTGATCGCCTCGACGTCGGCAGGGGCGTCCTTTGCGGCGTAGGCCGGCAAGCACGCCGGGAGGAAGAGGGCGAGGGCAGCGAAGCGTGCTCGTGCGTTGGGCATCATGGGGTCCTGGGGAGGAATAGGGGGGGCGCTGGCGCATCACCGCGCGTAGGTTCGCCAGAAGAGCACGTGGTCTTCGGTCCTGTTGATGGCGACGAAGACTGATTTTCCGGATTCGGGCGCGCAGCGAAAGACGCGGTACGACGACTTGAGCGTCCAGTCGCCCGGCCACCAGTATCGATCGAACGCAACAGGATCGCTGCTACTGAATGTCGTTGCCTGGCAATCCGCAGGCAGCTGCAGTGATACCGCAGGGGGTTTGGTGAAGGCAAGCGCGCTGGTGTTCGAGTCGAGGTCATGTACCTCCCGCAGGTCGGTCGCCGCTTGCGGCACCCAGCCGGGAATCCATCCCTTGTTCACCATGTCGGAATCGAGCGCCTCGCGCAGCGTGTCGAACGAACTGTCCATCACCAGGCCGCAGGCGCACAGTACACTGCAGAGCGTCACGAAGATGGCGCGCCGGATCACTCCCGCAGGGCTGATCATCGTTGTCGTCCTCACCGGGGAGCATCCTGCCCCGCTCTTCTGGCGCCAGACGCTTGAGCCGCTCTCGCAGTTCCAGTCGCAGGGCCGGTCGCTGGATTTGGCATGGCGCCGCCCTTGGGCCCGTACCGCTTCACGAACAGACCGTGCTCCTGCGTGATCCTGTCCTTCCGGCGCTTGCCTGCCATCGACGGGTGTCCCTGCGTTCATCCTGAATCATCGGTCGGCGCACGCTAGCACGGTTGCCGGGCGCTGCAACAGGTCCGCTTGTCGTTGAGGTTTGACGTCGAAGAGAGTCTGCGCGGATGATGCGCGGGCGCGCGGCGCAGGAGGGGATCTGTCAATGAGGACACTGATGTGGGGGCTGGTCGGGCTGTTCGTGGCGTACGTGGCCGGTTGCTCGGCGATCTCGGCGTGGCATTCCCACGCGCTTGCCTCGGTCTCGGTCGGGGCGAGCAGGGCCGAGGTACTGCGGGCGCTGGGGCACCCTGACGTTGTGGAGCACGCCGGTGCTCCCTTTACCCGCTATGCCAGCCGTGGATGCAGTGGTCGCTGTGCGCAGCGATGGTGGTATGAGAACCGGCTGCGCCTGGATACCCAAGCCTGGTCGGTAGAGCTGGATGCTTCCGATCGCGTGCTCGCAACGTCGCGCTGGACATCACCGTAGAAGACCGCGACGAGCGCATGCGTATCCATCGACCTTTCATCTTCATCGCAAGCCTGGCCCTGATGGCGTGGTGCGGGCTGATGGGCGTACTGGTGGTCATCCATGGCTTCAACGAGCACGGCCTGCGCTGCGGCAGGCTGTGCTCACTGAAGACCTCCATCCGCCTGCTCTTTGGTGATCGGGGATTCGAAATACTGGTGGCGATGGGGCTATTTGCCACAGCGCTGATGTGCGGGTATATCGCGCTGTGGGAGGGCCTGCATGGCGGGCCGCGGAGTCGGGCGGGGCGCCGTGGGCGCAGACACCGCCGACCGGGGCGGCCCCGGTCGTAAGGTGTCTGCACCGAGGCAGATCGCCCCGCGTGGGACGTTGCAGGTCGCTTCAACGATGCAGGGCGTCGACGATCAAGCCGGTGGCGATCTCCACCAACAGGTACTCGTTGTCGGACTGGCGCACCCAGCGCCGGTCGCGGCCCGGCTCGCGCAGGTGATAGCGGGCGTAATCGTCTACCCAGTAGCGGCGGTCCACTTCGGCCCAGGGCAGGCGCTCGCCACGGCGCCAGGCCTTCTTCTGCCAACCCGGCGGCGGCGCATCGCGGTGGTGCGGGCCGCCTGCATGCGGCGGCGGGCCGTTGCCGCGGGCATGGTGCGGCGGATCGGCGAAGGCGGGCGCTACGGCGAGTGCTGCGGCTGAGCCCACGGCAATGGCAAGAAGACGTATGGATGTCATCGGGATGCCTCCGTCATGGCCGCGATATGCGGCGCTGTTAGCGCGAATATAGGGCAGGCCGTGTGAATGAATACGGATGTGGACAGGGCTTTCATGAACAGATCGGGTAGCGGCTGCTGCTGCGAAGACGACGTCAGCGGGCCGCACCAATGGCGACGGCCCCTGCAGCCCAACCGCCACCCAGTGACAGGAACACATCCATCTGACGGTCGACCCGCTCCGCGCGGGAGGCCGCCAGTGCGGACTCCGCATCTGCCAGCGCGGCCTGGGCCGAAAGCACGTCGAGAAAATCGATCCTGCCGAAGCGGTAGAGCTGCTGTGCCTGTCCGGCTGCGCGCGCCGCATCCCCGCGCGCCTGCGCCAGGCTGCGCTCGCGTTCAAGCTCCTGCGTGCAGGCAGAAAGCGCGGTCTCGGTCTGGCGCAGTGCCTGCAGCACGATGCCGTCAAAGGAAGCAAGAGCGGCATCCACATTGGCGCCGGCCGCCGCGATGCGGGCCTTGGCCACGCGGCGGTTGGGCCAGTGCCATGAGAGCAGCGGCCCGACGCTCGCCCCGAAACCGTCGGCCGAAAGCAGCTGCCCTCGCGTGCCTGCTGTGCCCAGGGATGCGCCCAGGGTGACCCGCGGATAAAGTTCCGCGGTCTCTACGCCGATCATCGCCGTGGCCGCGGCAAGGCTCCGCTCGGCGGCACGTATGTCAGGGCGCCGCTGGAGCAGCTGCCAGCCCTCACCGACCGGCAGCGCCTGCTCCAGCTCCGGGGGGCGCGGGCATGCTTCCGCCTCCCTCGGATAGTCTGCCGGCACCCTGCCCATCAATGCGGCCAGTTCGAACAGTGCGGCCTGACGTTCGGCCAGCAGGTGCGGTATCCCCGCCGCGCTGCGGTTGACGGCGGCACCGGCACGGCTGACATCGAAGTCCGTTCCTCGACCGCCTGCGGCGAGGCGGCGGGTTGCCTCCAGCGTGGCGTGCTGGATCGCCAGCACCTGCCGGGTTGCGGCGAGCGTGTGATTGCGGGTGCACACCTGGAGATAGGCACGCGTGACGGCAGCAGCGACGACCACGCGGACCTGGTCGCGTGCCGCAGCGACGGCCTCGGCGTCCGCGTTGGCGGCTTCGATGCCGCGGCGGATGCCGCCTGCAAGATCCAGTGGATAGGAGAGGTGAAGGCCCAGCGCATACGACTGCGGCGCGGCCGACGCTTGGGCGTAACCACCTGTATGGGTGAGCGTGCCCGATGCATCCACGTCGGCTTGCACGGCACCGCGCGCGCGGTACTCCAGCACGGTTGCGCTGGCGCGCCGAAGGTTGGCATCGGCGGCGCGCAGGTCGGTATTGGCCGCCAGTGCTTCGCGTACGTAGGCGTCAAGCCGGGGGTCGCCATACAGGTGCCACCATTGATCTGGTGGCGCGTCCTGGCTGAACGATGCCTCCTGGCCCGAGACGAACGCCCGCGCCACCTGGGGGGAGGCCGCGACCGCATTCGCAGGCAGGTGATAGTCGGGGCCGGATACGCAGGCCGTCATGGGCAGCAGCAGGGCAAGCAGCCCACCGCGTAGTGTTCGCACGCTCACTTGCAGGCTCCCGGTGCCGAGGGTGTGATGGTCACACTCGCAGTGCGACCCACGATCAGGCGGGTATCCGACGGCGCATCATCGATGCGGATGCGTACCGGGATGCGCTGCGCCAGCCTCACCCAGGTATAAGTTGGCGCCACGGCGGGCAGCAGGTTGTGTGTGCTTGAGCGCTGATCGTCGGCAATGCCGGCGGCGATGGTATCCACGTGTCCGCGGACGTCGTGGTTGTCGCCCATCAGCCGGGCCACGGCGGCATCGCCCTCGGTGATGCAGGCCAGTTTGGTTTCCTCGAAGTAGCCCTCGATACGCAGGCTGCCGGTGTCGATCAGCGCCAGTGCCTGCGCACCGGGTTGCAGGTAGTCGCCCGCGTGCAGGTCGAGGTTGGTGATGATGCCATCGGTGGTTGCGCGCACCTCGGTGCGTTGCACGTTGAGCTGGGCAACGCGCTGTTCGGCCCGTGCCTGCGCCAGCGCGGCCAGCTCGGTATCGACTTTGGCGGCATTGCGTTCGCGGGTTTCCGAAGCGACCAGGTTGCCAAGTGCGTTGTCCCGCGCCGATTCGCGGCGGGCCAGCGCCAGCGTGGCATGCGCGCTCCTGACCGCCGCGTCTGCCTTCTCCAGCGTGGCGGCGAAGCGTGGCTGATCGAGCACCAGCAGCAGCTGGCCGGCACTGACCCGCTGGTTGTCGTGCACCAGCACCTGGGTGACCAGCCCCCCCATGTCCGACGCAACGCGCACCACATCGGCGCGCACCCGCCCGTCCCGCGTCCAAGGGCGCATTTCGTAACGATTCCAGAGGGAGAGCGCGGCAGTCGCGGCAAGCGCACACACCGCCAGTGTTGCGCTCCAGCGGCCGATGACAGCAAGCAGGTGTTTCATTTCATTTCTCGAGCAGGGGCGAGAGCCGGACCATCAGCTCCGCCAGGATCACGAACAGGGACAGGCCCACCAGGGGCCGCGCGGCGAACAACCGGTACAGACCGAGGCTGGCGAGCAGGCGTGAAGTCAGTATCGACAGCGCCAAGGCGGCAGCGGCCACGGCGAGCAGGCCGGGGATCAGCACGCCATCAATGGAAAGATCAGAAGGCATGAGGTCAGTGCCGATGGGTAAGCGGGGAAACGAGCAGATCGCGGCGCAATCCACAGAGCAGGTGCGACAGATGCTCCTGCTCAGCCCCGCTGCTGGCCGCCGCTGTCTCGCGCATGCGGTCCAGCAGTTCCAGAAGATGGGTGTCGACACTGTGTGCCGCGTGGGCGCGGATCCTGAAATGTGCGGCGACGCGTTCGATCAGCGCCGCATGAAGCGCTTGCGTGCGCGGATCGTCCAGATGCGTATCCATTGCGCGGAGCTGGCTGGATGCACGTGCCGCACGAACATCCGCAAACAATGCCCGCAGGTCGTGTGCTGCGCTGGAACGGCCCTGCAACCTTGGAGCGAGCAGCCCGATTCGATCCAGCATGCGGCTGAGCCAGGCGCGGGTCACATCACCTCGTCCGGCGGCGTGTCGTGCGATGTCCCGACGGATCGAACGCTCCAACCGTGCGCGGTTGCGGCCCGCATCGGCGGTCTGGAACAGCTGCATGCTGCACAGTGCCATTGCCGTACCGACGAACAATGCAATGCTGTTGTTGAGTGCGCCGACGATGTTGACCGTATTGGTCGCACCCAGACCTGCGATGAGCGGAAAAGTCAGCACCACGCCCAGGGCGGCCATGATGAAGGGCGGCCTGGCCAGGAACGATCCGCACAGCAGCAGCACCGGCGCGAGCGCGGCAATCAGGCCGGTGATATCGGACAGCGTGGGGAAGATCAGCAGACCGTAGAGCAGGCCGACGGCAACACCGATCAACGACCCCACCAGATAGCGCATGACATGCGGCGCAGGTGCTTCGATTGTGCCGAACAGCACGCACGCCGTGCCGATGATGGACACCGCTGTGGCGCCCTCCGACCAGCCAGTAGCGATCCATAGAACGCAGCTCAGCAGGATGCCGGCGAACGCGCCCAGCGCGCTACGCAGGGCAAGCCGATGATCCCGGTGAAGTACCGCACCCTGCACATGTCGTGCAAGGCGGGCAGGTACATGCCGGCGCCAGTCGGGCCGGGCAGTGTGCAGCTCCGCTTGCAGTACGCGGCAATCGGCGTGGGCGAGGTCGAGCTCGGTCTGTTGCGCGGCGAGGCCGGCCTGCAGCAGATCGCGCCAGCCCGTTGCATCCATCGCGCCGGCCTGTGGTGAACGCAGCCGGTCGATGGAATCTTCCACCGCGCTGGACAGCATCAGGACGTCCAGCATCCGGTCGTGCAGGGCGCGCAGGATCTGCACCTGCGCCACGCCGTGGGCGCTGTCGTAGGGCAGGTGGATCGACAGCACATGCAGCTCGAGCAGGTCGGCGGCCACTTTCGAGCGGTCCGTCGCCAGTACCATGTCCGATGCACCGGCGCGCATGTCCCGTGTCCATCGTTCCGCATCATCCAGCACGGCAGCAACCCGTACGTGCACGCGCATCGAGACCCGGCGCGGCAGCACCAGCGCATGTACCAGCGTTGCGGCCAGGATGCCGATGGCGATTTCCTGCACCCGTGTGATGGCAATGGTGAACACGTCTCCCGGCACCATCACCGCAGGAAATCCAATCAGGCTGGTGGTATAGCCGGCCAGCAGGAACGCATAGGCACGTGGCGTGCGGTCGAGCATCGCCAGATACAGGCACAGCGCCATCCACGTGGCGAGTGCGGCACTCAGCACCAGGGGGGCATTGGCGAAACGTGGCACCAGCACGACGGTGGCGACGGCCCCGCCCACGGTACCGAGCAGGCGGAACAGGCCGCGGCTGAGCGTTGCCCCGGAAAGGGGCTGTGACACCAGATAGACCGTGCCGATCACCCAGAACGGGCGATTCAGGCCGACCCTTAGAGAGACATACAGCCCCAGCGACGCGGCGAGCAGACATTTGAGCGAGAACAGCAGCGCTTCCTGATCGGTCCTGAGGGCAGGGTTTTTCAACCGGGCAAATGCCTGGCGCATGTAGGGGCGGAACGGGGTGGGGGAGTGCATGCGGCTCATGCTAGTGATCGGCCGCACTGGCGAATTTCGCTACAATGACAGTCAATCGCTAAAACCGGTCAATGTGAGAATGGCTCGCATTTCGCTCCCCGGCTTTGACCTGGACCCGGACGAGACCGATCGCCCGGCGGTTGCCAGCCGCCTGCAGGTGGCCGAGCACGACGCGGAAATTCCCGTGCATGAGCATCGAAAGGGCCAGCTCATTCTTGCGCTGCATGGGGCGGTGACCTGCGAAGTGGCCAATGCGCTGTGGATCGTGCCGCCGCAGTGTGGCGTCTGGATTCCGGGTGGCATGCCGCACAGCAACCGCGCCACCGCCAACGCGCGCCTGTGCTACCTGTTCGTCGAGCCCGGCATCGTCGATCTGCCCATGCAATGCGTGACGCTGGCGATCTCCCCGATGCTGCGCGAGATGATCCTGCACCTGGCCGACGCGCCGCTGGACTACCCGCATGGCAGCCACACCGACCGGCTGGCGCGGGTGTTGCTGGACGAGCTGGTACAGATGCCGGCCGAGCACCTCTCGCTGCCGGTCAGCCATCACCCGAAGGTGCGTGCATTGGCTGCGGCATTGTCGGCTGATCCGGCAGACCGCAGCACCATCAGCCACTGGGCCATGCGCCTGGCCCTGGGCGAGCGCACGCTGACCCGGTTGATTGAGCGAGAAACGGGCTTGTCCTTCGGACGCTGGCGGCAGCAGCTGCACCTGCTCATCGCCATTCGTGAACTCGCCGCGGGCGCACCGGTACAACGCGTTTCCGAGACGCTGGGCTATGAGTCGGTGACGGCCTTCATCACGATGTTCAAGAAGGCGCTTGGCCTTTCCCCGGCGCGGTACTTTGCCGTGCGGCTGCGCGGGCAGTAGCGGGGAACAATGGGGGAAGCCGTTGCCCGGAACGGCTACTTCGCGGTGTCGGAGACCGATTGAATCGCGGTCACCACCGCAGCAGGGTCCTCGCGCTGGAGGGTGTGGCCGGTTGCCAGGTAGCGGTGCGAGCCACGCGTGAAGCCCGAGAAGAGCAGGGCGTGTGCGGCAGTTGTGCTGCTAGTGTTGTGAGCTATGAACACGGCCTCCCTGTAGAAGAAGTCATGGGAGCGGGGCGTAGGCCGCTGAATGGCCACGGATGCTTGAATCTGTGACCGGTTACGCGACTCCACACTTGAATATGCAAGCGTCCTCAACGATAAAGGCGGCATGTGGCAATGCCGCATTCCGGACCAGGGACGATCCGAAGCATGACGCGGGGAACACCTCCGCGTTCTCGTTCCCGCCGGCGCTGTGTTCGTCCAGGAAGGAGAACAGGGATGTTGGAACGACTGAAGACCATTTCGTGTGCCGTGCTGGCGATTGTTGCCGTTGGCTGCATTGCGCCGGCTGTTGTACAGGCGCAGGAAAGCAAGATCACCTGGCGTATTTCCCAGCCCGGCGGCGACGCGACCCAGTACAAAACCCAGCAGGCGGCGGTGGCCGCCATCAAGAACTTGCCGGCACCCAGCCCGTTCCCGCCGGATTTCCAGTTCGGCTGGCAGTACGTCGACAAGATCAAGTCCAAAGTCGTGGACTTGAACGGCAACACGTCGATCACCTACTGGATGGGTAAAACTCAGCCATCAGACCCCGAGTGGACCTACTACGGCGCAGGCGATAGTGGCTTCCTATCCGAAGCGGATGTGCTGGAAGCGCTCATTGCAGGCTTGCAAGACATCAATCCCCAGTGCCCCGGGGAAACCGCTGTGCCGGAAGGCGAATGGGTCGCGACTGCCCCCGAGATGGATGGGATTTCGGAGTTCAGGGAGTATCGCGTCACCGGAATGCTGGGCAGCAATACGGCGGAGTCTCCGTGCGTACCCTTCGACGCAGGAACGACAGGGCTCGCTCGCATGCGACGCTTGAACTGCCCCATTCCGTTCACGCAGTGGTCCAACAAGCACAACGCCTGCGTCAGTGAGGAATTCGTTGCGACCATCACCTCGAAGTCGCAGAAGTGCGACAAGGACGGCGGCAACGGTAGCTGCCCCATGTCCCGCAACGATACAGCGGCGAACATGAGTCCGATTCCCGACAAGGACCCGGCCTCCAACGGCGGTGCCTGCGACGGCAATGTCGGCAACCCATGTGATGTCAAAACGGGCGAGAAGTACGAGATCGCGCCGGACTTCGATCTGGGCTGGATCGCGCTGACGCGCTTCTATCACTCCGGCATCTCCACCTCATCCGGTGGCTTCGGTTATGGCTGGACCCATTCGCTGGGCGCCCACCTGGCACTGGATGGCGTTGACAGTGTGGGCATCATTGAAAGCACTGGTTTCCAGCGTGCATTCAAGAAGATCGGGCAAGCCTATGAGGCGGACGACGACAGTGGCGATCGTCTGGTCCAGAACGGCAACTGGACACTGTACTCGGCCGATTCCATCTCTACCTTCGGCGCGGACGGGCGTCTTGCCGCCAAGCGCTTCGCGGATGGCACGTCGCTGACCTACATCTATGACGACAGCGACCGCCTTGCAGCCGTCACCCACAGCAGTGGCCGCACGCTCGAGTTCGTTTACCAGTCCAACGACTATGAGGCGCTGATCAGTTCGGTGCTGGTCGAAGGCATTCCGCTCGCCACTTATACCTACACGCCGCAGAACCAGGTCGCCACGGTGACCTATGCGGGTGGCGGTGTGCGCACGTATCACTACGAGAACCAGGCTTTCCCCCAGCACCTGACGGGTATCACCGCCGAGGACGGTCGCCGCTACAGCACCTTTACCTACGATTCCATCGGCCGTGTGATCTCCAGTCAGCATGCCGGCGGTGCCGATGGTGTGACACTGGCCTACAGCCCCAACGGCGGTGCAGTCGTGACCGACGCGCTGGGGCGGCAGACCGACTACACCCTGACACCCGGAGGCGATAGCGCTCCGTCGCGCAAGGTGACCGGCCTGACGGATTCGCAGGGAACCGTCAGCCGAACCTACTACGACCAGAGTGTCGACTTCCGCCGGCGTCTGAATACCTACACCGATCGCCGCGGCATCCAGACCAAGCACACCTATGCGCAGGGCACCGATCCGGTGAGCGGTCGTGCCGTCAGCATCCATACCGTGACCGAAGCGGTCGGCTTTCCCGAGCAGCGTGTGGTGACCACGGCGCGCGACGTCGAAACCAATGCGGTACTGACCACCCGGATCGGTAGCCGCGAAACCCGCACGGCCTTCAATTCCCGACGCCAGCCGACGGCCAACACCGTGACCGACACCGCTTCCGGTCAGACGCGCATCACCAACTACACGTACTGCGAAGCCGCTGATGTGGCAGCGGCAGGCAGCTGCCCGGTGGAGGGGCTGCTGAAGAGTGTGGATGGCCCGCGCACGGATGTGGCCGATGCCGTTACCTATGCCTATTACTCGGCGGATGATGCAGGGTGCGCGACGGGAGGTGCCTGCACCTATCGCAAGGGCGACCTGCGCAGCGTGACCAATGCGCTGGGCCAGACGGTCGAGACTCTGGCCTACGACGCTTTCGGACGGCCGTTGTCGGTCAAGGATGCCAACGGCGTGGTCACCGACTACACCTACCATGCTCGCGGCTGGCCAACCTCGGTCACCGTACGTGGCGCGACCACTGCCGAGAATCGGGTCACCCAGATCAGCTACTGGCCGACCGGCCAGGTGCAACAGATCACCGAGCCCGACGGCAGCAGCGTTTCCTATGTCTACGATGCGGCGCTGCGCTTGACCGATATCGAGGACAACGCGGGCAACACGATTCACTACACGCTGGACAATGCCGGCAATCGCCTCAAGGAAGACACGCTCGATGCAGGCGGTACCCTGCGCCGTACCCTCGCACGGACGTTCAACACACTCGGCCAGCTGACCGCACTGAAGGACGCAGGCAACCACGCTACCGGCTTTGCCTACGATGCTAACGGCAACCCGCAGACCGTGACCGACGCCCTGCAGCGCGTGACCAGCCAGCAGTACGACCCGCTGAACCGCCTGGCCCAGACCTTGCAGGACGTGGGTGGCGTGGCCGCCGAGATCCGCAGCCAGTACAACGCGCTGGACCAGGTCACCCAGGTCACTGACCCGAAGGGCCTGCATACCACCTACGCCTACAACGGATTCGGTGACCTGACCGGGCAGGTCAGCCCGGACAGTGGCGCCAGCAGCTTCACCGTGGACGCCGCCGGCAACCGCAAGACGGCCACCGATGCACGCGGCATCACTGCCACCTATCACTACGATGCACTCAACCGCCTGATCGGCATCGCCTACCCGGACCCCAATCTGGACGTGGGCTACAGCTATGACGTGGCGCCGGCCGCCTGTGCCGCCGACGAGCGCTTTGCCAAGGGCCGCCTGGGGCAGGTGCTGCACGCCAATGGCAGCACCCAGTACTGCCATGACCGCTTCGGCCAGGTCACCCGCAAGGTGCAGACCGTCAATGGTGTGGCCAGCACCCTGCGCTATGCCTACAGCAAGACGGGTCGCTTGACCGCGTTGACCTACCCCGACGGCAGCGTGGCCGACTACGTGCGCGATACCCAGGGCCGCATCAGCCAGATCGGCCTGACCCGCCCCGGCCAGGCGCGCCAGATCGTGGTGAACAACGTGACCTATGCGGCCTTCGGCCCGGCGACCGGCTGGACCTATGGCAATGGCCGCCAGCTGCAGCGTCCGCTGGACCTGGACTATCGCCCGCAAGCGGTGCATGACCCGGCTGCAGGCGGCCTGTCGCTGGGCTATGGCTATGATCCGGTCGGCTCGATCACTGAGCTGAAGAATGGCGCAGGCTCGACGGTGCTGGCCAAGTACGCCTACGACACGCTGGGCCGACTGACCCAGACCCAGGACGGCGCGACCGGCACGCCGATTGAAACCTATGCCTATGACGCCACCGGCAATCGCACTGCGCTGACCACCTCAGCAGGCACCGCCAGCTACACCTATCCCGCAACCAGCCACCGGCTGACCGCCGTGGATGGCGAGGCGCGCAACCATGACGCGGTGGGCAACACCACCAGCATCGGCGGCAAGACGTTCACCTACAACGATGCCAACCGCATGAACGCCGTGAAGCAGGGCGATGCCGTGCTGGAAAGTTATGCCTACAACCACCGCGGCGAGCGCGTGCTGCGCACCCCAGCCGGTGGTGCGGCTCAGATCACCCTGTACGACGAGGCCGGGCAGTGGCTCGGTAACTACTCGGCCACGGGCCAGGCGCAGCAGCAGGCCATCTGGCTGGACAACTATCCGGTGGCGCTGATCAACACGCCGGCTACCGGCGTGCCGGAGCTGGCCTACGTGCAGCCGGATCATCTGGGCACGCCGCGCGTGGTGATCGACCCGGTGCGGAATGTCTCGATATGGGAGTGGAGCAACAAGAGCGAGGTGTTCGGCAACCAGATTCCGAGTCTTGATCCGGATGGCGATGGTGTGGCGTTCGAGTTGGCGCTGCGCTTCGCCGGGCAGCAGGCGACGGATGCGAGTGGGCTGTTCTACAACTATCGGAGGGAATACGACCCGGCAGTGGGGCGGTATACCCAGAGCGATCCGATTGGGTTGATGGGTGGACTGAACTCGTTCGCGTATGGAAGCGGAGATCCCACTGGCCGTGTCGATTCGCTAGGCTTGGCCGATAAAAAATACATACCTCAGGCCGTACCTGTTTCACCGGAGTTGCAGGCGGTCGGAAATCGGCTCCAGAGGCTGGCAAACCAAGCAGCGTCCACCATCGACGCCACCTGTGGATGGCGTTGCTCACTGCCTTGGATACGCGGAACGCTCATCCATAGTGAGTTCAAGCGCCTGGTGGATACCACATGCCCGACGTCTCAGTATGCGACTGAGGTGAGCTACGCTGGCCGTAGGGTTGTTAGGTATGGGTACCCGGGGTCCTCACGGGCGGACGCTGTGTACGGCCCAGTTGATGCACCTCAAGCCATCTTCGATCTGAAGACTGGTTGGGCTTACATCTCCTGGGATCAGTACAATAAGTACGTCAAGAATCTCCCCGAGGGAACTCTCGTGGTGGAACTTAAGCCTGAAGGCCGTTGATAAGATGAACAAGCGATACATTTGCAGCCTTCTGCGGAAAAGGTCCGGCCTGATCGGCGGGTCAAGCGGATATTTTTTCCGAAGTGACTATGACTATGTGGCACAAGGAATTGTTCTGGAGTTCGTCCCAAGGGGGCTCTATGTATGGAATTTTGTATTTCCATTGTTTGACTCCTTTGGGCCGCATCTTTCCTACAGCAGCCGAATCGCGGATCGGCCGTTTATCGGAAGGGATCAAATGGCAGACGATGATGTGGTTGAGAGCATTCTTTCATCGATCGAGCTGCGAAACGTTATTGAAGCGAAGTCTTCAATGACCTTGATGGAATTTGCATCATTTCTCGAGACGCGGGGCTTGAGAGGTGCTCACGCTCATATCAATCATGCAACTGCATTGGCGCTATTGGGGAAGACGGATCTAGCGCTGAAGTTGCTGAAGGAACTAGTCCCGGCGTTGGATGATCATGATCTGAAACTTTGCGATTCTCTAATAGTGGCCCTGAATCTTGGAGTTGAGGCGGTCAAATCGATGCTGGACGTGGTGAAGGAGAAGAATGTTAAGAAGCTGGGCGGCGCCTGATCCAAAGGTTAATCGTCCAGTGTTTCCCGGGTAGCCATCAGCCGCCAAGTGCCTGCTGCGTCTCGAACTTTATCGGGGCGGCTCGTCGCTGGAGCGGTGGCGCTGTCTTGGGTTCTAGAACATCTCGATGTGCAGGGCGACGTTTGCGCGTGTCTCGTCGTGATTGCTTTAGATCCTCTGCTTTGTATGTTCCCGCTACTGTCGCTGGAAGAAGTTCTCCATCGATGCGTTGTCATGGCTGTTTCCTATCCGGCTCATGCTGCACAGGATGTCTGCTCGCGCAGAACGCTCTGCCAGTTTTACTGGGTGAAGAGCGAATTGAGTTCGCCAGGGTTGACGATAACGAGCCGGGACTTGCTGATCTTCTTGATCGTTGGAAAGCGGTCGGCTATCCGCTGTCCGGCCTGAAGTGTTTCCGTATCGAGACCCGCTCGACCGGAAGCGTCATTCTCATCTACGCCAAGACATGGCGGATCGAGCATCTGCTGATGGCGGGCGCGGTGCTCTGAAGGACATCCCGTGCCCAGATTCCTCACCCCCGACGAGGTCTCCCTCATCCACAGGCTGCTGCCTGGGGCGACCGAGCTGTCCGAACGGTTGTTGAAGGATCTGGCGCTCGCCCAGGTGGAGGACGTGGAGGTCGTCGGATTCGGAGGCGTGGTGTTCCTGTCCAGCACGACCCAGGTCTTCGGAAGCGACATTGCCACTGCAATGCTTGCCGATGCCGACGGCGTGCCGGTGAGAGTCACCCTGTGCCTGGACAATCACGATCAGCTCTTCGAGCTGGAGCTGTGCAAAGTGGACTTCTCACCGATCATCGGGGTCGATCTGAGGAGCGCTTTCAGCGAGCACTGACACCTGCTGAAAGCGGTCCTCGCCGAAGGGCGTGGCGCATCGCGTTCACCCTTCGGGCTGCAACCGCCCCACCGCCTGCGCGCACAACGACTGGCAGGCCATGACCAATCCCTCCATCACCCGGTCGCCCACGTACTCTTCCGGTTCGCCGTTCTGCCGCGTGCGTTCCGCCGCCAGCAGCATTTCCAGCACCACCCGCAACCCGCTCAACGCACAATCGGCATCGGCCAGAGCCAGGCAGCGCCCGGGCAGCTGGTGCCGCTCCGGCCAGGGTTGTCCGTCGGCCGCCGCACCAGAGCCGATGCGGTTGAGGTTGGCAATGAAGGTGTTCCTGTCCACAGCCGGCGCAGCCTGTGGCGAACCGTCGCCGCGGGCGGTGCTGCGGTAGGCATGCAGATGCGGGAAGTCCGATTCGTTCATGGCAAGGCTCCGTGCAGGGCAATCGGTAGCCGCCACCCGAAAGGTGGCGGGCGGTACGTGGTTCGAATCCGGGTTGGCTTCAAGCCGGCGGGCGCGAACGCCCCCAACGCACCGCCCGCCATAGCCGGCAGACGGATTGCCAGCCGGCGCCACGCATGGTGACGCCGGCTGGCAAGCGCACTTACTCAAAGCCAACACGGGATTCGAAGCCCGGCCACCCTTTTCCGGTGGCACGCCATCTGAGCCCGTGGCGCTGTGCAATGCCAATCAGAAGAGTTGCAAAGATCACTCGATTGGAGACGCTTTCGGCATTCTCCCACGCTGTTAAGCACTGCCAGCACAGGCTGGCGCGGTGATCCGCCCGCACCGTGCAATCTGCGACAGGTGTCGAGGTTGGAAGGAGGAAGGGGGCGGGTGGGGAGGGGCGATGGCGACAGGGATAACAGGACCGGTAGCGCCGGGCCACGCCCGGCGAGCCGACGGCGCATGAACATGGAGGATTCCGCCGGGCATGGCCCGGCGCTACCGATTCCGTTGTTCCTTGACGTTCCCAGCCACCAAGCGCAGGCTTGTTCAGCACGTTTCCTAAACAGAAGGAGACTTATGACCGCGACCGCTTCGCTGCACCCAACCCCCGACACTCAGGGCCGTTCCCGCCTTTGGAGTGTGTTCTGGCTGCAGGGCGTCATTCCCAGCAATATTCTGTGGGCGGTGGCCCTCTGGGCCCTGGCCAACCAGCGCACCCCGCTGCTGCTGGGGGTATTTGCCGTGCTGCTGCTCTATACCGGCTGGATCATCCCGGCGGTGTGGCGGGCGGCGCCCACCGCGCACAACCCCAACCTGGGCGTGGCGGCGCGCGGGCTGACCGTGGCCTGGGGGCTGAACACTGTGCTGGTGATCTTCTTTCTGACCCTGCAGCTGGTGGCTCAATAGAACTGAACAGGCTCGCCGCCCCGGTCGAAGGCGGCGAAGCGGCCGATCTGACCGTCGTGGATGGCGTTGACCATCAGCTTCAGCGGGCGCGCGGCTTCGTCGCTGTTGGGTGCGAAACCACCTCTGCCATCCAGTGCCGCCACGAACACCAGGTCCCAGTCGATGCCGGTGGTGGTCGACTCGGCCGCCAGCGCCTGGAAGCTGGGCACCTCGTCCGGCAGCTTGTCCACGCACAGCACCGGCGACAGGGTGCCGCCCTCGCGGCGGTCATGCCGGTCGCGCTGGTCACCGGTGGGCGATTCGGGCAGCTCGGCGCGCACGAATACGAACAGCAAGCGTTGCGGTTCAGCCTGCTGGCCGGCGGCATGCAGCAGTTGCTGGAAATCGTTCATCATCATGAGGGTTGTCACACGCCCGCTGCACGGAAAGCCGCATGCTGCCATAACGCCTGCCGCGCGGGGCCGAAGACGATTGATTTAAGTCATGCCCATGGAACTGAAGGCCGCGTACTCTGGCAATCGTTCCAGCAGGCGAGGGTATCCGGGCCGTTCCGGGCACAGGCAAGACGGTGGAGCAACAAGGTGGACCAGCCATGAGCCAACTCACCGACGGTTTCGGACGCAGCTTTCCGTACCTGCGCCTGTCGTTGACCGAAGCCTGCAACTTCCGTTGCAGCTACTGCCTGCCCAACGGTTACCAGGCCGATGGCCGCCCGCGCTTCCTGCAGGTGGATGAAATCGCGCGTCTGGTGCGTGCGTTTGCCGCGCTGGGCATGAGCAAGATCCGCCTGACGGGTGGCGAGCCCAGCCTGCGCAAGGACCTGGATGAGATCATCGCCACCGTGGCGGCGGTGCCGGGCATCCGCAAGGTGGCCATCACCACCAACGGCACGCTGCTGCCGCGGCGCCTGCCGGGGTGGCACCGGGCCGGCCTGACCGCGCTGAACGTGAGCATGGACAGCCTGCAGCGCGAACGCTTCAGGACCATCACCGGGCATGACCGCCTGCCGGAGATCGAACAGGGCCTGGCCTTGGCGCAGGCGCTGGGCCTGCCGGCGATCAAGCTCAACGCGGTGCTGCTGCGTGGCCTGAACGACGACGAGCTGCCGCAGTGGATGGACTACCTGCGCGATCGTCCCTTCAGCGTGCGCTTCATCGAACTGATGCGCACCGGCGACAACGAAGCCTATTTCCAGCGCCACCACCTGCGCGCCGACGTGGTGATCGAGCAGCTGCTGGCGGCTGGCTGGCACGAACGGCCGCGCGCCGCCGATGCCGGTCCGGCGCGCGAGTTCGGCCACCCTGACCATCGCGGCAGCATCGGCATCATCGCCCCGTATTCGCGCGACTTCTGCAAGGGCTGCAACCGCCTGCGGGTGACCGCCAAGGGCGACCTGCGGCTGTGCCTGTTCGGCGAGTTCGGCGTGCCGCTGCGCCCGCTGCTGCAGAGCGACGACGACCATGACGCGCTGCTGGCACGCATCACCACACAGCTTGGCCTGAAAGCGGCCGGGCATGGACTGCACCAGGGCCAGACCGGGCTGACCCCGCACCTGGCCTCCATCGGAGGATGAGCAACACGATGAGTGGGGAATTGAATGCGGCCTTCCATATGGCCGATGTCCGCGACAAGCGCATCACCCGCCGACGTGCGGTGGCGGTGGGCGAGCTGCATGCCGGTCCAGTGGCCTATCCGCTGATCGTCGAGCGCCGCCTGCCCAAGGGCGATGCGCTGGTGATGGCCGAGATTGCCGGCCTGCAGGGCGCCAAGATGGCCTCGATGCTGATGCCGCTGTGCCATCCGCTGCCGCTGGAACTGGTGCAGGTGTTCTGCACGCCGGTACCGGAACGGCAGGCGATCCGCGTGTGGTGCGAGTGCGCCAGCGAGGCGCGCACCGGCGTGGAGATGGAGGCACTGGCCGGCGTCAACGCGGCGCTGCTTACCCTGTACGACCTGAGCAAGCCGGTGGAACCGGCCCTGCGCATCGAAGGCATCCGCCTGCTGTTCAAGGAAGGCGGCAAGCGCGGTGTCTGGCTGCACCCCGACGGCATGGACGATGCCGAGCGCACGCGTTTCAAGCCGCGTGCGCCGAAGGGCCTGGAGGGCGCGGCCTGCGCGGTGATCACGCTGAGCGATCGCGCCAGCGACGGTACCTATGAGGATATCTCTGGCCCGACCCTGGTGACCGGCCTGAAAAAGCTGGGCGGCGAGGTGGTGGCCGCTGAGGTGTTGCCCGATGGCATCGAGCCATTGGCGGGCCGCCTGCAGGCCTTGGCCGCCGAGGGCGTGCGCCTGTGCCTGTGTACCGGTGGTACCGGGCTGGGCCCGCGTGACCTGACCCCGGAGGCGCTGCGTTCCCTGAACGCGCGGCCGGTACATGGCCTGGCGCAGATGGTGCGGGCACTGAGTGCACAGCACACGCCGATGGCCTGGCTGAGCCGCGCCGAGGTGGTGCAGCTGGGCAACATGCTGGTGTTCGCGCTGCCCGGCAGCCCGAAGGCGGCGGCGCAGTGCCTGGACATCCTGGCGCCGGTACTGGGCCACGCCCTGGCGATGGTCGAGGGGGATGGCCACGCATGATCCCCTACAGCGAAGCCCTGCAGCACTTGCTGGACGCGGCCACGCCGCTGCCGGCCGAGCATCTGCCGCTGCATGAGGCCGCGGGCCGCACGGTGGCCCGTGACATCCACAGCGGGCAGTCGTTGCCGCCGTTCGACAATTCGGCGATGGACGGCTTCGCGCTGCGCGCCAACGGCGCGACGTTCGAAGCTGGTACCGAGTTCGCTGTGCAGGGCTGGCAGGCAGCAGGCGATGCCGGCGCCGAAGGCGGCGAGGGTGCCTGGGAAATCATGACCGGTGCGCGCATGCCGGTCGGGCTGGATACGGTGGTGCCGGTCGAGAATGTGGAGATCCTCGCCAGCGAGGATGGTCGCCCGACCCGCATTGCCCTGAAGGGCACGGTAAAGCCGGGCCAGAATGTGCGCCTGCGTGGTGAGGATGTGAGCGACGGCGAGCGCGTGCTGCAGGCCGGGCAGGTGCTGGACATCAACGCGCGCGCCTTGCTGCATGCGATCGGCGTGGGCGAGGTGGCGGTGGTGGCGCGGCCAAAGGCGGCGGTGATTGCTACCGGCAAGGAGCTGGTGACCGAGGCGGCGCAGCCGCTGGCATCCGGGCAGATTCGTGACAGCAACCGGCCGTATCTGGTCGGCCGACTGCAGGCCGCCGGTGCCGAGGTGGTCTGGCAGGGCACGGTGGGCGATGAGGTGGCGGCGTTCAACGCGGTCCTGGATGAAGCGCTGGAAGCGGGTGCGCAGCTGTTGATCAGCACAGGCGCGGTGTCGGCCGGCCGCTACGATTTCATTCCCGACGCGCTTCGCGGCCGGGGTGCGCGCATCGTGTTCCACAAGGTGGCAATCCGCCCGGGCAAGCCGTTGCTGTTTGCAGTGCTGCCCAACGGCGCGCTGTATTTCGGCCTGCCGGGCAATCCGGTCTCCGCTGCCGTGGGCCAGCGCTTCTTCATCGAGCCAGTGCTGCGCCGCCTGCTGGGGCTGGCACCGGAGCCGGTGCTGACGTTGCCGCTGCAGGCCGACGTGCGCACGCCGCCGGGCCTGCGCTTCCACGCGCGGGCGCGGGTGGAAGTGGATGCGCAGGGTCGCCTGAGTGCGCGCGTGCTGGCCGGGCAGGAGTCGTTCCGTTTGATGTCCATGCTGCAGGCCAACGCCTGGGTGGTGCTGGAGGCTGAGGTTGACCTGGCCAGCGCCGGCACCTACGTGCGCGTGCAGGGCTGGGGTCACCACGAACCGGTGCAGCTGGTGAGCCAGGAGTCATGATGAAACAGGTGAATCTGCAGTTGTTCGGTGCATTTTCCGATCTGGATGCCAGCCGCGAGATTGCCGTGGATGTGGCCGGTGGCACCGTGGCCGATCTGCGCCAGGCGCTGCGCGAGCTGCTGCCGCTGCGTTGGCCGGGATTCCGTGCCGGCCTGCTGGATTATTCGGCGTTCGCCGACCAGCAACGCGTGCTGCGCGACCACGAGGCGCTGCCCGAGGATGGCCGTGTGGCGATCCTGCCCCCGGTGAGCGGGGGCTGAGCGATGAGCGAGAAGATCATCGCGAAGGTGGTGGACCGCGCGCAGGCGGCGATCGATCCGGCCGAAGGCATCGCGGCGGTATCCGATCCGGGCTTCGGTGGCATCGATGTGTTCATCGGCAAGGTGCGCGACGTCAACATCGGCCGGCCGGTGACCGGGATCACCTACGACCTGTTCGAGCCGCTGGTGTTGAACGAGTTCAAGCGGTTGGCCGCCGAGGTCGAGGCGACGTTTGGCCCGAAGCTGATACTGTATGTGGCCCATGCCAAGGGCCGGTTGGGCATTGGTGATGTGGCGGTGGTGGTGGCCGCCGGCAGCCCGCACCGGGACGAGGCGTTCCGCGCCTGCCGGCAGTTGATCGAGGTGGTCAAGCACCAGTGCCCGATCTGGAAGCAGGAGCATTACGAGGACGGCGACAGCGCGTGGAGCGAGGGTTGCAGCCTGTGTCACGTGGACAGCGAACCCGGACATGCCGATGACCATGCGCATGATCATCAACATTGATGCCGACGCAGCCACGCATGGCGTGGCTCTACTGCGATGAGCATCAACGGCATCGTACTGGCCGGTGGCCTGTCCAGCCGGATGGGTCGCGACAAGGCACTGCTGCCGTGGCAGGGCCGCACGCTGCTGGAACACATGCGTGGCCTGTTGATGCAGGCTGGCGCCGAACGGGTATGGGTAAGCGGTGACTATCCGACCTTCGGTGGCATCCCCGATCAGGTTGCGCGCTGCGGCCCACTGGGAGGGTTGCACAGCGTGATGCAGCAGATGCCCGACAGCCCGGCCTGGGTGGTAGCGGTGGATACGCCGTTGCTGGCGCCACGGCTGCTGCAACGGCTGGCTGCCGAGGGGCGGGGCGCGTGCACGATCTTTGACGGGCATCCCTTTCCCATGCTGTTGAATGTGGACAATGCCACTCGTAGCGTGCTGGCCGCGATGCTGGATGATGCGGAAGGGCCGCGCTCTGTACAGGCGTTCCAGCGTCGCCTGCAGATGCACGTGCTGGCGCTTGAAAGCGTTGACGAAGCCTGCCTGGTCAACTGCAATACCCCCGAACAATGGGAGGATGTTGCGTCATGAAAGTGCAGTTGCAGGACCAATCGGTACGGCTTCGCCTGGATGAGGCCGAACTGGCGCGCCTGCTGGCCGGTGAATCGGTCGAGAACATGACCCGCTTCGGCGGTATCGAGGGCTGGGGCATGGCGGTGTCGCTGCATGGCGGCGATCAACCGGTACTGCTCGATGGTGGCACCTTCTGCCGCCTGGTACTGCCGCGCTCGGCAGTTGAGGCCTTGGCGGCACGGCTGCCGTGCCGGGATGGCCTGCCATTCGACATTGCCCTGGAAGATGGCAGCCAGCTTCAGCTGCAGTTCGATGTAGACGTGCGCGATAGCGTGCGCCAGCGCGGAGTCACGCGCCGCAATACCGCTTCATCGATTTGACATTTGTCAGGGGCAGGGTGGAAACCGGCTCCTGATTGATCCAGATCAACCCCGTCGTAGTTGCTGCACGGCCTAATGGCTGCATGACGACGGGTCACAACTTGAAAGCAATACCCACGTCATTCCACAGCCTTGGAGCCATGTATGACCGTCGGTAGCGATCCTGTTGTCCGCAGCACTGCCCGTCCGGGTCGCGTCATCAGCGACTGGACGCCGGAGGACCCCGGCTATTGGGAGCGCACCGGCAAGCGGGTTGCCACCCGCAACCTGGTCATTTCGATCCCCTCGCTGCTGCTGGCCTTCTCGGTCTGGGTGCTGTTCTCGGCGGTGTCGATCAGCCTGCCGAAGATCGGCTTCAACTTCAGTACCGACCAGCTGTTCTGGCTGGTGGCGCTGCCCAGCCTGTCCGGCGCAACCCTGCGCATCTTCTATTCGTTCGTGATCCCGATCTTCGGCGGCCGCCGCTGGACCGCGCTGTCCACCGCGTCGCTGCTGGCGCCGACGCTCTGGCTCGGCTTTGCGGTGCAGGACCCGGCCACGCCGTACTGGGTGTTCGTGGCCATCGCGATCCTGTGTGGCTTCGGCGGCGCGAACTTCTCGTCGTCGATGTCCAACATCTCCTTCTTCTACCCCAAGCAGAAGCAGGGCCTGGCGCTGGGCCTGAACGCCGGCCTGGGCAATGTGGGCGTGTCGGTGGCGCAGGCGGTGATCCCGCTGGTCATCACCGTAGGCGTGTTCGGTGCGCTGGGTGGTGCACCGCAGCCCGCGGTGGAGGGTGGGGCACCGCTGTTCCTGCAGAACGCCGGCTTCATCTGGGTGCCGGCCATCGCGCTGTACGCCATCGCGGCCTGGTTCGGCATGAACGACCTGACCAGCGCCCGCTCGTCGTTCTCCGAGCAGGCGGTGATCTTCCGCCGCAAGCACAACTGGCTGATGTGCTGGTTGTACATCGGCACCTTCGGTTCCTACATCGGTTTCTCGGCCGGCTTCCCGATGCTGGTGAAGAGCCAGTTCCCGGACGTGAACCCGCTGGCCTACGCCTTCATCGGCCCGCTGCTGGGCGCGCTGATGCGTTCGGTGGGCGGCAGCATGGCCGACCGCTGGGGTGGCGCCCGCCTGACCTTCTGGGTGTTCGCGCTGATGATCGCGGCGGTGTTCGGCGTGCTGCACTTCCTGCCCAGCCATGGCCAGGGCGGCAACTTCCATGGCTTCCTGCTCAGCTTCATGGCGCTGTTCGTGCTCAGTGGCATCGGCAACGGCACCACCTTCCGCATGATCCCGGTGATCTTCCGCACCCTGCATGAGCGCTGGTCGGCCAACGACAACGCCGAGGGCAAGGCCACGGCCGCACACCAGGCCAGCATCGAGTCGGCCGCGGTGGTCGGTTTCTCCGGTGCGATCGGTGCCTACGGCGGTTTCTTCATTCCCAAGAGCTACGGCTCGTCCATTACGTTGACCGGCAGCCCCGACATGGCGCTGTACGGATTCGTTGTTTTCTATGTCACCTGCCTGGCCGTGACCTGGTGGTGGTACTACCGGCGCGGTGCCGAGACACCCTGCTGACGACATGAAAACGCACCGCAGCCAGATGACACACACAGCCACGATGCCGATGTCCGCAAAGGGAGATCCCCGATGAGTTATTTCCTCGATCGCTTGCAGTTCTTCAAGCGTGACCCCCAGACCTTTGCCGATGGCCATGGTTTTGCCAAGAGCGAGGGCCGCGACTGGGAAAACAGTTACCGCGCCCGCTGGCAGTACGACAAGATCGTACGTTCCACACACGGCGTGAACTGCACCGGCTCCTGCAGCTGGAAGATCTACGTCAAGAACGGCCTGGTCACCTGGGAAACCCAGCAGACCGATTACCCGCGCACGCGCCCGGACCTGCCCAACCATGAACCACGTGGCTGCCCGCGTGGCGCCAGCTATTCCTGGTACCTGTACAGCGCCAACCGGCTGAAGTACCCGCTGATCCGCGGCACGCTGCTGCGCCTGTGGCGCGAAGCCCGCAAGAGCAAGGCCCCGGTCGATGCCTGGGCCAGCATCGTGGAGGACAAGGAGAAGGCGCGCTCGTACAAGACCCGCCGCGGCATGGGTGGCTTTGTGCGCCTGCAGTGGGAAGAGGCCAACGAGATCATCGCCGCCTCCAACCTGTACACGGTGAAGCAGTACGGCCCGGACCGCGTGGTCGGGTTCTCGCCGATTCCGGCGATGTCGATGGTGTCCTACGCTGCCGGTGCGCGATACCTGTCGCTGCTGGGTGGCGCCTGCCTGTCCTTCTACGACTGGTACTGCGACCTGCCGCCGGCCTCGCCGCAGATCTGGGGCGAGCAGACCGACGTGCCCGAGTCGGCCGACTGGTACAACAGCCGCTACATCATCGCCTGGGGTTCGAACGTGCCGCAGACGCGTACGCCCGATGCGCACTTCTTCACCGAGGCGCGCTACAACGGCACCAAGACGGTGGCGATCTGCCCGGACTATTCCGAGCTGGCCAAGCTGACCGACCACTGGCTGCACCCCAAGCAGGGCACCGACGCGGCGCTGGCCTTTGCCTTCGGCCATGTGATCCTGCGCGAGTTCCATGTCGATTCGCCCTCGCAGTATTTCCAGGACTACTGCCGCCAGTACTCGGACATGCCGATGCTGGTGCGCCTTGAGCGCCGCGACGATGGCCGCCTGGTGGCGGGCCGCTTCCTGCGTGCCAGTGAGCTGGGCGGGCTGGGTGAAGCCAACAACCCGGACTGGAAGACCCTGGCCTACGACGAGAACAGTGGCCAGATCGTGGTGCCCAATGGCTCCATCGGTTTCCGCTGGGGTGAAAAGGGCCGCTGGAACATCGAAGAGAAGGCCAGCAATGGCGCCGACACACGCCTGCGCCTGAGCTTGTCCGACGCCAACGACGGCATCGAGGCGGTGAGCTTCCCGTACTTCGGTGGCATTGAAAGCGACGGCTGGACTGCCGCGCCGGCCGAAGACGTACTGGACCGCAACATTCCGGTGCGCCGGCTGGTCACGGTCGACGGCGGCGAGACGCTGGTGGCCACGGTCTACGACCTGCTGCTGGCCCAGTACGGCGTGGACCGTGGCTTTGGCGGCGGCAATGTGGCATCGAGCTTCGATGACATGGTGCCGGGCACGCCGGCGTGGCAGGAGCGCATCACCGGCGTGTCGCGCGCCGAGGTGATCGAGATCGCCCGCGAGTTCGCGCGTACCGCCGACAAGACCCATGGCCGTTCGATGATCATCGTCGGCGCGGGCATGAACCACTGGTTCCACAACGACATGAACTACCGCGGCCTGATCAACATGCTGATCATGTGCGGTTGCGTGGGCCAGACCGGTGGCGGCTGGGCGCATTACGTGGGCCAGGAAAAGCTGCGCCCGCAGACCGGCTGGCAGCCGCTCGCGTTCGGGCTGGACTGGAGCAAGCCGCCGCGCCACATGAACGGCACCTCGTTCTTCTACTTCAACACCGGGCAGTGGCGCTACGAGAAGCTGCAGGTGGACGAGCTGCTGTCGCCGCTGGCCGATGCCAGCAAGTACGGCGGCAGCCTGGCTGACCTGAACCTGCGCGCGGTGCGCATGGGCTGGCTGCCGAGCACCCCGCAGCTCGACCGCAACCCGCTGCAGCTGGTACGCGAGGCCGAAGCGGCCGGCGTGGCCCCGGCGGACTACGCGCTGGGCAAGTTCAAGGACGGCTCGCTGGACTTCGCCTTCGCCGACCCGGACGCCAGCCAGAACCACCCGCGCATGATGTTCATCTGGCGCTCGAACCTGCTCGGTTCCTCGGGCAAGGGCCATGAGTACATGCTGCGGCACCTGCTGGGTACGCGCCACGGGCTGCAGGGCAAGGACCTGGGCGAAATGGGCGCAGTGAAGCCGCAGGAGGTGAAGTGGCGCGACGAGGCGCCGGAAGGCAAGCTGGACCTGCTGGTCACGCTCGACTTCCGAATGTGCACCACCGCGCTGTACTCGGACATCGTGCTGCCGACCGCGACCTGGTACGAGAAGGACGATCTCAATACCTCGGACATGCACCCCTTCATCCACCCGCTGTCCAAGGCGGTGGACCCTGCGTGGGAATCGCGCAGTGACTGGGACATCTTCAAGGAGGTGGCCCGCACCGTGAGCGAGATGGCGCCGGGCGTGCTGGGCGTGGAGAAGGACCTGGTGCTGGTGCCGACCCTGCACGACACCCCCAACGAGCTGGGCATGCCGTTCGGCGTGGCCGACTGGAAGAAGGGCGAGTGCGAGGCCATTCCGGGCCAGACCATGCCGTCGATGACGGTGGTGGAGCGTGACTACCCGAACCTGTACCGCAAGTTCACCTCGCTCGGCCCGCTGCTGGACAAGCAGGGCAACGGCGGCAAGGGCATGAGCTGGGATACCAGGCACGAGGTCGAGTTCCTCGGCAAGTTGAACCACACCGTGCACGAAGAAGGCGTAAGCCAGGGCCGCCCGGCCATCTCGACCGCGATCGACGCGGCCGAAGTGATCCTGCACCTGGCGCCGGAAACCAACGGCCATGTGGCAGTGAAGGCGTGGGAATCGCTGGGCACCTTCACCGGGCGCGAGCACACCCACCTGGCCGTGGGCAAGGAGCACGAGGCGATCCGCTTCCGTGACATCCAGGCACAGCCGCGCAAGATCATTTCCTCTCCGATCTGGTCGGGCCTGGAAGACGACAACGTCAGCTACAACGCCGGCTACACCAACGTGCACGAGCTGATTCCGTGGCGCACGGTGACCGGTCGCCAGCAGTTCTACCAGGACCACGAGTGGATGATCGACTTCGGCGAGGCCTTCATGAGCTACCGGCCGCCGGTCAACACGCGCACGGTGGAGCCGCTGCTGAACCAGCGCCCGAACGGCAACAAGGAGATCGTGCTGAACTGGATCACCCCGCACCAGAAGTGGGGCATCCACAGCACCTACAGCGACAACCTGATCATGCAGACACTGTCGCGTGGCGGCCCGATCGTGTGGATCAGCGAGGACGACGCGCGCAGTGCCGGCATCGTCGACAACGACTGGATCGAGCTGTTCAACGTCAACGGTGCGATCGCCGCCCGTGCGGTGGTCAGCCAGCGCGTGATGCCGGGCATGGCGATGATGTACCACGCCCAGGAACGCATCATCAACGTGCCGGGCTCGGAGATTTCCGGCACCCGTGGTGGTATCCACAACTCGGTGACCCGCATCGTGCTCAAGCCGACCCACATGATCGGTGGCTACGCGCAGCTGGCCTATGGCTTCAACTACTACGGCACCTGCGGTACCAACCGCGATGAGTTCGTGATCGTGCGCAAGATGGACAAGGTGGATTGGCTAGATGGCGAGGCCGTACCGGCCGCCGCCAAGGAGGTGGTGTGATGAAGGTCCGTGCACAGATCGCGATGGTGCTGAACCTGGACAAGTGCATCGGCTGCCACACCTGCTCGATCACCTGCAAGAACGTCTGGACCTCGCGCGAGGGTGTCGAGTACGCCTGGTTCAACAACGTTGAAACCAAGCCGGGCATCGGCTATCCGAAGGAATGGGAGAACCAGGAGAAGTGGAACGGCGGCTGGGTGCGTACCGGCAGCGGCAAGCTGGTGCCACGCGCTGGCGGTCGCTGGCGGATGCTGGCCAAGATCTTCGCCAACCCGGACCTGCCGCAGATCGACGATTACTACGAGCCGTTCGACTTCGACTACCAGAACCTGCACACCGCCAAGGACAGCCAGCACCAGCCGACCGCGCGGCCGCGTTCGCTGATCAGTGGCGAGCGCATGCAGAAGATCGAGTGGGGCCCCAACTGGGAGGAGATCCTCGGTTCGGAGTTCAGCAAGCGCTCGCGCGACTACAACTTCGACCAGGTGCAGAAGGAGATCTACGGCGCCTTCGAGAAGACCTTCATGATGTACCTGCCGCGTCTGTGCGAGCACTGCCTGAACCCGGCGTGCGTGTCGGCGTGCCCATCAGGCGCGATCTACAAGCGCGAGGAAGACGGCATCGTGCTGATCGACCAGGACAAGTGCCGTGGCTGGCGCATGTGCGTGTCGGCCTGCCCGTACAAGAAGATCTACTACAACTGGAAGAGCGGCAAGTCGGAGAAGTGCATCTTCTGCTATCCGCGCATCGAGATGGGTGAGCCGACCGTGTGCTCGGAAACCTGCGTGGGCCGCATCCGCTACCTGGGCGTGATGCTGTACGACGCCGATCGCATCGCCGAGGCCGCCTCGGTGCCGGCCGAGAAGGACCTGTACCAGGCCCACCTGGACATCTTCCTGGACCCGAACGATCCGGCGGTGATCGCCGCCGCGCGCAAGGAGGGCATCCCGGACAGCTGGCTGGAGTCGGCCAAGCAGTCGCCGGTGTACAAGCTGGCGATCGACTGGAAGCTGGCGCTGCCGCTGCACCCGGAATACCGCACGCTGCCGATGGTCTGGTACGTGCCGCCGCTGTCGCCGATCCAGTCCGCCGCCGAGCGTGGCCGCGTGGGCATGAGCGGCGAGCTGCCGGACGTGGCGTCGCTGCGCATTCCGATGCGCTACCTGGCCAACCTGCTGACGGCCGGTGACGAGGCGCCGGTGGTACGCGCGCTGGAGCGGCTGATGGCGATGCGTGCCTGGCGCCGGGCCAAGAACGTGGACGGCGTGGAAGATACCGCCGTGCTGGAACAGACCGGGCTGAGCATCGCCCAGGTGGAAGAGATGTACCGCTACTTGGCCATCGCCAACTACGAGGACCGTTTCGTGATTCCGACCGGCCACCGCGAGTACGCCAACGACGCCTTCGGCGAGCGCGGCGGCTGCGGCTTCACCTTCGGCAACGGCTGCAATGGTGACAGCCCGGCCGACCTGTTCGGCCAGCGCAAGACCACCACCTTCGTGGTGGACAAGGGCCCGAACCACCGCCGCAAGGAGGTGGTGTGATGAGCGTGCTCAAGCTGGTCGGGGTGCTGCTGGACTACCCCCGTGAAGAACTGTGGCAGCACGGCGAGGAACTGCTCGCCGCCTGCGACGCCCCGGCGTTGAATGCCGCCCGCCGCCAGCAGCTGCGCAGCTTCGTGCAGCAGCTGCTGGCCACCGATGCGCTGGATGCGCAGGCGGCGTGGCTGGCCAGTTTCGATCGCGGCCGCTCGATGAGCCTGCTGCTGTTCGAACACATCCATGGCGAGTCGCGCGACCGCGGCCAGGCCATGGTCGACCTGGTCGAAACCTACCGCCGCAACGGCTTCGAACTGGATGCGCGGGAGCTGCCGGACTACCTGCCATTGCTGTTGGAGTTCCTGGCCCATCGCCCCGGCAGCGAGGCCCGCGAGTGGCTGCACCACATCGGCCATATCGCCGGGATGCTGGCGGCGCGTGCCGCCGAGCGTGAGCTGCCGCACCGGGTGCTGTTCGAGATCCTGGTCGAAGCCGGTGACGGCAAGGCCGATCTGCAGGCGCTGCGCCAGCGTGCCAGCGAGGAAGTCCGCGACGATACCGCCGAGGCCATGGATCGCTTGTGGGAGGAGGAGGCGGTGCGCTTCGGCGCCGAAGCCCCCGCCGAAGACTGCAAGCCGCCCGTGCGTTCGCCGGCCCGTCCTTCGCATCGAGAGGTCCAGCCATGAGTTACTCCCTGCATCAATTCGCCTTCCAGTACTACCCGTACATCGCCGTGGCGGTGCTGCTGATCGGCAGCTGGGCCCGCTATGACAAGGCCATGTACACCTGGCGAACCGGCTCCAGCCAGATGCTGTCGGACAAGGGCATGCGGATCGGCAGCAACTGCTTCCACATCGGCATCCTGGCCATCCTCGGTGGCCATCTGGTCGGCCTGCTGACCCCGCACGCGGTGTACGAGCACTTCATCACCTCCTCGCAGAAGCAGATGCTGGCGATGGTGGTTGGTGGTGTGTTCGGCGCACTGTGCTTCATCGGCATCAGCATCCTGCTGGTACGCCGCCTGTTCAACGCGCGCGTGCGGGCCACCGGCAGCTTCGGTGACACCCTGGTACTGGTGCTGCTGTTCGCGCAGCTGTGCCTGGGCCTGTACAGCATCCGCATCTCGTCCGGGCACCTGGACGGCGGGGTGATGGTGCAGCTGGCCGAGTGGGCGCAGCACATCGTGACCTTCCGTGCCGGTGCTGCTGATTACATCGAAGGCGTCAGCTGGGTGTACAAGATGCATATCTTCCTGGGCCTGACCCTGTTCCTGATCGCGCCGTTCACCCGCCTGGTGCACGTGTGGAGCATTCCGATCAGCTACCTGTGGAGGCCCTACCAGGTGGTGCGCCGCCGCCAGGCCACGCTGCGCTACGGTCCGCGGGAGTAAGCCATGGGCAGCCTGCCGAAATTCCTGCCGATCACCGTGATCGACTCCGCTGCGCCGGTTCCCGCCGAGGCGCATTCGCACCACCATGACGCGGCAGCGCAGGGGCCGCGCTCGCTCGGGCAGCCGGCACCGTGCCGGCTGTTCGTGGACGAGACCGCGATCAGCGAGGCTGACATCGCCCGCGAGATGCAGCACCACCGGGCGATGCGCCCGGAGCAGTCACGTGCTGAAGCGGCACGTGCACTGGTGGTGCGTGAGCTGCTGCGCCTGGAAGCGCAGCGGCTTGGGCTGCAGGCGCCGGAGGGCAACCGGGTAAGCGACGAGGAAGTGCTGATCCAGCAACTGCTGGAAGATGCGATCGAAGACCGCGTGCCGACCGATGAAGACTGCCGGCGCTACTTCGAGCAGAACCCGGAGCGCTTCCGCTCCCCCGACCGCGTGCGCCTGCGCCATATCCTGCTGGCTGCGCCGGCCGATGATGTGGCCGGGCGCTTTGCCGCACGCACCGAGGGCGAGCGACTGGTCGGGCTGCTGAAGGAGTCGCCGCACCTGTTCGCCGATTTCGCCCTGCGCCATTCGCGATGCCCATCCAGCAGCGAGGGCGGCGACCTGGGCTGGTTGCAGCGTGGGCAGACCACGCCGGAGTTCGACCGCCAGGTGTTCCGCCTGCGCGAGGGCCTGGCCGGTTTCCCGGTGGAATCGCGCTGGGGCTACCACGTGGTCTGCGTCGATGCCCGCGAGCAAGGCCACCCGCAGCCGTTCGAAACGGTGCTGCCGCAGCTGCGTGACTACCTGGAGCTACAGGTACGGCAACGCGAGGTGCAGGCCTACCTGCTGCAGCTGCAGGAGCGCTACCCGGTGCGCGGGCTGGATGAGATCGAAGCCGAAGCGGATATCGGCTGAACCCCCTTGAACGAGGAAAATTCATGAACCAGGCCCTTGCCCCCGCCAGTGCCGGGCAGCAGCAACGTGCGCTGTGGCTGAGCACGTTCGCCTTCACCGTGTGCTTCGCGGTGTGGATGATCTTTTCGATCATCGGTATCCAGATCAGTCAACAGCTCGGATTGAATGACACCCAGTTCGGCCTGTTGATCGCCACGCCGGTGCTGACCGGCTCGGTCAGCCGCGTCTTCCTCGGCATCTGGTCCGACCAGTTCGGTGGCCGCAAGGTGATGGTGCTGGTGATGCTGTGTGGCGCAGTGGCCACCTGGATGCTGACCTACGCACAGACCTACACCCAGTTCCTGATTGCCGCGCTGTGCGTGGGCATCGCCGGCGGTAACTTCTCGGTGGGCGTGGCCTACGTCTCGAAGTGGTTCCCGGCCAGCAAGCAGGGCACCGCACTGGGCATCTTCGGTGCCGGCAACATTGGCTCGGCGGTGACCAAGCTGCTGGCGCCGCTGGTGATGGTGGCGGCCGGCTGGACCATGGTCGCCAAGGTCTGGGCCGTTGCGCTGGCAGTTACCGCGGTGCTGTTCTTCCTCTTCAGCAAGGAAGACCCGTCGCTGGAGCAGCGCCGCCGCGAGGGCGTGAAGCCGGTCCCGTTCGCCGAGCAGATGGCGCCGCTGAAGAACCTGCAGGTCTGGCGGTTCTCGCTGTACTACTTCTTCGTGTTCGGCGGCTTCGTGGCGCTGGCGCTGTGGCTGCCGCACTACCTGGTGGGCGCCTATGGCATGGACGTGGGCCACGCCGGCATGTTGGCGGCGTGCTATTCGATCCCGGCCAGCCTGTTCCGCGTGGTCGGTGGCTGGATGTCGGACCGGATGGGCGCGCGCCGGGTGATGTACTGGACCTTCGGCGTGTCGGCCATCTGCACCTTCCTGCTGGCCTACCCGGATACCGAGTATGTGGTGAAGGGCATCCATGGCCCGATCCACTTCCATCTGGCCATCGGGGTGGTGATGTTCACCGTGCTGGTGTTCGTGCTGGGCTTCTTCATGTCGTTGGGCAAGGCCGCGGTCTACAAGCATATTCCGGTGTACTACCCCAGGCACGTGGGTGCGGTGGGCGGCGTGGTCGGCATGATCGGTGGCCTGGGTGGCTTCATCCTGCCGATCGTGTTTGGCGCGCTGAATGACGCGGTGGGCATCTGGAGCAGCTGCTTCATGCTGCTGTTCGTGCTGGTGGCGGCTGCACTGGCGTGGATGCACTTTGCGATCCGTCGCATGGAACGCCGCCACTTCCCGCAGATCGACCGCGAAACCGATCTGCCCGAAGCCATCGATGCGGCCGCCGCCGAGCGGGTGCGCGGCGGGTGAAGGTGTTTGCCGGCCAGCGGCCGGCACTACCAAATGGTGGGTGAAGTGGTAGTGCCGGCCGCTGGCCGGCAGCAACCATCAGATGCGCCGCGCTTGATTTCAATCAGGGCCACGCGAAGAGGAACGCCCGAAGATGTCTGCCATGAGCTTCCACGTTGACGAGAGCGAGGACACTGCGCTGCAGGCGGCATTGCTGCGGCAGCCCCGGCACGTGCTGTTTCCGCCGGCTGACCAGTTCAGCACCGGCTTTGGCGAAAGCGGGTGGCGCGCCGCCGTGCGCGCCAGCAACGAGCACCTGATCCCGCGTGGCTTGACGCTCGGCTTCCAGGCCGGCCGTGGCGGACGCGATGCGCCACCGCAGGCGTATCTGGATACCCTGCTGCTGGCGCTGCGGCTGCAGGCCGACGCGCTGGCCGAGGACCGTGAAGTGGTGGCGATGGTGCTGCAGCTGGGGCTGGCCGAGACGTTGCCGCCGCCGCAGCTGGGCCAGCTGCTGGATGCGGTGCCGCAGCACCTGCGCACCGTGGCGCGGCCCCAGGTGGAGGTGCGGCTGGACGCAGGCAGCGCGCTGGCGCCGGCGCAGCTGCGTGCGGTGGGCTGCACCCGCTTGAACGTGATCGATCGTGCCGATGCACCGGGGCCGACCCTGCTGGCACAGGCGCGACAGGTGGGCTTCACCGCGCGCTACTACCAGTTGCGGGTACCCGGCAGCGAGGACGCCGGCTTCATTGAACGGCTGCACGAGGTGCTGGCCGAGGCGCCGGAGCGCATCCTGCTGCCGGCGCCGTGTGCGCTGCCGGAACATCCCTCGGCCGTCCATTGGCTGCAGGCCTGGCGCCTGCTGCGCGCTGCGGGTTACGAACCGATTGGTGGCGATCACTATCAGCGCGGCGATCTGCCGAACCCGCACGGTCCGGGCGATGGCCAGCGCCATTGCGATCTTGCCGGTGTGCCACGCCGCGACCGCAGCGATTTCATCGGCCTTGGGCTGTCCGCCTGCAGCCAGATCGGCGAGGTGTTCTACCGGCTGGAGGACGAACTGGGCGAATGGCGTGCGCGGCTGCAGGCCGGGCACATGGGCGTGTCTGCCGGGTTGATCCTGTCCGAGGACGAGCGGTTGGTGGCCGAAGTGGCGCAGAGCATCGCCTGTGACCATGCCCTCGATGCGGCTGCCTTCGAGTGGCGCAACGATGAACCGTTCGAGGAATGTTTTGCCGACCAGCTGCCCGCGTTGTCGCCGTTGCTGGCACGCGGCTGGGCGCAGTGGGATGCGCGCGTACTGCGCCTGGCCGAAGAAGGGCGCCTGCTGTGGCGTATGATGGCCGCATGCTTCCGGCCGGCGGCCGCCATCGCTTGAGTCTTGCACCGATGTCTTCAATTCCGCCTTCGCAGGGCCGTCTCGGCCGGGCCACACCCAACCCCGCCGCCGCCGATGATGGCGACGCACTGCACTTCTGCAGCACCTGTGCGTTCTCCGACGCATGCATGTCGCAGGGTTACGACAAGACAGCACTGGGCGATCTGCACGTGCTGGTGGACCATGTCGGTCCGTTCCATGCGGGTGACTACATTTTCCGCGCTGGCGAATCGTTCGATTCGATTGCTGCGGTGCGCGCTGGCATGGTCAAGACCTTCGTCGATGACAGCCAGGGCAACGAGCAGGTGCTGGGCTTCAGCCTGCCGGGTGAAGTGATCGGCCTCAACGCGATCCACGGTTCACGCTTTCCCTGCAATGCGGTGGCGCTGGACACCGTGCACCTGTGCCGCATCTCGTTCCCCAAGCTCAGCCTGTTGGCCACCCGCATGCCGGGGCTACAGGCCAAGCTGTTCAGCCTGCTCAGCGCGGAGATCGGCAAGGTCGCGACCCTGGCCGCCAACCACCGTACCGAAGAACGCATGGCTGCGTTCCTGCTGGACATGTCCGAGCGCTACGCGCGGCGCGGCTTTTCCGCCACGCGCTTCAACCTGACGATGGCGCGTACCGAGATCGCCAATTACCTGCGGATGGCGCCGGAAACCGCCAGCCGCGTGCTGCGCCGCCTGAGCGATGATGGGATCATCGCGGTGAAGCAGCGCGAGATCCTGTTGCTGCAGCCCGAGCGCCTGGCAGCGCTGGCGGTGGCCGACGAATCCGATCCGAACTGAACCTGGCCGGGAGCCGACGATGAAGCGAGCTGGACTGTTGTTGCTGGGCCTGCTGGCCACGGTACCGGCCTGGACGGCTGAGCTGACGGTGTCGGCGGCGTCGAGCCTGACCGAGAGCTTCCGTGAACTGGGCGCGGCCTACGAAAAGGCGCACCCGGGAACCAAGGTGGATTTCAACTTCGCTGCCTCCGGCGTGCTGCTGCAGCAGATCAGCCGCGGCGCACCGGTGGATGTGTTCGCGTCGGCCGATGAAACCACGATGGGCCAGGCCGAACAGCAGGATCTGCTGGCGGCCGGCACCCGCGAGGTGTTCGCGGTCAATGCGCTGTGGGTGGTGGTGCCGCCGCAGGCCAAGGCTGCGCCGCATACCTTGAAGGACCTGGCCGGTGCCGGTGTGCAGCGCATCGCACTGGGCAACCCGGACAGCGTGCCGGTCGGCCGCTATGCCAAGGGTGCACTGGAAGTGGCGGGCCTGTGGCCGTCGGTGCAGGGCAAGGCCATCACCACGCAGAACGTGCGCCAGTCGTTGGACTACGTGGCACGCGGTGAAGTGGATGCCGGCTTCGTCTATGCCACCGATGCGCAGGCGATGCCCAACCGCGTGCGCCGTGCCTTCGCGGTGCCGGTGGCAGGGCGCATTGCCTATCCGCTGGCCGTGATCAAGGCCAGCCCACAGCAGGCGGAAGCCAGGCGCTTCACCGCCTTCTTGCGTTCGGCACAGGGCCAGGCGATCCTGGCCAAACACGGGTTCGGCAAGCCCTGAGGCATGGATCTGGACTGGAGCGCATTGGGGTTGTCGCTGAAGGTGGCTGGCTGGGCCACCGCGATCAACCTGGTGCTGGGCGTAGCACTGGGCGCGCTGCTGGCGCGTCGGCGTTTTCCAGGCCGTGAGCTGCTGGATTCGTTGCTGACCTTGCCGATGGTGCTGCCGCCGACGGTGCTGGGGTACTACCTGCTGGTACTGATCGGTCGCAACGGCCCAGTCGGCGCATGGCTGCAATCGTGGTTCGGCATCAACCTGGTGTTCACCTGGCAGGCCGCGGTGATCGCGGCGGCGGTGGCCTCGTTGCCGCTGGTGTTCAAGCCGGCGCGCGCGGCGTTCGAGGAAGTGGACGGGCAGTTGGAACAAGCCGCACGCACGCTCGGTGTGTCCGAAGCCGCGGTGTTCTTCCGCATCACGCTGCCGCTGGCTTGGCGTGGCATTCTTGCCGGTCTGTTGCTGGCGTTTGCACGCGCGATGGGCGAGTTCGGCGCGACGCTGATGGTGGCGGGCAGCATTCCCGGCCGGACGCAGACGCTGTCGATTGCCATCTACGAGGCGGTGCAGGCCGGTCAGGATGGCAAGGCCAATGCGCTGGTGATCCTGACCTCGGTGGTCTGCATCGTGATCCTGTTGCTGGCTGCGCGGCTGGTGGGCGGACGTCGCCGGGAGCTGCGTGATGTGGCTTGACCTGCAGGTGCAGCGCCGCCTGCGGGCGGCCGGCCAGGATTTCGTGTTGGACGTATCGCTGCAGTGCACGCAGCGCCAGGTGGTGCTGTTCGGACCCTCGGGTGCCGGCAAGAGCCTGACGCTGAAGGCGGTGGCCGGGCTGCTGCGGCCCGGGCAGGGACATGTGCGCGTGCAGGGGCAGACCTTGTTCGATGCGGCCAACGGCGTGGATCTGCCGCCGCAGCGCCGCCGGCTGGGCTACGTGTTCCAGGATTACGCGTTGTTCCCGCACCTGAGCGTGCGCCAGAACGTGGCGTTCGGGCTGGAGCGCGGGTGGTTGAATCCGCGCGCGCGCCAGCGCTTCGATGCGGTGGAGCAGTGGCTGCACGCATTCCGCATCGACACGGTGGGCGATCTGCTGCCCTCGCAGGTCTCCGGTGGCCAGCGCCAGCGCACTGCATTGGCGCGCGCCCTGGTGACGCAGCCGCAGGCGCTGCTGCTGGATGAGCCGTTCTCCGCACTGGACCACGACCTGCGCCAGCACCTGCGCCAGGAGCTGGAAACCGTGTTGGACCGGACCGGCATCCCGTTGTTGCTGATCAGCCACGACCCGCAGGACGTGGCCATGTTCGGCCAGCAGGTGGCGCGCGTGGTCGACGGCCGCATCGTCGGCGATTGACCTGCACCTGTAGAGCCGAGCCCATGCTCGGCTGCTCTGCGCGACACCGCCAACAGCAGCCGAGCGTGGGCTCGGCTCTACAGGATCAACGGATCAATACAGTTCACAGTGCGTGCGGCCTTCATTCCGCAGCGCGTCCCATTGCCCTGCACCCGCGACGGCATCGATGGCCTCGCGCACCGCGCCTTCCAGGTGGCGCTTGCTGCCGCACAGGTACAGATGCCCACCGCGGGCCAGGACGTCGCGCACTTCGCTGGCGCGCTGCTGCAGCACATGCTGCACATAGACCTTTTCGGTGCCATCGCGCGAGAACGCAGTATGCAGGCCGGCCAGCACGCCACGCGTGTGCCAGTCCTGCAGCTGGTCGCGGTACAGGTAGTCGTGCTGGCGATGCTTCTCGCCGAACACCAGGTGCACTTCACGTTCGCAGGCGTTGGCCTGCAGTTCCTGCA
This sequence comes from Stenotrophomonas hibiscicola ATCC 19867, assembly GCF_000382065.1. Taxonomy (GTDB): domain Bacteria; phylum Pseudomonadota; class Gammaproteobacteria; order Xanthomonadales; family Xanthomonadaceae; genus Stenotrophomonas; species Stenotrophomonas hibiscicola. The sequence continues at coordinate 382,472 of NZ_KB907499.1, read as the reverse complement.
TCAGGCCCATCAAGGGCGCGATGCCGGTGCCGGTGCCGACCAGCAGCAGCGGTGCCTCGCCGGTATCGGGCAGGTGGAAGCCGGGGTTGGAGCGGCAGTACACACGGGCATGGTCGCCGCCATGCAGCAGGCTGCCGGTGGCAGTGCCGACGCGTTCGCGGCCGCGCAGGGTGTAGCGCACTTCGCGCACGCATAGGCTCAGCTGGTCGTCGCACGGGTGCGAGGCGATGGAATAGGCGCGCGGCAGCCGCGGTGAAAGCAGTTCGCGCAACCGGGCCAGCGGCACGCTGTCCGGCGTGGCGTGGTCCTGCAGCACATCCAGCAGGTCCAGGCCGTGCAGGTAGGCGTCCAGTTCGCGCTTCTGGCTGACCTTCAGCAGGCCCTTCAGCGTTTCGCTGCCACCGAGCCGGGCCAGCTCGCGCAGCACGCTCTTGCTCAGCAGGCGCAGCTCGCGGTCGCGCAGGGCGGCCACGGCCGTGGTGTCGCCGTACCAGCGGGCCAATGCGTGCAGCAGGGTTGGGTCGTTCTCCGGCACCACGTGCAGGGTGTCACCCGCGCGATAGACCATGCCACTGCCAGCAATGTCCAGCTGCAGGTGCCACGCGGCCGGGTCGCTGCTGTTCAAGCGGCGGCGTTCGAGGATGCGCGCGGCAAAGGCGTTGTCTTCACCATAGGCGGTGACCTGCAGGTGCAGGTCTTGGCCAGCGCTGAGGTCGCCACCCAGCACCTGGCTTAGCACCGGCTGCCATTGCTGGAAGAACTGCTCGTAGCCCAGGTCGGCATCCACCCGGTGCAGCAGCGGCTGCGCCTGGCGCTCGCTCAGCGCGGCATCCAGCGCCTTGGTGAAGCCGCAGAAGCTCGGGTAGCCGGTGTCACCGAGCCCAAACACGGCATAGCGCAGGCCGCTCAGCGTCGGGGTCTGGCTCAGGGTTTCGAAGAACCGCTCGCCATTGGCCGGCGGTTCGCCATCGCCGAACGAGCTGGAAATCGCCAGCAGCACGTCGCCTTGGCCGAGACTGGCCACGTCGATGTCGTTGAACGGAAGCACCTGCGGCGCATGCGGCTGCAGGTCCGCGCCCAGACGCTGGGCCAGGGCGCGGGCGTTGCCCGACTCGGACGCGAAACCCACCAGCAGGCGGCTGAAGGGCGTACTGGTCGGGAGAGCGTTCACGCGGCCTCGTAGAAGTCGTCGAACTTTTCCTTGCTGAACTCGACCAGGTCGTAGTTCTGCATCAGGTCGTTCACCACGCGGCGGATGCTGATGTAGGAGGTTATGTTGCCGTCGGCGTCGAACAGCGGCTGCACGGTGGTGTCGACCACGTAGAGCACGCCGCCCTTGCCGAGGTTGGGCACGATCCCGGTCCAGGTCTTGCCGGCCTTGATGGTGTCCCACATGTCCTTGTAGACGGCCTTGGGCACATCCGGATGGCGCACGATGCTGTGCGGCTGGCCGATCAGCTCTTCGCGGGCGAAGCCGGTGAGCGTGCAGAACAGGTCATTGGCGTAGGTGATGTTGCCCTGCAGGTCGGTGGTGGAGATCACCATGACGTTCTGCAGGGCATTCACGAGCTGGTCGTTGTCGGGGGAGTAGTTCATCGCGGGGGTCCTTGTAGAGGCCGGCAGCGCCGGTGTGTTCGGGTCCTGCATAGGAATACGCCCGCGTGGCGGCGGGCGATTTGACATTGGTCAAGCGCGTGGCGCGAAGGCCTGCGACCGGGTGTCGCAGGGAGAATCTCTGTAAAGCCGAGCCCATTTTCGGCTCGAGCGCCAACGGGACTGCCCGCAGCCGAGCGTGGGCTCGGCTCTACAGGAGAGGCACGGGCGGCTGGCGGGCGTACCTCATGCGTACTGAGCTCATGACGCCTTGTCACAAAGAAATCGCCATGGCTTCACGGTTGATTGATCGCATGGAGGGCTATTGTCGTCCTGAGCCTCTCGCTGGCGTCCCCCACGTCCTGCGTCGACTTCCTTCCCAGCATCAGCGCCCGTCCGGGCGCCGCTGGCGTCTGTCTGCCTGAAGCATCCGAGATCATCCCCATGGCCCGCGCCACCCAGTCCGCTTCACCCGTTGCGATCGCTCCGGTCACGCCCGTGCCGATCGGCACCCGCCGCGGCCATTCGCAACCGCTGGAGCTGCCGGAACTGGTGCAGCGGGTGTTGTTCGTTGCCACCGAGATGGCGGACTTCGTCAAGGCCGGTGGCCTGGGCGACGTAGCTGCGGCCCTGCCGCGTGCGGTGCGCGGTGCGTGTGATTCGCGCGTGCTGCTGCCCGGCTACCCGGAGGTACTGCAGCGCCTGCCACAGCTGCAGCGGGTGGGGCACGTCAGCGCGCGGGCCGGCTTGCCAGCGTGCACGATCGGCATGGCGGTGCAGGCCGACGGCCTTCCGATCTACGTCTTGCTGTCGGCGGAGCTGTACGAGCGTGAGGGCTCGCCCTACGTGGACGGGCAGGGACAGGAGTGGAAGGACAACGCGGTTCGATTCGCCACGCTTTCGCATGCGGCTGCGGAGATTGCGGCCGGGCGTGCCGGGCTGGACTGGTCGCCGCAACTGCTGCACCTGAATGATTGGCCGGTGGCCATGGCGGCCGCCTACGTGCGTTGGGACCGGACGGCCGTGCCGACCCTGCTGACGATCCACAACCTGGCTTACCAGGGGCTGTTTCCGTACGCGCTTGCACCCGTGCTGGGCGTGCCGGCCGAACACCTGGATGAACTGCACTTCCACGGGCAGATGTCGTTCCTGCAGGGCGGGATCACCAACGCCACGCGCCTGAACACGGTCAGCCTGCGCTACGCGCAGCAGATCACCGCCCCGGATGACGGCTGCGGGCTGCATGATCTGTTGGCGCGTCGCGCGGCCGGCGGGCACCTGAGTGGAATCGTCAACGGCATCGACGCCAGCTGGGACCCGCGCCGCGATATCCATCTCAAGGCCCACTTCGGCATTGGTGAGTGGACCGGGCGCGCAACCAACGCGCATGCGGTGCGCAAGGCGTTCGGCCTGGCGCCGTCGACCGGCCCGCTGTTCGCGGTGGTCTCGCGGCTGGTGCACCAGAAGGGCCTGGACATTACCTGCGACGTGGCACCCCAGATCGTGGCGGCCGGCGGCCAGCTGGTCATCATCGGCGGTGGCGAGCCGCAGGTGGAAGCCCAGGTGCAGGCGCTGGCCCGCCGCTACCCGGGGCGGGTGGGCGCCTTCATCGGGTTCGAGGAAGCGCTGGCCCGCCAGATGTTTGCCGGCGCCGATTTCCTGCTGATGCCTTCACGCTTCGAACCCTGCGGGCTGAGCCAGATGTACGCGCAGCGCTTCGGCTGCCTGCCCATCGCACACGCGACCGGCGGGCTGGTGGATACGGTGGAGGACGGCGTGACCGGTTTCCTGTTCCATGGTGCCAATGCCGATGGCCTGCGCCGCTGCGTGGAACGGGCGATGCGCACCTTCCGCCTGCCCGGCCTGCTGCAGGCCATGCGCCGCGCCGCCATGCTGCGGCCGGGTGGCTGGGATGCGGCCGGTCGCGCGTATCTGGCCCTGTACCAGCAGACCTGCCAGGTGGCCGCATGAGCCACGACAGCCTGCATCTGGCCGCCCTGGAGGATGAAGCGATCACGGAGACGGGATTGGATCAGCGTATCGCCCCGGCGCTGCAGGACCTCGTCCACGCGCGCCCGGCCGATGCATTTGCCTGGCTGGGCCCGCATCGCCAGCCAGAAGGCGGACGCCAGCTGCGCGTGCTGGTGCCGCACGCGCAGCGCGTCGAGGTGATTGCAGACGATGGGCAACGCTGGGACCTGTCTCCTGGCCCGTTGCCCGGCCTGTTCGAGGGCGCGGCCGGTGACGCGGCGATACCGCTGCTTGCCCTGCATTTCGAACAGGGCGTGGAGCAGGTGCATGATGCCTATGCGTTCGGTCCACTGTTGGACGAAGCACTGCTGCAGCGGTTCCATGCCGGTGATGCCGATGCGGCGCGGCAGCTGGGGGCGGTGCCGATGCAGGTGCAGGGCATCGCGGGCGTGCGCTTCGCGGTGTGGGCACCCAATGCCCAGCGGGTCGCGGTGGTTGGCGATTTCAATGGATGGGATGGCCGACGCCATCCGATGCGGCTGCGTCACACCGCCGGCGTGTGGGAACTGTTCCTGCCGGGCGTGCAGGCCGGTGCCCGCTACAAATTCCGCATCGTCGGCGCCGACGGCCGGGTGATGCCCGACAAGTTCGATCCGATGGCGCGCTGGGCCGAGCTGCCACCGGCCACCGCTTCGCGGGTGCCTTCGGCGGCGCCGACGCAGTGGCACGATGACGCATGGTTGGCGGCCCGACGCCAGGCCGGAACCTGCGCACCGCTGTCCATCTACGAAGTACATGCTGGCTCCTGGCAGCGCAGCGACGAGGGTGCGCCGCTGGACTGGGACGCCCTGGCCGACCGGTTGATTCCGTACGTGGCCGGACTCGGCTTTACCCACATCGAGCTGCTGCCGGTCAGCGAGCATCCCTTTGGCGGTTCCTGGGGCTATCAGCCGCTGGGCATCTACGCGCCGACGGCGCGCCATGGCACGCCGCAGGCCTTCGTGCGCTTCGTGGACCGCTGCCACCAGGCCGGCGTAGGGGTGATCGTGGACTGGGTGAGCGCGCACTTCCCGAACGATGCGCATGGCCTGGCCGGGTTCGATGGCACCGCGCTGTACGAGCATGCCGACCCGCGCGAAGGGGTGCACGCCGACTGGGACACGCTGATCTACAACTACGGCCGCAACGAAGTGGCTGCCTACCTGATCGGCAGTGCCTTGGAGTGGGTGGAGCGGTTCCATATCGACGGTCTGCGCGTGGATGCTGTGGCGTCGATGCTGTACCGGGATTACAGCCGTGCCGAGGGGGAGTGGATACCCAACGAGCAGGGCGGGCGCGAGAACCTGCAGGCGGTCGCGTTCCTGCGGCGGATGAACCAGGCGCTGCGTGAGCGTTTCCCGGATGTGCTGGTGATCGCCGAGGAATCCACCGCGTGGCCGGGGGTGACCGCGCCGGTGGAGGAGGGCGGGCTTGGCTTCACCCACAAATGGAACATGGGCTGGATGCACGACACCCTGCAGTACCTGGGGCGCGATCCGGTCCATCGCCAGCATCACCACAGCGAGATCAGCTTCGGCCTGGTCTACGCCTTCTCCGAACGGTTCGTGTTGCCGCTGTCGCATGACGAGGTGGTGCATGGCAAGGGAGCGCTGCTGGCCAAGATGACGGGCGAGCCGGCGCAGCGGCTGGCCCAGCTCCGCGCGTACTACGGTTTCATGTGGGCGCACCCGGGCAGCAAACTGCTGTTCATGGGCGGCGAGTTCGGCCAGGGCCACGAGTGGTCGCACGATGCGGTACTGGACTGGGCACAGGCGGCCAGCAGTGAGGGCCAGGGCCTGTCGCGCCTGGTGCGAGACCTCAACAGCGTGCTCCGCGCCGAACCCGCGTTGCATCGCGACGAGCGCGACGAACGCGGTTTCGATTGGAGCGTGGCCGACGACAGCCGCAACAGCGTTTACGCGTTCATCCGCCGGGATCCGGCCGGTAGCGGCCGCACCCTGCTGGTGGTGAGCAACTTCACTCCGGTACGTCGCGACGGCTACCGGGTCGGCGTGCCGCACCCGGGGCGTTGGAGCGAACGGCTCAACACCGACAGCGCGTATTACGGTGGCGGCAATGCGGGAAACCTCGGTGCAGTGCATACCGAGCCGAGGCCGATGCACGGCCACGCGCAGTCGCTGCGGCTCACGCTGCCGCCGCTTTCCACGCTGTACCTGCAGGTTGATGCATGACCACAATGGCCCCGCGCCTGGGCGCTTGGCCGGTGGCCGGTGACGGGGTGGAGTTCCGCGTGTGGGCACCGGACGCAAGGACGATGGCGCTGTGCCTGCGCGGCACGCAACAGCCGATGCAATGTGACCCGGACGGCTGCCACTGGCTGCGGACACCGGCATCGCATGGCGACCGCTACCGTTTTCGCCTTCCTTCCGGTCAGGACGTGCCCGACCCGGCCTCGCGCTGGCAGCCGGACGGCATCGACGGAGACAGCGCGGTGGTGCTGGACACGGCCATGACGCAACCCGCTTGGCGCGGGCATGCCTGGCAGGATCTGGTGATCTATGAAGCACACATCGAGGCCGGCGGCGGCTTCGCGGCGTTGACCGCGCAGCTGCCGATGCTGGCCGCGCTGGGCATCACCGCCATTGAACTGATGCCGGTCGCGCAGTTTCCCGGCCAGCGCAACTGGGGCTACGACGGCGTGTTCCCGTATGCGCCGGCCCATGCCTATGGCGGGCCGGCAGCGCTGAGGGCCTTCATCGAAGCGGCGCACGATGCAGGGCTGTCGGTGCTGCTGGATGTGGTCTACAACCACTTCGGACCACAGGGCAACCACTTGCGCGACTACGCGCGCGGGTTCTTCCGTGACGACCGCAGCACGCCGTGGGGCGAGGCCATCGACTTCCGCCAGCCCTGGGTGCGGCGCTTTTTCATCGACAACGCGCTGATGTGGTTGCGCGACTACGGCTTCGATGGCCTGCGCCTGGACGCGGTGCACGCCATTGACGATAACCGTTTCCTCCAGCAGCTGGCCGATGAGGTACGTGCGGTGGCCCCGCACGCGCACCTGGTGCTGGAGAACGAGCGCAACCAGGCGCGGTGGCTGCGCGGCGCCTACCAGGGGCAGTGGAACGATGACTTCCACAATGCGCTGCACGTGATGCTGACCGGCGAGCAGGAGGGCTATTACGCGGCCTATGCCGGTCGCGCCGAAGCACTGCTGGCGCGCTGCCTGGCCGAAGGATTCGCCTGGCAGGGTGAACCGGACCTGCGCGGCGATCCCCGCGGCGAACCCAGCGCCGACCTGTCGCCCGCGCGTTTTGTGGTATTCGCGCAGAACCACGATCAGGTAGGCAACCGCGCTCTCGGCGAGCGCCTGTCGATGCTGACCGATCCTGCGCGGCTGCGTGCGGCGCTGGCGTTGACCCTGCTGACGCCGATGATCCCGCTGCTGTTCATGGGCGAACCGTGGCAGGCGCAATCGCCGTTCCTGTTCTTCACCGACTACGCGCCGCCGCTGGACGAGGCGGTGCGCGAAGGGCGTCGCCGCGAGTTCGCTGGTTTCAGCGCCTTTGCCGACGCCGCCGCGCGCGCGCGTATTCCCGACCCGAACGACCCGGCCACCCTGCAGGCGTCCTACACGTCGCCGCCCGGCGATGATCACTGGTCGCAGGACTGGCTGCGCTGCACGAGCGGGTTTCTGGCACTGCGCAGGCGCTATCTGCAGCCCGGGTTGCTGCAGGCGCGGTCGTTGGGTGCGCGCGTGCTGGGCGAAGGCGCGGTGCAGGCGGGCTGGCAGCTGCCGTCGGGCCAGTGGTGGATCGCGGTCAATGTCGGCCCGTCGCCGGTGGTGCATGCGATGCCGGCCGGGGAGCACGTTGTAGGGCCGGACGCTGCCACGTTGCTGCCCGCAGGCGGCGGCGTGCTTGCCTGTTGGGTTGCCGCATGAGTACCGATGCGGCGGTTCTGGAGGCGGCACGGCGCGCGGGCCTGCTGGTTCGCTGGACCGACGTGGCCGGTGTCGAGCGCGAGGTCGCACCGGACGTGCTGCGCGCGGTGCTGGAGGGGCTGCAGGGCGATGCAGCGCCCGAGCACGGTGGCCTGCGCACGGCCTGCTGTGGACAGCTGCTGGCGATGCCGGACGCAGCCGGCGCAGCGTGCTGGGTGGATGAGCATGGCGCAGTGCTGCCGGCACGCGCCGATGCGCAAGGGCGCTGGCGCGTGCCGGACCAGCCGGGTTACTGGCAGTGGCGCCGGGGCGACCGGCAACAGGCGGTTGCGGTGGCGCCACAACGTGCCTGGTGGCCGCAGGGCACGCTGCGCGGCTGGGGCCTGTCGGCGCAGGTCTACAGCCTTCGCGCCTCTTGCGACGCTGGCATCGGTGACAGCGCCGGCTGTGCACGATGGAGCGAACTGCTGCACCGTCACGGCGGCGATGCAGTGGCGTTGAGCCCGCTGCATGCCGGCTTGCCACCTGGGCCAGGCTACAGCCCCTATTCGCCCAGCGACCGGCACTGGCTCGATCCACTGCAGGTGTCCCTGCCGCAGGTACTGCCGGAGGCAGCCGACGCCGTGCTGGCTGAAGACCAAGCACTGGCGACGGCAGTTGCAGCCGCCACCGCAGCGCGCCGCATCGACTGGCCGCACTCGGCGGCGTTGAAGTGGCGCTGGCTGCGCCAGGTGCACCAGTGGCTGCGGCAGCAGGCGCCGGCACAGTGCGAACAGATGCAGACGTGGCGCGATGCGCAAGGCGAACCCCTGCTGCGCTATTGCCAGCGCGCCGCCGACCGGTTCACTGGAAGCGCCGACGACCATGCGTTTGCGCAATGGTTGGCGCGGCAGGGCTGGGCGCAGGTGCAGGCGGGATTGCGCAACGACGGCGCGTCGATCGGGCTGATCGCGGATCTGGCGGTGGGTTGCGCACCGCAGGGCGTCGAGGCGCGGACCGGCGGCGACCAACTGCTGCAGGGCCTTGAACTGGGCGCGCCGCCGGATGCGTTCAATCCGCTGGGCCAGGCCTGGGGTATCACCAGCTGGTCACCCTTCGCCCTGCAGCGCGAGGGCTTTGAGCCGTTCATCCGCGTGCTGCGCGCTGTGATGGCCGGCCGTGGCGGGCTGCGCATCGACCATATCCTTGGCCTGCAGCGCCTGTGGGTGCTTCCCCGCGGGGCGGGCGCCGGGCAGGGCGTTTACCTGCGCTATCCGTTCGATGATCTGATCAACCTGCTGGTGCTGGAATCGTGGCGGCATCGCTGCGTGCTGATTGGTGAAGACCTGGGCGTGGTGCCGCCGGGCGTTCGCCAGCGGCTGGCAGCCCGCGGCGTCCTGGGCATCGAGGTGCTGCCGTTCGCCCGCAACGGTGAGCGCTTCCTGCCGGCGCCACGGTGGCGCCGCGATGCGGTGGCTATGCCCTCCACCCATGATCTGCCACCGCTGTCCGGCTGGCTGCACGGGCGCGACCTGCGCTGGCGTGCCCGCCTGGGTGAGCTGAGCAGGCTTCCGTCGGCGCTGCACGCGCGCTCCAGAGAGGTCCAGGCGCTGTCCGCAGTCGCCCGGGGCGAGGGGGCCACGCTTGAAGCGCGTGCGCTGTCGCTGGTCGCGCACGCATCGTCACGGCTGGCGCTGCTCCCGCTGGAAGACGCCCTGGGCAGTCGCGCGCAGGTTAACCTGCCGGGCACCGTCGACGGCCATCCCAATTGGCGCCGACGGCTGCCGCTTGCGTGGGACCAGGACGCGGCCGACGCGCGTATTGCCCGGTTCAGCGCCACGCGGAGGAAGGAGCAGCGATGACTCCGTTGCGTGCCACCGTGCGCCTGCAATTGCATGCAGGCTTCGACCTCGGGGCCGCCGCGGCGCAGGTGCCGTATTACGCCGCGCTGGGCGTCAGCCACCTTTACCTGTCGCCTGTCGCCGCCGCGCTGCCCGGGTCTACGCATGGCTACGATGGCATCGACCCGGCCCGCATCAATCCGGAACTGGGCGGCGAAGAAGCCTTCCGGCAACTGGCCACGGCGACGCGGGCGCACGGCATGGGCCTGATCCTGGACATCGTACCCAACCATCTGGCGGCTTCCCCGCACAGCCATTGGTGGAGCGATGTGCTGATGCACGGGCGTCGGAGCCCGCACGCAGACTGGTTTGACATCGACTGGGAGGCGCCGGGCTGCGAGGGCCGGCTGTGGCTGCCTGTGCTGGACCGGCCGTTGCACGACGCGGTGCGCGATGGCGTCGTGCGCGTGGTGGTGGACAAGGCGCGGCCCGTGCTGCGCCACCATGGGCTGGCGTTGCCGTTGTCGCCGCGCAGCCATCCACTGGACCCCGCGCAGTGGCCGGCGTGGGCCGAGCGCTGCAACCGCAGCGTTGAACGGCTGCATACCCTGCTGCAGCGGCAGCACTACCGGCTGGCCTGGTGGCGCACGGCGGGCGATCAGGTGAATTACCGGCGCTTTTTCGATATCAACGAACTGGCCGCGCTGCGGGTGGAGCGCGACGACGTGTTCGAGGCGGTGCATGCGCTGCCGCTGCGGTTGGTACGCGAGGGATGGGTGGACGGCCTGCGCGTCGACCATGTGGATGGCCTGTCGCGTCCGGGCGCCTACCTGCAGCGCCTGCGTGAATCGATCAGGACGGCGTGCGCGGCCGGCGACCGTGATCCGCAGGCGGTGAGCCTGCATGTGGAGAAGATACTGGCCGAGGGCGAGCAGCTGCCCGACGGCTGGGCCTGCGAGGGCACCACCGGCTATGACTTCATGGACCAGACCGGGGCGTGGCTGCACGATCCGGCGGCTGCGCCCGCGCTCTCGCGCACGTGGCAGGCACTGGGCGGTGACCCGCGCAGCTTTGACCGGATTCAGCAGGACGCTCGCGGCATGATCTTGCGCCAAGGCCTTCACGCAGACTTCCAGCGGCTGCTGCGCAGTGCGCAGCAGGTCCTGCAGCCCCGGCTGGCCGAGGCCGATATCGGACTGGCTGCGCTGGCGCGCGCATTGGCTTCATTGCTGCGGCATTACCGCACCTACCGGCCCTATTCGCTGCAGTGGGCGGGTGAACGAAAGGCGCTGGTGGACGCTGCCGGTGCTGCGCGCGAGGCGCTGGACGGTGCCGCACGCGCCGCGCTGGATCTGCTGTTGCAGGCACTTCCCGGCCAGGCGCCGGCTGAAACCGAGCTGCGCGTACGGTTCGGGCAGCTGGCCGCGCCGCTGAATGCCAAGTCGGTGGAAGATACCGGGTTCTATCGCTATTTCAGGCTGCTGTCGCGCAACGAAGTCGGCAGTGATCCACAGCGGCTGGGCATGGAGGGGCGCGAGCTGCTGGAACATGCAGCCGGGCGCCTGCGGCGCCATCCCAGGGCGCTGCTTGCGCTGGCGACCCACGATCACAAGCGCGGGGCCGACAGCCGGGCACGGCTGGCGGTTCTCAGTACCTGCACGGTCGAGTGGCGGGACGCGGTGCGGCGCTGGAGCCGGATGGCGACCCACGCCGGCGCGCCGATGCCGTTGCCGGGTGCCGAGACCTATGCGCTATGGCAGGCGCTCGTCGCCGCGTGGCCGATGCACGGTACCCCCGGCGCCGACTTCGCATCGAGGATGGTGCAATGGCTGACCAAGGCATTGCGCGAGGGTAAACGGGTCAGCAGCTGGTCCGATCCCAACGTGGCCGTGGAGGAGGCCGCCGCGCAGTGGCTGCACGCGCTGCTGGATGGAGCGCCATTGCAGCCGGTGCGGGAGGCGCTGGCGACGTTCGTGGCGCGCATTGCGCCGGCGGGCGCCTGCAACGGCCTGGCACAGCTGTGCCTGCAGCACTGCCTGCCCGGCGTGCCCGACCTCTACCAGGGCGGCGAAGGCTGGGACCTGAGCCTGGTGGACCCGGACAACCGGCGCGCGGTGGACTATCCGGCGCGGCACGCGTGGCTGCGTGATGCGCGCGGGTGGCCCGCGCTGCTGGATGACTGGCGGGACGGTGGGATCAAGGCATTCCTGCTCCGGCAGTTGCTCGATTGCCGCCGCAGGCACCCGCATCTTTTCCTGCACGGCGCGCTGCAGCCGCTGTCGGCGCCTGCGCGCTCGCCGTGGCTGGCGTTCACGCGCAGGCATCAGGCGCAGGTGCTGGTGGTGGTCGTACGGCGAAGTTCGCCCACCACCATGCCGGGGCCCAGCCTGCACATTCCGCGCGACGTCGGCAGCGGCGTGACGCTGCGTGGGCTGCCGGCAGGCCCCATGCGCAATGTCCTGGACGGGCGCATCGAACATTTCAACGCAACCGCGGACGTGGCCGGGCTTCTGGCTGGCAGCCCGTTGGCGATATGGATCAACGAGGAGACAGGTAGGGATGGACAGCAGGGAACGACGGCAGCGGATTGAGGCACTTGCCCACCAGATATGGGAGGCAGAAGGGCGCCCGGACGACCAGCAGCAACGGCACTGGCACATGGCCGAGCGGCTGGTGGAAGCCGAGATTGCCGCCCCGCGCGACGAGGAGGGAGCCGATGGCCGGCCGTAAGTGGACGCAGACCTCGCGCGTGCGCGAAGGCCGGCCCTTCCCGCTGGGGGCGACCTGGGACGGGTTGGGTGTGAACTTCGCACTGTACTCGCGGCATGCCACACGGGTGGAACTCTGCCTGTTCGATGGACGCAACCGCGAAGTGGAACGCATCGCGCTGCCCGAGTACACCAACGAGATCTGGCATGGTTACCTGCCGGACGTGCGGCCCGGCCAGCGCTATGGCTACCGGGTGCATGGTCCCTATGCTCCGGAGGAAGGCCATCGCTTCAATCCCAACAAGCTGCTGCTGGACCCTTACGCCAAGCAGATTGTCGGCGAACTGAAGTGGGCCCCCCACCTGTTCGGCTACACCCTGGGCCACCGCGATGGCGACCTCAGCTTCGACCGTCGCGACAGCGCCGCCTACATGCCGCGCTGCGCCGTGATCGACCCGGCCTTCAGCTGGGGTGTCGAGCGTGCACCTGCCACGCCCTGGGACCGGACCGTGATCTACGAAGCGCATGTGCGCGGGCTGACCATGCAGCATCCCGATGTCCCGCAGGCCGAGCGTGGCACCTTCTCTGCCCTGCGCCATGACGCAGTGGTCGACCACCTCAGCCATCTGGGCGTGACCGCCATCGAACTGCTACCCGTGCACGCATACGTCGATGACCAGCAGCTGCTCGAGCGCGGGCTGCGCAATTACTGGGGGTACAACACCATCGGCTTCTTCGCGCCGCAGCCTCGCTACCTGTCGCTGGGCATCGTGGCCGAGTTCAAGCAGATGGTCGCGCGGCTGCACAATGCCGGCATCGAAGTGATCCTGGACGTGGTCTACAACCACACCGCCGAAGGCAATGAGCTGGGCCCTACGCTGTCCTTCAAGGGCATCGACAACGCCAGCTACTACCGCCTGGCCGATGATCGCCGCTACTACATCAACGATACCGGCACCGGAAATACGTTCGACCTGACCAATGCCGGTGCGCTGCGCATGGTCATGGACTCTCTGCGCTACTGGGTGACCGAGATGCGGGTGGATGGGTTCCGCTTCGACCTGGCAACCATCCTCGGCCGCGAACGGCATGGCTTCGACGCCTCGGGCAGCTTCCTCGATGCGGTACGCCAGGACCCGATCCTGAGCCAGGTGAAGCTGATTGCCGAGCCATGGGACATCGGCCCGGGCGGCTACCAGCTGGGCCAGTTTCCGCCGGGCTGGGCCGAATGGAACGACCGCTTTCGCGACACGGTGCGCGCGCTGTGGCGTGGCGATGGCGGGCAGCTGGCGGAGTTTGCCACGCGCTTCACCGGCTCGGCCGACCTGTTCGAACACCACGGCAGGCGACCGTCGGCCAGCATCAATCTGGTGACCGCGCATGATGGATTCACCCTGCACGATCTGGTCAGCTACAACGATCGCCACAACGAGGCCAACGGCGAGGACAACCGTGACGGCCACTCGCACAACCTTTCCAGCAACCACGGCGTGGAGGGAGACACCGATGATGCGGCGATCCTTTCGTTGCGTGCGCGGCAGATGCGCAACCTGCTGGCCACGCTGCTGCTGGCGCAGGGGACGCCGATGCTGCTGGCAGGCGATGAGTTCGGCCATTCGCAGCAGGGCAACAACAACGCCTACTGCCAGGACAATCCACTGAGCTGGATCGACTGGGAGCGCGCAGCATTGCCGGCTGCACAGGCGCAGGTGGCGTTCGTGCGGCGGGCGCTGTCACTGCGCCGGCGCTACGGCCTGCTGCGCCGGAACCGGTTCCTGCGCGGCGAGTACGATGAGGCGCTGGGCCTGCGCGATATCGACTGGCGGCATCCTGACGGTCGCAGCATGGAGGAAGCGGACTGGCATGACGCAGGGCTGCGTGCGCTGCTGATCGTGCTGGACGGCCGCAGCCCCGACAGCGGCCTGCGCGAGCCCGGACGGCATGTCAGCCTGGCCCTGCTGTTGAACGCCGGGGAGCAGCCGCAGCGGTTCTGCGTGTCAGATGACGCCCTGTCGTTCCGGCGCGTACTCCTGCAGACCGACGAAACGCCGTTGGAGCCGGATGAGGAAGGCGCCTGGACGCTGCCGGCGCGCAGCCTGTGCCTGCTGGCGGCAAGCAGCAGCGCGTGATTGCACTGCTGCGCCACTACGGTGCGCCGGGCGTTGCCCGGCGTACCGGTAGCTACCCCATCAGATAGCGCAACACACCCGCCCAGACCACGCCGATCAGCACGGTCGGGAGCATCGACAGCCGCGTGGCGGCCAGCAGGGTAATGGCCAGCGCGGCCAGGTCGGCGGGTTTGTCGGCAACGAAGTCCGGGGCGATCACCGAGATCAGCACGCAGCCCGGCGCGGCTTCCATCACCGTTACCGCACGTTTGCTCAGGGTGCGGTTGCGCAACGCCAGGAAGCCGACGATGCGGGTCAGGTAGGTGGCAGCGGCCATCAGCACGATGGTCAGTACCGAGGTCCAGTGGATCAGGCCATTGAAGATCATGCTGCGTCCTCCGCCAGCAGCCAAGCTGCGGCCAGGCCGGCCAGTGCGCCGCTGGCCACGTACCACGCGCCCGGGACCAGCAGATAAGTGGCGGCGGCCACGACCAGGCTGACCAGCCACGGCCGCGCCGCCTTCATGCCCTGCCACATGCCGCGCAGCAGCACCAGGAACACGGCGGGGAAGGCCATGTCGAAACCATAGGCGTGGATGTCGCCCAACAGCGGCCCGATGATCGCGCCGAGTGCGGTGCAGGCCACCCAGACCGTGTACAGGCCTGCCGACACGCCCAGGTAGTAGGCCAGGCTGAAGCCAAGCGCGCGCCGGCGCGCATCGGCCACGCCCATCGCCCAGCTTTCGTCGCACATGAAGAACAGGGCCGGCAGCACGCGTCGGCGCGGCAGGTGCTGGAGCAGCGGGGCCAGGCTGGCGCCCATCAGCAGGTGGCGGCTGTTGACCAGGGCGGTGATGGCCACGATCAGCGCGATGTGCGGTGGCGAGGTCCACAGTTCGACGGCGGCGAACTCCGAGCCGCCAGCGAAGTTGAGACCGGTCATCAGCGGTACTTCCAGTGCGCTCAGGCCCTTCTGGGCCGCCTGCGCACCGAGCACCAGGGCAAACGGAATGAAGCCGATCATCACCGGCACGGCGGCGCGCAGGCCGCGCAGGAATTCGGCACGCGGGGCGGTATCGCAGGTGGCGGGCGGGGGGAGGGTGGTACGGGCGTCCATGGAACGGCACAACAAGGTGGGGGTGGCCCATGCTAGCGGTCCAATCACGAAATCGGGTTGCGTTGATGCCACTTGATTCTGGATGATTGATATGTCATGCGGCCAGAAGCGAAACGGGTGAAATTCCATGCAGTACCAGCTCGACAACCTCGATCGGCGCATCCTCGACGCCCTGCAGCGCGACGGTCGCCTGCAGAACCTGGAGCTGGCTCGCCTGGTCGGGCTGTCGCCGTCGGCCTGTCTGCGCCGGGTGCGGTTGCTGGAGGAGGGCGGCTACATCGACCGCTATGTGGCCTTGTTGAACGAGGCCAAGGTGGGCCGTGGCTTCACGGTGTTCGTGCGGGTGTGGCTGCGGGGGCAGGACGAGGACACCACCAATCACTTCATCAACAGCATCAAGTCGTTCCCGGAAGTGCTGGAATGCCATCTGATGGCCGGTGACTGCGATTTCCTGCTGCGGGTGGCGGTGGCGGACCTTGATGCCTACCGGCAGTTCCAGATGCAGCATCTGAACCGGATCGCCGGGGTGCAGAACACCAAGACGGAGATTCCGATGCAGCGGATCAAGCAGACGACCCAGCTGCCGCTTTGAGGGATGGGGTTTGCGGCCGGGTTGCACCCGGCACCCGCGGGTAGTGCCGGCCGCTGGCCGGCAACCTCAACAGCAACAGCAACAGCGGGCCTGCTGAGGGATGGCGGGGTTGGTCCGGTTGCGGGGGACGCTGCAAGTACGTCCATGTAAGCTCGGTCGCCGCATACATGCGGCTCACGCCCCCGCAACCGGACCCACCCCGCCTTCGACAGATTTCCACGATCTGCCGGAGCGGCATGAGCTGCTCTTGGTGGGTGTCGACCTTGGTCGACACGTCTGGGTCGGCACGGGGTCGGATCCCGTTGCTGCGCAACGGGCTCTGACCCCAGGCGTGGATGAGGTGGTCTGTTCGATTTATTGATTCCTGATGGGTGACCGGCTTCAGGTCGGCTGTAGGCGGCGGTCATCGCAATGACATGTGACCCCGGTACGGTTTGAGCCCGCTTGCGGGTCGCGCGCGGGCCGGGGTTCCGGTCTTGGCGCGCGTCCACTGCAGCTGCTGTCGCTGCCGAGGGTCATGTGTTCTACGTCAGGGGGCTGAATGGACACCATGCGGTCAGAACTTGGAAGGTGGCCATCGCGGCATGGCTGCTGCTGTCCTTTGCCGCTGCCGGGCAGGACGGTGTTCATGCCTACGACATCCCTGCGCAGCCACTGGAACAGGCGGTCGAGCGCTTCAGCGTCATCAGTGGGTGGTCCGTGATGTACCCGGGCGATCTGGCCGCGGGCCGCAGCAGCCGTGCGCTGCGCGCCAGCCTGCCGCCGCTGCCCGCCCTGCAGGCGCTGCTGCAGGACTCCGGCGTCGAGGCCGAGGTGATCGGCAAACAGCGTGTGGTGCTGCGCCGGAACACGCCCTTGGCTGCCGAACCCGGTGTCGGCGCGGAACTCGCCGATGCGGAACGTCGACGTCGCTATGGTGGGCTGCAGCAGCGGCTGCGTGCGGTGTTCTGTGACGACCCGGAGATCGCTCCCGGCCGCTATGCCGCGACGCTGCGTTTCCGTGTCGACAGCGAGGGCCAGGTGCATGCGCCCGAGCTGCTGTCAGGCAGTGGCAGCGAGCGCCGCGATGCGCGCCTGCTGCAGGCGCTGCAGCACTTGGTGCTGGCACCCGATGCCGCTGCGCTGCCGCAGCCGGTAACGCTGCAGATCCGACCTTCCGGCACCGACCACGACTGTGGCGGGCGCGCGCCCCTTCCATGACTTCAAGGATTCGAACATGAGCAACGGTACGGCTGGGGCAGTTGACCTGATGGACCACCTTCTGGGTGCCTACGATGAGCTTAAGCGCCGGCTGGTGCGCAAGCTGGGCTCGGAGGAGCTGGCCGGCGACGCGCTGCAGGACACGTGGATGCGCCTGAGCGCGCGGCGTGACCGCCTGGATGCCGTGCAGAACCCTGCGGCCTATCTGCTGCGCATGGCAATGAATACCGTGATCGACCGCCAACGTGCTGACCACCGCCTGCTGAGCCTGGAGGAGGTGGATACGCTGATGGACATGGCCGACCCTGCACCCGGCCCGGCGCAGGCGGCTGAACTGGACTTCGCGCTGGAAGACATGGTCGGCCTGCTGCAGCGCATGCCCGAGCGCCGTCGCCGCATCCTGCTGGCGATCCGTGTCGACGGCCTGCAGCAGCGCGATGTCGCCGATCACCTCGGTGTGTCGCTGCGGCTGGTGCAGCGTGAGCTGAAGGCCGCCCAGGACTATCTGGCCGAGCGCAGCGGAACGGGGCGCCAGGTGCGGTTCTGAACGGCGGCATCCGTCTACACTTTGACGCCGAGCAGAACCCCGCAGCGTGCGGGTCCGGCATGAGCCCCCATGGATCCTGACGATCGCCCGCAACGCCCGCTGGATGCCGTCGAGCGTCAGGCGCACGCGTGGGTGGTGCGGCTGACCTCGGGCGAGGCGACCGCCGCCGACGGGCGCCGGTTCCGCGCGTGGTGCGAGTCCGACCCGCGTCATCGTGAAGCGTTCGGACGTGCGCGCCGGCAGTGGGAGCAGGTGCGGCTGGCCGGCGAGCAGCTGCCCGCCGCCGCGCGTCAACCGGTCGCGCCGACGCCGGCCCAGCGCTGGAGCCGACGCGCCTTCTTGGGCGCCGCGATTGCCGCCCCGGCCAGTCTGGTGGTGGTGGCGGCCATCCGCCCGCCGATGGGCCTGTGGCCCTCGGTGACAGCCATGGCAGCCGATTTCCATACCGGCACCGGTGAGCGACTGCAGATCGCGCCCTCGCCGCAACTGAAGATCGAACTGGATACGCAGAGCAGCCTGCGCCGCCGCGCGCACACGCAGGGCGAAGGCTTCGAGCTGGTGCAGGGCCAGGCCGCGATCGAGACCCAGGCCGGTCTGCGCCTGGCGTTGTTCGCGGGCCCGGGCTGCGTGATTGCCGATGAGGGCGCGGTGCGCCTGGACGTACGCAACACCCAGGGCCAGGTGCGGGTGACCTGCCTGCAGGGCAGTGCCCGCATCGAGCATCCGCAGGGCCGGCTGCGGCTGCAGGCGGGCCAGCAGACCCGGTACGACGAGCGCCTCGGTGGTGTGGTGGCCGAGGCCGTGGCGTCGGAAGTGAGTGCCTGGACGGAGGGCATGCTGGTGTTCCGCCGCGCACCGCTGCGTGAGGTGGTGGAGGAGATCAACCGTTACCGCCGCGGCAAGGTACTGCTGGGCGAATCGGCATTGGCGCGTGCCCCGGTCAGCGGCCGCTTCCGCATCGATGATCCGGATGCGGCGCTGGAGCAGCTGCGACTGACGATGTCGCTGGATCTGCGTCGCTTTCCGGGTGGCATTGCCGTCCTTGGATAGATGAAGACGCTGGCCGTGCGCACCGCGCAGGGCTGTTGCAAGCAAGGAGAAGCCAAGGATGCGCAACGAGACCATCGGCGTGCTAGATCTGCGTCGCAATCTGTCGGCGTTGCTGGAAACCACGCAGCGACGGCCGTTGATGGTGCATCGCTATGGCTCGCCATGGGTGTGCGTGGTGTCCGATGCGCAGTGGCAGCGACAGGCGGTGCTGCTGGACTTCGATCCGCAGTCGCACCCGCTGGCGATGCTGTTGCGCCTGCAGCAGCAGGTGTTGCCACTGGCTGAAACCGGTGCGTTGCCGCCTGCAGCGCTTGCTCGTGCGCTGTTGCTGATGGACATGCATGGCATCGGGGATCTGGCGCAGCTGCATGAGCAGGTGCTGCACCATCGGCTGTGGCACTGGTTCGTGGCCGGTACCCACGGTGTGATGGACAGCTGGCAATTGCCGGCGCTGCGCGTTGCGATGGGGTCATGGTGCGATGACGCGGAGATGACCGATGCGCTGGCCGCGTTCGCCGCGCGCAGCGATGTGGCGATACTGGCGCGCCGTTGCGGGGGCGACGCACCGCGACTGGAGCGCGAAGCCTGCAGGCAGATGACGCTGCGATGACGTTGGCGATGAAGCGCCACGCAGCGCACAGAGCTGCATGTGCGCTGTCGCTTCACCTGCCTTGCTGACGTCTTCTCCAGAGTACGGCGCACCACGCGTCGCGGAGCACGGGCGGCGCCGATGGCAGACAGTCGCAGGATCAGCATGCTGGAGCTGGATCGTCACCTGAGCCAGTCACTGGAGCAGGCGCGGCATACGCCATTGAACGTGCAGCGCTATGGGCACTCCTGGGTCTGGGTGCTGTCCAGTGATGCCTGGGCAGATGCGGCGCGCTGGGCGGCACTGGATGGTAGTGCGCACCCACTGGTGGCGCTGCGAAAAGCCATCGATCTGCAGCTGCGGCCCTGGCCCGAAGCGGCCATGAGCCCGCTGCCGCTTGATGCAGGCGATGCGCGGCTGCTGCAACGCGCGGCCCTGCTGGTGGTCATGCGCGATCTGAATAGTGCCCAGCGCGTGTACGACGACCTGCGCTATCACCAGGCCTATCGGATGTTCATCGGCCTCGATCATGGAACAGCGTGGTCTCCGATGCAGTGCGTGCGGCTGCTGCAGGCCTGCGCGCATCCGTTGCTGCGCGGCTGCATCGACGATGCGCTGGCCAGCGTACCCCGGCATCTGTTCGAGTCTGCATGTGCACCGGCTGCGCGTGGTTCGCCCGCACGGGCACACGCGCAGCGAATTGCCGGCGGATGTTTATCGTACTGACACATGCACCGCTGACCATGGCGCAGCGGTCTCTTCCAGGATGACGAGGGCGGAACAATGGCAAGGCAGGTTCGTGGTCGCAAAGCTCGGCAGAAGGGTTTCAGCCTGATCGAGATCATGGTGGTGGTGGTGATCATCGGCATCCTCGCCGCGCTGATCGTGCCGCGGTTGATGGACCGTCCCGACCAGGCACGCGTGGTGGCGGCGCGCCAGGACATCGCCGCATTGATGCAGGCCTTGAAGCTGTTCAAGCTGGACAACGGTCGCTATCCCAGTGCCGAGCAGGGCCTGCAGGCGCTGGTGAAGCCGCCGCAGGGCAGCGGTGGGTTGCCGGTGACGCCGTACCTGGATCGCCTGCCCAATGACCCGTGGGGCCATCCGTACCAGTACCAGATTCCCGGAACCCATGGCGACGTCGATGTGTTCTCGCTGGGGGCGGACAGCAAGCCCGGTGGCGACGCCGGAAACGCGGATATCGGCTCCTGGCAGCTGTGAGGCGTGCTGATGACAGCCCGGACGCGTTCGGTCTCGTGCACCCGCCAGCGTGGCATGGCGGTGATCGTCGCCCTGCTTGTGGTGGCACTGGTGGCGGTGATTGCCACGGCACTGCTGACCCGGCAGTCGGCCCAGTTGCGTGCGCTGCGTGGTGACCAGCTACGCGCGCAGGTGCGCATGGCGGTGGACGCAACGCTGGAGCGTGCGGCGCAGCAGCTGCGTGAGGATGTAAAGGAACAGCTGACCACGGTGCGCAGCGGGCGCTGGGCGCGCCCGTTGGAACTGCAGGCGCCGTTGCCGGTGCAGCTGCAACTGGTCGATGCGCAGTCGATGTTCAACCTGCGCAACCTGCTGGCACATGGCAGGCCGGACCCCGAGGCGCGGCGCGCGTTCATCGCGTTGTGTGCTGCACAGGGGCTGGGCCAGGGTGCCTGCGCATCCGCGGCGGACCACATCCAGGCGCGCCTGCGCGACGGTGACATCCAGGCACAGGCCCCACTGCCGCGCGAATCACTGATCGCGCAGGCACTGGCCGGTGCCGATCCGGTGGCACTGCAGGCGCTGGCGCGACGCACCGTGGTGCTGCCGGCGCAGACCCTGGTCAACGCCAATACCAGCGACCTGAGCGTTCTGCAGGCGGTGACGCCTGCGGTCGAGCCCGCACGGCTGCAGGCGCTGCTCGGTGAGCGCGACGGCGGTCATTGGCTGCTCAACCGCGGCGACATCGCCAATCGACTTCAACTGAGCAACGAACAGATGGCCGTGCTTCCCCTGGGTATCCATAGCGAGTGGTTCCTGGCAGTCGGCCAGGTGCAGGCTGACGGCAGCGCGGTTGATTTTCGCGCGCTGCTCTGGCGCGAGTACCGCGACGATGGCGTGCGTGTGCAACGCGTGTGGACGAGGATCGGCGCATGACCGTGCAGCTTCGGGTGCGCTTGCCGGCGCTTGAGCGTCTGCGCGCCGACAGCGCGGTGGACTGGGCGCAGCTGCACAAGGGCGAGGTGCTGGCTCACGGCCGCGACACGCTGGCGGCGCTGGGCCTGCGCCATCCGCAGGCTGCGGTGCATGCCTGCCTCGATCCGAACGACCTGATCCTGCTGGAACTGCAGTTGCCACCGTTGTCCGGGCGCCGTCTGCAGTCGGCGCTGCAGGGTGAGGTGGAGGCGATGCTGCTGGATGACCTGCAGGAGGTAGCGCTGGCCCACGGTGTGCAGGCGACGGACGGCACGGTTCCTGTGGCCTGGCTGGGCCAGCAGGCGCTCCTGCAGGCGCAGCAGCTGCTGGCTTCGTGTGCACTGCGGTTGCAGGCGCTGTATCCGACGCCGCTGCTGCTGCCCTGGCAGGACGGTCATGCCACGCTGCAGGTCAGCGGCGAGCACCTGCTGGTACGCAGCGGGCGCGACCGGGGTTTCGTTCAATGGTATGGCGGACGTGATGCCTGTGCGGTGATGCAGGCGTTGGCAGTGCGCCTGCAACAGGCCGGCATGCAGGCCGTGCAGTGGATCGATGGTGTGCCGCCCACGTGGCCGGACAGCCTGCCGGCCACCGCCATCCCCCATGAACGGCAGGCCTCTGGCCCCTTGCCAGGCTGGTCATTGCCGCTGCCCGGGGCGAGCCAGAAAGCGCCGCGGCTTGCGATCGGGCTGGCATTGGCGGCGATGTTGCTGGCCGCGCTCGGTCTGCAGCTGCAGGTCTCGCGGTGGCGAAGTGAGGGCGAGGCCCTGCAACAGGACATGGCACGCCAGTTCAGCGCACGCTTCCCGGAGGTCACCGATGTGGTGGACCCGGTGTTGCAGGCGAGGCGAGCACTTGCGGTGCCACCGCCGGCGCCGCCATTGCCGCCGCTGCAGCGCCAGGTTGCCAGCACGCTGCAGGCGGTCCCGGAGCTGGCGGGGCAGGTGCGCAGCCTGCATTACCAACCGGGCCAGCTGGACATGGAGCTGGATGCCGATGCCCAGGCATTGGCCGATGATCCACAGCGACTTGAACGCTGGCAGCAGGCGGTGCAGGCGCAGGGCCTGCAGCTGGCGCGCGAAGCCGGTGGACGCCTGCGGGTGAACGGGGCTGGACAGTGACCACCCGAACCTTGCGACTGGGCGAGGGACTGGCAGGCCTGCAGCAGCGCTGGCAACGCCTGCCACCGCGCGACCGGCTGATGCTGTGGGTGATGGTGGTGGCGCTGCTCGCGGCGGGTCTGTGGATGTTGTGGCTGGAGCCGCTGCTGAAGCAGCGCACGCACTGGCAGGCCGAGCTGCCGCGGCTGCAGGCACAGGCGCGTGTACTGGCACCACTGCTGCAGGCACGCGAGCGCCAGCAGCAGACGCAGGGGCAGCGCCCGACGATGGCCGGGTTGCGTGATGGAATCAAGTCAGCCGGCCTCGCCGACGGACTGCATATCGAAGCGCGCGACGGGCGTTGGCACCTGCAGGTGCACGCGGTGCCCGCTGACGCGCTGTGGAACTGGCTGCTGCCCGTGCTGGCCGATCCGGCCATCGAACTGCAGCAGCTGCAACTGACACGCACAGGGGATGCGAACATGCCGGCGGCACGGATTTCCGGAAACATCGTGATGGCGCTCAACGTGGGTGCCCATCCATGAGGGCGATGCGCAGCCTTGCCTGCAGTACCGCACTGGCCTTGATCGTGTGCATGGCCCACGCACCGGCGTCGGTGCTGGCGCAGGACGCCCGCGATGAGCCGGTGCAGTTGAACCTGGTCGACACCGATATCGGTGGCGTGTTGCGCATGGCCGCACGCTTCACCGGCCGCCAGTTCCTGGTCGACCCACGGGTGACCGGCAAGATGACAGTGGTTTCCGATGGCCCGGTCAGCCGTACCCAGGCCTACCAGTTGCTGCTGGGCGCACTGCGCATGCGTGGCTTCGCCGTGGTAGAGAACGGCGGCGTCAGCCGGGTGGTGCCGCAGGCCGATGCCAAGCTGTTGGGAGGACGCGTCGGCACTGGTGGTGCCGGCGGTGAGGTGACCACCCGCACCTTCGCGCTGCGCTACGAGAACGCAGCCGCGCTGGTGGCGGTGCTGCGGCCGATGATCAGTCCGGACAATCCGATCACCGCCAATCCGGGCAACAACACCCTGGTGATCACTGACTACGCCGACAACCTGGAGCGCATCGCACGGGTGATCGCAAGCGTCGATACACCGGCCGGCATGGATACCGATGTGGTGAAGCTGCAGCAGGGGATTGCCGTTGACGTCGCGGCGATGGTCGCGCCGCTGCTGGATGCGCAGGGCGCCGAGCCCACCCAGAAGGTGGTGGTGATGGCTGACCCGCGCAGCAACAGCGTGCTGCTGCGTTCCAGCAGCCCCGGGCGCACCCGCCTGGCGCGTCAGCTGGTGGAGAAGCTGGACCGCGCGCAGGACGAGTCCGGCAACCTGCATGTGGTCTACCTGCGCAATGCCCAGGCCAACCAGCTGGCCGGTGTGCTGCGTGGCGTGGTGGCCGGGCAGAGCGATGCACCAGCGATGGGCAGCAATGAAGGCATCACGCCACTGCCGGGTGACGCCAATCGTTCCCCGCCAACGCAGCCGTCGCAGCCGCAGCAGGCCAAGACCGGAGGCAATGCGCTGGAATCGCAGCGCCTGGACCCGAGCCGCCGTGACCCGATCGATGCGGGAAGCACCGGCTTCAGCCAGAACGGCATCTCGGTGCAGGCGGACGTGGCCACCAATACCCTGCTGATCTCGGCACCGGAGCCGGTGTACCGCAACCTGCGGCGTGTGATCGACCAGCTCGACCAGCGCCGTGCACAGGTGCTGGTGGAAAGCCTGATCGTGGAGGTCAACCAGACCGACGCGGCTGAGCTGGGCGTGCAGTGGATGCTGGGCAATGGACGCACCTTTGGTGGCACCCACTTCGGTGGTGCCACCGGCGGCAGCGGGCTCAATACCGGCGCGCGTACCACGCTGGACGTGCTGCCCAAGGATGGCCTGAAGATCGGCGTGATCGACGGCACCATCAACCTGCCCGGTGTCGGCCAGATCCTCAACATGAAAGCGCTGGCCAACGCGCTGCAGAGCAAGGGCGGCGCCAACATCCTGTCCACGCCGAACCTGATGACGCTGGACAACGAGGCAGCCAGCATCATGGTCGGCCAGACCGTGCCGTTCGTCAGCGGCCGCTACGTCACCGACGGCGGTGGTGGCAGCAACAACCCGTTCCAGACCATCGTGCGCGAGGACGTGGGCCTGAAGCTGCGGGTGCGCCCGCAGATTTCCGAGGGCGGCACGGTGAAGCTGGACATCTACCAGGAAGTCAGCAGCATCGACGCGCAGAGTGCCAACAGTGCCGCCGGCATCATCACCAACAAGCGTGCGCTGGATACCAGTGTGCTGCTGGATGATGGCCAGATCATGGTGCTCGGTGGCCTGCTGGAGGACAACGTCAGCCATGGCCGTGATGCGGTGCCGGGCCTGGGTAGGATCCCGGTGCTGGGGGCGCTGTTCCGCAGTGATACGCGCAAGCGCTCCAAGACCAACCTGATGGTGTTCCTGCGCCCGCACGTGGTGCGTGACCCCGCCGCCGGCCAGCGTTTGACCCGCGACCGCTACGACTACATGCGCAATGCGCAGGCCGGTGCGCAACCCGTGCAGAGCTGGGCGTTGCCGGCGCTGTCGGCACCGCAGTTGCCGCCGCAGGACCTGTCTGTGCTCGGCCAGGGCAATGCGCGCGATGGCCAGGGCCAGCCGTTGCAGAACACCAGCCTGGCAGCGCTGTATCCGGCCGGTGACGGCGATGCTCAGCTGGTGCAGTTCGCACAGGGGCTGGACCCGGCGCGTGCCAGCCAGGGCGTGGCGCAGGTGCGGGCACTGGGCTTGCAGGCCTATGCCGAAGCGACGCCGGGCGAGAGCGGGCAGCGCCTGCGCGTGCGATTGCCGCGCGATCCGGCAACGCTGGACCCGGCACTGCAGCAGCTGCGTGGGCTGGGCTACACGCCGGAACTGGTGATTGGGCCGTGAGCGCCGCCGCGCCGCTGCCGTACGCCTGGGTGCGCAGCCATGGCGTGATGCTGTCCGAGGCCGGCGGCGAGCCGGTGCTGCTTGGCACCGCCGACACCGCGGCGTGGGCCGTGGCCGAGCTGCGCCGCCGGCATGGACCGCTGCCGTTCCAGACACTGGATGCCGCGACCTGGCAGCAGCGGCTGGGTGAGCAGTACCGTGACGGCGGTGATGCCGCTGCCGTGGTCGGTGCCGCCGAAAGCGAAGTCGACCTGGACCGGCTGATGCAGGACATGCCGGAGGTCACCGATCTGCTGGATGCGCAGGACGATGCGCCGGTGATCCGCATGATCAATGCGCTGCTGGCACAGGCTGCACGCGATGGCGCCAGCGATCTGCACATCGAGCCGTTCGAGACCCATTCGGTGGTGCGCTACCGCGTGGACGGCACGCTGCGCGACATGGTGCAGCCCCGGCGCGCACTGCATGCGGCGCTGGTGTCGCGCATCAAGATCATGGCCCACCTGGACATCGCCGAGAAGCGCCTGCCGCAGGACGGGCGCATCGCGATCCGTGTGGGCGGCCGGCCACTGGATATCCGTGTCTCCACGGTGCCGACGGGGCATGGTGAGCGTGCTGTGCTGCGCCTGCTGGAGAAGGATGCCGGCCGGCTGCAGCTGCAGCGACTCGGCATGGCCGATGACACCCTGGCCACGTTTACCGGGTTGATCCGGCAGCCGCACGGCATCGTGCTGGTCACCGGGCCGACCGGCAGCGGCAAGACCACGTCGCTGTACGCCGCACTGGGCCAGCTCGACAGCAGCACCAGCAACATCCTCACCGTGGAAGACCCGGTGGAGTACGACTTCGCCGGCATCGGCCAGATCCAGGTCAACGCGCGCATCGGCATGAGCTTTGGCACCGCGCTGCGCGCGATTCTTCGTCAGGATCCGGACACGATCATGATTGGTGAGATCCGCGACCTGGAAACCGCACAGATTGCGGTGCAGTCGTCGCTGACCGGGCATGGCGTGCTGGCCTCGCTGCACACCAACGATGCGATCTCGGCGGTGACCCGCCTGGCCGACATGGGCGTGGAGCCGTTCCTGCTGGCTTCGTCGTTGCGCGGCGTACTGGCGCAGCGGCTGGTGCGGCGGCTGTGCACGCAGTGCCGTCGTGCCGAGGTGGACGGCGAGGGTCGCACCGTATGGCGCGCGGTGGGCTGCGCGGCCTGCGCCAACAGCGGCTATCGCGGACGCACCGGCATCCATGAGTTGTTCGTGGTGGACGACCGCGCGCGCGCGTTGATCCATGAAGGGCAGGGCGAGCCTGCGCTACGAGAGGCGGCACGGCGTGCCGGCATGCGGACCCTGCGACAGGACGGCCAGCGCTGGGTCGACAGCGGGGTGACCACGCTGGAAGAAATCCTGCGCGTCACCGGCGACGACTGAGGTCTGCATGGCACTGTTCGACTACCAGGCTGCCAACGCGCAGGGCCGCATCGAGAAGGGTCAGCTGGATGCCGACAGCCCGCGCGGTGCGCGCCAGCTGTTGCGCGGGCGTGGGCTGACGCCTGTGCAGGTCAGCGCGGCGCGCAGTGCCGGCAGTGGCTGGGGCGCTCGGCGGCTGTCCGCCAGCGAGCTGGCCTGGGCCACGCGCCAGCTGGCCAGTCTGCTGGCCGCCAGCCTGCCGTTGGAAGGCGCATTGAGTGCGGTGATCGAGCAGGCCGAGCGCCCGCACGTGGCCCAGGCACTCACCGCGGTACGCGCCGACGTGCGTGCCGGACAGCGCCTGACCGTGGCATTGACCGCGCGGCCGCGCGATTTCCCACCGATTTATCGGGCACTGGTGGGGGCAGGCGAAGACTCCGGCGACCTGGCGCGAGTGATGGAGCGCCTGGCCGACTACATCGAAGAGCGCAACGCGCTGCAGGCCAAGGTGCTGACCGCCTTCATCTACCCGGCGGCGATCAGCCTGGTATCGGTGGCGATCGTGATTTTCCTGCTCAGCTACGTGGTGCCGCAGGTGGTGACCGCGTTCGTGCAGGCGCGGCAGACGCTGCCGATGCTGACCCAGGTGATGCTGGCGGCCAGCGCCTTCGTGCGCAGCTGGGGCGTGTGGGTAGGGCTGGGCATCGCTGCGCTGGTGGTGGCGTGGCGGCTGGCGCTGCGCCGGCCCGAGCTGCGCCTGCGCTGGGACGCGATGCTCATGCGGGTGCCGATGGTCGGGCGCTTCGTGCTGGGGGTGAATAGTGCGCGCTTTGCTTCGACGCTGGCGATCCTGCTGGATGCCGGTGTGCCGCTGCTGCGCGCGTTGGAAGCTGCGCGGCAGACCCTCGGCAACGCGTTGCTGGCGCGCTGTGCCGATGATGTGTCCGCGCGCGTGCGCGAAGGTGCCGCGCTTGGCTCTGCGCTGAAGGTGCAGAAGGTATATCCGCCGATCCTGGTGCATCTGGTGGCCAGTGGCGAGAAGACCGGTTCGCTGGCGCCGCTGCTGGATCGCGCCGCGCAGACCATCTCACGCGAGATCGAGCGTCGCGCGATGGCGCTGACCGCCCTGCTGGAACCGACCATGATCCTGGTGATGGGCGGCGTGGTGCTGACGATCGTGCTGGCGGTGCTGATGCCGATCATGGAAATGAACCAGCTGGTGCAGTGATGCGCAAAGCGCAACACGGGTAGCGCCGGGCCATGCCCGGCGAGCGCGCAGCACGGCGTGCCTTCGATTCTCCACACAATCCTCCACACCTTTTTCCGATCTTCCACAGGTTTCTTAAGCGGCCTGTCATCGGCGCGGACCAGCATGGACACGTCGCCGCAGAGTGGGCTGGGAGGCCCTCGGCGGCAGCAGGCGTGTAGTGACCGTTCCTCCCTTGGTGTTTCCCTTCGCAGTAAACCCTTCAGGAGAAGATCATGAACAAGTACAAGACCCTGGCCGCGCTGGTTGCTACCGCGCTGCTGGCCACTGCCGGTGCCGCTTCGGCCCAGACCGCCGTCACCGGCGGCGGCGCCTCGCTGCCGGCCGACCTCTACAAGGGTTCGGCTGACAGCATCCTGCCGGCCAACTTCAGCTACGCCGTGACCGGCTCGGGTACCGGCAAGAAGGCCTTCCTGGAAAACAACTCGGCGCTGTTCTCCACCACCGGTACCGTGCACTTCGCCGGTAGCGATTCGGTGCTGAGCAGCACCGAGCTGAACACCTACAACAGCACCTACAACGTGTCCGGCGATGCCAACCGCTACGGCGCCCTGGTGCAGATCCCGTCGGTAGCCACCTCGGTCACGATTCCGTTCAACAAGGCCGGTTCGGCCGTTGACCTGTCGGTGACCCAGATCTGCGGCATCTTCTCCGGCAAGATCACCAGCTGGTCGAGCATCGACAGCGCCCGCAGCGGTGCCATCCAGGTGGTCTACCGTGGCGAGAGCAGCGGTACCACCGAGCTGCTGGCCCGCTTCCTGACCAGCGCCTGCAAGCCGGCCGACGTCTCCGGTACCGCGCTGAAGCTGACCAATGGCGTGCCGGCTTTCTCGGTGCAGTCGACCTTCGCCAACCTGTTCACCACGGTTCCGTCGAACTTCGTCGCTGCCCCGGCCACCGGCGGCACCTCGGTGTACAACGCCGTGTACGCTGCCGATGGCCGCATCGGCTACGTCGGCCCGGACGTGATCCCGAGCCTGACCGACGCCACCAAGGTCGCCAAGGTCAAGGGTTTCTCGCCGGACGAAGTGAGCGTGCAGGCGACCTTGGAAACCGTCGCTCCGCCGACCGATGCCGCCGCTGAGAACCCGGCCAACTGGGTGCCGGTGTTCGGCAACCCGAACGCGGGCTACCCGATCGCGGGCTACACCAACTTCGTGTTCGGCCAGTGCTACAAGAACGGCACCGTGGGCGCCAACATCCGCGGCTTCCTGACCCGCCACTACGGCAGCACGGTGATCAACGGCGTGGAGCAGGGCCCGAACGACGCCGCCATCCGCGCGCACAAGTTCATCCCGCTGACCAAGGCCTGGCGTGATGCGATCCGCACCCGCTTTGCGACCGCCACCAACGCCGGGGCCGTGAACAACCCCAGCACCTGCTCGGGCATCGGCCGTCCGCTGTAACTGCGATTGCTTTGGTAGTTGCAGGAAACGTACAAGGGCGCCGGCAGCAATGCCGGCGCCTTCTGCGTATGTCCGCTGCATGACAGTGATGCGCCTGTCGCCTTCACGCCGCCGCCACCGTCTATGAGGTGCAGGGCGTGCCTGGCGCAGGCCCATCCGTACACGCCGCCGCCAGCGCGGCCCATCAGGTTGACGAGGTCCCCGATGTCGCACCCGCATTCGCCCACCGCCCGTTTCCCTGCTGCCCTGTGGCGCAGCCACCCGATGGCCTGGGCCGTCGCAGTGGCCCTCGGCAGCGTGGTGGCTCCGGCCACTCAGGCCCAACAGGCGTTCAGCCCCGGCTGGTTCGCCGAGCGCGGTGCGGCGCAGGGCGCGGCCGCACAGAGCGGGCGCATGCCCAATGGTGTGCCGATCCAGTTCCAGCTACCCGCGCAGCAGCAGGATGCGGCACGGCAGAAGCTGCAGCAGTCGATCGACAACCTTGGTACGGCCGCGCAGGCCATCGCCCTGCAGCAGCGCCTGCAGGAACAGGCACGGCAGGCGCGCCGCGAGGCGGGATTCGTAGTGGCCGATGGCCTGGGCAAGGATGGCCTGAAGGTTGACGAGAATCCGTTGACGCGTGGCTGGATCAATGCGCGCGACGCGATCCAGTCGCAGGCGGCCGACGGGCGGGTGCTGGTCAACATCGAGCAGACCGCCGACCAGGCGATCCTGAACTGGGAAACCTTCAACATTGGTGGCAACACCACACTGAATTTCCTGCAGAACCCCGACTGGGCCGTGTTGAACCGGGTCAATGATCCCGCCGCAAGGCCCAGCCAGATCCTTGGCCAGCTGAAGGCCAATGGCACGGTGTTCGTGGCCAACCGCAACGGTGTGGTGTTCGGCAACAACAGCCAGGTCAATGTCCGCAATCTGGTGGCAGCGGCCGCACGCATCAGCGATGCGCAGTTCCGCGAGCAGGGCCTGTACAGTGCCGACGCGAACACCTCGGCGCTGACCGACGCCGTGGGCAAGGTCATGGTCGAACGCGGTGCGCGCATCACCACGTACGAACCGACCACGGCTACACGGGGCGGCGGTTATGTGCTGCTGGCTGGCCACAGCGTGGAAAACGCGGGCCAGATTGAAACCCGCAAGGGACAGACCCAGCTGGCCGCCGGTGACAGTTTCGTGATCCGTCGCGGCGTGGGAACCGCCCAGAACACCGCGTCCACCACCCGCGGCAATGAGATTGCCCCGCGCTTCGTCGCTGACAGCACGGCGGGCAGTGTTCGCAACAGTGGTCTGATCCAGGCGCGCGAAGGCGATGTCACGCTGGCCGGCCGCACCGTCGAGCAGGCCGGCGTTGCGGTTGCGACCACCACGTTGAACCAGCGCGGTACGGTGCACCTGTTGAACTCGGCGTCCGATGCGGCCGGCAGCGTGACCCTGGCCGCCGGCTCGACCACGGCAGTACTGCTGGAAGACGATGGCAAGAGCACGGCGCTGGACAGCCAGCGCAACGTGCTCATCAAGGAATCGGCCGAGCAGGACAAGCTGCGCGGTTCCAGCAACAGTGGCACCTTCGACAATCTCTCGCGCCTGCAGGACCGCCGTGAGCAATCCCGCATCGAAGTCGTCTCCGGCGGCGATGTGAACTTCCAGGCCGGTTCGCTGGCGGTGGCCACCGGCGGCCAGGTGATCGCCGACGCCAGCCGGCGCAGCTATCTGGATGATGGCGCGCGCGTGGACGTCTCCGGTGCGGTGGGTGTGCAGGTGGCGATGGAAAGCAACAACGTCAAGGTGAAGGTGCAGGGCAATGAGTTGCGCGATTCGCCGGACAACCGTGACAGCGGCAAGCTGATCAGCAGCGAGGTGTGGATCGACCGCCGCCAGTTGACCGAAGTTGCCGCCGGTACCGGCGGTTATGAAGGCACGCGCTGGTATGCCGGCGGCGGCCTGCTGGAAGTGGGTGGCTACCTGGACAATCAGGGGCATTCGATCAGCGAATGGGCGGCGCAGGGCGGCACCGTCCAGCTGGCAGGCAAGGAAGTGGTCAGCCACGCCGGTTCGCGCATCAATCTGGCCGGTGGCAGCCTGGATGTGCAGTCCGGCGTGGTGCAGCAGAGCTGGCTGCGTGGCCGCGACGGGCAGTTGTACCGGCTTGATGATGCACCGGCCGAGATGCTGTACGACGGTCTGTACCAGGGCTATGAAGTGAAGCAGGAGCGGTGGGGGGTGACCGAATCGTTCCGCAATCCGCTGGTGGCACCCACCCAGCGTTTCGACAATGGCTATACCGTGGGACGCGATGCTGGCCGCCTGTTGATCTCGGCGCCCACGGCCGTTCTGCAGGGCCAGGTGGATACGGTGGCCTTCCAGGGCGCACAGCAGACGCGCCGGCCCGATCAGGAGCAGGAGGGCTACGCGCAGGCACAGACGGCGGCGGCCCGCAACGCCCAGCTCTGGCTCGGGCGTTTCGACAACAGCGGGCGCAGCGCGGTGTTCGACTCGAATGTCCGCATTGGAGCGCTCCAGGCCGACACCCGGCCGTGGACGCTGCAGGCGCCAGTCGGGGAAGCACAGCGCAATACCGTGTGGTTGGACAGTGAGGTGCTGAGCGCCCAGCGATGGGGGCAGGTGGACCTCGCATCGGCCGGTCATATCGACCTCGATGGCACGCTCAGGTTGCAGGAGGGCGGCCGGCTTGGACTCACCGCAAGCCGCGTCAACTTTGGTGGAACGGTGCAGATTGCCGGCGGGCAGGTGGAAGCCGGAAATCTGCTTGCGGCGCTTGGCGGGCCCACGGCATTGCTGACGTCCGGACGTGGTGCGGTGGATGTTGCGGCTGGCGCACGGATCGATCTTGGCGGCGGTTGGGGCAACGCGCTTGCTGCGCCGGATGGCGGTCCCGCACAGGCGTGGATCGACGGCGGACAGGTGCGCTTCAACAGCAGCCACGATATCCATGTGGGCGAGCGGGCCGCGATTCTGGTCGATGGCGGCGGCGCGATCGATGCCAGTGGCAAGGGGCGCGTAGGCAAGGGTGGCAGTGTCAGCCTGCTCGCGGCCAGCACCGAGGTTGGCACTGACGGCAGCGGACGGATCCGTATCGGCGAGGACGCACGCTTCAGCGCGCTCGGCAATGGCAGCGGCAACTTCACGTTGGCAACCGGCGGTGTGGTGTCCATCGGCGCGCCTGGCACGGATGCATCGGCGGCGTCGCTGCGACTGCAGCCAGCACTGTTCAGGAGTGGGTTTGCCGGCTATGACATCGCCGGTCACAACGGATTGACGGTTGAAGAAGGTACCCAGCTGCAGGTGGAACGACCGGCGCTGCGGCTGGCCGAAGGCGCACAGCAGGCACTGACCCGCGAGCTGGGCGTGCAGGCCTGGACGCCGTCGCTGTATGAGGCCGATCCGAGCAGCGGGCGTGTGTCGCAGCGCGGCGGTGCGCGCCTGACACTGCGCGCCGGGCATCTGCTGTCCACGGCCGATCTGCGCGTTGGCAAGGGCGCCAGGATCGAGGTCGACCCGGGCCAGTCGATCGAACTGTTCAGCGCCGGCAACTTGAAGGTGGCCGGCAACCTGAAGGCGGCCGGCGGCCGCATCCGCCTGGATGAGGCATTCGATCCGTCGGGCGTACGCGGCGATGCACGCCGCGAGCGCCAGTGGACAATCGCCGAAGGCGCACTGCTTGACGTGAGTGGCGATAGCGTTTCCCTGCCCGACGCGCGCCGGACATTGCGCGGACAGGTGCGCAAGGGTGGAACGATCGAGATCGGGGGGGCGCTGGACTGGGAAGACCAGGACAACGTACGCCACCTGCCGCCCGATACCTTCGTGGTGGTGGAGCGCGGTGCGCGGCTGGACGCGTCCGGTGCTTCGGCGCTGCTGGACATTGATGGCAGCGGGCGCACCCGGGTGGACAGCGATGGCGGCAGCATCGTGCTGCGCGCGGGCAATGCGCTGTACCTGCAGGGCGAACTGGACGCAGCAGCGGGCGGCGACGGCGCGCGCGGCGGCACCCTCGGTGTTGCCTTTGGGGGCGGCACCTACGGCAGAACGGCAGTGGGCAAGGACGTGCTGGCGCCGCGGGTGATCTCGCTGACCCAGCACGCCGCGCAGACGGCGGACCTGCCTGCACGCCTTGAGTACGGCCATGCGGCACTGTCGGTGGAGCAGATCGAGGCCGGTGGTTTCGATCATCTGGCCCTGTTCGGCGACTTCCGCGCCCAGGGAGATGTCAATCTGCGCATGGACCAGACCCTGCGCATCCATGGCATGAATGAGCGCGCCCTGGGGTTTGCGGAAGGCAACAGCGAGGGCAGCCGCCTGTTGCTGAGCGCGCCCTACGTGCGCCTTGCGCAGGGACGCTGGTGGCAGCCGGCGGGGGAGGGCACGCTGCGGCCGGTCGAGGCGCGGTTCGACGAAGGGAAGCAACATCGTTTCGATGTGAAGGCGAACCTGATCGACCTGCGCGACGTTAGCTGGCTGGCGGGCTTCGACCATGTCAACCTGGACAGCCGTGGCGACATCCGCCTGCTGGCACCGGGAGCCAGCAGCGCCCAGGAAACTTCGTTGTCGTCCCCGGGTTCGATCGATATCAGTGCAGCCCGTCTGTACCCGGCGGCCCGGGCGCGCGGGCGCATCGTCGCTGGCGTTGCGGACATCGGTCCGTCGGGACAGCCTGCCTGGCAGAACCCGGAAGCTGTATTGCGCATCCACGGCGTTGGCAGTGCCACGCAACCGGCACCGGATTCGGCATTCGGCCGCCTGGAACTGGTCGCGGCGACGGTGGTGCAGGGCGGCAACGTGCAGGCGCCGTGGGGCCGCGTCCAACTGGGTGGCGGTGAAAGAAACACCAATCGCGCCAGCCGCGTCGACCTGCTGGGTGGCAGCGTGACCTCGATCAGTGGCGCCGGCCTGGCGCTTCCGTTTGGCGGTACCGTGGACGGTGTGACATGGCGCCGGAACGGCGCCGAGTTCGATGTGCTGGTTCCTGGATCGATCGATGCCCCGATCGGTGTGGACATCGTCGCCAACGCCTTCAACGGTGCCGCAGGCAGCATCGTGGATGTCTCCGGCGGAGGTGAGTTGACCGGCGCTGCGTTCGTCGCCGGGCGCGGTGGCTCGGTCGATGTCCTGCGGCATTCGTTGGCGGATGCCAATCCACGCTATGGCTTCAGTCGCGCGGGCAATGCGGTCTACGCAATCGTGCCGGGCCGAGCGGACGTGCAGGCACCGCTGGCGACCGGTGACGGCAGCGTCGATCCCCGTGTCGGCCAGGAGATCGTCATTCCGGACGGCGTGCCTGGACTCCCGGCGGGAACCTACACGTTGCTGCCGGCGAACTACGCATTGCAGAAGGGCGCATTCCGCGTCGAGATCGGTGCCGAGAGCGCGCTGGGCAACGTCTCGCCGGTGGCGACCGGCACCGGCTCCTGGCGCATCAGCGGGCACCGCGCGCAGGGCCTGGGCGGGGCGGTGTCGCCGTTGCTCACCGACCTGGTGCTGACACCAGCGGAGGCGGTTCGCCGCCACGCCGGCTACAACGAAACATCCTACAACGCGTTCGTGCACGGCGTGGCCGAGCGGCGTGGCGAAGCGCTGCGCTGGCGGACGGTGGATGCCGGGAGCCTCAACCTGGTGTTCGGTGAAGGCGCAGGACGGTCGGGTACCCCGGCGGCAACCTTCCTCGGCCTGTCCCGCTTTGGCGCCGGCAGCAGTGACGGGCTCGGCGGCACGCTCTCGGTCAATCTGCGTGTCTCCAATGGTGCAACGCTGGAGATCGCCAGCGAGGGCGCCGATGCCGCCAGCGGGCGCGGCGCTACCGTCTCCGATACCACGCTCAATGCATTCCGTCCGGTAACGATGCTGATCGGCGGCACGCTGCGGCGCGATGCAACCACCTATGCGCTGGAGGGCGGCGCACAGCACATCGTGGTGCGCAACGGCGTCAACCTGACGGCGCAGGAAGTGCTGCTGTCGGCCGCGTTCGGAGGCAGGGGTATCCTTGTCGAGCAGGGCGTTTCGATCGACACCCTGTCCCAGTCGGGCCCGTCGAGCGTGGCGCAGCCCACGGCGCCCTACCTGGTCGCGGGCGGCCTGCTTGCCGTGTCCAACCAGCGCCTGACGGCGCTCAGTGCACAGGGCGGAAGTGCCGGCGGGCCGGTAGCGATCGACATCGGCGGTTGCGAGGCGGACTGCAGTGGGCAGACCCGATTGCTGTCGGCGGGCAGCATCAACGTGGTCACCGACGGCGCCTTGAACATGGGTGACTCGCTGAGCTATGGCACGCGCCAGCTCGGCCTGGGCATGTCCGCACTCAACCTGGGCAGCACCGAGGCCATTGCGATGGCGTCGGCGGCCGGCGGCCTGCCCACGGGCATGACCATGAACCAGGAGGTGCTGCAGCGGTTGCTGCGCGGAAACACCGCCATCGGCGCTCCCGCACTGGAGGCGCTCAGCCTGACCGCGCGTGATGCCATCAACGTGTTCGGCAGTGTCGACCTGGATACGCGCGATGGCGCGACCGGTCGCAGCAGCCTGCGCAATCTGGTGCTGGGTGCGCCGGCCATCCACGGCTATGCTGCCGCCACCGACCGCGCGCGCATCTTCGCCGACACGCTGGCCTGGGATGGGACACTGACCGGCACCGACCTGCCCGGCGGCGAGCTGGCACAACCGCCCGGCGAGGCGATGGTGGGCCGGCTCGGCCAAGGGCAGCTGGAGATCAATACACGGGTGCTGGAACTGGGGCGTGCGCCGTTCACCCGCCCCAACTCGTCTGTGGCGGCCGGTCGCCAGGTGCTCGGCTTTGCCGGCGTTACCCTGGCAGCGTCGGACCGCATGCTGTTCTCGGGCAAGGGCAGCCTCGATGTGTTCCAGCAGCAGGGCGACTATCTGCCAGGCAGCGGCTGGCAGTTCAGTGGCGGCGCGCTGGACATCGTCACTCCGCTGCTGACCGGTGATGCCGGTGCGCAGCTGGCAATCCGCAATGGCGGTACGGTGCAGCTGCGCGGCGCCGCGGCGACCGCGGGCAGCGATGCGTTGGGTGCCGAGTTGTCCATCACGGCCGAACGCGTTGTGATCGACAGCAGGGTGGCGTTGGCGTCCGGCAGGTTCGAGGCCAACGCACGCCAGGGCGTGGTGCTTGGCAGCAATGCAGTGCTGGACATGGCAGGGCGCAAGGTCAGCCTGTTCGACGTGGACAAGTACAGCTGGGGCGGTGACGTGGCGCTGTCGAGCCGCGAAGGTGACATCGTTGCCGACGCGGCGTCGCGGATCGATCTTTCCGCCCGCAACAACCGCGGCGGCCGCTTGACCGTTGCTGCGCTGGGCCCGCAGGACGGCCGTGTCGATCTGGCAGGTTCGTTGCTTGGCGGTGCCAGCGGCCGCTACGACGCCGGTGGCACCGAAGTGCCCTATGACGGTGGCGAAGTGGTGGTGCGCGCACGCCAGTTGCAGGACTTCTCCGGGCTCAATACACGGCTTACCGCCGATGGTATTACCGGTGGCCGGACCTTCCAGTTGAGCGAAGGCGACCTGGTGATCGGCGATGAGGTGAAGGCCCGCAACGTTGATATCAGCGTCGATGGCGGCAGCCTGCAGGTCAATGGCCGCATTGATGCCAGTGGCGAACAGGTCGGCAGCATCCGCCTGTCCGCCCGCGACGTGCTGCGTATCGATGGCACGTTGGACGCGCATGGCAGCGCCTTGCGCGTGGACAGCTACGGCAAGATCATCGACAGCCCGAACCGGGCCATGATCGAACTGACCTCGGCCAACGGCAGCCTGCAGCTGGGTGCGGCTGCCTCGATGGACCTGCGCGCCGGCACGTCGGTGGCCACCGGTAGCGGGCCGGGCCAGAACGACGGCCGCGCACGCGGCAGCGTCAAGCTCAACGTGCCCCGCGTGGGCAGCAACGATGCAGCGATCGAGGTGGCCAGCGGCATCCGCATCGCCGGTGCCGGCGATGTGCAGGTCAACGCCTTCCGCAGCTATGATTCGGCGCCTTTGGCCAGCGCTCCGGACGTGCATGGCCATCGTCCGCAGGTGATCAACCAGCAATGGTTGGATACGGTGGTGGATCCGGACAACAGCCAATGGATGAACGCCGCGCTGGCCAATACCGGATTGCAGCAGCGCATCTCCGCACTGGGCAGCTATCGCCTGCGCCCCGGTGTGCAGATCATGGCGCGAACCAGCAGTGACAACCCGCGCGGTGATCTGGTCGTGGCCGGTGATATCGATCTGTCCGGCTACCGCTACGGACCGCAGTCGAACCGGGCCGATCCTGCGCGCCGTGGCTTCGGTGAGTCGGCCGCGCTGGTACTGCGTGCCGAGGGCGACGTCAATGTCTACGGCAGCATCAACGATGGGTTCGCGCCACCGCCTGCCAATCCCGATGAAGACGGCTGGGTGTTGCTGGAAGGACGCAGTACGGGTTCACCGAACACCGCGTTTGGCGGTGACCTGATCGTGCCGGGCGAGGGTGTCCAGCTCCAGGGCGGCACCGAGTTCCGCGCCGGTGCCACGCTGAATTATGCGCTGCCCTTCGAGGCGGTAACCCTGCCGGCCGGAACCGTGCTACCGGGGGAGATGGTGTTGTCCGGGCCGCTGCTGCTGCCGGCCGGTACCGTGCTGGGCGCGGTAGTGACCACAGACAGCGGACAGGTGATGGTGGCCGGCACCGTGCTGGCACAGGCGCTGGCGTTGCAGTCCGGTGCCCGACTGGGTGCCGGTTTCCGCCTGCGCACGCCGGCGCCGTTGGCCGCACAGGTGTGGCCGGCCGGCGTCGCCCTGCCCATGGCGATGAAGCTTTCAGGCGCGCTGAACCTGCATGCCGGTGCGATCATCCCGTCGATGACCAAGGTGGAGCTGCCAGGCGATGCACCGGTGAAGCTGCGGGCGGCCGATGCCAGCGGACGCCAGGGCCGCAACTGGGCGCTGGCGGCCATGCTGCCCGAAGGCACCACCTCGTGGGACCTGACCGCGGTGGCCGGTGCTGATACGACCGCCGCCGATCCGCGTACCCGGCGCTGGGGGAGTGACGGCAGCATCGTGCTGGCCGACAGCCACTACAGCACCATCGGTACGGTGACCACGACGACGGAATGGAAGGGCGACCGCGTGATCACCGTGGATGGCTCGCTGGATCTATGGGGCGATGAGTCGTGGGTCGGAAAACCCGTAGCGGATCTCGCTCGGGAGCTTGGCATGACCGAGAGCGATGTCTGTGATTCCGGACCCTACTGCGGTCCGGCCCCGCGCCTGGTCGACAAGGAAGGCTCGCTGGCATGGTGGGGCGATGAATCGTGGGTCGGCCGCCCGGCTACGGAGCTCGGGGCCGAGATGGGCATGTCGGAGGAAGAAATCTGCGCGGCGATGGGCTACTGCTATGGCGGCGGCACGTTGACTGAAGTCACGACCTATGGCAAGCGCCTGGGTGCACCGGCCTGGAGCGTCCTGCGCACCGGCAAGGGTGACCTGGCGCTGCTGGCCGTGCAGGATGTGCGCATGAAGTCCGGTTTCGGTGTGTACACCGCAGGTGCGCCGACGGCGCTGGGTGATGGCCGTGACACGCAGTTCACCCCGGGGCGGGCCCCAGTGCCCAGGAACACCGCGCTGCTGGGCCCGGTCCAGGCGTCCGGCCGCTACGATGCCGCCATCGCCACTTACCAGGCGTGGTATCCCGACCAGGGTGGCAATCTGCACGTGCAAGCGGGCCGCGATATCACCGGTGATACCTGGAGCGCGCGCGCAGAGGCGGGCACGCCGCAGCGCGACCAGGCCGGGCATTCCAGCGCCGCGGTGGGCAACTGGTTGTGGCGCCAGGGATCGGGCACGACTGCTGGTGTAGTGCAGAGCGCAACCAGCTGGTGGATCAATTTCGGTACCTACAGCACGGTGGGCCCTGAGCTGGATGCGACGCCTCGCCTGGTCGGCTTTACCGGTTTCGGCACGCTGGGCGGCGGTAATCTGTCCTTGGAAGCAGGCCGCCACTCGGGCGTGATCGCGCCGATGGGCAATGCTCTGGGATTGTTGACGGCGCCCCATTCCAGCGCGATCGTCGCGGCGGTCGGGTCGACCGGACGGGTCAGCAACGGTGAATTGCATCTGACGGGGGGCGGAGACCTGACGCTGCGAAGCGGCGGAGCGGTCAACCCCGGCCTGCGCGCAAGCGCGCAGCAGCCCGAAGGTTTCCAGCAGGATCTGGATCTCAACGGCACCGTGACCAATCTACGCGGCAGCACGCTGCTGCAGGCGGCGCGCATCGGCGGTCTCAGCGCGATACAAAGCAGCTACGGCACGTTGGGCCTGCACAATCCGTTCGTGGCCGACGCACCCGTTGCGATGGCCGGGCCGGTGCTGGCGCTGGGCGATTCCACCGCCCAGGTGCAGGCGCGCGGCGATGTGGTACTGGGTAGTGCCGCCGATCCCGGCCGGGTTCCCGTGGCCAATTTCAACGATATCCTGCTGGAAGGGGGCGGTCACGCGTCGGGCACAAGCTGGTTCTCGCTGTGGACGCCGCGCACCGCGCTCGACCTGTTCTCCGCAGGCGGAAATCTCTCGCCGGGCCTGGTTGGCACGCAGCACACGACCGGCAGCAACCAGGGTAGGGAGGTGATCAGGATCAACCCCAGCAATGGCGATGCCTATCTCAACTACTGGTTGTATCCCTCCCGGTTCACGGCCATCGCGGCCTCCGGGAACATCAATCTCGCCAGTCTGCGCAGTGGCAGCGTGCCCGATGCCCAGGACGTCATCGTGCTGGCGCCCTCGGCGTCGGGTCGGCTGGAGGTATTGGCGGGAGGATCGATCCTGGCTACCGACCGGGCCACTCAGATTGTGCGCTCAAGCAGTGATGCCCGTGTCCCCGGGCCATTCAATCCCGGCTTCATCGCGCAAGGCCCCGGAAACGCGGGAACCGTGCGCAGCAATGTACCCGCGGACGGGAACGGCGCCAGTCCTGGCACTACGCTGCCGTACTTTGCCTTCGGTCCCAATACCGCGCTCGGCGTGCTGTTGCCAACCACACCGACCGTGGCCAGCCGGTTCTATGCAGTGGCCGGCGATATCATCGGGCTGGGAAGCGGCGAC
Organism: Stenotrophomonas hibiscicola ATCC 19867; assembly: GCF_000382065.1. Taxonomy (GTDB): domain Bacteria; phylum Pseudomonadota; class Gammaproteobacteria; order Xanthomonadales; family Xanthomonadaceae; genus Stenotrophomonas; species Stenotrophomonas hibiscicola. The sequence goes on along the minus strand of NZ_KB907499.1, from coordinate 341,864 downwards.
AGGCGGCAACTGTCGCGCAATGCCGAGAACGGCGCGCGTACCGTATTCGACTGGTACGAAGCGGGCTCGGCGGTACAGCTGCGCGCCGGTCGCGATGTGATCGGCGCGGATGTCACCGCGCTCAACACCAGCGGTACCGATATCAGCGGGATCGAAGCGGGCCGGGACATCATCCGCAGCAACCTGACGGTTGCCGGCCCCGGCAACGTCGAAGTGAGTGCGGGCCGGCAGCTGCGCCAGGAAGAGGCCGGAAGCATCGTGAGCCTGGGCGGCGTCGTGCAAGGCGATGCCCGTCCCGGCGCCAGCATCGCAGTGACTGCCGGCAACCAGGGCATTGATTTCGATGCACTGCGCACGCACTACCTGGATCCGGCCAACCTCGCCGATTCCTCGCAGTCGTTGGCTGCGCAGCCGGGCAAGGCGGTGAAGATCTACGACAAGGAGTTGAGGGAGTGGCTGCAGCAGCGCTTCGGTCTGGCGGTTGATGGCGCCGAGGCCCTGGCAGCATTCGACCGGCTGCCGAAGGAACAGCAGCGCATCTTCCTGCGCCAGGTCTACTACGCCGAACTGCGTGAAGGTGGCCGCGAGTACACCGATGCCGAAGGTCCGCGTTTCGGTTCTTACCTGCGCGGCCGCGAGGCCATCGCCACGCTGATGCCGGACAAGGATGCGACGGGGGCGACTATCCAGCGCACCGGCGACATCCTGATGTACGGGGGCTCCGGCGTGCGTACCGAAGCCGGCGGCAACATCGAGCTGATGGCGCCGGGCGGACAGATCGTGGTGGGTGTGCAGGGCGTGGTGCCGCCGGCCAGTGCCGGGCTGGTGACCCAGGGGCAGGGTGACATCCGTCTGTTCAGCCAGGACAGCGTTCTGCTGGGGCTGTCTCGGGTGATGACAACGTTCGGCGGAGACATCCTGGCCTGGTCGGAGCAGGGTGACATCAACGCCGGTCGTGGTTCGCAGACCACGTTGTTGTACACGCCACCGCGTCGCGTCTATGACGGCTGGGGCAACGTGATCCTGTCGCCGCAGGCCCCGGCCAGTGGTGCAGGTATCGCAACGTTGAACCCCATTGCCGAAGTACGACCGGGCGACGTCGACCTGATCGCGCCGCTGGGCACCATCGATGCGGGCGAGGCTGGCATCCGCGTCTCGGGCAACATCAACCTGGCCGCGCTGCAGGTGCTCAATGCCGCCAACATCCAGGTACAGGGTGAAAGCAAGGGCCTGCCCGTGCTGGCCACGGTGAACGTCAACGCGCTGGCCTCGGCCAGTGCAGCAGCCAACAGCGCCAGCCAAGCGGCACAGGATGTGATGCGCAAGAGCCAGGATGATGCGCGGCGCAACCAGCCTTCGGTGATCAGTGTGCAGATCCTCGGCTTCGGCAGCGGCACCAGCAGCATCAACCCGCCGGCGCGTGGCAATACTGCCAACGCTGGCTATGACGCCAACAGTGCCTTCCAGTTCCCGCAGGCAAGTCGCGACGAGGGAACGCAGCGCCGGTAGGCCTCTTGCAAGCGTGCCGACCAACGGTCGGCACCAAGGTAGATCCACGCCTTGCGTGGATGCGATCGGGCCGGAAGAACGGACAGCATCGGGCCAGCCGCCACGGAGCGGTGGCGGCCCCAGCCAGGACGGCACGGAGGGCAGGGAGCGGCCATCAGCGGTGAGGACCACCGACACAACGCCGCCGGGTGCAGGAGAGTGCCCGGCGGCAGGCGGGGGGATCCATGCAATGCGCGGATTCCGGAGCCAACAACAATGCCGACCAACGGTCGGCACCCACCAAGGCACGGTCGGCACCCACCGTAGATCCACGCCGTGCGTGGATGCCTTGCCTGGGAAGAATCCTAAAGCTCCAGCACCCGCCGGTAACTCAGCGGCCCACGCCCATCGCGCAGGCCCAACCGCAGTTCAAGTCCGGTGGCCGGCATTACCTCGCCTTCGCTCGGCAACACGGCCCATCCCGTTCCTGGCTGCCAGGCCCGCACCTCGAACCGCTGTACCTCGCGCGCCACGGCAATGCCCTTCGACAGATCCGGCGCCGGCAGGGGATACCGATCCGTCGCTGCGCCGCTGGCCCGCCAAAGCGTACTTCCCTGCCGCCACCAGCGCACCCGCTGCCAGCGCAGCCCATCGCTGCCGACACTGCGGGTGATCTCCAGCGCGAAGCTCCCATCCGGATGCCGCTCGCTCACCAGCGAAGGCGGCAGCAGCCGCTGCGGTTGATCGGCCGGCCGCACGGCACCATTCATCAACGCATCGTCTGCGCGCATTTCGATATCACGCTGGAACTGCTGCAGCACGCGCAGCGTCGTCGTGGTCTCGGCATCGGCCTGGCGCAGGCGCTGGTCGCTGTTGGCCACGCTGTCGAGCGCCCGCCAGCAGATCAGTGCCAGTACGCCCATGATGGTGATCGCAATCATCACCTCGATCAGGGTGAAGCCGCGGACGGCGCGCCTCATTGCGCCGCCGTCCATGGCAACTGCATCCGCGCCAGCGACTGCCGAGGAGCGTCCTCGGCAACCACACTCAGTTCCAGCTGCGGCTGGCCATCGTTGCCCGTGCCCAGATGCTGAAGCACCAGGAAGCTGCTGCGCCCCTGCACACAGCGTTGCCGGGCATCCTGCGGTGCCTGTCCGCTCAGGCGCAGTTCCTGCCAGCGATCCTGCGCACACAACAGTGCCAGGCGACGATCACGCAGCCGTGACTGATCGTCGGTCGCCACTGCCACCGAGCGCATCACCGCCGCCAGTGCAATCGATACGATCGCCAATGCGATCAGCACTTCGATCAGGGTGAATCCGCGCGCCGCCTGCTTCATTGCACGACCTGCAACTGTCCGCTGCCATCATCACGAAGGCGCAGTTTGCGACCCTCCAGCGACAATCCAAGCTCCCAGGCGATACCGATCCACTCCGGGCTCAGCTCAATGGGGTTGGCGGGCTGCACCGCAATGCCCGTTGCCTGCCACTTCTGCGGACGCAGCAGATCATCGTGTTCAACGGTCACCCAACCGCTGCCTTCGCGGCGGCTGAAACGATAGCCGTTGGCGTCGGCCTCCCAACGCAGGGGGCGGCCATCGATGCGCGCCTCATCGCGCGCCACCTGCAGGCGCTGCGCCAACCGCTCGGCTTCCTGCCGCAGCTGCCGGCCCGGGTCGAGCAGGCTGCCCAGGCCCAGCCCGATTCCGGCCGTGCAGATGCCGATGATCACCAGCACCACCATCAGTTCCAGCAGGGTGAAACCACGCGGCACGCGCTGCATCGACGTTGCCTCCTGTCCGGGTCGATACCTGCCAGCGTAGGCCGGCATGATGAAACAAAAGCGTCAGCCACAGCTGCTAGCGTGGGCGGACACGAACGTGGCGGTGGTGCGGAACATGGATGGCAGGCGCTGGGATCGCAATCGCATACTGACCCTGCTGGCGGCGACGCTGCTGCTGGCCGTGGTGGCCTATTGGGGTGTCACCCTGTCTGCCGTGGCGCCAGCGGCCGCGGCCAGCGAGGCGAAGGCCGTGGCGCCGGTACGGCCGATGTTCGATGCAGTGGCTAGCCTGCCGCTGGTGCGGCTGCTGTCCCCCGGTGCAGTGCAGACCGAGGTGGTGGTGCTGGGCGTGATGGCCGGTGACCATGCGCCATTGGCCCTGCTCTCGGTGGATGGACGCCCGGCGGAAGCGTATGCGCCCGGCCAACGGCTCGGACCTTGCACGGTGCTGGCCAGCATCAGTGCCAGCGCGGTGGAACTGAACCAGGCCGGGCAATCGCGCAGCCTGCCGGTGCCTGAGCTGCCGCCGGTGCCGACCGATGGCATCGTGCCGGCCGCACTGTAGAGCCGAGCCTACGCTCGGCAGCTCCTGCGCGGCATCGCCGATGAATGCAAAGACAGCCGAGCATGGGCTCGGCTCTACAAAGGCGCTGGCTCAGCGAGCCGGACGCTGCGGTACCACCGAACGACCAAAGGCATCGCCCATGCGCTGTCGTGTGCCTTCCAGGTTGTACTGCATCAGTTGGTTGCCGGGCTGCCGCATCAGGCGTTCGGCCTCCGGCAGCGCCGGTGATTTCGCCGTTTTCGATGCCGGCGCAAGTTTGCGCTGCAGGCAGTCCCAGGCCGGAATACGCTCGCCATTGACCTGTACTTCGATACAGGGCGCGGCGCCTTCCTGCTTCTTCGCCTCGTCGGCGCGAAGCGGGGCCAACACCAGCAGCAACGCAAGGGTGAGGGCGGCACGCAGTTCCACCATCAATGATTCACGCATCTCGAATCTCCCGCAGCAATCGACGTTCTGCAATGAAGACGTGTGGCGAAGGCAGGGTCCGCCTGCGTGCGTTGCGGCGCTGTCAAAAGATGACAGTGCTGTCATAAAACTGTTGGCGGTTTTGACGCGACGTGCACGTCCTGTTGGTAGACCCACGCGCCGCTCCATGGCCATTACCTTCGATACGACGCGATGCCTTCGATGACTCCTGTTCCGTGCCGAGCCGTCCGCCTTCCCTTGCGCCTGCATCCCCTGGTGCTGGCCCTGGCCGCGATGCCGCTGCCGTTGTTCGCGCAGGAGGCAGCGCCTGCGCCCAGCGTGAACATCAATGAATACATCGTGCGCGGCAATACCGTGCTCGATCCGCGCCAGATCGAGCGCGCGGTCGAGCCCTTCCTCGGCCCGGGAAAGACCCTGGCCGATGTCGAGAAGGCACGCGATGCAGTCAATGCGCTGTACCAGCAGGCGGGCTACCAGTCGGTCTACGTGGAGCTTCCCGAGCAGCAGGTCAGTGGTGGCGTAGTGCTGCTGAAGGTACAGCAGACACCGATCGGCCAGCTGCGGGTCGTGGGAACGAAGCACGAATCGCCCGAGCGCATCCGCGAACGCGTACCAGCGCTGGCGGAAGGCAAGGTGCCGGACTTCGACCAGGCCCAGAAAGAACTGACCGCGCTGAATGAGGGCGGGCGTCGCCAGGTGATGCCGCTGGTGCGCGAAGGCCAGGTGCCGGGCACGATGGATGTGGACCTGCAGGTCGAAGAAAAGTCGCCGTGGCGTGCCAGCGCGTCACTCAACAATGACCACAGCGCCGACACCGAGAAGCTGCGCCTGAGTGCATCGCTGGCCTACGACAACCTGTGGAAGCGCGGGCACAGCGCCAACATCGGCGTGTATCTGGCACCGGAAGACACCAAACAGGCCAAGGTGTTCTCGGCCTCGTACACGATGCCGTTTGAAGGTACCCCATGGAGCCTGGAAGCGTCTGGCTACAAGTCCGACAGCCGTGTGCTGAACGCAGGTGGGCAGGGCGGCGCCGGCAGCGGTACCAATGTGATCGGCAATGGCCATTCAATCGGTGTCAAGCTGAATTACCGCCTGGCGGGCAGCAGTCAGTGGTGGCGCCAGCTCAGCCTTGGTGTGGATTTCAAGGACACCGAGGAAGATACCCAGATGGGCAAGGACAGCCTGAAGACGCCGCTGAAGTACGCGCCTATCACGCTGGCCTTCGTGGGCGTGCGCCAGGGCGAGCAGGATCAGCTGAGCATCAACACACAGCTGGTTGCCGGCACCCGCCGCCTGTTCGGCTACGGCAGCGACGCCACCGCCTTCGGCCAGAAGCGCTATTGGGCCGACCCGAGCTTCGTGGCCTTCAAGGCCGACGTGGCCAACACCCACACCTTCGGCAATGACTGGCAATGGTACGCACGTGGCTCGCTGCAGGTAACCGACGCGCCGCTGGTGTCGGCCGAGCAGTTTGCCGCCGGTGGCATGTACACCGTGCGCGGCTATCTGTCGGCCGAGGCGATCGGCGACTACGGCGGCCTGGCCAGCCTGGAATGGCGCACCCCGGCGTGGTCGCTGTGGAGCGGCACTGATCTGCGCGTCTACAGCTTTGCAGATGCGGCCTACCTGCGCCTGCGCCAGCCGCTGCCCGAACAGCGCGACAAGTACAACCTGGCCTCGGTCGGCCTGGGCGCGCAGATGCGCCTCGGCGAACACCTGCAACTGCGCCTGGACTACGCCTGGCCTTATGCCGATGGCCCGGTCACGCGCAAGGACGACCCGCGCCTGCATTTCAACATCAGCACCAGTTACTGACCCTTCCCTTGAACATGCGTTCTCCGGAGACCCTTCGCATGGACCGTTTGCTTTCCCGAGTGTTGTTGCTGCTGGCCGCGCTGGTTGCGCTGCCGGTCGCTGCGGCCGATGCCAATTGGTGGCAGGCCGAATGGAAATACCGCAAGCCGATCACCGTCGACGCCGGCCCGCAGGGCGCGGGCCTGGCCGGTGACCCGGGTCGCACGCCGCTGCTGCTGCGCCTGCATACCGGCAACTTCGGTTTCGACGGCACCCAGGACGCGGGCAACGACCTGCGCTTCGTCTCGGGTGATGGCCGCACCGTGCTGGCCCACCAGATCGAACAGTTCGATCCCAAGCTGGGCCTGGCCCTGGTCTGGGTGGACGTACCGGCGGTCAGCGCCGCAGCACCGCAGACGATCTGGATGTACTACGGCAACGAGAAGGCCCCGGCCAGCGGCAATGGCCAGCAGGTGTTCGACCCGGACTACACGCTGGTCTACCACTTCGCCGAGGCCAATGCGCCGGCACGCGACACCACCGCTTATGGCAACAATGCCGGTGCCGTGGTGCCGCCATCGGAAGGCTCGGTGATCGGCCGCGGCGTTCAGTTGGGTGCAGCCCCGCTGCCGCTGCCGGCCAGCGCATCGCTTGCGCAGGAGGCGGGCGCGCCGCTCACTGTTTCGGCCTGGATCAAGCCAGGCAGCAACAACGCTGCACAGGCGATCTACGCCCGTCGCGACGGTGCTTCCGAACTGGTGCTGGGCATCGAAAACCGGGTGCCGTTCGTGCAGCTCAATGGCCAGCGCAGCACGCCGGCGCAGCCGATTCCGGAAGGGCAGTGGGCGCATGTGGCGCTGACTGCGGAGAAGGGCGCACTGCAGTTGTACCTCAATGGTCGCGTGGTCGCCCAGCTGAGCGGCGAGCTGCCGGCGCTGACCACCGCGCCGGTGGTGGGCGCTGATGCGCCGGGCGCGGTGCAGCCGCTTGCCAATTTCGAGGGCGCACTGGATGAGCTGCGTATCTCGCGCGTGGCACGACCGGCGGCACTGCTGCTGGCCGATGCCACCGCACAGGGCGCCGACTCGCGCCTGATCAGCTACGGTGCCGACGAGCAGTCCGCCGGGCAGAGCCACTTCGCCTTCATCCTCAAGGCGATGCCGTTCGACGCCTGGGTGGTGGTCGCTATCCTCGGCCTGATGATGCTGCTGTCGTGGGCGATCATGATTGCCAAGGGGCGGCACTTCGGCCGTACCAGCAAGGCCAATGCAGTGTTCACCGAGAGCTTCGGCAAGCTGTCCGGTGTGCCGCTGCGCACCCTGTCCGACATGGACCGCCAGGGCAAGGCACCCACCGCGATGCACGACGGTTCGCTGTGGCGCATCTACCAGGTGGCCATCGATGAAATGCAGCAGCGCCACCAGCGCGATGGCAACAGCGGTTACCTCAGTGGCGCCACCATCGCCGCGATCCGCGCCTCGATGGATGCGGTGATGGTGCGCGAGCAGGAAGCGATGGCACGGCGCATGAACTGGCTGTCGACCACCATCGAAGGCGCGCCGTACGTGGGCCTGTTCGGTACCGTGATCGGCATCATGCTGGTGTTCGTGGTGGCGGCGATGGCCGGCGCGGTGGACATCAATTCGGTGGCACCGGGCATGGCCGCGGCGCTGCTGTGTACCGCAGCCGGCCTCGGCGTCGCGATTCCGGCGCTGTTCGGCTACAACTACCTGGGTGCACGTGCCGAGGCGATCGGCGCCGACATGGCGGTGTTCATCGACGAGTTCGCCGCGCGCCTGGCCGAAGAGCAGGACGGGCGCGGCCCGGCCGCGGTCCAGGGCTGAGGGGCGCGCCATGGGCCAGAAGGCGAAGTTCGGCATCAAGAAGCGCGAGAAGGGCATCAACGTAACGCCCTTCGTCGACGTGCTGCTGGTGGTGCTGGTGATCTTCATCCTGACCAGCAACGCCTCCATCCCCGGCATCGAGGTGAACCTGCCGAAGGCCAGCAACAGCGTGGCGCTGGAAAAGGCGAAGACCAAGGCGATCACCATTGACCCCAGTGGCCAGGTGTTCCTGGATGCATACCCGGTGACGATGGCCGAGCTGGAAGACCGCCTGCGCACCGAGCGCGCGACCACGCCGGATTTCCCGGTGATCGTGCGCGGTGATGCGCAGGTGCAGTACGCCCGTGTGGTCGAGGTGCTGGACCTGCTGCGGCGGCTGGAGCTGGCCCAGGTCGGGCTGGTCACCGGCAAGGCGCAGGGCTGAGGCATGACGGCCCATCAATCCCCTCGGCCGGAGCCCGGCATGCGCGGTCGCCAGTTGCTGGTGACCATTGCACTGGTACTGGCCGCCTTGCTGGTGCTCGGCATCGCCGTGTGGTGGATGCTGTTCAAGGACACCGCCAGCACCCGCCGGCCGGTGGTGCAGCCGCCGATGCTGGCATTGCCGCCCCCCCCTCCGCCGCCGCCACCGCCGCCGGAAAAGCCACCGGAGCCGGAGACGCCGCCGGAAGAAGCGATGCCAGAGCCGGAACCTCTGGATCCACCAACGCCGGCTGAAGAGCCAACGCCAACGCCGGACAACGCCGACCCGGTGACGATGAATGCTGATGCGCAGGCCGGCGGTGACAACTTCGGTATCCAGTCCGGCAGTGGCGGCGGCTCGTCCGGCGTCGGCCGCGGTGGTGCCGGCAATGCCACCTACGGGCGCTACCTCGGATACCTGATGCAGCAGGCGATCTCGCGCGACGACAAGGTCAAGCGCCTGGCGTTCCAGCTGCAGGTGAATGTGTGGCTGTCCAACGATGGCCGCCTGGAAAAGGTCGAGCTGGTGCGCGGCAGTGGCAACGAGGAGGCCGACGCGGCCGTGCTCGATGCGCTGCGACGCATCGGCAAGGTCGACCAGGCACCGCCGCCGTCGCTCGATTTCCCCGCCCGCGTGCTGATCCAGGGCCGCCGGCCCGGGGCCTGATTCCCGACCTCCGTGATTTCCCTTCTTTCGATGAGAACCGTGATGAACGACCACGTCCGCGCACGAACCGACTCCCGCTGCTCGCGCCCGGCCAGACGGGCGCTGCTGTGCTGCGCGGTGCTGCTCAGCCTGGCCGCCCCGGCCGGTGCGATGGCCGCAGAAACCACCATGGTCAAGCTGATCAAGGGCCTGATCGCCAGTGGCGCGCTGAAGCCCGAAGACGGCCAGGCATTGCTGGTGCAGGCCGAGGCTGAAGCAGCGGCCGCGTCGCGCACTACGACCACCGCACCTTCGGCCGCCAGCGGTGGCGTGGCCCTGGAGGCCGGCGACGTGCGCGTGCCCTACGTGCCGCAGAGCGTGCGCGACGGCATTCGTGACGAAGTACGCCAGGACGTGATGGCGCAGGCCAGGTCCGAGGGCTGGGCGGCACCGAACGAAGTGGCTGAGTGGACCAAGCGCATCAAGGTCACCGGTGACATGCGCGTGCGCAGCGAGTCGCGCTTCTTCTCCGAACGCAACAGCGACATCGTGAGCAACTGGTCGTCGATCAATTCCGGCAACGGCTTCGACACCAACACCAACACCAACCTGCAGCTGCCGCCGCTGCTGAACACCCGCCAGGACCGCCGCAACCTGTGGCGCATCCGCGCTCGCCTGGGCATCGAGGCGACCATCGGCCAGCACACCACGGCCGGCGTGCGCCTGGCCAGCGGCAGCAGCAATGGCCCGGTGTCAACCACCGAACAGCTGGGTGGTGGCCTGAGCAAGAAGGACGTGTGGCTGGACCAGGCCTGGCTGGCCTACAGCCCGGCCGATTGGGTGACGGTGCGCGGCGGCCGCTTCGGCAATCCGTTCTGGACCAGCGATACGCTGTTCTCCAACGACCTGAACTTCGACGGCCTGGCCGCCAACCTGAAACACGACTTCAACGGGGGAGATCTCGAGCTGTTCGGCAACCTTGCGGTGGTACCGCTGGAGTACACCTCCGACAGCTCGCCCAGCCAGAGCCGGGTCAAGACCCCGAACGAGAACAAGTGGCTGTCCGGTGCACAGGTCGGCATGAACTGGCGCTTCAACGACGACAATGCGCTGCGTGCCGCACTGGGCTACTACGATTTCAAGAACATCAGCGGCCGCCTGTCCTCGCCGTGCGCGCTATATGCGGGCGCGGTGGGCTGCGATACCGACTGGTCGCGCCCAGCGTTCATGCAGAAGGGCAATACCCTGATGCTGATCCGCGACATCGCGCGCAATCCGCTGGACCCGGCCAACACGCCGACCCCGCAGTATGTCGGCCTGGCCTCGGCATTCCGCCTGGCCACGCTCAACCTGCGCTGGGATACGCAGCTGGCCCAGGGCATCGGCCTGCGCCTGGATGGCGACTACATCCGCAACCTGGCCTACGACAAGCAGGCCATGTTCAGCCGCGCCAACAACGGCATCGTCAACAACTACGGTGCCGGTGGCGCCGCCAGCATCGATACCTTCCGCAGTGGCGACACCGCCTGGATGGTGCAGGCCACCTTCGGCGCCACTGACCTGAAGGAGAAGGGCCAGTGGCAGGCGCTGCTGGGCTACAAGCATATCGAGGCCGATGCGCTGCCGGACGCGTACAACGACCCGAACTTCCACCTCGGCGGCACCAACGCCCGTGGCTACTACGTGGGCGGCGCCTACGCGCTGGATGCGCGCAGCTGGATCAGCGGCAAGTGGATGGCGGCCAAGGAAGTGTCCGGTGCTCCACTGTCTATCGACGTGTTCCAGCTGGAGTTCAATTCCGGGTTCTGAGTGACGGCGTGATGTGGATCACGTAGTGCGTGGCGGGGGCGCAGTGATGCGCCCGTCTAGGGAAAGGAGACCACGCGTTGCACATAAGGAGGAGTGGATGAGCCGTCGCAAGCTGTTTGAAAGTTCCGAACCGTCCAGTCGATCGCTGGGCATCGGCCCGGCCTATGTCTCGGTGGAGGGGCTACGCCAGCACTTGGCGGAGTTCCTGCTGTATGCAGGCCGGCCGGTGGTGATCATGCGCGGGCGCAGCGAAGTGGGTTACTTCCTGCCGGCGCGCTGCTGGCGCCAGCGTGACGACGATCCGCTGGCGGCGGCCGCCGCCGACCAGCTGTTGGACGCGGCCGGGTTCCAGGCCGAGGATATCCAGCAGGTGGAGCAGGAATTCAACGCGATGCGCCAGCGCACCGTGCTGCATTCACGGCGCTGAGCGGAATGTAGAGCCGAGCCCACGCTCGGCTGCATGCTGCGGAGCCGAGCATGGGCTCGGCTCTACAGGAGATCCACGCCATGCGTGGATGGGGTTACGCTGCAGCCCCACGCTCACTGGAGATGCGTGCACCTTCGCGCATCACCAGGGTCACCGGGGTCTTTTCCACCACCTCCAGCAACCGCTGCCACTGCGCATCGCTCAGCTCGGCGCTGGCATGCAGCACGCGGTGCACGTGGAAGCGTCCATCCGCGTCACGTTCCGAGCGCAGCTCGGCATGGAATTCGCCCAGCTCCCAGCCCTTGCGCTGCGCGTACATGCGCAGGGTGATGGCGGTGCATGCCGCCAGCGAGGCCAGGTACAGGTCGAACGGTGCGAAACCCCTGCCCTGGCCGCCCAGCGAGGCGGGCTCGTCCGCATCCACATCGAAGCTGCCATTGCTGATGTGGTGCAGGTAGTTGTCGGCGGTCGAAACAATGCGTGCGTAGGCCATCGGGATCTCCTGTTGTCTGTAGGGCCGAGTCATGTTCGGCCAATCCCACTGTGGCGTCGAGCCATGCTCGGATCTGCCCTGCATGGATGATGTGGGCGGCGGCGGCTTGCCGCCTGCGGCCGCGCAGCCCACAATCCACGTCCGGACCGTCGCCATCACGCCCATCATTCCCCGGTCCGGCCTTGGCACCTATGTCTCCCAATGCCCTGGCGCTGGTCGAGTTGCTGATCCGCGAGCGCCGTGCGTTGTCTCGCTTCATCGCGCGCTATCTCGACCCGGCCAGTACCGAGGACACCCTGCAGAACCTGTACCTGAAGGCCAGCAGCGTGCCCGGCGATCCGCCCATCCTCGAGCCGCGCGGCTATCTGTACCGGATGGCCTACCACCACGCGCTCAACCGCAGCCAGTCCGACGCCCGCGAGCGGCGTGCGATGGCCGAGTACGCCCTCGACATGGCCGAGGCCAGCCGCGATGGCGAGGCGCAGGCGCTGGACCAGGCGCAGCTGCGCGAGATCACCCAGACCATCCTCGCGCTGCCGGCCCAGGTGCGTGAGTGCTTCGTGCTCAACCGCTACCTGGGCCTGAGCGAGCGCGAGATCGCCGCCAGGCTGGGTATTTCCAAGAGCCTGGTCGGCAAGAATGTGCTGCGCGCGGCGCTGTTGATCCAGCAGCATCAGCAGGGAGTGCAGTGATGAGCTGCGATTGCCGTGGGCAGATCGCGCCCGCCGTTGTCACAACAGGAAGGCGCACCCGTTCGTGGTGCGGCAGGCCACAACCATGAACACGTCCGAACCCTCGCCGCGTCAGGCCAGGCAGGCGTTGCGCTGGGTGATCCGGTGCAGTGCAGGCCCGCTGCCGGAACGCCAGCAACGAACCCTGCAGCGCTGGCTGCAGGCCGACCCTTGCCATGCGCTGGCCTGGCGCCAGCAGCAGGCCTTCTGGCAAGGCTTGGATGCCGCCGGGCCGGAGGTGCTGGCCGCGCTGCCTGTGCTGACGGCTGATCGCGAAGGGTTGCGCCCGATCGCACCGCGCCGCCGCCTGCCGTGGCTGTTGGCCAGTGCCGCCGCCGTGGTACTGGTGGTCGCGGCCGCACCGCAGGCGTTGCTGCTGGCGCGCAGTGACCTGCGCAGCAGCGATGCACCGCGCGTGGTGCAGCTGGAGGACGGCAGCACCGCCGCACTCGATGCGGGCACCGCATTGGCGGTTGAGTTCGATGGTCAGCGGCGGCACCTGCGCCTGCTGCGCGGCCAGGCCTGGTTCCAGGTGGTGCATGAACAGCGACCGTTCCAGGTCGAGGCCGGCGGTGGCCAGATCCGTGACATCGGCACCGCCTTCAGCCTGTCGATGCGGGACACCACGGTCGTGACCCAGGTCAGCGAGGGCGTGGTCGATGTTCGCCCAGGCGATGGCAGCGTGCAGCGCCTGCATGCCGGGCAGGCACGGGTGTTCCGTGACGGTCGCTGGCTGCGGCCGGTGCAGCTGGAAGATCTCGAGACGATGGCGCCGTGGCGGCGTGGCGAGGTAGTGATCGACGATCAGCCGGCCGCGCAGGCCATCGCCGACCTGGCGCGCTACCGTCGTGCACCGGTCTGGGTACTGGGCGGGCAGGGCGCGGACTTACGGGTCAGTGGCCTGTTCCACCTGCAGCAATCGGAGACCGCCATCAATGCGGTGGCCGCGCAGGCAGGACTGCGTGTGCAGCGCTTGCCCGGCGGCGCGCTGGTGGTGTGGTGAGGCTCGCGCAATGCCCGGATGAACCGGTCGCATAAAAAAAACATGAAAAAACCGTGGGCAATCGCCACATCGCGCTGTCTATAGAGGTATAGCCAGAGCGAAACACCGTTTCTCCTCAAGCCAGACATGCCACCGGCACCGGATGTGCCCGTGGTTCCGCCACGCTTGAGGAGTTCCTGTCCATGACGTCCACGGCATCCGCCTGTCATCGTCGCGTCACCGCCCTGGCCCTGGCCATCTCCACTGCATTGCTGCCGCTGGCCTGGGCGCCGGGCGTGCAGGCGCAACCGGCGGTCGTCGCGCCGTTGCGCCAGTACACGATTCCGGAACAGCCCCTGGCCGACGCTGTGCGTGCCTTTGGCCGCCAGGCTGATGTGCAGGTGGTGTTCCGCAGTGACCTGGTGGAGGGCCGCCGCTCCAGTGCGGTGAAAGGCGAGTACAGCCAGATGCAGGCGCTGCAGCAGCTGTTGCGCGGGAGTGGCGTGCGCGCACAGCGCGGCATGGACGGCACTTGGAGCCTGCGGGCCGCAGTGGAGGCGGGTGAAGGGGAAGGGGTGCGGGTAACCGAGACTCTGGACGTGGCCGGTCGCCTGCAGTCGGAACGGGGCGAGGCGCGTGATCGGCGCGGCTACGATGATGTGTTCGCGCTGGACCTGACCACGGCGTATTCGGGGCGCGACCGGGTGGAGCGCTACCGCGGCTCCAACCCGGCCGACGTGGTCAAGGATCTGGTCGGTGTGTTCAGTGGCGATGCGCGCAACAGCGGCGCGCTGGACATCAACATCCGTGGCATCCAGGGGCCGGGGCGGGTGCCGGTCAGCATCGACGGTAGTGAGCAGGCGCTCACGGTCTGGCGCGGCTACAACGGCGTCAGCAACCGCAATTACATCGATCCCAACCTGATGGGTGGCATCCAGGTCATCAAGGGGCCAGGGCTGGTGCGCAATGTGCACAGCGGGATCGGTGGCGCGCTGGTGATCAAGACCATCGACGTCGATGACATCGTGGAAGCGGGTGAGCGCTTCGGCGGGGAGCTGAAGATCGAAGGCAGCAGCAATGCGGTGGCGCCACGCCTGCCGCGGCTGCACACCGGCGAGGATTACCGCACCGTGCCGGGGTTTCCGCAGGGCTCGCCGAACTCGCCCTACGATGACCGCACCCTGGTGGTGCCGGTGAAGTCGCGCAGTGGCAACAACCCCCTCGATGGCGAGGACCAGGCCTGGCGCCTGGCGCTGGGCGTGCGTGGCGACAACGTCGACCTGATGGCCGCCTACGCCTGGCGCAAGCGCGGCAACTACTTCTCCGGGACCCAGGGCAGCGCCTACTACGACCAGGACCGGCGCGAGCAGTTCGAGTACCAGGGCATCGACTACATCACCACGCTGGCGCGCTACTTCAAGCCCGGCGATGAAGTGCCCAATACTTCCAGCGAACAGGAGTCCTGGCTGGTCAAGGGCAGCTGGCAGATCAACGATGACCAGCAGTTGAAGGCGACCTGGCGGCGCACGCTGTCGCACTACGGCGAGATCATGCCATCGCGCATCCTGTCCGCGCCGGACTATGGGCGCATCCAGTGGCCGCTCAGCCGGGTTGCGTCCGATGCCTGGAACCTGGAGTACCGCTTCCAGCCGGCCGGCAGCCGCTGGCTGGACCTCTACGTCAACCTGTGGCGCACGGAGACAGACAGCGATACCTACACTGCAGGCGGCTTCCCGAACTTCGCGCCAGGCAACCCGGCATGGAACCCGGACGCCAGCCCGATCCTGCGCAACACCGCGTTGGCCAATGCGCGCAACGACCGCACCGGCCTGACCCTGAGCAACCGCTTCGCGCTGCATTCGACCCTGGACCTGACCGTGGGTGGCAACTGGCAATACGAAAAGCTCGGCTCGCGCGACCCGTATTTCGGCCCGTCCGACGGCTGGCGCATGTACCCGCGTGCCGGCCGTCGCCAGGAGGGCGAGGGCTACCTCACGCTGGAATGGCGTCCGGTCGACTTCCTGACCCTCAATGCCGGCGTGCGTTACAGCCGTTACTGGGCGTTCGACGACTTCCTGCAGGCCCACCCGGAACTGCAGACGACCTCGATCGTGCCGCGCGAAGCGCAGTACCGGGTGAATGAACTGCCGCCGCGGCCGGACAGCCTGCAGGGCGAGATCGACGCACTCGAGAGTGAGCGGGAATTCTGGGACAGCATCGGCATGGGCTGGATCGTCGATCAGTCGCTGGCCGACCTGCTGCGCAAGTACGAGACACCCAGGGAGGTCCAGCACGGCATTCCCTGGTTGCCCGATGCAAACGGCAACTACAGCCGAGCCACCAATCCCTGCATCAACGGCCAGGTCGCCGCCATCCCCGGGCTGCTGCCGATGGTCCTCGGCACCGACATCCGCTGCAGGATCGGGGGCGGGGCGATGCAGTCGGTGGCCGGGCGCAACGAACGGCACCGCGATCACGCCTGGTTGCCGACGTTCTCGGCGACGGTGCGTTTCTCGCCGGCCGCTCGTGCCTATCTGCGCTACAGCGAGGCGGTGCGCTTCCCCAGCATGTTCGAAAGCACCATTGCGTTCTCCAGCAGCCTCAATCCGCTGTATCCACTCAAGCCGGAGCATGCCTACAACTACGAGCTGGGGTACGTGCACAACCTTTCCGGGCTGTTCGGCAACACCGCCGATGCCGACGTCAAGCTGGCCTATTACGTGCACAAGACCCGCAATGTCATCGAGCGTGATGCGTACTTCATGTTCGACAACATCGACAAGCAGACCATCCGCGGCATCGAGCTGCAGGCGCGCTTCGACAACCGGCGCTTCTTCACCGATCTGGGCATCAGCCGCATCCTTGAAAACGAAGTCTGCGACGAAAGCTCGGCGGTATGGCTGGATGCGGACCAGGGGCGGGTGCCCAACTGCGTCCAGGATGGCTTCGTCAGCGGCTATCTGCTGACCCAGGCCACGCCGAAGCTGTCGGTGAACTGGTCACTCGGCACCCGTCTGTTCGATGAGCGCCTGGAGCTGGGCAGCCGCATCGTGCACTACCAGCGGCACGACAATCCGGACCTGCAGGCCTACCGCGACCGCCTGATCGCCGGGGGCAGCAGCCTGCTCTGGCAGAACGTGCCCTTCACCTGGGGAAACATCACCACGGTGGATGCCTACGCCCGCTGGCGTTTCAACCAGCACGCCAGCGTCGAGCTGGTCGGCAGCAATCTCGGCAACCGCTATTACGTCGACCCGGCAACACGCTCAACGCTTCCAGCACCGGGCCGCACGATCAAGCTTGGCATCACCGCACGCTTCTGAGTCCGCATTCGACAGGGAGAATTAACCGTGAAACAGCCCCGCACCCTTGTACTTTCGATCGGCCTGCTGGCTTCCATGCCGGTCATGGCTGCCGACATCGCTGGCGGGCAGAGCCCGGCCCAGGACGGCGTCCATTACATCAACGCAGGCGAATCGACACTCAATGCCGGTCCGCACCGTTCCGGTCGCGCAGGCATTTCGTTGGGGCCGTATGCCAACGCGGCGCGAGTGGACGTCGCCGGCCTTGTGCCCTACGCCACCACGGTGGTGCGTGGCGCAACCACGGTCCGCACGCTGGACCCGGACGCAGGCCTGCCGTTCGCCACCGCTGGCGTGGGCCACTTCAGCTTCGTGCAGGTGGGTAATGCAGATGTCTGGTTCGGTGAATGGTCATCCAGCGGCGCGCAGGCGGGCTTCAATCACCGCCAGGTGTTCTTCGTCGGTGACCGTGCCGGTACTTCGCTGCCAGCAGGCATCGTGACCTACACCTTGGCTGGCATCAACCGCTTTGATGGCAGCGGCGTGCTGGAAGGCGCACTGCGGGCGAATTTCGATACCGGCACCGTCACCGCCGGCCTGGTCGGGACCGGATACAGGCTCGCCGCGAGCGGCACGCTGGATCGCGCCACCGGTGCGTTCAGCGGTTCGGCCATCGCCAATGGTTCGATCATCGGTACCAGCAGCGGCCAGTTCTTCGGCGCCGGTGCCAGTGCGGTGACCGGCATCGCAACCTTTGCCGGCAACAGCCAGTTCGATACGTCCTTCGGCGGTCAGCGCAACTGATCCGCCGCCGTTCCTTTTTGTGTTGTACCCGTAGTTCCCTCAACCCAAGGAGCAATACCATGAAAATGATCAACCGTTCCCTGTTGGCCGTCGCCGCTGCACTGGCCCTGGCCGGCACTGCGCAGGCGGCCGACATCGTCGGCGCTGCCAGCCCGGCGACCGATGCGCAGTTGTACGTCAAGGTGGGTGCGTCGGAAGTCAACGGCGGCCCGCACTCGGCCGGCAAGGCCGGTATCGGCGTTGGCACCGTGTCCAATGCCAAGCCGGTCGATTTCCAGGGCCTGGCGGCCTACTCGGCCCCGACCACCGTCAATGGTGTCACCGTACGCACACTGGCCATGCCGATCACCGGTACCCCGGGCAGCCATTCCGGCATGGGCCACTTCAACTTCGTCAAGGTCGGCAGCGGCGATGTGTGGTTCGGCGAGTGGTCCAAGGATGGCGCCGCTGGTGGCTTCAACAACCGCCAGGTCTATTTCGTCGGTGACCGTGCCGGCACCACGCTGCCGGCCGGCGTGGCCACCTACAGCGTGGCAGGCCTGAACAAGTTCAATGGCAGCAACCTGCTGTCGGGTACGTTCCGCGCCAACTTCGGCAATGGCACCCTGCTCGGTGGCCTGAGCGGTGGCGGCCTGTCGATCAACGTCAACGCCAACATCAACAGCGCCAACGCCTCGTTCGCCGGCACCGCCACCGCCAACGGCAGCGTTGCCGGCACCACCCAGGGCCAGTTCTTCGGCGCCAACGCGGCCACCCTGGCCGGTATCGCCACCTTCAGCGGCAACAGCCAGTACGACACCGCCTTCGGCGGCAGCAAGAACTGATCGCCACGCCCCTGACGGGGCAGGGCAGGGACAAGCCGCGATCCGCCAGTCCCTGCTTCGGCCCGCTGCATGCACCACCACGGATCGACCATGCGCCATTCCATCTTCCTTGTCGTACTGCTGTTGGCTGCCACCGAGGTGCGCGCCCAGCAGGACGATCTTCGTCGTGTGCTTGAACAGGGCACTGAGCTGCGCCACCAGCAGCAGGACCAGCAGCGCCTGCAGCAGGCCGAGTCGGAGCGGCCAACCATCACCATCGACGGCCAGACGCTGCGCGTGGAGCGCACCGTCGATGATCTGGGCCAGGCTCTCTACCTGTCTCTGCAGCATCAGCAATGGCAGGCCGCCGCTGCGTTTCTCGACGAGTACATCGAACTGCCTGGGCATGACCCCCTGCTGCGCCACCATGCGCAGGGAGCGCTGGCACGGGTGGCCGGCAACCATCGTCGCGCGGCGATGGAGTACGAAGCGCTGCTGGCGGCGCAGCCGGATTTCCTGCCGGCCCGCCTCGAGCTGGCACGTGTCTATGCGGAAGACCAGCGCGATCGCGATGCGGCCGCGCTGTTCACAGCCATCGCTGCAGGCATCAATGCCGATGATCCGGCCACGGCCGGCGTCCGCGCGCGCGTGGACGGTTACCTGAGTGCCCTGCAGGCGCGCCAGCGTTGGAAAGGCGCGTTGTCCGCCGGCCCGGCATGGAGTGACAACATCAACCGCAGTTCGGCCAGTCGCACCTGCCTGTTCGGCGTGGGCGACGCCTGCATCATCGAACGGAAACTGCCGGACGCCCAGCGCGCGGCGGGCCTCGACTACGACGCCAGCCTGGAACGGCGCTGGGTGCTCGGCGGGCATCATGGGCTGTACGTGCGCGGTCTCGCCTTCGGCCAGGCATGGCGCGGGCACAGTGCGTACAACGAACTCAATGCCAACGTGCAGGCGGGTTACAGCTGGCGTAGTGCACGGCAGACCGTGATGCTCGCCCCCAGCTATGACTACCAGGGCCTGGGCAACCATGCGCTGCAGGGCGGCAGCGGCGTGCACGCGGAATGGCAGTACGCCCTGGATGCACGCAGCCTGCTCAAGCTGGAGGCTGACTGGAAGCGCCAGCGCTATCGCCAGCAGGGCCTTGCCAGCAACTACGACGGCGAGCTGGCATCGCTGTACGCCACCTGGTTCCGCGCGCTCAATCCACGCTGGACGGTCTTCGCCGGGCTGGATGTCACCGACAGCAGCGCAGCCGACCCGGCCAACGGCTACCGCCAGCGCGGCCTGCGGCTGGGCGCGGCGCGGCAGTGGAGTGGCACCACGGCCACCGTATTCGTGTCGCTGCGCCAGCGCGACTACGACACCTGGAGTCCGTTGCTGGAGGCGCGCAGGCAGGACGACGAACAGAACCTGATCGCCATCGTGCGCAGCGAGCGCTTGGCCGTGGCCGGGCTGGTACCCAGCCTGAGCCTGCGCTACGCGCGCATCGACAGCAACGTCGGCTGGCTGTACAGCCACGACCGCAGCCTGCTCAGCCTGAAGTGGGAACGGGCCTTCTGAACGCGGCGTTGCAATGCCGCGGTGAACGCGCCGTGGCCGCGACCTTCATCCATCATCACGCGCTCTTGTAGCCCGGTTCGCGCATCCTGCGGGCGTTGCGGCAGAGGTGGGCCGCGTGTGTCGAGGAGCGCCGGTCGTGCTGGAAGCGGGCAACAAACCAGAGGGCCTGAAAGGGCTGCGTGTACTGGTGGCGGAGGATGAATTCGCCATCGCGATGTTCCTGGTCGACTATCTGGAGCTGAAAGGCGCACAGGTGGTGGGGCCTGCCGGTGACCTGCAGGCGTTGGGGCAGCTGGTCGATACCCATCCCATCGATGTGGCGCTGCTGGACATCAATCTGGGCGGCGAACAGGTCTATCCGTTGGCCGACCGGCTGGCCGAGGCCGGCACCCCGTTCCTGCTGACCTCCGGCTACGACGACAACCTGCCAAGCCGCTTCGCCAGCGCGCCGCGCTGTACCAAGCCGTATCACATTGAAGCCCTGGTGCAGCAGCTGGCCGGGCTGGTGGCGACGCCGCAGGTCTCTGCGGGCATCGCCTGATCGCGCGGCATGTCGCGCCGTCCTGAAGGCATCCGCGCCACCGAGCTGTGTGGCGGCATGCCACCTGCAGCGCACCCGCACGGGCGCCACGATGGCATGGCTGCGCGGATCGCCCGCCATGACTGGTCATCCACGCCGCTGGGAGCGTATGAGCGGTGGCCGCCACACCTGCGCGCCACCGTCGACCTGATGCTGGCGCATGGTTTCCCGATGATCGTGCTGTGGGGCGAGCAGCTGGTGCAGCTCTACAACGATGGCTATGCCGAGATCCTGGCCGACAAGCATCCCGGCGGACTCGGCCAGCCGACCCGTGAATGCTGGCCCGAGGTGTGGCATATCAACGGGCCGATCTACCAGCGCGTCTGGCAGGGCGAAACCATCACTTACGAGGACAAACTCTATCCCCTCGCGCGCCGCGGGCGGTTGGAGGATGTGTGGTTCACCATTACCTACAGCCCCATCCGTGGCGAAGAGGGGCGCGTCAGCGGCGTGCTGGTCACCATGTTCGAGACGACGGCGGCGCATGTGGCCCAGTCGGCCCGCGAACGCGAAGAGCAGAAGCGGCGGGAGGCGGACCGCCGCCTGGCATTGGCCTTCAAGGTACTGCCGGTGGGCGTCTGCATCGTCGATGCCGAGGGGTGCCTGCAGCTCTCCAACGACCAGATGCGCACCTACCTTCCCACCGGCAAGGTGCCGTCCACGGATCTGCCCAACCACCACCGCTGGCAGGGATGGCACCCCGACGGCTCGCGCATCGAACCCAGGGATTTCGCCATAGCCAGGGCCTTGCGCGGTGAGACGGTAGTGCCCGGGCTGGAGTTCCAGTTCAAGCATGACGACGGGCGCGCGCGCTGGACCCGTGTGGCCGCCGCGCCGCTGCGCGATGCAGACGGCGAGGTGACGGGCGTATTCGCCATCGCTGTGGACATCGACGATCTCAAGCGTGCCACCGAGCGCCAATCGGTACTGCTGGCCGAACTGCAGCACCGGGTGCGCAACATCATGTCGACCATCCATGCCATTGCCTGGCGGACCCGTGAGTCGGTCAGCAGTGTGGATGATTACGCTGAACGGTTGTGCGGACGATTGATGTCGCTGGCGCGCACGCAGAGCCTGCTTACCCGTGGCGCCAATGCCGGGGTCTGCCTGCGTGGCATGCTCGATGAGGAGATCGCAGCGCAGACGCCGGTCACCGCCGCCTATCGCCTGCAGGGCGAGGATGTGCTGCTGCCACCGAAGGCGGCCGAAGTGCTGTCCCTGGCGATCCACGAATTGGCGACCAACGCCCTGCGGCATGGTGCGCTGACCCATGAAGATGGCCGGATCGACGTGTCCTGGCACCTGCAGGTGCAGGACGGACAGCCATGGCTGGGCCTGCACTGGTGTGAACGCCATGCCGCCGTGGAAGACTGGGAGCTGCCGCGCCAGCGCGGCCTGGGTCGTGCGCTGATCGAGCAGCGCGTGCCCTATGAGCTGGCCGGCAGTGGTGAACTGCACTTCGATCCGCAGGGGCTGGATGCCTGGATCCGCTTCCCACTGCGCGAGCGTGACAGCCTGCTGCAGACCGATGCGCCACAGACCGGCTCCGGCGCGTGAAACGGCATTTATATCCAATTTGGCCAAATTGGGTATAGTGGCCATTATCCACTTCTGCCTGGAGCCGTGCCATGACCCTGCCACTGGATCTGCCTGGACTTGAGAAGGCCCCGGCCTCGTCTGTGAAGACCAGGGGCTGGCCGAGCCTGATGCGTACCGTGCGTGAGAAGCAGGCGCTGGTCATCACCAACCACAACCACCCCGAAGCGGTGATCGTGGATATCCGCACCTACCAGGAGCTGTTGGCCAAGGCTGCCGGCAGCGATGCCGGTGAGCGCAGTGAAGAACTGCTGCGCCTGCGCGGCGAATTCGACCAGACTCTGGCTGGCCTGCAGCGCGGTGAGGGGCTGGGCAAGCTGCTGGGCCAGCCGATCCGCCGCGGCCGCAAGGTCACCCTCGGCCGTCCGCTCTGACCGATGGGGCGGATCCTGGTGCTGGCCGGCGTCAACGGCGCCGGCAAGAGTTCGCTGCTGGGAACCTGGCTGGAAGCCGAAGGGCTGGGCTGGTTCAACCCTGATTCGTTCACCCGCCGCCTGGTAGAGGCGGGCTGGCCGCTGCCCGACGCCAATGCCGAGGCCTGGCAGGAAGGCACCCGCCGCCTGCGCCAGGCCATGGCCGATGGCACGGACTTCGCCTTCGAGACCACGCTGGGCGGCAACACCATTCCGCGCCTGCTGCGCGAGGCCTGCGAGCACCATCACGTCGCGATCTGGTTCTGTGGCCTGGCCACGGTGGACCTGCACATTGCCCGTGTTGCAGCGCGGGTGGCCGCCGGCGGCCACGACATTCCGGTGGAGAAGATCCACGCCCGCTTCGATTCGGCGCGCGAGAACCTGCTGGAACTGCTGCCACACCTGGCCGAGCTGCATGTCTACGACAACAGCGCTCCCGCCGACGCCGACGGCTGCGTCGAGCCGCTGCCGGTGCTGGCGATGGCGCACGGCCAGCTGCAGTACCCGGTCTCGGTGGCCGAGCTGCTGCACACGCCGGACTGGGCCAAACCCATCGTGATGCGTGCGATGGAGTTAAACGCTGCGCGCGATTGAGGGCGCGTACGTTGTAGAGCCGAGCCCACGCTCGGCTGATCCCCCGAAAGGCAGCCGCGCGCGGGCTTGGCCGTACAACGCCGGCTTCGGCGAGCCTCAGGCCGGCTTTACCTGCTCAGGCTCCGCAGTCTCCGGTAGTGGCGGCAGGCTCGGGTCCACCGTCACCGGCACATCGCTCTTCAGCAGTGCGGCGGCTTCCTTGTCGCTGCCGACCGCCGGCGGTGAACCGCGCAGCGGCAGGCCAGCGGTCTCTTTCACGAACAGCATGGTGACCAGGCCGATCACTGCCGCGCCCATCAGGTAGTAGGCCGGCACCAGCGCATCACCGGTGCGCCCCACCAGCCACGCGGTCACCAGTGGCGTGGTGCCACCGAACAGCGACACCGACACGTTGAACGCGATCGACAGCGCGCTGTAGCGCACCGGGGTGTAGAACAGTGCCGGCAGCGTGGACGGCATCGAGCTGGTGAAGCACACCAGCGCCAGCCCCAGCAGCATCAGGCCGAGGAAGATCAGTCCGTCGTTGCCGCTGCCGATCAGCAGCAGGCAGGGTAGGGCCAGCACGAGCAGCGCGATGCAGGCACCGATGATCATCGGGCGACGGCCAAGCTTGTCACTGAACAATCCGCCGACAATGTTCAGCGGCATCATCACCAGCATCACGATGATGATCAGCAGCAGGCCCTTGCTCTCGGCATAGCCCATGGTGACGCTGAGGTAGCTGGGCATGTAGGTCAGCAGCATGTAGTCGGTCACGTTGAACACCAGCACCAGGCCCATGCAGACCAGCAACTGGCGGCCATGTATCTGGAACAGCGCGGCGAGCCCGGGCCGGTCGTGCTCGCGCTTCTCGGCTTCCTCGGCGAAGGCGCGGAAGGCCGGCGTTTCCTCCAGTTTCATGCGCATGTACAGGCCGAGCAGGCCCAGCGGCCCGGCCACCAGGAATGGAATGCGCCAGCCCCAGTCCAGCATCTGTTCGCTGCTCAACAGCATGTGCAGCGCGGTCACGGTTCCGGCGCCGGCGATGTAGCCGCCCAGCGTGCCGAACTCCAGCCAGCTGCCCATCAGGCCGCGGTTGCGGTCGGTGGAATACTCGGCGATGAAGGTGGCCGCACCGCCGTACTCGCCGCCGGTGGAGAACCCCTGCACCACACGTGCCAGCAGCAACAGCACCGGTGCCCAGATGCCGATGCGCTCGTAGGAGGGAATCAAGCCGATCGAGAACGTGCCCAGCGCCATCAGGATCATGGTGAACGCCAGCACTTTCTGGCGCCCATAACGGTCGCCGAGCGGGCCGAACACCAGGCCGCCGAGTGGACGCACCAGGAATGCCACGGTGAAGGTGGCGAAGGCGGCGATCACCTGTGCCGTGGGGTTGCTGGACGGGAAGAACACCTGGCCGATGGTGACGGCCAGATAGCCGTAGACACCGAAGTCGAACCACTCCATGGCATTGCCAAGTGCGGCGGCGCCCACGGCGCGCTTGAGCATGGGCTTGTCGACGACGGTGATCTCATCGACCTTCAGGTGGCGGCGGCGTTTGAACCAGCCGAAGTGGGCATGGGAATCGGGCGTGTCCTGCATAGGGGCTCCCTTGTAGGTATGGAATAGGGGAATGGGTGCTGTGGTGTGTCCCGGAAATCGGAAACGGCGATGCAGGCGCAAGTGGCGCAGGGGCATCGGAAGGCGGCGTGGGGGCCGGGGAATGTGTGCAGGCGCAACGCCACGCGCACGGCAAAGCACCGCCGCAGGGGCGGAGACGCGAAAACGGGATCACAGCGGCCGAGCAGTCAGCGGCCAGGTATCACATCAGCGTAGGGGTGCAGGCAGAGCGCCTGCGGGCGTCATCCGCCGGGATCCAGCGCGAGGCGATGGAAATGCAGGGCGGGAGCATTCGTGGCAAGCGAAGCGCCGGTCGGCAGTGCTTCCCACGTAACAGGTGCGCCCGTCACGTAGTGGGTCGTGTCGATCATCCGTTCATCATAACGGCATTGGCGTGAGCATGCAGCGAAGCAGGCTGATCTGCACGCTGTGTTCCACCTCGCCTGTTCAGAAGGCTCAGGCCGACTTCGCCACCAAACCGAACACCGTGCAGGCCATCGCCAAGGCGCCCGGCAGTGCCAGTTTCCGCGTGACCAGTGCGGCGCCGATCATGGTGAGCACCGAGAGCATGATGGCCAGGGCGAAGAACGGTTGGCCCTGCAGGAACTGGTGGATGCAACCGGCACAGCCGGCAATGGCCAGGCTGGTGGCAAAGCAGACGTGGAACAGTGAGCCAGCGTACACAGAGGTTCCTCGCGATGATGGAGGCCATAGCGGCAGGCAGGCGGACAAATTTAGCGCTGATTGCAGATTGCGATGACGGGATCACATCCTGTACCCGCTCTGGTGACATCGGCGTGCATAAGGTGGAGCGCACACCCACTTTTCGGATTGATGGAGGATGCAATGGCGCGGACGATTCCCGAGGGAACCCTGATCGTGGTAGCCGACGGTGGTTCGGCGCGGGTGTTCACCAACGTGGGCAGCAACCACCAGTTGACCCTGAAGCAGGAAGGCGAACTGCGCCTGCAGGACATCAGCGAGCAGGGTGTATCCGGGCAGGGGCCTGCGGGTGCCGTGCCGAAGGACATGTCGGTCTCGCAGCTCAATGAGGCCACGTTCGCCAAGCAGGTGGCCGAACAGCTCAACGAAGATGCCTTGAAGAACCGCTATGCGCACCTGGTGTTGATCGCCGACCCGACCACGCTGGGTCGCATTCGTCCGCTGCTGCATAAAGAGGTCCAGGCGCGATTGCTCGGGGATATTGCCAAGGATCTGACCAACGCGCCGCTGGAAGACATCCAGAAGGCACTGGCGGCGTAGCGCTCATGCCGTTCATGCGTGATCACCTTGCGAACGAGCCCACCTCTGCGGAGGTGGCGGCGCAGCCTGGCTGGCAGGTGCTGGAGTTCGGTGCGCCCTGGTGTGGTCATTGCCAGGCCGCGCAGCCCGCGTTGCAGGCCTTTGTCGAAGCGAACGATCTGCCGCATTGGAAGATCGAGGATGGCAAGGGAAGGCCATTGGGGCGAGCGTTCAAGGTGAAGCTGTGGCCGACGGTGGTGCTGCTGCGCGATGGAGAGGAGATCGCGCGGGTGGTAAGGCCGTTGGACAGCGCGGATCTCATGTCGTTGCAGAGCGCACTTCCCGGTTGAAGAGTGAACCCGGTGCGGGCCACCGGGCAGTCGCACTGCAGCATGCGGCGTGACAGGCCGGGTGCTAGGATCCGGCTATCGCCTGAATCGATCCAAATGCCGATGCCCACGCTGGACCGTCGTCTCCTGATCGCTGTCGCCGCCACGGCGATGCTCGCTTCCGGCCTGGCGTCGGCCGCGCCTGCCAGAACCGCCGCCGACAAGGCCTATGCCTCGGTCGACCCGTTCATTGGTACGGGTGGTGAAGGCCACACGTACCCGGGTGCCACGGTGCCGTTCGGCATGGTCCAGCTCAGCCCGGACACACGCATCCAGCCACGCGAAAAGGCCTATGGCTGGGCAGCCGGCTACCGCTACGACGACAGCAGCATCGTCGGCTTCTCGCACACGCATTTTTCCGGCACTGGCCATTCCGATCTGGGCGACATCCTGCTGATGCCGTTCACCGGCAGTCCCGGCCTGGAGCGTGGCGATCCTGAGAAGCCGGGCAGCGGCTATGCCTCTCGCTTCCGCCATGACGATGAGAAGGCCGAGCCGGGCTACTACGCCGTCACCCTGGACGACTACAAGGTGCGCGCCGAGCTGACCACCAGTGCGCGCGTGGGCGTGCATCGCTACGCC
Source organism: Stenotrophomonas hibiscicola ATCC 19867 (assembly GCF_000382065.1). Taxonomy (GTDB): domain Bacteria; phylum Pseudomonadota; class Gammaproteobacteria; order Xanthomonadales; family Xanthomonadaceae; genus Stenotrophomonas; species Stenotrophomonas hibiscicola. Next base: position 314,939 of record NZ_KB907499.1, on the reverse strand, counting down.
TTCCCCAGGGGCGCCGACGCCAAGGTGCTGCTGGACATGCGCACCAGCATGTACGACTACCCGGGCAAGGTGCTGTGGTCGCGGGTGCGGGTTCGCGCCGATGGTACCGTGACCGGCTTCCGGGAGACGCGCGGCTGGGCGCCGGGTCGCCAGCTGTACTTCGCGATGCGTTTCTCGCGGCCGCTTTCCGGGCATGAGCTGCACAACACCGAGCAGGACATCGTCTACAAGGGCTTCCCGCCGCCGGGCGAGAAGGATCCAGCGCAGCGCGCACAGGTCGAGGGCCGCCAGCTGGTCGGTACCTTCGCATTCGGCAAGCTGGATGCACCGCTGGTGGTCAAGGTCGCGATCTCGCCGGTCAGCGAAGCCGGCGCCATTGCCAACCTCGACGCGGAAGTGGCCGACTTTGATTTCGATCGCGTGCGTGCGCAGGCGAAACAGGAATGGACGCAGGCGCTGTCGGTGCTCGATATCGATGCGCCCGAGCACGCCCGCCGCAGTGCCTATACCGCGCTGTACCACACCCTGCTGGGGCCGACGCTGTTCATGGATGCCGATGGCCAGTACCGCGGGCCGGACAATGCGGTGCACAAGGCGGATGGCTTCACGAACTACTCGACGTTCTCGCTGTGGGACACCTACCGCGCGCTGCATCCGTTGCTGACGCTGGTGCAGCCGGAGAAACGCAACAGCGACTTCGTCAATTCGATGCTGGCCCACCACGAGCACAGCCCCTACGGCATGCTGCCGGTGTGGTCGTTCCATGGCCTGGAAGACTGGTGCATGATCGGGTACCACGCCGTGCCGGTGATCGCCGACGCCTACGTGAAGGGCATTCGTGGCTTCGACGCCGACAAGGCATTGAAGGCGATGGTCGAGACTGCCAACTACGGCCCGTACGATGGCATCGCGCAGTACCGTGAGCTGGGATATGTGCCGATCGACGAGGAAGGCGAAGCGGCCAGCAAGACGCTGGAGTACGCCTTTGATGACTGGACCATCGCACGCATGGCGCAGGCGATGGGCAAGGCCGATGTCGCGGCGACCTTCGACAAGCGCGCGGCCAACTGGCGCAATGCGTTCGACAAGGACACCGGCTTCATGCGCGCGCGCAAGCGCGATGGGAGCTTCCGTACGCCGTTCGACCCCAGCGCCAGCGGCTATGGCACCGACTACACCGAGGGCAACGCCTGGCAGTACTCGTGGTACGTGCCGCAGGACGTCGCCGGCCTGGCGGCGGCGCACGGGGGCAGCGACAAGCTGCTCGCGCGCCTGGACGAGGTGTTCAACGCCAAGGTGGATCCATCGATCTTCGAGCACATGGAAGACATCACCGGCCTGATCGGCTGGTATGCGCACGGCAACGAGCCCAGCCACCACGTGGCCTACCTGTATTCGTACGCTGGCCAGCCGTGGCGCACCCAGGCGCGGTTGAAGCAGATCATGGACACCCAGTATGCCGACCGCCCCGATGGGCTGGCCGGCAACGATGATGTCGGCCAGATGTCGGCGTGGTACGTGTTCACCGCCTTGGGCTTCTATCCGGTGGCCCCGGGCTCGGGCGAGTACATCCTCGGCCGCCCGTTCCTGCCGAAGACCGCGATGCGCCTGCCGAACGGCAAGGCGTTCACCATCGTGGCCGATGGGCTGGATGACAGGCACACCTACGTCGGCAACGTGAGCCTCAACGGCAAGCCGCTGCAGCGCACCTTCCTGCGCCATGACGAGATCCTGGCAGGTGGCGAGCTGCGTTTCACCATGCAGGCCGAGCCGAACAAGGATTGGCCGGGGCAGGGCGCGCAGGCGCCCTATTCGATGAGCCGATGACGCGCACTCGGTAGGTGCCGACCTTGGTCGGCACGCTTCACGGGTGACCAGGAACCTGTAGAGCCGAGCCCATGCTCGGCCCAGGCATCGTGCCAGGAGCAGCCGAGCATGGGCTCGGCTCTACAAGGGCGGTTCAACAGCGCTCATCGGAACCGCAACCCCACCCGCGCACCGCCGATCGGGGCGGTATCAATCATCAAGGTCGCGCCATGCCGCTGCGCGATCTCGGCCACGATCGCCAGCCCCAGCCCGCAGCCGTCGCCCTCGCTGCTCGCCCGGTAGAAGCGTTCCGTGACGCGCGCGCGTTCGGCTTCGGCGATGCCTGTACCGTCATCGTCCACCCACACCTGCACGCCCTCGGCATCCCGCTGTAGTCCCAGGGTGATCACGCCGGGCACGGCGCCGTAGCGCAGCGCGTTGTCCAGCAGGTTGCCCAGTGCCTCGCGCAACAGCTGCGGATCGCCTTGTACCTGCACGCCATCGTCGGGTCCGTCGTAACCCAGGTCCACGCCCGCCGCCAATGCACGGTCGGCGTAGCGCTCGACCACGCCCCGTGCCAACGCGGCCAGATCCAGCGGCTGCAGCGGCAGTGCGCTGCCCTGTGGATCTTCCGATCGGCTGAGCATCAGCAGCTGGTTGACCAGGTGCTGCAGCCGCGCCAGCCCGGCCAGCGTGCCGGACAGCGCCAGTTGCTGGGCGTGCGGATCGTGCTGGCGCAATGAACTCTCAAGCTCCACCTGCATCGCTGCCAGCGGCGTGCGCAGCTGGTGCGCGGCATTGCTGACGAAGCGCCGCTGTGCATCCTGCATCGCGTCCAGGCGCTGCAGCAGCGCGTTGTAGGCCTCCACTGCCGGCCACAGTTCGCGCGGAGCTTCCTGCGCCGGATCCAGCGGCGCCAATGGATCCGGCCGCGGGCTGGCCAGCTTCCGCGCAACCAGGTTGGCATGGCGTGCGGCAGCGCCTGTACCGGACCAGGCCAGCCATGCCGCCAGTGCCAGGATCGCAGCCTGGAACGGAACGCTGGTCAGCAGCAGCTTGCGCTCCAGCCGGTGCCGCTTGCGCAGTGTCTCGGCCACGCGCAGCCGGATGTCATGACCCGGTCCGGCGCTGACCACCACTTCGACCATGCGCACGGCCTGCCCACGCAGCCGCGCATCATAGTAGACCGGGTCGTCGCTGCCGGCGGACATCGACGGGCGTGGCAATGCCTCGGGCAGGTCGCCATACAGGCGCCCACCCGCGGCGTCGACCACCTCGCCATGCACTTCGTCGGCGGTGTCCCAGGTGAACATGCGCGACACCGCCGGGGTGATCTCGATGGACGCGCGGCCGTCCTGCACCGTCACCAGCTCGGACAACGACATCGCCGAATCCAGCAGCCAGCGGTCGTAGACCTGGCCGGCGTAGAAGCGCGCCAAGGCGAATGAACCCACTGCGCTGCACAACAGCAGTACCAGCAGTGGCAGCCACAGGCGTCTCAGCAGCAGGCCACGCAGGCTGTGCACGCGCTCAGTCACCCACGGCCTCCAACCGGTATCCAAGCCCACGCAGCATGCGGATGCCGACGCCGGCGTGGGTCTGTTCCAGTTTGCGGCGCAGGCGGCTGACATGCACTTCGATCACCGACAGGTTGGCCTCGTGGTCCCAGCTGTACAGCGCGTCGAACAGGCGCTGCTTGGTAACCGTGCGGCCGGGATGCTGCATCAGTGCCTCGACCAGCGACAGCTCGCGCGCGGTCAGCTCGATGCGCTGACCGTCCACCTGCACTTCATTGCGGACGCTGTCGAAGCACAACCGGCCCAGCCGCTTCTGCGCCGGTGCATCGCTGCGGCGGCGCGACAGCGCACGCAGGCGCGCCTCCAGTTCTCCCAGGGCGAAGGGCTTGGCCAGGTAGTCGTCGCCACCGCGGTCGAGGCCGAGGATGCGGTCCTCCACACCATCGCGTGCGGTCAGGATCAGCACCGGCAGGGTGACGCCGTCGTTGCGCAGGCGTGAGAGCAGGTCCAGGCCATCGACGTCAGGCAATGAAAGGTCCAGCACCATCACGTCATACGGTGCGCTGGCCAGTGCCGCCGGCGCGTGCAGCCCACGCGAGAGGTGGTCGCACAGATGGCCGGCGCCCTGCAGGGCGCGGATCAGTCCATCGGCCAGCGCGGCGTCGTCTTCGATCAGCAGGATTCGCATTGCAAGCTTCGTGCAAGGTTGGGGCAAGTTTGGCGCAAGTGCATCACCTTACCGTGACGTGCATGAATTTCTCCCCTCGTTTTGCGGCCGTGCTGGCCACTCTTCTGTGCGCGCCCACCGCTTCGGCGCTGTCCCTGCAGGAAGCGCAGCGCGCCATGGAAGCACACAACCCGGACCTGCGTGCGGCGGCACTGGCGCTGCGCGGCGTGCAGGGCGATGTGCAGACGGCGGCGTTGCGCCCGGCCACCGAGTTGTCGATCGGCACCAGCAAGATCAGCCCCAAGCATGGCATCGGCTCCGGACGCTGGCAGGACAAGCGGGTGGACAGCACGCTGGGCCTGGGCTGGACCTGGGAGCGCGGTGGCAAGCGTGCGTTGCGTATCCGCCAGGCCGATGCACTGCTGGAAGTTGCGGGGCTGGAGATGCTCGATGCGCGGCGCCGCCAGCAGGTGGCGCTGCATGAAACCTATTTCGGCCTGAAGGGCGCCCAGGAGCGGGCGCAGATTGCCGAGGCCAACCGCCAGAGTTCGGCCGAACAGATGGCGGCGGCGGACAAGCAGGTGGCCACCGGGGCGATGGCGCCGGTGGATCGCGCGCGGCTGGCAGTGGACGACCTGGCGGTGGCCGATGCGGCGCGCGAGGCGGCCCTGGATCTGCGCGATGCACGGCATGCGCTGGGGCTGCTGCTCGGCCGCGACGACAGCCATGACCTCAGCTCCGATGATCCGTGGCCAGACCCCGCGGGCAGGGTCGATACGCGTGCGTTCGACCCACAGCAGCGTGCCGATCTGCGCGCGGCACGTTCGCGCCTGGCCGCGGCCGACGCCGGTGTGGCACTGGCGCGCAGTGAGCGCCATCGCGACATCCAGCTGGGTGTGGAGGCCGAGCGCGAGCCGGCTGACATCAGCGGCGTCACCTGGGGTGTGTCATTGACCATACCGCTCGGCGGCCCGTCACGTGCACGCGGCGCGATCCAGCGTGCCGAAGCCGACCGTGACAATGCCGCGCTGGAGCTGCAGGTGCTGCAGCGCGAAGCGCGTGCCGAACTGGACCAGTTGCAGGCCAGCGCGCAGTCCGCCGCGCAGCGCCGCAGCGACTACGAAGGACTGCAGTCCGACGCCGCACGCAGGGCGGTGCAGGGCATCGAGCTGGCCTACCGCCGCGGCGCCGCCAGCCTGACCGATCTGCTGGATGCGCGCCGCAGCTGGCGCGAGTTCGAGGCCGCGTTGATTGAAGCGCGTGCCGACCATGCCATTGCCCTGGCGCGCTGGGAAGCGGCCACATCCGTGGCTGAAGGAGAGTCCCGATGAAGTCCACCGTCGCTTATCGACCGCAGGCGCGACAGGCCGTGCTGCCGGCCTTGCTGGCGCTGGCCCTGCTGGGCGGCTGCGGCCGCGAACCGGCGTCGTATACCGAGGACGCGCCGAAGGTCAGTGCTGGCCAGATCCAGTTTCCTGCCGGTAGCCGCCAGCTGGACGTGCTACGCAGCGAGGCGGTCACCGCCGGCGCCAGCGCCAGCCTGCAGCTGCCGGGCCGGGTGGTCTGGGACGAGACGCGCTCCAGCGCGCTGCGTACGCCGTTGGCGGGGCAGGTGGCGCGTATCGAGGCACAGCCGGGGCAGAAAGTGAAGGCGGGCCAGGTGATCGCCTGGATCACTTCGCCCGAATTCGGCCAGGCCCAGGCGGAGGGCGTGCGCGGCCGTGCCCAGCTGCAGCAGGCGCGCAAGGAGCTGGAGCGCACCCGCGAGTTGCATGCGGCAGGTGTGGCGTCGGGCCGCGAACTGGACGAGGCCGAGGCCAATTTCGCCGGCAGCCAGGCCGATCACGCGCGTGCGACCGCCTTCGCCAAGGCCTATGGCAATGGCCAGCACGTCGATCAGCGCCTGCCGTTGCGCGCGCCGATCGATGGCGTGCTGGTGGAGCGGCGGATGAGCCCTGGCATGGCGGTCAGCCCCGACAGCGAACGGCCATTGGCGGTGATTGGCGATCCGGACCGCCTGTGGTTGCAGCTGGATGTACCGGAGGGCCTGGCCGGACGTTTGAAGGCGGGCATGCAGGTGAGCGTGCCCGGGGCCGATGGACAGCCGCTGCAGGCGACCCTGCAGCACGTTGATGACTTCGTCGACAGCGAACGCCGCGTGGTGCAGGCGCGCGCCGAGCTGGACAACCGCGCACGCGGTTTCAAGGCGGGGCAGTACGTGCGCGCCCAGGTGGCGTTGCCGGCCGAGGGCGGTGTCTCGCTGCCCGATGCGGCCGTGTTGTTGATCGACGGCAAGCAGGTGGTGTTCGTGGAGGAGGGCAAGGGCCGCTTCGTGCGCCGCGCCGTGCATGCCGAGGAGCTGGGCGATGGCCGGCTGTGGGTGCGTGAGGGCCTGGCCGCAGGCGCCAGGGTGGTGGTAGAAGGCGGCCTGCTGCTGCAGCAGCTGGCGGACAGCGCACCGGCCGCCGCCAGCACCGGCACGGGGCACGCCGCCCCATGATCGATCGCCTGATTGCCTACTGCCTGCGCCAGCCATTGATGGTGATGCTGGCACTGCTGCTGTTCATGGGTGCTGGCATTGCCGCGTTCCGCGTACTGCCGGTGGAAGCCTTCCCGGATGTATCCGACACCCAGGTGACCGTGGTGTCGCTGCACCCGGGCCGTGCCGCCGAAGAGGTCGAGCGCGAGGTGACGATGCCACTGGAAGTGGCGCTGTCCGGCATCCCGCATTCGGTGCGGGCGTTCTCGCATACGCAGTTCGGCCTGTCGATGATCATCCTGACCTTCGACGACAAGGCCGATGACTACTTCGCGCGCCAGCAGGTGCTGGAACGCCTGCAGGGCGTGGAACTGCCGGAAGGGGTAACGCCGGAACTGGAGGCGATGAGCTCGGCGGTAGGTGAGATCTACCGCTATGTGCTGAAAGGCCCGCACATGACGCCGACCCAGCTGCGCACCGTGCAGGAATGGACAATGGAACGCAGCCTGCGCACCGTGCCGGGCGTGGCCGATGTGATCAGCTTCGGTGGCTTCGCGCGCACCTTCCAGGTCAAGCCGGACCTGGACAAGCTGCGTGACCGTGGCATCAGCCTCGGTGAGTTCGCCGAGGCGCTGGAGAAGGGCAGCTCGAATGCGGGCGGCGGCTACGTGGAGCGTGGGCAGCAGCAGTTCCTGATCCGTGGCGTGGGCCTGATGCGTTCGCCGGCGGACATTGGCAATGTGGTGGTGGCGCAGCGCGGGGGCACGCCTATCCTGGTGCGCGACCTGGCCGGCATCGCCGACACCGGCCTGCCGCGCCAGGGCCTGGTCGGCCAGGACGACAACGACGATGCAGTGTTCGGCATGGTGCTGATGCGCAAGGGCGAGAACCCGTCCGACGTGCTCGACGCCCTGCATGCGCGCATCGCGGAGATCGAGGCCAACCAGTTGCCGGCCGGCGTCAGCATCGAGCCGTTCTACGACCGCTCGTGGCTGGTCACGACCACGCTGAAGACGGTCTTCCGCAACCTGCTGGAAGGCGCGGTGCTGGTGTTCCTGGTGCTGTGGCTGTTCCTGTACAACGCCCGGGCCGCGCTGATCGTTGCTGCGATGATGCCGCTGGCCCTGCTGTCGACCTTCCTCGGCCTGCATCTGTGGGGTGTGCCGGCCAACCTGCTGTCGCTGGGTGCGATGGACTTCGGCATCATCATCGATGGCGCGGTGATCGTGACCGAGCACATCGTCTCGCGATTGTCGAAGCTGCCCCCTGCGGCCGATCGTAAGACACGGTTCTCGACCGTTCTTTCAGCTGCATCGGAAGTGGGCCGGCCGACGTTCTTCTCGATGCTGATCATCATCGCGGCGCATATCCCGATCTTCACCCTGCAGCGCCAGGAAGGCCGCATGTTCGCGCCGATGGCGTACTCGGTGACCTCGGCATTGATCGGCGCGCTGATCCTGGCGCTGGCCGTGGTGCCGTTGTTCTGCTACTGGTGGCTGCGGCGCGACCGCATGCGCGACGGCAATCCGCTGATGGACCGCCTGACCGGCTGGTACCGGCCGGTCCTGGAGCGCGCACTGGCCCGCCCGCGTGCGGTGGTACTGACCGCAGTCGCGCTGCTGGTGGGCACGCTGGCGCTGGGCACCCGCCTGGGATCGGAGTTCCTGCCCGAGCTGGACGAAGGCTCGATCTGGCTGACCGCCACGCTAGACCCCAGCACCAGCCTGGCCGAAGCGCAGCAGCAGTCGCGGCGCATCCGCGAACTGGTCGGCACGTTCCCGCAGGTATCGACGGTGGTGGCCAAGCTGGGACGCCCGGAAGACGGCTCCGATGCCAAGGGCGCCAACCAGATCGAGGCGCTGGTGGCGTTGAAGCCGGAGAAGGAATGGCCGAAAGGCGTGGACAAGCGACAGCTGGTGAGCGACCTGCAGCGCACGCTGGAGCAGCGCATTCCGGGCCCCGAGTTCTCGATTTCGCAGCCGGTGCGCGACAACATCCTGGAGAGCATCTCGCAGATCAAGGGCCAGGTGGTGATCAAGGTCAGCGGCTCGGATCTGGACGTGTTGAACCAGCAGGCGCAGGCGATCCTCGGCCAGGTACGCGGCGTGGAGGGCGTGGAGAGCGCCTTCATCGACCGCGACGGGTCATTGCCGCAGCTGCAGATCGAGATCGACCGCGACCGCGCCGCGCGCTATGGCCTGAACGTACGCGACGTCGACGAAGTGATCGAGACCGCACTGGGCGGGCGCCAGGTCGGTGAACTGTGGGAGGGCGACCGCAGGTTCCCGATCACGCTGCGCCTGGACGACGCCGACCGCGACCTGCAGCGGCTGCGCACGGTGCCGGTGGGCATCGGCGATGGCCACACCGTGACGCTGGCCGACGTGGCCGACTTCCGCATGGCCAGCGGCGCGATCAACATCTCGCGCGAGAACGCACAGCGGGTAAAGGCGGTGAGCATCTTCATCGCCGGGCGTGACATGGGCAGTGTGGTGGCCGACATGCGCAAGCGCGTGGAGGCCAGCGTGCAGCTGCCGGAAGGCTACCGGCTGGAGTGGTCCGGCGAGTTCGAGAACCAGCAACGTGCGATGAAGCGTCTGGGATGGGTGATCCCGCTGTCGGTGCTGATCATCTTCGTACTGCTGTTCGATGCCTTCAAGGACGTCAGCAGCGCCGCACTGATCCTGGCCAACGTGCCACTGGCGATGATCGGCGGCATCCTCGCCCTGTGGTTGACTGGGATTCCACTGTCGGTGTCGGCGGCGATCGGCTTCATTGCATTGTTCGGGCAGGCGGTGCTGAACGGGGTGGTGATGCTCAGCCGCTTCGCGCAGCTGCGCGAGCAGGGCATGGACCTGCTGCAGTCGGTGGTACAGGGCTCGCTGCAGCGCCTGCGCACGGTGCTGATGACCGCACTGCTGGCGATGTTCGGCCTGCTGCCGATGGCCACCTCGCATGCGATCGGTGCCGAGACCCAGAAGCCGCTGGCGGTGGTGGTGATCGGCGGCCTGCTGTCGGCGATGCTGCTGACCCTGCTGGTACTGCCCACGTTGTACTACTGGGTGCACCGCCGCCGCGAGGCGCGCATCGCCTGACCTACCTGTAGAGCCGAGCCCATGCTCGGCTGCTTCTGGCCTTTGCGCGAAGAGCAGCCGAGCATGGGCTCGGCTCTACAAGGGCGTCGCGCCATGCGTGGATGCCACCTGTGCGGACTACACCATCCCGCCGTTGGCGCGCAGGACCTGGCCGTTGACCCACCCGCCATCGGCACCGGCCAGGAACCCCACCGCACCGGCGATGTCCTCCGGCGTACCCAGCCGCTCCAGGGGGTTCATCTTCGCCAACCGCTCGATCAGCTCCGGCGATTTCCCATCCAGGAACAGATCGGTGGCGGTCGGGCCCGGCGCCACGGCGTTCACGGTGATGTTGCGCCCGCGCAGCTCCTTGCTGAGGATCGCGCCCATGGTCTCCACCGCCGACTTGCTGGCCGCATACACGCTGTAGTTCTCCAGCCGGGTCCCGACCACGCTGGTGGACAGCGTGACGATGCGCCCGCCGTCGCGCACCCGTCGCGCGCTTTCGCGCAGCACGTTGAAGGCGCCCTTGAGGTTGATGCCAATCACCCGATCGAACAGGGCGTCGTCGGTGTCGGCGAGCGGCGCCAGCTGCAGCACGCCGGCGCTGTTGACCACCACGTCGATGCCGCCGAAACGGGCCTCGATGGCGTTGAACAGCTGGTAGACCGCCTGCGGATCGGCCACGTCGGCCTGCAGCGCGATGGCCTGCGCGCCGGCTGCGTTGAGTTCGGCCGCCAAGGCTTCGGCGTCGTCGCAGCGGCCCGCATAGTTGATCGCGACCGCGTGGCCATCGGCGGCCAGGCGGCGGGAGATGGCCGCGCCGATGCCACGGGAGCCGCCGGTGACCAGAGCGACAGAGCGGGCGGGGGAGAGGGTCATGGTGGCTTCCACGGGGCGCGCCGGAGCGGCGCAGGGCTATGTTCGCGCCATCGCACGTTCGGATAATCCTGCATAATCCGCCTACATTATCCGGATAGCCGAACAATGGACCGCTTTACGGCCATGCGCGCCTTCGTCCGTATCGTCGAGCGCCGTAGCTTCACCCGGGCCTCCGAGGACCTCGGCCTGCCGCGGGCCACGGTGACCGACGCGATCAAGGCGCTGGAACAGCGGCTGGGCGTGCGCCTGCTGCACAGGACCACGCGGCTGGTGGTGCCGACGTTGGAAGGCGAGGCCTTCTATGGCCGTTGCCTGCGCCTGATCGCCGACATGGACGATGCCGAGGCCGCCTTCCGTGACGCGCCGCCGCGCGGCCCCTTGCGCATTGAAGTGCACGGCACGCTGGGCCGGCACCTGCTGTTTCCGCAGCTGCCGGACTTCCTGCAGCGCTACCCGGAGATCGAACTGGACGTCAGCGAAGGCGACCGCTATGTCGACCTGCTGCGCGAAGGCGTGGATGCAGCGTTGCGGGTGGGGACGCTGGCCGATAGCGATCTGGCGGCGCGCCGGTTGACGATGCTGCGCGAGGTGACGGTGGCCTCGCCAAGCTATTTGCAGGTCAGGGGCGCGCCGGGCAGCATCGATGCCCTGCAGGACGGCCACCAGATGGTCGGCTATCGCTCCAGCGCCACCGGCCAGCTGATTCCGCTGGAGTTCCAGCAGGGCGGGCAGGTACGCTACGTGCCGCTGCCGGCGCGGGTGCGTGTGTCCGGTGCGGATGCGTTCCTCGGCGCCGCGCTGGCGGGCTTGGGCATCATCCAGGCTCCGCGCTACCGGATGGACCCGTATATCGCGCGCGGGCAGCTGGTGGAGCTGTTGCCGGACGCGCCGCCGACCCCAAGCCCGTTGAGCCTGGTCTACCCGCGCAACCGCACGCCGTCGCCGCGCTTGCGGGTGTTCATCGACTGGGTGGCCGGGGTGTTCGAGCAGACCGGGGTTGCCGGCCAGCGGCCGGCACTACCGGAGCGGCACGCGAAGCTGTCCGACCGCAGGGGGTAGTGCCGGCCGCTGGCCGGCATCACAGCGCGTGCAGCGGCCCCTGCATGCGATGGAAACTGCCATCGGTGGCGGTGAACCAGGCCAGCGAATGCCCGCACGCGAAGTCATCGACATGCACGACCGTAGCGCCATCGGCTTCCTGCCACGAAATGGCATAGACCCCGTCGCTGATCTGCTGCCACTCGCAGGCGGCTTCACCCTGTGCACCGGCATAGGCGCCAGAGACGATGGCATACTGCACATGGCGGCCATCGGCACTGTATGCGTTGTCTGCCGTCAGGCCGTCATAGCTGACGCGGAAGCGGCGGCCGGCGAACAGTGGCAGGGGGGACGCCGCGTTCATCGGATCGCCACCGGGTTTATGTTGACCTGGGTCGAGCCGACGTACAGCGGCTGGCCGAGCACGAACAGGAATTCCCAGGCCTTGTCGCGCACCAGCGCACGGCTGTCGATCAGCTCCAGGTTGTAGATGCCGCGCTTGGCCAGCATGTACTGGTTGATCGGGAACTCCTCGGCACCGTTCGGGTTCGGGTAGACCTCCGAGGCCCAGGTGTCGCCACCGAAGGCGACGATGCCCTGGTCGGCCAGCCACTTCGCCGCCTGCATGCCAATGCCCGGTTCCACTTCCAGGAACTGTTTGTCGTCCTTGCCGACCAGTTCCAGCCAGCCGGTGTTGAACAGCACCACGTCGCCCTTGCGCAGGCTCAGGCCCTGCTTCTTCAGCACGGCCTGGATGTCGGCCACGGTGAACTCGGTGCCGCCGGGCACGATCGCCTTGCCGTAGTACGCGCTCATGTCCAGCACGACGCCGCGGGTGACCATCGGCGGCACCTTCTCGACGCCGAGCTTGCGCACGCCGTCCACGGTGACGAAGTCGGCAGCCTTGTTGCCGTTGTAGTAGACGTTGTCGATGCCGATATGGCCGATGCCGTTGAGCTGGGTGCCAACGCCGGTCCAGGCGTTCACCAGTTCATCGTTGAAGGTGAACCTGTTGGGGCCCAGCGACTTGCCTGCCTGCTGGCCGACCTGCACGTTGTACAGGCGGAAGCTGCGGTGGCGGAAAGCGGGCAGGTTCTTGTCCACCGGCACCGCCAGCGGATAGGTCTTGCCGGTCCTGACCAGCGATACCGCGTGCTTGACCACGTCCGCGGTCAGCAGGTTGGCCGCGCCGATCTCGTCGTTGGCGCCGTAGGCAGAGGGATGCCACTCCTCGGCGGTGGCCTGGAAGGACAGCGGCAGGGTGGCCAGCGCAAGCGCGGCCAGGGTCTTGATCTTCATGGCAAAGCTCCGATAACTGTCAGGCCGTCGCGGGGGCGGCAAGCGGGGCATGCGGCGCAGTGGCGTCGGCATGGGCCGGGAAGTGCGGCAGCACGTACTCGGCGATCTCGTGGAAGGTCTCGGCCAACGGCCGTTCGTTGCGGCGGAACTGCAGGCCGATGTGGTCGACACCGGCCGCCTGCATGGCGTGCAGCTCGGCCAGCACGGCGTTGCGGCCGCCGCGCAGCCCAAAGCGCCAGCGCTGCAGCGGGGCATCGGCATCGGCCACCAGGTCCAGGTGGATGAAGCTGGCATACGGCTTGTTGCCGGCCACGGCGCGCCAGGCCGCCACGCGTTGCGCATGGTCCTGTGGCGTGCCCGGGTAGGCCAGGCAGCCATCCATGTGCTGGCCGATCCACGCCGGTTGCTGCTGGGCCAGGCCGGCCACGAACAACGGCAGGGCCGGGCCAACCGCAGGCAGCACGTCCAAGCCCTGCGGCAGGTGCGCGGCGGCGCCTTCGCGCAGCAATGCGATCTGCTCGCGGAAGCGGCTGCCCCGCGTGTCGAAATCGCGGCCGAACAGCGGGTACTCCACCGGGCGGTCGCCACTGGCCACGCCCAGCAGCAGGCGGTCACCGCTGAGCCGCTGCACGCTGCGCGCCGACTTCAGGGTCAGCAACGGCTCGCGGATCGGCAGCACCACCGCACCAGTACCCAGCAGGATGTCTTTGGTGATGCCAGCCAGGTAGCCGAGGTAACTGAATACCTCGAACACCTGTGCCGCATCACCGAAGGCCGGGTCGTACACCGGCACGTCGCGCACCCACAGCGCACGGAAGCCGAGGCGGTCGGCCAAGCGTGCCAGTTCTGCATGGCACTGCAGGTCCGGTTCGCCGGGCAGGCGTCGCGCGGCGCGTCGTGCCTGTTCGCCCAGCGGCGTCCAGTCATTGTCCAGCGGTGCTTCGATGCCGATGCTGAAACCACCGGCCTGCAACCGGGTCATCGCACTGCCCATGGCCTGGCGCCTCAGTCCCAGGCCGGGGCCAGGCCCGGCGGATCGACGTCGCGGCCGTTGCGGTCAAGCGCGGCGATCGCGGCCATGTCATCGGCATCCAGGCGCAGGTCCTGGGCGAGCAGGTTGCTGGCCAGGTTCTCGCGCTTGGTCGAGGACGGGATGACCGAGTAACCGCGCTGCAGCGCCCACGCCAGCGCAACCTGGGCCACGGTGGCCTGGTGCTTGCCGGCGATGGTGGCCAGCACCGGATCCTTCAGCACCTTGCCGTAGGCCAGGGTCATGTAGGAGGTCACGGTGATGCCCTGGTCCTGCAGGAAGGTGGTCAGTGCCGGGTTCTGCAGGTAGGGGCTCAGTTCGATCTGGTTGGTGGCGATCTCGCCGGCACCGACCACCTCGATGGCCTGCCGGGTCAGCTCGATGTTGAAGTTGGACACACCGATCTGGCGGGTCAGGCCCAGCGTCTTGGCGTCGGCCAGCGCGGTCATGTACTCGCGCAGTTCAACGCCATTGCCCGGCGCCGGCCAGTGGATCAGCAGCAGGTCGACATAGTCGGTGCGCAGCTTGGCCAGGCTGTCGCGCAGGCTCGGGATCAGCTTGTCGGCGGCGTAGTTGTCCACCCAGATCTTGGTGGTCAGGAACAGCTGGTCGCGTGGGACGCCGGATTCGGCGATGGCCTGGCCGACTTCGGCTTCGTTGCCATAGATCTGCGCGGTATCGATCGCACGGTAGCCGACCTCAAGGGCGTTGCGCACCGAGTCGATGACGGTCTGGTCGGTCAGGCGGAAGGTGCCGACGCCAAAGGAAGGAAGGCTCATGATGGACTCCAGGGACTTCGTTGAGAGCCGGTGGGCTCGGGACAGGGCGAAGTGTGGGCGCTTTACATTTGTTGATTAAGCTGTGTATACGGGAAACGCTTTTGCGCCGAGGTAAAAAATGAAAACCAACCTGGATGAGCTGAAGGCCTTCGTGGCCGTGGTCGACAGTGGTTCGATCACGGCGGCGGCCGAGGCGCTGGAGCTGACCATCTCCGCCACCAGCCGCACCCTGGCGCGGCTGGAAGACAAGCTGCAGACCACGCTGCTGCGGCGGACCACGCGGCGGCTGGAGCTGACCGAGGAAGGCGCGGCGTTCCTGGAGTACGCGCGCACGATCCTGGCCACGGTGGACGAGGCCGAGGAACAGATGGCCGCGCGGCGGCTGCAGCCGGTCGGGCGCCTGCGCGTGGACGCCGCCACGCCGTTCATGCTGCATGTGATCGTGCCGTTGCTGGAGGGCTTCCGCGAGCGCTACCCGCAGGTCGAGCTGGAGCTGAATTCCAACGAGGGCATCACCGACCTGATCGAGAAGCGCACCGACGTGGCGTTCCGCATCGGCGTGCTGCGCGATTCCACCCTGCATGCGCGGCCGATCGGCCACAGCCGCATCCGCGTCGTCGCCAGTCCCGAGTACCTGCGACGGCATGGCACGCCGACACGCGTGGAGCAGCTGCGCAAGCACGATCTGCTGGGATTTACCCAGCCCAGTTCATTGAACGAGTGGCCGCTGCACGATGCCGATGGCGGGCCTTTCGTGATCGCGCCGGCGATCGCTTCGTCCAGTGGCGAGACGCTGCGGCAGATGGCGGTGGCCGGGCTGGGCATCGCCTGCCTGTCTGATTTCCTGACCCGCCAGGATCGGCGTGAGGGCCGCCTGGTGCAGCTGTTCGCCAAGCAGACGCAGGAGGTGCGGCAGCCGATCAATGCGGTGTACTACCGCAACACCGCGCTGGCCGCGCGCATCACGTGCTTCGTCGACCACGTGACGCAGACGCTGGGACAGCGACCGTTCGACGAATAGAGAAGGGTAGAGCCGGCCGCTGGCCGGCTTTCCCCACCTGCCGGATCACCGCAGCTGCCGGCCAGCGGCCCGGCACTACCGTTGGCTGCGTCGAGCGCATCGGTAGATCCACGCCATGCGTGGATGGCGTGTTCCAACCGACCTGCGGTCGGTGTTAGCGGTTGCGCAGCGCGCGCCGATTGCCGATGTGAGCGAACGCCAGCAGCGCGCCACCACTGGCTGTCACTACGCCATGCCAGAGCAGCGATTCCTTCAGCGGCAGATACAGAGAGGCCGACAGCAGCAGGATGGCGCCGGCGCAGGCCAGCCGCAGGGGCTGCCAGCGCCCGTGCCGGTGCACCCCGGCCGAGGTGCTCGCCAAGGCCAGCGAGGAGGCCAGCAGCGCGAACAGCCACTCCCAGCGCGACATCATCAGCAGCAATGTCATCGCGCCATGGCCGGGATGCTGGAACGAGCGCAGCGCCATCATCGCTGCCGGCACGAAGGCCAGCAGCAGGGGCAGGGCGATGCAGTGGGCGGCGCAGGCCAGGGACAGCCAGGCACCGGCAAGATCGAAGCGGGGGTGCCAGCGTGCCGAAGTTGGCGGCTGGGCCAGGGCCCTTGCGGGGGTCGTGGGAATGTGGTCCATAATGTTACATAGTAACAATTGGAGTCTTTCCCATGAAGCTTCCCGCTGCTCTTTTCCTGCTGCTGGCTGCCAGCGCCGCGCAGGCCCACGACATCCGCCAGCACGCACCGCATGTGCATGGCCAGGCGACAGTGGATGTTGCGCTTGACCAGCAAACCCTGGAATTCGCCCTTCAGGCCCCCGGCATCGGCATCCTCGATTACGAGCGGCCGCCGGCCAATGCAGCCGAGCAGGCCGCGCTGGCACGGGCGACGTCATTGCTGAAGGGCGGCAACTGGGTCACCTTGCCCACCGCTGCGGGCTGCCGTCTGGCCACCAGTAAAGCCGATGCGGAGGGCTTCGGCGCGACGGCCACCGCGCCGCCGCCGGGACAGCACCGGCACGCAGGTTTCAGCGCAACGCTGCAGTACCACTGTGCCAAACCTGCCGCGCTGCGCGCCATCGTCGTGCGCCTGCCCGTACTTTTCCCGGGCCTGCACGAAGTCATCGTCAACAGCGCAACCGCCAATGGTCAAAACCGCAGTGTGCTGACGCCCGACAACCTGCGCGTGGTGCTGGCACCGTGAGCGCGGCACCGGTGATCTCGCTGGAAGACGTGCAGTTCGGCTACGGCACGCGGCTGGTGCTGGACATCCCGCGGTTGTGGGTCGAGCAGGGCAGCAGCGTGTTGCTGCGCGGAATCAGCGGTGGCGGCAAAAGCACCCTGCTGGGCCTGCTGGCGGGCGTGCTGCTGCCCGGCAAGGGCCGTGTCGAGGTGGCCGGCCACGCACTGCAGGACATGGGGGGTGCGGCGCGGGATCGTTTCCGTGCCGACCAGTTGGGCGTGATCTTCCAGCAGTTCAATCTGCTGCCGTTCCTCACCGTGCGCGACAACATCGCGCTGGGCCTGCGCTTCTCGCGCCTGCGCAGCGCACGCATCAGCGGGCCGCTGGATGCCGAGATCGCCCGCCTGCTGCAGGCCCTGCAGCTCAATCCTGAGCTGATGCAGCGGCGGGCGGGTACGCTCAGTGTTGGCCAGCAACAACGCGTGGCGGCAGCGCGCGCCCTGATCGGCCGTCCGACGTTGCTGCTGGCCGATGAGCCCACCTCGGCGCTCGACCGCGAAGCGGCGAGCGCCTTCCTGCAGCTGATGTCCGCGCAGTGCCAGGCGGCCGGCACCACGGTGCTGGTGGTCAGCCATGACGACAGCCTGCAGCCGTTGTTCGATCGCACCATTTCACTGACCGAGATCAACCAGGCAGGTGCCGGCCATGCTTGAGCTTGCCTGGGCCAGCCTGCGCAGCCGCGCGTTGAGCGTGGGCCTGACCGTGCTGGTCATCACCCTCAGCGTGGTGCTGCTGCTGGGCGTCGAGCGTGTACGCACGCAGGCGCACGAGGGGTTTGCCAGCACCGTATCGGGCACCGATCTGATCGTCGGTGCGCGTTCGGGACCGGTGAACCTGCTGCTGTATTCGGTGTTCCATATCGGCGACCCGACCAACAACGTGTCCTGGCAGTCCTACCAGGAGCTGTCCGCATTGCCGCAGGTGAAGTGGTCGGTGCCGTTGTCGCTGGGCGATTCCTGGCGCGGCTACCGGGTAGTGGGTACCACTGGCGGCTACTTTGAACACTATCGTTATGGTTCCGGCCACGCGCTGGCCTTTGCACAGGGGCGGCCCTTCGATGATCTGTATGACGCGGTGATCGGCGCGGAGGTGGCTCGCGCGCAGAAGGTCGGCCTCGGCGACGAGATCGTGCTGGCGCACGGCACCGGCGCGGTCACGCTGGCCACGCATGCCGACAAGCCGTTCCGCGTTGCCGGCATCCTGCAGCGCACAGGCACGCCGGTGGATTCGTCGCTGCTGGTCTCGCTGCCGGCCATCGAGGCGATCCATGTTGACTGGCGATCGGGCGTGCAGCTGCGCAGCCAGAGCGTCAGCGCCGAGCAGGCGCGCCACCTGGACCTGACCCCGACCAGCATCACCGCCTTCATGCTCGGCCTGAACTCGCGCATCTCCACGTTCTCGGTAGAGCGCAGGATCAACGAGTATCCGGACGAGGCGATGCTGGCGATCCTGCCCGGCGTGACCCTACAGCAGCTGTGGCAGTCGCTGGGCACCGCCGAGCGAGCCCTGCAGCTGATCAGTGCAATGGTGGTGCTGCTGGGCATGGTCTCGCTGGTGGCGCTGCTGGTCTCCACCCTGCAGGAGCGGCGGCGCGAGATGGCCATCCTGCGTGCCACCGGTGCGCGACCGGGCTACATCGCTGGCCTGCTCGTGGTGGAAGCGGTGGCGACCAGTGCGGTGGCCAGCGTGCTGGCCCTGTCGCTGCTGGTGGTCGCCAGCATTGCCGGGCGCGGCTGGGTACTGGCCACCTTCGGTCTGTCGATCACCCATGTCTGGCCGGATGGCCGTGAACTGGCATGGGCTGCGGGCGTGCTGCTGATCAGCGCCGTAGCCGGGCTGGTCCCGGCGTTGCTCGCTTACCGGCGCACCTTGGCCGATGGCCTTTCACCGGGAGGCTGAGCATGCGATGGATGCGGGTAGTGGCAATGGTGCTGGCGCTGGCCGCCTGTGAGCGGCCGGTGGATACCGGCGTACAGGCCTTGCCACCCTCGCCGGTCGTCGACCGCGATGACCCTGCAGGCGCTGTGGAGCAGGAGCTGGACTGGTTGCAGATGATGCCCAAGGACGAGCTGGCCGCGCTGGAGCGGGGCGAGGGCCCGGAGGTCGAGCACAGCGGCAACCGGCGCATGCCGCAGTTCGGTACCTTCCGCACGGTGGACACGGTCCTGCAGCGGCCGGTGCGCCTGCCGGGTTACGTGGTGCCACTGGCCAACGCGCAGGACGGGCGGCTGACCGAATTCCTGTTCGTGCCGTACTACGGCGCCTGCATCCACGTGCCACCACCACCACCGAACCAGATCGTGCACGTAGTGCTGCCGCGCCCGATCGAGATGCCGGACATGTACTCACCGTTCTTCCTGGCCGGCACCCTGCGCGCCGAACGCTTGGATGACGATCTGGCCGGTTCGGCCTACACCATGCGTGACGCACAGCTGAGGCCCTATGAACCGTAGTCACCTGTTGCTGGCGGTGGGATGCCTGTGGTTGGCAGGCTGTACGGCGCCGGGCGGCGATGCCTTGGTGGTCGGGCCGCAGGACAAGCCGGCGCCCTCCGCCACGGCCGAAGCCCCCATCGACCGTTGGGACGCGTTGCGACCCGACGAAGTGAGCTACCAGCGCCCACCCCCGCAGATCGGCCTGTCACGCAATGGCATGGAGGGCGAGGGTGGCCTGATCGACGACACCGGCTCGGGCACGCCACCGGGGCTGGAGATCGACCATTCCAGCCCGGACCGGGCCAAGCAGTTCGGCTCCTCGCGCGTGGTCGACGCTGTCGACGGTCGCGCGGTGGATCTGGATGGCTACGTGGTGCCGCTCGGCACCAACGATGCCGGCCTGGTCGATGAACTGCTGTTCGTGCCGTTCTACGGCGCGTGTATCCATGTGCCGCCGCCGCCACCCAACCAGATCATCCACGCGACCCTGGCGACACCGATCGCGCTGGGCGATCTGTGGGATCCGTACCGGCTTGCCGGCCGCCTGCAGGTGAAGCGTTTCGACGCGGACATCGCCAGCGCGTCCTACGATGCCGCGGCAGCCACGCTGACGGCGATCCGCAACTGATGCGCAGGCGATGGCCCATGGCTACCGGGGTGCTGCTGGGCGCGGTGGTGCTGCTGGTGTGGTGGCAGCGGCAGCGCGCACCCACCGCGCCGCCTGCGGTCGCGTTTCCGGCACCGGCGTCCGATGCCAGCCAGCGTATCGAACAGCGTCTGGGTGATGACCCCGCGTTTCGCAACGACGTGCTCTTCCTGCTCGCAGCAACATTGCGCGACCGCTGCCAGCCGGCGCAGGCGGGGCTGCTGGCGCGCATGGCCAATCGTGCATCGCTGCCGGTGCTGGCGGCAGTCAGCGCGGTGACCCAGCAGGACCCATCGCTGGACCGGCCGATCTACCAGTACATCCAGCACCGCGCCGATGCGACGCCGTGCGGGCAGCCGCTGCAGATGCCGTTGGCCGTTGGGCGCAGCATGGCCGTGGACATCGAACAGTATGCGCGCACGTTTCCGGACAGCTACTTCGACCCGCAACGCAGCAGCGAACCGCGGGATTTTGGTGGACTGTCGCTGCAGCAGCGTGCCGGCAACGCCTGCAACAGCGTGGTGTATTCGGTGCTGCCGCTGGGTGGCGCCGACTGGCGGTGCAGCAGCCTGCGCGCGAATGCCCGTGCGCGGGTGCGCGGCCTGTGCGAGGACGAGCTGCGGCGCCAGCATGGGGGAACTGGCGGGGAACTGGACATGGCCGTGGGGAAGGGCATGCAGGCGGTGGTGGTATCGGCGATTGCCGCACTGCCGGAAGATTGCCGGTGATGATCCCTGACACCGGGCACGACCCGGCATGAGGGGCACGACAACATGAACATTGCCCGGGCCCCAATCTGAATTGGTGGCGCTGTTTTCATAACTATACAGGACATCCTGTATAGTTATGGCCGTATTCCACCCCCGATCAGGTTCTCCCATGGCTTTGTCCCAGCCCTTGGCCGGTGCGCCGGCCCTGTCGCGTGCCCGTCGCTGGGCGCTGTTGTTCACCGTCGCCGCCGGCCTGCTGCTGGTCACGCTCGACAACTCCGTGCTCTACACTGCGCTGCCCACCCTTACCGAAGAACTCTCGGCCAGTGCCGGCCAGGCGCTGTGGATCATCAACGCCTATCCGCTGGTGATGGCCGGCCTGCTGCTGGGTGCGGGCACGCTGGGCGACCGCATCGGTCACCGGCGCATGTTCCTGATCGGCCTGGTGGTGTTCGGCGTCGCCTCGCTGGCAGCGGCGTTCGCTGACACCGCAACGCAGCTGATTGCCGCGCGTGCATTCCTGGCGATCGGTGCCGCAGCGATGATGCCGGCCACGTTGGCGTTGATCGGACTGAGCTTCCACGAAGAACGCGAACGCAACATCGCCATCGCGATCTGGGGTTCGGTCGCCATCGTCGGTGCGGCGCTCGGCCCGATCATTGGCGGCTGGCTGCTGCAGCACTTCTGGTGGGGCTCGGTGTTCCTGATCAACGTGCCGGTGGTGGTGGTCGCGTTCGTGGCCACGCTGCTGCTGGCGCCGGAAGGACAGCGCGACACCTCGCGGCCATGGGACCTGGTGTCGTCAGTGCTGGCATTGGCTGCACTGTCCGGCTTGGTGCTGGCGATCAAGTCGCTGATCGCCACGCCGCCCTCATATGCGCTGGGCGCAGCCGCGCTGGTGTTGGCCGTCATCAGCGGTGCGGTGTTCGCACGCCGCCAGCAGCAGCTGCCGTACCCGCTGCTGGACTTTGCGATCTTCCGTAATCCGGCGTTCCTGGCCGGCACGCTGTCGGCGGTGTTCACCCTGTTCGCGATGGCCGGCCTGCAGTTGGTCACCACGCAGCGCTTCCAGCTGGTGGCAGGTTTCACGCCGCTGCAGGCGGGCCTGCTGGTGTCGGTGGCGGCACTGGGCAGCCTGCCCAGTGCGCTGCTCGGCGGCAGCATCCTGCACCGGGTTGGCCTGCGCCCGCTGATCTGTGGTGGCCTGGCCGCAGGTGCGCTGGGCGTCGGCGTGGTGGCGTTCGGCTTCCTGCACGGCCTTGGTTGGGTGGTGGCTGGCATGGCCATCACCGGCTTCGGTATGGGTTCGGCCATCTCGGTGGCGTCCACCGCCATCCTCAACAACGTGCCGGCGCACCGTGCGGGCATGGCCTCGTCGGTGGAAGAAGTGTCCTATGAGTTCGGTGGCCTGCTGGCGGTGGCGATGCTGGGCAGCTTGAGTGCCGCAATGTACAGCGCGTTCCTGCCGGTCTCGGCCGATATGCCCGCGCTTGCCCGCGAGGGTTTCACCCAGGCGCTGCATGCCGCGCGCGAGAGCGGGCAGGGCGAGTGGTTCGCACTGGCTGCGGCCGCGTATGACCGTGGCTACCAGATCGTGCTGCTGGTGATCACGGCGGTGCTGGCGCTGGGTGCGGCGATCATCGCGCGCCTGCTGCGCGGCCGCGTCGGCAGCCGCGAGGGCGCGGCCGATCGCGTAAAATGAAGCGATGAGAACCAGCAAGCGCGATCGCATTCTCGACGCCGCCGTCAACGTGATCAATCGTGACGGCGTGCGCGCGGTGACCTTCGAGTCGGTGGCGGCCGAGGCCCAGCTGACACGTGGTGGCCTGCTGTATCACTTCCCGTCCCGCGAGGCACTGCTGCGGGGGATCGACGAACACCTGGTACAGGCCTGGGAGACGTCGATGGAAGCATTGCTGGGCAAGACCGCCGAGCAGGCCACTGCGTTGGAGCGTTACCAGACCTTCGTGCGCGTGTCTGCCCAGAGCGCCACCCGTGCCGAGCTGATGTTCATGCTCGAATCGGCCGACCCGGACGCCGAAGAGCGCCCGTGGGGACCGGCGGTGCGTCGCTGGGCACCGCTGCCGCCGGAGGCGGGTACAGCGGAAGACAGCGCAGCGCTCGACAATTTCGTGGCGCGGCTGGCTGCCGATGGCCTGTGGATCTACGAGGCGATGTACCAGGGCCAGCTGGATGCAGGCGTGCGCGCCCGTGTTGCCGAGCGCATCGCCGGGCTGTTGGCGAAGTCTGACGGATCACCGCACTTGTAGAGTCGACTGTCAGTCGACTGCTCTTCGCTCAGACAACGAAAACCCCGCGCTTCGCGCGCTAGTCGACTGACAGTCGACTCTACCGCGCGCGCGTCTGCCCAGCCTGCGCGGCGCTCGCGGCCAGCCACGCCCTGGGCGATACCCCCAATCGCTTGCGGAACGCCTTCGACAGCGAGGCGGTATCGGCAAACCCCACCTCGATCGCCACCTGCTTGACCGCCACGCCTGCCCGCAGCTGCGCGCAGGCCAGGCTCAGCCGCCAGTCCAGCAGGTAGCTGGCTGGCGTTGCCTGCATCACGTCCTTGAACACGGCCGCGAACGCGCTGCGCGACATGCCGGCGGTCGCGGCCATGCGCGGCAGCGTCCATTCGTCCTGCGGTGCCTGGTGCATCGCCACCAGCGCGCGTGCCAGCCGCGCATCGGACAGCCCCCGCATCAACCCGTGGCTGACGCCGGCTGCATCCGGGTGGTCGACCACCCAGCGCAGGATCTGGATCAGCGCCACCTCGAACAGGCGATTGGTCAGCAGCCGTGAACCGCAGCGCTGGCGATCGGCCTCGGCAAACAGCAGCTGCAGGGTGTCATCCAGTTCGGTGATCGCGGCCAGCGGCACCACCATCACCGGTGGCAGCGACTGCACGATCGGATTGCGCGCACCGCCATCGAAATCCAGCGTGGCGCAGGTGAAATCCGGGCCAACCAGCGGCGCGTTGAAGAACACATGGTGCAGCGGCTGCGGGTACAGCAGCAGGCTGGGTGTGTCGATCTTCAGCCGGGGCAGCGCGCTATCGCCCCCAGGATGACGGACTTCCATCTCACCCTGGCGCAGGATGTGCAGGAACGCACGACCGGGCTGCGGCTCGAAGACATGCTGCCCGCACAGCGGGCCACTGTGGAACAGGGCCGCCTGCACCCGGAAGCGTTCCAGCAGGGAGGAGAGTCGATCTGGCGCAGGGGTGGCGGCGCGCATGCTCATGGACGTATGGACAACATATGTGGCGCATTGAGGATGTTGCGTCCAGGGAGTCTACCTAGGATGAGCGGGTCGTCCAATCCCGGGCGCTTTCCCAAGGAGATCCACCATGTCCCGTGTCCCCCTGATCGATGCCGCCAACACCACCGCCGACCGCCAGGCCCTGCTGGGCCAGGTCCACGCTGCCTTCGGCGCCACCCCGGCCATGTTCCGCGCCGTGGCCAACTCGCCGGCTGCCCTGCAGAGCATGTGGGGTTCGTTCGGCGCGCTGGGCGGCGGTCGCCTGTCGCCGCTGCTGGGCGAGCAGATCGCCGTGGCCATCGCCAACCGCAACGCCTGCGAGTACTGCCTGGCCGCGCACACGGCATTGGGCCGCAAGGCCGGCGCCAGCAGCGAGCAGATGGCTGCCGCGCAGATCGGCCAGTCCAGCGACCCGGCCACTGCGGCGGCGCTCGACTTCGCGTTGAAGGTGGTCGAGCAGCGTGCGCAGATCGCCGACGGCGACGTGCAGGCGCTGCGCGCGGCTGGCTTCGATGATGAGCAGGTCGTCGAGATCCTCGCGCATGTGGCGCTCAACCTGTTCACCAACTACGTCAACGTGGCGTTCGACGTGCCGGTGGACTTCCCGAAGGTCGCGCTGCGCTGAGGTGTACCGGGCCGGGGGACGCAGTGCTCCCGGCCATCCTCAGCGGGCGTGGCCGTCGTGCACCTGCAGCCGCTCCGGATGGGTATACACATTGAACCCGCTTTCCCGCGCGAACCCGACCAGGCACAGGCCGGCGCTGCGGGCCAGATCGATCGCCAGCGCGGTCGGCGCGGACACCGCCGCCAGCACGCTGGCGCCGGCGCGCACTGCCTTGCTGACCATCTCGTAGCTGGCCCGGCTGGAAATCACCAGCAGGCCGCCTTCGATGGCGTGTTCGTTGTGGTGCAGGGCACCGATCAGCTTGTCCAGTGCATTGTGGCGGCCCACGTCCTCGCGTACCCAGCCGATGCGCCCACTGGCGTCGGCCCAGGCCGCGGCGTGGATCGAGCCGCTTGCCGCATTCATCGGCTGGTGCTGCGCCAGGCTGGCCAACGCCCGCTGCAGGGCGGTGGCGGAATAGCTGCGGCGCTCGCGGATCTGCGGCAGTGGGCGCAGCACTTCTTCCAGCTGGCGCGTGCCGCACAGGCCACAGCCACCACGGCCGGGCAGCAGGCGCCCATTGTCGGGGTCGAGGTTTGCGCCGGGCGCAGCCTCGTCCACGGTCATCTGCAGCTCGATGCCTTCCAGCTGTGGGTGGATATCGATCGACAGCAGCTGCGAGGGCGCGCTGATCAGGCCTTCGCTGAGCGAAAATCCGAGTGCGAAGTCCTCCAGATCACAGGGTGTGGCCATCATCACGGCAAAGGCGGCATCGTTGTAGCGCAGCGCCACCGGCACTTCCTCGGCCACCACGTCGACCTGCTGCTGTTGCGTGCCGCCGCGCCAGCGCTGCAACGGGCGTTCGGCGGTGCCGGCAGGCGGGGTGTGCGGCGGGATCGAATCAGGCATGCAGCGCGTCCGGACAAGGGAGAAACGCGGGCGGGCCACCGCCTGCGGTTTCGAGGATAGCGCAGTGGTCGCGCGCAGACGCGGCTGTAACCGTTGCCATGGCAGGTTGTGCTGAAAACAGCCTGTGCCCTCTGGCGAAGCGCCGCGGGCCGTGCTTGACTTTGCGGCTGGTCGTGCCACTGAATGCACCGCCGGACCGCGTTGTGCCGTTCGTTGTTGCGTTCCTTCCGCCAGGTTCCCGAACATGTCCGAGCAGAAACCGCCGCGCTACAAGCCCTACAACCAGCCGGCCGGAGGCTGGGGTGCCGCTGGTGCCACCGCCAAAGTGCTGCTGCAGCAGAGTGTGATCGGCAAGGGGTCGAAGGCGCTGCTGGCGATGAACCAGCCCGGTGGCTTCAAGTGCCCCAGCTGTGCGTTCCCCGATGCCGACGAACGCAGGAAGCTGGAGTTCTGCGAGAACGGCGCGAAGGCACTGGCCTGGGAAGCCACGCAGTTCCGTGCCGGTCGTGAGCTGTTCGCCCGGCACACCGTGACCGAGCTGATGGCGCAGACCGACTACTGGCTGGAGATGCAGGGGCGGCTGACAGAGCCGATGCGCTACGACGCTGCGACCGATCACTATGTGCCGTGCAGCTGGGACGATGCCTTCGCACTGATCGGCCGTCACCTGCGGGCACTGGACAGTCCTCACCAGGCCGAGTTCTACACCTCCGGGCGCACGCCCAACGAAGCGGCGTTCCTGTATTCGATCTTCGTGCGCGAGTTCGGCACCAATAATTTCCCGGACTGCTCGAACATGTGCCACGAGCCGACCAGCCGCGGGCTGCCGCCGGCCATCGGGGTGGGCAAGGGCACCATCGTGCTGCAGGATTTCGATCACGCCGAGGCCATCTTCGTGATTGGCCAGAACACCGGCACCAATTCGCCGCGGATGATGAGCAACCTGGTGGAGGCACGCAAACGCGGCATCCCGATCGTGGCGGTCAACCCGATGCCCGAGCGCGCGCTGATCCGCTTCGCAGAGCCGCAGGACGTGGTGCAGATGGCCACGTTCGGTTCGACAGAGATCAGCAGCGAGTTCGTGCACATCCGCATCGGCGGCGACCTGGCCCTGATCAAGGGCATGATGAAGGTGATGTTCGAGCGCGAGGCGCAGGGTGAGCGTGTGCTCGACCATGCATTCCTCGCCGAACACACGGTGGGCCTGGAGGCGCTGCGCGACGACGTGATGGCGCAGGACTGGGATCAGATCGTGCAGGTGTCCGGCATTTCGCAGGCGCAGATCCGTCGCTGTGCGGAGATCTACATCCGTTCCAAGGCCACCGTGATCTGCTACGGCATGGGGCTGACCCAGCACCAGTACGGCTCGCGCCTGCTGCAGCAGGTCGCCAACCTGCTGTTGCTGCGTGGCAACTTCGGCAAGCCCGGCGCCGGCATCGGACCGATCCGTGGGCATTCCAATGTGCAGGGCGACCGCACCGTCGGCATCGATGAAAAGCCCAAGCCGGCCTATCTGGACCGCGTGCAGCAGGTGTTCGGCTTCGACCCGCCGCGCGAGCATGGCCACCATGTGGTCGAATCCATCGAGGCGATGCTGGACGGCAGCGCCAAGGTG
This sequence comes from Stenotrophomonas hibiscicola ATCC 19867, assembly GCF_000382065.1. Classification (GTDB taxonomy): domain Bacteria; phylum Pseudomonadota; class Gammaproteobacteria; order Xanthomonadales; family Xanthomonadaceae; genus Stenotrophomonas; species Stenotrophomonas hibiscicola. Next base: position 287,931 of record NZ_KB907499.1, on the reverse strand, counting down.
TTCATCGGCCTGGGTGGCAACTTCATCCATGCCGTGCCCGATACCCCGCGTGCGTATGAGGCAATGCGTGGCCTGGAGCTCACCGTGGGCATCGCTACCAAGCTCAACCGTGGGCATCTTGTTCATGGCCGCGATGCGCTGATCCTGCCGGTGGTGGCGCGCTCGGAGCGCATCGTCACGCCGGCCGGCGAGCAGTTCATCACCATTGAAGACGCGATGTCCAATGTGACCGCCTCGCGGGGCGTACTCGAGCCGGTCAGCCCCGATGTGTTGCCCGAGGTCGAGATCGTCTGTCGCATGGCGATGGCCACGCTGCCACGGAGCAGGGTCGACTGGGCAGGCTGCATGCACGACTACGCACACATCCGTGAGTTGATCGCGGCCGTGTACCCGGAGATCTACACCGGCTTCAACCAGCGCATCCAGCAGCCGCACGGCTTCCATCTGGATATCCCGCCGCGTCGCCGCGTCTGGCCCACGCCCAATGGCAAGGCCAACATCCTGGTGATGCCTGGCCTGGACGTGGATGATCCGGTTCACGACCCCGACATGCTGCGGCTGGCCACCGTGCGCTCGCACGATCAGTACAACACCACCATCTACAGCTACAACGATCGCTATCGCGGCGTGTACAACGATCGCATGGTGCTGTTCATGAACATCGAGGACCGGCTGGCGCGCGGGCTGCGGAAGGAGGCGCTGGTCAGCCTGGAGACGATCAGCAGTGATGGCGTGCAGCGACGCATCGAAGGCTTGACCGTGCTCGATTACCCGATGCCGCGCGGCGCGCTGGCCGGCTACTACCCCGAACTGAACCCGTTGCTGCCGCTGGATTACCACGACCGGATCAGCGGCACCCCCGCAGCCAAGTCGATCCCGGTGCGGATGCGGGCGATGCCGGCGGTCACCTAGCAGTGGATCAATCCAGTCCTATGGGCTTCCGGCATGTGGATTGGGTTCATCCAGCGCAAAGGAGCAACGGAAATAGTTGGCGGTATCCCGCCAGGCGCCAACGATCGGTTCTTGGATCTGCGCCAGCAGTTCACGGGCCTTGACGGGATCGTTGGCCTGGCAGGCGAAGTACGCGAATGATTGCAGGTTCCATGGCGAGGGATAACGTGACAGCACGTCTTCGAAGCCGCGTTTCATGGTCGGCCAGTTCACTTTCGACTCGGTGAACAAACGGTCCTCGTACTCCCGCTGCGAGGCGACCCAGTAGATACGGGCGTACAGCATGTATTGGTCCTGCGGTGGGGCCGCAGCCATGACCCTGCGTGCATAGGCTTCCAGGCCAGCCGGATCGCCGCCCCACTTCGGAGCGAAATAGCGCACGGCAGCAAAGTAGAGCGGGAAGTAGCCCGGATAGCGCGCGATGCCTTCGTCATGCAATGCGAAGAAGCGGTCTGCATCCCAACTCTGTTCGATCGCCCGGTGTTCCATCGACTCGTACCAGTACGGGTCCGTGCTGGCGATGTCCTTATACTTCAGCAGGTAGTCAACGGCCTGCTGCTGCAGCGCCTTGAACGGTGCCCAGTCCTCTTCCTTCACCGTATTTGCATAGCCGGGGCCGCGGATGCTCCAGCCTTGGCGGCTGAGCATCTCAGCCATGGCCAGGCGCGCCGACGGCGACCTGGGGTAGCGCGAGATCCATGCCTGCACGAGTTTCTCGCGACCTTGCCAGTAGGCCGGGTCACGGTTGCTCATGCTGAAGGCATAGCCGATGCCAACGTAGTACGCCGAGAGCTTCCAGACACCGCTGCTGAAGTAGCGATCCGTATCCCGGTAACGACTGGCGAGTTGCTCCAGTCTGGCGAAATCCTGCTTCTCCAGCAGTTGCTTTGCCTGCCGGGAGACTTCGGCGCGTTCGCTTGCTTCATCTTCACCGGATGCATCGGCGTGGGCGATGGTCGCGCACGACAACAACAGCATCACAAGCAGTGTTCGCATGAATCCATTCATGGGAGAAACTCCGTGTCAGGGAAAGGGGCATGGCAAGGCAGTGGGCCACGATCGCCATCTCGCCATAGCAGGGGCCGTCGCGCAAGTCGGCAGCGTGGCTGCCAGGCGGGCGTGGGCGCTGCCACCCCATGCTGTGCAGTTGTGCATCGGCTATCATCGGCGGGTGAACCTGCCTGGCCTGCTGCTGCGATGGATGCTGCTTGTTGCCCTGGTACTGAATGCACCGGCGCTGGCGCTCGCCGCGTCTTCCTACAGCGGTCCGGCCAGCCAGGACCATTGCGTGGCACCGCACTCGGCCGGGATAGCTTCGGCGGGGTGTTGCGATGATGCAGGTCCGGCGGCTTGCCAGAGTGGCCAGTGCGAATGCCCGCCGGCGTGCTTGGGCATGTTGGCAACGCTGAACGGGACACCAGCCTCCCTTTGGCGCGAGGCGCCCGCTCCAGCCAGTAGCCAGCAACGCGCGCCCCCGTTGATGCCGGATCCGTTGCGTCCCCCCATCGCGTGAATTCCTGCAGGCCTCAAGCGCCTGCCATGACTGTTCGACTTTCTCTCGGCGCTACCTGCGCCTTCAATGCGTGGGTGGCGGGCCGCTTTGCCCGCCTCTGCAAAGGAATCACTCAATGAACCGTACTCTTTCCCTCGGCCTGCTGCTGGGCACCGTGCTGGCCACGACCGCCTGCGCTCGTGCCGCCGAAGAATCCTCCGCGGCACCGGTCGCCAGCGAAGCACCGGCACCGGCCCAGGCCAGCCCGGCCAAGATCGATCCAGCCTTGCCGGTCGCCATCGTGCACAAGACCGCCAGCTGCGGTTGCTGCGGCATCTGGGTCGACCACCTGAAGGCCGCCGGCTTCCAGGTCGATGTGCGCGACACCGATGACATGAATCCAATCAAGGTCCGCCTGGGCGTGCCGGTCGGCAAGGCCTCTTGCCATACCGCCGAGATCGGCGGTTACGTGGTCGAGGGTCACATCCCGGCCGAGGACATCAAGCGCCTGCTGGCCGAACGCCCGGCCGCGCGCGGGCTGGTGCTGCCCGGCATGCCAGCCGGTTCGCCGGGCATGGAAATGCCGGACGGCTACGTGCAGCCGTACACCGTCGAGCTGGTGCGCACCGACGGCAGCACCGAGCCGTTTGCCCAGCACGGCCAGGGCGGCTGATGGACGGAGGGTGCCGGTCGTCCTGACCGGCACTCTCCGACGCGTCTTGTGTAGAGCCGAGCCTATGCTCGGCTGTGTTTGGCCGGCAAGCTGAGCATGGGCTCGGCTCTACAGGATCAGCGTGCCGTGGCCGTTTCCTTGGCCAACTGCGCGTCGAACTTCTTCTCGGCCGCATCCGCGTAGGCTTTGCAGCTCAGTACGTTCTCGCTGGCGTTGCTGCCAGCAGCATAGTTCCAGTTGCTGGCGCCCGGATGCGGAGTCAGCAACAGGTCGCAGGGCAGGCCGCGCACCATGGCGAAGCTGCGTCGGTAGTCCTGGACCAGGCGGGGATAGCGGGCGTTGCCCTGGAGCTGGTAGCCCGGCGCGCTCAGACTGTCGGCATAGGCGATGCGCACCGGCTTGCCATCGCGGGTATCGGTCCAGGTCCAGGCAGTGCTGCCCGGGGTGTGTCCCGGCATGAAGTGCGCGGTGAACGCGATGCCGCCCACGTTGACCACCTCGCCATCCATGATGATGCGGTCGGGGCTGACCGGCGGAAAGGTGATGCTGTCGCCAAAGTGCAGGTCGTTGCTGCCACCGCGCGCCAGCAGCACCGCCGTTTCTGCATTGGCCGCCACATGCGCGCCGGTGCGACGCTTGAGCTCGGCGACCGGGCCGGCGTGGTCGGCGTGCGCATGGCTGAGCAGGATCAATCGCAGGTCCTGCGGGGCCACGTCGCGCAGCTTCATGTTGTCCAGCAGGTGACCGGCCATCTGCGGCATGCCGCCGTCAAGCAGCACCGCACCGTCGGCGGTCTGCACCAGTAGCGCGGTCAGATCCTCGGTGCCGATCTGCCAGGTGTGGTCGGCAATCTGCAGCGGTGCCATCGGCTGCAGCCATGAACTGTCCACCGTGTAGGCCCGGAGCTGGGGCAGCGGTTCGTCGGCGGCAGTGACATCAAAGGCAAGCGTGGCAGCCAGGGCGAGGGTAGTCAGGCAGAGGCGCATGGCAGAAAGGTGTCTGGACTGGGGCCGATGAAGCTAGCACGCGGGCCGCGCCGGCCGTTTCGCGAATAATTCATGGCTGCCATAAGCTCCGCCGCAGTCGATGCAGGGATTGTTCGCTTGCTGTGGATTGTGAATCCATCTCCACAGGCTGGAGCGCAGAATCGGCCGGGGCTAGCCTGCTTTCAGGCTCAAGGAGGTGGACCATGCATGTGCTCATGGTGATGCTGGGTGGCGTGCTCCTGCTAGGGGTGTTCCTGCTGTTTGGCCGCCTCTGGAGCGTGGGCACCTCGCAGCTGCCCACGGCGCTGATCGCCTTCATCGCCACCTGGCTGCTGGTGGCCGTGGCCAACATGTGGGTGGGGGTCAGCAGGGCCGGTTACGCAGTACGCGAAGAGCTGCCGATCCTGCTGCTGGTGTTCGCCGTGCCGGCGCTGCTGGCCGGTTTCCTGTACTGGCGCCTGGCGCGCTGAAGGAGTTGCATGAGTACCCGACTGCGCCTGCCCGCGCTGCGCCACCGCGATGGCCATCATGCCCGCGTGACCTACGAAGAACTGTTCTTCGACCTGGTCTACGTGTTCGCGGTCACCCAGCTCAGCCACCATCTGCTGCATCACCTGGACCTGGCCGGCGTGCTGCAGACCCTGGTGCTGTGGTTCGCGGTCTGGCTCGGCTGGCAATACGCGTGCTGGGTCAGCAACTGGTTCGACCCGGAGGCGCCGCGCATCCGGGGCCTGATGTTCGCCACCATGCTGCTGGCGTTGTTGATGTCCTCGTCCATTCCCGAGGCATTCGCCGATCGTGCGTGGATCTTCGCCGGGGCGTACGCCACGATGCAGGTCGGACGCACCGCGTTCGTGTTGCTGGAGGTCGGCCGTAACCATCCGTTGGCGCCGAACTTCCGCCGCATGCTGGCCTGGGTCAGCGTGTCGGCCTGCTTCTGGCTGGCCGGCGCGGCGGCCGAGGGCCACCTGCGGCTGGCACTGTGGGCGATGGCGGTGGCCTGCGAATACATCTCGCCGATGTTTGGCTTCGCGTTCCCGGGCATGGGTCGTTCGCACACTCGCGACTGGACCATTGAGGGGGGTCACCTGGCCGAACGCTGCCAGCTGTTCGTCATCGTCGCACTGGGTGAGACGTTGCTGGCCACCGGGGGTGTGCTCAGCGACGTCGAGCACTGGGGCCTTGAAGTGGTATCGGCGGTGCTGGCCACCTTCGCCGGCACGATTGCGATGTGGTGGCTGTACTTTGGCATCTCCAGCCACGATGCCACAGAGGCCATCACCCACGCGGAAGACCCTGGACGGATGGGGGCCAACTTCCATTATGTGCATGCATTGCTGATCGCCGGCATCATCGCCACCGCGGTGGGCAACGACCTGGTGATGGATCACCCGGAAGCGGCGGTGACGCCGGTATATGCAGCGGTGCTGGCCGCCGGGCCGTTGATCTACCTGCTTGGCAGCGCCCTCTACAAGCGCGTTGTGTACGGGCGCGCCCCGTATTCGCATCTGTTCGGTGCCATGGCGCTGGTCGTGTTGGGCGCGGTCTTGCCGCACAGCCATCTGCTGGCCGCCGGTTGGCTGACCAGTGCGGTGCTGCTGGCCGTGGGGTTGATGGATACGCGGTTGAAGCGTCGCCTGCAGCGGGCGTGATCCGTTGCGTCAGCAAAGCGCTCCAGCCGCCATCGAGCGCAAGCGCTGAGCAGTCGATTGACACTCGACTTCAGCACCGCTGCACAAGAAGTGCTGGCAGGCTAGGCCAGCGCGGCGGCCATCGCGGCAAGCTTGCCCACCGTGTTCATGTTGCGGGCAGTGCCTTGCTGGGCATAGGGCATCCGCAGGCGCGAGCCGGCCATGCCGTCTCCGTAATGGATGAAGATCTCGCGCGTGCCGAGTGCGAGCTGTTCGTCGCGCAGGCCGGTCACGCCGTCGAGCGGATCGGCGGGCAGGCTGCCGTCGAGGAACAGGGCGACCACACGGTTGCCGGCCGCCTGCGGAAATGGATTGCGCGCCACCACGCCGGCGATCTCGCTGGCCGAGCGCACCAGCACGCCCACCGGCTTGCCAGCATAGACCTTGAGCCGCTCGCCGAGGGCCTGGCGCACGCCCGCCTCGTCGAGCGAGCTGCGGAACACCACGTTGCCGCTGGCGATGTAGGTGCGGACATCGGCGAAGCCTGCGTCCTCGCACATCGCCACCAGTTCGCGCATCGGCAGCTTGCCGGTGCCGCCGACGTTGACCGCGCGCAGCAAGGCGACGTAGGCGTTCATGGCGTCCCCGCCTGCAGGCGGTCGTACATGCGTACCAGGTCAACCAGGGTGCGCGCGCCCATCTTGCGCATCACCTGCGCACGACGCACCTTGACCGTGATCTCGCTGACCCCGAGGTCAGCGGCGATCTGCTTGTTGAGGCGGCCGCGCACCACGCCATCGACCACCTCGCGCTCGCCCGCGCTCAATGAATCCCAGCGCTGCTGCAGGGCGCCCAGCACGTCGCCGTCGCGGCGGCGCTGGCGGTCGATCTCGATGCCCCTGTGGATGGCATCGAGCAGTTCCTGGTCACGGAAGGGCTTGGTCAGGAATTCGATGGCGCCGTCCTTGATCGCGTTGACGCCCATCGCGATGTCGCCGTGGCCGGTGATGAACACCACCGGCAGCTGCAGGCCCTGGCTGCTCATCGTGCGATGGAATTCCAGGCCGCTCTGGCCGGGCATGCGCACGTCCAGCACCAGGCAGGCCGGTGCGTCTACCAGGTCGTGTTCAAGGAACGCCTGGGTGGATGCAAAGGCGTGCACCCGCAAGCCCATCGATGCCAGCAGGTCTTCCAGCGCCGCGCGCACCGACGGATCGTCGTCGACCACATACACGATGGGTGCCGGATCGACGGCAGGGGTAGCGGGCCTACGCATGTTGGGCATCCGTGACGATGGGCAGGTCGAACACGAAGCAGGCACCGCCGCCTGCCGGCCGTTCGGCGCGGATCTGGCCGTCGTTGGCTTCGATCATCGAACGGCTCAGGCTGAGGCCCAGGCCCAGCCCGTGTGACTTGGTGGTCCAGAACGCATCGAAGACGCGTTCGGGATGGTCGGCGGGCAGGCCGACGCCACGGTCGCGTACGCTGAGGCTGACACGCTGGCCGTCGCGCCGGGTCAGCAGCGACAGACGCCGGTCGCCTGCGGGTATGGCTTCCATTGCATCCACTGCATTGAGGATCAGGTTGCCGATCACCTGCTGCACCTGCACGCGGTCGGCGTGTACCTGTGGCAGGTCGGGGTCCAGCAGCAGGGCTACGGCCACGCCATGCCGGTTCAGTTCGCTGCGCGACAGCGCCAGCATTTCCTCCACCGCCTGGTTCAGGTCGAAGGCGCGTCGTTCCGGTGCCGCGCCCTGGGTCAGGCCGCGGATGCGGGCGATCACGTCACCGGCGCGGTGCGCGTCGGCGAGGATGCGGGCCACGGTCTGCCGGGCCTTGTCCACGTTCGGCGGGTCCTGCGCCAGCCAGCGTTGGCAGGCTTCGGCGCTGCTGGCGATTGCGGCCAGTGGCTGGTTGACTTCATGGGCGATGGAGGTGGTGAGCTCGCCTACGGTGGACGCGCGTGCCACCCGCAGCAGGCGGCCCTGCGCTTCCTGCACTGCGGCCTTGGCCGCTTCCATGTTCAGAGCGAGATAGGTGGTGATGCCGATCACCAGCATGCCGATCACCGAGTTGACCAGGCCGATGCGGTAGGTGCCGAAGCGGGTCAGGAAGAAGCTCAACCCCGTCAGCGCGATGCAGGCGATGGCCAGGGTGATCAGCCCGCGCGCGCCCAGCACGCGCGACGCCGCAAGGATGACCGCTGCATAGAAGCAGGCCGCGGCAACCGCATAATCGGTGACGGTGTCGATCAGGAAGATCGCCGCCATCACGACGATCAGGGCCAGCAGCACCAGCGGGCGGCGGGGCGACAGCGATGGCATCGGGGAGCTCCCTGGTGTGGGGGAAAAGGATAGCAAAGCCATCACCGTTGGATGCCGACCTTGGTCGGCGTGCTCTCGTGCGGTGGGTGCCGACTCCTGGTAGGTGCCGACCGTTGGTCGGCACAGCAATTGAATGGCGGGGGCGATGAGGGTTTGTGCCGACCAACGGTCGGCACCCACCAAAGCGATGCACGGTGCGTCCGGGGATCATGGGGTTGCCGGCCGGCGGCCGGCACTACTCCTCAAGGCTGGCGTTCCAGAAGCCCTGCAGTACGCCGGGCGTGGTCGCCAGCGTGGCCAGCACGGCATCGAGCTCACCGGCATCCACCGTGGTGGCATACAGCACCGCTTCGATCTCCACGTCACGCTCGCCGAATGGCCGCTGGTCCACCGCGCGCACCGGGTACTGCGCCTGCTCAAGCAGCAGCAACAACCGGTCCAGTACCTCGGCCTGCTGCTCGCGCTGGCAGACCACGTTGATCGCATAGGTCGCCTCGCTGAACGCTTCCGGCAGCGGCTGCCGCTGGATGCGGTTCACCACCGGCCGCAGCAGGGTGTTGGCGGCCAGCACGAACACTGCCGCCAGCACCGCTTCGGGCAGCAGCTTGATACCGGCACACGCACCCACCGCCGCCGAGCCCCACAGGGTGGCGGCGGTGTTCAGGCCGGACACCTGGGCGCCGTCCTTCATGATCGCGCCGGCGCCGAGGAAGCCGACGCCGGAGATCACATAGGCCACCACATGCAGCGGCGAGGGTGAACCACCGTACAGGTCATGGAAGCGCACGGCCAGATCGACGAACACCGCCGCTCCCACCGCCACCAGCGTGTTGGTACGCAGGCCGGCGGTGCGTTGGCGCAGTTGCCGTTCCAGGCCGATGGCCGTGCCCAGCACGAACGCCACCGACAGGCTGATCAGCGAACTCAGGGTTGCGCCGGCGTTGAACGCCGGCAGGTTCGGATTGATGTCCATTGTGTTTCTCCCTGGACAAGCGGCGGGCGTTTACTGCCAGCCGTACCGGCGGATGTAGAACTTCTTCAGCGCGGTGGTCAGCACCGCATAGCCGAACAGGATCGCCACCAGGAACGGCCAGTAGCCGGCCGGCAGCGCCTGCAGCTTGAAGTAGCCGGCCAGCGGGCTCATCGGCAGGGCCACGCCAATGGCCATGATCAGGCCGGTCATCAGCAGCAGTGGCGGCGCGGCGATGCTCTGCAGGAACGGCACCTTCGGCGTACGGATCATGTGCACGATCAGGGTCTGGGTCAGCAGGCCGACCACGAACCAGCCGGACTGGAACAGGCTCTGGTCGCCGGCGGTGCGCGCATCGAACACGTACCACATCAGCGCGAAGCAGGTCAGGTCGAAGATCGAGCTGATCGGCCCGAAGAACACCATGAAGCGGCCGATGTCCGCCGGGTTCCACTTCAGCGGCTTGCGCACCAGTTCCTCGTCCACGTTGTCGAACGGAATGGCGATCTGCGAGATGTCGTACAGCAGGTTCTGCACCAGCAGCTGCAGCGGCAGCATCGGCAGGAACGGCAGGAAGGCCGAGGCTACCAGCACCGAGAACACGTTGCCGAAGTTGGAGCTGGCGGTCATGCGGATGTACTTCAGCATGTTGTTGAACGTGCGCCGGCCCTGGATGACACCTTCCTCCAGAACCATCAGGTTCTTTTCCAGCAGGATGATGTCGGCCGCCTCCTTGGCGATGTCCACCGCGCTGTCCACGCTGATGCCGATGTCGGCCGCGCGCAGCGCCGGTGCATCGTTGATGCCGTCGCCGAGGAAGCCGACCACCTTGCCCTGCGCACGCAGCTCGCGTACCAGCCGCTCCTTGTGCAGCGGCGTCAGCCGGGCAAACACGCGATGGTGGTGCAGCGCCCGCGACAGCGCGCCATCATCCATGCGCTCGATCTGCGGGCCGGTCAGTATGGTGTCCGCGTCCAGCCCCACCTGTGCGCAGACACGGGCGGTCACCAGTTCGTTGTCGCCGGTGAACACCTTGACCTCCACGCCATGCGCGGCCAGCGCCTGCAGCGCCTGCGCTGCCGATTCCTTCGGCGGGTCCAGGAAGCCGACGTAGCCGAACAGGGTCAGGCCACATTCGTCGGCCTGCGAATAGGTGGTCTGGCTTGCGGCGGTCTCCTTCATCGCCACCGCCACCACGCGCAGGCCCTGTTCGTTCAGTTCCTCGGTGGTCTGCCGCACCCGCGCCAGGCGACGCTCGTCCAGCGGCATGTCCTGGCCGTTTTCACGCACGGTGATGCAGACTGCCAGCATCTCTTCTACCGCCCCCTTGCAGATCAGCTCGTGGTGGTCCTCGCGCTCGGAGACCACCACCGACATGCGGCGGCGCTCGAAGTCGAACGGGATCTCATCCACCTTGTGGTAGTCCTGCGACAGCCGCAGCGAACTCTGCAGCTCCACGTGCTCCAGCACCGCGCGGTCCAGCAGGTTGATCAGCCCGGTCTGGAAGTGGCTGTTGAGGTAAGCGAACTTCAGTACGTCTTCCGAATCGTGGCCGAACACATCAGTGTGGCGCTCCAGCGCGATCCTGTCCTGGGTGAGAGTGCCGGTCTTGTCGGTGCAAAGCACGTCCATCGCGCCGAAGTTCTGGATGGCATCCAGGCGCTTGACGATCACCTTGCGCCGCGACAGTAGCACCGCACCCTTGGCCAGGGTGGAGGTGACGATCATCGGCAGCATTTCCGGCGTCAAGCCCACCGCCACCGACAGCGCGAACAGGAACGCCTCGGTCCAGTCGCCCTTGGTCCAGCCGTTGATCAGCAGCACGAACGGCACCATCACCAGCGCGAAGCGGATCAGCAGCCAGCTGACACTGTTGACGCCGGCTTGGAACGCGGTGGGCGCACGGTCGGTGGCGGTGCTGCGCTGGGCCAGGGTGCCGAAGTAGGTGCGGTTACCGGTGGCCAGCACAATGGCGGTGGCCGTACCGGACACCACGTTGGTACCCATGAACAGCAGGTTGTGCTGTTCCAGCAGGCCGGCCAGGCCATCGCCCGGGTGCGCGAATTTCTCCACCGGCAGCGACTCGCCGGTCATCGCCGCCTGCGCCACGAACAGGTCCTTGGCGTTCAGCACGCGGCAATCGGCCGGAATCATGTCGCCTGCCGACAGCACGACGTGGTCGCCGGGCACCAGTTCACGGATCGGCAGGTCCAGCAGGCGTGCAGGGCGACGGCTGTGCAGGCGCGCGCCGAAGTACTGGTCTGCCACATCCGCAGCCTCGGTACCGGGATTGCGGCGCAGCACGCGCGCAGTGTTGCCGACCAGTGCCTTCAGCCGCTCGGCGGCGCGGTTCGAACGACCCTCCTGCACGAAGCGGATCAGCGTGGACAGCAGCACCATCGCACCGATGACGATCGTCGCCTTGATGTCCTCGGTCAGCCAGGACACCGCCGCCAGCACGGTCAGCAGCAGGTTGAACGGATTGCGGTAGCACTGCCACAGGTGGCGCCACCACGGCAGCGGCTTCTCGTGATCCACCTCATTGGGGCCGAGCGTGGCCAGTCGCTCCTCGGCCTCATGCGGACTGAGGCCATCGGCATGCGAGCCCAGCGTGGCCAGCAGCTCGGCTTCGTCCTGCTGGGCGAGCGTGACCAGGCCGGTGGTGAGCGCGAACGGCGCCGCTTCGGCGCTGCCCGGGCCAAACCCGGCCTCGGGCATCGCACGACGGCGGAACAGGTTGCCTGCGCGACGGCTGCGCAGGAAGGCGTTGAACCAGGCGTTGAGCAGGCTCATGGGACGCTCCTCGAATGTCAGAGCCGGCCGCAGCCGGAACACGAACGGAATGGGTGCGGCAGATCAGGCGTGGCGCATCGCCAGCACTGCCGGCGACCACGGCTGCATGTGCAGGCGCTGGCTGCCGCCGATGCACAGCGGCTTCATTGCATCGCGCAGGGGATAGGGCAGGTGGCGCAGCACGGTGATGCGCTCGCTGATCGGCAGCAGCGACAGCGCGTCGGCCACCACGCGTGGCGAACCGAGTGACAGCGAACGGGCGAACATGACCGGGCCGTGCTGCAGCAGCTGGCTGCGCAGGGCGGCAACATCGCGTTCGCCAATCAGGCGGCGCAGGGTGATGTAGAGGATCTTGTAGGACATGGGGCGATCTCCAGGCAGGCGGCGCCTGGCGGTCCCCCGTCACTCAGGCAGGCAGGGACCGGCGGGCAGGCGCCAGGAACAGGCAACAAGCGGTCATCCGGGGCGCGGTGCGCCCAGCAGGGTCGGGGTCCATCTGCGTCTCCATGAGGGGAGGGTGCCAGCCAGGGTTGCCCTGGCCAGTGGCGCTATTGTCCGCCCCTGAATGGGGCAGGCCTAGAGGCCCGTGGGTTAGCCCGGCTATACCTTGGTATAGCCGGTGGCGTGACTGGTACCTGATACCCGGCCCCGTAGAGTTAGTCGACTATCGCGCGCAGCGCGGGCTTCGAAGCAGTGTCGCCAACAGCAGTCGACTCACAGTCGACGCTACCCTCGAACGGCAGGAAGCCGGCCAGCGGCTGACACTACCCATCTGCTCAGACGCGGTCGGCAAACGCATCCGTCGCCCGAACCAACGCATCCACCGTGGCCGGCTCGTTCGCGCTGTGGCCGGAGGTCACCATCTCCAGCCGGGCTTCCGGCCACGCCTTGGCCAGATCCCAGGCGCTGCGCGGCGGGCAGATGATGTCGTAGCGCCCCTGTACGATCACGCAGGGCAGATGGCGGATGCGATTGATGTTGCGCAGCAGCTGGTCGGGCTCCAGGAAGATGCCGTTGCGGAAGTAGTGCGCTTCAATACGAGCCTTGGCCAGCGTATCCAGCGGATCATCGGTGGATTGCGCATCCACGTCGTGCTGCAGGGTGGCGGCGTTGTCTTCCCAGCCCAACCAGGCCTGCGCGGCTTCGATGCGGGTTGACTGATCCGGGCCATCCATGCGCGTCCAGTAGGCCGCGATCATGTCGCCACGCTCGGCTTCCGGGATATAAGCCTCATAGCGGTCCCAGCGCTCCGGGAAGATCCAGCGCGCACCGCCATCGGCCTCGGCGAACCAGCGGTTCTCGATCTCACGACCGAGGAACACACCACGCACGATCAGGCCCGTGGCGCGCTCGGGATGTGCCTGTGCATAGGCCAGCGACAGCGTCGAACCCCAGGAGCCGCCGTAGACCAACCAACGCTCGATGCCGAGGTGCTCGCGCACCTTCTCGATGTCGGCCACCAGGTCCTGCGTGGTGTTGTCGCGCAGTTCGCCAAACGGCGTGGAGCGGCCGCTGCCACGCTGGTCGATCAGCACGATGCGGTAGCGCGCCGGGTCGAAGAAGCGGCGATGGGTCGGCGAGATACCGGCGCCCGGGCCACCGTGCAGGTACACCACCGGAATGCCCTCCGGCGTGCCGCACTCTTCGATATGCAGCGTGTGCAGATCGCTCACCGGCAGGGTGAATTCGCGGTAGGGCTCGATGGCCGGATACAGGGTGCGCATGGCAGGTGTCTCACAAGCAGGGGCGGCCAGCATAGCGCCGCCATCTACGGCTTGCAGTGGCGGGCTCCTGCGCGGCGCTGGAAATGCGCTGGCCGATGCGCATAAGCTTCCGCGATGCAAGCGACCACGACCGGGACGTCCACGTTCAACCTCAGCCTCGGCAGCGGCGCGCGCGAGCTGTTGAAGTGGATCGCGCTGCTGGCCATGACCGGCGACCACGTGGCCAAGGTGGTGCTCGGGGGCTACGTGCCGGTGGTCAGCGAACTGGGGCGTATCGCCTTCCCGCTGTTCGCGCTGGTGATGGCCTGCAACCTGGCCCAGCCGGGCGCCGACCTGCGCAAATCGATCCGCCGGCTCGCGCTATGGGGACTGATCGCGCAGCCGTTGCACGCCTTCGCGTTCGGTTCCTGGCTGCCGCTCAACATCCTGCTCACCTTCACCTTGGCGGCGGTGGCCGTGCATGCGCTTGCGAACAATCGGCCGGTGCAGCTGTTGCTGGCCGCCGGCGTGCTGCCGATGTTCGTGGATTACCAGTGGGCCGGTGTCGGCAGCGTGTTGCTGGCCTGGATCGCGTTCCGGCATCGAGCGTGGTGGCTGTTGCTGGTTGGGCTTGCAGCGGTGTGCTGGGCCAACCACAACGGCTGGGCAATGCTGGCTGTTCCTATGGTCGTGCTGGCGACGCGGGTGCCGAGGCAACTGCCGCGCTGGCGTTGGGCGTTCTATGGGTACTACGTTGGGCATCTGGCGGTGCTGGCATTGGTTGCCCATCTGCTTGCGTAATGTCGGAACTGGCATGTGGCATGTCCTGAATGCCGGATGCGGTCAAGGAATGCGCGGTGCCGATGCGGGTGAAGCATGCCGCCATCGGCATGGTGCAAGTTATTGAATTTTCGGCGCGATTGTCGATATGCGACAATGCTGCCACTGCGTGAACGTTGCTGTCTTTGCACTTGGGTTGTTGGCGCCTGCCACCCCGCTGTGCACATGATGGATTGCCACCGAAAAAGGGTGGCCGGGTGTGGAAACCCGTTTAGCTATGCGTTGTTTACGCTTGCCAGCCGGCGTCGCCTTGCGCGGCGCCGGCTGGCATTCCGGTCGCGTTCTATGGCGGGCGGTACGTGGGGTGCGCGCAAGCGAACCCACCGGGTAATGACGCTTAGCTACCGGTTTCCACACACGTACCGTCCGCCGCCTTTGTTAAGGGCGGTGGTCCCGCATGCCTTGCACAGAGACCTGCCATGAACGCATCGGAGTTCCCCCATCAGCGCGCCCCGGCCAATGCCGATGAGGGGCACGACATCCCGCCCGATCGCAACAACCTGACGGCCCTCCTGCACAGCATCGGGCTGGGCGCGGCTTCTGACGGCCAGCCTTGGCCCGAGCGCCACCAGCTGCCGGGCCGGTGCCTGGCGTTGGCCGACGCCGACGGTGCGCTGGCCGGGCTGCGTGTGGTGCAGGAGATCCTGCTGGCGGCCGAACGCGCCCGCCAGAATGGCGGCCCGGAACAGTACGTGGGTGATCGCGTAATGGAAGGGCTGAAGCTGGCGGCATTGGCGTTGACCAGCCACGCCATCTATCGCCTGCATCCGGAATGACACGTAGATCCACGCCATGCGTGGATGCCGTTCGCGGATTGCCTGACGACTTGTAGAGCCGAGGCTATGCTCGGCTCAGCGGACGAAACGGAGCCGAGCATGGCTCGGCTCTACAGGGGTTCCACGCCAGCTTAGAAATCCATGGTTGCCGACAGCAGCACCGTCCTCGGCGCACCCAGCGCCAGGCTCGACAACAACGGCATGCCCCAATACGCCTTGTTGGTCACGTTGTTCACCGTGGCCCGCAGCGCAAGGGGTCGCCCGGCCAGTGCGGTGCTGTAGCGCGCGCCCACGTCGAACAGGGTGCGCCCCGGCACCGACAGGCGGTTGTCGGCACTGATGTACTGCTTGGACATCGCCGTGGCATTGCCGGTCAAGGTCAGGCCCTGCAAGGTCGGCACATCCCATTCCACACCGAGCTTGGCCTGCCGCTGCGCCACCGCGGTGGCGATGCGTCCTTCATTCACGCCACCGGCCGTGCGGGTCAGCTTCGGCTGCACATAGGCCACGCCACCGAGCAGGCGCACGCCGTCCATCGGTGCACCGAAGAAGCCCCATTCCACGCCGCGATTACGTTGCTCGCCGCCAAACGAGAAGATATTCGTGACCGGGTCGGTGTAGCTGCTCGGTCGCTTGATCTCGTACACGCTGAAGGTGTGCGCGAAGCGGCCCAGGTCCAGCTTCAGGCCCAGCTCCTTCTGCTTGGTGCGGAACGGTGCGAACACATCACCGGCATTGGCAGCGGTCATCGGCGCGGTGGCGCCCTGGCTGAGGCCTTCGATGTAGTTGGTGTAGAGGGAGATCGTGTCGGTGGCCTTCAGCAGCAGCGCCGCAGCCGGGGTGGTGGCGCTCTCGTCGTAGCGTGAGGTGCGTGCGCCGCTGGCCACGTTGAAGGTTTCGCTGACCACCTGCTGACGGCGTATACCCAGCGTCAACTGCACGCGATCATCGGCGAAGGCCAGCGTGTCGGCGACGCCGAGGCTGTCCAGCCGCAGTTCGGTATGCGAGATGTGCGGTGCCACGAACGGCGCGGCCGGGCCCCATGCCGGGTTGTACAGATTGGTGGTCCAGTCCCAGCCGGGTACGCTTCGCCGGCCGTAGTCGTTCTGGGTGTGCTGGTAGTGGGTCACGTTGGCGGCCCACTGGTGGCCGACAGCGCCGGTGCGGGAACTGCCACGCAGACCAGCATCTGCGGATTGCTTCTTGATATTGAAGGCGAGCTGGCCGATCACCGTGGTGAAGTCGCCAGCCGGATTGAGGATCTGCGCGCTGATCGAACCGTTGTAGCGGTAGTCGGTCTTGCTGGTGCCGTAGGCCAGATAGGCCATCAGGCTATCGTTGATGTCCAGCTCGCCGCGCAGCATCGCGCCCTTGTCCTGGCTGTCCACGTAGGCCCAGTCCGGGTTGATCAGCGTATCGCCACGCGGCGGCCGCGGAATGGCGACGCCCGGTGCCAGGCCGACGCCACGTGCCGGGCCGTCAACACGGTCATCGGCGCTGTACAGATCGGCCGACAGCCGCGCACGTTCGCCGCGCCAGTCCAGTGCCAGCGAACCGAGCTGTACCTTCTTGCGCTGCTTGCTGACGGCGCCGTCACCATCACGGTAGGCACCGTTGAAGCGGATGCCGAACTGCTTGTCGGCACCGAGGCGGCGACCCATATCCACATGGGTACCGAACTGCGCATCGGAGGCGAAATTGGCACTGACCCGCAGCAGCGGTTGCTCGCTTGCGCGCTTGGGGACCAAGTTGACGCTGCCACAGACCGAACCACCCGGCGGCATGCCGTTGAGCAGCGCGGAGGGGCCCTTCAGCACTTCGATGCGCTCGAACATTTCCGGCGAGGTGCGGTAGTAGGGCGCCATGCCGCTGAGGCCATTGAAGGTGGTGTCGCTGGTGTTGGAGGCAAAGCCTCGGATCGCGTAGTTCTGGCTCCACGCACCGGTGACGCCGTTGCTGAACACCGTAGGGTCGGTGGCGGCGATGACGTCGGTCAGGTCCTTGGCCTGGCGGTCGCGGATGAAAGATTCGGTGTAGCTGATCGTGCTGAACGGCGTGTCCATGAAGTCCTTGTCGCCGAGCAGGCCGACGCGGCTGCCAGCCGCGACCTGGCCGCCGGCATAGTCACCCGTGACGCGGCGCTGCTCCTGCACCTGAACCGAGGGCAGGGTGGATGGCGCGGTTTCGGCCAGCGCTGCTGGCGATGCCAGCAGGGCTAATGCCAGGGCCGAAACCCGGTAGCGCCGGGCCACGCCCGGCGGATGCCCCAGGACAGGGTCTGCAGGGGGTGCGGGACGACGCGGCGGGGAAGTGAGGTTGAACACGGGCATGCCAGGTTCCTGTGGATCGCAGGTGCGACGGCGCCTGGCGCGCGGCCATCGGCTCGCACGGGATTGGGGCGCGGTGCAGGGTTGTTGGCTGGGTGGAAACCTGGCGGGAAGGTGAGCATTGGGCTCGGTTGCCAACGGCGCGCCGGTGATGAACCAGACGCATTCCGAATTAGTTGAGTAAAATAAACTAAATTGAGCGAAGCGGACAAGAGGGTCCTTTTGCTGGCACCCTCAGCAGGGTATGAGCACGCACCCCGATCCAACGGCGCCGACCCGTGGCCGCCCGCCCACCATCACCCCGGAGCGCCTGGCCGACATCGGCATCCGTCTGGGCCTGCCCAACCTGACCATGGCCAACGTGGCCACCGAACTGGCGGTGACCCAGGCGGCGCTGTACAAGCGCGTGGCCAACCTGGAGGCGTTGAAGCGGCTGGTGGCCGAAGCCGTGTTCCAGCGCTGGCAGATCCCCCGCGCCTCGGCCGATGCGGCGGGTGGCCTGCAGGGCTACCTGACGGTGTTCGTGGAGTCACTGTGCGAGGTGGTGAAGGCGCATCCCGGGCTGCCCCCGTACCTGCTGCGGCGCACGGTGGCGACCGCGCCGATGCTGGAAAAGATCGCCTCGCACCAGGCGCACGTGGCCGAGGTGTTCGGCCTGCCGGTGGACAAGGCGCGCTGGCTGCTGGCCACGATCGCGTTCTACTGCATCGCCGGCGCCGACACCATCTACGCGATTGCGGATGACGAGGAGGGGCAGGTGATCACCGAGTTCAAGCAGGGCATGCGGGCGCTGGTGATCGGGTCGTTGCAGTTGTTGGATGCGGACGACGGGGACGGATTGCCGTGACCCCATCCACGCATGGCGTGGCTCTACAATGCGGCCATGCCTGCCACGCCCACTCTCGATGACCTTCGCCGCTACGCGGTGGCGCGCACCCTGTTCAAGCCGACCACGCTGCTGACCGCGATACGACGGTTGGGCTTCGTGCAGGCCGACCCGATCAGGGCACCGGCGCGCGCGCAGGACCTGACCCTGCGCCACCGGGTGAAGGACTATCGCGCAGGCGATCTTGAGCGCCGGTATACCCGCCTGCCGGTGGAAGAGGATTGCCTGGTGAACTACGGCTTCCTGCCGCGCGAGCATCTGGCACTGATGCACCCGCGCGTGTCCAAGCGCGAATGGGACGCCGAGACCCAACGCCGCGCCGCCGACGTGCTGGCCTTCGTGCGCGAGCGCGGCAGCGTGCACCCGCGTGAGGTGGACCAGGCGTTCGCGCATGGGCGGGTGACCAATTACTGGGGCGGCACCAGCAACGCAAGCACGCATCTGCTCGACGGCATGCACTACCGTGGCCTGCTGCGGGTGCAGCGGCGCGACAGTGGCACCCGCATCTATGCAGTGGCCGAGCACGCCGAGCCGGACGCCAGCGAGCAGGCGCAGGTTGAACGGGCCGCCGCCCTGATCGACCTGGTGGTGCGCAAGTACGCGCCGCTGCCCTCGGCGAGCCTGACCTATCTGGTGCGCCTGCTGGGCTATGGCGCCCCACATCTGGCCGAGCAGACCCGGCAGGCGTTGGCGTTGGCCAAGCAACAACTGGCCAGCTGCACGCTGGAGGGCACCACCTGGTACTGGCCGGTGGACGAGAATCCGCGCTCGCGCCGCCATGCACCGGACGAACAGGTGCGCCTGCTGGCGCCGTTCGACCCGGTGGTGTGGGACCGCCGCCGCTTCGAGCTGCTGTGGGGTTGGGTGTACAAGTTCGAGGCGTATACACCTGCACCGAAGCGACAGTATGGGTACTACGCTCTGCCGGTGTTGTGGCACGACCAGGTGGTGGGCTGGGCCAATCTGAGCGTCTGCGAGGGTGAGCTGGTGTCGAACGTGGGTTATGCCGGCAAGTCGCTGGCCCGCGACAAGGTATTTCGCAGCGCATTGGACGATGAGCTGCAGCGCATGGCCGCATTCCTGTAGCGCCTCAGCGGACTTTGCCCTTCGCTGGCAGGCTGCCGGGCAGTTGCGGATACCCGCCGTCACCCCAGTGCCGGGTGATGCGCTGGAAGAACAACGAGTTGGGCACGCGCAGCAGGCAACCGCGCGCGCCTTCGCCACGATCACTCAGCGTGGTGTAGATCAGGTTGATGTCCACCACCTGGCCGCACAGGCCCGGCTTGTCCACGCTTTCCAGCACTTCGATCGTGTCGTTGATGCGGAACGGGCGCGTAGCCACGATCAGGAATGAACAGAACAGGTTGGACAACACGCTCCACGCTGCAAAGAACGCCACCGCACCGACCGCCATGAACCCGGTCAGCGCGGTCCACAGCACCGAGCGCGAAACGCCCAGCCGCTCCAGTATCAGCAGCGCGGCCGCCAGATACAGCAGCAATGCACCGCCGCGGCGCAGGCCCACATGAAGCTCTGGAGCCAGCCTGCCGCGCTGCCGGGCCTGCACCAGCAGCCACGCCAGGGCGCGCACCATCACCCACGCGACGCCGAGGATGGCCAGCACCTCGGTCACCGGCACAACCACGGTCAGCCAATCCTGGATCCAGGCGGGCAATCCGGCCATGAGGGGTCACAGTGTTGCCGCGCCGCCGGAGATGGTCAGCAGTGCGCCGGAGGTATAGCTGGCGCTGTCCGAAGCCAGCATCACATAGGCCGAGGCCAGCTCGGCCGGCTGTCCGGGGCGGCCGAACGGCGTCTGCGCGCCGAACTGTTCGACCTCTTCGGCGGCCATGCCAGCGGGAATGAACGGCGTCCAGATCGGGCCGGGTAGCACGGCATTGACGCGGATCTGATGTTCGGCCAGCAGGCCGGCCAGCCCCAGCGTCAGGTTGGCGACGGCACCCTTGGTTGCAGAATAGGGAAGGATGTTCGGCGTCGGCCGCTTGGAGTTGACCGACGCCGTGTTGATGATCGCGCCGCCACCGCGAAGATGTGGCACGCACAGCCGGGTCAGATTGAACACGGCATGCACGTTGGTATCGAACGTCCGCTTCCAGTCATCCAGGGTGATGTCGTCGAAATGCTCGTAGTAGCGTTGGTAGGCCGCGTTGTTGACCAGGATGTCGAGGCCGTCAAGCTCGCTGGCCACGCGGTCGACCAGCGAGCGCGCCTGCGCCGGGTCGCTGATGTCACAGGGCACCAGCACGGCCTTGCGCCCGGCCTGTTCGATCTGCTGCTGCACATGGCGGGCGTCGTCCTGCTCTCCATCGAGGAATGCGATGGCAACGTCGGCGCCTTCGCGCGCGAACGCGATCGCCACCGCCGCGCCGATGCCGCTGTCACCGCCAGTGATCAGTGCCTTCTTGCCCTGCAGCAGTCCATGCCCGCGGTAGCTGTCCTCGCCGTGGTCCGGCCGGGGCTGCATCTGCGCGGTCTTGCCGGGGAAGGATTGCTGTTGGGCGGGGAAGGGCGGGCGTGGGTAGTCGGGCAGGGCCATCGTCACTCTCCGGAAGGAAACCGGGGCCAGTCTCCCTCCATGGCGGTAAACGGCCGGAGGGCGCGGTGTCGTTGCGGCGTGGATGTGTGCGCGCAGGACTTCACAGCGGATGGGCGATGGTGGTCATGATGCTGTTGGCCGGTTGACGCGAATCCAGTCGCGTGTGCTGCACGATGATCGGCTGGTCGGATTCGACGAGGGTAGCGAAGCCGGTGCCGCGCGGTACCGGCGCCGGATCCTGCAGGTCATTGAAGCGCAGGTGACAAGTGCGTCGTACCGGCACGGTGACCTGGTAGGGGCCCACGGGATCTCGGTCTTCGAAGTAGAGGGTCAGGGTGACATGCGCGTCCTCGTTGCCGGCATTGAGGACACAGCAGGTTTCGTGACTCTGCATCTCCGGTGACGGGCCGTTGCTCCAGGCTGGAATGTAGCCTTCGGCGATAGCCCAGCGTCGATGCCCGATGCAGGAAGCGTTCGTTTCCATGACGCCGTTTTAGCCCGGCGGGTGTTGCCATCGTGTCCAGTCCCCGCACGGAATCCGTGATGACCATCGGCTACCACGCATCGCATGAGCAGTTCCCGCCCGCCACTTTGCTGGGCCTGGCACTGCGCGCCGAACAGGCGGGATTCGAGGCTTTGATGTGCTCGGACCACTTCCACCCGTGGACGACCGCGCAAGGGCAGTCCGGCCACAGCTGGGTATGGGCCGGCGCGCTGGCGGTGCAGAGCGCATTGACCCTGGGCATGGTGACCTGCCCGATGCTGCGCCAGCACCCGGCATTGGTGGCACAGGCAGCGGCGACGCTGGAGCAGTTGGCGCCGGGCCGGATCTGGCTGGCGCTGGGTACCGGCGAGGCCCTGAACGAGCGCATCACTGGCCAGCCGTGGCCAGCCAAGCGCGAGCGGCAGAAGGCACTGCGCGATGCGGCCGAGGTGATGCGGCGGCTGTGGGGCGGCGAGCAGGTCGACCACGACGGTGGCTTCCGGGTGCGCCAGGCACGGCTCTACAGTCGCCCGGCGCTTCCCCTGCCGCTGCTGGGGGCGGCCGTCACCGAGGAAACCGCACGCTGGATGGGGGGCTGGGCCGATGGCCTGATCACCATCAGCCAGCCACTGGCGCAGTTGCGGCGTGTGGTGGCGGCGTTCGAGGACGGCGGTGGCAGGGGCAAGCCGATGTACCTGCAGGCCAAGCTGTCCTACGCGCGCGCCGAACAGGCGGCGCTGGAAGGTGCGATGGAGCAGTGGAGCGCCAACGTGCTGCCGCCGGAACTGGCCGAAGGGCTGGACCAGCCCGAACAGTTCGAAGCACAGGCCCGATCGGTCAGCGCCGAGGTGCTGCGCCAGCACGTGCATGTCTCGGCAGACCTGGGCCAGCATCGGGCCTGGCTGCAGGAGCTGCAGGGACTGGGCTTCGATCGCATCTACCTGCACAACGTGAACCGCGAGCAGGAACGCTTCATCGATGATTTCGCCGAGCACGTACTGCCTGCGCTGCGCACTCAGGCACCCTCGGCGGCCAGCCACGTATAGCCATGGCCCTGCAGGTAACAGCGGCGATCCTGCAGCTTGGCGCCGTGGCCCACCAGCGTGTTCAACGGACCGCGCAGGGGCACGTCCACCTCGACCGGCTCGTCGCCGAAGTTGATCAGTGCCAGTGCCTGATGGGGTGCCTCACCGTAGCGGAGCATCAGCAGCGCGGGAGATGGCGGGTCGAGCGTGTGAGGACCCTGCTGCAGCACGGGATGTGCATTGCGCTGCTGCAGCAGCTCGCGCACCCGCAGCAGCAGTGAACCTGGCGTCGCGCGTTGCGCCTCGACGTTCACCGTGCGGTAACCGTACGGGCCGTCTGCCGGTGGTGCGCGCCAGGCATGCCGCGGTTGATCGGTAAACCCCGCCGCTGGTCCACCGTGCCAGTGCATCGGCATGCGCACGGCATTGCGCTCTGGCAGCTCCAGGCAGTCACCGAGGCCGATCTCTTCGCCATAGCGGATCACCGGCACCTGACCCAGCGACAGCAGTGTGGCCCAGGCCATGGCCTGCCACGCGGTGTCGCCCTCCAGCATCGGTGCCAGCCGGCGGCGGATGCCACGGCCATAGATGCGCATGCCACGCTCAGGGGCGAAGCGTCCCATCACCGCTTCGCGCTCGTCCGGCTCCAGCTGCTCCAGGTCAAGCTCATCGTTGTTGCACAGCCAAGCGATGCGGGTGTGCGGCGGCGCCTGCGGTCCGTATTCGGCCATGACCCGGGCCACTTCGCTGGCGTCGCCGCGCGCCAGGGCCAGGAAGAAATGATTGTTGAGGTGGAAATCCAGCAGGTGCGAAAGCCGCCGGCCCTGGCAGAGGAAGTCACCGTAGCGCGACGCGGGGACGTCCGCTTCGCCGATCAGCGGCAGGCCTGGCTGCTGTGCGTCTGCCGTGGCGCGCATTTCCTCCAGCAGCCACAGCCCGTCGTCGCGGGGGGCGGCGTGTCGCGCGCGCTCGACCATGTACGGCACCGCGTCCACGCGGAAGCCGGCCACGCCGCGCTGCATCCAGAACGTCATCACCCGCAGCAGTTCGTCGCGTACTGGCGCATGGGCCAGCTCCAGGTCTGGCTCGTGCCGGTAGAACATATGCCGGTTGAACGCGCCGGCCTCGGCGTTCCAGGTCCAGGCAGACGCCTCGATCGGCGGGAACATCGGCTTCAGGCCATCGTCGGGCACGTGGTCGCTCCACAGGTACCAGCGGCGCCAGGCCGGGTCGCCGCGCTGCGCGGCGACGAACCACGGGTGAGCGCTGGCAGTGTGCTGCATCACCAGCTCGACGATGATGCCGATGTCGCGTGCGGCGGCAGCATCGACCAGGCGCTGGAACGCCGCCTCGTCACCCAGGCGTGGATCGATGCGGTAGTGATCGGTGACATCGTAGCCACCGTCACGGCCGGCGTTGCAGTAGAACGGCAGCAGCCACAGGTGGCTGACACCGAGCCACTGCAGGTAGTCCAGCTTTTCGGTGATGCCATCCAGGGTGCCCCAGCCGCGCCCATTGCTGTCGAGGAACAGGTAGGGGTCGACCTGGTAGATCGCGCGCAGCGGACGCGCCGCCATTGGGCCGCTCCAGCACCGTTCAAGGGTGACCAGCCTGCTGCGCGACATGGCAGCGGTCCGTGAACCGGACGGCACCGCATCATGACGCGGCATCCACGGTCCCTGCATGCCCGGACGCGCACAGTGAACGCTCACTCGATGCGCCGAGGAGCCTCTAGCCATGTCCCGCCGCAAAACGCTTCGTATTGCGACGTTCAACGTCAACGGCATCGGCACACGCCTGCCGCAGCTGTTGGACTGGCTGCACAGGGAATCGCCGGATGTGGTTGCCCTGCAGGAACTGAAGGCGACCGACGCCGCGTTTCCCGCTGCGGCATTGGAAGGGGCCGGCTACGGTGCACTCTGGCAGGGTGAGGCGCGCTGGAACGGGGTGGCGCTTCTTGCACGGGGGGCCACGCCGGTTGAAAGCCGCCGCCGATTGCCGGGCGAGCCCAAGGACACCCAGAGCCGCTACCTGGAGGCGGCGGCGCATGGCATTGTGGTGGGCGCTCTCTACCTGCCCAACGGCAACCCGCAGCCCGGGCCCAGGTTCGACTACAAGCTGCGCTGGATGGCGCGCCTGATCCGGCATGCGCGCAGCCTGGTCGGGCTGCCGCACCCGGCGCTGCTGCTGGGTGATTTCAACGTGATTCCCACCGAAGCCGACGTCTACGACCCCAAGGCCTGGCGCCGCGATGCGCTGTTCCAGCCCGAGGTTCGCGATGCCTTCGAGCGGCTGCTCGCGCAGGGCTGGACCGATGCGCTGCGAATGGTGCACGGCGACGCCACGATCTACACCTTCTGGGACTATTTCCGCCAACATGCCGAGCGCGACCGTGGGCTGCGCATCGATCATCTGCTGTTGAATCCGGTACTGGCGGAGCGACTGAAGGATGCCGGCGTCGACCGCTGGGTACGACTGCAGGAAAAGGCCAGCGACCACGCGCCAGCCTGGGTGACGGTCAGGGCGTGATCAGCGTGCGGCCGGGTCTTCGCGCCGCTCGCGGCGTACCCGCGCGCGGGTGCGGTACAGGCGGCTGTCCGCCTTCTGGATGGTGTCGGCCACGGGTTCGCCGGGCGTGTTGATGGCCGCACCCATCGAGAACGCGCTGGGCGAAAGCGCGGCGTGGTCCTGGTACCAGTGTTCCAGTTCGCTCAACCGGCCATTTTCGGGCGCGACCAGCACCACCATGAACTCGTCGCCACCCAGCCGTACCACGGTCTCGTCCTTGCCCAGCGGCGAGCGCAGGAAGGTGGCGAACTCGACCAGCACGGCATCGCCGCGGCGGTGGCCCTGGGTGTCGTTGATGTGCTTGAAATGGTCCAGATCGAACATCACGCACGCCCAGCGCTCGTCAATCAGTTCATCCAGCCGGTGCAGGTAACGCCGGTTGTAGCACTGCGTGAGCGGATCCTTGAAGGACATGTCGCGCAGCTGCTGCTCCTGCATCCTCAGCGCGGTGACGTCCTGCGCATGCCCCAGCACGTAGGGCGGGCTGGCTTCGTTGTCGAGCACGTTGTGGTACGCCCAGTAGTGGCGCGTACCATCGGCGGCAATCAGCTCGATCACGCCAGCGTCGGTGTGGTTTGCCTGGATCCGGGCGAGGTAGGCCTTGAAGTCCTCGCGCTTTTCCGGTGGCATCAGGTCACACAGGCTGCGCCCGATCATCTGGCTTTCCTCGAAGCCCAGCGACTGCACCGCCGCCGGATTCACCGAGGTCAATGTCCCGTCCAGCGTGTGGGTGCAGATCAGGCCCAGGCTATAGTGGAACAGTCGCCGGTAGCGGGTTTCGCTGGCTTCCAGCGCGTCGAGCGCGGCTCGCTCGTCCGTGATGTCCTGGATGGCCCCGACCAGGCGCGGATGGCCGTCGACCTCTTGCCGGCTGCCGACCACCCGGGTCCAGATCGCGCGCCCGTCGGCGGTCGTCATTGGCAGCTGCACCTCCCAGGACGTGCCTTCGTCGATGCAACGCTGCACTGCCGCGCGGATGATGTTGCGGCTGTCTTCGCGATAGAACGACAGCGCGGTGTCGAGCGTCGGTTCAAAGTTGCTGCGCACGCCGTGCAACTGCTTGGTCTCGCGGGTCCAGCGCACTTCGTTGGTGACCAGGTCCATCTCCCAGCCGCCCACCCGCGCCGCGCGGTTGGTGCGCTCCAGGAAGTCTTCGCTGCGTTTCAGCTCGCGATGCAGCGCTTTCGCCTGGCCAACCTGCGCCATCAGGGTACTGCGCTGTTCCAGCACCTGGGTGGTGACCCGCGCCAGATGCACCATCAGTTCGCGCTGGGAGGGGGACAGCACGCCGGGCATCGGGTCGAGCAGGCACAGCGTGCCGATACGTGCGCCGTGCGCCGAGCCCAGGGGGATGCCAGCGTAGTGGCGGATGCGCGGCCCACCTGTCACCAGCGGATTGGTGGAGAAACGTGGATCCTGGCGCGCATCGGGTATCTCGAACAGCTCGTCCTGGCGTATGGCATGGGTGCAGAAGGAAATTTCGCGAGCCGTCTCGCTGACGCCCTCAAGGCCGATGTTGGCCTTGAACCACTGGCGGTCTTCGGCCACCACGGTGATCAGGCCCATCGTCAGGCCGGTCGCGGCGCGGGCGGCGGCGACGATGGCATCGAACACCGGCTCCGGGGGCGTATCCAACAGGTGCAGTCGTTCGATTTCAAGCAGTCGTTCGGCTTCGTCCATGGCGCTTTTCAGGGCTGGGTGGCGAGGGCGGTTGCGGCGGCTGTCTTGGATCACGGTAGTGCGTGCGGCGTTATGTATCGCCATGGCAGGGTGATGCCGGCGTGAGGCGCGCGCGCCGGCTCAGTGTTGCCGGAGCGATGCCTGCAAGGCGGTAGCCAGCGCGGCATCACCGGACACCAGGTCCTGCCAGCGCAGCGTGATGCCCTTGCGGCGCCCCTTTTCAACCAGCTTCAGTCCTTCGGGGTCCACGATGAGGGTGTAGGGCTGGCCATCGATGTCCAGTTCGCGTCGCAGCGGTTTGTCGAGCGGGGTCATCATCGTTTCCTCGCCGGGGAGAGAGCGCGGCGTGGCTGTATCGATACGTGACGATGATCACGGACGTGCCAACGCCAGGGGAAATCAACAGCGCGGGTGATGCCGATGCGGGGCCCGACCACTGGATCCTCCGGCGGCGGCACGCCGTCGCTGACGATGACAATGCCGTGGTTGCCGGTCACCAGATCAGCGCCGTCGAAGCTGCGGTCCAGCCCGAAGGCCTGCGAGAGCTTGCCGGGCCCGCTGGCCAGATCGTGGTCGCGGCGCGCGGCGGGACGCAGTTCGCGCATGCGCTCCAGGCCCACCAGCGGCTCGATGGCCCGCAGCAGCACCGCCACGCCTTCACCCACTTCGCCGCAGACAACGTTGCTGCCCCAGTGCATCCCGTAGGTGAAATAGACATACAGGTGGCCGGCCTCACCGAACATGCTGGCCGTGCGCGGCGTCTGCCCGCGATAGGAGTGTGCGGCCGGATCGACACTGCCCGCGTAGGCTTCGACTTCAACGATGCGACCGGCCCGGCCATCGTCACGGACCAGGAGCTTGTTGAGCAGCTCGGGCGCAACCTCGACGGGGGGGCGCCGGTAGAAGCTGCGCGGGAGGATCTGAAGAGAGGCAGGCAACCAATCCGGCACGGTAGAGGCAGGCTCGGGCAAACGGTGATGGCACTGTGGCATCAGGCAGGTGAAACGGGCGCAGACGCAGTGTCATTGCTGCGCAGGACCGGCGGCCAGTGCGGCTCTCCGTGCGGCATAGACCTCCGGCGTCTGTGGCTTGATGAACAGTGCCACCAGTTCCGGATACTCGCGCTTCACTGCCGTTTCGATGCGGGTGATGCAGGCTTCGATCTGCGGGGTCCGCCGGTCATCCTCGAACTCGGCGCTGAGCATGGCCACGACCTGTTCCGGGCCCATCTGCATGGTGGTCACGCCATTGGCGCGGCGCAGGTCTGGATCGGTTTCCGCCACGGCCATGATCCGCTCGGCCACCGCCGGGTGGGCCGGCTCACCCACCAGCAGTCCCTTGGTTTCGCGTGCGAGAAGAAAGGCGGTGGCGGCAAGCACGCCCGCGATGCACAGCGACGCCACACCATCAAGCACCGGCGTGTCCAGGATCTGTGCGGCCACGAGCCCGATCAGTGCGAAACCCAGGCCCAGCAGGGCCGCGCTATCCTCCAGCAGCACGGTAAAGGTGGAAGGATCCTTGCTGCGGCGGAAGGCTTCGAAGTAGCCAAGCTTGCCCTTGGTACGCCGGAACTCGCGCAGCGCCACCCACCAGGAGGCACCCTCGAACAGGATGGAGATGCCCAGCACGCTGTAGCTCAACGCGTGGTTGGTGGCCGGCTCCGGCTGGCGGATGTGCTGGATACCTTCGTAGGCCGAAACGCCGGCGCCGGCAGCGAACACCAGCAGGGCGACGATGAAGCTCCAGAAGTACAGTTCGCGGCCATAGCCGAACGGATGTACCGGGTCCGGCGCCTTGCCGGCGCGGCGCAGCCCGTACAGCAGCAGCACCTCGTTGAGGGTGTCGACCAGCGAATGCACGCCTTCGCTGAGCATGGCCGAGCTGCCGGAGATGCCGGCGGCGATGAACTTGGCGATCGCAATGGCGAGGTTGCCCGCGAGCGCGGCATAGATGACAAGGCGGGAACCGGTGGGAGCGGACATGTCAGCAGCGGGGCACGGTAGACGGCTGATCTTCGCGGTCTGCCCGTGCCCATCGCGTGCACGTCGCGGTCAACGCCCCCTGGGATTGAGATAAAGCCGGGCTCCATCCGACTCGCGGAACCCCGACCAGCGCCCGCTGCCCGACGCGCGGAAACGCCCGTACACCGTATTGCTGGTATCGGTCAGCAGCAGCTGGTTGCCCGACAGTACCCAGCGGTTGGCCGAGAAGAAGCCGTCCGGGCAGCCGGCAGGCACGTAGGCGCTGTAGCCACCGAACCACTCACTGTTCTTCAGCTCGATGGTGCAGGTGCTGCCGTTCTCCTGGCCCAGCGTCCAGCTGCCGAACAGATCGCTGTCGCGCACATCGCGGTCGCCGCGGTGGCGGTCATGGTTCCAGTCGTCGTTGTCGTCGTGGAAACCGAAGCCCACGTCGATCTCCTTGCTTTCGGTGCGCGACTCGGACTGGGAGCTGCCACTGGTGGTGGTCTGCGTGGTCATCGAACCACTGGTCTGGGTCTGGGTGCTGCTGGATTGCGTGGTCTGGTCGCTGTGGGTGGTCTGTTCGCCGAAGCCGAACGAAGTGTCCTGGGCAAGGGCGGGCAGGGCCAGGAAGTACAGCGCCGACAGGCAGCTACGGGCAAGCAGAGCAGCCATCGCAGGATCCTCGGAAGGGTGGATCGCGCGAGTATCGAACCGGTGGGGTGGGAGACGGTGTGAGGGCGCGCCCTGAGGCAAGCCAGCCAAGAACAGGGGCTGTCCGCTGAAGGGTAGTGCCGGCCGCTGGCCGGCTCCCCTTTGACGCCCAGAGCCGAAGGAATGCCGGCCCGCGGCCGGCACCTCCCGCAGCCAGGCATGGCTTGGCTCTACTGGTCGGGTTTCACCCTTACCACCCGTTTCCGGTACTCGTACACGTTGTCACCGCGGATGCGCTTTTCCTCGGTGCCGATGACCCGGCCCACCTGCTGGTCCGAACCGGTCACGGGCTGTGCCTCGATTTCGGTCTCGTGCTCGAAGGAATGCGATTTGTCCGTGTTGCGGTAATAGCGGTACAGCGCCCAGTACAGCGCGGTCGCGCCGGCTGGACCTGCCGCCAACAGCCAGAGTCCACTGTCGTCGCTCATGTCGATGCTACCAGGAAGGCAATTGCGAGGGCTTCAATGATGGTGCCGGTGGCCAGTGCCGCCAGCAGCATCTTCCATTGCTGCACTGGCACGCTGCCCATGGTTTCGCCGGTACGGCCGTTCACCGCGATGTAGTGCAACATGCCGCCGTTCTTTCCGGGCTGGTGATACGAGTACAACCACACCGGCAGGTACATCGACACCCAGCGCGTTCCGTGCACCTCCAGCTGTTCCTGTTCCCAACGCACGCCACGGTTGTAGCGCCTCACCGAACCTTCCACCTGTGCGCGGGCAATCGACAGAAGCTGGTCTTCCAGCCGCGGCCGCAGCTTTTCCACGTCGAGATTGCGTTTTTCAGAGGTGAAGCCGGCCAGGTACGAAGCGTTCCATTTCACCGCGTTCTTGGTGTCGAATGGCAGGATAGTGTTGATGATGTTGTTGGTGTTGGCGCGGATATCAAGATTCCCGCGCTCGGCCGAGGATTCCAGCGGAAGGTCATCCACGGTGAAATCGACCTGGCGTTCGACCTGGTAGACGTCGGCGTCATACAGGGTGCGCTTGTTTTTCTCGCTGCCCACGGTGTACTGCCGGGTCTGGATCTCGCCCTTGCCGGCCACAGCCGCGCTGACATTGCTGTCGACGATCATGTAGGGCAGGAACACGCCCACCACGTTCTCCGGGGTGAACTGATCCTTGAATGCCTTCAGCGCGAACATGCGGCGCTTGTCGACGAACTGGTGGATGCGCGCGACCGCATCGTCCTTCTTGATATGGAAGGGCAGCACCGCATCGGGCACCGCGCCGTTGGCGATCTGCTCGTTGACGCCGAAGACGTGGCGGCACCAGTGGCAGCGCGCCGTCATCGTACTCTCGGTATTGACCGTGACTTCTGCGCCGCACCCGGTGCATTTGAACGTCATCAGTGCCGAGGTGTCGGCATCGATGTCACGCGCACCGGAGGCGATGACCGTACCGCGCAGCTGGTCGATGGCTTCGCCAAGGCCGAATTCTTCCTCGACCCGCGCGCCATGCCATTCGTGACGGCAGTACAGGCAGACCAGGATATCGGTCCCGGCTTTGGGACGGATGTCGGTGGCGCCGCACTTCGGGCAGCGGTTGAGACCGTCCTTCAGCTCGCTGGCCGAGGTATCGATGGCCACAGGATCGGGCGCTTCCACTTCATCGCGGATGGCCTGCGGCAGTTTGGAGGTGTCCAGCGGGAAGCTGCCGGGCAGGGGAGGGACGTCCTGCGGCGAACCGGGCCCATCCAACGACGCCGCCGGCAAGGGTGGCGGCGTCGCGGGCGCGGATCCGGGCAGCGGCGGTGGGCCGTTTCGGGGATCGGACATGTTGGGTGTACGTCCTGCCGTTACAGGCCCAGTGCCTTGGCCTTGAGCGCGTCGTAATCGCTCTGGGTGATCAAGCCCAGATCGAGCATTTCCTTGGCCTTCTTCAGCTTGGCGACCGGATCGTCGGCCGCCGGGGTGGCCGGCTGCTGCATGCCGCCGACACCGAACATGCCAGATGCCATACCGACACCGACCAGACCTGCCGCGCCGCCGTTTTCGCCGGCCGATTGGATGCCCTGGGCAACGCTGGCCTGCAGGTTGGAATTGCCGCGCGAACCGGACAGCGCATCGGCGCGCTGCACGGTCTTCAGCAGTTCGCGGGTGTTGGCGTCGTACTCGATCGAGACGATGGCGGTCTTGACGATGGCCAGGCCGCGGTCGGACTTCCATTGGTAACCCTGTTCGACGGCGGCCGACAGGCTCTGCGCGAAGCCCAGCGAGTCCTGCTGCAGCTTGGTGATGCGGTTGCCCTTGCCCGGATCGTTGGTATACAGGCTGAAGGCCGGCGCCAGCGAACCGACCACTTCATTGAACAGTTGGCTGGCAGCGGCGTTGTCCAGATCGGTGAAGTCGAACACCTGGCCCGGCCGCAGGTAGCTGGCCGGCACGAAGTTCTTCACGAACAGGATCGGGTCGACGATCTTCAGCGTGTACGAGCCGCGGGTGATCGCACCGACCTGGGTATTGAGGAATCCGTCGTCCCAGTAGATTTCCGACTGGGTGCCGAAGCGGTTGTCCGGCAATTCCTTCAGCGAGACGAAGTAGGCCGCCTGCTGCGCGCCCGGCTGGCCGCCGAACTTGAAGCGTTCCCAGCTCTGCTTGATGAAGGTGCTGACCAGGCCGTCGCCGGCGAAGATCGACTGCGAGTTCAGATCGTCCGAACGCCATTCGTAGCCACCCGGTTCGGCGACGAATGCGGTGATCGCACCGTCCTGGAACAGCAGCAGGCCGTAACCTTCGGGCACGATGATTTTCGAGCCGTTGGTGATGATGTTGGACGAGCCACTGGTGTTGGAGCCGCGGCCGGCATTGGTGCCCTGCGGCACCGCCGCGAACAGGGCGGCCGTGGACGGCAGGCCCGCCGGCACGGTGTAGAAGTCCTTCCACTGGTCGGCCAGCACACCGCCAACCGCCCCCTTCACCGCCTGTACCAGACCCATGTCCAACTCCCTGTGATTCGAGGGCAGGCACCATGCCTGCCGAGCTGGACTGAATATAGCAGCGGTGGAGGACGGCAGTAGTGCCGGAACATGAATCCGGATCAGCGCCGGCCAGTGCCGGTTGGCCCGGCCCGTACCGCCTGCAGCACGGCCGCCATGTCCAGCGCCCCCGATCCGGACGCCAGTGCCTGTGCGAACAGCGCGTCGCTGGCGTCGATCAAGGGCGCATGCATGCCCACCTCATGGGCGGCAGCGGCTACCAGCCCACTGTTCTTGCGCACGTCGGTGATCGACGCCTGCACGCTGAAGTCACCACGGATCATTTTGTCCAGCTTGATTCGCGATACTTCGCTGGCCATCGGCCCCGCGTTGAGCACCTGCGCGAAGCGGTCAAGCTCGATGCCGTGTGCTTCGGCGAAGTACACCGCTTCGGCCAAGCCGGTGACCAAGGTGATCAGGTACAGGTTCACCGCCAGTTTCATGCGCAGTGCGGACGGCACTGCACCACAGCACACCGTTTGCCTGCCCATCGGTGCAACCAGTGGGGCGGCTGCCGCGAGGTCGACATCGGCACCGGCCAGCAGGATCACCAGCTGCGCCGCTTCGGCCTGCACGCGTGAGCCAGACACCGGCGCTTCCACGTAGCGGCCGCCCGCGGCACGGATCTGTTCGGCCAGCGCCTGTGAGTACGCTGCCGAGCTGGTACCCATGTTGATCAGCAGGCGGCCCTCGACCCGCTCGCCAAACGCCGCGCCATGCCGATCGAGCACGTTGTCGATGGCATCGTCATTGGCCAGCATCAGGATGAGGGTGTCGCAGGCCGCGAATACCTCGTCCACCGCCTCGCAGACGTTGATGCAGGCGGTGCGCGCGGCCGCATGGTTGCGGTCGGAGCGCGACCAGCCGCATACCTCGTAACCTGCGCGAGCCAGATGGGCCGCCATGGGCGTTCCCATCACTCCAAGTCCCAGGAATCCGATGCGCATGATGGACGTCCGCTGGCCGCAGAGCGCCCATCATGCCATGGGCAGTGGCCGCTAGAGCATGTAAGGAATCTTGAACGCCAACGTGAAGTCCGGCGCATCCGGGGTCAGCCCGATGCCCAGCAACGTCACCAGCGTGGTGTGCTGGTTCAACGCATAGGTCACGCCCAGGTTCAGTGATGCCGCATTGGCGTCACTGCCGATCACTTTCATCCACTTGCCACCCTGGAAGCGGGTGGAGGCGCGGGCGCTGATGCGGTCGCTGAAGGACAGGCTCAGGCTGGTCCGCTCGTTGAATGCGAAGGCAACACCTGCACCGAAGTACACCGAGCCGCCCAGCTTCACGTCGCCTGGGTTGACCGTATCCGGATTGCTGTCGATGTCGCTGAAGCCGCGAGGGATGGAGTGCACGTACCCGATGTTGGCGAACAGGATGGCCGGGTCAGCGGTCTTCACCATCGACAGGCCGAGGTTGGCCTGCCATACGCCGTTGCCGGTGGGTTGCTCGCGCGGCACGGCGAAGCGGATGTAGTCGTCGTCATCGCGTTCGATCACCTTCCAGTCCAGGCCGTAGGGCGCGCGCCCGGTGGGGGCGGTGACACCGGCCGTGAGCACGGTCTCCGGGCGCCAGCCGCGTTCGCCGAACAGCCGGTAGTTCGCGCTCAGGCCAATGTCGCCCAGGCCGTTGCCGTTGGTCTGCTCCTGCGCGATGGCGGCCGCTGCACCGCCGGCGCCGCCTTTCTGGTATACGGTGCGCCGCGCCAGGTAGGGCACATCCAGGTTGAGGGTCAGGTTCGGGCTGACGCCCCAGCGGGCCGCCACGTTATAGGTCAGCGAGTCGGACTCCACGTTCTCGATGGCGATATTGCCGAGGAAGATGGCGTCCAACGCGAGGAAGCCGTTGAGGGTGAGCTGCTTGCGGTCATAGCGGGCGTAGGTGAGGCTGTTCTCGATGGTGAAGCGACGGGAGAACAGGGCCGATTGCTGCTGCTTCACGTCGTCCACGCTGCGCCGCGACTCCTGCTTGGCCTGTTGGGCCTCGGCAGCGGTACTGGCGTAGCCCTCGCTGCTCGGTGGAACCGCGGCGGCCGCTGCCTGCGCCAATGGTGCGGCCGGTGGGGTCGAGGCTGGGCCAACCCGCCCGCCCAAGCGTGCCTGCATGGCCTGCACCTGCATGTCCAGTTCGCGCAGCCGCCGCACTTCCTGTGCGTAGTTGGCTTTCAGCTGTTCCAGCTGGTTGGCCAGGGCCTGCACGTCTGCGCCATCGTCAGGCGTCGGCGGCACGGCAAGGGCGGTGCCCGCCAGCGCCGCCAGCGCCAACGGGGTGATCCTCATCAGGGTGTGCATGTTCGTGTCCTGCGTTGTGGAGCGTTTCCCCCAATGCCAGGCCCTGCTACTGGCCCGGCCCCATGCCGCGGTTCAACGCAATCGCCTGGGCCACGTTCTGGCTCAACGGCAGGTTGCCGCCCACGGCGTTGCGCACCAGCTCCAGCCGCAGCTGGTTGCTGGCGATCTGGCCATCACCGGTAAGGGCGATGCCCTGGCCGACGCTGCCATTGCGGATCCACTGCTGCACCAGCCCCTGGCCATCCACCTGCAGCAGCAGGCGTGCCTGGTTGCCTTCCAGCACGGCCGTCGCGCTGGTGCCGGCCTGCTGCGCGGTGACGTTGCTTGCGCCATCAGAGAGAACAGCCGGCACGCCACCCTCGCGGACGGTCAGCGTGGTGACGTTGCGCGCGACATTGCCATCGCCGGCCACCTGCACGCTCTGCACCAGGCCGCTGGCATTGGCCAGGCCGCTGCTGTCGATGCTGCGTCCGTGGGTATCGGGCAGCGGCGCATCGGCTGCCGTGACATGCACGCTGGGCTGGAAGCTGAGCTTCGGCGCGCCACCACCACGGAAGTCCATGCCCAGGGTCAGGCTGCCCTGCAGGGTCGTGCCGTTGCTGGCCTGCCACTGCGACACCATGGTGACCCCGAACCAGGCAACGTTGTTGCCACCCACGGTGTAGCGCCCCCGCATCAGGCTCAGCTCCGGGTCGGGGATTTCCGTGAGTCCACGCCCGGTCCTGCCGTCGGCGGCCTGCAGGGGCAGGGCAGGGGCCATCAGCAGCAGAGCCATCCATACGTGTTGACGGAACATGGTCGTACCTCCTCAGAACAGGTCGGCGTGGCTGAAGCCGAAGTCGACCAGTTCGGCATCGGTGATCGGCCCTTGCCGCGCATAGAGCGCGCGGGCACTTGGCCGTTCGCTGGGTTGCAGAAGAACGGTGTTGCGATCGAAGTCGCTGCCGATCACCACGAAGACCGCGCGCGATGGCCAGGCGGCCAGGAACTCCGGCAGCGCCAGGCTGCGGTTGCCGAGGATCGGGTCAGCCACTTCCACGATGCCGTTGCGCACCTGCTTGAGCACCACGAAATGGCGGAAGCCGCGCACGTCCATCAGCACCAGTCCTGGCACGCGAAGGGTGCGCAGTCGTGTTTCATCGATGCGGTAGCCCCGGCCACGCATGCCCAGCGATTCCACGTAGCGCTTGATGTCGAGCAGGGAGAAGCCGCGTTCGGCCACCAGCGCTGGATCGGAAACCCCCATCATTCCTTCGATCACCGTCGCTTCGTCGGTCTGCAGGTGATAGGCATGGCGCAGGATGGTCGCCAATGCGGCCGCCCCGCAGCTGTAATCGGTGTGCTGGCGCACCACGTTGCGGTAGCGCCGCTCCTGCATGCTTTCCACCTTCTGCTGCAGCAGCGCGCCATTGGGCAGCACGCCGGCGAAGTGGACCTCGCCCGCCCATGCCGATGCGGTGCCCATCAGCAACAGGAAGGCCAGCAGGCGCATCGATGGAGGGCAACGGATCATCTACGTTCTCCGGCAGCAGGGGGGAGCCCCTGCCCCAAGGGGGAGGAGGAACAGGGGCTCCCGGGGACCCGGCCATTGGCGGACGGCCGGGGTGTTGCGCTTACTCGCCGCTGCCACCACCGCCGCCGGTGCTGGGCTGGGCCACTGCCAGGGCCAGGCTGTTGGCCTGCAGGTTGCCGGTGCCCGCAGCAACGTTCACGCCGATGTTGCCGGAGGCGCCCGAGAAGGCACTGCCGGACAAGGCCGAGGTGTTGGTCGCATTGACATTCACCCACCGCGTGGTGCTGACCGTGCCGCTGAGGCTGGCATACAGGTCAGCCACGCCCAGTTCGACGAACTGGCTGGTGCCACTCTCACGCGTATCGAAGCCCAGGCCGCCCACCCCCGGCCGGTTGGGGTTCATCGTGGCGTTCTGGATCTGGTTGTCCAGATCGATATGGCCGGTGCTGTTGCCACCCGGGTGCGGCAGCTCGCCACTCCACGTATCCAGGTAGTAGTTGGCCATCTGGTAGGCGTTGCCGGTGCCGCGGTAGGTGCCCGCGCCATAGGCCAGTGTCAGGCCGCTGACGCCGCCACGCATGCCGACCTGCACGGTATCGGTGTAGGACTGCACGAAGCCGGCGTTGCTGACCGTGTTGCCGGTGGAGACCTGGTTGGAGCTGATGCTCGACTGGGCCACCGCCGTGGTCGCTACCGACGCCGCGAGCGCGTTCTTCTGCTCATTGTTGTTGCCCGAGGCGATGTTCACGCCAATGTTGCCGGACGCGCCGCCAAAGGCGTTGCCGCTGAGACCTGCGGCGTTGGTGACACCGGAGTTCATGGTGGCGTTGCCGAAGCCGGCCTGGTTGACGAACACCTCGGCGTCGGCCATGCCGAAGCTGAAGGACGCATCGGCCGCAGATAGTGAAGCCGCGTTGTCCTGCGCATTGTTGTCGCCGGAGACGACATTGAAGCCCAGATTGCCCGAGGCACCGGCGCCGACGCTGTCACCGATCGACGCGCTGTTGGTGACCAGGCTGTTGCTGGTGGCGTTGTTGCTGATCGACTGCCGGTTGTCGATCACGGCAATGGCCGCCGAGTCGAGGTCGATGTCGCCGGTGATGTTCGGGTCGCCGGAGAAATTGATGTCGGTGCTCAGGCGCAGGTCCTTCTCCAGGTTCACGTCGACGCCGTGGTTGTTCTTTTCCTTGCGTTCGTCGGCCTGGATGTTGCTGTGCTTCTGCACATTGACGTTGACGGTGCGATTGCGCACGTCGTTGTCGGTGTGGTTGTGCGTTTCGTTGCGGGTCTCGCTGACGGTGTGGTTGTGGTTGATGTTCGCGTTGGCGTTCTGGTTGTCCCAGCCATTGGCCGCAGCGGCGGTCGAGGCAGTGGCAATCGCCATGGCGAGCATGGTCTGTTTGACGGTCGCTTTCATGGTGCCCTCTCTCTCATCAGGTGGTGCATCGGTTGGGTGGTTGTCACGGGCGGTCCTGCACGACCAGGCCCAGTACGTTGGCCGTGTCGTTGCCGTTGCCCGCGATCTGATTGAGTTGCAGGACCCCGTCGAATCCCCGCAGTGCGGTGCTGGCTACACCGGCGCTGCGGGTGCCCGTCGCGACGCCGCGACCGGTGTCGTCCCGCCCCCCTGCCAACGCGGAACCCTCGGCGGCCAAGGCCGTATCGTCGGTTTCGCGTATGCCCTGTCGGGCCAGCGTCGCGCTGACGACGTTGAGCGTCGTGTTGGCGATGCCGCTGGCCTGGTTGATGGATGCGATGCCACTGGCACCGGCCAGTGCGTCACCGCCAACGATCGCGGCGGCCTGCAGCGGCCCGGACAGCACGCGGTTGCCCTGCTGCAGTTGCCGGGCATTGATCGCCACGTCGGCGCGATCGCCCTTGGCGATACCCCGCAGGTTGGCCTGCACGTTGAGGTCGCCGGCGGCCTGGTTCACGGCGATGGCACCCGTCGCCCCGGCCAGTGCGTGGCCGTCGATGCGGGCCACGTCGAGATAGGCGAGCATGCCGCCGTAGTCATCGGCCCGGGTCGCCCAGGGCGCGGCAGCGAGCAGCAGAAGCAAGCCGTGCAGGGCCTTCATTTTCCACCTGCCGGGGCCGTGCCCTGCAGCGGGAACTGGGCCAGCGCGCCGCGCACGGTATCGGCGATACCGCGGGTGCTGCTGCCGACCGCACCGAGCGGCCCACTCATGGCGCCCCCCAGGCTGCTGCCGACCATGCCGTCGCCACTGCGGCCCAACGTGCCGCCCAGGGCCTGCTGGGTGACCCGTTCAACGGTAGTGCCGCCCGGTGTCGCGACGGACGCTGCCTGGCCGGCACCCATGCCGGCATAGTCCTCATCGCTCAACTCGTCCATGCCGTTCGTCGTGCCACCGGCGCCCAATGCGGTGGCGATCTCGCGCTGTGGCTTCGGGTCGGCAATCAGGGCCATGCCCGGTGGTGCCATGCGATAGGCCGGCCGCGCGGAGACGTCCCGCAACAGGACGATTTCGCCCGGCTGTGCCTTCACGCCCTGGCGGGCGCCGGACGCGGATGCGCCCGCGCCAACCGA
Organism: Stenotrophomonas hibiscicola ATCC 19867; assembly: GCF_000382065.1. Taxonomy (GTDB): domain Bacteria; phylum Pseudomonadota; class Gammaproteobacteria; order Xanthomonadales; family Xanthomonadaceae; genus Stenotrophomonas; species Stenotrophomonas hibiscicola. The sequence continues at coordinate 249,262 of NZ_KB907499.1, read as the reverse complement.
CAGCAGGGCGATTGCCAGTGCTGCGGCCAGGCCGTGAATCAGGGTGGTGCCGTCCATGCCGATCTCCCGCGATGGGTGCGGCGGAACCACGCATCAACCGTGCCAACCTGGAAGTGCCCACCCGCCAATGTCGGGACCGTGCAGCACCTGACCGGGCTGCTGCCACGGTGTTACAGGCACGTCGGGGAATCGTTGGGATTTCGAAGCCCCAGGCACCGCAGGGCAAGGGCGGCGGGCAACTGTTGCATGGGTGTTACAGGTGGCGCCGCCGTCTGCAACGGTGCCGGTTCAGCCACGAATTTCTTGACGCATTGCTCATTGCGCCGCCGTTTAGGGAAGCGCTAGGATCCGCCCAACAAAGGCCGCCCCGGTGGCCGTAGAGGTCCCGGCGGGGGGCGGCACGCCGGCGATTGCCTGACAGTCCGCCGACGGTGTCCGGATGCTGGGGGAAGCATGGCAGCGGTCCCGGAGGCTTCTACGTCACGTTGCGTGCTCTGGTTTGGCGAGCCGTTGGCGAACGAGCGCAGTGCGCTGGCGGCAGCAGGCTGGTATGTGCGCAGCATCCATCCCGATCCCGCCATGGCGATAGGCCTGCGTGGGCGTGATCGATTGCTCGCCGTACTCGATCTGCGCCATCTCGATGCGGCGTCGCTGCAGCTGCTGGAACCGTGGATCGAGCAGCACCAGCATCTGCCCTGGCTGGCGGTACTGCCACCGGGCGCCGGACCCACATCGCCGGCCTGGCTGCCGTTGCTGCAGCGATGTGGCGCGCGCTTCACGCTGCCGTTCGGCCTTCAGGACCTGGTCTGCGCAATGCGCCAGCAGTTCGATGCGGATGATCCGCCTGTCGATGCAACCTGCAGTGGGTATGGACCGCATGCACTGATTGGCGAAAGCGCTGCGCTGCATGCGGTGCGCACGGTGCTGCACAAGTTCGCGCCGGTGGAACTGCCGGTGCTGGTCACCGGCGAAACCGGTACAGGCAAGGAACTGGCTGCACATGCGCTGCATGCGCTGTCGGGGCGCGCCGGCAGGCCTTTCATTGCGGTGAACTGTGGTGCGATTCCGGCCAGCCTGGTGCAGTCGGAGCTGTTCGGCCACGAACGTGGCTCGTTCACCGGTGCCGACAAGCGGCAGATCGGTGTGTTCGAATCCGCCCATGGCGGTACGGTGTTTCTTGATGAGGTAGGCGATCTGCCGGCAGAAGCGCAGACCAGCCTGCTGCGCGTGCTGCAGGAGGGGACCTTCGAGCGCGTGGGCAGCAGCCAGCCGCTGCGCGCGGACGTGCGAGTACTTGCCGCGACCCACGTCGAACTGGAACACGCGGTGGCGCAGGGGCGGTTCCGCAGCGATCTCTACTACCGCCTGAATGTGCTGCGCCTGCTGATGCCGCCGCTGCGCGAGCGAGGTGCCGACGTGCAGCTGCTGGCCGAGCACTTCCTGCGCTGCTTCCGGTTGCGCCACAGCGTGCGTGCACGCGGCTTTGCACCGGCCGCAGTACAGGCCATGCGGCGCTTCGACTGGCCCGGCAACGTACGCGAACTGCTGAACCGTGTGCAGCGCGCAGCGATCATGGCCGAAGGCGAGCTGATCAGTGAGCGTGACCTGGAGCTGGGCGCATTGGCAGCGGTCCTGCCCGCGGCGATGCTGCACGACGCGCGCGGCCAGGCCGAGCGCGATGTACTACTGCAGACCCTGCGCCAGACCGGCTACAACGTCTCCGAGTGCGCGCGGCAGATGCAGATATCGCGGGTCACGGTGTATCGGCTGTGCCGCAAGCACCGGCTGGAGCTGCCTGCGCAGCGCTGATCAGCCGGCCGCGAGGTGCTTGAACAGGCGCAACGGCTTGCCCGCGACGCGCTCGATCACGCCCTTGGCTTCCAGGTCCAGCTGCACGGCCTTCAACCACCAGCCGGCGGTGGCACCTGCCGGGAACAGGGCGGCGGGCAGATGTGGCAGCAGTGCCTGTTTTGCCTGCGCAACGGTCAGGCCGGGCGGTTGCGAAGGCAGGGCTCGCAGCAAAGCATGGCGCATGGCGAGGTACTTGGCGCGATCCACGCGCTGGATGTGCCCGGGCGTGGTGATGCTCTCGATCTCGATCCGCTCGGGCTCAGACATGGGAATCTCCCGCGACTTCGATGCGCGGGCTGCGGAAGCCCATGGCGATCCACGCCTTCATCAGGCGGGCGTAGAACCGCAGCGAGTGGGTCTTCAGGTTCGGCACATCGTCCGGAAGGACAGACGGGTCAGGAAGATCACTGACCATCGTCCGCATCTCCACGGCGGGTCTTGCCGACGCCGGCCACAACAGGCCATGCAGGCTCAGCCAATGGCCACCGCTGAACTCCAGGAACAGCGGCGTATTGCAGCAGCCGGCCAGCACGCGGCGGCTGCCGCCCCTGCTGGACAATCGCAAGGCACGCAGCATGGCATGCCCGGCATCGATGCTGACGCGATCCTTGCGGTGCATTACGAAGAGCGTCTGGCCGTGCGGGCCCAGCACGTCCGGTGCGCGGGGCAGCGACTGCAGCATGGCGCCGGCCTTGCGGCAGCTGTCGCAGCAGCATTCGACGGTGGCAATGGGTTGGCCCGTGGCGGTCAGGCGTACCTGGCCGCACGCGCATGCAAGCGACTGATGGGAGGGCATCTGCATTTTCTCCTGGGGCATTCATCCTCTCGACGAACCAGCGCGCTGGAAATCGACACCACCTGCCCTCAAGGTCGCGACATCTGGTAGCGGATGCGGTACAGGTCCAACCCTGCACCGTCTGCGCGCCGCGCCGAATAGGTCAAGGTGCCGGGTTGCGAGCCATCCAGCATCGCGCCGTAGCTGTCGCCGGAGGCCTCGTTCAAGGGCGAGGGCAATGCAAGGCCCGCGTCATAACGGCCTCCACGCGCGTAGGCAATGAACTGGCGCACCGGTGCACTGCCGAAGTCCTGGGCGCGGGCAAACACCACCGTTCGGCCGTCGCCCAGGAAGGTGGCATCGAACTCCTGCGCTGCGGTATTGAGGTCTCCCGCCAGCGGCCGTGCCAGCTGCGCCACGCCGCCGATCATCGTGGCGCTGTAGAGGTCATGGCCGCCGGCACCGCCCGCACGATCGCTGGAGAACAACAGCGTACGACCGTCCGGCGAGAGCATCGGCGCGAATTCATCGGCCGCGCTGTTCACTGCCGGGCCAAGATTGACCGGCTCCCCGAATCGACCGTCGCTTCCCATGCTGACCCGATACAGATCGTCGCCGCCCTGGCCGCCTGCGCGATCCGAACAGAAATACACCACGCGGCCATCGGCGGAAAAGGCGGGATCGAAGTCGCGCCCCGGCGTGTTGAACGGCACCGGCATCGCCGGCCGCCAGCGCTGCCCATCGTTGCGCGAGATCCAGATGTCATACGCACCCGGACCGCCGGGCCGGTTGCGGCTGAACCACAGTGCGGTTTTTCCGTCCGGGCTCAAGGTCAGTCGAATCTCGTCGTACTGCGTGGATGCAACGTCCGGGGCAAAGCGTTCGGCCGGGCCGACGATCTGCAGCACCCTTGATGGAGACGCGGCAGGCGACGCAGCAACCAGCAGCATCACGGCCAGCTGCGCCTTCATGCCTGTCGCTCGAAGTCGCTGACCCAGTTGGTTTCCCAGCTGCGCCCACCATCGGCCGAGGCCGCCTGTTCCCAGCGCGCCGAACGCGGCGTGATGCGTGACCAGATCACCCGCGTCTGGATGGATCGACCGTCGTGCTGGTCTTCGCCGAAGAAGCGGCCGACACCGGCCTGGAAACCACCGCGCAGTGGCGCGCCGATCCGGGTCGGCTCCCGGCCATCCAGCCACCAGCTCAGCCAGTGCTGCTCCGCCGCATTCCAGGCGCGGATGCCCATGCCGCGCAGCGGTGCTGCAGGCACGTCCATCACGTTGTCACCCACGTTGCCGAATCCTCCCAGGACCGGCCAGTTGTGCAGGGTGCCGTTGAACGCGTCCCACGCATCGCTGCCTGCCAGCCGAGCGCGCAGGCGACGATGGCGCACGTTCCAATGGCCCACCAGGAAATCAAAATCGCCCGGTGCATCCGGCAGCTTCGGAAGCGGAGAAGGGATCGCAGCAGTGCGGCGGAACCAGTTGCGCCAGTTCACTTCCCAGTGCGCACCGGCATCGTCGGAGAACGCCTGCTCCCACCACGGCTCCTCGCCGTGGATGTCATGCCAGCGGAACCACACGTCGATGGGGCGTCCGTCGATCCGGTCGGTGCCGCGGAAGCTGCCTGCATCGCCCTCGAAAACGCCACGCACGGGGGCTTCGATACGGGCAGGGTTGCGGCCATCGATCCACCAGATCGACCACATGGAAGACACCGGATCGAATGCACGCACGCCCATGCCCCTGTAAGGGCCCGAAGGCAGCGCCATGACGTTGTCATCGATGGTGCCGAGTCCGCCCAGGGTGAGCCAGACCGCACTGGAACCGGTGAAGGACTCCCAACGGGTATCGCCGACCAGGCGCTCCTTCAGGCGTCGGTGCCGGACCTGCCAGTTGCCCTGCAACCATGTCCAATCTTTGCTGTGGCTGGGCAGGGCCCACCCGGAGGGCAGGGCAGTGGACGCCGCCGAGGCGGCCAGGGTGGCCAGGAACTGCCGTCGATCCATGTGCGTGATCCCCTGTCGAAAGTGCCTCCATCGTTGCGGACAGGAGGGGGATTGACCACGCAGATATCGGGGCTCAGGCTAAGTCACACTTATGGTCACCCAACGCCAGCTGCCATCGCTTGCCGCCATCCGTGCCTTCGAGGCGGCGGCGCGGCTGGGCAGCTTCGCGCGTGCCGCCGAGGAGCTCGACACCAGTGCGGCATCGGTGAGCTACCACGTGCGGCGGCTGGAGGCCCAGACCGGCACCTGCCTGTTCCTGCGCCATGCACAGCACGTAGAACTGACGGCGACGGGGGCCAGCGTCGCGCAGGAGGCCACCCGGGCATTCGATGCACTGCGCGCCAGCTTCATGCGCGCCGCAGACATGGATGCGGCGCGACTGCGCCTGTCTGTACTGCCCACGCTGGGCACCAGTTGGCTGACGCCGCGGCTGGGCACGTTCCGCGCCCGCCACCGGCAGTTCGTGCTGGAGCTGGACCTGTCGGCAGCGCCGCAGGATCTGGCCGCCGGTCACTTCGATGCGGCCATCCGCAATGGCCAGGGCGAATGGCCAGGTCTTCAGGCAACTCCTTTGTTTCCCAGCGTGTTCACACCGTTGTGTGCGCCGGCGCTGCTGCCAGCGGCCCGTGGGCTGGGCAGCAGCGCGCTGGAAATTCCCCTGCTCGGGCGGCCGGACTGGTGGGCCCTGTGGTTTGCCGCGCACGGGGACCTTCCACCGCCGGCACCGGAGAGTTTCGTCGCGCCCTTTGCCGTCGAGCATCTGGATGTCGGCGCCGCGATCGCAGGGCAGGGCATCGCCATTGGTTCGCCGATCCTGTTCCAGGCCGAGCTGGACAGCGGGCGTTTGGTGCAGGCGCATCCGGGGGTGGCCTGCGACGGTCGCAGCTTCTGGTTCGTGGCACCCACGGCGCGAGGTGGCAGTGCCAAGGTCATTGCATTCCGTGACTGGCTGGTCGAGCAGGCCGCCCAGGCGCGGCATGCAGCCCGCCATTACCTGGCCCGGGCGGTAATGCCATGAGCCAGAGCCCCGAACTGCTCCGGCGCCTGCTGCGCGCCAAGGACCGGATGGATCGGGCCAGCCATGAGGAATGGCCCGTCGCGCGCCTGGCTGAGGTCAGTGCGGTGTCGCCGGCGCACTTCGCCCGCTCGTTCAAGCAGGCCTTCGGGCTGCCGCCGCACCGTTATCTGCTCAGCCGCCGCATCGAACGAGCGGTGGCGCTGCTGCGTGATACCGATCTGGCGGTGACCGAAATCGCCGCGCAGACCGGGTGGCGCAGCCTGGGCACCTTTGGCCGCATCTTCCGTGACATCACCGGTGACAGCCCGGGCAATGTGCGCGAGCCTGAGCGTGCAGCCCAGGCGGCGTCGGCCAGTGTGCCGGAATGCCACGCACGCGCCGCGCAGCGCCCCCGCCTGGACACATCCGTGCTGGAACAACGTCGCCGTCGCGCGCCGGCGGTGGCACTCGCCGTGGAGCGTCAGGCCGGCACGGCAGGAGCGGTACGAGGACTGCCGGCATCGGCTTCAGGGTCACTCGCGGCGAGCACACCTTCAAGACCAGAAACGTCGGTGTCCAGGAGGCAGGTCGCAAACATCAGGAAGCGGTAGGCGTCGGCAAAATTCGAACCGAGCCCAAATGAAATCCTGACCGCGCCACAATCTCCCTTGTCCAGGATCTTCTCATCGAAGGCGGTGCAGTCGAGGATCTTCCCGGTCTTGTCCAGTTCGCAGTGCTCGGCACCCGCAGTTGCATAGGTTGCCTGCTGGACAGCTCCGAGGTTGCAGAAGCATCCGTTGCGCAGGGTGATGCCGAAGCGGTCGGCGAGGTGCTTGACGCGGGCATGCGGCACGATCGAGCCATAGCAGTCGAAAAAGTTGAGCATCACCGTCGCTCCTTTTCGCTGTGCCGGCGGGCCGTACACGCGGCAAAGTGGTGTGTCGCCGCGCACGGTATGGCGAAGCGCGGCAAGACGCACCTCGATCCACCGGGCCAGTGCAGTGGAGTGCAGCGCGAGGGCTTCGGCGCCGCCCATCCGTGCCACGAAGGCAAAGCCCCGGGCGATCGCCGGGAACGCGGCGTAGTTGGGTGTTCCCACCTCAAAACGTTGCCCGGCATCGCGATACAGCAGCCGCTCGGTGGGCGACCAGGGGCCTGAGTAGTAGCAGACTCCGCCACCGGCAAAGGACGGTGGCCTGAGCAGTTGCAGCGACGAGCGGCGGGCAAGCAGGCAGCCTGCGCCGGTGGGGTAGCCGAAGATCTTGTAGAACGAGGCCACCACAAAATCCGGTTGAAGGGTGCCGCAATCCAGCCGCGCCTGCGGGACCAGTGCGGCTGCATCGCACAGCACCATCGCACCGTGCGCCTGCGCGCGGGCGATCCAAGCGAGGTCATGCCGCGCGCCGGTCGCGTTGGACTGGGCGGGAAAGGCCAGCAGGTGTGGGGCGCCGTCGCCCAGCCGCTGCAGCGCACGCCGCATCAGGTCGTCGTGCAGCAGCAGATCGTCGTCCAGAGGGATGTACTTCACCGAGGCGCCCTTGGCCCTGGCGTATTCGCGCAGTCCATGCACCGACGTGTGATTGTCCTTGGTCAACAGCAGCTGCGTGCACGGTTGGAACGGAAACGATTCCGCCACAAGCCGGATCGCGCTACTGGCGTTCGCAGTGAATATCACTTCGTACTCGTCCGGAGAGCAGTCAAAGAAGGCGTAGATGGCATCCCGCGCCTCCTGGTATGCCGCCTGCGAGGCCTTCGATCCGCTATGCGGATTTCCCAGGATTGCGTGCTTCAACGCCTGCAGGTCCTGTTCGAGCAGGCTTTCGGGTGGCAGGGTTCCGCCTACATGATCCAGATACGTGACGTGCTGCTCGTCCAGCCGTGCGTACTCCTCGTTGCGCATCTTCTCTACCGATGCGTCGGGGAAGCCGGGATACTCAGCCAGGAACTCCGCCTTGGCAGCGGTGAATGCAGCGAGCCCCTGTGCCTCCTGCACGGAGATTGCGCACTCGACGCCCGCGCTGGACGCGCGATGGGTCAGCTGCTGGCAGCGCACCAGCGGCGAGAAGTCGGGCGACGCGATGTCCACCGTCGTGCCCGCATTGGCGGGATCGGCCTGGCCGCGCAGCAACCATGCCTCCACCCGGTAGCATTGGTCAGGCACGTCCTTGCCGAACTGCGCCAGCATCAGGTCCAGGTAGTGCTCACGGGTGCGGGTGTCGCACTGGTTGAACTCTTCGAGCAGGATGCAGGCATTGAACAGGAACTCGCGCGCACCGGCTGCGTCGAGCGAGAACGACAGGGGATGCAGCCCAGCAGGCACGTCGTTGGCCCGGGACAGCCCTTCGATCGCGAAGGCGCGGGTGATCGGCGACGGGTCGGTCAGGCTCAGCGCCGCGTCCATCAACCGGGAAGACATGCCGAAATGCAGCTGCGATTGCTGGCGGGTGAGTTCGAAGAGCTGGTTGTAGTGGAACATCGTCGCGTAGACACGCCCCCCCGGCCGCAGCACGCGCCGGAACTCCCTGGCCACGCGCGCCTTGTCGGGCGGGAACATCAGGCCGAAGCCGCAGACAATCACATCGAAGCTGTTGTCATCGAATGGAAGCTCTGCCATGTCCACGTCGGCCAACAACGGAACGTTCTGCTGGATCTCGGGGTTCAGGACACGTCGGGCCATGTCCACCGCAATCTGCGAGAGATCGCTGGCCACCAGCCGCAAGCCCCGTGGCCGCGCAAGATCCTCATACAGGCTGGCGGTGATCACCCCGGTGCCGCATGCCACTTCCAGCACGTCCTTGACCGCGAACCCTGCATCGATGTCGCTGGCGATTTCCCCGGCCAGCAGCATCCCGTAAGGCTGGAAAATGCGAGGGCTCAATATCCGCTCATAGAATTCCATGAAGGTACTGAGCGACCAGCGGCTGTCGGACACAACTTTGCATTGGCGTTGCGTTACGTCCTGCATGATGCGCTCCCTGTCGGCGTGATGGTGCCGATGAATCCCGGTCCGCGCGGTTATCGCATGCGCCCTCAGGCGCGTGCGTGATTGGCATCACATTAAGTTGACTTAATGCCGGGGCGGATTATCCGCCGTCGCGGAACTGCGTATTCATCCGCTTTTGGGGAGGGCCATGTACTTTTGATTCCTTCACGTTCGCCGTCCCAGCCATTGGCGCAGTTTTGGAGAAGCAGAACCGCCTCGTCGGGGCGTAACGTAGGCGCACTTGAGAGGAGGTGCTGCATGTCAGATATGGTGAACACGGTCGGCCTGTATGTGCGCGACCAGGATGAGGCGCTGGCGTTCTACGTCGGCAAGCTCGGTTTCGAAGTGCATACCGACGTGCGCAATGGCAGCTACCGCTGGCTGACGGTACGCAGCCCAGGCCAGGACGGTTTCCAGCTGGGCCTGTTCGTGCCGGGTCCGCCCACCCACGATGCGGCCACCGCGCTTTCGCTGCAGCAGCTGGTGGCCAAAGGCGCAATGCCGCCCCTGGTGCTGGCTGTGGATGACTGCCAGGCGCGTTACACGCAGTGGTTGGCACAGGGCGTGGAATTCACCCAGGAGCCGATCGAGCGCTTTGGCGCCGTCGACGCCGGATTCCGCGATCCATCGGGCAATGGCTGGAAGATGATCGAAGCCCGTTCCGAAGCGAGGCGCCGGCAATGAGCTGCGGTGGCTGGGCACGGCCCGTGCATCGTTGGACCTCGATCGTGTTCACCCTGGCGGTGATCGCCAACTTCGTGGTGCGCGGGCTGGGGCAGGGCGAGCCTGCGGCGTGGATCACCTATTCGCCGCTGCCGCCGTTGTTCCTGCAGCTGTTCACCGGGTTGTACCTGTTTGCGCTGCACTACAGCGGCAGGTGCCGCAGCGCCGGGCAGGGCGCTGCGGGTTGACGCCGGGTCAGGCGGCAGCGTCGGCGGTGTAGGCCGCCAGCAGTGCGGGAAGATCTTCCATGCGCTGGAAGATCACCTGGGCACCGGCCGCGCGCAGAGCCTCGGGCGTGCTGTGGTGCGGGCCGCCCTCGCTGAAGCCGAACACGGTGGCACCTGCGGCCACACCGGCGGTCGCACCGGTCACGGTGTCTTCAATGACCGCGCAGCGCTTCGGATCCACACCCAGCGCGGCAGCGGCCGCCAGGTAGACGTCCGGGTGCGGCTTGGTGTTCGGCATGTCCTGGCCGCTGTAGACGTGGTCGCCGAAGGCATCGAGGATGCCGACCTTGCCCAGCTGCAGTTTCACCTTTAGCAGATCGGCGCCGGAGGCGCAGGCGATCCGCCCACCGGTGGCCGCAGCGATCGCACGCACGGCCTCGGGTGCCCCCTGGATCGCTTCCAGGTCACGTTCCAGTGCCTGGTTGCGCTGCTGGCGGAACTCCTCCAGCCATTCCTCGGTGAACGGCTTGCCGGTGCGCTCTGCGATCAGCCCTGCCAGATGGGCCACGGACTGCCCGAGGAAGACTTCACCCGCCTGCGCCGGGGTCAGCGGCCAGCCGCGTGCGGTCAGCATTTCCGAGAGAACGCGGGCGACCAGCGGCTCGGAATCGACGAGTACGCCGTCGCAGTCGAACAGCACGGCATCGAAGGGGAAACGGGACATCTACAGCTCCAGGGGGCAATGCGGTGGTGCAATTGCCCGCCATTTTCCCACAGCCATCCTTGCGTGGCACCCGGACCGGGTGCCACCCATTCCCGGCCGGCCGGTCAGCCCAGGTCACACCCCGCCGGCTGCGGCCAGGTGCTGGCCGGCAGCTTGTTCTTCAGCGAGGCCGGTGCGTTGATCGCGACGTAGCTCGCACCCAGCAGCTCCTCCAGATCGGCGATGGTCACCAGATAGCTGTCGAGGCTGCCCAGATTGGCTTCGTTGGGAATGATCCAGCTGATCGCCTTGGCGGTGCCGGTGTTCGGGTCACGGGTGATGATGGTCTTCCAGAAGAACTCCGGCGTCGGGATGCCGTGGCTGGAAAGGAAGTAGTCGTTGGAGGCGTCGCCGTAGACCACGCCACCATAGACATCCACCGGCGCGATGTCGCGGTAGCACTCGGCCACGTTCTCTGCCTTCACCCAGATGCCCTGGTTGAAGCTGGACACCTGCGGAACGATGTTGGTCATGTAGTTGGCGCGGCGGATGTAGGTCGCGTTGTAGTCCATGTGATTGGACGTGACGAGATGGCCACGGTCGTAGCCGGACTTGATGCTGGCGTAGGAGGCGGTGCTGGTCTGGCCGAGGCAGCCTGCCGGCAGGTCCGGATCCTTGTAGAAGCTGGACGGGCGCGCGGCCGAGCCGGTGTCGGCGGTGAGCGTGTACTCGTAGCGGGTGGCGCTGTGGATGCTGCAGTCGTAGGTGAGCACGAAGCCGCCCTTGTTGAGGGTGACGACCTGGGCCTGGGCAGCGCCAGCGAAGGCACTGAGGACGAACGCGAAGAAGAGGCTTGCAAGGCGCATTGCGGTTCTCCAGCAGAAGTTCAGGGCGCAGCCGTCCGCCACGACCGGGCCGAGGCGAGGTCATGGGGGACGTTGCGGAGACGGGTGCTACGGATTGCGGTGAGACGTGACCGCGATGACAGGGCCGTGGAGGCCGTGCGGTGTCGTAAGCGTCACAAGCTGTCGTCTTTCGGTCAACGATGAAAAGACGAAGCTGTGACAGCGCGCAAGCACTGGAGATGTGTCAAATGGAGCAGGACGTGGCTGAAACGCTCGCGTGCTAGAGCATCGCGATGCCTGCGGGTGTTGTCAGGGGGTCGCCTTCAACACGTAATCGCCGTTGCGTGTTCCCGGCACCAGTAACCATCCTGGTTTCAGACTCAGCGACCATCCTGGACCCTGTAGCGGCGGGTGGGCAGTTGCGGGTGCCTGCACGAACACGGCCTTCCAGTCGCTCTGCATCAACGCTCCGTCGGTGACGTCCAGGCTGCCCCAGGTGTCGGTCAGCCGCATCGTTGGATATACCGTGCCACGGCCCGGCAACGACTGCATCGTGTTGGGATTGAACTGGATGCGCATGCTGCGCAGATCCAGCCGCACGACCGGGCCTGTCACGAAGCGCGCACGGTTGTGTTCCAGCTGCGCAATGCGCTGCCGTTCGCGCAGCATTTCGGCTTCGCGCAGTGCCCGTCCGCCGTAGCGCGCAGCAGCGGCCCGCAGCTCGGTCGCACCCCGCTGCATCGGGGTCCGGGTCACTTCGGCCAGATGCGTGCCGAGGTCCCGGGCGGGGTGGGTGAGATGGTTGCGCCAGCCGGGGGCCGCCTGGTCCAACAGCAGGCCATAGGCCGGACCGGTGGCATAGGCGAAAGAGCGGACGAAACTGCGATCGGCAACGTGCGCGCGAAGGTCATGCAGCGCCGCCTGGATACGTGTGGAGCGCGTTGGGTTGCCGACGAACACGCCGGTGTACTCGGCCAGGCCCTCGTTCAATTCCAGCGCCGCTTCTTCCTGCGCTGCCGCAGGGAACTGGCGGTGGCGCTCGGCGCGGAATGCGAGTGCGTCGTTCACCGCAGTGTGCTGCGCCATTGCATCGGTGGCCGTGAGCGCATCCGCAAGCGCGCGCCATTCCAGCTGCAGCCAGTAGCGTCCTTCAAGTGTGTCGAGGTGCTCGTTGCCGCCTTCGGTCGGCGCGGTGATGGGCAACGCCGGTTGCAACCGATGGAACATTTCGTGAGCCAGCAGCGTACTGCGCCTGGACACGTCCTGCGGCAATGGCCAGAGCAGTTGCGTCCAGCGTATGCCGGACCATTCCACGGCGGTGTTGGCAACGATCGCATCGGGCGGAAGCTGGCCCACGAACACCTCGCCACGCACCTTCAACGCGCCGTGTACATCCGCATGCGAGGCGGTGACCTGGCGGCTCTTCGGATCGACCAGCATCATCGGCCCGCACAGGGATTGCCCCCACAGCTGGCCGCCATCGACCTGGCACAGATGCCGTGCTTCGATGAAGATTCCGCGCGCGTCGGCGTCTGCGATCGGTGATTCAGCGGACCATGCCGGTCCTGCTGCACAGGCAACACCGGCAATCAGTGCAGTGCGGAAAATATCCATGGCATCCGTGCGTTGATGGGCGCAGGCAGTCATAGCACTGGACACCGTTGCCCTTCAACGACGGGCAACGAACGCGTTGCCGCTTCGGCGGCCGGGGCCATGGCTACGCCATGCAGGCGCGCATCCATACTTTCGCGTACTGATCTCTGTCTTGCCGCTGTCACGAAAAACTGTGCGCCGCGTCAAATTTTGAGGTAGTGTCGATTCTGCTGCCGGGGCGCAGCGGGGTGCAAGGCGTCGGGGACTACGCGCCGCACCCGCAATTGAAGCACCAGACATCACAGCGCCGGCGTTGACGCCGGCCTGCATCTCGGGCTTTCAATGAAAAGGGGGTATTCGATGCGCAATGCATGGATCAAACGAAGCAAATGGGTTGCACTGACCCTGGTGGCGGGTGCCGCACTGGCCGCCGCTGCCGTGGGCATACGCAGTACCGGTGCCCAGTCAAAGACCGGCAATCCCTCGGTGGACGCGCGCGCCGGCAATCCGTCCGGGCCTGCGGCACGCGGTCCGGGTAGCGGCTTCGCCGAGCTCTCCAACCGCTATATCGTGGTCTACCGCGAGGAGCCGCTGGCCACCTACAAGGGCGACATCCAGGGCCTCGCGGCACCGGAACGCATGCGCCCATCCGCCAGCGCGGCGCGTGCAGCGGCAGCCACCGGCAATGCGCCGACACCGCGCATCGCTGTAAAGGGGGCACGCTCGCAGGACTATGTGCGCTTCCTCGCTGACCGCCAGGTACAGCACGAGGCCCGCATCAATGCAGCATTGGGTCGCAGCGTAAAGGTCGAACGGCGCATGCAGCATGCGATCAACGCATCGGTGCTGCAGATGAATCCGCAGGAAGCGGAGCGCGTGCGCGCACTTCCCGATGTGCAGCTGGTTGAAGAGTACAGGGAGTATGAGCAGGACACCGACGTCGGACCGGGGTTGATCGGCGCACCTGCGCTGTGGAACGGCACACCTGCGCCGTTCCGTGGCGAAGGTGTGGTGGTCGGCGTCATCGACTCGGGCATCAACTTCGGCAGCCCGGCCTTCACCGCCCGCGCCGAAGATGGTTACGAGCACGTCAATCCGCTGGGCGCAGGCAACTACCTCGGCACCTGCGCGCCGGGCGGCATCGACGAAGGTCGCTGCAACAGCAAGCTGATCGGCGGCTACGACTTCGTCTGCGGTGCGCCGGGCAACCAGTGTGGCGTTGCGGACGTACGCGAGGAGCCTGGATTTGGTGACACCAACGGTCATGGCAGCCATACCGCTTCCACCGCCGCCGGCAACCCGCACACTGCGTCCTACCGTGGCAACCAGATCCACATTTCCGGTGTTGCGCCGCGCGCCAACATCATCGCCTACGACGCCTGCTACACCGAGGTCTCCACCGGGCGCGGCTTCTGCCCGAACACCTCGACGCTGGCAGCGGTCAACCAGGCCCTCGCCGATGGCGTGGTCGACGTCATCAATTACTCCATTGCCGGTGGCACCGCGCCGTGGGGAGAGGCGGTCTCGCTGGCGTTCCTCAACGCATCCGATGCCGGCATCTACGTGGCCACTTCGGCCGGCAACTCCGGCCCAGGTCCGAACACGATGGGCCATCTGGAACCCTGGACCGGCAGCACTGCGGCGGCCACGCATGGCCGCGGCGACATCGTGCTGTTCGCTGCGGTCAGCGGCCCCGGCAGCGTGCCGCCGGCGCTCACTGCCATCCTGCTGACCGAAGGCTCGGGCGGCGTGCCGTTCGCAACGCCGATTCCTGCAACCACGCCGCTGCGTGTCAGTGCAGGCATCGACAGTGCCAACGATGGGTGCGCGCCGTTCCCGGCCAATACCTTCCAGGGCGCCGTTGCGGTGATCCGCCGTGGCTCGTGCAACTTCAGCGACAAGGTCAACAACGCCGCTGCAGCGGGTGCGATCGCCGTGCTGATCGGCAACAACCAGCCGGTCCCCATCCTGCCCAACGTGGCCGGGGCGACCATTCCCGCCTTCGCCATCGACCAGTCGGACGCCAATGCACTGCGGACCTTTGCGTCGAGCGTTGGCAACAACGCAACCGCCGGCATTGCCTATCCGGCCAGCAAGATCAGCAATACGCCGGATGTGCTGGGCGACTTCAGTTCGCGCGGCCCGGCCGGGATCTTTGATCTGGTCAAGCCGGACGTGACCGCCCCGGGTGTACGTGTGCTGGCCGTGATCGCAGGCAATGAGGTGACCGGCTCGGAGAACGCCGTCGGCCTGATGGACGGCACCTCGATGGCATCACCACATCACGCCGGTGCCGCCGCGCTCCTGCGCCAGGCGCGTCCTGACTGGACCGTGCAGGAGACACGCTCGGCGTTGATGATGACCGCGCGGCAGGAGGTGCTGAAGGAAGATGGCGTCACACCGGCCGACGCATTCGCGATGGGCGCTGGACGCATCCAGGTGGACCAGGCACTGCGCGCAGGGCTGGTGCTCAACGAGACCAAGACCAACTTCCTGGCCGCCAATCCAGCCAATGGGGGTGAAGTGTCGTCGCTCAACATCGCCAGCCTCGGCAAGCGCAGCTGCGCGGACAGCTGCAGCTTCACCCGCGTGTTCCGCAATGTGCTGCCGACCCGGCAGACGTGGACGGCGAAGGTGCAGGGCCTGACCGCGGTTGTCTCGCCATCGGTGTTTACCCTGGCGCCGGGTGAAAGCAAGTCGGTGCGGGTCATCGTCACCACCGGTTCGGTACCGAACGATGGCAGCTGGCGCTTTGCCAGGCTCACCCTCTCACCGCAGGGCGGTGATACCAGCCAGCCGCTGCTGCGCCTGCCGATCGCCGTGTCGGTGCCGCCGCCGCAGATCGCCGCCACGCCGCCGACGAACTCGCTGACCCTGCCGGCCGGTGGCAGTGGAACGGTGAACCTGCAGATCGCCAATACCGGCGGCTCACCGCTGGAATGGCAGATCGACAATTCCGGAGTGGGCACCCGCATGCTGGTAGCGCAGGCGCCAAACAACGCCAATGGCCGTCGCTCGACGCGCTTCACCGATGCGGCGACAGTGGGTGCACGTGCACAGCTTGGTGCCGATGACTTCACTCTGGGCGAGGCCACCGGCATTACCCGCATCGTCGCTGACGGCTTCGTCAACGGTGGCTCGCTGGCAACTTCGACCAACATCAACTGGTCGATCTACCGGGATGTTGGCGGCAATCCGGAGGGCAATCCGGAATCGAGCCCCCAGCTGGCGCTGTGGAGCTACACCTCCACCGTCAGCGGTCCGGGCGTAAGAACGTCGGCCACGCTTGCCACCATCAACCTTGACCTGGCCGCTGCAGGCCAGAACGTGAACCTGCCGGCAGGCCGCTACTGGCTGGTGGTCTCGGTGCGCGCGCCGCTGGCTACCAGCTGGTTCTGGTTCAACGCCACCAGCGGCGACAGCGTGTACCGCAGCGCGATCATCAATCCCGATGGCAGCGGTGCCTGGTCCGCCACCGCCGGCGCGCCTGGGCTGGCCTATGGGCTGGGCGGAAGCAATGCGTGCGGCGCCGGCTGGATCGGCACACCGACCCGTGCCCTGGGCCGCATCTCCGCAGGCGGCAGCCAGAGCACGCAGGTGCAGATCAATGCCAGCGGCCTCGCGCCGGGCAGCTATTCGGGCTTCGTCTGTGTCGGCAGCAATGACCCGAGCACGCCGAAGACTGCTGTCCGTGTCGCCTTGACCGTAACGCCGTAAGGCGCCAGCAGCATCCCGGCCGCCCCTGTGCAGGGGCGGCCGGTTTCCCACCGTTTCCGGCGCTTGCCGGGAACCCTTCCTGATGGACCTCGGGGGTACCGTGAAGACGATGCACAAGCACATCCTTGCCGTGGCACTGGCCATGGCAACCGCACCGGCGTGGGCCGGTGATACCTGCCAGCTGGACGATGGCTTCGGCGGCGTGTCCAACGGTGGCGCCAGCGCCGGTGGTGCCGCCTCGCTGGCGTGCGGCAGTGGTGCCGATGCCAGCGGTGATCTATCGGCGGCCGTCGGAACCGGCGCCAGTGCCAGCGGCACCGGCAGTACGGCGATCGGCGCAGCCAGCAGCGCCTCCGGCGACCAGAGCGCCGCCGTGGGCGTAGGTGCTTCCGCCTCCGGCGCCAACAGTGCGGCGATCGGCGACAGCGCCACCGCCAGTGGTGACTTCAGCAGTGCCAGTGGCTCGGGCAGCTCCGCAACGGGCTCGTTCTCCACCGCGTCAGGCGCTGGCAGCAACGCCACGGGCGAAAACAGCACCGCGCTCGGCAGCTTGTCCGAAGCCAGTGGCAACAACAGCAGTGCCGTGGGCAATGGTGCCATCGCTTCTGCAAACGACAGCGTTGCACTGGGCAATGGCTCCGTCGCCGACCGTGCCAACTCGGTATCGGTAGGCAGCGCCGGCAACGAACGCCAGTTGACCAACGTGGCCGCCGCCACGCAGGGCACCGATGCGGTGAACCTCAATCAGATGAATACCGCCAACGCCAATACGCTGACTTCGGCCAACAGCTATGCCGATGCGCGGGCCACGGCGACCATCAACTCCGTCAACGCCTACACCGACGCGAGCAGCGCCGCGGCAGTGACGACCTCAAAGGCCTATACCGATGCCAGTAGCGCAACCACGCTCTCCTCGGCCAACTCCTATACCGATACGAAGTCCGCGCAGGCGGTGACGACGGCCAATGCCTACACCGACCAGCGCCTGGCGCAGTTCGCGCTGGACAACAACGGGCTGAAGCAGGAGATGGAACGCCGCCTGCGTCATCAGGACCAGCGGATCGACCGCATGGGCGCGATGAGCTCGGCGATGTTGAACATGGCCATCAACGCCGCCGGCTCACAGAGCCCGCGCGGTCGCATTGCGGTGGGTGCCGGCTTCCAGGGTGGCGAGCAGGCGCTGTCGATCGGATACGGTAAACGGATCGGCGAGCGTGCTTCCTTCTCGCTGGGTGGTGCCTTCAGCAATGGCGAGAGGTCTGCCGGCATGGGCTTCGGCGTAGACCTGTAAGGCAATGCAGGGCAGGGGGCGTGCAGCGCCCCCTGTTCAGCCAACAAGCGCTGCGAGCGTGCAGCAAACGTCATGCTGCGTCGCAAGGTGCCACTCACCATTCGCACTGGTACGGTCCAACCCGTTGCACCACCACCGACGGGGAGAGACGACGATGCGCAAGGTATTGCTGCTGTTGATCCTGCTGACCGGCCTGGCGCCCACTGCCTGGGCCGCGACGGTCAAGACCACCCATCGCACCATTGCCGGCTGGGATGGAACGCCTCTCGGGGCCTTCGTCATCGAACCGCAGGATGCGGGCGGCGGGCGCTATCCGCTGCTGGTGATGCCCAGCAGCTGGGCGGTGCCCAGCGTGGAGTACGTGGGGGTGGCGCAGTCGCTGGCACAGCGCGGCTATGTGGTGATCAGCTACAGCTCGCGTGGCTTCTGGGAATCCGGCGGCAGCATCGACATCGCCGGGCCCTCCACGGTGGAGGATGTCAGCGCGCTGATCGACTGGGCGCTGGACAACACCCGCGCTGACCCGGACCGGATCGGCGTTTCGGGCATCTCCTACGGTGCGGGCACGAGCCTGCTGGCGGCGGCACGCGATCCGCGCATCAAGGCCGTGGCCGCGCTCAGTGGCTGGGCCGATCTGCAGGCGTCGCTGTACAGCAACGACACCCCGAGCGCGCAGGGCATCGCACTGCTGGTTGCGGCCGGCCTGGTGACCGGACGCCCTGGCGCGGAGCTGGCCACGATCAACCGCAATGTTCTGGCGGGCAACTACCAGGGCGCGGTGGATTCGCTGTTGCCGGTGGCGGCGCAGCGCAGTCCCGCGGCCAGCATCGACGAGATCAACGCCAACCAGCCGGCGGTGTTCCTGGCCAACGCCTTCAACGACAGCCTGTTCCCGCCGGGCCAGCTGGTTGATTTCTTCAACCGGCTGAAAGGCCCGAAGCAGCTGCAGCTGCGCCACGGTGACCACGCGCTCAACGAAGCGCTCGGTGCACTGGGCATTCCCAACGAAGTCTATGACCAGGTGGGTGACTGGTTCGATCACTATCTGAAGGCAGTGGCCAACGGCATCGACCGCCAGCCGGCGGTGCAGCTGAAGTCACAGAAGGGCAGCTGGAGCAGTTACCCGGACTGGCAGGCGACCAGCAAGGGTGCGGTCAGCTACGGCCTGACCGCACCCTCTGGTTTGCTGCTGCCGACCGGCGGCCTGGCCGAGCACGGTGGCGGCACCGGCTGGAACTACCGCATCGGCAGCGGTTTGCTGACTGCGGCCAATTCCGGCGTGGCGATGGCCTCCGGCGCGCTGCAGATGATCAACCTGCCGCCGGGTGCCTACGTACCGTTTGTTGGCCGCAGTGCCGCCGGTGTCTGGCAGGGGCCGATCCAGTGGAGCGCCAAACGCCTGGACGGTGCGCCGGAAGTGCGCCTGACGGTCACGCCCAGCCGTGCCAACACCACGCTGTACGCCTACCTGTACGCCGAGGATGTGCTGGGCAATGGTCAGTTGATCAGCCACAAGCCGTACACCTTGCGCGGTGCCACGCCGGGCCAGGCGAAAACGCTCGACCTGCGGCTGGAAGCGAGCAGCTGGAACCTTCCAGCCGGCAGCCGCCTGACCTTGGTGGTCGATACCGTGGACCTGCGCTATGCGGGCATCAGCCAGCTGGGTGGGGCGGTGACCTTCACCTCGCCAGCCAATGCGCCGTCGGTGCTGAAAGTGCCGCTGCATTGATGTGCGGCCGCGCCCGTTGCGGCGGGCGCGGTACACCGGGCCGGAAAACTGCGAGACTCGTGTTTGTCCCGGCAAACGGATGAATCCATGGTCATTGCATGGCTGCTGCTCGGTGCGGTGCTCGCGGCACCCACCGCGAAAGGTGCGCCGATCGATTGGCCGGACACGCTGTTGAAGGATCTGGACGCTGCCGACGCCGCCCTGCGTGGCAGTCATCCGGGCGCAGTGGATCTGCGGAATCCCGGGTTCGGCGCGCAGCTCGACGAGGCCCAGGCGCTTGCACGTTCGCGTGCAGGTCGGGTCACCAACTACCAGGGCTACTGGTGGGCGATGAAAGGCTATGCGGCGTTCTTCAACGATGGGCATGTCAGCCTCAACGCGCTTGCCGACGCTCCCGATGTTCCAACGCAGTGGCCCGGGTTCCTGACCGGTTTCGACGGCGATGCGCAGTTGGTCATGACCGTGGATGGTGGCCATGGCCATCCGCCACTTGGGGCGCGATTGCTGTCCTGTGATGGCATCGATGCACAGACGCTGGCTGCGCGCCGGATCGGGGACTTCAGCGGGCGCTGGAACCTGCAGGCCAGCCGCATCCACGGCGGTGGCGAAGTGCTGCTGGATCAGGGCAATCCGTTCGTGCCCACGCTGCGCACCTGCGTTTTCCAGGTGGATGGACACGAAAAATCCTACGCACTGCAGTGGCAGCCACTGCAGGCGGCACAGCGCAAGGAGCGTCTGGCCGACACCCGGCGCAGCTTCCGCCCGGCGAACGGCTGGCGCATCATGCCCGATGGCGGCTACTGGATCACCACCAGCAGCTTCAATGCCGACCCCACGGAGCAGAACTTCAAGGAACTGACCGCCCTGCTTGAGCAGCTTGCTCCGAAAGCCGAAGCACTGCAGCAGGCACCGTCGGTGGTGCTGGACGTGCGTGGCAACAGCGGCGGAGCTTCGCAATGGAGCATCGAACTGGCGCGATTGATCTGGGGCCGGGCCGCCGTGGACGTGCTGCCCGACCCCAGCTGGGTGGAGTGGCGGACCTCCGAGGCCAACATCGCCCAGTTGCGCAGCTTCCTGCAGAAGCTGGTGCAGGCGCCCGACGCGTCGCCAGAGCTGCGTCGCATGCTGGAGTCGGTGACGGCGGGCATGGCACAGGCACGCGGCCGGGGTGAGGCGTTGTGGCGCGAGCCGTCCGAGGCCAGCGCAGATACAGCACCAACCTCAGGCCCGGCCGCACCGCTGCGCAAGGGCAGGGTGGTGATCGTGGCTGATGCCGCCTGTGGTTCGGCCTGCCTGGATGCGCTGGACCTGTGGAAGCGGTTGGGCGCGGTGCAGGTGGGCGTCGAGACATCGGCCGACAGTCTCTACATGGACGTGCGGCCAGAGCGGCTGCCAAGCGGGCTGGCCAGGATTTCAGTGCCGATGAAGGTGTTCCGGGGGCGGGTGCGTGGTTCGAACGAACCGCACGTGCCCGAGCATCGCTATACCGGCGACATGCGGGACACCGCAGCACTTGAGGCGTGGATCTCCGGACGATGATCCCGTCCTGGTGGCGTACCGGTGAAGCAGTTCCGGCACATTAAACCTTTCCACCGGCAGCTGCATCCAACCCGCAATGAGCCCGGCAACCGCTGCTGCAGCTCTACTGAACGAAGGAGCCCTCGGATGTGCGAACTGCCTCGTACTGCGCTTCAATGCGCGATGTTGATCATGCTGGTGCCTTTCGCAGCAGGTGCTGCGGTCACCGAAGTACCCTTCGAGCTGGGCAAGGATCACCGGATCTACGTGGAGGGTACGATCAACGGCTCGCGACCACTGCGCTTTCTCGTCGATACAGGCGCGTCGGCCATGGCCGTTGCCAGGCACATCCAGCAGGACGCGAAGCTGGTCATTGACGACCAGAGTGAGAACACCGGTTCCGATGGCGTCACGCTTCTCGACTACAGCACGCACAACGCCGTGCAAATCGGCGGCGTGCAGCGACCGATGGGGGCCGTGGTGATCGACTACACGGGGCGCCCCTTCGATGCAGTACTGGGCTGGACCTTCTTCCAGGGCAAGGTGCTGGAGATCGACTACGACCGCAGCCTGCTGCGCGTGCACGACGATGTTCCCGACCTTGCGGGGTATATCCGGGCCAACGTGCGCTGGATCGACAATATCCCAGCCATCCAGGTCACGCTCGGCAACGGCAGCAGCACTTTCGCACCCTGGCTTACCCTGGACACCGGCAGCAACGGCAACATCGACCTGTCCTACGCCTTCGGCAGCGCCCACCGCCTGCAGGAAGCGTTTCCGGAACGACTTGGAACATCACAGTTCAGCGGCAGCGCGGGCCGGAAGATCCGCGCGGTGGATGTGCGTGTGCCCGAGGCCAGCATTTCGACCCTGCAACTGAAAGGGCAGAAAGCCTCGATCACTGTCGATGATGAAGGCTCCACGGGCGACGGCACGCTTGGCAGCGAAGTACTGCAGCAGTTCAATATCCTGCTGGATGCCCGTTCCGGCAGCATCTATCTGCGCCCCAATCGTCGCTTCGTCACCGCGCCGGCGGAGTGATCACGCGCGCTCAGCGCCGGACATCCGCGCCTGCATTGCCCAGCAGAGCCAGCACCTGCGCCTCCGCTACCGGGCTGAAGTCGCCGGGAATGGCGTGCTTCAACGCGCCCGCGGCCAGTCCGAAGCGCACGGTGCTTTCTGCGTCTAGCCCGGACAGCAATCCGTGCAGGATGCCGGCGGCAAAGGCATCGCCACCGCCGACGCGATCAACGATGCCGGGCAGCGGCCTCGGAGCGGCCTGCGCGCGGGTTCCATCGCGCCCCAGCAGCAGCGCGCCGAGCACGTGATGGTCGGCGCTGATCACCTCGCGCTGGGTGCAGGCCAGCCACCGCAGGTGCGGGAACGCGGAAAAGGCAGCGGCCGCAGCGTCCTCGGTTCGGGCGACCGCATCGTCCTGCGGGAAGTGCAGCCCCAGCACCAGTTCGATGTCCCGATGATCGGCAAAGACAATGTCGGCCTCGGCGAAGACCTCGCGCAGGATCGCCGCTGCGTCGCCATCCCAGCGTCGCCACAGTGAGGGACGATAATTGCCGTCGAAGGACACCTGGACGCCGGCCGCGCGAGCCGCACGGATGGCACCCAGCACCGACTCGGCCACGTTGGCGCCCAGCGCCGGACTCACGCCCGAGACATGCAACAGGTGCGCGCCGGACAGCAGGGCGGGCCACGCATGGTCACTGGCATTGCTGTTTGCGAATGCAGAACCGGCCCGGTCATACACCACTTCACTGGCGCGCTGCACCGCACCGGTCGCCAGGAAGTACAGGCCCATGCGGTCACCCGCCACTTCACGCACGGCGGCCACGCCCACGCCATGCCGCCGCAGCTCGGCCACGGCATGCCGGCCTAGCGCGTTGCCGGGCACAGTGCTGGCCATCTGCACATCGTGGCCCAGGCTGGCCAGCGAGACCGCCACATTGGCCTCGGCACCTCCCACATGAACCTGCAGCTGCGGCGTCTGCAGCAGCAGTTCACGACCGGGCGCGCCCAGGCGCAGCAGCAACTCACCGAAACAAACGACGTGGCTCATCGGTTCTCTCTCACTCGGGGGTAGTGCAGCCCAGCATGCGCAGATCGATGGCATCGGCCATGCGCCGGTAGCCTTCGTCGTTGGGGTGCAGATGGTCGCGGGTGATCTCGTTGGGCAGCGATTCGGCTGCCTTCGGGTCACGCAGCACGGCATCGAAATCGATGATGCCATCGAAGCCGCTGTTGCCGCCGCGTGCCCACTGGTTGATCGTGGTGCGGGTGGCGGCGGACACGGGCTCGTAGCGCTCGGAACCGCCGAACGGGGTCAACGTACCCAGCCAAGCGCGGATGCCGTGCGCATGCAGCCGCGCCGCGACCTGTTGATAGCCCAGCAGCATGTCCGCCGCACTGCGTCCAGGCAGCGGCTGCGCGCCACCGCCGTGGCGGATGTCATTGATGCCTTCGAACAGGATCACCTGATCGGCATCGGCCACGGCGATCACATCGCGATCCAATCGAGACAGCGCACTGTGGCTGCGGCCATGGTCAAGCAGTTTGTTGCCGCTGATGCCCTGGTTGAGTACCACGAACCGGTTCGGGCAGGCCTGCTGCAGGCGCTGCGCCAATCGCTCCGGCCACTGGTTGAAGGTGCCGCGACGTGCGGTGGCGCCTTCCGTGATGGAATCGCCCAGCGCCACGATTACCTGGGGACGATCATCACGCTGCACCATCACTGCCGAGAACACGTTCTGCTGGTAGCTCAGCCGCACGCTGTCGGCGACGGCTGTCTGCCTGCCATCTGCGACCCGCAGCTCGGTGCGGCGCACGGCGGGGCGGGTGGGCTGCGGGAAATAGGCACTCACGCTGATCTCCTGCAGCGCTGCCACCGGCATCCGCACCGGGTCGCTCAGCAGCGCGGCTCCGACCGGCACCTCGATGACCGCGCGGCCATCCACCGTTACCGGCAGCGGTGCGGCCTTGCCGTTCTTCACTCCCACGCGCAGGTCCTCGACCCGCAGCGGCGCCGTGCCGAGCTCGTTGCTGATGCGCAGCCGCAGCGCATCGCCACGGCTGCCGACACGCATGTCCTGGCGCACGGTCTGCGCGGCGAACTGAACCGGCGCATCGGACGTTCCGTCCTTGCGGTCGGGCGCGGGCGCGGCCGTCCAGGCAGTGACCCACACGGGTGCGGCCCACGCAGCGGGCGCCGTCATGGCGGAGCAGAGCGTCAATGAAAACAGAAGTGTCCAGCGCTGCATGGGCAGGATTCCAGTCAGGAGAAGTAGGTGCCGCCGTTGACGTCCAGATTCGCACCGGTGATGAACGCCGCCGCATCCGAGGCCAGGAATACAGCAGCGTCAGCGGCTTCGTCCGGCGCACCCTGGCGGCGCAGCGGGGTGGCGCCGGCAACGGCCGTGCGCACTTCCGGCTTGGTGAACTCGTCGTGGAAGCGGGTGGCGATCATGCCGCAGCACAGTGCGTTCACCCGGATACCCTTCGGCCCCAGCTCCTTGGCCATGGCGCGGGTGAAGGTCATCACCGCCGCCTTGGCGGTGGCGTAGATCGATGCGCCTGGGCCGCCGCCATCACGACCGGCCTGCGAGGCGAAATTGACGATGGCCGCGCCTTCGCGCATGTGCGGCACCACCGCGTGCGTGGTGAGATAGGTTGAGGTGATGTTGAGGTCCATCACCGTGTGGAAGAACGCCGGGTCGATCTCGGCCAGCGGGCGACGCTGCACCATGCCACCGGCCACGTTCACCAGCAGGTCGATGCGCTCACCGAACGCGGTCTGTGCTGCAGCGACCAGGCCGGCAACGGCAGCGGCATCGGTGACGTCGGCGCGATGCACGATGGCCTGGCCACCGGCCGCCTGGATCTGCGCCAGCGTTTCCTGGGCACTGGCTTCATCATTGGCGTAGTTGATGCAGACGCGTGCACCGGCGGCAGCCAGTTTGATCGAAACGGCGCGACCGATATCGCGGCCACCGCCGGTGACAATGGCCACCTTGTCCTGGAACGACATGCGGAAAACTCCTTGGTTTGCGGGGGAATGGATGTACTTGGAAAAGAAGGAGACCCAGGCTCAACCGGCGCGGCGGTCGAGCTTCTGGATAGGACCGGTCCACCACCACAGCGCGGCCAGCGACAGCGGCACCAGCGCGGCAACGAGGATGAAGATCGGAGCGTAGGAATGGCGGGTCAGCACTGGCACCAGCCAGGTGGTGATCAAGGTGCCGGCCACGGCCGCGAGGCCACCGAGGCCCGCCAGCGTGCCCACCGAGCGGCCGTCGAACAGGTCGCCCGGCAGGGTCTGGATGTTGCCGATGGCCACCTGGAAGCCGAACAGCACGGCAGCGATCGCCAGCACCGCCAGCAGCGGCTGGTTGGCCAGCACGGCAGCCAGCAGGGCAGGGGCCATGATCACGCAGCCCAGCGTGATGGCCAGCTTGCGGGCGCGGTCCACGCTGTGCCCGGCGCGGATCATCCGCCCGGACAGCCAACCGCCGCTGAGGCTGCCCAGCATCGCGCCAACGAACGGCACCCAGGCGAACAGGCCGATCTGCTTGATGTCGAAGCCGAAGGTTTCGGCCAGGTAGATCGGCAGCCAGGACACGAACAACCACCAGATCGGGTCCAGCAGGAAGCGGCAGGCGAGCATGCCCCAGCTCTGCCGGTGGGCCAGCAGCTCACGAACGCTGGCCTTCGGTGCCACCTCTGCCTGCTGCCCGGCCTGGTCTTCCTGGATCAACCGGCGCTCGGCATCGCTCACCCACGGATGCTTGTCCGGCCCGGCGCGGTAGACAAACAGCCATGGCAGCAGCCACAGGAAGCCGATCGCACCGACCAGCACGAAGGTGCCGCGCCAGCCCAGCCACAGGTACAGGCCGGCGATGGCCGGTGCGGAGACAATCGCGCCGATCGACGCACCTGCGTTGAACACGCCCTGCGCCAGTGCGCGCTCGCGTGCCGGGAACCACTCGGCATTGGCCTTGACCGCGCCTGGCCAGGCACCGGCCTCGCTGATGCCGAGCATCGCCCGCACCAGGCTGAAGGACAGCATCGAATGGGTGACCGAATGCAGGGCGATGGAGATCGACCACACGCTGATCGACAGAGCGAAACCCAGGCGCGTTCCGATCATGTCGAACAGGCGCCCGAACAGGAACTGGCCGGCGGCATAGAACAGCATGAACACCGTCACCAGCAGCGCGTAGTCATCCTTGGTTGCGCCCACTTCCCTGGCGATTTCCGGCCACATCACCGCCAGTGCGTTGCGGTCGATGTAGTTGATGACCGTAGCCACGGCGATCAGGCCCACGATCAGCCAGCGCACTGTTGAACGCACCGGCACCTTGCGCAGGTTGGCCACCACCGCAGGGCCGTTCATTTCGCGTCATCCTTGCTGCGGTCCATGCGCGCGTGGCTGCCGCTCCAGCCGTAGGCATGGCCGTCGACGGTCACGCTGTGCTCGCCCTTGGCGCTGCTGTCATCGGCCACGCCCAGCGCGATGCGGGCTCCACTGGCAAGGCGCAGTTCGATCACCTCGGCATCGCTGCCACGGGTGCGCACGATGTCCTTGATGCGGCTGTCTGCGCCGTGCACGTACTCGGCGGTGCCGTTGTACTCGCCGTGCGGCTCCAGCACGCTGAAGAAGGTCACGTCCTTCTGGCCTTCCACGCGCTGCAGCAGGGCCGGTTCGCGGCGCAGGTTGAATTCCGGGTCGTTGGCACCGCTTTCCACCAGCAGCGCCTGCGCGGGTGCGCTGCTGCCGAAGCGGTAGGTGTAGAAGCGGCCGTCCAGCAGCCAGGCCAGCGAACGCGGTTCGCTGCCGGGTTTGCTGCGTGCATCCAGCCACAGGTGCTGGTAGCCGTTGTCCTTGCCCAGCACCGGGCGCTGGGCGGGGAAGTGTTCGGCCTCGAAGCCGGTGGTGACGATGTGACCGTTGAAGTGCAGCGGCAGGTCGTAGCGCGCGGCCTTGTTACCGTGTACCTGCAACAGATCCAGCACCACTGGCAGACCCAGGTCGGGGTGGCGCAGCAGCGCCTGGGTGCGGGTGAAGATCACGCCTGGATACGCATCGCGCATGGTTGCCGAGGCGACCTGGGTATCGGCATCGGCCTGGAAGAAGCGCACCTGCGGGGCATGCTCCTCGCCGCGCTTCCAGTCGCCCTTGAAGTGGCTCTGCTCGTCCACCACCAGGGTGTTGTGGGCCACGGTCTGCTTGGCCCAGCTGCGGTTCTCGGCCAGGTAGATGCCGCCGCGCTTGGCTTCCACGTTGAGGAAGCGGGCCGCGCCGTAGTCGGTCACCACTGGGTTGCCGTTGTCGTAGAACAACCAGTTGAGCTTGTCGAAGTGGCCGTGGCCCATGCCCTGCATGGTGTCCTTCTGCACCAGCGCCTGGCCGCGCTCGCCGTTCATGCGCAGAATGGCCAAGCCGCCGCGGTCGCCGTCAGGGCCGTCGCGCAGCAGCATCGGCCTGTAGTCGAAAGGCTTGGCCTTGTTCGCCGCCAGCGCCTGCGCCACCTCCAGCCCTTCGGGCGAAAGCAGCAGGCGCTTCTGTTGCTGGGCCACGGACAGCAGGCGGTCATCACCGGTACGCGCATAGGCGATGCCGATGCCGGCCACCAGCTCTTCGGTGTCGATGCCTTTGTCCAGGATGGCGTCGTTGATCGGGAAGAACAAGCCGTTGTAGCTGGACTGCACCAGCACATCCACGGCCTTCAACAGCACGCCGTCACGGCGCGCGAAGATCTTCCGCTGAGGTTCGTTGCGTTCTATGGCATTGGCGAACAGCAGGAACGGCGCCAGTGCATAGCGCTGGTAGTATGGGCCTTCCTCGTAGTAACCATCGGGCGAGAACAGCAGGTCGATCTGCCGAAGAAAGCCGAATTGATCGTCCTTCCGACTGCCGCGCAGGGATTTCTCCACCAGCTCAGGGTCGCGCAGCACGTAGCCGGTCATGCCGGTGGCGGCCACCGCCCAGGTGGCGTGGTTGTGGATCTGGTCGTAGTTCTTCGGCTCGCTGACGAGGAACTCGGCCATTGGCCGGAACACCTTCGATTCGATGGTGTTGCGGTCGCTGGCGGACAGCGCGTCGCGGATCGCGTCGTAGCCCTGGATGGCGTTGACCAGCCATACCGAATCGTTGAGCACCTGCCAGAACACGCGCCCGGGGATCTGCCCACGGCCTTCCGGGTGCGGGCCCAGCGTCGGGTAGAGCTGGGCATACTGCAGCAGCATGTCGCGCGCATAGTCCACGTAGGCCCTGTCGCCGGTCAGCCGGTACAGCGTGCCCGCCGCCAGCAGCGCCTGGTAGTTGCGCTTGTGCTGTTCATGGGTGCGCCCGCCGCCCTTGTCCTTGGGTACCGGCACGTCGATACCGGCTTTCATCATCTTCTTCAGCGTCGCCTCGGTGCGCGCCTGCTCCTTGGAAAACCACGGGTAGCGGCGGCCTTCGCTGGCCATCTGCTGCCACTGTGCGGCGGTGACCAGCACCGGCGCGGCCTCGGCCTGTCGCACGGCGGCAGTGGGGGCTGCGAACAGCGATGCGCTCGGCAGCAGGGCGAAGGGGGCGGCCAAAGCCAGGGAAACGAACAGCGGCTGCAACCTCATCGATCAACTCCATTGCGGGTGCGTGACAGGGCAACTTCGCCCACCTTGGGATACCAGGCAACGCCGGTCGCCTCGCGCGCGGTCATCGCCAGCGCAGGATCGGCACCCACGGCGGGCAGGGCAGGCGTGGCAACCCACAATCCGCTATCAGCCTGCTGCAGGCTGACACCACGGCTCTCTACGCCTCCCGGGAACACAGTGCTGGCTGCCGGCGACTGCACGTTGCCACTGAAGTCGATACCGGCCAGCGAACTGGCGGCATTGGGCGGGTTCCTGCTGGTGCGGTTGACGATCAGGTTGCCGGTGAAGCGGCTGTTGCTGGCGGCCACCACGATGCCCTTCGCCTCATCATGGCCGACGCCGAAACTGATCTTCGCCACGTCCACGAAGGTGTTGCCGCTGATCGTGGCATTCACCACCGGCGCATAGCCGGACAGCGGCGGATTGGCCTGCGCATCCATCACCGCCAGTGCCGAACGGTTGCTGGACCCGGCCAGCCGTTCAAAGTAGTTGTTGCTGACGGTCTGGTCGGCGTTGATGATGCGTACGCCGCCGGTGCCGGCCTTGTCATCGCCGAGGAAGACATTGTCGATCACCCGGTTGCCATTGCCGTGGCGCAGGGTCAGTGCTCCGGCCGAACGATAGAACACGTTGCCGCGGAAGGTATTGCCGCCAGACTTGTTGGAGACGATTTCGGTCTCGCCGTCGCAGCCTTCGAACCAGTTGTTCTCCACCGTGCTGTTGGAATTGCTCAGTGAGATGTCACTGGTGCCGACGCGAATCGTTTCACCGCCGTTGACGCCCAGCGCTGGGCGTGGGCCGAACCAGTTGTGGTCGATGCGGTGCTGGTTGTCCAGGCCCTGGGTGGCATCGCGCACCACCACCACGGTCGGCCCGGCATTGGTCTTGCCGCGCAGCTGGCTGTGATCGAGGCGGTTGTGGCTGCCATAGAAGGAAACCCAGTAGTCCTGGTCGCTGGCATCGGGGTTGGTGTAGTCGTCGATCACCAGGCCGGTGACGCGGCTGTTGCTGGCGACGGCCTTGCTCGATTCGCGGAATGCCACCACCGCATCACCCGGTGCGTAGCCGTTGCGGAACACCAGGTTGGACACCTGCAGGTAGCTCCCTGCCAGGCGCAGGTCCGAGCGCCCGCTGAAGACGACCTTGCCGGCGGTCTGCGCGCGCAGCGTGATCGGCGCGGCTGCCGTGCCCTGGCCCTTCAGCAGCAACCGGGCGTCGGTCCAGATGCCGTCAGCCAACACGATCTCATCGCCGGGCTGCAGCGCCGAGGCGGCGGTAGTGAACTCAGCGACATCGTGGACGAGCCAGCTGGTAGCACTTGCCGCTGAAGTGGTCAGGCACATGACCAGACCAGTGGCCAGGCAAAACAGTGATGGATAGTTGGACGGGTGACGTGCCAGCGAGTGAATGCGCATGAAATCCTTCCAGGGACGGCCCGGCCGTCGTTTCAGGGTGGGTCTGCATACCACTTTCGGGTCTGTTGTAAGCCAGCTTTCGCGCAAAGTCATGCTGCAGAAGCACATTAAATTGCGATCAACTGGTATGGATCAAAGGCATTTGAACATTCACATACCAATTGGTTGACATTTTCATGTCGCCGTGCCGAAGCTGCGTCCCACGCCTGGCATGCAGGCGATCCTTTGGGAGGAGGAAACCATGCGGCGACCCGCCGGAGCAGTGCACAGCATCTCGTTGTCCCCCACACCCCTGATCGTGGCGCTGCTCGCCGTGCTGGCGGGCCTGCCCACGGCCCAGGCGCAATCCAGCAAGGAGGCAGCAGGGCAGGATCCCACCACGCTGGACCAGGTGCAGGTCACCGGCATCCGCGAATCGATGCAGAGTTCGATCAACAAGAAGCGCGACGACACGGTCATTGCCGATGTGCTCTCGGCCGATGACATCGGCGACCTGCCGGCGCCCTCGCTGGCCGACGCGATCGAGACCCTGACCGGCGCCGCCTCGACCCGCGACAAGACCGGGGCCTCGGAAATCTCCATCCGTGGCCTGGGCGCCTTCCTCAGCAGCACCAACTTCAATGGCCGCGAGATCACCAACGGCAGTGGCGACCGCTCGGTGAACTTCAACATGTTCCCCGCCGAGCTGATCAATACGGTCGCCATCTACAAGACCCAGCGCGCCGACATCATCGAAGGCGGCGTGGCCGGCACCATCGGCCTGGAAACAGTGCGCCCACTGGAGTACGGCAAGCGGGCGGCGCAGATCGATCTGCGTGGCAGCTGGGCCGAGTATGACAAGAAGTATCGCGACGACGACGGCATCGGCTACCGCGGCACCGCCAGCTACATCGACCAGTTCGAGTTCGGCAACGGGCAGAAGCTGGGCATTTCGCTGGGTTTCCAGCGCCTGGACGGCACCGATCCGGAAGAGAGCATCACCAGCGGTTCCACCTGGTATGCCTGCGATGGCACGCAGAACGTGGGCAATGCCAACTGCAATGAAGTGTCCGCGCAGGCCATCGCCAACGGCGCACCTTACTACCTGGTGCCCAGCAGCCGCATCTACCGGCTCAAGCAGGAGCGCAACGACCGCCAGAGCGAGTTCGCTGCACTGCAGTGGCGGCCCAATGACGTGGTTGAAGTGAATCTCGACTTCGAACACACCGAGCGCAACTGGTACGAGAACCGCAGCGATCTGAGCCTGTCCAACGCACGTCGCGGCATCACCCAGCGCGACGTGGACGCAGAGGGCATCGTGCGCCACCTGCATGGCAGCACCTCGATCGACTCCACCTCCAACCGCTACTGGCGTGGCGAGGAATACACCGGGGGTGGCCTGAACCTGATCCTGCGACCGACCCCGGCCTGGGAGCTGTCCACCGATCTTTCGTACTCGCATACCAATCGCCTCGATAGCGAGCGCATGACCCGCCTGCGCGCGAACCAGCGCGACGTCAACAATGCCGCCGTGCCCGGCATCAGCAGTGGTGCCACCGGCTACGTGGACTATGACTGGGACTGGCACGGCGAAGTGCCCAGTGTCGCGCTGGCGCCGAACTTCGACCCCACCAACTGGGACGCCTACACCGGGGCGGCGCGGGTGACCTCAAGCGCAACGGAGAATGACCACAAGATCAAGGCCGGCCGCTTCGATGCCAGTTTCATGCCCGAGTCCGGTTTCTTCACCCGCATCAAGGGCGGCGTGCGCGCCAGCCAGGCCGACTACCGCCTGCGCGACAACACCCTGGTAACCGACTACGACCAGCGCGTGGCGGCCGACAAGGCGAAGATCATCGCTGCCAACCAGGCCTGCCGTGCACCATTCCCCCAGGATGACTTCATGGATGCCGCCAGCGGCAACACGATCTCCTCGTGGGCGTACTTCGATCCGAACTGCCTGTACCAGTCGTTCCGTGGCAGCCTCGACAGCGGGCTGGATCCGGGTTTCCAGGATCCGAACAATGTCGATATCACCGAGAAGACACGCGCGCTCTATCTGCTGGGTGAGTTCAGCAGCAGCCTGTTCGGTTTGCCGGTGACCGGCAACCTCGGCCTGCGCTGGGTCAAGACCGATGTTCGCTCCGAAGGCGTGCGTACCGGCCTGCGTATCGAGGACAACGGTGACGGGACGATCCGCCTGCAACCCACCGGCGAGTACAGCACGCAGGTGTTCAAGGCGGGCAACGACAAGCTGCTGCCCAGCCTCAACGCGGCCTTCGAACTGCGCCCGGACGTGTTGCTGCGGGTCGGTGCGTACCGCGCGATGTCACGGCCGGACATCGCCGCGCTGGGTGCGGGGCGCACCATCAACGTGAGCAGTGATGCCACCTACGGCAACCTGGCCGATGCGCTGGATGACATCAGCGCCAGTGGCAACCCGGCGGCACAGCCGCTGATGTCCTGGAACGGCGACCTGTCACTGGAGTGGTACCCGAACCCGGACACGATGCTGGCCGGCGCGGTGTACTGGAAGCAGTTCAACGGCGGCACCGCCACCGCGCTGGTGCCGGAGACCTACACCATCGACGGCCAGAGCGTGACTGTGCCGGTGCGGCAGCAGGTAACCACCGACGAGGACAGCACGCTGACCGGCTTCGAGCTGACCGCCACCCATCGACTGTCGTACCTGCCCAAGCCGTTCGACGGGCTGGGCTTCAAGGTCAGCTACAACTACGCCGATGCCGACTACCGGACCCAGGACTCACGACTGGGCGAGCAGCTGGCCAGTGATGGCACGATCATTCCGGCGATCGTGCCGCCGGCGGGTCTCAGCGGCTTCTCGCGGCACGTCCTGTCCGGCTCGATCTACTGGGACGTCGGGCGCTTCAACATCCAGGCCATCGGCAAGTTCCGCTCGCACTACTACCAGGACTTCACCGGCAACACCGCGCAGCAGAACCGCTACTATGATGACAACACCAGCGTGGACCTGCGCCTGCGCTACCGGGTGAACAAGCAGTTGTCGCTGTCGCTGGAGCTGATGAACCTGACCAACGAGCCGCGCGTGGCCTACCAGCCGCTTTATGGGAACTTCCGCGAAGTGGTGACCTACGGGCGGCGTGCGTATTTCGGTGTACGATACAAGTTCTGAACAGGGCGGCGCGGCCAGTGGTCGCGCCGTCGCTCCAACCGGACCCTTGCCGGCCGCGGTGGCAGGGCAGGGACCCGGAGGGAATCGCCAAGGGTCAGCCGCATGTCCGCCAACCGCCTTTACCAGACCATCGCTGCCAAGCTCCGCAAGCTGATCGAGGACGGCGAATTTCCGCCGGGCTCGCGGCTGCCGGGCGAGCGTGAACTGGCCGAACGGTTCGGTGTCAGCCGGGTCACCATCCGCGAAGCCGAGATCGCACTGGAAGCACAGGGCTGGATCGCCATCCGCATCGGTTCGGGCGTGCATGTGAAGCCGCGCCCGACGCAGGCGTCCGGCGGGCTGCCGGATGTCAGCGCC
Organism: Stenotrophomonas hibiscicola ATCC 19867; assembly: GCF_000382065.1. Taxonomy (GTDB): domain Bacteria; phylum Pseudomonadota; class Gammaproteobacteria; order Xanthomonadales; family Xanthomonadaceae; genus Stenotrophomonas; species Stenotrophomonas hibiscicola. The sequence goes on along the minus strand of NZ_KB907499.1, from coordinate 215,810 downwards.
TTCGACCTCACCGCTGCCCGCGCGGTATTCGAAGCCGAGGCTGCCGCGCTGGCTGCCAGCAATCTGGATGATGCCGGCATTGCCGAATTGCAGTCGTTGGCCGAAGCGCTGTGCCGTCGCGACCTGAGCGACGCCGAAGCCGGCGAGTACGACCGCCGTTTCCACCTGGCCATCGCACGGCTTTCCGGCAATCCGGTGGTGGAATTTTTCGTGCAGCAGATCTGGCGCATGCGCAGCGAACTGCCGCGGGTGACCGAGGTCTATGCCCGGGTCTGCCACGATGATGGCGCCAGCCGTGCCGACGAGCACATGGCCATCTTCGAAGCCCTGCGTGCGCGTGATCCGGTGGCCGCACGCAATGCGATGCGCCATCACTTCCAGCGCCTGTTCGAAGCCATGCTGCAGGCGACCGAAAGCCAGGCGCTGGAGGAGATCCGCCGGCGCACGCAGCAGGATCGTGAACGGTTCCTGGCCACGACGCGGATCTGAACGACGGAGCGGACACCGGCCGAGCGTCTGCGTGCCGCGACCTGGCCAGCGCCGGGGGTAATGGCTGTTGCATCGTTGAGCATGCCGGCGGGTGATCGCCGGTGATGTGTCATGCCAATGATGCATGCCGGTGCCGAGAGGGCAGCGATCATACTGCACCGTTGCGTTTCCATTGAACGATTCACGGCCGCGGCTACGTGCCCTTTCGAATCTCATCCCCTGCGACGGCAGCCCGTATCCTTCCTGCATGCATTCCTTCTCCGATCTTCGCGGTCTCCCGGCAGTCCCCGCGTCCTCCGGCTGGGTGCAACGCGGTGAGCGCTGGGATCTATGGTGGAGCGGCCGCATCGTGGCCAGCATCGTCCCGCACGCAGTGCTCGGCTTCCAGGTGTACCTGGATGCACGCAGGATGTCCCCGGCCAAGGTGGTGCACGCGGTGAATGCGCGGCAAGCCCGGCGCTATGCCGAGCGCTGGTGCGCGGCTCGGCTTTGCCCCCGGTTGCGGCTGCGCGACGCGGTCGCCTGTCTCGTGGGCGCCGCGCCTTCGGCAGGCGCGGCGCGGCCGCCGCCGCTCACACGGGAGCAGCGCCAGCAGGCGCGCCGCCTGGCCGAGGCCGGGACAGGGGAGGTGGCACGCATCAAGCAGGCGCTCGCACCGCGGCAGCCTGCAAGGCCCTTGGGGCAGTTAACGTGTCAGGCGTGGTCGGTACCCGGCAGGACGCCCACAGCCCTGGCAAACGCTACGCCGAAAGCTCCTCACGCACGATCCTGGCCCCTTCGCTGAGCGCGCGCAGCTTGCCCCTGGCCACGGTGCGGGCCAGCGGCGCCATGCCGCAGTTGGTGCTGGGGTAAAGCTTGTCGGCATCCACGAACTGCAGCGCCCTGCGCAGGGTGTCGGCCACTTCTTCCGGTGTTTCCACCGCGCTCGAGGCCACGTCGATCGCGCCTACCATCACCTTCTTGCCACGGACCAGCTCGATCAGGTCGATCGGCACGTGCGAGTTATGGCATTCCAGCGAAATGATGTCGAGGCTGGAGGCCTGCAGTTTCGGGAACGATTCCTCGTACTGGCGCCATTCCGATCCCAGCGTCTGCTTCCAGTCGGTGTTGGCCTTGATCCCGTAACCGTAGCAGATGTGCACGGCTGTCTCGCACGTCAGCCCTTCGATCGCGCGCTCCAGGGCGGCCACGCCCCAGTCGTTCACTTCGTCGAAGAACACATTGAAGGCCGGCTCATCGAACTGGATGATGTCCACGCCGGCCGCTTCCAGCTCCTTCGCTTCCTCGTTGAGGATCTTCGCGAACTCCCAGGCCAGCTTCTCCCGGCTCCTGTAGTGGGCGTCGTACAGCGTGTCGATCATCGTCATCGGGCCGGGCAGCGCCCACTTGATCGGCTGCGCAGTCTGGCGGCGCAGGAACTTCGCATCCTCCACGAACACCGGCTTCGGACGGCTCACGGCGCCGACCACGGTGGGCACGCTGGCATCGTAGCGGTTACGGATGCGCACGGTTTCGCGCTTTTCGAAGTCAACGCCGCTGAGATGCTCGATGAAGGTAGTGACGAAGTGCTGCCGGGTCTGCTCACCGTCGCTGACGATGTCGATGCCCGCGTGTTGCTGTTCCTGCAGCGACAGGCGCAGCGCATCCTGCTTGCCTTCAGCCAGGCCTTCGTCCTGCAGCTTCCAGGGCGACCAGAGCTTTTCGGGTTCTGCCAGCCAGGACGGCTTGGGCAGGCTGCCGGCGGTGGAGGTGGGGAGCAGTTTCTTCATCGGTGTCGGGTTGTCCTGGTATGCGAAGGGGAAATCGATGGATCAGCGCGCAGCCCACTGCTCAAGCACGGCGCGGTACGGCTTGATGAAGTGCTCTTCGGTGAACCGGCCCTGCTTGACCGCCAGCTGGCTGCGCTCTTCGCGGTCGTAGACGATGCGGGTGGACGAGTAATCCTGGTGCTTCAGGCTGGGCTGGTAGACCTTGCCGGCCACGGAATTGGCGTTGTAGATCTCCGGGCGGTAGATTTTCTGGAACGCTTCCATCGTGCTGATGGTGCCGATCAGCTCCAGGTTCGAGTAGTCGCCCAGCAGGTCGCCCTGGAAGTAGAACGCCAGCGGCGCGACGCTGCCCGGCGGCATGAAGTAACGTACCTGCAGGCCCATCTTGTCGAAGTAGTGGTCGGTGGCGGAGAACTCGCCCTGCCGGTACTCCACGCCCAGGATGGGGTGATGATTCTCGGTGCGGTGGTAGGTCCTGCTGCTGGAGACGCTGATGCAGATCACCGGCCCCTTGCGGAAGCTGGCGCGGTAGGCGTCCGATCCAAGGAAGTGCTTGAACAGCTTGCCGTGCAGGTCGCCAAAGCCTTCCGGAATGCCGAAGGTGGCCTTGCCCTCGTTGCTGGCCGGCAGCACCACGCTGAAATCGTAATCACGCACGTAGGACGAGAAATTGTTGCCGACGATGCCTTCGATACGCGCGCCGGTCCGCGTGTCGACGATGGTCGGTTGCAGCACCTCGATCAACGGAAACGGATCGTTGCCGTCGGCGCCGTCGATGTGCATCTCCACCGAGATGATGTCCAGCTCGACGGCATAACGATCGGCGCTCGGGTTGTCCCAGTGCGCCAGGTCGTTGAAGCGGTTGTTGATCATGCTGAGGGTGTTGCGCAGGTTTTCCCGCCGGGAAGCGCCGCGCGCCAGATTGGCGAAATTGGTGGTGATGCGCGTGCCCTCGGCGGGCTGGTAGTCCTCGTTGAAGGGGATGCGCGTGATGCTGAAGGTGAAGGTGTCGTTCGTCATGGGCGGCGTTCCGTGATGCGGGGTGACATCCGGATGCGGGGCGAGCGCATCCGGCATTCAGGGTGCTGCGGCAGCCTCGAGGGCGGCGACGGGCTGGCGGGCCAGGGCCAGCAGTGGCATGGCTCGGTGGACCGCCAGTCGAGCGCGCTCGATCAGCGGTTCGTTGTGCACGCGGCCGTCGGCGAAATCGCGGTCGGTGGCATAGACGCCCAGCGGCAAGGTGCGGGCCTGGAAGAAGCTGAAGAGCGGCCGCAGCTGGTGGTCGATCACCAGCGCATGGCGCTCGCTGCCGCCGGTCGCGGCCAGCAGGATGGGGGTGTCGACCAGCGCATCCTGGTGGATGAAGTCGAAGAAATGCTTGAACAGCCCGGTGTACGAGCCGCGATAGACCGGTGTGCTCACCACGAGGACATCGGCGTGCTCGACGGCAAGCAGCTGGCGCTCGACAGCCTCGGGCAATTGTGAGCGGCACAGGGCGCCGGCCAGCTGCGGGGCGAGCTCGCCGAGCTCGATCAGATGGTGTTCGCAATGGACGTCGTTGCCGATCACGCCCAGCAGATGCTCGGCCAGGAGGGTGGCCCGCGAGGGGCGCTGCAGCCCCCCGGACACGGCGACGATACGGAGAGGGCGGTGGGATGAAGGCATGACCCGATCCTAGTCATGCCTTTCCATGACGTAAAATGGTATTACTTCACCTATCCATGAGTGAGATTCATCGTCATGCTGGAGCGCATCCACCTCAGCATCGTGCAGCAGGTCGAGCAGCAGGGCTCGCTCACCGCCGCCGCCGGCGTGCTCAACCTGACCCAGTCGGCGCTCAGCCACAGCATGAAGAAGCTGGAGCAGCAGCTGGGTACCGAGGTCTGGCTGCGTGAGGGTCGCAGCCTGCGGCTGACCCAGGCCGGACAGTACCTGCTGGCAGTGGCCAACCGGGTGCTGCCGCAGCTGGACCTGGCCGAGGAGCGCCTGCGCCAGTTCGCGCAGGGCGAGCGTGGCGCGTTGCGCATCGGCATGGAGTGCCATCCCTGCTACCAGTGGCTGCTGAAGATTGTCTCGCCCTACCTGGCGGCATGGCCGGACGTGGATGTGGACGTCAAGCAGAAGTTCCAGTTCGGCGGTATCGGCGCATTGTTCGGCTACGAGATCGACCTGCTGGTTACCCCCGACCCGCTGCTGAAGCCGGGCCTGAAGTTCATTCCCGTGTTCGACTACGAACAGGTGCTGGTGGTGGCCGGGAACCATGCCCTGGCCAAGGTGGACCACGTAAAACCGCGCCAGCTCGGCCAGGAAGTGCTGATCAGTTATCCGGTGCCGTTCGAGCGCCTGGACATCTACAACCAGTTCCTGCTGCCGGCCGGCATCACGCCGCGGCGCCACAAGGCCATCGAAACCACCGACATCATGATGCAGATGGTGGCCAGCGGCCGCGGCGTGGCTGCAATGCCGCGCTGGCTGGTGGAAGAGTACGCCGCGCGCATGGACGTGGTGCCCGTGCGCCTGGGCGCCAAGGGCATCCCCAAGCAGATCTATCTCGGCGCGCGCGAGGCCGATACCGGTATCGACTACCTGCAGGCCTTCATCGAACTGGCCCGCAACAGCTCGCCGCTTGCCGGCAATGCACGCGAGGCGCGCTGATGCCGGTCGGTACCTCAGCGCGCGCGGAAGCCTTCATCAACGCCTTTTCACTGGAAGTCAGCGCGAAGGCCATGCCCGCGCTGCGCGCCGAGGCGGATCGGATCCCGCGCGGTACGGTCATCTCCATTCCCTGGCTGGCCAGCGAGGATGACGACGCCCGCCTGGCCGCCGTGCGCACCGTGCGCGCGCTCGGATTCGAGCCGATGCCGCATCTCTCCGCGCGGCGCATCGGGTCACGCACAGCGCTTGAACGCTTCCTGGAGCGCGCCACCAGCGAAGCCGGGGTGGAGCGCTGCCTGCTGATCGCCGGTGACCTCGCCACGCCTGCCGGGCCGTTTGCCGACAGTGCTTCGATCATCGAGACCGGGCGTCTTGAGCGTTTCGGCATCAAGGTCGTAGGTATCGGCGGGCATCCGGAAGGCCATCCGGCGATGAGCGGCGACGCTCGCTGGCAGGTACTCGAACGCAAGTGCCGGGCCATCGAAGCGCGCCGCATGGCGCCTGTGATCGTCACCCAGTTCGCCTTCGATGCCGATGCCGTGCTGGCCTGGCTGGATGCACTGCGCGCGCGCGGCATCAGCGTTCCGGTGCTGGTCGGCGTGCCGGGTCCGGCCAGCATCGCCCGCTTGCTGCGTTATGCGGCGATGTGTGGCGTAGGCGCCAGTGCATCGATGCTCGCCCAGTATGGCATCTCGATCGGCCGGCTGCTCGGAACGGCGGGGCCGGAGGTTTTCGTCGATCGCCTGGTGAAGGGGCTGACCCGCGCCCATGGCCAGGTCAGCCCGCATTTCTTCCCGTTCGGCGGTGTTGCGCCGTCGCTGGAGTGGGTGGCGCAGTACCGGCGGCGCATTTCCATCAGCCAGCGCCGATGATCTGCGTCATGGCATGGATCGCGTTGTCCGGGTGCCGGGTTGATCCAGCGAAGGCGCCGGCCTGGAAAGCCTCCCATTGCAGCGACGCATGCCCAGGTCGAGGCGCTCTGCAATGCCCTGCGGGTTGATGTCTCCGGCGCGATTGATCAGTACGACGAGCGTTCTTCGATCGGTGGGACGGTGCCGGAGATACCCGGTAAAGCCTGCGGTCCCGCCGCCATGGCCGACTACCTTTCCGCCATCGGAAACTTCCCAGCCGGCCCCCCAGCCCGCCTTGCTGCCATTGGCGAGGAGTGTGTCGCACCACATCCGCTTCAGGGCCGCCTCGGGCAACAGTCGATGCTGGTCCAGCGCCACAGCAAAGCGCGCCATGTCGTCGATGCTGGCGAGCAGGCCGCCGGCGGCCCATGCCGAGCCCGGAGCAGTGGGCGGTGGTGCGCGCCAGTGGCCATCCTGGAACAGATGCCCCTGGGCAATCCGGCGCCGATCGTCTGCACGACGCGGTCCCGCATCGCGCATGCCCAGCGGCGACAGTATCTCCTCCTGCAGAACCCGCCAGTAGTCCATGCCGGTTGCATGCTCTATGGCCAGGCCGAGCAGGATGTAGTTCGTATTGGAATAGGCGTGCCGCGCACCGGGCGCAAACGCCAGCGGCCGCTCGGCCACCTCTGCGAGCAATTCACTGGGGGCTGGATTCGTCGGCATCAACCGCAGGAAATTTTCTTCATTCAGATAGTTGGGAATGCCTGAGGTATGGCTCAGCAGCTGCAGCAGCGAAGTGGATGCCCATGCGGAAGGCAACCCTTCCACGTACTGGCCGATGGGCGCGGTGACGTCGAGCAGATGCCGCTGCTGGAGCCGGAAAATCAGCAGGGCCGTGAACAGCTTGGTGATCGACCCCAGTTCGAACACGGTATGGCGATCAATCGGTGCAGGCCGGGTGTCATTGAGCCGCCCGGTCGTGCACAGCGCGGCAATGCGCCCGTGATCGACCAGAACGGCCGCCATGCCAGGCTGCCGTTCGGCCTGCAGCAATGCGGTCAGCGAACCGCATCCCGCCAACGTCGCCCGGCTCGCCAGCGCCGATGGTGCTGACAGGCCGAAGCCAGTGGCCAGCAGCGCCGCACACAGGCGACGTCGAACAGGGTCGTGGTACATGCACGTGGCTCGCAGCGGCGTCGTGGTGATGGTAGCGCGGACTGAGGGCCGGCCCGCGCAGGGTGCACCGGGTGAATCCACCCCGACAGCTGCCGGGGACGCGCAGCATGCCGGCGGGTCATCCGCGATGGCTGACAGCTGTCACTGGCTGCAACCCGGGCGGAAGCGAATAGTGAGAGCCAATGCGAGGGCACCTCGCCACCACTCAGCCACCACTCATCAAGGGGACCGCTCATGAACATGCTCCAGCAACTCGCCTCGCAGACGCCGGTCTGGGTCTGGCTGCTCCTGGCCTTCCTGGTCACCCGTGGCATTGCCGCCATGAAGCCTGCAGAAACCTCGCTGCACAAACTGGCGATCGTGCCCGCGCTGTTCGCAGTCTGGGGCGCGTGGTCGATCAGTCATCGCTTCGGCGCGTCGCTGGCCGCCTGGAGCGAGTGGCTGGCCGGCATCGCAACGGGCGCGGCACTTGCCTGGCTGCTGCTGAATCGATTGAAGCTGACGCTGGATCGCAGCACCGGCAAGCTCTGGCGCAGCGCGGACTTCAGCCTGCTGCCGCTGCTGCTGGTCACCTTCCTGGTGAAGTACGGCTTCGAAGCCGCATTTGCGGTGTCGCCGTCGCTGACCGCCCATGCCGGTTTCAGTGCCGCCTACCTGCTGCTGACAGGCGGGTTCACTGGCATCTTCGTCGGCAAGTACGCCCGGTACCTGGCCTCGCTGAGGGTGGATGCGGCAGGCAAGGGACTGGAAACCCCAGGCTGATTGACCTGGTAGTGCCGGCCGCTGGCCGGCTTCCCCATGCAGCGTTGCGCGGGGCTGGCGCAGGCGTCACGATGCCCGCCACTGGCCAACACCGGAATCGCTGACGTGATGAAGACCACATCCTGGTTCTGGATCAACGTGGCCAGTCACTTCGGCATTGTCGCAGCCCTGGCCTGGCTGCCCGCACGGTGGACGGGGCAACTTGTGGAAGCCCTGGCCGGGACTCAGCCGGCTATCGGCGACACCCGCCATTTGGCCTTCATAGGCTCCATGTTCGGCTTCTGCGTGACCGCACTGATCCTGATGGGGGTGTTGACTGTCACCGGCGAACTGCTGGGTTTCTCCAGGCCCTATGCGCGACGGTCGGAGGCCCAGAACGAAGCGCAGGCCGTCCACCGCAAGGTACTGCTGACTGCATTCGCCACGCTCTCATGGGTGGCCGTGGGATCGCTTGCAGGTATTGCGTCGATCTTCGCGGCCTCGTCATGAAGGGCGACCCTGTCAGCGCCCAGTGTGCCGGAACGGATGGGTGCGTGAACTGCGGGACTGCTCACGCCTCCCCACGCCACTGGCTCATCAGCATCTGCAGGAATCGCTCCGCCGTGGGCGAGAGCAGGGCGCCGCGGCGGCGGACGATGCCGATCGTGCGCGACACCACCGGGTTGCCGATCGCGCGAGTCACCAGGGTGGGGTGATCCCCATCTGGCGTGGCCATCTTCGGTAGCACCGACACGCCGATGCCCGCCTCGACCATGCCCAGTGACGTCGACAGGTGGGTCACTTCGTAGTGCCAGCTCAACTTGAGGTTCTCGCGCGCCAGCGCGCCGTCCAGCAGCGTGCGGTTGCCGCTGGTGCGATGCACGGTGATCAGCTGGTGCTCGGCCAGATCAGCCCATTCCACTTTGCGCTTGCGGGCCAGCGGATGATCGCGCCGGCAGGCGAGGACGAAGGGGTCCTCAGCCAGCACGTCGAAGTCGAGATTCGGATCGTTGGCGCCCATGAAGTTGATGCCGAACTCGACTTCGCCACGTTCCACTGCCTGCAGACCCTCCGTGGCCGGGATATCCAGAATGCGGAAGCGAACGTTCGGGTGCGCTTCGTGGAAACGCGCCATCACGCTGGGCAGGAAGTAGAACGCCGCCGTCGGCAGGCAGGCGATGGTCACTGTCGCGCCGCGGGTGTCTTCGCGGCCGCGCAGCGAGAACAGTGATCCATCGAATTCCTCCAGCATGCGGCGCACCAGTGGCAGCAGGTTCTCGCCGACGGCGGTGGTACTGACGCTGCGCGTGGTGCGCTCCAGCAGCGGCGAGCCCACCGCCTGCTCCAGTTTCTGGATCCGGCGGCTGAGTGCGGGCTGGGAGACGTGAAGGATTTCCGCGGCCCGATGAAAGCTGCGTGTCTCCGACACCAGCAGGAACGCACGCAGATCGAGGATTTCGCAATTGATGCTCATCAGGTATCAATCATCCAAAAATCAGCAATTCACAGATCAATTGGGGTCATGCCAGTATCGAATCACAGAGGGGTCATTCATCCCCGATACGCATCAATCTAGCACACGTATGTCCAACGATCTGCTCAGCATTCCCTGCGTGCTCATGCGCGGCGGCACCTCCAAGGGCCCGTTCTTCCTGGCCAGCGACCTGCCGGCGGACACCGCCGAACGCGATCGCCTGCTGCTGGAAGTGATGGGCTCGGGACATCCGCTGCAGATCGACGGCATCGGCGGTGGCAACGCGCTGACCAGCAAGGTGGCGATCATCGACCGCTCCAGCCGCCCGGACGCCGATGTCGACTACCTGTTCGCCCAGGTACGGGTCGAGCAGCAAGTGGTGGATACCTCGCCCAACTGCGGCAACATGCTGGCGGCCGTAGGCCCGTATGCCATCGAGCGTGGGCTGGTGCAGGCGCAGGATCCGCAGACCGAAGTGCGCATCCACAACGTCAACACCGGCAAGTTGATCATCGCCACGGTGGAAACGCCGGGCGGCAATGTGGCCTACCGCGGTGATACGCGCATTGCCGGCGCGCCGGGCTCAGCCGCGCCGGTCAGGCTGTCCTTCCTTGATGCGGCAGGCGCCCGCACCGGCAAGCTGCTGCCCAGCGGGCATGCGCAGGAAACCATCAATGGCGTGCCGGCCAGCCTGGTGGACTGCGCCATGCCGATGATGCTGGTGCGTGCCGAAGATCTGGGCGTGCGCGGTGATGCCTCGCCCGCCGAACTGAACGCGGACGCGGCGTTCATGCGCCGGCTGGAAGCGCTGCGCATCGAGGCGGGCGCCCGCATGGGCATCGCCGACGCCGGCAACAAGGTCATTCCCAAGCCGGTGCTGCTGTCGGCGCCGCAACAGGGCGGCGATCTGCAGGTGCGCTATTTCATGCCGCACCAATGCCACACCGCACTGGCCATTACCGGCGCGGTCGGCCTGGCCACCGCCGCCGTCACGCCGGGCACGCTGGCCCACACTTTGGTCGGATGCCGGTCCGTTCCCGGCAGCATTACCCTCGAACATCCGAGTGGGGCCCTGGAGGTGGGCCTCAGTCGCAGCTCGGGCGATTCGCCGGTGATTGCCAGCGTGGTCCGCACCGCACGCCGCTTGTTCGAGGGGCGCGTGTACGCGACTTCGCCCGCGCCCGCCACGGCCAGTGCCACCCAAGCCCGCCAATGGACGTCAGCGGCATGATCTGAACCCGGACGGGCCTGCGTAGACGCGCATGCCCGCCATTACAACGTAGATGCTTCACTCCTGGGAGGGATGATGTACAAGCAGTTCTTGATGGCCGCGCTGTGCGTGGCCGGGCTGGCCGCGGCCGGATGCAGCAACAGCGGGCGCGTGGAAGGCGCGGCCGCCGGCAGCAGCGACAACGCACCGGTGCGCATCAGCGTCGGCTCCTACAACCTCAACAACCTGCCGTTCTTCATTGCCGACGCCAAGGGCTACTTCAAGGACGTCGGCCTGCAGGTGAAGACCGAGAACTTCGCCCAGGGCGGCTCCAAGGTGCTGCAGGCGCTGGTGGCCAATTCCACCGACGTAGCCGTCGGCTTCTACGACCACACCATCCAGATGCAGGCCAAGGGCAAGGACGTGGTGGCCTTCGTACTGCTCTCGCGCAACTCCGGCCTGGTGATGGCCGGCCGCGAGGATGCCACCTTCGATCCGGCGCGCCCGGAGACCATCAAGGGCCAGAAGGTCGGGATCACCGCACCGGGCTCCTCGTCCGACTTCTTCGTCCGTCACTTCCTCGCCCAGCACGATATTCCGGCCGACAGCATCTCATTGATCGGGGTCGGCTCGGGCGCCGCAGCAGTGGCCGCGCTGGAGCAGGGCAAGATCGACCTGCTGGTCAACTATGATCCCGCCGCCACCCTGATCACCGAGCGCAAGGTCGGCAGGATCCTCCTCGACGCGCGCAGCGACGACGGCGCCCGCCAAGTCTATGGCGGTCTGTACCCGACCTCGGTGATGTACGCCAACCAGACCTTCCTGGACAAGCGCCCCGAAGCGGCCGAGAAGATCGCCCGCGCCGAGCAGATGGCCTTGAAGTTCATCGCCGACAACAGTGCTGAAGACATCGTCGCTGCGCTGCCGGACAGCTACGTCTCCGGTGACCGCGCCACCTATGCCCGCGCGGTGGAGAACGCGCGCGCGATCTTCACCCGGGACGGTCACTTCACGCCTGCCGATCTGGAAACACCGCTGAAGGTGCTGCGTGAGTTCAACACGGATGTCGCCAAGGCCGATATCGATCTGTCCCGGACCTACACCAATGCCTTCGTCGAGCGTGCCAACGCTGCGGCGCCGGCTGCCCAACCGTAAGCGGAGGTAACCCATGGCCCTCAATGCCACCGTGCGCCAGTTCAATGGCGCGCCGCAGCTGGAGCCTGCACAGACCATGGTCGCCATCAACAAGGTGACCATGTCCTTCGGCGAATTCACCGCCGTACGCGATGTCGACATCCAGGTGGGTGACGGCGAGTTCCTTGCCATCGTCGGGCCGACCGGCTGCGGCAAGAGCACCATCCTCAATTCCGTGGCGGGCCTGCTGAAGCCGTCGTCGGGCCAGGTCAGCATCGATGGCCGTGCCGTCAGCGGCGTGCAGGAGTCGGTCGGCTACCTGTTCCAGCAGGACGCGCTGCTCCCGTGGAAGACCGCGTACCAGAATGTTGAACTCGGCCTGCGCTTCCGTGGTGTGCCCGAGGCCGAACGCAAGGCCAAGGCCAACGCTTGGCTGGCCAAGGTCGGCCTGGCCGGCTTCGAGCATCGCTACCCGCACCAGCTGTCCGGTGGCCAGCGCAAGCGCGTGCAGATGGCCCAGGCGTTGATCGTCGAGCCGAAGGTGATCCTGATGGATGAACCGTTCTCGGCGCTGGACATCCATACCCGGCACCTGATGCAGAACGAGCTGCTGCGCCTGTGGCAGGAGGACCGGCGCTCGGTGATCCTGATCACCCACGACCTGGAAGAAGCGATCGCCTTGGGCGACCGCGTGGTGGTGCTGTCCTCCGGCCCGGCCAGCCGCGTGGTGCGCAGTTTCGATGTGGATCTGGAACGGCCGAGGAACGTGGCCGAAATCAAGCTGGATGACCGTTTCACCGACCTGTACCGCGACATCTGGGCCTGCCTGCGCGGCGAAGTGGAGAAGAGCTATGCACGCCAAGACTGACAAGTTCATCCAGCTCGCGCTGGTGGTCGCCGTGTTCGGTGGCTGGGAAGGCGGCATCGCGCTGGGCGTGATCGATCCGTTCTTCTTCCCATCGCCAACCGCCATCGTGCAGCAGGCCTGGACCTGGCTGTCCGATACGTCGTTCTATCAGCATGTCTACATCACGCTGACCGAAACCGCGCTGGGCTACATCATCGGCACCGGCCTGGGTGTGGCCGGCGGCGTCTGGCTCGGCCTGAGCCGCCGCTCGGCACGCATCCTCGATCCCTTCATCAAGGGCTTCAACGCGATTCCGCGCGTGGTGCTGGCGCCGATTTTCGTGCTGTGGCTGGGCCTGGGGCTGTGGTCGAAGGTGGCGCTGGCGGTCACGCTGGTGTTCTTCACCACGTTCTTCAATGCCATGCAGGGCGTGCGCGAGGTGAATCCGGTGGTGCTGGCCAATGCCCGCATCCTGGGGGCGAGCCGCAGTGACCTGCTGCGCCATGTCTACTTCCCCGCAGCGGCGAGCTGGATCCTGTCTTCGCTGCGTACTTCGGTCGGCTTTGCCGTGGTCGGTGCGATCATCGGCGAATACCTCGGCGCCTCGGCGGGCCTGGGCTACCTGATCGCGCAGGCAGAAGGCAACTTCAACGCTGTGGGTGTGTTCGCCGGCATCATCATCCTGGCCGCCTTCGTGCTGGTCATCGACGCGCTGCTGGACGTGGTCGAGAACAAGCTGATCACCTGGCGTCCCAACGCCCAGGCACAGGCCACCAGCTGACCCGGACGGGCTGAGCCCGCCTGCCGCGCCGCCGGGCCGATCCGGCGGCGTGCGCTTCCTACCCCGATCTTCCCCCGCACCACCGCAACAGGCCAGCGCCGGGCCAGGGGGCCGGCTGGCCGGAGAGAGAGCCCATGAACCCTTCCACCGTGCTGCCGCTGGCAGCGCTGCCGGTCGCGCTCGGCCTGCTGTTGGCCAGCGGCCATGCTGGCGCACAGTCCACGTCCTCGCTGCCCGCGCCGCTGAGCCAGGCTGAGCTGTCACGCCTGGTGCAGCAGCAGGCACTGCAGATCCAGCAACTGGAAGCACGCCTCCGCGCCGTCGAGGGCGGGCAGGGCAGTGCGAGCGCACCGTCAACGCCGCCCCCGCCTGCGCTGGAAACGCGGGTGGCCGCACTCGAAACCAGCCAGTCCAGGCTGCCGAAGGTCTCCTGGGCCAAGGGTGCGCCGGAGTTCAGCAGTGCCGATGGCGCCGTGGCGTTCCGTCCGCGCGGACGCCTGTTCGTCGACGCATCCAGCACCGACGGATCCTCAGTGAGTGACCGCAACATCGCCGGTACCGAGATCCGCTCGGTGCGGCTGGGCGCCGAAGGCCGCTACGGTATCCTCGGCTGGGCGGTGGAAGGTGACTTCGCGGACAACGCGGTGGCGTGGAAGTCGGTCTACGCCACCGTGGACCACCGCCTGTTCGGGCTGCCGGCCGACCTGACCGTGGGCAACCGCCTCAATGACCGGGGTATCGACGGCTCCAGCAGCACGTCCAACACGCCGTTCCAGGACCGCAACGTGGTCGGCACGCTGATGCTGCCGCAGCGCGGCCTGTTCGGTGTCGGGCTCACCGAGCGGGTGTATGGAAAGGGCTGGCATGCCAGCCTGTCGGTAGCCGGCAACGACCTCAACAACGCCGGCACCGACAACGACAGCCAGACCTGGGCCACCCGCGTCCACTGGAATCCGCTGGACACTGCCGACGCCACGGTGCATCTGGGCGCATGGGCCTTCCACGAGGAGATTCCCGCCGGGGCCACCGGCGTGGTGCGCAGTTCGGCCATCGCGGGGCATTTCAACGATTTGGTCAGGATCACACCGGGCACGCTGGTGGGCGCCGAGCGCAGCACCGCCTACGGTGCGGAACTGGCCGGCTTCTTCGGCCCGGCGTGGGCAACCGGCGAGTGGGGTACGCGAAGCCTGCGCGGGGCCGATGCCGGCGGGCGCTATGATCGCGACCACGAGGCGTGGGCGATCTCCGCTGGCTGGTTCCTGGCGGGCGCGCTGCCGTCCTACTCGGGCAACGGCACGTGGGGCAAGGTAAAGGTGGCCGATCCGGTGACGCGCGGCGGCAGTGGCGCGTGGGAGCTGAAGGGCCGCTATGAGGACGTGGACTATGCCGAACTGCCCAGTGGTGGTACCGGCCACGCGTGGACACTGGGCGCGAACTGGTACCTCAACGATTTCAGCCGGGTGATGTTCGAAGCCGTGCGCTGGCAGACCCGCCACCGCAGCGGCAGTGCTGCGGGCAGGGATGAAGGCACCACCTTCAATACCCGTCTGCAGTTGGCCTTCTAGGGCCGGGCCGCCGCCTGCATTCTGGTCACAGCAGCAACAACGCAGCGATGAGTGCAGGCGACATCACCAGCGCGCCGACGCGCAGGAAGTCGAGCGCGCTGACATGCTCGCCTTCGCGACGCAGCGCCACCAGCCACAGCATCGTGGCCAGCGAGCCGGTCACCGACAGGTTCGGGCCCAGGTCCACGCCGATCAGCAGTGCGGCACGGGTCTGTGCGGGCAGTTCAGCCATCTGGCCCAGCGAACCGGCGGCCAGGCCGATCGGCAGATTGTTGGCCACGTTGCTCAGCAGCGCGGCCGCGCCACCGGCCAGCCAGCTGGCCTGGCGGGGAGATGCCTGCGCCACGGCCTGCAGTGCGCTGGCCGCGCTCTGGATGACACCGGTCTGCGCCACCGCTTCCACCAGCACGAACAGTCCCGCCACCAGCGGCAGCACGCCCCAGGACACGTGGCGCAGCAGTGGCAGCGGGCTGCGCCGCTGACGGATCGCCACCACCGCCACACTCAGCGTGCCCGCGCAGAACGTGGTCAGGCCCAATGGCCCGTTCAAGGCGGACGTGACCAGCAACACGGTGCCGGTGAACAGCACGCCCAGTGCGCTCAGCCGGCCGCCGTCGGTCAGCGGGCGATGCGCCGGCGCGGCCACCAGCGGCTGGGCGATCTCGCGCCGGTGCACCCAGCGCAGGACCAGGTAGGTGGCACCGATCGCCGCCGCCGACGGCAGCGCGAACTGCGCCAGCCACTGCAGCAGCGGCGGCATGTGCTGGCCGTACACCACCAGGTTGGCCGGATTGGAAATGGGCAGCACGAAGCTGGCCGCATTGGCGATGAATGCACAGACGAACAGGTAGGGCAGGGGATTGGCGCGCGCCGCCTTGCAGGCGGCGTAGACCGCCGGGGTCAGCACCACGGCCGTTGCATCGTTGGACAGGAACACCGTCACCAGCGTGCCGACCAGGAATACCAGGTCGAACAGGCGTCGCCCGGATCCGCCCGCATGCCGGACCGCGTACAACGCCACCCAATCGAACAGGCCTTCGCGCCGCGCCAGTTCGGCCAGCATCATCATGCCGACCAGGAAGAGGTAGACGTCGCGGCCTTCGGCCACCGCGCCCCATGCGGTGTGCAGCGACACCGCGCCCAGCAACGGCAAGAGGGCGGCAGCGCACAACGCCCACACATATTCGGGGATGCGGAAAGGACGGAACAGCAGGCCGATGGTGGCAACGGCGACCGCTGCCCAGATCACGAGGGGGGCTTGGGGGGCGAGCATGGAGTGGGGCTTCAGCGGCACCGGCAGCGACCCCGGCGCAGGGGGTCCTGGCGCGCGCGATCAGCGGATGGGCGGCCGCTGCAATCATCGCAGGTTCCGGGTCGCCGCATCATACCGTGCGGCGCGGCATGGCGACCGCTGCAGTCGACCGCGCTGCAGGTGGGCCGGGGCGGCGCCCAGCCCACCTTCAGCACTCAAGCGCGGCATGACTTCAGGCACTGCAGTTTGACTACACATGTAGTCAAACTGCACACACGCTCATTGGACGAGATGGCGATGCCAAGATCCTGCTGGTTGTCCTGCGCCCTGGCCCTGGTGTTTGGCATCGCCGGGCCCACCCAAGCGGCGACGCGTGCCGAAGCCCTTGCCGCGATCGAGCGCAACGCGCGCGCCGCGCATTCCGATGCGGTCCTGGTGATGCACGACCGGGAAACGCTGCTTGAGCTGAAGCCCGCCGCGGGGCAGGAATCGGTTCACCTGATGTCGGCCACCAAGTCGGTCGTCGCGCTGGCCATTGCGTTGCTGCTGGACGAAGGAAAGCTGGCTTCGATCGATACGCCGGTCAGCCAGATCTATCCCGAATGGAATCAGGGCAGGAAGCGCGCCATTACCGTGCGCATGCTGCTGGACCATACCTCGGGCCTGCAGAACGTGGCGAACGCGGGCGAAGAGCTGGAAGGGGCCCAGGACCTGGTCAGGCTGGCACTGGCCGCCGAGCTGAGCGATGCCCCGGGTACCGTGTTCTCCTACAACAACAAGGCCACCAACCTGCTGCCCGGTATTGTCGAGCGCCTGGCAGGCGAGCCGCTGGATGCCTATGTGGACGCGCGCCTGTTCAAGCCCCTGGGCATTGCCCACTACACCTGGATGAAGGATGAGGCAGGCACCCCGCTGGGCATGGCCGGGCTGTCCCTGCGCGCGGCCGATCTTGCCGCCATCGGGCAACTGTTGCTGGACAGAGGCGTGGCGCCGGATGGCAAACGTCTCCTGAGTGAGCAGTCGGTCGCGTTGATGACGACCGAAAGCGCCCGTGCGCCAGATGTTGGGCTGCTATGGTGGCGGGTACCGGCCTGGGAACGCTACCAGCTCAAGCCCCGGCTACAGGATCTGCTGGTGCAAAGGAGGGTGGACGACGACGTGCAGCGCGCACTGCAGGCCAGTGCAGGGCGTGCATTCGAAAGCCGCAGCGCGCTGGTGGCCTTCCTTGCCGATCAGTTGGGCGCGGACTGGTCGCAGCGTTACGGCAGCCAAATCTCCGGGCGAGGGCTGAAGCTTGCCGATCTCTACGACATCACACGGGGGCCGGCCGTCGGCTTCGCCGCCAACGGCTACCTGGGCCAATACATGATGATCATTCCGGAACAGCGTGTCGTCGCAGTGCGCCTGATCCACCGGCGCGAGAGCCACAGCGCTCCACAGGACGACTATCCCTCCTTCTTCGCCGATGTCCTGCAGTTGGCGCGGACACTGCAATAGGCCCTGTCGCCATCATGTCCACGCGCGCTGAACATCTTCCTGGAGCGTTCTTCACTGGCGTGCCGCCTAAAGTGGGATGACATCTTGGCCGCACACCTACTGAAGCATGTTTGATTATCAGGACTGGACCTTCCACGCCAATGGCCGAACGGTAGTGGCGCGGGTAGCGCTGGACGGTGAAGGTGGCGGCACCATCAACCGCTACCAGCTGGTGCCGGGACCGGCACAGTCGGGGTTGTGCATCAAGGTCGCCTCCCAGGACGAGGCCGCGCAGAAACTGGAGGCCGAAGTGACGAAGCTGCTGGGACCGGTGTGGTAGCCACTGCGCCATGCCGGCCGCGCATCCGCATGTTGACGGCGGCATGACCGGTCCGGGCAACGGGCATCGCGCCGGATGCCCGTTGCATGAGGCCGCATACTAGGGCATCAGCACGGTGTCGACCACGTGGATGACGCCGTTGGACTGGCTGACATCTGCAGTGCTGATGCCTGCCTTGCCACCCTTTGCGTCGATGATCCAGAGCTTGCCATCGTGGAGCGCCACGGTGAGAGGCTCACCCTGCACGGTCTTGAGGGTGGCCTTGCCGCCGTGCTTGCGGGCATCGGCCAGAAGCTGCGCCGAACTGTAGCTGCCCGGGACGACGTGGTAGGTCAGGATCCGGGTCAGCTGTGCCTTGTTTTCCGGCTTCACCAGCGTATCGACAGTGCCTGCAGGCAATTTTTCGAAGGCCGCATTGGTGGGCGCGAAAACAGTGAAGGGCCCGGCGCCGTTGAGGGTGTCGACCAGGTCGGCTGCTTTGACCGCTGCAACGAGGGTTGTGTGATCCTTGGAATTGACGGCGTTCTCGACGATGGTCCTGGTGGGGTACATCTCTGCCCCGCCCACGATGACGGCGTTGGCGGCGAAAACTGAGGAGCCGGACGAAACGAGTAGGGCGAAGCAGACTGCGGCGGCGATGCGCTGAAGAGCGTTCACGGTGCGTTCCTTTCTGGATGACCCGCAAGTGCGGGCATCCTTCCTACGTCGGGTGAGCCTGACCGGATGCAGCAGCAGCCGGGTCATGAGCTGTGCCGCGCGCTGCTGGTTTGCTGCGCTGCATGGTGACAAGCGCGAACCGGGATGATTACTCTCCGCTGCAACGCTATGGTAGCGCTACCAGTCGGACGGGGATCCAAGGTCCAGGGGCTGCCTTCTTTGCCGCGTGTTTGTCCTGGCAGGCTTGAAAAGCAAGTGTAAGTCGCGGCGTGCCCGAGCACCCGTGCTGTTCGGTTTGGAATGCGGGCCACGCCCGTGCGTGCCCCTGGGAGGGGGCGGTACATCCATTCGATCGTATGTCAGAGGGGACTTTCATGAGCACCTGCAGTTTCCGTGGCACCCCGGGCCCGAGGTCCGGTTCATGAGCCGCGCGTTGGCGAAGTTCCGGTCCCGGGCCATGTTCACCTTCGTGGGTGGTGCCCTGGTCATCAATCCCGCCTTTGCGCAGGACGCCGCACCGGCGACCGGGCCGCAGCCGCAGAGCCAGTCGCAACCCACCCAGCTTGATGCAGTGCAGGTCACGGGCATACGCAACAGCCTGAGCCAGGCCATGGACATCAAGCGCGACTCGGCGGGCGTGGTCGACGCGATCAGTGCCGAGGACATCGGCAAGTTCCCCGATACCAATCTTGCCGAGTCGTTGCAGCGCATCACCGGCATCTCCATCGAGCGCCGTGACGGCGAGGGCGCGCAGGTGACCGCGCGTGGCTTCGGTCCGCAGTTCAACATGGTCACGCTCAACGGTCGGCAGATGCCGGGCGCGGACGCGTTCGGTGCCTCCGGACAGGTGGCCATCGGCGGTGTCGACGGCGGCACCCGCGCCTTCAATTTCGCGCAACTGGCCGCCGAGGCCATCAATGGCATCGAGGTCTACAAGACCAGCCAGGCACAGGTGCCCAGCGGTGGCATCGGCGCGACGATCAATATCCTGACCTCGCGCCCGCTCGATCACGCCGGCATCGTGGCCAACGCCGGGGCGAAGCTGGTCTCCGACCAGAGCCAGCCGTTCGACAATGACCTGACACCGGAGCTGTCGGGCATCTTCAGCTACAGCAATCCGGAAAAGACCTTTGGCGTCAGCCTCAGCGCGAGCCAGCAGAAGCGCAAGGGTGGCTCGGTGCAGGCCACGGAGAACTACTGGAACGTGCAGCCGTGGACAGGGTCGATGCCGGGCAACCCGACCGTGGTCAATGCCCCGGCCGTCGGCCAGCTTTACGCGCGGCCCAACGACCTGCGCTACGCGTTCTCCGAATTCGAACGCGAACGCGTCAACGGCCAGGCCGTGCTGCAGTTCGCACCAACGGACAGCCTGACCCTGACCGTGGATTACACCTACTCGACCAACGAAATCACCGAGAATCGCGGCGAGCAGGGCATGTGGCTGCAGAACAGCAACTACACCAACGTCGAGTTCGACACCAGTGGCGCCGTCGCGACGCCGGTATACATCCGTGAAATCGCCGGCACCAAGGATTTCGGCCTGGAACAGCAGCGCAGCATGCAGGAGTACAAGCTGGGCTCGCTGGGCTTCAACGCCGTCTGGAATGTCAGCGACCGCTTCAAGCTCAGCTTCGATGCGCACAACTCGAAGAACGAGAGCCGCCCGAATGATCCGCTGACCGGCGGTGGTTCGATCTTCATGAGCATCGCCGGCACCAACAACTGCACCCGTGGCCCGCATTGTGGCGGCTCCTGGGTGCAGGAATTGAACTTCAACAATGGCCTGCCGGTTGGCACCCAGGTCTGGTATCCCAGCACCGCCGATGCGGTCGCCGGGACCAATGGCGTGGTCAACCCGGGCTTCCAGGAAGGCGAGGTTGGCACGCAGGTGCTGCGCGTCAACGCGCAGACCCAGATCAGCGAGATCAAGCAGGCGCGCGTCGATGGCGAATGGAACTTCGACCACGGCCGCTTCCAGTTCGGCGTGGACACCAACAAGTCCACCACCCACCGCATCCAGGCCGCCGAGGCCTACTCCACCCTGGGTGACTGGGGCGTGGCCAACGTGGACCGGGATACCGCCGCAGGCCTGATGGACCTGCTGCAGCCGGTCAGCATCGTCGGCCTGTTCGACGACTACAGTGCCAACAGCTGGCCGGCCTGGCGCGGCAATGCCGGACAGCTCGCGCAATGGGCATCTGGCGAGTACGGCGTCGGCCTGGGCGTGAATCCGCAACGCGCGGCCGACAACTTCGTGGAAGAGAAGACCAAGGCGGCGTACTTCCAGGTGGAACTGGACGGGGAACTGGGCGGCATGCGCACCAACACCCGCCTGGGCGTGCGCTATGAAACCACCGACGTGGTGTCGACCTCGGTCATTGCCGTTCCCGAATCCATCGAGTGGCAGGCCAACAACGATTTCCGCATCGTGCTGTCCGATGAGCAGCAGCCCTTCACGGAGAAGGCGCGGTACAGCTACATCCTGCCCAACCTCGATTTCAGCATCGACCTCACCGAGGAACTGAAGGGCCGTGTGTCGTTTGGCAAAAGCATCGCCCGCGCGCCGTACGGCAATCTCTATGCAGGACCCGGGGCCCAGCAGCCGTTCGGCTCGGTGCTGATCGATCCCTCCTCGCGCGCCAGCGGCAATTCCCAGAACCCGAGCCTGAAGCCGCTGGAATCGGACAACCTCGACCTGGGGCTGGAGTGGTACTTCGCCGATGCCAGCTATGTGTCATTGACCTACTGGAACAAGTCGGTCAGCAACTTCATCGGCAACACCGTCGTCCAGGAAAGCCTGTACGGCCTCACCGACCCCACCTCCGGGCCGGATGCACGGGCGGCGTTGGACTTCCTGACCAGCGGCGCCTGCGTCGCCCAGGTCGGGCCGGCCAACGCGGCCGCCTGCTCGGCCAACGACACCTCGCTGTTCACCGCACTGGCGTTGCTGCGCAACAATCCTGCCGGCCTGGGCGCCTACAACGGAACCGATGCGCAGGTTCTGGCCACCGAAGCGGCCTACGATCTGTATGGGCAGGCCAACGATCCGCTGTACCAGTTCAACGTCAATCGCCCGATCAACCAGAACAAGTCCAAGCTGCACGGCTGGGAGCTGGGCGGGCAGTACTTCTTCGGTGACACCGGGTTCGGCGTACTGGCCAACTACACGGTGGTGAAAGGTGATGTCGGCTACAACAACGGCGGCGATCCGGGTATCGACCAGTTCTCGCTCACCGGCCTGAGCGACACCGCCAACGCCATGCTGATGTACGAGAAGTACGGGTGGTCGGTGCGACTGGCATGGAACTGGCGCGATCAGTACCTGATCCTGGCCAACCAGGGCTCCAGCCGCAATCCGTACTATGTGGAGCCGTACGAGCAGTGGGATCTCAGCGTCAACTACGCGCTCGATGACCACTGGTCCTTCAGCCTGGAGGCGATCAACCTGACCGGTGAGGATGTGCGGTGGCGCTCGCGCACGTCGCAGATGATCGTCAAGCTGGCAGACCAGAGCCCGCGCTACATGCTGGGCGTCCGCTACAAGTTCTGAACCTGGTTGCCGATGCGTCCGGCACGGCACCGCTGCCCGCCAGCGGTGCCGTGCCGGGACGGTGTCGCCGCACCTGTCGAGCCTGCGCTACCCTGCCGGCCAGCAACCCGCATTGGACTGGATACCGTGATGGCCCGCTACGAAATGCTCAACAACATCGCGCATCGGGACCTGAAGGTCGCCACCGGATTCGGGCCGCAGTTCGGCGATGCGGTGGGCATGGTGCCGGCCTATCCCAGCGAGTTCGCTGAACTGCAGCGTGAGTATCCGATCTTCCTGCGCAGGGAAAGCGGGACAGAAGCGTGGCAGTCCGTGGCCCTGCTGGGTTTCGAACAACACGAGAACCTGTTCCTGCAGGACGGGCGCTGGAATGCCTCCTACCTGCCTGGTGCGGCCGCCAAAGGTCCGTTCCTGATCGGGTTCCAGGAGCACTACGTGGATGGCCTGCTCACCCAGGATGCGGTGATGCACGTGGACCTGGACCATCCGCGCGTCACCGCCGGCGCCGGTGAGCCGGTGTTCCTGCCGCAGGGCGGCAACACGCCCTACCTGGACCACATCGCCGGCGTGCTGCGCGGCATCCACGAGGGCAGCGCGTACGCGGCCGCAATGTTCGCGATGCTCGACGACTGCGGCCTCATCCAGCCGGTCACGCTCGACGTGCAGATCGCGCCACACCACCGCGTGGGCGTGAGCGGATTGCACGGCGTCGACCGCGAGCGCCTGGCGGCGCTGGACAGTTCGCGCCTGGCTGCGTTGAACCGCGCCGGTTACCTGGAAGGTGCGTACCTGATGCTTGCCTCGCTGCATAACATGCGCCGCCTGATCGCCGAGAAGCAGCGCCGCCTCCGCGTCCAGGACGGCACCGCGCAGGCGGTCAGGAACTGACCGGTGCACGCCAGCCTGCCGATGCGGATCCTGGAAGGCATCGATCCTGCCGCGTTGCCATTGGCTGACCTGGTGGACGCCGGTGAGCCGGTCGTACTGCGCGGCATCGCCAGCGGTTGGCCACTGGTCCAGGCCGGACTGGGCGGCGTGCACGACGCGATGGTGTACCTGTGCAGCGTCGATGCGGGTGCGCCCATCCAGTACTCGTTCGGCGGCCCCGAGATCGCGGGCCGCCCGTTCTACAGCGCGGACTTCACCCGGCTGAACTTCGAAGTGCGGCGTGGCGGTCTGGCCCAGGTGCTGGAAGAGATCGCCACGACGCTGCATGCGCCTCGGCCGCCAACCTATTACGTGGCCTCGCTGCCGATCGAGCGGGCACTGCTGCCGGCATTCGCGCAGGCCAACGACGCCGGGCTGGCGAAGCAGGGCATCGACGCCACCGCCAGCATCTGGATCGGCAACCGGGTGACGGCCTCGTGCCATTTCGACACACCCGACAACCTCGCCTGCTGCGCGGTGGGGCAGCGCGAGTTCACGCTGTTCCCGCCCGCCCAGATCGACAACCTCTATCCGGGCCCGCTCGATCCCACGCCGGGCGGACAGGTGGTCAGCGTGGTGGACTTCGAGCGCCCCGACTTCGATCGGCATCCACGTTTCCGCGAGGCGCTGGCGCATGCACGCAGCGCGGTACTTGGACCCGGCGATGCGATCTTCATTCCCAGCATGTGGTGGCACCATGTACGCAGCCTGGAGCCGTTCAACGTGCTGGTGAACTACTGGTGGCGAAGCTCGCCGGCCTGGCTGGGGTCGCCGCTGGCGGCGCTGCAGCACGCGATGTGGTCCGTGCGCGACCTGCCAGCGCGTGAGAAGCAGGCCTGGGAAGGGCTCTTCCGTTACTACGCATTCGGCCCCGGCGAGCGCGCGGGGCAGCACCTGCCTGACGCCGCGCGCGGAGATCTGGCACCGTTCGACGAGCAGCGCGCCCGCCGCATGCGCGCGATGCTGCTGGGCAGGCTCAACCGTTGAGAGAGGGCACCGCGTTGGATACCGAGAGCACGCCTGTAGGGCGCATCCGCAAGGTGGTCATTGCCGGTGGGGGTACAGCGGGATGGCTGGCCGGCTGCGCGCTGGCGCATCAGTTCCGTGACCAGCTGCAGATCACGCTGGTCGAGTCCGAGCAGATCGGCACGGTCGGCGTCGGTGAGTCCACCGTGCCGCCGATCCGCACCTTTCATCGCTTCCTGCAGATTGACGAGCAGGAGTTCCTGCGCGCGGTGGCCGGCACCTTCAAGCTGTCGATCTCGTTCGAGAACTGGCGGCTGCCCGGGGATCGCTTCTTCCATCCGTTCGGCACCATCGGCCATGGCACTTGGGCGGCTCCCTTCCATCACTTCTGGCTGGACAGCCTGCGCCGCGGCATGCCCTCGGACCTGGGCGACTTCTGCCTGGAGAGCATCGCGTCGCGCGGCGACCGCTTCTCGCTGCACACCCAGCCGCAGGCCAGCTATGCGTATCACTTCGATGCCAGCCTGTATGCGCGGTTCCTGCGCGGCAGGGCCGAGGCCAACGGCCTGCGCCGGATCGAAGGCAGGATCGCCCAGGTCAGGCAGCACGCGCACGACGGCTCGGTTCAGGCGCTGGTACTGGACGACGGCCAGGTGATCGAGGGCGATCTGTTCATCGACTGCACGGGGTTCCGTGGCCTGCTGATCGAGCAGGCGCTGGGCACCGGCTACGAGGACTGGCACGAATGGCTTCCGTGCGACCGGGCCGTGGCGGTGCAGACCGAAGCGGTGGCGCCGCCGGTGCCCTATACCCGGGCGATCGCCCACGAGGCGGGGTGGCGCTGGCACATCGCGCTGCAGCACCGCGTTGGCTGTGGGCTGGTGTATGACAGCCGCCATCTGTCTGATGACGAGGCCGCCGCGAAACTGCTGCGCGATGCAGGGGCTCCACCTTTGCGCGACCCATGGAACGTGCCGTTCCGCAGCGGGCGCCGGCTGAAGGCCTGGAACGGGAACGTGGTGTCGCTCGGGCTGGCCAGCGGTTTCATCGAGCCACTGGAGTCGACCAGCATCCATCTGACGATCAGCGCGGTGGTGCGCCTGATCCAGTTGTTCCCGTTCGACGGCATCAGTGCGTCGCTGGTGCAGTTGTACAACGATGTCAGCCGCCAGGAAATGGAGCACGTGCGCGACTTCATCATCCTGCACTATCACGCAACGCAGCGCACCGAACCGATGTGGAAGGCGTGTCGCGAGATGAGCGTGCCCGGATCGCTGCAGCAGCGGTTGCAGGCGTGGCGCGAGCGTGCGCACGCCTGGCAGGACCCCGGCGAGCTGTTCCGCATCGAGTCCTGGACCAGCGTGCTGCTCGGGCAGGGCATTCCGCCAGGCCCGCCGCATCCGCTGGCGCGGGCAGTGAGCGACGCCGATCTGCGCACCCTGTTGAAGGGCATCCAGCAGCCGGTGCAGCAGGCCGCCGCGCAGATGCCGACCCAGGCGGAGTTCATCGCGCAGTACTGCAGGTCCGGCGTTGACGTGTGGCGTTCGACGGCAGCAAACGCATAGCAGGTTTTGCGTTGCAGCACGCTTTTTCCGCTGCAGCTGGTTACAGTGCGGGAACACCGCAGGCGATGACGCATGCGGTGGCAACGAGGGGGCCGGGCAGCACGCCCCCTTTTTGAGTCCACGGAATGTTAGCGCTACCTTTTTGTTGATCGGAGGCGGTTTCGATGGGTCTGGTTGCAGGGATCGATGCAGGGACGCAGAGCCTGAAGGTGCTGGTCTACGACCCGCAGGCGCAAGCGGTGGCCGCCGTCACCAGCGCGCCGCTCACGCTGGACAGCGGTGCCGACGGCAGCCGTGAACAGGCGCCTGCCGACTGGGTGTCGGCCCTGCGCGACTGCTTTGCCAGGATCGACCCCTCGCTGCGCGCTCGCATCGTCGCACTGGCGGTATCGGGGCAGCAGCATGGGTTCGTGCCGGTTGATGATGCTGGCGAGGTACTGGCGCCGGCCAAGCTGTGGTGCGACACCAGCACCTCGGCCGAATGCATCCAGATCATGGACGCCGTGGGAGGATTCCAACGGACCATCGCGCTGGCGGGCAACCCGATCCTGGCCGGCTACACAGCGTCCAAGCTGCCCTGGACCCGGATCCACCGTGCCGACGCCTATGCGCGGCTGGCGACCATCCTGCTGCCACACGACTACCTGAATTTCGTGTTGACCGGGCAGCGGTTCTGCGAGCTTGGCGATGCGTCCGGAACCGGCTGGCTGGACGTGCGCACACGCACCTGGTCGCAGGAACTGCTGCGCGCCACCGATCCTGATCGTGATCTTGCCGCCTGCCTGCCTCCGATCGCCGCACCCGACGCCCTCTTTGATATCGCGCCGAAGGCCGCGGCCGCGCTCGGGATTGCAGCGGCGGTGAAGGTGGCCGTTGGCGGCGGCGACAACATGATGGCCGCGATCGGCACTGGCTGCGTCACCGAAGGACGCCTGGCGATGAGCCTGGGAACGTCTGGAACGCTGTTCGCCTATTCCAGCGCGCCGGTGATCGACGCGGACGGCGCCTGGGCCGCGTTCTGCTCGTCCACGGGAGGATGGCTGCCGCTGATCTGCACCATGAACTGCACCGTGGCGACCGAACAGGTGGCCCGTGCCTTCGGCTTCAGCACTCGCGACGGCGATGCGCACCTGCGCGCGACGCCACCGGGAGCAGGCGGGCTGGTGATGCTGCCCTTCCTCAATGGCGAGCGTACGCCGGACCTGCCGCTCGGCAAGGGTGTGCTGGCCGGCCTGGACACCGCCAACTTCACTCCGGCGCACCTCTACCGCGCCGCCATGGAGGGCGCGACCTACAGCCTGAGGTACGGCTACGACGCCTTCGTCCGCGCGGGCATGCAGTTTGATCGCATCGTACTCACCGGCGGTGGCAGCAACAGCGCTGCCTGGCGTCAACTGGTGGCCGATGTGTTCGGCCTGCCCGTGGAGGTCCCGGTGCAGGCCGAAGGCGCGGCGTTTGGAGCGGCGCTACAGGCGCTGTGGTCGCTCGCCCGATCGCAGGGCAACGCCACTTCGATCAGCGACATCACCGCACGGCACGTCACCGTCGATCCCACGCTCTCCGCGCGCCCGGATCCGGACCGCAGCGATGCCTATGCACGGGCCTACGCACGCTTCCTCAGTCATCTTGATGCCATCACGCCGCTGCAGCGCGGCTGATGGCTCCTCCACGACACCCCGTACAACGACAGGAGCACGCACCATGAGCACGCAGCCCTTCATCGGCGCCAAGGAATACTTCCCCGGCATCGGCCGCATTCCGTTCGAGGGCAAGGGCTCGGACAATCCGCTTGCCTTCAAGGTCTACGATGCAAACCGGGTCATCGGTGGCAAGACCATGCAGGAGCATCTGCGCTTTGCCGTGTGCTACTGGCATACCTTCTGCAATGCCGGGCACGATCCGTTCGGCCCGGGTACCCGGCAGTTCCCGTGGGAGGCGGGCTCGCCGCTGGCCACGGCCGAAGCGAAAGTGGACGCGGCGTTCGAGTTCTTCACCAAGCTGGGCGTGCCGTACTGGTGCTTCCACGATATCGACCTGGCGCCGGATGCCGATGATATCGGCCAGTACCAGAAGAACCTCACGCACATGGTGGGCCTGGCCAAGGCGCGCCAGGAGGCCACCGGCGTCAAGCTGCTGTGGGGCACGGCCAACCTGTTCTCGCACCCGCGCTACATGAACGGTGCATCGACCAATCCCGATTTCGCCGTGGTGGCCCGCGCCGCGGTGCAGGTCAAGGCCGCCTTGGAGGCCACGGTCGAACTCGGTGGCGAGCACTACGTGTTCTGGGGCGGGCGCGAGGGCTATGCGTCGCTGGCCAATACGCAGATGAAGCGCGAGATCGAGCACTTCGCACGCTTCCTGACCATGGCCCGCGACTATGGCCGCAGCATCGGCCTGAAGGGCAACTTCCTGATCGAGCCCAAGCCGATGGAGCCGATGAAGCACCAGTACGACTTCGACAGTGCCACGGTGGTGGGCTTCCTGAAGGAACACGGGCTGGACAAGGACTTCAAGCTCAACATCGAGGCCAACCACGCCACGTTGTCCGGCCATACCTTCGAGCACGACCTGCAGGTCGCGTCCGATCATGGCCTGCTCGGCAGCATCGATGCCAACCGCGGCAACGCGCAGAACGGCTGGGACACCGACCAGTTCCCCAGCGATCTGTACGACACCGTGGGCGCGATGCTGGTCGTGCTGCGCCAGGGTGGGCTGGAGGGCGGGTTGAACTTCGATGCGAAGGTGCGCCGTGAGTCGACCGACCTGGAGGATCTGTTCATTGCCCACATTGGTGGCATGGACGCGTTCGCACGCGGCCTGGAGGTTGCCCATGCACTGCTGACCGAGTCTCCCTGGGAGCAATGGCGCAAGGAGCGCTACGCAAGTTTCGACAGTGGCGCCGGCCAGGAGTTCGAGCGTGGCACGCTCAGCCTGCCGGACCTGGCGGCACTGGCCGCCCGCCTCGGCGAACCGCGCCAGGCCAGCGGCAAGCAGGAGCGTTACGAAAACCTGCTCAACCAGTACCTGCTGCGCTGAGCGCGGCAACGGCGCACTCAAGGGGACGGGGATGAACCAGGCAGCAGGCAGCGGTGAGAACACACGACTGATCGTACTGATCAGCGTGGTGGCGACGATTGGCGGTTTTCTGTTCGGCTTCGACAGCGGTGTGATCAATGGCACCCAGGATGGCCTGCACCAGGCGTTCCGGTCCGGTGAGTGGATGCAGGGGTTCGAGATCGCGTCGATGCTGCTGGGCTGTGCGGTGGGCGCGTTCAGTGCAGGCCGGCTGGCCGACCGCTTGGGCCGTCGCAACGTGCTGATCCTGTCGGCAGTGATGTTCCTGCTGTCGGCACTCGGTGCCGGGGCGGCGGTGTCGTCGGGCTGGTTCATTGCCGCGCGGGTGGTGGGTGGATTCGCGGTCGGCGCGGCCAGCGTGATCTCCCCGGCCTACATTGCCGAGGTCGCTCCGGCCCGCTATCGCGGCCGCCTGGCTACCGTGCAGCAGATCGCGATCATCACCGGCCTCACCGCTGCCTTCCTGTCCAACTACCTGCTGGCGGCCGCAGCGGGCGCGTCGACCGAACCGCTGTGGGGCGGGCAGGCCGCCTGGCGCTGGATGTTCTGGATGCAGGCCGCGCCATCGCTGCTGTTCCTGCTGCTGTTGCTGACCATTCCTGAGAGCCCGCGCTACCTGGTGGTGAAGCGGCGCAAGGACGATGCACTGCGGGTGCTGACCCGGCTGCTGGGCAGCGACAAGGCCCGCGCCACGCTCGAGGAGATCGATGCCTCGTTGTCCAACGACCATCATCGCCCTCGACTGTCCGACCTGAAGAGCCGGGCGACAAGGCGGATCCGCCCGATTGTCTGGGTCGGCGTCGGGCTGGCCTGCTTCCAGCAGCTGGTCGGCATCAACGTGGTGTTCTATTACGGCGCCGTGCTGTGGCAGGCGGTCGGCTTTTCCGAAAACGACGCGCTGCTGATCAACGTGCTGTCCGGCGCGCTGAGCATCGGTGCCTGCGTGGTCACCGTGCTGCTGATCGACCGGATCGGCCGCAAACCCCTGCTGTGGTTCGGCTCGGCCGGGATGTCGCTGTCGCTTGCACTGGTGGTGGTGGCGTTTGCCAGCGGTTCGCTGGTCGACGGGCATCTGCAGCTGCCCGGCCGCATGGGCACGCTGGCGCTGGTGGCGGCCAATGCCTACGTCGTGTTCTTCAATCTGTCCTGGGGGCCGGTGATGTGGGTGATGCTGGGCGAGATGTTCCCGAACCAGATCCGCGGTTCGGCACTGGCAGTCGCCGGCGCGGCGCAGTGGACCTCCAACTTCGTGGTCACGGTGACGTTCCCGATGCTGCTGGCCGCGGCAGGGCTGGCGGCCACCTACGGCATCTACCTGGTGGCTGCCGTGATCTCGGTGATTTTCGTGGTCCGGCATGTGCACGAGACCAAGGGCAAGGAACTGGAGCAGATGGAAGGATGAGCACCATGACATCGCAGGCCTTGGTAATCCGCAGCGGCGCGCTGGTCGCCGCACTGATGCTGGGATTGCTCGGCTGCCGCGGCCAGGACCGGGCTGCCGCCGCCGCAGCCACCGACAAGGATCCCTGGCCGGAGGTCATCTGGCCCCTGGCTGCGGACCCGGCGCTGGAGAAGCGCATCACCGACCTGATGGCCGGCATGACGGTGGAGGAAAAGGTCGGCCAGCTGGTGCAGGGCGACATCGCCAGCGTCACCCCCGATGACGTGCGCCGCTACCGGCTCGGCTCGATCCTGGCCGGTGGCAACTCCGATCCCGGTGGCCGCTATGACGCGTCGCCGGCCGAATGGCTGGCGCTGGCCGACGCCTTCTACGACGCCTCGATGGACACCTCGAAAGGCGGCAAGGCCATTCCGCTGCTGTTCGGCATTGATGCCGTGCACGGGCAGAGCAACATCATGGGTGCCACGTTGTTCCCGCACAACATCGGGCTGGGCGCCACGCGCAATCCGGCGCTGCTGCGGCAGATCGGTGACATTACCGCGCTGGAGACCCGCGTCACCGGCATGGAGTGGACGTTCGCGCCGACCGTTGCCGTACCCCAGGATGATCGCTGGGGACGCACCTACGAAGGCTACTCCGAATCGCCGGACGTGGTGGCCAGCTATGCCGCCGCCATGGTGGAGGGATTGCAGGGCAGGGTGGGAACGCCGGAGTTCCTCGATGGCCGCCATGTGATCGCCTCGGTGAAGCACTTCCTCGGTGATGGCGGCACCACCGACGGCAAGGACCAGGGCGACACCCGCATCAGTGAGCCGGACCTGGTGCGCATCCACGCCGCCGGATATCCGCCGGCAATCGCCGCCGGCGCGCAGACCGCGATGGCGTCGTTCAACAGCGTCAACGGTGAAAAGATGCATGGGCACCGGCACTACCTTACCGATGTACTCAAGGGCCGCATGAACTTCGGTGGCTTCGTGGTGGGTGACTGGAATGGTCATGGACAGGTCAAGGGCTGCACCGCCACAGACTGCCCCGCGACCATCATCGCGGGCCTGGACATGGCGATGGCCTCGGACAGCTGGAAGGGTTTCTACGAGACGACGCTGGCTGCGGTGAAGGATGGGCGGATCACGCCGCAACGCCTGGACGATGCGGTGCGCCGGATCCTGCGGGTCAAGTTCCGCCTTGGGCTGTTCGAGGCCGGCAGGCCATCCACACGGGCCGTTGGTGGGCAGTTCGCACTGATCGGCGCGCCGGCACATCGCGCGGTTGCCCGGCAGGCCGTGCGCGAATCGCTGGTCCTGCTGAAAAACCAGAACGGCCTCCTGCCGCTGTCGCCGAAGCAGCGGATCCTCGTGGCCGGCGACGGTGCCGACGATGTCGGCAAGCAGGCCGGCGGCTGGACGCTCAACTGGCAGGGCACCGGCACCAGCCGCAAGGACTTCCCCAATGCGGACACGATCTACGAGGGCATCGCGCGCCAGGCCAGGGCGGCCGGTGGTGAAGCCGTGCTTGCCGTCGATGGTCGCTATGCAGTGAAGCCCGAGGTCGCGGTGGTGGTGTTTGGCGAAGACCCCTATGCCGAGTTCCAGGGAGACCGGCCGACGCTGGCCTACAAGCCCGGCAACGAAACGGACCTGGCGCTGCTCAAGCGGCTCAAGGCCGACGGCATACCGGTTGTCGCGATCTTCCTGAGCGGGCGGCCGCTCTGGGTGAACCGGGAAATCAATGCCGCCGATGCTTTCGTGGCTGCATGGCTGCCGGGCTCGGAAGGCGCCGGCATTGCCGATGTACTGCTGCGCGGAAGCGATGGCCGCGTGCAGCACGATTTCAAGGGCAAGCTCAGTTTCAGCTGGCCGCGCACTGCCACCCAGTACGCCAACAACGTTGGCCAGAAGGACTACGATCCGTTGTTTGCGTTCGGCTTCGGCCTGACCTACGCCGACAACGGCGACCTGGCCGCGCTGCCGGAGGCATCGGGCGCGACCGGCAACGAGGGCGCGACCGGCGTGTTCTTCGCCCGCGGTGATGCAGGCCCCGGCATGGCGCTGCGCCTTGAGCAGGCCGCAGGCCAGGGCCTGACCGTGACCCGCGTGCCGGATGCATTGCCCGATGATCGGCTGAAGATCACCGGCGTGGATCATCTGGCGCAGGAGGATGGGCGACGCCTGGCCTGGTCGGGCAATGGCGAGGCCGTCGCTGCACTGCAGTCGCACACGGCGCTGGATCTGCAGCGCGAATCCAACGGCGACCTGATGCTGCTGACCACGCTGCGGGTCGACGCTGCGCCGCAGGGTGAGGCGTGGCTGTCGGTCGGTTGCGGCGCGGGCTGCTCGGCACGCATCGCCATCGGGGCCTCGCTGGCGGCGCTTCCACAAGGCCAGTGGAAGCGTGTTGGCGTGCCACTGAAGTGCCTGGCCAAGGCGGGCGCCAAGCTGGACGCGATCGACCGACCGTGGTCAGTGGTGACGGGCGATGCGATGACGATCTCCGTGTCACGCGTCGCGCTGGGCGCACTGAACGAAGCCGAGGTCACCCTCGGATGCGGTACATGATGCCTGCGCTACCGCTACCGCTACCGCTACCGGGGCGGCGCGGCTACCGAACCGCGTGCGATCAGCCGATGCGGCATCACATGATCGCGCAGCACCGTTGCGTCCGCCGCCGGACGGCGGATGGTGCGCAGCAGGATGTCGACGGCCGCGTTGGCCATCGAGGCGATGGGCTGGTGGATCGTGGTCAGTTCCGGCCACACGGTGGTGGCGGCCGAGGTGTCATCGAAACCCACGACCGACAGGTCGCGCGGCACTTCCAGCCCGCGCCGGTGCGCGACGGAGATGGCGGCGGCGCCCATGTCGTCGTTGCTGGCGAAAATCGCGGTCGGTGGGCGGCGTTGGGACAACAGCGTTTCGGCGGCAGCCAGGCCGGACCGGTAGGTGTAGTCACCGTGTTGGACCAGGCCAGGCTCCACCGCAAGCCCGGCCTCGCGCAGGGCGGTGACGAAGCCGTCGTAACGGAGCGCACTGGCGCTCAGGTCATCGCGCCCACGGATGAAACCGATGCGGGTGTGTCCCTGCCGGAGCAGGTGCTCGGTCATTTCCCTGCCCGCACTGAAATCGTCGATGCGGACGCAGGACAGGGCCTCGCTCAGGCGCCCCGATGCGATGGCCACCACTGGAATGCCAGCCTTGACCAGTTCGCTTACGGCGGCCTGCGATTCGCACAGGGGCGGCGGCAGGATCACCCCGTCGACGCGTCCGGCGAGCGCACGCGCCGCCTTGCGTTCGGATTCGGCATCCAGGTTGTCCCAGTAGTCGATGACCAGCTGGATGGCGGAACTGGAGGCGACGCGCAGCAGGCCCACCAGCAGTTCGCGCAGGTAGGCGCCGCTGGGGTTGGTGTAGATCAGCGCAATGCGCGTGTGCTGTGCAGCGGCCAGCGAACTGGCGGCAAGATTGGGCGTATAGCCCAGCTCGCGCACGGCGCGCAGCACGCGCTCGCGGGTGACGTCGCGCACCTTGCCCTGGTTGATCACCCGCGACACGGTCATAGGCGAAACGCCGGCAAGGGCCGCAACCTCGTCGATCGTCACGCCTGCGGTTCTGCGGCGAACCGATTTCTTCGGCTTGTCCAATGCACGATCCCTTTGTTCTTGGTGGCGCTGCCGCGCGGGTGCGAAGGACGATGATGCGCTGCCCCGGGCCCGGACGTAGTCTACAAAGGCGCATGTTAACGCCGTTGTTGTGTGCTGTCGGCACGCGCCTGTGCGCCGTGCTCGTGTTGCTGGCCTGTGCTGGCGGGGCACGGGCGGAGGATGGCTATGCGCTGTGGATGCGCTACCAGCCGGTTGCCGCAACGGTTGCTGCCGATTACCGGCGGCAACTGGCCGAAGTGGTCGCCCCGGATCGCACGCCGATGCAGCGCGCCACCCGCGACGAGCTTGCGCGGAGCCTTTCTGGATTGCTGGGAACGGCCCCGCCAATGCGAACGGCAATCACTACTGACCATGCCCTGGTGCTGGGTACGCCGCAGTCTTCGGCGCTGGTTGCCGCGTTCGGCAACGAGATCGCGACGTTGGGCGACGAGGGCTTCCTGATCCGGCAGGTCCGGACCGAGGGGCGCGATGTGCTGCTGGTGGCGGCACGCCGGGATGTCGGCGTGCTGTATGGCACGTTCCACCTGCTGCGCCTGTTGCAGCGTGGCATGCCGCTGCAGGGGCTGAACGTGCGGGAGTCGCCGCGGGTCGCACTGCGTGTGCTCGACCATTGGGACAACCTGGACCGCTACGTCGAGCGTGGCTATGCGGGCAGCTCGCTGTGGGACTGGCAGACGTTGCCGCAATGGCGTGACCCGCGCTACACCGACTACGCCCGTGCCAACGCTTCGCTCGGCATCAACGGCACCGTCCTCAACAACGTCAACGCCAGTGCGCTGAGCCTGTCGCCGGCCTATCTGGCCAAGGCCGCCGCGCTGGCCGACGTGTTCCGCGCCTATGGCATCCGGGTCTACCTGAGCGCACGCTTCAGTGCGCCCATCGAGCTCGGCGGCCTGGCGACGGCTGACCCGTTGGATCCCGGCGTGCGGCGCTGGTGGCGCGACAAGGTCGATGAGATCCATGCGCACATACCGGATTTCGGCGGCTTCCTGGTCAAGGCGAACTCGGAGGGCCAACCCGGCCCGCAGGATTACGGTCGTTCCCATGCCGACGGCGCCAACCTGCTGGCCGACGCGCTGGCGCCCTACAACGGCGTGGTGATGTGGCGGGCCTTCGTGTATTCGCACAAGGTCCCCGAAGATCGCGCCAAGCAGGCATACAGCGAGTTTGTCGGGCTGGACGGCGCCTTCCGCCCCAACGTGATCGTGCAGGTGAAGAACGGCCCCATCGACTTCCAGCCGCGCGAGCCGTTCCACCCCTTGTTTGGCGCGATGCCGCGCACGCCGCTGATGATGGAGCTGCAGATCACCAAGGAGTACCTGGGTTTTGCGACGCACCTGGTGTACCTGGGAACGCTCTACGAAGAAGTGCTGCAGGCCGACACCCATGCCCGTGGCGAAGGCTCCACGGTTGCCCGCGTGGTCGATGGTTCGCTGGAGGGCCACGCACTCACCGGTATCGCCGGCGTCGCCAACATCGGCATGGACCGTACCTGGAGTGGCTCGCACTTCGACCAGGCCAACTGGTACGCCTTCGGCCGACTGGCCTGGAACCCGCAGCAATCCGCGCGCGCGATTGCCGAAGACTGGGCAGCGCTGACGTTCTCGCCCGACCTGCAGGTGACCGGCCCGATCGTGCGGATGATGATGGACTCGCGCGAGGCGGCAGTGGATTACATGACGCCGCTGGGCCTGCATCACCTCATGGCACGCGGCCATCACTACGGCCCCGGCCCCTGGGTGGACGGCGGCCCGCGTGCGGACTGGACGTCGGTCTACTACCACCGCGCAGATAGCCAGGGCATCGGTTTTGATCGCAGCGCAGGCGGAAGCAACGCCGTAGGCCAGTACGCCCCGCAGGTCGCCGAGATCTATGGCGACCCCGAGCGGGTGCCCGAGTCGCTGCTGCTGTGGTTCCATCATGTGCCGTGGGATCACCGCATGCGCTCGGGCGGGACGCTCTGGGATGAGCTGGTCGGGCGCTATTCGCGGGGTGTGCGCCAGGTGCGGTCGATGCAGGACACCTGGGCCGGCCTGAGCGACCGGATCGATCCGCAGCGGCATCGGCACGTTGCTGCGTTCCTGCAGATCCAGCACGACGAAGCGCAATGGTGGCGTGACGCCAGCGTGGCGTACTTCCAGTCGCTCAGCGGACGGCCATTGCCCGCCGGCGAACGGCCACCGCCGCAGCCATTGTCGTACTACCAGGCGTTGCAGTTTCCGTTCGCACCGGGGGATGGCCGATGAGCAGGTTCGGAGCGGTCGGGTGTGTGCTGTTGATGATGGCTGCGGCAGTAGTGGCGATGCCGGCCGCGGCGCGGGAGACGACGGGACTGCTGCATCCGCTGTTCAGGGATCACGCCGTCCTGCAGCGTGACCGGCCCATTGCGGTCTGGGGGCACGCAAGCCCCGGGCAGCCGGTTTCCGTGACGTTTGCGGGGCAGGCGGTGAGCAGCCGGGCGGACGCCGCAGGCCGCTGGCAGGCGATGCTGCCCCCGGTGGCCGCGGGCGGTCCGTACACGCTGGAGGTAAACGCTGGGACGCGTCGGGAGATGGCGCGCGACGTGCTGGTCGGCGACGTGTGGCTGTGCTCGGGCCAGTCGAACATGGAGCTGCCGATGTGGCGCTCGCTCAACGCAGCCAGCGAGATCGCCGCAGCCACGATGCCACGGATCCGGCTGTTCACCGTGCCGCAGCACGCCGCCGTGCAGGCACAGGAGACCTTCAACGACAGCACTGCCTGGACATCGGCAACGCCTGATGCGGTGCGCGATTTCTCCGCCACCTGCTTCTACTTCGCGCGCGAACTGCAGCGCACGGTCGACGTGCCGATGGGGCTGATCGAGGCGGCGTGGGGTGGCTCGCGGATCGAGGCCTGGTCCAGCGTTGGTGCACTGCGCGGGCAGGGCGGCCTGGATGAGGCCCTCGATATCCTCGCGCGGTCTGCGCGTGATCCGCTGGAGGCACGCGCAGCCTGGGGCCGCTACTGGCAGCACTGGTGGGCCACACGCGAGGGCGCACTGTCAGGTGACGCACCATGGCGGGCGGATGCCGATGACCGCGGATGGTCGCGCGCACCGGCCACACTGGGCGCATGGGAGCGGTGGAACGAGCCCGCACTTGCCGACTACAACGGCATGGTCTGGTATCGCACGCAGGTGATGCTGAGCGCTGAACAGGCTGCACGCGGCGCGACCCTGGAGCTGGCATCGGCTGACGAGGTGGACGTGACCTGGGTGAACGGGGTCGCCGTCGGCAGCCAGTACGGCGCCGGCGAGAGGCGCTATCCGTTGCCACATGGCCTGCTGAAGGCAGGATCCAACAGCATTGCGGTCAACGTGCTGGACACCTACGGCGAAGGCGGCCTGGCCGGCCCTTCAACGGCACACCGCCTGCAGTTCGATACCGGCGAGCGGGTGCCACTGCAGGGACCGTGGATGTATCGGGTTGCGCCGGGCCAACAGGCGCCGCCGTTTGCCCCCTGGCAGGCCGCCACCGGGCTGTCGACGCTGTACAACGGAATGATCGCACCACTCGGGGGCTTCGGGCTGCGCGGCATGCTCTGGTATCAAGGTGAATCGAACACCGGCGATGGTGCGGCCTATGCAGTGCGGTTGCGTGCGCTGCGCGAGGACTGGCGACGGCAGTTCGGTGCGCGCACGCCACTGCTGCTGGTACAACTGGCCGGCTACGGCCAGCCGCCGGCTGCGCCCGCCGACAGCGGCTGGGCGCAGGTGCGTGAGGCGCAGCGGCGCGTCGCGGCCGAGGATGCGCAGAGCGGTCTTGCCATTGCCATCGACATCGGCGACGCCTACGACATCCATCCGCCGAACAAGCAGGAGCTCGGGCGCCGCCTGGCGCGCGTGGCGCGCCATGTGGTGTACGGCGAGCAGGGCATGGCACCGTCGGGCCCGCGAGCGGTCGCCGCCGTGCGGACGCCCAAGGGCGTCGCCATTGCGTTCGAGGATGTCGAAGGCGCGCTCACCGCGACCGGCGCACTGCGTCCGATCGGCTTTGAACTGTGCGAGGCCAGGGGCCATACGCGCCACTGCGAGTACGCCGATGCCGGACTGGATGCGCGCCGGATCCTGCTGCGCGGCCCGCTGTCCACGCGCGCAACGCATGTGCGCTACTGCTGGGCCGATGGCCCGGTGTGCACGCTGCGCGACCGCAGCGGGGCGCCGGCCGGCCCGTTCGAACTTCCCATTGCCGAAGCCGAGGCCCGACGATGATGACGTTGTCCAAGCAATCCCCTGTGGCCCGCGACAGGGCCGGCCTGAGGTCGATGGCGCGCCACCTGCTGGGGGCGTTGTTCCTGCTGTCGGCCGCAACCACCCGGGCCAGCGCGCCACCGGATGCTCCCCCGGTGTACTTCGACTGGTTCGAGTACCGCGGCAATGACCAGGCGTTTGAAGTGCCGCTGCCGGCCGGCCACTACCGCAATCCTGTCCTGGCCGGCTTCCATGCCGATCCCAGCGTCGTGCGCGCGAACGGCCGGTTCTACCTGGTCAATTCCAGCTTCACCTACTTCCCTGGCATTCCGGTGTTCGAAAGTGCCGACCTGGTGCACTGGAAGCAGATCGGCAATGTGATTGACCGCCCCACGCAACTGGATTTCGACGGCCTGAGCGTCTCGCGCGGCATCTTCGCGCCGACCATCGAGTACCACGACGGTACCTTCTACGTCGTCACCACCGCCACCGACAGTGGTGGCAACTTCATCGCCACCGCGCGCGATCCGGCCGGTCCGTGGTCCGATCCGCACTGGCTGCCCGGCATCGATGGCATCGACCCGTCACTGTTCTTCGACGATGACGGCAAGGTATACCTGGTCAACAACGATGCACCGCCCGGCCCGCCGCGCTACGACGGGCACCGCGCCATCTGGATGCAGCAGATCGATCTGGCGGCATTCAGGCCGGTCGGGCCGCGCCGGGTGCTGGTTGATGGAGGCGTGGAGCCGGCAAAGAATCCCATCTGGATCGAGGGACCGCACATCTACAAGCGGGAGGGCTGGTACTACCTGTCCGACGCTGAAGGAGGTACCGGGCCGCAGCATTCGCAGGTGGTGCTGCGCAGCCGCACGGTGTGGGGCCCCTACGTTCCCTATACGGGCAATCCGATCCTGACCCAACGAGAACTGCCGGACGACCGTCCACTTCCGATCACCAATGCCGGCCATGCCGACCTGGTCGAAGGCCCGGATGGCTCGTGGTGGGCGGTGTTCCTGGCCAGCCGCAACTACCAGAAGCGGCACTACAACACCGGGCGCGAGACCTACCTGTTGCCGGTACGCTGGCAGGATGGCTGGCCGCAGATCCTGCCGGTTGACCAGGCCATTCCCTATGCGGTCAAGGCCCCCGCGTGGATGCAGGGCGAGGCATCCCAGGCCCCTTCGACCGGCAATTTCGTAGCGCGCGACAATTTTGATGGCCCGACGCTTGATCCACAGTGGCTGCGCGTGCGGGTGCCCAGGCATGCCTGGGCCGACCTGGCCATGCGCCCCGGCATGCTGGCCGTGCACCCGCTCGCCGAGGATCTGGACACGCTGCGCAATCCGGCGTTTCTCGGCCGGCGCCAGCAGCATCTGCGCTTCGAGGCGAGCACCGCGATGACCCCGCCAGCTTCCGGAGTCGCCGCCGGCCTGGCGGCGTTCCAGAGCGAGGCGTACTGGTACTTCCTTGGCGTTCGTGACCTTGGCGGGGGGCGCCTCTCGCTCTTCCTCGAAGCGCGCGACGGTGGCCGCAGCACGCGGACGCTGGCCAGCCGTGAAGTACCGGTGCCTGCAGCACTGCGCCTGAAGATTGCCGGCAACGAGGGCGACTATGCGTTCTCGTTCGACACCGGCGATGGGCAGGGCTGGCAACTGCTCGCAGGCGGGGTGGACGGCACCGTTCTGAGTACGGACCGGGCAGGCGGCTTCGTGGGCGCACTGCTGGGTCCTTTCGCGCGCGACGAGCGCAACGGGAGAAGCAAATGAGGCTGTCGATTTCGTCCAAGGCCCGCCGCCGTACCTGGCGCGGTGGGATCGCCCTGTTCGTACTGACCTGTGTGGCTGCCGCCGCGTCCGCGGCTGCGCCGCGGCCCTGGCTGGACGTTTCGGCCAGCTTCGAGCAACGGGCCGCGGCACTCGTCGCGCAGATGACGCTGGAAGAGAAGGCCGCGCAGATGCAGAACGCGGCGCCGGCGATCGAACGGCTGGGGGTACCCGCCTACGACTGGTGGAACGAGGGACTGCACGGCGTCGCACGGGCAGGGCAGGCCACGGTGTTTCCGCAGGCAATCGGCCTGGCCGCGACCTTCGATGTTCCGTTGATGGGGCAGGTGGCCACGACCATCAGCGACGAGGCCCGCGCAAAGCACCACCAGTTCCTCCGCGAAGGCGCGCATGGCCGTTACCAGGGCCTCACCTTCTGGTCGCCGAACGTCAACATCTTCCGCGACCCGCGCTGGGGGCGCGGACAGGAGACCTACGGCGAGGATCCCTACCTCACCGCGCGCATGGGCGTGGCCTTCGTACGTGGCCTGCAGGGCGACGACCCCGTCTACCGCAAGCTGGACGCCACCGCCAAGCATCTGGCCGTGCACAGCGGACCGGAGGCCGACCGCCATCACTTCGATGCACGGCCCAGCCGGCGCGACCTGTATGACACCTACCTGCCGGCGTTCGAGGCGCTGGTGAAGGAGGGCGAAGTGGATGCGGTCATGGGCGCCTACAACCGCGTGTACGGCGAGTCCGCCAGTGCCAGCCGTTTCCTGCTGCACGATGTGCTTCGACGCGACTGGGGTTTCAAGGGCTACGTGGTCTCGGACTGCTGGGCCATCGTCGATATCTGGAAGCACCACCGTATCGTCACCACGCGCGAAGCCGCTGCGGCGCTGGCGGTGAGGAACGGCACCGAGCTGGAATGCGGCCAGGAGTACGCAACGCTGCCTGCCGCAGTGCGCCAAGGGCTGATCAGCGAGGCGGAGATCGACGATGCGGTGACCCGCCTGTTCACCGCACGGATGCGCCTGGGCATGTTCGATCCGCCGGAGCGGGTGCGCTGGGCGCGCACTCCGGCCTCGTTGAACCAGGCGCCGGCCCATGATGCGCTGGCCCTCAAGGCCGCGCAGGCATCGCTCGTGCTGCTGAAGAACGACGGCATCCTTCCACTGTCGCGCGACATCAAGCGCATTGCCGTGGTCGGACCCACTGCCGACGACACCATGGCACTGCTCGGCAACTACTTCGGCACACCGGCGGCGCCGGTGACGATCCTGCAGGGCATACGCGAGGCGGCCAAGGGCGTTGAAGTGCGTTATGCCCGCGGCGTCGACCTGGTGGAGGGCCGCGACGATCCCGGCGCCACACCGCTGATCGAGCCGACCTATCTGCGGTCCTCGGCGGAGTCGCCCGAGCGCGGCCTGCGCGGTGAGTACTTCCGCACGCCCGACTTGTCCGGCACTCCGGCCCTGGTGCGTACCGACGCGCAGATCGGCTTCCGCTGGGACCGCGGCTCGCCGACCGACAACCTGCTGGCTCGCGGCGAAGCGGCACCAGGGCAGGGCATACCCAACGACCGCTTCAGCATCCGCTGGAGCGGCCAACTGCTGCCGCCCGTGTCCGGTCGCTACCGGCTGGAGGTGGCCGGCGATGATGGCTACCGCCTCTATCTGGACGGCAAGCGCGTGATCGATCACTGGGTGAACACGGATCGCCTGCATGCCGAGGGTGTCGAACTCGACCTGCAGGCCGGGCGTGCTTATGAGCTGAAGCTGGAGTACTACGACGACCAGCGCGATGCCGGCGTGCGCCTGGGCTGGCGCATGCCCGGCGCCAAGGCACCGTTCGATGAAGCGCTCGATGCCGCACGCGATGCCGATGTGGTGGTGTTCGTTGGTGGACTCACCGGCGATGTCGAAGGCGAAGAGATGACGGTCAACTACCCGGGCTTTGCCGGTGGCGACCGTACCGACCTGCGGCTGCCCGCGCCGCAGCGCACCCTGCTGGAGGCCCTGCACGGCACCGGCAAGCCGGTGGTGATGGTGCTTACCGGTGGCTCGGCCATCGCCGTGGACTGGGCGCAGGCGCATCTACCGGCGATCCTGATGAGCTGGTACCCCGGGCAACGCGGCGGCACCGCAGTCGGTCAGGCGCTGTTTGGCGACGTCAATCCCGCCGGCCGTTTGCCGGTCACGTTCTACAAGGCCGGCGAAGCGATGCCGGCATTCGACGACTACGCCATGGAGGGCCGCACCTATCGCTACTTCCGCGGCACGCCGCTGTATCCGTTCGGTCACGGTCTGTCGTATACGTGGTTCGATTATGCAACGCTTCGCCTCGATGCAGACAGTGTCCGTGCCGATGGCCGCCTGGGCGTGGCGGTGGATGTGGCCAACGCGGGCGCGCGCAGCGGTGACGAAGTGGTGCAGCTGTACGTGCGGCGCGAGCACGCTGGCAGCGGCGACGCCGTGCAGGAACTGCGTGGCTTCCAGCGCGTCCAGCTGGCTCCGGGCGAACGCCGCACGGTGACGTTCACCCTGGAGGCGGCGCAGGCCCTGCGCCACTATGACGAGGCGCGCGCGGCGTACGCGGTGCAGCCCGGTGCCTACGAGGTCAGGGTGGGGGCGTCCAGTGCCGATATACGTGCGCAGGGCAGGTTCACCGTGGTGCCCGCGCATGACTGATCATCCCCGCCGGCATCGATTCCGCTTCGACCAGATTCCTTTTCAAGGACGTCCGCTGCATGGCAAGCACTGAACACGCGCTATCGGTACGCGAGAAGCTCGGCTACAGCCTGGGCGATCTCGCCGCCAACCTGATCTTCCAGACCCTGATCACCTACCTGGCGTTCTTCTACACCGACGTCTACCGCCTGCCGGCTGCCACCGCGGCCACGATCATCTTCGTGGTGGGCCTGCTGGGTGCGTTCGTGTTCACGCCGTTGATCGGCATCGCGGCGGACCGCACGTCCACACGCTGGGGCCGCTTCCGCCCATGGATCCTGTGGACAGCCATTCCGTTCGGCGTGCTGTCGCTGCTGGCGTTCAGCACCCCGGACCTGGGCGAGCGCGGAAAAGTGATCTATGCACTGGCCACCTACGCGCTGCTGGTCTGCGTCTACGCCGCGAACAACCTGCCGTACTCGGCG
Source organism: Stenotrophomonas hibiscicola ATCC 19867 (assembly GCF_000382065.1). GTDB lineage: Bacteria > Pseudomonadota > Gammaproteobacteria > Xanthomonadales > Xanthomonadaceae > Stenotrophomonas > Stenotrophomonas hibiscicola. The sequence goes on along the minus strand of NZ_KB907499.1, from coordinate 173,117 downwards.
CTGAGCGGCGTGCTGACCGGCAGCATGGCCCAGCGCAACAGCCTCTCGGCCTACCGCTTCGTGGCTGTGATGGTCGCGCAGTTCATCATCCAGGTGCTGCTGATGCCGATGGTGCTGATCCTGGGCGATGGCGACCGGGTGCGCGGCTTCGAGCAAGTCATGACCGCATTCGCCATCATCGGCACGGCGTTCTTCCTGATCACGTTCGCCACCACTCGCGAACGCATCGTGCCGACGCGCGAGCAGACCGGCGGCATAGTGCAGGACCTGTCGGACCTGCTGCACAACCGCCCGTGGCAGGTGATGCTGGCGCTGACCGTGCTGGTGTTCATCAACCTGGCCTTGAAAGGCGGCACCTACATCTATTACTTCCAGTACTACATGAGCGAAGCGGCGCTGGCCGGCTTCCTGGAAAACTCTGGCTTCAACGGCCTGATCCGTGCATTGAATGGCGCCCTCGCCAGCGCCGGTTTCGCGGCGTTCACCTGGCCGAAGGATGCGGCCACCTCGGTGTTCAGCCTGTTCAACGCGTGCGGCATCCTCTGCATGATCCTGGGTATCGGCGCATCACGGCGGCTGGCGGATCGCTTCGGCAAGCGCGATGTCTTCGGTGGCGCCCTGTTTGTCTCGACCCTGTTCCTGCTGGCCTTCTACCTGTTCCCCCCGACGGCGGTGGCGGTGGCGTTCGCAGCCTTCATGCTGCATGGCTTCTGCTATGGCATCACCATCCCGTTGCTGTGGGCGATGATCGCCGACGTCGCGGACTACTCGGAGTGGAAGAACCATCGAAGGGCAACGGCGATCATCTTCTCGGCGATGTTGTGCGGGCTGAAGATCGGCCTCAGCGTCGGAGGCGCGCTGGTCGCCGCGATCCTTGCCCACTACGGCTACCAGGCAGGACTGGCGCAACAGCCTGAGGGCGTGGTGCAGGGCATCCGCTTGACCGTAAGCGTCTACTGCTCCCTTCCTTTCCTGCTCGCCGTGGCGCTGCTGTTCTTCTACAGGATCGACAAGCGCACCGAAACCCGCATCGAGCAGGACCTCCACCTGCGTCGACGTTCCGCCGACGCCTCCGCGTAACGCCAAGATGACAACCATGATCGACCTCCATGCCGGCGAAGACGGCCAGGCCAGCAAAGCCCGTCTTGCGCAGCTCACCGCGCACGCCATTTCGCAACCGCTGGTGACCCACATCTACACCGCCGACCCTTCGGCGCACGTGTTCGAGGGGCGCCTGTACATCTATCCCTCGCACGACATCGATGGTGGCCAGCCATTTGACGACGAAGGTGGCCATTTCGGCATGCAGGATTACCATGTGCTGAAGATGGATACGCCCGATAGCGCGGCCATGGATTGCGGCATGGCGCTGCACGTGCGCGACGTGCCCTGGGCGCGGAAACAGATGTGGGCCCCCGATGCCGCCTGCCGCGGTGGCCACTACTACCTGTACTTCCCGGCCAAGGACGCCGAGGGCCGGTTCCGCATCGGCGTGGCGATCGGTACGCGGCCGGAGGGCCCGTTCGTGCCCCAGCCGGAGCCGATCAAGGGCGCGTACTCGATCGACCCGGCCGTGTTCGAAGACGAGGATGGCAGCCACTACCTGTACTTCGGCGGCATCTGGGGCGGGCAGCTGCAGAAGTATCGCGACAACCAGTACAGCGAGGCCCACGAGGAACCCGAGGGCAGCGCGCCGGCGCTGGGGCCGCGCGTGGGCCGCCTGGACGCCTGCATGACCGAGCTGGCCGAACCCACCCGCGAAGTGCAGATCCTGGATGAGCATGGCCAGCCGCTGCGTGCGGACGACCATGCGCGCCGCTTCTTCGAAGGCCCGTGGCTGCACAGGTACCAGGGTCGCTACTATCTGTCGTACTCCACTGGCAACACCCACCAGCTGTGCTACGCCATCGGCGACAGCCCGTATGGCCCGTTCACCTACGCTGGTGTGATCCTCACCCCCGTCGTGGGCTGGACCACCCACCACTCCATCTGCCAGTTCGAAGGGCAGTGGTACCTGTTCTATCACGATGCACTGATGTCCGGCGGCATCACCCACCTGCGCTCGGCCAAGTGCACACCGCTGCACATGGAGCCGGACGGAAGCATCCGCACGATCAATCCGTATGGGGCCTGAGCGCATGCTGCCGGTGGATGATGCGCTGGCCCCGCTGCCGGCCGGTGAACTGCACTGGCTGAGATGCGGCGAACTGGAGGTTGCGCTCGCCGCAGGGGCGGGCGGGCGCGTGGCGCACCTGCGTTACCGGGGCGTGGAGTGGCTGGTGGATGCGCAGGAAGGCGGGGTGGCTGCGATCGCCTGGGGCTGCTACCCGATGGTGCCCTGGGCGGGGCGCATCCGCCATGGAACGTTCCACTTTGACGGCAGGCCGCATCGGCTGCCGCTCAACTTCAACGGGCACGCCATTCATGGGTTGGGCTTCTCGCGACCGTGGCAGATCGACCGGCTGGATGCGGCGGCAGCCAGGTTGTCGCTGGCGTTACCGCGCGACGGCTACTGGCCCTTCGGTGGCATCGCCATGCTGGACCTGCAGCTGCAGGCCCACACCCTGCAGATGCGCCTTTCGGTCCAGGCCGGCGAGCAGGCGATGCCGGCGGTGCTGGGCTGGCATCCCTGGTTCCGGAAGCCGGACCGGCTGCTGTTCACGCCTCGTGCGATGTACCCGCGGGACGGGGAAGGTATTGCCACGCTGCCCTGTGTGGCTCCCACTACCGGTCCCTGGGATGACTGCTTCATCGCCGACAGTGACATCACGCTGATACGCGAAGGCCAGCACCTGCGGCTGCGCTCGGACCACGACCATTGGGTGGTCTACGACGGCACGCCGCACGCCACCTGTGTGGAGCCGCAGAGCGGCCCGCCGGACGGCTTCACGCTGGCGCCGCACCGGCTGGAGCCCGGCCAGCGCCTCGCGTTGACGTTCGACCTGGCGTGGGCAGCGGACAGGGCGTGAGCCTGGCACTGGCATGCGTCTCCCCGAACCTGCGGTGCCGGCACAGCAGGACGACCGGCTGCGGATCCTGAACACGCCGAGGAAAGGTGCACCGCTGGTCGGATAGTGGCGATCGGATCACGGAATACACACGATGGGAACATCCCAGGTCCTCGGATGGGCTACGGTGAGGCCATCGGAATCTGGGGGGATTCGTCACAGGAGCAACCGATGCCTATCAGGGCAGTGGTATACGTCAGCGAAGCCAGCCCAACTGTTGTGGGCGACAACGGGCGCAAGGAGGGCAACAGGCTGGACCAGCTGGTCGACAACGCCGCACGTTTCAACCGGGACGCCGGCGTTACCGGCGTGCTTCTCTTCGATGGCGGGCGGTTTCTCCAGTACATGGAGGGACCGGAGGACGGGTTGCGGGTGGCGTACGCGCGTGTGCTGGGCGCAACCAGCCACGCAGGGCTGGTGGAGCTGCAGCGGGGCAGGGTGGGCAACCGGCGCCTGCCGTTCTGGCCGATGCGCTGGCTTGCGGTAGAGCCCGGGCAGTTGAAGTCGCTGGCCCACGCGGACTGGGTCGGCTTCGTGCAGCGTGGCGATACGTCGGCCGGTGGGCAATCGGCAATGGATCTGCTGGTGGGACTGGTGGAGCCGTACGCCCTTGCCGCATAACGCAAGGGGATTGCCAACGTACGCTACGGGCGAGCAGTCATCTCCTGCATTTCCAGTCAACCCGCACTGCCCGCGATCACTGCATCGTGCAGATCATGCTGGCGTGCCGGTTCATTGGACAGGTCCGGACGGACGATGCAGGGCAGGTGCCATGCCGCTCTCCGCGTGAAGACCCTGCACAGTCGTGACACGGTGCTTTCACTGCCGCCGACATCCGTGATGGCCACACTGCAGGCTCCTTCCAGAGCAGGAGGTGCCCGATGGCTACCTGTGATGTCTGCGGCAACGACTACGACAAGAGCTTCACCGTACAGCAAGGCGGGCGTAGCGGCACGTTCGATTCCTTCGAATGCGCGATCCATGCGTTCGCCCCGCGCTGCGCCCACTGCGATTGCGTCGTCATCGGACACGGTGTCGAGGGAAACGGCCGGATTTTCTGCTGCGCACATTGCGCCGGTCATGCCGGTGTAAAGGGTGTCGCAGACCGGGCTTGAGCCGAATGCTGCTCCATCCCGCTGGTCATGCCGGCACCAGAGAAGCAATTCGTGCCACCCGGGCTGCCCCCGAATCGGCGAGCAGCGCCATTGCTCGCTGTTTCTGTGACGGCATCCCCGCCACGGCCTCCCTTGCCAGGACGACGTCGAACTCCCTGGCGTTGGCGTCCAACGCGGTTGCCAGCACACACGAATCGGCTGTCATCCCGCTGAGCCAAAGTCGGCGCACGCCCAACTTGGCCAGCAGGACCGGCAGCGGGGTGGCGAGGAACGCCGAGTGCTTGGGCTTGAGTACAAAGTAGTGATCGGGCAGGGGCGAGAGCAGCTCGGCTATCCGCCCGGCTGCGCCCCCGTCCCGCCTGCACTGCGCAACCTGTTGTCGGAAGTCACGCTTCCAGTCGGAGAAATTGTCATTGGCATAGATGACCGGCCACCTGCGGTCATCGAAGTGGTCTCTCAAACGCCGGATCTGTCTGGCCGCCCGCTCCGCAACGGGCGCAAGATCCTGCGCGCCGGGGAAGTCGAAACGGCTGAACATGTCGATGATCAGCAACGCCGTCGATGGATCCTGTCCCATGGCTCAATCACCTGTCTGTGCGTGCGGGGCCTCGACCGGCTTGGACTGCGGTGAATCCTTCTGGCGCAGGAAGATCGTCAGTACAACCAGGGACAGCACGGCGAGAAATTCGCTCTGCCAGTTCTGCATCGATTCAAACCAGAATGTGCTGCTGGCCAGGTGCTGCAGGAAGCCGGGTGCGGGCAGGCCCCGCAACAGCTGCTCGGCTTGCTCGGCTCGCCAGCTTCCCAACGCATGCAGCGTGAAGCTCAACAGGAACAACAGCCCGAAGGCGATTGCAAGCGAATGACCGTACACCACCTTCCAGACGCCGCCACGCCTCACCGGCCAGGGCGTAGGTCCTGGCTCGACGCGGCTCTGCTCCTGTGCAGGATCCAACGGCCGCGATTCAGCCGAGCCACGCTGGCGAAGGGTGACGGTCAGGAGAACATACATGCCCATCTGCAGGAATTCGCTCTCCCAGTTCTCGAATGTGGCGCTGACGAAGTGGCCGGTCGCCAGGTAGTGCCATAGATCGATCGGCGCGCGCCCGTGCTGCGTCAACTCCTGGTTGTGGACATGGTGCCCCGCAACTGCCTGCCCAACGATGAACACGACGGTGAGTGCAAGCAGCACCAGCGAGAGACCGTTGCGTTTCCACATGCAACACCTCGATCAGCTGTTCCAGAGACCGTGCCGAAGCATGCGCGGGCAAGAGGGCAGGGCTCGTGATCACTGCGCATCGAGGATGTGAGGCGGGCTCAACGCTTGCCTGTCGGGTCAGGATCCGGCCGCTCGTAGTCTTCAGGTACCGCCTTGGGGCCGTCCCCATCGTCGGGCATGTCGTGGTCCTTCCACCTGGCCTGGTCGTTGCGACGTTTGTCCGGCGTGTGGGCCTTCGACTGATCGTCCACGTCCGTGGTTGGATTGAAAGGCAACTTGTCGTTCATGAGCAGCTCCTGCGGCGAGAACCTGAAGCCTGCACCGCGCCGGGTTAACGCCACGGCGCCGCGGAATGAACGCCGCGCACACCCGGATGTCACCGCAGCGGGGGGACTGCCCTGCGATGCTGGTGTTCCGATCTTTCTGGAGAACCGCGATGCAGGCATTGACCTATCACGGCCGCAGGGATGTGCGCGTCGAGACCGTGCCGGACCCGGTGCTGGCGGCCGAGGATGATCTGATCCTGAGGGTGACCGCCACCGCCATCTGTGGTTCGGACCTGCACCTGTACCGGGGCAAGATTCCTGACCTGCACGATGGCGATGTGCTGGGCCACGAATTCATGGGCGTGGTGGAAGAGGTCGGCAGCGGCGTGACCCAGGTGAAACCCGGTGATCGCGTGGTGATTCCGTTTGTGATTGCCTGTGGCGAGTGCTTCCACTGCCGGCTGGCCGAGTATGCCGCCTGCGAGACCACCAATCCGGGCAAGGGCGCCGCACTGAACCAGAAGGGCATACTGCCTCCGGCCGCATTGTTCGGCTACAGCCATCTGTATGGCGGCGTGGCCGGCGGGCAGGCCGAATTCGTACGCGTGCCGAAGGCGAATGTAGGCCCGCTGCGCATCCCGGAAGGCGTGGCCGACGAGCAGGTTCTGTTCCTTTCGGACATCCTGCCCACCGGCTACCAGGCCGCGCTGAACGCTGGGGTCAAGCCCGGCTCGACGGTGGCCATCTTCGGTGCCGGGCCGGTGGGGCTGATGAGCGCAGCATGCTGCCGACTGCTGGGGGCCGAGACCATCTTCATGGTGGACCATCTTCGCTACCGCCTTGACTACGCGCGTCGCGCCTACGGGGTGACCCCCATCGACTTCAGGGAGATCGAGGACCCGGCCGATTACATCCTGACCCAGACCAGCGGGCGGGGCGCAGACGCCTGCATCGAGGCCGTAGGCTTCGAGGCCGAAGGGAGTGCGCTGGAGTCAGCGCTGACCGCCGTGAAACTGGAAGGCAGCAGCGGGGTGGCGATCCGGCAGTGCATCGCCGCGGCCCGCCGCGGCGGCGTTGTCAGCATCCCCGGTGTCTATGCCGGCTTCATCCACGGTTTCCTGCTGGGTGACGCGTTCGACAAGGGCTTGACGTTCAAGATGGGGCAGACCCACGTGCAGGGACTGATGCCGGAGCTGCTCGACGCCATCTTGGAAGGAAAGCTGGATCCGGGTGACATCATCTCGCACCGGATGCGCCTGGCCGATGCAGCGCAGGGCTATGCGATGTTTGATGCCAAGGATGACGACTGCCGCAAGATCGTTCTGACACCGTGAGCGTGGCGCCATGAGTGCGATTGTCGTGGGCTGTGTGTACACACTGTGGTTGGTGGCCGGTTCGCTGGACTTCCATTTTCACCGCCGGACCGACCTTCCACACACCTCCGCGATGCGCGAAAGCCTGTTGCATGGGGTGCAGCTGCTTCTGATCGGCAGCGGCGTGCTGGCGTGGCTGCTGCTGGAAAACACGTTGTCGCTGGTCACGCTCCTGGCGCTTCTGGTCATTGCTCACGCAATCGCCGGCTACCTGGACACCGTCAGCGCAGACGGCCGCAGACGCATCAGTCCGGCGGAGCAGCATGTGCACAGTGTGCTGGATGCCGCGCCGTGGGTCCTGTTGGCCTGGGTGGCCTGGCAGGCCCATCCTCGATGGTCGCTCAGTGTGGAACCGGCAGCACCCGGGATCTGGTGGTGGGTCCTGCTGCCGGCGTCTGGCCTGGTGGTGCTGCCTTGGCTGTGGGAGCTTCTCCAGTGCGTGAGGGCGAGAGCGAGGCGCCCGCGCTGACCGGGTGAGGATCACCGCACAGGGTATTCATGGGCAGGCCACGCTTCCAGCCGAGTGATGTGGCCGCCGGCGCCTGCGCCCATTACCATCTACAGCCGTGAACGCTGTTGGCGCTGAACCGCTCGGCGCGGGAGCGCAGAAGCTCCCGCCTGCCGACGCGTTATCGCAGCGTGCAGCTCGGGGAGGGCACTGGTAGCCCGGCGATTGAACACCTCATCCCTGCCTACATCAGCGCGGCGATCATTGAAGTGCAGGAAATTTTTTCCTGCGCCAGAAGGAACGAATGTGCCCCTCCGTGCAGTCGCCTACGCAAGTGAGGCGACATCGGGGCTTTCCATGGACCATGTGGATGACCTCGCCAGGGCCACCGCCCGCTTCAACCTTGAAGCCGGCGTTACGGGTGTGCTTCTTTATGACGGGCTCCGCTTCCTGCAGTACATCGAGGGGCCGGAAGACAGCATCAACGTGGTGTACAGCCGCATTCTCAGTGCCCGCAGCCATCGCGAGCTGATCGAACTGGGCCGCGGCAGGGTTTCCGGCAGGTTCTTTCCCTATTGGTCGATGCGATTGCTGTGGGTTGAGGCCTCCGAGATCCGCAGCGTCGCGCACGGCAACTGGGATGGCCTCTCCCGTGGTGGCGCGCTGCGCCAGCTGGGCCTGGTGGTAGCCCCGCACCTGGGGTGACGGTTGCATGGATTCAATGCGGGGGCGGCTGCGCGCAGGTATCGCCCAGCACGCGCCGAACCGTGTCCTGCAATTGACTCACATGGAACGGTTTGGCAACGAAGGCTGCGCGCCGGTGGCGCTGCGGCACCAACTGGTCGTAGACCGCAGAGACGAACAGGTAGGGGATGCCGAGTTCTGCCAGGCGATCAGCGACGGGAAAGACCACACCGTCGCGAAGTTCGACATCGAGCACGGCGCCGTCGAATCGCTGGGTGTCCAGCAGCCCGAGAGCGTCGAACACGCTGTAGGCATGCGTCACCTGATCACCGACGTCCTCAAGGGCGTGCTCCATGAGTGCGGCCAGGTCGAGTTGGTCTTCCACCAGCAGCAGGTTGCATCTGCGCTGGCTCATTGCGGATTGCATGCGTACATGCCTGTGTTGTCCTGGGAACACGAGTTTCTGCTGTGCTGCATCAAGATCCTGCGTGCGCATTGTCAGTCCGGCGCGAAGCCTTGCGCGCGTGACCAACCTCGTGGAGGAGGCGTGGAGGGCCTTATGGATTTCGTTGACGGCTTCTTGGCATGCGCTGTGGATACTGCCGCCGACCCCTGTATCGGAGTTTCTGTCATGCCTCTATCCGGAAACGAAGCGGCCTCTCCAGGCGTGCTGCGTATCGAGTGCATGCCGCTCGATTGTGGCGGCGCCGCCATTGTCGTGGAACTGGACCGTACGCCTGAACGGACATGGATGAAGTCGCTGAAGCGGGCATTGCAGGCCGACGATGCCCTTGAAGGCGCACAGGCCAAATTTGATGGCCGTTTTGTCTATGTCGTGGGCGTGGACGGGGGTGGGCACCGCGCTCAACACCGCGTGATGCAGGCCGTGATGGCGGCGGACGGCGGGGGCGCTTCGAACACCCGCCCCCGGGGCCCCAGGGCGGGCGCGGTCGCATCGAGCGCCCTGGCGACCTGAGGGCGCCCCGGGTCCAGTCCGGGGTGCGGATGTTATCGCTGCATCAGCGCTGCGTGCAATGCCAACCTGCGGCGGCTCACATCGCCCGACAACGCGGTGATTGCGCTCGCTCCACGATGGTCTCCGGAGGCATGTCGCCCCGCACCGGAGATCGAGATGGCAGACCAGAACACCGCCCGAAGCGAGCGCCTGCTGAAGTGGCTGCAGGACGCGTACGCCATGGAACAGGAAGCGGAGACCATGATGAAGGCCATGGCTTCGCGGATCGAGAACTATCCCCAGCTTGCCGCACGCATCAGCCAGCACGTCCAGGAGACGCAGGGGCAGTCTGCCTCACTGCGGCAGTGCATTGAGGCGCTGGGAGGAAGCGTGCCCACCGCGAAGGGATTGTTCGCGAGCATGACCGCCGCCATCCACGCCGCCGGCAACACGCTGATGGAGGACGAGGTGGTCAAGAGCGTGGGCCTTTCATTCGGCTTTGAGAACACCGAGATCGCCACGTACAGGGCGCTGGTGATCGCTGCCGAGCGCGCCGGCGCGCCCGACATTGCGGCGGTGTGCGGCCAGATCCTGCAGGAAGAGGTTGCCATGGCGCGCTGGCTGGAGGACCACCAGGACGGGCTGGTCGGAGCGTTCCTCAACCGTGACGAAACGCCCGGCGCCCAAGCCAAGCGTTGACCCCTAAGCCAGCCCACACCAGCCACCGGAGAAGCCCTCATGTTCTTTCATCACAAGAAACTGATGTATACCGTGCGCGTCCGCGAATCCAACCCGCAGCTCGCCAGCCTCATGCTTGAACAGTTCGGCGGCCCACAGGGCGAGTTGGCCGCCGCGATGCGCTACTTCACCCAGGGACTTGGCGAATGCGATCCCGGGCGCAAGGACCTGTTGATGGACATCGCCACCGAGGAGATCAGTCATCTGGAGATCATCGGCACCATCATCGCCATGCTCAACCGTGGGCCCAAGGCGATCCAGTCCGAAGGGCTTGCCGAGGCCGAGGACATGCGGCTGCTGGGCCAGAACAGCACCAGCCACACCGAACAGATCCTGTACGGCGGAGGCCCCGCGCTGGTCAATTCCAGCGGGGTGCCGTGGACAGCCGCCTACATCGACTCGATCGGCGACCCCACCGCCGACCTGCGCTCGAACATCGCGGCCGAAGCGCGCGCCAAGCTGGTGTATGAGCGCCTGATCAACGTTACCGACGACCCGGGCATCAAGGATGCGCTGCGCTTCCTGATGACCCGCGAGATCGCGCACATGAAGTCGTTCGAGAAAGCGTTGCACAGCATCCAGCCCAACTTCCCACCGGGCAAGCTGCCGGGGGATCCGGCGTTCACCGATCTGTACATGGACATGTCGCAGGGTGACGGCGCCGACGATCTGCAGGGCAGCTGGAACAGCGGCGAGCTCTGGGAGCGGGTCAGCGACCGCGACGCACAGGCCGCTGTGGATGGTGGCGACGGCGGCGGCACGGTGGACCTGGACCCGCGCGAACAAGCGGCGGTGCAGGCCATGACCCTGCGCACACTCTCCGACCCGGAAGCGCGGCCGGCCACCGGGGCCGAGCTGGGGGCAGGCCCGGGTGCAGGTGCACTGGACCTGCCGCCACGCGAGCCGTGAAAGAAGCCGGGGCGCCCGTTCGCGGCGCTCCGGTTGCAACGCCCCTGAGCCGCGTGGGGCGTACAAAAGTGGGCGGACATCACGTCCGCCCACGAAGGGATGCAACGGGTTTCAGCGCCGATCAGCGCTGCTGGCCACCGCGGTTGTTGCCGCCGCCGCGTTCCTGCTGTTGCTGCCCGCCGCCCTGGTTGCCGCCCTGGTTGCCACCACCGCGACTGTTCTGGCCGCCTTCGCGGCCGATGTCAGCCATGTGCTGGCGGTCCTGGCTCACTGCTTCGCCGCCCTTGCGGCCGGCTTCGCGTGCTTCTTCCGAGCTGAATTCATGGGCGTTGCCTGACTCGTGCGCGGCACGTCCGACCTTGGCGGCGATCTCGCGCTGCTTGTCCTCGTCCATCGAAGCGAAACCGCGGTTGCTGGTGCCCTGGTTCTGGTTCTGGTTGGCCATGGAAAGTCTCCTTGGGCTCAGCCGCCTCATTGGCGGCAGCGACCATCTTCCAGATCCGGCGCTAGACGGCGGTGGCACGACCGCCAACGTCGCGTCATCCGGAAGGCTCTGATTCCTCATCCGGCCTCCACGAACATCCCTGCACGCGTGCGCACAGTGGCAGACACACGTTCCGCGGCCCAACCGTGCGTCAACGCGATGCGGAAGGTACACGCCACAGTTCGACGCAGCCTCCACACCGGTCTCACCGCGCGTACGATCGGTGTGGCTAAGGTAGAGCGGTCTGCAACAACCGGTGGTGCCATGCCCTTCAGAGCGATTGCCTATGTAAGTGAAGCCTCCCGCAACCTGACGGAACAGCGGCTGCAGCAACTCGTGGCGGAGGCGGTGCAGTTCAACGAGTCCGCCGATGTCACCGGCACATTGCTGTTCGATGGCTCGCGCTTCCTGCAGTACCTGGAAGGCCCGGAGGCAGGGGTCAAGGCGGTGTACACGCGCATTCTGGCTGCAAGCAGCCACAGCGGAATCGTCGAACTGAACCGGGGCAGGGTGGGTCGCCGACAGTTTCCGCGCTGGCGGATGCGCAGCGTGCGGGTGGATGAGCTCGCGCTGGGAAAGATCGCCATTTCCGACTGGACCGGATTCGTGCGCAGCGCGTCGGCGCTGCAGTCGGGCACCAGTGCCCTGGATCGACTACTGTCGGTTTCGCAATCGCAGACGGAAGCAAGCGCGGGTGGCATCATCGAACCAGACGGGCAGCTGGCACGATGAAGGCCACAGCCGCCCCGGTTGCGTCCGGCCCACCACGCGTCGGTTGTGCGGGATGGTCGCTGCCGCGGGCGGATCAGGAAGCGTTCGGCGCGGGCGACAGCCTACTGCAGCGCTATGCCACACGCCTGTCGATGGTGGAGATCAACTCTTCCTTCTATCGACCGCACCAGCCCAGGACTTACGCGCGATGGGCGGCGAGCGTTCCAGAGGGCTTCCGGTTCGCGGTGAAACTCCCGCGCGAGATCAGCCATGAGCGTCGGCTGCGCGATGCAATGCAGCCGCTCGAACAGTTCCTTGAGGGCGTGCTGGAGCTGGGTGGAAAGCTCGGTCCGTTGCTGCTGCAGCTGCCGCCCAGCCTGGTGTACGACACGGCCACGGCCGAAGCCTTCCTGCGGGGCCTTCGCGCGCGCACGCAGGCCGATGTAGCGTGCGAGCCGCGGCATCCGAGTTGGTTCACGGCGGACGTGGATGCGCTGCTGAGCGCGCATGGCGTTGCACGGGTAGCCGCAGATCCGGCACGTGTGCCGGCGGCAGCGGTTCCCGGCGGTGATCGTGCGTGGAGCTACTGGCGCTGGCACGGCCAGCCGCAGATCTATCGCAGTGTGTACAGCGAACAGGCCCTGGCGGAACTGGCGCAAGGGCTGCGGCGCGAAGCTGATGCGCAACGGCCGGCCTGGTTCGTACTGGACAATACAGCACTGGGCCATGCCACCGGCAACGCACTGCGCCTGCAGGCGCTGCTGCAGGAGAACGCCCATGCCTGAAGGTCCTTCCATCGTACTGCTGCGCGAAGCCACTAGCCATTTCAAAGGGCACGTGGTCCGCACCGTCTCCGGAAACAGCCGCATCGACCTGTCGCCGCTGCAGGGCCGAAGGGTCAAGGCGGTCCACAGTTGGGGCAAGCACTTCCTGCTGGAATTCAGCCGCCACACACTGCGCATCCATCTGATGATGTTCGGCAGCTGGCGCATCGACGAACGGAAGCCAACCCCGGCGCGTGTATCCCTGCTGTTCGACAATGGCGAGCTGAACTTCTATGCGTGTTCCGTGCGGCTGATCGACGAGCCGTTGGACGACGTCTACGACTGGCGCGCGGACGTGATGAACGATGCCTGGGATCCGACGCTGGCCCGGCGCAAGCTGAAGGCAATGCCGGAAGTCATGGTCTGCGATGCGCTTCTGGACCAGACGGTCTTTGCCGGCGTGGGCAACATCATCAAGAACGAGGTGCTGTTCCGTATAGGCGTGCACCCCGCCACCCGCTTGGGCGACCTGCCGCCACGCAGGCTTACCGCGCTGATCGAACAGGCGCGCGCCTACAGCTTCGACTTCCTGGAATGGAAGCGGCGCTTCGAGCTGAAGAAGCATTGGCAGGTGCACACGAAGAAGGTCTGTCCCCTGTGCGGTGGCCCAATCAGCAAGCTCTACATGGGGACCACGCGGCGGCGCACGTTCTTCTGCCCCAATGATCAGGTGCTTTACAGGCACTGAGGCCGCCGTCCGTGGCAGCCGGGTTCCAAGGCGCGCCGATCAGGCGGCCTGCGCGGCCTTGGCGTTGCCGCCGCCCTTGGCCAGCAGGGTCAGCTTTTCGTCGGTGGCCTTCTCTTCCTCAAGCGTCTCCAGCAGCAGCGGCAGGGCGTCCTTGTAGCCCAGCTGCTTGGCCAGCGCGGCAATGGTCCCGTAGGACGCAATCTCGTAATGCTCGACCTTCTGCGCGCCGCCGATCAGCGCAGCATCCCGCACAGGGCCCTTGTCGATGCTGTCGATCACTTCCTTGCCTTCCTCCACCAGGCCCTCCATCGCCGCGCACTTGATGCGCTTCAGGCGAATGCCCAGGATCTCGACAACCTGGTCGATGCGTTCGATCTGGCCCTGGGTCTCTTCCAGGTGCGTCTCAAACGCCGTGGCCAAGTCCGGATTCTCGGCCGCACGGGCCAGGCGTGGGAGGGCCTTGGTCAGCTGCTTCTCGGCGCTGTAGATATCCGAGAGTTCGTGGATGAACAGGTCTTCCGCCGTCTTGATAGCCATACTGGGCTCCGCAGTGAGTGGAGCGATCAGCGTAGGGTCTTCCCGGTTGCGATCAGGCAGGTGCCAGGTGAAGGCGGCATGTGAAGGTCCACGCGAACCGTGCGCGTGCCCTTCACGATGCGGGATCCGCCACTGCGGGTTGGCGCCGGTGCCGCCAGGCCTTCGCCATGGCTTCACAATGGCATCGCCTCGTGCCCATGCACCGGGCGGTACGGTCACTTCACGCCCGACCACGCGCGGAGACTCCCATGAGCGATGACAAGCAGAAGACCGGCCGCCCGGACCGGGATCGCATCAACGTCAACGAAGATTACGAGCTGCAGTACTGGACCACCACGCTGGGCGTGTCCGCCAAGGAACTTCGTGCTGCTGTGGCGGCGGTCGGACCCACCGTCGTTGCTGTCCGCAAGCATCTGGGAAAATAGCGCGGAGTTGCCCATGTCCCTGGTCGAGTACCGCCGCAAGCGCAGTTTTGACAAGACCAAGGAGCCCGAGCCGGGCAAGGCGCTACCGAAAGGGCAACGCGCCATTTTCGTGGTGCAGCTGCACCATGCCAGCCGGAGGCACTATGACTTCCGCCTTCAGGTAGGGGACGCGCTGAAGAGTTGGGCCGTGCCCAAGGGGCCCAGTTACGACCCGAAGGTCAAGCGCATGGCGGTGGAGGTGGAAGATCATCCTGTCGACTATGCGGCCTTCGAAGGCGAAATCCCCAAAGGCCAGTACGGCGGTGGCCATGTGGCCCAGTTCGACCATGGCGTGTGGGCGACGCAGGGCGACCCGGAAGCCCAGCTCGCCAAGGGCCATCTGCGCTTCGAACTGTTCGGCGCCAAACTGAAGGGCGGATGGCATCTGGTCCGCTCCGGGAAGCCGGCGCGCCAACCGCAGTGGCTGCTGTTCAAGGATGACGACGAATTCGCCAGCGACATCGAGGCAGACGATCTGCTGGCGGATGTCGCTGAAGCGCCAGCGGAGGATCTGAAGCGGGCCGGGGCCGGCAAGAGCGCGAAGAAGCGGCTCACCGTGGTACCCGTCAAGCGCATCCGACGAACGAACTGGGCGAAGAAGGCGCTGGCGCTCAGCAAGGCAAGAAAGGCCGCAGCGCCGTCCGGTCCATTCGAACCGCAGTTGGCCAAGCTGGGAGACGCGCCGCCCCAGGGCGAGCAGTGGGTCCACGAGATCAAGTGGGACGGGTACCGCATCCTCGCCACGGTCGCCAAGGGCAAGGTGCAGCTGTGGTCCCGGAATGCACTGGAATGGACCGGCAAGATCCCCGAGATACGTGACGCGGTGGCGGCGCTGGGCCTGACTTCAGCCGCACTGGACGGTGAGCTCATCGCCGGCGCCGGCACCAAGGAGGACTTCAACCTGCTGCAGGCCACGCTCTCCGGCGAGCGCCAGGGCGTGCTGACGTATGCCCTGTTTGATCTGCTGCATCTTGATGGCGTGGACGTCGCCGATGCGCCGCTCCTGGAGCGCAAGGCCTTGCTGCAGTCCTTGCTGGAAGGGCAGGGCAGCCCGTTGGCGTTCAGTTCCCATGTGCAGGGCGATGGCGACGAGGCCTATCGCCTGGCCGGTGAGCAGCATTTCGAAGGCATCATTTCCAAGCGCGCCGACGGCAGCTACCACAGCGGCCGCAGTGATGACTGGCGCAAGACCAAACAGCTGGCCAGCGACGAGTTTGCGGTGGTGGGCTACACCGCACCCAAAGGCAGCCGTGCCGGCTTCGGCGCGCTGCTGCTGGCCCGTCCAGATGCGGAGCACGGCTGGCTTTACGCCGGCCGGGTGGGGTCCGGGTTCTCGGACGAGCTGATCGGCGACATCAGCAAGCGCATCAAGGGCGGCGGCGGCCGCAAGCCAACCGCGTACGTGCCCACCCAGGACACCGACCTGCGCGCTGCGACCTGGTTCGAGCCGCGATTCGTGGTGGAGGTCTTCTACCGCGGGATCGGCGGGCAGAAGCTGTTGCGCCAGGCGTCGCTGAAGGCAGTGCGCGCGGACAAGGATATCGCCGACCTCGCCGATTCCGATCGCGCTGGAACGGCCCTGGCGGCGGCGCGCACACCGGCACCCCCGCGGCCTGCGCGCAAGACCAGGCTGGCACCGGTGGCGGATCGCGCGCCGCCATCGCTGTCCTCGCCGGGCAAGATCCTGTTCCCCGGCGACGGTTACACCAAGCAGGACGTGTGGGATTACTACACGGCAGTGATGGAGCACCTGCTTCCCGAGGTGATTGACCGCCCGCTCTCGATCATCCGATGCCCCAGTGGCGCCACAAAGCCCTGCTTCTTCCAGAAACACCATACGGCCGGGCTGGAGCTGGTCGACGCAGTAAAGCTCAAGGAAGAAAGCGGGGTAAACGCGCATTACCTGGTGGTGCGTGACCCGGCCAGCCTGCTGGAACTGGTGCAGTTCAACGCATTGGAATTCCACCCGTGGGGCAGCCACGCCGAAACGTCCGACAAGGCCGACCGGGTGGTGTTCGATCTGGATCCAGGACCTGACGTTCCCTTTGCCGAGGTCAGGAAAGCGGCCACCGACATCCGCAAACTGCTGGCGCAGCTGGAACTGGAGTCGTTCCTGCGGGTATCCGGCGGCAAGGGCCTGCACGTGGTCGTGCCGCTCGATCCGGGATGTGATTGGGACCTGACCAAGCGCTTCGCCAGAGGCTTCGCCGAAGCGCTGGCGCAATCCGAGCCCCAGCGGTTCGTGGCAACGGCCACCAAAAGCCTGCGCAACAAGCGGATCTTCGTCGACTACCTGCGCAATGGGCGCGGTGCAACGGCGGTCGCGTCCTACTCGCTGCGGGCCAGGCCGGGGGCACCGGTGGCGCTGCCGATTGCATGGAGTGATCTGTCAAAACTCAAGCGCGCCGACGGGTTCACGATCAAGGATGTGCCGGCAAAGCTCAAACGACGCCGCAAGGATCCGTGGGCCGGCATCGGGCAAGTGAAACAGAATCTCGCGCGATGGGCGCAGTCAGACCCGTAGCAAACGGCCAGGGGCCTCCATAGCCCGCCGGCCACGGAATCTCTCCGCTGCACAGATGGAGGTGCCCGGTGCGCATCACGCAGTACAGCCGGGCCTCCGGGTCCGCACTGGCAGCAATGTAGTCCAGCGCTTCGGCGAGCATGCGCATGAACTGCTGCTCGGGGTAGAGCGCCGCCCATTCCGGCAGCATTTCCTCCAGTTGCGCGATGATCAGGTCGAGCTCCAGGTGCGTGCTCACTGCGGGTTCCGCCTTCCGGGCAAGCTGGCAACCGCACCGCAAGGAGGGTGTTGTGGGCCGCACAGCGGACGCAGGCGTGCCGTCTACGCGATGTTCACCCACCCCCTGCTCGGCATCGCTACGGCTACGTGTGTGAGGATTTTCTGCACGGCCGCACCACGGCTGTTTCACCCCCGGCGGCGTATCAGGGAAGGCTTCCAGCTGACTCTGCAAGGGTGCATTTCATGACCGACCCGTTACTGCGCGCCAGCCTATGGTCCCGTGATAGCGATTCGAACAGCTTTCGCCCACTTGCCGGAACCACGCGGGCGGACGTGCTGGTGGTTGGCGCCGGCATGACCGGCCTGTTGACAGCGGCCCGCCTGGCCGATGCCGGGCTGGATGTGCTGGTGGTCGATGCGGGGCCCATCGGTGGGCGCAACACGGTGATGTCCACCGGCAATCTTTACGCGCCCGTCTCCCGGCTGGCCGATCTGGTCTCCCGTTGGGGCGGTGACACGGCCACCCGTGTCGTACAGTGGCGGCAGCAGGCGCTGCGGTCCATCGAAACCCTGGTTCATCGCTATGATCTGCGCTGTGGCTTCGAACGCGTGGTCATGCAGTACGGTGTGCAGGAGCGCACCCGCGAGGTCACCGCGCAGTTCGAGCGTGAGCTGCAGGCCTATCAGCGCGTCGGCCTGCAGTGCGAACACCGGCAGTCCGGGCTGCCGTTTGCATTGGGCCACGCTTTCCGTGTTCCCGACCAGGCGCAGTTGGATCCGGCGGCGTTCTGCAGGCAACTGGCGGCTCATCTGGCCGGTCGCGTGCGCATCCACGACTGGACCCGGATCAGCAGCATCGAGGCATCCGCCGGCGTTGCGACAGCCGATGGCGCCCGTATACAGGCCAGGCAGTTCGTGCTGGCTACGCATTCGCCCGCAGGCTTCAACCTGGTGCAGGCCGAGATGGAGGTGTACCGCGAGTACGGGATGGCGGTACAGGTTGCCAACCCACCTGCGGCCGGCATTCACTGGATCGCCGACCGGCAGCGCTCACTGCGCGGGGTACACGGCGCTGATGGCCGCGACTGGCTTGTGCTGGTTGGCGAAACACATCGCACCGGGGAAACGCCAGCGGTGGATCCGGCCCGACATCTGCTCGCCGACGCGCGCCGCAACTTCAACGTGCAGGGCGGGCCGCTGTGCTGGTCGGCGCAGCAATTCCGGCCCGCCGACCAGCTCCCCTATATCGGCAGCAGCGCGCACGATAATGTGTGGGTCGCTACCGGCTATGGGCCGGACGGTTTGACCTGGGCAGGCGTGGCCGCGCGCGCGATCACCGAGGGAATCATCGGCACGGCCAGCGAGATCGAGCAGCTGCTCAGCCCCATGCGTTTCACCCCGGTGCGCTCGGCCTCTGGTTGGGCCCGCACCAACGCCACGGTGGCGCGGCACATGGTGGGAGATCGGCTTGCCACGGCGCCCTCGCGCTCGCCCAGTGAGCTGGCCCGTGGTTGCGGCGCACTGCTGGACGTGGATGGAAAGCGCACTGCGGTCTACCGCGACGAGGGCGGGCGCCTGCACACCATGTCGGCGCTCTGCCCTCACCTGAAGTGCGTTGTTCAATGGAACGGCCATGAGCGCACATGGGACTGCCCTTGCCACGGCAGCCGCTTTTCGGCCACCGGAGTGCTGCTGGAAGGCCCTGCCAGGCAGGGCCTCACACCAGAACCGTGATAGGCGCAGGTAGCCGCCGGAGCCGCGACCTCAGGCTTCGGCGGCCGCGTCCGCATCGCTGGGCATGCAGCGCTCCTTCTTGGACTTGATGTCTGCAGCGGTCTTGGCCAGTGCCTCGTAACGCTGGCGTATCTCTTCAAGATGGGCCGGCTCCATCGACTCCAGGTTCAACAACTCCTGGTTGGCGTCCTTGCTCACGCGGATCAGTTCGTCCAGCTTGATGTGCAGCGCAGCGGTATCGGCGTTCTGCGTATGCTGTATCAGGAACACCATCAGGAAGGTCACGATGGTCGTTCCCGTATTCACCACCAGCTGCCACGTGTCATTGAAGTGGAAGGCCGGCCCGCTGGCAGCCCAGGCGATGATCACCCCCAGCGCTGCGACGAATGCCCCCAGGCTGCCGGACAATCGCGCCGTCGCGGCCGCGACACGGGCGAAACCGCGCCGGATCACTGGTCACCTCCCGCGGCCTCCTCATCCGTGTGTCGGTCTGGCAGTTTGACCCGCTCCCCGAGGCGCTTGTCCTGCTCTTCCGGCGTTGGCGCAGCGACGAAGGGGGAGATCGGGTCACTGGCGGGGAAGGTTTCCTGCAGCGCCTCGTCATGATTGCGGCGGTTGTGCAGCCTCGCCTGCAGCGGACTGACAGGATCGGGGCGCTGTGCCTCCTGGTCCGGATGGGGAAGGTCTTTCTGGTCGCGTTGCATGGTGCATCTCCAGGTTGATCACCACCCCTCAGGTGGCGGGCCCAGCATAGGAGTGCGCTGTGAGCGGCCCCATCAAGAGTGGGGCAACGTGATGTAAACCTTCGGGCAACACGCGTTAACAATCAGCAGGGTGGAGGAGCCCGGCGTCGGCCGCGGCGGCGCCACGCCATCACCTGGCCCACCGCCGCCGTCAACAGCAGCATCGCATTGGTCACCACGAAGACCACGCTCCCCAGCATCGCGCTGTACACCGTGAACAGCGCAGAAGCGGTCATCTGGCCCGCGAACAGCCACCTGGATACGGCTTCCGGGTGGGACGACTGCCACTGCTTCACCATCTGCCGGATCAGGGTTGCCATCAGCACCGCCGTGGCGGCCCAGCCAAGTACGTCGGGGTGCATGAGGGCCTCCGATGTGTGGGCACCCCACGCTAGCCCCTGGCTGGGCAACGCCGTACGAAGGGGAGGTGAAGACAACATCCCGCCTCCGGCGCCCTCGCGCCATTCACTCCGCAGCGGCGACAATGGCTCCGCGGGCGCACCATGCGCGATCCGCCCACCGATTGCAGGAATGCTGAGATGTCCAACACTCCCTTTGGCGAGTCGTCATGTGCTGCCGCAGCCAGCGGCTGCATCGAGGTCCGCGGTGCGCGCGAGCACAACCTGAAGAATGTCGATGTCTCCATTCCACGCAATGCACTGGTGGTGTTCTCCGGCGTGTCGGGGTCCGGCAAGTCCTCGCTGGCCTTCGGCACGGTCTTCGCCGAGGCGCAGCGGCGCTACTTCGAATCCGTCGCGCCCTACGCGCGACGCCTGATCGATCAGGCCGGCGTGCCCGACGTGGATGCCATTGACGGGCTGCCACCGGCGGTCGCCCTGCAGCAGCAACGCGGTGCCAGCAATGCGCGCTCATCGGTGGGCAGCGTGACGACGTTGTCCAGCCTGGTGCGCATGATGTACTCGCGGGCAGGGGCCTACCCGGCCCACCAGCCCATGCTGTACGCCGAAGACTTCTCGCCCAACACCCCACAGGGTGCCTGCAGCACCTGCCACGGCCTGGGGCACGTCTACGAGGTGACCGAAGCGCTGATGGTGCCGGACCCATCGCTGAGCATCCGCGAGCGCGCCATCGCCTCCTGGCCACCGGCATGGCATGGCCAGAACCTGCGCGACATTCTGGTCACGCTGGGCTACGACATCGATGTGCCGTGGAAGAAGCTGCCGAAGAAGGACCGCGACTGGATCCTGTTCACTGAGGAAACCCCGACCGTGCCGGTCTATGCCGGCTTCACGCCCGCCGAGACCCGCGCCGCGCTCAAGTGCAAGCTGGAGCCCAGCTACATGGGCACGTACACCGGCGCACGCCACTACGTGCTGCACACTTTTGCCAACACCCAGAGCGCGCTGATGCGCAAGCGTGTGTCGCGCTACATGGAAGGCAGGCTGTGCCCCGCCTGCAACGGAAAGCGCCTGAAACCGGAAGCGCTCTCGGTCACCTTCGCAGGCGTGGACATCGGCGAGTTCCTGCGGCTGCCGCTGGACCAGCTGGCGGTGTTGCTCGAGCCCATCGCGCGGGGCGACTTCAGTGCACACAGCCACGGCGCGCGTTCCAGCAGGCGTGCAACGCCCCGCGATCGCGCCAAGCGGGCAGCAAGTGGCCGCGCGACCCACGAAGGCGCCCCCGACGTGCGCCTGACCTCAGCCTTGTCTGAGGAAAAGCGCTTGGCGGCACAACGCCTGGCGGGTGGGGTCATGGCGCGGGTGGGGCAACTGCGCGCGCTCGGCCTGGGCCATCTCTCGCTGGATCGCGCCACGCCCACGCTGTCGGCCGGCGAGCTGCAGCGCCTGCGCTTGGCCACCCAGCTCAGCTCGTTGCTGTTCGGCGTGCTGTACGTACTCGACGAACCCTCGGCCGGCCTGCATCCGGCCGACAGCCAGGCGCTGTACGACGCGCTGGAACGGCTGCGCGACGGCGGTAACTCGGTGTTTGTCGTTGAACATGATCTGGAGCTGATGCGCCGCGCGCAGTGGCTGGTGGATGTGGGCCCGCAGGCAGGAGAGCATGGCGGACGCGTTCTCTACAGTGGCCAGCCGGATGGCCTGCGCAACGTTCAGGATTCGCGCACGGCGCAGTACCTGTTCGACCAGGTGCCTGCGCCAGCCAGCCGGCAGCGCAGTGCCAACTGCTGGCTGGCGCTGAAAGGCATCCATCGCCACAACCTGCACGGTGTGGACGCGCAGGTACCGCTGGGGCTGCTGACCGCAGTGACCGGCATTTCCGGATCGGGCAAGTCCAGCCTGATGGCGCAGGCGCTGCCTGAGCTGATGCTGCTGCACCTGGGGCACGAGACGGTAGACGACAGCGCCGACAGCGCGCCCACGGATGGACCCACCGTGATCGAAGCCACTCGGGGCCAGCTTGCTGGCGATGTGGATGCCATCCAGCGCGTGGTGCAGGTAGACCAGAAGCCCATCGGCCGCACGCCACGCTCCAACCTGGCTACCTACACGGGCTTGTTCGACCACGTGCGGAAGCTGTTCGCCGCGACACCCGACGCGCGCCGCCGCCGATTCAACGCGGGCCGCTTTTCGTTCAACGTGGCCAAGGGCCGATGCGAAACCTGCGAAGGCGAGGGCTTCGTCAGCGTCGAACTGCTGTTCATGCCCAGCGTCTATGCACCATGCCCCACCTGCCACGGCGCCCGCTACAACGAAGCCACGCTGAGGGTGCAGTGGAACGGCCGCAACATTGCCGAGGTCCTGCAGATGACGGTGGACCAGGCCCATGCGTTCTTCGCCGGAGAAGAGGCCATCGCCCGCCCGCTGCAGCTGCTGCAGGAGATCGGCCTGGGCTACCTGCGGCTGGGCCAGCCAGCCACCGAACTTTCAGGTGGCGAGGCGCAACGCATCAAGTTGGCCACAGAGCTGCAGCGCAGCCAGCGCGGGCGCACGCTGTATGTGCTGGATGAGCCCACCACCGGCCTTCATGCATCGGACGCGGACAGGTTGCTGGCGCAGCTGCAACGGCTGGTGGAGGCTGGCAACACCGTGGTGATGATCGAGCACGACATGCGTTCTGTCGCACAGGCGGACTGGGTGATTGATGTCGGGCCAGGGGCAGGCGGCGCGGGTGGCACCATCGTGGCGAAGGGCACGCCGCAACAGGTGGCCCGCGCCAAGCGAAGCAGGACTGCGCCGTTCCTTGCGCGCGAGCTGGGGCTGGCCAGCTGACGCCATCTCATCTGGGGCTGCATGCATTCTGTTGTACTGTGGGAGTACTCGCAGCGCCCATCAGCGAGAGGATGGTCAGGTGAACGCTTCCATGCTCCCAAGAATCGTCGGCTTCGATGTCCCGTTGTTGCATGAGCGTGTAGACGCATCCACCGACGAAGCCATCACCGCGCTGCTGGATCTGGCGCCGGGCGCTCGCTGGACAGAGATGTTCCTCATCAAGTGCAGGGCCCTGGCGTCCCAGCTCCAGCTGGCGGATGTTCGCATTGAAGGCGCCAGGATCTACTTCTACGGATCCATCAGCGATTCCCGTGGACTTGCCGACGCGGTGATGTCCATTGTCCACGTACTGAATGATGAGTTGATGCGCGAGCGGAATCACGCAGCCAGCCGCGCCTAGGCGCAGCCAAGCAGGGACCAGCACCGATCGGCAATCTCCGCTGCGCCAGGATGGCCGCGCAGGCTCGATCGCTTCGCAAGCCTGCCCTGCAGATCGTCCATCCATGCCGACCGGGTGCCATGCGGATCTCTCACATAGATATCGCAGGCAAGCCGGATAACGGGCGCCACTTCATATCGGAAGCTCATCGCGGGCAGGGCGCCCAGGTTGAACGCGATTTTCCAGTGGGCCAGCTCGCGCTCGACGTCGACAACGTGCTTGCTTCTTCCATGGATCATGGCGTTACCCCTTTTCGAAACTCCACTGTACACGCTTGTTGCTGCGGGCCTGTTCATGACCCTTGTTCATATGGGACGCGTCCCCGTACGTTCCCGTAACGGCGACACGCCCACAGTCAATCGGCAGCAGACTTGCTGCGGCGGAGAATCGAAATGAACAGCGTCCCCGAACAGAACAGGAATGACCGCTCCAACGCGTCCGCTGAAGCAGAACAGCCTGCACAGCAGGGGCAGGGCGAGGGGGGCGAACCCGGCAGGGAGGAGCCCGGCAAGCAAGGACAGCAACAGCAGCAGGACAACAAGGATCGCGAGAGCCCGAAGCCAGCGGATGAAAAGAAGGGCGGTCTCGGCGGCGATACCCGCCGCTGAGGAACAGGAGGAGCCGCGCGCCGCGCGGCTGCTTCCGCGCAGCAGACAGGGAGCGCGCATGTCCTCGCAAAGCCAGGCGATCAGCCTGATGACCAAGATCATGTACCAGTGCCGCCCGGAGAGAACGACGACGATGGCGCAATGCCGTTGCTGCGATGCGCCCAGTCCTGGCGGGATGGAGTGCGTACGATGCCTGACCGGAAGGCTTGGCGAAACGATTCACAATCGTGGCGCAGCGTTCGGCTGGCTGGAGTCGTTCCGCAGGGTCCAGCAGGACGAAGCACACGTATTCGAATGCGCAAAGCGCGCCGATGCGGCATCTTCCTAGGCGTCGCATCCACACCTGACATCGCGCAGGCGTATGCTCGGGTCATCCAGGAGCAACGCCATGACTTTTCCGATCTGCATCTACGATAGAACGGGCACGGGGCTCCGGCTGCCCGCGGGGTGGTGGATCGACCTTCAGTCCGATCTGCCCGCGCTGGTGAACGGCGCCGCACGCATCGACCTTCCGCGCTCTTCGAAAGACGAGCATCCACGCTTGGATCCAGAGGTCCTGAGGGACCTTTTCCGGCGCATCGGGGGTTCGCAATGGCTAGGTTGAATCCGATGCGTTCCCTGGGAGTGCGCTGGCTGTTCTTCCGTCTTCGCAACGGCCAATCCATCAGTCCCGCCAGGTTGATGTCCGTCTGGTCCGAGGCTGCCGAATCCAATGAGTGCGCCGTGCGCCGCGAGATCATCGACGGCGCAGGCTACGTCTATGCCCTGTACGCGCCCAACAGCCTGCTTTCTCCCCGGCGTGTGGAGCTGCGCATGAGAGCGTTGCTGGAGGAGGCGGGCTACGCCTTCACGATGGGTAGCCTGGCAGGGCGTCACCCCGGCGACGGTTGAGGCGCGGCGCTGAGGCGCCGGCCGGACAGTCCCTGCGTCGCTCTCATTCGGGGCCATCAGGCTCCAGAGGTTCGTCAGGTGCGGGATCGAAGAGCGCCAGCATCCGTTCCCGCCGGCACTGTTCGAGCCAGTGGTGCCATATCTCCACCTCGTCCATCAGCCCCGTGGCACCGCACGCGGGGCACGTGAGCGTCGTGCCCAGTGGACTCGTCTTGATGCCCTCGTCCTGAGTCATTGATGAGCGCAAGCCGCAGCTCTTGCAGGTGGATCGCAATTGATCGAGGCGTACGATGGCCCCATTGCGCGCAAGAAGGGGCTGGATCGCGTGGATCCGGAAGGCATTGGGAGGATGCATGGCCGTGTCGTCTGGGGCTGGACACGGGAGCAAAGGATTCTGCGCCGGAGAAGAGCCGTGAGAGCGCAGTGTGCTTTGTTGGAGGTTAACCCTTCATCAAAGTGCGGAACACGCTCCATCGTTGGCCTGAAATCCTACGCCCGCAATCGTGCACTGACGCGGCACCCGGCGCTTCTCCGGTGCCAGCCCTGCTTCTGGGAAGGAAGGGCTCTGCCATCACAACAGAGCCCCGGTCACTCACTTTTCCTGCAGGAACGCCAGCAGATCCTGGTTGACCTTGTCCTTGTGGGTGTCGGTCAGGCCGTGCGGCGCACCAGGGTAGACAATCAGCCTGGCGCCCTTGATGAGCTTTGCCGATTGGCGGCCTGAGATATCGATCGGCACGATCTGGTCGTCGTCGCCGTGGATGACCAGGGTGGGCACATCAAACTTCTTCAGGTCCGCGCGGAAATCGGTGGCGGAGAACGCAGCGATCGAATCGTAGGTGTTCTTGTGGCCGCCCTGCATGCCCTGCGCCCACCACGCATCGATCAGCCCCTGAGAGACCTTCGCGCCCGGACGGTTGAAGCCGTAGAACGGGCCCGACGGGATGTCCTTGTAGAGCTGCGCGCGGTTATCCATCTGTGCCTTGCGGATGCCGTCGAACACTTCGATCGGCAGGCCGTTCGGGTTGTCGGCGGTCTTCAGCATGAACGGCGGTACCGAGCTGATCAGCACCGCCTTCTTCACTCGCCCGATGCCATGCCGGCCGATGTAGCGCGCCACTTCGCCGCCACCGGTGGAGAAGCCCACCAGCGTCACATCGTGCAGGTCCAGCGTATTGATCACCGTGGCCAGGTCATCGGCGTAGTGATCCATGTCGTTGCCGTCCCACGGCTGGCTGGAGCGCCCGTGGCCGCGACGGTCATGGGCAATGACGCGGTAGCCGTGGTTGGCCAGGAAGATCATCTGCGATTCCCAGCTGTCCGAGTTCAGCGGCCAGCCGTGGCTGAAGGTCACGACCGGGCCGTCCTTCGGGCCCCAGTCCTTGTAGTACAGCTGCACGCCATCGGCGGTGGTGATGTAGCTGGCGGTGCGCGCGATGCTGGTGACTGCGACCGGCTTGGCCGGTTCGGCGGCCTGTGCGGACAGGCCGGCCTGGACCGAGAGGGCGAGGGCGGCAACGGCCAGGGTACGGGCGAAAGTGTTCATGCGGGAACTCTCATGGGTGGGTGGTGAGACGTACTTTGCGCCCGCGATCAGGTGCCAGGAATATGACAAGTCCGAATTTCTTGATAGATCGTCTTGCACGGATGTGCGCGTACGGGCCCCGCGCCACCGCCTGTTGACGAGGGAGAACGATCGTTCTACCTTGTGGCCATGAACAAGGCCGGCACCGATACCCACCAGAAGATCCTGGCCACGGCCGAGGCGCTGATCTACCAGAACGGGATCCACGCCACCGGCATGGACCTGCTGGTGAAGACCTCCGGCGTGGCGCGGAAGAGCATTTACCGCCACTTCGAGAACAAGGACGACGTGGCCGCTGCCGCGCTGAGTGCGCGCGATGTGCGCTGGCTGGCCTGGTTCCGGCAGGAGTGCGACAAGGCTGATACCCCGGAAGCACGCATCCTCGGCATGTTCACCGTGCTCAAGGGTTGGTTCCAGTCCGAGGGCTATCGTGGCTGTGCGTTCATCAATACCGCGGGCGAGGTCGGCGACCCTGCCGATCCGATCCGGGAGATCGCGCGGAATCACAAGCAGAAAGTGCTCGATTACACGCTGGAACTTACCGAGCAACTGGCGGTGGAGCAGCCGGCGGACCTGGCCCGTCAGCTGCTGGTTCTGATGGAAGGCGCCATCACCCTGTCGCGCGTGATGGGTGATTACGACGCCGCAGACACTGCGAAGGATGTCGCGAAGCTGTTGCTGGAACAGGCCAAGCGTTAGCGCCTGGGTACGCCAGATCGCTTGAAGCAATCCGTGTATCCATCTCGATTGGAGGTCTCCCCGTGTCCGCAGAACAACCCCGTCCGCCGCTTCCTCCGTTCACCCTTGAATCGGCCACCCAGAAAGTGCGTCTTGCCGAGGATGGCTGGAACTCCCGCGATGCCGACAAGGTGTCGCTTGCCTATTCGCTCGACACCCAGTGGCGTAACCGCGCCGAGTTCACCAACGGCCGGGAAGAAGCCCGGCAGTTCCTGGCACGCAAATGGAACAAGGAGCTCCAGTACCGCCTGATCAAGGAGCTCTGGGCCTTTACCGAAAACCGTATTGCTGTCCGTTACGCCTACGAATGGCACGACGACTCCGGCAACTGGTTCCGTTCCTATGGCAACGAAAACTGGGAGTTCGACGCGGATGGCTTGATACAGCGCCGCTTCTCGAGCATCAACGATTTGCAGATCAAGGAGAGTGACCGCAAGTTCCATTGGCCGCTGGGGCGTCGCCCGGATGATCATCCGGGGTTGTCGGAGCTGGGTATGTGATTCCCGCTTGGGCGCCATCCCAAGCGCGCTCAGGTACGATGGGGTGGCCGGCGTCTGCGCCGGCCGGGCAGGGGATGCAATGGACATGCAGGCAGGGGGCGGATTCGATCCGTCGGCAAAGACCGATTCGCAGGAACTGACATTCCACTGGCTCTACCAGCGGGTGCAGGGACTGGTTGAGCACAGCATCTACCCCAAGGCGGGCAGGGTGGAGACGTGGGCGTTTCGCATCGGCGTGGGTGCGGCGATCATCGGCATTCTCATGGGTCAGCTTCCGGATCGATGGCTGCCTCTTGGCGTAGTGCTCCAGGTGGTTGTTGCCTGCCTGGCAATCGAAATCGGAGGGTTCATTGTCGGTGGCGTACTGGCCGCCCGCAGGGGCATTCGCCAGTTCATCCAGCCGCGGCTCTCGCACGCCCGGGAGATGGATGAAGACTTCGCTCACTGGCAAGCGGTGGTGACCGAGCTTCGCGGATTCCCGCGCGTCCAGCGCGAGCGGCGACTCAAGTTCGTCAGCACCTTGCGCACAAACATGATTGAGCGCATGGGCATGATGTATGGCGGCCTGCAGCGGCTGGGACCATTCCCGCTGTTGATTGCCCTCTACCTGCAGTTCCGCGGATGGAAATGGGGCGACTGGGCGGGCGCTTTCAATGTTGGCCCGCTGGGTGCACTACTGATCTTCGCCATGGTGCTGCTGTACCTGCTGGGCTGGATGCTGATCGGCCTTCGCACCAGGCTTGATACCTACGTTGCCTTGTTGGAGGGCTCCATCCACGAACCCGAGCCCTCCCAGCCAACGCCTTTGTAGCGTCGGGCCATCATGTTCCTCATGCTGAGGGACAAACAGGACTGTGAGTCATCCAGTGAGGCATACGCATGGCTCAAGAGTGCCGCGCTGTGGCTGGATGCAGCCGATTTCTTCGGGCTTGCTGCATCATGTTCGTACATTTCGCCGACTTCACAGATCTGTACCCCGCAGATGGGCATAGTGGCCCCTCGGTAGTGTGAGCGCGTCCATCCAGCCACGGGATTTTCCCGAACGCCAGGAGGTCACTGTGCCAAGTTGTGATGAAGGAATGAAGTTGACGCGCCGGCAGGTGATCGCCGGCGGCGTCACGACCGTGGCGATGTCCGCCGCACCGGGGGCATCATCGCTCGCCGCCGAACTGGCGACGCCCCCGCCGCCCAGGCCGCCGGTCATCAGCACGGTGGCCTTGACCGTCAACGGCAAGCGGCGGGAACTTGAACTGGACACCCGGACCACGCTGCTCGATGCCCTGCGCGAACATCTGAAGCTGACCGGCACCAAGAAGGGCTGCGACCACGGTCAATGCGGTGCCTGTACCGTGCTGGTCAACGGTGAGCGCATCAATGCCTGCCTCAGCCTGGCGGTGCAGCACCAGGGCGATGCCATCACCACCATCGAAGGCCTCGGAACTCCCGATGACCTGCATCCGATGCAGGCCGCTTTCATCAAGCATGATGGCTACCAGTGCGGGTATTGCACGCCGGGGCAGATCTGTTCGGCGGTGGCGGTCCTGGACGAGATCAAGCGGGGTGTCCCCAGCCATGTACAGGCGGACGTCAGCGCACGGCCCCGGGCCACCAACATGGAAATGCGCGAACGCATGAGCGGCAACCTCTGCCGCTGCGGCGCCTATTCCAACATTGCCGAGGCGATGGCAGAGGTCGCTGGCGTGACCTCTGCAGGGAGGCGCTCATGAGGGCCTTCAGTTACGAACGCGCGAAATCCCCGGCCGAGGCCGCCAGGGCCGTCGCCGGTACCGAGGGCGCGAAGTTCCTGGCCGGAGGGACCAACCTGCTCGACCTGATGAAGCTGGAGGTCGAGACGCCAGCGCACCTGGTCGATGTGCAGGACATCGGCCTGGACAGGATCGAACCCACCGACGAGGGTGGCCTGCGCATCGGCACGCTGGTCACCAATACCGCGCTGGCCTCGCATGAGCGTGTGCGCCGCGACTACGCGGTGCTGACCCGCGCGATCGTGGCAGGCGCCTCCGGGCAGTTGCGCAACAAAGCCACCACCGGCGGCAACCTGCTGCAGCGCACGCGCTGCCCGTATTTCTACGACCCCAATCTGCCCTGCAACAAGCGCCTGCCCGGTTCCGGCTGCGGCGCACTCGAGGGGTTCTCCCGGCAGATGGGCGTGATCGGCACCTCGGACAGCTGCATCGCGACCTATCCGGGCGACATGGCGGTGGCCCTGCGGGTGCTGGACGCCTCGATCCAGACCGTCAGGGGTGACGGCAGTACGCGAAGCATCCCAATTGCCGATTTCCATCGTTCCCCCGGCGACAAGCCGCAGCAGGACAACGTGCTGCAGCGCGGTGAGCTGATCACCCACGTCACGCTGCCGGAACCCCTGGGCGGTCGGCACGTGTACCACAAGGTGCGGGACCGCGCGTCCTATGCGTTCGCACTGGTGTCGGTCGCCGCGGTCGTGCAGCGTGACGGCTCGGCGCGGTTCGCCTTCGGTGGGGTCGCGCCGAAGCCGTGGCGCGTCGAGGCAGCCGAACCCCTGCTGCGCGACGGCGTAAAGGCCGCGACCCGGCAGGTGTTCGCCGGTGCCCGTCCGACGCCGGAGAACGCGTTCAAGATCGCGCTCGCGGAGCGCACCCTCGCAGCGGTGCTGGTGGAAGGAGAGCGCTGATGCCCCTTGAA
The DNA here is from genome assembly GCF_000382065.1 of Stenotrophomonas hibiscicola ATCC 19867. Lineage (GTDB taxonomy): Bacteria > Pseudomonadota > Gammaproteobacteria > Xanthomonadales > Xanthomonadaceae > Stenotrophomonas > Stenotrophomonas hibiscicola. The sequence continues at coordinate 142,837 of NZ_KB907499.1, read as the reverse complement.
TTCAACGCCCCCGCCGGCGACAACCTGTTCGACAAGGCCAAGGTCGTCGGCAAGTCGACGCCGCGCATCGACGGCCCACGCAAGACCACCGGCACCGCTCCCTATGCCTACGAGCGCCATGACGTGGCGCCGAACCAGGCCTACGGCTACATCGTCGGCGCGGGCATCGGCAAAGGGCGCATCATTTCGATGGATGCGTCCCGCGCACGTGCCGCGCCCGGCGTACTGGCGGTCATCACCGCACCGGAAACCAAGCCGGTCGGCGCATCGAGCTGGAACAATGCACCGTTGTTCGGCGGACCCGAAGTGGCCCACTACCACCAGGCCATCGCCTGCGTGGTGGCAGAGACCTTCGAGCAGGCCCGCGCCGCCGCGGCGTTGATCCGTACCCGCTACGAGCGCGGCAAGGGCCGCTTCGATTTTCCCGCACTGGCACCGTCCGCGCCGCTGGCAAAGGGGCGTGACGGCAAGCCCGACCGGCAGGCGCTGGGCGATTTCGACACCGCCTACGCGAGCGCCGCGGTCAAGCTCGACGAGACTTATCACACCTCCGACGAAAGTCATTCGATGATGGAGCCGCACGCCACCATCGCCGCCTGGGAGGGCGACACGCTCACGCTGTGGACGGCGAACCAGATGATCGACTGGGCCAGGCAGGGCATGGCGGCGATCCTCGGCATCGATCCTGCCAAGGTGCGCGTGGACTCGCCCTATATCGGCGGCGGCTTTGGCGGCAAGCTGTTCATCCGTGCCGACGCGGTGCTGGCCGCGCTGGCGGCCAAGCAGGTCGGGCGGCCGGTGAAGATCGCGCTGCAACGCCCGCTGATGCCCAACAACACCACGCACCGGCACGCCACCCTCCAGCGCGTGCGGATCGGCTGCGGAAAGGATGGCCGGATCTCCGCCATCGCCCATGAGAACTGGTCGGGCAACATCAACGGCGAGGACGGCGAGAACGGCACCCTGCAGACGCCCAAGCTCTATGCAGGCGCCAACCGCCTGGTGGCCAACTACATCGCCACACTCGACATGCCCGAAGGCAATGCGATGCGCGCACCGGGCGAAGCACCGGGCCACATGGCGCTGGAAGTGGCGATGGACGAAATGGCCGAGAAGCTGGGCCTCGACCCGATCGCGTTCCGCATCCTCAACGAGCCCGAGGTGGTACCCGGCGATCCGTCCAAGAAGTTCTCCGACCGCAACCTGGTGCGCTGCCTGCGCGAAGGCGCGGAGCGCTTCAACTGGAACAAGCGCAACCCCAGGCCGGCGCAGGTCAGGGAAGGGGACTGGCTGGTCGGCATGGGCGTGTCTGCGGGCTATCGCGGCGCACCGACGATGAAGTCGGCGGCGCGGGTCCGGCTTGACGGCCAGGGCGGGGTGATTGTCGAGACCGACATGACCGACATCGGCACCGGCTCCTACACGATCATCGCGCAGACGGCAGCCGAGACCATGGGCGTGCCGCTGGACCGGGTCCAGGTGACCCTCGGTGACTCCCGTCATCCCGCCTCCGCCGGTTCCGGCGGCCAGTGGGGCGCGGCAAGCTCGACCGCGGGCGTGTACGCGGCGTGCGTCAGCCTGCGCCGCAAGGTGGGCGAGAAACTGGGCTTCGACGGCGACACCGCAGACTTCGCCAATGGCCGCATCCAGGCGGGTGGGCGGACGATCAAGCTGGCGGAGGCGGGGACACTGTCGGCGGAGGACGGCATTGCCTTCGGCGACTTCAAGCAGGGCTACGACGTCGGCACCTATGCAGGGCATTTCTGCGAGGTCGCCGTGCATGCCTACACGGGAGAGACGCGCATCCGCCGCATGCTTGCCGTATGCGATGGCGGCCGGATCCTCAATCCGCTGTCTGCACGCAGCCAGGTCATCGGCGGGATGGTGATGGGTGCGGGCGCGACCCTGATGGAGGAGCTGGTGGTCGACAAACGGCTGGGCTTGTTCATCAACCACGACCTGGCCGGCTACGAGGTTCCCGTGCATGCCGACATCCCGTACCAGGAAGTGGTCTTCCTCGACACGCTGGATCCGGTGATCTCGCCGATGAAGGCCAAGGGTGTGGGTGAACTGGGCATCTGCGGGGTCGGCGCCGCGATCGCCAATGCGGTCTACAACGCAACCGGCGTGCGCGTGCGCAACTATCCCATCACCTTGGACAAGCTGCTGCCCGGCTTGCCCGACGTGGGCTGACCCTTGCGCATGGACCGACCCGCAGCCTCACCCGCGCTGGAAGCTTCAGCGGCAGGCGGAGGGGAGCCCGGCGATCTTGCCGAGGACCTGTCCGCAGCGCCGGGCTTCCTCGCCGAAGGCAGCCCGCGCGGCGTACTCGAGACGGCCTTGACGTGCGTGCGCGCGGGGGAGCACGCCGTGCTCGCGCTGGTGCTGGAAACCGATGGCTCCACCTACGCCGGTGCCGGCGACATGGTGCTGTTCTGCAACGGCAGCCAGGTCGGCTGGCTGAGCGGCGGATGCCTGGAGCCGGAGCTCGCGCGACGCGCGGAGCAGGTGAGCGCGGCAGGGCAGGTCGACTGGATCGAGATCGATACCCGCAGTGACGACGACCTGTTGAGTGGGTCCGCGCTCGGGTGCCGCGGCCGGCTTCGGATTGCGCTTCTGCCGTTGCGTGCCATGACCGGCATCGATGCCGTGATCGAGGCTTGGTTGCGCGAGGGCGTGTCACTCCAGCGCGACTTGCGCACGTCGGGGCAGGTCATTTTCCGTGCAGGCCATCGCGAGCAGGCATGGCAGCTGCATCCGATGGACGGGGCGCAGTCCTTTGGCGAGGGCGCATGGCATTTGCCGTTGCCCCGGCTTCCGCGGGCCCTGGTGTTGGGGGGCGGTCCCGAAACGCCCTCCCTGGTTCCGTTGCTGCGGGGCCTGGGGTGGCGGGTCAGCGTGGCCGAACGGCGAGCGCGCTGGGCCTCAGTCGGGCAGTGCGCGGATGTGCATCTTCAGACCAGCCCGGCCGAGGCCCTTCATGGCGACCCGTGCGACGCGGTACTGGTGATGCATCACGATTTCGAACTGGACCGGGAGGCGCTGGTGGCCCTGGCTGATACCAACGTCGCGTTCATTGGACTGCTGGGTCCGCGGCGAAGGCGCGAGGACCTGTTCAAGCTGCTGACACCGGATCAGCGCCACTGCCTGTCCCCGAGACTTCGATCACCGGTCGGCCTGGACATCGGCGGCCGAGGGCCCGAGGCGATTTCGCTCAGCATCGCCGCGCAGCTGCAGCAATGGCGAAGCGCGCACGGCAGGTGACTGACGCGCATACGGTCGTCGTGCTGGCTGCCGGCGGGAGCACCCGACTTGGCCAGCCCAAGCAGCTTCTGACCCGGCAGGGCGAGACCCTGGTACATCGCGTGGTGCGGTTGGCGCGGGAGCTCGCGCCAGCGCAGGTCCTGGTCGTGGTGGGCGCGAACGCACAGGCCGTGACATCCAGTATTGCCGGGCTGGACGCCACTCCGGTAACCAACCCCCACTGGGAACGCGGCCTGGCGAGCAGCCTGCAGGTTGCCGGCGCACACCTGCTGCCCACGGTGACTGCGGTGATGGTCGTGGCATGCGACCAGCCCGCAATCGAGCGCTCCCATCTGCAGGCGCTGCTTTCGGGTGCCCGCGCCTCGGCGTCGGGGTGCGCCGGCACCCGTCATGGAGACGCGCTTGGCATTCCTGCAGTTGTGCCGCGTGCATGGTTCAACTCTGCGGGTGCAACCGGTGACCGCGGCTTTGGAGCGCGCCTGCGGCAACTTCCCGTCGATACGGTGCATGTCCTGCAGGCACCGGAACTGGGCCTGGATATCGATACGCCAGAAGATCTTGCGCGTGTGCGCGATGCGGGCTGGATCGATGCCGGGAGGTGACTCGCATGATCACTGGGCCAATGCCTGTCGCGCAGGTGACGAGCGGCAGGACCGCAGCCCGAACCCTCGCTGCCCGCAGCCCTGTAGAGTGAAGCCATGCTCGACTACGGCAGGCCACATCGCGCCCCATCAGGCACATCACCAGCAAGACTCTGCAGCACCCGATCCAACAGAACAGGCTCCGGCACGCCAGCCAGTACCTGCTCCAGGTAATCCAACGGCTCCAACTGCCATTGAAGCAACGCACCAAGCTGCACAACGGCGGGTGCCCGCTGCTTCGCGTCCAGTGGGACCTGCAACAGCAGATGTTGCGAGCGCCTCTCCAGCCACAGCACGGGTATGCCTCGGCAATGAACCTGGAACTCGGCATCCCGATGCCGCTCAACGAACTGGAAGCCCTGCGGTGGCCGAGCCTCCACGAACTGCATCGCCTGGCGGCGCAGTTGTGAGAATCGATCATCGTTGATGCTTTGGAACGCGACAGGCGAGGGCACCGGCGGCGCCGGCCACTGCGCCTGTGCCGCAACCACCACCACAAGACAGAGCGCGTTGGCCGCCCAGCGGCACCACGCCACTCAGCCCTCCGGATGCAGTCGGGTACTGGCGTGTGCGGTAAGGCCGATTCCGGCCATGATCAGCCCCTCCATCACGCGCGGGCCAACGTATTGCTCCAGCTCGCCGTTCTCGCGGGCGCGCTGCGCGGCCAGCAGGATCTCCAGCACCACCCGAAGGCCCGCCAGCGAGCAGTCGGTATCCGCCAAGGCGATGCGTCGACCGGGCATCTGATGGCGTTCAGGCCACGGCTGGCCATCGGAGGCGACGCCTGAGCCGATGCTGTGCAGCAGGGCGATGAGGGTGTTCGGGTCCAACGCGGGGCCGTTGGCGGGCGCATCGTGGATCGGGTGCGGGGCAGGGGAGTGGGTCTGGGTCATGGCGGGGCTCCTTGCGTGCATGCAGAAGCCGCCACCGATAAAGGTGGCGGACGATGCGTGGCTCGAAATCCGGTACGCGACTAGGCCCGGTGGGCACGAGGCCCCCACGCACCGCCCGCCATAGCCGGCCGACGGATTGCCAGCCGGCACCACAAAGCGTGGTGCCGGCTGGCAAGCGCAAACTACAGTCGCGTTACCGGGATTTCGAGCCCCGACCACCGATGTATTGGCGGCGCGAAAAGGAATACGCCCGGTTGCGTGCGATGCCAATGCAGTAAGGCCGATGACGTCACCACTTTCAACATTTTCAGAATCGTTGCATATGGCGCAATGAAGCTGGAGCCTTGCGCTGCAATGCTATCGGCGATGTCGGTGGTGCAAGTCTGCCGACTGTCGGCATCCGCCCGGCGAGGCTGTGAGCGAGGCGGATGCGACAGGTTTGCCAAAGGCCGTCAGGCGTCAGTAGCCCTTCAACGCGGCCTTAGTCCGCTCCAGCCATGTGGCATTGTGGCTCCGTGCGTGGCGCGACCAATGCTGGGCATCGTCGATGATGCTGGCGAACAGGCTGCGGGCCTGCTCGCGATCGTCGGGTTGCGGCTGCGCCATCAGCCATTCGGCGTAGAGGCAGCGAGCGGCCGCATCGTTTCCGCACTCCACCGCGCGCTCGAATGCGGCGCGGGCTCCGGGGGCTTGCGCGGTTGCCAATGCCTGCGCGTACAGCAAGGTCTGTTCCGGTTTGCGGCGCACGTCCGGGTGGCGTGCGAAGAGGCCGTCCAGCGTCTCCACCGCAAGCGCAGCGTGCCCGGACTCGAGGCGGGCACGGGCAAGGCCGGTCAGGATGTAGGCATCGTCGCCCAGCGGCGAGCTGGCTGCCTGTTCAAGCAGGCTCCTGGCTTCCTCGGCCTGGCCGGCATCCAGCAGCGTCATGCCCAGGCGAACCCGATTCTGCACGGTGGGCGTGCGCGCCAGTTCGGCACGGGCGTTGCGCAGGTCCTGGCCCGGGTCCATGAGCTGCTTGGCGGAACGGACGACCTGTCGGGCGCCGCGTGAGTGACGGACTTCAGGGAAGTAGATCGCCAGGAAGTAGACGACGCTGCCGAGTAGCGGGAACGAAAAGAGCAGGATGAGCCAGTAGAGGCTCTGGCCTGAGCGAATGGCGTGCACCGCGAAGTAGATGGCCGCCAGTACGTGGAGTCCGATTCCGATGTAGGGCATGTGCGCCGCCTCGTCCTTGTGAGGGGTGGAACTATAGTGGGGGAGGGGTGGGGCGCCAATGGGCGGGGTGATTTGGCGTGACGCGTCACGTTAATGGGGGGTGGATTCTGCAGGACTGGGCGCTGCATGCCACTATGTGGCGGGGCTGCATCGATGGAAGGGGATACATGGAACGTACGCAGAAGACGCTAACGATGGCCGATGTTGCTGGATGGGGTTCGGCGCTCGTCACGTTCGGATTGATTCAAGGGGCCTTCTATTTGAAGGCGTATTGGGGGCACTTCGGCCTGGATCCCTTTCAGTTTGTTGCGGTGAGTGAGCTTGCGCTGGCAGGGCTTGCGGGGATCGGCATGGTGTTGTTCTTCATACTGATTGCGCTGCTGCTTGGAGGGTGGGTCGAAGGGAAAGTGACGGCGAGTCCGTCCCAAGCCAACCTGCTGATGTGGCTGACCCTGGCTCTTTGTATTGTCGGAATGGGCGCTTTGATTTGGTGGTCCAATGGCTGGCCCGTTTTGATAGGTGTGGGGCTGACGGGTATATGTGCAATGGCAGTACGCCTGTCCCCAGTGTTGCCGGCCGCCGTGAAGGACTCGCCGTGGCTGGCCTATGCGCTCGTAATGATTGTCTATGTCCCGATCTCGTCAAACTGGCTTGGCTTCGAACGCGCCAAGGCGATTACTTCCGGCAGCAGCAAGTACACGGTCAATGTGACTATTGATGAGAAGGTCCAGCGCAATCTGAGCTTGGTGGGGCGCTTGGGGGATAGCTATGTGCTTTGGGAGCCGGTCCAGAAGGCTGCAGTTCTTGTGCCAGTGGACAACGTGAGTAGGCTGGAGATTGCGCAAAAATCCGTTCTGCCTGCCAAATCAGTTCAGTCGCGATAAGGGATTTTATTGGGAGTGTCGAAGACATCATTTCCTTGTTTCAAGCCGACTGCGCTGGTACGGGGAATAGGCCAGAATCAAGGCTTGAGATCGCACTTGGCCGACGACCCCACTGACTGATGGCATTTCCCGTTGATGAACTCTGCAATGGGTGACAATCTAGCTGGAACTACCTCAGGCCTCAAACGGATGATCGAGTCAACTTGTTGGCGGCAAGAGCTGCGCGCAGAAGTGCTGTGGCTTAAGCGGCATCGAAATTATCGAAGATGGTCCGAGAAGCAGCTGGTCCTGTATGAACGCCGTCTAATGCTAGTAGCCTTCCAGGTCCGCTCCTTGCTTGAGCGCTCTAAGGTCAACGATTGTGCTCGAAGCGTTCGACTACCTGCAATTCGCTGCAAAAAGATCGGCATCGAGCCATTCACATTTTTAGGCGCAGGATTCCCGGAAGATCAATTTGATATTGCGAACCCTGAGGCTGTTGACCTAGGCGTTCTCGACGTTTGCAATCAGCTTATTCACTACTATTGGATGCAGACATGGTCAGAGGGCACTGAATTCAAGGGCATGCTCGTCTTCTCCGACTACATGCGGCACAAGTGGGCCTACGAATTCTTGATCGAAGACCTTATATGCATCTTCAGCGTATTTGCTGATGAATCGTCTGCGGCCACCAGTATCGGCTTTGAGTGGAACGATAAGAGGCAAGACTACGTGACTCACTTCGCTCGTTGATGGCGAATGGCACGGAACCTAGCCATTGCTCCGCAGCATCTCTTCTTTACGCACCTTTAAGGCAATAGGCTCTTAGCTGGGCAGGGAAGTCCTGGCCGGGCAGGGGGTTAGCAATATCTATCGGGGCAGGTAAGGGGCTCTGCCGAACCGTAGCAGACAGGCCACTCTGGGGTCTCGAGGCGATCGGCGTTTTGGGGATGAGCGCCTATCGCGCCCTTGAGGAATTTATGGCGGCGCGTCCTGGCTATCTTTTGTTGCAATGAAGGCCTGACACGCGATAGTTCGACCGAAGGGTTACGTCATTCACAGAGAGGGGGCGATGATTAAATCTATAGCCATAGAGAACATTAGGGGCATCAAGGACTCCACGTTTCAACTCGACATTATTCCTAACAAGCCGTCACTCCTTGTCGCTCCAAATGGATTCGGCAAAAGCTCGCTTGCCGCGGCGTTCGCCGCGCTCAAGACCAAGAGGTTAGAGCTTCCAAAAGATCAGATCCACCTTGGAGATGAATCGCTCGCCCCAAAACTGACCCTCACAATTAGGAAGAATGGCGAAATTTCCACCCTCGTTGCAGATGGGGGCTGCAACGGAATTGCGGCATCCTTTGATGTCCATGTGATCGCCAGCCGCCTTCGGGCGAAGGTCACCAAGCACAACTTAGGCAGGTTCACGACCGCAACAGCGTCACTGGATATCAGCGACTTGGTGCTGGTCCAGACGATTCCCGCCAAGGCAAAACACGCCTACGACGTAATGGAGATGCGCACTCGCTTTGGGCCATCCGGCAAGGCCTTCCAGAACCTCAGCAAGACACTCGGGAACCCAGCGCTAGCCGACGGCTTGATTGATCTGTATGGCGTGATGGACAAGATGACGGGCGTTCGCATTCAAAAGGACATTGAAGAGGTGACTGCATTGCTTCAGGCTCAGGCCGGAACCGTCGACGAAATACGAGCATGGGCTAGTGATGCCCTCGCGCTCCGCCTTGAAGCGATTGACGCCGTCAAGGCGTTGGCTGATCTCTTGGCGATGGCCGCCGGCCCCGCCCAAGCCCGTATCGACGCTCTGCTCTCGGGCCTGCAAGTGGCGCTGACCTACCTGGGTAACAAGAAGGCGTTCAAGGAAGCGTGCAGGTATCTCTCGTATGTCAACGAAAAGGAGAGCTTTGACGACATCATCAAGGCGTTCGGTTCCACATGGAAGAGGGTCAGGCCTGCTGAGCGCAATGGGAGTCTCGTCGTCTCTTTCCCGCCAGCCCTGCATATATCTAATGGCCAGCGTGACTCTCTGTGCTTTGCGGCGGAGCTGAGGAAGATTGAGCGATCCATCTCGTCGCGCGACATCATCCTCGTCATTGACGAGGTGTTTGACTACCTGGACGACGCCAATCTCGTAGCGGTCCAGTACTACATCACCAGGCTTATCAAGAAGGTTCGCGAGAAACAAAGGAACATGTATCCATTGATTCTTACGCACCTGAATCCTTACTACTTTAAGAACTTCACGTTCGCTAGTCAGAAGATCTATTTCCTAAAGAAGTCCAAGCCGACCATCAACAAGGACTTTCGCGCCCTTATCGCAAAGCGTGAAGATCCATCCATTAAAGAAGACATTAGTCGCCACTATCTGCACTATGATCCGTCGCCGGTTGACGTAACGGCACAGTTCCAGGCTCTCGGCCTGAAGGAGTCCTGGGGAGATTCGAGCGCATTTCATGCTTACACAGAAGCGGAGTGGAACAAGTACGTCAACGAATCGGACAACTATGATCCATTTGCGGTCTGCTGCTTTGTTCGTGTCAGAATTGAGAAGATTGCCCATGACGCGATCCAAGGTCAGGCTCAGAAATCGGATTTCATCGACAAGTTCATGACAAAGAAGAAGCTGGATTTTGCCGTCGAGAACGGTGTCGACGTTGACGACACGATCTACCTCCTGGGAATTATCTACAACGAGGGCATGCACATTCACGAAAACGTAGATGACAGTAGCCCCATTGTTTCTAAGCTGGAGAATCGGACCATTCGCCATATGCTCATCGAGAGCGTAAGGGAGTAAGCCGCTCTTGTGCCTGACAGGCGGCGAGCGACAGCTAGGCCAGATCTTCGGGAAGCAGCTCGCGGCCTTCGGGCGTGATCAGACGATCACCGAGGAAAGAAAAACCGGCCCAAGGGCCGGTCAAGTCGATACGGTGGCGCGGGGTCAAACTCAATCATGCCGCGATCTCATCCTTGACCGGGGACTGAGGGCGCAGGCAAGAGCCGAGCCAGGGCCCAGCCATTGCCACTCGGAGCCGACGAATCGTGCCAAGGCCGATAAGACATTTCGCATAATGTATATTATGTTCAGACGGGAAGCCGTTGTGAGCTTCTCTTACCTCAGACACCGCCCTGCGGCGGCATGTAACCGTCCCGATCCTGGCGATTACGGCTCTTGATCGAAGTTCCCCTCACTCTACCGCTCCTGCGCCTCTGCTGGGCTGGCCGCCGAGCACCCGAGACCCCGTTCAGCATGCCTGCCGTGGCCGTGCGAGGGCTGCGCCCGTCCGGAATAGCTGCTTGCGGCGGCTTGATACCGAGACTTCGGGGGTTCCAGTCGCGCATGCGCGTGGCCCTTTGCGTTCAGGACCAAGGATTTCGGGCGCCCCGCGACCATCGCCACCCGATGGCCGTGATGCGTCACGTTAATGCCGACGCCCCGCGCTCCCGTCTGTCACGGATGAGCGCGGCGCCGCCTCAGAACACAAAGCTGCAGTTGACCGACACAGTCGTCGCTGCTGGTGTGACATCCCGCCTCAGAACGGTGCGATTGGCCGATACGCTCAACCCGACTCGAGGTGAAAACGCGTAATTGCCGCTCACGCCCATCTTCAAGGTCCGCTGGCCGTTGTCTTTCCATACGCCGCCGGAGCCGCTCCTGCCGCCGTACGCGTAATTGGCATCCATCGACAGCCAGACCCGCTCACCCACATCTTTGCTCAGATGCAGATCCAATCCGTAGAGCGGCTTCTGCTCCAACGCAGCCTCTCCTGGCCTTTCCGCATCACCATAGAATTGAACGTTGCCGTTGATGGCCAGCAGTGTCCCTTCAGCCAGAGGCAACCCATAGGCCAACTGAGGCTTGTAGGACCAGCGGTTTTTCCCCAGATTCAGGATGGAATCCCGGGCATAGCTGCCCGTGGGCGCGGTCACGCCCACGGACGCGGTCAGGTAGGCGCCCGCTTCCCAGTCCCGGAATTCCTGCGGCGTGAGCGCAGGCGCCCCGAACACGTTGACCAGGAAGATCCCGGTGGCATCGCCCATACCGGAGGCGGATGTGCGTAGCGGTGTGCCACCGATACCGCCGGTTACCTTGCCATAGGGTGCCAAGACCTGGATGCCCGCGATGCGGTCGCCCAGAGCGAAGGTGCGCGCATAGCGAATGATTCCCAGCTGGGATTCAATCCGGGCGCCATCGACCGGAAGCGAGGGGTCGAACGCGATTTCGTTGCGCGCATACGTGTAGTAGACGAACAGCAGGTTGGTATCTACTGGCACGTTCTCCCAATCGCGCGCTCCATCGGCGCGCGCATCGGCATTCATCCCGAATGCCGCAAGCGCAACGGCAAATGTGGCCAGAGGACGGAGGTAGGAGTTCATGGGGTCACGATGTTGAACATGACATCGAACGTTTCCACGTTCGCGAACAGGCTCTCGACTGCGGATCGCTTGCCACGCAGCTTCACGGCCGGCCCGGCCAGCAGCTCGCGCGCCGGCTGTGCGCCCATGACAAGCTGGTTGAGTGTGCTCCGGGGAAGCTCCACGGTCGCATCTGCCTGGTCCTGGTCAGCGAGGGGCCGATAGGAGAGCGCGCCCGACCGCAGCGTCACCAAGTAGCGTTCCTTGGATTCGGGAATGATCCAGGCAATGCTGGCGTTCCCTGCCCTTGCAGCCGCAGGCCCGTCCAGGCGTATGGCGAGGTAGTCGAACAGCATGCCGACTGTCATGGCCTTCAATACGTCAGGTGACGCGGTGGTAGCACCGCCCTTCGGTACGCCATCGCGCAGTTCAAGTGCTCCCATCAACATGGCGTTGCGCCATGTGCCCGCCTCGCTCTGGTATCCCATCTGCTCCAATGCGTCGGCCAGGAGTGCGCGTCCTTCGCGCGAATCCGGATTGGCGAACACGATGTGCTTGGCTACTTCAGCGACCCAGCGATAATCACCCTGGTCAAAAGAACGCCGTGCCTTCTCAAGTAATGCCGATTCGCCGCCCATGAAATCAACGTAGCGCCGCGCGACGTCCGACGGTGGCAGCGGATTCAGATTGGCAGGGTTCCCGTCGTAGTAGCCGAGATAGCGCTGGTAGACCGCTCTCACATTGTGTGAAAGCGTGCCGTAGTACCCGCGGCTGTACCAGCGCTTTCCCAGCGGCTCGGGCAGTTCTTTCAGGGTGTCGGCAATTTCCAGTGGCGTCATGCCGCGGTTGGCCAGCCGCAATGTCTGGTCGTGAATATACCGGTACATGTCCCGCTGGTCGGACAGGAACGTGGTGATCTCCGCCCCGCCCCATGTGGGCCAATGGTGCTGCGCGAACACCACATCCGAACGGGCGGCATAGCGGCTGATGGTCTGGTCCAGATACTCCGACCAGACTTTCGGATCCCGAACCTGGGCGCCACGAATGGTCAGCACGTTGTGCTGGGTTCTCGTTGCGTTTTCCGCGATGCCGAGGGCGCGATACTGCGGCACATAGATATTCATCTCCGCTGGCGCCTCCGTGCCTGGCGTCAGCTGGAACTCGAGCTGCAGGCCATCAATCGTCACGCTTTCCACCGCCTGCCCGGTGGAGCCGATGATATCGGTTGGCGCGATCAGGCTTACAGTACCGCGCGAGGTCGTTTTGCCCAAGCCTGCACCCACCTGGCCTTGAGCCCCCTTGGGCAGCAGCGCGCCGTACATGTACTGCGCGCGACGGGTCATGGCATTGCCGGCATAGACGTTCTCGGAAACTGCATGTTCCATGAAACCTGCCGGCGCATAGATCCGCACGCTTCCCCGCTGGACGTCACGCTCGTCGACGACTCCCTTCACGCCCCCGTAGTGATCAACATGGGAGTGCGAGTAGATCACTGCCTTGACGGGCAGTTTCCCTACATGGGCCCGATAGAGATCCAGCGCCGCCTTGGCCGTCTCCGTCGAGACAAGGGGGTCGATGATGACCAGGCCTTTGGCTGTCTCAATAATGGTCATGTTCGACAGGTCCAGTCCGCGCACCTGGTACACGTGGTCGGTCACCTTGAAGAGTCCTGCTATGCGGTTCAGGCGCTCCTGCCGCCACAGGCTGGGGTTCACGGTAGCCGGTGATGTTTCATCCTGCAGGAATGCGTAGGAGTGCATGTCCCATATGACTTGCCCCTTGTCGCCACGGATGATCCCGTCAAACGGCGCGATCAATCCGCGATTGGCCGAATCGAAGTCTGCACGATCACTGAAATCGAGCTGGGAGAGCACACGACGGTTGATGTCTTCGGTAGCCCTGCTCGCGCTTGCAGGCGGGGGGCGCTGCGAAGTGCCGGTACTGGAACCCAGTGCAGTGCCGGAGTCGAGCAGCGTGGAAGCCATCAGGATGCCCAGGACACATCCACGAGGCATGCGCGCGCCGTTGTTCATCTTTGCGTTCCTTCGATTGACGTTGGCCGAGTGATGAGCTTTCGATGAAGGGAGCGACCTACATCGGAAGTCGCTGGCGCTGCCAGCGAGTGTCGCGAAGGGCCGAATTATTGATGCAGCTGGCGTGATGCCGGCGTCAGCGGGAGCCTTGAATCTCAGCGCGCCACGTTGGCCACGCCAACCGCACTTTTTTGTGACGCCGCCCTGTTCCCGCTACAGGAACCGGTGCATCACAAAGACGTCCACCAGCCCCAATTCCCGGTGCCGGAACGCCTGTGGCAGCGTCCCCACTACCGCAAACCCCAGCTTCCGATACAACGCCACGGCCGGGCCATTGGTACTGACCACGTAATTGAACTGCATGGCCAGGAACCCTTCCGCCCTCGCCCGCTCCAGGCTGTGCTCCACCAGCGCCCGGCCCACACCTTGCCCTTGTGCCGGTGCATCCACCACATACGTGGCGCTGGCCACATGCGCCCCCAGATCGGGGTAGTTCGGGCCCATCTTGTACATGCCCACCACACGGCTCCGCAGAACGGCCACATAAGGTGTCTGCGGCAGGAGCCAATGCGCGCGAAACGTTTCGACCTTGAAAGAACCGCCAAAAGGCAGCGCATCCCACGTCGCAACCGCTGCCTTGAACATGCCCCACATGGCGTTGAACTCACTTTCCCTGGCCGGTCGAATTTCCATGCGACTCCACGTATCCGAGCTGGTGACCAGGCCGGACACTACCAGAATCAAGCCTCCGCCCCGTAGCCGCTTCACGCGCCACCGCCATCGGTTCCGCAATAGTTGTGGGAATTCCGGCCCTCAGAGCAGTAGATGCCTCCTGTTTCCGTGCACATCCCGCACCGGCTTCGACGGTGGCGCGTTCCTGCCTACGTCCTGCTGGGCGTCTACCTGCTGTACCTGCTGGCCGGCAACATCTTCCTCAATACCCCGTTGTTCGATCAGGTCACCAACCGCAAGCCGCACAAGTTCGTGATGACCACCGGCCCGGCCATCACGCTGCTGCCCGGCCATGTCATCGCCTGGAACGTGCACATGCGCGGCCACGTGAACCACACGGTCTACGCGCTGCATGCCGAGCGCGCCAGCGCCCGGTTGGCGGTGCTGCCCCTGTTCCAGCGCGAGGTGCGGGTTCCGCGCTTGCAGGCGACGGGGGTTTCCGCCGAGATCAGCCGCGTCGAAGAAGCCATCCCGCCACCGCCGCGCAGTGACCGCGGCTGGACCCTGCGTTTCGACGCCATCCACAGCGACAGCATCCGCAGCGCACGCTTTGGCAAGCTGCTGATCATCGGCAAGGGCCACGGCACGGTGGGCTTCCTCAAGCAGCTACGCGGCGGGCCTTCGGAGCTCTTCGAGTCCGAAGTTGCGTTCGCCGACGCGGACACCAGCTATGACGGTGTGCAGTTGCTGGGTGACATGAATCTCAGCGCACGCTTCAGCTATCCGCGCCACTATCGGGACCAGGCGCCTGGTCTGGCCAAGCTGAAGCTGCTGCATGCCCAGCTCGAGGTCGACGCCCGCAGCCAGGGCGTGCGCATGGACACGGATGCCACAACGCCGAAGATCTCCAGCGCGCCCATACCCGGACGCCTGCAACTGGCGCTGCACCTGATCGACGGCCAGCTGCAGCCCGGGGACCGCGCAATCTGGCAGGTGCCGCTCTACCTGGGTGACGGCGCCCCCGACCGCGGCGTGCTGGCCCTGCAGCTCAATGTGGCCAACGACCTGCGCCTGCAGGCCCGCCTGCCGCCCAAACCCGGCTCAGGCAGCGAAGTGGATGCCGAACTGCACGTCCGTGGCCGGGACATCCCCTTCCAGCAGCCTGCCCAGCTGCTGGAGCGCAGCTCTGGTACCGTGCGCGGCGAATGGACGTTCACTTCGCTCAACTGGATCCCTGCCCTGTTCGTCCGCAAGCCGTGGCTGCAGCTGGACGGAGGCGGCACGCTGAAAGCCGATCTGCGCCTGCGCAACGGCGAACTGATCGAAGGCAGCACCGTGGACATCCCGGCGGCCGCGGCCGTGGCCGAGGTCGCCGGCGTCCGCTTGGCGGGCACGGCCAGTGCCCATGGCGTATTGAAGGCCGGCAGCCCCAGCCAGGCACAGCTGGCTGTCCGACTGCCACGATTCACTGCGCAGCCAACCGATGCCAAGGGCGTGCGCCTGTTCGACGGCCGTGACCTGGCCCTGGACCTGGCCGGCGATGGCCGCCTGCAGGAGTTGCGCAAAGGGGTACGCGCGCAGCTGCGCTTCAGTGAAGCCACCATCCCTGATCTGACGGCCTACAACCGCTACCTCGGCTCGCCGCAGGTGCGGCTGCTTCAAGGCACCGGCAGCCTGAGCGGCGATGCCACGCTCGACACCGATGGACGCGTCGGTCATGGCACGGCCCGGCTGTTTGCGCGCAACGCCAGTGCCAAGGTGGCGGGACTGGAAATGGGCGGCGATATCGGCGTGAACGCGACCCTGCGCCGCGGTGACTTCGATGAACGTCATTTCGATCTCTCCGGCACCACCGTGGAGCTGCGCAATGTGCAGGTGGCCGGTACAGAGCGCCCAAGTGCATGGAAGGGCCGCGTGGCCTTCAAGCGTGGCCGCATCGATGCGCAGTCGCCCTTCCAGGTCGACGCCACCACGGATCTGGATCTCAGCGACGCCCGTCCGTTGCTTGCACTGTTCGCAGAGCGCACCGACTACCCGCGCTGGACCTTGTCGCTGCTGGATTCCGGACAGGTACAGGCACAGGCAACGCTGCGCTGGCGCCCAGGCCATCTGGTCATCGATGGACTGCAGGCCGAGAACGATCGCCTGTCGGTACGCGCGCGGCTGGATCTGCTCGACCAGCGCAAGCGCGGGGACCTGTATCTGCGCTGGGGGCTGCTGGGTGCGGGCATCGAGCTGGACGGTGACCAGCGCCAGTGGCACCTGGCCAAGGCACGCGAGTGGTTTGATCAGCGGCCTTCCCTGCTGCCAGCGAGCCAGGGGACGGGCGCCGCAGGTTCATCGGACTGAAGGCTGGCGGCCTGCATCCATTTGCGGCCTCAGTGCGTAGACGCAATCAAGCGCATCATGGAGCTGCACGGTATGAAGCGGAGTTCACAGGTTTTCGGGCTTCTGGGATGGATGGCGATCACCTTCATCGCGGCCACTCTGGGGGCGTGGGCGTCGGCATCCGCGGCAAGCTTCTACACCACCCTCGCCCTTCCCCCGTGGGCACCACCGGCCAGTGTCTTCGGTCCGGTGTGGACCTTGCTCTACGCCATGATGGCCATTGCCGCCTGGCTGGTCTGGCGCGAACGCGGCTGGCGTGGAGCACGACCGGCGCTGATGCTCTACCTGGTGCAGCTTGCCGTCAATGCGCTGTGGAGCTGGCTGTTCTTCGGCTGGAAGCTGGGCGCCTTGGCCTTCGCCGACATTCTTGTATTGATTGCGCTGGTATGCGCAACAACCGTCGCGTTTGCGCGCGTCCGTCCGATTGCGGCGGCGCTACTGCTTCCCTATCTGGCCTGGATCTCGTTCGCTTCAGCGCTCAACTTCGCGGTATGGCGAGCCAATCCCGGGCTGCTGTGACCTCTGCCGGTCACGCCTGGGCCGCGGCCTGCCGGTGCCAGCTCCGCAGCAGGGCCGGCTTGAAGGCCTGCTGTGCGCAGCCAGTGGGGCATCGCACCACCCGCGCCGCAGTATGGCTGACCAGGCCCTGCCCTTCCTCTGCCTTGAAGATCGTCTCGCAGGACAGGCAACGGGCCACCAGCGAGTACAGATGCAGCAACCGGCCACTGGCAGGGTCCTGCAGCGCATCCACATCCAGCAGTTCGAACTGGCAGCTGTCAGGCAGCATGCGATACGGGGGCAAGGGCACGGTCTGCAGATTCACGGGGCGGTCGCTCAGGGAAGTGGACCCACCCTAGGCAATGACCTGTCGAGCTGATGTGCAGCGCAGATGTACTCTTCGCGAAAACTGCAAGTGTTCGACCTGGTCGTTACATGAAGAATTCAGCTTGGACAGAAACACGCTTCACACGCACACACTGGTAGGCGGATGCACGATTTTGCTTCACCATTGATGGATACGGATGAATCACTGGGCTATCCAGCCATCCACGAACCATGAGCCCTGCCCTTGATGCCTTCTGCTGAATCCGCGCACGACACCGCCTCGTCCAGCTGCGCGCGCGAACCGATCCATACCCCCGGCGCGATCCAGCCGTACGGTGTGCTTCTGGTCGTTGAGCCGCAGTCCCTGCAGGTGCTCGAGCGCGCCATCAGCCATCCGGGGCTGCTGCAGCAGTTCGGCGAGCCGTTGGCGCAGCATGTCAGCAAGGTGCTTGGCGGTGCGCTGGCGCCGTTCCAGGCGTTGTTCCAGCAGGCGACGGTCGGCAGCAGCGCGCATGTCGGTGCCGTGCATCTGGATGGCCATGGCCGCCATCAACTGCTGGTGCACCGCTCCGCCACCGATCTGCTGGTCGAGCTGGAAGCGCCGGTTCCCGGCCAGCCCGGCTCGCTGGAAGAACTGTATCCGGCCATCCGCGAGCTGATGGCCGGGATCGAGTCGGCCGGCACCGTGGAAGACCTCTGCCAGCTGGCTGCCGCGCACATGCGCCGGCTGACCGGCTTTGACCGCACCCTGGTCTATCAGTTCGATGCCGGCTGGAATGGCATCGTGGTGGCCGAGGATGGCAACGGCCTGTTGCCGTCCTACCTTGACCTGCGCTTCCCCGAATCGGACATTCCTGCGCAGGCCCGCGAACTCTACCGCCGCAACCGGGTGCGCCTGATCGCGGACAACAACTACACCCCCGCGCCGTTGATGCGGGCCGACGACCATCGCGACGCACCAGCCACCGACCTGAGCCTGGCCGTGCTGCGCAGCGTCTCGCCGGTCCACCTGCAGTACATGCGCAACATGGGGACCGGCGCATCGATGTCGGTATCGCTGGTGCATGAAGGCCGCTTGTGGGGGCTGGTGTCTTGCCACACCGTGCAGCCACGGCGCCTGCCCTACCACGTGCGTACCGCCTGCGAGCTCATGGGCCAGATCCTGTCGCTGCAGATCGCGTTGAAGGAGCGGGCGCGTGCGATCGAAGAGCGCGTCGCGCGGCGCTCGATACTGGTCAAGCTGCTGGGTCGCATGGCCGGCGACGAGGACTTCATGGCGGCCCTGCGCCAGGACGAGGCCAGCCTGCTGTCGCTGACCGGCGCGGCCGGCGCGGCGATCGTTCACAAAGGCGATTGCCTGCGTGTTGGCCAGTGCCCTTCCGCCAGCGACGTGCTGGCCCTGGCGAACTGGTTGGCCGCGCAGCAGGCCGGTCAGGAAACCTACTGCACCGATCACCTGGCAGCCGACTGGTCGCCTGCCGCGCACCTGGCCGATGTGGCCAGCGGCCTGCTGGCGGTGTCCATTTCGCAGTTGCATGACAGTTATTTGATGTGGTTCCGGCCGGAAGTGGTGCGTACCGTGCGCTGGGGTGGCGATCCCCGCAAGGAAGCCGCACCGGGCGTTGCGCTGTCCCCGCGCAACTCGTTCGAGGCCTGGAAGGAGACCGTGCAGCAGCGCAGCCTGCCGTGGAGCGACGCTGACTGCGAAGCGGCACACGAAATGCGCACGGCCATCGTCGATATCGTGTTGCGCAAGGCCGAGGAAATGGCCGAACTGAACGAGCAGCTGCTCCGCAGCAACAAGGAACTGGAAGCCTTCTCCTATTCGGTCAGCCACGACTTGCGCGCTCCCTTCCGTCACATTGTCGGCTATTCCGAGCTGCTGGGCAGCTCGGCGGGCGAACGCCTGAACGATACCGAGCGCCGCTTCCTGGACACGATCGTGGAATCGGCCAAGTCCGCCGGCACGCTGGTGGATGACCTGCTCAGCTTCTCGCAGATGGGACGCTCCACGCTGGGGCGTGTGCGGCTGGACATGACCGCGCTGGCCGAGGATGTGCGCCGGAGCCTGGCCCTGGACTACACCGGCCGCGACGTGCAGTGGACGCTCGCACCGCTGCCGGAGGTTGAAGCCGATCCGACGATGCTGCGCCTGGTCTGGCAGAACCTGCTGGCCAACGCGATCAAGTTCACCCGCGAGCGCGAACATGCAGTGATCGAGGTTGGTCACGAGCGAAACGACGAGGAAGACCACTTCTTCGTGCGCGACAACGGCTGCGGCTTCGACATGCGCTACGTGGACAAGCTGTTCGGCGTGTTCCAGCGCCTGCACCACGTCGAAGAGTTCGAAGGCACCGGCATCGGCCTGGCCAATGTCCGCCGCATCATCGGCCGCCATGGCGGCCGTACCTGGGCCGAGGGCGAGCCCGGCAAGGGCGCGACCATTCACTTCACCCTACCCCGCTCCACAGGAGAACACCCATGAGGGACCTGCGGCCGATCCTCCTGGTAGAGGACAGCCCCAAGGATGCAGAGCTGACGATGGCCGCGCTTGAGCGCTGCCAGCTGTTGAACGATGTCATCCATGTACGCGACGGCGCCGAAGCGCTGGATTACCTGCGCTGCGAAGGCAAGTTCGCCGGTGCCATGCACGGCGGCCCGGTGGTCGTGCTGCTGGACCTGAAGCTGCCCAAAGTCAATGGCTTGGAGGTACTGGAGCAGGTCCGTGGCGACCCGTACCTGAGCAGCACCCCGGTTGTGATGCTGACCTCTTCGCGCGAGGAGCAGGATCTGGTGCGCAGTTACGAACTGGGCGTCAACGCATTCGTGGTCAAGCCGGTCGACTTCAAGGAGTTCTTTGACGCCATCCAAGGACTGGGCATGTTCTGGGGCATCACCAACCAGCCACCACCGCACCGGCCCAGCGGCTCGGGGCAGCACAATGCGTGATGGATCGCGCCGCAGCGAGCGCCTGCGCATCCTCATGCTGGAGGACAGCGCGCTTGATGCGGAGCTGATCACCGCACAGCTGCGGCGTGCCGGCCTGGAGTTCGAGGTCGAGCGCCTGTGGACGCGCAATGCGTTCATCGAGGCCATCGACAACCGTGCGTTCGACGTGATCCTGGCCGACCATGTGCTGCCCGGATTCGATGGCGATGCGGCCCTCGCGCTGGCGCGCGAGCGGATTCCACAGACCCCTTTCATCTTCGTCTCCGGCACGCTGACCGAAGAGCTGGCCGTACAGGCGCTGACCCGTGGCGCGCGCGATTACGTCGTCAAGCAGCGCCTGCAACGCCTGCCGGATGCGATCCGCCGCGCTCGCCAGGAAGCCCATGAACGCGCCCAGCTGATGCATGCCCAGGCGGCGCTGAACGAGAGCCAGGCGCAGCTGCAGCAGGTCACCGATGCCGTACCCGCGCTGATCGCCCAGCTCGACAACGCGCATCGCTACCGGTTCGCCAACAAGGCGTTCCTGGACTGGCATGGATTCAGCCTGGCCGAGCTGCTGGGCCGGACCGCGCGCGATGTCAGCGGCATCTCCGCTTTCGAACACGCCTTGCCCAGCCTTGAACGGGTACTGCAGGGCGAACGCACGAGCTTCCAGGTCGAGCTCGTCCATCGCAGTGGCGAGTCGCGTTTCGTACAGATGGACTGCGTGCCGGAGCATGCCGCCGATGGCAGCGTGGCCGGCTACATCTGCCTGGGCAGCGACATCTCGCTGCTGAAGCAGGCCGAGCTGGCCCTGCGTGAGGACAACCAGCTGCTCGAGCAGCAGGTGCAGGCGCGCACGGCCGAGCTGCGCGCCAGCAAGCGCCGCCTGCAGGCGATCTTCGAGTCCAGCTTCCAGCATCAGGTGCTGCTGGATCTGCGCGGATGCGTGGTCGATGCCAATGACGCTTCCTTGGCCGCTGTACTTGCAGACAAGAAGGACATTGTTGGCCAGCACTTCGCCGAATCGGTCTGGTTCGCCACCACCGAGGGCATGGGCGCAGCGATCGACCGCGCCGTCGGAGACGCAGCGCAGGGCCGCAGTTCACTGCATGCGCTGGAGCTGGAGCTTCCGACCGGCCGCCGCAGCTTCGACTTCTCGTTCCGTCCGCTGCTCGACGCCGAAGGGGCGGTCACCGCCGTTGTCTCCGAGGCCGTCGAAACCACCGCACGCCTGCAGGCCGAGCACGCGCTGCGCCAGTCACAGAAGATCGAGGCGGTCGGTCAGCTCACCGGCGGCATCGCGCATGATTTCAACAACATCCTGACCGTCATTTCCGGCAATGTCGAGCACGCCATGCTGCTCAGTGAAAGGGCTGGCGAGGCCGGTGCGCTGGTGGGCCGTGCGCTGGACAATGCGCTGAAGGGGGTGGGCCGTGCCGCCAGCCTGACCCAGCGCCTGCTGGCGTTTGCCCGCCGCCAGCCGCTGCGCAGCCAGGCCGCTGACCTCAATGTCCGCCTGCTGGACATGCACGACATGCTGCAGCGTGCACTGGGTGAACTGGTGCAGCTGGAGATCCGCAGCGCGGAGGACATCTGGTGCGTGGAGATCGACATCAGCCAACTGGAGGCCTCCGTACTGAACCTGGCGGTCAACGCCCGCGATGCGATGCCGCATGGCGGGCGGCTGGTGATTGAAGTCGACAACAGCCATCTGGACCACGACTATGCCGCGCTGTTCCCGGATGCAACGCCGGGCGAGTACGTGATGCTGCGGGTGCGCGACAACGGCCACGGCATGGATGCGGCGACGCTCGCCCGGGTCTTCGAACCCTTCTTCACCACCAAGCAGGTTGGCCGTGGCACCGGCCTGGGCCTGTCGATGGTGCACGGGTTCGTCAAGCAGTCAGGCGGCCACGTGCTGATCGATTCGGTGGAAGGCGGCGGCACCAGCATCACCATGATGTTCCCGCGTTCACTGCTGCCGTTGCCCAGCGAGGCGCGCACTCCGCAGACCGGCCTGGCAGGCTATTCGCCGCGCGAGGAAACCATCCTGGTGACCGAGGACAACGACGATGTCCGCGCCCACACGGTGGATGCACTGCGGCTGCTGGGCTACCGGGTATTGGAAGCCCACGACGGCCCTTCCGCACTGCGGCTGCTGGAACGCCCGGATACCAGGGTGGACCTGCTGTTCTCGGACGTGGTGATGCCCGGCATGTCGGGATGGGAGCTGGTGCGGGAAGTCCGTGAACGCTGGCCGGAGGTCGCCGTGCTGTTCACGTCGGGCTATCCCCGTGACCACGACCAGGTGGGCAGCCAAGGGCGGGCCGTTGCGCTGCTGCCAAAGCCGTTCACCCGAAGCGATCTGGCGGCGGCCGTGCGCACCGCGCTGGAGGCAGCGCCACACTGAGGTCAGGACGCCGGATCGCGCCCGCCGGCCGCGATCCGGTTGATGTCCGCGCACTCCACCGTCGCCGGTGGATGCTCCCTGACGGCCAAGGCAATCATCGCTTGGCCCAGTGCCAAGTTGCTCGTCACCAACGAAGGTGCAACCGCACCGGCCAGTTTCATCAATGGCGCACCGCCCCAGTAAAGGGGCTTCAACAGGGCATGACGGGTGCCGGTGCCCGGGACCGGCCTGACACCGCCCGGGCGCAGCATCACGGTGCGCACCGGCAGGCTCTGCAATGCGACTTCGGTCTCGCCCTTGATCCTCAACGGCATCAGCCGGCTCCGAGGGTCCGCGCCGGCACCGGATACATACAGAAAGCACCCTTCGGGATTCGCAGCCGCCCAGGCAAGGGCCACCGCCAGAGTGGTGTCCAGGGTCACGCGTCGGTACTCGGCCTCTGCCGTTCCAACCGGTGGCGCCCCGGCACAGTAGAAGCAGGCATCGAACCCGGCCAGTTCATCCGACCGGTCCTGGATACGCAGGAAGTCCGGAACGATCAGTTCGCTGCCGGCGCCGCTCAGACTTCCCGGATGGCGGACCAGCGCTGTCAGGCCGGACACCTGTGGTGAGCGTTGGCAGGCCAGCGCCACACCTTGCCCGACCAGGCCTGCGGCACCGGTCAACAGAATCCGTAATGCGCCCGTCCCGGCCATCGTCATCCCCGCTAGAGTTTCACGAAACGCTGGATCTTCCGCGCCAGCCAGCCACTGAACACCAGCGGCGCATCCAGCGCTGACACGCAGATGCAGGGGACACCCGGCGCGGTCACCGGTTGATGCTCCACGTCTTCGTCCAGATCTGCCACGTCACCCGGTGCGAACAACCCCAGCGCGTCATTGTACGAACCCCGCAGGATCTGGGTCAGTTCGCTGCGGCCATGGCTGTGCATGGGCAGGCACTTGCCCGGGGCAATCTTCAGCATGATCAGCGAGGGCATCTGCTCGGCACGGATGCAATGCACGCCGGGCGCCATCCAGCGCCAACGCAGCTCGCTGAGCGATGCGCCGAAGTACGGGTGCAGTGATGCAGGAAGGTGGTCGGGGTCGGCCTCTGGCCGCTCCCTCGGCACAGGGCGCCTGGTTCCGGCGATGGCGCTCGGCGCCTCCGAGGCCAGCTGCATCTGCATGGCCTCGCGCAACTGCTCGCGACGCCCGTCGGCAGCGGGCGGTTGGGTCTGCTCCAGCAACACCGAGCCGATTGCCTCGGCATCGCGCAGGCGCTGGCGGCAGTGGGGGCACTGCTCGAGGTGGGCACCGGCCACGATGCTCAACGGCGCCGGCAGCGCGCCGGCGGCATAGCTCATCAGCGTGGATTCGTGCAGGTGGTGGTGCGGATTCACAGCGCACCTCCCACTTTGGCCTGCAGTTGCAGGAACGCACGTCGCAGGTGTGACTTTACCGTCCCCAGCGGCATGCCCAGCGCCTGGGCAATCTCACTGTGGCTCTTCGCCTCGAAATAGGACATCCGCACCAGCCTCGCCTGCACGGCGGGCAGCTCGTTGACGCGCTGGCGAAGGCGCGCCTGGTCGGCGAACTGCTCGGCACTGCTGCGCTCGATCACGTCCACGGCCGCGGCGTCTTCCACCGCTGCCTGCACCTGCATCCAGCTGCGCTCGCGACGGATGCGGTCGATCTGCAGGTTTCGCGCGATCCGGTACAGCCAGGTACTCAGCGCGCCCTGGGCCGCATCATACTCGGCCGCCCGCAACCACAGGCGCAGCAGGCACTCCTGCGCCATTTCCTCGGCCACGGCGTCGGGTGCCCCCAGGCCACGCAGATACACGCACAGCCTCGGCATGAAGTAGTCATAGATCCGCATGAAGCAGTCGCGGTCGCGCAGCCGCGCCACACTGTCCATGTCATCGGCCCAGTTCGTCGGCTCGCTGCTCGGCTGCTGGGAACTGGACACGGTGCGTGCGGTATCGAAGTTGAGGAGGGTGCTGGCGGCGTCAGGGTACATCTGCGTGAGCGGCGGGCAGGTGAAGGTCTGTCCTCTCTACGCGCAGGGGTGGCCATTGGATGCAGCAGGCACTGCGCATCCAAGCAGCCACGGCCACCGTATGACCTGAGCCTCCCTACCGGACGAATACCATGCGCACTGCCTGGCTGCTGCTATGCCTGCCCCATGCCGCGCTGGCGGCGCCCTGGCTGCGCAACGAGGGCGTGGCCACCTCGGCGCAGGGCGACCTGCTCTATCGTGAAGTGCACTGGCGGCGCGGCCCATCGGAGGGTGCCGAACGCTGGGTGCTCTATCAGTGCCCTGATGGCCGCCCCTTCGCCCGCAAGCATCTGCCGGCCAGCGCGCGCCCGCAGGCCCGGGGTTATTCGCTGCAGGACAGCCGTAGCGGGCAAACCGCTGAAGTCGACGCCAGTGGCGAATCGGTGTCCATCGCCTGGAAAGAAGATGCCGCCAGCGAGCTGCGTCAGCGTCGGCTTGAGCTGGCGCCGGATGCGGTGATCGACACGGGCTTCGACGCCGCGGTGCGTCAGCATTGGCCAGCGCTGATGCGAGGTGAACGCATCAGCCTGCCCTTCCTGGTGCCGGGGCGGCAGCGCTTCTTCCCGGTGCAGGTGCGGCGCACCGAACCCGTTCGGTGGCAGGGCATCGACGCCCAGGCCATCGAGGCCAGTCTGGACACCTGGTACGGCGGCATCGCACCGCGCCTGTCGCTGGTCTATGCCAGCGCCGACCGCCGCCTGCTGGAGTTCCGCGGCACCAGCAACCTGCGCGATGCCCGCGGCACCTACCCACAGGTCACGGTGCGCTTCAGCTCGCCGGTTGCCGAGCGGTCCGCCAGCGAATGGCAACAGGCCTGGACGCAACCCCTGGTGGGGCGCTGCAGCGTGATGCCCAAGTGAAGCCGAAATTCTCCACAGCCGGCCGCATCCATTGCGCGCACTGCTGCGTAGAGGAAGACACGACACCCGCCGAGATCCGCCATGGCCTCTGTAGCGCCCCTCCCCCGCCGACCTTGGCGCCTGCTGCGCACCCTGAAGCGCTGGGTCGACACCGGCAGCGCTGCAGACCACGCCGCTGGCGAGCCCGGACGCATCGACTGGCTGCGCGCCGTACCGTTCGCGTTGATGCACCTGGCCTGCATCGCGGTGATCTGGGTAGGTATCTCGTGGACCGCAGTGATCGTCGCCGCAGCCCTCTACGCAGTGCGCATGTTTGCGATCACCGCCTTTTACCACCGCTACTTCTCGCACCGGACGTTCCAGGCATCGCGAACGGTGCAGTTCGTGTTCGCGGTGATCGGCGCGTCCAGCGTGCAACGTGGGCCGCTGTGGTGGGCCGCCCACCATCGCCATCACCATCGGCACGCCGACCAACCGCTGGACCCGCACTCGCCGCGCGAAGGCGGCTTCTGGCGCAGCCACATGGGCTGGTTCCTGACCCGTGAGGCATTCGCCACGGATCTATCGCGCGTGCCTGACTTGGCGCGCTTCCCCGAGCTGCGCTGGCTGGACCGCTTTGATACGGCGGTACCGGTACTGCTGGCTGCTGCGCTGTACGCACTCGGCGCCGGCCTGGAGCGCTGGGCGCCCGGACTGCACACCTCTGGCCCGCAGTTGCTGGTGTGGGGCTTCTTCATTTCCACCGTGGTGTTGTTCCACGCCACCGTCACCATCAACTCACTGGCCCATCGTTTTGGCCGGCGGCGCTTCGAGACCCGTGACGACAGCCGCAACAACCTCTGGCTGGCGCTGCTTACCTTCGGCGAAGGCTGGCACAACAACCACCATTTCTTTCCTGGCACCGTCCGCCAGGGGTTCCGCTGGTGGGAGATCGACCTGACCTGGTACGGGCTGCGCGCAATGGCGGCCTTCGGCCTGGTGAGGGGGCTCAAGCCCATCCCCGAGTGGGTACTGGCCAAGGCGAGGTACTGACATGCGCATCGCGATCATCGGCTCCGGCATCGCTGGCCTGGCCAGCGCCTGGTGGCTGGACGGCGAACACGAAGTGACGCTGTTCGAGGCCAACGATTACCTGGGCGGGCATACCCACACCCATGAAGTGCAGGTGGACGGCACGCGCATGGCGGTGGATACCGGTTTCATCGTCTTCAACCCCCTGCACTACCCGCTGCTGACGGCACTATTTGAAGAACTGGGCGTGGCCTCGCAGCCGACCACCATGAGCTTCTCAATGCACAGCGAGCGCAGTGGCGTCGAGTACAACGCCACGTCGCTGGATGGCCTGTTCTGCCAGCGTCGCAACCTGGTTTCGCCACGCTTCTGGGGAATGCTGGCCGACCTGCGCCGGTTCTACCGGGATGCACCGCTGCTGCTTGCCGAAGGCGAAGGCCCGACACTGGGCCAGTACCTGCACAGCCAGCGCTACGGTGCGGCGTTCATCGACGAGCACCTGCTGCCGATGGCTTCAGCGCTGTGGTCGTCACCGACCGACACGGTCATGCAGTTCCCGGCCCGCTACC
The DNA here is from genome assembly GCF_000382065.1 of Stenotrophomonas hibiscicola ATCC 19867. GTDB lineage: Bacteria > Pseudomonadota > Gammaproteobacteria > Xanthomonadales > Xanthomonadaceae > Stenotrophomonas > Stenotrophomonas hibiscicola. The sequence continues at coordinate 115,848 of NZ_KB907499.1, read as the reverse complement.
TGGCCCAGTTCATGGCCAACCACCAGATGCTGCAGATGACCGGGCGCGCACCTTGGCGGGTAGTCAGCGGTGGCTCGGCACGCTATGTCGATGCCCTGCGTGCCCGCTGGCGGGTACGCGAGCGGCTGGAATGTCCGGTCCATTCGGTCGAGCGCATGCCGTGGGGCGCGCGCGTGCACAGCGCGGCCGGCGTGGAGGGCTTTGACGAGGTCATCCTGGCGTGCCACAGCGACCAGGCGCTGGCCCTGCTGCGTGACGCCGATCCGGTCGAACGCGACGTGCTCGGCGCCATCCGCTACCAGGCCAACGAAGCAGTACTGCATACCGACGCATCGCTGCTGCCGCGCAACCGCAAGGCATGGGCCGCATGGAATGCACACGTTCCCAAGGAGCCAGGCGCGCCCTGTACGGTAAGCTATTGCATGAACCTTCTGCAGGGCCTGCCCGGTGACACCCCGCTGGTCGCGACCCTCAACCGCAGCGAGGCGATCGATCCGGCCAAGGTGCTGCGCAGGCTGCACTATGCCCATCCGGTCCACGACCACGCAGCGGTACGCGCGCAACAGCGCTGGGCTGAGCTGCAGGGCCGCCGCCGCACCTGGTTCGCGGGCGCGTACTGGGGCTGGGGTTTCCACGAAGACGGCATCCGCAGCGCCCGCCGCGTGGTGGACGCGATGCGCGAGTGCACCCCGCACCGCGACACCATCGCACCCGGCGAGGTGGCAGCGTGAGTGCCAGCGCACTCTACTTCGGGCAGGTGATGCACCGACGGCATCATCCGCAGCCCCACGCGTTCCGCTATCCGGTCGCGCAGCTGCTGCTCGATCTGGACGAGCTGGAGACCGTGTTCGCCGGGCGCTGGCTGTGGTCGGTCAATCGCCGCAACCTGGCCGAGTTCCGCCGCAGTGACTACTTCGGCAACCCTGCGCAACCACTGGCCGATGCGGTGCGCGACCATGCCGCGGCTACCCTGGGTTATCGGCCCACCGGCCCGGTGCGCCTGCTCACCCATCTTCGCTTCGCCGGGCACGTATTCAATCCGGTCAGCTTCTACTACTGCTACCGGGCCGATGGCAACACCTTGGACTGCATCGTCGCCGAGATCACCAATACCCCGTGGAAGGAGCGGCACGCCTATGTGCTGCCGGTAGCTGCGGCCACCGGCGACGGGGCATCACTGCGCTGGACATTCGACAAATCCTTTCACGTCTCACCCTTCATGCCGATGGACTGCCGCTACGACTGGCGGTTCAACGCACCTGGTGATGATCTTCGCGTGCACATGCAGGTCTGGCGCGACGGCGTTCGGCAGTTCGACGCCACCCAGTCCATGCAGCGAAGGGTGCTGGACGGCCCTGGGCTGGCCCGGGTACTGGCCTGCTACCCCCTGATGACCACGCAGGTGGTGGCCGCCATCCACTGGCACGCGCTGCGGCTGTGGCTGAAGCGCAACCCCGTGCACGACCACCCTGCTCTTGCCGAGAAACCACGATGAATTCGATGACTCCCCTGGTCGCCTTGCCACGTCCCGGCGCCCTGGATGCATTCCTGCGCCGCCGCCTGCTGGCCCAGCTTGCCCCCATGCGCGACGGCCGCCTGTGCGTGCGTGATGCACTCGGCGAAGTCTGGCTGGGCGATGCGAATGGCGAACTGCATGTCACCGTCACCATCGATGACCCGGCGTTCTACCGCAAGGTTGCAGCGCAAGGCAGTGTGGGTGCAGGTGAAAGCTACATACAGGGCGAATGGCACTGCGATGACCTGGTGGCGCTGATTCGGCTGCTGGTACGCAATCGCGACCTGCTCGACGGCATGGAGCGTGGCCCGGCCCGCCTGGGCGGCTGGCTGTTGCGGGGCTGGAACCGCCTGCGCCGCAACAGCCGCGAGGGCAGCCGCCGCAACATAGCCGCGCACTATGACCTGGGCAACGACTTCTTTGCCCTGTTCCTGTCGCCGGACCTGATGTATTCCTCAGCCCTGTTCGACAAAGAAGACGAGTCGCTGGAATCCGCCTCCCGGCGCAAGCTGGACCGCATCTGCCAGCAGCTGAAGCTCAAACCGGGCGACCGCGTGGTGGAGATCGGCACCGGCTGGGGTGGTTTTGCGCTGCACGCCGCGCAGCACTACGGCTGCCACGTCACCACCACCACCATCTCCGCAGAACAGCATGCGCTGGCGGCAGAGCGCGTGCGCGCCGCAGGCCTGCAAGGCCAGGTCACGCTGCTGATGCAGGACTACCGCGACCTGCAGGGCCAGTTCGACAAGCTGGTGTCGATCGAGATGATCGAGGCCATCGGCGCCGAATACCTGGACACCTACATGGCGACGTTGCAGCGCCTGTTGAAGCCTGATGGCGTTGCCCTGCTGCAGGCCATCACCATCGAGGACCATCGCTACGAGCAGGCCCGGCGCAGCGTCGACTACATCAAGCGCTACGTGTTCCCCGGCAGCTTCATTCCGTCGATCAACGCGATCATGGCCGCCAAAACGCGGTCCAGCGACCTGCAGCTGATCGCCCAGCAGGACTTCGGCCACTCCTACGCGCTGACCCTGCGCGCCTGGCGCCAGCGCTTCCTCGTCCGGTTGCCCGACGTGCAGGCGCAGGGCTTCGATACGCGCTTCTGCCGCCTGTGGGATTTCTACCTGGCCTATTGCGAGGGCGGCTTCCTGGAGCGCTCGATCGGGGTCTCCCATCTGCTGATGGCGCGCCCGGGGCATCGCCCGGGCGCCTCATCGGGCCAGGGCAGTTGAGATGCGCCGGTTCTGGGCCAATCTGCTTGGCAACCAGCTGGTCTGGCTGTGCGCCGTGGCCGGCGCTGGGCGCGGTTGGCAGTGGCCGGCGTTGCTGGCAGCCTCTCTCTACATCGGCAGCCAGCTGCTGACGTCGCCGCAACCACGGCTGGACCTTCGGTTGATGGTGCTGGCGCTGGCCTGCGCCTGGCTGGTCGATGCCAGCGCCGCTGCGACCGGCACCGTTCGTTACGCCGCCGCCCCGCTCGCCTGGGCGCCTCCGCCGTGGATCATGGCGCTGTGGGCCGCGTTCGCGATGACGCTGACCACCTCGATGCGCTTCCTGCTGCGCCACCGTGCCCTGCCGGCGCTGTTCGGGCTGCTGCTGGCACCGCTGGCCTATCTGTCCGCGGCACGTGGCTTTGATGCAGTGCGGTTCGCTGTGCCGGCATGGCAGGGCCTGCTGGTACTGGGTGCGGGCTGGTGCATCGCGCTTTCACTGCTGTGCCACTGCGCCCGTCGCGGCTCACGAGCCAGCTCGCCGCCCCTGGCTGGAGTTCCTTCATGAATCATCTCCTGTGGGTCCTGCTGTACACCTTGCTGATGATGAGTTGGGGCTGGGCCTGGCAGCGCCGCCACCAGAACATCGGCGTGGTCGATGTGCTCTGGGCCAAGGGCGTCGGTGCATCGGCCCTGTTGCTGGCGCTGCTTGGCGACGGCGCGACGGTGCCGCGGATCGCGCTGGGCGTGCTCGGCGGCCTCTGGGGCAGCCGTTTGGCCCTGCACCTCTGGCACCGGGTCCGTAGCGAACCGGAAGACGGGCGCTACCGCTATCTGCGCGAACACTGGCAGGGCCACCAGGGCAAGATCTTTGGCTTCTTCATGGCGCAGGCATTGCTGGTGCTGCTGTTTGCCCTGCCCTTTGTCGCAGTGGCTGCCAACCCGAGCAGCCGCATGACGTGGTGGGCCGTGGCCGCCGCGCTGGTGTGGCTGCTGAGCGTCGGCGGCGAAGCACTGGCCGACCGGCAGCTGGCCCGGTTCCGCGCCGACCGGGCAAACAAGGGCCGCACCTGCCGCGAAGGGCTCTGGCGCTATTCCCGCCACCCCAACTACTTCTTCGAGTGGCTGCACTGGTTCACTTATGTGCTGCTCGCCGTCGGTTCGCCACTGTGGTGGCTGGCGTGGGCCGGCCCATTGCTGATGTACGTGTTCCTGCGCTACCTCAGCGGCATCCCATTCACCGAGAAACAGGCGCTGCGCAGCCGCGGCGACGACTATCGCGCCTACCAGCGCAGTACACCGATGTTCTTTCCCTGGTTTCCCCGTTCTTCCAAGGAGCATTCCGCATGAGCGCGATCCCGTCACTGAACCCAGCCGAAGATGCGGAAACCGGGCTGATCGCCTGGGCCGAACGCGGGCTGGTCCCCGATGCGGCGCTACGTGCGGGCATCCGCCGCTTGTGCGCGCAACGCCTGCATGAGGAAAGCGAGGGTGGCATCGAAGGCCAGTCGGCGCGCTTCAGCCGGCGCATCGCCGAGCTGGCCGACAGCCCACTCGCATTGCACACCGACGCAGCCAACCGACAGCACTATGAAGTGCCAGCTGCCTTTTTCCAGGCCTGCCTGGGCAAGCGACTGAAGTACAGCAGCTGCTACTACCCCACCGGGCGCGAAACGCTGGACCAAGCCGAGGACGCGATGCTGGAACTGTACGGCCAGCGCGCAGGCCTGGCCGATGGCCAGCAGATTCTCGAACTGGGATGCGGCTGGGGCTCACTGACCCTGTGGATGGCAGAACGCTACCCGCAGGCCAGCATCACCGCCGTTTCCAATTCGCACAGCCAACGCCAGCACATCATGGCGCAGTGTGAAGCCAGGGGGCTGCACAACGTCGAGGTGATCACCCGCGATGTCAACCAGCTTGAGCTGCCTGCGGCACGCTTCGACCGCTGCGTGTCGGTGGAGATGTTCGAACACGTGCGCAACTACGAGCGCCTGCTGGCGGGCATCGCTCGGTGGCTGAAGCCGGACGGCGCGCTGTTCGTGCACATCTTCGCCCATCGCACATTGATGTATCCGTTCGAGACAGACGGCGGCGACAACTGGATGGGGCGGCACTTCTTCACCGGCGGGCTGATGCCGGCAGCTGACACCCTGCTGCATTTCCAGCGCGACCTGCGGCTCGACCAGCGCTGGCTGCTGGACGGCACCCACTACCAGCGCACCGCCGACCACTGGCTGGCCAACCAGGATGCGGCCCGCCACCAGGTGATGCCGGTGTTGATCGCAACCTATGGCCAGGCTGCAGCGAAGGTCTGGTGGCAGCGCTGGCGGATGTTCTGGATGGCCTGTGCCGAGTTGTTTGGCTATGACGACGGCCAGCAGTGGCTGGTGGCCCACTATCTGTTCCGACCCCGCTGAGGTGCAACATGCGCATGTTCTCGCTGCTTCCCCTGATCGCGGTCGGCCTGTTCGGTTCCGGCTGCAGTTCCAGCGACACCCGCCCGCTGCCGCGCCCGCCATCCGTGGATGTGCCGCGCTTCATGGGCGATTGGTATGTGATCGCGCATATCCCGTCGCGCCCCGAACGCGAGGCCTTCGACGCGGTGGAGAGTTACGCACTTCGTCCCGACGGGCGCATCCAGACCACCTTCACCTACCGCAAGGGCAGCTTCGATGCGCCGCAGAAGTCGATGCATCCCATCGGTCGTGTGGAGAAGGAAGGCAATGGCGCGATCTGGGGCATGCAGTTCATCTGGCCAATCCAGGCCGAATACGTGATTGCCTGGCTCGACGAGAGCTACCGCCAGACCATCGTGGCGCGCAGCAAGCGCGACTACGTCTGGTACATGGCCCGCACACCACAGGTGTCCGAGCATGACTATGAGCAGGCGGTCGCACGGATTGCGGCCATGGGTTATGACACCCGCAAGCTCAGACGCGTGCCGCAGTCGGTCCGATGACACGCCACGACCCTTTGCGCTGGGCGGCATCGCCCGCCAACTTCTGAAGGGCCTGGATTCGGGCGTGGCGATCCATTACATCAATTAACACCCCTGGATTGATGGTTCGCGCACATTGACTCTTAGGAATAATCGCAAAAATCCAGCAAATTCGGTGCCCGGCGCGGCAGCAGCGCCAGAATGGTCGCCACGCCCTCCCGGGCGCCGATCACCTCCCAGCGCATGAATGGATACCCTGCACCGCGCCGTCTGCGGCTCGCACTGCTAGACGATCACGAAGTCGTCCGCCGCGGCACCGCCTTGCACCTGGGCCGCGATGTCCGCTTCAACATTGTCGCCAGCCACACCCACAGCGACGCGTTCATCGGCTGCCTGCGCAAGCTGGGAGTGGATGTCGCCATCATCGATCTCACCCTGGCGCCTGGCGACCGCAGCAGTGATGAGCTGGTTCCCTTGCTGCGGGAGCGCTTTCCTCATGTGCCCCTGCTGGCCTTCGCCACGCTGACGCCAACAACCCGCGTGGACCACCTTCTGGCAGCCGGCATCAGCGGCATTGTCAGCAAATCCGAGCCGCTGGAGATGCTGTCCGAGGCCATCGTGCGTGTATCGCAGGGATTGTGCCGCCTGCCGGCCGATTGCCTGGTCCCGGCCTGCCGCGACGAACTCAGTCGCAATGAACGCGAAGTGCTGGACCTGCTCCTGTCCGGCCTGACCGTGTCGGAGATCGCATTGCGCCGCCACCGCAGCGTCAAGACGGTCAGCACCCAGAAGGTGGCCGCCCTGCGCAAGCTCGGGCTGCGCAATGACGTGGAGATCTATGCACTGCGAGAGCAGCGGAACCTCCGATGAGGCGCCGTCTTCGCCTCCGGTTGCATACCTTTGTCACCTCGTTGATGGTCCTGATCCTGCTGCCAGCAGCCTCGGCCGAGGATGCACATCTGCAGGCGTGGCCGGCGGGTCGCGAAGTGCGGGTCGCCACCGCGCCATCATTGCGCCCGCTGCCTGCACCACTGGCGGACTCGATCCCGCTCCCGACCCTCGCCCACGGCTATGCGCAGCTCGTGGCTGACCATTCCGGACTGCGCTTCCGTGACATCGCCTACACCAGCACGAGGGCAGCGGTCACTGCCGTCTGCCGGCACGAGGCCGATCTGGTGCTGGTGATGGGCGGCCCGGCGCATCGCCCACGGCCCTGCCCCGGCCTGATGGCATCCGGCGCCTTCGATGGCGGCAAGACGGTCCTGGCCGTGCGTAAAGGCGAGCACGCGCCACGTGACGTCGGCAGCGTGAAGGCGCAGGTGCTGGCCGTGATTCGCGGCGGCCCTTATGCCAGCTGGCTGGCAACCCACCATCCGCAGGTCCGCCTGCTGCACTTGCCCGATCGGCATGCAGCCCTGGCCGCCGTGGACAACGGCATCGCCGATGCTGCGATCGGCCTGGAAGCTACACTGCACGCGATGATCCGGCGGCACTTCGCGGGCAAACTGCAGCTTCATCCGTTCGAGAGCGACTTCTCCACCGATCTGCACCTGCTCGTGCGCCGCGAGGACCAGCAGCTGCTGACGCGCATCGACCAGGCACTGCACGACATCACGCTCGAAGAGCACGCGGGCCTGCTGGCATTGTGGGCGCAGCAGATGCTGCCCGCCCCCGTCGAGAACGCGCTTGACCGGGTGCGCGCCCTGCACCTGCCCTGGCTGCTGTATGTGGCCGCAATACTCATCGGCCTGACCATGTTCTGGCAGGCACTACGTTGGCGAATCGGTCGCACGGAACAACGCCTTGGGCGCGCGGCAGGAATGATCAGCCACGAAGTGCGCAATTCCGCGCAGACGATACTGGCTTCGATCGACCTGCTGAGCCAGTCGCGCCTGTCCAGGAGAGAGCACGACCTGCTCGCGGCCGCGCGTGCCGCCGGCCACGCGCTGCGCAGGCTGCTCGACCGCTCGCTCGCGTTCTCGCGTCTGGCCAGCGGCAGCTTCAGGCCCTACGTCGTACCTTGCGACGTCGGCCAGCTCTGTGCCCATGCACTGGACGCGATCCGGCCGGAGGCGCTGCGCAGGGGATTGTCCCTCAAGCTTGATTGCACGCCCGACCCCGCGCCGACGGTCGCACTCGATGCTGACGGGCTGCGCCAGATTGTCGACAACCTGCTGGGCAACGCGTTGAAGTTCACTGATGCCGGTGGCATCGAAGTGCGCCTGCAGCTGTCACCCATCCCGTCTGCCAGGGAGCTGTTGCTGGATGTGATCGACAGCGGCATCGGTATCGCCCCCGCGCAACTGCCGCTACTGTTCCGCCCGTTCCAGCAGGGGGAGGATGGCCAGAAGCACGGCGGCACTGGCCTGGGCCTGACGATTGCGCGCGAGCTGGCCATTGCCATGGGCGGCAACCTGGCCGCGTACAGCGTACATGGGCGCGGCAGTCGCTTCACCCTGCGACTGCCGGTCCGCGCTGTCCCTCGCGATCCGCCCCCCATCGAGCGCCCGCAGCAGGCGCCGTTGACGGGCACAGAGCTGCTCCTGGTCGAGGACCATGCACTCAGCCGGCGCGTCGTGGCAGAGCAACTGCGTCGGCTGGGTGCCGATGTGTGCGCGGTTGCCGATGCGGAAACCGCGTTGGCCGAACAGGCGCTGCGACCGCGCGGCACGGTGGTGCTGGATATCGGGCTCCACGGCCGGGACGGCTACGGCTTGGCACAGCAGCTGCGCGCGCGGGCAAAGGCGCCCCTGCGAGTGATTGCCCTGTCCGCCCGCATGGGGCGCCGGCACGTGGCGCGCTGTCGCCGGGCCGGATTCGACGCCGTCCTGGTCAAGCCGCTGCAGGTGGCAGACTTGCTGCAGGCGCTGGGCCTTCCGCCTTCGGCGCACGCTGCCGCGCCTTGTAACGCGCCGGGCGCCGACCCGGATTTCGCTGCGGATATCGCCCATGAGCTGGCCGGGATCGAACAGTCCCTGCAGGACGCCGATGCCGCGACATTGCGCCATCATGCGCACCGCCTGCAGGGCACGTTGCAGATGTGCCGGGCAATCGACCAGGCCGGCACCGCGGCCGCCCTGTGGGAGTTGGGGCAGCAGGCCACGCCCGACTGGGTCGAGGCATGGCGACTGCTGCAGGGATTGCAGCAGTGGCACGGCTCCCGCAAGGCGGAAGCCGTGCCTTCAAGCTGATCAGGCCGCCAGGCGCTCGACCTGGCGACGGGTCAGGTCGTTGAATCGCCCCAGCGACATCAGGTGCTGATGGATCAGCGCCAACCAGCCGCTGCGGTGCCACTCGACCACGGTCGCTTCCGGCAACGCCACGAACTTCTCAACGTCCACCACCAGGAAGCCATTGAGGTTGAACTCGCGGCCATCCGGAGTGCGCACGGTGGCGTTGCGCTCGACCAGCAGGCCGTTGTCGATCAGGGCCTTGGAGAAGGCCTGGGTCTGTTCGTGCTCACGGGTGTACTGGCCGCAGAACTCCAGCGCCTGCTGCACCATGTCGGTGGCCTTGCCGTCCACGAACAGCGGCTGGCCTTCGTCACCCCCCTTGACCACGCGCGAGCTCTCTTCGTCGATGCCCAGCAGGAAGTCGTTGTCCGCACCGGTGTCGATGAAAATGAAGGGGTGGCGACGCAGGTAGGCCGGAATGTAGGCCTCGTCTTCCCACAGGCCGTCCTTGATGAACAGGTTCTGGTCGGACACACCGACGGCCGCCATCGGCACGGCGGTCGGGCCAGCGAACAGAATCGGGAAGTGGTGCAGGGCCAGCGAGAACTCGCCCAGCACCAGCGGAATGGCGTTGTTGCCGGCCGCAAACTCGAGCCTGCCCGGCAGGATGCGCAGATCGGCGTGCACATCGGCCTGCAGCGGCACCGGACGGGTATAGAACAGGGGAGCGCCGCTCGGCGCCGCTTCGGTGGTGGTGTCGCTGGTGGTGGTCATCTTGGGAACCGTTCAATCATGCGCGCCTGCCATCCCGGGCACGCCAGCGGGAACAACCTGAATCCCGCATTATCAACAAGCTCGATGACAACGGCCACCCCACCGACGGCCTATTTCAGCTGCAAGGGGTAGCGCTGCCAGAGCACGTGCACCAGGAACCCGGCCAGCTCGGTGTCGCGCGCGCTCACCGCGGCACGGATCTTGTCCAGCAGCACCATATCGCTGCAGGAACGCACGTCGGCATGGTTGGCCTGCCCTGACCGGCGCGCGCGATAACGCGCGGCGCGCTGCGCATCGCTCATCGCGTACCCGAACTTGGGCGGACGGCCGCGCTTGCGCGGCAGGGTCAGCTCCAGGGTTCCGGGGTCTTTGTCATCACGCATGAGAGGGGTGCGGGCGGCGGCGAGCAACGGGGGGCGCAATTTATCGTGAGGCATCACTTTAATCCAGCTTTTTCTGCAGTTTTGTTGCGATGCAGCGCCAATGTTGCCGTGTCGGTGCAGATCCATCCACGCATGGCGTGGATCTACTGCAGAGCTCGCGACCCGGTCACCCGCTAGATCCACGCCATGCGTGGATGCGGAAACCCGAACAAAAAAGTGGGAGCCCGCGAACGGGCTCCCCTCGCCTTCCTCATGCAGCGCGTACCGGTTCATAGCCGTGCAGGTGCGCTTCGCTGCTGGCCCGTCCCTGGCTGAGCGACCGCAGCGCAGTGGTGTACCCCACCAGCTGCGCCAGCGGCGCAAAGCCACTGACCTCGGCCCGACCGTCCTGGTCGTCGATGCGGGCGATGCGGCCATGGCGCCGGTTGAGGTCGCCCACCACGTCACCCACCGATGTCGACGGCGAATGCACCGTCACCGCCATCACCGGCTCCAGCAGCTGCGTGCCACCCTCGGCCAGCGCTGCCTTGATCGCCTCGGCGCCTGCGCGATGGAACGCCATCTCCGACGAGTCCTTGGCATGGGTCTGGCCATCGACAAGACTGACCTCGATACCGACCACCGGATGACCCTGCGGCCCTTCCGACAGTGCGGCACGCACGCCCTTCTCCACCGCCGCGATGAAGCTGCGCGGCACCACGCCACCGACGATGCGGTCGTTGAACACCACCTGGTCGTCCTCACGCGGCGCCACGTCCAGCACCACGTGCGCGAACTGGCCCTGGCCACCGGTCTGCTTGACCAGCCGCCCGACGACACCCGTCATCGCGCGCATCGGCGTCTCCTGGTAGGCCACGCGCGGCGCACCTACGCCCACGTCGACGTTCCACTCGCTGCGCAGGCGCTCGACCATCACTTCCAGGTGCAGTTCGCCCATACCCCAGACCAGGGTCTCCGCCGTATCGCGATCGGTTTCAACGCGGAACGACGGATCTTCCTGGGCCAGGCTCGCCAGTCCCTGCGCCATCCGGATCAGGTCGGCCGCACGCGCCGGTTCCAACCGCCAGGCCAGCACCGGCGCCTGTGCCTGGATGTTCTCCAGGCGCAACGGCAGCGCACGGCCGCTCAGCGTTTCACCGCTGACCGCATCCTTCCAGCCCAGCACCGCGACGATGTCACCGGCCACGGCCTGTTCAATGTCGTGGGTCTGGTCGGCCTGCACCCGCACCAGCCGGCTGACCCGCCGTCCCTGCGGATGCTGCGAACTGGCCACCGCGTCGCCCACCTTCAAGGTGCCCGAGTACAGCCGCACGAAGCTCAGTGCACCGTGCTGCTGGTGGGTAATCTTGAACAGCAGCCCCGCCAGCGGGCCATCAGGATCGGGCGGCAAGACCACCTCGCCCTCATCGCTTTCGGCGCTGACGGCAGGGCGATCCAGCGGCGACGGCAGGTAATCGACCACGGCATCCAGCAGCGTCTCGATGCCCTTGTCCTTGAACGCAGCACCGGCCAGCACGGGCACGCCCGCACCCGCCAGCGTCGCCCGGCGGATCGCCGCGCGCAGCGCCCCGGCATCGATCACCCGACCTTCCAGCCAGGCATCGGCCAGTTCTTCGTCATGATCGGCCACGGCTTCGACCAGAGCATCGCGCTGGGCTCGCCACTGGATACGTGCCGCGTCGTCCCACGGGCTGATGGTCGTCGCACCGTCGCGCCACTGCAGCACGCGCTCATCGATCAGGTCGACCCAGCCGTTGAAGTCGCTCTCGCTGCCCAACGGCACGCCCAGCGCCCACGGCCGCGCCTGAAGCTTGTCCTGAAGCTGCTCCAATACGCGCTCGAACGACGCGCCGACGCGGTCCATCTTGTTGACGAAGGCGATCAGCGGCACGCGATGACGGCGCGCCTGGCGCCACACCGTCTCGGACTGCGGCTGCACGCCATCCACGGCCGAGAACACGGCCACGGCGCCGTCGAGCACGCGCAGCGAACGTTCGACTTCGATGGCGAAGTCGATGTGGCCAGGGGTATCGATCAGGGTCAGCCGATGCGGCGGCAGGTCACGCGGTGCCCACTGCGCCTGCACGGCGGCCGCGCCGATGGTGATGCCCCGTTCGCGCTCGATTGCCGAGAAATCGGTGGTCGCATTGCCGTCGTGCACTTCGCCGACGCGATGGATTTCGCCGCTTTTCCACAGCAGGCGTTCGGTCAACGTGGTTTTGCCGGCGTCGATGTGGGCAATGATGCCAAGGTTGCGACGACGGGAAAGGACTTGGGTGTTCATGAGATAGGTTCCTGCAAAGCCAACTACGGGGGCCGCGCACCCCGGTTGGCGACAGGGTGCGCGGCTAGCGTTCGGTCTCGGCGATCTGGTGCATGGCACGTTCTCCTTGCGGTACGTCGGGTTAGGGAAATGAAACTGCAGAAACGAAAAGAGCGCCCCGAAGGGCGCTCTGTGGATGATCCAGCGATAGCCGCTTCAGCGGCCCTGTGGAGCTCCAGGCAGACACGCCCGTTCCGCGCTTGCGCGGATCAGGGTGAAAAACTTCAGGAGCGGCATCCGGTTCATGGGGCGCATTCTAGACCTGCCAATCTGGCGCGCAAGTGAATATTGCGCACATGAATGGAACGATGAGGCCGACAATGATAGGGGTCAGATCCCTTTGCCCCTGGCAAAGGGATCTGACCCCTGGCGGCCTTTACTTGCAGCCGTGCAGCTTACGCGCCTCGGCCACCGTCGCAGCCCGGTCATCGCCCATCGAGATCCAGCCCTGCAGCGACATCGCCGTATCCACATGCGGCTGGCGCGCGCCACCGCGCACCACCACTTCGGTCCAGCTGCCCACCGGCGCCAGTTCGGACAAGCGTGCCGCCTGGTCGTCCTCGGTGCTGAACATATCGTCCGGGCCAGCCGGAGGCGTGGTATTCACGGTTTCCGTCTTGCGGGTCCGGACCCGAAGTGCACCGTCCGGCAGCCACTGGGTGATCACCTCGTATCGCTCAACACCGTAGGCCCAGCTGTTTTCGCCAACGCTGCGGGTCTCGCTACCGTCATCGGCCACGGCTACCACTTCGCCTGCCGGCCCGACAACGCCCGCGACAGCCCCCAGGCCGGACATCAGCGCCTGATAGACGATCATCTGCCGCTGCTCGGTGGTCAGCGCACCGCCCTCCAGTTTGGCAGCAGGAATCTTCAGGTACGCCGCCTCCTTGCACAGCACCAGCACCTGTTGGTCGTCCCAGCTCACCGACATTTCCTCGTTGGCGAAGTACTGCGTCCTGATCGAGGTGACGGCAGCGCCCTCGCCAGTGGCATGCCGGGTCTCGATCAGCGAGGCGTGCTCGGCCGCATTGGCCAGCGAAACCTGGGAGGTCGACGCTGCATGGGCAGCGCACACCGAAGCAACCATCGCGGCAAGCAGCACGCTGCGCGTGACGGTACGGAACATGGCATCAGTCCATTGAAGAAAACGAAGCAACCATGATACCCGGAGCAACCTGACGGCCTTCGCTCAGGTCACCACCACCAGCGGTACCCCGCGCCGCGGATGCTCCAGCACCACCACATCCTGCTGGTAGACCCGCTGCAGGTTGTCTTCGGTCAGCACCTGCAGCGGCGTACCATCAGCGGCCACCCTGCCCTGCTCCAGCAGCACGATGCGGTCGGCATAGCCAGCCGCCAGGTTCAGATCGTGCAGCACCACGATCACGCACGCACCGGCCTCGGCGCAGGCACGCACGCTACGCAATGTGCGCTCCTGGTGACGCAGGTCCAGCGCGGCGGTCGGCTCATCGAGCAGCAGCAGCGGCGTATCCTGCGCCAGCACGCGCGCGAACGTGGTCCGGGCGGACTCGCCACCGGACAGCTGCTGCACCTCGCGCAGGCGCAGCGCCTGCAGTTCCGCGGCATCGATGGCCGCTTCCACCTGGGCGTCATCCACCACTGGATCCGGCGGATGCGGCAAACGCCCCATCGCCACCACTTCTTCCACGCTGAAGGCAAAGCGCACGCCATGCTCCTGCGGCATTACCGCGCGCTCGCGCGCCAGCGGCCCGGCCTTGTAGCTGGCCAGCGGTTTGCCCAGCAGGCTCACCTCGCCCGCATCGGCGCGCAGGTCGCCGGCCGCTACCGCCAGCAACGTGGACTTGCCTGCGCCGTTCGGGCCAACCAGCGCGGTCACCGTACCCGGCTCGAACGCCAGCGAGATGCCATGCAGGATCTCGCGCTGCTGGCGACGCACCACCACCTCGTGCAGCTTCAGCAACGCGCTCATGGGGCCGCCTTGCGGCGCTGCTGCAGCACCAGCCAGAGGAAGAACGGCGCGCCCAGCGCGGCCGAGAACAAGCCCAGCGGAATCTCCGCCGGCGGATCGAGCGTGCGGGCCGCGGTGTCGGCCACTACGATCAGCAGCGCACCGAGCAGGCCGGACAACGGCAGCAACCAGCGATGACCCGGGCCGACCAGCAGGCGCGCCACGTGCGGCACCACCAGGCCGACGAAGCTGATCGAGCCGGCAAAGGCCACCGCCGCGCCCACCAGCAGCGCACTGAACGCCACCAGGCGACGCCGCGTGCGGGTCACGTCCAGCCCCAGATGCTGCGCCTGGCGTTCGCCCAGCGCCAGCATGTCCAGCGGCGTGGCCAACCGCTGCAACGCGAACACGCCGATCGCAAACAGGGGCACCACCGCCGCCACATCGGCCCAGTTGGCACGCGCCAGCGAGCCCATCTGCCAGAACACCAGCGACTGCAGTTCGCTTTCGCTGGCGATGTACGTGAGGAAACCGATCAGCGCGGAGCAGAACGCGGCCATCGCGATGCCGACCAGCAGCAGCGTGGCGTTGCCACTGCCTTTGCCGGGCCGCGCCAGCGCGTAGGTCAGGCCGATCGCCAACGCACCGCCAGCGAACGCCGCCACCGGCACCAGCCAGCCCGCTGCGCCCGCAGCGCCGAGAACAATGGCAGCCACCGCACCCAGCGCAGCACCCTGGCTGACACCGACGATACCGGGGTCGGCCAGCGGGTTACCGAACAGGCCCTGCAGGCTGGCACCGGCCATCGCCAGCGACGCACCGACCATCGCGCCCAACAGGGCACGCGGAATACGCAGCTGCCAGACCACCGCCAGATCGCGGTTGCTGACCGCCTGCGGGTCGAGCAGACCCAGCTTCACCGCCAACGCCTGCATCACCTCCAGCGGCGGCAGCCGCAGCGGGCCCACGGCGAACGAGGCCAGCACCGCACCCAGCAGTGCCAGCAACGCTACCAGCAACATCGTCCGCCCGCGGCGGCGGCGCCGATCCGCCGGACTCATGCCTTCGGCAACGCCGCCAGGGCCTTGGCCAGCGCCAGCGCACCAGCACCGGAACCGACACTGGTGTACTTCAGCTGCACGTCCGGCATCACCCAGACCCGATTGGCCTGCCCGGCCGGGGTCTGCTTCAACGTCGGGTACGCCTTCCACAGGCCCTCGGCACCGCCGAACAGCTGCAGGTCATGCTCGGTCACCAGGATCACCTCGGGCGCTGCGGCGACCACGCCTTCATTGCTCAGCTGCGAGTAGTTCTTCACCCCCGCCTCGGTGCCGATGTTGATGCCGCCCGCCAGTGCGATCAGCTGCGCCGACGCACTGTCGGCACCGGCGACGGTCGGAGAGCCACCGGCGCCGGTGGCCGAGACGTGGATCACTCGTGGTGCATGGCCCAGGCCCTTGCCAATCGCTGCAGCCTCGTCGAGCTGGCGCTGCACCTGCGTGGCCAGTGCTTGCCCTGCCTCGGCCAGCCCTAGTGCGGCGGCGACCTTGCGCACCTTGTCCGGCGCCGGCTGCAGGTCATCGATGACCACCGCTGGCTCGCCCACCTCGCGCAGCTTTTTCGCCAGCTCGGTGTGGCGGCGCAGGCTGTTGCCGAGGAACAGCGAGCCCTGCAGGCTCAGCACGCCCTCCACGCCAGTGGTCCGGTTGAACAGGAACTGGTGCGGCGCGGCCAGGCCGGCCTGGGTGGTGGTGTTGGTCGGCGCGGCGAAGACCTGCTTGCCCAGCCCCAGTGCTTCGATCACCGCGATGACGTCGTCGCCACCGGCGATGATGCGACTGGTATCGGCCACTTCAATGTCAGCGCCATCGTCGGAATGCACCTTGGCCGGGAGCACCGCCTTCCGGCCGTGCACGGCCGGCATTTCGGCACCGGCCACGCGCTGCCAGCCTGCCGGCAACGCGGTGTCCGCAGCGGCGGTTGCGGCGGGCGGCTCGGCGGCCTTGTGGCCATCCGGCGGCGTTGACGAGCCACTGCAGGCAGACAGCGCCAGCGAAACAGCCAACGGAAGCGCACACAGGCGCAGACGGGACGCGATGTTCATGCTCGTTCTCCTTGCTGGCAGGGCGACGTGCAGGCCGCCCTGCCCTGTGACTTACTGCTTCGGGGTGATGCGGGTGATGCGGTCACCCTTCGGATCTTCGGCGCCACGCGACTTGTTCACCGCGAACACGTTGCCCTTGCCATCGGCACGGACGTGGTTCGGCAGCGTACCGCCATCGAGGTTGGCGACCACCTTGCCGTCGCCGTTCACCACGGCGACCGTGCCAGCGCCACGGTTGCTGACGTAGGCCAGGCCGGAGGCATCATCGAAGGCGACGTTCAGCGCACCGGCGCCGACCGGCACGTCATGCAGCACCTTGCCGGCAGCCACGTCGACGATCAGCAGGTTGTCGGTGCCCTGCGAGGCCACGTACAGACGGTTGCGTGCCGCATCGAAGGCCACGCCGGAGGCACTGATCGAATTGCCCAGGTCGATGACCTTGTCGACCTTGCCGCTGGCCACATCGATCACCGCCGCCTCCGGGGTGCCGATGCTGACGGTGAACAGCTTGCCGCCCTTCTCGTCCAGCACCAGGCTCATCGGGGTGAACTTGCCGTCGTCCACGCCGGATTCCAGCGTCACCTGCGGCAGTTCCTTGAGGGTCTTCGCATCGAACACCGTCAGGTGGTCCTCGCCGGTGGCAGAAGCGAACACTTTGCCGTGCGTACCGTCGACCACCACGTCGCGCGCATGCGGCACGGTGTCGACCGGGAACTGGTGGACCAGCGACAGGTCCTTCTGGCGATAGACGGCGATCGAGTTCTGGCGGGTATTGGTCACCCACACATTGCCGTTGGTGTCATCCACACCCACGCCGTAGACCGCATACACCGCACCATTGGTGCTGCCCGGCACCTGCGCCGGGGTGATCGCCTTGGTCACCTTCAGCGACTTCGGGTCCAGCTTCAGCAGCTGCGACTGGGTCACCGGCGGGCGACCCACCGCCGAGGTCACGAACACCGCGTTGCTGGCGGCGCTGTAGGCGGACTGGTACAGGCCCGGCACCAGCTTGTTGGACTGGGTGGCGAACTGCGCCTGGCCGGACAGCGGCAGCTGCGGCGAGACGCGCAGCTTCAGCACGGTGGCCGCAGCCGGTTGGCTGGCGCGCACCACCACCGGATGAGTGCCCGGCACCGCGTCGGCCGGAATGCTCAACTGGGTCTTGAAGTTGCCATCAGCATCGACCACCAGCGGCTGCGCGTTGAGCACGCTGTCACCGCGCAGCAGGCTGACCTTCTGGCCCGGCAAGAACCCACGGCCGACCACGTCGGCAGTGCTGCCGGGAACCACGTTCTCACCGCGTGAGACGACTTCACCCTTGAAGGTGGCGTTGGCCGGCTGGTCGAACACCGGCTGCGCGGTGGCGGTCACCGCCAGCAAGAGGCCGGCGGCGAGAGAGGTGAGACGGAAAGACGGACGGAACGACATGGAAGGCTCCTTGCACACGTAGGCCGCGCCACGCGGCGCGGGAGTCATCGGTTGCCTGGGCCGCTGCACGCCGGCAGCCTCGCCTGGGTAGTGGGGTCGCACGGCATCGCGTGCGAAGGCATTCATTCGGCGGCGTTGTCCCCGCCACTGGGCGCGCCATCGCCGGCGCTGCGGTCGGTCACGCCGTACAGTTCATGCAGCGCGGCATGGAACGAGGCCGGCAGCATCGGGCCGTGTCCCAGCCCCGGGAACTCGCGGTACTGCACGCTCAGGCCCGGCACCTTGGCCAGCCGCTCGGACAGCTGCGTCGCCGCATCCGGCGTGGCACCGCCAATGCGGCGCAGGTGCGCGACCACCCGTGGGTTGCTCAGGTCGCGCTTGCCACGATCGCCAACACGCTCGGCACCGCCCAGCATCAGCCAGAGCTTTGCCGGTTGGCCATGCACGTTCTGCACGAACTGCTGTTCCGGATCACCCAGCGCCGCGCCCTGGCTCCACCACAGCGAGGGACTGGCCGCCAGATAGGACTGGAAGGCGGCGGGGCGGGTGTAGAGCGCATTGAGCACGAACAGCCCGCCCAACGAGTGCCCCCACAGTGCTTGCTGCTGCGTATCGATGCGTGCGCGTCGCTCGACTTCCGGCTTGATGCGGCGTTCGATCACATCCAGGAAAACCGCAGCACCACCGCCGACCGCCTGGGTCGCACCGCTCTCGTCATCGGCACGGTCGATCCACGCGGTGTAGTCGCGGGTGCGCGCCCTGGAATCGATGCGCAGGTCGTTGTCGTAGCCGATCAGCACCAGCACCGGAGGCGCCTTGCGCGCGGCCAGCTCGGCCAGCAACGGCTGATCCAGGACCATGGCGACGGCGTTGCCGTCCAGCGCGTACAGCACCGGAGAGGACACCTTGCTGGCCTTGACCGGGATCGCCAGGTTCACCCGCCAACGGCGCTGCTGGTCCGGGCTGTCCACCACGAAACGTTCAAAGCGATAGCTGGCCGCCGGCTCGTCCAGCACGGTGTGGCCGATCTTCTGCAGCGGATTGCGCTGCTGCGCATGGGCGTAGGGCGTGGCCATCAGGACCCCCATCATCAGGGCGGCCATGCCGCGGGCCAGTGGACCACGGCGCAAAGGCGGGACGAAATGCTTCATCAGCGGCGGCAGGAGCGGCCGATGGCCGCCGGTTCACAGGGGACCGCAGTCTACCTTAAACGCGAATGATTATCACATCGATCAAACGTCACGCTGTGTATCACGCGCGCGCATGCCCGGCTTGCGCAAGGGGCAGCACTTCCCCTATTTTGCGGCCCATCGGGGTATTGGATCGCCCCGCTTCCAGCGCAGCCATGGATGGCGGGTACTTGCCGCCATCCGGGTCGCGTTCATCTGCACACAAACGCCATGGGATTGGATCCCATGATTGTGAGAACCCTTGAAGCACAACGCACTGATCGCCCTTTCCCTCGGCCTGCTTGCACCGCTGGCCGCCCATGCCGCACAGGACCTGCCAACGCTCTACCAGGCCTTTGAAGAAGCCGGCAATTCTTCACTGGGCATGGACGAACTCAACCAGACGGTGACATTCACTGCCGTGGCACTGAGCGTTTCCAGCAACCTGGCGGGCGAACCGCTGATCGAGGCCGGCGATGACCAGGGCAATGTCCTGGCCCGGCTGACCAGCGACGATGAGCAGCAGGCGGCCAAGCTGGGTGCGCTGGAAGAAGGCGCGACTTTCACCGCCAGCTGCACGCTGCAGTTCAGCTCGGGAACGCATTACCTGTCCTTCGGCGACTGCAGCATCAAGTAAGAAGGAAGCCGGCGAAACGCCGGCTTCGTTTTCCCGTCCCGTAGAAGTCGAGCCATGCTCGACTCACGCAGTCTCACGGCCCCGCAGGCACCGGGCCGTAGACGTTCTCCTGCGGTGTACCCGGCAGCAGCGCGAACACGAAGATCACCAGGCCACCGAACGGAACAAAGGCCAGCAGGTACATCCAGCCCGACTGGTTGCAGTCGTGCAGGCGGCGCACGGTGACGGCGATGACCGGCACGAACGTCGCCAGCCAGAACACGACGAACAGGATGATCGACGCGATGCCAAGCACGTCGGACTGCATCACCAACCCGGCGATGAGCGGGACCATCAGGACGGCCGAGACGATCAACAGGAACAGCTGGAACATCCAGTATTCGCGACGGTTGGCACGGCCCTCGAACTGGGCGTAACGCTTCAACGGCAGAATCATTTCCTGCACGGCATCAATCCTTGAAAAAGTAGCCGCGCAGTGTGCCAAAGGAGCGCCCGCAGGACAATGTGGTGACGAACCACACTCGACTGCGATTACCCCTGTAGAGCCGAGCCATGCTCGGCTGCTGTTTCCGCAGGTGCTGCTGGATCGGTCCAGAGCGGAGTCGAGCGTGGCTCGACGCTACATGAGCCGACTCAACGGCCCTTCGCGGCCCGCGCCGCCTCGCGCTCGGCGCGCAGCCGATCCAGCTTTTCCTTCAGCTTGATCTCCAGGCCGCGCGGCACCGGGTTGTAGTACACCCGTTCGCCCATCGCGTCCGGAAAACCGGTCTGGTCCAGCGCGATGCCTCCTTCGGCATCGTGGTCGTACTGATACTCGGCGCCGTAGCCCAGCTCCTTCATCAGCTTGGTCGGCGCATTGCGCAGGTGCAGCGGCACCTCTTCGGTACCGCTCTGGCGCACGTCGGCCTTGGCCTGGTTGAACGCGGCGTAGCCCGCGTTCGACTTGGCGGTGCTCGCCAGGTACAGCACCAACTGGGCGAACGCGAGCTCGCCTTCCGGGCTGCCCAGCCGCTCGTAGATGTCCCAGGCTTCCAGCGCCATGCTCTGCGCGCGCGGATCGGCCAGGCCGATGTCCTCGATGGCCATGCGGGTCAGCCGGCGCGCGAGATACGACGGATCGCAGCCGCCATCGAGCATGCGGGTCAGCCAGTACAGCGCAGCATCGGGGTTGGAGCTGCGCACGGACTTGTGCAGCGCCGAAATCTGGTCGTAGAACTGCTCGCCGCCCTTGTCGAAGCGGCGGGTACGATCGGCCAGCACCTGGGTCAGGGTCTGTGGCGTGATGCGCCCCCCCTCCCCGCCCGCCAGTTCGGCGGCAATTTCCAGCAGCGTCAGCGCACGACGCACATCACCATCGGCAGCGGTGGCGATCTCCAGCAGCAGTTCGGGAGCGACCTCGATGCCTTCTTCGCCCAGGCCGCGCTCACGATCGCCCAGTGCGCGTTCCAGCGCTTCGACGATATCGGTTGGTGATACCGCTTCCAGCACATGCACGCGGCAACGCGACAGCAGCGCCGAATTCAGCTCGAACGATGGATTCTCGGTGGTGGCACCGACGAACAGGATGGTGCCGCGCTCGATATGCGGCAGGAACGCATCCTGCTGCGCCTTGTTGAAGCGATGTACCTCATCCACGAACAGCACGGTGCGGCGGCCTTCGGCGAAGCGTTGCGCGGCCTCGGCCAGCACCTGGCGCACTTCCGGCAACCCGGAAAGCACCGCGGAGATGGCACGGAATTCCGCATCGGCGTACTCGGCCAGCAGCAGCGCCAGCGTGGTCTTGCCGCAGCCGGGCGGCCCCCACAGGATCATCGAATGCACGCGACCGGATTCGACTGCACGGCGCAGTGCGCTCTCCGGCGCCAGCAGGCGCTTCTGCCCGACCATTTCGTCCAGGGTGCGCGGGCGCATGCGCTCGGCCAGCGGGCGCAGATGTTCCCGATCAACACTCAGCAGATCGGGGCCGGGGAAGGAAGTTGAACGATGTCTTGCCACCCGCTCATTGTACCGCGCCGCCCAACGGTAGCGCCGGGCCGTGCCCGGCGGGCGGGACGCGATGTCCGGTAGTGCCGGCCGCTGGCCGGCAGATCAACAGCGTGTCAACCAAGGTTGACCCCCACCAAGGCGGTGCCGGTTGACACCCACCAGAGCAGGTAGCGCCGGGCCATGCCCGGCGACCGCAATCAATTCCCGATAACGTCGGTGCCCTTCGGCGGCGTAAAGCTGAAGGTGCCGGCCGCGAAGCCCGGGTTGCGCTTCCAGCCACTGAAGGTGATCACGGTACGCTGGCCAACCGCATCGGTGATTTCCATCCTGGCCAGGCCCTGGGCGTTGAAGCCCAGCGCGGCGTACTGGAAGCTGGCTTCGGTCTCGCGCTTTGGCGACAGCGACAGCCACTGCAGGCCGTCGCGCTGCGCGGCCTCTTCGCTGACGTCGTACTGCTGTTCCAGCAGCGCCGGGTTGATCAGCGCGGTCAGCGGGCTGTTCTGTTCTTCCTTGCCCTGCTCGCGCACGGTGGCCTGCTCCAGGTCCGGCTCGTACATCCAGACCTTCTTGCCGTCAGCCACGATCAACTGCTCATGCGGGCGCACGTATTCCCAGCGGAACAGGCGCGGCGCCGACAGCGCCACGCGGCCATTGGTCGATTCCTTCACCTTGCCGCGGCTGTCGAACACCTGCTGGCTGAACTGTCCGTCCAAGCCCTTCAGGCCACTGGTGAAGGTTTTCAGGTCATCGCGGGCACCGGCCCAGGCACTGCCGGCAGCGGCACAGGCGACGGCCAGGGTAGTAGTGGCAAGGAAACGGCGGAAGTGGAAGTTCATGCGGAAATCCTGTGGGCGCGGGCGCCAGGAAAGGTGGTTGCCAGTGTGCCCAGGGAAAGATGAATGGGCGATCAGGGCGACATTATGCCGCCCTGAACGTCCATCGGCGATTCAGCCGCCAGATGTCGGCAGCTTGCCGTACAGCACCTGGCCGCGGAAGCCGCGCCGCACTTCGCGGTACAGCGCGCGGAACGCGGGGTAGTCCTGCGGCTGGCACAGCGCCTCCGGCCCACGCACCGCATTCTGCTGCAAGCGGTGGTGCACGATCACGTCCTGGCCCTCGCGGCTCCAGTCCACCCGGTATTCGCCAGCGGCATTGGTAAAGCGCTGGCTGGCCGGAATGGCGATGATCGGCGCATTGGCCGGGAACTGCAGGCGATAGGTTTCCTCGCGCAGGCTGGCGTTGCAGTAGAACGGCGTTTCGTTGGCCGGCGCCGAGGCGGTGGCATACAACCCCCGCACCGACTCGCCACCCGGCGGATCCGGCACGGCCATGCCGCCGGCCACGCTGAAATCGGCGTAGTCCTCGGCCTGGAACGCCATGCGGTAGCCGAACGGCCGGGTCAGGTCGACCGGCACGCCCTGGATCTGCAGCTGCCCTCGCCCATCGAAACCGGACGAGGCCATGATCTGCTCCTCAGCGCGCGCACGGTTCTGCGCGTTGAGCTGGGAGAACTGCGCGCGCATGCCGATCTCGGCGTTCTCACCCAACTTGGGAATGGTCTCGCCGCGCAGGTTGCCGTTGGCATCAAACGTGAAACGCACCTCCATCGACGTCGCATTGCGCTCCGGCGTATTGGCCGGGGTACGCGCCAGCGTGGCGTCACGGGTACGCATCACCGGTGCACCCAGGTCACCCTCTGGCAGCTGACCGAAGCGCGCCCACGCGGTGGTCGAATCCAGGTACAGATCGAATTCGGGAATGTAGGTGATGGCGTGGTTGAAGCGGCCCAGCACCGGAATCTTCGGCAGCGTCGGGCCACCGCCCGCACCGATCAGCACCGGCGAGCTGGCGATGCCCTTGGCCGCCAGCAGCGCCTCCAGGATCGTCACATGGTCCTTGCAGTCGCCGTAGTGGTTGTCGAGGATGCTCTGCGCGCTGTTCGGCTCCAGGCCGCCGTTGCCCAGGTACACCGCCACATAGCGGATGTTCTGCGCGACCCAGCGATACAGCGCATCAGCCTGCTCGCGGCGGTCACTGATGCCGGCGGTGATCTCATCAGCCAGCGCCTGCAGCGCCGGGGTCACCTCGGCCGCCGGGCCCGCCTTGAGCTGGTAGGCGCGCCCCATCTGCGACCAGTCACGATACGTGCTGGCCATGATGTTCGGGCCGAACTCCCAGCCCGCCGCCGACCAGTTCTGCGCCGGCATCGCCTCACGACGCTGGTAGCGCCAGCGCCATTGCGCCTGGCCGTTCTTCACCGTCGGCCGGTCACTGCCCTGCACGCCGCGGCTGTCGACGAACATCGGCAGGTTGGCCGGCGCACTCAGGGTGACCTCGGCGTCCTCGTACTCGGTGAAGACGTTGAAGGTCTCCCACAGGCCGAAATAGCCCGGGAAGTACGGCGTGGCCTGGGTGCGGCGCACCTTGTAGTACAGGCGCGTGCCCGGGGCCAGGTTCGGGAACACGATCACCCGCACCTTGCGGTCGGCATACATCGCCGCCGAGGCGCTGGAGTAGCTCTCCTGCGTGTAGATGCGGTCGGCCGGCACGTCGCGGCGCTGGCCATCGGCGGTGATGGTGTAGGCACCGAGCACTTCCAGCGTCTCCATCTTTTCGCTGTAGCTCAGCCGCACCTGGCTGAACTGCTCGACGGAGGCCTTGGTCTTGAGCAGGACTTCGTAGGTTTCGGTCTGCACATTGCCCGCGTCCGGCCGGACCTGGTAGTCGGCGCGGTAACGGACAATGCTGAAATTATTGCTGGCTTCGGTATCGCCGCTGGTGGAAGGCGGCGCCGTGGCGGGCGCGGAGGTGGCGGTTTCTGCCAGTGCCGGGCCGGCAGCCATCAGGGCTGCCAGCGCCAGCGCCAGCGCGCTTGATACGGGGTGAAGCATGCGTCGGTTCCTTGGACGTCGTGGGGGATACGTCGGGTCTTACTTCGGCGGCGGCGGTGCCAGCACCGTGCGGTCGCCGTTGTGCTCGGGCGGGCTGACCACGCCGGCCGCTTCCATGGCCTCGATCAGTCGCGCTGCACGGTTGTAGCCGATCTTCAGCCGGCGCTGCACGCCGGAAATCGAGGCACGGCGGGTCTCGGTGACCACCCGCAGTGCTTCGTCATACAACGGGTCGGACTCGTCGCCGGCTGCACTGGTCTCGGGCAGGCCGGTGGCACCGACGACCACGCCGTCGCCCATCGTCTGCACCTCGTCCAGCACCCCGTCGACATAGTCGGCCGGGCCCATCGCCTTGAGGTGCTCGACCACGCGGTGCACTTCGTCATCGGACACGAACGCACCATGCACGCGCTCGGGCAGCGCGGTGCCCGGCGGCAGGTACAGCATGTCGCCGTGGCCGAGAAGGGTTTCCGCGCCGGACTGGTCGAGGATGGTGCGCGAGTCGATCTTGGAGCTGACCTGGAAGGCGATACGGGTCGGGATGTTGGCCTTGATCAGGCCGGTGATCACGTCCACCGACGGGCGCTGCGTGGCCAGGATCAGGTGGATGCCGGCCGCACGCGCCTTCTGTGCCAGGCGCGCGATCAGCTCTTCCACCTTCTTGCCGACGATCATCATCATGTCGGCGAATTCGTCGATGAAGATGACGATGAACGGCAGCGTTTCCAGCGGACGCGGTGCCTCGCCCAGCTCCGGGTTCGGCTTGAACAGCGGGTCCATCAGCGGCTGGCCGGCGTCCTGGGCTTCCTTCACCTTCTTGTTGAAGCCGGCCAGGTTGCGCACGCCCACCGCGCTCATCAGCTTGTAGCGGCGCTCCATCTCGGCCACGCACCATCGCAGGCCGTTGGCGGCCTCCTTCATGTCGGTGACCACCGGCGCCAGCAGGTGCGGGATGCCCTGGTAGACGCTCAGTTCGAGCATCTTCGGGTCGATCATCAGCATCCGCAGGTCTTTCGGCGAGGCCTTGAACAACAGGCTCAGCACCATCGCATTGACCGCCACCGACTTGCCCGAACCGGTGGTACCGGCCACCAGCAGATGCGGCATGCGTGCCAGGTCGGCCACGGTCGGGCGACCGGCGATGTCCTTGCCCAGCGCCAGGGTCAGCACACTGGCCGACTTGTCATATTCCTTCGAGCGCAGCAGTTCGGACAGGAAGATCATCTCGCGGGTGACATTGGGGATTTCCAGGCCGATCACCGACTTGCCCGGAATGACATCGACCACGCGCACCGACTTCACCGACAGGCCACGCGCGATGTCCTTGTCCAGCGAACTGATCTGGCTGACCTTGATACCCGGTGCTGGCTCGATCTCGAAGCGGGTGATGACCGGGCCGGGATTGGCGCCGACCACCTGCGCATCGATGCGGAAGTCCTTCAGCTTGAACTCGATCTGCCGCGACAGGGTCTCCAGCGTCTCTTCGTCGTAGCCCTTGGGCTGCGGCTTGGGATCATCCAGCAGCGCCAGCGGCGGCAGGTCCGAGCCATCACCGTTGACGCCGCGGAACATCGGAATCTGGGTATCGCGCTTGGCCCGATCACTCTTCTCGATCACCGGCTCCGGACGCGGCTCGATCTTCACCGGCTCGCGCTTGGCGCGCACCTCGGCGTCGGCCTTGCGTACTTCCTGGCGTTCCTCGCGCATCACCCGGGTCTGCTTCCACTCGGTGACTTCTTCCTTCTTGCGTTCCAGCAACGGCGCCAGCGACATCACGCCGCGGCCGATCTTCTCCATCACCGTGAACCAGGACAGCCCGGTGGCCAGGGTGATCGAGGCCAGCAGCAGCACCAGCACGAACAGGTTCGCCCCCAGCGCGCCGAAGCCCACCGTGAGCGAATTGCCGACCAGCTTGCCGAGGATGCCGCCGGCACTGGCGACATCGCCACTGAACAGGCGCACATGCAGGAAGCCGGTGCCGGCGATCAGGAAACCGACCAGACCGACCAGGCGCAGTGCCGGATCCAGGTCGTTCTCGCCCTTGCTCTCGCGCTTGAGGCCGAACATGGCGATCCACGCCAGCGCGCCGAGCACCACCGGCAGCAGGAAGGCGATGTAGCCGAACAGCTGCAGCAGCACGTCGGCGATCCAGGCGCCGGCGCGGCCGCCCAGGTTGTGCACCGGCGCAACCACGCTGCCGGTGTGCGACCAGCCCGGATCAGTCGCTGAATAGGTGAAAAGACTGGCCGCCAGATACAGCAGGGCCGGCGCGATGGCGATCAGGCCCAGGTCGCGCCAGAGGCGCTGGCGGCGTGGATTGTCGGTCGTCGCCGCCGCGGCCGTGCGACGTGACGCCTTGCTGTCGTCGGACTTGGAGCGTTCGGGGACCTGCTTCGCCACCTTAGACCATACCTTTGGAATGCGCTGTTAGTGATTGATAATAAATGAGACGGCGTCAGTTTTCAGTTATGCGACGTCCGACAGGGCAATCCGAGGGCCGAAACCACTGCTGGATGACGGCGTTCCGTTCATCGGCTTGAATCGCCCTGCCCCAGCCGCCACTCTATGACCAGCCACGGATGCTGCGCAAACATCGCCAGCGCCTTGTCCCATCTACCTTTTCGCGAGTCTACATGAGCACCAGCCTGCCCTCCCGCCACCAGCGCCTCGTCATCCTCGGTTCCGGACCGGCCGGTTGGACCGCCGCCGTCTACGCCGCCCGTGCCAACCTGAAGCCGGTCGTCATCACCGGCCTGCAGCAGGGTGGCCAGCTGATGACCACCACCGAGGTGGACAACTGGCCGGGTGACGCCCACGGCCTGATGGGCCCGGACCTGATGGCGCGCATGCAGGCGCACGCCGAGCGCTTCGAGACCGAGGTCATCTTCGACCACATCCACACCGCCGACCTGTCGCAGCGCCCGTTCAAGCTGATCGGCGACAGCCACGAGTACACCTGCGATGCGCTGATCATCGCCACCGGCGCGACCGCCAAATACCTGGGCATCCCGACCGAAGAGACCTTCAAGGGCCGCGGTGTGTCCGCCTGCGCCACCTGTGACGGCTTCTTCTACCGCGACCAGGACGTGGTCGTGGTCGGCGGTGGCAACACCGCCGTGGAAGAGGCCCTTTACCTGTCCAACATCGCCCGCAAGGTCTATCTGGTCCACCGCCGCGACACCCTGAAGGCGGAAAAGATCATGCAGGACAAGCTGTTTGCCAAGGTTGCTGCCGGCAAGATCGAGACCGTCTGGCACCACCAGGTGGAGGAAGTGCTGGGCAACGACGCCGGCGTGACCGGCGTGCGCGTGAAGTCGACGCTGGACGGCAGTACCCGTGACATCGACGCCCACGGCTTCTTCGTGGCCATCGGCCACCATCCGAATACCCAGCTGTTCGACGGCCAGCTGGCGATGAACAACGGCTACCTGGAGATCCGCTCGGGCTTGGGCGGCAATGCCACCCAGACCTCGGTGGAAGGCGTGTTCGCCGCCGGCGACGTGGCCGACCAGCACTACCGCCAGGCGATCACCTCGGCCGGCTTCGGCTGCATGGCCGCACTGGATGCCGAGCGCTACCTGGACGCCCAGGGCAAGGCCAGCTGAGAGGCTGACCCGCTCCTGTAGGGTCGCGCCACGCCCGACTCCGGATGATAGGCCGACGCCAGTGCGTCGGCCTTTCTGTTTCATCTGCCCTATCCTTCCCCCATGTCTTCCCCCCGCTTCCTCGACTCCCTGCAGTCCATCGCCGCGACCGACTGGGATGCCCTGCACGACGGCCGCAACCCCTTCGTCAGCCACGCCTTCCTTTCCGGACTTGAACAGCACGGTTGCCTGCGCGAGGACTGGGGCTGGCAGCCCCGGCACTTCACGCTCTGGGAAGGCAACACCTTGGTCGGCGCCATTCCGGGTTACCTGAAGACCAATTCGCACGGCGAGTTCGTGTTCGACCATGCCTGGGCCAACGCGTATGCCCGCCACGGCCGCGACTACTATCCGAAGTGGCTGGGCGCGGTGCCGTACTCGCCGGTCACCGGCCCGCGGTTGCTGGCCCGTCACGATTCAGGGCGCATCGCGCTGCTGTCGGCATTGCGCGAGGCGCTGCCCGCGCTGCACGTATCCTCGGCCCATATCAACTTCCACACCGCCAGCGATGAGGCTCTGTTCGATGACGACTGGCTGCTGCGCGAGGACGTGCAGTTCCAATGGCAGAATCCGGGTGACTGGGCGACGTTCGACCAGTTCCTCGCTGCGATGGACCACAAGCATCGCAAGAACATCCGCCAGGAACGGGCCAAAGTCACCCGCCAGGGAATCACCTTCCGCGTGGTACATGGCGACGAGGCCGGCCGCGCCGACCTGCAGGCGATGTACCGCTTCTATCTGCAGACATTCCTCGAGTACGGCAACGCCCCGGCACTGACCGAGGCCTTCCTGCGCCATCTGGCCATTTCATTGGGACGCGGGCTGGTGCTGTTTCTGGCCGAACAGGACGGCGAGCCGATTGCCGGCGCGCTGTGCCTGCGCGGTGGCGATACGCTGTACGGCCGCTACTGGGGCGGCGCCACCCTGCCCGGCCTGCACTTCGAAGCCTGCTACTACCAGGGCATCGAATACTGCCTGCGCGAAGGCCTGAGCCGTTTCGAGCCCGGCGCACAGGGCGAGCACAAGCTGGCGCGCGGGTTCCTGCCGACGCTGGTGCGCAGCCGACACCGGGTGGCCGATCCGGATTTCGCAGAGGCACTGCAGGATTGGTGCCGGCAGGAGCGGCAGAGTGTGCGGCGGTACCAGCAGGAATTGCAGGGGCATGGTCCGTTCCGCGTAGGAACGTAGAGTCGAGCTTGCTCGGATGAGCTAGGAGTACTGGCTGTAGTGCCCACTGATCTGGCAATGGTCACACCAGAACGTATAGAGCATTCCTCCATTCATCCACTGCATCAGGGAGCCATCGTCCAAAGGAATGTGAGAATCGAGCTGCATGACAAAGAACATTGTGCGGCAGCAGTCGGGACAGGACAGATAGAGCCCGCTCTGGATCCAGGATGGCAGTCCGCCCACCCGGCTGTAGTTCTGCCAGCCACCCACATAGCTCGGCGGCTGCCAGAACCGACCCGGAAGCTCGACCAGATCGACCTCCGCCTCCATCAGGGTGGTGGACGTTTCAGGACATGCCCGCGAATCGAATACCTGCGATTCATGGGCGTTGGGAAAGCCCTGTGAATCGTGGCGGAAATACACGGGATCTCCGTGGCACCAACCGGACTCTCCATTGTCGGGACAGTCCAGGGATATGCCGAGCGTCACCTTCGAGAGGGTGCACGGGCCGATCAATGCCAGCTCCAGTTCCAGCAAACGCTGCAGCGGTGAGCCGCATATTCCGCATCTCCCTTCCAGGCGGCCACCCACATGCGCCGTTGCCTTCGCACTCCCACCCTTCCAGGTGGGATGAAAGTGCTGGAGGCGACGCTCGACCTTTGTGGATTCCGCCAGTTGCAAGCGCTGAAGTTGCGCACTGAAACGCAGGTGGAGACCACGCTCTCCATGCAATGCGCGTCCCGAGCCCAGCTCAAGGCCAGACAATCCCCCCCTACCGATTGTCGCCCAAGGTTCATCCCGTGAACCAGATGGGTCACGCACGGCGTCCTGGAACTCCACTATCCCACTCATTTCAAGCGGCAACCCGGGCAAGCCAGCATCAGACGACGACGGCCCTCTTGCCTCCTGGATCCATCTCCGACCGACCTCAATCGGCAGCTCCCGCCAGAATGGGCCTTCTATTGGCTCGTGTGCCGACAGGCGAAGGACGGCATCCCAGTCATCATGAAGCAATCCGGGGAGACGATAGGCCGCCTGCGCCGCGATCCTGGTCGCCAGCCAATGGCGGCTACCGCTCTTGAACTCGCCCCAGGCAAATCGGCACACCTCTGCGACACTTTCATCCGGCAGCAACTCCGCCGCAGCCATCAGCATCCGGCTCTTCTCCGCCTGAAACTTCATCGCCAGGATGAGCAGTGTCGTGAGGGCGGCAGGATCACGTCCATAGAGATCCAGCATCGCAACCAAGGCTCCATCTGAGCCTCCCGGCATTCGGGCCAATTCAAGCAGCTCTTGCATGGCGACAACACAGGTCATGGCGGTCAGCTCGGGGCATGTAAACCAAGAGGGTGACTGGCGATGCATCCCACGGGAATGCAACAAATCTCAAAAAAGGAAACCTTCCAACCACCGGGACCGTCAGGTGCACTGCCAGAAGTGCCCGCTCACCCGGCACTTCGCACACCAGAACGTGTAGAGCATGCCGCCACTGCCCCATAGCAGCGCGCCTCCACCGGTGGTCGGCAGCGTCGAATCCAGCTGCATCACGAAGGGCATCTCCTCACCGCAATCGATGCACGCCGGATACCAAGCACTCTGCACCCAGCTCGGTGCGCCGCCCACGCGCGACAGGTTCTGCCGATGATTGGACTGGCCCCAGTCCTGCTGCTCCCACCGCATGGTGTCCATGGCGGCCAGGCCGACCTCGGCCTGCATCAGGTCACCGCTGTCGGTCGGCGTGGCCGGCACCTCCCGATGCTGGCTGGGGTGGCAGCTGGGCAGGCCGGCGGCATCGTGGCGATAGAAACGCACGGGCGGATCTTCCCAACCGCAGCAGTCCAGGCACAGCCCCAGCGTGATCTCACCCGTTGCGCCCGGCTGCAGCGCGGCGGCATCTGTCTGCAACAGGCGCTGCAACGGCGCATGGCAGCTGCCACATTGCGCCTCCAGCGGCCCTCCCATACAACCGGCGTGACGCACCTGCCCACCATTCCAGGTCGGGTGCAGGCGCCAGATGCGCTTGCGCCAGCTCGGTTCGTCCGCCTGCTGCGCGCGATGCTGCTCGCGGCCGAAGCGGATGTGCAGCGGCCGCTCCCCATGCAGGCGCCGCGGCTGCGGTCCGTCGGCGACGCCGGCCCAATGCGCCCAGACCTCAGCATCCAGCGCGCCCCAGTCAGCGAGGTAGCCGCGGGCAACGGCATAGCTCTCGGGCTGCGCCGCCAGCAGCAGCGCCCTGGCCCGCGCCATCTCGCGATCGTCGTCGGCCTCAGCCAGAATCTGCGCCCACTGCACGGCAATGACGGAGGGCAGGCCCTGCCATACCTGCGAAGCCAGCTGCAGCTCGTCTTCGGTGGCCAGCGCCAGCAAGGCCTCCCAGTCGTCCTGCAGCACCTGCGGCGCCTGGTAGCTGGTGAATTCGATCACGCTGGCCAGCAGTTCGCCGCGCTCGCCATTACGATAGCGACGCCTGGCCTCGGTACAGACCGGCACAATCGCTTCATCGGGCAGCAGATCCAGCGCCATGTCGAGAAAGGCCGAGCTGGGTGAACGCCGGGCAAGGGCCAGCAGCATCAGCGCACCAAGCTGGCCCGGCTGCTCAGTGGCCAGCGCCAGCAGCATGCTCTGGCTGTCGTTGCGCGAGCGCGCGGTGTCGTGCACGTCGAGGATGGCGGTGATGGCGTCACTCATGCGTGGGCTCCTTGCCGTAGGACGCTGATGGTGACAGACATCAGCGACCGCCACGGCGAATACAATGACGGCATGACCCGCCAGCTGCCCTGGCGCCTGGCCGATGCGCCGGACGCGCCCTTCCCTCCAGCCGAGACCGCCCTGCACCAGCCCGACGGCCTGCTCGCGGTGGGCGGCGACCTGCATCCGGTGCGCCTGCTCAATGCCTACGCCGGCGGTATCTTTCCTTGGTTCAGCGAGGGCGAGCCAATCCTGTGGTGGTCGCCAGACCCGCGCATGGTGTTCCGTACCGAGGGCGTGCACCTGTCCAGCCGCTTCCGCCGCCAGTTGCGCGGCAGCACGTGGGAGATCACCGCCGACACCGCTTTCAGTCGTGTGATGCGTGCCTGCGGCGCAGCACCGCGACCGGGCCAGGACGGTACGTGGATCAGCCCGGCGATGGTCGAGGCTTATGGCCAGCTGCACGACCTCGGCTTTGCCCATTCCTTCGAGGTCTGGGACCGGCAGACGCTGGTCGGCGGCATCTATGGGGTGGCGATCGGATCGATGTTTTTCGGCGAAAGCATGTTCAGTGGCGCCAGCGGCGGCTCCAAGATCGCCCTGGCCGCCCTCGCATCCACCCTGCGTGACTGGGGCTGGGAACTGATCGATGCCCAGGTGGAGAACCCGCACCTGCTGCGGATGGGCGCCGAGCACCTGCCGCGCGCGGACTTTCTGGAGCACGTCCGTCAGGCCGTACACCGTGACGGCCGTGAAGGCCCCTGGACCCAGGCGGTCGGACGCTTGCCAGCACGGCGTTTGGCCGGGGGTTAACACAAACTTTGCAAGCCGGGCCCATCACGCGTAAAATACCGCGCCTTAGGCCCAGCGTGGCCGTTTTCTGAACCGCACAGGACTACATGTCGAAAGACGATTCCATCGAGTTCGAGGGCACCGTCAGCGAGACGCTGCCGAACACCACTTTCCGCGTTCGTCTGGAAAATGGGCACGAAATCATCGCCCACATCTCCGGCCGCATGCGCAAGAACTACATCCGCATCCTCACCGGTGACCGGGTCAAGGTTGAAATGACCCCGTACGACCTGACCAAGGGCCGTATCACCTACCGCATGAAGTAAGCGGTCGGCGCATTGCGCCACTCCGACAGGGCCGGCCTCGCTTCCGGCCCTTTGTCGTGCACGGAATAAAGTCAAAGTCTCCGGGGCCGTTCGATTTTCGTCCTTGTCTGAAATCCAGCATCGCGCCGGAACTCTAGACTCAACGCGTTCTTCACAGAGGGCGCTGCGCGCATGACCTACCTGATCGTCCTGGACCCGCAGTCCGTCACCAGCCGCTGCTACGCCAGCAAGGGGCCGGACGGCACCTGGTTCGGCCAGCCCTGCCTGGTCTGTACCAGCATGGACGCATCCCACCCACTGTATCTGGCCGTGCAGCGCGAGGTCCCACACATGGGCAGCACACTCAAGCAGCGCCTGCATATTCCACATGAGGCAGTCGCATTCGTCATCGAGGATGGCGGCGACCAGGGGCGCCAGCAAGGATTCCGCTCAATCGCCGCCTGACGCGCCAAAGGTCATCGTGACCGATCTCACCGTGGCGTCGGTCAGCCTTGCTTGCGGCAGATTCGCATTTGCAGCGGCTGCGGCAACCTGGAATCCGATCCAGTCCGGATCGCCGCCCCTGCCCCGCCATGAACCTGTCTTCCCTGCTGGTCCCCCTGGCTTTGTCTGCCATCACCCTGGCGCCGCCCGCCCATGCCGCTGGCACCCCGCCGGCGCAATGCGTACCACTGACCGACGAACAGCAGATCGTTCGCGCCGGCGCTGACAGGAACGTCCTGCTTCGCGCCGGTGAAGACCACTATGTGGTGCATTTCCGCAACAGCTGCCCTTCTGCCGTGCTGGCCACCCGCCTCGGCTTCAAGACCGACGGCAAGGAGGCTGACGAGCTGTGCAGCGAGGGCCGAAGCGCTCTGGACACCGGTCGCGGCAGCTGCGAGGTTGCGCGCATCGAGCCGATCGATGCCGAGCGGTTCAAGCGCGAAGCGCGCCGCCGCAGCCGCTGACCCCGGAGAGGACAAGGGCGGCCGAAGCCGCCCTTGTCGCGAGATACGTCAACGCGTCGCGGCAACCAGCGACAACACTCTCGGTTGCGCGCGCTGCCGCGCCAACCAAAGATCGTAGCTGGATTGCAGCCCCATCCAGAAAACCGCGGTACTCACTCCCGCCATCTCCAGGCGGATAGCCAGGTCGGGACTGATGCCCGCCTTGCCGTTCAGGACCCGCGAAAGGGCCACCCGTGACATTGCCAGGCGCTCGGCCGCCTCGGTCACAGACAGATCCATTGGATCAAAGACCATTGCCTTGATCGTCTGCCCCGGATGCGGATGGTGATGAATCATGCGCGACCTCAGTGATAGTCCAGGTAATCCAGCAGCTCCACGTCGCTGCCGGTGAAACGGAAGGTAATCCGCCAGTTTCCGTTGACCCATACAGACCAATGTCCTTTCAGGCCGCCCCGGAGCTTATGCAGGCGCAGTCCAGGCATGGCCAGATCCTCAGGACCCGAAGCCACATCCAGGATCGTCAGGATCATCAACACCTTGCTGGCATGACTGTGGCGGATTCCACTACTGCTGCCGGAACGGTAGAACCGCTCAAGGCCCTTGTGACGAAAACCGATGATCATTACTGTATCCTGTATCGTTACGAGATACAAACAGGGCAGCACCCCATCGCGACCAGAAGACAGCATTGGCACCTGCATTCCGTTCAAGCAAGGCCGCAGACGACAGGCCCACTGGAAACAACAAGGGCGGCCGAAGCCGCCCTTGTTGTTTCCAGTCTTTCACGCCAAGCCTTCAGCTCACTCTACCGTGACCGGCAGCAGCCGCTCCGGCTCGGCCTGGGTCTCGACCACCAGTTCGTCGTCGCGAACATCGATGCTCACCTTGCCACCGTTGACCAGCTTGCCGAACAGCAGCTCGTCGGCCAGCGGACGCTTGATCTTGTCCTGGATCACGCGGGCCATCGGGCGCGCACCCATCAGCGGGTCGAAGCCGTGGTGGGCCAGCCAGTCGCGGGCGGTCGGGGTGGCCGACAGGCTCACGTGCTTGTCCTGCAGCAACATCTCCAGCTCGATCAGGAACTTGTCGACCACGCGCAGGATGTGCTCGAAGCCCAGCGCCTGGAACTGCACCACCGCATCAAGGCGGTTGCGGAACTCCGGGGTGAAGCTGCGGCGGATGGTCTCCATCGCATCGGTGGCATGGTCCTGCTTGGTGAAGCCGATCGAGCGCCGCGAGGCCTGTGCCGCGCCGGCATTGGTGGTCATCACCAGCACCACGTTCTTGAAGTTGGCTTCACGACCGTTGGTATCGGTCAGAACGCCGCGGTCCATCACCTGCAGCAGGATGTTGAAGATGTCCGGGTGCGCCTTCTCGATCTCGTCCAGCAGCAGCACGCAGTGCGGTGTCTTGACGATCTTCTCGGTCAGCAGGCCGCCCTGGTCGAAGCCGACATAGCCCGGAGGGGCGCCGATCAGGCGGCTGATCGAATGCGGCTCCATGTACTCGGACATGTCGAAGCGGACCAGCTCGATGCCCAGCTGCAGCGCCAGCTGCTTGGTCACCTCGGTCTTGCCGACGCCGGTCGGGCCGGCGAACAGGAAGTTGCCGATCGGCTTCTCCGGGTTGCCCAGGCCCGAGCGGGCCAGCTTGATCGCCGAGGACAGCGTCTCGATCGCCGGATCCTGCCCAAAGATCACCATCTTCAGGTTGCGCTCCAGATGCTGCAGCACGTCCTTGTCGGTGGCGCTGACCTGCTTGGTCGGGATACGCGCCATCTTGGCCACGATCGCTTCCACTTCCTCGACGTCGATCAGCTCCTTGCGCTGGCCTTCCGGCAGCAGGCGCTGGCGGGCTCCGGCCTCGTCGATCACGTCGATGGCCTTGTCCGGCAGCAGGCGGTCGCCGATGTGCTTCACCGACAGGTCCACCGCCGCCTGCAGCGCTTCGTCCGAATAGGTCACGCTGTGGTGCAACTCGTATTTGGACTTCAGGCCCTGCAGGATCTCGTAGGCCTCGCCCACGGTCGGCTCTACGATATCAATCTTCTGGAAGCGGCGGGCCAGCGCCCGGTCCTTCTCGAAGATGCCGCGATATTCCTGGAAGGTGGTCGAGCCGATGCAGCGCAGCTCGCCGGAGGCCAGCGCCGGCTTGATCAGGTTGGACGCATCCATGGTGCCACCCGACGCCGAGCCGGCGCCGATGATGGTGTGGATCTCGTCGATGAACAGCACGGCGTTGGGCACCTTCTTCAGCGCGGTCAACACACCCTTCAGCCGCTTCTCGAAGTCGCCGCGGTACTTGGTGCCGGCCACCAGCGCGCCCAGGTCGAGCGAGTAGATCACCGCGTCGGCCAGCACGTCGGGCACCGAGCCCTCGACGATGCGGCGGGCCAGGCCCTCGGCGATGGCGGTCTTGCCCACGCCAGCCTCGCCCACGTACAGCGGATTGTTCTTGCGGCGCCGGCACAGGACCTGGATGGTGCGCTCGATCTCGTCGCTACGACCGACCAGCGGATCGATGCGGCCGGACCGGGCCTGTTCGTTGAGGTTGCTGGCGAATTCGGTCAGGGCATCGCCCTTCGGCTCGCCATCCCCGCCTTCCATACGGCCCTCACCCTCGGAGGAAGAGGACGGCTGCTCGCCTTCCTCGCCCAGCTTGGCGATGCCGTGGGACAGGTAATTGACCACATCCAGCCGGGTGACATCCTGCTGGTTGAGGTAGTAGACGGCGTGGGAGTCCTTTTCGCCGAAGATGGCGACCAGCACGTTGGCGCCGGTGACCTCCTTCTTGCCCGAGGACTGCACGTGGTACACGGCCCGCTGCAGCACCCGCTGGAAGCCCAGGGTCGGCTGGGTGTCACGGCCGTCATCTTCGGCCAGGCGGGACACCGAGGCCTCGATGGCCTGCTCCAGCTCCTGGCGCAGGCGTTCGGCGTCGGCACCGCAGGCCTTCAGTACGGCCTGGGCGGACGGGTTGTCGAGCAGTGCCAACAGCAGGTGTTCGACCGTCATGAACTCATGCCGGGCCTCACGGGCGCGCTTGTAGCACTGGCCGATGGTGTGTTCGAGGTCTTTGCTGAACATGGATTACTCCGGCGGCAGATGGGAACAATATGCGGCCTGACTACGCGATTTCCATCACCCTAGCGGATTGCTGCGTTCAGATGGCGTTAGCACTGCAGAACGCTTGATCTTCATTCACTCCAGAAGACCTCAACCGGCATGAGCGAACCCTACCTGAGCCGCTGGCGATTGCGGCGTGATGGCCCGGCCATCTGCACGCCCCACGCCCCACGCCCGGCTCTGGCCGGTGCTGACCGCTGCCGGCGCGCCGGCGATGCTGAAGATCAGCAGCGAAGCGGAGGAGCAGAACAGCCACCGCCTGCTGCGCTGGTGGGACGGTGATGGCGCTGCCCGCCTGCTGGCCCACGAGGGGCCGGCAATCCTGATCGAGCGCGCCGAAGGCGATTCGCTGCGGCAACGTTCAATCGCGGGCGACGATGACGCCTGCACCACGGTCCTGTGCCAGGTCCTGCAGCGGCTGCACCGGCCACGGAGCGCGCGCCCAGCGGAACTGGTCTGCCTGCGTAGATGGTTCGCCGACCTGCTGCAGCCAAGGGCTGCGCTGCCGCCACTGCTGGAACAGTGCAGATCACTGGCGGAGGGGTTGCTGCGTGACGAACAGGAGATCCGGCCGCTGCACGGCGACCTGCACCACGACAACGTGCTCGACTTCGGCGCGCGCGGCTGGCTGGCGATCGACCCGAAGCGGCTGCTGGGCGATCGCGCGTTCGATTACACGACGCTGTTCAGCAACCCGGATCTCTGCGGCCCGGGCATCCATGTGGCCACCCGGCCCGAGCGGTTTGCCGCGCGCGCAGAACAGGTGACCGCGCTGGCCGGCCTCGAGCGCACCCGCCTGCTGCGTTGGGTCGCTGCCAGCGCAGGGCTGTCGGCGGTGTGGTTCCGCGATGATGGCGACCCAGCGGTTGTGGACGAATCGGTCGCGAGGATGGCGTTGCAGGCGCTGGCGGAAGCGTGATCCGGCTGTAGAGCCGAGCCTGCGCTCGGCTGCTCTGCCAGCGATCTGGATACCTGCACGAACAGCAGCCGAGCATGGGCTCGGCTCTACAAAAGGCCGGTCAGGCCTTCTCCATCGTGCACAGCAGCGGGTGCTGGTTCATCCGCGAATACTCGTTGACCTGGGCAACCTTGGTCTCGGCCACTTCGCGGGTGAACACCCCGCACACGCCGCGGCCGCGGGTATGGACGTGCAGCATCACCTGCGTGGCCTTGTCCAGGTCCATGTTGAAGAACTGCTGGAGCACGTCCACCACGAAATCCATCGGGGTGTAGTCGTCATTGAGCAGCATCACCTGGTAGAACGGCGGCGGCGCCACTTCCGGGCGCGCAGGTTCTACCGCAACGCCGTGCTCGTGCTGGGAATCGGGGGAGGACTCATGGGGCATCCGTCCATTATAGAGGCTCGGAGAAGCCTGCGTCGGCCCGCCGCAGATTGGACGGCACGCACGGCCGCCGTCACAATTGCATCTTGTCTCAACACTGTTTCACAGGATCTTCATGAAAAGGACCCTTCTTACCGCCCTGTTGATCGCCCTGGCTGCTGCCGGCGCCGCCACCGCCGCAACCACCGCCGACAAGTCCGTGGGCCGCCACCTGGACAAGCTGGGCTATACCTATGAAGTCGACGAGGACGGCGACTACCGCATGGTCTTCGACGTCGAGGGTGACCGCACCCAGATGGTCTACGTGCGCTCGGCGGTGGAGGATTTCGGCAGCCACAACATCCGTGAGATCTGGTCGCCGGCCTACAACGCCAAGACCAAGCAGTTCCCGGTGGCCGTGGCCAACCGCCTGCTGGAGGATTCGCAGGACGCCAAGATGGGGGGCTGGGTCAAGCAGGACACCACCGCCATGTTCGTGGTGAAGATCGATGCCGATGCCACCCCGGACCAGCTCAGTGACGCCATCGATGCGGCCATCCGCACCGCCGACGCGATGGAGCTGGAGCTGACCAAGAAGGACGAGTTCTGAGTTGAACGCCACGCCGGACCCGCGCTGGGCACCGCACGCCACCGTCGCCACGGTGGTGGTCGACGGCGGCCGCGTGCTGCTGGTTGAAGAGACCATCGACGGCCGCCAAGTGCTGAACCAGCCTGCCGGCCACCTCGAGCCGGGCGAAAGCCTGGCCGAGGCAGCCCTGCGCGAGACCCGCGAGGAAACCGGCTGGACCGTGCAGCTGACCCATTTCATCGGCTGCTACCAGTGGACTGCCGGCGACGGCACCGCGTTCCTGCGCTTCTGCTACGCAGCGCGCCCGCTCTCGCACGACCCGGCGCAGCCGCTGGACACCGGCATCGACCGCGCGCTGTGGCTGACCCCGGCCGAGCTGCAGGCCGCCGGCGAGCGCCAGCGCAGCCCGCTGGTCTGGCAGGTGGTGGCGGATTACCTGGGTGGCCAGCGCCATCCGCTTTCGCTGGTCCGGGAGGTCGCATGAGCACGCCGCGCGTGATGGTGGGCGTCTCCGGTGGCGTAGACTCTTCCGTCGCGGCCTGGCGCCTGGTCCAGCAGGGCGAGGCCGTGGCAGGCCTGTTCATGCAGAACTGGGCCGACGACGGCAGCGGTGACTGCCGCGCTGAGGATGACCGCCGCGATGCGGTCGCCGTATGCGGCCTGCTCGGTATCCCGTTCCACTTCCGGGACTTCTCCAGCGAGTACTGGCAGGGTGTGTTCGAGCACTTCCTGGCCGAGTACGCCGCTGGCCGCACGCCGAACCCGGACGTGCTGTGCAACCGCGAGGTGAAGTTCAAGCATTTCCTGGATGCCGCCCGCGAGCTGGGCGCCGAGCGCATCGCCACCGGCCATTACGCGCGCGTAGCCCAGCGCGGTGGCCAATGGCTGCTGCTGCGTGGCGCCGACCGCTCCAAGGACCAGAGCTACTTCCTGCACCAGCTGGGCCAGGCGCAGCTGGCAGCGACCCTGTTCCCGATCGGCGACCTGGAAAAGACCGACCTGCGCCGGATTGCGCGCGACGTCGGCCTGCCGACCCACGCCAAGAAGGATTCCACCGGCATCTGCTTCATCGGCGAGCGGGATTTCCGCGAATTCCTCGGCCGCTACCTGCCGGCCAGGCCCGGCCAGATCCTTGACCCGGCCGACGGCAGCGTGATCGCCGAACATCCGGGCGTGTTCTATTTCACCCTGGGCCAGCGCGAGGGCCTGAACATCGGCGGCGTACGCGGCCGCCCGGCCGCACCGTGGTACGTGGTCGGCAAGGATGTGGCCAGCAACGTGCTGTACGTGGACCAGGAACGCGACAGCAAGTGGATGCTTTCCAACCGCCTGCGTTCGGAAACCGCGCACTGGATTGCCGGCTCGCCGCCGGCACGGCGCTTTGAATGCACCGCCCAGACCCGCTACCGCCAACCTGACGAGCCGTGTACGGTCCAGGTGCTGGACGATGGCAGCGTGCTGGTCACCTTCGCGCGCCCGCAGCGTGCCGTTACCCCCGGTCAATCGCTGGTGCTGTATGACGGTGATGTGTGCCTGGGTGGCGCGGTGATCGCCGCCACCGATGCGCCGCTGGAACAGCGTCTGCGCACCACTCCTTCCCCTTTTGAGGTATCCGCTGCATGAGTTTCACTGTCGACGACCGCGTCCTGGCCCTGGCCGGCATTGCCCAGGCCCTGCAGCAGGTCCGCCGCATCGCCGATACCGGCCATTCCGACGCCGCCGCCGTGCGCACCGCCGTGGACAGCGTGTTCCGTGTCGATGCGTCCTCGCCGCAGGCGGTATTCGGTGACCGCCATGCACTGAAGGCCGGGCTGCGCCTGCTGCACAACTACTTCCGCAGCCAGGGCCAGGATCCGATCCTGCCCAAGCTGGCCCTGTCGGTGCTGCAGCTGGAGCGCCGCTTCGTTCAGGATGGCGCCACGGTGAACAAGGTCGCCTCGGGCATCGAGCGCGCCCAGCGCCAGGCCGCCGAGCTGGGCGACAGCGGCCACCCGGATGTGCTGGCCAGCCTGGGCAGCCTGTACGCGGACACCATCAGCCACCTCAAGCCGCGGGTGATGGTGCAGGGCAACCCGCACTACCTGGGCCAGGCTGGCGTGGTGGCCGAGATCCGCGCCCTACTGCTGGCAGCGGTGCGCTCGGCGGTGCTATGGCGGCAGCTGGGCGGCAGCTACTGGGACTTCCTGTTCGGCCGCAAGGCGATGATCGAGGCCGTGGACCGCCAGCTGGCGTAAGCGCATGGGGTCCGGGCGCTTTTCCATGGAAAAGGGAATCGGACACCGAATCACCGCCAGCGCCGGAAAACCGGCGCATTCAGAATGCACTTCGGGGCACATCGACGTTAAAGAGAAAGGGGGTACGGCCGATACATCCTCCGTGCACCTCCCGAGAACGTCCATGTACTCACGCATTTTCATCCGTCTGGCCGCCCCCCTGGCTCTGACCCTGCTGCTCCCCTTCGCCATCGGTTTCGAATGGCCGGCCGCCCTGCGCTGGGCGATCCTGACCACGATGACGCTGAGCTGGCTCGGCTTTGCGTGGTGGACCACCCGCGCCCAGGCGCATCGTTCCCCGGAACATGCCCGTGTCCTGCGTGAGCAGGACCAGCTGCTGACCGAACTGCGCAACTTCGTCGGCAACGAGATTGAGGGTTCGCGCGGTGAAGTGGAACGCGCCCGTGACC
Organism: Stenotrophomonas hibiscicola ATCC 19867; assembly: GCF_000382065.1. Taxonomy (GTDB): domain Bacteria; phylum Pseudomonadota; class Gammaproteobacteria; order Xanthomonadales; family Xanthomonadaceae; genus Stenotrophomonas; species Stenotrophomonas hibiscicola. Next base: position 74,093 of record NZ_KB907499.1, on the reverse strand, counting down.
TGATCCGCCAGGCCGTCTCCAGCCTCGGTGGCAGCTTCGATGCGATGAACCGCAAGTCGCGCCAGCAGAGCCAGGCCCTGTCGCGCATCGTCGACCGCGCCGGTGATGAAGGCAATGCCGGCCTCGACGTTGCCCGTTTCGCCCAGCACGCCAGCCACCGCATGGAGCAGCTGGTGGAAGCACTGGAACAGGTCAGCGGCCAGAGCAGCACCACCGTGCAGCACATCGACCAGATGGCGCAGCACCTGGATGGCATCTTCGCGCTGCTGGAAGACGTCAAGTCGATCGCCGACCAGACCAACCTGCTGGCGCTGAACGCCGCCATCGAAGCCGCGCGTGCCGGTGAAGCCGGCCGAGGCTTCGCGGTGGTCGCCGACGAAGTGCGCAACCTGTCCGAGCGCTCGACCACCTTCAACGAGCAGATCCGCAAGCTGGCGCACAGCTCCAAGGACGCCATCGCCAAGGTGCGCGAGACGGTTTCGCACATGGCCTCGCGTGACATGGACCGCTCCCGCGAAGCACGCCAGGAAGCGGCGGCAATGCTCGACAATGTCGCGCAGATCAATGCCTCGCTCGGCGACGGCATGCGTGAAGTGTCCGAGTGCGCCCGTGCGATCGATGGCAGCGTGGCCGAGGCCGTGCGCGCCCTGCAGTTCGAAGACATCGCCACCCAGGCCCTGGGCGGCGTGCACACCCACCTGGACCGCCTGACCGCGATCAACCGTGAAGCGGTGGCGCTGCAGGAACTGCTGCACCGCAATGGCGGCGTGTTCGACGAAGAGATCGCCACCGCCCTGCAGCGCACCGGCAGCCGCCTGCGCGAACTGCGCAGCGAATGGGAACGCCCGCCGCACAAGCCGGTTGCCCAGCAGAGCATGGGCGCCGGCACCGTCGAGCTGTTCTGATCCTGATGTCCGCTGCCCTCGCCGGCAGCCCGCAAGGCCCCGGTTCGTCCGGGGCCTTTGCCTGTAACCCGCCATTGGATGCATCCTGTACGCGCACCATGACCCTGATCCGCGCCCTGCCCGCCCTCACCGACACCGAGCGCCCGCGCAACGCGAGCGTGCGTGAGCAGCTGCAACAGCTGGAGGATGTGGCACGCGAGGAGATCCGCGAGCTGCAGCAGCTGGCGGACGCGCGCCCGGCCCCGTCGCGGGTGGACGAGGCGCTGCTGGGCCTGGCCTGGGATCTCGGGCTGGATGGGGATGCGCTTAAGTAGATCCACGCCATGCGTGGATGGGCCGTCGCGCATGGCATGATCCACCGGTACCCTTCATGGAAGACCGATGGCCATCGCTCTGATCGCACTTCTGCTGATCGAGACCGTCCTTATGATGGCCTGGGTAGCCGGCTATTTCAGCTGGGGCATCACCCTGTTCAACGAACGCATTGCGGCGTCACCGGCCATGCAGGCCCGCCTCTCGCTGGGCAGCCTGGAACGTGACCTGCCGCAGGACAAGTGGCTGCAACTGGCCTTCCATGCGCTGCCTGACGGCAGCATGGCGTTCCGTGAGAGCTTTGCGCCGAGCTTCGGCCTGCGCTACTTCCCGGTGATGCGCGGTCGCATCGTACTCAACGCGCGACGGCACGAGGTGCGGGTGATCGGCCTGTGCAGCTGGTTCGTGGCGATTATGCGGAGGTTGCTACTGCGTTCCTGCAAGGCAATCCCATGGAGGGTGCCGATACTTTCCATGTCTACGCGGTAACAGCTTTCGGCCAGATTCTGCTGTGTGGGGAGAACACCTCCACGCAGATCAGCATCGATCCACACAGTGGACACGTCACGACAGAATCGGATGTGCCAGACCCCGCCGATGCGGCGGAACGCAACTGGAAACTGGCGTTCCTGCTGGAGGCCCTGGATGGGCCCTATCTTGACGTCACCGACGACGATGAGCGGCCCCTGCATGCGCATGCACTTGACCGACTTGGGCCATTGGCTCCGAATGAGATCTACAGCTTTTCGCCCGCGGTTTCCGAAGGTGGCTGGAATGCGGCGCATCTGGTGAAGACAGATCGTCTCGCTGAGCTGGAAGCCCTTGCTGCGACAGTCGCCAAGGCGCGACCAACCAAACTGGATACCCGCGGTAAGTAGTTGCACGCCGAGCGTGGGTGATCGCGAGGTACATGCATTCGTGCCGACCAACGGTCGGCACCTACCAAAGTATGGCTGTCAGCGCACCAGCACCGCTTCGCCGCTGGCGTCGGTGCGCAGCGAAACCGGCTGCGGCTGGCGCAGCCACTGCGCCAGGTCGCGCGGGCTGAGCGGGCGCGAGTACAGGTAACCCTGGATCTCGTCGCAGCCCTGGCGGCGCAGCATGTCTTCTTCCTGATGGGTTTCCACGCCTTCGGCCACCACCTTCATGCCCAGCGCGTGTCCCAGGTGGACGATGGCCTGGGTGACTTCCGCCGTGCCCGAGTCATGCAGCATCCCTTGCACGAAACTGCGGTCGATCTTCAGGCGCCCCACCGGGAAGCGGTTGAGATAATTGAGGTTGGAGAAGCCGGTGCCGAAGTCGTCCACCGCCAACGGTACGCCGTGCCGTTCGAGCACGTCGAAGCAATGGCGCAGGATGTCGGTGTCACGGATCAGCGCCGACTCGGTCAGCTCCAGTTCCAGCCGTTGCGGCGGCCAGCCATGGGCATGGCAGATCTCGATCACGCGTTCGGCGAAGCCACGATCACGCAGCTGCACCGCCGACACATTGACCGCGATGCGATCAAACTGCAGTCCGGCGCGGTCCCAGGCGGTGGCCTGGCGGCAGGCCTCGTTCAGCACCCAGTCGCCGATGCGCACGATCTCGCCGCACTTTTCGGCAATGGGAATGAACTCGGCCGGGCTGCAGTAGCCAATCCCGGGCCGGTGCCAGCGCAACAGTGCCTCGATCGCCGGTGGCTCACCGTGGTGAGCGTGCAGCAACGGCTGGTAGGCCAGGCTGAACTCGTCGCGCTCGATTGCCCCATGCAGGGCATGCTCGACGTCCAGCCGGCGCTGGATGCGGGCCAATGCGTCCTGGCTGTAGTACTGGTAGGTATTGCGTCCGGCTTCCTTGGCTGCGTACATCGCGGCGTCGGCAGCACGCAGCAGGGAATCAAAGTCGGTCTGCGCATCGCCCAGCATCGCGATGCCGACGCTGGCGCCGACCTTCAACGTGGTCTCGCCACGGCGCAGCGGCTCGGCCAGCGAGGCGATCAGCTTGCGCGCCACGTGGCCGGCGTCTTCCGGCTCGGCCAGGTCGCGCAGCACCACAATGAACTCGTCGCCACTGAAGCGGCCGAACAGGTCGTTGTTGCGCAGGTTCTGGTGCAGGCGGGTGGCCGCCGCCTTCAGCAGCGCATCGCCGGTGGCGTGGCCGAAGCTGTCGTTGATGGTCTTGAAGCCATCCAGATCGATGAACAGCATCGCCAGCGATGTTCCGCGGTCGCGTGCTTCCTCGATGGCCTCGGCGGTCTGCTCGCCGAGCAGCACACGATTGGGCAGGCCGGTCAGCAGGTCGTAGTGGGCCAGCAGTTCGATGCGTTCGTTGGCTTCGCGCTCGCGGGTGATGTCACGGAACAGGACAACGAACCGCGGCGGCAGGCCGTCACGGCGGTCCAGTTCAATCAGCACCTGCACCCACACGCGCAGGCCGGACTGGCGATAGAAGCACAGGTCCAGCTGCTCGGGCAGGCCGCCGTTGGCGATACGGGCGAGTGCCGCCTCGAACGCGTTGCGCGAGTCCTCCGTGTACAGCGCCAACGCCTGGTCGAGGGTGATCGGTTCCTTGCGCAGGCCATGGATGCGGTAGCACTCCTCGGTCCATTGCATGCTGCGGGTCTGCACCTCGATCTCGCAGCCGCCGATGCGGCCCAGCGCGGAGACCCGGTTCAGCAGTTCGGTGCGCCAGCGGATCAGCGCATCGGTCTGGTGCTGCTCGGTGATGTTCTGCACCTGGCCGAGCAGGCGCTTGGGTTGCCCGTCCATGTCGAGCAGCGGCTGCATCCACAGGCGCAGGTGCTGCGAAGGCTCATGGCCGCGGGTCAGCTCCAGCTCGAGGTTGGCAGCGCGGCCATCGCGCCATAACCGCCGCCAGGCCGCACGCAACGCACCCCGCGAGCGGGGGTGAAGCTGCTTCAACCAGCGCCGCTGGCCGGGCACGGCGCCCTGCTCCAGCGCCAGCAGCGAGCGCAGTTCCGGCGACCACCAGAAATGCCCGCTGTTGGGATCAAACGACCAGCTGCCCATGCTGGCGATGCGCTGGGCCTCGCTCAGGTGCAGCTGCTGTTCCTGCAGCAGCGATTCGAGCTGCTTCTGCTGCTCGATATCGGTATGCGTGCCGACCATGCGCAGGGGCTGGCCATCGGCGGTGCGCGCGACCACGCGGCCGCGATCCAGCACCCAACGCCACTGGCCATCGGCCTGGCGAAAGCGGAACTGTGCGCTGTACTGCTCGCTGCGCCCATGCAGGTGCTCGTCGAGCGCTGCGCGCACCAGGGCGATGTCCTCGCTGTGCACCCGAGCCAGCAGCTCGGTGGCGGTCTCGTCGCCCAGCGTCGGCGTCCGCATCACGCGGTCACTGGGGATGTCCCAGTCCCACAGGCTGTGGCCGGCACTATCCAGCGCCAGTTCCCAGCGTCCGCCACCGTCCACCGGCACCGGCTCGGGGATGCTGAGGGTGAAGGCCAGCAGGTTGCCCGCGCCGTCGTGCACCGCACGCAGGTGGCCGTCGTAGTGGCCGCGCGGGCCGCCCGGCAGCGTGCAGGCCACGATGCCGCCATCGGCGGCCATCAGGCGCAGATCTTCCAGCATCGGCGCATAGGCCGCCACGGTGGCTGGCAGGCCATGCTCGCGCGCGGCCGGATTGGCCGCCAGCGGACGCCCGGTACGGTCGACGATGACCAGCGCCGACGCAAGCGGGTGCTGCAGCAGGCTGGCGATGATCCCTTGGTCCACGCGATCTTGCTCCGGATGACACGCCCGTCAGCGGGGCACGCAGTGGTTAACGGCGCCTGCGGCGGATAATTGAGTGGTCACGGCGCGCTGCGGGGTAAGATGACCAGCGCCCCTGTCACCCGCCTCGTCCATGCCTGCAGAACCGACCGGCAACGCCCCTGTTCCCGACCCGCGGATGGCGCAGGCGCTGAGCCGTGACCGCCGCCGGGTGGTGTTGAGCTACCTGGTGATGGCGCTGGCCTGGATGATCTCTACCGACAGCGTGGTGCAGGCGCTGGTGCCCGATCCGCAGCAGGCGGCACTGTGGCAGGGCCTGAAGGGCTCGTTCTTCGCCCTGGCCAGCGCAGGCCTGCTGTATCTGCTGCTGCGCCCGCTGGCCGAGCACGTGCTGCACACCCACGCGCGCCAACAGGCCTCCGAGCTGCGCCTGCGGCAGATGTTCGAGGGCAATCCCGGCCCGATCCTGGTCTACGACCTGGACACGCTGGCGATCCTCGACGCGAATCCGGCTGCCTGCAGCGCGTTCGGCTGGGAGCGCGGTGACCTTCTGGAGAAGACCGTCGACGTGCTGTGGCCGCCCGGCCAGGACCAGGCACTGCAGACCAAGCTGGAGGCGATCCGCGAGGCGCCGCAGGAGCTCTGCATCCTGCGTGCCCAGCTGCAACTGCGTGATGGCTCGCTACGGCAGATGGAGCTGCGGTCCAACGCCATCAGCTATGACGGCCACAACGCCCGCTTGCTGATTGCCATCGACCGCACCGCCGAAGACCTGGCCCAGCTGCGCCGCGACCAGGCGCTGGCCCGGGTCGAGGAAGCCCACGAGCTGGCCCGTATCGGCGCCTGGGAGCTGGACCCGTCCACCGGGCTGGGTCGCTACTCCAACCAGGTCTACCGGCTGCTTGGCCGCCGCCCGCCCGAGGCCCGCCGCTGGCACCGCTTCGACGAACTGCTGGTGCCGGCCGATCCGGCCACTGCCACCCAGACCGAACAGCTGCTGGCCGAACTATGCTCCGGCGAGCCGGTGCAGGTGGACGTGCTGCTGCCCGTCCTGTCGATGGACGGGCGCGCGTTGATGGTGCACCTGCGCGCCGCCAGCGGTATCGATGAAGCTGGCCGCAGCCGTGTGCTGGGCACCCTGCAGGACGTGACCGAGCGCGAGCAGTCGCGTCGCCTGCTGCGCGAGCGCGAGGAACAGTTCCGCGAGCTGGTGCGGGTGCTGCCCGATGGTGTGGTGATCCTCGCCGACGAACACGTGTTGTACGCCAACGCCTGGGCCGCCAGCCTGTTCGGCTATGGCAGCCACACCTTGCTGGGCGAACCGCTTTCGGCACTGGTGGACAGCGCCGATCTGGCCCGCGTGCGCAGCCAGCTGCGTGCGGGCCAGCTGCACCTGGGGCCGGGCCACAGCAGCGTGGTGGCGATGCAGCGCGCAGATGGCCGCAGCTTCCATGCCGGCCTGGCAGTGGGCGAGGTGCGCTATGGCGGCCGCGACTGCAAGCTGCTGATCGTGCGCGATCTCAGTGATTCCGAACGCATCCGCAGCGCACTGGAAACCAGCAACCGCGAACTGCAGGCCATGGCCGGCCGCCTGTTCTCGCTGCAGGAGGATGAGCGCCGCGCGATCTCGCGCGACCTGCACGACGATATCGGCCAGGCGATCACGGCGATCAAGCTGTCTGCCTATGCCGCGCAGGACGAGGACGATCCGCAACGCCGCGGTGAGGACCTGGCACAGATCGTCAGCCTGGCCGATACCACGGTGGCCAAGCTGCGCGACATCTCTACCCTGCTGCGGCCGCCGCAGCTGGACGCGCTGGGCCTGGAAGCGGCGCTGAGCTGGCAGGCACGGGTACTGTTCCGTTCCTCGCCGGTGGAGCTGCTGGCCGAGATCGAGCCGCTGCCGCACCGTCCCGACAACAGCATCGAGCAGGCCTGCTTCCGTATTGCCCAGGAAAGCCTGACCAACGTGCTGCGCCACGCCCGTGCCAGCCAGGTACAGCTGCAGCTGCGCGACGTCGGCCAGCGCGGCCTGCACCTGCAGATCCGCGACGACGGCGAGGGTTTCGACCCCGACGGCCCGCGCGGACTGGGCCTGATCGTGATGCGCGAGCGTGCGCAGAGCGTCGGTGGCCATGTACGGATCGAATCCGCGCACGGTGAAGGCACCCTGATCGACGTTCATCTCCCCTACCAGGCAGCCAGCATGGCCGCCGCCGAGTCACCGGACTACTGAGCCTATGTGGAATCCCAACCAGCCCCCGGTCAGCATCGATGATGCGCCTGATCGCCTCGGTGCCGGCAACCCCGAGTTGCAGGTGATGGTCGCCGAGGCGGCCTCGGGCGGTACCGCACTCATGCTGATGCATGTGGACATCGACCACTTCGCCTCTGTCAACGAAAACATGAGCGCCGAGGTAGGTGACCAGGCCCTGGTGCTGGTTGCGCAGCGGTTGCAGTCCTACCTGCGAGGGCGCGGCAAACTGTGGCGCCACGGCAGCGACGAGTTCCTGATCGCGGTGCCACGCACAGCCGAGGTGCCACTGCCGGAGGATTTCGCCGAGGAAATCCGGCAGCAGATGGAACTGCCGCTGTCGGTCCTGCCGTACACGCTGTTCATGACCGGCAAGCTGGGCGTGAGCCTGTGCCCGGAGCATGCCAGCAACGTTTCACGCCTGCTGGACCACGCCGAAGATGCGCTGTACCAGGCCGCCCGCGAGGGCGGCAACGCGGTGCGCATCCACGCAGTGGACACGCCGCCGAGCGCGCACAGCGAGAGCATCATCGCGCGGCAGATCGTCGATGCCATTCCCAACGGCGAACTGAAACTGCGCTACCAGCCGTTGGTCAGCGCCCGCGATGGCCACGTGGTCGGCATGGAAGCGCTGCTGCGCTGGCAGTCGCCGACGCTGGGCATGCTGGTGCCGGAGCGCTTCATGCGCACCGCCGAGCGGCTGGGCATCATCGTGCAGATCGGCACCTGGGTGCTGGAAGGTGCACTCAAGCAGGCCCGCCTGTGGCGCGACCAAGGCTTCGACGATTTCACCATCGCGGTGAACGTCTCCACCCTGCAGCTGCTGCGGCCGAACTTCTTCGCCGAAGTGATGGGCCTGATCCAGGCCGCGGGCATACCGGCACAGATGCTGACGCTGGAGATCAACGAAAGCGCGCTGACCAACAACGTCAACTTCGTGCATGAGACGCTGGCCAACCTGCGCAACGAGGGCATCAGCCTGAGCCTGGACAACTTCGGCACCGGTGACTCCAGTCTCAGTGCGCTGGTGCGCTACCCGGTGGACAAGCTGAAGATCGACCGCAGCTTCATCAAGAGCGCGCCGGCCGGCAACCGCGAGGCGGCCATCGCCCGCGCGATCATCGCCATGGGCCATCAGCTGGGCATGACGGTGATCGCCAACGGCGTTGAATCGCAGGCGCAGCTTGGCTTCCTGCGTCGCAACGACTGTGATGTGTTCCAGGGCTACCTGTTCGGCGAACCGATGTCGGCCGATGCCGCAGGCATGACCCTGCGCCGCCGCTACCTGCGCCCGGAAGCTTTCGCCGAGACCCGCCCGGACCGCACGCTGCTCTTGCTGGACGACGAAGAGAACGTGTTGCGATCGCTGGTGCGGCTGTTCCGTCGCGACGGCTACCGCATCCTGGCGGCCGGCAACGTGCGTGATGCGTTCGACCTGCTGGCGATCAACGACGTGCAGGTGATCCTGTCCGACCAGCGCATGAGCGACATGAGCGGCACCGAGTTCCTCGGCCGGGTGAAGATGCTGTACCCGGACACGATCCGGTTGGTGCTGTCCGGCTATACCGATCTGAACACGGTGACCGATGCGATCAACCGCGGCGCGATCTACCGCTTCCTGACCAAGCCATGGAACGACGACGAGCTGCGCAAGCATATCCACCAGGCGTTCCGCACGTACGAGGAACAGCGCCGCAGCAACGCCGGGCCGGCGCCGGTGGAGAGCGGAGACGGCGGCGAGGACCGCCCATTGCGGTAACGATCCAGCCTGGTAGAGCCGGCCGCTGGCCGGCTGCTCTGCATGCCGGGTGCAATGAGGTTGCCGGCCAGCGGCCGGCATTACCCGAAGCGGTCAGCGCGGCTGCTTCACCGGCAGCACCACGCGGAAGCGCGAGCCCACGCCCGGGGTGCTGTCCAGGTCGATCCGGCCATGGTGCTTGTTGATGATGCTGTAGGAGATCGACAGGCCCAGGCCCGTGCCACTGCCCACCGGCTTGGTGGTGAAGAACGGATCGAAGATGCGTTGGCGCAGTTCCGGCGAGATGCCACCGCCGGTGTCCTCGAATTCGACCCACACCTGGTCGCCATCGACGCCGGTGCGCACGGTGATCGTGCCGCGCTCGGCGATGGCATGGCCCGCGTTGAGCAGCAGGTTCATGTAGACCTGGTTCAACTCCGATGGCAGGCATTCCACCAGCGGCAGTTGGCCGAACTCGCGTACCAGGGTGACCTTGTACTTGAGCTCGTTCCAGATGATGTTGATGGTCGATTCCAGGCCCGCGTGCAGGTCGACCAGCTTCCACGACTCATCACGCCCGGAATACGAGAAGTCTTTCAGATCACGCACGATGCGCGTCACCCGTTCGATGCCTTCGCGCGATTCGGCCATCAGCTGCGGCAGGTCGCGGCTGATGAAATCGATGTCCAGGCGGTCACGGATGTCATCGATCTCCGGGATCAGCGCCTTCGGGTCCGGCGCACGCAACGCGCGTTCGTAGGCTTCGATCACGGTGAACAGGCTGCGCAGGTACTCCTGCAGGCTGCCCAGGTTTGAGTGCACGTAGCCGATCGGATTATTGATCTCGTGCGCGACGCCGGCAGCAAGCTGGCCGATCGAGGCCATCTTCTCAGATTGCAGCAGTTTCTCCTGGGTACCGTTGAGCCGCAGGTAGGCCTGGCGCAGCTCGGCGTGGCGCTGCTGCAGTTCTCGCTCGTAGTCTTCCTGTCCTTCGATATGACGGAACAAGGCCAGGAAGTGCCCCTGCCCCACCGGGCCGTGGTGATACAGGTGGGCGATGACCACGCCCTCGCCCAGCGGCAGGCTGCCGTTCCAGTGACCATGCTGGCGCGCGTGTTCCAGCGCATCGGGGGGCAGCAGCTCGCGAAGCCGCTGCGGGGGCGGCAATGCACCATCCTCACCGCTTGCCAACAGGTTCTGCGCGGCTGGATTGGCCAGCGCAACCTGCCCGTCTTCGGTGAACAGCAGCAGCCCTTCGCGCAGGCGCTCAAGCAGGGCCTGCAGTACCGGCTGTGGCGGAAGGGGGGCGGTAACCAGGGCGTTGGCAGCGGACACGGCGACTCGGGGGCATTCGAACAGACGCCCAATATACGCGCTCGTGCAGCGGGCTTCAGCCCGCGTGATGGGGTTGTTCGACCGCCGCCTCAGGCGACGGCGAGTGGGCGGCGCGCTGTGACGGTGTGCGCCTGCCCCTTGGCATCGTAGGCCGAGGCATCTTCGGTGCGCCCGAGCTGGCGCAGGGCCCAGTTGACCTCGCGGCGCCGGCGCGACAGCAGCACGCCGTTGGCGCGGTTGCGTTCGGCCAGTTCCTGCAGCTGCTCGCCTTCCCCGACCGGCGGCGCGCCTTCCAGCGCACGCAGCGCTTCCAGCTTGGCGCCGGTGGCCCGGATCAGGGCGTGCACGTCGTGCTCGACCAGGGCCTGGCGTTCAACGTCCAGGGCCTGGGCAAGACGCTGCAGCGGCTCGCTCATCGCCGCAGTCATCCGTGCAGCTGCTGGTCCAGCTCGAGCATGCGCGATGCGATCGCGTCCGGATTGATCTTGTAGGTGCCGTTCTGCAGCGCCTCGCGCACGGCGGCCACGCGCTGGGCGTCGATTGCCGGGGCGGTGGTCAGCTCACGCTCGATGGCCTGCAGATTGGTGGCCTCGCCGGTCAGGCGCAGGCTGTCGGCCGCCTCGACCGGGCGTGCCGCCGCATCGGTGCTTACACCGGGCTTGTTGGCCGGGGTCGTCACGCTGCGCAGGGCCTGGGGGACCTGCAGGTTGCCGTCGATTTTCTGGCTCATGGGGTGTCCTGGAGTTGCCGTTCACATGGGATAACGGCCGCAGGGCCGTGATCTTTAGGGATATTCTGCGGTAATTCAACGCGCCACGATTACGTCACCGGCGGCGTCGACCGTGCCCTGCACGATCCGCCGCGAGGACAGGTTCTCGACCGAGACCCGCTCGTTCTCACCCGCGTCACCCATCGCACGGCCTGCAATACGGACCTCGACCGAGCCGCGACGCGAGACCAGCGCCACATTGTCTCCTCGCTTGATGAGACGCTGCACCACCAGATCGTTGCTCGACAGCAGGGCCCCGGCCTGCAACGGACGGCGGGCGATGCGGCCGATCGCTGCGTTGGGATCGGCCAGCACCGCACCGGCAATCCGGGCGGCATCACGCTGGGCAGTGGTGATATCGGCAGCAGTAAGGGTTTCTCCAGTACCGATTCCGCGGTTGAGCACCAGCACGGTCTGGTTGCGCCGCACTTTCACTGGCACGAACAGGCGCCAGCCACCGGCGTCGGGACAGCTGACTTCCACCGTGGTGTTGGCGGTGGGCTGCACCTGCAGCGCGCCGCCACACTTGGGCAGGCGCAGCGCATCGGCCACCTGCGCCTCCCCCTCGCTCCCGGCAGGCAGCGTCGACAACGCCGCCGCGCGGATGCTGGCAACCGGCTGCCACTCTGCAGCGGCTGCCCATGGCGCGGCTGCGGCGAGCACGATGGCGAATAGAGGTGTGACCCGGCGCATGGCGCCTCCTGTCGATGGAATCTGGCCCTGGTGCGTGCAAGGGGTGTGCCAGAGCGCCGGGACCCGTTGATCGGATCCGGGATGGGGATGCGACCGGATGGGTAGAGTCGACTGTCAGTCGACTTTCGCGCGAAGCACGGGGTTTTCCGTGATCGGATCGAAGAGCGGTCGACTGACAGTCGACTCTACAAACGTGGTGCGGACCGCGCAGGCGGCAGAGCGCCCTCAAGTTTGGCGCCCACCCCGCCGATACAGCAGCCATGTCCCATGACCTGCTCAACCGGATCGACCAGCGAACCCGACTGGCCGGCCACAACCGCCTGGCGCTGCTGCTGTTCCGTCTCGGCGGACGTCAGCTTTTTGGCGTCAATGTCTTCAAGGTGCAGGAAGTCCTGCGGCGCCCGGAGCTGTTCCAGGTGCCCGGGTTGCCCAGCCAGTTTGCCGGCGTGGCCGACGTACGCGGCCGCTCGGTGCCGGTGCTGGACCTGGGCCTGGCCATCGGCCACCCCGAGCGTGAGCCTGACGCGGACACCTCGCCTGGCTACCTGGTCGTCACCGAATTCAACCGTTCGATCCAGGGCTTCCTGGTCAGCGGCGTGGAGCGCATCGTCAACATCGCGGTGGAAGACATCCACCCGCCGCCGGAACTGGGTGCCGAATCGAGCTACCTGACGGCGGTGACCCGCTTCCAGGGTGAGCTGATCCAGGTGATCGACGTTGAAAGCGTGCTGGCCGATATCGCCCAGGTACGCGGTGATGCCGTACTCGATCCGGCAATGGCAATGCCTGCCGATGGCCCGCAGCTGCAGGTGCTGGTGGTGGACGATTCGCGCGTGGCCCGCCAGCAGATCCGCAGCGTGCTGGACCAGCTGGGCGTTGGCGCCACCCTGCTTTCCGATGGCAAGCAGGCGCTGGACCACCTGCTGCAGATCCACGCCTCGGGCGAAAACCCGGCCGAGCGCTACGCCATGGTGATCTCAGACATCGAAATGCCGGCCATGGACGGCTATACGCTGACGACGGAAATCCGGCGCCACCCTGGCCTTGCCGGCCTGTACGTGCTGCTGCATACCTCGCTGTCGGGCGTATTCAACAATGCGATGGTCGAGCGCGTCGGCGCCAATGCCTTCGTCGCCAAGTACTCGCCGCACGAGCTGGCCGATTTCGTGCTGGACCGCCTGCGCAAGGTCGCGATGGCGGCCTGACAGCCACCGATCCGGTAGCGCCGGCCGCTGGCCGGCAACCGCAGATCCATCGGGGAGCCGGCCAGCGGCCGGCACTACCCTCTCGAATTTGGCACACCCCTTGCAGCTTCCCGGGCAACGTTCCCGTGGGAGTGCACCGTGCGCAACCTGATTACCGACTACCTGGGCGTCCACGCCCAGGCCATGCCGTTGCGCGAACAACGGATGAAGCTGATCGCCAGCAACCTCGGCAATGCCGATACGCCCGGCTACAAGGCCCAGGACCTGGACTTCGATGCCGCCCTGCGCCACGCCCAGGGGCAGGATGCCAACGGCCTGATGGCCACCACCCATGAGCAGCACTACGAAATCAGTAGCGGCCTGAACCCGTTCCAGATCGCGCGCGAAGGCGTGCAACCCAGCCTGGACGGCAACACCGTCGATCCCGATGCCGAGCGTGCCGCCTATGGCCGCGCCGCTCTTGAGTACCGCGCCTCGCTCAGCTTCGTCGAGAGCAAGGTGCGTTCCATGCTGACCGCGATCACGGGGCAATAAGCCATGAGCAACCTGCCGATCTTCGATATCGCCGGTTCCGCGCTGCAGGCGCAGTCGGTGCGCATGAGCACCATCGCCTCCAACCTCTCCAACGCCGACACCGTCGCCGGTTCCGCCGACGCCGTGTACAAGCCGCTGGAACCGATCTTCCAGGCTGTCACCAGCAAGAACGATCCGAACATCACCTCGGTGAAGGTGAAGGAGATCACCCAGAGCGATGCGGCGCCGATCAAGCGCTATGAGCCGGGCCACCCGCTGGCCGATGGCGATGGCTACATCTACCAGCCCGACGTCGACCCGGTGGCGCAGATGGTCAACCTGATCTCGACCTCGCGCAATTACCAGGCCGGCGTGGAGATGCTGACCACCGCCAAGGAACTGGCCCTGGCCACCTTGACCATGGGCCGCTGAGGCCCGCAGTACCGGATACCGCCATGACCACCGCCGTCAACAACCAGACCAACCAGGACGTCTATACCGCACTTGGTCTGAACGCCCCGAACAGCAACGCCACCAAGAAGAAGAACACGCTGGACCAGGCCGATTTCCTGCGCCTGATGACCGAGCAGCTGCAGCACCAGGACCCGCTGAAGCCGATGGACAACACCCAGATGGTCGCGCAGATGGCGCAGATGTCCACCGTGCAGGGCATCACCGATCTGAACAAGACGGTGAAGGGCTTCCAGGAGTCGATGGCCAGCGACCAGGTGCTGCGTGGCGCGGCACTGGTCGGCCACCAGGTGCTGGTGCCGTCGGAAAAGCTGGTACTGGAGAAGGAGGGCAGCGTCGAAGGCACGGTGGCCGCGCCGTCGGCCGGCATCATCACCGTGGACATCACCGATGCCAACGGCGCCAAGGTCACCTCGCTGAGCGTGGAAGCCACTGCCGCCGGCGAAACCGCCTTCCAGTGGGACGGCAAGGACGCCAACGGCAAACGCATGGAGCCGGGCAAGTACTCCATCGTCGCCAACCATGTCGATACCGCCGGCAAGAGCACCAAGCTGTCCACCTACGTTCAGGCGCCGGTGGAAAGCGTGACCGTCGGTTCCGACGGCCTGTACCTGAACCTCAAGGGCCTGGGCACGGCCCCGATCGACTACGTGCTCCGCGTCAGCTGAGCCGCACATCCCGCATCAACCAGGAGCATCCCATGGGCTTCAATGTCTCGCTGTCCGGCATCAATGCCGCCAACACCGACCTGAGCGTCACCGCCAACAACGTCGCCAACGTCAACACCACCGGCTTCAAGCAGTCGCGCGCCGAGTTCGCCGATCTGTTCGCCTCCACCAGCTATGGCCTGTCGAAGAACCAGACCGGCTCGGGTGTGCGCGTTTCCAACGTCGCCCAGCAGTTCATCCAGGGCCACAACGAGCAGACCGGGCGCAGCCTGGACATGGCCATTTCCGGTGAGGGCTTCTTCACCATGAACATGAACGGTTCGCGGGTGTATTCGCGTGCCGGCAACTTCCAGACCGATTCGGCCGGCTACGTGGTCAATCCGCAGGGTGCGCGCCTGCAGGTGTTCGCACCGAATGCCGATGGCACCAACTTCGACGCCGGCCGCCTGGTCGACCTGCAGCTGCTGACCACCGACAGCCCGCCGAAGCAGACCAGCGAAGTGAAGGTCGGCTTCACCCTGCCGGCCAACGCCAAGCAGCCGACGGTGGCCACCTTCGACCCGGCCGATTCCAACAGCTACAACCATTCCAGCGGCGGCATCACCGTGTACGACTCGCTGGGCGTGAGCCACATCCAGGTCTCGTACTTCGTCAAGGGAGCCAACCCCAACGAATGGACCGTGCACAACTATGTCGATGGCCAGCCCGCTGGCACCCCGACCGCGGTCACCTTCGACAACAGCGGCAAGCTGACCGCCCCGGCCAACGGCAAGGTCGGCCTCGGCACGTTCACCCCCACCACCGGCGCCGGCCAGCTGAACATGACGCTGGATATCAACGGCTCGACCCAGTACGGCGAGAAGTTCGCGCTGCGCAACACCCAGCAGGACGGCTATGCCGCCGGCAAGCTCAATGAAATCACCGTGTCCGAATCCGGCGTGGTCTACGCCCGCTATTCCAACGGCGACGACAAGCCGCTGGGCCAGGTGGCGCTGACGACCTTCAACAACACGCAGGGCCTGGAATCGAAGGGCAACAACCTGTGGGTCGAGACCTTCGAGTCGGGCACGCCGCGCACCGGCATGCCCGATACCTCCAACCTCGGCAAGATCCAGGCAGGTTCGCTGGAAGCGTCCACCGTCGACCTCACCGAGCAGCTGGTCAACATGATCACCGCGCAGCGCAACTTCCAGGCCAACGCACAGATGATCACCACCCAGGACCAGATCACCCAGACGGTCATCAACATCCGTTGATGACCCGCTGACCCTGTCACGGAACTCCCCGCATGGATAAAGCCCTTTACGTGGCGATGACCGGTGCCCGCGCCTCCCTGCAGGCGCAGGGAACGCTCAGCCACAATCTCGCCAACTCGGACACCCCCGGCTTCAAGGAAGCGCTGGCCAACACCGAAGCCTTCCCGATCCGCGGCCCCGGCTTTGCCTCGCGGGTGGATGCGCTGCACGTCGACGCTGGCTTCAACCGCACGCCCGGCGCGCAGCACATCACCGGCAAACCGCTGGACCTGGCGCTGCAGAGCGGCACCTGGCTGGCGGTGCAGGCCAGCGATGGCAGCGAGGCGTATACGCGCGGCGCGGCCTTGTCGGTCACCCCCAATGGCCAGCTGGTGACCTCCGGCGGCCGCACGGTACTGGATGACAACAACAACCCGATCGCCATTCCGCCCTACCAGGCGATGGAGATCGGTGCCGACGGCACGATCTCGATCATCCCGCAGGGTGAAGGCCCGCAGACCATGGCGCAGATCGGCCGGATCAAGGTGGTGCAGGCACCGGACGAGCGCCTCGAGCGCGGCCTGGATGGCCTGTTCCGCAATACCGACCCGCAACAGCCGTTCGCACCGGCACAGGGCACCGCAGTGCACAGCGGCCAGCTGGAAGGCAGCAATGTCGATGCGGCCGGGGCACTGGTGCAGATGATCCAGCTGCAGCGCCAGTACGAAATGCAGGTGCAGGTGATCAAACACGGCGACGAAAACGCGCGCAGCGCCAACAGCATGCTGCGCCTGGGCAGTTGACGGAATTCCGGCGCCGGCTGATGCCGGCGCTGGCACACCGCTTGCACACCCGCATACAAGGGCCGCACCACGCGGCCGGTTTCACCAGACAGGACATCGAAGATGAACCAGGCATTGTGGATCGCGAAAACCGGACTGGATGCGCAGCAGATGCGCATGTCGGTGGTTTCCAACAACCTCGCCAACACCAACACCACCGGCTTCAAGCAGGACCGTGCCAGCTTCGAGGACCTGCTGTACCAGCAGGTGCGCCAGCCGGGCGGCTCTTCGTCGGCGCAGACGCAGCTGCCGACCGGCCTGCAGCTGGGCACCGGCGTGCGCGTGGTAGCAACCGCCAAGAACTTCGAACAGGGTGGCCAGCAGCAGACCGGCCGCGCCCTGGATGTGATGGTCAACGGCCGCGGCTTCTTCGAAGTGCAGATGCCCGACGGCAGCTCGGCCTACACCCGTGATGGCTCGTTCAAGATCAATCAGGACAGCGAGCTGGTCACCAACAGCGGCTACCCGGTGCAACCGGGCATCCAGATTCCCGAGGGCGCGCAGTCGGTCACCATCGGCAGCGACGGCACCATCAGCGTGAAGATGGCCGACAACGCCGCGTCGGTGGAAGTCGGTGCGCTGACCCTGACCGACTTCGTCAATCCGGCCGGCCTGCAGGCGCGCGGCGAGAACCTGTTCCTGGAAACCACGGCCTCGGGCCCGGCCCAGAACGGTAATCCCGGCCTGAACGGCCTCGGCACCGTGGTGCAGGGGGCGCTGGAAGGCAGCAACGTCAATGTGGTGGAAGAGCTGGTGTCGATGATCGAAACCCAGCGCGCCTACGAAATGAATGCCAAGGCGATCTCCACCACCGACTCGATGCTCGGCTATCTCAACAACAAGATCTGACCGGCCCAACCGGGAAACCGCCATGTCGCCCATTTCCAACTTTGCCCGCACTGCCCTCGCCTGCACCGTGGCCGCCCTGCTCGGTGGCTGCGTGATCGCGGGCGACGTGCGCCCCTACCCGGCGATGGCGCCGATCCAGCCGATCATGCCGCCGCAGGCCGCGCCCACCGCCGGGGCGATCTATGCCGCCGGCCCGACCCTGCAGCTGTATTCAGACCGCCGCGCACGCGATGTCGGCGACCTGCTGACCATCACCCTGCTGGAAAGCACCACCGCGCAGACCAGTGCAAACACCGCCACCAACAAGGAGTCCAACCTGAGCCTGGGCAGCCCGAGCATCTTTGGCGCGCCGGTCACCCTGGGCGGCAAGGACATCCTCAGCGCCAGTGCGGAAGGCAAGCGTGATTTCACCGGCAAGGGCAACAGCGCGCAGAGCAACCGCCTGCAGGGCAGCGTTACGGTCACCGTGATCCAGCGCCTGCCCAACGGCAACTTGGTGGTGCAGGGGCAGAAGAACCTGCGGCTCAACCAGGGCGATGAACTGGTGCAGGTGCAGGGCATCGTGCGCCCTGGCGACATCAGCCAGGACAACACCATTCCCTCCAGCCGCGTAGCCGAGGCCCGCATCGTCTACGGCGGCCGCGGACCGGTCGCGCAGTCCAACGCGATGGGCTGGCTGAGCCGCTTCTTCAATTCCGGCCTGACGCCGTTCTGAGTATGGCCATGAAACTCCTCCCCTCTTCTTCCTGGCAGCGCCGCGTGGCGTCGTTCGTCGCGCTGATGCTGATGGTCGTGGCAGCCCCGGCCAGCGCCGAGCGCATCAAGGACCTGGCACAGGTCGGCGGCGTGCGTGGCAACGCACTGGTTGGCTACGGCCTGGTGGTCGGCCTGGATGGCAGCGGCGACCGCACCAGCCAGGCGCCCTTTACCGTGCAGAGCCTGAAGAACCTGCTCGGCGAGCTGGGCGTGAACGTGCCGCCGAACGTCAACCCGCAGCTGAAGAACGTGGCCGCCGTTGCGATCCATGCCGAGCTGCCGCCGTTCGCCAAGCCCGGCCAGCCGATCGACATCACGGTGTCCTCGATCGGCAACGCGGTGTCGCTGCGCGGCGGCTCGCTGCTGATGGCCCCGCTGCGCGGGGCCGACGGGCAGATCTACGCCATCGCCCAGGGCAACCTGATCGTGGGTGGCTTCGGTGCGCAGGGCAAGGATGGTTCCCGTGTCTCGGTGAACGTGCCCAGCGTCGGTCGTATCCCCAACGGCGCCACCGTGGAGCGTGCCCTGCCCGATCCGCTGGCCAACGGCGGCGACATCACCTTGAACCTGCACAACAACGATTTCACCACGGTCTCGCGCATGGTCGCCGCGCTCAACAACGCCTTCGGCGAAGGTGCGGCACGCGCGATCGATGGCGTGACCGTCGCGGTCACCGCGCCGACCGACCCGGGCGCACGCGTCGGCCTGCTGGCGCGCATCGAGAACCTGGAACTGACCCCGGGCAGCGCCCCGGCCAAGGTGGTGGTCAATTCGCGCACCGGCACCGTGGTCATCGGCCAGCAGGTGCGCGTGGGACCCGCGGCGATCTCGCACGGTTCGCTGACCGTGACCATCCAGGAAAACACCAACGTCAGCCAGCCCAATGCCCTGTCCGGCGGCCGCACCGTGGCCAGCCCGCAGTCCACCATCACCGCCACCAACGACGGCAGCCGCATGTTCAAGTTCAGCGGCGGCACCACCCTGGACGAGATCGTGCATGCGGTGAACGCCGTAGGTGCGGCACCGGGCGACCTGATCGCGATCCTGGAAGCCCTGAAGCAGGCCGGCGCATTGAGTGCCGAGCTCGAGGTGATCTGACATGCGCATCAATCCCGCATTCGACCTGCACCCGGCGCAACAGAACGATCCGGCAAGGATCGACAAGGTGGCGCGCCAGCTGGAAGGCCAGTTCGCGCAGATGCTGGTCAAGAGCATGCGTGACGCCAGCTTCGGCGACTCGCTGTTTCCCGGCGAGAACAAGATGTTCCGCGAGATGTACGACCAGAAGATTGCCGAGGCGATGACCCGCGGCAAAGGCCTGGGCCTGTCCAGCATGATCAGCCGGCAGCTGTCCGGCCAGGCCGCCGATGGCCCGGCGCTGGATGCCCGCGTGGATCCGGCCAAGGCCAGCCGTGCTTACCAGCTCAATGCACCGGCCAGGCCGGCACCGTCGCTGCCACTGGAAGACGGCAGCCAGGCGGTGCGCCTGCTGCAGCAGATGGCCGCCGGTGCGCAGCACGGTGCGCAGGCGGCAGTGGCGCCGATGGAGCAGGCCCTGGATCTGATCGCCGGGCGCGAGAGCAGCAGCATGCACCGCTCGCTGGGCACCGACGATCCGTACATCGGCAGCCTGCAGGGCGAGGACTGGGCCGCCAACAGCGACCAGTGGTCGGCCACCGCCAGCAACCGCGGCACCGCGATCAGCCCGGCCGATGCGATGGCGACCCGCACCGCTGTCGCCCGGCTCGGCGAGCACACCCCGGAAGGCTTCGTCGCCAGCATCTGGCAGCACGCGCAGCGTGCGGCCAAGGAACTGGGCGTGGATGCCCGCGCCCTGGTCGCCCAGGCGGCGCTGGAAACCGGCTGGGGCAAGCGCCACATCAAGCATGCCGACGGCAGCACTTCGCACAACCTGTTCGGCATCAAGGCCAATGGCTGGAACGGCCAGCGCGCCGTAGCCGGCACCCATGAATATGTCGATGGCGTGCGCCGCAACGAGACCGCCAGCTTCCGCGCCTACAGTTCGCCGGCCGAGAGCTTTGCCGACTACGTGCGCCTGCTGAAGACCAGCCCGCGCTACCAGCAGGCCCTGCAGGCCGGCACCGACGTGCAGGGCTTCGCCCGTGGCCTGCAGCGCGCCGGCTATGCCACCGATCCGCGCTACGCGGCCAAGATCGCCGCGATCGCCGGCGGCCCGACCATCGAGCGCGCCGTCGCCGCCGTGGCAGACGCCGGCTCGCGCCTTGGCCAGACCTTCGCCAGCACCGCGACCGCGGCGCTGGGTATCACCCGTCGTTGAGGAATCCCATGTCCAACGTACTTTCCACCGGTACCGGTGCCCTGCTCGCCTTCCAGCGTGCGTTGGCGACCACCAGCCACAACGTGGCCAACCTCAATACGCCCGGCTACAGCCGGCAGAAGGTCAACTTCGCCACCGCCGATCCGCAGAACTATGGCTACGGCACGGTCGGCAACGGTACCCGCATCACCGACATCCGCCGCACCGCCGACCAGCTGGCCATCTCGCGCCTGCTCGACAGCAGCGGCGAACTGGCGCGCCTGAAACAGCTTTCGGGCATGGCCGACCGGGTCAACGCGCTGTTCTCTGATGCGGCCACGAATGTCTCTGGTGTGTGGTCGAACTTCTTCGACTCGGTCAGTGGCCTGTCCTCCAATGCCTCCGGCACGGCCGATCGCCAGAACATGCTCGATGGCGGCAAGGCCCTGGCCAACCGCTTTGTGCAGCTCAACACCCACCTGAACAACCTCAACAGCGAGGTCAACAACGGCCTGCTGGCCGGTGCCACCGAGGTCAACCGCCTGGCGCAGGAGATCGCGCAGATCAACGGTGCGATCGGCACCAACATCGCCACCGCCGCGCCCGACCTGCTCGATCGGCGCGACCAGCTGATCACCCAGCTGATCGGCTACACCGGCGGCACCGCGGTGATCCAGGACGGCGGCATCATGAATGTCTACACCGCCGGCGGCAACGCGCTGGTGGTGGGCACCACCGCGACCAAGGTCACCACCGTGGCCGACCCGTACCAGCCCGAGCGCCTGCAGCTGGCCCTGGAAACGCAGGGCAACACCATCCGCCTCGACCCGAAGGCAGTAGGCGGCCAGATCGGCGGCCTGATGGAGTTCCGCGACACCGTGCTGACCCCGGCCCAGGCCGAACTGGGCAAGTTGGCTGTCGGCCTGGCCGAGACCTTCAACCAGGCCCACCACCAGGGCGTGGACATGTATGGCCAGCTCGGGGGCGACTTCTTCAACATCGGCAACCCGCGCGTCACCGCCAACAACGCCAACACCGGCACCGCCAGCCTCAGCGCCACCTATGGCGACCTGGGCAAGCTGGACGCGCAGAACGTGGTGCTGCAGTTCGATGGCAGCAACTGGAAGGCCAGCCGGGCCGACACCGGCGCCAGCGTTCCGCTGGCCGGCACCGGCACCGCCGCCGATCCGCTGGTGATCAACGGCGTCACGCTGGTCGTGGGTGGCACCCCCGCTGCCAACGACCGATTCCTGCTGCAGCCCACCGCAGGCGTCGCCGGCAGCATGGAGATCGCCATCACCGATCCGTCCCGGATTGCAGCCGCTGCCGCGGTAAAGGGCGCCGCCGCGACGGCCAACACGGGCACCGGCAAGCTGAGTGGCGTAACCGTGACCGATTCGAGCAACGCCAACCTGCGCAATCCGGCCGCGATCGTGTTCACCTCGGCCACCACCTACACCATCGATGGTGGCCCGCCGCAGACCTACACGCCCGGCCAGACCATCAGCGCCAATGGCTGGAGCTTCGTGCTGGACGGTGCGCCGAAGGTCGGCGACACCTTCAACATCACCCCGACGCCGGCCGGCTCCTCCGACAACAGCAACGCCTCCAGGCTGGCCAAGGTCGAGAGCGCCAAGGCCTTCAATGCCGGCACGGTGACGCTGAACGGCGCGCTGGGTGGCCTCACCACCCAGGTGGGTGCTGCGGCCCGTTCGGCCGAGTACTCGCTGGAAGCGCAACTGGTGATCAACGACAAGGCGCAGGAAGCGCGCGATGAAGTGTCCGGCGTCAACCTGGACGAGGAAGCGGCCGACATGCTGCGCCTGCAGCAGGCCTACCAGGCCGCCTCGCAGCTGATCTCCACCGCCGACAGCATGTTCCAGACCATCCTGGGAGCCGTCCGCCGATGAGCAGCCGCATCTCCACCAGCATGATGTACAACCAGTCGGTGTCGCTGATGATGGCCAAGCAGGCCAAGCTCAGCCACCTGGAGCAGCAGATCGCCACCGGCAGCAAGATCGTCTCCGCAAAGGACGATCCGGTCGGGGCCGGCGCAGCGGTCGGACTGGACCGCAGCCTGGCCGCACTGGAACGGATGAAGCTCAACGCCGGCAACGTGCAGAACCGGCTGGGCGTGCAGGAAAACACCCTGGCCCAGGTCAATGATCTGATGGGGCGCGTCAACGACCTGACCATCCAGGCCAGCAACCCCGCCCTGAGCGCGTCCGACAAGAAGACGCTGATCACCGAACTGAACCAGATCCGCGACGGCCTGCTGTCGCTGGCCAACGCCGAGGACGGCACGGGTCGCTATGTATTCGGCGGCACCAACGACGGCGATCCGCCGTTTGCCAGGATCAATGGCAAGGTGGTCTACCGCGGTGACCAGACCCAGCGCCAGATCGAGGTCGGCCCCGATACCTACGTGCGCGATGCCCTGCCCGGCAGCGAAATCTTCATGCGCATCCCCACCGGCGATGGCTTCGTCGATGGCGCCGCTGCGGCGGGCAACACCGGTAACGGCGTGCTGACCAACATCACCCGTGATGGCAGCGACAGCTGGAACGGGCAGTCCTTCAGCATCCGCTTCACCGCTGCCGACCAGTACGAGGTGCTGGATGGCGCCGGCAACGTGACCGGCACCGGCACCTTCAAGGCAGGTGACAACGTGGAAGTGAACGGCGTGCGGCTGCAGATTACCGGCGCGCCGGCAGCGGGCGACAGCTTCAACGTGAAGCCGGCGAGCAGCCGCGACATCTTTGACACCATGGACAAGCTGATCGCCGCACTGGATGCCGACACCGGCACCACCGCGAAGATGAGCGCCCAGCAGAACGAACTGCAGAGTGCATTGCGTGACGTGGCGCGCGCGTCGGAGCGGATGATCGATTCGCGTGCGGCCGGTGGCGCGCAGCTGAAGGCACTGGACAACGCCGCCGACATGCGCGAAGCCAACAGCGTGACGCTGAAAACCACGCTGTCGCAGATGCGCGACCTGGACTACGCCGATGCGCTGAGCCAGTACCAGTTGCAGAGCACCGCGCTGCAGGCGGCACAGACGATCTTCTCGCAGATGCAGTCGATGTCGCTGTTCAACAAGATCGGCTGACAGCACCCCCGCCTCAGCCCCGAAAGGCCGCGATGCTTGCATCGCGGCCTTTTTCGTTTCCGTGGCCCGTCGCCGCGAAGCATTCCAGACAGCGCTCGGCGGATTTTCCGTGATTGCCCATCAAGCCCGGCCCCACCCCGCCGATACCTTCATCAGCGCTGGTTGGGCCTGCCCAACCGCCCCTTCCGGGTGCGCCTACACGCCCCTTCGGGGTTGGAAAAACCCGGAAAAACAGCCTCCGGCAACGAATTACGACTTCAACGGAATTCACGGCTAAAGGTTGTTGACAAAGCGCCGTTATTCATTTGGCAACGGCGAAGCACACAGCCACACAAAAAAACAGGCGGCGCTTCGCTTCATTCACCAACGGGTTCCATATAAGAGGAGACGACCCCATGGCACAGGTAATCAACACCAATACGATGTCGCTCAACGCTCAGCGCAACCTGAGCACCAGCGGCAGCTCGCTGGCCACCACCATCCAGCGCCTCTCGTCCGGCCTGCGCATCAACAGCGCGAAGGACGACGCGGCCGGCCTGGCCATCAGCGAGCGCTTCACCACCCAGATCCGTGGCCTGGACGTGGCTATCCGCAACGCCAACGACGGCATCTCGCTGGCCCAGGTCGCCGAAGGCTCGCTGAACGAAGTCGGCAACAACCTGCAGCGCATCCGCGAACTGGGCGTGCAGGCCTCCAACGCCACCAACTCGGCCAGCGACCGCAAGGCGCTGCAGGCCGAAGTGACCCAGCTGGTCTCCGAAATCGACCGCGTGGCCAAGCAGGCCGACTTCAACGGCACCAAGCTGCTGGATGGAAGCTTCACCAGCCAGCTGTTCCAGGTCGGCGCCAACGCCGGCCAGGCCATCGCCATCAACAGCGTGGTCAACGCCAAGGCCGATTCACTGGGCGCGGCCACCTTTGCCAACGGCTACACCGGCACCAGCCTGGCCGCCGCCGACAAAGCCACCGCCGACACCACCTACTCGGGCCTGCAGGTCTCGGTCACTCCGCCGGGTGGCACCGCCACTACGGTCACCATCAGTGACTTCACCGTGAAGGCCGGCGAATCGATCACCTCGGCCACCGCGGCGGCGATCAACAACAAGCTGGGCGAAACCGGCGTGGTTGCTTCGGTCAATGCCGGTGTCATCAGCCTGGCGTCGGTCAAGGATGGCCAGACCTTCGCCCTGGGCGTCAGCGCCGCAACGCCGCCGACCGGCGTCACCGCCGCCACCCTCGCCGGCCTGGGCCTGACCGAGACCAGCACCAACGGCGGCACCCTGACCGGTGCAGCGGTCAGCTTCGTCAAGGACCTGAACGTCACGACCGCCGAGGGCGCGCAGAAGGCGATGTCGATCGTCGACAAGGCCCTGGAGTCGGTCAACAGCGTCCGCGCCGACCTCGGCGCCATCCAGAACCGCTTCACCTCGGTGGTGGCCAACCTGCAGACCTCCTCGGAGAACCTGTCGGCCTCGCGCAGCCGCATCCGCGATACCGACTTCGCCAAGGAAACCGCCGAGCTGACCCGCACCCAGATCCTGCAGCAGGCCGGTACGGCCATGCTGGCCCAGGCCAACCAGGTACCGCAGAACGTGCTCAGCCTGTTGCAGCGCTGACATGAGCCGCCCCCGGGGCACGTCGGGGGCGTCTAACCCAACTCACGTGCAACCGCTCAAGGACCTCTCCTCATGGCACAAGTCATCAACACCAATACGATGTCGTTGAATGCTCAGCGTAACCTGAGCACCAGCGGCAGCTCGCTGGCCACCACCATCCAGCGCCTGTCCTCCGGTTCGCGCATCAACAGCGCCAAGGACGACGCCGCCGGCCTGGCGATCTCCGAGCGCTTCGGCACCCAGATCCGCGGTACCGACGTCGCCATCCGCAACGCCAACGACGGTATCTCGCTGGCCCAGGTCGCCGAAGGCTCGCTGACCGAGATCGGCAACAACCTGCAGCGCGTCCGCGAGCTGTCGGTGCAGGCCTCCAACGCCACCAACTCGGCCAGTGACCGCAAGGCGCTGCAGGCCGAAGTGACCCAGCTGGTCTCGGAAATCGACCGCGTCGCCAAGCAGTCGGACTTCAACGGCACCAAGCTGCTGGACGGTTCGTTCTCGAGCCAGCTGTTCCAGGTGGGCGCCAACGCCGGCCAGGCCATCGCCATCGACAAGACCATCGACGCCAAGGCCAACGCCCTGGGTGGTGCCCGCTTCGACACCAACGCGCTGGCCCTGGCCGATCCGGGCACCAACGCTGACTTCAGCATCACCGGCCTGGCCATCAATGGCGTGGCCATCGCTGACGTCTCGGTCAAGCAGGGCGCCGACGCCGCTGCCACCGGCAAGGCCTCGCGTGAAGCGCTGGTGACCGCGATCAACGCCAAGATCGGCGAGACCGGTGTCTACGCCGAAGTGAACGGCACCGCCGGCGTCACCCTGACCTCGGTCAAGGACAGCGCCAACGCTGATGGCTCGTTCAAGGCGATCACCGCGACCCCCGGCACCTGGGCAGGCAACACGCAGGCGACCTTCACGGCCACTGCCGATGCTGCGGCGCCGGCCGCCAAGTACGCCAGCAACCTGGACGTGAGCACCGTGAAGGGCGCCCAGCAGGCAATGGAAATCGTCGACAAGGCCCTGGGTGCGATCAACAGCACCCGCGCCGACCTCGGCGCGATCCAGAACCGCTTCACCTCGGTCGTGGCCAACCTGCAGACCTCGTCGGAAAACCTGTCCTCCTCGCGCAGCCGCATCAAGGACACCGACTTCGCCAAGGAAACCGCCGAGCTGACCCGCACCCAGATCCTGCAGCAGGCCGG
>NZ_KB907499.1:0-46645 GCF_000382065.1 Stenotrophomonas hibiscicola ATCC 19867 | reverse complement strand
GAAAACCTGTCCTCCTCGCGCAGCCGCATCAAGGACACCGACTTCGCCAAGGAAACCGCCGAGCTGACCCGCACCCAGATCCTGCAGCAGGCCGGCACGGCCATGCTGGCCCAGGCCAACCAGGTGCCGCAGGGCGTGCTCAGCCTGCTGCGCTGATCCACGGCAAGAAGGCGCCGCTACCGTCGAAGTGAATCGACGGTAGCGGCAACCTGGAAGCCATGGTGCTCGAAGGCGCGGGCCATGCCCGGCCCGGGAAACCTCCCGAACCGGCTCGGCATCGCCCGCTCCTGCGGACCTCTCTTTCAGCGCTGTACCTTTGACTGTACGTACCGGGCGGCTTCGTCTCCCCCCGATTGTCAGTAGCCTGATCCCTCCCCTGCATTGGGGGAGGGCTTTTTGCAGACCCCCGGCAGCCTGCGGTGAATGTCCCCGCACCCTGCCCCAACCCTCCTGCAATCTGCGTGCCAGAACCTGCGCCAGACCATTGGCACGGCGCATGCATCAACGAAGTCCTCAAGACCCAGCGGCGCAGGCCGCTATTTTCGTTGACGACGGGCCGCCGCACGACGGCCAGGCCCGGATACCAGGAGAAACGACGTGGCAGACTTTGGATACGGTGGCATTGGCTCGGGGCTGGACATTTCCAGCATCGTCAACCAGCTGGTCGCAGCTGACCGCAAGCCCGCCGACAATGCGCTGAACCTGCAGCAGTCCAAGGCCAAGATGCAGCTGTCGTCGATCGGCACCGTTACGGCGGCCTTCGACAAGCTGAAGACCGCGCTGACGGCCCTCAAGGCCACGACGGCCTTCGATACCCGCACCGTCACCGCCACCGGCAAGGCCGGTCCGAACAATGCAGATGATGTGCTGACGGCGTCGGTCGCGTTGTACGACGTGGGCACGACCAAGGCAGCGGCCTCCAACGGCACGCACCAGGTGGAGGTGAAATCCCTCGCCACGGCACACAAGCTGATCGCCGATACCTCGGTGCCCAAGACCGACACCTTCGGTGCCGGAACCTTGACGCTGACCGTTGGCGTGGGCGACAAGGCCAAGACCATGAACGTGACGGTGGAGGACGGCGACACGCTGACCACCATCCGCAACAAGATCGATGCCGCCGGGCGCAAGGAAGGCGTGCAGGCCACGCTTATCAGCTCGGGCGACAACCAGTATCTGTCGATCGCCCAGGAAAAGACCGGTGCCGCCAACGCGATCAAGCTGGAGTATGCAGGCAGCGACCCGAAGCTGGGTGCACTGGTAGGCAGCCTGAAAGAAAACACGGCCGCTGCGGACGCCGAACTGACCATCGACGGCGTCAAAGTGGTCAGTGCCAGCAATACGGTGACCGATGCGGTACCGGGCCTGACCCTGAACCTGAAGGTTCCCGGCAAGAGTACCGTGGTGATCAGCACCGACACGGCCGCAGCGACCAAGGTCATGCAGGAATTCGTGACCGCCTACAACGCGGCGATCGCGGCGATCAACTCGGAGACCAAATACGACGCCAAGACCAAGGAAGCCGCCA
This sequence comes from Stenotrophomonas hibiscicola ATCC 19867, assembly GCF_000382065.1. Taxonomy (GTDB): domain Bacteria; phylum Pseudomonadota; class Gammaproteobacteria; order Xanthomonadales; family Xanthomonadaceae; genus Stenotrophomonas; species Stenotrophomonas hibiscicola. Next base: position 45,117 of record NZ_KB907499.1, on the reverse strand, counting down.
CCCTGACGGGTGACGCGCAGATGCGCGGCGCCTCCAGCCAGCTGCGTTCGATGATGTCGAGCGTGTTGAAGGAGCTCTCGGCCGACGGCCTGGATCCGAAGGTGCTGGGCCTGCAGACCCGCGGTTATCCCAACGCCGACGGCAGCCTCGTTCTCGATACCACCAAGTTTGCCGCCGCACTGGCCAGCCAGCCTGAGAAGATCCGCTCGGCCATCACCGGCGACACCGGCGGTGCTGGCACCCTGTACACCATGGTCGACGGCTATGTCAGCACCACCGTCGGCAAGGAAGGGGCGTTCGTCGCCCGCACCAAGGGCCTGAACACCACGCTGGACAACATCGACAAGCGCCGCAAGGACCTCGACACGCGCATGAAGAACGTCGAGGAACGCTACAAGAAGCAGTTCCTGGCGCTCGACAGCCTGATGGGCAAGCTGCAGCAGAGCAACACCGCACTGCAGCAGCAGCTGGCACAGCTGAACCGCTAAAGGACGGCGTGCAACGCTCAAGTTTGGCGTGGTTCGCACCGATAACGGACGCAACAGCAATCAACGCCGCACCGCCGGCCACGGTCCCCACGACCACCCGACGGCACCCAGCGCAAGGAGAATCACGAATGTACGGTTCCAGCCGTCAATATGCCGAGCAGTACCGCCAGGTGGGAGTGACCAGTGCGGTTGCCGACGCCGATCCGCACAAGCTGGTGGCGATGCTGCTGGCGGGCGCGCTGGAGCGCGTACGCCGTGCCCAGGCCAGTCTTGAGCGTGGCGACCAGGCCGGAAAGGGCAAGGCGATCGGCGAAGTCTGCGCGATTGTCGGCCACCTCAACGGCTCGCTGGATCACGAAGCCGGCGGCGAGATCGCCGGCAATCTGTCGGCACTGTACGACTACGTGTTGCAGCGCCTGACCGAGGCCAACCTGCACAACGACCGTGCCGCGCTGGATGAATCGCTGCAGTTGCTGGGCGAGATCGACAGCGCCTGGAACGCGATCCCGCACGAGCAGCGCCGGCCGGCGGCGGTGGCGCCATGAGCCTGCACGAACTGCACGCCCAGCTGGATGCCTTCGAGAAGGCCCTGGGCGAAGAGTCCCTCGACCAGGCCGACAGCCTGCTCGATGGCCACGACAGCACGCTGCATGCGCTGCTCAGCCAGCCGCTGGCCGCCACCGACCACGCACCGCTGGCTGCGCTGTTCGAACGCCAGCAGAATCTGCTCGGCCTGCTGCGCCAGCGCCGTGATGCGGTGGCAGCACTGATGAATGACGGCCAGCGTTCCCTTCGCGCAGCGCATGCCTACCTGCAGGCAGAATCGCTGGCATGACCCAATTGCCGACCACGTCGCTGCACCACCCGGCTGAAAGCGAGCTGTTCGACGAGACGCTCAGCTGCGAGCTGGCCCTGCCGGCCGAGTTCCAGGCAGGCAGCGCGGCCGGTCGCACCAGCAGCGCCGAAGGCCTGCTGCGCAGCCTGGCGCTGGTTGAAGACAGCCGCGTTGACGAACATGACGACCGCAATGAGGCCAGCCTGCAGTTGCAGCGGCTGGAGGCCAAGCTGGATCTGGCGATGGTGCTGCTCGGCCGGCTGGTACGCCAGCAGGGCCAGGAACTGACCCTGCGCCCCGTGCGCTGGTCGCGCCGCGGCATCCGCCTGCAGCTGGGCCCACGCAGTGGCGCCAGCCCCGGCCAGGCCGGCGTGGTGCGCCTGCAGCCCAGCGATTGGCTGCCCGACCATATCGACCTGCCGGTGGAAGTGATCGCCGAAGCGGCGGACGGTGGCGGCGGTCACTACCTGTGGCTGCGTTTCCAGCGTCTTGGCGATGGCCTTGAGATGGCAATGGAGCGGCACTTGTTCCGCCTGCACCGCCGCCAGGTGGCCGAGGCGCGCCGCGCCCGCTGAAACCTGCCACCATCACGCTTTGCGGGCAAGCCTTGGCGCGCCCGTTCAGCTAAGTTAAGGTGGACTCCCCTACACGGATCTGTTGCGTGCCTGTGCGAGTTCTCATCGTCGACGATCACACCCTCGTCCGCGCCGGCCTGGCGCGGCTGCTGCAGGGGTTTGCCGACGTGCAGCTTGTTGCCGAGGCCAGCAACGCCGAGCAGGCACTGCAGCTGGCCCTGCAGCACGCACCGGATGTGGTGCTGATGGACCTCTCGCTGCCGGGCCGCACCGGCCTGGAAGCACTCAGCGACATCCGCCTGCGCGCGCCCGGTACCCGGGTGGTGATGATGACCATGCACGACGATGCCGCTCACGTGCGCGATGCGCTGGATCGGGGCGCGGTCGGGTTCGTGGTCAAGGATGCAGCGCCGCAGGAGTTGGAACTGGCGCTGCGCGCCGCGCACGCCGGCCAGGTGTTCCTGAGCCCGCAGATCTCCGCCAAGATGCTGGCACCGATGCTGGGCCGCGAGAAGCCCACCGGCATCGCCGCGCTGTCGCCGCGCCAGCGCGAGATCCTGCGCCGCATCGGCAAGGGTGAGAGCAACAAGGAAATCGCCGCCGACCTCGGCATCAGCGTCAAGACGGTGGAGACCCACCGCGCACGCATGATGGAATCGCTCGGCTGCCGCCGCGCCAACGATCTGCTGCTGCTGGCCGCGCGCCACCAGCACGAGCTGGAGTAAGCGCCAGCCTCGGCGTGACGAAGCGATGGCTGGGTAGAGTGGGCTGTTGGTAGAGTCGACTGCCAGTCGACTTGCGCGCGAAGCGCGGGACTTTCCTTGGTCTGATCGGAGAGCAGTCGACTGACAGTCGACTCTACCGGTGATCGTCTCTATCGACAGCCGACGCAGCCAACCCGCACCCAGCGACGAATTCCCGTCGCCCTGACACTCCCCGACAGGAATCCGTACACGGCGCAGCCCGATCAACCCTGGCCTTGCACCGGAAATCAGCAACTTAGCAGCGATCATCGTCAACAATCCGCGTCGATGTAGGGAATACCCCTACACCCTGTCAGGACATTCACCAAGCCCCTCAGGAACCCCCTGATTCCGCCCCCGCCGGATCAAAAGCAAGATGCGTTCCACAAGGCGCCGGGGAGCGGCGCCGGGGAACCACGATGAAGGCTGCACTCTCGACCCAGCTGGGCCAACAACTTCAACTCACCCCGCAGTTGCTGCAGTCGATCCGGCTGCTGCAACTCGACGGCCTGCACCTGGAGCAGGAAATCCAGCGCCTGCTGGACTCCAACCCGCTGCTCGAAATCGAAGAGGCCGAAGCGCCTGCCGCCGACGCCACCGAGGCCAGCGCGACCACGCTGGAAACCGCCGCGTTCGACGAGTTGCCCGAGTCTTCGATGTGGGACGTGGTCGGCGCCAGCTGGCAAGACGGCGACGACGACCGCATGGCGCGCATCGCCGCCGGCGAATCGACCGACCCGCAGCTGCGTGTGCTTCAGCGCCTGTCGCTGGACATGGACGACCGCGAACTGGCGGTGGCCGCGTTCTGGCTCGATCACTGCGACGAGGCCGGCTACCTGCAGGCACCGCTGGACCAGCTGCAGTTGCTTGCCAGCGCCCAGTTCGATATCGCCGCCAACGGCGTCGAGGCCATCCGCCAGCAGCTGCTGCACGGTGAGCCCGCCGGCATGGCTGCACAGGACCTGCGCGAAGGCCTGCAGGCGCAGCTGCGCAGCCTGCATGGCGCGGTTCCCGCCCGCCACCTGGCTACCCGCATTCTCGACGGCGCACTCGAAGCACTGGCCGCACACGACTACCCCGCCCTCGCCCGCCTGCACGACGCCGAGATCGACGACGTGCGCGAAGCCGTGCGCCTGATCCTGTCGCTGCAGCCGCGCCCGGGCGACAGCCTGCTGCCCGAACGCAATGCCGTGGTGGTACCGGACGTGGTCGCCTGGCACGCCGACGGCCAGTGGAAAGTCGCCCTCAACCCGGCCACCAGCCGCCGGGTCTCGATCAACAGCCAGTACGAACAGGCCTTGGCCGAGACCAGCGAGGCCGCACCGGCGCTGCGCGAGATGCTGCAGGAGGCGCGCTGGTTCAGCCGTGGCCTGTCGATGCGCTACGACACCCTGCTGCGTACGGCGCGGGTGATCGTCGAGCGCCAGGCCGCCTTCCTGGTGCGGGGCGAAGAGGCCATGGCGCCGTTGACCCTGAAGGAAGTGGCCGAGGAAATCGGCATGCATGAGTCCACCGTCTCGCGCATCACCACCGGCAAGTTCCTGCAGACCCCGCGCGGCACCTTCGAGCTGAAGCACTTCTTCGCCGTGCGCCTGGAGGGCGCCAGCGTCTCCGGCCAGGCGGTGAAGGCCATGGTCCGCCGCCTGATCGACGCCGAACCGGCCGGCCGCCCGCTGGCCGACGAGGCCATTGCCGGCCTGCTGTCGCGCCAGGGGGTGAACATTGCCCGCCGAACCGTCGCAAAATACCGAGAACAACTGGATATCGCCCCGGCCCGCGAACGGCGCCGGCTCAGCGCCAGGCAACCCCAGCTGGCCCGGGTGGGCTGAAAAGGATGTTGGACATGAACAAGCTCACGGTCCTGCTGGTCGATGACCACGAGGGCTTCATCAACGCGGCGATGCGCCATTTCCGCAAGATCGACTGGCTGCAGATCGTCGGCAGCGCCGGCAACGGCCTGGAAGCGATCGAGCGCTCGGAAACGCTGCGCCCGCAGGTGGTGCTGATGGATCTGGCCATGCCGGAAATGGGGGGGCTGCAGGCCACCCGCCTGATCAAGTCGCAGGACGATGCGCCGTACATCGTGATCGCCAGCCACTTCGACGACGCCGAGCACCGCGAACACGCGTTGCGCGCCGGCGCCGACAACTTTGTCAGCAAGCTGTCCTACATCCAGGAAGTCATGCCGATCCTGGAAGGCCTCAGGGAGGAACAGTCGTGAGCGAATCGCGCATCCTGGTGCTGGACAACGACGCCGTGCGCGCGGAGCGCACCGTTGCCCTGCTGGAATTCATGGACTTCAACCCGCGCTGGGTGTCCGACGCAGCCGACTTCGACCTGGGTCGCCAGCGCCAGAACGACTGGATGGCCGTGATCGTCGGCAGCCTGGACGACAGCCCCGCCAGCACCGCGCTATATCACTGGCTGGGCGGCAGCAGCCTGCCGCCGCCGGTACTGCTGGCCGACGGTGATGCCGCTGCGTTCGCGCAGCAGCACGGCCTGCACGAAGCCAACATCTGGCCGCTGGAAACGCCACTGCGCCATGCGCAGATGGAAGCGCTGCTGCGCCGCGCCAGCCTCAAGCGCCTGGATGCCGAGCACCAGGCCGGTGCCGCGCAGGAGCAGGGACCGACCGGCAACGGCCCGGCGGTCACCGCGCTGCGCACCATGATCGAACAGGTGGCCGCGTTCGACACCACCGTGCTGGTGCTGGGCGAATCCGGCACCGGCAAGGAAGTGGTGTCGCGCGCGATCCACCAGCGTTCGCCGCGCCGTGATGGCCCGTTCGTGGCGATCAATTGCGGCGCCATTCCGCCTGACCTGCTGGAAAGCGAGCTGTTCGGCCACGAAAAGGGTGCCTTCACTGGCGCACTGACCGCGCGCAAGGGCCGTTTCGAAATGGCCGAAGGCGGCACCCTGCTGCTCGACGAGATCGGCGACATGAGCCTGCCGATGCAGGTGAAGCTGCTGCGCGTGCTGCAGGAACGCAGCTTCGAGCGCGTCGGTGGCAACCAGACCATCCGCTGCAACGTGCGCGTGGTGGCCGCGACCCACCGCGACCTGGAGACCCGCATCGCCGAGGGCAAGTTCCGCGAGGATCTGTTCTACCGCCTCAACGTGTTCCCGATCGAAGTGCCCGCGTTGCGCGAGCGCCGTGAGGACCTGCCGGCGCTGGTGGAAACCATCGCCGCGCAGCTGGCCCGCACCGGCCGTGGCGAAGTGCGCTTCACTCCCGAAGCGCTGCAGGCGCTGTCCAGCTACGAATGGCCAGGCAACGTGCGCGAGCTGACCAACCTGGTCGAGCGCCTGGCGGTGCTGCATCCGGGCGGTTCAGTACGCGTGCAGGACCTGCCGGCCCGCTACCGTGGCGATGCCGCACTGGCAGCGGTGGCTGCACCGGCACCGGCAGCTACGGTTGCCAACGAAGAACGCCTGGACCTGCGCAGCTTCTCGTTCCACACCCCAGGCAGCGGCAACCAGCCGGCGCTGGAGCACGGCATCGCCGTCAATCGCCCGGCGGCACCGGCCGCCCTGCCCGACGAAGGCATGGACCTGCGCAACCACATGGCCAGCATCGAACTGGGCCTGATCAACGAAGCACTGGAACGCACCCAGGGCGTGGTTGCCCACGCCGCCCAGCTGCTCGGCCTGCGCCGCACCACCCTGGTGGAAAAGCTGCGCAAGTACGGCATCGAACGCGAGCAGGCCGAACTGGCCGGCTGAAGCGCGCTGTCAGCATGAAGGGGGCACGAACGCCTGGGCTTGCCCAGGCGTTGGTGTTTTTGGCGCCGCTGCACGACGTCAGTAGATCCACGCCATGTGTGGATAGAGACCGTGGCCGCGCGCTGACAACGCCGCGCATTTGCACAAGCTCCTACAGACAACGTTGCCGCGTTCCGGAGGATGGAGTGAGACCTCCCAACGAGGCTCCACCATGCATCGCCTCACCCTGCTCGCCGCCCTGCTCTGCCCCGGCATTGCCGCCGCCACCGGCTGCACCCTGCCCAATCCAGATGACTGAAAGCCACCCAGCCGGTCCCGCCTACTACACCCTCCTGCTGACCTGCCAGACAGACCGCCAGGGCCCTTTCATCTACACCCAGCACGACGGCCCCATCGCCCCGCGCCAGCGCCAGAATTCCGGCCGATGGACCCTGCAGCCCTAGGCCAGAAAACCGACGCCGGTTAAATGGCGCCACGACCGGAGTCAGAGCCGGTTGCGTTGCAACCGGATCCGACCCCGTGCCGACCAACGGTCGGCACCCACCACCATCAGAAGCACCATCAGCAGCAGGTTCCAACAGATCGCGGCCAACTGTCGAAGGCGGGGTGGGTCCGGTTGCGGGGGCGTGAGCGCCATGGATGGCGCGACCGAGCCTACAGGGACGTATTCACGGCGTCCCCCGCAACCGGACCCACCCCGCCACCCCACGGATAGCCCGATTTTGACGTTGATGTTGACGTCGCGTCGGCGGGTGCAGGGCGCAGCCCTGCCACCAAACACCCACACCCTCACGTCACTGAATCGAAAACCGGTTTCGGCACGGCACTTGCACTGGCTCCAGCAGACAACCCCATCCCTGTTTCTGGAACCGTTGCAGATGTCCCACTCCGTCACTTCGATCCTTTCGCAGATCCGCTCCTATCAGACCCAGATGGGACAGCCGGCGCTCAACCCGCTGGGCGAAACGCCGCGCAGCAACGCCCTGCCGGGCACGGTGCTCGATGCACCGCAGGCCCAGCCGGCCAGCTTCACCGAAACCCTGCGTGGTGCGATTGCCGGCGTCAACGATGCGCAACAGAAATCCGGCGCCCTCGCCAAAGCCTTCGAAATGGGCGACCCCAGCGCCGACCTGGCCAAGGTGATGGTCGCCTCGCAGCAGTCCCAGATCGCCTTCCGCGCCACCGTGGAAGTCCGCAACCGTCTCGTCCAGGCCTACCAGGACGTGATGAACATGCCGCTGTAAGGAACATTGACGCATGGCACTGACGCTCTCCAAGGACAGCCTGAACGCCGAGAAGGCCGGGCAATGGTTCGACCGCCTGCAGAGTCTGCAGATCACCCGTCGGCTGGGCCTGATGGCGATGATCGCGGTGGCGGTGGCGGCAGGCCTGTCCGTGTTCTTCTGGTCGCAGAAGCCGGGCATGGTCCCGCTGTACACCGGCCTGGACCAGAAGGCGACCGCTGAAGCGACCGACCTGCTGCGCGCCGCGCAGATTCCGTTCGCACTCGACCCGGCCACCGGTGGCATCACCGTGCCGGAAAAGAACCTGCACGACGCGCGCCTGAAGCTGGCCGGCTCCGGCCTGACCGACAGCGGCAAGCTCGGCTTCGAGCTGATGGAGCGCGACCCGGGCTTCGGCGTCAGCCAGTTCGTCGAAAGCGCGCGCTACCAGCATGCGCTGGAAACCGAGCTGTCGCGCACCATCAACACGCTGCGCCCGGTGCGCGATTCGCGCGTGCACCTGGCCATTCCCAAGCCCAGCGCCTTCACCCGCCAGCGTGACGTGGCCAGCGCCTCGGTGACCCTGGAACTGCGTGGCGGCCAGCAGCTGGAACGCAGCCAGGTGGACGCCATCGTGCACATGGTCGCGGCCAGCATCCCGGATCTCGCCCCGGAACGGGTGACCGTGGTCGACCAGAGCGGGCGCATGCTCAGCGTCAGCGACCCGAACAGTGAGGCGGCGGTCAACGCTGCCCAGTTCGAACAGGTGCGCCGCCAGGAAACCTCGTTCAACCAGCGCATCCGCGAGCTGCTGGAACCAATGACCGGCCCCGGCCGCGTCAACCCGGAAGTGAGCGTGGACATGGATTTCTCGGTAACCGAGGAAGCCCGTGAGCTCTACAACGGTGAACCGCAGAAGCTGCGCAGCGAGCAGATGAGCGAGAACACCACCAGCACCCCGGGCCCGCAGGGCGTGCCGGGCGCGACCAGCAACAGCCCGCCGGGCCAGCAGGCCGCGCCGGCCACCGCGCAGGCGCCGACCGAAAGCAGCAAGAACGCCACCCGCAACTACGAGCTGGACCGCACCCTGCAGCACACCCGTCAGCCGGCGGGCCGCATCAAGCGCGTCTCGGTGGCGGTCCTGGTGGACAACGTGCCGCGCGCCGGCGCCAACGGCAAGGTCAGCCCGCAGCCGCTGTCGGCCGCCGAATTGACCCGCGTCGAGGCACTGGTCAAGCAGGCCGTCGGTTTCAATGCCGAGCGTGGCGATACCGTGTCGGTGATGAACGCCCCGTTCGTGCGTGATACCACGCCGGTCGAAGGCCCGGCCTGGTGGGAGCTGCCGTGGGTGCACGATGCCGGCCGCATGCTGCTGGGCGCCGTGGTGGTGCTGGCATTGCTGTTCGGCGTGCTGCGCCCGGCATTGCGTGCGATCACCGGCCAGAACAGGAAGAACGACGAACAGGCACTGGAACCGCACACCGCGGACGTGCAGCTGGTCGATGACGATGGCATGCCGCTGCCGGCGCTGGGCGCCGACCGGGCCAGCCTGGGCGGGCCGGATGCACTGGCCCTGCCGGTGGATTCATATGAGGAACGACTGCGGATGGCGCGTGAAGCCGTGAAGACCGACTCCAAGCGCGTGGCCCAGGTGGTCAAGGGCTGGGTGGCCAATGACTGAGGCACAACTGACCGGCGTGCAGCGCGCGGCCGTGCTGCTGCTGTCCCTGGGTGAGCTGGATGCAGCCGAAGTGCTGCGCCACATGGAACCCAAGGAGGTGCAGAAGATCGGGATCGCCATGGCCACCATGACCGACATCACCCGCGAACAGGTGGAACGGGTGATGGACCAGTTCGGCCAGGAGCTGGGCTCGAAGACCTCGCTGGGCGTGGGTTCGGACGACTACATCCGCAACATGCTGGTGCAGGCGCTGGGCAGCGAGAAGGCCGGCAACCTGATCGACCGCATCCTGCTGGGCCGCAACACCACCGGCCTGGACGCGCTGAAATGGATGGACCCGCGTGCGGTGGCCGACCTGGTGCGCAACGAGCACCCGCAGATCATCGCCATCGTGATGGCGCACCTGGAAACCGACCAGGCCGCCGACGCGCTGAAGCTGCTGCCGGACCGTACCCGGGTGGACGTGCTGCTGCGCATCGCCACCCTCGACGGCATTCCGCCGAACGCGCTCAATGAACTCAACGAGATCATGGAGCGCCAGTTCGCCGGCAACCAGAACCTGAAGTCGTCGAACATCGGTGGCGTGCAGTGCGCGGCCAACATCCTGAACTTCATGGACAGCGGCCAGGACCAGGCGATCCTGGGCGAAATCGCCCGCATCGATGCGCCGCTGAGCAACCGCATCCAGGACCTGATGTTCGTGTTCGACGATCTGGTCGACCTGGATGACCGCGAGATGCAGCTTGTGCTGCGCGAAGTGAGCGGCGAGCGCCTGGGCCTGGCCCTGCGCGGCGCCGACATCAAGGTGCGCGACAAGATCACCCGCAACATGTCGCAGCGCGCGGCCGAGATTCTGCTGGAAGACATGGAGGCCCGTGGACCGGTGCGCCTGTCCGACGTGGAAGGCGCCCAGCGCGAGATCCTGGCCATCGTCAAACGCATGGCCGATGAAGGCACCGTTACCATCGGCGGCAGCGCGGAGGCCATGCTGTGAGCAACGTCGTGCGCTGGCTTGCCCCGGACCTGCTGGCCCAGCCCGAACCGGTGCTGGAGCAGGAGGATGCGTTCGAACTCACCGAGCCGGACCCGGCACACGAGCCGGAGCCACCGCTGCAGCTGCCGACGCTGGAGGAAATCCAGGCAATACAGGACAGCGCCGAGAAGGAAGGCTTCCAGCACGGCCATGCTGAAGGTTACGGCCAGGGCCAGGCCGAAGTGCGTCGCCTCGCCGCGCAGATCGAAGGCATCCTCGACAACTTCAGCCGACCGCTGGTGCGGCTGGAAAACGAAGTGGTCGGCGCGCTCGGCGAGCTGGCCGTACGCATCGCCGGTGCGCTGGTCGGCCGTGCCTACGAAGCTGAGCCGGCACTGCTGGCACAGCTGGTCGGTGAGGCGATCGACGCGGTGGGTGGCAGCACCCGCGAGGTCGAAGTGCGGCTGCACCCGGACGACATCGCCGCGCTCGCCCCGCTGTTGAGCCTGCCGCCACAGCAACGCCTGGTGCCGGATACCAGTCTCAGCCGCGGCGATCTTCGCGTGCACGCCGAAGCGGTGCGCATCGACGGCACCCTGGAAGCGCGCCTGCGCGGCGCGCTGGACGCGGTGATCCGCCAGACCGGAGCCAATACATGAATCCCGATCCGCAGCCGACGCCGCCACCGGCCGACTGGGCCATGGCCCGCAACCTGCGCCTGGCCCGTCGGCTCGACGGCCTGCGCGTGGATACCGCCCATGGCCGTGGCCTGATCCGCGAAGGCGTGCTGCGCCGCGCGGTCGGACTGACCCTGGAAGCGGTCGGCTGCGAAGCGCCGCTGGGTGCCAGCTGCAAGGTGGAAGTGGTCGATGGTGGCTGGGTCGATGCCGAAGTGGTCGGCTTCGCCGGCGAGCGCACTTACCTGATGCCGAGCGCGGAACTGCACGGCCTGCTGCCCAACGCACGGGTGGTGCCGTCTGCGCGCCGTGGCGGCGTTGAAGTGGGCGAAGGGCTGCTCGGCCGCGTCATCGACAGCGATGGCGTGCCGCTGGACGGCAAGGGCCCGATCCGCGCCGAGGGCCACGTTGGCATGGCCGGCATGTCGATCAATCCGCTGGCGCGTGAACCGATCACCCAGCCGCTGGACGTGGGCGTGCGCGCGATCAACGCGCTGCTGCCGATCGGCCGCGGCCAGCGTGTCGGCCTGTTCGCCGGCTCCGGCGTCGGCAAGTCGACGCTGCTGGGCATGATGACCCGCTATACCGCCGCCGACGTGATCGTGGTCGGCCTGATCGGTGAACGTGGACGCGAAGTCCGCGATTTCGTCGAGACCACGCTGGGCGAGGAAGGCCTGCGCCGCGCCGTGGTGGTGGCCAGTCCCGCCGACCGGCCGCCGCTGGCGCGCCTGCACGGTGCCTACCGCGCTACCGCCATCGCCGAATGGTTCCGCGACCAGGGACTGAACGTGCTGCTGCTGATGGACTCGCTGACCCGCTTTGCTCAGGCGCAGCGCGAGATCGGCCTGTCGGTCGGCGAACCGCCGACCACCCGCGGTTACCCACCGTCGGTGTTCGCCAAGCTGCCGGCACTGGTCGAACGCGCCGGCAATGGCGCCAAGGGCCGTGGCTCGATCACTGCGTTCTACACGGTGCTCACCGAAGGCGATGATCCGCAGGACCCGATCGCCGATGCGGCGCGCGCGATCCTCGACGGCCACATCCTGCTCTCGCGGCGCGTGGCCGACAGCGGTCTGTACCCGGCCATCGACGTCGAATCGTCGGTCAGCCGCGTGGTCACGGAAATCGCCGACGAACCGTGGCGCCTGCGCATCCGCAAACTGAAACGACTGGTCTCGGCGTATTCGGCCAACCGTGACCTGATCGCCATCGGCGCTTACCAGCGCGGCAACGACGCGGCCACCGACGAAGCCCTGGAACGCTGGCCGGAAATCATGGAGTTCCTCGGCCAGGACGTTGCCAAGGCCGCAGATCTCCCGCACAGCCAGGCGGCGCTGCAGCGCCTGGTGGAACAAGAGAGTTAAGCCATGAACCAGTCCAAGCGCATCGATCCCCTGCTGAAGCGGGCCCAGGAACACGAGGACGCAGTGGCCCGCGATCTGGCCGAACGCCAGCGCGTGCTCGATACCCATCTGTCGCGACTGGACGAACTGCGCCGCTACGCCGAGGAGTATGCGAATGCGCAGATGGCGGCGACCAGCCCGGCGCAGCTGCTGAACCGGCGCGCGTTTCTCGACCGCCTCGACAGTGCGGTCGAACAGCAGCAGGCCACGGTCAATGGCAACCGCGAGAAGGTGGAAGCCGAGCGCGCCCGGCTGATCCTGGCCAGCCGTGACAAGGCCGTGCTGGAACAACTGGCCGCCAGCTACCGCGCACAGGAGAAGGTGGTGACGGATCGCCGCGACCAGCGCGAGATGGATGACATCGGTGCCCGCCGCGCCCGCCTGATACAGATCGAAGACCGGGACGGCGCCGAGCAGGGAGGCCGCTCGTGATGCCCGCGCCATTGGCCGGCAGCGCCAACGCGCAGCCGCAGAATTCCGGCAGCAGCGCAACGCGCGCGCCACGCGGTGACGGCAGCAAGGATTTCAGCCAGCTGCTGCAGGGTGGTGCGCCGGGCGCCAATGGATCCTCCAGGCCCTCGAACATGCCCACGTCGCCTGCACAGGGGCCGGCATCCGACAGCAATGGCCAGTCCAGCCCCGAGCGCAGGCCGGACAGCGCTGCCGCACCTGAAGAGGCCGCAGCGACGGTGCCCCCGGTGCAAGCCAGGCCCGCTGCCGAAAAGAACGCCTCGGCGACGACCGAGGAAGCCCCATGGCCGCCGCTCGGCCTGGCAGGACTGGTACTGGCGGTACCGACGCCTGCCGATCCTGCCGCCGCTCTGCCAGCAGTGGCGACGGCCACCGATGCAGACGGCAACGCACTGCCCTCGCCCGCTGCACTGCCGGTCGCAGCAGCCCTGCCCTCCACAGCAGCGGCGACCGCTACGGCCACCGCCGAAGGCGACGCCCCCAATGGGGCCGACCAGGCGACCACTCTGCCGTTGCCTGAGCTGGTGCTGCCCGGTAAGCGCGGCGAGCGCGGTGAAGGCAGCGACGCAACCCTCATCGGCGACCGCGCCACGGCGCCGCTGCTGCATGCACCGGGCAACGCGGCTGTGCAGGATCTGAAGGCCGCGCTGGCCACGGGCAATGCCATCTTCAATGGCGAACCGACACCGAAGCCGGTGCTCGGCGACGATGGTTTCGACCAGGCAATCGGTGCGCGCCTGGGTTGGCTGGCCGACCAGAAGATCGGCCATGCCCACATCCGCCTGAGTCCGGACGACATGGGCCCGGTCGACGTGCGCCTGCAGTTGAACGGCGACAAGGTGCACGCCAGCTTCAGCAGCCCGCATGTGGACGTGCGCCAGGCACTGGAAAGCAGCCTGCCACGCCTGCGTGAACTGCTGGGAGAACAGGGCTTCCAGCTGGCTCATGCCGATGTCGGCCAGCAGGCCCCTGGGGGTGACGGCAATGCGTCGGGGCGGCCCGGTGGCGGCGGTCTGCCCGGCGACGGAGAACCGACGCCGGGCGATGGCAGCGTGTCGTCGGCGCAGCTGATCCGCCAGCGCGGATTGCTGGACGCTTACGCCTGACAGGCGTGCCAACCAAGGTTGGCAGCCACCAGAGCGATGCGGCTGGCATCCCGACGGAATTCCGTCGCCCCCCGCTGCCCCGGCTCCGGCACACCCCTTGCATATCCCGGTGAAGCAACCCTCAGGAGCTTCACCCCGTGGCCGCAGCCGCTGACAAAACCAAGAAGACCGCCGAGAAGGACAAGGCCGCCAAGCCGCGTAGTCCGATCCTGATCACCGCACTGGTGGCCGTACTGGCCGCCGCTGCCGCCGGTGGCGGCGTCTGGTTCTTCACCCAGTCCAAGCACGAAGACAAGACTGCGCAGGCGCCGAAGAAGAGCGCCACCCCGGCCCCCGCGCAGTACTTCGCGCTGGACCCGGCGTTCGTGGTCAATCTCAATGGCCCGGTCGATGGTCCGCGCTACCTGCAGCTGGAAGTGCAGCTGATGACCCGTGACCCGGCTGCGCTGGAAGCGATCAAGACCCATGCACCCGCCATCCGCGCACGCCTGCTGATGCTGTTCTCGCAGGTCAGCCCGGACCAGATCGCCGATGTCGCCGGCAAGCAGAAGCTGCAGGCTGCGTCGCTGGCCGAAGTGCAGAAAGTGCTCAAGGCCGAGACCGGCAGCAATGGTGCCGACGACCTGCTGTTCACCAGCTTCGTGACCCAGTAAGGGCCCACCGATGAATGACCTGTTGTCCCAGGACGAGATCGATGCCCTGCTCCACGGCGTGGACACTGGCGCGGTCGAAACCGATCCGGAACCGCCGTCAGGCGAAGCGCGCTCGTACGACTTCGCCAGCCAGGACCGCATCATCCGCGGTCGCATGCCGACCCTGGAAATGGTCCACGAGCGTTTCGCCCGCCTGTGGCGGATCGGCCTGTTCAACCTGATCCGCCGCTCGGCCGAGCTGTCGGTGCGCGGCATCGAACTGATCAAGTTCAACGACTACATGCACTCGCTGTATGTACCGACCAACCTGAACCTGATCCGCTTCAAGCCGCTGCGCGGCACCGGCCTGATCGTGTTCGAGCCGACCCTGGTATTCGCGATCGTCGACAACTTCTTCGGTGGCGACGGGCGCTACCCGACCCGCATCGAAGGCCGCGAGTTCACCGCCACTGAAATGCGGGTGATCCACCTGCTGCTGAAGCAGACCTTCGCCGACCTGCGCGAGGCCTGGGCACCGGTGATGGATGTCGACTTCGAGTACATCAACTCGGAGATCAACCCGCACTTCGCCAACATCGTGACCCCGCGCGAATACGTGGTGGTGTGCCGCCTGCACGTCGAGCTCGACGGCGGCGGCGGCGATATCCACGTGACCTTGCCGTACTCGATGCTGGAACCGATCCGCGAACTGCTCGACGCCGGCATCCAGAGCGACCGCAACGACCGCGACGAGAGCTGGGGCAAGACCCTGCGCGAGCAGCTCAACATCGCCGAAGTCACCCTGTCCAGCGTACTGGCCAGCAAGCGCATGACCCTGCGCGACCTGACCCAGCTGAAGGTCGGCGACATCCTGCCGATCGAGCTGAGCCCGCAGGTGCCGCTGTGCGTGGAGAACATCCCGGTGTTCACCGGCGAGTTCGGCATCGCCAACGGCATGAACGCCGTGAAGATCACCGCTACCCATCCGCCGGGCACCCGCCCGCGCGTACCCGTCATCCAGGAAGACCCGCAATGAACGATATCGACGCCCTCGAACCCACCCCGGCCCAGTTCAGCAGCCTGCAGGCCGATGAGGCGAACGGCCCGGACCTGAACCTGGACGTGATCCTGGACGTACCGGTGACTCTGTCGCTGGAAGTCGGTCGCGCGCGCCTGCCGATCCGCAACCTGCTGCAGCTCAACCAGGGCTCGGTGGTGGAACTGGAACGGGGTGCCGGCGAGTCGCTGGACGTGTTCGTCAACGGTACCCTGATCGCCCACGGCGAGGTTGTGGTGATCAACGACCGCTTCGGCGTGCGCCTGACCGACGTGGTCAGCCCGAGCGAGCGGATCCGGAGACTGCGTTGAGCCTGCTGGCCTCCACCCTGCTGGCGGTCGGCAAGACCGCCGCGCCCATCGGGCCCCAGGTCGGCCAGCATGCGGCCGCCGCACCCAGCCTGTTCGGCGCGGTGCTGGCGCTGCTGGCAGTGCTCGCGCTGGTCATCGGCCTCGGCTGGCTGCTCAAGCGCATGCCCGGCAGCGGCTTCCGCCCGGCCGAAGGCATGAAGCTGGTGGCCAGCCTGAGCGTGGGCGCCAAGGAGCGCGTGGTGGTGGTCGAGGTCAACGGCCAGCAACTGCTGCTGGGCGTCACCGCCGGTGGCATCAACACCCTGCATACCCTGCCCGAAGCGTTGCCGCCCCCGGCGCCGGTGCGCGTGCCGGACTTCAAGAATCTTCCGAATTTCGCCCAGCTGCTGCAGCAGCGGCTGCGCAAGGACCCCTGACATGCGTGTCACCCGTACCCGTCTTGCCACCCTGATGCCGTGGCTGCTGTTGCTTGCCCTGTGCCTGTTGCCGGCACTGGCGTTCGCCGCGCCCGGCGCCCCGAACACGCCGCTGCCGGACATCAACGTGGGCAAGATCGGCGGTGCACCGGTCAGCCTGCCGCTGCAGACCCTGCTGCTGATGACGGCGATCACCCTGATCCCGTCGATGTTGCTGGTGCTGACCTCGTTCACCCGCATCATCATCGTGCTGGGCCTGCTGCGCCAGGCGCTGGGTACCGGGCAGACCCCGTCCAACCAGGTGCTGCTGGGCCTGGCCCTCTTCCTCACCGCGATGGTAATGATGCCGACCTGGGACAAGGCCTGGAGCGCCGGCATGGCGCCGTACCTCAATGGCGAGATCGACTTCCAGACCGCCTGGACGCTGACCACCACGCCGTTGCGCGCCTTCATGCTGGCGCAGATCCGCGAGACCGACCTGATGACCTTCGCCGGCATCGCCGGGCACGGCACCTACGCCAGCCCCGATGCGATCCCGTTCCCGGTACTGGTCGCATCGTTTGTCACCAGCGAGCTGAAAACCGCTTTCGAGATCGGCTTCCTGATCTTCATCCCGTTCGTGATCATCGACCTGGTCGTGGCCAGCGTGCTGATGTCGATGGGCATGATGATGCTGTCGCCGATGCTGGTGTCGGCACCGTTCAAGATCCTGCTGTTCGTGCTGGTGGATGGCTGGGTGCTGACCGTGGGTACGTTGGCGGCGAGCTTCAATCCGGCTTGATATCCCGCGCAAAGCGCAGTCGAGCATGGCTCGACTCTACAAGAACAGATGGACCCCCGAATGTCTCCCGAACTTGCCCTGACTGAACTGCGTGGCGGCCTGATCACCGTGTTGTGGGTGGCTGGCCCGCTGCTGCTCACCGTGCTGGTGGTGGGCGTGGTGGTGGGCGTGGTGCAGGCCGCGACCCAGCTCAACGAACCGACCATCGCCTTCGTTGCCAAGGCGGCGGCACTGACCGCGGTGCTGTTCGCGCTGGGCAGCCTGCTGATCGGCCACCTGGTGGAGTTCACCACGCTGCTGTTCCAGCGAATTCCGCACCTGATCGGCTAGGACACGCGCTTCGATGGACGCCGCCACCCAGATGGCTGCCGACGGCCTTCAGGCCTTCGGCATGATCGGCACCGTACTGTGGACCATGCTGCGCATCGGCGCTGTGGCCATGGCCATGCCGATGGTCGGGACCCGCGCCGTCCCGTCACGGGTGCGCGTGGTGGTGGCTGGCACCCTGGCCATCGCACTGGCCCCGCTGCTGCCCCCGGTGCCGGACTGGACCGGCTTCGACGCCGCCACGGTGCTGACCATCGCGCGCGAGCTGGCCATCGGCGTCTCCATCGGCTTCCTGCTGCGGCTGTTGTTCGAAGCCGGTGCGATGGCGGGCGAACTGATCGCGCAGGGCACCGGCCTGGCCTTCGCGCAGATGAGCGACCCGCTGCGCGGTGGTACCTCCGGCGTGATCGGACAGTGGTTCTATCTGCTGTTCGGGCTGCTGTTCTTCACCGCCAACGGCCACTTGGCGCTGATCTCGCTGCTGGTGGACAGCTATCGCGCACTGCCGATCGGCGCTCCGCTGCCGGACCCGCACGCGTTCTTCAGCATCGCCCCGACTTTCCTGCTGACCGTGCTACGCGGCGCGCTGACCCTGGCGATTCCGCTGACGGTGGCGATGCTGGCAGTGAATCTGGCGTTCGGCGTGCTGGCCCGGGCCGCTCCGGCGCTGAATCCGATCCAGCTGGGCCTGCCGGTCTCGTTGCTGCTGGGTCTGTTCCTGCTGGCGCTGCTGGCCGGGGAAATGGGCCCGCCGGTACAGCGCCTGTTCGATGCCGCCTTCCAGGCTGCGGACGCGGTCACACACTGACCTGATCATCACGTTTTACTGCTTGCCATGCCTTTGTTTCTGTAGAGCCGAGCCCATGCTCGGCTGTCTTCGGCAGGAGCGGCAGCCGAGCATGGGCTCGGCTCTACGGGGCGCAATTTCACGTTCTACTGCTTGCCCTTCCCCCGGGTCTGCGCGTTAGAGTGAATGGGCGGCAACCGGGGGGATGCCGCACGTGGCCGCCGCCCTGCGTCGGCCTGCCTCATGCATGCCCCACCGTGGTTTCCGTCGACAGGCAGGTCCGGGAGACTGACGAATGCTGGTAGGCACGTACAACCCGTGGCTGGTCGCAATCTCGCTGCTGGTAGCCGTGATGGCTTCCTACACTGCACTGGCAATGGCCGGGCGCACGATTACCGCGCCCGGCAAGGCCGCGGCCTGGTGGTGGCGCCTCGGTGGTGGCTTCGCCATGGGCCTGGGCATCTGGTCGATGCACTTCATCGGCATGCTCGCCTTCGATCTCCCCATTCCGCTCGGCTACGACCTGCCGATCACCCTGCTCTCGCTGGCCTTGGCGATCGCTTCGTCGGTATTCGCACTGTGGCTGGTCTCGCTGCGTACTCTGCCGCATCCACGGCTGGCCGGCGGTGCCCTGCTGATGGGCACCGGCATCGCCGGCATGCACTACGTCGGCATGGCCGCAATGCGCATGCAGCCAGGCATCGACTACGACCCGGGCTGGCTGCTGCTATCACTGATGGTGGCGGTCGCCGCCTCGTGGACAGCCCTGTATGTTGCGTTCCGCCTGCGTGGGCAGCGCACCCGTATCGGCGACCGCTTGGCCGCGGCGGGGCTGCTCGGCCTGGCGATCGTCGGCATGCACTACACCGGCATGGCCGCCGCTCGCTTTCCGGAGGGCAGCATCTGCGGCGCAGCCGTCGGCGACGGCTTGCAGAGCGAATGGCTGGCCATGCTGGTGGTGGTGCTGTCCGTGGCGATCCTCGCGGTGGTGCTGGTGGTGTCCTGGCTGGACCAGCGGGTGGAGGCGCAGCTGCTGCGACTGCGCAACTCCATGCTGAGCACCTCGTTGACCGATGCGCAGCAGGAACTGACCCAGGCCGCACTGCATGACCCGCTCACCCGCCTGCCCAACCGCCTGCTGCTGCAGCGTCGCATCGTGCAGGCACTGGCCGAGGCCGAGCAGGGCGGCAGCCGTTTCGCCGTGATGTTCATGGACCTGGACGGCTTCAAGCAGGTCAATGATGCCTACGGCCACCAGGCCGGCGATGCCCTGCTGGTGGCGGTGGCCGAGCGCACCCGCCAGCTGCTGCGGCCCAACGATATGCTGGCACGACTGGGCGGTGACGAGTTCGTGCTGGTGGTACGCATCGAACACGACGAGGAC
This sequence comes from Stenotrophomonas hibiscicola ATCC 19867, assembly GCF_000382065.1. Taxonomy (GTDB): domain Bacteria; phylum Pseudomonadota; class Gammaproteobacteria; order Xanthomonadales; family Xanthomonadaceae; genus Stenotrophomonas; species Stenotrophomonas hibiscicola. The sequence goes on along the minus strand of NZ_KB907499.1, from coordinate 25,524 downwards.
CTGCCCACCCTCGCCCGGCGCATCCTGCAGGCGGTGGGCAGCGGCCCGTTGCTGCCGGACAACGAACTGCAGGTAACCGCCAGCATCGGCGTGGCAATCTGCCCCGACCACGCTGCCAGCGAACGGCAGCTGATGGCGTTTGCCGATGCGGCGATGTACCAGGCCAAGGAATCCGGACGCAACGCCTTCGTGCTGTTCGCCGACTGGATGAATGACAGCGCCGAACAACAGTTCCGGCTGCTGGCCGACCTGCGCCGGGCCATTGGCAGCGAGCAGCTGTTCCTGCACTACCAGCCCAAGATCCGCGTGGCCACGCAGAAGGTGGCCGGTGCCGAAGCGTTGATCCGCTGGCACCATCCGGAGCATGGCCTGATTCCGCCCGATCGGTTCATCCGCCTGGCCGAGCGCAGCGGCGCGATCAACGAGATCGGGCGCTGGGCGCTGGACCAGGCCTGCCTGCAACTGCGGCGCTGGCACGATGCCGGTCACGAAGGCTGGTCGATGTCGGTGAACCTGTCGCCGGTGCAGTTCAGTTCGCCGCACCTGCTGCAGGATGTGCGCGCGGTGATCGAACGCCACAACATCGCTCCGCGCCACCTGGTGCTGGAAATCACCGAAAGCACGGTGATGCGCGATACCGACACCAGCCTGCGCCTGCTGCAGGCGCTGTCGGCGCTGGGCGTAGGCATATCCATCGATGACTTCGGCACTGGCTATTCCAGCTTGCTGTACCTGAAGCGGCTGCCGGCCACCGAGATCAAGATCGACCATGCGTTCGTGCGCGACCTGGAACACAGTGCAGAGGACGTGGTGATCGTCTCGGCGATCGTGGCGCTGGGCCATGCGCTGGACATGGACATCGTCGCCGAAGGCGTGGAAACCACCGCCCAGCGCGCCTACCTGGAGCGCCTGGGCTGCGACTACCTGCAGGGCTACCTGCTCGGCCGCCCGGTCGACGCGGCGCGCTTCATGCAGCTGCACGACCTGCCGCGGCCGCGGGTGGAGCTGGCGCAGAGCCCACCGTCCAGCGACAACTCTCCCCTGTAGAGCCGAGCCTGCGCTCGGCTGCTCTTCGCGCCCGATCCAAACATAGCCGAGCATGGGCTCGGCTCTACAAATAGATCCGCGCCGCGCGTGGATAGGCAACACCCCATCACGGCACGGTTCTTGCACGCCCTCCGGCAACCCCTGCCGCAGTGCCCGTGATGTCCGAGAACGAATCCGCCGGCGAAAAGACCGAACAACCGACCGAAAAACGCCTGCGCGACGCCCGCGAACAGGGCAACCTGCCGCGCTCGCGCGAGCTCGGCACGGCCGCCGTGTTCGGCGCCGGCGTGCTGGCGGTGATGGCGATGAGCGGCTCGATCGGCCGCGGCGCCACGGCCTGGATGAAGCAGGCGCTGAGCCCGGAACAGAGCCTGCGGCAGAACCCGAAGGAACTGTTCGGCCACTTCGGCGACCTGCTGCTGCAGTTCATGCTGGTGATCGCGCCGCTGGTGCTGGTCTGCCTGCTGGCCAGCTTCGTCGCCCCGCTGGTGATGGGCGGCCTGCGCTGGTCGCAGAAGGCGTTGATGCCCGACATCAACCGCATGAACCCGATGAGCGGGCTCAAGCGCCTGTACGGCCCGGAGGCCATTGCCGAGTTCACCAAATCGCTGCTGCGCGTGGCCTTCGTCGGCGTCGCCGCCGGGCTGGTGGTCTGGACCGGCTTCGACACCCTGCGCGGCCTGATCCACCACCCGCTGGAGACGGCCATCACCGACGGCCTCGGCTTCACCCTGCGCCTGCTGCTGGCCACCGCCGGCGCGATGCTGGTGCTGGCCGCCATCGACGCGCCGTACCAGCGCTGGAACTGGATGCGCAAGCTGAAGATGACCCGGGAAGAGCTGCGCCGGGAAATGAAGGAAAGCGAGGGCAGCCCCGAGGTCAAGGGCCGCATCCGCCAGCTGCAGCAGCAGATGGCCAACCGCCGGATGATGGAAGCGGTACCCACCGCCGACGTGGTGGTGGTCAACCCCACCCACTACGCGGTGGCCCTGAAGTACGAGGGCGGCGCCATGAACGCCCCCACCGTGGTCGCCCTGGGCGTGGACGAGACCGCCCTGCGCATCCGTGAAGTGGCCGACGGCAACAAGGTCGCGATCGTCTCTGCCCCACCTTTGGCACGCGCCTTGTATCGGGAGGGCCAACTCGGAAAGGAAATCCCCGTGAGACTGTATTCGGCCGTCGCCCAGGTCCTGTCCTACGTCTACCAGCTGCGCGCGTGGCGCACTGGCCCGATGCCGGACGCCCCGCACATCCAGGTGGATGAATTCGGCAAGGGAGGCCGCCCGTGAGCGCCCAGCCCTCCACCGGCTTCAACACCCGCCGCGCCCTGGAAATGATCCGCCAGGGTCTTGGCGCGCCGCTGATCGTGCTGGCCCTGCTGGCCATGGTCGTGGTGCCGCTGGCCGCGCCGGTGCTCGATGCGCTGTTCACCTTCAACATTGCCATCTCGCTGATGGTGCTGCTGGCGGTGGTCTACGTGAAGCGCCCGCTGGACTTCACCATCTTCCCGATCGTGCTGCTGATCACCACCATGCTGCGGCTGGCGCTGAACGTGGCCTCCACCCGCGTGATCCTGCTCAACGGCCAGAACGGCCACGATGCCGCGGGCAAGGTCATCGCCGCCTTCGGCGAATTCGTGATCGGCGGCAACTACGCGGTGGGCATCGTGGTGTTCGCGATCCTCACCATCATCAACTTCGTGGTGATCACCAAGGGCGCCGGCCGGGTCTCGGAAGTGACCGCGCGCTTCATCCTCGACGCGATGCCCGGCAAGCAGATGGCGATCGACGCCGACCTCAACGCCGGTTTGCTGACGCGTGAAGAAGCCAAGCTGCGCCGCGAAGAAGTCCGCGAGGAAGCCGACTTCTACGGTGCGATGGACGGTGCCAGCAAGTTCATCCGCGGCGACGCCATCGCCGGCATCCTGATCCTGTTCATCAACATGCTCGGCGGCCTGGCCGTGGGTGTGCTGCAGCATGGCATGCCCTTCGGTGAAGCCGCTGCCACCTACACCCTGTTGTCGATCGGTGACGGCCTGGTGGCCCAGCTGCCGGCGCTGCTGGTCTCCAGTGCGGTGGCGATGCTGGTCACCCGCGCCTCGCGCTCGCAGGACATGGCCCAGGCCATGACCGGCCAGGTGTTCGGCCAGTACCGGGCGCTGGCGATCACCGCCGGCATCATCGGCCTGGTGGGCCTGGTGCCGGGCATGCCCAACGTCGCTTTCCTGACGCTGGCGTCGATCCTCGGCTTCATTGCCTGGAAGCTGTACCGCAAGACCCAGGCCCCGGCCGCCGATGCCGCCGCAACGGGCAAGGACCCGGCGGCGCTCAACGCCCTCGGCCGCCCGGCCGCGCCGGCGCCCACCGCCGAACTGAGCTGGGACGAACTGCGCCCGGTCGATCCGCTGGGCCTGGAGGTCGGCTACCGGCTGATTCCGCTGGTGGACAGCAACCAGGGCGGCGAACTGATGGCGCGCATCAAGGGCGTTCGCCGCAAGCTGACCCAGGATGTCGGCTTCCTGATTCCATCGGTACACATCCGCGACAACCTGGAACTGCCCGCCAACGGCTACCGCGTGCTGGTGCACGGCGTGCCGGTGGCCACCGCCGAGATCCACCCCGACCGCGAGCTCGCGCTGGACCCGGGCAGCGCGCTGGGCACGCTGGAAGGCATCGCCGGCAAGGACCCCGCGTTCGGCCTCGATGCCACCTGGATCCAACCGCACCAGCGTGCCCAGGCCGAAACGCTGGGCTACACGGTGGTCGACCCGGCCACCGTGGTCGCCACCCACCTTTCGCACCTGATCCGCGAGCACGCACCTGAGTTGCTCGGCCATGAGGAAGTGCAACACCTGCTGGCCAACCTGGCCAAGAGCGCGCCCAAGCTCGTCGAAGATCTGACGCCGAAGGCGCTGCCGCTGTCGGCGGTGGTGCGCGTGCTGCAGAACCTGCTGGTCGAGCGCATTCCGATCCGCCAGCTGCGCAAGATCGCCGAGGCACTGGTCGAACATGCGCCCAGCAGCCAGGACCCGGCCGTGCTGACCGCCGCCGTGCGCACCGCCCTGGGCCGCTTCATCGTGCAGGAGATCGCCGGAATGTCGGCGGAGCTGCCGGTGTTCACCCTCAACCCGCAATTGGAACGTGTCTTGCAGGAGTCCACGCAGGGCAACGGCGCCGCGCTGGAACCCGGACTCGCTGAGCGACTGCACCAGAGTCTGGCCGAATGTGTCAGCAAGCAGGAAGCCCGCAACGAGCCCGCGGTCGTGCTGGTACCTGGCCCGGTGCGCGCCGCGCTGGCACGCCTGGTCCGCCACAGCGTTCCGTCGCTGTCGGTCCTGGCCTACAGCGAGGTGCCGGAGGACAAGCGCCTGAAGCTGGTCGGAACGATCAGCTGACGCCGCCCGCCGACGCGCCAGAAAACAGACACCACCTTCGAACCAACGCAACAGACAGATACCAAGGGGAACCCGCACCGTGCAGACCACCGACCACCCGAGTTCCCCGGCCGCCACTCCGCCGTCTTCGCCTCGTGACCACAGCATGAAAATCAAACGATTCGTCGCCGCCGACATGCGTTCGGCCATGAACCTGGTGCGCAAGGAACATGGTCCTGATGCCGTGATCCTGTCCAACCGCCGGATCGAGGAAGGCATCGAGATCGTCGCCGCCGCCAACTACGATGAAAGCGCCGTGCAGCGTGCGCTGGAAGCCTCGCGCCGCGACGTGGCGCCGCCGCCGGCGCCCAAACCGCGCACCGCCGCCGATGCGGTGATCGCCGCCGTCACCCGCCGTCGCAGCGCCACCCCGGCACCGGAGCCGGTCGCCGCCACCACCTCGGCGGTGGCCGCCCTCGCCCGCGCCGCGGTCGGCGCCACCGGCCGCACCCTGGACAGCGCCGACGAGATCGTGCCGACCCGCGGCAGCACCGGCTTTGCGGCCACCCTCGCGCGTGCCGCCGTCAACGAACCGGCGCTGCCGGAACAGATCTTCGCGCCGTTCGCCGAGGCCATCGTTGCACCGGCCGCCGCCGTGCCGGCCAACCGCGCCCGCTTCCCGATCGATCCGCCGCACGAGGCGCATCACGAAAGCGTGGCGCCGGCCGTGCAGCCGCCGCCGCTGCCGACCGCTGCCGTCGCCGACGCGCAGCCGGCCAGCGCCGCCAGCGAACCGGCGTTGGCCGATGCCATTGTCGAAACCGCGCCGGCCCCCACCCTGGCTCCGGCTCCGGTGCTGACGGTGGTCGCCCAGGACGACGCCGAGATCCGACAGTTGCGCCAGGAAGTGGCCGGCATGCGCCAGGTGATCGAGCGCGAGATGAACCGCTTCACCGACGAGCGCCTGCGCGGCTGCCCGGTGCGCGCCACCGCGTTGGACCTGATGGACGAATATGGCTTCGATGCCGGCCTGGCCCGCGACGTGGCCATGCAGATCCCGCTGGAGACCGAAGCCCATCGTGGCCGCGGCCTGATGCTGGGGCTGATCTCGCGCAAGCTGCCGATCGCCCCGGTCGACCCGCTGGAAGAAGGCGGCGTGATCGCCCTGGTCGGCCCGACCGGCGCCGGCAAGACCACCACCATCGCCAAGCTGGCCTCGCGATTCGCCGAGAAGCACGCGCCGCGTGACGTCGCCCTGGTCACCACCGATACCGCCCGCATCGGCGCCCGCGAGCAGCTGTACGGCTACGGCCGCCAGCTCGGCATCGCGGTGCACGAGGCCAACAGCGGCACCGACCTGGACCAGCTGCTGGAACGCCTGAAGGACTACAAGCTGGTGCTGATCGACACCGCCGGGCTGGGCCCGCGCGACCGCGCGCTGGCCGCCCAGCTGCAGTGGCTGCGTGCCGCCCGCCAGGTGCGCACCCTGCTGGTGCTGCCGGCCAATACCAGCTTCGGCGACATGGACGAGGTGGTCCGCCGCTTCGGCGCCGCCAACCTGCAGGGTCTGGTGCTGAGCAAGCTGGACGAGACCGGCCGCTTCGGCAACGCCCTGTCTGTGGCCGTGGACCATGCCCTGCCGATCACCTGGGTGACCGATGGCCAGGACGTCCCGGAGGACCTGCACCGGGCCAGTGCAGCCAATCTCGTACTTCGCCTTGAAGATTTGCGCCGAGCGGCCGATATGCCCTGCAACCCGGAGTTGAACCATGCCGTCGCGTGAGTACGCCAAGCTGACCAAGACCTTCCCGCTGTCGGCCACCCGCAGCGAGCCGCTCGGCCCTGTGCGCACCATCGCGGTGACCGGCGGCAAGGGCGGCGTGGGCAAGACCAACGTCTCGGCCAACCTGGCTGTGGCGCTGGCGGGCATGGGCAAGCGCACGCTGCTGCTGGACGCCGACCTGGGCCTGGCCAACATCGACGTGATCCTGGGCTTGAACCCCACCTTTACGCTGGCCGACCTGGTGGCCGGCCGCTGCTCGCTGGACGACGTCATCGTCGAAGGCCCGAACGGCGTGCTGGTGGTCCCGGCCGCTTCCGGCCGCCGGCACATGGCCGAGCTGGCCCCGGCCGAGCATGTCGGCCTGGTCAACGTGTTCTCCGAACTGGAACGCGAGCTGGACATCATGGTGGTCGATACCGCCGCCGGCATCACCGACGGCGTGCTGACCTTCTGCCAGGCCGCGCAGGACACCGTGGTGGTGGTCTGTGACGAACCGGCCTCGATCACCGACGCCTACGCACTGATCAAGGTGCTGTCGCGCGAGCGCGGCGTGGACCGCATCCAGGTGGTGGCCAACATGGTGCGCGACCCCAACGAGGGCCGCGTGCTGTACGAAAAGCTGACCCGCGTGTGCGAGAAGTTCCTCGCCGATGTCTCGCTGAACTACCTGGGCTGCGTGCCGCAGGACGACTGGCTGCGCCTGTCGGTGCAGCGCCAGCAACCGGTGGTGAAGGCCTACCCGTCCAGCCCGGCCGCGCTGGCGATCACCGAGATCGCGCGCCGCACCGCACGCTGGCAGGCGCCGACCGAACCGCGTGGCGGCGTCGAGTTCTTCCTCGAGCGCATTCTCAAGCAGCGCGGGGTGGCCGCATGAAAGGCGCAGCCCAGTACCGGGAGGTCCAGCGCTCGGCGGCCAACGAGGTCATCTCCCAGCACTCGGACCTGGTGCGGCGCATCGCCCACCACCTGGCCGCACGCCTGCCGGCGAGCGTGGAGGTGGACGACCTGATCCAGGCCGGCATGATGGGGCTGATCGAAGCGTCGCGCAGCTACGACGCCGACCAGGGCGCCTCGTTCGAGACCTACGCCTCGATCCGCATCCGCGGTTCGATGATCGACGAGATCCGCCGTGGCGACTGGGTGCCGCGCTCGGTGCATCGCCGCGCACGCGACGCCGCTGCCACCATCCGCCGCCTGGAACAGAGCACCGGCCGTGCCGCCAGCGCCACCGAAGTGGCCGCCGCGATGGAGATGCCGCTGCCCGAATACCTGCGGCTGATGGAAGACGCCGCGCGTGGCCAGGTGCTGAGCCTGGAGTCACGCATCGAGGACCAGGGCGAGCTGGATACCGTCGCCCAGGGCGGCCCGACGCCGCAGCAGGTGCTGGAGCGCGGCGAGTTCGGCCGCGAGCTGGGCAAGGCCATCGGCCACCTGCCCGAGCGCGAACAGCTGGTGCTCTCGCTCTATTACGAGCAGGAACTGAACCTGAAGGAGATCGGCGCGGTGCTCGGCGTGAGCGAGTCGCGGGTCTGCCAGATACACGGCCAGGCCGTGCTGCGCCTGCGTGGACGATTGAAGATTTTCGAGGCGGCCGACGCCGGCCTGGAAGAGTGAACATGCCCGAGGCGGCTGCCCCCGGCCACCCGGAATGAACAACAAAGGAACTCTGCTTTGAACAAGAACATGCGCATCCTGATCGTCGACGACTTCTCGACCATGCGTCGCATCGTCAAGAACCTGCTGGGCGATCTTGGCTTCACCAATACCGCCGAAGCCGAGGACGGGCATGCCGCGCTGTCGCTGCTGCAGAGCCAGTCGTTCGATTTCGTCGTCACCGACTGGAACATGCCGGTGATGACCGGCATCGAGCTGCTCAAGGCGATCCGCGCCGATGCCAAGCTGAAGACCCTGCCAGTGCTGATGGTCACTGCCGAAGCCAAGCGCGAACAGATCATCGAAGCCGCCCAGAACGGCGTGAACGGCTACATCATCAAGCCCTTCACCGCGCAGACGCTGGAAGAAAAGCTCGGCAAGATCTTTGAACGCCTGGCGGCCAGCGCCTGATGGATACCACGGTCGACAAGAACGCCCTCGCCCTGCGCCTGCAGGAAGCCCTGGACGCACTGGAGTCCGGTGACGAAGCTGCCTGGCGGCAACGCATCGACGGACTGGTCGCGCTGCGCACGCAGCCGATGATGAGCGGCCTGTCGCGGCTGGCCCGCGAGCTGGGACAGGCGCTGGGTGAACTACCGACCGTGCCCAGCGAGGCCGGTGAGCTGGATGACGCCTGCGCGCGCCTGGACCACGTGGTGGCGATGACCGAACAGGCCACCCACCGTACCCTGGACCTGGCCGAGGAATGCCGCAGCCTGACCGAACAGCTGCGTGCCGAAGGCCTGCAGCCAGGCCAGGACGCGCAGCTCGAGCGCATCCGCCACAACCTGACCGAGATCGCCCTGACCCAGAGCTACCAGGACCTGACCGGGCAGATCATCCGCCGCGTGGTCGGCATTGTCCGCCGCGTCCACGAAGGCTTCGGCGCACTCGGCCTGCCGCCGGAACAGCATCGCACCGACCCGGCACTGGCCGGGCCGGCACTGAAGGGACTGGACCGCCACGCGGTCTCGCAGAACGACGCCGACGACCTGTTGTCGGATCTGGGGCTGTAAGCATGAGCGCGGTATCCGACGACATCACTGCCGATTTCATCATCGAGGCGCAGGAGATCCTGGACCGCCTCGGCGAACAGCTGGTGTCGCTGGAGCAGGCACCGCAGGACAGCGACCAGCTCAATGCGGTGTTCCGCGGCTACCACACGCTCAAGGGCGGCGCCGGCTTCCTCGGCGTCACTGCCATGGTCGAGCTGTGCCACGCCGCTGAGGAGGCGCTGGGCGCGGCGCGCGCCGGCCAGGCCGTGCTGCAGGCCCACCACTTCGACGCGGCCCAGCAATCACTGGATTACCTGCAGTCGATGCTGGACGCCGTGTCGTCCGGCACCGAGCCGGGCTATGCGCCGCCGGACCTGATCGCCCAGTTCGACGTGCACGGGGGTGCCGTGGCTGCGCCCGCCGCCGCAGCAGCACCCGCCGCGGGGGGCAGCGACCTGATCACCGACGACGAATTCGAGGCGCTGCTCGACCAGCTGCACGGTGGCAATGCTCCGACTGCGATCGCGCCGGCAAAAAAAGCCGACGACGGCCTGATCAGCGAGGACGAGTTCGAAGCCCTGCTCGACCAGTTGCACGGTGGCGCCGCACCGGGTGCCAAGCCTGCTGCAGTCCTGGCACCGGCGCCGGCGCCCGCGCCGCGCCCGGTCGCTGCACCGGCACCCGTGGCCAAGCCGGCGGCCAAGCCGCTGGCCGAGGCCGAACACACGGTGCGCGTTGATACCAAACGCCTGGACGCGATCGTCAACCTGATCGGCGAACTGGTGCTGTCGCGCAATCGGCTCAAGACCCTGCGTGCACGCCTGCGCGATGAAGAGCTGGACCGCGCCGTGTCGACGCTGGATATCGCCACCGCGCGCCTGCAATCGGCGGTGATGCGCACCCGCATGCAGCCGGTGGGCAAGGTGTTCTCGCGGTTCCCCAAGGTCGCCCGCGACGTTGCCCGCTCGCTGAAGAAGGAAGTGGACCTGGAGCTGATCGGTGCCGAGACCGAGCTCGACCGCAACCTGGTCGAGGCCCTGGCCGACCCGCTGGTGCACCTGGTCCGCAACGCCATCGACCATGGCGTGGAAATGCCCGACCTGCGCGAAGCACAAGGCAAGCCGCGGATGGGCCATGTACGCCTGTCGGCGCAGCAGGAAGGCGACTACGTCAGCATCGAGGTGCAGGACGATGGCGCCGGCATCGACCCGGAGAAGCTGCGCGCGAAGGCGCGTGAGAAAGGCCTGATCGATCCAGAAGCCGCTGCCCGCCTGAGCAGCGAGGAGTGCCTGCACCTGGTGTTCCTGCCGGGCTTCTCGACCAAGCAGCAGGTCACCGATATCTCCGGCCGTGGCGTCGGCATGGACGTGGTGCAGTCGCGCATCCGCGAACTGAGCGGCCAGATCCAGATCCAGTCGGAACTGGGTCGTGGCAGCCGCTTCCTGATCCGCGTGCCGCTCACCCTGGCGATCCTGCCGACCCTGCTGGTGCAGGCCGGCGAGGACGTCTACGCACTACCCCTGGCACGCGTGATGGAAGTGCTGCACGCGCCGCGCACCTCGCTGGGCTGGTTCGATGGCCGCGCCGTGCTTGATCGCCGCTCGCACACCCTGCCGCTGGTCGACCTGCGCCAGTGGCTGGATGTGACACCGGCCGCGTCAACCCTGCTGACCATCGTGGTGCTGCAGGCCGGCGAAGCCCGCTTCGGGCTGGTCGTGGACCAGGTGCGCGGGCGTGAGGAAGTGGTCATCAAGCCACTGCCGAAGGCCCTGCGAGGCCTGCGCGGTTATGCCGGTGCAACCTTGATCGGCGATGGTCGCATGGCCCTGATCCTGGACGTGGACGGGCTGCGTTGAACCCCGCCAGGGCCATGCCCGGCAACCCGAAAAACTGTGACTACCGTCTGTACGCGATCTACCGGTGTCTCAAGTCCCATTCATACACGCCGATACCGGAACCATGGATAGACTCAGCCTCATTGGACTCTTTCTCGCCCTGGCCTCGCTGGTCGGTGGCAGCATCCTCAAGGGCGCCGGCCTGGCGTCGTTGTGGTCGCCTGCGGCGTTCGTGATCGTCATCGTCGGCACCGTCGCCGCGATCCTGCTGCATACCTCACCGGCGGTGTTCAAGCATGCGTTCAAGATCGTGCGCTGGGTCGTGCGCCCGCCACACAGTGATCGCCGCGAACTGATCCAGCAGATCGTCGAGTGGAGCAACATCGCCCGCCGCCAGGGCCTGCTGGGCCTGGAATCGCAGGTGGAAGCGCAGCAGGACCCGTTCCTGCGCAAGGGCCTGCAGCTGCTGGTGGACGGCGTCGAGCCCGAATCGATGCGGCACATGCTGGAAATCGAACTGGGCAGCCAGGAACACCAGGACCAGGCCGGCGCCAAGGTCTTCGAAGCGATGGGCATCTACGCACCGACACTCGGCATCATCGGTGCCGTGCTCGGCCTGATCGCGGTGATGAAGAACCTGGCCGACCCGAGCAAACTCGGCCACGGCATCGCCGCCGCGTTCACCGCCACCATCTACGGCATCGCCTCGGCCAATCTGCTGTTCCTGCCGGTGGCTGCCAAGCTCAAGAGTGTGATCTCGCACAACACCCGCGACCGCGAAATGGTCATTGAAGGCCTGATTTCGATCGCCCAGGGCGAGAACCCGCGCAACATCGAAACCAACCTTTCCGGCTTCCTGCACTGACATGGCCCGCCGCAAGCACCACGAAGAGCACGCCAACCATGAAGCATGGGCGATCCCCTATGCCGACCTGATGACGCTGCTGCTCGCCTTCTTCGTGGTCATGTACGCGATCTCCTCGGTCAACGAGGGCAAGTACCGGATCATGGCCGACGCGCTCACCGATGCCTTCGGTGGCGCACCGCGCACCATCAACCCGGTGCAGGTGGGGAACAAGCAGGTGCAGGGTGGCGGCTGGGACAGCCCTTCGGTGATCAAGTCCGGCACCAAGATCGGCCCCTCCGCGCCGGCGCCGTCGCACGACCCGACCCTGCTGCCGTCGATGGCCTCGCAGATGCGCATGCCGGTCTCCGTGCACAACCAGGAACAGATCGCCCGTGCCGAGCGCCAGCTCAACAGCATCGCCGACCGCCTCACCGCTGCATTGGCGCCGCTGATCGACCGCGGCATGATCAGCGTGCGCCGCACCGAGTTGTGGATTGAAGTGGAGATCAACAGCGACATCCTGTTCCCCACCGGCTCGGCCGCGCTGGACGTGCATGCACGGCAGACGCTGGCCAGCCTGGCCGAGGTGCTGCGTGACGTGCCCAACAGCGTGCGCGTGGAAGGCCATACCGACAACGTGCCGATCGCCACCGCCACCTTCCCTTCGAACTGGGAACTGTCGGCCGGACGCGCCGCCAGCGTGGTGCACCTGTTCGCCGACCAGGGCGTGCAGCCGTCGCGGCTGGCGATGGTCGGCTATGGCCAGTTCCGTCCGCGCGAAGAGAACGACAGCGCGCAGGGGCGCAACCGCAACCGCCGGGTGATGGTCATCATCCTGGCCGACACCTCGCATTCGGTGGATCCGCTCGGCCAGCGCCTCAATGCGGCCACCGGCGCCGTCGACGACAGCACCACCGAACAGGCCGCCGCAACTCCGGCCAGCGCCCCCACCTCCCCCATCGCACCGGTGAAGTTGCCGCCGGTGCCGGCTGGCAGCCGCGTCGGCGCCGCCGTTCCCCCGGCAATGAAGGAGTAAACCGATGCGCATCTGGGCAATCGCCAACCAGAAGGGCGGAGTCGGCAAGACCACCACCACCCTCGCCCTCGGCCGCGGCCTGGCCGCGCTGGGCCATCGCGTGCTGCTGATCGATCTCGATCCGCACGCCTCGCTCAGCCGCGCCTTCGGCGTACCGGTGGATCCGCCGCCGGCCGGCGTGCTGGAACTGTTCGGCGCTCCGCCGGCCGATCTTTCCAGCCTGTGCCATGCCAGCAGCATCCAAGGCCTGGACTATGTCTGCGCGCAGTCGGCGCTGGCCACGCTGGAGCGCCGCAGCGCCAACCAGCCCGGCCTCGGCCTGGCCCTGCAGAACGCACTGGCGCGCCACCAGGGCCAGCACGACTACATCCTGCTGGACTGTGCCCCCACCCTTGGCCTGTTGATGATCAACGCGCTGGCCGCTGCCGACCGCCTGATCATCCCCACCCAGGCCGAGCCGCTGGCCCTGCATGGCCTGGACGGCATGGTCCGCACCGGCGAGATGGTCGAGCGCTCTCGCCGCCGCCCGCTGCCGATCTCGATCCTGCCGACCCTGTTCGACCGCCGCACCCGCGCCGGCAACGAGTCGCTGCGCACCATGCAGGATCGTCATGGCACCCGCGTGTGGGAAGACGCCATTCCGATCGACACCCGCATCAGCAATGCCGCAGGCCTGACCCTGCCCAGCGTTGGTGAGGAGTACCCGGGCCGCGGCCTGGCCGCCTATCGCCGCGCACTGAACTGGATCCTCGGTGAGGATGCCCGCGCCCTGGAGCAGGCCGCATGAACAGCACCGGCGTACTGGACGACTATCTGGACGAACTGCTGGGCGAAGCGATCGCTCCGGCGGCCGTCGTGCTTCCAACGCCGGACAGCGTCGCCCCGGCCCCGGCCAGCATATCGCAACCGGAACATGAGCCGACCTGGGATGACCTGCCGGCCGAGGTGATCTACGAAACCGACACCGTCGCCGCGGCGCCTGCCGCGGACAACGCCGCGCTCGAAGCCGCCTTCGAGGCCGCCGCAACGGCCGGGCGCGAACCCACCTGGGACGATCTGCCTGCCGAGGTGATCTACGAAACGGAGACTGTTGCCGTTGCACCGGCAGAGGACGACGCAGCACTGGAGGCCGCCTTCGAGGCCGCCGCAATGCCGGTCGCCGCTCCCGAGCGGGAACCGACCTGGGATGATCTGCCTGACGAGGTGATCCACGAGACGGCCCCGGCCAAGGCCGGCCCGGAGCCCACCTGGGACGACCTGCCCGACGAAGTGATCTACGAGACCGACGCGGCCGACAGCCATCACCTCGCCCACACTGACAGCCCCGGCCTGCAGGCTGCGTTCGAGGCCGCTGCCGGCGGCGCGGATGTCCCCACGCCGCCCCCGGCCGTGGTAGCGCCCCCGGCGCCGCGCCCTGCACCCGCGCCTGCCCCGGCTGCGCCCGCTGCCGTCGCGCCGCCGCCCCGCGTTGCCGTGGATGCCCCGGCCACCAACCGTCCCGGCACCTGGCAGGAACTGCAGGCACAGGCTCTCCAGCCCGCCAGCAGCCCGCATCCGCAGAACCGCCGCGCCGGCGAGCGCACCTCGCGCTGGCTGCGCCTGCGTTGCGGCACCCAGGCTTATGCGCTGGAACTGCTGAAGGTGCAGGAAGTGGTGCTGCCAGTTCCCCTGCTGCCATTGCGCGGCACCGCACCAGCGATGCTCGGCATCATGAACCTTCGGGGCCAGGTGGTACCGGTGATGGATCTCGGCCTGCACCTGGGTGCGGCCGCTGCCGAAGACGATTCGCAGACCCGCATCGTGGTGCTGGAGGAAGACGGCGAAACCATCGGCCTGCGCGTGTCGGCGGTGGAAGATGTCGCCAACCTTACCGACTCGCAGATCGAGCCGCCTGATACCGCGCGCATCTGCCAGATTTCCAACGACCTGTTCCGTGGCGTCGCCCGGGTCAGCCAGCGTCCGATGATCCTGCTCGACGCCACACGGCTGTTGAGTTGAGTCGGCGCTTTGCGCCGACGCGGTGCCTGTCGGGGACTGCAGGTGCCGATGCGCAGCATTGGCATCTCCCGTCCCCGAACAACACCGCATCGGCGCACCGCGTCGATTCCCCTAAAGAACCCTGCCGGGGTGCCGTTATGGATCACGGAACCGTTTGTCCGGAGCAACGATGAGCACTGTCGAACTGGGTGGGGATCTCGGCATCGAGAGCAGCACCGAGCTCAAGAACCGCCTCGCCCCGCTGGTGGCGCAGGCAGGCGAGCTGACCCTGGATGCAAGCCAGGTCGCCCGCATCCACACGGCCGCCGTGCAGGTGCTGTGTGCATTCGTGCAGGCCCGCCGCGAGGCAGGCCTGGGCACCGGCTTCCACGGTTGCACCGCAACCTTCCGTGACGCCGCGCGCCTGCTGGGCGTCACCCAGGCCCTGGGCCTGGACGCAACCCATGACAACCTGAAATCTGTGGAGAACGCTGCATGAGCGCACGTATCTTGGTGGTGGACGATTCGGCGTCGATGCGCCAGATGGTTTCCTTCGCCCTCACCTCGGCCGGTTTTGCCGTCGAAGAAGCCGAAGACGGCGCGGTCGCGCTCGGTCGCGCCAAGGGCCAGCGCTTCAATGCGGTGGTCACCGACGTCAACATGCCGAACATGGACGGCATCGCGCTGATCCGCGAACTGCGCCAGCTGCCGGACTACAAGTTCACCCCGCTGCTGATGCTGACCACCGAATCGGCTGCCGACAAGAAGTCCGAAGGCAAGGCCGCCGGTGCCACCGGCTGGCTGGTCAAGCCGTTCAATCCGGAACAGCTGGTCGCCACCGTGCAGAAAGTGCTGGGCTGATCGCCCCGCACCGCTCCCCTTCTTCGCTTCCGGACCGCCACTGCCATGAGCATGGACCTGCAACGCTTCCACGCCACCTTCTTCGAGGAGAGCCGCGAAGGCCTCGACGCGATGGAGGCTGGCCTGCTGGCCCTGGAATCGGGGCAGCAGGACGCGGAGATCATCAATTCGGTGTTCCGCGCCGCCCATTCGATCAAGGGCGGCGCCGGCACCTTCGGCTTCGATGCCATCGCCGGCCTGACCCACGTGCTGGAAACGCTGCTCGATGAGCTGCGTGCCGGCAAGCGGGCGCTGGAAGGCCATGCCGTCGACGCCATGCTGTCTTCGGTGGACGTGCTTCGCGCCCTGCTGCGCGAAGCCGAACACGGCCAGGCTGCCGACCCCGCCGCTGTCGCCGCAGTGAAGGCGCGCCTGGAAGCCGTTCTCTCCGGCCAGGCCGCATCGAGCGCTCCGGTCGTGGCAGCGGCCAAGGTGGACGATACCCCCGAAGCCTGGCAGATTGGTTTCACTCCAGCGCCGTCGCTGTTCATGAGTGGCAACGATCCGCTGCGCATCATCCGCGAACTGGAACACCTCGGTTCGCTGCAGGTCGCCGCGCGCATGGAACGCCTGCCCGGCTTCGCCCAGCTCGACCCGCTGGAGGCCCACCTGGCGTGGGATCTGGGCCTGGTCGGCAAGGTGCCGCGCAGCAAGATCGAAGACACCTTCGCCTGGGTGTTGGACGACTGCGAACTGGACATCCGTCCGGCCGCGCCGCCAAGCCTGGCCACCCAGGCCCCGGCCGCAGCGGCCCCCGCTCCGGTGGCAGCGGCGCCGTCGGCACCTGCCGCGCCTGCCGCCAGCGGTGGTGCCAGCCAGGAGGCGGAAACCTCGATCCGCGTCAGCGTCGACAAGGTCGATGCGCTGATCAACCTGGTCGGCGAACTGGTCATCACCCAGGCCATGCTCAAGCAGGTCTCGCACGCGCTGGACCCGGTCCACGCCGAGAGCCTGTTCGCCGGCCTGGACCAGCTTGAACGCAACACACGCGACCTGCAGGAAGCGGTGATCGGCGTGCGCATGCTGCCCGTCGATGCGGTGTTCCGCCGCTTCCCGCGCCTGGTCCGGGACCTGTCCAGCCGCCTCGGCAAGCAGGTGCGCCTGCGCACCGTCGGCGAAGGCACCGAACTGGACAAGGGCCTGATCGAGAAGATCGCCGATCCGCTGGTGCATCTGGTACGCAACTCGATCGACCACGGCTTGGAAATGCCCGACGTCCGCCGCGGTGCGGGCAAGGACGAGACCGGCACGATCACGCTGGCAGCCTCGCATCAAGGCGGCCATATCGTCATCGAAGTCAGCGACGATGGCCGTGGCCTGGACCGCGCCAAGATCCTGGCCAAGGCTCACGAACGCGGCCTGGCCGTGCCGGACAACCCGACCGATTCGCAGGTCTGGGACCTGATCTTCCAGCCAGGCTTCTCCACGGCCGATGCGGTCACCGACCTGTCCGGGCGTGGTGTCGGCATGGACGTGGTCCGCCGCAACATCCAGGCACTGGGCGGCGAGGTGCAGATCGAAAGCAGCCTCGGTACCGGCACCCGCACGCTGATCCGCCTGCCGCTGACCCTGGCCATCCTCGATGGCATGACCGTAGCAGTGGCCGGCGAAACCCTGATCCTGCCCCTGGCGTACGTGCTGGAGGCCCTGCAGCCGCAGGCCGAGGACATCCGCAGCATGGCCGGCGAGGGCCGCGTGCTGCGCGTGCGTGGCGAGTACCTGCCGATCCTCTCGCTGAGCGAGTACTACGGCTACGGCAACCGCGCACCCGGCAGCGAATCGCTGGTGGTGGTGGTCGAAGGTGATGGCCAGAAGATCGCGCTGGAGGTGGACGAACTGGTCGGCCAGCAGCAGGTCGTGGTGAAGAACATCGAGAACAACTACCGCCGCATCGGCGGAGTATCCGGCGCCACCATCCTCGGCGACGGCCGGGTCGCGCTGATCGTCGACATCGGTGGGTTGGTGCGCTCGCTGCGGATGCCGCAGGCGGCCTGATCCACGCTGCATGCGAACCATGGACCGCCGCCCCTCGGGGCGGCGGTTTTCGTTTGTGTTCGCCCTGCCAGGGGGGTCAGATTCCCTTCCGCAGGAACGGAATATGACTGCGGGACGGCACCCCGAAACCACATCGTGAACTCCGTCGGCACGATAGTTGCTGTCGCAACCACTTCATCCAATCGAAAACCGCGTCGCTGCAACGCTTCCGCGCTGCCCTCCCTACGCATCCGAATGTGATCTGCGTCCATAAAGTCCATCGAGACTGCGCCGCTATTTCGCATTGACGGCCGTCACCGAACCCCACCGGGAACCACCGTTCGCTCTGCAACCACCCCCAAACCGGCGCACAGACGCCGGCACTCTGCCCACCTGGAGCACCCTGCATGAAGTGGTTCCAAGATCTGCCCATCGCCCGCAAGCTGGCTGTGGGGTTCACCCTCACCACGTTGATGACCCTGATCCTCGGCGCGTTCGCCCTGCTGCGACTGAGCGAAGCCAACGCGCAGCTACGCGACATGGCTGGCAACGATATCCCCTCGGTCCAGCACCTGGGCGAGGCGCGCTCGCAGCTCGGGGAGTTCCGCACCTACGAACTGGCCCAGCTGAGCATGCTCGACCAGCCGGAAAAGGTGGCCGACTACAACAAGCGCATGGACGACACCGCCAAGGCCGTACATGACGAACTGGCGGCGTACGCGGCGCTGCCGGCGCTGGACAAGGAGCGTGAACTGTATCGCGCAGCCAGCGCGCAACTGGATCGCTATTTCGCCGCCAACAAGGCGATGCGCGACGCCGTGACCGCCGGTGACGGCGTCCTGGCGCGGCAGATCTCCGACGAGCAGTCACGCCCGGCGCGCCGCGACCTGTTCGCTGCGATGAAGGCACTGGGCGCCCATATCGCCGGGCAGATGGACGGCAAGATCGCCGACGCCAACGCCACCCATCGCAACAGCATGATCGCCATCATCGGCTGCATCATCCTGCTGTCGCTGGTGGCCGCCGCGCTGGCCATCGTCATCTCGCGCGCGGTCACCGGCCCGCTGGGCAAGGCCGTGCATGCCATCCAGGCGGTCGCCCGCGGCGATCTCAGCGTCAGCACCCAGGCCACCAGCAGGGACGAAGCCGGCAGGATGCTTACGGCCACGGCCGAAATGACCGCAATGCTGCGCCGTTTCAGCGAGCAGACGCAGCTGATGGCACAGATGCATGCCGGCCCGGACATCAGCCACCGTATTCCGGAAGACTTCCCGGGCGTCTACGGCCAGCTGGCCAGCGGCATCAACACGGTGATCTTCGAACACCTCGATGCGATCGTCGATGCCATTGAAGTGCTCAACCAGTACGCCATCGGCAACCTTGCTCCGGACGCCCGCCGCCTGCCAGGCAGCCGCGCGATCCTGCACGAATCGATGGACGCCGCCAAGGCCAGCCTGCTGGCCATCAATACGCAGATCCAGCACCTGGCCTCGGCCGCCGCTGCGGGCGACTTCAGCCAGCGCGGTGACGCGCAGCGCTTCGATCACGATTTCCGCGTGATGATCGAGCAGCTCAACAGCATGATGCAGGTGGCCGACGGCAACCTCGGCCAGCTCTCGCAGCTGCTGCAATCGATCGCAGCCGGCGATCTGACCGCGCGCATGGACGGCCAGTTCAACGGCGTGTTCGCGCGCATGCGTGACGATGCCAATACCACGGTTACGCAGCTGACCCAGATCGTGAGCCAGATCCAGGCCAGCGCTTCGAGCATCACGCTTGCCGCCGGCGAGATCGCCTCGGGCAACAGCGACCTGTCGCGCCGTACCGAGCAGCAGGCCGCCAACCTGGAGGAAACCGCCGCCTCGATGGAGGAACTGACCTCCACCGTGCGCCAGAACGCCGAACACGCCCGCCAGGCCAACCAGCTCGCCATCGGCGCCCATGGCGTCGCCTCGCAGGGCGGCGAGGTGGTCGGCCAGGTGGTTACCACCATGTCGGCCATCGAAGCCTCGTCGAAGAAAATCGCCGAGATCATCAGCGTCATCGACGGCATCGCGTTCCAGACCAACATCCTGGCACTGAACGCCGCGGTGGAAGCCGCCCGTGCCGGCGAACAGGGCCGTGGCTTCGCCGTGGTTGCCAGCGAAGTGCGTACCCTCGCCCAGCGCTCGGCCGCCGCCGCCAAGGAAATCAAGGGCCTGATCGACGACTCGGTGGGCAAGGTCGCCGAAGGCTCCAGCCTGGTGCACCAGGCCGGCAGCACGATGGGCGAGATCGTCGCCTCGGTGCAGCGCGTGACCGACATCATGGCCGAGATCTCCGCCGCATCGCAGGAACAGAGCGCCGGCATCGAGCAGGTCAACCAGACCGTGGTGCAGATGGACGAAACCACCCAGCAGAACGCTGCGCTGGTGGAGGAAGCCACCGCCGCCGCGCGTGCGATGGAAGACCAGGCCGTGCAGCTGGGCGAAGCCGTGGCCCGCTTCCGGCTGGCATCGCAGGGCACGACGGCCATTCCGGCGCGTCCGCTGGCGGCGCCGGTACCGCGCCAGGTCGCAGCTGCCGCACCGGTCGTGAAGGCGGCCCCGGCACGTACGCTGCGCACCGGGACAGCCCAGTCGGCGCTGGCTGCAGACGGCGACTGGCAGGAGTTCTGATGTCGCGAGGGTCGGACCCTTCTCCTTCGGGAGAGGGGTCTGGTCCCTTACGCATGGAAAGTGATGCAAATCCCACTTCATAATCCGGTGCAGAGGCCGATATCCCCATCGAGCCTCGCGCCAACGCGTGCTGGCGCCCGCCCCTGACCATAGATTCCATGTCCGACGGCAACGACACTGCAGTGCATGATGTCCACGCGGCTGATGCCGCCGACGAACGTTTCCTGGTCCGCAACCCGCGCCAGTTGCGCCAGCTGCTGCGCTCGCTGATCGACCAGCGATCACTGATCAATGCCCATATCGACGGCCGCGACCGGTCGTTCCCGACCGCACTGCTCGAACTCGAAGAGGATGAAGACTACCTGCTGCTCGATGGCAGCCTGCAGGAGGCTTCCAACCGCGCCGCTGAACAGGCCGACC
This sequence comes from Stenotrophomonas hibiscicola ATCC 19867, assembly GCF_000382065.1. Lineage (GTDB taxonomy): Bacteria > Pseudomonadota > Gammaproteobacteria > Xanthomonadales > Xanthomonadaceae > Stenotrophomonas > Stenotrophomonas hibiscicola. The sequence continues at coordinate 5,027 of NZ_KB907499.1, read as the reverse complement.
ATCTGCTGTGCTTCGCCCAGCTCGAGCGTGTCCTCGTGCGGTTCCGCCTGCAAGCGCTGGAGCGCGTGGACAACGATGGGCACGTTGCCTTTCGCGCTCCCCTTCCGGACGAACTGGTGCATCTGCAACGCCGTGAGATGTACCGGCTGGAAACCCCCGTCACCGATTCGCCCCAACTGCTGATCCCCGCCGGCGAGAGCCGCGCCGACGCCCTGTCGATGCGGGTGGTGGACATCAGTGGCGGCGGCCTGGCGGTCGCCGTGCCTACCGATTGCGCAGTGTTCAGCCTGCAGAAGCGCTACCCGGCGGTGCTGTCGTTGCCCGACGGCCCGGACCTGGAGATCGGGCTGGTTGTCTGCAACCTGTTGCCGCAGCGCCAACCCAACGGGATCGAGATCAAGCGGGTGGGCATGCGCTTTGACACCCTGCCGCGCGGCGCCGACAGCGCCATCCAGCGCTACATCTTCCGCATCGACCGCCAGCGCAAGGCACGCCGCAACGGCGAGCTGTAGGGCGCGTTTCAATGGGTAGTGGCGGCCGCTGGCCGGCAACCCGCATATTGCCGTTGCCGGCCAGCGGCCGGCACTACCGATCCTCGGCAGACGCACGCCATGCGCGGATGCCTCCGAGCCGGCACCTAAAGTCCCCCCCGGCGGGGCCGATATCGAGCCTGACACCGGGACTTCCGGCAGAACCAGGACCCCTCGATGAACGACAAGACCAACTCCGCCGCCAGCGCCGGTGGCGAATTCCTCAGCTTCACCCTTGGTGACGAGCACTACGGCGTGGACATCCTCAAGGTGCAGGAAATCCGCGGCTACGACGCCGTCACCCGGGTGCCGGATGCACCGGACTACATCAAGGGCGTGATCAACCTGCGCGGCACCATCGTGCCGGTCATCGACCTGCGCCTGAAGCTGCGCCTGGACAATGCCCGCTACGACGCCTTCACCGTGATGATCGTGCTGAACGTCGAAGACCGCGTGGTCGGCATCGTGGTCGACAGCGTCTCGGACGTCATCCCGCTGTCGGCCGAGCAGATCCGTCCGACCCCGGAATTCGGCGCTGCCGTCGACACCCGCTTCATCTCCGGCATCGGCACCCACGACGACCGCATGCTGATCCTGCTGGACATCGAGACCCTGCTCGACAGCGCCGACATGGGGCAGAACGCCCTTGCCGAAGACGCTGCTGCCTGATCGAGCGGACCTGCTTCACGTTCCGGTCACAAAACCCTTCAGTTCTCCCCGGCAGTGCCGATAGGGGGACAGAAGCCGGTCGCGCAGGAGCGCGCGGAACCGGAACGACCATCACCATCCCCGGAGATATACCTCGATGAAGTCCCTGCTTGCGTTCGTTTCGGCCGCTGTCCTGGCCGCCACCGCCTCCTCCGCGTTCGCCCAGTCGGCCGACATGATCCCGCCGGAACTGGCACCGCGCTCGGTCGGCAAGGACGGCATGGTCTGCGGCAAGGTCGAAAAGGCCCGCTACGCAGAAGGTTCCGAAGGCCAGCCGACCTTCCTGTACATGGGCGGCGCCTTCCCGCGCCACACCTTCTCGGCCCGCATCGCCGGCGAGAACCGCAGCAAGTTCTCCTTCCCGCTGGAAACCCTGGAAGGCAAGACCGTGTGCGTGATCGGCAAGATCCAGCGTGACGCCTCGCGCGCGGAAATCGAAGTCAGCTCGCCGGCTGGCCTGAAGCTGGCCAACATCAAGTAATCCGCTGTCCGTCGGACCACGCCGGTGCTGGTGCCGGCGTGGTTTCTGCTGCAACCGGGCCCGATGCCCGGGCGCGTCTGCCTTAGGAGCTCGCAACGCCCATGCCGTGGATCAACAACCTGAAACTGATGCCGAAGCTGCTGCTGACTTTCGGCGTCCTCCTGCTGGTGATGCTGTTGCAGGGCATCGTCGCCTATCGCGGCCTGCATTCGCTGAACAACGTCACCACCGAGCTGGCCGGTTCACGCATGGAGAGCATCCGCCTCGCCGGCGAGATGCGCGGCATGCTGGGCGAATACCGCAATGCCGCCTACCAGCAACTGATCCGGGCCAGCGACGACGTCAAGTCCGATGCGCGCAAGCAGGGCGTCGAGCTGCGCGCGAGCATGGACAAGTCGATCAAGGAGTACCCGAAGCTGGTCGACAACGCGCAGCAGAAGAAGCTGTTCGACACGTTCGCCAAGGAGTGGAAGGACGCCCTGGCCTCCTATGACAGTGTCACCGAGATGCTGGAACTGGACCTGCCGGACGATGCCATCGATACCTTCGTCGGCGAAACCCGCACCAAGCACCGCAAGGCCGCCTCGGCACTGGAAGCGCTGATCGCCGAAGACAACCGTCTGGCCCGCGCCTCGCGCGAACAGGCCGCGTCCACCTATTCCGCCTCGGCCGTGCTGACCGTGATCGCCCTGCTGGGTGGCGCCGCGCTCGGCCTGGTGCTGGTCTGGCTGTTCGCCCGCGCACTGGTCGGCAGCGTGCGCGGCGCCGTCTCGGTCGCCAACGACGTCGCCGGTGGCAAGCTCGATGGCCATATCGACGTCAGCCGCCAGGACGAGGTAGGCGAACTGATGCAGGCCATGCAGCGCATGCAGCGCGACCTGCGCGAACGCATCGAGACCGACCAGGCGGTCGCCCGCGAGAACCTGCGCATCCGCACCGCGCTGGATTACAGCTCCACCGGCGTGTACCTGACTGATACCAGCAACACCATCGTTTACACCAATCGCGCCCTGCAGCAGACCCTGAGCCAGTACCAGGACGACGTGCGCCGCGACCTGCCGGACTTCGATGCCCAGGCCTCGCTGATCGGCAAGCCGGTCACCGTGCTTGAGCACCGTGGCGAAATGGACCAGACCCTGCTGGGCAACCTGAAGGCGCACGGTGTCGCCCGCCGCCCGATGCAGTATGGCGACGCCCAGTTTGCCCAGGTCGTCTCGACCATCCGCAATGAGGACGGTGACACTGTCGGCTACGTGGTGGAATGGCGCGACCGTACCCAGGAAGCGCAGGTTGAAGCGGAAGTGGCCCGCGTGATCGCCCAGGCCGCCGCCGGCGACCTGTCCGGCCGCATCGATGCTACCGACAAAGAAGGCTTCTTCCTGCAGCTGGCCCAGCAGATCAACGGCCTGCTGGACGCCAACGCCGGCAGCATCGAACAGATCTCCGGCCTGCTCGCCGCACTGTCGCAGGGTGACCTGACCGTGCGCATGCATGGCGACTACCAGGGTGTGTTCGCCCGTATGCGCGACGATGCCAACGCCACGGCCGCGCAGCTGAGCGAGATCGTCACCCGCATCAAGCAGTCCAGCCGCGCGATCAGCTCGGCCGCCGGCGAGATCGCCTCGGGCAACAGCGATCTGTCGCGCCGTACCGAACAGCAGGCCGCCAATCTGGAAGAAACCGCAGCCTCGATGGAGGAACTGACCTCCACCGTGCGCCAGAACGCCGAACACGCCCGCCAGGCCAACCAGCTCGCCATCGGCGCCCATGGCGTCGCCTCGCAGGGCGGTGAGGTGGTGGGCCAGGTGGTTACCACCATGTCGGCCATCGAAGCCTCGTCGAAGAAAATCGCCGAGATCATCAGCGTCATCGACGGCATCGCGTTCCAGACCAACATCCTGGCACTGAACGCCGCGGTGGAAGCCGCCCGTGCCGGCGAACAGGGCCGTGGCTTCGCCGTGGTTGCCAGCGAAGTGCGTACCCTCGCCCAGCGCTCGGCCGCCGCCGCCAAGGAAATCAAGGGCCTGATCGACGACTCGGTCGGCAAGGTGAACGATGGCTCGGCGCTGGTGCACAAGGCTGGCGCCACCATGGGCGAGATCGTCGCCTCGGTGCAGCGCGTGACCGACATCATGGCCGAGATCTCCGCCGCTTCGCAGGAACAGAGCGCCGGCATCGAGCAGGTCAACCAGACCGTGGTGCAGATGGACGAAACCACGCAGCAGAATGCTGCTCTGGTGGAGGAAGCCACCGCCGCCGCCCGTGCCATGGAAGAACAGGCCGGCCACCTCAGCGAGGCCGTGTCGATCTTCGTGGTCGACGAAGCCGATACCGTGGTTGCACCGCGCGTCGCCGCGGCCCCGGCCCCGCGTGCTGCCGCATCGGCGGCACCGGCTCCGGCCGCCCCGCCCGCCCGCCGCAGCGCGGGTGGTCGCCCGATGGCCACGGAACTGGCCGACGGGGACTGGCAGGAATTCTGATGCCTGCCTGACCTGAGGTACGAGAACGCCCTGGCCCTGTGCTGGGGCGTTTTTGTTTACGGGATATCTGATTATCCAGCCAACGGCGAAGCCCCTCGGGGTGGTCGGTCGAAGTGCTGGGCTGCTGAGGGCAGGCCGGGAGGGTGGGCTGCGCAGGGGACGCCGTGAATACGTCCTTGTAGGCTCGGTCGCCGCTTGCTCGTGTGCGCTGTCCTGCGCACACGGCAAGACCGGGGTTGGGCGTCCTGCCCAACCCGCCCGAGGCATGCCTCGGGCCCATGCGGCTCACGCCCCTGCGTAGCCCACCCTCCCGGCCACGGAAAATTTCCGTGCGCGTCCACCCCGGATTGAAGAAAGAAAAGCAAAAAACAAAAGCCAGGTCACTTCCGGGGTCAGATCCGTTTTCCTGCGGAAAACGGATCTGACCCCTCTTTCCACTTGGAAACCCAACGCTCTTGCCGTCCGACGCCGGGATATCGAATGGGCCGGGCCAGGGTGGGATGGCGGGGTGAGTCCGGTTGCGGGGGACGCCGTAAACCCGTCCATGAAGTGACCCCCGGGAGTTGGACGCCAGATCCAACCCCGAGGGATACATGAACAGATACGACGCTCGTTTCAAACTGCAGGTCGCCAAAGAGGCCTGCAAGACCTCCACATCAGTCAAAGCCGTTGCTCGTCGCCACAGCCTGGAGGCCTCCACGGTCAGGCGCTGGGTGGCGACCTATCGGCTGTATGGTTGGCGCGGATTTCATCGCCAGGCCCGGTTCTATGACCTCCCGTTCAAGTTGGCTGTCCTGGAAAAAATGAGCCAGGACGGTATGTCCGGGC
>NZ_KB907498.1:130713-985584 GCF_000382065.1 Stenotrophomonas hibiscicola ATCC 19867 | reverse complement strand
GACAACGCTGGCCTGCTGCTGCGCGGCACCAAGCGTGACGACGTCGAGCGTGGCCAGGTGCTGGCCAAGCCGGGCACGATCAAGCCGCACACCAAGTTCGAGGGTGAAGTCTACGTCCTGTCGAAGGACGAAGGCGGCCGTCACACCCCGTTCTTCAACGGCTACCGTCCGCAGTTCTACTTCCGTACCACCGACATCACCGGCGCAGCTGCACTGCCGGAAGGCGTCGAAATGGTGATGCCGGGTGACAACGTCAAGATGGTCGTCACCCTGATCAACCCGGTGGCGATGGATGAAGGCCTGCGCTTCGCCATCCGCGAAGGCGGCCGCACCGTCGGCGCCGGCGTGGTCTCGAAGATCATCGAGTAATCTGGTAGTATCTGCGCCCCGATGTTGCCTGGGTAGGGCATCGGGGCGTATCAAATGGGAAAGCAGGCACAGGATGTGCCTTGTGTTCCCCGGACCAGGAAGGGTCAATGCCATTCAGGCGGCGTCAACAGGCGACTGTTGACAGCTGCCTTGTGTGCCATTATGCTTCCACGTCTGGGCAGGCCGGGAAACTGGTCTGCCTACGTTTTTGAGGTCTATGGAGTGACCTTGTCGGCCTGCAGGAGTGTGGGTCGTCCGTATTCAGGAATTTCATGGGGCAAAGCAACCCAGAGGCTTTGTCTGTCGCTCTTTTAACGAAGGAACCTACCGCCATGGCGGACCAAAAGATCCGGATCCGGCTGAAAGCGTTCGATCATCGTCTGATCGACCGTTCGGCCAGCGAGATCGTTGAAACGGCAAAGCGGACCGGCGCGCAAGTGCGTGGCCCGATCCCGCTGCCGACCAAGATCGAGCGCTACACCGTTCTCGTCTCCCCGCACGTCGACAAGGACGCGCGTGACCAGTACGAGACCCGCACGCACAAGCGCGTGCTCGATATCGTTGACCCGAATGACAAGACCGTGGACGCGCTGATGAAGCTCGAACTGGCTGCCGGCGTCGACGTTCAGATCAAGCTGACCTGAGGACTACGACCATGACGAAGAAGTATTCGTTGGGCTTCGTGGGCCGCAAGGCCGGCATGAGCCGCGTGTTCACTGAAGATGGCCGCTCCATCCCGGTGACCCTGATCGAAGCAACCCCGAACCGCATCGCGCAGATCAAGACCGTCGAAACCGACGGCTACAGCGCCGTGCAGGTGACCGTCGGCGCGCGTCGCGCTGCCCTGGTCAACAAGCCGGAAGCCGGCCACTTCGCCAAGGCGAAGGTGGAGGCGGGTCGTGGCCTGTGGGAATTCCGCGTTGAAGACGCGCAGCTCGGCGATTTCGCCGTTGGCGGCGAAGTCAAGGCGGACATCTTCGAAGTCGGCCAGATCGTCGACGTCCAGGGTGTCACCAAGGGTAAGGGCTTCCAGGGCACCATCAAGCGCCACAACTTCCGTATGGGCGATGCAACCCACGGTAACTCGCTGTCGCATCGCGCGCCGGGTTCGCTGGGTCAGCGCCAGACCCCGGGTCGCGTTTTCCCGGGCAAGAAGATGTCGGGCCACATGGGCGCGGTGCAGCAGAGCACCCAGAACCTGGAAGTGGTCAAGGTCGACGTCGAGCGCGGTCTGATCGCCGTTCGCGGCGCCGTTCCGGGCGCGGCCGGTGGCGATGTGATCGTCCGTCCGGCGAGCAAGGCATAAGGAGAGATGACGATGGAACTCGTTATCACGGGTAGCAACAACAAGGTCTCGGTCTCCGAAGCCGTGTTCGGTCGCGATTTCAGCGAAGATCTGGTCCACCAGGTCGTCGTTGCTTACCGCAACGCCGGTCGCGCCGGCACCAAGGCACAGAAGACTCGCTCCGAAGTGGCTGGTACCACCAAGAAGTCGAAGAAGCAGAAGGGCGGCGGCGCGCGTCATGGCGCACTGACGGCTCCGATCTTCGTCGGCGGCGGTGTCACCTTCGCGGCCAAGCCGCGCAGCTTCGAGCAGAAGGTCAATCGTAAGCAGTACCGTGCCGCCATGTGCGCGATCCTGTCCGAGCTGAACCGTCAGGGCCGTCTGACCATCGTGGAGTCCTTCGACGTCGAAGTGACCAACACGAAGGGTCTGGTCGCCAAGCTGGCCGGCCTGGAAGTGGGCAAGCGCCCGCTGATCGTCACCGAAGAAGCGTCCGAGCACCTGTACCTGTCCGCCCGCAATCTGCCGTACGTGCAGGTGCGTGACGTCCAGGGCCTGGATCCGGTCTCGCTGGTGGGTGCCGACACGGTCGTCATCACCGCTGACGCGGTCAAGAAGGTCGAGGAGTGGCTGGCATGAACAGCAACGAAAAAATCTTCAGCGTGCTGCGTGCCCCGCGTGTCTCCGAAAAGACCGCGCGCCTGCAGGAACTCTCCAACCAGTATGTCTTCGAAGTTTCGAACGAAGCCACCAAGGCCGATGTAAAGGCCGCGGTTGAGCAGCTGTTCGACGTCAAGGTCGAAGCTGTCAACGTGGTCAACGTCAAGGGCAAGAACAAGTCCTTCCGTAACCGTGCTGGCCGCCGCGGCGATTGGCGCAAGGCGTACGTTCGCCTGGCCGATGGCCAGTCGATCGATGTAACGGCCAAGGCCTGAGGTACATCCCATGCCATTGATGAAATTCAAGCCCACTTCCCCCGGCCGCCGTTCGGCCGTGCGCGTGGTCACTCCCGACCTGCACAAGGGTGCTCCGCACGCTGCCCTGGTCGAGTCGCAGAGCCGCTCGGGTGGTCGTAACCACCATGGCCGCATCACCGTGCGTCACGTCGGTGGTGGTGCCAAGCAGCACTACCGCATCATCGACTTCAAGCGCAACAAGCTGGGCATCCCGGCGCGCGTGGAACGCATCGAATACGATCCGAACCGCACCGCCCACATCGCCCTGCTGTGCTACGTCGACGGTGAGCGCCGCTACATCATCGCCCCGAAGGGCCTGAAGGCCGGTGATCAGGTGATCGCTGGTTCGGATGCCCCGATCAAGGCTGGCAACACCCTGCCGCTGCGCAACATCCCGGTCGGTACCACCATCCACTGCATCGAACTGAAGCCCGGTAAGGGCGCTCAGATCGCCCGCGCCGCCGGTGCGGCCGTGCAGCTGGTGGCCCGCGAAGGCATCTACGCCACCCTGCGCCTGCGCTCGGGTGAAATGCGCAAGGTGCCGGTCGAGTGCTGCGCCACCATCGGCGAAGTCGGCAACGACGAGCACAGCCTGGAAAAGCTGGGCAAGGCCGGTGCCAAGCGTTGGCGCGGCGTCCGCCCGACCGTTCGTGGTGCTGCCATGAACCCGGTTGACCACCCGCACGGTGGTGGTGAGGCCAAGGCCGGCCAGGGTAACCCGCATCCGGTCACCCCGTGGGGTGTCCCGACCAAGGGTTACAAGACGCGCCATAACAAGCGCACTCAGCAGTTCATCGTCCGCGATCGTAGGGGCTAATCGACCATGGCACGTTCACTCAAGAAGGGCCCGTTCGTCGATCACCACCTCGTCAAGAAGGTGGAGGCCGCTGCGGGCAGCAAGAAGCCGATCAAGACCTGGTCGCGCCGTTCGATGATCCTGCCTGACATGGTAGGCATCACCATTGCCGTGCATAACGGCAAGAACCACATCCCGGTTCTCGTCAACGAGAACATGGTCGGCCACAAACTCGGCGAATTTGCCATCACCCGGACCTTCAAGGGTCACGGTGGTGACAAGAAGTCGGGCAAGTAAGGAGAGATGACAATGGAAGCGAAAGCCATCCTGCGCACTGCGCGCATCTCCCCGCAGAAGGCTCGTCTGGTCGCTGACCAGGTGCGCGGTCTGCCGGCCGAACGTGCGGTCAACCTGCTGAAGTTCTCGGACAAGAAGGCTGCCCACCTGATCAAGAAGGTGGTGGAGTCGGCTATTGCCAATGCCGAGAACAACCAGGGCGCCGACGTCGACGAGCTGAAGGTTCAGACCATCATGGTTGATGAAGGTCCGACCCTGAAGCGTTTCATGGCGCGGGCGAAAGGCCGCGGTACCCGCATCCTCAAGCGCACCAGCCACATCACTGTGGTTGTGGGCGCCGCCAAGTAAGCGGATAAGGAAAAGACCATGGGTCATAAAGTTCATCCGATTGGTATCCGCCTCGGCATTTCCAAGGACTGGAACTCCAAGTGGTACGCCAACAAGGCCGAGTTCGCCGGTTACCTGGCAGCCGACCTGAAAGTGCGCGACATGCTGCGCAAGAAGCTGGCCCAGGCCGGCATCAGCAAGATCCTGATCGAGCGTCCGGCCAAGACCGCTCGCGTGACGATCCACACCGCCCGTCCGGGCGTGGTGATCGGCAAGCGCGGTGAGGACATCGAGAAGCTGCGCAAGGAAGTGAGCGAGATGATGGGCGTCCCGGCGCACATCAACGTCACCGAAGTGCGCAAGCCGGAACTGGACGCGCAGCTCGTTGCCGAGTCGATCGCCCAGCAGCTGGAGCGTCGCATCATGTTCCGCCGTGCAATGAAGCGCTCGGTCGGCAACGCGATGCGCCTGGGTGCCCTGGGCATCAAGGTCAACGTCGGTGGCCGCCTCAACGGTGCAGAAATCGCCCGTTCGGAGTGGTACCGCGAAGGCCGCGTGCCGCTGCACACCCTGCGTGCCGACATCGACTATGGCTTCGCTGAAGCCAAGACGACCTACGGCATCATCGGCATCAAGGTCTGGATCTACAAGGGCGAGGTCTTCGATTTCTCCCAGGTTGGCCAGGAAAAGCAGGACGACACCCCGTCGCGCAACGATCGTCACGATCGCGGCGACCGTGGTGACCGTCAGCGCCCGGCCCGTGAAGCGAGGTAACGACAATGTTGCAACCCAAGCGAACCAAGTACCGCAAGGTACACAAGGGCCGTAACGATGGCCTGAGCTGGAGCGCCAACGCTGTCAGCTTCGGCGAATACGGCCTGAAGGCAACCGCACACGGTCAGCTGACCGCGCGCCAGATCGAAGCGGCCCGCCGCTCGATCAGCCGCTACGTCAAGCGCGGCGGCAAGATGTGGATCCGCGTGTTCCCCGACAAGCCCATCACCAAGAAGCCCATCGAAGTCCGAATGGGTTCGGGTAAGGGTAACGTGGAATACTGGGTGGCCCAGATCCAGCCCGGCCGCATGATCTATGAAATCGAGGGTGTTTCCGAGGAAGTGGCTCGCGAGGCGTTCCGCCTGGCCGCCGCCAAGCTCTCGGTCACCACCACTTTCGTGACCCGTACGGTGCGCTGATGGATATCAAAACTCTCCGTGAAAAGTCGGCTGACGAACTCAAGGCCCACCTGATCGACCTGCGTAAGGAACAGTTCTCTGTCCGTATGCAGCAGGTCACCGGCCAGCTGCCGAAGACCCACGACATTCGCCGGGTCCGTCGCGAGATTGCTCGCGTCAAGACCCTGCTCGGCAGCACGAAGTAAGGATGGCCGCTATGAGCGACAATACTGAAAAGAAGACGCTGCGCACGGTCGAAGGCCGTGTCGTCAGCAACAAGATGGACAAGACGGTTACCGTCCTGGTTGAGCGTCAGGTCAAGCACGCGCTGTACGGCAAGTACATCAAGCGCTCGACCAAGCTGCACGCCCACGATGCCGACAACGCCTGCAAGGAAGGCGATGTCGTCCGCGTGACCGAGATTGCTCCGATGTCCAAGACCAAGAACTGGCGCGTGGTGGAAGTCATCACGCGTGCGGCTGAATAAGGAGTCTGAATCATGATCCAGATGCAGAGCTACCTTGACGTCGCGGACAATTCGGGTGCCAAGCAGGTGATGTGCTTCAAGGTGCTGGGTGGTTCCAAGCGCCGTTACGCCGGCATCGGCGACATCATCAAGGTCACCGTGAAGGATGCGATTCCGCGCGGCAAGGTCAAGAAGGGTGAAGTGTATGACGCCGTCGTGGTGCGTACCCGCAAGGGTGTGCGTCGCGCCGACGGTTCGCTGATCCGCTTCGACGGCAACGCGGCCGTCCTGCTGAACAACAAGCAGGAGCCGATCGGTACCCGTATCTTCGGGCCGGTGACCCGTGAACTTCGTTCGGAGAAGTTCATGAAGATCGTCTCGCTCGCTCCCGAAGTGCTGTGAGCGACAGGAGATAATCATGGCTAACCGTATCAAGAAGGGCGACCAGGTTGTCGTCAACGCTGGCAAGGACAAGGGCAAGCAGGGCGAAGTCGTCCGCGTCGACGGCGACCGTGTGGTCGTCGCCAACGTGAACATCGTCAAGCGCCACACCAAGCCGAACCCGCAGGCAGGTGTTGCCGGCGGCGTGGTCGAGCGCGAAGCTTCGATCCATATCTCCAACGTGAACGTGCTGAACCCGGCTTCGGGCAAGGGCGAACGCGTTGGCTTCAAGGTGCTGGAGGATGGACGCAAACTGCGTGTGTTCCGCTCCAGCGGTGAGGCGCTCGACGCCTGAGGAATGTGAAGATGACTTCCCGTCTCGAAAAGATCTACAAGGAAGAAGTGGTGCCGGCGCTGATGAAGCAGTTCGGCTACACCAATCCGATGGAAGTACCGAAGCTCGTCAAGGTCACCCTGAACATGGGTGTCGGCGAGGCTGCCACCAACAAGAAGATCCTGGAAAACGCCGTCGCGGACATGACCAAGATTTCCGGCCAGAAGCCGGTTGTCACCAAGTCGCGTATCTCGGTCGCGTCGTTCAAGATCCGTGATGGTTGGCCGATCGGCTGCAAGACCACGCTGCGTCGCCACAAGATGTACGAGTTCCTGGACCGCCTGATCAACATCTCGCTGCCGCGCGTGCGCGACTTCCGTGGTGTTTCCGGCCGTTCCTTCGACGGCCGCGGCAACTTCAACATGGGTGTGAAGGAACAGATCATCTTCCCGGAAATCGACTTCGACGCCGTCGATGCGATCCGCGGCATGGATATCGCCATCACCACCACTGCGAAGACCGATGCGGAAGCGAAGGCGCTGCTGGCAGCGTTCAAGTTCCCGTTCCGTAACTGATCTGTCGAGGAAACCGAAATGGCAAAGACCTCCATGGTCAACCGCGACATCAAGCGGGAAAAGCTGGCCAAGAAGTACGCTGAAAAGCGTGCGGCTCTGAAGAAGATCGTGTCCTCCGTGGACGCGACCTACGAAGAGAAGATCGAGGCCGCAACCAAGCTGGCCAAGCTGCCGCGCGATTCGTCGCCGAGCCGCCAGCGTAATCGTTGCGAGCTGTCGGGTCGTCCGCGTGGCGTCTACAGCAAGTTCGGCCTGGGCCGTAACAAGCTGCGTGAAGCCACCATGCGTGGCGACGTGCCGGGTCTGCGCAAGGCCAGCTGGTAACCCCAGCCGGCCCTGCGATCAGGAGCCCCTTCGGGGGTTCCTGAACCGGGCAGGGGAGGCATTCAGCTTTCCCGACGCAAAAAAACCGAGGAGCCCGGCGCAAGCCGGGCTCTTTTGGCGTATACTCCCGCGTCTTGCCCTGCGCAAACGGGGTCGTAGGAGTGGGCTTCCGGCCCGCTGCATCAAGGGACCTGGCCCGTTTCCAGGAGACAACAGATTTTCGCGAAAGCGGATATCGGTGCACTCAAAGGTACTCATATGAGCATGACTGATCCCATCGCCGACCTGCTGGTCCGCATCAAGAATGCGGCCGCGGTGGGCAAGCAGACGGTGAAAGCCCCGTCGTCCAAGATCAAGGTTGCGATCGCCCAGGTCCTGAAGGACGAGGGTTACATCACCGACCTGCGCGTGACCCAGCTGGAAAACAACAAGTCCGAGCTGGAAATCGTGCTGAAGTATTTCGAAGGCAAGCCGGTCATCGCGACCCTGAAGCGCTTCTCGCGTTCGGGCCTGCGCCAGTACCGCGGCAAGAGCGAGCTGCCGAAGGTCATGAACGGCCTGGGTATCTCCATCATTTCCACCTCCAAGGGCATCATGACTGATGCGCAGGCGCGCCAGCTGGGCGTCGGCGGCGAAGTCCTGTGCTTCGTGGCCTAAGGCGAAAGGAGTAGAACTATGTCCCGCGTAGCCAAGAAGCCGATTACCCTGGGTAAGGTTGAACTGAACGTCCAGTCGGACAGCGTCACCGCCAAGGGCCCGAAGGGCACCCTGTCGCTGGCCAAGCCGGCCGGTATTGCCATCAACGTCGACAACGGCGTTGCCACCCTGAGCACCGAAAGCGCCGACCTGGTCGCACTGACCGGTACCGTGCGTGCGATCCTGTCCAACATGGTCAAGGGCGTGTCCGAAGGCTTCGAGCGCAAGCTGGAGCTGGTGGGCGTGGGTTACCGCGCTGCCATGCAGGGCAAGGACCTGAACCTGTCGCTGGGCTTCTCGCACCCGGTCGTGTTCGTGGCGCCGGAAGGCATCACGCTGTCGACCCCGACCCAGACCGAGATCCTGGTCCAGGGCGCTGACAAGCAGGTCGTCGGTGAAGTTGCCGCCAAGATCCGTGCGTTCCGCAAGCCGGAACCGTACAAGGGCAAGGGCGTGAAGTACTCCGACGAAGTCATCATCCGTAAGGAAGCCAAGAAGGCATAAGCGCGAGTCCCTCGCAAGAGCCCGCACATCCCTGTGCGGACTTCTCAGGGAAAAGCTCTTCCTTCAGCTTTCAAGGAATAATCAAAATGAACAAGAACATCGCCCGCCTGCGTCGCGCCAAGTCGACCCGTGCCCACATCCGTGAGCTCGGCGTCGCCCGCCTGTCGGTGCTGCGCACCGGCCAGCACCTGTACGCCCAGGTCTTCACCGCCGACGGCTCCAAGGTGCTGGCTGCTGCCAACACCACCCAGGCCGACGTCATCGAAGGCCTGAAGAACGGCAAGAACGCCGATGCTGCTGCCAAGGTTGGCCGCATCGTTGCCGAGCGCGCCAAGGCCGCCGGCATCGAGAAGGTTGCCTTCGATCGTTCGGGCTACCGCTACCACGGCCGCATCAAGGCCCTGGCAGAAGCCGCCCGCGAAGCCGGCCTGCAGTTCTAAGGGACAAGGGCAGGGGGCCATTGGCCTCCTGCCCACCTGCTCGCCAGCCTGAGTGAGGCTGGACGGCGCCGCTCTTCTGCAGCGGCCCACCGGAACAACGCGTCACGCCACAACCATAAGCGGCTTCGAGCCGTACATACCCAAACAACCAAGGAATCAACATGGCAGAAGAGCGTCAGCAGCGGGGTCGCGATCGCGACCGTAACCGCGAAGAGAAGATCGACGACGGCATGATCGAAAAGCTGGTCGCGGTCAACCGCGTCAGCAAGACCGTCAAGGGTGGCCGCCAGTTCACCTTCACCGCCCTGACCGTCGTCGGCGACGGCGAAGGCAAGGTCGGTTTCGGCTATGGCAAGGCCCGCGAAGTGCCGGTTGCCATCCAGAAGTCGATGGAACAGGCCCGCAAGAACCTGGTCAGCGTTGACCTGAACAACGGCACCCTGTGGCACACCATCAAGGATGGTCACGGCGCAGCCCGCGTGTTCATGCAGCCGGCTTCGGAAGGTACCGGCGTGATCGCCGGCGGTGCCATGCGCGCCGTGCTGGAAGCCGTTGGCGTGAAGAACGTGCTGGCCAAGGCCACCGGTTCGCGCAACCCGATCAACCTGGTGCGTGCCACCGTGAAGGGCCTGGCTGCTGCACAGTCGCCGGCTCGCATCGCGGCCAAGCGCGGCAAGAAGGTGGAGGAACTCAACCATGGCTAATGAGTCCAACAAGACTGTCAAGGTCCGCCTGGTGCGTGGCCTGCGTGGCACCCAGTCGCGTCACCGCCTGTCGGTGCGTGCGCTGGGCCTGAACAAGCTCAACGATGTGCGTGAACTGAAGGACAGCCCGCAGGTGCGCGGCCTGATCAACAAGGTTCAGTACCTCGTCCAGGTTGAGGAGTAATCGACCATGACTCTGCGTCTCAATGAACTGAGCCCGGCACCGGGCGCCCGCACCGAGCGTACCCGCGTCGGTCGCGGTATCGGCTCGGGCCTGGGCAAGACTGCCGGCCGCGGCCACAAGGGTTCGTTCGCCCGCAAGGGTGGCGGCAAGATCAAGGCTGGCTTCGAAGGCGGCCAGACCCCCATGCAGCGTCGTCTGCCGAAGATCGGCTTCCGTTCGCCGATCGCCAAGGACACCGCTGAAGTGCTGCTGTACGCACTGGACAAGCTGCCGGCCGGTGAGATCGACTTCGCCGCCCTGCGTGCTGCCAAGCTGGTTCCGAGCACTGCCAAGAAGGCCAAGGTCGTCGTCAAGGGCGAAGTGACCAAGGCGTTCACCCTGAAGGGTATTGCTGCCACGGCGGGTGCCAAGGCCGCGATCGAAGCTGCCGGCGGCAGCGTAACGGAGTAAGAAAATCATGGCGCAAGCTGGCATCGGTAACCTCGCGGGCGGAATGGGCAAGTTCACTGAACTTCGCCAACGTTTGCTGTTCGTCGTCGGGGCTTTGATCGTCTATCGCATCGGCTGCTACGTGCCGGTGCCGGGCGTCAATCCCGATGCCATGCTTGCCATGATGCAACAGCAGGGCGGCGGCATCGTGGACATGTTCAACATGTTCTCGGGCGGCGCCCTGCACCGTTTCAGCATCTTCGCGCTGAACGTGATGCCGTACATCTCGGCATCGATCGTGATGCAGCTGGCCGTGCACATCTTCCCCGCCCTGAAGGCGATGCAGAAGGAAGGTGAGTCCGGCCGCCGCAAGATCACCCAGTATTCGCGCATCGGCGCCGTGCTGCTGGCAGTGGTGCAGGGCGGTTCGATCGCACTGGCCCTGCAGGGCCAGGTCTCGCCGTCGGGCGCTCCGGTCGTGTATGCGCCGGGCATGGGCTTCGTGCTCACCGCCGTGGTCGCGCTGACCGCCGGCACCATGTTCCTGATGTGGGTCGGTGAGCAGGTCACCGAGCGCGGCATCGGCAACGGCGTGTCGCTGATCATCTTCGCCGGTATCGTCGCTGGCCTGCCGGGTGCGATCATCCACACCTTCGACGCCTACCGCGACGGCAATATCCAGTTCATCCAGCTGCTGCTGATCGCCATTGTCGTGCTCGCGTTCACCTTCTTCGTGGTGTTCGTCGAGCGTGGCCAGCGCCGGATCACGGTCAACTACGCACGCCGCCAGGGCGGTCGCAACGCGTACATGAACCAGACCTCGTTCCTGCCGCTGAAGCTCAACATGGCCGGCGTCATTCCGGCAATCTTCGCCTCGAGCCTGCTGGCCTTCCCGGCCACCCTGGCCATGTGGTCCGGCCAGGCGGCCAACCAGAGCAGCTTCGGCCAGGTCCTGCAGAAGGTCGCCAATGCCCTGGGCCCGGGCGAGCCGCTGCACATGATCGTGTTCGCTGCGCTGATCACCGGTTTCGCGTTCTTCTATACCGCGCTGGTGTTCAACTCCCAGGAAACCGCTGACAACCTGAAGAAGTCGGGCGCGCTGATTCCGGGCATCCGTCCGGGCAAGGCCACCGCCGATTACATCGACGGTGTACTGACCCGCCTGACCGCAGCCGGCTCGGCCTATCTGGTGATCGTCTGCCTGCTGCCGGAACTGATGCGCACGCAGCTGAACGCCTCGTTCTACTTCGGCGGTACTTCGCTGCTGATCGTGGTGGTGGTGGTGATGGACTTCATTGCCCAGGTGCAGGCGCACCTGATGTCCCACCAGTACGAGAGCCTGCTGAAGAAGGCCAACCTGAAGGGCGGCAACCGCGGCGGTTTTGCCCGCGGCTGATTGGCCTGTTATACTTTCGTCTTCCTGACGTGATGGTCCCTCCGCTTCGCGGACTCCGGCCACACAAACGAAGGGCGGCCCCCGCAGCGGTTCCGGGTGGGGGTGTGATGAGGTGGTCCCGCGCTGGAGTAGCGCGGGCGGCCCCGGAGGATACCCCGGGTCCAACCCCATCCGGCGCCGGAGCCTGGGCACACTCCCCAGGCCGGGTTCATGAAACCAATGGTTTCACGGGCTTCCATGTAAACCGGAACCTTGTTAGTATCGCTAGTTCACTTTTTTGATCCATCCTGCCGGATTGGCGTGCCCGAGGCGCGCTGTCGGCCATCACTCAGCTGGAGAACCGCGTCATGGCGCGTATTGCAGGCGTCAACCTGCCAGCCCAGAAGCACGTCTGGGTCGGGTTGCAAAGCATTTACGGCATCGGCCGTACCCGTTCGAAGAAGGTCTGCGAAGTCGCAGGCGTTGCTTCGACCACCAAGATCCGCGATCTGTCGGAGCCGGAAATCGAGCGCCTGCGCGCCGAAGTCGGCAAGTACATCGTGGAAGGCGATCTGCGCCGTGAGATCGGCATCGCGATCAAGCGCCTGATGGACCTGGGCTGCTACCGCGGCCTGCGTCACCGTCGTGGCCTCCCGCTGCGTGGCCAGCGCACCCGTACCAACGCCCGCACCCGCAAGGGTCCGCGCAAGGCGATCAAGAAGTAAGGGACTGAGAAATGGCTAAGCCCGCTGCTAAGACCAAGAAGAAGATCAAGCGCGTCGTCACCGACGGCGTTGCCCACGTCCACGCTTCGTTCAACAACACCATCGTCACCATCACCGACCGCCAGGGCAATGCTCTGTCGTGGGCGACCTCCGGTGGCGCTGGCTTCCGCGGTTCGCGCAAGTCGACCCCGTTCGCTGCCCAGGTGGCTGCTGAAAAGGCCGGTCGTGCTGCGCTGGACTACGGCGTGAAGTCGCTGGAAGTCCGCATCAAGGGCCCGGGTCCGGGCCGTGAGTCGGCCGTGCGTTCGCTGAACAACGTCGGCTACAAGATCACCAACATCATCGACGTGACGCCTATCCCGCACAACGGGTGCCGTCCGCCGAAGAAGCGTCGCGTCTAAAGGGAGCGATAAGAAATGGCTCGTTATATCGGTCCTACCTGTAAGCTCGCCCGTCGCGAAGGCGCCGACCTGTCCCTGAAGAGCCCGGCGCGTGCGCTGGACTCCAAGTGCAAGCTGGAGCAGAAGCCCGGCCAGCACGGCGCCACTGCCCGCAAGGGCAAGCTGTCCGACTACGCCACCCAGCTGCGTGAAAAGCAGAAGGTCAAGCGTATCTACGGCCTGCTGGAGCGTCAGTTCCGCAACTACTACAAGAAGGCCTCGACCAAGAAGGGCAACACCGGCGAGAACCTGCTGCAGCTGCTGGAAACCCGCCTGGACAACGTCGTCTACCGCATGGGCTTCGCCGTGACCCGTCCGGCTGCTCGTCAGCTGGTGTCGCACCGCGGCGTCACCGTGAATGGCAAGTCGGTCAACCTGGCTTCGTACCAGGTCAAGGCTGGCGACGCCATCGCCCTGTCTGAAAAGGCTGCCAAGCAGCTGCGCGTCCAGGAAGCCCTGACCGTCGCCGCCCAGCATGACCTGAGCCCGTCGTGGGTTGAAGTGGATTCCGGCAAGTTCACCGGCATCTTCAAGGCCGTTCCGGATCGTTCGGATCTGCCTGCGGACATCAACGAAGCGCTGATCGTCGAGCTGTATTCGAAGTAATTCACATTGGAGAGCCCCCGGCGACGGCCGGGGGTT
Organism: Stenotrophomonas hibiscicola ATCC 19867; assembly: GCF_000382065.1. GTDB lineage: Bacteria > Pseudomonadota > Gammaproteobacteria > Xanthomonadales > Xanthomonadaceae > Stenotrophomonas > Stenotrophomonas hibiscicola. The sequence goes on along the minus strand of NZ_KB907498.1, from coordinate 972,163 downwards.
CACTAGGAGAACCCGCAACATGACGGTTACCGCCAACCAGGTTCTGCGTCCTCGCGGTCCGCAGATCGAACGCCTTACCGACACCCGTGCAAAGGTCGTTATCGAACCTTTGGAGCGGGGTTACGGGCATACGCTGGGCAACGCCCTGCGTCGCGTGCTGCTGTCGTCCATCCCGGGCTTCGCCATCACGGAAGTCGAAATCGACGGCGTGTTGCATGAGTACACCACGGTCGAAGGTCTGCAGGAGGACGTGCTCGAAGTCCTGCTGAACCTGAAGGACGTGGCCATCCGTATGCACTCCGGCGACAGCGCCACCCTGTCCCTGTCCAAGCAGGGCCCGGGCGTTGTCACCGCTGCCGACATCAAGGTCGACCACAATGTGGAGATCCTGAACGGCGACCATGTGATCTGCCACCTGACCAAGGACACGGCGATCAACATGCGTCTGAAGATCGAACGTGGTTTCGGCTACCAGCCGGCTGCCGCGCGTCGTCGTCCGGACGAAGAAACCCGTGCCATCGGCCGCCTGGTCCTGGATGCCTCGTTCTCGCCGGTCCGCCGCGTCGCCTATGCCGTGGAGGCGGCCCGCGTCGAACAGCGTACCGACCTGGACAAGCTGGTCATCGATATCGAGACCAACGGCACCATCGATGCCGAGGAAGCCGTGCGCACCGCCGCCGACATCCTCAGCGACCAGCTGTCGGTGTTCGGTGACTTCACCCACCGCGACCGCGGTGCGGCCAAGCCGGCCAACAACGGCGTGGATCCGGTGCTGCTGCGCCCGATCGACGATCTGGAGCTGACCGTGCGTTCGGCCAACTGCCTGAAGGCTGAAAGCATCTACTACATCGGCGATCTGATCCAGAAGACCGAAGTGGAGCTGCTGAAGACCCCGAACCTGGGCAAGAAGTCGCTCACCGAGATCAAGGAAGTGCTGGCTCAGCGCGGCCTGTCGCTCGGCATGAAGCTGGAGAACTGGCCGCCGGCCGGCGTCGCCAGCCACGGCATGCTGGGCTGATATCGGTAATGCCTGAAGGCTCCACCGTTCGCGGTGGAGCCTTCAACGCAACACAACACGCCACGACGAACCGCAGGTTCGCGGGCAGGCCGTCCAGGACGGAGGGCCAGGACCAACCGCAGTCCGCGCAGCAACGCCAGGATGGCGACAACGATCCGCACAGCCTCATCATTAACCAAGGAATATCACCATGCGTCACCAGAAGTCTGGCCGTAAGTTCAGCCGCACCAGCGCCCACCGCGAAGCGATGTTCAAGAACATGGCCGCCTCGCTGTTCAAGCACGAGCTGATCAAGACCACCCTGCCGAAGGCCAAGGAACTGCGCCGCGTTGCCGAGCCGCTGATCACCCTGGCCAAGGTCGACTCCGTCGCCAACCGCCGTCTGGCCTTCGCCCGCCTGCGCGACAACGAAGCGGTGGGCAACCTGTTCACCATCCTGGGCCCGCGCTACGCGAACCGTCCGGGCGGCTACCTGCGCCTGCTGAAGTGCGGTTTCCGCGCCGGCGACAACGCGCCGATGGCCTACGTCGAGCTGGTCGACCGTCCGGTCGTGGCCGAGGAAGTGGCCGAGTAATCGGACCGCTCCAACGCGACACAGCGAAAGCCCGGCCTCTGCCGGGCTTTTGCGTTCTGGTAGCGCCGGGCCATGCCCGGCGTTTCCGTATCCGCTACGCTCGCCGGGCATGGCCCGGCGCTACCTGCGGCACAATGCGACCCGCACCGTTCCGACAGGCGTCACCTGTGGCGGTTCGAATGGCGCGCGCTCTCGGTTACGCTTGGCGCCCTGATCCATTCGAGCGTTGACGATGAATCCACTGCGCTGGCCCTTCCGCGCCCAGTTCTTCCTGGGCTTCCTGATCTGCGCGGGCCTGCTCGGCTACGCGATCTTCCTGCAGCTGAAGATGGGCCTGGAGCCGTGTCCGCTGTGCATCTTCCAGCGGCTGGCCTTCGCCGCGCTGGGCCTGCTGTTCCTGATCGGTGCGCTGCACGGGCCGTCCAACCGCCCGGGACGCGCGACCTACGGCATTCTCGCCTTCATTGCCGCCGCTGTAGGCGTCGGCATTGCCGCGCGCCACGTCTACGTGCAGATGCTGCCGCCGGAGATGGGCGCGACCTGCGGCCCGCCGCTGAGCTTCCTGCGCGAGACCATGGGGCCGCTGGAAGTGTTCCGCACGGTGCTCACCGGTACCGGCAACTGCGGCAACATCGACTGGACCTTCCTGGGCCTGACCATGCCGATGTGGTCGGGCGTGTGGTTCGTGCTGCTGGCGCTGTGGGCGCTGGTGGCGTCGCTGCGCAGGGTCAAGCGCTGAACGCAGGGTAGTGCCGGCCGCTGGCCGGCACACCGTGGGAATACCGGCCAGCGGCCGGCGCTACCTCAGAAATCCTGCTGCAGGCTCAGGTAAGCACCTCGGCGCGGTCCCCACTGCGGGGCGAAGACGCCGACACCGCCACCGTCGCGCAGCTGGTAGCTGCGATCCAGTGCGTTGAACACGGCCAGTTGGACGTGCAACGGATGGCCGCTGTCGGCATTGAAGTCGTGCCCGGCGCTGAGGTTCACCTGCAGGTACGACGGCAGCTCGCCGCCGTTGGGTACGCCCTCGATGTCCGAACGCAGGCCGCTGCCGAACACGTAGTTGGCACCGATCCGGTTGTGTCCGGCAAAGGCGTAGCTGAAGCCACCCGATGAGGTCAGTTTCTGGTCGTGGTCGAGGTGGATCCAGTGGTCGGCCACATAGGCCAGCGCGTCCGGATCGAGGTTGTACTGGCTGGTGATCACCTGGGTGCCGATGGCCTTGTTGTACGCCGCGTTGAAGTAGGCGCTGAACGGGCCGTTGCTGTAGTCGGCACTGAACTCCAGCCCACGGATGTGGCCACGGCGATAGTTGAACGTCGAGTAGATGTAGGCGGCGCCGAACTGGCCTTCGTCCTGCAGGCGCGCAACGCGGCGATCGTAGGCGTCCAAGCCCAGGGTGAGGTGGTCGCCCACCTGCTGCGACACGCCGATGTCGTAGTAGTCGCTGCGTTCGGCCAGTGGCGTGTTGTTGCCGCCGCTGGGCTGCTGGTTGGTGGTGCCGTCGTATAGGGCGATATCGCTGCTGGCGATCAGCTCACTGGCCGGTGGCGTGAAGTAACGCGAATAGCCGGCATGCACGGTGGTGCTGTCGCTGGCATTCCAGACCACTCCCACGCGGGGGCTGAGCTGGCCCTCGGTGTGGCCAAAGGCCTTGTAGCGATCTCCGCGCAGGCCGTAGTTGACGGTCCAGTCGTCGCCGATCTTCCATTCATCCTGCACGTACAGCGCCAGCGTGCTGGCATGGAAGGCACTGCGGTCAGGTATCAGCAGCGGTGTGGTGCTGGACTGCTGGCCGGCGTCATCGACCGGAAACACCCAGCTGCTGTTGCTGGCCCGCGCATTCTCGTAGTTGCCGTACAGGCCATAGCGCAGCGTGTGGTCGTTGCCCAGTGGGGTGGAGAAATCGGCCTGCAGCGTGTTGGCGCGGTTGCTGCGTTGCACCTGCGAGGCGACGCCACTGAACACCAGGTCGCCGACGACATCCGGATGGAATGCCACATCGCTGTAGCGCTGCCCGGCCGAGAGCTGATATGCGGTGCTGCCCAACGTGCCCTGCAGCACCAGCATGCCGAAGCGGGTGGCCTCGCGCTGGGTTTCATCCAGCTGGCTGGAGTCGAAGGTGGTGGTATCGAGGTAACCGAACTGCGGCGTCTGCCCGGGGTTGACCGGGATCTGGAAGCGATTGTTGGCAAAGCCGGCGAACACGCTCAGGCGGGTGTTCTCGTTGACGAGGTAGGTAAGGTCAGCGAACGCTTTGCCCTGGTGGGTGTCGTCGTGCAGCGGCTTGCGCGAGCGGGTCGGGTTCTCCAGGCCAACCTCGTTCTGGTCGTAGTTGCCAGTCAGGAACCAGCTCCAGCGCCCCTGGTTGCCCCACCACGAGGCGTTGGGATTGATCTTGCCGAACGAGCCTGCGGTCAGCCCGGCGCTGCCGCCGTTGCCGAGCTCGGCGCCGCTGCGGGTGGTGATGTCGACCACTGCAGCGGTGCGCTCGCCGAACTGCGCCGGCAGCGCGCCATCCATCAGGCGGATGCTCTTGATGGTGCGTGCATCCAGCGTCTGGCCGAAGCCCGAGATCGATTCGGGCAGCAGCACGCCGTTGATGCGGTACTGCAGATTGGCGTGGTCGCCGCGCACGTGCACGCCGCCGTAGGAATCCTGGACCACGCCGGGCGCCTGCAGCAGCACCTGGCTGAGCGGCGCGGAGGCGCCCAGCGGCTGCTTCTGGATGTCCTCGGCGGTGATCTGGTACTGGCTGCTGCCGATGTCCGGCGACAGCGTGTTGCGGGCCTGGTCGAGCTGGGCGTGGACGGTGACCGCGTCGAGGTCCTTCACGGGAGCGGCGGCATCGGCGGCCACGGCGAGGGAAGGCAGGCTGGCCAGGGTGAGGGCGAAGGTGATGCCGGTAGCAAGCAGGGAGGGCTTCATGGCGGATAGGCTGTGGAAGGGGCCATTGGGGATTGAGTGTTACTTCGTAACAGTGCGTGGCGAATCATGCGCCTGACCGGCTGGCCGTGGGCATGCCGCTTTTGGCTAATCGCGATGCCCTTTCCCCGGCGTTCAGTCATGTGCAGACGCCGTTCGGCCCTTTGCGACAGCGGTCGGCTCTGCGACCATGAACGTCCCCCACCTCCGGAAGCCTGCAATGAGCCTGTCCGCCGTTTCGCCTGTCCCCGATCCCGTCGCAGCCGCCACCGGCGCTGCCTGGTCGCCGGAGAGCTGGCGTGGCAAGACCGCGCTGCAGATGCCGACCTACCCGGACCCGGTGGCGCTGGACGCTGCCCTGCACGAGCTGAAGCGGCTGCCGCCGCTGGTCACCTCGTGGGAGATCCTGGCCCTGAAGCAGCAGTTGGCGGAGGCCCAGGAGGGCAAGCGCTTCCTGCTGCAGGGCGGCGACTGCGCCGAGAACTTCAGCGACTGCGAATCGGGCACCATCTCCAACCGCCTGAAGGTGCTGCTGCAGATGAGCCTGGTGCTGGTGCATGGGCTGCGCCAGCCGGTGATCCGCGTGGGTCGTTTCGCCGGCCAGTACGCCAAGCCGCGTTCGGCCGATACCGAGACGCGCGACGGTGTGACCCTGCCGAGCTACCGCGGCGATGTCATCAATGCGCCGGCCTTCACTGAAGCAGCGCGCCTGCCGGACCCGAAGCGGATGCTGCAGGCGCACGCGCATTCGGCGATGACGATGAACTTCGTACGGGCGCTGATCGATGGTGGTTTCGCCGACCTGCACCACCCCGAGTACTGGAACCTGGAATGGGTGAGCCATTCGCCGCTGGCCGCCGAGTACCAGAAGATGGTGGCCTCGATCGGCGATGCCGTGCATTTCATGGAGACGTTGGCCGGGGCCCGCGTGCACAACCTCAACCGCATCGACTTCTACACCTCGCATGAAGCGCTGCTGTTGCCGTACGAGCAGGCACTGACCCGCCAGGTGCCCCGCCAGCAGGGCTGGTTGAACCTGAGCACGCATTACCCCTGGATCGGCATGCGCACGGCTGCGCTGGATGGCGCGCACGTGGAATACCTGCGTGGCGTGCGCAATCCGATTGCGATCAAGGTGGGCCCGTCGGTGACGCCGGACCAGCTGCTGCGCCTGATCGATGTGCTCAACCCGCATGACGAGCCGGGCCGCCTGAGCTTCATCCACCGCATGGGTGCCGCGCAGATCGCCGAGAAACTGCCGCCGCTGCTGGACGCGGTCAAGCGTGATGGTCGCCGCGTGCTGTGGGTGTGCGATGCGATGCATGGCAATACCGAAAGCACCGCCAACGGTTTCAAGACACGTCGCTTCGACAACGTGCGTGGCGAGGTGGAGATGTCGTTCGACCTGCATGCGGCCGCCGGTACGCGCCTGGGCGGTGTGCATCTGGAACTGACCGGCGAGGACGTGACCGAGTGCATCGGCGGCGCGCGCGAACTGACCGAGCGCGACCTGGAGCGCGCGTATCGTTCAACGGTGGACCCGCGGTTGAACTACGAGCAGTCGCTGGAGATCGCGATGGCGATCGTACGCAAGCAGGAGCAAGTGCGGTAAGGGTTTTTCGGCAGGGCTTGCAGCCCTGCACCTGCTACGAGCCAGAGCAACGTCAACGTCAACGTCAAAAGCGGGCTATCCGTGGGTTGGCGGGTGTCGGAGTGCGGGGACGCCACAAGTACGTCCTTGAAGGCTTGGCAGCCGCATCCATGCCGCTGACACCCCGCACTCCGACACCGCCCCACCTTCGACAGGTTCAGGTCGCTATTGGTGGGTGCCGACCGTTGGTCGGCACATCTGTCAGATGTCGAATGAATCATCCACGCATGGCGTGGATCTACTGGTAACTGCGGCGATTGGCATGCGCGGCTGTTGGTAGGTGTCGACCGTTGGTCGACACGATTTTTCTTTCAGATAGCAGTATTCAAAATGGGCTCCGACCCCGTGCCGACCAACGGTCGGCACCCACCATCAGCAGCAGGTTCCGACAGATCGCAGAAAACTGTCGAAGGCGGGGTGGGTCCGGTTGCGGGAGTGTCCGCGGCATGGATGCCGCGGACAAGCCTCCATGGATGGGTTCACGGCGTCTCCGCGACCGGACCCATCCCGCCATCCCACAGGAAACCCGCTTCTGCTTCGGCTGTTGCTGTTGCTGTTGCTTCGGCTCGCAGCAGGTGCAGGGCTGCAAGCCCTGCCGATCAACACCCTCCTTACGAACGACTGACGTGACGCTCATGCGCCATGCGCGAGGCTGTCCGTTCACGCTTTCACGTGGAGGTGGCAAGAGTGCCTTGGGAGCACATGCAGGCCTATGCATGGCCATTGGGTTTGGCCGCATTGGTGGGTGGCATCGGCGCGTGGCTGATCCTGTGGATCTATCACCGGCTGAAAGGGCGTGATCGACGGCGCGCACGCATCGGGCGCGTGCTCGGCCTGCCGATGGCCACCGCGTGGCCGTTGCTGCTGTTGATTCCCGCCCTGCAGGCCACGCCGCTGCAGGATCCGTTGCTGGGCCATCTGCAGCATGTGCTGCACATCGCGTTGACTGCCTGCTTCATCTGGTTGCTGGTACGTGCGGTGGCGGCGGGCGAGCGCGCAATCCTGCGCAGCCATCCCATTGATGTCTCCGACAATCTGGAAGCGCGCCGCATCCAGACCCAGACGCGCGTGCTCAGCCGGGTGCTGATGGGCGGCATCATCGTGCTGGGCGCATCGCTGGTGCTGCTGACGTTTCCGATGGTGCAGAAGATCGGTACCGCGCTGCTGGCCTCGGCCGGCCTGATCGGCCTGGTGGCCGGTATCGCGGCCAAGCCGGTGTTCGGCAATCTGATCGCCGGCCTGCAGATCGCGTTGACGCAGCCGATCCGCCTGGATGACGTGGTGATCGTGGAAGGCGAGTGGGGACGCATCGAGGAGATCGGAAGCAGTTACGTGGTGGTGCGTATCTGGGATGAGCGGCGGATGGTGGTGCCGTTGACCTGGTTCATCGAGAACCCGTTCCAGAACTGGACGCGGCGTAGTGCCGACCTGCTCGGCACAGCCTTCCTGTGGCTGGATTATCGTGCCCCGATTGCGGCGATCCGTGCTGAACTGGAGCGCATCTGCCGGGGCGAAGCGTTGTGGGATGGCCGAGTCTGCGTGACCCAGGTGACTGAAACCAGTGAGCGTGCAATCCAGGTCCGCCTGCTGGTCAGTGCGCGCAGCTCCGGCGACGCGTTCGACCTGCGTTGCCTGGTGCGCGAGCGCATGCTCGATTTCCTCGCGCGTGAGCATCCGCAGTCGCTGCCGCAGGTGCGTGCGCGGCTGCAGCATGCAGACGAGCTGGACATGCCGCGTGGTCCTCGTGCACGCACTGCAGATGTGCGTTCGCCGGGGGCTGAAGACGGTGAGGCGGCGATCGTGCCAGCGGAGCCCGACCAGCCGCTGTAGAGCCGAGCCATGCTCGGCTGCTTTCGATTTTCCGTTGAAGCCGAGCGTGGGCTCGGCTCTACAGAAACACGATCACGGCTCGCCAGCGTCGATCAGCGCGTCGGTATCGAAGTGCGGCGGGCGCCGTGCGCGCGTGCGCTGCTCGTAGGCGTAGGCCATCTCGATCAGCTTCGGCTCGCTCCAGGCGGTGCCCATGAACAGCAGGCCGACGGGAAGGCCGTTGATCTGGCCCATCGGCACAGTCAGGCTGGGATAGCCAGCCACAGCGGCAGCGCTGTAGCTCTCGCCGGGGAAATCGTCGCCTTCGCTGCGGATCGGCCACGCCACGCCGGTGGTGGGGGCCACCAGCGCATCAAGCTGGTGGGCGGCGAGGGCAGCGTCAATGCCTTCCGGGCCCGCCAACCGGCGTGCATCGCTGCGCGCGCGGATATAGGCCGGGTCGGCCAGGCCGGCAGTGGCGTCGGCCGCCACCAGCAGTTCCTGGCCGAACAGGCCCAGCTCCTGCTTGCTGTGCGCCTGGTTGAAGGCGATCAGTTCGGCCAGGCTGCGCAGCGGGGCGCGATGGGCGCTGAAGTAGCGCTCCAGCCCGGCCTTGAATTCGTACAGCAGCAGCGTGCGCTCGGCCTCGGCCCAAGCGCCCTGGTTGGGCAGCTCCACCGGCACCACCACGGCGCCGGCGCGACGCAGCTCGGTCGCCGCCTGTTCGATCAGTGGCGGCATGCCCCGGTACTTCAGCAAGGGTGTCTGCAGCAGTCCGATGCGCTTGCCGCGCAGGCCCTGGGGGTCCAGTCGCGCGGTGTAGTCGTAGACCGCGCGGCCGGGCATGGTCGCGGTGGCCGGGTCGGCATCATCGCGGCCGGCGATCGCGGTCAGCACGGCGGCAGCGTCGGCGACACTGCGCGCCATCGGACCGGCGGTGTCCTGGCTGAAGGAAATCGGGATGATGCCGTCGCGGCTGACCAGGCCTACGGTCGGCTTGAGGCCGACGATGCCATTGATCGCCGCCGGGCAGACGATGCTGCCGTCGGTTTCGGTACCGATTGCTGCGCTGGCGAGGTTGGCGGCCACGGCTACCGCGCTGCCGCTGCTGGAACCACAGGGCGAATGGCTCAGCCGATAGGGATTGCGGGTCTGGCCGCCGCGCGCGCTCCAGCCGGAGATCGAATCATTGCCGCGGAAATTGGCCCATTCGCTCAGATTGGTCTTGCCCAGCACGATGGCGCCGGCATCGCGCAGCCGGCGCACCAGGTAGGCATCGTCCGGACGGAAGCTCTGCAGGGCCAGAGAGCCGGCACTGGTGGCCATCGGCGCGGCGTTGATGTTGTCCTTCAACAGCAGCGGGATGCCGTGCAGCGGGCCGCGCAGGTGGCCGCTACGGCGCTCGCGGTCGCGCGCGGCGGCTTCCTTCAGGGCATCGGAGTTGAGCTCGATCACCGCGCGCAGGCGCGGCCCGGCGCGGTCCAGGGCGGCGATGCGCTGCAGGTAGGCCTGGGTCAGGGTGGTGCTGTCCAGTTCACCGGCGGTCATCCGCGCCTGCAGGTCGGCAATATCGGTTTCGGCGTACGGGAACGGCACGTTGCGGCTCGCAGGTTCGGCCGCATGCGCGCTGGGCGTGGCCGGGCTGCAGCCAGCCGAAAGCAGCGCCGGCAGCGCGGCGAGCAGGCAGGTCAGCAGAGGCGGCAAGGACGGGCGCATGGGGCGGCTTGGTCGGCTCCAATCCCCAGTGTAGCGAGTGCTCAGCGGTGGCGCTTGCGCAGGTCGCGGGCGAGTACGTAGACCACGATCAGGTTGATGGCCAGGATCGTCCACGACGGCCAGCCGGGATGGCGGATGATCGCGAAGATGTCGAAGGGCAGGTACAGGGCAGCGGTCAGGCAACCCAGCCAGGAGGCCCAGGCCTTGGCCCGCCACAGGCCCCAGGCTTCGACCAGGTGCAGCAGTCCGTAACCGATCATCCCCGCCGCGGCCAGGTGGACCGCGTCGGGGCTGATCATGTGCAGCAGCGAGGGCAGGGTGCCGTGGTCCGGATCCAGGCTGAAACGCCGGATCAGGGCCATGATGCCGTGCCGCAGCGGCTGCGGTCCGAGCACTTCCAGCCCGGTGGCAGCCAACAGTGCCAGCATCGCCTTGCTCGCTTCGAGCAGGGCGATGACGTGCAGGCCCGGATGCCGGTGTGGATCCGGGTTGTAGCCGCTCTGGCTCACGGGGTGCTGGCTCAGCCGCCGCGCGAAGCCTTCTTGCGGTCGCTCTCGGTCAGGAACTTCTTGCGCAGGCGGATCTCCTTCGGGGTGATCTCGACCAGCTCGTCGTCTTCGATGAAGTCCAGGGCCTGTTCCAGCGAGTACTTGATCGCCGGGGTCAGCTGGATCGCATCATCCTTGCCCGAAGCGCGCATGTTGGTCAGCGGCTTGGTCTTGATCGCGTTGACGGTCAGGTCGTTGTCCTTGGAGTGGATGCCGACCAGCTGGCCTTCATACACGTTGTCACCTTCGGCGGCGAAGAGCTTGCCGCGTTCCTGCAGTGGGCCCAGCGAGTAGGCCGGGGTGACGCCCGGCGCATTGGCGATCATCACGCCGTTGATGCGCTTGGCGATCGCGCCCTGTTCCTTCGGGCCGTAGTGGTCGAACACATGGAACAGCAGGCCCGAACCCTGGGTCAGGGTCTTGAACTCGTTCTGGAAACCAATCAGGCCACGGGCCGGGATCTGGTATTCCAGGCGCACGCGGCCCTTGCCGTCCGATTCCATGTTCTTCAACTGGCCCTTGCGGGTGCCCAGCTTTTCCATCACGCCGCCCTGGTGGACTTCTTCGATGTCCACCACCAGCTGCTCGATCGGCTCCATCAGCTGGCCGTCGATTTCCTTGATGATCACTTCCGGGCGCGACACGGCCAGCTCGTAGCCTTCGCGGCGCATGTTCTCGATCAGCACCGACAGGTGCAGTTCGCCACGGCCGGAGACCAGGAACTTGTCGGCGTCTTCCAGCTGCTCGACCTTCAGGGCCACGTTGTGGACCTTTTCACGGTCCAGGCGGTCCTTGATCTGGCGGCTGGTCAGGAACTTGCCACCGGACAGGTCCTTGTTGCCGGCGAACGGCGAGTTGTTCACCTGGAAGGTCATCGAGATGGTCGGCTCGTCGACGGTCAGCGCCGGCAGGGCTTCCGGGAAGTCCGGTGCGCAGATGGTGTCGGAGATGGTCAGCTCCTGGATGCCGGAGATGGCCACGATGTCGCCGGCCTCGGCCGAATCCTGCTCGATGCGCTCCAGGCCCATGAAGCCCAGCACCTGCAGCACCTTGCCGTTGCGCTTCTTGCCTTCACGGTCGATGACCGCGACCTGCATGTTCTTCTTCAGGGTGCCGCGCTGGATGCGGCCGATGCCGATCACGCCCACGAAGTTGTTGTAGTCCAGCTGGCTGATGCGCATCTGGAACGGGCCTTCCGGGTCCACTTCCGGCTTCGGCGCGTGCTTCATGATCGCTTCGTACAGCGGGGTCATGTCGCCGTCGCGCACGGTGTCTTCCAGGCCGGCGTAGCCGTTCAGGCCCGAGGCGTAGACGATCGGGAAGTCCAGCTGCTCGTTGGTGGCACCGAGCTTGTCGAACAGGTCGAAGACCTGGTCGATCACCCACTCCGGACGGGCGCCCGGACGGTCGACCTTGTTGACCACGACGATCGGCTTGAAGCCCATCGCGAAGGCCTTCTGGGTCACGAAGCGGGTCTGCGGCATCGGGCCGTCCATCGCATCGACCAGGATCAGCACGGTGTCGACCATCGACAGCACGCGCTCGACCTCACCGCCGAAGTCGGCGTGGCCGGGGGTGTCGACGATGTTGATCCGGTTCTTGATGCCGGTCTTCTTGTCTTCCCAGGTGATGGCGGTGTTCTTGGCCAGGATGGTGATGCCGCGTTCCTTTTCCTGGTCGTTGCTGTCCATCACGCGCTCGGCGAGGACGGTACGCTCGGACAGGGTGCCGGACTGCTTCAGCAGCTGGTCGACCAGGGTGGTCTTGCCATGGTCGACGTGGGCGACGATGGCGATGTTGCGAAGATTTTCGATGGACATACGAAAGGGGGCCAGTCGGCGCCGGATTTGGAAAAAGAAGTCCAACATTATACGTCGAACTTGACGATTCGCGAAAAGGTGGATTTCACGCCCGTCACGGGGCCCATTCAGTTGGGCCGCCACACGGCCGAGGCCGCCAGACCGTCGCGCGGGCTGCCCCGCCGGCGGCTGAAGCCCGGGTCTGCGCCCATGGTCGAAGCCGCCGCCGCCGCAAGGCAGGTGTAAACTAGGTGGCTAGACGCGTTCCCCTCTGCATCAAGGATCTTCATGTCCCTCATCGCCACTTTCGACACCACCCAGGGCCCGATCAAGGTCGAGCTGTTCGCCGACAAGGCGCCGCTGACCGTGGCCAACTTCGTGAACCTGGTCAAGCACGGCTTCTATGACGGCCTGATCTTCCATCGCGTGATCGCCGACTTCATGATCCAGGGCGGCTGCCCGCAGGGCCGTGGCACCGGCGGCCCGGGCTACAAGTTCGAAGACGAAAAGAATGGCGTGAAGCACGAGGTCGGCTCGCTGTCGATGGCCAACGCCGGCCCGAACACCAACGGCAGCCAGTTCTTCATCACCCACATCAAGACCGATTGGCTGGACGGCCGCCACACCGTCTTCGGCAAGGTCCTGGAAGGCCAGGCCATCGTCGATTCGGTCAAGCAGGGCGACGTGATCCATTCGATCACCCTGGAAGGCGACGTCGACGCCGTGCTGGCCGCCCAGGCCGACCGCGTCGCCGAGTGGAACAAGCACCTCGCCGCCTGATCCCCCTTCGAAACGGCCACCCACGGGTGGCCGTTTCCCTGTTCCCCGCCGCCCGCCAGGCCTGCGTGGCTCCGCCCGCGGCGTCCCATCAAACGCTTGCAAGCAAGAGGAAACCCCCATGAAAGCACCCGTTCGTGTTGCCGTGACCGGCGCCGCCGGCCAGATCGGTTATGCCCTGCTGTTCCGCATCGCCTCCGGCGAAATGCTGGGCAAGGACCAGCCGGTCATCCTGCAGCTGCTGGAACTGCCGGTCGACAAGGCCCAGGCCGCCCTGAAGGGCGTGATGATGGAGCTGGAAGACTGCGCCTTCCCGCTGCTGGCCGGCATGGTCGGCACCGATGACGCCGAAGTCGCGTTCAAGGACGCCGACATCGCCCTGCTGGTCGGCGCGCGTCCGCGCGGCCCGGGCATGGAGCGCAAGGACCTGCTGCTGGAAAACGCCAAGATCTTCACCGCCCAGGGCGCGGCGCTGAACAAGGTCGCCAGCCGTGACGTGAAGGTGCTGGTGGTCGGCAACCCGGCCAACACCAACGCCTACATCGCCATGAAGTCGGCCCCGGACCTGAAGCCGGAAAACTTCACCGCCATGCTGCGCCTGGACCACAACCGCGCGCTGAGCCAGCTGTCGGCCAAGCTCGGCAAGCCGGTCGGTGGCATGGAGAAGCTGGTGGTGTGGGGCAACCACAGCCCGACCATGTACCCGGACTACCGTTTCGCCACCGCCGATGGTGCGTCGATCGCCGATGCGATCAACGACCAGGAGTGGAACGCCAACACCTTCATCCCGACCGTCGGCAAGCGCGGCGCGGCGATCATCGAAGCCCGCGGCTCGTCCTCGGCTGCTTCGGCCGCCAACGCCGCCATCGACCACGTGCGTGACTGGGTGCTGGGCAGCAACGGCAAGTGGGTCACCATGGGCGTGCCGTCCGACGGTTCCTACGGCATTCCGGAAGGCGTGATCTTCGGCTTTGCCGTGACCACCGAGAACGGCAAGTACACCCTGGTCAAGGATCTGCCGATCGACGACTTCAGCCAGAAGTACATCGACAAGACCCTGGCCGAGCTGGAAGAAGAGCGCGCCGGCGTCGCCCACCTGCTGGGCTGATGCAGGCGGTACCGGCCACGGCCGGTACCTCCACCGCGATGGTGGGTACCGACCGTTGGTCGGTACGCAGAAAACGGGGAGGCTTCGGCTTCCCCGTTTTTGTTTGGAATTCCTGGAACCGCATGATCCACCTGCATTACATCGATGACGCGCTGCTGGTGGCCGAGAAGTCGGCCGGCCTGCTGTCCGTGCCCGGCCGCAGCGCCGAGAACCAGGACTGCGTGGTCGCGCGCCTGCAGGCGGTGTATCCGGATGCGTTGACGGTGCATCGGCTGGATCAGGTGACCTCCGGCCTGCTGCTGCATGCGCGAGGCAAGGAGATGCAGGCCGCATTGTCGATGCAGTTCGAGCAGCGCCAGGTTGGCAAGCGGTATGAAGCGGTGGTGCAGGGGCTGCTCGAACGCGACACCGGCGAAGTGGACCTGCCGCTGATCGTGGATTGGCCGAATCGACCGAAGCAGAGGGTCGATCAGGAACGCGGCAAGCCGGCGCTGACACGCTGGCGCGTAATGGCGCGTGATGTTGAAGCGCAGCGCACCCGCGTGGAACTGGAACCGGTCACCGGCCGCAGCCATCAACTGCGCCTGCACATGGCCAGTCTCGGGTATCCCATTGTCGGTGACGTGCTGTATGGCGCCGCCCCGGCGCAGCGCGTGCACCTGCATGCGTGCAGCCTGCAGTTCACCCACCCGGTGACGGGCGAGGTGCTCGCGTTCGAGTCTGCGGCTCCGTTCTAGGGGTTCGGCAGGGCTTGCAGCCCTGCACCTGCTACGAGTCAGAGCAACGTCAACGTCAACATCAAAGGCGGGTTATCCGTGGGTTGGCGGGACGGTGTCGGAGTGCGGGGGCGCCGCAAGTACTTCCCTGTAGGCTTGGCAGCCGCATCCATGCGGCTGACACCCCGCACTCCGACACCGCCCCACCTTCGACAGGTTCACTCGGCTGTTGGTAACTGCGACATTGTTCCGCACGGCTGTTGGTAGGTGTCGACCTTGGTCGACACGATTTTTCTTTCAGATATCGAATGAGTCATCCACGCATGGCGTGGATCTACCGTGTCGACCAAGGTCGACACCCACCAGAGCAATACGCCGTTCCGACAGATGGCAGGAAACTGTCGAAGGCGGGGTGGGTCCGGTTGCGGGGGCGTGAGCGCCATGGATGGCGCGACCGAGCCTCCATGGGTGAGGGCGCTTCGCTTGCGAAGCATTGCTTCGCAAGCGCCCGAACGCCCAGCCGCCAGCGGCTGGGCCGGACTGGGGATTCACGGCGTCCCCCGCAACCGGAGCCACCCCGCCATCCCCCAGGAAACCAGCTTCTGCTGTTGCTGATGCTGTTGCCGGCCAGCGGCCGGCACTACCACGGGTGCAGGGCTGCAAGCCCTGCATAACAAACCCCACCCCCCTACCAAGGTAGGGCGGCCCGCGCGCCAGCGCCGGACTATCCTCGAACCCATGACTTCGTCTGGGAGGGCTGCGTCATGAACTACGAGGAAACCTACCGTCGCTCGATCGACGAGCCGGAGGCCTTCTGGGGCGAGGAAGCCAAGCGCATCCATTGGCACAAACCGCCGCAGCAGGTGCTCGACTACAGCAATCCGCCGTTCCGGCGCTGGTTCGTCGGCGGCGAAACCAATCTCTGCTACAACGCCGTCGACCGTCACCTGGCCGAGCGCGCCGACCAGCTCGCACTGGTCGCCATCTCCACCGAAACCAACAGCACCCGCGAAATCACCTATCGCCAGCTGTATCGCGAAGTGAACGACTTCGCCGCCGTGCTCAAGCACCTCGGCGTCGGCCATGGTGACCGCGTGGTGATCTACATGCCGAACATGGCCGAAGCCGTGTTCGCGATGCTGGCCTGTGCGCGCATCGGTGCGGTGCACTCGGTGGTGTTTGGTGGCTTCGCCGCGCACAACCTGGCGCTGCGCATCGACGATGCGAAGCCGAAGCTGCTCATCGCCGCCGATGCCGGCATGCGCGGTGGCAAGCTGATTCCGTACAAGCCGATGGTTGACGCGGCCTGCGCCGAAGCGGCTTCGCCGCCACCGCATGTGCTGATCGTGTCGCGCGGGCTGGATGCCGCCGAACCACGCGTGCCGGGCCGTGATGTGGAGTACGCCACGCTGCGTGCACAGATCGGGGAAGCGGATGTGCCGGTGCAGTGGCTGGAGGCGAGTGAGCCGAGCTACCTGCTGTACACCTCCGGCACCACCGGCAAGCCGAAGGGCGTGCAGCGCGATGTGGGTGGCTATGCGGTGGCAATGGCCCAGTCGATGGAGACCGTGTTCGACTGCAAGCCGGGCCAGGTGATGTTCTCCACCTCCGATGTCGGCTGGGCGGTGGGCCATTCCTACAACGTGTACGGCCCGCTGATCGGTGGCTGCACCTCGCTGCTGTACGAAGGGCTGCCGACGAATCCGGATCCGGGCATCTGGTGGGCGCTGTGCGAGCAGTACAACGTGCGCACCATGTTCTCGTCGCCCACCGCCATCCGCGTGCTGAAGAAGCACGATGCGGACTTCATCCATCGCCACGACCTGCGCGCCCTGAAGTACCTGTTCCTGGCCGGCGAGCCGCTGGACGAACCGACCGCGCACTGGATCAGCGAAGCGCTGGGCAAGCCGATCATCGACAACTACTGGCAGACCGAGACCGGCTGGCCGGCTCTGACCCTGCTGCCGGGCCTGGAGATGAAGCCGGTGCGCTTCGGTTCGCCGGGCTTCCCCAATCTTGGCTACCGGATGAAGGTGATCGACGAGAACACCGGCGAGGAAGTCGCACCGGGGCAGAAGGGGGTGCTGGTGGTGTCGCCGCCGTTGCCGCCTGGCTGCATGAGCACGGTGTGGAACGACGACAACCGTTTCCTGCAGAGCTACTTCAGCCATTTCAAGGAACTGCTGTACAGCTCGCTGGACTGGGCGATCCGCGACGACGATGGCTACACCTTCATCCTCGGCCGTACCGATGATGTGATCAACGTAGCCGGGCACCGGCTGGGCACGCGCGAGATCGAAGAGGCCATTTCGAGCCACCCGCGCGTGGCCGAGGCAGCGGTGATCGGCGTCAAGGACGAACTGAAGGGGCAGGTGCCGCTGGTGTTCGTCACCCTCAAGCAGGGCCTGGATGGCGAGGATCCGGCGCCGGTGGTGGCCGAGATGATGGCCACGGTGACCACCTCGCTCGGCGCGGTGGCGCGTCCGGCGCACGTGCACGTGGTCAACGCGCTGCCCAAGACCCGTTCGGGCAAGCTGCTGCGGCGCTCGTTGCAGGCGTTGGCCGAGCAGCGCGACCCGGGCGACCTGTCGACGCTGGACGACCCCGGCGCGCTGGAGGAGATCCGCCGCGCGCTGGGCCGCTGACCTGCTTCTGTAGAGCCGAGCCGATGCTCGGCTCCGCATGCCTTGCCAAAGCAGCCGAGCATGGGCTCGGCTCTACAGGGGAGGCCGTTGCTGCACCGCAGCTTCCTCCCTGCAACCGGTGCGCTAAGCTCGGTTGCAGGGGGGCGTGCCCGCGAGGGCCCGCCGGAGTGGCGCATTGAGGGAGGGGGAGGCAATGGCACTGCTGCACGCCAAGACGGCTGCTGGCCGTCAGGAAATCGAAGACCGTAGCCGGCGCCTGCCGGCGGCACTGCGCTCGATCCTGCTGATGGTCGATGGCCATCGTGACGACACCGAACTGCGCGGCTTGTATGAAGGCCTGCGTGCGCCGCCTGATGCACTGGAGCAGCTGGCCGCGCTGGGCCTGATCGAAGTGATCGGCGGAAGTGCAGAGGCCGTGCCGGCGCGTGGCATCAGCACTGGTCGCGAACAGGACCCGGCGCTGTACCAGCAGCTGTACGACGCGATGAGCGATGCGGTGCGGCGCCATCTGGGTCTGAAGGGCTACTTCATGCAGTTGAAGATCGAACGCTGCACCGATGCGCTGGCGCTGGAACGCCTGTGCCCGGAACTGCTGGCAGCGGTGGGCAAGGCGCGCAGCCCGGCGCTGGCACAGCGCTGGTGGCAGGAAACTCAGGCCGCCGTGGTCAAGGGTGGTGGTGAGGTCGTGCAGGCCTGAGCCACCGCGTAAAGTGATCGGTTCACTTCCCCACAAGGACTCCCGCGTGCAGGACGACCACGACGACACCGATACCCCCGGCTGGGACGCCATCAATGCGGCGCTGGCGCCGCTGTATGCCGGGCAGGAGCCACGTCACTTCGGCACCGCGCTTCCGTACACGCTCGGTGGCCAGGATCCGCTCGATGGCATCAGCGTGTACTGGGCGCATGCGCCGGTACCCCACTGGCACTACGTGACTTACGGCTTCTCCGAGCTGTATGCCAAGGAGAGCAGTGATGCCGCCACCAGCGGCTATGGTTTCGAGCTGACGTTCCGTCTCGCCGCCGAAGCCGCTGAGAACGCCGACAGCACGCCGCCGGTGTGGCCGATGAACCTGCTGCAGAACCTGGCGCGTTATGTGTTCGCCAGCGGCAACGTGTTCGAGGATGGCCACCATCTGAATGCCAACGGCCCGATCGCGCTGGAGACCGACACGCGGCTGTGCCATCTGGCGTTCATTGCCGACCCGCAGTTGCCGGCACGCGACACCGCCAATGGCCACCTGCAGTTCCTGCAGCTGGTCGGGCTGACCGATGAGGAGATGGAAGCGGTCAAGCGCTGGTCCACGCGCGGCGTGCTGCAAGTACTGCAGCCGGCAATGCCACTGTGGATCAGCGACCTGCACCGCGGCAACCTGCTGGAGGACCAGGCGCTTGCCGCGCAGGTGCGGGAAGGCAGCGAGCGCGAGGGCTCCAGCACCGGCATGCTGTTCATCGAGACGTTGGACTGGCGGCAGGAGGCGGGCGTCACCACGCTGGTGCTCGGCGCCGGCCAGGTGGCCAGCGTGTGCGAGCTGCTGCCCTTGCGCCTGCGCCACGGCAGATCGCTGGAACTGGTCAGCCGCGAGCGGCAGTGGGAGTTCGTCGCGAACGGGGGCGGTGAAGCGGCGGACGTATCCGCCGACAGCGCGCGCTGGTCACTGGACGAGGCGGGCCTGCAGGCCCTGGCAGGGGTGCGCGCCGAGCGCGGGGTTTACCCGCTGGCGGGGGCGCTGCGCATCGAAGTGATGCCGACCTACCTGCGCGATGCCAACGGTGAAGTGATCCGCCAGATCGGTTGACCACGCCCTGGCGTATCGGCCCCCGCCTGCGCAGGGCAGAGGGGTCAGGCCCGTCCGCCACGCGAACGGCTCTGACCCCGGGTCATGATCAGGCCAGCCCTTCGGCCTTCAGTGCGGCCTGCACGCCGGCATCGGCGTCCATGCGCGCCTTGTAGGCGGCCAGGTTGTCCAGGCCCGACAGGTCGACCTTGGTACCGGCGGCCCAGCGCAGGGTGATGTAGAAGTACGGGTCGGCGAAGCTGCGGAAGCCGGCCAGCCACGGCTTGTCGGCCAGCTGCCTGTCAGCGGTCTCGAACAGGCCACGCAGGCGCTTGTGCGCGGCGGCGCGGATCGCATCGAACTGGCTCTCGTCGGCGATGAACTTGCCCGGCGCGAACAGCGGCGAGAAGGCCGGATGCACGTCGGAATTGACGAAGGCCAGCCAGCGGGTGGCTTCGGCGCGCTGGCGCGGGCTGCCGTCACCGCCGAGGCCGGCCTGCGGGAAGCGATCGGCGATATAGCCCATGATCGCGGCGTTCTGCAGCAGCACGAAGTCGCCGTCGACCAGCGCGGGCACCGCACCGGCCGGATTGATCTTGAGGAATTCCGGACCCTTCAGGGTGTCCTTGTTCAGCAGTTCAACCTCGAACGGCTGGCCGGTCCACTGCAGGGCGATGTGGTCGGCGGTGGAACAGGCACCGGGCTTGCTGTACAGCTTCATGGGAACTCCAGGTGATGCGGGCGGGAAACGCCCACTATCCCAGAGCCTGCCGGCAGGCGGCAACGCTGCCGCCGGCACGGATCGTTACGACTGCCGCGGCTTGAGGTTCTGCACCTTATAGAAGGTGTGATCGCCGATGGTGGCCACCTGATAGGCATTGCGCCAGTTCGGGCTGGCGATGGACAGCGCGGCGAAGTGGCTGGCACCGGGCACGATCTCGCGGCGCTCGCCGGCCGGCAGCGCCCAGTTGCGCTCGGCGTCGAAAGCGACGTTCATCGCCTCGCTCCACGCCGCGTCATTGCCCAGCTGGGTGCCGGGGGAGACGATGGTCGGTGCGAACTGCTTGCGCGCGGTGACGACCTGGCACATCGAGTCGCCCCACAGGCCGCTGTCAAGGCGACGCAGGGCGACCTCGGCGACGGCCTGCTGGCCGCGCAGGGTCTGGTCGCGGGCTTCCAGGTAAACGGTGGTGCTCAGACACAGTGAATCAGCGGCCGGCTGCGGCAACAACTGCGACAGCCAGAGAATCCAGGCCAGTTTCATATAACTCCTTGCTCCGTATGGGCCGCACCTTCCGGTTCCGGCCGCGGGGGCGACAGGAGGCGGGGTACGACTTGGCGTCATGGGGAGGCGGCCATCGGGGCCGCCCCGTGGGCAGCCCCAAAAAGAATCGATCAGTACTGATCGGTGGGGCCACGCCAGCTCACCGGAAACTGGCTGGTGAGCGGAAAGATGGCGCAAGGTAGGGGGGAATAGCCGAACGCATCGTGAACCGCCCGGCTTGACATTCAGGTTCGACGGAGGTGACGGAAATCACATTCCGTCCCCCATTCAGGCGCTCATCAGAGCGTGGCGGCCACCCGGCTGCCCTGGTCGATTGCCCGCTTCGCGTCCAGTTCGGCGGCCACGTCGGCACCGCCGATCAGCTGCGCGTTGATGCCGGCGGCCTGCAGTTCGGCCTGCAATGCGCGGTTCGGTTCCTGCCCGGCGCAGATCACCACATGGTCTACCGGCAGCAACTGTTCGCTGCCTTCCACGCGGATGCGCAGGCCTTGATCGTCCACGCCCAGGTACTCGACGCCACCGAGCATGCGCACGCCCTTGGCCTTCAGTGTGGCGCGGTGGATCCAACCGGTGGTCTTGCCCAGTCGCGCGCCGGGCTTGCCGGCGCTGCGCTGCAGCAGCCACAGGCGCCGCGGTGACGGCTCGACCTCGGGCCGGCCCAGCGAGCCGCGTGCCTCGAAGCTGGCGTCCACGCCCCATTCGGCCATCCAGCGCTGCGGGTCCAGCGACGGCGACTCGCCAGCGTGGCTGAGGAATTCGCCGACGTCGAAGCCGATGCCGCCGGCGCCGATGATCGCGGCAGTGGCGCCCACTTCGACGCGGCCCAGCAGTACGTCCAGATAACTGACCACCTTGGCGTGGTCGGCGCCGGGGAAGCTGACCTTGCGCGGGGTGATGCCGGTGGCCAGCACCACCTCGTCGAAGCCGGCCAGGCTGGACGCGTCGGCGCGGGTGTTCAGGCGCAGCTGCACGCCGGTTTCGGCCAGCTTGTGGCGGAAATAGCGCAGGGTTTCGTGGAACTCTTCCTTGCCGGGGATGCGCTTGGCCACGTTGAACTGGCCGCCGATCTCATCGTGGGCATCGAACAGGGTGACCTGGTGGCCACGCTGGGCCGCGACAGTGGCACAGGCCAGGCCGGCCGGGCCGGCACCGACCACGGCAACCTTCTTCGGCGCGGGGGTGGGGCGATAGACCAGTTCGGTCTCGTGCGCGGCGCGCGGATTGACCAGGCAGCTGGCCAGCTTGTTCTCGAACACGTGGTCCAGGCAGGCCTGGTTGCAGGCGATGCAGGTATTGATCGCTTCCGCGCGGCCTGCACGGGCCTTGTTGGGCCATTGCGGGTCGGCCAGCAGCGGACGTGCCAGCGACACCATGTCGGCGCCGCCGCCGGCGAGGATGCGTTCGGCGACGTCGGGCATGTTGATGCGGTTGGTCGCCACCAGCGGCAGCGTCACATGCGGTTTCAGTTTGGCGGTGACACCGGCGAAGGCCGCACGCGGCACCGAGGTGGCGATGGTCGGAATGCGCGCCTCGTGCCAACCGATGCCGGAATTGATGATCGTCGCGCCAGCCGCCTCGATGGCCTGCGCCTGCTGCACGATCTCGTCCCAGTTGCTGCCGTCGTCCACCAGGTCGACCAGCGACAGGCGGTAGATGATGATGAAGTCCGGGCCGCAGGCCTCGCGGATGCGGCGCACGATCTCCACTGCAAAGCGCATGCGTTGGTTGGCGTCGCCACCCCAGCGGTCGGAGCGCTTGTTGGTGCGCGGGGCAATGAACTCGTTGATGAGGTAGCCCTCCGAGCCCATCACCTCCACCCCGTCGTAGCCGGCCTCGCGGGCCAGCTTCGCGCTGCGCGCGTAGTCGGCGATATGCCGCTCGACGCCACTGGCCGACAGCGCGCGCGGGGTGAACGGGTTGATCGGCGCCTTCAGCTTCGACGGTGCCACCGACAGCGGGTGATAGGCATAGCGGCCGGCGTGCAGCAGCTGCAGGCAGATCTTCGCGCCGTGCTGGTGCGCGGCGGCGGTGAGCTGCCGGTGCGGGCGTACCTCCCAGGGCCAGGACAACTTGCCGCCAAAGGGCTTCAGCCAGCCCACCACGTTCGGTGCGAAGCCGCCGGTGACGATCAGGCCAACGCCGCCCTCGGCGCGTTCGGCGAAGTAGGCCGCCAACCTTGGGAAGTCGCGGGCGCGATCTTCCAGTCCGGTGTGCATCGAGCCCATCAGGACGCGGTTGCGCAGCTGGGTGAAGCCCAGATCCAGCGGGGCGAACAGATGGGGATAGGCGCTTTCGTTGGCTGGCGACATGGTCGATACGCTTGCGTACGGAAGCGCGAAGCGTGCCGCGAAATGGCGGCCGGGGCAAGGGCCGCTGGATCGCGCCTGCAGCGCTGCCCACGAACTCGGGGGGCGGTAGTGCCGGCCGCTGGCCGGCATTCGGGTCAACTCAGGGCGATTGTGGTTGTCGGCCTGCGGTCGGCACGACCGGGCGGCGGCCGATCCCGAACCAGCCCAGGGTGACGCCGCACAGCGGGCCGATCAGCAGGGCGAAGGCGAGGGTGCCGAGGCCGACGTTGCCGCCCAGCCACCAGCCCAGCAGCAGCACGCTGCCTTCGATGAGGCTGCGCACCTTCCAGATCGCCCAGCCGGTGCGGGCATGCAGGCCGGTCATGAGGCCATCGCGTGGACCCGGGCCGAGGCGGGCGCCGATGTACAGGCCGGTGGCCAATGCCACCAGCAGCATGCCCGCGCAGAACATCGTCAGTTGCCAGCCAAGGCCGACGGCCGGCGGCAGCAGCCACAGCCCGAACTGCGCGGAGGGACCGATCAGCATCACGTTGAGCACGGTGCCGACGCCCGGCTTCTGCCGCAGCGGCCACCACAGCAGCAGCACCAGTGCGCCAATCACATTGGTGGCCAGGCCAAACGAGAGCGGGGTCTGTGCGGCGATGCCCTGTGACAGCACATCCCACGGCGCCACGCCGATGGCGGCACGGATCATCAGCGAAGCACCAAAGCCGTACAGGAACAGGCCGGTGATCAGTTGCAGCAGGCGCAGGGGCAGGGCGGTGGGCAGGGTGGGCTCGGGGGAGAGGAATCTGTTTCCACCGTAATCCCGATTCAGTCACTTCAATAGATACAGATGCCGACCAATCCGCCGCTACAGGCGGAATCTGTAGAGCCGAGCCCATGCTCGGCTGCTTTGCCTGGCACCACCAGCCGAGCATGGGCTCGGCTCTACATGACGCTTCAGTCGTCCCAGCCCACCAGTGCCAGCTTGCCCACCGTGCGTCCGCTGGCCAGGCGCTGATGCGCAATGTCCAGATTTGCCGCATTGATCGTGCCCAGTGACTCACTGAGCGTGCCGCGCAGCTGGCCAGCATCGATCATGCTGGCGGCGCGGCTGAGGATGCGGTGCTGTTCGATGCGGTCGGCGGTGGCAAAGCGCGAGCGCGCGAACATGAATTCCCAGTGGATGCCGATGCACTTGGCCTTGTAGGGATCGCCGATGCGCAGCGGGCCACGTGGCTCGACAATCAGCCCGACATGTCCCTGCGGCGCCAGCAGCTGGCCCAGCTCATCCCAGTACTGGTCGGTGTCGGCCAGGTTGAGTGCGACCTGCACCGCGTCGATGCCGAGCGCATGCAGCTGGGCCTGGAGCGGCTGCCGGTGATCAATCACGTGCCGGGCACCCATCTGCCGGCACCAGTCGGCCGAGGCTTCGCGCGACGCAGTGGCGATCACCTCGAAACCCGCATGGCGGGCCAGCTGGATCGCCATCGAGCCGACGCCGCCCGCACCGCCGATCACCAGCAGGTTCTGGCCGGCGTGGCGGCAATCATCCAGCCGCAGGGGCATGCGCTCGAACAGCAGTTCCCAGGCAGTGAGCGTGGTCAGCGGCAGTGCCGCGGCCTCGGCGAAATCCAGCGTGGTGGGTTTGCGCGCGACCAGACGTTCGTCCACCCATTGGTACTGCGCGTTGCACCCCGGGCGGGTGACATCACCGGCGTAATAGACCTCATCACCGGACGCGAACAGGCTGGCCTCGTCGCCGATCGCCTCCACTACGCCGGCCGCGTCCCAGCCAAGGATGCGAGGTGCCTGGAGCGTGGCTGGATCCGTGCTGGCACGCTGCTTGCCGTCGACCGGGTTGACCGAAATCGCCTCGACCCGCACCAGCAGGTCGCGCCCCCGTGGAGGCAGCGGCGGAGGAAGGCGGATATCGCACAGCGCGGGGGCGGACTCACGACTCAGGGCGACGGCTTTCATCACGGCTCCGGCTGGGTTCGTGGTTTCCATCATAAGGTTCCTCACCTTTTCGCAGAGACGCTGAACTGCTCATCGCAGCGCGCTGCGCAATGTGTCGTTTCCAACGCCTAAACCCCGTCAAACCCTTGCAGCGTGAGGGTCTTGCGGATTTTCATCATCCTGTATAGGGTTTCAACGTCGGACCGATGGACGGTCGGGCGCAACACTTCACATGTTACGGGACTGTTAACATGGCCTTCACCCGCCTGAGCATAATGTTCGCGGCGGTGGCGTGCTGAATCGGCTGTCGTACATCGACGCACTTGTGCTGGCCCATGCCTCTACCGGTTTCATACCCCCGAAATAGGAGCTGTACTCAATGAACAAGAAGATCCTTACTGCCGCGCTGCTGGGCGGCCTGGCTTTCGCCCAGGCAGCTTCGGCGCAGGAGTTCGATGACCGCTGGTACCTGACCGGTTCGGCCGGCTTCAACTTCCAGGACAGCGACCGTCTGACCAATGATGCTCCGTTCGTGACCCTGGGCCTGGGCAAGTTCATCAGCCCGAACTGGTCGCTGGACGGTGAGCTGAACTATCAGAACCCGAACTTCGATTCGAACAAGGACCTGAACTGGTCGCAGTACGGCGTCTCGCTGGACCTGCGTCGCCACTTCATCAAGGAAGGCCGCGGCTGGAACCCGTACATCGTCGGTGGCCTGGGCTACCAGAAGTCGGAAGAAGAGTACCCGGCGCTGAATGCCAACGGTCCGCGCCAGCGTAAGGACGGCAACGTTGCCGCCAAGCTGGGCGTCGGCCTGCAGACCACCTTCGAAAAGCGCGTTGCTGTCCGCGCCGAAGTGGCTTACCGCGCTGACTTCGACGACCAGAGCGTTGCCGCTCCGAACGAAGACTGGTTCGGTGACGTGCTGGCTTCGGTCGGCGTCGTGATCCCGCTGGGCCCGGCTCCGGTCGCGGCTGCTCCGGCTCCGGCTCCGGTTGCCCCGAGCTGCGCCGATCTGGACGACGACGGTGACGGCGTCAACAACTGCGACGACAAGTGCCCGAACTCGCAGCCGGGTCAGACCATCGGTCCGGACGGTTGCCCGGTGCCGGTCTCCATCGACCTGAAGGGCGTCAACTTCGACTTCGACAAGTCGAACCTGCGTCCGGACGCCGTGGCGATCCTGAGCGAAGCCACCGAGATCCTGAAGCGTTACCCGGATCTGCGCGTTGAAGTTGCCGGTCACACCGACTCGAAGGGTACCGACGCTTACAACCAGAAGCTGTCGGAGCGTCGCGCCACCGCCGTGTACAACTACCTGACCAAGAACGGCGTTGACGCCGGTCGCCTGGTCGGCCCGATCGGCTACGGCGAGAGCCGTCCGATTGCTCCGAACACCAACCCGGATGGTTCGGACAACCCGGAAGGTCGCGCCAAGAACCGTCGTACCGAGCTGAACGTCCAGAACTAAGTTCTGACGCTCTGCCAGTAGGACACAGCAGGACCCGGCTTCGGCCGGGTCTTGTTGTTTCTGCGGCACTCAATCCAGGCATCTGGTGGTCTGCAAGTAACCGTTCGTCGGGTTTTTATCCTTAAAACCAATGAGTTGCCGTATTCATTGAAAGTGGCGCTTGAAAGCTGTCGCGGCATTGCTAAACTCGCCGCGTCCCTTCCTTTCCTGGATGCCCCTCATGCTGCGCTCTGCATCGGCCGCCTTCCTGGCGCTGGCCCTGGTTCCCGCCGCCCACGCTGCGGTCGATTGCTCGGTCAACACCAGCGCCTCGCCGCTGCCGTTGCCGGCCACGACCATCGCGCCGGTTGCCGACGAGCTGTACATCCGTGGCAACCAGCTGGGCATGCCGGCCGGTGTGCTGAGCAGCAACTACGATCCGTCGCAGTCGCTGGACCAGGTGCTGCAGCGCCTGCGCATCGACGGCTGCCAGAACATCGCCAAGGCCATCCCTAGCGCACCGGCGGTGAAGCCGAACGATCCGGCGGCCTACAAGCCGCAGACCGAATTCGACAACACGCCCTGGCGCTTCGACATGAGCCAGAACGGCAAGCGCATGACCGCCGAAGAGTTCGACGCCTGGATGAAGGCGCGCGGTGTGCGCGTGGTCAAGGCGCGTCCGGCCCCGGCCGCCACGCCGGCGGCGGCTGAAGCACCGGCTGAGACCAAGCCGGTCGACAAGAAATAAGCACCGCGGGGAGCAGAGGCTTGCGCACGCGCCGCCCACCTGCTGCCCCCGCTGCCCGCTCCCACGCACCGCGTGGGCGTGCGACTTCCGCTGCCGCTTCCGCCGGTGTCCGCCATGGCCTGGCGCGTGTACTGTCCAAGGCCGGCGTGTGCTCGCGCAGCGAGGCCGCGCGCTGGATTGCCGAAGGCCGCGTACGCGTGTCCGGCCGGATCGTGCGCGACCCGGAATTTCCGATTGGCCAGCCGGTGCCGCCGATCGAGGTCGATGGCCAGCCCATGGGCGCGCCACAGCGCCTGTACCTGATGCTCAACAAACCGCGCGGGGTAGTGACCACCGCGCAGGACGAGCGCGGCCGCGACACCGTCTACCGCTGTTTCGATGGCGCGGGGCTGCCGTGGATCGCGCCGGTCGGGCGCCTGGACAAGGCCAGTGAAGGGCTGTTGCTGTTCAGCAACGATCCGCAGTGGGCGGCGCGCCTGACCGACCCGCAGACCGGGCCGGACAAGACCTACCACGTGCAGGTTGATGGCCTGCCCGATGACGCCACGCTGGCGGCACTGCGGGCCGGCGTGGAGGACGAAGGCGAGTTCCTCGCCGCCCGTGCCGTGCGCGTACTGCGCAGTGGCGACAAGACCGCATGGCTGGAGGTGGTCCTCGACGAGGGCCGCAATCGCCATATCCGCCGCCTGTTGGCGGCCTTCGACCTGCAGGTGCTGCGCCTGGTCCGGGTCGCGATCGGCGGGCTGCAGCTCGGCGATCTCGGCAAGGGCCAGTGGCGGGTCCTGCAGGTCAGCGACCAGCAGCGGCTGGGGGCCGCTGCACCGGGCTGATCATCGCCCGTGGCCGGCGTTTGCCGGCCGCCGTTCCAGGCGTAGGGGGCGCCTGGCTGTCGAATATCCCGAACGGAGCCTGCCATGTACCACCTGACCCTCAATCAAACCCTGCGCTGCGCAGGCCTGCTTCTGCCGATGGTGCTGCTGAGCGCCTGTGGTGGCCACAAGAAGGTGGCCAAGGCGGAAACGCCGGCCGAGACCCCGGTGGTGGAAGTGAAGACCCCGGAGCTGGATGGTCGCGGCAGTTACCGCTTCCTGATGAGCAACGGCGACAAGAAGATGACCGCCGATGAGTTCGATGCCTGGATGAAGGCCAACGGTATCCGCGTAGCCAAGGGCAATGGCCAGGATGCCGCCGCCAAGCCGGTGGTGGTGGCCAGCAAGGACGAGCCGAAGGGCAAGAAGAAAAAGAAGTGACGCGCGTCGCGCGTCATTTCGGTAGCGCCGGGCCGTGCCCGGCGAGCGCATGGCGCGGCTTTCGGGAAATCGCCGGGCATGGCCCGGCGCTACCCCAGGGGATCCGACCCCGGTGCGGTCAGCCCTTGACCATGCCCAGTTCGACGCCGATGCGCGTGAATGCATCGATCGCGCGGTCCAGATGCTCGCGGCTGTGCGCGGCGCTGATCTGGGTGCGGATGCGCGCCTGGCCCTTGGGTACCACCGGGAAGAAGAAACCGATCGCGTAGATGCCTTCTTCGAGCAGGCGCTCGGCGAACTTCTGTGCCAGCGGCGCGTCGTACAGCATCACCGGGCTGATCGGATGTACGCCCGGCTTCACGTCGAAACCGGCCGCGGTCATTTTTTCGCGGAAGTAGGCGGTGTTCTCGGCCAGCGTGCTGCGCAGGTCGTCGGCGGCGGCCAGCATTTCGAATGCCTTGATGCCTGCGGCCACCACGTGCGGCGGCAGCGAGTTGGAGAACAGGTACGGGCGCGAGCGCTGGCGCAGCAGTTCGATCACTTCGGCGCTGGCGCAGGTGAAGCCGCCAAGTGCGCCACCCATGGCCTTGCCCAGGGTGCCGGTGATGATGTCGATCTTCTCCAGCACGCCCTTGACCTCGGCCGAACCGCGGCCGGTGGCGCCAAGGAAACCGGTGGCGTGGCATTCGTCGATGTGCACCAGCGCGTTGTACTTCTTCGCCAGCGCAGTGATCTCGTCCAGCGGCGCGATGAAGCCGTCCATCGAGAACACGCCGTCGGTGGTGATCAGCTTGGTCTTGCAGCCGGCGGCATCGGCGGCCTGCAGCTGGGCTTCCAGGTCGGCCATGTCGCAGTTGGCGTAGCGGAAACGCTTGGCCTTGCACAGGCGCACGCCGTCGATGATCGACGCATGGTTCAGTGCGTCGGAAATGATCGCGTCATTCTCGCCAAGCAGTGGCTCGAACAGGCCGCCATTGGCATCGAAGCAGGCCGCGTAAAGGATGGTGTCCTGCTTGCCGAAGAAATCGGCGATCTGCTTCTCCAGCTGCTTGTGCAGGTCCTGGGTGCCGCAGATGAAGCGCACCGACGCCATGCCGAAGCCGTGGCTGTCCAGCGCGTCCTTGGCGGCCTGGATCAGGTCCGGGTGGTCGGCCAGGCCCAGATAGTTGTTGGCACAGAAATTCAGCACCGTGCGGCCGTCGTCGAGGGTGATCTCGGCCGACTGCGGGCTGGTGATGATCCGCTCGGACTTGAACAGGCCCTGGGCGCGGATGGCGTCCAGTTCCTCGGCGTAGTGGCGGGTCAGGGCGGAGGAGGGGTCGGTCATGGCGTGGGCACGGTTCTGAGCGGGGAAACCGCTGATTCTACCGGGCATCGCCGCTTGCCAACCGGCGCAGTTGCGGCGTCACCACAGCGGTCACATGTTGCATCGCAATAGCAAACGGGTTAAAAATTCGTGAACCGGCGCTGTCCCGCTCCGGCCGCCCCGCCTTCCGCGCCACGCCACCGCCCCCACCGGAGACGCTCATGAAGCACGCCCGTGCCTGCCTCGCCATTGCCGCTGCCCTGTCCATGGCCGCCCCGTTCACCGCCAGTGCCCAGGAAGACGAATCGCCGTACAGCTGGGACGTCACCGCCGTTTCCGATTACCTGTTCCGTGGTGTCTCACAGACCGACGAAAAGCCGACCCTGCAGGCGGGGTTCACCTACACCTCGCCGGTCGGCCTGTATGCCGGTGTCTGGGGTTCGGGCGTCGACTTCGGTCCGGGCGACCCGAGCACCGAGGTCGACTACCAGATCGGCTATGGCGTTGACGTCACGCCCCGCGTCAATTTCGACGCCCTGCTGAACCGCTACACCTACCTCGGTGCCAGCGAGCTGAACTACAACGAGCTGATCACCACCACCACGCTGGATGAGACCTACAAGCTGACGGTGGCCTACACCAACGATGTCTGGAACAGCAGCACCGATGGCTGGTACTTCGGCCTGGGCGGCAGCTGGGGCCTGCCGAAAGACTTCACCCTGAATGCCAACGTCGGCCGCAGCACCTTCGAGGACGGCATCGCCAAGGACTATACCGACTGGAACGTCGGCGTCGAACGCCAGTTCGGCCTGTTCAACGTCGGCCTCGGCTACTACGGCACCGACGGCAACGGCCGCGACAACTCCGGCAAGCTGGCCCACAGCCGGGTGATGCTGAGCGTGGCCGTCGGCAAGTAACGCCGCAGGCGTTACGGTAGGTGCCAAGCTTGCCTGGCACGCATTGGAAAAAGGCGCCCATCGGGCGCCTTTTTCATTCCGGTGACGCCGGGCATGGCCCGGCGCTACCGTGGGGCGGATCAGTTCCAGCTCAATACCACTTTGCCGGCCTTGCCTTCTTCCATCAGGTCGAAGCCCTTCTGGAAATCGTCAATCGGCAGCTGGTGGGTCATCACCTTGCCGAGCGGGAAGCCGGACAGCACCAGCTGGGTCATCTTGTACCAGGTCTCGTACATCTTGCGGCCGTAGATGCCCTGCACGGTCAGGCCCTTGAAGATGATCTTGTCCCAGTCGCAGCCGGCGCCCTTGGGCATGATGCCGAGCATGGCGATCTTGCCGCCGTGGTACATGCAGTCGAGCATGTCATTGAAAGCGCGCGGGTTGCCGCTCATTTCCAGGCCCACGTCGAAGCCTTCCATGTGCAGTTCCTTCATCACGTCCTTCAGCGACTGGTTGGCCACGTTGACCACGCGGGTAGCGCCCATGTCGGCGGCCAGCTTCAGGCGGAAGTCGTTGACGTCGGTCACCACTACGTTACGCGCGCCGATGTGCTTGCAGATGCCGGCGGCGATGATGCCGATCGGGCCGGCACCGGTGATCAGCACGTCCTCCCCGATCACATCGAATTCCAGCGCACAGTGCGCGGCGTTGCCGTAAGGATCGAAGAACGCGGCCAGCTCCGACGGAATCTGGTCCGGGATCGGCCACAGGTTGCTGGCCGGCATCACCATGTATTCGGCGAACGCGCCGTTGACGTTGACGCCGATGCCGACGGTGTTCGGACACAGGTGCGGGCGGCCGCCCCGGCAGTTGCGGCAATGACCGCAGACGATGTGGCCTTCGGCCGAGACGCGCTGGCCGATCTCATAGCCGGTCACTGCCGAGCCCAGCGCGGCGACGCGGCCGACGAATTCGTGGCCGATGGTCAGGCCCGGCTTGATGGTGCGCTGGCTCCACTCGTCCCACAGGTAGATGTGCAGGTCGGTACCGCAGATCGCGGTCTTCTCCAGCTTGATCAGGACCTCGTTCGGGCCGGGGGTCGGCACCGGAACTTCTTCCAGCCAGATGCCCTTGGCTGCTTCGCGCTTGACCAGGGCCTTCATCGTTTGCTGCGCCATCGGGGTGGAACTCATCAGGGGGAAAGCGCGGATTATAGGGTGCCGGACGGAATTCCCATGTTGCGCTGCGGGTGCTTTGGCGGAACGAAAGGCATGCGCCGACGGGCGTTTCGAACGTGCTGCAAACAGCAGCGCCGCTTCGCTCGCCGGGCATGGCTCGGCGCTACCGTCCGAGGCCAGGGGACTGTGGGGAGGCGAGAGGCCAGGCCGATGCAGGACCGTGAGCGCCATGGATGGCGCGACCGAGCCCCCATGGGTGAGGGCGCTTTGCTCGCGAAGCACTGCTTCGCAAGCGCCAGAACGCACAGCCGCCAGCGGCTGGGCCGGGCCGCGGAGCGGGGTTTACGGCGTGTCCTGCATCGGCCTGGCCTCTCGCCTCTGACCGATCGCAATGGAAACGCTGAACGGTGGAGGCACCTGATTGCATGACTTCCGGGGTTCGGGCCGGGGCAGGGCGGCGGGCTACAATCGAGGGTTCCACTACCAGGGGCCGCTCCATGCGCTCGAACCTGCTTGCATTTTCCATCGTCGCCAGCCTCGGGCTGGCCCAGGTCGCCCATGCCGCTGAAGGCATGTGGGTGCCGCAGCAGCTGCCGGAAATCGCCGGCCCGCTGCAGAAGGCCGGCCTGAAGCTGTCCCCGCAGCAGCTGTCCAACCTGACCGGCGACCCGATGGGCGCGGTCGTCGCCCTCGGCGGCTGCACCGCCAGCTTCGTCTCGCCGCAGGGTCTGGTGGTCACCAACCACCATTGCGCGTATGGCGCCATCCAGCTGAATTCGACCGCGCAGAAGAACCTGATCAAGGACGGCTTCAACGCGCCGACCCTGAAGGACGAACTGAGCGCCGGCCCGAACGCCCGCGTGTTCGTGCTCGACCAGATCACCGACGTCACCGCCCAGGCCAAGGCCGCCATCGCCGCCGCCGGCAATGACCCGTTGGCCCGCAGCCGCGCGCTGGACGCCTTCGACAAGGCCCAGGTTGCCGCCTGTGAGGCCGATGCCGGTTTCCGCTGCCGCCTGTACAGCTTCTCCGGCGGCAACACCTACCGCCTGTTCCGCAACATGGAAATCAAGGATGTGCGCCTGGTCTACGCGCCCCCGGGCAGCGTCGGCAAGTTCGGCGGCGACGTCGACAACTGGATGTGGCCACGCCACACCGGCGATTTCTCGTTCTACCGCGCCTACGTCGGCAAGGACGGCAAGCCGGCCGCCTTCGCCGCCGACAACGTGCCGTACCAGCCCAAGCACTTCCTGAAGTTCGCCGACCAGCCGCTGGGCGCCGACGACTTCGTGATGGTGGCCGGCTACCCGGGCCGCACCAACCGCTACGCGCTGGCCGGTGAGTTCAACGAAACCGCCAGCTTCACCTACCCGACCATCGCCAAGCACTACAACGCGGTGCTGAAGCTGATCGCCGACGCCGGCAAGGCCGACGCCGACGTCAAGGTGAAGTACGCCGCCACCGCCGCCAGCATGAACAACGTGGCCAAGAACTACCTGGGCCAGCTGGAAGGCTTCAAGCGCATCGACGCCGCTGGCCAGAAGCAGGCTGAAGAAGCCGCCGTGCTGGCGTGGCTGAAGAAGCAGGGCGCTGCCGGCAAGCCGGCCCTGGCCGCACACGCGCAGCTGCTCAAGCATCTGGATACCAGCAAGGCCACCCGCGAACGCGACCTGTTCGTCGGCCAGTTCAACAACACCTCGGCCGTTGGCGCGGCGATCGCCCTGTACCGCCTGTCGATCGAGCGCAGCAAGCCGGATGCCGAACGCGAAGCCGGTTACCAGGAACGCGACCTGACCACCATCGAAGGTGGCCTGAAGCAGATGGATCGTCGCTACGTGGCGAAGATGGACCAGCAGCTGCAGGCCTACTGGCTGGAGCAGTACGTGGCCCTGCCGGCCGCGCAGCGCGACAATGACGTGCTGAACAAGTGGCTGGCCGGCAGCGATGCCGCTGCGGTGAAGTCGGTGGTGGCCAAGCTGTCGGGCACCGAGCTGGGCAGCCTGGATGCACGCCTGAAGTGGTTCAAGGCCGACCGTGCCGCGTTTGAAGCCAGCAGCGATCCGGCCATCCAGTACGCCGTGGCTGTCATGCCGGCACTGCTGAAGCAGGAAGAGCAGAAGAAGATCCGCGAAGGCGAATCGCTGACCGCGCGCCCGCTGTACCTGCAGGCCGTGGCCGACTACAAGAAGAGCCAGGGTGAGTTTGTCTACCCGGACGCCAACCTGTCGCTGCGCATCACCTTCGGCAACGTCATGGGCTATGGCAAGGACGGCGTGACGTACACCCCGTTCACCACCCTGGAAGGCGTGGCGGCGAAGGAGACCGGTGAAGATCCGTTCGATTCGCCGAAGGCGCTGCTCGATGCGGTCAAGGCCAAGCGTTACGGCGGCCTGGAAGACAAGCGCATCGGTTCGGTGCCGGTGAACTTCCTGTCCAACCTGGACATCACCGGCGGCAACTCGGGTTCGCCGGTGCTGGACGCCAACGGCAAGCTGGTCGGCCTGGCCTTCGATGGCAACTGGGAATCGGTCAGCTCCAACTGGGTGTTCGACCCGGTGATGACCCGCATGATCGCCGTCGACAGCCGCTACATGCAGTGGATCATGCAGGAAGTGGCGCCGGCGCCGCAGCTGCTGAAGGAACTGAACCTGGCGAAATAAACCGGTTGCGGTAGTGCCGGCCGCTGGCCGGCAAACACGACCCGATGGCCGGGAATTCCGAAACCCCGCGACCCACGTCGCGGGGTTTTTTCATGCCCGGCCCGGCCCGGTGCGCCGAACAGGTATCATCCCTGTTCCGCGTGCTTCACAGGATGTGAACGAAACGCGGAAACCTCCTCCCCCCAGGACCCCTTGCACGCATGCGCATCCTGCTTGCCCGCCACGGCGAAACGCCGTGGAACGCCGAAGGCCGCTACCAGGGCCAGATCGACATCCCGCTTTCGCCGATCGGCGAAGCCCAGGCCCAGGCCCTGGGTGCCCGCCTGGCCTCGGTGGACATCACCCGTGCCGTCGCCTCGCCGCTGTCGCGCGCGCAGCGGACCGCGCAGCTGGCGCTTGGCGCCGCCCGCGCCGACATGCTGCTGACCGAGCCGGAGCTGCAGGAAATCGCCCACGGTGAATGGGAAGGGTTGCTGGCCAGCGAGATCCACGAGAAGGATCCGTCGCGCCTGCAGGCCTGGCGCGAGGAGCCGGATACGGTGTTGATGCCCGGCGGCGAATCGCTGCGCCTGGTGCTGGAGCGCAGCTGGCGTGGCCTGGCCCGCGCCACCGAAGGCCTCGGCGAGCACGACACCCTGCTGGTGGTTGCGCACGATGCGGTCAACCGCGTGATCCTGTGCAAGGTGCTGGGCCTGCCGCTTTCCCGGCTGTGGACCTTCCGCCAGGCACCGACCACGCTCAACCTGCTCGAAGGCGCCGACCTGGACAGCCTGGAAGTGGTGCGCCTGAACGACTGCGCCCACCACACGCCGTTCTTCGGCGAAGCCAAGCACCGCGCCCTCTGATTCCCGAACCACCTGCTTCTGCTGGAACCCCTGCCGTGACGAACACCCCGACCACCCTGGCCGACTGGCTGGACTACATTGAACGCCAGCACCCGGCGACCATCGACATGGGCCTGGAGCGCGTGCGCGCCGTGGCCACCGCGATGGGCCTGGGGGCGCCGGGCAAGCGCACCATCGTGGTTGGTGGCACCAACGGCAAGGGCTCGACCGTCGCCTTCATCGAAGCCATTGCACGTGCCGCCGGCTGGAAGGTCGGCGCGTACACCTCGCCGCACCTGCTGCGCTACAACGAGCGCGTGCGCATCGACGGCCAGGACGTGGACGATGCGGCGCTGGTTGCTGCGTTCAACGCCGTCGAGGCCGCACGCGGCGAGACCACGCTGACCTATTTCGAGTACGGCACGCTGGCCGCGCTGCAGCTGTTCGCCGACGCCGGGCTGGACCTGGCGGTTCTGGAAGTGGGTCTGGGCGGTCGCCTGGATGCGGTCAACATCGTCGACGCCGATGTGGCCGTGATCACCACTGTGGACATCGACCATGCCGAATGGCTGGGCGAAGACCGCGAAGCAATCGGCACCGAGAAGGCCGGCATCATCCGTGGCTGGAAGCCGGTGATCCTGGGTGAGACCGACCCGCCGTCGAGCGTGCTCGCACGGGCCTACCTGGTGGGTGCCAACGCGATCCGCGGCGGCAGCGACTATTTCTACGAGCCGATCGATGCCCAGCGCTGGCGCTGGCGGGACGTTGGCCTGCGCATGGAACTGCCAACCCCGGCGCTGGCCGGGCCGATCCAGCTGGCCAATGCGGGTGCCGCCATCGCTGCGCTGCGCGCGCTGGACAAGCCGGTGCCGCGCGCGGCGTGGGCCGCTGGTATCGCGGCGGCGCGTATCCCGGGTCGGCTGCAGGCGTTCGAGCGAGATGGCGTGCAGATCCGCGTCGACGTCGGGCACAACCCGCAGGCGGCGGGCCAGCTGGCCCGCGCGCTGAAGGCCGAAGCGTCGGCCGGGCGCACCTTGGCGGTGTATGCCGCATTGCAGGACAAGGACGCGGTGGGTGTGGTGCAGGCATTGCAGGGCGTGGTTGGCGAGTGGACCCTTGCCGGCCTGGACGGTCCGCGCGGCCAGAGTGCCGCCCGGTTGCAGGCGCGCCTGGCCGAGACCGATGCTGGCAGCGCGCAGCTGGCCGCTTCGGTCGAGCAGGCGCTGGCGCAGGTACTGGATCGGGCCGAGCGCGGTGACCGCGTACTGGTGTTTGGCTCCTTCCATACCGCCGCCGCCGCGTTGCAGTGGCTGCAGCGCAACGCCTGAGCCACGTTCAGCCAATCCCGACGCCGTCCGGTCCGGCACCCGTATAATCGACCGCAACCTCCGGACAGTTGCCGCCTCACGTGGATACGCCTCTGAAACAGCGTCTGATTGGTGCCATCGTGCTGGTCGCACTGGCCGTGATTTTCCTGCCGATGCTGGTCAAGGGACCTGCACCGGACAGCGGTGTGGCCTCGGTGCCGATCGCCGCGCCGGACGCGCCGGCCGATGGCCAGTTCGAAACCCGTGAACTACCGCTGGTGGCTCCGGCCGGTGGTGCCACCGGCCTGCAGACCGGGCAGGCCAAGCCGCTGCAGGACGCCGCCACGCCGGCCACTCCGCCGACCGTGGACACCTCGCCGACGGTCGCCGCCGGCAACTATGCGGTTACTTTCGGTGCCTACGGCAGCAAGGCCGACGCCGACGCGGTGATCGCCTACCTGCAGCGCTCGCAGCTGCCGGGCTTCGCCGAAACGGCGACCATCAACGGCCGCCAGGCATGGCGCGTGCGCGTGGGGCCGTATGCCGACCGTGCACAGGCCGAGGCCGCCCGCCTGCAGGCGGTGAAGATCCGTGCCGATGTGAAGGCCGAAGTGATCACCCTGGATGCCGCAGCGGACAGCAGCGCCCCGGTGGCAGCCACCCCGACACCGGCTACGCCGAGCGCCAGTACCCCATCCGCCGCCACCGCGCCGTCGGCCAGCAGCAACCCGGTGCGCAGTGAAAGTCTGCCGCCGAGTACGCCGACTGCAACGACCACTCCGGCGGCCAAGCCCGAGCCGCCGAAGCCGGCGCCGAAGCCCGAAACCCCGAAGCCCGAGCCGAAGCCGGAGGCCACCGCCAGCAAGCCGGCAACGGCCCCGGCCACGCCGGCAGCACCGGCCGCCAGCGGCGTCGGCTTTGCCGTGCAGCTGGGCGCGTTCGGCCAGGCCAACGATGCCAACGCCCTGCGCGACAAGGTCCGTGCCGCCGGTTTCAGCGCCTTCGTCGAGCAGGTGCGTACGGACAAGGGCACCCTGCATCGCGTCCGCGTCGGGCCGGTGGCCAACCGTGGCGATGCCGAGCAGCTGAAGGCGCAGGTCGCCGCCAAGGTCGGCGTCGCCGGCATGGTCCGGCCGCACCCATGACCCACGCGCAGCCGCGTTGCCAGCGCCGCCGAAGGAGCGGGGCGCCATGATCGACGTGGTGCTGCTGATCGTGATCGCCGCCTCCACCCTGCTGGGGATGCTGCGCGGCTTCGTCGGCATCGTCATTGGCACCCTGTCGTGGCTGCTGGCCGCGTGGGCGGCCTTCGCCTTCGGCAATGATGCCGCCCATTGGTGGGCTGCCCCGGCGGCCCCCGGTGGCGAACACTTCGTCGGCGGCTACCTGGGCGTCGGCATCGGCGTGATGATCGTGGTTGCGGTGATCGGCATGGTCATCAAGGCTCTGGTCCACCGCAGCATGCTGACCAGCCTGGACCGCCTGCTGGGCGGGGTGCTGGGCGCCGTGCGGGGCGGCCTGATCGCCGCGATCCTGCTGCTGCTGGGCAGTTTCACCCCGTTGACTGCCGAGCCCTCCTGGCAGCGCTCGGCGGTGCGGCCACTGCTGAACCCCACCGTTGCCTGGATGAACAGCAAGCTGCCGCACTGGGAGGTTCCCGGGGCCGATCTGCTGCCCAAGGCCTTGCCGACCGACGCGCTGTCCCCATCTGCATTGATGGAGTTGGGCAAGAACGCAGGCGCCGGGTTGGGAAAGCCGGGCGCGGCAGGCGATAATGGCATCCTCAACCAGGTAGTGGCAGGCAGCGGATGGCTGCGGCCTGCGAAAGCGGAACAGGGCGATTCCTACGATCCGGCGGAAGTGCGCCCGGATGCTCCTGCACTGCCGGACAGTATCGAGCCGGGCGATCCGGCCAACGTCGACCGCGTGCGCGGCGACCACCGCGGCCAGGTACGGCCACCTTCCTTGTAACTGGGCACAGCCCAGCGGAGACCTCGCATCATGTGTGGCATCGTCGGAATCGTCGGCAACCAGAACGTCGCCGGGCAGTTGTATGACGGCTTGACCGTCCTCCAGCACCGTGGCCAGGATGCGGCGGGCATCGCCACCGCCAGCGGCAGCCGCCTGCGCGTGCAGAAGGCCACCGGCCTGGTCCGCGATGTGTTCGATGCCCGCACCATGTCCACCCTGGAAGGCAGCGTGGGCATTGCCCACGTGCGCTACCCGACCGCCGGTTCGGAAGGCATGGACGAGGCGCAGCCGTTCTACGTCAATTCGCCGTACGGCATCGCGCTGGCCCACAACGGCAACCTGATCAACACCGAGGTGCTGCGCCAGCAGGTGTTCGAACAGGACCGCCGCAACGTCAACACCGATTCGGACAGCGAAGTGCTGCTGAACGTGTTCGCCTACGAACTGGAACAGCAGCGCCAGCTCAGCCCGGAAGCGGCCATCCGCGCGGTGGCCGGCGTGCACCGCCGCTGCAAGGGTGGCTATGCAGTGGTCAGCGTGGTGCTGGGCCTGGGCCTGGTCGCCTTCCGCGACCCGCATGGAATCCGCCCGCTGGTGCTTGGCAAGCGCAGCCATGCCGAGGGTGACGAGTACATCGTGGCGTCCGAGTCGGCCGCGCTGGATGTGCTGGGCTTCCAGCGCGTGCGCGACGTGCAGCCGGGCGAGGCACTGGTCATCACCGCGCGCGGCGAGCTGTTCTCGGAGATCTGCGCCGAGCCGGCCGAGCACACCCCGTGCATCTTCGAATACGTGTACTTCGCGCGCCCGGACTCGATGATCGACAATGTCTCGGTGCACAAGGCGCGCATGCGCATGGGCATCAAGCTGGGCGAGAAGATCCTGCGCCTGCGCCCGGATCATGACATCGACACCATCATCCCGATCCCGGATACCTCGCGCGACGCTGCGCTTGAGATCTCCAACGTGCTCGGCGTGAAGTACCGCGAAGGCTTCATCAAGAACCGCTACATCGGCCGTACCTTCATCATGCCGGGGCAGGGCGAACGCGTGAAGTCGGTGCGTCGCAAGCTCAACCCGATCCACCTTGAGTTCCGCAACCGCGTGGTGCTGCTGGTGGACGATTCGATCGTGCGTGGCACCACCAGCCAGCAGATCGTGCAGATGGCCCGTGACGCGGGCGCGCGCAAGGTCTACTTGGCCAGCGCCGCGCCGCCGGTGCGCTACCCGAACATCTACGGTATCGACATGCCGGCGGCTGAAGAGCTGGTCGCGCACAACCGCACGGTGGAAGAGATCGAGGCCCACCTGGGCTGCGACTGGCTGATCTACCAGGACCTGGAAGACATGGAAGCGGCGGTGAGCGAAGGCAACCCGGCGCTGCGCAGCTTCGATTCGTCCTGCTTCAACGGCCACTACCCGACCGGTATCGAGCCGGGCTACTTCGAGCGCATCCAGCAGTTGCGTTCGGACGATGCCAAGCACAAGCGCCGCGCCTGAGGATCAGGCGTGGTCGATGTACCCGACGTTGGTGGCGACCTGCTGCGCGCAGCGCAGCAGTGCCTGGCCGAAGCCGACCCGCTGCGCAAGGTTGCGCTGACCCAGGCGTATGCGGCCGCGTTCCGTGCCGGTCGCCTGAAGGTGGCGGCCGATGCGCCACCGCCGGAACCGATCCGCATGCCGGGCCGGCCAGCGCAGCTGATGCTGGTGCATCCGCGCGAAGTTCCGCGGCGCGGACTGGGTGGCGTGGAGGGGCGGGCCGCTTTCATCCACGCCATCGCCCATATCGAACTCAACGCGATCGACCTGGCCTGGGACGCGGTGTACCGCTTCCGTGGCCTGCCGTCGGCGTTTCATGCCGACTGGGTCAGCTGTGCCGACGACGAATCGCGGCATTTCATGCTGCTGCGCGAGCGCCTGCAGGTGCATGGCCACGACTACGCCGACTTCCCCGCGCACAACGGCCTGTGGGAAATGTGCGAAAAGACCGCGCACGATGGCCTGGCACGCATGGCGCTGGTGCCGCGCGTGCTGGAAGCGCGCGGCCTGGACGTGACGCCCGGCATGATCGAGAAACTGCGCAATGTCGGTGATGGCGAGACCGCAGATGTGCTGGAAGTGATCCTGCGCGAGGAAGTGGCACATGTGGCTGCCGGTTCGCGCTGGTACCGCTGGTATTGTGACCGTGCCGGCGTCGAACCGCGTGCACGTTTCAAGGAACTGCTGGTGGAGTACGCCGGCGGCTACCTGCACGGACCGTTCAACATGGAAGCGCGCCTGCTGGCCGGGTTCGATGCGGATGAGCTGGCCAACCTGATCGAACAGGCGGGCTGAGCCGCGCCGGTTGGCGGCATCCACGCATGGCGTGGATCTACTTCATCTGGCTGCACCAGTAGATCCACGCCATGCGTGGATGCGCGTCATGCGTTGGGCAGGACCACCCGCTTGCCATCCACGGTCGGCCGGTTGATGTAGAACAACCCCGGCCCGGGCCGGTACGGCAGTTCGCTGACGCCGGCATCGGCGGCGTAGGTCAGTGCGGTGTCGCCCAGCGCATCGAAGTTCCAGTGCGCCGACTGCATCAGGTAGCGCCGACGCAGCAGCGCCTCCTGTGTCGCCGTCAGTGGCTGTCCGGCCACCAGGCGCCGTGCGATAGGCCGCAGGGCGGACGGCAGTTCCCAGCCGGGAACCTCGGCGGCATTTGCAGTCCATCGCACGCCGGCATCGATGGCCTGCTGCTGCATCACCTGCAGTGCGATCAGCTGGTAACGCCAGTCGATGGGCCGGCGCAGTACCACGGCGGCGGTCACATACAGCACCGGTGACAACAGCACGCTGCGGCTGCCGGCGCGTCGCTGCTGCTGCCACTGGTGCCAGACATCCACCCAGATTTCCTTCTCGTCCACGCCCAGCTGCTGTCGCCAGCGTTCGGCATCGGCCTGTGTTTCAGCATAGGCCGTGGTGGCCTGCAGCATCGCCAGTGGAGGAATCTGGTAGTCGGCAACCGCGGGGCGGCGCAGCAACTGCCGGCGCGGGCGACTGAGCAGCTTGGGCCCTTCGTCGAGCTGGTTGTAGCCGCCACCGATGTTGGCGTGCACGCCGGGCAGGGCAATCTCGGTGAACGGCGGCGCCACGCTGGTCAGTGCATAGTGCTGGCGATGTTCATCACGCGCGGTGAGCTGCACGACGTGGCGTGCGATGCCACTGCGCAGCGCCAGTTGCGGCTGTTCCTCGGCGCGGCCGCCATTGACCGCGACCACGGTGTCGAACAGACCGATGAAGCGAAGCACCGGCGTGGCCGGGGCGAAGTCGGTTGCACAGGCAAGGCCCGAGGCCTGCAGCAGCTGCCGCCACCGCGTG
Source organism: Stenotrophomonas hibiscicola ATCC 19867 (assembly GCF_000382065.1). Taxonomy (GTDB): domain Bacteria; phylum Pseudomonadota; class Gammaproteobacteria; order Xanthomonadales; family Xanthomonadaceae; genus Stenotrophomonas; species Stenotrophomonas hibiscicola. Next base: position 930,617 of record NZ_KB907498.1, on the reverse strand, counting down.
CCGTCCCAACCCTGCAGCTGGTTGCCGATGTCACGTGCCGAGGCAGCGCCGCGCGAATAGCCAAACAGATCCACCTGCACACTACGCAGCGGTGGCTGCCAGCGTGCGGACAGCTCGGCCAGTGCCGCCGGCAGCAGCACCTGCAGCGCACGCCGTACTTTGGCGCGCACACCACTGGCGCCGATGCCGAACGCCAGTCCGATCAGGTCGTCGTCGGCATCGTCGCGGGTGCCCACGCCTTCCACGTAGATCGACAGCGAAGGTGTGGCCATCGCATCGCGGCGGCTGTCCGGATACAGCTGCTGCAGGCGTGCGATGTTGGTCAGGCCGTTGTCGTAGCTGCTGGTCAGCCGGCTCTGGTAGGTCGAATCGTCATCCGCACGCAGCTGCGCCGGACGTGGCTGCGGAACCCGGGGGCGACCGCGTGCCAGGTTGTGTGCGTTGTTGCGGGTGCCATCGAAGAACAGGCCTATCCGCAGCAAGCCGACATCTTCGTCCGTGTCCTGCGATGGAGCCATGTGCATGTCCCGTCGTGGCTACGTCACGGTAGCGCGAAAGCGGTGTATTGGCGAAGTGTAGTGACGCTTTTGACCTTAATTAACGTAGATGCGGTGGATCACAGTTCCTGATTTTCATCTCCGTCTTCTATTGAATTCACACGGCCCACGCAGGCCATATGGCCAAACCCGGCAAACCCGGGCGTGCTGCATCAACGCTGTTCACATCATTCAAGGAGCGACGCAATGTTGTCCAGATCGATTGGCAAAGCGGCAGGTGGCCTGGTGTTGGGTTTGTCGGTGGCAGCGGCCGCGCAGGCGGCACCGTTGTTCGAGCCAGTGACGGTCATCAGCCGTGCATCGGCAAACAGTGAGCCCGCGCTGGGCAAGCTGCTGGCCACCCCGTCCACCGCGACGGTACAGGAAGTGCGTGTCGATGCAGCTGCCACCGCGCAGCCGCAGCTCGAGTTCGAACTGCTCGGCCGGCGCGTGCAGGCGGTGCGCAGCAAGGTGGAGGCGCTGCCCGATGGCGGCAGCATCTGGTACGGCCAGTTCCGCTCCCCTTCGGACAAGCTGACCGCTGCCACGTCCAATGGCCAGGACGATCCGGGCAATTCGCTGATCCTGGTGCGCTCGGGCGACACCATCACTGGGTCGATCCGCAAGGACGGCAAGCTCTATCGCCTGCGCCCGCTGGGCAACCGCCACGTGCTGGTGGAAGTGGACGAATCGCGGATGCCGGCCGACCATCCGGCCGACTACAACCAGCTGCCGAAAATCCCGATGGGCGCCAACGATCGCATCGGTACCGCACAGGCGTCGTCCGGCACCCCGGCCACCATCCGCGTGCTGGTGGTGGCGACCAATGCGGCCGTGGCGGCCTATGGCGGCAACATGCAGTCGCTGGTGCAGCTGGCCGTGGCCGAGTCCAACCAGGGGTATGTCAACAGCAACGTGGGCATCACCATGCAGCTGGCCCGCTACGAGACCACCAACTACACCGAATCGGGCAGCTTCGATACTGATCTGGCCCGCTTCCGTGGCACCAGCGACGGCTACATGGACAGCATCCACACCAGCCGGAACACCTACACGGCGGACGTGGGCGTGCTGCTGATCAACAACAGTGCGTACTGTGGCCTGGCCTCGGGCATAGGCTCGACGGCTTCCACCGCCTTCGCGGCGGTGTACTGGGATTGCGCGACAGGCTATTACTCGTTCGCGCACGAGATCGGCCACCTGCAGAGTGCACGGCATGATATCGCCACCGACCCGAGCACCTCGCCGTACGCCTATGGCCATGGTTATCGCTATGAGCCGTCCAGCGGCACCGGCTGGCGCACGATCATGGCCTACAACTGCACCCGCAGCTGCCCGCGCCTGAACTACTGGTCCAACCCGAACATCAGCTACAACGGCATCCCGATGGGCAACGCCAGTACCGCCGACAACCAGCGCGTGCTGGTCAATACCAAGGCCACCATCGCGGGCTTCCGCTGAGGCCAGGCGCCGGCCAGGGGCGGTGTCTGCCCGGGTGCGTGCACCTGCCCGGGTAGATGCCAACCCTGGTTGGCACCCTGCGATCCATCATTCGCGCGCGAGCGTATCCAGCGACCAGCCGCCGGCATCCACGCGCAGCACCGATCCCTGTTCGTACCAGTCGCCCAGTACGATGCGGGTGCAGGTGCGTCCACCGGCCTGCAGCGTGTGCACCGCCGGGCGATGGGTGTGGCCATGGATCATCGTATCCACGCCGTGGCGCACGAAGGTGGCATCGACTTCGGCCGGGGCCACGTCGGTGACGGTCTCGAACTGTGCGCGGTCACCCTGCTTCATTTCCGCCTGGCGTGCCTGGCTGGCATCACGCGCCTTCTGCGCGAAGGCGATGCGCGCGGCCAGCGGCTGCGACAGGAACTGCGCCTGGAATGCCGGGTCGCGCGTCTGCGCGCGGAACTGCTGGTAGGGAATGTCGTCGGTGCACAACAGGTCGCCGTGCTGCAGCAGCACCGGGCGGCCGTACAGTTCGATCACGCAGGGGTCGGGCAGGATGCGCAGGCCGGCGCGGCGGGCATAGTCCTCGCCGAGCAGGAAATCGCGGTTGCCGCGGATGAAGTACACCGGCACGCCGCTGTCGAAGAGTGCCTTCAGTGCGTCGGCCACCGCATCGGCGGCGGGTGAGGGCGTGTCGTCGCCGATCCAGGCCTCGAACAGGTCGCCCAGGATGTACAGCGCATCGGCGCCGGGCGCCTGGTCGCGCAGGAAGCGCAGGAACAGGTCGGTGATCTCCGGACGGCTGGGGTCCAGATGCAGGTCGGAAATGAACAGCGTGGTCATGCCTGCATTCTAGGCCATCAACGATGACGGTAGCGCCGGGCCACGCGCGGCCGGTGCAGCGGCCATCACACCGGCAGCGGCAGCCAGGCCAGGCTGGCCGAGGCCAACAGGATGGCGATGCCGGTGGCGGCCAGTACATCGGACGGGTAGTGCAGGCCCAGTACCACCCGCGACAGCGCGACGCCGAAGGTGAAGGGAACCAGCAGCGGTGCCAGCCACGGGTAGTAGGCCAGCGCGACGATGGTGAACGACACCGCGTGCAGGGTGTGCCCGGAAGGGAAGCTGAACTCGTCCAGCGGCGCCACCCAGGCGCGGATGCGCAGATCGGCCGCATACGGGCGAGGGCGTCGGGTCCAGCGCTTGAGGCCCTTGTAGAGCAGCAGTGCGGCCAGCCCGGTGGCGGCCATGTGCACCGATGCACGCAGTCCGTCGAAGCCGTCCAGCAGCACCAGTGCGCCCATCAGCACGTACCAGAACACGCCATCGCCGAGCCGGCTGATGGCCGAGAACAGCCGGCGCACACGGCGACGCCGGCAGTAGTGATTGGCCCGGCGGCACAGCCGTGCTTCGCGGCCGGCCAGCAGCTCAAGCGGCGTAGTGCGCATGGCCGCTCCTCCGCGACTGGGCCAGCTCGGCCAGCAGCGCATCGAATTCGGCAACCACCTGTTGTGGATGCAGGCGCTTCATCGCACGCGCGGCGCTGCTGCCCAACTCGCGGCGCCGTGCATCATCGGCGGCCAGCTGCACGGCTGCCTCGATGAACTGCTCATCGTTTTCCACGGCCGCGCCGTTCTCGCCGTCACGCAGGTATTCGCGAGCCGCGCCATAGTCGAAAGCGACGGTGGCCAGGCCGCTGGCCATGCTTTCCAGCGTCACGTTGCCAAAGGTCTCGCTGCGGCTGGGGAACAGGAACAGATCGCCGCTGGCGAAATGCCGGGCCAGCGCATCGCCGCGCTGGATGCCGCAGAAGATGAAATCCGGGTTTTCATGTGCCAGTTTTTCGCGGGCTGGGCCATCGCCCACCCATACGAAGCGGGCTTTGGGCCGGATCTGCTGCAGGCGTCGGAAGGCTCTCACCGCCAGGCCAAGGTTCTTTTCCGCGGCGATGCGGCCGACGTAGATCGCGACCAGGCCATTGCCGTCCACGCCCCATTCCTCGCGCAGCGCCGGGTCGCGCCGGCCGGGATCGAACTGCTGGCTGTCGACCGCGCGCGCCAGCAGGCGCACGCGGTCGAAGCCCTGTTCAACAAGGAACTGCTGCAGTTCGCGGGTGGGCACCAGGGTTGCATCGGCCTGATTGTGGAACCGGCGCATCCAGCGCATCGCCGCGGCCTGCAGCCAGGCCACGCCGTAGTCGGGCAGGTACTCGTCGAAGCGGGTGTGGAAACCACTGGCGACCGGAATGCCAAGGCGGCGTGCGGTGCGCAGCGCCGACCAGCCCAGCGGGCCCTCGGTGGCAATGTAGACCGCATCGGGACGCTGCTGCTGCCAGTGGCGGTTGAGCCGGATCGGCGCAGGCAGGCCGAAGCGCAGGCCGGGGTAGCGCGGCAGTGCGGCGCCCGGAACCAGCAGCGCACCTGGCGCCGAGTCCGGTGCTTCGCTGGCCTGGCGTGGCCGGATCAGGTCGATTTCATGGCCGGAATTGCGCAGTCCCTGCTCCAGGCCCTGCACGGTGAGGGCAACGCCGTTCACTTCCGGCGGGTAGGTCTCGGTGACGATGGCATAGCGCATGGCGGGCCTCCGGGTTTCCGGCATGCTCGGGCCTGGCGATGTAGCGGATATGACCGCTTTGCGACCACGGGATGACGGCCGTCCGGTTGCCGTGGAGCCACGGCCCCGAAGGGCCGTGGTCGACAAGCGTCAGCAACGCGGGTGGATCAGAAGCGCTGCTGGTATTTCATGTAGATGAAACGACCGATGTCGTAGCCACCGTAGTAGGAGAAATTGGCGCTCGGCTGGCTGTACATGACCGGACCCTGGCGGCCGAACACATTGTTGGCACCGATCGAGACGGTCGCATCCCATGGCAGGTTGTAGCGTGCCTGCACGTCGTGGAAGGTGACCGATCCGCGACGGTTATAGTCACGGCTGCCGCTGAACCATGGTGCGCGCTGGTCGGGGTGCGAACACTCGTTCGGATACTCATCAACGCCCAGGCAGCGCTCCTTGACCGCAGAGAAGTAGCGCAGGCCCCAGGTCAGGCCGAGGTTGCCGCGTTCCCAGCCCAGCGATGCGTTGGAGCGCACGCGGAAGCCAATGCCACCGTCGGTGGCGATGCCATTGCTGGGAATCGGCGGTACATCCGCCTCGTTGGTGGTCCGTTGCTCCGCAGCGACCACATAGGTGGTCTTCCAGTCGGCGCTCAACGTGCCCCAGGAGGTTTCGATCTTGTGGCCGATCTCCAGGTCATAGCCTTCGGCCTGGCGGAAACCGCTGTTGCGGCTGCCATAGCTGAGCGTGTTGACGATGCCCAGCTCCGGGTCGCGGGTAAAGCTGCCGCAGCGCTCGGCGATGCCCAGTTCGTAGCAGTCGCGGAGGATGTCGTTGGGGTGGTCGGCGACAATGGTGTTGTCGATGCGGATCTTCCACCAGTCCAGCGCGATGTTCAGCCCTTCGGCAAACGTCGGGCTCCACACCAGGCCCAGGGTGCGGCTGGTAGAGGTTTCCGGCTTCAGGTCGGGATTGGAACCGTTGGTGAAGGGCAGCGGTGTCTGCCCGCTGCTGCCGGTGATCGGCTCATTGCCCTGGCCGAGCTGGCGGTAGCTGTCTGCATTGGCGATGTCGGCGGCGCAGCGTGCACGCACCTCCGGGCTGCTGGCGGCCGCGCCATACACCGTATCGCAGGGGTCACGGAAGCCGGTGGTGAAGGTCTGCGAACCCCCACCGTACAGATTCGCGATGGTCGGTGCACGGAAGCCCTGCGCCCAGGTGCCACGGACCAGCAGCTGGTCGATCGGCTTCCACGACACGCCGAACTTGCTGTTGAGGGTTCCGCCGAAGGTGGTGTAGTCCGAGTAGCGCGTTGCCGCGTCGAGGGTCAGCTGGCGTGCACCGGGGAGGTCGTGCAGCAACGGCACGCTCAGCTCCAGGTAGGCCTCGTCGACGCGGTAACCCCCTCCAGTGGGGCCCGCCGCCAGGTTGGTGGTGGCACCGGTCTGGGCCAGCGCGTCGGGAATGAAGCGCCCCTCCTCGCGGCGGCTCTCCACGCCCAGGGCGAAGCCCAGTTCCCCCGCAGGCAGCGTGGCAAGGCCTCCACTGAGGCTGGCGAACAGGTTGCGGGTGGTGTTTCTGCCACGGGTGATTTCCTCGGGGAACAGCCAGTCCTGCAGTTCGCTGTTGCCGGTCAGGCCGTAAGGGTCATCCTGGCCATACGGCACCAGCGGATTCCAGGGCTTGCAGCCGGCAATCGGTGCCTCCGGTGTACCGCATTCCACCTTGCCGGTGGCCGGGTTGTAGAACGAAGGGCCGGTGGAATCGGCGACGCGCTGCTTGTGCAGGTTGCCGGTGGCACGCTGCTCCAGTTCGCTGCGGTTGTACTGGTAGCCGGCTTCCCAATCGAACTCGCGACCGACGAACTGGAAGCTGCCTTCAAACGCGGCCACACCCTGCCAGGTGGTCAGTTCGCTGATGCTGACCCGCGGAATCTCCCAGGTGCGGCGGTTCCAGTGCACGTCGCTTGGGTGTTCATAGCCGTGGTGGCTGCCGAACGGGTTGAACCAGCTGTCGGCGGACATCGGCGTGATGCCGGCCGCAGCGGACTGGAACGGATAGCCGGCAACCTGGCGCGTGGTGGTACGCCGGTTGTAGGCCAGCTGCGTATTGAAGCGGACCTGGTCGTTCATATCCATGCGTGCGTCGACAAAGAGCGAATCGCGCTTGATCGGTGTCTGCACGTGCATCTGCTCGTTGCTGTTGCTGACATCACCGGTGAACGGTGTGTTGTCACTGAGGTGGAAACTGTCCGGCCCGCCCGGCTGGCTGCCGCGGTCGAGGGAATAGCTGCAGCCACGGCTGCTGCTGCAGCCCGGGCCCTTGAAGCCGACGATGCGCCCCCACTGGCCGACCGTGGTCCAGCCATCGTCCGGATGACGATCGGTGTAGCTGTAGGCGCTGAAGCCGCGGTCCTTGGCCCATACGCCCTTCTCTTCGACATGCTCGGCGGCGACGCTGATCGAGGCGCGGTCGTTCGACCAGCCGGCAACCACGTCGTACTGGGTGCGCGCACCGTCACCTTCGCTGAACTGCCCGTGGTAGACGTTGGCCGCCACGCCCTGGACGTTGCGCCGGGTGATGATGTTGACCACGCCGGCCATCGCGTCGGAACCGTAGATGGCCGAAGCGCCGTCCTTCAGCACTTCCATGCGCTCCACGGCAGCGGCGGGAATGCTGGAAATGTCCTGGTAACCCGAAGTGGTCATGCCCAGGCGCTTGCCGTTGACCAGCACCAGCGTGCGCTGCGCCCCCAGCCCGCGCATGTCCACGTAGCTGCCGCCGGAGGCTTCGCCACTGCTGAGCGGGCTGGCGCGGCTGAGCGCGGGGCTGCCGGTCGCGGTCAGGTTCTGCAGGATGTCCGCGACGGAATTGAAGCCCTGCCGCTCGATGTCGGCGCGGCTGATGGTCAGCACCGGCTGTGCGGTTTCCAGGTCGACCTGGCGGATGCGCGAACCGGTGATCTCGACACGGTCCAGCGTGGTGGCTTCCGGCGCGTGCTGGGCAAATGCGGGGGCGGCCAGCGCGGTGGTGGCCGTCACCGCCAGGGCACGACGGATCGCCAACCCGAGCTCGGGAATACGGATGGTCATGGGTCTCTCTCTCAGTCTTCGAAGTCTTCGGAGCACAGCCAAGCGGGGCTGCGTCAATCCCACCGCGGTGGTGGATGTTCGAACCTAGTGAAGATGGGCGCGGAGACGTATGGGCAAGCGACGAAAGTCGTGCAGACAGGTGTGACGCTTCTGCACAAAGCGGAAGCAGATCAATCGATTGCTCCGGCCTGCGGCGTTACGGCGGAGGCGAGGCAGCGGACCGGGTCCCTGATGGAACGCAGCACGGGCAATGTGGAAAGCGACAGTCTGCGCAGAATCAGAAAGAACCACGGCCCCGAAGGGCCGTGGTCGACAAGCGTCAGCAACGCGGGTGGATCAGAAGCGCTGCTGGTACTTCATGTACATGAAACGACCGATGTCGTAGCCACCGTAGTAGGAGAACGACGAGTTCGGCTTGCTGTACATCACCGGCGCTTCCTTGCCGAACACATTGTTGGCGCCCACCGACACGGTTGCCTCCCACGGCAGGTTGTAGCGGAACTGCACGTCGTGGAAGGTCACCGCGCCCCGCTCGTTGTAGGCGGTCGGCGACTTCAGCCACGGGGCCAGGAAGGTCGGATCGGAGCATTCGTCGGCATACCGCGAGGCGTTGAGGCAGCGCTCCTTCACACCGGAGTAGTAGCGTGCGGTCCAGCTGACGCCGAAGTCACCTACATCCCAGCCCAGCACCAGGTTCGAGCGCACGCGGAACGCAAGGCTGGTAGCGGTGCCGATGGTGTTGGCAACGCCGTTGATCGGCGTGATCGCATCGCGGACATCATTGGTGGAGCGGTAGACGTTCTTGCTCACATAGGTACTGGTCCAGCCTGCGCTCAGCTTGCCGTAGCCGGTGTCGACGCGATAGCTGACATCCAGGTCGTAGCCCTCGGTCTCGGCGAAACCGGCATTGCGGTTGCCGAACTTCAGGCCGGTGACGATGCCGTTGGACGGATCGCGGGTGAAGCGGCTGCAGCGCGATTCGATGCCCTGCTCATAGCAATCCTTCAGGATCTGGTTGGGGCTGTCACCGACGATGGTGTTGTCGATGCGGATCTTCCACCAGTCCAGCGCCACGTTGAAGTTGCTGAGGAAGGTCGGGCTCCACACCAGGCCCAGCGTTTTACTGGTCGAGGTCTCCGGAACCAGCAGCGGGTTGGAGCCGGACACGAACGGCGTCGGGGTGGCATCCTGCGCCGTGGTTACCGGCGTGTTGCCCTGCTTCAGCTGGCGGAAGTTGGCTGCATCGGCGATGTCACGTGCGCACCGTGCGCGGACTTCGGCACTGCCTTTGGCCGAGCCGAACACGGTGTCGCACGGGTCGCTGAACTGCGCGAAGGTTTCCGAACCACCACCGTACAGGTCGTTGATGGTCGGGGCGCGGAAGCCTTCTGCCCACGTACCACGGACCAGCAGCTGGTCGATCGGCTTCCACTTGAAGCCGAACTTGCTGTTGAGCGTGTTGCCGAAGGTGTTGTACTTGGAGTAGCGGGTAGCGGCATTGAAGCTCAGCTCGCGTGCGCCGGGCAGGTCGGCCAGCACCGGCACGTTGAGTTCCAGGTAGGCTTCCTTCACGTTGTAGCTGCCACCGGTCGGGCCAGCGGCCAGGTTGGTGGTGGCACCGGTCTGGGCCAGAGCGTCGGGGGTGTAGCGGCCATCTTCCTTGCGGCTTTCCACACCGAAGGCGAAGCCCAGGTCGCCGGCCGGCAGGGTCAGGATGCTGCCGGACAGATTGGCGAACGCGTTCTTGGTGGTGGTCCGGCCGGTGGTGTGCTCCGCCGGGAACAGCCAGGCCATCAGCTCTTCATTGCCGGTCAGTCCGTTCGGATCGTTTCTGCCGTAGGGCACCAGCGGGTTCCACGGCGTGCAGCCGCTGATCACCGCGCCCGGACGGCCACACATCACCTTGCCGGTGGCCGGATCCAGGAACGACGGGCCCACGGCGTCACGCACGCGCTTCTTGTGCAGGTTGCCGGTGGCGGTGGCGGTCAGCTCGTTGCGGTTGTACTGGTAGCCCACGTCCCAGTCGAAGTAGCGCTGGCCGATCTCGAAGCTGCCATCCAGCGACACTACCGCACGGTAGGTCTTCAGTTCGCTGGTGCTCACGCGCGGGATTTCCCAGGTGCGGCGGTTCCAGGCCACGTCGGTTGGCCTGGCATAGCCGTGCTGGGTGCCGAACGGGTTGAAGTAGCTGTCCTTGGACATCAGGCCGGTGGCGGTCGGGTCACCGGAGATGGACACCGAGCTGGACTGCAGCGGGTAGCCTGCAATCTGGCGCTCGGCCGAACGCTTGTTGTAGCCGAATTCGGTGCGCAGGTTGACCTGGTCGGTGATCTTGAAGCGACCGTCGAAGTACACCGAATCACGCTTGAGCGGATACATGACGTGCATCTGTTCGTTGGCGTTGCTGACGTCGCCGGTGAACGGGGTTGCGTCGGTCAGGTGGTAGTTGGCCGGGTTGGTCGGGTCAGCGCCGCGGTTGAGTGAGTAGCCACACCCCTGGGTGGCGTTGGTGCAGCCCGGGCCGCCCTTCAGGCCGGTAACCTGGCCCCACTGGCTCAGCGTGGTCCAGTTGGAGGCGTCGTTCGGGTGGCGGTCGCTCACGCCGTACTTGCTGAACCAGCGGTCCTTTGCCCAGACGCTCTTTTCTTCGGAGTGCTCCAGTGCCAGGGTCAGCGACACGCGATCGTTGCTCCAGCCGCCGACCACATCGAAGCGGTCACGGGCACCGTCGCCTTCGCTGTACTGGCCGTGGTAGACATTGGCGGTCACGCCGTTGACGTTGGAGCGGATGATGATGTTGATCACGCCCGCCATCGCGTCGGAACCGTAGATGGCCGAGGCGCCGTCCTTCAGCACTTCAATGCGCTCCACCGCAGACACCGGCAGCGAGGACACGTCCTGGTAGCCGGAGGTGCTGATGCCCAGACGCTTGCCATTGACCAGCACCAGGGTGCGCTGCGCGCCCAGGTTGCGCATGTCGATATAGGTGCCGCCGGTGTTCTCGCCAGCGCTCAGCGCGTTGGCACGGCTGATCGCCGGGCTGCCCATCGCGGTGACGTTCTGCAGGATGTCGGCCACCGAGCTGAAGCCCTGGCGCTCGATGTCCAGCCGGCTCAGTGCCAGGACCGGCTGAGCGGTCTCCACGTCCACCTGGCGGATGCGCGAGCCAGTGATCTCGATGCGATCCAGGGTGGTCGGCGCGGCGGTGCCGCCACTCTGGGCGAACGCAGGCAGGGCGGCCAGCGCCGCCGTGGTTGCCAGGGCGTAGCGGATGGCCTGCCCCAGGGGGGTAGTACGTGAAGTCATGACGAGCTCTCTCTCTCTAAGGTCGTGCAGGGACGCCAAAAAAGGGCGTCGAAGAAATCGGCCGCCGACAAGCGGACCGATGACCCGATAGTAGTCTCGTTGGTTAAGTCTCTGTAAAGAGGATATGTCGGTTTGTACCAGCTTTCTTCATCAGATTTCACGAAAGCTCAACAAAAGCAGTCGCTTAGCGGTCACGCTGGATGCGCTTGCTCGACATGATCTGCTGCATCGCAGCAGATCTATGCGGGGCACGTGCGCGAACTGTAACGGTGTGTGACCTTTTCCCCTGGTGGGGGCGCGGCGCTCAGGCCACGAACGGCCGGAACTGGATGCCCAGCCCGGCGATGCCATCGGTCTCGCCGATCAGGTCCGCGCGCAGCAGCGGCCGGGCATCGATGAAGGCCTGCGGCACGATCAGCGACAGGCGGTTGTCGTCGGCGGTCAGTTCCAGTGCCGGCAGCGGATCGTCCTCATGGGCACGGTTGAGCAGCACCGCCAGGCGCAGCAGGGCGGCCAGCCGGCGTGCGGTTAGCAGCAGGCGCTCGGGCAGGGCGTCGAAGGCGGTCTTGGTCACGCTGCGGCGGTGGCTGCGCACCAGCGCGGCCAGCATCTGCTGCTCCTGGCGCGAGAAGCCGGCGATATCCGAGTGCTCCAGCACATAGCTGCCGTGCACGTGGTAGCCGCTGTGCGCGATCATCAGGCCCAGCTCGTGCAGGCGCGCGGCCCAGCCGAGCATGCGCGCATCGTCGGCATCGAGCCTCCAGCGATCCTGCACCTGTTCCAGCAGCGACAGCGCGGTCTCCTGCACCCGCTCGGCCTGCACGGTATCGATGCCGTAGCGCTGGCTGAGTGCGGCCACCGATTCATCACGCAGGTCGTTCTCGCCGGCGCGGCCGACGATGTCATACAGGATGCCTTCGCGCATCGCGGCCTTGCTCACCAGCAGCTTTTGCAGGCCCAGCGCCTGGAACGCGGCTTCCAGTACCAGGATCCCGCCGGCGATGATCGGGCGGCGGTCGCTGGACAACCCGGGCAGCTGGATGTCGTCGATCTTCTTCGCCTTCAGCAGTTCATCGCGCAGCTGCGGCAGGGCCTCGGCGGTGATCGCGCCCTTGCTCAGCTTCATCGTCGCGCAGATCTCGCTGATCGCCTTGTGCGTGCCTGAAGAACCCAGGGCTTCCTGCCAGCCCAGCGCGCGGTACTTGCTGGCGAAGGGCTGGAACTCACGGCCGATCTCGGCCAGCGCATCCTTCCAGCGCTTCTTGCTCAGCTTGCCGCCAGGGAAGAAACGCCGTGTGCTGGCGATGCAGCCGGCCTGCAGGCTTTCGCGCTCCAGGGTCTGCATGCCCATGCCGATGATGAATTCCGTGGAGCCGCCGCCGATATCGATCACCAGCCGGCGCTGGCCGGGCTTGGGTGGTTGCGCATGGGCCACGCCCAGGTAGATCAGGCGCGCTTCTTCGCGACCGCTGACCACTTCGATGGCATGCCCGAGCGCGGTTTCGGCGGGAACCAGGAACGACTGCGGCGAGCGCAGCTGGCGCACGGTGTTGGTGGCCAGCGCACGCACCCGGTGCGGCGGCACATTGCGGATGCGCTGGCCGAAGCGGGCCAGGCATTCCAGTGCACGTTGGCGTGCAGCGGAAGAGAGACCACCCTTGCCATCCAGGCCATCGGCCATGCGCACCGTCTCGCGCAGGCGGTCGATCACCCGCAGCTGACCGAGCGTGTAGCGCGCGATGACCATGTGGAAACTGTTGGAGCCAAGGTCGATGGCGGCCAGCAGGTCGCCATCCTGCAATGCGGGCGGAGTCGTGGTGGTATGCGGCATGGACGAATGTTAGCCGAAGGGGCGGTGTGCTCGTCACCGCGCGGCCTTCACATTTTGGAAGGAGGCGTGCAGCACGATGGCAAGGGGTCAGATCCCGCTGTGGGTGGGTGCCGACCGTTCGTCGGCACTGATCGAATCCCGACCAGCGGTCGGGATCCACCGGGGCAAGACTACAGCCCCTGCATCAATGCCATCTGCGCGGAATGCGGCGCTTCGTCGTGCGCCGGCGCGCGCTTGTGGTAGATGCCGTCGGCATCCAGTTCCCAGGCGTTGAGATTGTCGTCCAGGTAGTTCTGCAGCACTTCGCGATAGACCCGCTTGGCCAGCTCCGGGTCGAGGATCGGGAAGCAGGTCTCGACCCGGCGCAGCAGGTTGCGCTCCAGCCAGTCGGCGCTGGCGCAGTACATTTCCGGAGCGCCGTCGTTGCCGAACCAGTAGACGCGGCTGTGTTCCAGGAAGCGGCCGACGATCGAGCGCACGCGGATGTTGTCCGAGATGCCCGGCACACCCGGGCGCAGGGTGCAGGCGCCGCGGATGATCAGGTCGATCTGCACGCCGGCCTGCGAGGCCGCGTACAGGGCGCGCACCACCTGCGGTTCGTTCAACGCGTTCATCTTGGCGATGATCCGCGCCGGGCGGCCGGCGGCGGCGATGCGCGTCTCGCGCTCGATGCGGCCGAGGATGCCGGTATGCAGAGTGAAGGGCGACTGCAGCAGGCGCTTGAGCTTCATCTTCGAGGCGAGGCCGGACAGCTGCTGGAACAGCAGGTGCACGTCGTTGCCGATGTCCGGGTCAGCCGTGATCAGGCTGATGTCGGTGTACGCGCGGGCGGTACCGCTGTGGTAGTTGCCGGTGCCCAGGTGTACATAGCGGCGCAGTTTGCGGCCTTCGCGGCGCACGATCAGCAGCATCTTGGCGTGGGTCTTGTAGCCGACCACGCCGTACACCACCTGCACGCCGGCCTCCTGCAGGCGATCGGCCAGGCCCAGGTTGGCTTCCTCGTCGAAGCGCGCGCGCAGTTCAACCACCACGGTCACGTCCTTGCCGTTGCGCGCGGCCTGGATCAGTGCATCGACGATCAGCGAATCCTTGCCGGTGCGGTACAGGGTCTGCTTGATCGCCAGCACGTTCGGATCGATCGCCGCCTGCCGGATCAGGTCCAGCACCGCGGTGAAGGCATCGAACGGATGGTGCAGCAGCAGGTCCTGGCGTGTCACTGTCTCGAAGATGCCGTCGCTGTCGCGCAGGGTGCGCGGGGTCATCGGCGGGTACTTCAGGTCCGGCTGCGCGATCAGGTCGTACAGCTGGATGATGCGGTTGAGGTTGACCGGGCCATCAATGCGGTAGACCGCGTTCTCGGTCAGGCCGAAATTCTGCAGCAGGGTGCGCACGATCTCACGCGGCATGTCGTGGGCGATCTCCAGGCGCACCGCCGGCCGGTAGCCGCGGTCCACCAGCTCGTCGCGCAGCGCCAGCGCCAGGTTTTCCACTTCCTCCTCATCCACCACCAGCTCGGAGTTGCGGGTAACGCGGAACTGGTAGGCGCCCTGGACTTCCATGCCCGGGAACAGCTCATCGACGAAGGTGGACAGCACCGACGACAGGAACACGAAATTCTGTGATCCGCCCAGCTTTTCCGGCAGCTGGATGATGCGCGGCAGTGAGCGCGGCGCACGCACGATGGCCAGGTGGCCGGCGCGGCCGAACGCGTCGGTGCCTTTGAGCACCACCACGATATTCAGCGACTTGTTGAGGATCTTCGGGAACGGATGCACCGGGTCCAGGCCCAGCGGCGACAGCACCGGCATGATCTCGTTGCGGAAATAGGCGCGCAGCCAGCGCCTCTGTCGATCGGTCCAGGAATGGCGGCCGAGCACGCCGATGCCGGCGTCCATCAGCGCCGGGCGCAGCGTCTCGTTCCAGCAGCGGTACTGCTGGTCCACCAGTTCGGCGGCGCGGTCATGAATGGCGCTGAGGATGGCCTGCGGGCTCATCCCGTCCGGTGCCGGCGGCAGGCCGAATTCCTGCGCGTGGCGCACGGCGGCGGCGCGGATCTCGAAGAACTCGTCGAGGTTGGTGCAGGAGATGCACATGAAGCGCAGGCGCTCCAGCAGCGGCACCTGCGGGTCCATCGCCTGGGCCAGCACGCGGAAGTTGAAATCCAGCTGCGACAGCTCACGGTTGATGTACAGCGCCGGGTCGCGCAACGGATCGTTGTCCGGGCTCACGGGGAGGGGGAGGGATCCGAGGCTGCTCATGGCGTCATTCTTCGATGGAGGTCAGGGGGGCGGACTCGCGCGGGCGCACGTGGTCGGCATCGAAATGGCAGGAGAACACCGAGCCCTTGCCGACTTCGCTTTCGATCTCCAGCCTTGCGTGGTGCAGGCCGAGGATGTGCTTGACGATCGACAGGCCCAGTCCGGTACCGCCACTCTCGCGTGAGCGGCTGCTGGAAACGCGGTAGAAGCGTTCGGTCAGGCGCGGCAGGTGCGTGGCGGGAATGCCGTAGCCGGAATCGCGCACGGCCAGCACGGCGCCGTCGCCCTCGCGGCGGAACTCCACCGCGATGCGGCCACCGGCCGGGGTGTAGCGCACCGCGTTGGTGACCAGGTTGGAGAAGGCGCTGTGCAGCTCCTTGGTCGAGCCCTGCAGGTCGACGCCGGCCAGATCGTCGATGCTGATCTGGTGGCGGCCCTGGCTGTGCGCTTCGGCCTCGCGGCGCAGGGTTGCCAGCATCGGCTGCATGGCCACGGTCTCTTCCTCGCTGTGTTCCTGCGATTCCAGGCGCGACAGCGTCAGCAGGTCTTCCACCAGCTGGGCCATGCGCTGGCTCTGCTTGCGCATTTCTTCCAGCATCGGCCCGGTTCCCGGGAAATCCTCCGGGTCCATCATGTCCAGGTAGCCGTGGACCACGGTAAGCGGCGTGCGCAGTTCGTGTGAAACATTGGCCACGAAGTCGCGGCGCACCTGTTCCAGGCGAAGCAGCTTGCTGACGTCACGCGCGATCAGCAGCCAGTAATCCGACGAATAGGGAATCAGGCGCAGGTTCAGGCGGATCGCCGGGTCGACCGGCGAGGGCACGTCCAGGATCGGCTCGGCGTTGCGGCCACCGGCCAGCCAGTGCGCCAGCGGCATTGGCTGCAGGCGTTCGACCAGGGCCTCGCCAAGGTCGCCGGGATGGTGCAGGCCGAGCAGGGCGGTAGCCGCTTCGTTGAACCACTGCACGCGCTGGCTGTTGCGGTCCAGCACCACCACCGCATCGGGAAGCGCGGCGGCAGCGGCGCGGTAGCTGCGCAGCATGTCCAGCAGGCGGCGCTTGCGTACGCGCATTTCCACCTGGTTGCGGTACAGCAGGCGGTCCAGCTCGTTCCAGACGCCGCTGCCTTCCTCGGCGGTGTCCCAGCGCTGGCGCGCGGTCAGCCGCCGCAGCACGCTGCGCAGCCGCCAGTAGTGCCAGGCCAGGGTGGCCAGCGCGCCCAGTGCGATGCACAGCCACAGATGCCCCGAGAGCCACCCCACCAGTCCGGCGAACAGCAGCACCGCGGCAACGGTGGCCAGGGTCTTCAACCAGGCAGAGCGGATGTGGCGGGGCATTGCGATCTCGTCGTTGAGGTGCGGCGGTTCACTGGGGTGAACCGAGGGTTATAGCAGAGTTGCCGGCGCCGGCACCCGCAGGTGCGTGGCGCCGGCACGACGAGACTCAGGTGGCAGTGGAGAAACGGTAGCCGGCGCCGCGCACGGTCTGCACCATGTTCTCGGCGTTGAACGGTTCCAGCGTCTTACGCAGGCGGCGGATGTGCACGTCGATGGTGCGCTCCTCCACGTACACGCTGCCGCCCCACACATGGTCCAGCAGCTGGGCGCGGGTATAGACGCGCTCCGGGTGGGTCATGAAGAAATGCAGCAGGCGGTATTCGGTCGGGCCGATCGGCACCGGCTGGTCATTGGCGAATACGCGATGCGCCGCGCCATCGATGCGGATCGGGCCGACCGCCACGCTGCCGTCCTCGTCGTCCTCGCGGGCGCGGCGCATCACCGCGCGGATGCGGGCCAGCAGTTCGCGCGCCGAGAACGGCTTGACCACATAGTCGTCGACGCCGGCTTCAAGGCCGCCAACGCGGTCGTTCTCTTCGCCGCGCGCGGTCAGCATGATGATCGGCACTTCGCGGGTCAGCGTTTCCTTGCGCCAACGACGGGCCAGGTCCAGGCCACTCGTACCGGGCAGCATCCAGTCCAGCAGGATCAGGTCGGGGACGCGGTCGGCGATCGCAGTCTGGGCCTCCCGGGCATCGCCGGCGTGGACCGGTTCGTAATCGCCCTTGCGAAGGGCGAAGGCGACCATTTCACGGATCGCGGGCTCGTCATCGACGATCAGGATGCGTTTCTGCACGAGGACACCGTAGGGCTCGGTTACTGGAGTGGTGCCAGTAGACTACGGTTTGATGACATGTTTGTGACTACCCGGCCTGGAACCTGCTGGGACTGCCATCGGCCGGTCATGCAGCGCTCAGCGCCGGTCCAGGTCCGGATCCTGCACACCCTGGCGGCGCAGCTCCAGCACGGTCGGGGTGATCGATTCGATGCGCGCGTCAACCCGCGCACGGCCGATGTAATCCAGTGCCGGGTTGCGCTTGAGCGCCTGCAACTGCAGCAGCGCCTGCTCCGGCCGTCCGCTGAGGAAGGCCGCCTCGGCATAGGCCTCGCTGGCACGCACGCTGTCGCCGGCCAGCTCGCTGGCGCGGGCATATCGCTGCTGGAAGACCGGATCATTACCGCTTTGCGACAGCAGGGGCCGCAGCATGGCCTGCGCGCGCTGGCCGGCCTCACGGGTACCCTGTTCGTTCAGGATCTCGGCATAGGTCAGTGCCACCGGGCGGCTGTTGGGGTGCTGGCGCAGCAACTGCTCGAAGCGGCTGTTGGCCTGGGCGGCCTGGCCGGCCCGTGACTCCGCTTCGCCCAGCGCCAGTGCCAGCCACAGGTTGTCCGGCCGGGCCTGCAGCAGGCCGGCCAGGGTCTGCCGGGCCTGGATGGCGCCGGCGCGACCGCCGCGCATCACCGCCAGCGCCTGGCCATAGCGCTGGGCATCGTTGAGGCCGTCCTCCTGGCGCTTGGCCAGATCGGCGTACTCGCGTTCCAGCTCGGGCGCGGAGTCCGCGCTGAGCACGCGCAGGCGCTCGCGCGCCCAGTCGAAGTCGCCACTGGCGCCGCGGCTGAGCTGGCCCATCGGGATGCGCAGCACGTTGCTGGGCAGCAGCGGGTTGTTTCCGCGCAGCAGGGGCTCGGCCAGGCTGGGGTCGGCCGGGTCCACGCGCTCCCTGCGCTCGCCGCTGGGGGTGGTGGTGGTCAGCAGCACCGTGTCCTTCTTCATCTGCTCGGCGCGGGCCTTGGCCTCGCTGATGCGGGTGATGTTGACCGGGTGGGTGCGCAGGAACTCGGGCACGCTGTAGCCGCCTTCGTTGCCGCGCATCGCCGATGCCATCCGTTCGAAGAAGCCGGCCATGGCATCCACGTCGTAGCCGCTGCGCGACAGCGTGCGGATGCCGAGGCGGTCGGCCTCGGACTCGTTGGAGCGGGTGTAGTTGATCTGCCGCTGCTGCATCAGGCCCATGCCGGAACTGATCGCGGCCATGGTCGCGTTGCCGGAGGACGTGCTGTTGCTGGCCTGCGCGGCCACCACCGCCGCCAGCATGCCCAGCAGGATCGGGATCTGGTCGCGCTGGGCGCGCTCTACCCCGCGCAGCACGTGCTGCTGGGTAACGTGGGCGATTTCGTGGGACAGCACCGCGGCCACCTCGTCCTCGCGCTCGGCGGTCAGGACCAGGCCGGCATTGACGCCGATGTAGCCGCCGAGGGTGGCGAAGGCGTTGATCTGCCGGTCCTTCATCACGAAGAAGGTATAGGGCTGCCGTGGCTGGTCACTGTTGGAGCCGAGCCGGGTACCCATGGTCTGCAGCCAATCGTTCACCAGCGGGTCGTCCAGCAGGTAGCCATAGTTGCGCAGCTCGCGCAGCATCATCGCGCCGTACTCGGCCTGGCGGGCCGGGGTCAGCAGCTCACCGGCCGAGGAGCCGATGTCGGGCAGCTTCTCCTGGGCCTGGGCCAGCGGCACGGCCAGGGCCAGGGTGACGGCGGTAGTCAGCAGCAGGGCTCGCAAGCAGGGGGTCCTCGGGCGGGGCGCGCCAAGCGTGGCAGGGCAGGGGGCAACCATTCGTTAATCCACAGTGTTGCGGCCGTGGCGTGGAAATTCCAGCGCACCGGTACCATATGTAGACCGTCGATCCATCGTGGAGTTTCCCGTGACAGCCCAGACCGCCGGCGGTGCCCCCGCCATCACCATCTATTCCACCGCCGTCTGCCCGTACTGCGTGGCCGCCAAGAACTTCCTGAAGAGCAAGGGCCAGCAGTGGACCGAGGTCCGCATCGACCTGGACCCGGCCGAGCGGGAGAAGATGGTGGCCAAGACCCGCCGTACCAGCGTGCCGCAGATCTTCGTCGGCGACGTCCATGTCGGCGGCTACGACGACATGATGGCCCTGCACCGTGAAGGCAAGCTCGAGCCGCTGCTGGCCGGGCAGGGTCAGGCATGAGCGCGGCCGACGACGGCAGCAAGGACCGCATCGCCGAGTTCACCGACTTCCGCAAGCGCATGAACGAACGCATCCTGGGCGAACCGAACCAGGTGGTGCGGCGCTTCTTCGCGCTGGACACGCAGACCTACCAGGCCGGCGCGCTGGACGTGAAGACCAAGGAACTGCTGGGCCTGGTGGCTTCGATGGTGCTGCGCTGCGACGACTGCATCAGCTACCACGTGGCCCAGTGCAAGGACGCCGGGGTGACCCGCGAAGAGTTCTTCGAGACCTTCTCGGTCGGCCTGGTGGTCGGCGGTTCCATCGTGATCCCGCACCTGCGCCGCGCGGTCGACTTCCTCGACCAGCTCGAAGGCGGCGCCGCCGCGCCAGCCGCGCACGAGCACTGAGGGGCGTGCTGGCCGCGGGCCGGCATCGCCTGAATCCGGCATGGCCGGGGTTGCCGGCCAGCGGCCGGCACTACCGGACCTGCAAGGGGGCCTTCCCCGCAATCCAACAGTCCAGGAGCCCCCTTGTTGTTCAAGGGGGCGCGCCGACAGGCGCAGGGTTAAGGCGGGATGCGCGGGCAATTCTGCCTGAGCCGGGGACTGGGACCATGGTCTATTTGGGACCTCGGCCCCGGCTCAGGCATAATTGCCGGTGAAACTTCCTTTGCGCCGGCGTTTCCGGGCACGTCCGGACGGCGTTTTTCCCCCTGTTCGGAACATCGATCAATGACGCAGAAAATTACGGTCATCCGCGGCGACGGCATTGGCCCGGAAATCATGGACGCCACCCTGTTCGTGCTCGACCAGCTCAAGACTGGCCTGGAGTACGAAGACGCTGACGCCGGCCTGGTGGCCCTGGAAAAGCACGGCGACCTGATGCCGGCGGTGACCCTGGAATCGATCGCGCGCAACAAGGTCGCGCTGAAGAGCCCGCTGACCACCCCGGTCGGTGGTGGCTTCACCTCGATCAACGTCAGCCTGCGCCGCCATTTCGATCTGTACGCCAACGTGCGTCCGGCCCACACCTTCCCGAACACCAAGTCGCGTTTCGACAACGTCGACCTGATCACCGTTCGTGAGAACACCGAAGGTGCCTACCTGGCCGAAGGCCAAGAAGTGTCTGCCGACGGCGAGACCGCGTTCTCCGGCACCCGCATCACCCGCAAGGGCTCCGAGCGCATCGTGCGCTACGCCTTCGAGCTGGCCAAGAGCACCGGCCGCAAGAAGGTCACCGCCGTGCACAAGGCCAACATCATCAAGTCGACCTCGGGCCTGTTCCTGAACGTCGCCCGTGAAGTGGCCGCGCAGTACCCGGACATCGAATTCCAGGAAATGATCGTCGACAACTGCTGCATGCAGCTGGTGATGCGTCCGGAACAGTTCGACGTGATCGTCACCACCAACCTGTTCGGCGACATCATCTCCGACCTGTGCGCCGGCCTCGTCGGCGGCCTGGGCCTGGCCCCGGGTGCCAACATCGGCAAGGATGCGGCGATCTTCGAAGCCGTGCACGGCACCGCGCCGGACATCGCCGGCCAGGGCAAGGCCAATCCGTGTGCGCTGCTGCTGGCAGCCGCGCAGATGTTGGACCACGTCGGCCAGCCGGAAAATGCCGAGCGCCTGCGCAAGGCCATCGTGGCGACCATGGAAGCCAAGGACTCGCTGACCGGCGACCTGGGCGGCACCGGCACCACCATGAGCTTCGCCAAGGCCATCGCCAGCCGCCTGTAAGCGGCCGGTCGGCCTCGGTTGGATCCCAGCGGGGCGCCTTCGGGCGCCCCGTTGCGTTTTCCGGTAGATCCACGCCATGCGTGGATGACGGAATGATCGGTTGTGCGGTTTTCGCACAGGTCATGTGCCCCCGCACGGCTGGTTCGTGCGCCAATCGCTCCGCATCCTGTGCCCCACACCCACCGCACAGGAACCCTCCCATGAACCTCACCGCCTTCGGCCTGGCCAGCCTGATCGGCATGGCCGTCACCACTCCGGTCGTCGCCGCCGAGCCGGCCCATCCCACCATCCGCCATATGGCGGGCGCGCCGGTCGCGGCCTCGCTGGATGCGGCGAAGACTGCGGTGTTGGTGATCGACTTCCAGAACGAGTACTTCGACGCCAGCGCCGCGCCGGGCTTCGCCGGTGGCCGCATGGTCATTCCCGATGGCGTGGCCGCACTGCGCCAGGCCAAGCGGGTGGTCGCGTTCGCCGATGCCCACGGCATCCGCGTGATCCACGTGCAGCATGTGTTGCCGGCCGGCGCACCGCTGTTCGCGCTGGGCAGCGTCAATGCCGACTTCCATCGCGACCTGCAGCCGCGCAAGGGCGAGACCGTGGTGCAGAAGGACAACGTCAGCGTGTTCGCTGGCAGCTCGGCCGCGGTGCTCGACACGGTGCTGAAGCATGCCGGTATCGACACCCTTATCGTCACCGGCCTGCAGACCCATGCCTGCGTCGCCGGTGCTGCGCGCGACGCAGCGGCCGCACCACGTGGCTACCGGGTGATCGTCTCGTCCGACGCCAGCGCCAGCCGCGACCTGGACCTGGCCGGTGGCCAGCGCATCGGCCATCGCGCGCTGCATGACGCCTCGCTGGCGCAGATCGAAGACGCGTTCGGGGATGTCATGAGTACCGACGCGATCCTGGCGTTGCCGGTGCGCAAGGCTGGCGACGGCGCTTGATAAGCTGGCGGGGCCCGCATGCCGTGGGCACCGCAACGTGGAGCCACTAGCCGATGGATCACTTCGCCGCCCTGCGTGCGCTGCGCGCCATCGTTGACGCGGGCAGTTTCACCGCGGCCGCTGAACGCCTGGGAACCACCCACTCGGCGATGTCACGGCAGTTGCGCCAGCTGGAAGAACATCTGCAGGTTCGCTTGCTCGATCGCAACAGCCGCCGGCTGTCATTGACCGAGGCCGGGCGCGACTACTATCGCGAGGCGGCAACGCTGCTGGACCGCCTGCAGGAGGCGGACGATCGTGCCCGCGCCGGGCAGGCGCAACCCCGTGGCAGGGTGCGGATCAGCGTGCCGCAGGTGGTGGCCAGCCAGGAGCTGCCGCATTGGTTGCCGTCCTTCCTGCAGCGCTACCCGCAGGTCGCGCTGGATCTGTCGGCCGATGATCAGCTCGTCGATGTCGTCGGTGGTGGCTTCGACCTGGCGCTGCGTATTGCAGCCTCGCTACCGGACAGCCAGCTGGTCGCGCGCGAGCTGGCCAGCTGCCCGCGCATCCTGGTCGCCGCACCGGCCTACCTGGCGCGTCATGGCCTGCCGCGTCAGCCGTCGGACCTTGCGCAGCACGCGCTGCTGGGGTTCAGTCCTGCAGCGGCGATGTCGCCCTGGCAGCTGCAGGGGCCGCGCGGCGCCAGCGCGAGCATCGAGGCCGGGCAACGCCTGCGGGTGGATGCAACGCCGGCGCTGTATGCCGCCGCGCTGGCGGGCATGGGCATCAGCCTGTTCACCGCACTGACCGTGCAGGAAGACCTGCGCGCCGGTCGTTTGATCCGTGTGCTGCCCGCCTGGCACGCCGGGCAGCGGCGCTACTTCGCGCTGTATCCGCATGCGCGGGCGCTGGCGCCGAAAGTGCGCGCGCTGGTCGAGCACCTTGCGGCGCACTACGCTGCACAGGTGGGCGCGACTGGCTAGCCGGGAAATGCAGCGATGCGTAACAAAGAGAAAAGGGCGCCCAGAAGGCGCCCTTTGTCGTTTATGGCTCTATCCGGTTCAGCGCTGCTGGATCTTCGACAGCAGGCGCAGGAACTCCACATATAGCCAGACCAGGGTCACCATCAGGCCGAATGCGCCATACCACTCCATGTACTTCGGCGCGCGCTGGGCGACACCGGTCTCGATGAAGTCGAAGTCCAGCACCAGATTCAGCGCGGCCACGACCACCACGAACAGGCTGAAGGCGATGCCCAGCCAGCCGGAGTCATGGATCACCGGCACGTTGATGTTGAAGAAGCCCAGCACGAACGAGGCCAGGTAGAGCAGGGCGATGCCGCCAGTGGCCGCGATCACGCCCAGCTTGAAGTTCTCGGTGGCCTTGATCAGGCCGCTGCGGTACGCGAACAGCAGCGCGAACAGGGTGCCGAAGGTCAGCAGCACGGCCTGGTATACGATGCCGGGGAACTTGGCGTTGAACACGGCCGAGATGGCGCCGAGGAACAGGCCTTCCACCAGCGCGTACATCGGCGCGGTGACCGGCGACCATTCCTTCTTGAAGACGGTGATCAGCGCCAGCACGAGGCCGCCGATGGCGCCGCCCATGGCATACAGCTTGGCTCCGGCCATGACCTGGCCGTAGTCATCGATGGTCTGGTTCCAGGCGAAAGCGGCCGTCAGCACGGTCAACAGCAACAGGAAGCCGGTCTTGTTGACGGTGCCGTTGAGGGTCATTGCCTGGTCGGGGCTGGTCACCACCGAGCCGCTGGCGAGGTCGAGGAAGGTCGACTCGGAAAGAGCCGGATTGCCGCTGCGCATGCGTGTTCTCCGTGCGAATGAAAGGTCGGGACGGCCGTCCGGCCGATGTCTGCGAGCATAGCCGATGACCACGCATGGCGCCGTGGCGGTTTCATGGCTGGTCTCGCCTGCGTTGACAGCTCACGATGTGCTTGGCCACAATGAACGACTCCCCGGGCCTGGCCCGAGGGGATTGCAAGACCGGGGTATAGCGCAGTCTGGTAGCGCGCCTGCTTTGGGAGCAGGATGTCGGGGGTTCGAATCCCTCTACCCCGACCAATCCCACGTCACGTCGGATTGGACACCGTTCCGGTTCGGGCGCCCGTAGCTCAACTGGATAGAGCACCGGCCTTCTAAGCCGGCGGTTACAGGTTCGATTCCTGTCGGGCGCGCCATCGGCGAGTAACGGGATCGCATCGGCCGATGTGAAGAAGTGCTTGCAAAAGCGTAAAGACTCCACCAGAATATCGGACTCGCTTCGGCGGACCGGAACTTCGGTGACAGTCTCCAGGCAAAGGTTTCAAGTTCCGTCGCCAGCCGCATCGGCAGGAACAAGCGTTTCAGTGGTGGCTGTAGCTCAGTTGGTTAGAGTACCGGATTGTGATTCCGGTGGTCGGGGGTTCGAATCCCCTCAGCCACCCCACTGTTTCAACCGTGCCGGCGCAGCCGAAACGGTATTGCAATAAGAAGAATGCACGCTACAATGTGCGTCTAAGTTTCACGGGCCGTTAGCTCAGTTGGTAGAGCAGTTGACTCTTAATCAATAGGTCCAAGGTTCGAATCCTTGACGGCCCACCAAGACAGAAGCCACCTGGTACGCCAGGTGGCTTTTTTCTTATAAGTGTGACTCCTTCATTTGGATGGATCACGCGTTGCAGGCCCCGCTCGGCGCGGATCTGCAACGGCAGCGGGATCGCAGTGCTGGTTTCAACGGCGTTGAAAAAAGTGCTTGCACCCACCGAGCGGATCGGGTCATAATTCGCGCCCCGATTTCGGGCTGTTAGCTCAGTTGGTAGAGCAGTTGACTCTTAATCAATAGGTCCAAGGTTCGAATCCTTGACAGCCCACCAGACGAAAGCCACTTGGTTCGCCAAGTGGCTTTTTTCTTGTCTGCGCGCCGGGTTGAGCGTGCGGATGCCTGCACGCCCGGCCGCACGTCATCCATGAATGGCGTGGATCTACTGAAGCGATGCTGAAATCAGGGGCATACGCGTCATCAGTGTTTTCAATGCTGTGCGCTGCTTCTCACCGCGTCGCGTCCTGTATCGCACCCAATGGATCTTCCGCGCCAGTGGCGCATGCACGAAGGAAGATGTTGATGGCTGATATCAATCGATTGCACCGCACGCTGTGGGTTCCCTTCGCGTTGCTGGCACTGGCGGCCTGTACGCCGGCCAACGATCCCGCGCAGACCGTCGAACGCGATGCTGGCACCGAGAGCGCTCCGGCGCGCCCGGTGGGTGAGGCAATGCAGATGCAGCCGGCTCAGCCCGCGGAAGGGGAGGCCCTGCCCGACGCGGTGGACGTGCAGCGCAATGCGGATGGTTCGGTGGACGTGCGCAAGGCCACGCCGGAGTCGGCGGCACTGCGGCGCACCGAAGACGGGGGCGTGGAGATCCGCAAGGTGGATCCTGCGGCCGAGTCTGGGTCCGATACGGCGCCGGCCAAGGCCAGGCCGCAGCAGTGAACCCTGCCACCCCGGATCAGCTTGCGCTCCCCGGGGTGGTCCAACGCGCGCGCCGCGCGATCGCCATGTTCAGTTTTGTGCAGGCCTTCCGATTCCTGCCATCGCCTGCGACAATGAACGCCTGAGCCGGCCACGCGAAAGTGGCGGAATTGGTAGACGCCCTGGATTTAGGTTCCAGTGCCGCAAGGCGTGGGGGTTCGAGTCCCCCCTTTCGCACCAGTGCCGGCCTGTCCCCGCCCTGATCGGGCCATCTGCGCCCCTTGACCGGCACGCGCTGGCAGTGCAGGCCGAATTGGGCGAAACTAAAGGGCTGCGGCAAGCAGGCGCGTCCCAGACGTCGCGTCCTTACAACCGTTTCATCCCAATCATCGAGCCGGGGGCGTGGGCCACCGGTGGCAGGAGTCAACATGCAAGCTTCGATCGAATCCACCGGCAACCTGGAACGCCGCCTGAGCTTCTCGCTGCCGGAAGAGCGTCTGCAGAGCCACATCGCCGGCCGCTTGGGCGAAATCGCCCGTACCACCCGCATCAAGGGGTTCCGTCCGGGCAAGGTGCCGGCCAAGGTGATCGAGCAGCGCTTCGGCGCGCAGGTCCGTGGCGAGGCGCTGGACGGCCTGCTGCGCGAAACCTTCGACGCGGCCGTGCGCGAGCACGACCTGCGCGTCGTCGGCAGCCCGCGCATCGACAAGGGCGACGAGGGTGAATTCTCCTTCGTGGCCACCGTGGAAGTGGTGCCGGACTTCGGCGACATCGACGTCAGCAAGCTGACCGTCGTGCGTCACACCGCCGAGATCACCGAAGCCGACATCGACCAGATGATCGAGAACCTGCAGAACCAGCGTCGTACCTGGGCCCCGGTCAGCCGTGGTGCACAGGAAGGCGACCTGGTCGCGGTGGAAACCTGGTCGCAGGCCGGCGAAGAGCGCCTGCCGGCCGAGGGCACCGAGAAGGGCTCGATCGTTCTCGGCCAGGGCATGATGTTCGACACCATCGAAAAGGGCCTGGTCGGCCTGGCCAAGGGCGAAGAGAAGACCCTGGACGTCGAGTTCCCGGCTGATTGGCGCGTGCCGGTGCTGGCCGGCAAGACCGTGCAGGTCACCGTCAAGGTTGCCGAAGTGTCCGAGCCGGTCGTGCCGGCGGTCGACGAAGCCTTCATCAAGAGCTTCGGCGTGAAGGGTGGCGACGTCGCGCAGTTCCGCAGCGACATCCGCGCCAACCTGGAGCGTGAGCTGAAGGGCGCGCTGATGAACCGCCTGCGCCGTGAAGTCGGCGAGCAGCTGATCGCGGCCTACTCGTCGGTCGAAATGCCGCCGCGCCTGGTCGAGAACGAAGCCCGCGCCATGCTGGCCCAGCAGGTCGAGCAGCTGCGCCGCAACGGCCAGAACGTCGGCGAGATCCCGGCCGATGCCCACGAAGGCTTCAAGGACGCTGCCGCCAAGCGCGTGCTGGTCGGCCTGCTGGTCGGTGAAGTGGCCCGCATCAACGACCTGCGCCTGGAAGCCAAGCGCCTGAACGAAACGATGCGTCTGATCGCTTCGACCTACGAAGAGCCGGAGCAGGTCATTGAGATGTACCGCAACGACCCCCAGCTGATGTCTGGCCTGCAGAACCGTGTGATGGAAGAGCAGGTGATCGACTGGATCGCCGAGCGTGCCCAGCACACCGAAGAGAAGCTCTCGTTCCAGGACGCGATCCGCCAGTAAGCCGGCGGATCACCGGATGCCCCGCGCCTTTGCCGGCGCGGGGTTGTTGCCCCCCAAGATAGGTACCTCACGTAATGGACAACCGAACCAAAGCCCTGAACCTGGTTCCGATGGTGGTCGAGCAGACCAGCCGCGGCGAGCGTGCCTACGACATCTATTCGCGCCTGTTGAAGGAGCGTCTGATCTTCCTCGTGGGCCCGATCGACGATCACATGGCCAACGTGGTGGTGGCGCAGTTGCTGTTCCTGGAATCGGAAAACCCGGAAAAGGACATCAACATCTACATCAACTCGCCGGGTGGCGTGGTCACCGCCGGCATGGCGATCTACGACACCATGCAGTACATCAAGCCGAATGTGAGCACCACCTGCATCGGCCAGGCCGCCTCCATGGGCGCCCTGCTGCTGGCCGCGGGCGAAGCCGGCAAGCGCTACGCGCTGCCGAACTCGCGCGTGATGATCCACCAGCCGCTGGGTGGCTACCAGGGGCAGGCCACCGACATCGACATCCATGCGCGAGAGATCCTGACCCTGCGTTCGCGCCTGAACGAGATCCTGGCCAAGCACACCGGCCAGTCGCTGGAGACGATCGCCCGCGACACCGAGCGCGACAACTTCAAGAGCGCCTTCGAGGCGCAGGCCTACGGTCTGGTCGACCAGGTCCTGGAGCGTCGTCCGGATGAGTCGATCCAGGCCGGTTGACCGGCCTTCACGGGGCCATGGAGGCCCCGTTCCTGCAGGGTCGGGCGGGACTGGTGTCCCCTCGGCCCTGTGCTATTCTCGAATCGAACCCCCGTTCAGCGGGTGGGGTAACTGGGTAAGCGAAGCATGAGCGAAGACCGCCAAGGTCGTTCCACGGACACCGGCAAGATCCTCTACTGCTCTTTCTGCGGCAAGAGCCAGCATGAAGTGCGCAAGCTGATTGCGGGTCCGAGCGTATTCATCTGCGATGAGTGCGTGGAGCTGTGCAACGACATCATCCGTGAGGAGCTTGAGGAGAAGGCGCAGTCGGCACGCAGTTCGCTGCCCAAGCCGCGCGAGATCCTCGAGGTCCTCGACCAGTACGTGATCGGCCAGAACCGCGCCAAGCGCACCCTGGCCGTGGCCGTCTACAACCACTACAAGCGCATCGAGAGCCGGCAGAAGAACGACGACGTCGAACTGGCGAAGTCGAACATCCTGCTGGTCGGCCCGACCGGTTCGGGCAAGACGCTGCTGGCCGAAACCCTGGCCCGCCTGCTCAACGTGCCGTTCACCATGGCCGACGCCACCACGCTGACCGAAGCCGGTTACGTGGGCGAGGATGTGGAGAACATCATCCAGAAGCTGCTGCAGAAGTGCGACTACGATGTCGAGAAGGCGCAGCAGGGCATCGTCTACATCGATGAAATCGACAAGATCTCGCGCAAGAGCGAGAACCCGTCGATCACCCGCGATGTATCCGGCGAAGGCGTGCAGCAGGCCCTGCTGAAGCTGATCGAAGGCACCGTGGCCAGCGTCCCGCCGCAGGGCGGCCGCAAGCATCCGCAGCAGGAATTCCTGCAGGTGGACACCAAGAACATCCTGTTCATCTGCGGCGGCGCGTTCGCCGGGCTGGACAAGGTCATCCAGGCCCGTTCCACCGACATCGGCAGCATCGGCTTCGGTGCCAAGGTGAAGAGCAGCGAGCGCAAGCAGGAAGTGGGCAAGGTGCTGGCTGAGGTCGAGCCGGAAGACCTGATCAAGTTCGGCCTGATTCCCGAGTTCGTCGGCCGCCTGCCGGTGGTCGCGACCCTCGAGGAGCTGGATGAGCCGGCCCTGATCAAGATCCTCACCGAGCCGAAGAACGCCATCACCAAGCAGTTCAAGAAGCTGTTCGAGATGGAAAACGTGGAGCTGGAGTTCCGTCCGGACGCACTGTCGGCCATCGCCAAGAAGGCGCTCAAGCGCAAGACCGGCGCCCGCGGCCTGCGCACGATCGTCGAATCGGTCCTGCTGGACACCATGTATGACCTGCCGTCGCAGGAGAACGTCAGCAAGGTGGTCGTGGACGAATCGGTGATCGAGCACAAGTCCGAGCCGTACCTGATCTACCAGACCCCGGCGGCCCCTGAACAGAAGGCCGCAGGCGCCGAGTGATCCTTCCAGGTTGTTGATTGGAAAGGATTTTCAAGGAATGCCTTGCATCTGAAAGCCGATGGCCCCATAACGGGGCCATCGGCTTTTTTTGTCTCCGGAAGATGCCCTCCCGGAGGCGGTTTTCCCCCTTCCCTGGAGCCCCCATGGCCCGTTCCCCAAGTGAAACCCTCGACCTGCCGGTCCTGCCGCTGCGCGACGTAGTGGTGTTCCCGCACATGGTCATCCCGCTGTTCGTCGGCCGTGACAAGTCCATGCACGCGCTCGAACAGGCAATGGAGGCAGACAAGCGCATCCTGCTGCTGGCGCAGAAGTCGGCCGAGACCGACGACCCGCATGCGGCCGACCTCTACCAGGTCGGCACGCTGGCGCAGGTGCTGCAGCTGCTGAAGCTGCCCGACGGCACCATCAAGGTGCTGGTCGAAGGCCTGTCGCGCGTGCAGGTCACCCACGTCGACGAGCGCAACGGCTCGCTGCACGGCCAGGCGGTGGAGATCGAGGCCACTGACGAGCGCGAAGCGCGCGAGGTCGAGGCCATCGCCCGCTCGCTGATGTCGCTGTTCGAGCAGTACGTGAAGACCAACCGCAAGCTGCCGCCGGAGCTGCTGCAGACGCTGTCGGGCATCGATGAGCCGGCGCGCCTGGCCGACACCATCGCTGCGCACATCAGCGTGCGCCTGGCCGACAAGCAGCGCCTGCTGGAAACGCTGGCCGTCGGTGACCGCCTGGAGATGCTGGTCGGCCTGGTCGACGGCGAGATCGACGTGCAGCAGATGGAGAAGCGCATCCGCGGCCGCGTGAAGTCGCAGATGGAGAAGAGCCAGCGCGAGTACTACCTCAACGAACAGATGAAGGCCATCCAGAAGGAACTGGGTGACCTGGACGACGCGCCGGGCGAGCTGGAAGAACTGGCCCGCAAGATTGCTGAGGCCGGCATGCCGAAGGCGGTTGAAGTCAAGGCGCGCAATGAACTGAACAAGCTCAAGCAGATGTCGCCGATGTCGGCTGAAGCCGCCGTCGTGCGCAACTACCTGGAGTGGCTGCTGGGCGTGCCGTGGAAGAAGCGCAGCAAGGTGCGCAAGGACCTGAAGGTGGCGCAGGACACCCTCGATGCCGATCACTACGGCCTGGAGAAGGTCAAGGAGCGCATCCTTGAATACCTGGCGGTGCAGTCGCGCGTGAAGCAGATGAAGGGCCCCATCCTGTGCCTGGTCGGGCCGCCGGGCGTGGGCAAGACCTCGCTGGGCCAGTCCATCGCCAAGGCCACCAACCGCAAGTTCGTGCGCATGTCGCTGGGCGGCGTGCGTGACGAGGCCGAGATCCGTGGCCACCGCCGTACCTACGTCGGTTCGATGCCGGGCCGCATCGTGCAGAACCTCAACAAGGTTGGCAGCAAGAACCCGCTGTTCGTGCTGGACGAGATCGACAAGATGTCGATGGACTTCCGTGGCGATCCGTCGTCGGCGCTGCTGGAGGTGCTCGACCCGGAGCAGAACAACGCGTTCAACGATCACTACCTGGAAGTGGACCTGGACCTGTCCGAAGTGATGTTCGTGGCCACCTCGAACTCGCTCAACATTCCCGGCCCGCTGCTGGACCGCATGGAAGTGATCCGCATCCCCGGCTACACCGAGGACGAGAAGCTCAACATCGCCACCCGTTACCTGGTGCCCAAGCAGGTCAAGGCCAACGGCCTGCAGCCGGAAGAACTGGAGATCGGCAGTGACGCCATCCAGGACATCGTGCGCTACTACACGCGCGAATCGGGCGTGCGCAACCTGGAACGCGAGATCGCCAAGATCTGCCGCAAGGTGGTGAAGGAGATCGCGCTGGCCGGCCCGCAGCCGGTGAAGGCGAAGAAGGGCGCGAAGAAGCCCAAGGCGCTGGTCAATGTGTCCAGCAAGAACCTGGACAAGTACCTGGGCGTGCGTCGCTTCGACTTCGGCCGTGCCGAGGAAGAGAACGAGATCGGCCTGGTCACCGGCCTGGCCTGGACCGAGGTCGGTGGCGACCTGCTGCAGATCGAATCGACGCTGGTGCCGGGCAAGGGCCAGCTGATCCTGACCGGCCAGCTCGGCAACGTAATGAAGGAATCGGCGTCGGCCGCGCTGTCGGTGGTGCGTTCGCGCGCCGTGGGCTTCGGCATCGACAGCGACTTCCTGCAGAAGCACGACGTGCACCTGCACGTGCCCGATGGCGCTACGCCGAAGGACGGCCCGAGTGCCGGCGCGGCGATGGTCACCTCGCTGGTATCGATGCTGACCAAGGTGCCGGTGCGTGCCGACGTGGCGATGACCGGTGAGATCACCCTGCGTGGCCGTGTCACCGCCATCGGCGGCTTGAAGGAAAAGCTGCTGGCCGCATTGCGGGGCGGCATCCGCACGGTCATCATTCCGGAAGAGAACCGCAAGGACCTTGCAGACATTCCGGCAAACGTTACCCGCGATCTGCAGATCGTGCCGGTGAAGTACATCGAGGAAGTGCTGGACCTGGCGTTGGAGCGCCCGTTGGCACCGAAGAAGGCACGCAAGAGTGCGCAGCGTGTCACGGTGCGCAGCAAGGCCAAACCGAGTGGAAGTGCGCGCGTCAAGCATTGACGCGCACCGTCCAATGGCCCGAAACCCGCGTCGTTGCTGGCTTTCCAGCTTGCGTGGGGGTAGGGCCACTGGTATAAAAGCAGCACTCGCGAATGAGTGATCGCTGTCAGCGATGACTGAATCGGCGAACCGTTTCCACATGGCGGCCGCATGCAGAAGGCGTGCGGTTGCTTCCCTGTCGAATAAGCGGAACCCACCGCCAAAGGAGTTGTAGAGAATGAACAAGACCGAATTGATCGATGCCGTTGCTGAAGCTGCGGACCTGACCAAGGCCGAGTCCAGCCGCGCTGTCGATGCCGTCGTTGCTGCCATCACCAAGGCGCTGAAGGACGGCGATGCGGTCACCCTGGTTGGCTTCGGTACCTTCCAGGTCCGCGACCGTGCTGCCCGCACCGGCCGCAACCCGAAGACCGGCGACACCATCAAGATCGCTGCTTCGAAGAATCCGTCGTTCAAGGCTGGCAAGGCTCTGAAGGATGCTGTAAACTAAGCGGCTCGCTGGGGTGCTTAGCTCAGCGGTAGAGCGTCTCCTTTACACGGAGAGGGTCGGGGGTTCGAAACCCTCAGCACCCACCACAGCACCGCGGTAACGTTTGAGTGTGGAGCGGTAGTTCAGCTGGTTAGAATGCTGGCCTGTCACGCCGGAGGTCGCGGGTTCGAGTCCCGTCCGCTCCGCCATTCAACGAGGCCTCCGGCCAAAAGCTGGAGGCTTTGTTTTCTCCCAGGTCCAGGCCGATGGGAAAACAAAAAAGCAACAATGCGGAGCGGTAGTTCAGCTGGTTAGAATGCTGGCCTGTCACGCCGGAGGTCGCGGGTTCGAGTCCCGTCCGCTCCGCCACTACATCAAGGCCCCCGGCCTAAAGCTGGGGGCCTTGTCTTCTCCCCGGAAGGTTCGGGAAGAAGGCGAATAGGTTCTTGCAAGAACGGAGCGGTAGTTCAGCTGGTTAGAATGCTGGCCTGTCACGCCGGAGGTCGCGGGTTCGAGTCCCGTCCGCTCCGCCATTGCAGAGTCTTAAATCCCTGTGAAAAAACTTTGAAAAAAGTGTTCATCGGGCTGGGTTTCCAGGGAGTCTTCGGATATACTGGGCGCCTGCAAAGTTTCAGCGCGGAGCGGTAGTTCAGCTGGTTAGAATGCTGGCCTGTCACGCCGGAGGTCGCGGGTTCGAGTCCCGTCCGCTCCGCCAACTCTAAAAGCCCTCGGCGCAAGCCGGGGGCTTTTTCTTTAGCCCGTCGCAAAGTGATGCGCAGGCCGCGCCGCCGCTGCTTTTGGTCCCTGCGGCGAAGCGGGTTACACTGCCGGGCTCGCCAATCAGGCCTTGTGATTCCTCACCATGCTGCAGAAACTCCGCGACAAGACCTCAGGCTGGATCGTCACCGTGATCCTGGGGCTGCTGATGATTCCGTTCCTGTTCGTGATCGACAACAGCTACCTCGGCGGCGTTGGCGCTCAGAACGTGGCCAAGGTTTCCGCCCCGCCGACCTGGTGGCGTTCGGCACCGTCGTGGTGGCCGGTGCGCATGCTGTGGCAGCACCATGAGATCAGCGCGCAGGATTTCCGCACCCGTTTCGAGCAGGAGCGCATGCGTGAGCGCCAGCAGCAGGGCGAGAACTTCGACCCGCGCGCTTTCGAGAGCACCGAAAACAAGCTGGCCGTGCTCGACCAGCTGATCGATGAGCAGGTCGTGCGCCTGGTCGGTGAACAAGCCGGCGTTGTCATTGGCGATGGTGCGGTGCGCGAGTACATCGCCACCATCCCGGCCTTCCTCGATTCGAACGGCAAGTTCAACGAAAACAACTATCGCCTGGCCCTGGCCGGTGGCAATCCGCCGCGTACCCCGACCCAGTTCCAGGAACTGGTGCGCGAGAGCCTGCAGCAGTCGGTGATCCCGTCGGGCCTGCAGAATTCGGGCTTTGTCACCCAGGCCGAAACCGAGCGCCTGCTGAAGCTGCTGGGTGAAACCCGCGACGTCGAACTGGCCGCGTTGCCGGAAGTACCGGCTGACACCGCGCCGGTGACTGACGCGCAGATCAAGCAGTGGTACGACAGCCACGGCAAGGATTTCCGCCAGGCCGAGAGCGTCTCGCTGGAATACGTCGAGATCAACGGTGCGAACCTGCCGGCACCGACTCCGGCCGATGAAGCGACCCTGCGCAAGCGCTATGAAGAAGAAAAGGCGAAGTTCACCTCGCCGGAGCAGCGCCAGGCCTCGCACATCCTGATTACCGGTGACGGCGCCGAAGCCAAGGCGAACAAGATCGCTGCCGAAGCCAAGGCGGCCGGTGCCGACTTCGCTGCGCTGGCCAAGGCCAATTCGGAAGATCCGGGCTCCAAGGACCAGGGCGGTGACCTGGGCTGGGTCGAGCGCGGTGCGATGGTCAAGCCGTTCGAAGACGCACTGTTCGCTGCCAAGGCCGGTGACGTGATCGGCCCGGTCAAGACCGACTTCGGCTACCACATCATCAAGGTCGCCGCGGTGCGTGGCGGCGAAGGCAAGTCGTTCGAGGAAGTACGTGACACGCTGGCCGCCGAGCAGCTGAAGGCCGACGGCGAACGCGGCTTCAACGAGCTGGCCGGTCGTCTGGTGGATGCCATCAACAAGAGCCCGAGCGATCTGGCCGCTGCGGCCAAGGAAGTCAACCTGCCGCTGCAGACCCTGGGGCCGATCACCCGCGCAACCGCCAGTGGCATCGCCGCTGACCCGGCCGTGCTGCGTGCCGCCTTCTCTGAAGTGCTGGTGCAGGACGGCACTGCCAGCGACCCGATTGCGCTCGGCGGCGCGACCAACCACAGTGTGGTCATCCGTGTGGTCGCCCATACCCCGGAACAGGCCCTGCCGCTGGACAAGGCCCGCGAGCAGGTGATCGCCGCGATCCGCGCTGACCGCCAGCGCCAGGCCAGCGACAAGGCCGCCGACGCCGTGCTGGCCAAGCTGAAGGCGGGCGCCACCCTGCAGTCGCTGGCCGCAAGCGAGAAGCTGCAGCTGAGCCCGATGCCGGGCCTGCCGCGCAGCCAGCCGGTGCCGACCCCGGAAATCAACCGCGCCATCTTCAGCGCGCCTGTGCCGGCCGAAGGCAAGCCGAGCTACGGCAAGGTCGACGTCAACGGTCACGCGCTGCTGTTTGCAGTGAACAAGGTCAACCCGGGCGACATCAAGGAAGTGACCGCCGAGCAGCAGAAGCAGCTCAAGGAGCAGCTGAGCCAGATCGATGGCATGGCCGCAGCCAAGGCCTACGTGGATGCGATGCGCAAGAAGTTCATGATCCAGACCACCGAAGCGAACCTGTAAGCCTCGCGGCGAGCAGATCGAAGAAGGCCCGGCATTGCCGGGCCTTTTTTGTCTTGGCGTCGTTTGTGTCGCGCTTGCGCTTTGGCAGTGGTCGAGCTTGCTCGACCGCCTTTTGTAGAGTCGAGCCGTGCTCGACTGCATCTGCTGCGCGCAGGCATGAAAAAGCCGAGCATGGGCTCGGCTCTACAGGAGGGCCTGGCTGGCGCGTCAGTCCTCGACGCGCAGCACCGCGCCGGGCTTCAGCACGCTGCTGCCACTCAGGCCGTTCAGTGACAGCAGCGCCTTCACCGGCATGCCATAGCGACGGGCGATGGTCCAGGCCGACTCGCCATCGCGCACGGTGTGGCGGCGGCTGCGCGGGCGATCGGCAATCGCGGCGACGGTCTTGGCCGCCTGCGGCGTCGGTGTGGTCGTGGCAGCCGGTGCGGTGCTGGCCACCAGCGTGGTCGCGGTTTCCGTCACCGTCGCATTGGCGGCCGAGACCGGGGCCAGCACCCGGGTGGTTCCCGAGGCACGGTTGCCCGCGGCCAGGGCCGGGTTGAGGCGGGCGATCCTGGCAGGGTCCAGGGCGCGTTGTGCGGCCCACTGCTGGATGCTGGTGCCGGCCGGCAGGGTGTGGTCCTTCAGCACCGGCACGGTGCGGTCCAGCGAGGCCATCACGCCGGGCTGGTCTTCCACGTCCTCCAGCACGCAGGCCAGGGCATGCAGCTTCTCGACATAGGCATGGGTGACCGGTGACAGGCCGGGCAGCGCCGATGGCTTGGCGTTCTGCGCGTTCATGCCGGCCTTGCGCATGGACTGCAGGACCCGGTACTCGCCGGCGTTGTAGGCCATGGTGGCCAGGCGCCAGTCGCCGCCGAACATGCCGTGCAGGGTCTTCAGGTAACGTACCGCGGCCTGGGTGGAATCGACCGCCGACAGGCGGCCGTCGTAGCCGTTGGACATGGGCACCCGATGGTTGCGCGCGGTGGTGGCGATGAACTGCCACAGGCCCGTCGGACCGCTGCCATTGCGGGCATTGGGCCGATAGCCACTTTCCACGAACGGAATCAGTGCGAATTCGGTGGGCAGGTTGGCCTTGCGCAGTTCTTCGACCACGTAGCCGAACAGCACCAGCGCATCGTCATCCTGGTTGGCCAGGCGTGAGGGAGCATGGGCGAACTGCTTCTGCCAGCGCGGGCTGGTGGCCTCGGCATCGCAGCTGGGCTCGGCCAGGCCGTCGCGGAAGCTTGTGAAGATCTCCTGGCCGTTGCGTACCGAAGCGGCCGGCAGCGCCGATGGATCCAGCGGCAGCGCAGCGGCAGCGGTCAGGTTCTGGCTGATGCCTGCGCCCAGCGACTGTGCGCCCGCGGTTCCTGCCAGCCCCAGCGCAAGGCCCAGGGCCAGCGGCAGACTTCGGCGCATCATGCGCGGAAGCCGTCTTTCCAGTGCCGGAGACCGGCCATCACGTCGACGTCGTCCACGACGTCACGGCCCAGATGCGCCGCCACCGACGCACGGATCGTCGCCGCGTGCACACGCAGGAAGGGATTGCAGTCGAATTCGCTGGCCAGGGTTACCGGCAGGGTGGAACGGTCATCGCGGCGCATGGCCAAAGCCTCCTCTTGGCGCTGCCACAGGGCAGCGTTGGCGGGGTCGACATGCCGCGCGAAGACGGCATTTGACACGGTGTACTCATGAGCGCAACAAAGCAGCAGTTGCGCGGGCAGGGCACCCAGCTTGCGCATCGACGCCAGCAGCTGGGACGGCGTACCTTCGAACAGGCGTCCACAGCCCAGGCTGAACAACGAATCTCCGCTGAAAAGATGTTCAGCAGTGTGAAACGCGATGTGGCTGCGGGTATGCCCGGGCACGGATAGTACGTGGAACGTCCGGCCCAGTGCCTGAACGCGTTCACCTTCACCGACGCGGTGGGTCGCAATGGGAATGCGCTCCTCGACCGGCGCGATCACCCGGACGCCGGGAAAACGCGCCTGCAGCGCGGGCACGCCACCGATGTGGTCATCGTGATGATGGGTGAGCAGGATCGTGTCCACGCGCAGGCCCTGATCGGCCACCGCAAGCACCGGCGCGGCATCGCCGGGATCGATGACCACGGCGGCGCCATCGTCGTCGATCAACGTCCAGATGTAGTTGTCCGCAAATGCGGGCAGGGCAGTCAGTCGCATAGAATTGGACCATGCCCGCGCTGCAGAGCACCCGTCAAGCGAGCCAGACCCCGTGGTTCGACAGTGAACCGGCGGAATCCCTGCGCGTGCTGGAGCGGCAATTACTGCTGCCGCAGCTGTCAGTGCTGCCGGCACAACCCTGGTTGTGGATCGCGCCAAGCGCGTGCTGGCTTGATGATGCGCAGCTCGGCGGGCGTGGCCTGCGCCTGTTCCGGCAAGGGCAGGGCTATGCCGGCGATACCCGCTGCGCACTGCCGCTGCCGCTGGCCAACGAGAGTGTCAACGCGATCGTGCTGCAGCATGTGACCACCGGCGATGCCGACCAGCTGCTGGATGAGTGCGAGCGCGTGCTGATGCCGGGCGGCCACCTGTGGCTGAGCAGCCTCAACCCGTTCAGCCCCTACCGTACACATTGGCGCCAGCACGGACTGGTGGTGCGCACGCCGCAGCGGATTCGCCTGCTGCTCGGCCGCCACGGGCTGGAGTGCGACGATATGCGTTACATCGGCCCCCTCTGGCGCGGTGCCGGCAGCCGTCGCCCGGGCGGGTGGGCGCCACTGCGCGCGGCCTGCCTGTTCCATGCTGAAAAGCGCACGCTGGCCCTGCCCGGGCCGACACCGCTGCCGGTGCGCTGGCACGGCACCGTAGCCACCTGATTCTGGAGTTGTATTGAAAACCATCGAAATCCACACCGACGGTTCCTGCCTTGGCAATCCCGGCCCCGGCGGCTGGGCTGCACTGCTGCGCTACAAGGGCCATGAGCGTGAACTGAGCGGCGGCGAAGCGCACACCACCAACAACCGGATGGAGCTGATGGCCGCCATTTCCGGGTTGGAGACGCTGACCGAGCCGTGCAACATCGTGCTCTACACCGATTCGCAGTACGTGCGGCAGGGGCTGACCCAGTGGATGCCGGGCTGGATCCGCAAGAACTGGAAGACCGCCGGCGGTGAGCCGGTGAAGAACCGCGAGCTGTGGGAGCGCCTGCATGCGGCCACGCTGCGGCACCAGATCGACTGGCGCTGGGTGAAGGGCCACTCCGGCGATCCGGACAATGAGCGGGTGGATACCCTGGCCCGCAACGCGGCCATCCAGATCCGCGACGCCAGCCCGGTAAACTGAGCCCATGCGTCAGATCATCCTCGATACCGAAACCACCGGCCTGGAGTGGAAGAAGGGCAACCGCATCGTCGAAATCGGCTGCGTGGAGCTGTTCAAGCGCCGCCCGACCGGCAACAACTACCACCAGTACATCAAGCCGGACTGCGAGTTCGAACAGGGCGCGCAGGAAGTCACCGGCCTGACCCTGGAGTTTCTGGCTGACAAGCCGGACTTCGCGCAGATCGCCGATGAATTCCTTGCCTTCATCGATGGCGCCGAGCTGATCATCCACAACGCGGCGTTCGACCTGGGCTTCCTCGACAACGAACTGTCGTTGCTGGGCCCGCAGTACGGGAAGATCACCGATCGCTGCACGGTGATCGATACCCTGGTGATGGCGCGCGAGCGCTTCCCGGGCCAGCGCAATTCGCTGGATGCGCTGTGCAAGCGGCTGGGCGTGGACAATTCGCACCGTGCGCTGCATGGCGGCCTGCTCGATGCGCAGATCCTGGGTGACGTCTACATCGCGCTGACCTCGGGGCAGGAAGAGATCGGATTCGGCCTGGGGGATGACGATGGCGGTGGCGCCGGTGCGGCGCTGCAGGCCTTCGATACCAGCAAGCTGCTGCCGCGCCCGCGCGTAGTGGCCACGCCGTCGGAGCTGGAAGCGCATGCCGCGCGGCTGGAGCGGTTGCGCAAGAAGGCCGGCCACGCGCTGTGGGATGGCCCGAAGGTGGAAGAACCCGTCAGCGCGTAATACATCGAGGTAGTGCCGGCCGCTGGCCGGCATCTACGTGATACGGGGTTTCCCGGTGAGCCGGCCAGCGGCCGGCATTACCGCATCCACGCGTGGCGTGGATCTACCGGTCAATGGCAGCGCACCAGGATCACGCTGATGTTGTCGCGGCCACCGCCGTCGAGTGCGGCTGCGACCAGCGTGTCCACGCATTCCTGCGCGCTGGCATCTTCGTAGGCGAGGGTGCGGGCGATACTGCGGTCGTCCACCTCCTCGGTCAGGCCGTCACTGCACAGCAGCAGCTGCATTCCCGGGCGCAGTTCACCGCTGGTGGTGGCCACGTTCAGGTGTGCCGGATCGGTCACGCCCAGCGCCTGGGTAACCACGTTGCGATGCGGATGCGCACGCGCCTGTTCGGCGGTCAGGTTTCCCTGCGCGACCAGTTCCTGCACCACGCTGTGGTCCTGGCTGAGCTGTGCCAGCTGTCCATCGCGCCACAGGTAGGCGCGGCTGTCGCCGACCCAGGCCACTTCATAGCGGTTGCCCTGCACGCGCGCGGCGACCACGGTGGTGCCCATCGGCAGGCTGTCATTGCGACGGCGTGAGGTGCGGATGATCTCTTCGTCGGCGGTGCGGATGGCCTGGGCCAATGGCGCGCCACGGCGTATCTCGCGCACGATGGTTTCGCGTGCCAGCGCGCTGGCCACTTCACCGCAGGCATGCCCGCCCATGCCATCGGCCACCAGCCACAGGGCCAGCTCGCTGTCACCGTAGTAGGTGTCCTCGTTGAGCTCGCGGCGCATGCCGGGGTGGGTGAGGTGTCCGAATTCGATCATGGGGGCTGGGGCAGGGTGTTGCTGGGGAGACAGGCATCATCGGGTGGCCGCACGCATCCGGCAAGGCATGCGCCCAGGAAATTTCCACTTCATGGGCCGGAATGACTTGTCGTCGGCCTCACTTCCTCGTATGATGCGCGTCCCCGGTCCGCCGGGGACCATCCGGAGAGGTGGCAGAGTGGTTGAATGTACCTGACTCGAAATCAGGCAGGCGTTTATAGCGCCTCGGGGGTTCGAATCCCCCCCTCTCCGCCAGATAAAGAAAAAGGGCTGCCGAAAGGCGGCCCTTTTTCTTTATCTGGCGCGGGACGCGACGCGCTCTGCGCGTCGCCCCACACGTTGCTGCGCAACGCGTGGGCCCCTCCCTTTGCCGGCCTCCCCCGCCCCTGTCGGGGCAGCCCCTCAACAGAGGGGCTTGTTCCTCCAGATGGATCACGGGAGATCCGCGCGGTGCCTGGAAGCTGTTCCTGCTGGCAGGCTCATCCACGCATGGCGTGGATCTACCCGGGATATCCGTGCGGACGCTGCGGGTTAACATGTACGCATCACCTGCTGGAGCTTTTCCCGATGACCGCTGAAATCCTCGTCCCCGTTTCCTTCGGCGAGCTGCTGGACAAGATCTCGATCCTGCAGATCAAGTCCGAGCGCATCAGCGACGAGGGCAAGCTGGCCAATGTGCGCAAGGAGCTGTCGGCGCTGGAGCAGACCTGGATGGCACACCCGGCCGCGGTGAAGGACATCGCCAAGCTGCGTGCCGAGCTGAAGGCGGTCAACGAGCAGCTGTGGGACATCGAGGACGACATCCGCCTGAAGGAGAAGGTGCAGGCGTTCGACCAGGGCTTCATCGACCTGGCGCGCAGTGTCTACCTGCGCAACGACGAGCGCGCGCGCATCAAGAAGGCGATCAACCTGGCGCTGGGCTCGGCGTACGTGGAAGAGAAGTCCTACCAGGATTACGCGCAGCGCACGTAAACCCGGGCAGGCTGCCGATCACCCCAGGTGGTCGGCGACGTAGCGTTCGAACGCAGCGATACCGTCTTCCACGGTGATCAGTTCCATCACATCGTCGAATTCGATCTTGGTGCCCCACTTCAGGTCCGCCGCCTGCTTGGCCAGGTACTTGCGCGCGGCATCATCGTAGCGGTCCACGCAGTAGCGGCGGTCCGAGTACGGGCCACTGCGGTCCGGATTGCTGGCTGCATGCAGGCCCAGCACTTTGGCGCCCATCGCGTTGGCGATGTGCATCGGGCCCGAGTCCGGGGTCATCACCAGATTGGCGCGGGCCAGCAGGGCAGGCAGCTGCTTCAACGTGTCCTTGCCGACCAGGTCCAGTGCCGGCGTCTGCAGCTGCGCCTGGATCGCATCGGCCATGTGGCGCTCCAGTTCGCTGCGGCCACCGCACAGCACCACCCGCCAACCGCGCTGTGCGGCGTGGTTGGCCACCGCTGCATAGCGGTCCGCATACCAGTTGCGCCGCACGTGGCTGGAGCAGGGCGAGATCATCAGCACCGGGCGGCCATCTTCCTGCCACTGAGCGGCGGCCCACTCGAAGGCGGAGGGCGGCACGGCCAGATCCCAGCTGACTTCGGTCTGGCGCAGGCCCAGCGGTTCGCAGAAGCTGCCGATGGCATCCAGTACATGGATGCCGGGGCGGTCAGGAATGCGCTCGTTGATGAAGAGCCCGTGCAGGTCCTTGGAGCGGCTGCGGTCGTAGCCGATGCGGCGCTCGGCCGGAATGAAGGCTGACAGCAGGTTGGCGCGGAATGCGACCTGCATCTGCAGAAGCGCCTCGAAGCGCCCCGGTGGCAGTTGCCTGCGCAGTTCCTTGACCCCAGCCATGCCGCTCTTCTTGTCGTAGGCATGGAAGGTGACACCGGGCAGGCCGTCAAGCAGCTTGTGGCCAACCTTGTCGATGATCCAGTGGATCGGCGTGTCCGGGCGCGCAGCCTGCAGGGTGCGCACCAGGGGCACCACGTGGGTGACGTCGCCGAGTGCGGACAGGCGCAGGAGGCACAAGGAGGAGGACGCTGATGCCATGTGTTGTTAGACTCAATGAAATGGTCGCATTCGACGCCAATGAAGCGCTGACGCCATGCCGCGAGGGTCGCGGCATCGGGGCCATTCTGTTCGACCGCGAGCGGCTGCGGCAAGCCGACATCGGCCTGTTCTCGCCCCAGCACTGGGGCAGCAGGGCCCGGCCGGTGGGCGAGGGCGGCCGCGGCAGCGCCTGGTTCGTCGATGCGCCGTTCGGTGCCAGCGTGCTGCGGCACTACCTGCGGGGCGGCCTGGCCGCGAAGCTCAGCCACGACCAGTACCTGTGGCGCGGTTCGGAGCGGACCCGCAGCTTCGCCGAATTCCGGCTGATGCGCGCGCTGCGCGAGAAGAAGCTGCCGGTGCCACGGCCGATCGCCGCGTTCTACATGCGCGAGGGCCTGCGCTACCGGGCCGCGATCCTGATGGAGCGGATCGAGGGCGTGCGCTCGCTGGCCGACCGCGCCCTGGTCGCCGGCCGGGGCGCGCCCTGGGAGGAGACGGGGCGGCTGATCGCCCGCTTCCATCGTGCCGGCCTGGACCATGCCGACCTCAATGCGCACAACATCCTGTTCGATGGCAACGGCCATGGCTGGCTGATCGACTTCGACCGTGGCGTGATCCGCATCCCGGCCACTGCCTGGCGCGAACGCAATCTCAAGCGCCTGCTGCGCTCGCTGATCAAGTTGCGCGGCGAGCGCAGCGTGGAAGATGTGCAGAAGGACTACGCGCGGCTGCGCCGTGCCTATGACATGGCCTGGAACCGGGGCACCTGATGGATTGGTCGTTGCGTTTCCTCGGCGTCGGCAATGCGTCGGCGGTCGAGCTGGGGTCGCCGATGTCGGTGATCGAGCGGGATGGGCGTCCGTGGCTGACCATTGATTGTGGTGGTGAAGGGCTGACCGCGTTCAAGGCGCACTACGGCCACATGCCGCAGGCGTTGTTCGTGACCCATGTGCACCTTGACCACGTGGCCGGCTTCGAACGGCTGTTCGTGGACACCTTCTTCAATGCGCAGCGGCGCGGCAAGGTGCGC
The DNA here is from genome assembly GCF_000382065.1 of Stenotrophomonas hibiscicola ATCC 19867. Classification (GTDB taxonomy): domain Bacteria; phylum Pseudomonadota; class Gammaproteobacteria; order Xanthomonadales; family Xanthomonadaceae; genus Stenotrophomonas; species Stenotrophomonas hibiscicola. Next base: position 887,524 of record NZ_KB907498.1, on the reverse strand, counting down.
CTGTATGTGCCGGCCACGGTGGTGCCGCTGCTGCACCAGCGCATCGGTGACTATCCGAACGTGCTGGCCGAGGGCGGCGCGAACTTCTGGGATGCCTTCCAGCTGATCGTGGTGGGCGATGCGTTCTGGCACGAGGGAGTGCGCCTGGAGGTGTTCCCAGTGCGCCACCACTGGCCGGAGACGGCCTATGGCCTGCGCCTGCAGGGCGCGCTGACCTGGAGCGGCGATACCCGGCCGATTCCGGAGATGCTGGCCCGCTTCGCCAATGACAACGAGCTGATCGCCCACGACTGCGGCCTGCACGGCAATCCGTCGCACACCGGCGTGGACGATCTGGAGCGTGAGTACAGCGCCGAGCTGCGGGCGCGGATGATGCTCTACCACTATGCCAGCGTGGCCGATGGCCAGGCGCTGGCAACGCGGGGGCACCGTGTTGCGCAGCCGGGGCAGTGCGTGCCCCTGGCCAGCCCGACCGCGCCGCACGTACTGGCGCAGGATCCGGCGTGATCGACGTGGGCCAGCCTGCGGACGCAGCGTTGGCCGCCGAACTGGAGGCGCTGGAACGCGCGCTGCATGCGCCGCAGGTGCGGGGTGACCGCCAGGCCCTTTCGGCCCTGCTGGACGAGGATTTCAGCGAGATCGGCAGTTCCGGACAATGCTACGGTCGTGATGCCGCGTTGCTGGAGATCCCGTTGGAACGCGCGCAGGTGCTGATTGAATCGGAACAGTACGCCGTGTGGTTGCTGGCCCGGGACCTGGCCCAGGTGCGCTACCGCAGCCGCCATCACGTCGATGGCCAGGCGCAACGCTGGGTGCTGCGCAGTTCGCTGTGGCGTCGGCATGCGCAGGGGTGGCGCGTGGTGTTCCATCAGGGAACGCCGCAGGCCCGGTAGCGGTGGGCCATCCCCGGCGAGGGGCGCCAATCAAGATTGGCGGCTACCAGGGCCGTGGGGCGCCCGAAAAGGCGATGGCCCCGCCGGCTGACCTCGGCGCCCGCGTCGATCGATACCGTTGCTGCCTTCCGGCCCTGGCGGGATTTTCGACCTAGCGTCGCGAGGGGCCGACGGGGCCACCATAGAGACGTTGGCCGCCCGAGGGGCGGCCGGTGTTCACCGATCAGGGGAAGCAGCGCGCGACGCGCCGGAGACCACAGCCGGACTGCACATCGGCTGACCGATGGCAGACGGCAACTATAGCGCAGGCAGGTACATCGACGCCAGCTTCGTGCACTGAATCGGCTGTAACCCGCGTCTGCTGGCAAGGGCCCGGCGCGACCGGCGTTGCTAGAATGCCGGCCAGGAGGAACGGCCTCCCCCACATCGGGAACCACTGACCAGGACGGCCTGGCCCTACCAAGAGGAGGGCTGTCATGGCCTGGATCTATCTGTTGTTCGCCGGCCTGCTGGAAATCGTCTGGGCCGTGTCCATGAAGCAGTCCGAAGGCTTCACCAGGCTCACCCCCACCGTGGTCACGATCATCGGCATGATCGCCAGCTTCTGGCTGCTTGCAGTAGCCATGCGCAGCCTGCCGCTGGGCACTGCCTACACAATCTGGACCGGCATCGGCGCGGTCGGTGCATTCGTGGTCGGCATCGTGTTCCTGGGCGAGCAGGTCAGCCCGATGCGGATCGGTGCAGCGGTGCTGATCGTTTCCGGCCTGGTGCTGATGAAACTCTCGAGCAGCTGAATGATTTACTTAAGGCGGGGAAAGGAATCTCCGCTTTCGGAAGGTATATGCATTTTCGGCAAGACCATTTTGTCCGCCCGTTTTATTTGACGTACGTCATGAAAATAACGAGCGTGATTCACATGCCGCTGGCACCGACGGTCGCACAGTGCCGCCATTCGTCGGGCGAAACCGGGGAGTTTTCGCCTTGAGGGACACGCTGTCGTACCTGTCACCGGGTGCGACCGCGTGAAGATGTGAAGATTCTCAGGAGTTAATGCCCTCGAACCTTGTTCCCGCATCGGGAGCCGGGGTGGGCCGCATTGTCTCCAAAAAACCTGCCAGCTGTGCCATCCGGTCTTTTCATGGAGATTTACCGATGAACCGCATTTACCGTCTGGTTTTCAATCGTGCCCTTGGGGTAATGCAGGTTGCTTCGGAGATCGCCCGCAATCCCGGCGGAAGCGCGGTCAGCGCAGGGCGGGTGCCGCGATTGCGGGCGCACCAGCTGGCGGCGGCTTTGGCCGCCACACTGGCCAGCGGACCGGCATTCGCAGCGTGCACGGGCACCACAACCGTAAACTGCGACAGCACCACCAACATCAACAACTACTCCAACGCGACCAACGGCCTCACGCTGAACATCGACGCGGGTGCATTGCTGCGTACGCCGCCGATCGTAGGTGGCGGCAACGCAGCAACGCTGACCGGCGACAACGTGACGGTCAACAACAATGGCACGATCGATCCGAGCTCGATCATCCTCGCCTCGCCCGGCCTGGTCATCGGCAATGCTTCTGCCAACAACAGCGCGATCGTCGTCAACAACAATGCCAGCGGACAGATCAAGGGTGTCGTCAACATCGCAACGCTGCTGGGCTTCGGTGGACAGGCGCTGGTGGCACAGAATGTCAACGGCACCACCACCATCAACAACGCCGGCCTGATCAGCACGTCGTTGATCGGCGCAGGCAGCGTTTCCGACGCGACTACCGTGGTGACGTACGGTGGTGCGGCAGCCAATGTGACCAACACCGGCACCATCGACGGGCGTGTCGGTCTGGGCGCTTCTGGCGGTAATACGTTCCTCAATGCGGGGGCGGTCAGTGGCAGCGTTCACCTGGGTGATTCAACCGGCGGCAACACCTTCACCGCAGTGTCGGGTTCCAGCGTTGTGAGCGGCGGCGGCAGCGCTCTTGCAGGCGTGATTACCGGTGTCACCGGGGTGAAGGTTGCGGCTGCGGGATCGGTCGACGCCGGCACCGGCAGTGGTGCGGCCAACAACACGCTGGTGTTGCAGAACGTCGTCAGCGGTCCGGGGGCCGGCACCGGCGGAGCGGTGACCACGCTGGGCTGGAACCAGTACCGCAATTTCCAGAAGCTCACCGTCAACAGCGGCACCTGGAACCTGCAGGGTGCGTGGGCGGGTGCAGGTGCGACCACGCTCAATGATGGCTTGGTCAATTTCAACAATGCCGGTTCCTTCGGCACAGGGCTGTTCACCGCCAACGGCGGTGCCATCGCATCCTCCACGGCCGGTCTGAATCTGGCCAACGCTTTCAGCCTCGGCGGCAATCTATCCCTGGCCGGGACCAATGCGTTCGGCTTGAATGGCGTGCTTTCAGGTGCTGGCGGACTGACGGTCAACAACACCGGCATCGTTACTCTCGGCGGCGCAAACCTGTTCTCCGGTGGCGTCAACCTCAATGCCGGCGGCCTGCTGCTGGGCAATGCCGGTGCACTCGGCAGCGGCAATCTGACCGTCGGTGGCAGCGCCTCGCTGGACACGACGGCGGGCTTCAACCTGGGCAACAACCTGGTGGTCAATGGCGGGGGCTCGCTGAACCTGCTGGGCAGCAATGCGCTGACATTGAGTGGCTCGATTTCCGGTGCCGGCAACGTGACCAAGAACGGTGCGGGCACGCTGACCCTGAACGGTGCCAATTCGCTGAGCGGCAGCTTCAACCTGGCCGGGGGCGCGTTGGCCTTGGGCGCGGGCGGTAGCCTGTCGCCCACCGGCGCGATCACGCTGGGCGTCGGCACCAGCCTGGATCTTTCGGCGGCCGCCAACCAGACCATTGGTTCGCTGGCGGGCCTCGGCGGTTCGGTCAACCTAGGCAGCCACACGCTCACCCTCGCGGGGCTGGGCGATACCAGCTACAGCGGCACGTTCGCCGCAGGCACGGGTGGCCTGGTCAAGCTGGGCACCGGCGTGCAGACCTTGTCGGGCGTGAACAACCTCAGTGGCGGCGTGGCACTCAACGGCGGCGGCCTGCTGCTGGGCAATGCTGCTGCGCTGGGCAGCGGTGCGCTCAGTGTCGGCGGCGACGTGACGCTCGATGGAACCACGGGGGCGCTTGCACTGGGCAACGCGGTCAACCTCGGTTCGGGTGCCAGCCTCAATCTGCTCGGCAACCAGGCGTTGACGTTCAACGGCGTGATCGGTGGCACCGGCAGCCTGGTCAAGAGTGGTGCGACCACGCTGACGCTCAACGGTGCAAATACCTTTGGTGGTGGGCTGGCGCTCAATGCCGGTGGCTTGGTCCTGGGCAATGCCGGCGCGCTCGGAACCGGCGCGCTGAATGTCGGCGGTCCGACAACGCTCGATGCCAGCGCGGCGCTGAGCGTGGGCAACGGCATCAACCTCGGCGCAGGTGGCCTGCTGAATGTACTGGGCAGCAATGCATTGACGCTGGGCGGCGCCATCGGTGGCACCGGCAGCCTGGTCAAGAACGGTGCGGCCACGCTTACGCTGGGTGGCGCAAATACCTTCATCGGCGGCCTGGCGATCAATGCCGGCAAGGTTGCGGTGGGCAGCGGCGGAAGCCTGGCCGCCGGCGGTGCGGTCAGCCTGACCGGCGTTGGCGCGGACCTGGACATCTCGCTCGGCGGCAACCAGACCATCGGCGCGCTGTCCGGTATTGCCGGCAGCACGGTGACGCTGGGCAGCAGCACGCTCACCTTCGGTGATGCCACCAACCAGACCTTCGCCGGCGTGATCGGCGGCACCGGTGGGCTGATCAAGCAGGGTACCGGCGTGCAGACGCTGACCGGTGCCAATACCTTCAGCGGTGGGGTGAATCTTGCGGCCGGTGGGCTGGTGCTGGGCAACGCCGGTGCGCTGGGAAGCGGCGCGCTGACGGTCAGTGGCAACGGGTCGCTGGATGCCACGGCAGCGTTGAACCTGGGCAGTGCGATCAACCTCGGCGCGGCCCTGACCCTGCCGGGTAGCCAGAACCTGGCCCTGGTCGGCAACATCACGGGCACCGGCAGCCTGGTCAAGAACGGCGCCTCGACACTGACCTTGAACGGAACCAACACCTTCAGCGGTGGACTGAACGCAAACGCGGGCAGCCTGCTGCTGGGCAACAGCGGCGCGCTCGGTACGGGGACACTGGGCATCGGTGGCAACGTCTCGCTCGACGGCAGTGCGCCGCTGAACCTGAGCAACAACGTGGCACTGGGTGCAGGCGCCGCGTTGTCGCTGCCGGGTTCGCAGGCGATCACGCTGGGTGGGGTGGTGTCCGGTGCGGGCAGGCTGGTGAAGAACGGTGCCACCACCTTGACCCTCAATGGCGCCAACAGCTTCGGTGGGGGGCTGACCGTCAACGGCGGCGGCCTGCTGCTGGGCAATGCCGGCGCGCTGGGCACCGGTGCATTGTCGGTGGGGACCGATACCACGCTGGACAGTTCGGTGGCCCTGAATCTCGCCAACGACGTCAACCTCGGTGCAGGCGCGGTGCTGGATCTGCTGGGCAGCCAGGACGTGTCGCTGGGCGGTGTCATCAGCGGCACTGGCGGCCTGGTCAAGAACGGTGCGGCGACACTGGCGTTGAACGGAGCCAACACCTTCAGCGGGGGTGTTGGCCTCAACGCGGGCCTGCTGCAGCTGGGCAATGCGCAGGCATTGGGTACCGGCCAGCTGGACGTGGTCGGCAACGCTTCGCTGGATGCAGCATCGGCGCTCACCGTGACCAACAACATAGGCCTCGCCGCCGGCGCCAACCTCACGGTGCTGGGCAGCAATGACCTGACGCTCGCCGGCCCGGTATTCGGTGTTGGCGGGCTGATCAAGGACGGTACGGCGCGGCTGACGTTGTCTGGCGCCAATACCTACAACGGTGGCACGACCATCAACGCAGGCACGCTGGCGCTGGGAGCGGGCGGCAGTCTTGCCGCAACCGGTGCAGTGGATCTTGCGGGCGCCGGTGCGGCACTGGACATCTCCGCAGCGGGTGCAGCGCAGACCATCGGCGCGCTGAACGGCGTGGCAGGCAGCCAGCTGCTGCTTGGCGCGCAGTCACTCACCTTCGGCGGTGCCGCCGATGGCAGTTTTGCCGGCGTGATCGACGGTACCGGTGGCCTGATCAAGACCGGTACGGGCGTGCAGACGCTGTCCGGCGCCAACACGTTCAGCGGTGGCCTTGCGCTCAACGCGGGCGGCCTGATTCTCGGCGACGCCAGTGCGCTCGGCACGGGTCCGCTGGGCATCGGTGGCACCACCACGCTGGACAGTACCGTGGCGCTGAACCTGGCCAACGCGGTGAACTTTGGTGCCGGTACGCAACTGACGCTGGGCGGCACCAATGATGTCACCCTCGGCGGCGTGGTGGCTGGCAACGGCAGCCTGGTCAAGAACGGTACGGGTCTGCTGACGCTCAACAACACCAACACGTTCGATGGCGGCCTGACCTTGAACGGCGGCAGCCTGGTGGTGGGCGCCAACGGGGCGCTGGGTTCCGGCACGCTGGCGGTGAACAACAGTGCTTCGCTGGATGCCGGCACCGCGGTGACGCTGGGCAACGCGGTGAACCTTGGCTCGGGCGTGGCGCTGACCGTAGCGGGCAGCAATGCGCTGACCCTGGGCGGCATCGTGTCCGGCAATGGCAGCCTGATCAAGAACGGCACCGCCACGCTGACACTGGACGGCGCCAACACTTACAGCGGTGGCACCACCATCAACGCCGGCACGCTGGCGCTGGGCGTGGGGGGCAGTCTGGCTGCCGCTGGCGACCTCACGCTCGGTAATGCCGGCGCGGGCTTCGATATCTCCGGCGCGACCGGCAACCAGACCATCGGTGCGCTCAACGGCGTGCTCGGAACCACACTGGCGCTGGGGGGCAATTCGCTGACATTCGGCACCGCGACCAACGGGGCCTTCGATGGCGTGATCAGTGGTGGTGGCGGGCTGGTGAAGGTCGGCGCCGGGGTGCAGACCCTGTCCGGTGCCAATACCTTCGGCGGCGGCGTCTCGCTCGATGCCGGCGGCCTGGTGCTCGGCAATGATGCCGCGCTGGGTACCGGCGTGCTCACCGTCGGTGGGGCGACCACGCTGGATACCACCGCGCTGGCGACGCTGGCCAACAACGTGGTGCTCAACGCCGGGCTGACGGTGCTGGGCACCAGCGCGCTTACCCTCAACGGTGTGCTCTCCGGTGCCGGCAGCCTGACCAAGAACGGCACTGCGATGCTGACCTTGAACGGCGCCAACACCTACACCGGCGGTACCAACGTCAACGCCGGCACGCTGGCACTCGGCGCCGGGGCCAGCCTGGCCGCAAGCGGCACCGTCAATCTCGCCACCGGCGCCACGCTGGACCTGTCGGCCGGCAACGGCACGCAGGTGTTCGGCACGCTGGTTGGCAACGGCACGGTCAACCTGGGCGCCAACAACATCGAAGTGGGCAGCGCCGCCAACGGCACCTTCAGCGGTTCGATCGCCGGCACCGGTAGCCTGACCAAGGTCGGTAGCGGTATCGAGACACTGACCGGCACCAATACCTACACCGGCGGCACCACCATCAACGGCGGCACGCTGGCGATCGGTCTCGGCGGCAGTCTGTCCTCGTCCGGAGCGGTGAACGTCGCCGCCGCCGGCGCGGGCTTCGACATTTCGGGTTCCGGTGCCAACCAGACGATTGGTTCACTGTCTGGCGTGACCGGCTCCCTGGTCAGCCTCGGCGCCAACTCGCTGATCCTCGGCGGCGCCGACAGCAGCACCTTCGACGGTTCGATTTCCGGCACCGGTGCGCTGGTCAAGAACGGCGTGGGTATCCTCACCCTGGGCGGCGCCAACCTGTTCAGTGGTGGTCTGGCCTTGAACGGTGGCGGCCTGGTGGTCGGCAACAACAGCGCGCTGGGTACGGGGGCGCTGGACGTGGGGGCCGACGCGACGCTGGACAGCAGCCTGGCAGTCACCCTCGGCAACGCCATCAACCTCTCTGCCGGCAACAACCTCACCCTGCTCGGCAGCAATGGGCTGACCCTGGACGGCATCATCAGCGGTGCCGGTGGTCTGGTGAAGGACGGCGCAGCCACGGTGACCCTGACCGGTGCCAACACCTATTCCGGCGGCACCACCATCAACAACGGCACGCTGGCCATCGGTGCCGGAGGCAGCCTGGCGTCCACCGGCGCGGTGAATCTGGCCGGTGCCGGCACGCTGGACATCTCCGGCGGTGGCAGCCAGAGCATTGGTTCGCTGGCCGGCGTGGCCGGCAGCACAGTGGCGCTGGGCGGCAACGCGCTGACCCTCGGCGGCGTCGCCGACAGCACCTACAACGGCGTGATCAGCGGCAGTGGCGGCCTGATCAAGAACGGCGCCGGCGTGCAGACGCTGAATGGTGCCAATGCCTTCAGCGGTGGCGTCACGCTCAACGCCGGTGGCCTGGTGGTCGGCAACAATTCCGCGCTTGGCACGGGTACGGTGACCGTGGGTGGCAATGCCTCGCTCGATTCCAACAGCGCGATCACGCTGGGCAACAACTTCGTTCTCAATGCCGGCCTGACCGTGCTGGGCAGCAACGATCTGACACTCAACGGCAATCTCAGCGGCACCGGGTTCCTCACCAAGGAGGGCCTGGCCACACTGACCTTGAACGGCACCAACACCTATTCCGGTGGCACCAACATCAACGCCGGTACGCTGGCGCTGGGCGCGGGCGCGAGCCTGCTTGCCAGTGGCACCGTCAACCTGGCCACCGGCGCGACCTTCGATCTGTCGGCCGGTGCGGGTACGCAGGTGTTCGGCACGCTGATCGGCAACGGTACGGTGAATCTGGGCGCGAACACGCTGACCATCGGTGATGCCAGCAACGGCACGTTCGGTGGTTCGATTGCCGGCACCGGCGGCCTGATCAAGGAAGGCACCGGCACCGAAACCCTGACCGGTACCAACACCTTCACCGGCGGCACCACCATCAGTGCCGGCACGCTGGCGATCGGTGCCGGCGGCAGCTTGGCGGCGACCGGTGCGGTCACCCTCGCCAATGCGGGTACCGCGTTCGATATCTCCGCAGGCGGCAACCAGAGCATCGGCTCGCTGGCGGGCGTGGCGGGTTCGAGTGTGGCGCTGGGTGGCAACACGCTGACTCTCGGCGGCGTCGGCAACACCACGTTCGACGGCACCATCGGCGGCACGGGAGCGCTGATCAAGGACGGCGCTGGCGTGCAGACGCTGGGCGGTGCGAACACCTTCAGCGGCGGCGTCACCCTCAATGCCGGCGGGCTGGTGGTCGGCAACAATGCCGCGCTCGGTACGGGTGCGTTGAACGTGGCCGGGAACGGTTCGCTGGATGCCAACGCGGCGGTGACCCTGGCCAACAACGTTGCACTCGGCGCCGGTGCCACGCTTGATGTGCTGGGCAACAACGACCTGACGCTGGCCGGTGCGGTCTCCGGTGCAGGCGGCCTGACCAAGGACGGTGCGGCCACGCTGACCCTGGCCGGCGCCAGCAGCTACACCGGCACCACCACCATCAACAGCGGCACGCTGGCGGTGGGCGCGGGCGGCAGCCTGTCCGACGCCAGCACGGTGAACCTGGCCGGCACCGGTACGCTGGACATCAGTGCCGGTGGCAACCAGAGCATCGGTGGCCTGGCTGGTGTTACCGGCAGTACGGTGGCGCTGGGCGGTGCAACGCTGACCACCGGCGGCAACAACGCCAGCACCACGTTCGCCGGCGTGATCGGCGGCACCGGTGGCCTGGTGCAGAGTGGTACCGGCACGCTGACCCTGAGCGGTGACAACACCTACACCGGTGGCACCACCATCAACGGTGGCAGCACGCTGCAGATCGGCAACGGTGGCAGCACCGGCTCGGTGCTGGGCGACATCACCAACGACGGCAGCCTGGTCTACAACCTCGGCACCACGGCAACCGTGGGCGGTGTGGTCAGCGGCAGTGGCAGCCTGACCCAGGCCGGCAGCGGTACGCTGGTGCTGACCGGCAACAACACCTACACAGGCGGTACCACCATCAATGCCGGTGGCACATTGCAGGTGGGCAACGGCGGTGCAACCGGCGCGATCGTGGGTGACATCACCAACAACGGTGCGCTGGTATCCAACGTGGCCGGCAACACCACGCTGGGCGGCACCATCAGCGGCGCCGGTGGCCTGACCCAGGCCGGCAGCGGCACGCTGACCCTGACCGGCAACAACACCTATACCGGCGGCACCACCATCAATGCCGGTGGCACGCTGCAGGTGGGCAATGGCGGTGCGACCGGCGCGATCACCGGCAACGTTGCCAACAACGGCAGCCTGGTGTTCAACGTCGGTGGCAACACCACAGTCGATGGCGCGATCAGTGGCAGTGGCACGCTGATCCAGGCCGGCGCTGGCGTGTTGACCCTGGTTGGCAACAACACCTACACCGGCGGCACCACCATCAATGCCGGTGGCACGCTGCAGGTCGGCAACGGCGGGGCAACCGGCTCCATCGCTGGCGACATCACCAACGATGGCGCGTTGATCTCCAACGTGGGCGGCAACACCGCGCTGGGCGGCACCATCAGCGGCAGCGGCGGCCTGACCCAGGCCGGCAGCGGGACGTTGCTGCTGACCGGTACCAACACCTATACCGGCGGTACCACCATCAACGCCGGCGGTACGCTGCAGCTGGGCAACGGCGGTGCGACGGGCTCGATCGTCGGCGACGTCACCAACAATGGCACGCTGCTCTCCAATGTGGCGGGCAATACCACGCTGAATGGCACCATCAGTGGCAGTGGCGGCCTGACCCAGGCCGGCAGCGGCACGCTGACCCTGAACGGCAACAACACCTATACCGGCCAGACCACCATCAATGCCGGTGGCACCCTGCAGGTCGGCAATGGCGGGGCGACCGGTGCCATCGGCGGCAGCGTCGTCAACAACGGCAGCCTGGTGTTCAACGTGGGTGGCAACACCACCGTCGGCGGTGCCATCAGCGGCAGCGGCGGCCTGACCCAGGCCGGCACCGGCACCGTGGTCCTGACCGGTAACAACACCTATACCGGCGGCACCACCATCAACACCGGCGGCACGCTGCAGGTCGGCAACGGTGGCGCGAGCGGTGCGATCACCGGCAACGTTGCCAACAACGGCAGCCTGGTGTTCAACGTCGGCGGCAACACCACGGTGGGCGGCACCATCAGCGGCAACGGTGGCCTGACCCAGGCCGGCACCGGAACGGTCACCCTGACCGGCAACAACACCTACACCGGCGGCACCACCATCAATGCCGGCGGCACCGTGCAGGTCGGCAATGGCGGCGCCAGCGGCTCGATCACCGGCAATATCACCAACAATGGTGGCCTGGTCATCAACACCGGCGGCACCACCACGCTGGGCGGCACCATCAGCGGTGGTGGCAGCATCGTGCAGGCAGGCCCGGGCGGCCTGAACCTGGGCGGCAACAGCGGCGGCTTCAGCGGCACCGGCCAGGTCACCGGCGGTGGCCTGAATGTCACCGGCAATATCGGTGGCCAGTGGACGATCGGCAGCGGCACCACGCTGTCCGGAACCGGCACCATCGGGGGGGCCGGCGGTGGCGTGACGGTGTCCAGCGGCGGCGTGCTCTCGCCGGGCAATGGTCCAGGCAACAGCGGCGGTGCGGGCAATGGCGCCGGCACCATTACGGTGGGCGGCAATCTGACCCTGTCGCCGGGCAGCACGCTGGGCATCGACCTGGGTGCCACCGGCAGCGACACGGTGCAGGTGGGCGGTAGTGCAAACGTGGGTGGCAGCACGGTGCGGGTGAACACCATTTCGCCGAGCACCAGCTACCAGCAGGGCCAGCAGTACACGGTGGTCAATGCAGGTGGTGGCGTGAGCGGGCAGTTCGCTTCGGCAACCTCGCCGTCGGCCTTCCTGACGATCACGCCGGTCTATACCGCCAACACCGCCAACCTGCAGATAGACGTGGCGCAGACCGCAGCATTCACCACCGCAGCGACGACGCGCAACCAGTACAACACTGCCGCAGCGCTGGACAGCCTGCCGCAGAGCGGCCCGGCGCTGGGCCTGTACAACACCCTGCTGATGTATGACGCGGGCACTGCGCGCGCGGCGTTCGACCAGCTTTCGGGTGAAGTGCATGCGGCCAGCCGCGCGGTGCTGCTGTACGACAACTACCTGGAGGAGGGTATCCGCCAGCGCCTGGGCAGTGAGCTGCCGACCGTGCGTGGTGAGCGAGCCTCGGCCTGGCTGGCCGGGAGTGGCAAGGTGTTCCGCCAGGACGGTGACGGCAACGGCGATGACATCCGCTCCAACCGCAATGCGCTGATGGCGGGCGTGGACTGGCAGCTGGGCGAGCACGTGGTGCTGGGTGCGGCCGCAGGCAACGAGCGGCTGGATACGCGCCTGTACGATCGCAGTTCGCGGGCCCGCCTGCGTGGCCACACGTTCGGCCTGTATGCACAGGGCCAGTGGAACAACGGTTTCGCGGTCGGTGGCAGCGTATCGCGCGGCGACTACCGCACGCGCACCACGCGTGAGGTGCCGCTGCTGGGCCAGACCCTGTACAGCCGCCAGGACTCGGATGTGACCATCGCGCAGGTGGAGGGCAGCTGGACCTGGTCCCATGGCAGGACCCAGCTGCAGCCGTACGTGCAGTTCACCAAGCACTGGGTCGACAGCGATCGCGCAGTGGAGCAGGGCGGCACTGCTGCGCTGGCGCTGGAAGGCGGCAAGGACACGCTCAATGTCAGCACCGTGGGCGTGCGTGGGCGCTGGGACGTGGGCAGCGGCGAGCGCTTCCCGGCACAGCTGACGGTCGGCCTCGGCTGGCAGCACGCCTCGGGTGACACCGATGTGGCCAGCCGCAATCGCTTCGCGGTGGGCGGCAATGCCTTCGATGTCTACAGTGCGGTGATGGCGCGCAATGCGCTGGTCAGCCAGCTGGGCGTGGCGGTCGGCCTCGGCCGCAACAGCCAGCTGTCGATGTTCGTGCAGGGCCAGCACGGCGATGGCCGCCGTGATGTTGGCGGGCAGATCAACCTGCGCGTAGGCTTCTGAGGGGAGCGGGCCAGCGGTAGATCCACGCACTGCGTGGATGGGGCCGGGGCGGGAGCGCTAGAGCTCCCGCTCCATTTCCACGGCGTCGATCCCGGCGCCGTGGCCATCGGGCACGATCCGCGTCACCTGGAAGCCCAGCCCGGCATAGAAGCCCTGGGTGTGCTGGCTGGTACTGAGCGCGATGCGCTTGATCGAGGGATCCGCTTCAGCCTGGCGCAGGCGTGCCAGTGCCAGTTCGCGGCCCAGTCCATGCCGGTGCAGCGCGCGCTGGACCATCCCCCAGCAGAAACCGGCACTGCCGTCGCCGCGTCGCGACAGGCCGCCACAGGCCACGATGCTGCCATCGCGCTCGATGACCTGGAATGCACAGTCCGTGGCCTGTTCGCGCAGGAAGCGTTCAAAGTCACTGCGCTCTTCGGGCGCGAAGTAGGTGGGTACGTTGCTGTCGAAAATCGACAGGCAGGCGCTGGCATCGGTGGGGCGGTAGAGCAACGGTCGCCATTACGAACCACCGATCACCCTCAGTGGCCTGTCGCGCACCACGCGCTCCAATCCGTTCCTGCACAGTGGCCTGATCTTCAAGCGCAACATGCTAGTGCGCACCTTCATGCCGCATCGCTTGCTGGACCGCACCGCGTTCTCGCAGCTGGCCTTGGATTACCTGGTGTTCGGCATGGCCTACCTGGGGCGGCAACTCTCGCACTCCGGGCGGCTGTTGCAGCTGCACCCGCTGATGGAGCAGTACATACGCCGTGGCGTGGATCCAATTGTGTTCTTCCAGGTGCGAGCTGGGCGGGCCGAGCATGAACTTGCACCTGGCTCGGTGCACCAGCTGCGCGAGGCCGATACCGATCAGGAAATCTACGGGTTGCCGGAGTGGTTGGCAGTCGTGCAGTCGGCGCTGCTCAATGAATCGGCCACGTTGTTCCGCCGTAGGTACTACACCAACGGCTCGCACGCCGGGTTCATCCTCTACATGACCGACCCGCAGCCGGAGGGCATGGATGTGGACGCCCTGCGGCAGGCGCTGCGAGACTCGCGTGGGCCGGGCAATTTCCGCAACTTGTTCGTGCATTCGCCCAACGGCAAGAAGGACGGGTTGCAGCTGATCCCGATCAGCGAAGTGGCGGCCAAGGATGAGTTCACCGGCATCAAGCGTGTGACCCGTGATGACATCCTGGCCGCGCTGCGCATCCCACCGCAGCTGCTGGGTATCGTCCCGCAGAATGCGGGCGGATTCGGCTCGATTCGGGATGCGGCCACCGTGTGGGCGTCGATGGAACTGGCTCCCCTGCAATCGCGCATGGCCATGGTCAACGAATGGATCGGTGAGGAGGTCATCACTTTTGCCCCCTTCGAAATAGAACGTTCAACGAACTAAATGCCTACCCCTGCAGGGGCGAGGTCAAGCTACTGCTTCATTCGAAACAGGGGCGACAGGGAGAAGGTCAATACCTGTCGCCCTTGGGGGGTGATCCCAGTGCGAGTAGCGGCGGCTGCATCGAACTTAGTTCCAGATCACGATAGTTCCATCTGGACTATTCAACTGCATCGCCTCTGGGCCAGAGTAGCCATCTTCACTTAAGTCGACTGTGAGTGTGACCCCTCTAGAAAACTGCGCAACCATTGTCTCGTGATCGAACCGGCAATCCTCCAGCACCAAGCTCAGCGTTGAGCGCGGAGGATTCTCCGCAATGCCATCGCTAAGGAGGCTGAAAGAGTTGTAGATATGCAGCTCCCAGCCATCGTGCGTACCTATCGTGGCCATGCCATCTTCAATCCCCAGTGTCACATTTTTTCCGATCAATGGCCGGAGAGCTTCCGCCTGGTGCTCGATCATGTTCAGGCCTATCTGACTGGGAAGTGAGACTTCGAATTAGGTAGCGTTTTCCCGGAGAGCGGATCTACGCCTTGCTTTCCAGCATTCTCGTACTTGATATAGCCAGCTGGATATCCAGGACTGTTTCCCCTGGGAGGGGTTGGGTCCATCATCCGCATGGTGGCGACTTGCCCATTACTGCCTCCGGCACCCCCAGTAAATGCGACACCGGTCTGTTTTCCTGCGGGGTTGATGACCGGAGTTGGTCCGCTCGCCCCTGTGGGTACCGGAAATGCTGTTCCGTTCGACGAGACGACATAGCTCGGGCCACAAGGTGTCGCCGGGGCAGCGGCAGGAGTTGGCGCAGTGGGCGCTGCAGGTGCTGGTGATGGCAGGGCCAGTGGTTGCGCCGAATTAATGGAGCCAGACATTGCCGATGCAGCAGCAGGCCCAACAACTGGCGTCGCGCGCACAATCGCTGTTGTTACCGCAAGTGCTGCGGGGCCGAACGTATCATATGCAGAGGGTGAGCTCGCTACCGAGTCGGCATGTCTCTCCGCCGCCCGTTCCTGGCGGCCATCAGGATCGACGAATCTGTAGGGATTGCCCGCAGCGTATCGATAGCGGTTGAAGGCGGAGCCCGGTTTGTCGTTTGGTGAGACGGGATCTACAGAGAGAAAGAGCCCTAGTTGGGGATCGTAGTAGCGCTGCTGCATGTAGCTCAGCCCCGTGGCAGCATCGCTCACGTGCCCCGTGTAGCCAGGCCCATCCGTAACCGGTCCGTCCACGACACCCCCGTAGGGCTCATAGTCGTACCGTTTGATCACGTTGCCGCTTTCATCGGTTTCGGCAACGACCGAGCCAAGGGCGTCGGTGTGGATGTAAGTGACCGTCTGAGCAGTTGCGATTAGCGGCAGTGCCAAGCCAACCAACATCAGCCAGCAGAGCCAGGCGCCGACGACGCTCAGCTTGCCGAAATACGTTCTCATGCCCTTTCGGCGGGCCGACGCGCGGCACGCAATTCTCTCAAGCCATTCCATCCTTCCAATCCCTGAAAGAGCCTTCCAGCAAGGCATTGCCCTCATATCACAGTCCCCGTCGGCGTGACGACCGAAGTCGGCGCCAGGGGCGGGCGGGCAAGTCTTCGAGCTGGCGTCGCGGTGGGTAGGCTGTAACACCGGTAACACCTGTGTTACACCGTGGCCGCGTTCGGTGCGAATAGCGTAACCATTTGATTATAGTTGCATATTTGACTGCCGTAACACCTGCCACACTTGTAACACCGAAAAACATCAATGTTGGAAACTGTTGCTGGATTGGGGGTGTCAATCAGAAGGCAGAGGTGGCTGGAAAGCGCTGTGCCACAAGGAACTCCAAGGAACCTGTTGGCAAAACTGGCAGTGCGATGCTCGCCACACGTTTTCTGTTTCAGACCCTCAATTCATAGCCTTCCTGAAACACTGTCAGTAGTGGGAGTTTTCTTCTTGGACACTGTTGGACGCCTTGTTTTCGCTTCTTCCTGGTGTCTGCGAATTTGGCTCCCACTTGGTGGCTGATGCCCCTGCCAGATACCCCCTTTAGTGCAGGGTTTCGCAGGTAGTTGGATGCCCCTCAACGTCATCCATAGCCTTGCTGGGCCTGCTCCTGGCCTTTGTGCAGGTGGTGCAGAAAAAGCACCCTATGAAGTGCGCAGGCGTGGCGGGGAGACGAGTGCGCACGCCGGGGTACGCACGGCGCTGGACCGCCTGCGCCCTCCCATCCGCTCAACTGCCTCTCAACCGCTTCTACGGGCCGCTGACGCGCAGCGCGCAGCAGCTCTTGGTGTTGGTCGCTTGCCTGGGCGCTCATGCTGCTACGCGCGCTCAGGACCTTGCGCATGCGGCACCTCATTTCGTTACGGCTGTCAGAGGCGGTGGCGAGGGAGCGGCGTGCTTCGCGATGCACGCAGGTCGGTCATCTGAAACTGCTTGCGTGCACTCTCGCTTCTCCAAGTGCAGCGCTCTTGCTGACTATCTGGATTGCCGTCCCAACGCGCAGGGCGCGCTGCTGATAGGCCAGGAATCAACGGATTGACGAAGTATGGGTCGGGGTATGGGGCCACATACGAACCCAAGAAAAAAGCCCCTGAAATCAGGGGCTTAGTTCGTAACTTGGCGGAGAGAGGGGGATTCGAACCCCCGAAGCGCGGTTTAGACGCTTACACACTTTCCAGGCGTGCTCCTTCAACCACTCGGACACCTCTCCGGATCCCTGCCATCGGCAAACGCCTCAGCAGGGGCGCAGATTCTAGCGGGCTGCGCGGCACTTCACAAGCACCCCAGCCAGGAATCTGCGAAGGACGTGCCGGAGGCGAGGGGGCTGGACAGGCATGGCACAATGGAACATCCGATGGAAAACGGTGGCCTGATGTCCTACCTCGTCCTTGCCCGCAAGTGGCGTCCGAAGCGTTTTGCCGAGCTGGTGGGCCAGGAACACGTGGTCCGTGCGCTCAGCAACGCGCTGGACAGCGGCCGGGTCCACCACGCGTTCCTGTTCACCGGTACCCGCGGCGTGGGCAAGACCACCATCGCGCGCATCTTCGCCAAGTCGCTGAACTGCGAGCAGGGCACCAGCGCCGACCCGTGCGGCCAGTGCGCGGCCTGCCTGGACATCGACGCCGGCCGCTACATCGACCTGCTGGAAATCGACGCCGCGTCCAACACCGGTGTGGATGACGTGCGTGAAGTGATCGAGAACGCGCAGTACATGCCCTCGCGTGGCAAGTACAAGGTCTACCTGATCGACGAAGTGCACATGCTGTCCAAGGCGGCGTTCAACGCGCTGCTGAAGACGCTGGAAGAACCGCCGGAGCACGTGAAGTTCCTGCTGGCCACCACCGACCCGCAGAAGCTGCCGGTCACCGTGCTGAGCCGCTGCCTGCAATTCAACCTCAAGCGCCTGGACGAGGATCAGATCCAGGGCCAGATGACGCGCATCCTGGCGGCAGAAGAGATCGAGGCCGACGGCAGTGCCATCGTACAGCTGGCCAAGGCCGCTGACGGTAGCCTGCGCGACGGCCTGTCGCTGCTTGATCAGGCGATCGCCTATGCCGGCGGCGCGCTGCGCGAGGACGTGGTGCGCACCATGCTGGGCACGGTCGACCGCACCCAGGTGGCGGCGATGCTCGATGCGCTGGCCGAGGGCGATGGTCCGCGCCTGCTGCAGGTGGTGGCTGCGCTGGCCGAATTCTCGCCGGACTGGAGTGGCGTGCTGGAAGCATTGGCCGAAGGCCTGCACCGCATCCAGGTGCAGCAGCTGGTACCGGGTGCGGCCGCTGCCGAAGGCCTGGACGCCGTCGCATTCGCCGAGCGCCTGCGCCCGGAAGTGGTGCAGCTCTGGTACCAGATGGCTCTGAATGGCCGGCGCGACCTGCCGTTGGCGCCGAGCCCGCGCGCAGGTTTCGAAATGACCGTGCTGCGGATGCTGGCATTCCGCCCGGCCGTAGCAGTCCCGCCGGTACCGAAGTCGGTGGATGGTGCAGGCAATGCGCCGGGTGGCAATGCGGCCGGTGGTGGCACCGGTGCGGGTACCCACGAAGCGATGCCGGCGACTGCCGCCGCTTCGGCAAGCCCGGCCGTGGTGGCGCAGGTGGCCGCTCCGGTGCAGGCCGCGCCGCGCGAACCTGAACCCGAACCCGAGCCGGCCCCGCAACCCGAACCGGACCCGACGCCGGAGCCCGAGCCGGTTCCGGTGGAAGAGCCTGTGCAGCCGCCGCCGATGAAGGCCGAGGCCGCTCCACTGGCTGCTGAAGCGGAAGCGGGCGACGACCTGCCGCCGTGGGCCACCGACGAAACCGAGGCGCGTGACGAGGCGCTGGCGGCCGAGATGGCGGGGCCAGACGCCGCCATGGTCGCGCCCTGGCATGAGCCGCCGGCTCCCGTCGTGGCTCCCAGCGAGCCTGCACCGCCCGAGCGCCCGTTCCGCACTGAAGGCATTGCCATCGCGCCGGCCGAGCCCGCGCCAGTGCAGGGGACCGCGCCGCTGGAAGGTGTCAGCGACCTGGCCACGGCCGAGGACTGGCTGGATCTGGTGGCCAACAGCGGCCTCAGCGGCCCGTCGCGGCAGCTGGCGGCCAACGCTGCCTTCATCAGTTGCCAGCACGGGACCTTGAAACTGGGCCTTTCGCCCGGATTTGAGTACCTGCGCTCTGAGCGTGCGCTGGCCGCCCTGGGCGAGATGCTGGAGAAAGCCCTTGGCCAGGCCCCGAAGATCGTGGTCGAGACCGTGGAGATCGAGCACGTTCCGGCCGAGACCCTGCATCAGCGTGCCGACCGCCAGCGTAGTGAGCGGCAGCAGGTGGCAGAGGCTGTTTTCATGGACGATCCGGAGGTGCAGGTGCTGATCCAACAGCACGGTGCCCGGGTTGTTTCCGATTCCATCCGTTCTTTTGACGAGTAAGAGACTATGCGCGGCAACATCGCCCAACTGATGCAGCAGGCCCAGAAGATGCAGGAGAACCTGCAGAAGGCCCAGGAAGAAATCGCAAGGATCGAAGTGACCGGCAGTGCCGGTGGCGGCATGGTCAGCGTGACCCTGACCGGCGCCAAGGAATGCCGCAAGGTGCGCATCGACCCGTCGCTGACCAGCGACCCGGAGATGCTGGAAGACCTGATCGCCGCCGCCTTCAACGATGCTTCGAACAAGATCGATGCCGAGTCGAAGTCGAAGATGGGTTCGGCCACCGCTGGCATGCAGTTGCCGCCGGGCATGAAGCTGCCGTTCTGATTCTTGGCGGGGCGCCTGCTGCTGCAGGCGCCCGCTGCAACCCTCAGTCGAGCATGGCTCGACTACACGTAGCTGTCGAGCTTGCTCGACGCCATCAAAGCACACCGCCGTGTCCGCACCCCTGCTTGAACAATTGATCGACGCGCTGCGGGTGCTGCCTGGCGTGGGCCAGAAGACGGCGCAGCGCATGGCCTACCACCTGCTAGAGCGCGAGCGCGAAGGTGGCCAGCGCCTGGCCCAGATACTGGCGCTGGCGGTGGAGCGCATCGGCCACTGTGCGCAGTGCCGCGATTTCAGCGAAACCGAGCTGTGCCCGACCTGTGCCAACGGCAGCCGCGAGCGCAGCCAGCTGTGCGTAGTCGAATCGCCGGCCGACCGCCTGGCCATCGAAAACGCCACCGGCTTCCGCGGTGTCTACTTCGTGCTGCAGGGGCGACTGTCGCCGCTCGATGGCGTCGGCCCGCG
This sequence comes from Stenotrophomonas hibiscicola ATCC 19867, assembly GCF_000382065.1. Lineage (GTDB taxonomy): Bacteria > Pseudomonadota > Gammaproteobacteria > Xanthomonadales > Xanthomonadaceae > Stenotrophomonas > Stenotrophomonas hibiscicola. The sequence goes on along the minus strand of NZ_KB907498.1, from coordinate 867,529 downwards.
CGAACTGGGCCTGGAGCAGCTGGAGCGACGGCTGGCCGAAGGCGAGGTGCAGGAGCTGATCATCGCCACCAGCGCCACTGTCGAGGGCGAGGCCACCGCGCATTACCTGGCGCAGCTGGCGCGCGCACGCAAGGTACAGCCCAGCCGCCTGGCGCAGGGCCTGCCGCTGGGCGGCGAGCTCGAATACGTTGATCGTGGCACGCTGTCGCACGCGTTCGGTACGCGCAGCGAATTCCGCGATTGAGCAACGGCCGGACGTGGCCGGGCGTGGGCGGCCTACAATGCGGGAGACATCCCCGCCGAGGCCGACCATGAGCAACGAAACCCTCTTCAGCAAGATCATCCGTCGCGAGATCCCGGCCACCATCGTCTACGAGGATGACGAGGTGCTGGGCTTCAAGGACATCGCACCGCAGGCGCCGGTGCACGTGCTGTTCATTCCGAAGAACGAGATCATTCCGACCCTGGATGACCTGCAGCCGTCGCAGGCGCACCTGATCGGCAAACTGGCCCTGGCCGCTGCCGAGTACGCGCGCCGCGAGGGCTTCGCGCAGGACGGCTACCGCATCGTGATGAACTGCCGTGAGCATGCCGGGCAGACCGTGTTCCATATCCATATGCACCTGCTGGCGGGGGCACCGCTGGGGCATTTCGGTGCGCCTGGGCGTTGAAGCCCCTGTCCACGCCATGCGTGGATGAAAAAGGCCGCCCGAGGGCGGCCTTTCCGTCATGCCTGTGCGGTGGCGGTCACCACCAGCCCCAGCGGCCATAGCCGCCCCAGTAAGGGCCCCACGGACCCGGACCCCACGGGCCATAGGGGTAGGGCACCACATCGACCTGGCGCTGTTCCGGCCACAGGTAGATGACATCGGCCGCCAGCTTCGGCAGGCGATAGTCGTACTCGCCGATGCGGGTGTTCTGGTAGCCGTCGATCTTGCCGATGAAGGTGACGTCACGACCGGCCTCGAACACCGCCGGGTCGTAGAAGCCGGCACGGCAGGCGATGAAGCGGCCGTCGCTGGCATCGGACGAGGTGGTGTTCGGGCGGCCACTGCCATTGAGCGGGCGCGAGATGATCTGGAAGCAGGTCTCGCCCTGGCCAGGCTTGGTTTCGATGATGCGACCGCCCCAACGGACCGGCGTGCCGACCTGCTGGGTAGCGACCGAGTCGCGAGGAGAGACCAGGCTGAACTGTCCCTGCAGCGGCTTCGGGGCCGTGGCGCAGGCCGACAGGGCCAGCGTGGCCACAGCGGTGAGGAGGAACTTGGTGTTCATGGGGAGGCTCCGGAAGTCGGGCGATGCCTGCGCAGGTCCCGCAATAATGAGGCGAGGTCGTTGCAAGTTCCAGCGTAGCGCGCGTCGGCGAAACGCTGGCTGAGCGCGAGCAGGGTCGGGTCGGGTCGCTGCCGGTGAACCCGCTGTGCCCAGTGCTGTGCGGTTTCGTGCGGTTCTCGGGCCAGGCCGAGGCGGGCGTAGCGTCGCCCGAGGCGATGCCAGGCGCGCAGCAGCGGGTCGCGTTCGCCCTCGCCGCGGGCCAGCAGCCAGGCCATCCACGCCAGTGCCAGCAGGGCGGCCACGACGAAGCCGGCGACCAGCTGCCCGGGACCCAGATCGTCCAGCCCGAAAGGCTTGAGCAGTTGCTGCTGGCGGCGCGCATCGAAGGACAGCACCAGATCGTTCCAGCCGCGGCGCAGCCAATCCCCCATCTGGCCCAGCTGCAGCCACCGCTGTCGCAGTGGTGTGTCCGTGCCGGCCTGCAGGCGGTCGTCCAGCGTGTCCAGGATGCGTTCCGGTGCCACGGCCGCCGTCGGGTCTACCCGTACCCAGCCGCGCTGCGGCAGCCACACCTCGGCCCAGGCGTGGGCATCCATCCGCCGCACCACCCAGTAGTCGCCGATGCGGTTGCGGGTGCCGCCGGCGAAACCGGTCACCACCCGCGCGGGTACACCCGCGTTGCGCATCAGCACCACGAAAGCCGAGCTGAAGTGTTCACAGAAGCCGGCCTTGTAGCCGAACAGGAACTCGTCGATCGGGTCGCGCCCCGCCGCCGGGGTATCCAGCGTGTACGAGAAATCCGTGGTGATCCACTGCAGCGCGCGGCGCACGATGGCCTCGTCATCACCGCTGGCGTCCTGTCGCCATTGCTGGGCCAGGGTGGCGGTGCGCGGGTTGAAGCCGGCCGGCAGCTGCAGCGTCGCGCGGCGCAGAAGGGGCGACAGCGTGCTGTCGAACTGCCGTGGAGGGGCCGAATGCAATCGCCAGCGGCTGAGCGAGGCCAGCGGGCGTTCGCTGCGCAGGCTCATGTCCGCATCCAGCATGCTGCCCGCAGGCGCACCGCTGGGCAGGTCCAGCGCCACAAGCTGGCGGCGGTCAGTCGGCTCGTAGTCGATCTGGTAATCCCAGCCCTGTGTACCGGCTTCAACCACCGCAGCAGGTCGCCGCGCGCTCGCAGGCTCGCGTGTCCAGCGCCGTCCATCGAAGGCGGTCAGTACAGGGCCGCGCCAGTAGCGCTGCGCCGGCTCGGGTGGGGCACCGAAGAACTGCACGCGCAACGCCGGGGTGTCGTCGGCCATCAGGTCCAGCCACTGGCCGGGTTCCATGCTGTCGGACAGCCCCGGTGTACCCACGGCGCGCTCGGGAACGCCCCACAGTGGCGTGGCAAGGCGCGGGAACAGCCAGAAGCAGGCCAATGCCAGCGGCAGGCCGATCGCCAGCAGGCGGCCGACACCACGCAGCTGCCCGTGCAACGGCAGGCGGCCAGCATGGCCTTCATCCTGGGCCAGGCGTTGCAGGGCGAGCAGTGCGCTGACCCCGGCCAGCGCGGCCAGTGCTGTTGTCAGCGGCCCCTGGTCGAGCAGGAATGCTGCAAAGGGCGAGAACAGCGCAAAGCCGAGCAGACTGCGGGCATCACGCAGGCTGCGCAGCTCGCTGGACTTGATCGCCAGCATCGCGGCCAGCAGCGCGCAACCGGTGTCGCGTCCTGGGCGCACCATGCCCATCTGCCAGACGATGGCGCCGAGCATGGCCAGCACCAGCAGCAGGCGCACCGGCATCGGCAGCACTGTCCGCCGCGACAGGGCGGCGGTGAAAATCGCCGCCAGCGCGATCACGCCCGCCAGCAGTGGCGGCAGCTGCAGCAGCAGCGGCAACAGAGCCAGCGCCGCGCTGGCCAGGGTCCAGTTGCGGGCGTTGCGGTCGAGCAGCTCCGGGGTCTCAGTCATGCGGCATCAGCGCCAGCGCGCGCAGGCACAGGTGGTGGTGGCTGGCGCCCTGTCCGGGCCCGAACGGCGGGTGTGCAGGCAGCAACAGGGTGTAGCGGCGGCCCTCGCGCTCGGCTACATCCACCCAGCGCGCCAATCGAGCGATGCGTGCTTCTTGGCCCAGCGGCGCCAATGCGCGCCAGTCGAGGACTACTTCGATGCCGACCGGTTTTTCGTACTCGCGCACCAGCAGGCTGTCGCGGCGTGCCGAGTGCTTCCACGAAATGCTGCGTGGCGCATCGCCCGCACGATAGGGCCGCAGCTGATGCAGTTCCTCACCGCTGGCGTGGGCACGGGTATGCAGCGGATCGCTGCCGCTCTCCGGCAGTGCAGGCGCCAGGGCTTCGGCCAGTGGGTAGACCAGCAGCGGTTGTTCCGGCCACACCCACGACCACGCCCGCACCAGGCCCAGGGGCTGGGTCGTGGACAGACGGATACGTGGAAGCTCCAGCCAGCCCCGGCGTTCGCTGGGAACCTCCAGTTCCACTTCACCACGGCCGTGTGCAGGCAGCGAGGTCCAGGCCTGGCTGTCGCCCAGCTGGAGATGAAGGCCGTGCCGCGCACGCGGATCCCGCAGAGAGAGGTCCACGCGCAGGCGCAAGGGTTGCCCGGCCGGTACCGGCTCGGCGGAGATCGCGTCGATCTGTACGCCGGACAACTGGAGATGCGCGGCAATGGCACTGGCGATTGCCGCTGCCGCCAGCAGCAGGGCCAGCAGCAGGGCGGGATTGTTGTTGTAGTTCAGCGCGCCCAGCAGCATGGCTGCCAGCAGGATTGCAACGAACAGGCCGAAGCGGGTGGGCAGCACATAGATGCGATGGCGATCCAGTCGTTTCGGCAAGGCTTCGGGCCTGCGCGGCCGAGCCAGCAGCTGCATGCGTGCCCAGCGTGTGGCCACGTTCAATCCACCGCGACGGTCTGCAGGATCGCGCGTGCCAATGCCGGCCCCGAACTGGATTCGGCTTCCGCCACCAACCGGTGGCCGGCCACGGCGACGAACAGCGTCTGCACGTCCTCCGGCACCACATGCGCGCGACCCAGCAGCAGTGCATGTGCTCTGGCTGCACGCAGCAGCGCCAGGCCGGCACGCGGCGACAGGCCGACGCGCACGCCTGCGTGCTGGCGGCTGCGGGTCAGCAGGGCCTGCACATAGTCGATCAGCGCGTCGCTGGCATGCACCTGGTTCACCGCGTCGCGCAACGTGCGCACCTGGGTGTCATCCAGCTTCGGCACGGCCCGCGCGATCAGGTCGCGGCGGTCGCTGCCACGCAGCAGCTCGCGCTCGGCCTGGGCGCTGGGATAGCCCATCGCCAGCCGCAGCAGGAAGCGATCCAGCTGTGAATCCGGCAGCGGGAAGGTGCCTGACAGGTCCACCGGGTTCTGTGTGGCGATGACGAAGAAGGGGTCCGGCAGCGGGTGCGTCTGCCCGTCCAGGGTGACCTGCTGCTCGGCCATGGCTTCCAGCAACGCGCTCTGCGTGCGCGGGGGGGCGCGATTGATCTCGTCGGCCAGCAGTACGTGGGTGAATACCGGGCCTGGGTGGAACTGGAACTGGCGGCTGCCGGCTTCATACACCGACACGCCCAGCACATCGGCGGGCAACAGGTCTGAGGTGAACTGCACGCGCTGGAAACTGAGGCCCAGGCTGCTGGCCAGCGCATGCGCCAGCGTGGTCTTGCCCAGGCCGGGCAGGTCTTCGATCAGCAGGTGGCCGCCGGACAGCAATGCGACGAAGGCCAGCCTGACTTCCGGCACCTTGCCCAGCACCAGTGCGTTGACCTGATCCTGTGCCTCCCGCAGGGCCTGACGCAATTGATCGGTTAGCATGCTGGGATTGGGGGACGAGGCTGGCATGATCGTCTCAGATCTGGAATCCACTCGATTATCCATAGAGCAATGCAAGGCGAACAGCGCGCACGGACGATATTTCTCTGGTTATGGACGCTGGTCACAGCGGCCAAGCTGATCGTTGCCGCGCGCCTGCCGCTGTTCGTCGACGAAGCGTTCTATTGGCAGGAAGGCCAGCATCTGGCCGCAGCCTATTCGGACCTGCCCGGGCTGACCGCGTGGCTGGCCCGGCTGGGCGTTGAGATCGGTGGCCATCACGTGCTCGCGTTGCGCCTGCCATTCCTGGCCATCGGTGCGCTGCTGCCGCTGCTGGTGGTGCGCACGGCCACGCGCTGGTTCGGCAACGTGGCCGGTTGGCAGGCGGGCAGCCTCACGCTGTTGATGCCGTTGTCGGCGACGCTGGGCCTGCTGGCGGTGCCGGACGTGCCGATGGCACTGGCGGCGGTGATCTGCCTGCATGCCGGCGCGCGCCTGCTGCACAACGTGGATGCCTCCTCGGCGATGAAGCTGGCGCTGGGCCTGTTGATCGGTGCGCTCAGCCATTACCGCTTCATCGGTGTCATCGGCGTGGGTTTCATTGCGCTGCTGGCATTGCCGCAGGGGCGGCGCATGCTGGCCGATCCGCGCGTATGGGTCGCGTTGGCGGTGGGCGTGCTGGCGTGGCTGCCACTGCTGGCGTGGAATGCGGACAACCACGATGCCGGGCTGAAATTCCAGGTGGTCGAGCGTCATCCCTGGGCCTTCGAATGGGGCGGGCTGTGGTTCCTGGTGATCCAGCCGATGCTGGTGACGCCGATCCTGTGCATGGCGATGTGGAAGGTGGCGCTGGCAGGAACCCGGAGCGGTGGCGGCGCGCGCGTGCAGTGGCGCTATTTCGGCCTGGTGGGCGGCGTATCCACGCTGGGCATTTTCGTGCTCGGCTTCTTTACTGACGTCGAGCGGATCAGTTTCCACTGGCCGCTGCCGGGTTACCTCGCACTGCTGGTGGCGGTGCCGGTGGTGCTCAACGGCTGGCCGCGCTGGCTGCGCCGCACCGGCTGGTGGTTGGCCGGTGCGGGCATGGTGCTGGCCTTCGGCTACTACCTGATGGCCTCCACGCCGGCACTGCGCGAGCAGATGGCCGGCAGCAAGTACTACCCGCGCAATTTCGCCGGCTGGCAACCCCTGGCGGTAGCGGTGCGCGAGGAGTTGCGGCAGATGCCGCAAGGGACACGCGTGCTGGCCGGCAACTTCAAGGTCGGCGCTGAACTGGGTTTCCAGCTGGGCAATGGCAACATCGAGGTGCTGCCGCATCCGCTCAATGACAAGCATGGCCGCACCGCACAGCTGGCACAGTGGGGCCTGCTGCATGAGGGCGAGCGCACGGCGCCGATGCTGCTGGTGCTGTCACCCAGCGACCAGCGCTATCGCGAACTGCTGGCGCGCTATCACGCCATCTGCGATCAGGTGGGGCCGCTGCCTGCGCCACGCGTGGTCAGCAGTGATCACGGATTCCAGCGCTTCCTGTTGTTCCGCCTGCCGGTGCAGCGCGCGCAAGGGCCGTGCGTGACGCCGGCGATGGCGTGGCTGGATGCGCCGTCCAACGGCGAGAAGGTGTCCGGCACGCTCGCGATCAAGGGCTGGGCGTTCAAGGATGGCGTCGGCCTGGCGCGGGTTGAAGTGCTGGTCGATGGCCGCTCCATCGGTGATGCCCGCTACGGGCGTGTGTTCGACGTGCGCCACACCTGGCCGGACAGTACCGATCCGCAGCATCCGGCGGTGGGCTTTGATGCCTCGCTGGATACCGCCACGCTCGCGCCGGGCAGGCATTGGCTGGGCCTGCGCCTGCACGGGCGCGACGGCAGCGTGGAGCAATGGCAGGAGCAAGCGTTCGAGGTCCGTTGAGGTCCGCTGGTCCTGTAGAGCCGAGCCGATGCTCCGCTGCTTCTGCTTCAGATGGCAGGCAGCCTCAAAAAAAACAGCCGGGCATGGGCTCGGCTCTACCGTTCACGGCACCGCGAAACCTGCCCTGCGCAGCAATCCGCATAGCGTGATCAGCGGCAGGCCGATCAGCGCGGTCGGGTCGCGGTTGTCGATGGCGTCGAACAGGCTGATGCCCAGGCCCTCGCATTTGAAGCTGCCGGCGCAGTCCAGCGGCTGTTCGGTGGCCACGTAGCGGGCGATCTCGTCCGGTTCCAGTGCGCGGAAGCGGACCTCGGTCAGATCGGTGGCCGTGAATGATGCTCCATCACGGCTGAGGCAGACGGCGGTATGGAAGTGCACGGTCTGCCCGGACATCGCCGCCAGCTGTGCGCAGGCGGCCTCGACCGTACCCGGTTTGCCCAGTGGCTGGCCGTTCAGGTCCGCGACCTGGTCCGAGCCGATCACCCACGCGCCGGGATGCCGGCACGCCACCTCGACCGCCTTGGTGGCGGCCAGGCGGGTGGCCAGGGCCAATGGCGCTTCGTTGTTCAACGGGGTTTCATCCACCTCAGGGCGCGCGCAGTCGAAGGGCAGGCCCAGCCGCTGCAGCAGTTCACGGCGGTAGCGGGACGTGGAGGCCAGGACCAGTGACATGCGACAATACCGGGGCAGGGCGAAGCAGTCTGGCCCGTCTGCAGCGCCAGCGGCAAGTCCTGTATGGCGGGCATTTGACAGCCGCCGCTCCGATCCTTAGTATTCAGCGGCTTATGTCCGCGAACGTGCCCGAAACGCTGGATGCCTGGCGGATGGTTGTAGCGCGAAGGCGCTTCGACGGTCAGGTCTCCCTGGCTGAATTGACCCGCCTGCAGGGGTTGGTCGCAGATACCGACGGCGAGTGCGTCTACTCGCTTGAATTCGGTCGCGACGACGTCTTGCGGGTATCCTATGTGGAACTGACCATCGACACCGCGTTGCCGCTGACCTGTCAGCGCAGCATGCAGCGATTCCTGTTGCCGGTGAAGGTGACCCAGAGGCTTGGCCTGATCCGCGACGAGGACGAGGAATCGTCCCTGCCGGAGGAATACGAGGCGTTGCTGGTGCCGGAAGATGGCCAGCTGAAGCCGCTGGATCTGGTCGAGGACGAGCTGGTGCTGGCGGTGCCGGTGGTACCGCTGTCGCCCGACGGTGAAGCAGTCGACAAGGACTGGGCGCCGAGCGAAGAAGAAACAAAGAAGGCCAACCCGTTTGCGGCGTTGGCGGCATTGAAGAAACAATAGCAGCCGGTTGTCGTCGGCGGCTGCGGCGAAAGCGAAAAGTGTGCTGGGCGCTGGCGTCCTGTGCGACGAAACGACGAAGCAAAACGAACCGAGTTTGGAGCAATCCCATGGCTGTCCAGAAATCCCGTGTTACCCCGTCCCGCCGCGGCCAGCGCCGTTCGCATGACGCCCTGAGCGCCAAGCAGCTGTCGACCGACCCGACCACCGGCGAAGTGCATCTGCGTCACCACATCACTGCCGATGGTTTCTACCGCGGCAAGAAGGTCATCCAGACCAAGACCTCGGCCGTCGAAGAAGATTGATGTGCCGGGAAGGCCGCTGCCTCCGGGCAGCGGCCTTTGCCTTCTTTCCCGGGCGTGCCGGTGATCGGCGGCCCGCGCAACAGGAAACATGATGAGCAAGCGGATCTACTCGAGGATCGCGGGCACCGGCAGCTATTTGCCGGAAAAAGTCCTGACCAACGCCGACCTGGAAAAAATGGTCGAAACCTCGGACGAGTGGATCCAGTCGCGCACCGGCATTCGTGAACGGCACATCGCGGCCGAAGGCGAAACCACCAGCGACCTTGGCTACAACGCCGCCCTGCGCGCGCTGGAAGCCGCAGGCATCGACGCTTCGCAGCTCGACATGATCGTGGTCGGTACGACCACGCCTGACCTTATTTTCCCGTCCACCGCGTGCCTGATCCAGGCCAAGCTCGGTGTGGCCGGGTGCCCCGCCTTCGACGTCAACGCAGCCTGCTCGGGCTTCGTGTTCGCGCTGGGCGTGGCCGATAAATTCATCCGTTCCGGTGACTGCAAGCACGTGCTGGTGATCGGCACCGAAACGCTGACCCGCATGGTCGACTGGAACGATCGCACCACCTGCGTACTGTTCGGCGATGGCGCTGGCGCCGTCGTGCTCAAGGCCGACGAAGAGACCGGCATCCTCAGCACCCACCTGCATGCAGACGGCAGCAAGAAGGAACTGCTGTGGAACCCGGTCGGCGTCTCGAGCGGTTTCAAGGACGGCGCCAACGGTGGCGGCACCATCAACATGAAGGGCAACGACGTGTTCAAGTACGCCGTCAAGGCGCTGGACTCGGTCGTGGACGAGACCCTGGCCGCCAACGGCCTGGACAAGTCCGACCTGGATTGGCTGATTCCGCACCAGGCCAACCTGCGCATCATCGAAGCCACCGCCAAGCGCCTGGAGATGTCGATGGACCAGGTGGTGGTGACTGTCGACAAGCATGGCAATACCTCGTCCGGCTCGGTGCCGCTGGCGCTCGACGCCGCCGTGCGTTCGGGCAAGGTCGAGCGCGGCCAGCTGCTGCTGCTGGAGGCCTTCGGTGGTGGCTTCACGTGGGGTTCGGCTCTGTTGCGCTATTGATAGTGCAAGTTACGACAATGTGAAGCTTTGTCGTTGCGGCCCTCCGGGGCCGTAACGCGTTTAAGGAGGACCTGTCATGGTTGAGCCCATCGTCATCGAAGGGCAACGTGCCTGGCTGAAGCAGTACGGCAAGGGAAGCCGGGCGCTGGCCCTTGGCCTGCTCAATTTTGTTGCCCGTCGTTTCCACCTCGATGCCCTTCGTCCTCCTCCGCACCGTGGCGGCGACGCCGCACGCGAAACCGAGGCCCGCCGCCTTGCAGAACTGCAGGCGCAAGGTGTGAACGTGCCTGACGTGCTGGGCACCGGCCATGCCGCGCTCGTAATCGGCGACAACGGCAGCTCGTTCAATACCTGCCTGCGCCAGGCCGACGAGGCCGGTCGTGATCGGCTGGTCATGGCGGCGATGCAGGCCATTGCCGAAGCGCATGCGCGCGGCGCCTATTTCGGCCAGCCGTTGCCGCGCAACCTCACCTGGGATGGCGACAAGGTCGGTTTCATCGACTTCGAGGAAGATCCACTGGAAGTGATGGACCTGTCCGAAGCCCAGGCCCGCGACTGGCTGATGTTCGGCTATGGCGTGGCCAAGTACTATGCCGACCGCCCCGAGCACCTGCAGGCGATGATGGCCGAGGCGATGGGCGGTGCCCAGGCACCGGTGCGCGAGCACGTGCATGCGGTCAGTGGCCGCCTGCGCAGCCTGGCCCGGGTCTGCATGAAGCTGGGCCGTTCAGCGCGCGCGCTGGCCCATTCCATTTTCATCACCCATGGCGCCAGTACTGCGGGCGTGCTGATGCTGGTGGGGCTGTGCGTGGATTTCCTCGCCGACGGCGATCTGGACGTCCTGCAGCTGTTCTGCTGATCGTCGGCCGGGGTCAGATCCCATTTCCGGTGGAAAAGGGATCTGACCCTGTCATTGCTCCATACGCCTGCATACGCGCACGTACAGACGACACAGCGGATTCCCCCTTATCATGGCCCGCTTCGATTGCAACAAGCGGATGACCGCGTGACCGTATCCACCCTCGCTTTTGTCTTCCCCGGCCAGGGCTCGCAGTCTGTGGGCATGCTGGCCGAGCTGGCCGAACTGCACCCGCAGGTGCGTGAAGCCTTCACCGAGGCATCCGATGGTGCCGGTGTCGACCTGTGGGCGTTGTCCCAGGGCGGCCCGGAGGAAATGCTCAACCGTACCGAATACACCCAGCCGGCCCTGCTGGCCGCCAGCATCGGCGTGTGGCGCGCCTGGAACGCCGTGGGCGGTCCGCGCCCGTCGGTGCTGTCCGGCCACAGTCTGGGCGAGTACACCGCCCTGGTCGCCGCCGGCGCGCTGAGCCTGCATGACGGTGCGCACCTGGTGCGCCTGCGTGGCCAGCTGATGCAGGAAGCGGCACCGGCCGGTGTCGGGGCCATGGCCGCCGTGCTCGGTGCCGAAGACCAGCTGGTGCTGGACGTCTGCGCCGAAGCCGCAGGCAGCCAGGTGGTGGTGCCGGCCAACTTCAATTCGCCGGGCCAGATCGTGATCGGTGGCGACGCCGATGCGGTCGACCGTGCACTGGCGCTGCTGGCCGAGAAGGGCGTGCGCAAGGCGGTCAAGCTGGCTGTCAGCGTGCCCTCGCACACCCCGCTCATGCGCGAAGCCGCCAACCGCCTGGCCGAAGTGATGGCCGGCCTGTCCTGGCAGGCGCCGCAGCTGCCGGTGGTGCAGAACGTCGATGCCCAGGTGCACGACGGCGTGGACGCCATCCGCACCGCGCTGGTCCAGCAGCTGTACCAGCCGGTGCAGTGGACCGGTTGCGTGCAGGCGCTGGCCGCCCGCGGCATCACCCAGATCGCCGAGTGCGGCCCAGGCAAGGTGCTGACCGGCCTGGTCAAGCGCATCGACAAGGCCATCGACGGCCGTCCGCTGGCCACGCCGGGCGACTTCGAAGCCGCCCGCGAGGCATGGTCGGCCTGACCTTCCCTGTTCCTGCCGGCCGTACCGGTGGCCGCTGCAAGCGGCACGGTGCGGCGGCCGCTCCCGTCTGAGGAAAACATCATGAGCAAGCCCCTACAGGGTGAAATCGCACTGGTCACCGGTGCCAGCCGTGGCATTGGCGCCGCCATCGCCGATCTGCTGGCCGCCCAGGGCGCCACCGTCATCGGCACCGCCACCACCGAATCCGGCGCTGCCGCGATCGGCGACCGCCTGGCTGCCCACGGCGGTCACGGCCGCGCGCTGAACGTCACCGATGCCGCCGCGCTGGACAGCGTGCTCGATGGCATCGCCAAGGAATTCGGCCCGATCTCGATCCTGGTCAACAATGCCGGCATCACCCGCGACAACCTGCTGATGCGCATGAAGGACGAGGACTGGGCGTCGATCATCGACACCAACCTGACCAGCGTGTTCCGCACCAGCAAGGCGGTGATGCGCGGCATGATGAAGGCACGCAAGGGCCGCATCATCAACATCGCATCGGTGGTGGGCGTGACCGGCAACGCCGGCCAGGCCAACTACGCCGCGGCCAAGGCGGGCATCATCGGCTTCAGCAAGTCGCTGGCCAAGGAAATCGGTTCGCGCGGCGTCACCGTCAATGTTGTCGCACCTGGCTTCATCGACACCGACATGACCAAGGCGTTGCCGGAAGAAGCGCGCACCGCGCTGATCAACGACATCGCCCTCGAACGCCTGGGATCGCCGGAAGACATCGCCCATGCGGTGGCTTTCCTGGCCAGCCCGGCTGCCGGTTACATCACCGGCGAAACCCTCCATGTGAACGGCGGCATGTACATGCCGTAAGCAAGGGGCGCAGGGATTGCGCCGCAAGTGGTTGATCTGCGGGGGTTTTTGCTGCAATGCAAGGCCGCGCCGGTTTCCACTACACTATCCCACGGCCATCGCCCTTGATGGCGACCACTTTTGAACCACAACTCCATCTGGAGCGAGATCCCATGAGCACCATCGAAGAACGCGTCAAGAAAATCGTCGTCGAACAGCTTGGCGTCAAGGAAGAAGAAGTCACCAACAGCGCATCGTTCGTCGATGACCTGGGCGCTGACTCGCTGGACACCGTCGAGCTGGTGATGGCCCTGGAAGAAGAATTCGAGTGCGAGATCCCGGACGAAGAAGCCGAGAAGATCAGCACCGTGCAGGCCGCCATCGACTACATCAAGGCCCACGTCAAGGCCTGATGTCAGACGGCAGTGCGCGCGCGGGCTCACGCTCGCCGCGCACCGCACCCCATGGGGCCGCAGTTGCGGCCCCGTGTGTTTGGGCATCACACCGAAGCAAACCGTGTTACCCGATTGAACCTTCGGGTCAGGAGAATCAGCAATGAAGCGTCGCGTCGTCGTAACCGGCCTGGGTATCGTCTCGCCGTTGGGCAATGATCTGGCCAGCAGCTGGGAAGGCATCACCCACGGTCGTTCGGGCATCGGTCCGCTGACCAACATTTCTGATGCCTACCTGGATCGGTTCACCACCAAGATTGCAGGTGAGGTCAAGGGCTTTGACATCACCGCCGACAACGAACTGTTCGGCAAATTCCGGGTCAGCGGCAAGGATGCCAAGAAGATGGACCCGTTCATCCATTACGGCCTCGGTGCCTCGTTCATGGCCCTGCACGACTCGGGCCTGGAGATCACCGACGCCAATGCCGAGCGCATCGGCGCCATCGTCGGCGCCGGCATCGGCGGCCTGCTCGGCATCGAAGAGCAGACCATCGAGTTCCACGAGGGCAAGAAGATCTCGCCCTTCTACGTGCCCAAGACCATCATCAACATGCTGCCGGGCCAGCTGAGCATCATCACCGGCCTGAAGGGCCCGTCGTTCTCGGCAGTTTCGGCGTGCGCGACCTCGAACCATTCGATCGGTACCGCGATGCGCATGATCCAGTACGGCGACGCCGACGTGATGGTGGTCGGCGGTGCCGAACGTGGCTCCTCGCCGACCGCACTGGGTGGCTTCTGCGCAATGAAGGCCATGAGCACCCGCAATGACGCCCCGGAACAGGCTTCGCGCCCGTGGGACAAGGACCGTGACGGCTTCGTGCTGGGCGACGGCGCCGGCATCCTGATCCTGGAAGAGTACGAGCACGCCAAGGCGCGTGGCGCAAAGATCTACTGTGAACTGGCCGGCTTCGGCGCCAGCTCCGACGCGTACCACATGACCGCACCGAGCGAGAACGGCGAAGGCGCCGCGCGCTGCATGGTCATGGCCATGAAGGACGCGGGCGTGACCCCGGAACAGGTGGGTTACCTCAACGCGCACGGCACCTCCACGCCGCTGGGCGACCTGGGCGAGACCATGGCCATGAAGACCGCCTTCGGCGACCACGCCTACAAGATGATGGTCAGCTCCACCAAGTCGATGACCGGCCACCTGCTGGGCGCTGCTGGCGGCGTGGAAGCGATCTTCTCGGTGATGGCGCTGCAGGACAACGTCATTCCGCCGACCATCAACCTGCAGCAGCCGGGCGAAGGCTGCGACCTGGACTACGTGCCCAACGAAGCACGCCAGGCCAAGGTCGACGTGGTGATGTCCAATGGCTTCGGCTTCGGCGGCACCAACGGCACGCTGATCTTCAAGCGCGTCTGACCGAGTTGTAGCGTCGGGCCATGCTCGATGCCGCGTTCTACGGAGCCGCCGCAAGGCGGCTTCCGTGCATCTGAACCCCCGACCTGGCCGCCATGACCCACGCACCGCTGATCCACCCGCTGCCGCACCCGATCGATCTGCTGGCCCTGCAGCAGCATGACCCGGCGCGCTTCCCGCTGCTGATGGAATCCACTGCCTCGGGCACCGCCCAGGGCCGCTGGAGCCTGCTGCTGGCCACGCAGGGCGAGGGCCTGCGGCTGGACGCCGATGGCCAGGTGCGCGACTTGCAGGGTGCCGTGCAGCCCGGCACGTTCCTGCAGGCGCTGGATCGCGCCTGGCAGCACGAACGTCTGCCGCACGACGGCAGCCACAGCCTGCCGTTCCGTGGCGGCTGGGCGCTGATGCTGGACTACGAAGTGGCCAGCCAGATCGAACCGGTGCTGCCGGCGCGCGCGCGCGAGGACGGCCGCCCGACCGCGCTGGCGCTGCGCTGCCCGGCCGCGGTGCTGCACGACCACCAGAACGACGCCAGCTTCGTCATCGCCGAAGCCGGTGAGCAGACCCTGCTGGAGGCGCTGATGACCTTGGCGTCGCAGGCATTGCCGGAGGCCGGGCAGGGCTGGCAGCCGCCGCAGTCGGTCGGCGAGGATGCGCCACAGCGCTTCACCGATGGCGTGCGCCGGGTGATCGACTACCTGCGTGCCGGCGATGTGTTCCAGGTGAACCTGTCGCGGCGCTGGAGCGCGCAGTTCGCCGCGCCGGTCAGCCCGCAAGCGTTGTATGCGCAGCTGCGCCGTGCCAACCCCGCACCGTTCGCCGGGTTGTTCAGCGCGCACGGCCGCCACGTGGTCAGTTCCTCGCCGGAACGGCTGGTGTCGGTGCATGCCGGCCACGCGCAGACGCGTCCTATTGCCGGCACGCGTCCGCGCTTCGAGGGCGACGATGATGCCGCGCGCATCCAGGAACTGGTCGGCCACCCCAAGGAGCGTGCCGAGCACGTGATGCTGATCGACCTGGAGCGCAACGACCTGGGCCGTATCTGCCTGCCCGGTACCGTGGTGGTCGATGAGCTGATGACCGTGGAGAGCTACGCGCATGTGCACCACATCGTCAGCAACGTCAGCGGCCACCTGCGCCCGGAGGTCACGCCCGGCGAGGTGATCGCCGCCACGTTCCCGGGCGGCACCATCACCGGCTGCCCCAAGGTGCGCTGCATGCAGATCATCAGCGAGCTGGAGCAGGTGCCGCGTGGTGCCTACACCGGCGCGTTCGGCTGGCTGAACCGCGATGGCGACCTGGACCTGAACATCCTGATCCGCACCGCCGAAGTGGACGGCCAGGAGGTGAGCTTCCGCACCGGCGCCGGCATCGTGGTCGATTCGGACCCGGACAAGGAACTGGACGAGACCCGCGCCAAGGCCCGCGGCCTGCTGCGCGCGCTGGGCCAGCAGGGCTAGGCGTGCACCGGTAGTGCCGGCCGCTGGCCGGCAACCTCATTCATCCACGATCCACGCGATTGCCGGCCAGCGGCCGGCACTACCGTACCGGTGGGTGCCAGTGTTGTGGTGGGTGCCGACCGTTGGTCGGCACGCAGGCGCGACTCCGGTCATGACCCCAATCCACCGGCACGGTATCCTGCACGACGGAATCGAGTTCAGAGGTAGTCCATGGCGGGAGCCAAGCGCGGGTGTCTGTTCGTGGTAACGCTGGTGGTGGTGCTGGCCGCCGTCGTGGCCGGCGCGGGCGCGTGGTTCTTCTACCAGCAGACCCGGTTCGCCGATGCCCCGATCACCCCGACCGCCGAGAGCGTGGTCATCGCCAGCGGCGATGGCATGAACAGCGTGCTGCGCAAGCTGCGCGATGCCGGCGTGGACGAGGGCCAGGACACCCAGTGGCAACTGCTGGCGCGCCAGCTCGATGCGGCCGGCAAGCTGAAGGTGGGCGAGTACGCGCTCAGTGGCGAGCTGACCCCGCGCGAGCTGTTGCTGCGCATGCGCGCCGGCAAGGTGTTGCAGCACCGCGTCACCATTGTCGAGGGCTGGAACATCCGCCAGCTGCGTGCTGCACTCAAGCGCGCCGAGCCGCTGCTGCACACCACCGATACCCTGGATGACGCCGCGTTGATGCAGCGCCTCGGCTTCGGTGGCCAGCACCCGGAAGGCCGCTTCCTGCCGGAGACCTACGTCTACCAGCGCGGCGACAGTGATCTGGACGTGCTCAAGCGCGCCCACGCCGCAATGGAAAAGGCGCTGGACGAAGCCTGGGAAAGCCGCGCGCCGGACCTGCCGATCAACACGCCCTACGAACTGCTGACGCTGGCGTCGATCATCGAGAAGGAAACCGCGCTGGCCAGCGAGCGCCCGCAGATCGCCGGCGTGTTCATGCGCCGCCTGAAGATCGGCATGCGCCTGCAGACCGACCCGACCGTGATCTACGGCATCGGTGCTGCGTATGACGGCAACATCCGCCGCCGCGACCTGACCACCGATACGCCGTACAACACCTATACCCGTGCGGGCCTGACCCCGACCCCGATCGCCATGCCCAGTCGCGACGCGCTGATGGCCGCCGCGCAGCCGGCCGCCGGTGACGCGCTGTACTTCGTCGCCGTGGGCGACGGCAGCGGCGCGCACGTGTTCTCGCCCAGCCTGGAGCAGCACAACGCCGCCGTAGCCCGCTACCTGCAGCAGCTGCGCCAGCAACGTACCCAGGAGATCCCGGCGCAATGAGTCCCGCGCTGCTTCGTCACCCGCGTTTCGTCAGCCTGGAAGGCGGCGAGGGCGCGGGGAAGACCACCGCCATCAATGCCATCCGTGACTGCCTGCGCAGCCACGGCCACGAGGTGGTGCTGACCCGCGAGCCGGGCGGTACGCCACTGGCCGAGCGCATCCGCGGCCTGGTGCTGAAGCCTGATGCCGAGATCGCTGCCGAGCCGCTCAGCGCCGAAGCCGAGTTGCTGCTGGTGTTCGCCGCACGCGCCCAGCATGTGCGCCAGGTGATCCGGCCGGCGCTGCAGCGCGGTGCCTACGTGCTGAGCGATCGCTTCACCGATTCCAGCTACGCCTACCAGGGCGGCGGCCGTGGCCTGGATCCGCAGTGGATTGCCGACCTGGAGCGCCGCGCGGTCGGCCTGCTGCCGGGCCTGACCCTGCTGCTGGATGTGGATGTGGCGGTGGGCCGCGCCCGCGCGAATGGCCGTGACCTGTGGCCGGACCGCATCGAGAGCGAGCAGGACGATTTCTTCCAGCGCGTGCGCGCCGTGTTCCGCAGCCGCGCACAGCAGGACCCGCAGCGCTTCGCGCTGATTGACGCCGGCCAGGTGCAGGAACGCGTGGCCGCCGATGTGGTCGCACGTATCGAGCGTTGGCTGCAGGACGGGGAGGGCGCATGAGCACGTTTTCGCCGTGGCAGCAGCGCGCGTTCGACCAGACCGTGGCCGCGCTCGACGCCGGTCGCCTCGGTCATGGCCTGCTGATCTGCGGCCCGGCCGGGCTGGGCAAGCGCGAGGTGGCGCTGGCGCTGGCCGACCACGTGCTGGCGCAGGGTGATGCAACGCACGCCACGCGCACGCGCCAGCTGATCGCCGCCGGCACCCATCCGGACCTGCAGCTGGTCAGCTTCATTCCGAACAAGAGCGGCGACAAGCTGCGTACCGAGATCGTCATCGAGCAGGTGCGCGAGATCACCGACAAGCTGGCGCTGACCCCGCAGTACGGCGTGGCGCAGGTGGTGATCGTCGATCCGGCCGATGCGATCAACCGCTCGGCGGCCAATGCGCTGCTGAAGACGCTGGAGGAGCCGCAGCCCGGCCGCTACCTGTGGCTGATCAGCAGCGACCCGGCACGCCTGCCACAGACCATCCGCAGCCGCTGCCAGCGCCTGGAGTTCAAGCTGCCGCCCCAGCACGATGCACTGGCCTGGCTGCAGCAGCAGGGCCACAGTGAAGCATCGGCGCGCGAAGCGCTGGAGGCCGCCCGCGGCCATCCCGGCCAGGCCGACAACTGGCTGCGCGAAGACGGCCTGAGCCTGCGCCGCGAAGTCGGTCGAGATCTGGAACAGCTGGCCGCCGGCAAGACCGGTGCGGTGGAACTGGCGCAGAAGTGGTGCGGCGATGAAAACGCGGCATTGCGCCTACGCTTTGCCGCCGACCTGGCGCTGGCCCAGGCCAGCACCGATGCCTTGACCACGCCGGAGCGATTGCACAAGCTTGCAGCCTGGTTCGATGCGGCCAACCGCACCCGCGACCTGCTGCGCACCACGGTGCGTGCAGACCTTGCGGTGGTCGAGTTGCTGCTGGCCTGGAACAAGGTGAACGAGCGGCCTGCCGCAAGGGGAAATCGATGAGTGCCAGCAACGCCCGCCAGGGCATCCTGTCCCTGGCCGTGAAGGACAAGGCCGCGCTCTACAGCGCGTACATGCCGTTCGTGAAGAATGGCGGCATCTTCGTGCCCACACCCAAGCGCTATTTCCTGGGCGACGAGGTGTTCCTGCTGCTGACCCTGCCCGATTCCAGCGAGCGCCTGCCGGTGGCCGGCAAGGTGATCTGGGTGACCCCGGCCGGCGCGCAGGGCAACCGCACCGCCGGCATCGGCGTGCAGCTGGCCGACGGTGCCGAAGGCGAGGGCGTGCGCCACAAGATCGAAACCCTGCTGGCGGGCCTGACCGGTTCGGATAAGCCGACCCATACGATGTGAGGCGGTGCGGCGCGGTCCTGTAGAGCCGAGCCATGCTCGGCTCCTGTTGCCCGAAGACACCCGTGAACACGAATGTGAAAAACTGTTGACGGCCTCTGAAAAGCCCCTATAATGAGCGGCTCAGCAACACACCGGGCGGTTAGCTCAGCGGTAGAGCATTGCCTTCACACGGCAAGGGTCACAGGTTCGATCCCTGTACCGCCCACCATGTTGCAGAACGAAAGAAGCCTCCAGAAATGGGGGCTTTTTTGTTACCAGCGATCCAGCAAGATCAGCTGGAAGCACACGCCCTTTCAGCCGTGCCGCTCCAGCAACTCGCGCGCGATCATCGCCGTGGCATCCAGCAGGTCATGGCCGCTACCCGCCTGCACCACCACCGCCAATAGGCTACGGCCCACCTCGGCATTGCCGCTGGTCAGTTCCATCTCGCCCTCAAAGCACAGATCGGCCAACCATTCATGGGCCTGCTGCAGCCCGCGCTTGCGGACGCGGCGGAACTCCGCGAGCAGCTTCGCCTGGCCGGCCTCACGCTCGCCATCGGCAAGCAGGCCGATGGCTCCGCCGTGCGCTGCGCGCCAGAGGGCCGGTAGCGGGCGACCGTTCGCGTCCACCACGTCCGGCGAGAACTGCGCGCAGTACATTTCGTAGCGTTTGCCCGCTGTGCTGCGGGGCACGATGCCGGCTTCGGCCAGCAGGCGTTCGGCTTCATCCAGTGTGCTGAACTTCAGGCGCAGCAGTGCAGGGCGGCTCAGCTGTTGTGCCAGCGCGTGCTGGTTGGCAGCGAACCAGACGTTCCAGCCCACGGTTGCGCGGCCTTCCAGTGCGGCCTTGAAGTATTCCAGGTGTTCGGCGTCCATTGCAGTCTCCTGCGCTCCCTGCGCGATTGTAGCGGGAGCATATCCGGGCCGGTCAGGCGTCGCCGCCGGAGAGGCAATGATGCGCCTCGCGCACCAGTTGTCGTGCGGCCACGATCAGTCCGTCGATATGGAAGGCGCCCAACTGTTCGTCCGGGCCGCCTTCGTTGCGCGCATGGTCGGCGGCCTGCAGCAGATCGAGTACTGCGCTGAGCCCAGACATCGAGCGGCGCAGGGAGGCGTGGTTGCTGGCACCGAGAGTGAGGCTGTTGCACGGCTGTCCGTCATCACCGTCGGCATGGTTGATCGCATTGAGACGGGCGAAGAACGTGGCCGACTGCGCCGGCAGGTTCTGTTCGTTCAGTGCGCACTCGATCTCGCGTGCGAGGTCTTCGGGCACATCGGCGGCGACGTCGCCGATCAGGGTATGCAGGCGGGAATGGACGGCGGTGTGGTTGGTCATGGCGAAACCCTCACTGGCATAGGACCACCTTCCGGAGTGAAGGTGGCGGACGGTGCGGGTTGGCGTACCAAGGCAAACGAACTCCCATCGAGAAGAAGGCCTGGCGGATCTGTCGATCCCCACGCACCGGCCGCCATGGAGGCAATCGATACATTTTCTCTGCTGCGGCGCAAACCGCAGCGATGGGTGTTCATTCGTTTATTCGAGACGCCAATCCCGGCCAAGGCGTCTTGCCTCGGCATGGCGATCTTCAAGCCGGGCAATCACATCGGTCTGTAAGGGAAATTCTCAACTGTCCCTAGGCAGGCCAGACGTTTCCCGTTGTGTGTCGTCCGACACCTGCAAGTAGTGCGGCCCATCACTGATGGCGCGCATCGCCGCCCCTGCCGACCGTGCACGAGACGACTCCAGAGCGGCGCCGCCACGGCAATCGCGTCACCCCGCGCGGCGGACGCGGGACCATGCCACGCGTGGAGCCAGAGGGTTCCATCCCTGTGCTGTCCCACCGCCCCGGGCAGGCGTAGTCTCAGCCTGTCGTCGTACCCATCCACTCTGGAGTGCCACCATGCCGCTCGCCCGCATCGATCTTCGCAAAGGCAAATCCGCCGACTACCTGCAACGCGTCGGCGAAACCATCTACCAGGCCATGCGCGCGGTGGGCGTGCCGGAAAATGATCGCTTCCAGATCTTCCAGGAACACGCGCCCGGCACGCTGATCTACGACCCCGGCTACCTGGGCGTGGATCGCACCGACGACTTCATCTGCATCCAGATCACCTGGAACGAAGGGCGCACGCTGGAGCAGAAAAAGGCGTTGTACCTGGGCATTGCCGATGGCCTGCATGCGGCAGTGGGCATCCGTCGCGAAGACGTGTTCATCAATCTGGTGGAAGTGAAGCGGGAAAATTGGTCGTTTGGTAATGGTGTGGCCCAGTACGTGAGTTGATGGGCGAAAAGCATCCACGCATGGCGTGGATCTACTGAATGGAGGGCGTGCGCGGGGGAGGGCAGTCCTGCGTCACCGTGTCGCAGGGGGTAAACCCTGAACGGGGTCCAAGGTTGGCCATGGCCCCGTAGAATGGCGACGTGCGCCGTTCTGTTCTCCACCGCCGGTTCCAGGCCCTGGCATGGCTTGCCATGCTGCTGGTGCTGCTTGCCCCGCTGGTGAGCCGCTGGCTGGCGCATGGTCACGTGGCTGCCGCTGCGCCGGTGGCGGCCATGGACCACGCAATGCAGGCAGAACATGCGCAGCACGCGTTGGAAGGGCACCACGACCATCACGCGATTGCGATGCCGCACGGCGAGGCTACAAAGAAGCCCGCTGCCGATCCACACGCCGATCATGAAATGGGCGTGGACTGCGATTACTGCCTGATCGCTGCACGGCTGATCACCCTGCTGGTGGCGGCCGTGCTGCTGTTGGCGCAGATGGCACCGGTGTGCCGCGCGTTGCGCGGTGCGGTGCAGGCGTTGCCGCAACGGATCAGCGGCACATTGGGAGCGCGTGGGCCGCCGGCCTTGATGGCCGTCTGAGCCGCACGCGCGTTGCACTGAACGTTCTTCCATGAGGTTGCCGGCCACGGCCGGTGCCCGCACGCGCGTGTCTGTCCGTTTCTGATTGCTGCCTGCCATTGCGGGGTGGCCTTGCATGCCGTGAAAAAATGAAAACGAACCCCAACCCCGCGCGCCCGCGCCGGGCGACGCTGCCTGTCCTGTGCGCGTTGCTCCTGCATGCCGCGCCCCTGCTTGCCGCCGACGCGGCACCCCCGACCACGCTGGAGACCGTGCGGGTGGTCGATACTCGCAGCGGCGAGCTGTCCTCCACCGCCAGCGCCGGCTCTGCATTGGGCCTGAGCGTGCTGCAGACGCCGGCCAGCCTGACGGTAATTTCGCGCGAACAGCTGGGTCAGCGCGGCGACAGCAACCTCAACGATGCGATCAGCCGAGCGGGTGCGATCAGTGCAATGCCGCATCCGGGCAATGGCCTGAGTGCGCTGTCCAGCCGCGGCTTCACCGACGGTGCTTCGGTGATGCGGCTGTACGACGGGCTGCGACAGTACGGCGGCGTGGGCATCACCTTCCCGTTCGATACCTGGTCGATCGAGCGCATCGAAGTGCTGCGCGGCTCGGCCTCTGTCATCCATGGCGATGGTGCGATCGGCGGGGTGATCAACATCGTGCCGAAGAAGCCCACGCGCGGCGCCATCGAAAACGAGATCAGCGTAACCGTGGGCAGCGAGGACACCGCGCGCCTGGGCTTCGGCAGCGGTGGCGCGCTGTCGCCCGAGCTGGCCTACCGGCTGGATGTGAGTGGCAACTACAGCGGTGGCTGGGTTGATCGTGGGCGCAACAGCGACGCGACATTCTCCGGTGCGTTGCTGTGGCAGCCACGTGCGGACCTGCAGCTGACGCTCACCCATGCGCAGGGCTACCAGCAACCCATGCGCTACTTCGGCACGCCGCTGGTCGAGGGCCGCCAACTGGAGGCGCTGCGCCACCGCAACTACAACGTCGATGACAGCGAGATCCGCTTCCGCGACCGCTGGACCCAGCTCGACGCGCTGTGGACACCGAACGCGAACGTGGAATGGCGAACCCGCGTCTACCAGATCGACAGCCAGCGTGATTGGCGCAATGCCGAGGCCTATGTCTACAACCGCGCTACCGGCTTGATCGATCGCTCGGGCAATACCGAGATCACCCACAACCAGGACCAGACCGGACTGACCTCGACGCTGCGCGTGCAGGGAACGGCGGGTGGCCTGCAGAACAACTTCGCGGTGGGCCTGGATGCCAACCGCGCGCACTTCAAGCACACCAACAACACCTATGCCGGCAGCTCGGGCCCGGTCGATCCGTTCGATCCGGTGCCGGGCCAGTTCGCCAGCGACGCGCCGAACCTGCCGCGCTACCGCAACCGTGCCGAGCAGTACGCGCTGTTCGTGGAAGACCGGCTGGCGCTGAGCGAGCGCTGGTCGGTGCTGGGTGGCCTGCGCCGCGACCGCGCGCGCATTGATCGCACCGATCTGATCAGCGGCCAGAACGCGTTCTCGAAAACCTACAGCAGCACCGGCTGGCGTGCGGGTACGGTATTCGCGCTGCAGCCGACGCTGAGCCTGTATGCGCAGTACTCGCAGGCGGCAGATCCGGTCAGCGGGCTGCTGATGATCAGCCCCGCGAATGGAGCATTCGATCTGGCCAAGGGGCGGCAGATCGAGGTGGGCCTGAAGCAGGCCTTCGACGGTGGCGAGTGGACGCTGGCGGCGTACTGCATCCGCAAGACCGGGCTGCTCAGCCGCGATCCGCTGGTGCCGGATCGCCGCGTGCAGGTGGGCGCGCAGACCTCGCGCGGTATTGAAGCGTCGTTGACTTGGAACGTCGCGCCGCACTGGACGCTGGATGCCAACGCGACGGTGCTGAAGGCCGAATTCGAGGACTTCCTGGAAACCACGGGTTCGCCGGCGGTGCTGGTATCGCGTGATGGCAACGTGCCGCCGAACGTAGCCGAGCGCCTGGCCAGTATGAGGCTGAGCTGGCAGTTCGCACCGGACTGGAGTGCGGCGGGTGGCGTGCGTTACGTCGGCAAGCGCTACGCCGACAACGCCAACACACTGGAGCTGCCCGGCTACAGCACCACCGACCTGGCACTGACCTGGCAGGCGGCACCGCGCACGCGGCTGTCCGCGCGGTTGTTCAACGTGTTCGACAAGGCGTACTACGCCACCGCGTACTACACCAGCACGCAATGGCTGCTGGGTGCGGACCGGCGCGTCGAATTCACCGTCGACCATCGCTTCTGAGGGCGCTGGCGATGACGTTGCGTTCCACCGCCAAGCGCTGGACCTACTTGGTGCATCGCTGGCTGGGCATCGGCGGATGCCTGCTGATGCTGCTGTGGTTCGTCAGCGGCATGGTGATGCTGTTCATTGGTTACCCGAAGCTGACGCCCGGCGAGCGGCTGGCGGCGTTGCCGGTGCTGGGTGAGGCCCGCGACCTGCAGGGGCTGTCTGTACTGCCTGCCGCCGTGCAGGCCGAGCCGGAGGCCGTGGCACTGACGACGCTGCGCGGCGAGCCAGCGTATGTGGTGCGAAGCGGCGGCAACGTGGGCGCCTGGTCTGCGCGCACCGGCAAGGTTCTGCTGCCGGTGTCGGCACAGCGCGCCGAAGCATCCGCTGCGCAGTTTGCTGGCGGCCAGGCGTTCGTCGGCGCGATGCGCGTGGATGAGGATCGCTGGACGCACTCGCGCGCGCTGGACGCGCACCGGCCGCTGTACCGGGTGGAGGTAGGGGGCGCGCAGCCGGGTGACCTGTATGTGTCCTCGCACACCGGCGAAGCGGTGCTGGACGCACCGCATGTGCAGCAGCGTTGGAACTATGTGGGTGCCTGGCTGCACTGGCTGTACTTCCTGCGCATGCAGTCGGTGGACCCGGTGTGGACGTGGGTGGTGATCGTGTTGTCCGCGCTGTGCACGGTGGCCGCAGTCAGCGGCATCGTGGTCGGTGTGTGGCGCTGGCGTTTCCGTGGTCACTACCGTTCGGGTGCGAAGACGCCATACGTCGAACCATGGATGCGCTGGCACCATCTGATCGGGCTGGTGGCTGCAGCGTTCGTGTTCACCTGGATCTTCAGCGGGCTGATGTCGATGAACCCGTTGGGCGTCTTGAGCAGCACGCGCGAGGCGATCGACGGCGGACGTTATCGTGGTGGCACGGTGGCGGTGGATGGCGCATTGGGTGAACCGACGGCGCTGCTGACGGCCGTCGAGGCCGAGCGGTTTATGCCCGTGGAGATCCAGTGGCGACGCATCGGTGGCGAGCTGTTCGCGGTGCTGCTGGACGGACAGGGCGAGACCCGTATCGTGTCCGGCAGCAATGGGCATCTGCAGGTTGCGCGGTTGCTGCCGGCCGGGTGGCTGCAGCAGAAGGTGCGGGCGCTGTCGGATGCGCCCATGCAGGGGTACTGGGTCCAGCACGCAGCGGATGCGTACTTCTACCCACGTGCACCTGAAGCCATGAACGGCGCAGCGGTGCGCCGCTTCCCGGTGGCGGTGGTCGACTTTGGCGATGCCGAGGCGACGCGCGTCTATCTCGATCTGGCGACCGGCGATCCATTGCTGACGATGGGGTATCGCGAGCGGGTGGGGCGTTGGCTGTTCTGCTTCCTGCACAGCTGGGACCTGCCTGCGATGCTGCGCTTCGACACCGCCCGGTTGGCTGTTCTGCTGCTGTTGAGCGTTGCGGGCACTGCGTTGTGTGCAACGGCCACGGTGATCGGCTGCCGCCGGTTGCGGATGAAGCTGCGGCGCAGGCGGCGTTGATGCCTTGGGCTACACCCGCAGCCAACGCGTGGACATCGCCACCAGCAACAAGGCCGTGGCAACGCCGATGAATGCGGCGATCAGGCCGAAATGGTTGGCGGCGAAGCCGATCAGCGCCGGTCCGGCAAGGATGCCGGCGAAGCCCAGCGTGGAAACGGCGGTGATCGCCAGCGCACCCGGCATGCGGGTCTGGTGGCCGGCCAGCGAGAACAGCGCCGGCGCGATGTTGGCGCAGCCAAGGCCGACCAGCACATAGCCCGCCAGCGACGCCTGCCATGGCGTGACCAGGGTCAGCACCAGCACGCCAGCGGCAGCAAGCAGAGCGCCGAGAACGATCGCGCGCTGGCGGCCCACGCGCGCCACCAGTGCATCGCCGAACAGGCGGGCGATGGTCATGGTCAGGGTGAAGGTCACATAGCCGACGCCGGCGAGGCTGGCATCGACGCGACGCACATCGCTGAGGAACACCGCGCTCCAATCCAGCATCGCACCTTCGCCGAGGAACGCAACGAACGCCAGTACGCCGATGAACAGCACGATGCCGTGTGGCAGGGCCAGCATCGGTGTGTCGTGCGGCATGCGTTCGCTGTGCCAGTACGCCGCTGACAGCAGCAACGCCAGCAGCATGGCGCCGACGCCGATCAGCACCGATGCCAAGGGCGGCAGCTGTGCGGACAGCAGCACGGTCATGGTGGCCGCGCCGAGGAAGCCACCGATGCTGAAGAAGGCATGGAAGCCGGACATCATCACGCGCCGTGCTTCGCGCTCGACGATGACGGCCTGTACGTTCATCGTGCAGTCCATCGCGCCCACGGCGGCGCCGAACACGAACAGGACCAGCCCGAGTGTCCAGGCCGAACCGGCCAGTGCCAGGCCGGGCACGGTCAGGCAGATCAGCAGGCTGCTGGCCACCATCACCCGGCGGCAGCCGAGGCGCGCGGCCAGCACGCCGGACAACGGCATTGCCAGCAGCGAACCGGCACCGAGGCAGAGCAGCACCAGCCCCAGCGTGGCGTCGTTGATCCCGGTGCGTGCCTTTGCGAACGGCACCAGGGTGGCCCACAGCGCGGTGGCGAAGCCGGGAATGAAGAACGCAGCGCGGGTCGCGTGCTGTTCGGCACGCGCGCGGTTGGCAACGGACATGAGCGGTACGGTCAGGGGGGAGTGGGGTGTACCGCGATGCCTGCGGCGCGGAAGCGTGCCGCCAATGCGGGCGGTGCGGTGGTGGTCAGCACCAGGTCGTCGATCTCGTCGAGGCTGGCAATCTGCCAGTTGCCGCGTGCACCCAGCTTTTCAGTCGTTGCGGCGACGATGACACGGCTGCTGCAGGCCACCATCGCGCGCTTCAGCGTGGCTTCTTCCGCATCCATTGCCCACACGCCGGTGTCGCCGTCCACCGCGCAGGGGCCGGGCAGGTACACATCGGCGCGCAGGCGCTGCACCTGGGCCAGTGCTTCGGCGCCGACCGCGCCGCCACCGCTGGCCAGGCGCCCGCCGATCAGCTGCACCGAGGTGCCTTCAAGCAGGCTGGCGGCCGTGGCGATCTGTGGCGCGTTGGTGATCACCGTCAAGCCGAGGGCGGCCGGCAACTGCTGGGCGATCACCAGGTTGGTTGAACCAGCGTCGAGCAGTACGACCTGGCCGGGTTGCAGCAACGCGCAGACGCGGGCGGCCAGCTCGGCCTTGTCGCCGCGGTCGCGGGTCAGCCGCTCGCGCAGCGGGCGTTCCTTGGGCGGTGGCAGTACGGCGCCACCGTAGACGCGCTGGCACAGGCCCTGCGCGGCCAGCTCGCGCAGGTCGCGGCGGATCGAATCTTCGGACACGGCATAGCGGCGCGCCAGCTCGGCGGCAACCACGCGGCCCTGCTGGCGCAGTTCCTCCAGGATCTGCCGGGTGCGCTGGGCGGGGAGGGGGCTGGGATCGGAGCTCATGCTGCAAGTCTGCACGTTCGTGCATTAACGTGCAACAACGTGCATGCTGCGTTGGGGGGACGCAGGGCGGCTGGACTGCCGGTGAATCCGCCCGCGCCCACGTCTATGGATCGCCCTCGCGGCCCGGCATGATGGCGGGGCACCTGGCAGGGAATCCCTGATGTCCCCCACCGTTCACCGCAAGCTGCGCATCGGCGCGGACCAATACACCGGCCACAAAGTGGTCGACCAGCAGTTCCATGAGTGCAATTTTTCCGGTGCCGACCTGACCGCCACCGAGTTCATCAACTGCAGCTTCTACGATGCCGACAGCCGCAGCGGCTGCCGCTTCAATGGCGCCACATTGAAGGAGGCCAGCTTCCGCAGCTGCGACATCAGCATGTGCCACTTCAACTTCATCAAGGCGCTGGGCCTGGAGATCAGCGAGTGCCGCGCGCAGGGTGCGGATTTCAGCAACGCCAGCTTCATGAACCAGATCACCACGCGCAGCTGGTTCTGCAGCGCCTTCATCAAGAAGTCGAACCTGCGCTATGCCAATTTCTCGCGGGTCACGCTGGAGAAGTGCGAACTGTGGGAAAACCGCTGGGACGGTGCAAACGTCAGCGGCGCCAGCTTTGCCGGCTCGGACCTGTCCGGTGGCCAGTTCGAGGGCATCGACTGGAACAGCGCCAACTTCACCGACTGCGACCTGACCAACTCGGAGCTGGGTGAGCTGGACCTGCGCAGCACCAACCTGCGTGGCGCCACGCTGGATGTCCAGCAGGTGGCGCTGTTGATGCAGCGCATCGGCATCACGGTGGTGCCGTAGGCATCAGCCGGCGTACGCCACCCAGCCCTTGAAGCTGAAGCCCGCATAGAACAGCTCCACGCCGTCGAAGCCGGCCTCCTGCAGCAGGGCGACCTCCTGTTCGGGGGCCAGCAGCGGCAGCCGCTCGGCAATGGCGTCGATCGCGCGCTGTGCATCGGCGTGGGCAACGCCGGAGGCTTCGGCGAACGCGGCGTAGCGCTGCAACCAGCGCAGCTTGCCGGCCGGATCCTGCGGCACGCTGTGGTGCGCCACCACCAGCGGTGCGCCGGGCTGCAGGCGCCTGTGCAGCTCGCGCAGCGTGTGCAGGCGCTGCGCGGCGTCGAGGAAGTGCAGGGTCAGCAGGCAGCTGGCACCATCGAAGCGCAGATCGGGGGCATCGTCGATGTAGCCTTCCAGCAACTGCACGCGCGACATCAGCTGGCCCAGTGTCTGTTCGGCCAGGGCCAGCATCGGTGCAGCCGGGTCCACGCCCAGCAGCTGCCAGCCCGGCTGCGCCTCGGCAAATGCCTTCAGCTCCAGCCCGCCACCGGCGCCCAGCACCAGCACGCGGCCCTGCGCAGGAACGTGTTCGGCCAGCAGCAGGCGACTCATCTGCTGCAACGCGAGGAAGCCCGGCACCTGGCGCAGCGGGCCCTCGGCATAGCGGGCAACGGCCTGCGGATCGGAGAACGAAGACATGCGTGCATTCCTGCAACAGGGACATACCACTGTACCGTGGCATGCAAGTGCCTTTGCCGCGGGTCGCTCCTGCCTGCGCTGACCGGCTTGCATCCAGCTCAGCGCAACGCCCGCGCCAGCACCTGCCAGATACTCGGGTCCTGGCACTGCGAGACGTTGAAGCGCAGATAGTCGGCCGCGCGCTGCGACTGGCTGAACGCGTTGCCCGGCGCCAGCACGATGCCCTCGCGCAGGCATTGCCGCGCCAGTGCGGCGGCGTCGCGGCCGTCGGGCAGCTGGCACCACAGGAACAGGCCGGCTTCCGGCTGCAGCCACGGCGTGATGCCCAGCGCCTGCAGTTTCCGCAGTGTGTGCCGGCGTACATCGGCCAGGCGCGAACGTATCGACTGCATGTGGCGGCGGTAACCGCTATCGGTCAGCGCGATGTGCATCAACTGCGCGGCCAGATGGCCGCCGCCAAAGCTGGTCGCCAGCTTCAGGTCGGTCAGTGCCTCTATCCAGTCGTGGCGCGCAGCGATGTAGCCGCAGCGCGACGCTGCCGACAGCGTCTTGGAGAAACTGCCGACGTGGATCACCCGTGACAGTCCATCGAGCGCGGCCAGCCGCGGTGCCGGCTGCAGTTCGAAGTCGGCGAAGATGTCGTCCTCGACGATGATCAACTCGCTGCGTTCGGCCAGGCCCAGCAGGCGGTGCGCGGTGTTGGCCGAAAGCACCGCGCCGGTCGGGTTGTGCAGGCCGGAATTGGTGATGTACAGCCGCGGCGAATGCGCCTGCAGGGCTTGCGCGAACGCCTCCAGGTCCGGGCCGCTGTGCGTGTACGGCACGCCGATGGCCTGCACCTGGTGCGCCTTGAGCAGCGCGTGGTAATTGAAGTAGCTCGGGTCATCGACCAGCACGCAGTCGCCGGGCTTGAGCAGGAAACGGCAGAGCAGATCGACCGCGTGCGTACCGGATTCGGTCAGCAGGATCTGCTCCATCGGTGCATCGATGCCAAGCGAGGCGCTGCGCCTTTGCAGCAGCTGGCGCAACGCGGGCAGCCCGAGCGGGCCGGCGTAGTCCACCAGTTGCATGGCATCGGCACGCGCCAGCCCGCGCAGGCCGCGGCGCACGCCATCGTGATACAGCCAGTCACTGGGCATCCAGCCGCACCCTGGCTTGAGATCGCCCGCGGGCGTTTCCAGCGATTGTCGTGATACCCACAGCGGATCCACCGCGCGATCCAGCCGCGGCTCCATTTCGGCCAGCGCCAGCGGTGCGGCCGGGCCACTGACGTAGAAGCCCGAGCCTGCGCGTGCACTGATCAGGCCTTCGGCCGCCAGGCGCTCGTAGGCCTCGACCACGGTGGAGACTGAAACTCCCATGGTCGCTGCCTGCGCACGTACCGAAGGCAGGCGGGAGCCGGGGCCATCCACCCGTGCACTGATGCGGGTGCGGACGGTCTGGATGACCGATTCGATGCGGGTGAGCGGGCGCGGCATGGTGGAACCGTAGTGGAAGTGTGGGCAGTACAGTTACTTGCGGCTGTACTGGATTGTAGCTGGGGTCGTTCCGCGCTGGATGCTTCCATACAGGTGCAGCCGGGCATCGTCCGGCACCTTCAGGAGTACAGGCGTGGAACGGTCGGCGAGTGGTTGGATCAATGGCTTCATTGGTGTGGTGATCTTCGCGGGCTCATTGCCGGCCACCCGCCTGGCGGTGCTGCAGCTGGATGCCGGGTTCGTCACCGCCGCACGCGCCACCATCGCCGCGGTGCTCGGCCTGGGCCTGTTGTTGATGCTGCGCCAACCGTGGCCGCGGCGCGGCGACCTGCCGGGCTTGGTGGTGGTCAGCCTCGGCGTTGTGGTCGGCTTCCCGCTGCTGACCGCGCTCGCCCTGCGCCATGCTTCGTCGGCACACACCATCGTGTTCCTCGGCCTGCTGCCGTTGAGTACAGCGGTGTTCGGCGTGCTGCGCGGTGGCGATCGGCCGCGCCCGGCGTTCTGGCTGTTCTCGTTGCTGGGCAGTGCCTGCGTGGTCGGCTATGCCGCGCGCAACGGCATCGAAGCCTCTTTGCAGGCCGACCTGCTGATGCTGGCGGCGATCGTGGTGTGCGGGCTGGGCTACGCGGAAGGTGGTCGGCTCGCCCGTCATCTGGGCGGCTGGCAGGTGATCAGCTGGGCACTGCTGCTGGCGCTGCCGGTGATGCTGCCGTTGACGGTGCTGATGCGCCCGGCCTCGTTCACTGCGGTCGGTGCCTCGGCGTGGTGGGCGCTGGGCTACGTGGCGGTGTTCAGCATGCTGATCGGCTTCCTGTTCTGGTACCGCGGGCTGGCCCAGGGCGGCATCGCCGCTGTCGGCCAGCTGCAGCTGCTGCAGCCCTTCTTCGGCCTGGCCCTGGCCGCGCTGCTGCTGCACGAATCGGTCAGCCTCAGCATGGTGCTGGTGACTCTGGTCGCAGTGATCTGCGTCGCCGGCGCGCGCCGCTTCAGCCGCCAGGAAAAAGGGGACGAAAAAGGGGACGGAGGGGGTTAAGTCGTTTCAGGCACAGCAGGACCAATTACGACTTAATCCCCTCCGTCCCCTTTTCCGGGGTGCTGCGGAAAAGGTGCGCAACGGCGTAGTCGATGAACACCCGCAGGCGTGCACTGGGATGGCGCCCACCGGGCCACAGCAGCGAGAACTGCCCCTGGTGCGTGGGCAGTGTGGGCAGCACCTGTTGCAGGCGGCCATCGGCCAGCGCGTCGGCTGCGAGGAAGTCAGGCATCCAGGCCAGGCCCATGCGTCCGATCGCAGCGGCCAGCACGGCTTCCATGTTGTTGCAGGTCATCGCCGTGGGAAGGCGCGCCCCGGCGTCGCCTTCGATGCCCGGCAGCTGCCACGGATGCAGCTTTCCGGTGGTGGGGTAACGGAAGCGCAGCGCGGTATGCATGCGCAGGTCGCCCACATCGCCGGGCGTTCCATGCATCTGCAGATAGCCCGGCGCCGCACAGAGGATGAAACGAAAACCACCCAGCCGCCGTGCGGTCAGGCTGGAATCGGCCAGTTCGCCACTGCGTATCACTGCATCCAGGCCTTCGCTGACCACATCGACGATGCGGTCGTTGAAGTCCAGTTCCAGCTGCACCTGCGGATAGCGTTGCTGGAAGCCGGGCAGCACCGGCAGCAGGAAGCGGTAGCCGATGGTGGGCAGGCCGATGCGCAGCAGTCCGCTGGGGGCGTGCTGTCGCTGCGCCAGGTCCGCCTGCGCTTCGGAAAGCTCATCCAGCGCACGCCGGCAGCGTTGCAGCAGCAGTTCGCCTTCGTCGGTGAGATGCACGCGGCGGGTGGTGCGCTGGAACAGGCGCGTGCCGAGTTCCTGTTCAAGCCGGGCGATGCGCTTGCCGACGGCCGAGGCTGACAGGCCGAGTACGCGGGCGGCACCGACAATGCTGCCTGCCTCCGCGGTGCGGACGAAGGCGAGCAGGGCGGAGATGGAGTCCATGCTTGGATGATTGCGGAACATCTCGCCGCAATCAACGTCCACCGAGCCTGTTTTTCTGGAATAGCGGCCTGTCCATCATCAATGCCCCTGATGGATGGAGGCCCGCATGGCCCCGGATTCGATGCTCCCTGTACCTGTCCGCGCGCAGCAGCGCTGGGCGCTGCTTGCGGTCTGCCTGGCCGCGCTGGCGTTGCCGTTGTCCTTCTCTGCCGGTGCAGTCGCGGTGCCGGCGCTGGCCCGTTCCGCGGCGGCATCGCCCACCGCGCTGGCCTGGGTGACCAACGCCTTCATGCTCACCTTCGGGAGTCTGTTCCTCGCTGCGGGCGGCTTGGCCGATCGATATGGCCGTCGGCGGCTGTTCCTGCTGGGCACGGCGGGCTTCACCACCGCCACCGCCGCCGTCTGCCTTGCTCGCACGCTGCTATGGCTGGATCTGGCGCGCGGGTTGCAGGGCGTTGCCGCGGCGGCGGCGCTGGCGTCCGGCACGGCGCTGCTGGCACAGGCCTGGCAGGGGCCGGCGCGTGCCCGTGTCTTCGCCCTGCTGGGCACCACGTTCGGCATGGGGCTGGCGTTGGGGCCCCTGCTCGCGGGCCTGCTGCTGCAGACATTGGGATGGCGCAGCGTGTTCGCCGCGGGCGGTGTGCTCACGTTGGTGGCCTTCGGCCTGGGGGCACGCGCGTTGCCTGAAAGTCATGGCGAGCACCGACCACTGGATATCGGCGGCATGCTGAGTTTCAGCCTGACGCTGGCGGCGTTG
Organism: Stenotrophomonas hibiscicola ATCC 19867; assembly: GCF_000382065.1. Taxonomy (GTDB): domain Bacteria; phylum Pseudomonadota; class Gammaproteobacteria; order Xanthomonadales; family Xanthomonadaceae; genus Stenotrophomonas; species Stenotrophomonas hibiscicola. The sequence goes on along the minus strand of NZ_KB907498.1, from coordinate 834,336 downwards.
ACCCTGGCGCTGCTGTGGTCGGGCGAGTTCGGCCTGCATGCCGCGTGCGTGCAGCTGGCGCTGCTGGCGACGCTGCTGTTGGGCGGGGTGTTCGTCTTCATCGAGCGGCGGCACCCCTCACCGTTGCTGGACCTCTCACTGTTCTCGCAACCGGCGTTCCTTGGTGTCCAGTTGCTGCCGGTGGCGACCTGCTTCGGCTACGTGGTGCTGCTGGTCGTGTTACCTCTGCAACTGCTGGGCGTGCATGGCCAGAGCGCGACGCTGGTGGGACTGCAGATGATGGCCCTGTCCGCGCCGATGCTGGTGCTGCCGATGCTGGCCGCGCGCTGGGCGGAGCGCGTTGGAAGTGCGCGGCTGTGCACGCTGGGCCTGCTGGTCTGTGCCTCTGGTCTGTACCTGCTGTCGCGCCACGCATCGCATCCGTCGCCGTCGCAGTGGGTGCCGTTGCTGATGCTGATCGGCGCAGGAACGGCCTTGCCGTGGGGCTTGATGGATGGGCTGTCGGTCAGCGTGGTGCCGGTACAGCGTGCGGGCATGGCCGCTGGCATCTTCGGAACCGTGCGGGTGGCCGGTGAAGGCATCGCATTGGCCGCAGTCATTGCCTTGCTTGCGCTGCTGATCGGCCATCAGCTGCAGGGCGCGTCGCCGGCATCGCTGGCGCGTGCCGGTGCCTATCTGGCCACGGGGGCGCGGGAACAGGCGCAGGCACTGCTACCGGCGATGAGCCGCATGCAGCTGCAGCACCCCAGTAGTGAGGCGCTGGCAACACTGCTGCGTGTACTGGCGCTGCTGACCGCCGCATGTGCTGCGTTGTTGCACCTGTTGCTGCGGAAACGTAAAGACGCGGTGGTCGGGCGTACTGCGTAGCAGGCTCATCGCCCGCCTTCGCCGTCATCCCGTTGTCGTCTTCCGCTCACGCCGCCCATGCCCACCCGGGTCTAGTGTTGATCGTCCCCGTCCCCCACGGAGACCCGCCATGTGGCTGCTCGACCATCTCTGGCCTGGCCGTCGACCGCTTCCTCCCCCGGCCGCGGATGCGCCGCAGGCACCGCCGCGCCGGCCCTGGCTGAAACGCCCTGCGCGGGCCGGGCGCAGCGGCATGGCGCCCTGGCAGAAGGTCGCCACGCCGCCGCGGCGCACGCGCCACTAGCCGGCGCGGTCTGACGGGTGGTTGACCCCGTCGCTGACCGGAATGACCCCCAGCGCGAACGGATCAATGCCCTCCAGGCAGGCCACGTTGTAACCGTACTGGTCCGGGTTGGAGCGGCGCCGGTGATGGGTGTAGATGCCGCACACGCCGCAGAAGTAGTGCTCGGCCACATGGGTGTTGAACTGGTACTTCTGCAGGTGATGCTGCCCGCGCACCACCTGCAGGCCCTGGCGGGGGACGCTGGCGGCGATGGCACCCCGGCGCCGGCACATCGAGCAGTCGCAGCGGCGGGGATCGACGATGCCGTCCGGCAGGTCCAGCAGCAGCTCGACCGTGCCGCAGTGGCAGGTTGCGCGGTGCCGGGGTTGGACCGGAACGCCGGCCACGGAAGTGATGCCCATCATTGCTCCTGTGTGATCCATCTGGCCGTGCGGCCGCCGGAGACGGTGCGCCGGCGTGCCTGAACGGGCCGTAGATGCCACGGTGAACCCGCTTGTGGCTAACTATGCGGCTTCGGGACCGCGACAGGATGCCAGTGAGAGCCGCAGGACGTTGGATGACAGGAAGTGCCATGGCGCTGGCGGCGTTGTGGGTGACCGGGCTGCTGGCCTATCAGGTGCCGGGGCCGGGCTGGCTGGCCAATGGCGTTGCGGCGCTGTGGCTGCTGGTTGCGCTGTGGGCGTCGTGGCAGGTCGCGCGTGGCCGTGGCCATCGTCGCCTGGGCATGGCGTTCGGCGCGTCGCTGGCGCTGGCCGGCCTGTGGTGGCTGCTGCTGACCCCGCGCCAGGACCGCGTATGGGCCGATGACGTGGCCCAGCGCCTGCATGTGGTGTCCTTCGACGGGCGCCACGTGGTGCTCGACAACGTGCGTGATTTCACTTGGCGCAGCGAAACCGACTACGACGCGCACTGGGTGCGCCGCGCGTACGACCTGGACCAGTTGCGCTCGGCCGACCTGGTGCTGTCGTACTGGATGGGCCCGGCGATCGCCCACACCCTCATCTCGTTTGGCTTCGAGGACGGTCGCCACGTGGTGTTCTCGCTGGAGATCCGCAAGGAACGCGGCGAATCGTTCTCGGCGCTGGGTGGCTTCTTCCGCAAGTTCGAGATGACCCTGGTGGCCGCGGAGGAGACCGACATCATCCGCACCCGCACCAATGCGCGTGGCGAGGATGTCTACCTGTACCGCCTGCACGGCATGGACCGTGCGCAGCTGAAGGAGCTGTTCGCCGCGTACATCGCGCAGGCGCGCGAACTGGATGCGAAGCCGGGCTTCTACAACACACTCACCAGCAACTGCACCACGATCGTCTTCGATCTGGCCCGCCAGATCGCGCCGCGCCTGCCGCTGGACTACCGCCTGCTGCTGTCCGGGTATCTGGCCGAGTATGCGCAGGAGGTCGGCGCACTCACCCCAGGCGTGCCTTATGCCGAGCTGCATGACAAGGGCCGCATCACCCAGCGTGCGTTGGACCTGGGCAGCGGCGACCACTTCTCCACCGTGATCCGCCAGGGCGTACCTGGCACCGAGCAGGACCCGCAGTAATGACTCGACTCCTCCTGATCCGCTGGCAGCGTGCGCTGCCGGTGTTGTTCGCCGCCTTCCTGCTGCTGGGCAGCAGTGGTTGCGCGATGGTCACCGTCAAGCAGGTCAAATCCAGCGATTCGCTGGTCAACAAGCGTGCCGACGTGCTCAATACCGGCAAGCTCAGCCCCGCTGCGCGCGAGACGCTCAGCGCGGCAGGCCTGGACGAATCGCAGTGCGAGAAGGACTTCCTGGTCTGCCGCAGCACGCTGCTGATGACCGACGATCTCAATGTCGAGCAGCGGCTGTCGGCGCTGTCCGAACTGTGGGTGAAGGCCGCGCTGGCGCTGACGCCGAAGAAGACCGCAGCCGGTGATCCGCCGATGAGCGACGCAGCGCTGGACGCCTGGCTGGAAGCCGCGCGCTACGCCTATGCCTACCTGTTCTACAGCGGCCGCTCGCCGTCCGACCGTGCCTTCGAGGACCGGCAGACACAGGTGCGCGACTACTACAACTACGCCGCCGAGAAGGCAGCGGTGGTGCTGTTCGTGCGTGCGCGCGCCGCTGCGTTGGCTGGCGAGGACTACACGAAGCCGATCGCGGTTGGCAGCTGGTCGCTGGCCTCCAACTACCAGCAGCTGAACCTGAAAAGCATTCCCGCGCAGCTGGTGCCGGCCGGCACGGTCAGCTTCGTTGGGCTGCGCAGTACTTATCGCCGTGATGGCTTCGGTGCCGAGCTGGTGATGGTGATGGACCCGCCGAAGCTGGTCGCACCCGTAGTCGCAGCGGATGGCCCGAAGGCCGAAACGGCAGCGGATGATGGCGATGACGAGCGCCGTGGCCGTCGCCACCGGCATGACGATTCGGTGCCCGAGTTCAGCGAGATGTCCTCGATCAACGTCACCGCGTTGCTGCGTTTCGAAGGCAGCAGCCTGGACGATGTGATGCGGACGCGCCGGGTTGAACTGGATGCCTATTCGCCGGAAGCCACCGAGCGCATCACCCTGCACGGCGAGCAGGTGCCGCTGGCCGGCAATTTCACCGCAGCCTACGGCCTGTGGCTTGCCCAGAGCGGCTTCGCCCGGCAGTCACTGCGCACCCTGTTCGGCATGAGCGAGGGCATCGGCGAGCCACACATCTACCTGATGCAACCGTGGGACCCGAACCGCCGCATCATCTTCATGCTGCACGGCCTGGCCAGCAGCCCGGAAGCCTGGGTGAACCTGGCCAACGAGATCATGGGCGACCCCGAACTGCGCCAGCAGTTCCAGGTGTGGCAGGTCTATTACCCGACCAACGCACCGATCGCGCTGAACCGCTACGAGATCGCCAACGCGTTCAACGACACGCTGAAGCACTTCGATCCCACTGGCAGCACGCGTGCATCGAAGGACATGGTCTACATCGGCCACAGCATGGGCGGCGTGCTCGCGCGGCTGCTGGTGAGCGAATCCGGTGACGTGCTGTGGAACGACCTGCTGGCCAACTATGACCTGAAGGGCGAGCGTCTGAAGCGCGTGCAGAACAAGCTGGGGCCGTTGCTGCATTTCAAGGCACAGCCGAACGTGGAGCGCGCGATCTTCATCGCCGCTCCCCACCAGGGCACGGACATCGCCGGCAACAAGGTCGGGCGCCTGCTGGGCCGGCTGGTGCGCCTGCCACTGACCATCCTCGGCAAGTTCGAGGACGTGTTCATGGCGCTGGCGCAGGCCGAGCAGCAGGTCGATGGCACGGCCAAGCCGAAGATTCCCAACAGCATCGACAACCTCAAGGCCAGCGATCCGTTCGTCAAGGCCGCAGCGCAGCTGCCGATCGAAGCGGGACTGAAGTACCACTCGATCATCGCCCAGCGCAAGCCGGAGCTGCCGGTGGACAAGTCCGATGACGGACTGGTGCCGTACTGGAGTGCGCACCTGCCGGGTGCACAGTCGGAGAAGGTGATCATTTCCGGCCACAGCGTGCAGGAGACCCCGCAAGCGGTGCTGGAAGTGCGGCGCATCCTGCACCGGGATATCGATGACGTGGGGACGGGGACCCGGTAGTGCCGGCCGCTGGCCGGCACTCTCCGCGCACGCGGGAATCCCGTGATGGTGCCGGCCAGCGGCCGACACTGCCGAAACCGGGCGACGCTACACCCGCCGCGCGATCACCGCGGCCAGCACCGCCAGGCCGAAGGTGATCGCCAGGCACAGCAGGTAGCCGGTGTGCGGCGCGCTTTCCACGAACAGCGCGAACAACGCACCGGAGACCGCCAGCGCGGTGGTCACCGACAGGGCCTCGCTCAGCTGCAGGGCCGACGTGTTGGCACCCTGCTCATGCGCTGCTGACAGCGAAAGCGTGAGTACCGAGAGGCTGGCGTAGATCATGCCCATGCCGAAACCGGTGACCGTCCAGCCCACCAGGGCCACCGGCAATGGCACTGCATTGAACAACACCGCAAGCGTTGCGGCGATGCCGACCGTCATCATCGCCGTGCCGACGCGCAGCAGATGCTGGCGTGACCAGCCGCGCTGCTGGTGACCCTGCAGCCAGGAGCCGGCGAACCAACCGAGTGCGCCGAGGCTGAGCACCGCGCCGGCCCAGCTGGGCGGGAGCCCGCGTTCGCGCTGCAGCAGCAGCGGCAGGTAGGCTTCGCAGGCGAAGAATGCGGCAGCGGCGATGCCGCGCAGTGCGATCACGCTGGGCAGGCCCCTGCGCAGGATCAGCGTTCCGGCCGGCAGCAGGCGATGCACGCATAGCAGCAGCGCCAGCATCGCCACGCCGATGCAGAGCAGGGCGGTCGGACCGTGCTGCTGGCCGCCGAAGTACAGCAGCAGCGCCGCCAGCGATGCACCACTGGCCCAACGTACGACGTTGCCGCGCCCCTCGTCGTCGTTGCTGTCGGCGGAGGGCTGCATGCGCGCCAGCGCAGGCCGCAGCAACAGGGCAGCAGGGACTGCCAGCAGCGGCACCGCCAGGAACACCCAGCGCCAGCCGAGATGCTGGACGATCAGGCCGCTCAGCGCCGGGCCGACCATCGAGGGCACCACCCAGCCCGCCGAGAATGCCGCGAACACCTTCGGCCGCAGGTGCTCGGGGTAGCTGCGGCCGACCATCACGTACAGCGAGACCGAAATCGCGCCCGCACCCAGGCCCTGCAGCAGGCGCCCGGCCACCAGCATGCCCATGCGCACGGCGAAGCCGGCCAGCAGCAGGCCCAGCACGAAGCAGGCCAGGCCGTACCACAGCGGCCGTGCCGGGCCCTGGCGGTCGGCCCAGCGTCCGGCCAGGGTCATGCCGATCACGCTGGTGGCCAGTGTGCCACCGAAGGCCAGCGCATACAGGCGCAGGCCGCTGAGTGCTTCGGCCACCGTGGGCATCGCGGCCGCGACGGCCAATGCTTCGAAGGCGTGCAGCGCGACCAGCGCGACCATGCCGAGGGTGGTGGCGCGGTAGCGCGCGGACAGGATCGATGTGTCAGCCGGCAGGCGGGTGTCGGCGGGAGAGAGGGTCGGGGTCATACCGGTCAGGGGCGGGCCGCGCTTGTCAACGGGCGGCGAAGATAGCAGCATGCCACCTCAACTATAGTTGAGGTCAAGCAATGGCATCCCAGGAACTCAGCGTTGGCGAGGTCTCCCAGCGCAGTGGCGTGGCCGTTTCCGCACTGCATTTCTACGAGCGCAAGGGGCTGATCAGCAGCCTGCGCACCTCGGGCAACCAACGCCGTTACAGCCGCGACGTGCTGCGCCGGCTGGCGGTGATCCGCGTTGCGCAGCGGGTGGGCATGCCACTGGAAGCGGTCGGCCGCGCCTTCGAGAGCCTGCCTGAAGGCCGTGCACCGACCAAGGCTGACTGGGCCAAGCTGTCCGCGCGCTGGCGCACCGAGCTGGAAGAGCGCATCCACATGCTGCAGCTGCTGCGCGATGAACTGACCGGCTGCATCGGCTGTGGCTGCCTGTCACTGCAGCATTGCCGCCTGGCCAATCCCGGCGACGTCCTCGGCGAACGCGGCGATGGCCCGATGCGCTGGGAATGAAAAAGGGGACGCGCTCCCGGTAGCGCCGGGCCATGCCCGGCGGACGAAAACGACTTGATCCCCTCCGTCCCCTTTTTCTTACCAGACCGTGATGGTTTCGCCGCTCTGGATGCCTTCCACCGCGCGCTGGAAGGCCAGTGCCGCGCGCTGTGCGCTTACCGCTTCGAAGCCCGGGAAGTAGGGGCCGTAGGCGGCCATCGATTCGATCAGTACGTTCGGGCTGACCACGTTGATGCGCAGGCCGCGCGGCAGCAGCTCCAGTGCGGCGGCGCGCACGAAGCCTTCCAGTGCGGCATTCACTGCGGTGGCGTTGACGCCGTCGCGGATCGGCTGCGCGCTGATGATGCCGCTGGTCAGGGTGATCGAGCCACCGGCATTGAGGTGGTGCTGCGCGGCCAGTGCCAGCCGCACCTGTCCCAGCAGCTTGTCCTGCAGGCCGATAGTGAACTGCTCGGGCGTCATCTCCTGCAGCGGTCCGAAATGCACCGAGCCGGCGGTGGAGATCACCGCATCGACTGCACCGGTACGCGAGAACAGTTCGGCGACGCTGGCGTCATCGGTCAGGTCCACGCGCAATTCGCCGCTGCTGCGGCCGGCGGCGAGAATCTGATGCTGTTGGCCGAGCTGGCGGGCGACTGCCTGGCCGAGGGTGCCGCTGGCACCGACGAGGAGGATCTTCATGGCGGTTCCTTGCGTGAGGGTGTGAGCGCAGTCTGCGCCGTCACATTGGGGTTAGGTAAGCGGCGTATGATTTGCAGATTCCTAACTTTGGATTAGCAATGGATACCCTTCGCTGCATGCAGGCCTTCGTCGCCGTGGCCGAGCGCGGCAGCTTTGCCGGGGCCGCCGAACAGCTGCAGGTGTCGGCGGTGATGGTGGGCAAGTACATCCAGCAGCTGGAGGCGCATCTGGGCACCGCGCTGCTGCAACGGAACACCCGCCGCCAGCGCCTGACCGAAGCCGGCAGCGCCTATCTGGCCGGATGCCGGCAGGTGCTGGAGCAGGTGCAGCAGGCCGAGGCCGATGTGGCCGGTCTGCAGGTACAGCCACGTGGCCTGCTGCGGGTCAGTGCGCCGACCACCTGGGGCAGCTGCGTGCTGGCGCCGCAGCTGGCCGGCCTGCTGCGCGCACAGCCGCAGTTGAATATCGAGCTGGACCTGAGCAACCGCCGCGTGGATCTGATCGAGGATGGTTTCGATGTGGCGATCCGGGTCGGGCCGCTGCCATCGCAGGAACTGGTGGCGCGGCCGCTGCCGCCGTATGCGATGAGCCTGTGTGCGTCACCGTCGTACCTGCGCAGGCGCGGCACGCCGCGTACGCCCGCCGATCTGGCAGGGCATGACTGCCTGAGCCATCTGGCCTGGCGCGGTGGCCACGGCTGGCAGCTGGCCAACGGTGAACAGGTGGACTGGGAAGCGCGCCTGACCTGCAACGATGGTTTCGCGTTGCGCGAAGCTGCCGTTGCAGGAGCGGGTCTGGTGCTGCAACCGACGGCGCTGCTGGCTGGCGAAATTGCTGCCGGGCGCCTGAAGCCGCTGCTGCGCGACTACCTGCCCGAGGCGCGGCCGATGCACCTGATCTACCTGCCCGACCGCAGGCCACGCCCGCGGTTGCAGTGCTTCGTGGATTTCGTCATGACCACGTTGGGGCAATGAGCATCCACGCCATGGGTGGATGATGGTAGGTGCCGACCGTTGGTCGGCACACATCGGGATCAATCATTCGCCGCAGACAATTCCTGCCCGCGCACCTGCGCGGCGCGCAGCGCCGTGTTCACCAGCGCCTCGAAGCCACCGGCCTGGAAGCTCTCGATCGCGGCCTGGGTGGTTCCGTTCGGCGAGGTCACGCGGCGGCGAAGCTCGGCCGGGCTTTCGCCGGCTTCAGCCAGCATCCGCGAGGCACCCAGCAGGGTCTGCACCACCAGCGTGCGCGCGGCGTCGGCCGGCAGGCCCTGGGCAATACCCGCCGCTTCCATCGCTTCGGCCAGCAGGAAGACATAGGCCGGTCCACTGCCGGAGACCGCAGTCACCGAATCCATCAGTACCTCGCTCTCGATCCACACCGTGCGCCCGGCGCTGGCCAGCACCTGTTCGGCCTGCGCGTGTTGCTGCGGATCCACCGAGGGCGTGGCATACAGGCCGGTCACGCCAGCGCCGAGCAGGGCAGGGGTGTTAGGCATCGCGCGCACCACTGCCAGGTCGCCCCCCAGCCAACGCTGCAGCTGCGCACTGGTGATGCCGGCAGCGATCGACACCACCAGCGGCCGGTGTGCCTGGGCCAGTGCCTGCAGCGACTGGCAGACCTCACGCAGCACCTGCGGCTTCACCGCCAGCAGCCAGGTGCTGCCCTGTGCGGCGGCATCGGTGGCGTTGTCGTGCACCTGCACGCCGAAGTCGGCAGCCAACGACTCGCGCAGCGCTGCAACCGGTTCGGCCACATGGATATGCGCGGCCGGCACGCCCTGGCGGATCAGGCCGGCGATCAGGCTGCGCGCCATGTTGCCGCCGCCGATGAAGGTGATGGAATCAGCTGCCATGGACGTCTCCTTTGAAAATCAGGCCGGGCGCGGGCGCGCGCCGAACAGGGCGGTGCCGATGCGCACCAGGGTGGCGCCCTCGGCGATGGCTTCGGCGTAGTCGCTGCTCATGCCCATCGACAGCGTGTCGACCTGCGCGTGCTGGGCGGCCAGCGACTGGAAAAGTGTGCGCATGCGCACGAATGCATCCCGACGACGCTCGGCGTCGGGCCATGGCGCGGGAATCGCCATCAGCCCGCGCAGGCGCAGGGCAGGCTCGGCGGCAATTGCCGCAGCCAATGCATCCACGTCTTCCGGTGCACAGCCGTGCTTGCTGGATTCATCGTCGATGTTGACCTGGATCAGCACATTCAGCGGGCCGCGTGCGGCCGGGCGATGGCGCGCCAGCGCCGTTACCAGCTTGGGCCGGTCCACGCTCTGCACCCAGTCGAAGTGGGTGGCCACGGCATCGGCCTTGTTCGACTGCAGGTGGCCGATCAGGTGCCATTCCAGCGCCAGGTGCTGCAGCGCCTGCATCTTTGCCAGCGCTTCCTGCACATAGTTTTCGCCGAAGGCCTGCTGGCCCTGTGCGGCCAGCGCGGTCACGGCCTCGGCCGGTTGGGTCTTGGACACGGCCAGCAGGCGCGGATCGGGCCGGCCGGCCGCCTCGGCGGCGGCATGCAGGTTGCTCAGGATCTGGGGCAGGGGAGTGGCCACGTAACGCGTTCCATTGAATCAGGAGGCTATACTGCCGCCCGGGGAAAGATCCTTCCAGTCGAAGCCGTTATTGGGGAGTAGCCGCTCATGGATATCGCCGAACTGCTGGCGTTTTCCGTAAAGAACAAAGCGTCCGACCTGCACCTGTCTGCAGGCCTGCCGCCGATGATCCGCGTGGACGGCGATGTTCGCCGGATCAACATCCCGGCCCTGGACCACAAGCAGGTCCACGCGCTGGTGTACGACATCATGTCCGACAAGCAGCGCCGCGATTACGAGGAATTCCTCGAAGTGGACTTCTCCTTCGAGATTCCGTCGCTGGCGCGCTTCCGTGTGAACGCGTTCAACCAGAACCGTGGCGCCGGTGCGGTGTTCCGTACCATTCCGTCCGAGGTGCTCACCCTTGAGGACCTGGCCTGCCCGCCGTTGTTCCGCGAAGTGATCCAGCAGCCGCAGGGCCTGATCCTGGTGACTGGTCCGACCGGCTCGGGCAAGTCGACCACGCTGGCGGCGATGATCGACTACATCAACAAGAACGAATACGGCCACATCCTCACCGTCGAGGATCCGATCGAATTCGTGCACACCTCGCAGAAGTGCCTGATCAACCAGCGCGAAGTGCACCGCGACACGCATGGCTTCAATGAAGCGTTGCGCTCGGCACTGCGCGAGGACCCGGACATCATCCTGGTCGGCGAACTCCGCGACCTGGAAACCATCCGCCTGGCACTGACCGCTGCGGAGACCGGCCACCTGGTGTTCGGCACCCTGCACACCAGCTCGGCGGCCAAGACCATCGACCGCATCATCGACGTGTTCCCCGCCGGCGAAAAGCCGATGGTGCGCTCGATGCTGTCCGAGTCGCTGCGTGCGGTGATCTCGCAGGCGCTGCTGAAGAAGGTCGGCGGTGGCCGCACCGCAGCGTGGGAAATCATGGTCGGCACGCCGGCCATCCGCAACCTGATCCGCGAGGACAAGGTGGCGCAGATGTACTCGGCGATCCAGACCGGCCAGCAGTACGGCATGATGACCCTGGACCAGCACCTGCAGGACCTGGTCAAGCGCAGCCTGATCACCCGCAACCAGGCCCGCGACTACGCCAAGGACAAGCGCCTGTTCGAGTAAGGCAGGGCAGCCACGGGCGGCGCGTGCAATGGCGTGGCCGCTCCGTGTTGTTTCCTCCACCGACCGTTACCTGGTAAACCGCTTTTCCGGGAGCCTGCCGTGAACACCACCGCGACCACCATCGATTTCACTTCGTTCCTCAAGCTGATGGCGCACCAGCGCGCCTCGGACCTGTTCATCACTGCGGGCATGCCGCCGGCGATGAAGGTCAACGGCAAGATCTCGCCGATCACGCAGACCCCGCTCACGCCGCAGCAGAGCCGCGACCTGGTGCTCAACGTGATGACCCCTGCGCAGCGCGAGGAGTTCGAGAAGACGCATGAATGCAACTTCGCCATCGGCCTGTCCGGTGTCGGCCGCTTCCGCGTCAGCTGCTTCTACCAGCGCAACCAGGTCGGCATGGTGCTGCGTCGCATCGAGACGCGCATTCCGACCGTGGAAGAGCTGAGCCTGCCGCCGATCATCAAGACGCTGGCGATGACCAAGCGCGGCATCATCCTGTTCGTTGGTGCCACCGGTACCGGCAAATCGACATCGCTGGCGGCGATGATCGGCTACCGCAACCAGAACTCGACCGGCCACATCATCACCATCGAAGATCCGATCGAGTTCGTGCACAAGCACGAGGGCTGCATCATCACCCAGCGCGAGGTCGGCATCGATACCGACAGCTGGGAAGCGGCCCTGAAGAACACCCTGCGCCAGGCGCCGGACGTGATCATGATCGGCGAGGTGCGTACCCGCGAAGGCATGGATCACGCCATCGCGTTCGCCGAAACCGGCCACCTGGTGCTCGCCACGCTGCATGCCAACAATGCCAACCAGGCGATGGATCGCATCATCAACTTCTTCCCGGAAGACCGCCGCAACCAGCTGCTGATGGACCTGTCGCTGAACCTCAAGGGCGTGGTCGCGCAGCAGCTGGTGCCGTCGCCCGACGGCCGCTCGCGCAAGGTGGCGATGGAGATCCTGCTGGGCACGCCGCTGGTGCAGGACTACATCCGCGACGGCGAGATCCACAAGCTGAAGGAAGTGATGAAGGACTCGGTCCAGCTGGGCATGAAGACCTTCGACCAGAGCCTGTTCGAGCTGTACCAGGCCGGCGAGATCAGCTACGAGGACGCACTGCGCTACGCCGACTCGCAGAACGAAGTGCGCCTGCGCATCAAGCTCAGCCAGGGCGGCGACGCGCGCACGCTGTCGCAGGGCCTGGATGGGGTGGAGATCTCCGAGATCCGGTGACCTGGCGATGTGTAGAGTCGACTGTCAGGAAGCGCAGTCGACTAACAGTCGACTCTACCCGTCGACTCTACTGGGCGCGTAGGCGATTGATGAATTCCAGTCATGACCGACTGTCGTCCAACCGGCTCAATCCATCGCCGCTGCAGGCGTATCGTCAGCACTCCCCCTCTGGAGTACGACGATGCAGACACGTGAACTCGGCCGCAGCGGCCTGAAGGTTTCCGCCCTGGGCCTGGGTTGCATGGGCCTGACCCATGCCTACGGCCAGCCGGTCGAACCGAGCCAGGGCATCGCCCTGCTGCACGCTGCCGTCGAGCGCGGCGTGACCTTCTTCGATACCGCCGAAGTGTACGGCCCGTACACCAACGAAGACCTGCTCGGCCAGGCCTTGGCGCCCTACCGCGACAGGCTGGTGATCGCCACGAAGTTTGGTTTCAGGGACGCGCGCACCGATGCCGGCCTGGACAGCCGCCCGGAGAACATCCGCGCCGTGGCTGAAGCCAGCCTCAAGCGCCTGCGTACCGACCATATCGATCTGTTCTACCAGCACCGCGTCGACCCGAACGTGCCGATCGAGGATGTGGCCGGCACCGTGCGCGACCTGATCGCCGAGGGCAAGGTCGGCCACTTCGGCCTGTCCGAGGCCAGTGCTGCCACCGTGCGTCGCGCGCATGCGGTGCAGCCGGTGGCTGCGGTGCAGAGCGAGTACTCGCTGTGGTGGCGCGAACCGGAGCGTGAACTGCTGCCGACGCTGCAGGAGCTGGGCATCGGCTTCGTGCCGTTCAGCCCGCTGGGCCGCGGCTTCCTGACCGGTGCGATCAACGCCGACACCACCTTCGACGCCAACGATTTCCGCAACAGCGTGCCGCGTTTCGAAGTGGAAGCGCGTCGCGCCAACCAGGCGCTGGTGGATCGCATCAGCACGATCGCGGCGGCGCGGGGTGCGACCCCGGCGCAGGTGGCGCTGGCCTGGCTGCTGGCACAGGCGCCGTGGATCGTGCCGATCCCAGGCACCACCAAGGTCCATCGCCTGGAGGAAAACCTGGGCGCGGCCGACCTGCAGCTGGCACCGGAGGAGCTGCAACGCATCGCACAGGCGCTGGACGAAGTGTCGATCGTCGGCGAGCGCTACAACGCGCAGCGCGCCGCCCAGGCCAAGGGCTGATCAACAGCTGGGTGCGGAACGTTGGTGGTGGGTGCGGACCGTTGGTCCGCACTCCTTGATCCTCACCCCATCGGCCCACGCAGCGCATCAAGCACCGTCCGCATCGCCACGGTCACGTGGCGGCGCGAGGGGTAGTACGCGTAATAGCCATCGAAGTGCGGGCACCAGTCGTCCAGCACCGAAAGCAGGCGGCCATCGTCCAGCATCGGCTGTACCTGGTCCTCCGGCAGCCAGGCCAACCCGCTGCCTGCCAGCGCGGCGGCGCGGGTCATGCCCATGCTGTTGAAGATCCACTGGCCGCTCACACGCACGCTCAGTTCATTGCCGTCCTGGCCGAAATCCCACGGCATCAGCCCGCCATGCGTGGGCAGGCGCAGGGTGACGCAGTTGTGCCCGGCCAGGTCGTCCGGGTGCCGCGGCACCAGGTGCTGGCGGAAGTAGCTGGGCGCCCCGACCACGCGCATGCGCAGCGGCGGGCTGATCGATACGGCGATCATGTCGCGCGCCAGCCGCTCGCCCAGGCGGATGCCGATGTCGTAGCGCTCGGCCACGATGTCGGCCAACCCGTAGTCGGCCGCCAGTTCCACCTTCAAATCCGGATACTGCTGCAGCAGCGGCGCCAGCCTGGGCCAGGCGATGTACTCGGCGGCGTGGCCGGTGGCATTGATGCGGATGGTGCCGGCCGGGCGTTCACGGTACTCGGTCAGCGCGGCCAGCCCATCCTCGATCTCGGCCAGGCGCGGGGCCAGCGTTTCCAGCAGGCGGGCGCCGGCTTCGGTGGTGGACACGCTGCGGGTGGTGCGGGTCAGCAGGCGCACGCCCAGGCGCTGCTCCAGTCCGCGCATGGCATGGCTGAGCGCGGACTGGGACACGCCCAGCTGGGCGGCGGCCTTGGTGAAGCTGCCCTCGCGGGCAACGTGGACGAAGGCCTGCAGGTCGTTGAGGTTTTCGCGGGGCATGAGGGGATGATACGGCCGGGCTGCGCCCGGCAGCTGCCGAATCAACGTCAACGGCAACGTCAAAAGCTGGCTTCCCGTGGGAGGCGGGGTGGCTCAGGTTGCGGGGGACGGCGCAAGTCCCCCTCCGGGGCCCGGCCCAGCCGCTGGCGGCTGTGGTTTCGGGCGCTTGCGAAGCAGTGCTTCGCAAGCAAAGCGCCCTCACCCATGTAGCCTCGGTCGCGCTTGCTCGTGTGCGCTGTCCTGCGCACACGGCAAGACCGGGGTTGGGCGTCCTGCCCAACCCGTCCGAGGCATGCCTCGGGCCCATGGCGCTCACGCCCCCGCAACCTGAGCCACCCCGCCTTCGACAATTTCCCGCGAGCTGTTGGAACGGCATTCTGCTTTGGTGGGTGCCGACCGTTGGTCGGCACTGGGTCGGACGTGAGGGGATGTCGATTTCAGGGACTGTGGTTCGTCGAATGAATGACTTCAACAGGAGCTGCAGATGAGCACTGACACCAAGCCGAAAGGCCCGGCCTCGTACTTCCCCTCCATCGAGAAGACCTATGGGCAGCCGGTCGCCCACTGGCTCGGGCTGCTGGCAGGGAAGAAGGGCCTGAAACACATGGAACTGGTCAGCTTCCTGAAAAGTGAGCATGGGCTGGGCCATGGCCATGCCAACGCGCTGGTGGCGCACCATCTGGCCGGCAAGGGCTGAGCAGCGGCGGGCCCGGGGCAGGGCGGGGCGCATTCAGCTGAACGATTTCATCTGCAACTGTCATGCAGTTCGTGTCTAATACCGCTCCCCACCCGCTGTTCCCCACCCGCATGTCCCTTCCTTCCCATGGCCCCGCGCCGTGCGACGACGCTGACGGCCACCTGGTCACCGCCGGTCCGCTGACCCCGCCGCCCGACAGCGCCGGCACCACCGCCGACGACAAAGCGCTGCGCCACTCGATCGCCGAGGACGTGCAGGGCATGGTGCTGGCCACGATGGTGGCCTCGCTGGGCCTGGCCATCTTCGCCAAGGGCGGGCTGATGATCGGCGGCATGGCGGGCATGGCGTTCCTGCTGCACTACGCGATGGGCTGGAACTTCGGCCTGGTGTTCGTGCTGGTCAACCTGCCGTTCTACTGGGTGGCGCTGCGGCGCATGGGTTGGGAATTCACCCTGAAGACCTTCGCTGCGGTCACCGCCTGTGGCGTGTTGACCGACCTGCTGCCGCGCTGGATCGACTTCTCGCACATCCACCCGCTGTATTCGGCGATCGTCGGTGGCGCGTTGTCCGGCCTGGGCATCCTGTTCTTCATCCGCCATCGTGCCAGCCTCGGCGGCATCGGCATCCTGGCGGTGTACCTGCAGCGCACCCGTGGCTGGAGCGCGGGCAAGGTGCAGATGTCCTACGACGCCTGCCTGATGGCGGCCGCGTTCTTCGTGCTGTCGCCTTCCAAGGTGCTGTACTCGGCCATCGGCGCGGTGGTGCTCAGCCTGGTGCTGATGTTCAACCACCGCCCCGGCCGCTACATGGGCGTGTGATCGCGCTCTCCGCGTTCGCCGGGCATGGCCCGGCGCTACTACGTGGCGGTTCCGGTAGCGCCGGGCCATGTCCGGCGGCCGTCCTTCAACGTACGGTGGCCTGCAGCCACGGCGGCGACAGCGTCAACAGCCGCGCGTGCACCGGGCAATCCTCGGCGTGCGCACCGGGCAGGTAGCCCAGGCTCATCAGGAATTCGCCGGTGATCTCGCCGCCGGTGAAGCGGAACGTCTTCTTGAACAGCTTCACCCAGTCGGCCTTGCTGCGCGGGTGGTGTGCATCCAGCCACGCCGCGAAGCTGCCATGGCTGGCCCGCAGCTGCTGGATCACCTGCGCGTTGTGGATCGCCGCCAGCACCTTCAGCCGGTTGCGGATGATGCCCGCGTCCGACAGCAGGCGCGCGATGTCCTGCTCGGCGTAGGCCGCCACGCGGTCCACATCGAAGCCGTCATAGGCTGCGCGGAAGCCCTCGCGCTTCTTCAGGATCGTTTCCCAGCTCAAACCGGCCTGGTTGATTTCCAGTACCAATCGCTCGAACAGTTCACGCTCGTCCCGCTGCGGGAAGCCGTACTCGTTGGCGTGGTAGTAGTCGTGCACCGGATGGCCGGGGGCAATCAGGCAGTAACCGCTCATGGGGAAGGCTCGTTGGATTCGGATTCGGATTCGGATTCGGGTTCGGGATCGATGGCCACTGCAGGGTGCCCGCCGATGGACAGCATCGGCCAGCGCGGTGGCACGAGCGTGAGTTTGCCGTTACGCAGGGCCTGGTTGATCGCCTCGGCCGGGCCGCTGACGGTGCCGAACAGCGCACCGGCCCGGCGCCACTGGGAATCGCTGCCACGTGCGTACAGCACGCAGTCCGGTCCACGGTGGGTGTACAGCTCGCACAGCAGCACTTCGCCGGTACCATCACTGTCCAGGTCGCGATGCACGACCAGGCAGTCGCGCTCGCTCTGTGCGCAGGATTCGCCATTGATCGATCGGGTGGCCAGAGCTTTCCACCAGTCGTCCGGTGGCGAGCTGGATCCGGCGGCCAGCTTCAGCGCGCGCCGCAGGGCGGCGACGTCCTGCGGCCCCTTGTCGAGGCGGTGGCCGTCGTCCCAGCGGGAGGTACGCGCCAGTGCTGCCGCGACCACCTGTGGCGCATTGGCATCGGCGATGATGGCCGGATCACGCTGCAACTCGCGCAGCGCCTGCACGCCACGGCGGCCAAGATCGAAGCGCAGCACGTTGACGTCACTGCTGGTGATCGCCGGCGGGTCCGCGCGCAGGCGCTCCAGCTGGCTGGACAGGGTCAGCCGCACCGGGTCCAGCAGGGGCGAGTTGCCCAGCAGGGCCAGTGCGAGCACCACCCAGCACATCCAGCGGTTGACCGGTTCCAGCGCCTGCAGCCAGCGGCCCTGGCGACGCAGTACCGCCAGCGCATAGCCCAGGGCATAGCCGGCCACGGCCAGCGCGATCAGCAGTGCCCAGAACCGGTCCACGGTCCAGCCGTACTGCACCACGCGCAGGCCCAGCGCATACAGCGCCAGCGCGGCGTAGACCGGCAGCGCCAGCAGGCTGGCCTCGACCAGACGGCGCAGCACGAGAGGGTACGGCGGGGAGTCTTCCCCCTGCTGGTAGACCGCATTGGTGAACGTCACCAGCAGCAGTGACACCACCACCAGCAGGCTGGCGGCCGAACGGGTCTTCCACAGTGGTTCCAGCCCGGCAAGCGGCAGGCTCAGCACGAACAACACGGCGATGAACGAGAGCAGTGGCAGCAGGCCGCGGCAGATCGCGAACAGCACCTGGCGGGTGATCTGGATCGCCCGATGCTGGGTGCGCCCGATCAGCACGCCAAACCCGGCCAGGCTGCCGGTGGCCAGTGCGATGAAAGCATCCTGGCGGAACAGATCGCGGAAGAAGGTGACCTCCAGCAGCTGGAACAGCGCCGCCCACAGCCACAGCAGCAGCCAGGTCAGCCCGGTGAACAGCGCCGCCAGGGCCAGGGTCAAGCCGTTCTGCCAGGCGCGCTCGAACAGCTCGGGGTAGCTGGCGCGCCACTGACCGTGCTGCAGCTGGAACTGCCACCATGGCAGGGCCACGAACACCGCCACCACCATTCCCAGGGTCAACGGAAGCTGCAACGCGCCCGATTCCAGTGCGGCCTCGCCATTGAGGTTCCAGCCGATCCAGGCGGCCAGTGCCAGCACCACCACCGAGCCGAGCGCCGCCTGCAGCCACAGGCGGCGTTGGCCCAGCTCGACCAGGCTCAGCGCCACCGCGCTGGGAATGGCCAGCACCCAGGCGTACCAGCAGTAGCGCCAGCCGATATCGCGGAACGGCCACGCATCGGACAATTCCTGCGCGGCATACAGCATCAGACCCTGCAGCAGGGCGATCAGGACGATGGCGCTGCGTGCCGGCAGGGTCAGGGGCGATGAAGACTGCATCGATGACCTTCCATGGCAAAGCACCATCCTAGCCCATCGCGGTTCGGCGCCATCGCGCGACCATCCCGCCCCCAGCAGGTAGAATGGACCCATGCCTGTAATGCCGACCTCCCTTGCCGATCACCTGCTCGTCGCGCTGCCGTCGCTGCTCGACGCGACCTTTGCCCGCAGCGTCGCGCTGATCTGCCAGCACGACGAGAACGGGGCGATGGGGGTGCTGGTCAACCAGCCGTCCGAGTACACCCTGGGCGAAGTGCTCGCGCAGATGGACATCGCCACCGGCGATGGCGAGCTGCAGGCGCGCATGGTGCTCAACGGTGGCCCGGTGCATCCCGAACGCGGCTTCGTCATCCATGACGACGCGCGGGCGTGGGATTCCAGCCTGACCGTGGGCGACGGCCTGTACCTGACCACCTCGCGCGACATCCTCGAAGCGATGGCGCGCGGCGAAGGCCCGGCCAATGCCGTGGTCACCCTTGGCTGTGCCGGTTGGGGTGCGGGGCAGCTGGAAACCGAGCTGTCCGAGAACAGCTGGCTGACCGTGCCGGCCGATGCCGAGCTGGTTTTCCAGCTGCCGCTGGAGCAGCGCTGGCAGGGCGCGGCTGCGCGCATCGGCGTGGATCTGTTCCGGCTGACCGACTACAGCGGCCATGTCTGAGCCGGCCGCGCCCGCACCGGTTCCTGCTGCCCCGGCGATCCGCCGTGACGGCACCGTTCTGGGTTTCGATGTCGGCTCGCGACGCATCGGCGTGGCCATCGGCAGTGCTTTCGCCGCCCATGCGCGCGCGGTGGCCGTGGTCGATGTGCACGGCAACGGCCCGGACTGGACCGCGATCGAGCGCCTGCTCAAGGAATGGAAGCCCGACGGCCTGGTGGTCGGCGATCCGCTTACGCTGGACGGCCAGGACCAGCCCAACCGCAAGCGCGCGCAGGGCTTCGCCCGCCAGCTGCGGGAACGTTTCAAGCTGCCCGTGGTGATGATCGACGAGCGTTCCAGCTCGGTCGAGGCCGCACGCCGCTTCGCCGTCGAGCGCGCCGAAGGACGCAAGCGCCGCCGCGATGCGGCCGCCCTCGATGCTGTGGCCGCGGCGGTGATCATCGACCGCTGGCTGTCCTCCCCCGACGACGCCACCCCCATTCCCTGACTGCACGACTCCCGCCATGACTGCCCAGCAAATCGATGCCTCCGGACGCCTGCGCCACCTGCTGACCCTGGAGGGCCTGCCGCGCGAAACACTGCTGCAGTTGCTGGACCGGGCAGGGCAGATCCGTGACGCCGCAGTCGGCCGTGTCGGCAACAAGCGCCACGTGCTGGCCGGTTCTGCGGTATGCACGCTGTTCTTCGAACCGTCCACGCGCACCCGCAGCTCGTTCCAGCTGGCCGCGCAGCGCCTGGGCGCCGATGTGCTGAACTTCGACGCGTCGACCTCGTCCACGCGCAAGGGCGAAACGGCCTGCGACACGTTGCGCAACCTGGAAGCAATGGGCGTGCGCGGCTTCGTGGTGCGTCACCCCGATGACGGCGCCGTGGCCGCGCTGGCCGAGGCGGCGGGCGAGGGCACCGCACTGATCAACGCCGGCGACGGCCGCAGTGCGCACCCGACCCAGGGCCTGCTGGACATGCTGACCCTGCGCCAGGCCAAGGGCCCGGATTTCTCGAAGCTGAAGGTGGTGATCGTCGGCGACGTGAAGCACTCGCGCGTGGCGCGCACCGACCTGCATGCGCTGCGCACGCTGGGGGTGGGCGAGATCCGCGTGTGCGGCCCGCAGTCACTGCTGCCGGACGACGAGACCCTGAAGGGCTGCGTGGTCGGCGATGATTTCGATGCGATGCTGGAAGGCGCCGACGCGCTGATGATGCTGCGCCTGCAGCGCGAGCGCATGGAAGAAGGCCTGGTGCCGTCGCTGGAGCAGTACCACGCCCAGTACGGCCTGACCAACGAACGCCTGGCCCGTGCCGGCAAGGACGCTGCGGTGCTGCATCCGGGCCCGATCAACCGTGGCGTGGAAATCACCGATGACGTGGCCGACGGCCCGCAGTCGTGGGTGCTGCGCCAGGTCGCCAACGGCGTCGCGGTGCGCATGGCCGTGCTGGAAACCTTGCTGGGCTGACCACTTTGGTGGGTGCCGACCGTTGGTCGGCACGGCTGATCTGTCCTCATCCGACCCGGTGGGTGCCGACCGTTGGTCGGCACGGCTGATCTGTTCTCAGCCGATCCGGTGGGTGCCGACCGTTGGTCGGCACCGAACCATCAGTGCGGTGAAGTGCGGGCCTGGCCATTGAATGGTTCCGGGCCTACCTGTACTGACGTGGTTGCCCGATAGAAGAGGGATACCGGCAGGCGCACGCTTGGGCCCATGAACCGCGCACGCCTACGCCTTGGCCGTCATTCCCGGATCGGGCAATCCTACATCCTGACCACCGTCACCCAGGAACGTCGACGCTACTTCGATGATGCCACTGCGGCACAGGAGGTGATGGATGTGTTCCGTCGCATTGATGATGATGGCCTGACGCACTCACTTGCCTATGTGGTCATGCCGGACCACATCCATTGGCTTGTGGAGATCCGTGCGTTCTCGCTGGACTACATCATGCAACGCTTCAAATCGAGCAGTGCATTGCGGATCAACCGCATGCTGGGTAAGACAGGACCATTTTGGCAATCGAGCTATCACGATCACGCCATGCGTTCTGAAGAATCACTGTTTCGCCATGCGATGTACATCGTCGCCAACCCGGTCAGGGCGAACTTGGCGAGCTGCGTGGGAGAGTATCCGTATGCCTGGTGCCGATGGGAGATCGATGGGAGGTACCAAGCAATGGATTACCCCGAAGCGGAGAGATAGTGCCGACCAACGGTCGGCACCCACCAATACCCAAGCCGACCAACGGTCGGCACCCACCAATACCCAAGCCGACCAACGGTTGGCATCCACCAATACCCAAGCCGACCAACGGTTGGCATCCACCCACAGATGTTTCCCAGCAGAAGCTATGGCTCAGCGCTTCTGCGCGAACATCCATTCCCACATCGCCGGGTCGGCGTAGGTGGCGTCCCAGGCATTGTGGTTGCCTTCCGGGTATTCGGTGTAGCGCACGTCACGCGCGTTGGCGTTCTGGAATGCGGCGTGCAGCCGGCGGTCGTCATTCGGCGGCACCACGTCATCCAGCGCGCCATGGAAGATCCAGATCGGCGTCTGCCGCAGGCGCTGGGCAATGGCCGCATACGGGTCGGTTTCACCGGCCACCTGTTCGACGAACAGGGTCGGACGTACCGCGCGCGGGGCCAGCACCGCGCCGCACACCGGCACGATCGCAGCAAATCGGTGCGGGTTGTCCAAGGCGATATTCCAGCTGCCGTAGCCACCCATCGACATGCCGGTCAGGTATTGCCGCGCCGGATCGGCACCGAACTCGGCGATCGCTGCATCCAGCGCGGCCAGGGCCACACGGTTGTTGCGCCCGCTCCATTCCCCGCGTCCCGGCGCCTGCGGAAATACGGCCAACGCAGGGAAATCGGCGGCCTGCTCGCGCAGGTACGGTCCCAGCCCCGCGTGGGTCTGCTTCACGCCATCGGCGCCGCGCTCGCCCGAACCGTGCAGGAACAGCACGACCGGCAGTGAGCCCGGTGTACGCGCCGATGCGGCCGGAATGAATACCTGGTAGTAGGCCGTCTCGCCATCCACCTTCACGGCGCGGGCTTCGAAGCGACCCCGCGCGCCATCCGGCAGCGACGTGCAGCCGCTCATCAACAGAAGGGCCAGCAGTGGCAGCCAGCGCGACAGCAAACGGACCATGGGGTTTCCCGAAGTGGCGAGATCGCCTGCATCGTAGTCCGCTGTCGCCAGCGCGGCATCGTGCGCCGCGTCACTGCGGGCGCGGGAAGCTGGCAATGATGTCCAGTTGTTCCTGCGCTTCGGCATTGCCTGCCGCCGCCGCAGCCTGCACCTGCGCCATATCCGGGTGCAGGACCACCAGCAGCGGGTTCTCGCAGACCGGGCAGTCATACTCGGTGGCGTCCTCGTCCAGTTCCATCTCCATGGCGCGCGAGCTGCCCTTCCACTCGCAGGCCGGGCAGGTGTGCTGCTGGTCGCGCCAGCCGGGCTGGAAATAGTTTTCGATCGTTGTTGCCATGGGTGTTCCGGTTGGGTGGAGTCAACGACCCGCGTGGCGGGGGCCGATCCTCGATGCGGTCAGTGCAGCAGCACCAGCGTGGCCAGGCCGAGGAAAGTGAAGAAGCCCATCGAGTCGGTCACTGCGGTCAGGAAGATACCGCTGGCCAGCGCTGGATCGAAGCCGAAGCGTTTCAGTGTGAGCGGCACCAGCACGCCGGCCAGCGCTGCGAACAGCAGGTTGCAGGTCAGTGCGATGGCGATCACCGCAGACAGCCCGGGTGAATGGAACCAGGCCAATACGATCAGGCCCAGCACCGAGCCGAGCATCACGCCGTTCAGCAGCGCAACACGCACTTCCTTCCACAGCAGGGTGCGCGCGTTGGAGGCGCCCACCTGGCCCAGCGCCAGGCCGCGCACCATCAGCGCCAGCACCTGGGTGCCGGCGTTGCCACCGAGGCCGGCCACGATCGGCATCAGCACCGCCAGCGCCACCAGCTTGTCGATGGTGCCCTCGAAGTGACCGACCACGCTGGAGGCCAGGAAGGCCGTGCACAGGTTGATCGACAGCCACATCAGGCGGCGGCGCATGGCGCGCCAGACCGGGCTGAACAGGTCCTCGTCCTCGTCCAGGCCGGCGGCGCCCAGCGCCTGGTGCTCGGCCTGGCCACGGATGATGTCGACCACGTCATCGATGGTGATGCGACCAACGAGGATGTTGTTCTCGTCCACCACCGGTGCGGAGATCCAGTCATGGTCGGAGAACTGCCGCGCGACTTCCTGGTCGCTCTCGCCGACGTCGATGGCCGGCTGCTCGTCGTCGATCAGGCGGTTGATCGGGGTGGTGTCCTCGTGGGTCACCAGTGCCGCCAGCGACACCCGGCCAAGGTACTGATGGCGCCGGCTGACCACGAACAGGTGGTCGGTGTGGTCCGGCAGTTCGCCGCGCAGGCGCAGGTAGCGCAGCACCACGTCCACGTTGACGTCGGCGCGCACGGTCACCACGTCCGGGTTCATCAGGCGGCCGGCACTGTCCTCGGGATAGGACAGCACCTGTTCCAGGCGCTCGCGGTTCTCGCGGTCCATCGACTTGAGGACTTCGTCGATGACCGTATCGGGCAGGTCTTCGACCAGGTCGGCCAGGTCGTCGATGTCCAGGTCTTCGACCGCGGCGATGATTTCGTCCGGGTCCATGTCCGCGAGCAGGCTCTCGCGCACGTCGTCGCCGACGTGGACCAGCACCTCGCCGTCATCTTCCGGATCGACCAGGCCCCACACCACCTCGCGCTTGCCCGGCGGCAGCGATTCAAGCAGGTTGCCGATCTCGGCCGGGGCCAGGGTGTTGACCAGGCGACGCACCGGGCCCAGCCGACCGCTGTCCAGTGCGTCGGACAGCATCCGCAGTTGGCGCGCAGTCTTGTCGTGGCGTACGGCTTCAGCCATCGCAGCTCCCGCGGGATAAGAAAAGCCGCGATCCCGGCAAGGATGCGGCAACAGGGGTGTTCAGCGCGTCATTATCGCAAGGGGATGTTTCAACGCATAGCCGAGGGCGGTGGTTGCGCCGGCCGCTGGCCCGCAATCGTCCCCATCGAAGTCCACGAGATTGCCGGCCAGCGACCAGCACTACCCTCGGCAGTCAGGCCGTTTCGGCCACCAGCGCCAGCCAGCGCTCGATCGCGCGGCGGTCGCGTGCGGCCAGCAGCTTCGGCGCGCGCGCGCGCAATGCGGCCAGATCGGCATCGCGGATCGCACGGCGCACTTCCAGCAGCGTGCCGGGGTGCAGGCTGAACTCGGTCAGGCCCAGCGCCAGCAGCAGCGGGGTCATCCGTGCGTCGCCGGCCATCTCGCCGCAGACCGCCACCGGGATGCGGTGACGCGCGCCCGTCTCGATCACCATCTGCAGCAGTCGCAGCACGGCCGGATGCAGTGGCGAATACAGTTCGCCCAGTGCCTCGTTGTTGCGGTCGGCGGCCAGCAGGTACTGCACCAGGTCATTGGTGCCGATCGACAGGAAGTCGACCAGGTCGATGAAGCTCTCCAGCGCCAGTGCTGCCGCAGGAACTTCGATCATCGCGCCCAGCGGCACGTGGTCGGACACCATGTGGCCCTCGCCGCGCAGCTGTTCGGTCAGCTTGAGCATGCGCCGGCGCACCGCCAGCAGTTCCTCGCGGGTGCTGACCATCGGCACCAGCACGCGCAGCTTGCCGTAGGCGGAGGCGCGCAGGATCGCGCGCAGCTGGGTATCGGCCACCTTCGGCCGTGCCAGCGACAGGCGTACGCCGCGCAGACCCAGGGCGGGGTTCTCTTCATTGCTGAGGGTCAGGCCGGTGCGGTCGGCCTTGTCCGCGCCCAGATCGAGCGTGCGGATGGTGACCGGTCGCCCGCTCATGCCCAACGCGGCATCCCGGTAGGTCTGGAACTGTTCTTCTTCATCCGGCAGCTCGTTGCGCTGCAGGAACAGGAACTCGGTGCGGTACAGGCCCAGTCCCTGCGCGCCCAGCGCGTGCGCTTGGGTGACGTCTTCCAGCGATTCGGCATTGGCCAGCAGGGCGATGTCGACCTGGTCGCGGGTGCGGCTGGGCTTGCTGCGCAGGCGGCCGAGCTCGCGCTGCTCGCGCGCATGCTCCTTCAGGCGCGCGCGATAGTCACGCAGGTTGTCGGCCTGCGGGTTGGCGGTGATGCTGCCGTCGGCGCCATCGATGATCAGCACGTCGCCATCGGCGATGCGGCTGAGCAGCTGCGGAACGTTCACGATCAACGGCAGATGCAGGCTGCGCGCCAGGATCGCGCTGTGCGACAGCGCGCTGCCGGCGGCGGTGACGATGCCAACCACGCCCTGGGCCTGCAGCTGGGCCAGTTCGGACGGGGCGATGTTGTCGCAGACCAGGATCTCGCCGGCCAGGCCCTTCATCACCGGCGCGCGTTCAGGCTGCAGGAACGCGTGGATGCGGCCGATGACATGGTCCAGGTCGTCCATGCGGCTCTTCAGGTAGGCATCGTCCATGCCATCGAAGACCTTGGCCAGGCGGTCACGCTGCAGGCGCAATGCGTAGCCGGCACTGTAGGGACCGCTGCGGATCAGCTCGTCCAGCCCGAACAACAGCTCGGGATCGTCCAGCAGCAGCGCGTGCAGGTCCAGGAACTCGCCCACTTCCTGGTTCAATGCGCCATGCAGGCGCTGGCGCAGTTCGTGCATTTCCGTGCGCGCGGCATCCACCGCACGATGCAGGCGGGCCAGCTCGGCCTCGACCTGGTGGGCGCCGATGCGTTGCTCGGCCACCTCCAGCGCATGCGGCAGGCGTACCCGTGCGCGGCCCATCGCCGCGCCACGGGCAGCACCGTGCCCAGCCAGCAGCTGGACCGGCCGCTGGCCGGAAGGAACCTGGCCGGCGCGCGCGCGCGGCACGCTCAGCTGTCCTCGTCGAAGCGGCGCTCGAACAGACCGACCACCGCTTCCATCGCGGCGGCTTCGTCCTCGCCGTTGATGCGCACCGTGACCGGAGTGCCCTGGCCGGCGGCCAGCAGCATCACGCCCATGATGCTCTTGGCGTTGATCTCACGGCCCTTGGCGGCCATGGTCACGTTGCAGCGGAACGGCGCCAGGGTCTGCACCAGCTTGGCGGTGGCCCGGGCGTGCAGGCCCAGGCGGTTGCTCACGGTGAGTTCTCGTTCAAGCATCGTCGACTATCGCTCCATTACGGGTGCCCGCCGCGGCTGTGGCGGGCAGTTGATCCAGTCCCTGTTCCGGATAATTCATCACCCGCAGCAACATCGGCAGGCTCAGCGCCGATACCCGGCGAACCGGGGTCCCCAACCGGGCCAGCTGCCCGGCTAGGTTGGCGGGGCTGGCGCCGTACAGGTCGGTCAGGATCAGCACGCCATCCCCTGCATCGACCCGCCGCAGGGCGGCCGAGGCGAGCGGGAGCAGGGCGTCCAGGTCTGCGTCGAACGGTACTTCGAAAGCTTCGGTTTTCAGCGGCAATTGCCGCAGGAGCCGGGTCGCCACCTCAAGCAGGGCGGGCCCGACCCCCGGATGTGTTACGAGGAGAATGCCACAGGTCATTACTGCACGTTAACAGGTCAAGGTGAATTGGCGATAGCAGCAGATGGGGGGCACTGTGTCCCGTATTCAGCGTTGCTCGCAAGGGGAGCCTTTCCGTTGAGAAAGAGATCCGACCCCATCCGTTTTTCGATGCCTGACAGCGATTCATCCACGCACGCGTGGATCCATCGTGTCGACCAGGGTCGACACCCACCAGCAGCAGAAATCTGTCAGAGGTGGGGCGGTGTGGGTCTGCAGGACCGTTGGCGCCATGGATGGCGCCATCGAGCCCCCAGGGGTGAGGGCGCTTTGCTTGCGAAGCACTGCTTCGCAAGCGCCCGAACGCCCAGCCGCCAGCGGCTGGGCCGGACCGCGGAGCGGGGTTTACGGCGTGTCCTGCAGATCCACACCGCCCCGTCATCCCACGGAATGCCGCTTCTGCTGTTGCTGTTGCTGTTGCCGGCCAGCGGCCGGCACTACCGGCGGGTGCCGGGCGCAGCCCGGCCGACTCTCTCAATCCTGTTCGCGGTGATACGTGGCCACATCTTCCCAGCCCATCTCGCGGGCATGCCGGGCCAGGCGCTCGGCCAGGAACACCGAGCGGTGCTTGCCGCCGGTGCAGCCGAACGCCACCGTCACGTAGCTGCGGGTGCCATCCCCCAGTTTCGGCAGCCACGTATCGAGGAAATCCATCAGCTGGGCCAGGTAACGCTGCACGTCCGGCTGTGCTTCCAGATAGTCGCGTACGCCCGGTTCGCGGCCGCTCAGCGCACGCAGATCGGGGTCCCAGTGTGGATTGGGCAGCACCCGCGCATCGAATACGAAGTCCGCCTCGGCCGGCACGCCGCGCTTGTACGCGAACGATTCGAACAGCAGGGACAGTCCGGTGGCATGGTCCAGCGTGAACTCGGTGATGATCCGCCGCCGCAGCTGATGCACGTTGAGGTTGCTGGTATCGATCACCGCATCGGCCTCGCGGCGCAGCGGTGCCGTCAATTCACGTTCGCGTGCGATCGCTTCGGGCAGCGACAGGCCCAGCTGGCTCAGCGGATGACGGCGCCGGGTGTCGGCGTAGCGCTTGAGCACAGCCTCATCGCTGGCCTCGAAGAACAGTACCTTCACTTCCACGCCGGCGTCAGTGGCCAGCTGCCGCCAGTTGCCCAGCTGGCTCAGATCGGCCTGTCCGCGAACGTCGATGCCCACGGCCAGGCGGCGCGGCGCGCTGCCGTCATGGTTGGCCAGCAGGCTGCGCACGAAGTCGGGCAGCAGATTGATCGGCAGGTTGTCCGAGCAGTAGTAGTCCTGGTCCTCGAAGGTCTTCAGGGCGACGGATTTACCCGAGCCGGACAGGCCGCTGACGATGATCAGGGTCGGGGCGGAGGGGGTGACGGTGCTCATGGACAGGCTCTTCGAGGGGCAGGGAAATCAGGGTGTTCGCCGTTCCAGCAGGTTGCTGTGGCGGGCGATGAACATAGCCGCCGGGTCGATGCCCTTGGTGCGCAGGATGTGCAGGCGGGTCGCGGCTTCGGTCAGTACGGCCAGGTTGCGGCCGGGCATCACCGGCAGGGTGATCAGCGGAACGTCCAGGTCCAGCACATGGCGGGTGCCCGAATCGCCGGTCAGGCGTTCGTAGCCATGTGGGGTGGGTTCGGTCATCGGCTTGGTCAGGTGGACGATCAGCCGAAGGTACTTGTTCTTCTTTACAGCCGTGTCGCCGAACATCTCGCGCACGTTGAGCACGCCCAGGCCGCGCACTTCCAGCAGGTCCTGCAGCAGTTCGGGGCAGGTGCCGTCGAGTACGTCCGGGGCGATCTGGGTGAACTCGGGGGCATCGTCGGCGACCAGGCGATGGCCGCGGGTGAGCAGCTCCAGCGCCAGCTCGCTCTTGCCCGATCCGGCCTCGCCGGTGATCAGCACGCCGATGGAATAGATCTCCATGAACACGCCGTGCAGGATCACCCGCGGCGCCAGCGTACGCGCCAGATGGTAGGACAGGTGGTTGAGCAGTTCGTGGCCGCGCTTGGGCGAGAGCCACAGCGGCGTGCCGGATTCGTCAGCAGCGGCGCGGAGGTCTTCCGGGCAGGGCTGGTTGCGCGTCAGCACCAGCGCCAGCGGGTGCGACTGCATGATCTTTTCGATGGTCTCCCAGCGCTGGCGTGGTTCCAGTGCATCCAGCCAGGACAGTTCCTCGGTGCCCAGGATCTGCACCTTGTTGGGATAGATCGCGTTGAGGTAGCCGGCCAGCGAGGGACGCCGCGAGACGGTATTGCCGGCCTCCAGCTCGCGCTTCTCACCGGACTTGCCGGCGGCCCAGCGCAACCCCAGCCGCTCGCGCTGCTGTTCGAACAGTTCACGGGCGGTGATGCTGGTATTCATGCGGCACTCGCAGGAGGGGTCATGTCCAGCGCCTCGCGCAGCGCCCGGGCATCGCCCGCTTCGCGCAGGGCCTGGCGGATGTCCGGCGCGGAAAACAGTTCGGCCAGCTCGGACAACAGCATCAGGTGCTGGTGGGTGTAGTGGGCGGGGACGGCCATGGCGAACACCAGGTCCACCGGTTCGTCGCCGCCGAAATCGACCGGGGCGGCCAATCGCAGCAGGGCGCCACGGGGGCGATCAAGGGTAGGCGCGCGGCCGTGGGGGATGGCGATGCCGTGGCCGATCGCGGTGCTGCCCAGGGCTTCGCGCTGGCACAGGTTCAGGTAGATCTGTTCGGCATTGGCCTGGCGGCAGGCCAGCAACCCGGCGGCGGCCTGCAGGACGCTGTCACGGTCGGTGGCCGTGCAGAGCTGGGTCTGCACGGCCGCCAGGAGGTCAGTCAGGGGCATGTCTGCGGGGAACGGTGGCGATCAGCCACCATTGTCGCCCACCGGCAGCGGCGCGTGCTGCTGTTTTTTCTCCTTGTGCTTGATCACCAGGCGGTCAAGCTTGTCCGCAAGCAGGTCGATCGCGGCATACATGGTCTGGGCATTGGCCTCCGCGTGCAGGGTCTGGCCCGGGATGTTGAGGCTGGCGTCGACATGGTGTTCGGTCTTCTGCAGCTTGAGGGTCACCCGCGCTTCGCAGTGCTGGTCGAAGTGCTTTCCGATCCGGGCCAGCTTTTCCTCCACATAGGACTGCAGGGCCGGGGTGACTTCGACATCTTTGCCAAACGTTTCGATGCGCATCGGGTTTCTCCTGTGTTCGGATGTGCCAATGAACCTCTCCGCCGGGCGCGGCGGCGCGTCAAGCGATTCTGACCCTTTCGTGCGAGGCGGAAATGTTCATGGCTTCACGATACTTCGCCACGGTGCGCCGCGCTACTGGGATTCCCGACGATTTGAGCAGGTCAGCCAGCTTGGCGTCAGAAAGCGGCTTGCGCGGATTCTCATCGTCGATCAGGCGCCGGATCATCGCCTGGATGGCGGTGCTGGACGCCTCGCCGCCGCCGTCGGTATCGATGCCGGAGGCGAAGAAGGCCCGCAGTGGCAGGGTGCCGCGAGGGGTGCGCACGTGCTTGCGGGCGATCGCACGCGACACCGTGGATTCGTGCAGGCCCAGTTCGGTGGCAATCTCGCGCAGGGTCAGTGGGCGCAGCGCCTGCTCGCCGAATTCAAGGAAGCCGGCCTGCTGCAGGATCAGGCTGCGCACGACGCGCAACAGCGTTTCGCCGCGCTGCTGCAGGCCTTTCAGCAGCCAGCGTGCTTCCTGCAGCTGGGCACGCAGGTAGCCGGCATCGGCGTCGCCGCAACGCCGGATAAGCTGTTCGTAGCCGCGGTGGATCACCACCTTCGGCCCGGCATGCGCGGCCAGTGCAGCGCGCCACACGCCGTTCTGCCGCCATACCACCACGTCCGGCACCACGTAAGTGTCCTGCGACAGCGGTGCGATCTGCGTGCCCGGGCGCGGGTCCAGCGAGCGCAGCAGCGCGACGGCAGTCTCGACCTCGTCCATCGGTTGCTTCAACTCATGAGCAAGCCCGGCGACGCCACTGCGTGGCAGCCGTTCCAGCGGGCCTGCGGCAATCTGT
The DNA here is from genome assembly GCF_000382065.1 of Stenotrophomonas hibiscicola ATCC 19867. Taxonomy (GTDB): domain Bacteria; phylum Pseudomonadota; class Gammaproteobacteria; order Xanthomonadales; family Xanthomonadaceae; genus Stenotrophomonas; species Stenotrophomonas hibiscicola. Next base: position 803,811 of record NZ_KB907498.1, on the reverse strand, counting down.
CGCGCCAGCGCCAGCCCGGGCGTTTCGCCGGGCAGCACATCCAGCTGCAGCAGCAGGCATTCGCCCAGCGTGCGTGCAGCCACACCCACCGGATCGAAGCGCTGGATGCGATGCAGCACGGCGAGGATCTCGTCCTCGCCGGCGTGGATCGCCGGCAACAGGGTGTCGGCGATGTTGCCCAGCGGTTCGCGCAGATAACCGTCATCGTCCAGTGCATCGATGAGCGCGGCACCGATGCTGCGATCACGTGGGGACAGATGCGACAGATGCAGCTGCCACAGCAGACGGTCGGCCAGCGTTTCGGTTTCGGCTACGCGCTCGGCGGCGCTGCCATTGTCGTCGTCATCGTCGAAGCTGCCGCCGCTGCCGGACGCGTTCCAGTCCAGTTCCGCCGGCGCCCAGTCGTCGCCGGCATCGGCGCGTTCTGCGGGCGCATCGTTGCCGTTGTCGTCGCCTTCGCCGGCAGGACTGCTGCTGTCACTGCTGTCGGCCCAGTCCAGCAGCGGATTGCTTTCCACCGCCTGCGCGATTTCCAGCTCCAGCTCGGTGGTGGACATCTGCAGCAGCTTGATCGCCTGCTGCAACTGGGGCGTAAGCACCAGTTGCTGTCCCAACGATGTCTGCAGCCGAGTCTTCATGCCTGTGCCGAAAGGAAGGAAAGGGACCCGGCGACTGCTTCACAGCTTGAAGGAATCCCCGAGGTAGACGCGGCGTACATCGGCGTTGTCCAGGATCGCTTCCGGCGAACCCTGGGCCAGCACGCTGCCCTCGGCGAGGATATACGCGCGGTCGCAGATACCCAAGGTCTCGCGCACGTTGTGGTCGGTGATCAGCACGCCGATGCCACGCTGCTTGAGATGGGTGACGATGCGCTGGATCTCGCCGACCGAAATCGGATCGACACCGGCGAACGGCTCGTCAAGCAGGATCAGGCGCGGCTGCGCTGCCAGGGCGCGGGCGATCTCGCAGCGGCGGCGTTCGCCACCGGACAGGCTGGCGCCAAGCTGGTCGGCAACATGGCCCAGCTGCAGTTCGTCGAGCAGGCTGTTCAATTCGCGCTCGCGGCCGGCCGCATCCAGGTCTTCGCGCAGCTCCAGCACCAGGCGGATGTTGTCGGCCACGGTCAGCTTGCGGAATACCGACGGTTCCTGCGGCAGATAGCCCACGCCCTGCTTGGCGCGGGTATACATCGGGTCGCCGGTGATGTCCTTGCCGTCGAGCACGATGCTGCCAGCGTCAGCCGCAACCAGGCCGACGATCATGTAGAAGCAGGTGGTCTTGCCGGCACCGTTGGGGCCCAGCAGGCCGACCACTTCGCCGGCGTCGAGGGTCAGCCCGAAATCCTTGACGACTTCGCGCTGCTTGTACTTCTTGCGCAGGCCCTTGGCGACGAGCATTACTTCCTGCTCCCGGCCGGCTGCGCCGGCGTGGTGGCCTTGGGCTGTGCCGCAGGCGCGGCCGGGGTCTTGTTCTTCGGCGGGATGACGGTACGCACACGGCTGCCGTCACCACCGGAGTTCATTTCGCCGGTGCGGGTGTTGTAGACCATGCGCTGGCCGGCATTGGTGCCGCGCGCGCTGGTGACCTTGTAGTTGCCGGTCAGGGTAATGATCTCGGTCTTGATGTCGTAGTCGATGCGGTCGGCAACGGCATCCATCCAGGTGCCGTCATCGAGCTGCTGCTTCATCTTGGCCTGCTTGCCAGTGAACACCGCGCGCACGGCTTCGCCATCCTTGAGGTAGATCTCGGCCTCGGACGAGCGCAGGTCCAGCGTGCCCTGGGTGATGATCACGCCCTGCGACAGCACGGTCTTGCCGTCGCCGGTGAGCGTGCCGGACTGGGCGCCGGAATCGATGTGCATGTCTTCGTTGCGGTCGGTGGACTTGGCGAAGGCGGCGCTGGGGACAAGAAGACCGAGCGCGAGTACGGCGGCAAAGGAAATCTTCATCGGGGTCCGTTCTACCGGTGGGGGCCTCCCGGGCGGGCCGGGGGCGGAGGGTGGGGCTGCCGGCCCTGCGCCTGTCCGGAGACGTCGCGGGCTGGCGGCGGAATCAGCGTTTGGGCGTGTAACGGCCCTTGGACTGGCTGAGGAAATGATACGTGTTGTTCTTCGAATCCACTTCGAAGCCGACGCCGGACTGTTCCATGCCCGGGCGGGTCATGGTCACCAGGGCGTCGGTGCGGGCGCGGTTCTCCTTCGGGAACACGTCCAGATGGTCGGTGCGGAAGGTGGTCGGCACCACGCCCGGATCGGCCGGGCTGTCGCCGGCCACATTGCCGCGCAGCTTCATCTGGTCGCCCTTGGCGCTGAGCCAGCCGGTCTCGGCACGCAGGGTCCAGTGCTTGCCATCCTTGTCCGGCATCTCGAACAGCGGTGTGGCGATGTTGATGGTCTGGTCGCCACGCTGGCGCTCCAGCCGCGGCGCACGCAGGGTGGTCGACTCCTTGCCGTGCTCATCCAGGGCCACGATCTGGAAGTCGTGCAGAACGTAGTCCACACCCGGCTCCTGGCTGTCGTTGGCCGGGCCCTTGTCGCGGTTGCGCAGGGCGGCCCAGCTGCTGAGCAGCGCCGCCAGCAGCAGGCCGACGCCCAGCAGGGTGCGCCAGTTCAGTGTCGGCAGGCTCATGCGCCGAACCTCGCCAGCACCGCATCTACGTGGCCCTGTGCGGCCAGCAGGATGTCGCACAGTTCGCGGGCGGCGCCACGTCCGCCGTCGGCGCGGGTCTGCCAGTGCACGCGCTCGGCGATCCACGGGTGGGCGTTGGCCGGGGCCACTGCCAGGCCGACCGCGCCCAGCGGCGCCAGGTCCGGCAGGTCGTCGCCCATGAAGGCCACCTGCTCCAGGCCGACGCCGTGCTGCGCGCACAGCGCCTGCACGCTGGCCAGCTTGTCGCCCACGGCGATCTGGGTGTCGATGCCGAGGTCGGCGCCGCGCTTGAGCGCGGACTGGCTGTTGCGCGCGGTGATCAGCACGGGGTGGATACCGTGCTGCTGCAGCAGTTTCAGGCCCAGGCCATCCTGCACGAAGTACGCCTTGCTCTCGTTCCCTTCCTTGTCGTAGTACAGCCGACCGTCAGTGAGGGTGCCGTCCACGTCGAAGCAGGCCAGGCGGACGCGGGCCGCAGCGGCATGCAGGTGGGCAGGGAAGGCGGGCAGCGGGGACCAGGGCATCAGGGCAGCAGGCTCGGTGGGGTCGGGTGGGGCATTACAGACTGAATGGGGTCTACGGACTGTCGGTTAAACCACCCGGGCCCGCAACAGGTCATGAATGTTCAGGGCGCCTACCGCACGGCCCTGGTCATCGACCACGATCAGGCCGTTGATTTTCTGGGTTTCCATCTGCCGCGCGGCCTCTACGGCCAGCTGGTCGGCCCCGATGGTGCGCGGGTTGCGGGTCATCACGTCGGCGATCTTCGCGGTGCGCACGTCCAGCGCGCTGTCCAGCGCGCGGCGCAGGTCGCCGTCGGTGAACAGGCCGATCAGCACGCCATCGGCGTCGACCACGGCGGTCATCCCGAGTCGCTTGCGGCTCATTTCCACCAGCGCCTCGCTGAGGCTGGCGTCGGCACCCACGCTGGGCAGGTCCTCGCCGCTATGCATGACGTCGGTGATGTGCAGCAGCAGGCGGCGGCCGAGGCTGCCGGCCGGGTGCGAGCGGGCGAAATCGTCGGCGGTGAAGCCGCGCGCGTCGAGCAGGGCCACGGCCAGCGCATCGCCCATCGCCAGCGAGGCGGTGGTGCTGGAGGTCGGCGCCAGCGCCAGCGGGCAGGCCTCGGCCGGCACGCTGACGTCCAGGTGGATATCGGCGGCGGTGGCCAGGCTGGACTGCGGGCGGCCGGTCATGGAGATCAGCAGGTTGCCCTGGCGCTTGAGCACCGGCAACAGCATGAGCAGCTCGTCCGACTCCCCCGAATAGGAAAGCGCCAGCACCACATCGTCCTCGGTGATCATGCCCAGGTCACCGTGTCCGGCCTCGCCAGGGTGCACGTAGAACGCCGGGGTGCCGGTGGAGGCCAGGGTGGCGGCGATCTTGCGGGCGATGTGCCCGGATTTGCCCATGCCGGTGGCCACCACACGCCCGCGGCTGGCCAGGATCGCCTGGCAGGCCTGCTGGAAGGCCTCGCCGAGGCGGTCAGCCACGGCCTCCAGCGCCTGCCGCTCGATCTCGAACACGCGGCGGCCACTGGCGATCAGGCCGGCAGGGTCGGCAGAACGGGGGGGCAACAGGGATTCGGCCATGCGGACGCCACGCAGCGGAAGTAGAATGGACGCACATTTTATTAGGAAAGCCCGTTGGACGCCGACACCATCCGCAATCTGATCGAAACCGGCCTGCCTGGCGCCCGCGCCGACGTGCAGGGCGACGATGGCGTGCATTTCGAAGCGACCGTGGTCTGCGAGGCCTTCGCCGGCAAGATGCCGCTGGCCCGCCACCGCATGGTGTATGCCACGCTGGGCGACCTGATGGGCGGCGCGATCCACGCGCTGGCGCTGAAAACCGTGACCCCGGCCGAAGCCGGCTGAACCGCAGAAGATTCCCAATACATGGCCAAGATCGTTGTGACCGGCGGCGCTGCGCTGCACGGTGAAGTGAGCATCTCCGGCGCCAAGAACGCCGTCCTCCCCATTCTCTGCGCGACCCTGCTGGCCGATGCGCCGGTGGAGATCACCAACGTGCCGCACCTGCACGACGTGGTCACCACGGTGAAGCTGCTGGGCGAACTGGGTGCCAAGGTCACCATCGACCAGGGCACGCTGTCGCGCGGCAGCGCGATCGTGGTCGACCCGCGTTCGGTCAACCAGCACGTGGCACCTTACGAGCTGGTCAAGACCATGCGCGCCTCGATCCTGGTGCTGGGCCCGCTGCTGGCCCGCTTCGGCGCGGCCGAAGTGTCGCTGCCGGGCGGCTGCGCGATCGGTTCGCGTCCGGTCGACCAGCACATCAAGGGCCTGCAGGCACTGGGTGCCGAGATCGTGGTCGAGAACGGCTTCATCAAGGCCAGCGCCAAGCGCCTGAAGGGCGGCCACTTCACCTTCGACATGGTCAGCGTCACCGGCACCGAGAACGTGCTGATGGGCGCGGTGCTGGCCGAAGGCACCACCATCCTCGACAACTGTGCGATGGAGCCGGAAGTGACCGATCTGGCGCATTGCCTGATCGCGCTGGGCGCGAAGATCGAAGGACTGGGCACCGCCCGCCTGGTGATCGAAGGCGTCGAGCGCCTGTCCGGTGGCCGCCACGAAGTGCTGCCCGACCGCATCGAGACCGGCACCTTCCTGGTGGCCGCAGCGATGACTGGCGGCAAGGTCACGGTCAACCGTGCGCGCCCGAACACCATGGACGCGGTGCTGTCCAAGCTGGTCGAGGCCGGTGCGAAGATCGAGACCACCGACGACACCATCACCCTGGACATGCAGGGCAAGCGGCCGAAGGCGGTCAACCTGACCACCGCGCCGTACCCGGCATTCCCGACCGACATGCAGGCCCAGTTCATGGCGCTCAACTGCGTGGCTGACGGCGTGGGCGTGATCAACGAAACGATCTTCGAGAACCGTTTCATGCACGTCAACGAACTGCTGCGCCTGGGCGCGGACATCCAGGTTGAAGGCCACACCGCCATCGTGCGTGGCAGCGAGCACCTGAGCGGTGCGCCGGTGATGGCCACCGACCTGCGTGCGTCGGCCTCGCTGATCCTGGCCGGCCTGATGGCCAGCGGCGAGACCACCATCGACCGCATCTACCACCTTGATCGTGGCTACGAGAACATCGAAGAGAAGCTGTCTTCGCTCGGCGCCACCATCCGGCGCGTGCCATGATCCTGCGCGGCAAGTTCAGCCCGCGTCGCAAGGCACTGCTGGCCCTGGTGCTGATCGTGCTGGCGTGGCTGGGCTATGCCTGGTACGCCAACATCGCCATTACCCAGGGCATCGAGCAGAGGGACATGGACTGGAACGGCGATGGCACGGTCTCGCGCGACGAGATCATCGAGTCGTTCTACGCGGTCGCGGTGAACGACAGCCAGGACGGCAACCGTCATTGCCGCACCTTCGTCTGGCGCAGCACCGGCGAGCAGATCCGCGTGGACTGCCGCACCGAGTTCAAGCCCGCTGCGGCCGAGGAAAAGAAGTAAGAAAAACGCCCGCGAAAGCGGGCGTTTTTCCCGGGGCGTCCATCCACGCATGGCGTGGATCTACTCCAGGTTTCCAGTAGATCCACGCCATGCCTGGATGACGTGGATCTCCGGTCAGTTCAGCGCCTTGATGGTCAGGTCCAGCGCATCGCGTCCGCCCTCACGCTGCAGCATGCGCGCCGGCACCGGGAACTCCGGCACGATCCAGGCGATCAGCTCCTTGTTGCCGTCGGCGCGCGAGACCTTGGTGGCCTCGTAGCTCTTGCCGCCCACGGTGATCGATTCCTTGCCGACCACGCGGTAGGTCATGTTCTTGATGCGGCCTTCGTCGACCATGCGATAGGTCAGGGGCTTGCCGGCGGCCAGGTCACGGGTGATCGCCAGGTTGATCAGCAGCGCATCCATGTCACCGGCCTTCAGCGCGATGGGGCCGGCACGGTCCGGCTTGATGTCGCCGGTCCAGGTGGCCTGGTTGCTGGTCCAGTTGTAATTGGCCTGCACGTTGCGCTTCTTCACCAGCAGCGCCGAGCGGTCCTGGCTGCTCAGCGGGCGCAGTTGCCCACGTACTTCCTCGAACACGGTGCTCTGGCTCAGGTCGGCGAGCTGGTTCTTCACCTGGAGGCTGTAGCGCCACTTGTTGCTGCCTTCGTTGGACAGGGTCATCGTGCCGTTGGCCTGCATGCCCATGTAGCTGGCCAGGTAATCCGCCTTGAAAGGTTGCAGGGCCATGGCCGGCAGGCTGGCCACGGACAGGGCAGCGGCCGCGATCCAGGCGAGGGGGCGGGTCGGGATGCTCATGCTCAGACTCCTTGGTATTCGATCAGGCGCAGATCGACGCGGTCTTCGCCGTCTTCGCGTTGCAGGATGCGCACCGGGGTGGGGACCCCGTTGGCGATCCAGAGGATGGTTTCATTTTTGCCGCCGTTGGTCCGGTAGACCCGCAGCGCGTTGTAGGACAGGTCGCCGACCTCGACGTTCTCGGTCTGCGGCGCGGCCTGGTAGTCATGCTGGCGGACCTTGCCCATGTCCACGTAGCGGTAGTGCATCGCGGTACCTGGGCGGGCGTCGCGCATGATTGCCAGATTGATCAGCAGCGCACTCTGGTCGCCCGGCTGCAGCGGAATCGGCTGTGCGCGCTTCTTCTCGACATCGCCGCTCCACTGCGCGGTACCGGCCTGCCAGTTGTACGTGCCGACCGCCTTCTTGCCGAGAAACAGGCCCTTGCGCACCGTGCTCTGGCTCAGCGGTGCATAGGTGCCAGCGCGCTCCTCGAAGACCGTGCTCTGCTCGATGTTCAGTCCCAGCACGCTGGCGAACCCGCGGCGGCCGACCACCTGCATGTCCACCCGCCACTGGTTGCCGCCGGTGTGGGTGACCTGCATGCTGGCGTCGCCGGCCTCCTTGCCCTTGTAGAAGGCCTGGTAGGTGGCGCTGAACGGCTGCAGCGGCGGCGGTTCCCACGCCAATGCCGGCAGGGCCGGGGCCGTCGTTTCGGCCGGCGGCTGCACCGCTGGCGCCGGAACCGGCGAGGCAGGCGCCTGTGCCTGGCCCCAACCCACGCCGGGAAGCACGACAAGCGACAGCAGCAATGAAGTGGACAGCAGGGTCGTGGTCTTCATGGAGGACAGGAGCTGCAGGAGGGGGGCAGGATGCCAGCCCCGCAGTCAGCGGGGCGTGTGCGTGGGCGTTACCGGTTCAGGTTCCCGGCGGAATCTAGGACCAGTGGGCTAAACAGGGGGTGACCATCCAGCAGTGGCTGGCCCTCCCGTTCAGCCAGGCGGCCGGCGCACAGCAGCTGCAGGGTGGCGATCAGCAGCGGATGCTCCACCCCCAGCACACGCGCCGCCAGGCTGTCGGCGTCATCGCCGGGCATTACCGGCACCCGCGCCTGGGCCAGCACGGCGCCGGCATCCAGCTCGGGCACCACCAGGTGCACGCTGGCCCCATGCTCCGCATCGCCGGCGTGCAGCGCCCGCGCATGCGTGTCCAGCCCCTTGTGCAGCGGTAGCAGGGAGGGGTGGATGTTGACCAGCCGGCCATTGAAGCGCTGCACGAAGTCGGCGCCGAGAATGCGCATGTAGCCGGCGCAGACGATCAGATCCGGCGCGACCGCGGCCAGTGCATCGCCCAAGGCCTGCTCGTAGGCGGCGCGGTCACCGAATTCTTTCGGTGCATGCGCCCAGCGCAGGCTGGCGCGGACCCGTTGCAGCGCGGCTGCGGCTGGGCGGTCGGAGAACACGCCGACAACCTCGGCGGGCAGGCGGCCGTCAGCAATTGCGTCAAGGATGGCCTGCAGGTTGCTGCCGCGGCCGGAGGCGAGCACGGCAATGCGGGTGGGCGTGCTCATTGCCGGGCACTCCGGCGGATCAACGGCCAGGTCAGCAGACTGCCCAAGGTCGCCAGCAGCATGTCGGCATGAGCGTCCCACATGTCGCCCTGCTGCCCGTTGTAGGCCTCGGCGGCGTCGGGCGACAGGGCAAGCGCGATGGCCCACTCGAACCACTCGTAGACCAGGCTGGCGCACATCACCGTCATCACCGCCAGGCTGAAGGCCTGGCCCAGGCGCAGCGCCGGCCAGGCATGCCGGGCCAGCTGCAGCAGCGCGGGGGTGAAGCAGACGCCGAACAACAAGTGGATGAGACGGTCGAAGTGGTTGCGCTGCCAGCCGAAGGCGGCATTCGGCGACCAGCCGGCCAGCGCCTGTGCCCAAGCGTCGTAGGGCACGTTGGAGTACAGCCAGCGCGCGCCCACGCAATGCAGTGCGATGAAGCCACAGATCGCGATGAAGGCGCCATTGCCCAGCCAGCCACGCCGGTCCACCCAGAGCAGGGCAGCCAGGCCGACGACGGTCAGCGAGCTGTGCAGGGCCTGTTCGACGGGCCACAGCGGATCGATCCAGCTGACCAGGAACACGGCCAGTACGGCGGCGAAGGCCAGCTTCTTGGGCAGTGAAACACGATAGCCGCGGGCAGTGGCGTTTGCGGCGGTGGCGGGCGCGGACATGTCGGATCGGTCAGGAGGGAGCGATGGGTTGCCTGCGGGCTCAGGCACTGAGGTGGTCGCCGCGGTCGAACAATGCGGCCATGTCAGGCTTGGACAGGAACACCCGGGCATAGGCCGTCAGCGCCATGCCCAACGGGCCGGCAAGCACTGCCAGCCATGCCGCGCGCTGGCACCAGGCCAGCCCGGTGCGGCGCGACAGCAGGCGCGCGGTGTGCAGCTGTAAGAAGCCAAGCGCCGCCGCCAACAACGAAATGACCCCGTAGACCGTGGCCAGCGCCGTGCCTTCGTCCAACCCCCGGGAACTGGCGACCAGGCCGATGAAACCGAGGAAGGCCAACGCGGCCAGCCAGTGGAAACCTGCCAGCGCGTAGAACAGCACCTTCAGCGTCTGCAGGTGGCTGGCCAACTGCAGCTGCGCCAGGGTCTGCTGTGGCAATGGCGGAGGCGCGCCCGGCATCGTCATGCAGCCGTGCCAGCTGCATCGAAGGCGGCCTTCACCTGCGGGCGCAGCAGTGTGACCAGGGTGAAAACCCCTAGAACGGTGCCCAGCGGCGCGAACAGGCAGAGCAGGCCGGCCACGATCAGGCACAGCAGGTAACGACGCCGCCGGGCCACGCAGCGGCCGGCATGGATGACGAATGCGGCCATGCCCAGGCCGCCGGCGACGAACACGGTCCCCAGGACCGTGAACACCCAGCCGAACAGGCGCTGTTCGGCCGGCGACGAGGGCTGGCCCCCGGAGTTCATCGGCAGATGGCCGCTCAGCGCACTGATGCCGAGCACGATGTACAGAATGAAAAACAGCGAGAGCAGCGCAATCAGGCCACCGAACACATAGTGGGCGATGGACAGCGCGCGCAGGTGGTCAGCGTCCTGCCTGCTGAAGACCGGCACCGCCGCCAACGGCGGTGGTACCGGGGTGGGTGCCAGGGGGGGCGTTGCGTCCATGCGGGCTCCTGGTTGCCGGGCTCAGCCGATGTGGACGCGCTCGGCGCCTTCGGCGGTGACCACCTGGCCGATGGTCCAGTGCTCCAGGCCCTGCGCCCTGACCGCCTCGGACACGGCAGCCTCCTGGTCCGGCGCGACGATCAGCACGAAGCCGATGCCGCAGTTGAAGGTGCGCCACATCTCGCTGTCGGCAACGGCGCCTTCCTTCTGCAGCCACTGGAATACCGGCGGCAGGGTCCAGGACGAGGCCTGGATGTCCAGGCCGAGGCCGTCGGGCACCACGCGGATGATGTTCTCGGTCAGCCCGCCACCGGTGATGTGGGCCATGCCGTGAATGGCCTCGCCGTGTGACTTCAGCAGCGCCAGGATCGGCTTGACGTACAGGCGGGTCGGCGCCATCAGCGCATCGACCAGCTTCACGCCGCCTTCCAGCTCCAGCTCGGCCGGGCGGCCGGCACGGTCGTAGATGCGGCGCACCAGCGAGTAGCCGTTGGAGTGCGGGCCGGACGAGGCGATGCCGATCAGCACGTCGCCGGCAGCCACGCTGGCGCCGTCCTTCAGCTCGCTCTTCTCGACCGCGGCCACCGTGAAGCCGGCCAGGTCGTATTCGCCCGGGGCATACATGTCGGGCATTTCAGCGGTTTCACCACCGATCAGCGCGCAGCCGGCCTCGGTGCAGCCGTTGGCGATGCCGCCCACGACCGCCGCGGCGGTGTCGATGTCCAGCTTGCCGGTCGCGAAGTAGTCCAGGAAGAACAGCGGCTCGGCACCCTGTACCAGCACGTCGTTCACGCACATGGCGACCAGGTCGATGCCGATCGTATCGTGGCGGTTCAGCTGGTGCGCCAGCTTCAGCTTGGTGCCCACGCCGTCGGTACCCGACACCAGCACCGGCTCGCGGTACTTGTTGGACAGGTCGAACAGGGCGCCGAAGCCGCCCAGGCCGCCCATCACTTCCGGCCGGAAGCTGCGCTTGACCAGGGGCTTGATCCGCTCGACCAGCTCGTTGCCGGCGTCGATGTCGACACCCGCGTCACGATAGGTAAGGGGGGAGGGGGCGGAAGACGGGGTGTTGGTCACGGGCGTCGGCGCTGGCAGGGGTTGAACGGGCGATTTTAACAGGCCGCATTGGCGCAAAGGCCGTATTCGGGCAACAATTCCCCCGGATACGTCGAGCCAATGGATGTCCTGATGCGCCGCAGCCTGATTCTGACCCTGCTCCTTGCGCTGAGCCTGCCGGTGGCCACGATGGCCCAGAGCGGCCTTCGCACCGAGGGTGATGTCGCCACCGCCAGTGGCGCGTACGAGGCCGAAGTGCCCGTCAACAGCCAAGCCGAAGCCGATCGCAACGGCGCCCTGGCCCGCGCCCTGAGCGTGGTACTGGGCAAGCTGTCCGGTGATCGCAACGTGATGTCGCGCCCGGGTGTGGTGCAGGCACTGCGCAATGCCAAGGACTACGTGGCCAGCTACGACTACAAGCAGGACCAGAGCGTAGGCGCCAGCGGCGCGCCGAGCTTCCGGACCCTGCTGGTGGCCCGTTTTCGCGAGGACGACGTCGATTCGCTGGTCTCGGCGCTGGGCCTGCCGCTGTGGCCGCAGCCGCGACCGAAGCCGGTGGTGTGGCTGGCCGTGGATGACGGCAGCGGCCCGCGCCTGGTCAGCGTGCAGCAGGCCAATGCCGCCCGCCCACTGCTGAACCGCGCCATCGAGCGCGGCTACAAGCTCGGCCTGCCCAGCGGTGGTGCCGCCGAGCAGGCGCTGGCCGGTGCCATCTGGCGCCAGGACAGTGCCGCCGTGGCCCGCGCCTCCTCGCGCTACTCACCGCCGATGCAGCTGATCGGCAAGCTCTACCGCGCCAACGGCGGCTGGCAGGCGGACTGGGTGTTCGTCGACAACGGCCGTGAGCTGAACAAGTGGACCAGCAAGGACGCCAACGCCATGCGGGCGATGGCGGCCGGCGCCGATGGCGCCGCCGATGCGCTGGTCAGGCGCTATGCGAAGGCCGGCGCCGCCGTCGGCCAGGCCGGAACCTACCGCGTGGTGGTCACCGGCATCAACAGTGCCGACGACTACCTGCGCCTTGCCGCCGGCCTGCGCGAGGTGCCGGTGGTGCGCAACGTCACCCCGCTGCATGCTTCGGCCGGCCAGCTGGAGCTGAGCCTGGAGATGACCACCGGCCTGGCCGGCTTCAACCGCATGCTGGGCGACAACGGTGTACTGGTGCCGAGCGCGCCGCTGCCGGCCCTGCCGACGCCGATCGACGACACCACCGGTGCCCCGGTCGCAGCACCGGTCAGCAATGAGTACCGCCTGCGATGACCCTGCCCCCGGAAGCGGAAATCGCGCAGTTCCTGCGCCGGCTGAAGTACATCCTGTTCGCCGGCCTGGTCGGCTGGGTGGTGTGGCTGCTGGCCCCGATCCTGACCCCGTTCGTGCTGGCGCTGGCGCTGGCCTGGCTGGGCGACCCGCTGGTGGACCGCATCGAGGCCACCGGCCGCTCGCGCATGACCGGCGTGGTGCTGGTGTTCGCGGCGATGGTGCTGGTGATCGTGGCGCTGCTGCTGGTGCTGGTGCCGATGATCGAGCGCCAGATCACCACCCTGATCGCGGTCGCGCCGCAGGCGCAGGCGTGGCTGATGGAAAAGGGGATTCCCTGGTTCGAGCAGAAGACCGGCCTGGAAGTGATGCAGTGGCTGGATCCGGACCGCCTGATCGAGTGGGTGCGCAGCCACTGGCAGCAGGCCGGCGGCGTCGCCACCACGTTCATGGGCTACGTCTCGCGTTCGGGTTTTGCGATGGTGACCTGGGTGGTCAACATCCTGCTGCTGCCGATCCTGGCGTTCTACTTCCTGCGCGACTGGGACAAGCTGGTCGAGCGGGTGGCCTCGGTGATTCCGCGCAACCACATCGGCACCATCACTGCGCTGGCGCGTGAGTCCAACGAGGTGCTGGGGGCGTTCATCCGCGGCCAGTTCCTGGTGATGCTGGCGTTGGGCGTGATCTACGCCGGCGGCCTGTCGCTGGTAGGCCTCAAGCTGGGCCTGCTGATTGGCCTGATTGCCGGCCTGATCAGCTTCATCCCCTACCTGGGCGCGACCACCGGCGTGCTGATGGCGGTGATTGCCGCGCTGGTGCAGGCACAGGGCTTCGACCTGAAGCTGCTGATCCTGGTCGGCGTGGTGTTCACCGTGGGCCAGCTGCTGGAGAGCTACGTACTGACCCCGCGCATTGTCGGCGACAAGATCGGCCTGCATCCGGTGGCGGTGATCTTCGCGGTGATGGCCGGCGGCCAGCTGTTCGGCTTCCTCGGCATGCTGCTTGCGCTGCCGGTGGCGGCGGTGACGAACGTGCTGCTGCGCTATGCCCACCAGCGTTACCGCCAGAGCGAGCTGTACGTGGGCGAGAAGCCGGCGATCGTGCTTGATGGCGTGGTCGACGCCCCCCATATCATCGTTCCGACCGACAAGGGCCCCGACCTGAAGTGATGGGCGTGCCGCAACTGCCGCTGGCCCTGCATTACCCGCGGGACCAGCGCCTGGAGACCTTCATCGGCGCGCCGGATGGCGCGCTGGCGCAGCTGCGTGCGATCGCGGTCGGCGCCAGCCACGATTGGGTCTACCTGGAAGGCGCGGCGGGCACCGGCAAGACCCACCAGGCGCTGGCGACGTGCTCCAGCGCCGAGCAGGCCGGGCGCCTGCCGACGTACGTGCCACTGGCCAGCGCCGCCGGCCGCGTTCGTGCAGCGCTCGACGGGCTGGACGCACGTGAACTGGTGGCGTTAGACGGGCTGGACGAGGTTGCCGGCAACCGCGAGGACGAGATCGCGCTGTTTGATTTCCACAACCGCGCGCGTGCAGCAGGCGTGACCGTGCTCTACACCGCGCAGAAGGCACCGGGCGAGCTGGGCCTGGTGCTGCCGGACCTGCGTTCGCGGCTGGGCCAGTGCGTGCGCGTGCTGCTGCAGCCGCTGGATGAGGAAGGTCGTGCTGCGGTGCTGCGCGAGCGCGCGCTGCGACGCGGCCTGGCCATCGACGAAGCGGCCATCGAGTGGCTGCTGTCGCACACCGGGCGCGAGCTGGGTGGGTTGATCACGCTGCTGGACTGGCTGGACCGCGAATCGCTGGCGGCGAAGCGGCGGATCACCGTGCCGTTCCTGCGCCAGGTGCTGGAAGAAGGCCGGCCTCGTTACTGAGGGTGGGGTTTGTTTGCAGGGCTGCGCCCTGCACCCGCCGAAGCCGAAGCAACGTCAACGTCAACTTCAAAGGCTGGCTTCCTGAGGGGAGGCGGGGTGGCTCAGGTTGCGGGGGACGGCGCAAGTACGTCCATGTAGCCTCGATCGCGCCATCCATGGCGCTCACGCCCCCGCAACCGGACCCACCCCGACCGGCCAAGCACGGCTTCTGCTTTCAATGAGTCCAGCCACGAGGGGCTCAGCCGTTCGCCGCCAACTCAGCATCCAGCGCGCGCAGCCGATCCACGGTCCCGACATCGGTCCAGCGCCCGCGATGGTGCTGCCCGGTCATCAACCCCCGCGCCATGAAATGCTTCTGCAGCGGCACCACCGAGAACTTCGGCGGCAGCCGCTCGCTGCCCGGCGCATCGCCGATCACCGCGCGCCAGTCGGCCACGATGGAGGGGCGATACACGCCGATGCCGGCATAGGTCAGGCACGGCCCTGCGCGGTCGTGGTGCAGCAGGCCCTGCGCATCGAGTCGGTAGTCACCGTCGGGGTGTTGCGCCGGATTGTCGACCAGCACCAGGTGTGCCTGGCCCTGCGGCTCGCGCGGCAGCGTGGCGAAATCGAAATCGGTCCAGATATCGCCGTTCACCACCAGGAACGGGGCATCGCCCAGCACCGGCAATGCGTTGAGGATGCCGCCGCCGGTTTCCAGCGGGGTCTGCCCTTCGTAAAGGAAATGCAGGCGCAGGCCCCATTGGCTGCCATCGCCCAGCGTTGCAGGGAACTGCTCGGCCAGCCACGCGGTGTTGACCACCACCTCGCGCACGCCGAGTGCGGCCAGGCGTTCCAGGTGCCAGACGATCAGCGGCTTGCCAGCCACTTCCAGCAGCGGCTTGGGCGTGTGCAGGGTCAGCGGGCGCATGCGCTCGCCGAGGCCGGCGGCAAAGACCAGCGCCTTCATCGGGCCACGCGCATCGGTGCACCCAGCTCGGCCAGCGCCGGCTTGATGCGCTCGTCCAGCAGCTGCTGCAGCGGTGCCAGCTCGCGGTAGCGCGGCAGTACTTCATCCAGGTAGCCGATGAAGCGCGGCGCGTCGTCCAGGTAATGGCCCTTGTTGTCGCGGTAGCGCAGGCGGCAGAACAGGCCAAGGATCTTCACGTGGCGCTGGATACCCATCCAGTCGGCATCGCGCAGGAAGGTGGCGCGGTCGGGTACCGGCAGGCCGGCGTCGCGTGCGCGCTCGTGGTACTGCGCCAGCCACTCGTCCACGCGCTGCAGCGGCCAGCTCAGGAAGGCGTCCTTGAACAGGCTCACCGCATCGTAGGCGATCGGGCCACGCACCAGGTCCTGGAAATCCAGCACCGCGGGGCCGTCGTCGACCGGCATCAGGTTGCGCGGCATGTAGTCGCGGTGGGTCATCAGCTGGGCCTGGCCCAATGCGTTGTCCATCAACCGGCGGTGTACCAGCTGCAGCCCTTCGATCTCGCCGCAGTCCAGTTCCAGCTGCAGGTGGCGTTGCAGGAACCATTCGTCGAACAGGCCGGCATCGCGCTGCAGCAGCGCTTCGCCGAACTGGCCGAAGTCGGCCGGTACCGGGATCGCCTGCAGGCGCAGCAGCTGTTCGATCGAACGGCCGAACCATTCATCGGCGTTGCGCTCGTCGAGGATCCTGGCCAGGGTCGGGCCGCCGAGATCTTCCAGCAGCAGGAAGCCGGCTTCCAGGTCCTGCGCCAGCAATGCAGGCACGCGCAGGCCGTTGTCGTGCAGCAGGCCGCGCATGCGCAGCCACGGCCGCGGATCTTCCAGCCCCGGCGGAGCGTCCATCACGATGTGGCTGCCGCGCGTGCTGGTGGTACGCCAGTAGCTGCGCATGCCGGCATCCACCGAAGCGCGTTCGACTACCGCGTTGGCGTCATCGAGCTGGGTACGGGCCCACTGCAGGCGCTGCGCGCTGCGCTGGGGATCGGAGGCGGGTTCGGTCATGCGGGCATATCCGGGCGCGCCGGGCGCGCCAACGTCGGGAGCAGGGGGAAGGAGGGACGGGGTCAGCGGCGGCCGCTGAACAGGCGCAGGACGGCCAGCACGGCCACCGCGCCCACTACCGCACCGAGGAAACCGGCCGGTTCGCCGGGAGCGTACCAGCCCATGTACTGGCCGAACCAACCGGCCACCAGCGCGCCAATGATGCCCAGCACGATGGTCAGCAGGCAGCCCATGCGGTTGTTGCCGGGCATGAAGAAGCGCCCGAGTAGGCCGACGACGAAGCCGACCAGCAGGATGTACAGCCAGCTGCTGCTGCCGAACAGACCATTCATGTGCATGTGTTCCGCTTTGGGTGGACGCAGCCTAGCAAGGCCAGGCTGCGTCCGTCACGGTGTGCCGTAATCAGCAGCAGCCGTGGTCGCCGTGGCGGGTGCCGCTGTCGGCAGCCACCGGCGAACCGCTGGTCTCGCCGCGCAGGCTGGCGGCATAGTGCTCGCTGATCACCGTGGACACGCAGGCGGTGACCTTCTTGCCCATCGGGATGTGCAGGAACTCGTTGGGGCCATGTGCATTGGAATGCGGGCCGAGCACGCCGGTGATCATGAACTGCGCGCCCGGGAACTTCTCGCCCAGCATGCCCATGAACGGGATCGAGCCGCCTTCGCCCATGTACATCGCCGGCTTGCCGAAGAAAGCCTGGCTGGCGTCGTCAATGGCCTGGGTCAGCCACGGCGCCATGGCCGGTGCGTTCCAGCCGGTGGAGGCCTTTTCCAGGTCCAGGGTGACCTGCGCGCCGTTCGGCGGGTCGCGCAGCAGTGCTTCCTTCAACAGTTCGCCGCAGGTCTTGCCATCGGCAGTCGGCGGCAGGCGCAGCGAGAGCTTCACCGAGGTCTGCGGACGCAGCACGTTGCCGGCCGATTCCAGCGGCGGCATGCCACCGACGCCGGTGACCGACAGCGCCGGGCGCCAGGTGCGATTGAGCACCAGCTCGGTCAGGTCCTCGTTCATGGGGCGCAGGCCGTCGACCATCGGGAACTTCTCGAAGATCTCGGTATCCACCACTTCGGCCGCGCGCTTGGCCTGTTCCAGGCGTTCGGCCGGGATTTCCACGTTCATGCCGTCGATCAGGATGCGGCCGGTGTCCTGGTCCTCGATGCGCGACAGCAGCTGGCGCAGCAGGCGGAAGCTGGACGGCACCACGCCGGAGGCATCGCCGGAATGCACGCCTTCGTTGAGCACCTTCACGGTGAAGTTGCCGCCGGTCAGGCCGCGCAGCGAGGTGGTGCACCACAGCTGGTCGTAGTTGGCGCAGCCCGAATCCAGGCAGACCACCAGCGACGGCTTGCCGATGCGGTCGGCCAGGTGGTCGACGTAGGCCGGCAGGTCGTAGCTGCCCGATTCTTCACAGGCTTCGATCAGCACCACGCAGCGGGCGTGCGGCAGGCCCTGGGCCTGCAGCGCCAGCACCGCGGCCAGCGAGCCGAAGATGGCGTAGCCGTCATCCGCACCGCCGCGGCCATACAGTTTGTCGCCGCGCAGGACCGGGGTCCACGGGCCGAGATCGTCGTCCCAGCCGGTCATTTCCGGCTGCTTGTCCAGATGGCCGTAGAGCAGGATGGTGTCGTCGCCGGTTTCCGGGCCGGAGGCCGGAATTTCCAGGAAGATCAGCGGGGTGCGGCCTTCCAGGCGCACCACTTCAACCTTCAGGCCGGGCAGCTGCTGGGCCTTGGCCCAGTTCTCCATCAGCGTGACCGCCTGTTCCATGTAGCCGTTCTGCACCCAATTGGCGTCGAACATCGGCGACTTGTTGGGAATGCGGATGTAGTCGACCAACTGCGGGACGATTTCACTGTCCCACTTGTCATTGACGAATTGGCCGAGCTTGGCGCTGTCCATCTGAAACTCCGGTTGCATGGGCTGATCCCGCCATTCTACGCCTGTGCCACGGGTAGGGTTTTTCCTACATCACGTCGGGTATTTGGCTGGCTTTTAGAAATCCAGGAAACCGATAGGCTGTGTGCATGTGGTGACGGACACTGTTCCTACCGACGGGATTGCCGGTCGGGACGTCCAGAATCACAAGGAGATACACGTCGTGCCTTGGAGTGTCGTGTTGAGGGCACTGGTGCTGGTCGTGTGGATCGCTGGGGCGCATGCCGCCGAACCGATCGACATCAACCGCGCCGATGCCCAGGCGCTGCAGCAGGGATTGACGATGGTCGGAGCCGCCAAGGCCGAGGCGATCGTCGAGCACCGGCGCAGACACGGCCCGTTTCATCGCGTCGAGGACTTGGCGCAGGTGAAGGGGATAGGGAAAGCCATCGTCGAACGGAATCGACAGCGGATCACCGTAGGGAACAGGTTGTTGCCGGCGGATCCGGTACCTGGATCGGTACCGGTGCGAACCGTACCGAGGCGCTGACAGCAGGAATCGTCGGAACCGGCAGGACGCTGGTTCACCGGTCACGGACAGGACGCCCGTGACCACCGACCGCCGCAGGACGCGGCACCACTCACCAGGATGGTGGCATCACAGACCTGTGGAAGGGGCTGAGATACAAACAGGACAGACGCGGCCGCGTGCAGGATGCAACGCTACCCCCACAGCGCAGGATGCGAGGGGGCGGCAGCAGGCCGACAAGGACGTAACGATTGCCCGGTACGACACATGGCTGTGTCGCCGGGCAGTTTCATTTCCGGCGCCTGGTTTTGCCGCGGCCACCACGGGCCGATGGTGTACGGTGGCCGCTCCGAATGGAAAGGACCCCGCTGGATGCTTGTGCACCGCCCCACCACCCTGATGCTCGCCTTGGCACTGACCCTGCCACTGCAGGCCCACGCCGCTGCGCCTACGCCGGCCGCCAAGCCTGCAGCTGCCGCTGCGGCCACCGCCGAGGTACGCGGACCGACCGACCTCAAGCCGGGCGAATACCTGTGGCATCCGGAAATCTCGCCGACCGGCCCGATCGTGCTGGTGGTCAGCCTCGATGAGCAGCGCGCCTATGTCTACCGCAACGGTATCGCCATCGGCCTGACCACGATCAGCTCGGGCAAGGCCGGGCACGAGACGCCGACCGGCGTGTTCACCATCCTGCAGAAGGACAAGGACCACAGGTCCAACCTCTACAACAGCGCGCCGATGCCGTACATGCAGCGGCTGACCTGGGACGGTATCGCTCTGCATGGCGGCAGCCTGCCCGGGCATCCCGCCTCGCACGGCTGCGTGCGCCTGCCGCAGGCCTTCGCGCAGAAGCTGTTCAGCGAAACCCAGCGTGGCGATACCGTGGTCGTGGCCGATGCCAAGAGCTCGCCGATGACCCTGGCCTATCCGTCGGTACTGGCACCCGTGAATGCGCGTGGGCAGGCCCTGCCGGAGGCAGAGGGCGGAGCGCCGGCGCAGGCGTGGTGGAACGACAGCGCAGCCCCGGCCGGGCAGGTCGGCATCCTGGTCAGCCTGCACGACCAGCGCCTGTACGTGCTGCGCGATGGGGTGATGATCGGCGAGTCGCCGTTGAAGGCGGACGCGCTGCCGGCCTTCCAGGGGACCACGCTGTTCGTGATGGGGCAGGGTTACAGCGACACCCCCAGCCCGCTGGACGTGAACCAGCGCCTGCACCAGTGGACGGCCTACCCGTTGCTGGGCCAGGACCGCGCCCAGGCCACGCCGGACCTGCTGGCCACGCCCTCGCTGCCGATGGCGCTGCCGGCCGATTTCGCCCGCCAGCTGTACCAGGTGCTGGTGCCGGGCACGACCCTGCTGGTGACCTCGCTGCCGGCGGTCCGCCCAAGCCCGGCTGAATCCGGAATGCAGCCGGTCTTGGAATCCGAGCCGCCAGGGTCCACCCTCAAGGGCAACTGAGACCCCTCGTTGTGCCCATGACTGCATCCCGCCTGTGCCGGCTGGCCGCGTTCGGCCTGCTGGCGACCTCGGCCAGCGCCCCGGCGCTGGCACAGACGCCCGCCCTCGCCACCTCTGCCGATGATCTGGCTGCCCTGCTGTCGCGCAGTGCGCCCAAGGCCGACCGCCACGTGTTGCAGCTGGCGGCGCGCGCCATGCGCTGCGCGCTGCAGCGGCCGGAGCTGGGCATCAACGGTGATCGGCTCAGCGTGATCGATTACTCGCGCCCGTCCACCGAGCCGCGCCTGTGGGTGTTCGACCTGGCCCACCAGCGCCTGCTGTTCGAGGAATGGGTGGCACATGGCCGCAACAGCGGCGAGAACCGCACCGAGCACTTCTCCAACCGCGATGGCAGTTTCATGTCCAGCCTCGGCGCGTTCACCGCGCAGGAAACCTACATGGGCGGCAACGGCTATTCGCTGCGCCTGGCCGGGCTGGAACCGGGCTTCAATGACCGCGCGCGCGATCGCGCGATCGTCATCCACGGCGCACCGTATGTGAACCCGGCCACCGCTCAGCTGCAGGGGCGCTTGGGTCGCAGCCTGGGTTGCCCGGCGGTGCGCCTGTCGGTGGCCAAGCCTCTCATCGACGCATTGCGCGGCGGCACGATGGTGTTTGCTTACTACCCCGACCAGGATTGGCTGAAGCACTCGCAGCTGCTGGCCGGCGGGTGCGGTGGCCAGGGCACGCTCGCCACGCGGTGATGCACGACGGCGCGCGGCATGATGCAATGCGCCGATGAACATCGACTCCCTGCTGCACACTCCGAGCCAGTTGATCTCCAGCCTGGACTACCGCCGCGAACGTTGGCGCAACGGCCTGGGCTGGACCCGCGAGATCCTGCGCCTGCCCGCGCAGGGGGATGACTGGGCGCTGCGCCTGTCCGTGGCCGAAATCGAACAGGACGCCGCGTTCTCCGCCTTCCCCGGCGTGGAGCGCGAACTGGTACTGCTGCAGGGCAATGGCGTGCGTCTTCGCTTCGAGGATGGCCGTGTGGCCCAGGTGCTGCCGCCGCACGGGCGCGTGCGCTTTGCGGGAGAGGAAAGGCTGCACGGCGAACTGGTGGATGGCACCACCCACGATTTCAACCTGATGTGGAAACGCGATCTGCTGCAGGCGGAACTGCTGCATCGGCCGCTGGTGGGCGCGATGTTCTTCTTCTGCGAACCGGGCGTGGCCTGGGCGTTGCATCTGTTGGCCGGTCAGGCGGCGTTCGGTGCCGACAGTGGCCTGCCGCCGCTGCAGGCCGGCGATACCGCGTGGTTGTCAGCGGGTGAACGGCAGCGGCACGCTTTGCAGGGCGGGGGCGAGTTGTTGGCGATACGGGTGAGTGCGGCAGGGTGATGATTCGTTGGCGCCGGTGGGCACGGCCAGCCGAGCATGGCTCGGCTCTACAGTAGATCCACGCCATGCGTGGATGCGGCGACCTCAATACACATCGCGCCGGTAACGACCGGCCAGCAGCAGCGCTTCCTTGTCCGCAGTCCCCAGCACCTGCTCGATCACCGCATCCACCGCCGGGGCCATGCCCTGCAGGCTGCCGCAGACCAGGATCGTGGCGCCTTCATCCACCCACTGCCGCAGCGTTGCCGCTTCGGCCAGCAGCCGGTCCTGCACATAGCGATGCGCGCCGCCGTCGCGGCTGAACACGGCATCCAACCGCGCCAGTGAGCCGTCGGCCAGCCTTGCCTGCAGTTCTTCACCGAAGTGGAAGTCGTGCGCGGCGGTGCGCTCACCGAACAGCAGCCAGGTCCGTCGTGCGCCACTGCGGATACGTTCGTGCAGATGCGCGCGCAGGCCGGCGATGCCGGTGCCGTTGCCGATCAGCAGCAGCGGTACATCGGCGGGCACGCCATGGAAATTGTCGTTGCGGCGCAGGCGCAGCTGCACCGGTTCGCCGATGGCCGCGTGGTCGCACAGCCAGCCGCTGCCGATGCCAGGCGTGCCGTCCGCGCGCAGCTGGCGACGCAGCAGCAGTTCCACCGCACCGTCGGCCATCACCGAGGCGATCGAGTACTCGCGATGGGGCAGCGGTTGCAGGGTCGCCAGCAATGCGGGCAGATCACCCGGGGGAACCAATGAGGGCAGGTGCGAGCGCGCGACGCGTGCCAGCAACGTCTGCCCGTCATCCAGCACGGTATCCGCATCGAAGCGTTGTGCGTCCAGCCAGGCACGCACGGTGTGCGGTGCGTGCTGCGGGCCGATCTCGGCGATGTCACCGGCCTGCCACTGCGCATCTGCATCGGCCGGGGGCTGCAGGCGCAACCAATACACGGGGCCGCCGGGGCTGCCCGGGTTCAGATGCTCACGTTGCAGCAGCGTCCACGGCTGGTACTCGGCCGGGCTCCAGTCGGGCAGTTCGCTGGCGCCGCCGCCGAGCTGGCCCAGCAACTGCTGCCAATGGCGCAGCGCGGCCGGATCGGCGTTGTCGACGTCGATCGCATCGAACAGCGGATGCGCACCGTGCTGGCGCAGCCACTGGTCGAGCTGGTGGCCGAATCCGCAGAAGTGGCCGTAACTGCGGTCGCCCAGTGCGAGCACGCCGTACTGCAGGTGCTGCAGCGCAGGCGGTGAGGTCATCACGCCGCGCAGGAACGGCAGCGCATGATCGGGTGGGTCGCCTTCGCCAGTGGTGCTGGCGATGAACAATGCACGCTGGCTGTCGGCCAGCAGCGTGGCGTCGACCTCATGCAGGCCGCGCACACGCACCGGCACGCCGGCACCGCGCAATGCCTCGGCACTGCGTTCGGCCAGTTCGCGGGCAAAACCGGTCTGGCTGGACCAGACCATCAGGATCGGTGCGACGTCGCCACAGGCAGCATCGTCGCGCGGTCGCCCACGCCACCACAGTGCGGCGCAGGCCAGCGCATACAGCGCGGTGGCGATGATCGCAATCTGCGTTCGCCGTGCCGGCGGCGCGCCCTGCCACCAGGCTTCGCCGAGATGCAGTCGCAGCAGCGCCCAGGCGATCAGCGCCAGCAGGAGCAGGACCAGTGCGTTGCCGAGCCACGCGCGCGATGGACGTGCGCTCATGCGTCCTGCTCGTCGAGCAGGCGCTGGAAGGCGCTGCTGAGAAATTCCTGCGGGCCGTCTGCTGCACGCTGCAGGTAACGCGCGGCCAGGCCTTCGCGTTCGGCCAGCGCCATGCCCTGTTCGTGGCCGAGCACGGTCAGTGCGGTAGCCCAGGCATCGGCGTGCATGGCATCGTCGGCGACCACGGTGACCGCTGCGGCGACCTGGCGTACCGGCATGCCGGTGCGCGGGTCGAGACTATGGCTGAAGGCCTGGCCATCGGCCTGGTACTGGTGCCAGCGATCACCGGAGGTGGCCACCGCCTTGTCCTCCAGCGCCAGCACCCGCGGTGGTGTTTCGGTGTGCGCGTCTTCTTCCGGTGCGGATTCCACCAGTACGCGCCAGGGGTGGCCGTCCGGTTTTCGGCCGTAGCCGGCCAGTTCGCCACCGACCTCGATCAGTGCAGCAGCGATGCCCTGATCGCGCAGCCAGGCGGCCACGTGATCGACGCCGAACCCCTTGGCGATCGCAGAGAGATCCAGTTCCAGTCCTCCCGGTTGCAGCAGCGCATCGCTGCGCCATTGCAGGCGCTGCCAACCGCAGCGCTCGCGCGTGGCCTGCACGGTGGCGGCGTCGGGTTGGCGGCGTTCGCCGGCATGTGCACCGAAACCCCACAGTGCCACCAACGGGCCGACGGTGGGATCGAATGCACCATCGCTGGCGGCGGCGATGGCCTGTGCGCAGGCCAGCACCTGGCGGGTTTCAGCCGGCAGCACGCACCATTGGCCCGCGTTGGCGCGGTTGTAGCGGCTCAGGTCCGAGCCGCGCACCCAGGTGCTCATCTGCGCCACCACCGCATCCAGCCGCGCCTGGATGCCGGCATGCAGCGGGTGCAGGTCGCGCTGGTGCGGCGCGACCAGCGACACGCTCCACGTGGTGCCCATGGTGGTGCCGCCGAGGCGGGCGATGTCGAGCTGGGAATCGGTCATGGTGATGCGTTGCGGTGGCGATGCCGGGGAATGCCCGGCATCGCGGTCCACATTACTGCGGCAGCACTTCCAGCGTGGCCACGTAGCTGAGGCGGCGCTTGGCGGCCTGCTTCACCGAGGTCTTGTTGTCCTCGGTGCCGGTCTCCAGCCAGTACATGCCGGCTTCCGGCCAGGTCACCTTGATCTCGCCCTTGGCATCGCTGGTCAACTTCAGTTCGTCCTGTGCGTTGCGGTAGCGGGTGGCACCACGCACGATCTCGAATTCCAGGCCGGCGGCCGGCTTGCCGTCGACCAGCACGCGGAAGGTGGCTTCCTCGCCGGCGAACAGATCGTTCGGGTGGCCGACCGCGACCAGCTCGATGCCGCGGTTGGTCGGCTTCAGCGCGGTGTCGTTCGGCGCGCCGTTGGTGACGAAGGTCTCCACGCGGCCGACCGACTGGCTCACTTCCAGCTTCTTCGCATCCTTCGGCAGTTCGCCGAAGGTGGCGACGCTGCCGCGCCAGCGCTTGCGCTCGCCGTTCTGCTCGTAGGTGGCGAACAGGCCGTCATTGACCGACGCGATGCGGTAGGTGCCCGGCTGCTTCAATTCGATGTCGAACACGCTGCGGTACTTGCCGGTCGAGGCATTCTGCGGCTGCACGGTGCTGCCGTCCGGCGCGGTGATCACCAGCGATTCCAGGCGCAGTGGCACGTGGTTGAAGTAGAACAGGTCGTTGGAGACCGCACCGTCGACGGTGATCCACGGTGCGTTGCCGGCGATCACGGTCTGCGAGGGCAGCAGCCAGGCCTTGTGGGCCAGGGCGGAGAAGGGAAGGGCAGCGGCCAGGGCGGCGGCGAGGACGAGCGTGCGCTTCATGCGGAGGACTCCAGTGGATGCGGGGTGATGCGGCAAGGAGAAGGGGATTACGACTTAATCCCCTCCGTCCCCTCTCAGGGTTTGACGGACAGGGTGACCTGGCCCAGTTCGGTGGCGCCCTGCGCCTTGCCGTTCTGCGCGGCGGTGGCCGGCCAGGCAAAGGGGATCTTCAGCAGTTCACGGCCGCCGACTTCGCGCACCGCTTCCACCACCAGGGTGTAGTTGCCCGGGGCCAGCTGCTTCAGTGCCGGCTGCTTGTCGTTGAACGACAGCGCGTGCTTGCCGGCGGGGCGGGTCGGGCCGGTCACGCCGTCCACCGGCACCTGCAGGGTGCGGCCGCTCTTGCGCCACCACTGGCGCAGGTCGGGCAGCCACTTGGTGCCGTGGCCTTCGCTGTTGCTGGTCTGCTGGTACCAGACCGACAGATTGGCCGCGACCTTCTGGTCGGCGCCTTCCAGCCACACTGCCACGTACGGGCGGTGGTACTCGGCCACGTTGAGCTTGGGCACTTCGACGTTGATGTCGAGGGTGGTGGCATAGGCCGGCGAGGTGGCCAGCAGGCCGCTGAGGGCGATGGTCAGGGTGACGCGCATGGGGCGGCTCCGGAAACGAAGGAAAGTCAGTGGATCAGCAGCAGGGCGATCAGCAGCGGGATCATCAGACCGAGGCCGACCAGCGGCCAGGTCATGCGCCGCTGCCGCGCATGCAGGTGCAGCAGGAACAGGCCGGTGATGCAGAACACCAGGCAGGCCACGGCGAACAGGTCCAGGAACCAGCCCCACGCCGGGCCCGCGTTACGGCCCTTGTGCAGGTCGTTGAGGTAGGACACCGCGCCGCGCGAGGTCGATTCGTATTCCACCGCGCCGGTCTTGCGGTCGATGCTCAGCCAGGCGTCGCCACCGGGGCGCGGCAGCGACAGGTAGATCTCCTCGGTCGACCACTCGGCCGGGCGTCCACCAATGGCGATGCCCAGCTGCGTGTCCAGCCATTGCCGGGCCGGGCGCGGAATCGGTGCGTTGCCGTCCTCGCGCGTGCCCAGTTGGCCCAGCAGTTCGGCCGGCAGCTCCAGATGCTGGTTCTGCACCTCGGGCTTGGCCTCGATCTTCGCTGCATGGTTGAGGGTCAGGCCGGTCACCGCGAACAGCAGCATGCCGATCAGGCACACCGCCGAGCTGATCCAGTGCCACTGGTGCAGCGTCCGCAGCCAGAAGCCACGGTTCTGTTGCTGCTGCACGGTGGAAGAGGCAGGACGGCTCACGGCACGGTTCGAGGCGGACGGGGACTGCCCATTACATCATTGATGAGAATAGCTCGCAATTGCGTGTCGTTCTGTATCGCTGGAGCGCGATTGCCGGCCAGCGGCCGGCACTACCGGTGCGTGGCGGTCAGAACTTCGCGTTCAACGAAATCCAGTAGCTGCGGCGCTGGTCCTTGGTCGCGTAGTCGTCCACGCAGTTGAATTCGCTCTGGCTGATCAACAGGCACGACTGCGAGACGAAATCCTTGTCGAGCAGGTTGTTGACCCGTGCGTTCACCGTCAGCCAGGGCGTGGCCTTCCAGCTGCCACCGAGATGGAAGATCGTGTAGTCCTCGTAGTAGCGGGTGTGGCTGGCGCCGTTGGCGTCCAGCAGCGTGTCGCGGTAGCGGTCGTAGCGGCCCTCGCCGATCAGCGACAGGCTGACCGCTTCGTTGACCTGCCAGTTGAGGCTGGCGTTGGCCATGTGTTTTGCCGGCATGGTGCCGCTGATCGGCAGCCCCTTCTGTGCGCCACTGGTCTGCTCGCTCCTGGTCCAGGTGTAGTTGCCGCGCAGCTGCAGGGTGTCGAGCAGGTCGACGTGGGCGGCCAGTTCGGCACCCCGCGTTTCAGCCTTGTCGATGTTCACGCTCTGGGTGAAGGTGCTGTAGCCCAGTGCGGCCCAGCCCGGGCCGATGTCCACGCAGTAGCCGCTGCCGGCGCGGGCTACTTCGCAGTTCGGGAAGGTGCCACCACTGGCGATCTTGTCTTCGAACGTGTTGAAGAAGCCAGTGACGTTGAAGCCCCAGCGTTGGCCCTCGTAGTAGGCGGCCAGCTCGTAGTTGGTGCTGGTTTCAGGCTTGAGGTTCGGCGAACCGACCAGTGGCAGCACGCCCTGGCCACCGAAGCCGGTGATGCCCGGGAACAGCTGGTCCGGTCGCGGGGTCTTGTAGCCGGTGCTGACGCCGCCCTTGAAGGTCCACGCATCGCTGGCGTTCCACACAAGGTAGCCGCGCGGGCTGACATGGCTGCCGAACACGTTGTGGTCGTCGTAGCGCAGGCCGAAGGTAGCGGTGAGGGTATCGGTCAGCGCCCAGTTGTCCTCGGCGAACAGCGCCCACATGCGGTGCTTCTGCTTGGTGTTGCTGCGGTAGCCGGCGCCATCCATGCCGAACACGCCATCGATCATGTCGGTGTCGTTGTACTGGCCGCCAACGGTCAGCGTGTGCGCGCCGAAGTCCAGGTCGAGCATCGTGTCAAGCACGTAGCCTTCCAGTTCCATGGTGCGCAGCGGACGCGGCAGGAACGCCTGCAGGCGCGCCATCTCGCTGGGATTGAGCGCAGTCAGCGCATTGCCACGGCCGGCCGCGCAGTTGTTGGCAGCACCGGTACGACGGCAGACGTCATTCCACAGCGTCTGCAGGTTGGCGCGCTCGTCCAGGGTCAGCGGCAGCGAACGACCCAGGTTGCTGCTCTTGCTGTGGGTCAGTGAGGTCTGCCAGGTGCCGAAGCTGTAGCGGCCCTGGTGGGTCAGCGATACCTGGTCACGCTCATAGCGCTGGTAGGCGGTGTAGCCCACGCGCGGCTGCACCACGCGGCGGGTGACGGTGCCGCTGCCGTTCGGGTTGGGGATGACCGCATTGCCGACGCGCCACAGGCTGGCCAGGCTGTCCAGCGTGCCGGTCTGGCCTTCGCTGTTGTCGTACTTCTGCCGCGACACGTCGTAGTCCAGCCACAGTTCGTGGTCATCGTTGACCCGGAAGTCCAGGCGCACGCCGGTATTCCAGTTGGTGTTGGCCACCGACTTGCCACCGCCGCCGAAGCCGATGCTGCGCTCCCACAGGCTGCCGTCGGGCAGGGTCAGTGCATCCCACTCCGGGTTGGAGGCCTTGGCGTCGTAGTAGCTGCCGCGCACCGCCAGGCTGAGGCGGTCCTTCAGCAGCGGGCCGCTCAAGTAAAGGTCGGTGGTGCGCGCATCACCGAACTGGTCATCCTGCTGCACGGTGAAGCCCTGGGTCACGGCGCCGTGCCAGCGGTCCTGGTTGCGTCGGGTGATGATGTTGATCACGCCGCCCATCGCGTCCGAGCCGTACAGCGTGGACATCGGGCCGCGCACGACTTCGATGCGTTCGATCGCGTCCAGCGGCGGCAAGTAGGCGAACTGGCCGCCACCGAAGTTGTTCGGATACAGCTGGCCGACATTGCTCTGGCGGCGGCCGTCGATCAGCACCAGGGTGTATTCGGACGGCAGGCCGCGCATGGAGATGGTGGCGCGGCCGTTCTTGTCGGTGGCCTCCAGGCCGACGTCGATGCCTTCGACGTCGCGCAGCGCGTCGACCAGGTTGGTGTAGGGGCGCTTGCTGAGTTCTTCGCGACTGACCACGCTGATGCTGGCCGGCGCATCGACCACCTTCTGCTCGAAGCCGGAGGCGGTGACCACCACCTTGTCCAGCGTCTGTGGCGTGCCGGAAGCGTCACCGTGGGCGAAGGCAGGGGCGGTCATGGCCGCCAGCACGGCGCTGGTCAGCAGGCTACGGGACAGGGACGAACGGACACGATGGCGCTGGGCCATGGCAGTAACCTCGGAGGATGCAGGGTGGTGCGATGCCACGCGCGAACGGCGCGGCAGGCACGGAAGGCCCGCTCAGGGGCGGCAGGGATGAAGCAGGCGGCGGCGCGCGGGCACGACCGCGCAGGCGGTCACGCGGGGCCGTGGATCAGGCCAGCGGCGGCGCCTGGCCGCGTTGCTGGCGGCGCCCGGGCGCATCGGCCCAGGGCGTGTCCGGAGCGGCCAGCGGCCAGTCCGCGCGCACGCCGGGCATGGCCGGCGTGGCGGGTACGAGTTCAAGCTCGGTGCGCAGCCACTGGCTCGCCAGCAGCAGCGGCGGGGGAGCCTTCTCGGCTGATTTCACCGGAGCTGCAGCACAGCGACGCAGCTTGGCCGGGGCCTCTTCCTGCAGGGGCGCTTCGCCACCGCGTTCTTCCAGCGGCATCTGCACGGCCATTCCGGCTTGCCCGTGTGGCAGCAGTGGCAGGGTGCCCAGCAGCAAGGCCAGCATCGCGACCCACGCCAGCAGGCTGGTCAGCGCAGGACGCTGGCCACGCATGGCGGTGCCCATCTTGCGGTGGATGAGTGGGCGAGGGCGAAGCGGGCGCAGCAAGCGGGGTCCCCTGGGGCTGCCGGCAGCGGCCGGCATCAACGGGGCGTGATTGTAATGAGAGCCGTTAGCCGTTGCAAATGAGAATGATTTCCAAAATGTCGCAGGCCGGCCCGGCAAGGCTCAGACTTCGCTCCAGCGCCGCAGCAGGTTGTGGTACACGCCGGTCAGCTGCAGGATCGCCTCGGCGTCGCCGCCGGTCTGCCGCAGGCGCTCGATCGAGCCGTCCATTTCCCACAGCAGGCGGCGCTGCACATCGTCGCGGACCATGCTCTGTACCCAGAAGAACGAGGCCACGCGCGCACCTCGGGTGACCGGCCGCACCTGGTGCAGGCTGCTGGACGGGTACACGATCAGGTCGCCAGCGGGCAGCTTCACTTCATGCTCGCCGTAGGTATCGCTGATGATCAGTTCGCCGCCCTCGTACTCATCCGGCGCGGACAGGAACAGGGTGCAGGAGATGTCCGAACGCAGCTGTTCGCCGTTGGCCAGGTTCATCACCGCGCCGTCGACGTGGAAACCATAGGTGCCGCCACCGCTGTAGCGGTTGAAGCGTGGCGGCAGGTATTTCAGCGGCAGCGCCGCGCTGAAGAACAGCGGGTGACGCGCCAGCGCGACAAGGATGATCTCGCCCAGCTCGCGGCGCAGCGGCGAGGCCTCGGGCAGCTGCTGGTTGTGCTTGGCCTGCGCGCCCAGATGGCCGACGGTCTCGCGGCCATCGGTCCAGTCGGCGGCATCCAGTCGGCGGCGAAAGTCGGCCACCTGGTCGGTGCTGAGAATGTCGGGGATGTGCAGCAGCATGCGGGACTCCTCAGAGGGACGGCGTTGCGGCCAGGGCGCGCACCTGCGGATACGGCGACGCGGCCAGTTCCGGCACGATGTGCGCCATGAACGCCGGGCTGCCGTGCGCCAGCGCCAGCTGCAGCCAGTGCACGGCCTGCTCGACCTGGCCGGCCTGCAGCAGAATCGAGGCGTAGTTGGCCTGGCCGCGGAAATCACCGGCCTCGGCCGCGCGCTGGTACCAGCCCAGGGCGGCCTGCGGATCGCGCTCGATCTCCAGGCCGTCTTCGAGGTGGCGGGCCAACAGGTTCATCGATTTGGCATGGCCCAGGTGTGCGGCACGGGTATACAGGGCCAGTGCCTGCGCGCGGTCCTGGGTCACGCCGCGGCCGGTGGCCAGCAGGTTGGCCAGGTTGTACAGGCCCCAGTCCAGCCCGGTGTCGGCCGCGCGCCGGTACCAGACTGCGGCCAGTGCCGGATTGGCCGTGGTGCCTTGGCCCAGCTCATGGCAGCGGCCGAGCATGTTCATCGCCATCGGCGCGCCGTTGTTGGCGGCGGTTTCGTACCAGAGCAGCGCCGCCGAGGCGTCCTGTACGGTGCCCTTGCCTTCCATGTGCATCTGCGCGAGCAGCAGCTGTGCCTCGACCTGTCCGGCCCGCGCGGCGTCGCGCACATGCGCGAAGGCCGCCTGCGGATCGTGCTGCAGCAGCTCGGCCAGGGCATCGCTGTCGATGGGGGTACGGGTTGCCATGAGGTGAGTATCGCCGGAAACAAAAACGGCGGCAGGAGCGCCTGCCGCCGTGGTGGAGCGAAGCTACATCAGAACTTCACGTTCAGTGCCAGGGTGGCCGAGCGACCCGGGGCGATGCTCGCGTAGTGCGAGGCATAGGCCTTGGTGAAGTAGGTCTTGTCGGTCAGGTTCTGCACGTTGAGCTGCAGGCTGATGTTGTCCTGGATCGCGTAGCTGGCCATCCCGTCGAAGCGGGTGTAGCTGGCAATCCACTTGGTGTTGGCCACATCACCGTACTGCTTGTCCGAGTAGAACGCGCCAGCGCCGATGGTCAGGCCGATCGGGAAGCGGTAGGTGGTCCACAGGTTGGCGCTGTGCTTGGCGGTGTTCGGGAACACGTTGCCGTTGTTCGGCGACGGCACGTAGACGTTGGACGGGCAGGTGCGGCCCACCGGTGCGCCACAGACAAAGCCATTGTCCTTCAGCTCGGAATCGAGGTAGGTGTAGCCGCCGTACAGGCTCCAGGCGTCGGTCAACTGGCCGTTGAAGCCCAGCTCGAAACCGTTGATCTCTTTCTTGCCGGCGTTCTGGCTGGTGCCGTTGTCGACGGTCACGCGCGCGTTGTTCATCACGGTGTGGAAGATCGCAGCAGTCAGGTTCAGGCGGTTGTCCAGCAGGTCCCACTTGGTGCCCAGTTCGAGGTTCTTCGTGTCCTGCGGCTTGAGGTCGGCAACGGCCGCGCTCAGGCCGTCCGAACCGTCACCACCGTCCATGCCCGGCGGGGTCGAGGAGGTGCCCCAGGACAGGTAGATGCTGCCGTTGGTGGCCGGCTTGAACACGACGCCGGCCTGGTAGTTCAGGAAGTCGTTGCTGTTGCGCACGCGGGTCGGTGCCTTGCCGGCCACCGGCGTGGTCAGGGTGGTACGGAAGTCGTCGTAGCGCAGGCCGAGGTTGATCATCCACTGCTCATTGAGCTCGATGGTGTCGAACACGTAGGCCGAGGTGGTCCTGGTGCGCTGCTCGACGTCAAGCGCCTTGTCGCTGCGATAGACGATCTGACCGGCCGCCCACGGATCGTTCGGGTTCGGATTGTTGAAGTCGGTGCAGTTGTAGCCGGTGGTCGCGCCGGACACCTGGCAGCGAGTGCTGTTGGCGCTGTTTTCAAGGGGATTGGCGGTGCCCGGCGACATCAGGTAGCTGCCACGGGTCATCTTCTCGTCGCTGTACTCCAGGCCCGCGCTGTAGCTGTGCTTGAGCGCGCCGGTCTGGAACGCACCGGTCAGGCCCAGCTGGTCGGCGAAGCTCTTGACGTCGACCGCACGGGTGTTGGTGCGACGCCACAAGGTGCCGTACAGGTTGGGGTTGCCCTTGCTGTCGTCCGGCTGGGTCCACAGGTAGTCGTTGCTGGTGTTGCCCAGGCGCGCGATGTTGCGAAGCTTGTGGCCACCGAAGTCGTAGCTGGCGTCCAGAGTGCTGATGTCGGCGCGGGTGCGCTGGAAGTCACGGTCGACCAGGCCGTAGTAGTTGTTGCGGTCCGGCACCACTGGGCGGCCATCACCGTTCCTGGCCACGTTCGGGCCGCTGGAGAACGGATTGTTGTAGGGGAAGCCACCCGCATCGGGCAGGTCATCGCTCTGCATGTGGTAGTGGCTGGCGATCAGCTGCGCCGGGCCGTTCAGGCCGAACGCGATCGACGGCGCGATGCCCCAGCGGCTGACGTTGGCGGCGTCGCGGCCGGCGATGTCCGACTCGTGCTTCATCAGGTTCAGGCGGGCGGCGATGCCGTCGCCCAGCACGTAGTTGGCGTCCACGGTGCCGCGTGCGTAGCTGTCGGTACCGATGCCCATGCTGGCGCTGGTCTCGTTCTTCAGCTTCGGCGTCTTGCTCACCAGGTTCAGGCTGCCACCACCGGAGTCACGGCCGCCGTAGGCCGAGCTCGGGCCCTTGACCACTTCCACCTGCTCCAGGTCGAAGATCTCGCGGGTCTGCGAGCCGACGTCGCGCAGGCCGTCGACGAACACGTTGCTCTGCGAATCGAAGCCACGGATGAACGGGCGGTCACCGGTCGGATTGCCGCCTTCGCCGGCACCGAAGGTGATGCCCGGCACCATGCGCAGCGCATCCTGCAGGTTGGTCGCACCGGTTTCGGCGATCAGCTTCTCCGGCACGATCGACACTGACTTCGGGGTGTCCAGCAGCTCGGCGGTGAACTTCGGCGAGGACGGGTTGAACCAGCTGCCGCGCACCTGCACCTTGTCCAGCTCAGTGGCGTTGCGGGAGCCGGCGTCGGCGCTGTCGGCGGCCTGCGCAGCCAGCGGCGCGAAGCCCGCGGCCAGGGTGGCGGTGGCGAGCAGGGAAACGCGCGGGGCGTGCTTGCGGGACGTGATGTAGGTCATGGCGATGGGTCGTGGCGTGGATCGGGAAAGGGGGAGAGCCGTAGCGCAGGCAGCGCGTGGGCACGTGGAGGGCTTCGTCTGTAGAGCCGAGCCGATGCTCGGCTATGGGCGAATGACGTCAGACGCACGGCAACAGCCGCAGGGCGTCTCAGCTGGCGTGCGGTGCGGGCGGTGCGTGGCCGGGGTTCAACCGCAGTGCGGGATCGTGCAGCTGCCAGCGCAGGGCGTTGGAGCGCCACAGCGGAACATGCACGACCAGGGCGGCGCGCGGCGGAGCCAGTCCGGTACAGGGCGTGGTGCCCTCGCCATCCAGCGGCGGCTCCGGTGCTGGCGCGGCAGGGTGCGGGCACTCGTCCGCCGGCGGGGCCGGCATCGGCATGACCTGCTGCAGATCTTCAGCCTGTGCCTGCCAGCCGTTGGCAGCAGGGCCGTTGTCGCGTCCTTCGTGCAGTGCCGACCAGCCCAGCAGCAGCGTCAGCAGCACGGCCACAAGCAGCGGCCACCCCTGACGGGCAAGCTGGCACAGCGTGGCGGTGGGCGCGGGCGAAGCCATGGCGCGAGGGGCGGAGTCGTTACGAAGATGTTACGTAGAATAACATCAACGATAATGATTCGCATGTACGGAGCGTGGCGGCCCCCCGAGGCGCCACGGTGGGCCCTGGAAGGGTCCTCATGGCCTTCCGGTAGATCCACCCCATGGGTTGATGCTCTCTGGCGGGGCGCCCCATGAATGATCTCTCCGGGCGGAGCGCCGCCTCAATCCCGGTCGTCGCGGGTCCAGATGGCGTCGTGCTCGCGCTTCACCGGAAACTTGGGCACAGGGCTGTAGGCCGGCGCGCACAGCGCGCGCCCGTCCCGCACGTCGAAGCGCGCCCCGTGCAGCACGCACTCCACACTGCCTTCGGTGGTGTTGAACTCGCCCGAGGACAGCTCGAACTCTTCATGCGTGCACTGGTCTTCCAGGGCGTACAGCTCGCCGTCGAGGTTGAATACCACGATCGGCGTGCCGGTCACCTCGTCGAACACACTCTTCATTTCGCCCGGCAACAGCTCGGCGCCGGCACAGACAAAGGTCCAGGCCTCGCTCACGCGACGGCTCCGGTCAACGGCTTTTCAAGGATCTCGAAGCGCAGGTCGTCGCGCTTGGGGATGCCGAAACGCTCGTCGCCATACGGGAACGGCTTCTTGATGCCGGTGCGGCTGTAGCCGCGACGCTCGTAGAAGGCGATCAGTTCGTCGCGCACGTCGATCACCGTCATCTGCATCACCGGCACGTTCCATTCGCGTGCGGCGTGCGCTTCGGCGGCGTCCATCAGCTGCTTGCCGACGCCGCCGCCCTGCTGGGCCGGATCGACCGAGAACATGCCGAAGTAGCCCTTGCCGTCGACATCGGCGACGTGGGCGCAGGCCACCAGCCGATTCCCGCGCTCGGCCAGCAGGATGGTGGAGCGCGGGCGGTCCAGGTCGGCCTGAATGCCTTCGGCGTCGATGCGGGCGCCGTCCAGCAGGTCGGCTTCGGTGGTCCAGCCGACGCGGCTGGCATCGCCGCGGTAGGCCGAGGTGACGAGGGCAATGAGGGCGGGGATGTCGGCCGGCGTGGCGGCGCGGAAGGTCAGGGTGCTCATGGGGACATTCTAGGTGGAGCAGGGAAGGGCACGGGAGGCTGCTGGCTGACGTGACTTTGCCGAGTGTGGCCAATGCGTGGACTTGACGCCATCTTCATTATTCGTTCATATCTGTGACCAGCACCCGCCCACCGTGAAGCAACGCGTGGCTGTCTGCCGGCGTGGGTGCCGCCTGGTCGAAGGTCAACTGCCGTTCGGCGCGGGTGGGGCACACAGGGACGTCGATCCAGGGAGGATCTGCATGCAGTCTGGCCTCATTTCTCATCCGCGCGCGGCAATGGCTGCCAAGGGTCTGCTTCTCGGTGTCGTTGCCCTGTGCGTGCTGGCACCGGTCGGCGTTTCCGCCCAGATCGTTCCCACCTGGCGGCAGGAGTACGACAAGCGACTGAAGTATGGGGACCTCGTCGAGCCGCTGAAGGGCGAGATCTTCGGCGAGCAGGTCAATCTCTACGACGGCTCGATCAGTTTCAAAGCCACGGATATTTCGATTCCGGGCAACAGTGGGCTCGCGGTATCGCTCAGCCGCAGTTACGGGGATGTCAGCGGCAGTGCAAATGACAAGGAATATGGAAACTGGGATCTCGACATCCCATCGCTTTCAGGCATCTATGGAGACCAGCCCGAAACCGCGATCGGCGGACATTGGACGCCAAGTGCCCGTTGCTCGACAGTCTCCGCACCCCCGTCGCTGGATGTCTGGAATTACAAGCAAACCCAGACCATCAGTTTTGCTCCGTACACCTATTGGGAGGGGGTGAGGCTTTCATTGCCGGGTGGAGGCGGTGAAACCGTCCTGGCGGGCAGCGGGGACGCGCGCCAGCCAACGCCCCAGGTTGGCACGCCAACGCCCTGGAACACAAAAGGGGGATGGTTCTTCTCCTGCCTCAGTGCACTCAAGAGCGGCCAGCCGGGCGAGGGTTTCCTGGGCCACGCGCCAGACGGAACCAAGTACTACTTCGACTGGATGGTGGCGCGCGAGAACGAGTCTGCCGTTCTCCAGCCCTACGACACCATCACCCATGCCACGCTGAAACGGAAAAAGGTCTTCCTTTATCCATCACAGGTTGTCGATCGTTTCGGCAATTGGGTCCGCTACGAATGGAACGGCGGGCGGCTGGATCGAATCATTGCCAACGATGGGCGCAGCATCAGCCTTGCCTATGACTCCCTGGGCCGTATCGCAACGGCGACGGCAGCGGGTCGAACCTGGACCTATGGCTACACCCCGGCCGGTGTGTTGCAGTCGGTGACGCTGCCGGACGGGACGGCGTGGAGCTACAACCTGCCGCCTGTCAATGTGACGAAGAAGTACCAGGAGTACACCGGGCAGGACGTTTGGGCCTATATGGAGGTCCCGGCTCTTTGCGCGAAGACGAACAAGATTGTGCAGACCGAGGTTGCAGCCTCCATCACGCACCCATCAGGCGCGGTGGGAACCTTCGTGTTCCGACCCTTCCGGCATGGCCGCAAGAATGTTCCGTTCAACTGCCAGACTTCCGGCGACGACCAGTTGCTGGCCGACGGATGGAATCTCACGCCTATCTATCGGGACGCGATGTCGCTGGTGGCAAAGCGGATAAGTGG
The DNA here is from genome assembly GCF_000382065.1 of Stenotrophomonas hibiscicola ATCC 19867. Classification (GTDB taxonomy): domain Bacteria; phylum Pseudomonadota; class Gammaproteobacteria; order Xanthomonadales; family Xanthomonadaceae; genus Stenotrophomonas; species Stenotrophomonas hibiscicola. The sequence continues at coordinate 767,303 of NZ_KB907498.1, read as the reverse complement.
CCCGGGGATGCCCACGGCGGAGTGGAGCTATCAGTACACCAATCTGGGGTGGGAGTACGACAGGAGAGTCGACCAGGCTGGGTGGCCGGCGATCCCGGTGGGGCAGGCAGAGCCCAAGATAACGATTGAAACCCTGCCGGATGGCACGATCCGGACATACGAATTCGGAAAGGAAGTTGGCTATAACGACGGTCTGCTGCTGTCGACGACAACCAGCTCTGGTGGCGCGGTGGTTCGAACCGAGCGCAGTAACTACTACCCGGACGCGCAGCTTGCCAGCGCACCGTTCCCGCGCGAGGCGGGTCGGAATCTCAAGTACGGGGCCACGGAGCTGGGAGAGCATCTGAACCGCCCAGTGCAGAGCACGATCATCAATCAGGACGGCGTGCAGTTCACCCGTACGGTGCAGGCCTTTGATGCCTTCGTCCGCGAAGTTTCCGTTGTCGAAGCGAATTCCGCCGGCCAGAGTCGCACCAGCAGCACCAGCTACTACGACAATCCCGCGCTATGGGTGAACGGCCAGGTGGCGCGCAGTGTGCTCAATGGCATCGAGCAGTCGCGCACCGAATTCGATACGGCCAAAGCACTGCCGTTACGCGCCTATGCATTCGGCCGCCTGGCGCAGCAGGTGACCTACGCAGCCGACGGCACGGTTGCCTCGGTGGCCGATGGCCGCGGCAATACCAGCCATCTGTCGGGATGGAAGCGTGGCGTTCCGCAGCAGCTGCGCATGCCGGCCACGCCCGAAGCGCCCAATGGCGCGGTGCGCACGGTTGCCGTCGACGACAACGGTTGGATCACCTCGCTGACCGACGAAACCGGCGCAACCACCAGCTTCAGCTACGACAGCATGGGCAGGCTGCGCAGCCAGCAGTTCCCTGGCGGCGACAGCGTGAACTGGAATGGCGTAACCATGGACCTGCAGCGGCTGGGTGGCGCGCAGCTGGGGGTGCCCGCCGGTGCGTGGAAGCACTCCCGCACGCAGGGCGGGCGGCGCACGGATACCTACCTGGATGCGATGTTCCGCCCGGTGCTGGTGACCGAAAACGCCAACAACGTGCTGGACAGCGCCGTGGTGACCCGCTACGACACCAGCGGCAAGACCGTGTTTGCCTCGTATCCCACGCGGCAGCTCTCCGATATCAATGCCGCCCTGACCGGCACCACGACGCAGTACGACGCGTTGGGCCGCCCCACCGTGGTCAGTCAATCGTCCGAGCTGGGGGCACTGGTTACCCGCACCGAGTACGTGGGCAATCTGTCGGTGAAGGTGACCAACCCGCGAGGCCAGGCGACGACGACACGCCATCTTGCCTACGACCAGCCCAGCTACGAGATGCCGCTGACGCTGCAGCACCCGGAAGGCGTGGTGACCGAGATCCAGCGAGATACGCTGGGCAAGCCGCTGGCGATCACCCGCCGCAGTGCAGACGGCAGCCAGTCGCTCACCCGCCGCTACGTCTATGACGGCTACCAGCAGCTGTGCAAGACCATCGAACCGGAAACCGGTGCGACCGTGCAGGACTACGACGCGGCAGGCAACGTGCTGTGGTCGGCGGCCGGCACGGGTTTGACCAGCACCACCGACTGCAACCGCAGTGACGCCCTGGCCAGCGGACGTGCGGTGAAGCGCAGTTACGATGCCGCCAACCGCTTGTCGACCCTGATCTTCCCGGATGGGCGTGGAAATCAGAACTGGTCCTACGCGCCTGATGGTCTGCCTGCCGAGATCAGTACGCAGAACGACCCGGCCCGGCCGATGGTCGTCAACCGCTACCAGTACAACCGCCGCCGCCTGCTCAGCGGCGAAACCCTGCAGCATCCGGATCTGGGAAGCCTGAGCCTGGCCTACGGCTACGATGCCAACGGCACACTGGCCAGCAATACCTATCCGGGTGGGCGTGTCGTCAGCTATACGCCGGACGCACTGGGTCGGGCGACGACGGTCGGCGGCTATGCGAAAGAGGCCAGTTACTTTGCCAACGGCGCATTGGCCCGCTTCGTCTATGGCAACGGGATCGTGCACACGTTGACCCAGAATGCCCGCGGGCTGCCCGACCGCAGCCGCGATGCCACCGCAGCGGCCGCAGTGCTGGATGACAGCTACGACTACGATGCCGGCGGCAATGTGATGGCCATTTCCGATGGCCTGCCCGGGGCGCCCGGTAACCGGGACATGACCTATGACGGCCTGGACCGGTTGCGGACGGTCACTGCACCGGGCTTCGGCAACGCATTGTATGAGTATGATGCGCTGGACAACCTGCGCCGTGCCAAGGTCGGCAGCCGCGATCGTACGCACTATTTCGATCCGACCAATCGGCTGGTCAACGTGATCGAAACCGGAACCGGGGCAACCGTGACCGGTCTTGGCTATGACGTGCAGGGCAATCTTTCGGTGCGCAATGGCCAGGCTTTCGCGTTTGATTACGGCAACCGACTGCGTGCGGCGGGTACAGCAGAGAGCTACGAGTACGACGCTCACGGTCGCCGGGTGAAGGCCAGCGCCAGTGGCAAGGGGGCGATCTATTCGTTCTACGACAACGGCGGTGTGCTGCGATTCCAGCGCAACGAACGTACCGGCAAGCAGACCGACTATCTCTACCTGTCAGGCAGCCTGGTGTCCCAGGTGCATGGTGAAGCCGCACCCGGCGTTCCCGCGCTGAGTGCGCCGGGCTACATCACACAGGGCAGCGTGAACCTGACCTGGAGCCCGGCCGGTGGTGCCAACCGCTATGAGCTGCAGCGTGCCCTTGCGGGCACCTGGAGCACGGTCTTTGATGGCGCGGCGCAATCGTTCACCAGCACCGGCCTGATCACGGGAACCTATCAGTTCCGCGTGCGCGGCTGCCGGGCGGTGTGCGGCGGATGGAGCAATGTCGCATCAGTGGCCGTGGCATTGGCGCCATCCACCGTGCCGACCTTGAACGTGCCTGCCACGGCCTTCAATGGCAGCTACAGCGTGGCATGGTCTGCGGCTTCCGGTGCCGAGCGCTATGAGCTGGAGGAAAGCGCCAATGGCGGCGCATGGGCCCAGGTGCACAACGCCATTGGTCAGTCCAAGGCCTTCAGTGGCAAGGCAGCGGGAAGCTACAACTACCGGGTTCGCGCATGCAATCCGGTGGGATGCACGGGTTACAGCGCCACGGCTGCAGTGACGGTGGTGTATCCGCCTGCTACTGCGCCAGGTCTCTCTGCGCCAGCACGCGCTGCGCCGGGCAGTATCGGCATTGGCTGGAACGGGGTGGCTGGTGCCACGCGCTACACCCTGCAGGAAAGCAGCAATGGTGGTGGATGGGTCACGCTGTTCGACGGCAACGCGGGTTCCTATGCCACCGCCGCGCGTGGTGTGGGCAACTACGGCTATCGGGTTGCCGCCTGCAACGGCGCGGGCTGCGGACCCTGGTCGGCCACGTCGACGGTAGCGGTGATCGGACCACCGACGATCGAGCCGGTGATCAGCGCGCCGGGCCTGGTGAACGTGCCGCAGTACAGCCTGAGCTGGTCGGTGCCGGCCAACAGCGAGAGCTTCGTGCTGGAGGAGAGTGCCAACGGTGGTGGCTGGACGGTGGTGCATAACGGCGGCGGGAACAGCTTTGGTGCCAGCCGTGGCAAAGGCAGCTACGCCTATCGCGTGAGGGCGTGCAATTTCGCGGGGTGCAGTCCGTACTCGGGCATTGCGACGGTTGTGGTCGCACTTCCGCCAGGGACACCCTACTTCTATCTTGCGGAATGGCTGACCACCCGCAAGGCACCGTATCAGGTGCAGTGCTCGGTGGGATGGAATCAAGTGCCTGATGCCACCGAGTACCAGCTTGAGAGTGGCGGCGGAGGAAAGCGTTTGTATACCGGGCCCAACGCCTACGTGAGTGCAGACGGGAATGCCTACTGCGCCGGCGACTATCGCGTGCGTGCCTGCAATGCCGGTGGTTGCTCGCCGTGGTCGGCCGACCATCCCGTCACCCGCGGCGTACTGAGCTGGGACTAACCCATGAATGGACTCTCTTTGCTGTTGTTTCGGGCGGTACTCGCGGTGGTGGTGCTGGCGGCCTGTATGGCTCCGGCAGTCGCACAGGAAGTGGTCGAGTACATCCACACTGATGCACTGGGTTCACCGGTGGCGATCACCGATGCCAGCGGAAATGTCATCGAGCGTACGGTGTATGAGCCGTATGGGGCGGTGGTCAACCGGCCGTTGAAGGATGGGCCGGGATATACGGGGCATGTGACGGACTCCGGGACCGGGCTGAGTTACATGCAGCAGCGGTATTATGATCCGGCTATTGGATCTTTCATAAGTGCGGATCCGGTTGAGGCCAATGGGCATACGTCATCCAACTTCAATCGCTATAAATATGCCCTTGGAAATCCCTACGGTCATGTAGACCCTGACGGCCGTTGTGAGAGCGTATCCACATGCCAGATGATGAGAGATGATCTGGCTGTCATAAACGGCGAGATGGGGTTGGATGAGCGCCGGTCTCGCCAGGAGGCAAGAGCGGCCGGAGCCGTTGCGGGTGTTTCAGTTCTAGCTGCCAGTCGTATTCCGGCAGCGACTGCAGCTGTCATCGGTGGTGCGAAGAATGCATTTATCAATATTGCCAGTCGCGTTGCGTCGCTCACTCGATCTCAGCAGCAGGCAATTAAGAAAATAAATAACATTGTTGACAATAATGCAAAGCCTCACGACTTTGACGGAGTTGCTAAAGAGCTTCGCGGAATTGAGACCGGCTTTGATCATGTGACAGAGATGCAAAATTCACTGAAGGGGCTGAGCTCTGCCGCAAAAAGTTTGAGGGGGAGCTTGAATAATCCGAGTCTTTCTAGAGGGCAGCGTGTTAGGATCCAGCGAACGCTTGACAAGGCGGATGAAAACATAGCGAAGATGAAGGAGACGCTTGGTGGTGGAAGATAGCTTGCTGCTTGATAGGCTTTACAAGATCTCGGGTATTCTCACAGATGACCCCGATTCCTCAAGCTACATGTTGGTGTCGAGGTCGTTGTTTCATCGTGATCCGGAGATCCGAGAGAGGGCTATTTTCATCGGCGGGTTGCGTTGGGCAGATCCGTTGATTCTTGGTTGTTTTATTGGAATTGTTACGGTGGGGCAGGAACCTGTTGATGATAATCGTAGGCTTATGATTGAATCGCTTGTTTCTGCAGTGCTTCGGGGGAAGCTTGAAGCAGCTTCAATCGAGGAGTGGCTCAGGGCGGTGCTCCTTTCTAATGATTATGAGTCACTCCTGGCTAAGTCAGCCTACATTGGCTTGCTGCGCATTCAAGGGAAGATGTCGGTTTCTGATTTTGCATCTCTCGATTACGATGATGTATCTGTTGATTCATCATTCGTTTCTTGACGCCCGCATGTCGTTTTTCGCATTGAGAAGGCAGTGTCTCATGATGGTGGTTGAGGCTCGTTCGTCGATCAACTGTTAGGGACGGTTATGGCACTCCCTTCCTACTGGAGAACGGTGCCGATGGCGGGGGGGCATTCCGGTTCAGGCCTATGTCGGCTCCAGCTGCGATGTCTGCCGCGCTGGTGATTTTGCAGGCCTTCAATCGTAGCGTGCTGAGCTGGAACCTTTCCTGCTGATTCGAGCGAGGAGAGTGCCAACGGTGGTGCCTGGACGGTGCTGCATAACGGCGGCGGGAGCAGCTTTGGTGCCAGCCGTGATAAGGGTAGCTATGTGTATCGGGTAAGGGCGTGCAATTTCGCGGGGGCGAGTCCGTACTCGGGAGTCGTGTTCAAAGATCCGGCCGGGCGCTGCCCCCGGTGCTTGTGGGGTGCGCCAATAGGCGTAGTTGTGAAAATCGGTGTTCAGATGGCTATGGCTGAAGGGTCGATGGGCGAAAGATTCTCCCAAGTAAAATGGGGGCAAGTTGCTGCCGCAACAGCGGCTGGCGCGCTAAGTGGTGGAGTAAGTGCCGTTGCAAGCACAGCTGCCACTACCTGTGGAACCATTGCTGCAAACGTGGTTGGAAATGCAGCCGTCGGTGCATTTTCAGTCCAAGCAAATGCACAACTTGAAGGTAAGGCCGCTTCTATATCCGAGGTTGCGAAGGGCGCAGCCTTGAGCGGAGTAACGGCTGGCTTAGGGGCAGCTGTTTCTACTGCGCCTAGTGTTGCGGCTAGAAGTGCGAGTGCTGATCTGACACAGGCTGAGCGAGCTGCGGCAGGAAATATGATGCAGGGTATAAAGGAAGCCGCTCCTGGGTTTAAATACTCCAATCCCACCCAAGCAGCGGCCAATGCCGCCGGTGCGGCGGTCAGTTCATCAGGCGATCTCGAACCACTTGTGAACGATACGTCGAAGTAGGATATGAAGATCAAATTGATCCTGAAGGGCGTCGCCGTGTATTACGCGAAAGCTGCTGTTTTCACGATCGCCAGCTATGGATTGTTGCGTCTCGTGTACGGGCATACAGGGATTTCATTCATTGAATGGGCGCTCATACTTCTGGCGGCGTTCACGGTGGGTTACATGCCTCTTTACGTTGGCTTGCTACGCGGGAAGAGTTCGTAGCAGCCTTGTGCGGACGCGATACGTCCGCCGAATGGGGCCTCTTCTTTAGCGTAGCTATCTGGCAGGCTGCTGAAGCGCCAGTTGCAACGGGAGACGGCGTGATCGGCATTTTTTCGCCACAAGGCCTACGTGCAGTCGAGTGGCGGGACCTATTGCGCGCGTGAGTATCGCGCGCGTGCCTGCAATGCAGGAGATTGCTTGCCGTGGTCGAGCAACCATCCTGTCGCCCAGAGTGTGCCGAACTGGGACTAAGCCATGAATGGACTCTCTTTGTTGTTGATTCGAGTGGTGCTTGCGATAGTGGTGCTGGTGGCCTGTATGGCGCCTGGATTGCGGCATGAACGGGTCGGGATTGCGCCTTGCGGGGTGGGGTTGCCCAATTAGGGGGGGGGCAGTTGCACGTATGCCCGTAATGATCCGAACCTACGGTACTGAGCGTGTTCTTGCTTGAGCGCGAGGTCATTGGATGGGCTGGTTTCGATGAAGATCAAAGTTTTTCTATCTGCTGCCTTATCGATGCCGCTTCTTGCCTCCTGTGTGCAGGACCGCGGTTGTCTTCTTCGGGTCGCTAACCAGGACCACGACAGCTCCTCATCTCAGAAGATCCATGCTGATATGGATGAGCTCATGCATTCGCGTCCTGTGGACGGGGCGCGGAAAGTGAATGCAGAGTTGGTGGTATCGCAGCTCGAACTCTCTCGGGAGGGTCGGAGAAATAGAAGGATTTTCTATGTACTGACTGATGGCGGCGGGAAATTCTTGACTGCGGGGACTTGTGGTATTGACGAAGGCCAGTGTGCCTCGGTCATCGTGAAGCGAATGATCGGGGCCTGTGAAAGGATGTAGATTGCGCGTGCGCTAAGTTTTGGGAGGGGATTCAGTGAAAAATTCCCAAGTGCTTGATCGCTTTGGGCGGCTGGTCGATATTATTGTAGCGGCGCTTTGCTTGTTAGGGCTTGCAGCCTGTGGCGGGAGAGATGGAGGTTTGGGTGTGGTCATAAATCATGAGCCAAGAAACGCAGCGGCTAATCACTACGCACAGGCGCTCGAGTCAGTTTTCAGTTCCGAAAGTGTGCCAGAAGCGCAAATATGCAGGGTGCATTTAATTGATGTCAGGAAATCATTTGATCGGGCTGGAAGCGAAAGATTGAGGGTATATTTCGTCTTAGCCGATCATCAAGGTGTCGTCAGGTCGGCGGACACCTGTGGGCTTCCTGTGAATGAGTGCGTGACGATTGTTGCCGAGAGGTCGAGGGCGGGCTGTCGGCTGGAAAAAGGGCTGGCTCTCCACTGATTCGGGCGGTACTCGCGGTGTTGGTGCGTGTGGCCTGAATATAGTGCTGGCCGCTGCCCAGGAAGTGGTCGAGTACAGTTACACCGATGCGTTGGTTTCAACGGTGGCGATCACCGCTGTCAATGGAAATGTCATCGAGCGTACGGTGTATGAGCCTTCTGGTGAGCTGGTTCAGATGGCCATGGCTGAAGGGGCGAGGGGCGAAAGGCTATCCCAAGTAGAATGGGAGCACGTTGTCGTCAAACAGTCGCTGACGCGCTATTGATAGAATCATTACTGCAAGGGGGGGGGGGGGGGGGGCAGGCGGCCCACGGTGTTCCTTCCTGGGTTTCTCGACAAGTGGCGGGAGTGCTGTGAAATCCACAAGTTCATCTCGATGCCGACGACGAGCGATGGTTCTTCAAGGGCTTGCGCTAACTTCAGCGCTATGTCTCGTATCTGTCGCTGGTTGTTCGCTACATGAAATAGGAAGCGGTCGACTGGATGACGACTGTCTTTTGGTGGTGGCTGACTATGTAAAGTCGTCGCGGGGGTGGGGTGGGGATATCTACAACATTGCTCCTGAGGGGACGGTGGCAGGGTTGCGCGGATATGCAGTAATGCATCGCTCGGACGACGGGAAACTACCGTCCGAGGAGTTGAAATCATTTCATGTCGATTTGGATTCCAAGTGCAAGGCTGTTGTTGATGAACTTGGCTATCAATGATTCTGCGAATTTTTCGGCTGGCAGAGGAGGGGCGGTTTGCGGGAGTGCAGCGAAAGTGAGCGGTATCCCATGGCGCTGGATGGCGACGCGGGGGTGTGGGCGTGAATGTTGATTTCCGGTTTTTCGTGGTTATTGTTTTTATTTTTTATGGGGCTGGTTGCAGGTATCAAGAAGGTGTGGGCGTACCGTTTGGAACGACCTGTGGCGTCGAGGGCAGCTCCGCCTGCCGGGTCAGCTTCCGGGAACTGGCTGCTACGCCCCGGCTATTCGATGGAAAGTTGGTGCGGATGGAGGGCTATCTCGGGGTGAGCCGGGAGCTCTTTGTACTGAATTCAAGCAAAGAGTTGTTTGAGGCCGGAGTGACTGAGGAGACCCAAGTTCGAATCAGAGGGCCAATAGATCTGCAGCAAAGCGTATTTGATGAATACGCGTATTCATGGGTCTCGATAATCGGGGTGTTCAGGACAAGAGAGAGTGACAATTCGACAGGTGATCTGCTGCTTGGCGAAATTCACGCCCCCCTTGAAGTTCGCTCCCTACGAATCCCTGGTCCCGTTCCACGTGCGGAATTTGGAGATGTGCTCGTCAATCTTGAAGATCTGAAGTGAGTGATAGGTTGTGGAAATGGCGTTATGTGCTTTCATTTCTGCCTTCTGTGGCAGGAAAGCGGGATGATCCACAGGCGCGCCTAACATGTGATCGCATGGTCTCCATGTTAGGATTGACACTTGCCAGACAGAGACTTCGGAACATTCTCGATGGCTGGCAGAGTCACAGATATCACAGTACGCCATTTCACTCCTGGGCTGTTCAATTCTACACGTTGCGCGATTGCGTCTGTGTCATTGCGAGCTGATCGATCACGTCGATAGGCTTTGGGGGGTTGCCCCTTGGTTGAAGAATATGAGGTATCGCATTGGGCGCTATCGATGAAAAGAATCTCGTTCTAGCCTGTCTGTGGAGGCTGTTGGAATCCGAGCCTGCTTCCGAGGAACAGGTGTCTGGTTGGTACCAGAGGGCGCAATTTATCAAGAACGTGATTCGGTCAAGTTCGTATGAAATCGGGGTTCCTCACGTGATATGGCACTATCTTGATGATGCTGATATCCGTATTCGCGATTCCCGCTATGCCGAAGCACAAGTGTTGGCCGTTAGACGGAGTATTGATGAGTGGGCTTGAGTGCACTCAGAGAAGCCATGAGCATTACATGTTGCTGGCCAGATTTCATTGCGGCATCCCTCTCGGATGCTAACCCTCCGGATATCCCTCTCCTCCGTGAGGACTGGGTAGGGATGGCGTTTGATCGCAACCTGTATGAGGATTTTGCTCCGAACGATGTTTGGGCGGCGTGGCTGAGCGCACTTTCGGAGCACTTTGCAGATATCGCAATGTGCGCGGTTCGATGTTCAGAGTGCTCCGACAGGGGAAGCCTCGTGGAAATTGAGCGAGGTCTGGATGGCCTGCGCTCCTACTGGCTGGAAGATGGGAACTTCATGCGTGATCATTTCTTGCTTTCGCGTGATGGTCGCTGGGTTGTAAAGCTGGATCAGGACGTGACGTTATTTGCGGGAGATGTCACTTTCCTTGCGGATGTTGTCGCGCGACTTGGTGGTGTAGAGCATGTCGAGAAGATGATGCGACGGGACCTGATTGGTACAGCTGAGGACGTAGTTGGCCTCGGTGGGTACGTCAAGGGGCTTCTTGCGCCATTGAACGCATCGAATCCATAGCTGATTGCTACGTAGAAGATTGGGTGTGCGGGCGCTATGTGATGGAGTAGCTTCAAAGGGCCTGCAACGCCGGTGATTGTTCGGCATGCTCCGCAGGCTTTTCCGTCACCCGCGGCGTATTGAATTGGGACTAAGCCATGAATGGCTCTGTTTGCTGTTGATTCGGGTGGTACTCGCGGTGGGGCCGTGGCTTGTGTGGCTCCGGCAGTCGCACAGGAAGTCGTTTCAATGTTCGGAGGCTGCAAGAAATGGCGAAATGCAAGCTGGGTGCTGAGCACTCAACCGCGTGGAGTGGTCGAATCCGATCATGCCTGGCTGCTGTGGTTCTTTCGCTGGGGTTGCAGGGTTGTGATTGGTTGTCGGATCCGGTGATTGTTGTAAAGAATGTTGGAAGGGACGTGATTTATGGCGTCAGCTTGGAGGTTGGCGGTGGTGTGGTAGGCGTAGGATCAATTCCTGTCGGTGAAAGTAGGGTTGTGAAGCCTGAGGTCGCTACTGATTCCTCACTTCTTGTAACTTACTACGAGAGCAGTGTCCGCGTGGTTTGCCATGGGGATGTGTATTTTACGAATAATCTCTACGTCAGAGTTGAGGCGGATGTGGGTGGAGGGGTTTGCCGTATTGCAGAAATTGCGGATTGATTTGATCTTCGGCGCCTGTTTGACCAGTTTTTATAGCGCGGTGCCAGTGTGAAGAACGATGAAAAGCCTTGTTGAGAGCTTCCCCATTTGGGCTTCCATCATTCTAGGTGCCATGTGGATAAACGCATTTGCGGCTCACAGGATGTTGCTGAAAATCGAGCGTGAACGACCGGAAGTACTCGCTGCAGTCGGAATCATCAAGGTTGATTGGTGGCTTAGGTGCTTGCGCGGTATTGCAGTGCTTGCCCTTACTTCCAAAGGGCAGGCGCTCCATCAGGGGGAACGGTGGGTGCTGAGGGGCGTCGTGATGATGTACGTCTTCTTGATTGCATCCGGGGTATCCATGCTTGTTGGCATGTAGGAGACGGTGCCTCAAGGCCGTTGATGGTGGACGGATCGGCATTACGGTGAGATTGCCCGTTCCTGGCATCACTCGGTGCTTCCCGGTCACGCCTCTGCTTGGTTGCGTTCAGTGCGCAATAAAAAACGCCGCAGTTTCCTGCGGCGTTCTCATACTTCCTCGATTCTGGCGAATCTTCAGCCCAGCAGCTTTCGCACCTTCGTCAACGCCGTCATGAACCGCTCGATCTCGGCATGCGTGTTGTAGAACGCGAGCGAGGCGCGGCAGGTAGCCGCGACGCCGAAGTACTGCAGCAGCGGGTGTGCGCAGTGCTGACCCGAGCGCACGGCCACGCCTTCCAGATCCAGAAGGGTGGCCAGATCGTGCGCATGCGCGCCATCGATCAGGAACGAGACCACCGCAGCCTTCTCCGGCGCTTCGCCGATGATGCGCAGGCCGTCGACGCGGCGCAGTTCTTCGGTGAAGTGCGCCAGCAGTTCGGCTTCGCGTGCTTCCACGTTCTCCTGGCCAAGCTGCTGCAGGTAGTCGGCAGCCACACCCAGGCCGATGAAACCGGCGATGTTCGGGGTGCCGGCTTCGAATTTGTGCGGGGCATCGTTGAACACGGTGCCGTCGAAGCTGACTTCCTTGATCATCTCGCCGCCACCGAGGAACGGCGGCATCGCATCCAGATGCTCGCGGCGCGCCCACAAGGCGCCGGTGCCGGTCGGGCCGCACATCTTGTGGCCGGTAATGGCGTAGAAGTCGCAGCCGATCGCGGCGACTTCGACCTTGCGGTGCGGCACGGCCTGCGAGCCATCGACCACGGTGATGATGCCGCGCTTGCGCGCTTCACGGCAGATTTCGCGCACCGGATTGACCGTGCCCAGCACGTTGGAGACATGGGTGACAGCCAGCAGCTTGACCTCCGGGGTCATCGCCGCGCGCAGCGCATCCAGATCGAGTGCGCCGTCAGGCGTGATCTCGGCCACGCGGATGGTGGCGCCGGTACGCTGCGCGACCAGCTGCCACGGCACAATGTTGGCGTGGTGCTCCATGCGCGTGATCAGGATCACGTCACCGGCCTTCAGCCGCGGCAGCGCCCACGAATAGGCCACCAGGTTGATGGCGAAGGTGGTGCCGCTGCACAGCACCAGGTCGCTGGGGCGCACGTTGAGGAAGCGCGCCAGCGTGTTGCGTGCGCCTTCGTAGGCGTCGGTGGCTTCGCTGCCCAGTGCATGCACCGCGCGGCTGACGTTGGCGTTGTAGCGGCGGTAGAACTCGTCCACCGCGCCGATCACCTGCACCGGCTTCTGGCCGGTGTTGGCATTGTCGAAATAGACCAGCGGCTTGCCATGCACTTCACGCATCAGCAGCGGGAAGTCGAGGCGGACGCGGTCCCAGTCGGGGGCGCCGGTGCGTTCTTCGATCGGTCGCGGCGTGGATAGGTTCATGCCACACCTGCCTCGGCCAGCGCCTTGTCCAGGCGGCGTGCCAGCTGCGCACGCAGTGCGTCCGGCAGGATCTTCAACGGCTCGTGGCAGAACGCGGCGCTCAGCAGTGCCTGCGCCTGTGCCTGCGGCAGGCCGCGCGAGCGCAGGTAGAACAGCGCGTTGGCATCGAGCTGGCCGACAGTCGCACCGTGCGCGGCCTTCACTTCATCGGCGTCGATCACCAGCGTTGGCTGGGTGTCGATCTCGGCATCGGCCGACAGCAGCAGGTTCTTGTTGGACAGGTTCGCGTCGGTGCCATCGGCGCCTTCGCGGATCTGGATGCCACCATGGAACACCACGCGGCTGCGGTTGGCGGCGACGCCGCGCCACAGCAGTTCGCAGGCGGTATCGCGTGCGATGTGGTCGATACCCAGGCGGGTTTCGACGTGGCGGCGGCCATTGCCAAGCAGCACGCCGTTGGCGGTCAGCTGGGCATTGTCGCCTTCCAGGCGCACGTTCAGTTCATGGCGGCTGAGCGCGGCGCCCAGTTCCAGGTCCACGCGGTGGTACTGCGCGTCGCGGGCCAGCACGGCGTCGGTGCGCAGGAAGCTGGTCTGGCGCGCGCTGCCGGCCTGCACGCGGGCGTGCTTGAGCACGGCATCGCGAGCGACGTGGGCATGCAGCACGGTGTTGTCCAGGTGGGCGGAGTCACCCACGCTGAAGCGGTGCTCGACCACGCCCAGGCTGGCGCCGGCACGCAGTTCGATCAGGTGGCGGTGATGCCAGGCCAGGTCGGTGTCACCGGCGACGCTGGCGAACACCAGCTGCAGCGGCACGTCGACCTGCACGCCTTCATCCACGCGCAGCACCACGCCTTCATCGGCCAGCGCGGCATTCAGGCGGGCGAAGATCTCCTCGCTGCGCTCGTAGCGGCGGCCAAGGAAACGCACGGCGTCTTCGCCGGCGGCCAGTGCGGCCGACAGCGGCTGCAGCTGCACGCCGGCCGGCAAGGCCTGCACGTCGCTCAGCGCGGCGTCCAGGCGGCCGTTGACGAACACCAGGCGCGGTGCCGGGATGTCCTCCAGCAGCGCGGCATCCAGGGCCGGCGGGGACAGCGGTGCAGCCGCGAACGCACGGCGCTCCAGCTGGCGCAGCGAGGTGTACTTCCAGGCCTCGTTGCGGGCGGCCGGCAGGCCATCGCGCAGGGCCGCATCCAGCACTTCGCGGCGCGCATCGCTGCCGCAGAAGGCCTGGGCCATCGAATCAAGCAGGGCGCTCATCAGACCGCCGCCTCGGGCACGACCCGGTCCTTCAGGAAATCATAGCCGTGCGCTTCCAGTTCCAGTGCCAGCTCCGGGCCGCCACTTTTGACGATGCGGCCATCGGCCAGCACGTGCACCACGTCCGGCTTGATGTAGTCCAGCAGGCGCTGGTAGTGGGTGATGACCAGGAACGAGCGATCAGCAGCGCGCAGTGCGTTGACACCATCGGCCACGCTCTTCAGTGCATCGATGTCCAGGCCCGAGTCGGTTTCGTCCAGGATCGCCAGCTTCGGTTCCAGCACGGCCAGCTGGAAGATCTCGTTGCGCTTCTTCTCGCCACCGGAGAAGCCTTCGTTGACGCCACGGTGCAGCAGTTCGTCCTTCAGGTGCAGCACGGCCAGCTTCTGGCGCACCAGCTTGAGGAACTGCATGGAATCGAGTTCCTCCTCACCGCGTGCCTTGCGCTGGGCGTTCAGTGCCGCGCGCAGGAAGTAGGTGTTGTTCACGCCCGGGATCTCCACCGGGTACTGGAACGCCAGGAACAGGCCGGCAGCGGCGCGCGCTTCCGGGTCCTGGTCGAGCAGGTCGACGCCGTCGAACTGCACGCTGCCTTCGGTCACTTCGTAGCCGTCGCGGCCGGCCAGGACATTGCCCAGGGTGGACTTGCCGGCGCCGTTCGGGCCCATGATGGCGTGCACCTGGCCCGGCTGGACGTCCAGCGACAGGCCCTTGAGGATTTCCTTGTCGCCGATACGGGCGTGGAGGTTTTCGATCTTCAGCATGGTGGGGATTTCCGTGGGGCGGGCCGCGGCCCGCCGGTAAAGAGAATGCGTTTGCGAGGGGCAGGGGCGGGCGGTCAGCCCACCGAACCTTCCAGCGAGACTTCCAGCAGCTTCTTGGCTTCCACCGCGAACTCCATCGGCAGTTCGCGGAACACCTGCTTGCAGAAGCCGTCGACGATCATCGACACCGCGTCTTCCTGGCTGATGCCACGGGCGCGGCAATAGAACAGCTGGTCGTCGGAGATCTTGGAGGTGGTGGCCTCGTGCTCGACGGTGGCGCCCGGGTTCTTCACCTCGATGTAGGGGAAGGTGTGGGCGCCGCACTGCTTGCCGATCAGCAGCGAATCGCACTGGGTGTAGTTGCGCGCGCCATCGGCATTGCGGTCCACACGCACCAGGCCGCGGTAGGTGTTCTGGCCGCGGCCGGCGCTGATGCCCTTGCTGACGATCTTGCTCTTGGTGCGCTTGCCAACGTGGATCATCTTGGTGCCGGTGTCGGCCTGCTGGCGGTGATGGGTCAGCGCCACGGAGTGGAACTCACCCACCGAGTCGTCGCCCAGCAGCACGCAGGACGGGTACTTCCAGGTGATCGCCGAGCCGGTTTCGACCTGGGTCCAGGTGACCTTGCTGCGCGCGCCACGGCATTCGGCACGCTTGGTGACGAAGTTGTAGATGCCGCCGACGCCGTTCTCGTCGCCCGGGTACCAGTTCTGCACGGTGGAATACTTGATCTCCGCATCTTCCAGCGCGACCAGCTCGACCACGGCGGCGTGCAGCTGGTTCTCGTCGCGCATCGGCGCGGTGCAGCCTTCCAGGTAGGACACGTAGGCCTTGTCCTCACACACGATCAGGGTGCGCTCGAACTGGCCGGTGTGGCCGGCGTTGATGCGGAAGTAGGTGCTCAGCTCCATCGGGCAGCGCACGCCCTTGGGAATGAACACGAAGCTGCCATCGGAAAACACCGCCGAATTGAGCGCGGCGAAGTAGTTGTCGCCCACCGGCACCACGGTGCCCAGGTACTGGCGCACCAGCTCCGGGTGTTCCTTGATGGCCTCGGACATCGAGCAGAAGATGATGCCCTTCTCGGCCAGTTCCTTGCGGAAGGTGGTACCGACCGACACCGAGTCGAACACCGCATCCACCGCCACGCCGGCCAGCTTGGCGCGCTCGTGCAGCGGCACGCCCAGCTTGTCGTAGGTGTCCAGAAGCTCCTTGGGCACGTCATCCAGCGAGGCGTACTTCGGGCCCTTCGGCGCGGAGTAGTAGCTGAGTGCCTGCAGGTCGATCGGGGCGATCTCCAGCTTGGCCCAGTCCGGCATCGGCAGGGTCAGGAAGTGGCGGTAGGCGTCCAGGCGCCACTGCGTCATCCACTCCGGCTCGTCCTTCTTGGCCGACAGGGCACGGATGGTGTCCTCGTCCAGGCCCGGCGGCAGGGAGTCCGACTCGATCTCGGTGATGAAGCCGGCCGAATACTTGCGGCCGAGCTGCTCGTGGATCTCGCGGTTGGGGGTGTCGTCGTGGGCGACGTTTTCGATGGTTTCGGTGGCCATGGGGGGGCTGCCTGTGGATCAGGAGACGACGTCGACAGCGATGGTGCGGCGCTGTTCGTCATCGGCAAGGGGAAGAGGGGGCAGGATCTGGGCGAGGGTGACATCGCGCAGGGCCTCGGAGACCACGTCGTTGATCAGCCGCCAGCTGCTGCGCGCGCCGCACTTGGGCGCCATGCCGCACTGGTGGTGGTCGTGGCTGCATTCGGTCAGGGCCAGCGGCCCTTCCATCGCTTCGACCACTTCGAACAGCGAGATCTCGATGGCCGGGCGGGTCAGGCGGTAGCCGCCACGGACACCGCGCAGGCCTTCGACCAGGCCGGCCTGGGCCAGGGGCTTGAGCACCTTGCTGACGGTGGGCGGCTCCAGGCCGGTGAATTCGGCCAGCTCGGTGGCACTGAGCACCTCGCCCGGACGGGCGGCAAGCACGGTCAGTACCACGGTGGCGTAATCGGTGAGCTTGGTGACACGCAACATGGGGATGCGAGTGGTTCTTAAAGCGGACTGAAATTGTACGCTTTTATTCGCCGCCATCCAACCCGGGCATTCAGCCGGCGCTGGGCCGGGCGGGAGGACGCGCCCGGCCGTTGCCGGGGCGCCATGCTGCGCTACCGGGGTGATTTTCGCAATCACCCGGAATGGGCGAGAATCCAGGTTCCATCCGCTGCAAACAGCCCGTGCCGATGCCGAAGAAGATCCAAGCCCGCAAGTCCGCCATCCATGGCAACGGCGTGTTCGCCGTGGCCCCGATCAAGCAGGGCGAGCGCGTGATCCAGTACAAGGGCCTGCTGCGCAGCCACGGCGATGTTGATGCCGATGACAGCGGCGACGTCGAAAGCGGCCACACCTTCCTGTTCACCCTCAACGACGACTGGGTGATCGATGCCAACTACAAAGGCAATGACGCGCGCTGGATCAACCACAGCTGCGAGCCGAACTGCGAGGCCGTGATCGAGGAAGACGAGGACGGCGACAGCCGCGGTGACAAGGTGTTCATCGAGGCGCTGCGTGACATCACGCCCGGCGAGGAACTGACCTACAACTACGGCATCACTCTGGCCGAGCGTCACACTGCCAAGCTGAAGAAGATCTGGGAGTGCCGCTGCGGCTCGCCCAAGTGCACCGGCACCATGCTGCAGCCCAAGCGCTGACCGGTACCGGGTAGGGCCGGCCGCTGGCCGGCATGGCGCGATGCAGGTGCCGGCCAGCGGCCGGCACCACCTGGAGCTCTCCACCTGCCGTGCACGGCAGGGTCACTGCCCTGCAAGGGCCGTTCTTCCATTCTGTCGGCACCCCCAACCGGAGTGCACCCATGGCAGAACGATTGAAGGGCAAGCAGATTGCCATCCTTGCCACCCACGGCTTTGAACAGTCCGAACTGACCGAACCCAAGCGGCTGCTGGAAGCCGAAGGCGCGCGCGTCAGCGTCGTGTCGCCTGCAAAGGAGGCGACGATCAAGGGCTGGAAAGAGAAGAACTGGGGCGACGCCGTTGCAGTGGATATTCCGCTGGATGAGGCCGATCCGGCCAGCTTCGATGCCCTGGTGCTGCCGGGAGGGGTCATCAATCCGGACACGCTGCGTACCGACGAGGCTGTACTCGGCTTTGTCCGCGCAGTAGACGAAGCAGGCAAGCCTGTGGCGGCGATCTGCCATGGCCCGTGGCTGCTGATCAACAGTGGCCTCGCCGATGGCCGCGCGCTGACGTCCTGGCCGTCCCTGCAGCAGGATCTGACCAATGCGGGGGCGAACTGGCGCGATGCCGAGGTGGTGGTCGACGGTAACGTGATCACCAGCCGCAAGCCGGATGACATTCCGGCCTTCAGCGAGGCGGTGGTAAAAGCACTTGCCGCGTGATGCCTTGCCGGTAGTGCCGGCCCCTGGCCGGCACGCAAGTGAGACGCGTGCCGGCCAGCGGCCGGCACTACCTTATTTGCCCAGCAGGCCCGCTGGCACCAGGTTGCCCAGGTTCTGGTTGAAGGTGACCACCAGCTTGCCGTTCTTCACCTGTGCCGACTGCACCTGCAGGGCGCCGAGCATGCCGGCCACGGCCGGGTCCAGCTTGTAGATCGGCTCCCGCTGGGCGTAGTCGCTCAGCCAGGCGTTGAGCAGGCCGCGGGTACGGGAGTCGAGACGACCGCCCTGGTTGGCCGGGGTGAAGTCATCCACGCTCGGCTGCTGCAGGTGGAACCCCTGGGTCTGCGCGTCGTAGCGCAGGCCGCTGCTCAGCTTCACCGTACCCAGTTTGGCCGGGCTACCACCGGCAGTGGCCAGTGCCACGTCCATGCCAAGGTTCAAGCGCTCGCCGGCCGGAAGGCTCAGCTGCGGGTGGCTCATCGTCAGGGCGATCAGGCCGCCGAGCGCGTCCTGCGTGCGCGGGAAGCTGCCATCAAGGTACTGCTGTACGTCGCTGGCACCGACCGACAGTTCCCGGCCGGAAATGGAAGGCGCAGCCTGGGCGCCGATTGCAGCGGCGATCAGCACGGTGGAGGCCGCGAGGCGGGTCATCAGGGAACGCAGGCGCATGGCAGAGACCGATGGATGCGGAATGGATGGTTCAAAGAGTAGCCTTGCCGGCTGAATCGCGCGTGCATGCCGCCGCAACGGTTCAGTCCAGCGATGGCCGCAGTTGTGCCGACTGGATCTGCCAGGCGCTGCCGTCGGCGCTGGGTTGCACCCGGTACCAGCCGCCGAAGCGGAAGGTTCCCTCAGGAGTCACCGCGCGGATCCGCACCGGAACCTCCAGCAGCTGCGGCGGCTGGTGGCCGTCGCGCGCGATCGGCAGCTCGCTGGTCAGGCGCAGGCTGCGTACGTCCGTCAGCTGGCGCAATGCGGCATCGTCAGCGCGCCGGGCATCACTGGGCGGGAAAGTCCACGCGGCGTCGGCGGCCTTGCGATCGCGATTGAGCAGGGCCATGACATACGCGTTGAGCATGGCCGCGGGCAGCTCGGCGTCGGCCGCGACGGCGGCAAACAGGGGATCGACATCGATGGCCCGCGCAGCCGCTGCATCGCTTGCTGCGGCGGTCTGCGGCTTCGTGCTGGCAGTCGTCCTGGCCGCTACCGGCGGTGCGGCATCCGCTGCGTCGGATTGCGATGGCGGCCTGGAGCAGGCCAGCAGCACCAGTGGTGCGATCAGTATCAGGAACCTGCGCATGCCAGCCTCCTCCCCGAGGCGAACGGAAGGAGGCAGTGTATCGGCTGTGCGGCGATCAGCGGGAGGAGGGCAGCTGTTCCAGTGCATCCAGCGCCGGCAGCACCTGCGCGGCGATGGCGGCCAGGGCATGGCCTTCTGTTTCGGCGTGGCGCTGCACGATGTCGCGCAGCAGCTGGGTGGCGATCACCAGGGTCGCGCGCTCGTCGCCGCTGACGCCAGCGGTGCGCGGCGCCGCTTCCAGCAGGCGCATGAGGTCTCGGCTGGCGCGATGTTCCAGTTCGATGGTGCAGCGCCCGGTGCACTGCAACCCGTCCTTTTCGATGGGGGTCACCGAGATCCGGTAGCGGGTGGAGGGGCTGGCCATGGGGGTGCTCGCCGTAGCTGTGGAGGATGTGCTCACCATAGGCAAGGCCACGGCCGGCTGCGACGGCTGGCGCCGCACGCAGTGTTCCACCCGGTACGTTCCGGGGCCTGCACAGGGCGCGCCCTGCCAGTGACGGCGGGCCTGAGCGGTCGTTTCCCGATATGCGGCAACGCTGTGTTGCGGATGGCCCCGGGGCGGCGCATCCACGCATGGCGCGGGAAGCGCGCAAAAAAAACGGGACGGCCAGAGCCGTCCCGTTGCAATCCGCGTTGGGGCGCGCGCTTACAGCGCGGCGTCCTTCAGCTTCTTCAGCGGACGCACCTTCAGCTTGGTGGTGGCCGGCTTGGCAGCGAACCACTGCTCTTCCTTGGTGAACGGGTTGATGCCCTTGCGCTTCGGCTTGGCCGGCACATTGACGGTGGTGATCTTCAGCAGGCCCGGCAGGGTGAACGAGCCAGCGCCCTTCTTGTGCACCGAGGAGGCGACGGCGCTTTCCAGCGAGGCCAGCACAGCGCGGACGTCCTTGGCGACGACGCCGGAGGCTTCAGCGATGTGTGCAACCAGGCCGGACTTGGTCAGCACTTCCTTGATCGGCTTCGGAGCGGCCGGCTTGGCGGCTGCCTTCGTCGCGACTTTCTTCACTGCCTTCTTCGGGGCAGCCTTCTTAGCGGTCTTTGCCATGGTTTCCTGTTCCGTGAACGGTTGGTTGTTTGGTCGGCGCCGAACCCCGTCGGCAAGCGCAATGTAGGGCAACTCTTGGGCGCCGCCAATAGCCCGAAGCGCGGAAAGTGCATGTTTTTTCATATCCAGGCCGATTCAGTACATGGCCGGCGGTGGGGGCTGGGGGCGTGTCAGCGTGCTCGAAGCCCGCCGCCTGCCCATTGGTGCACTGCGCGAAACCACTGAAAACAAGAGGAAAATGCGTTGCGCGCTGGCGAGGAAGTGTCCATCTTCCGGGGTCGGGGGCGACGTGGGGCGTGCGGCGGAGCGACGCAGGGCTAACGCGTGGCATGCGAGGGTGGCCGTTCATCACCGCCACGCAGGAGCAGCACAATGGGAATCTCGCGACACGCCACCGCGCACTGGGAAGGCGATCTGAAGTCGGGCAAGGGGCAGCTGAGCACGCCGCAGAGTGGACTGCTGGACAAGACCCGCTACGGCTTCAACAGCCGCTTCGGCGACGAAAAGGGCACCAATCCGGAAGAGCTGATTGCCGCCGCACATGCCGGCTGTTTCACCATGGCGCTGTCGGCCAAGCTCGGCGAGGCTGGCTTTACCCCGACCTCGCTGGACACCGAAGCCAAGGTCGACCTGTCGATGGAAGGCGGCCCGCAGCTGTCGCAGATCCGGCTGAAGGTAAAGGCGGTGGTGCCTGGCATCGACGCGACGCAGTTCCGCGCCATTGCCGATGACGCCAAGCAGAACTGCCCGGTGTCCAAGGCGCTCAGTGCGGTGCCGATCAGCCTGGAAGCCGAACTGGGCTGAGCCGACGCATCTGTAGAGCCGAGCCCATGCTCGGCTTCTGCAGCTCCCGTGATCTGGCCGGAGAGCAGCCGAGCGCGGGCTCGGCTCTACAGTGTCCCTTTACCAGTCGATGGTGCCGGTGATGACGGTCTGCACCTGGCCGCCTGACCATACCTCGCCATCCTCATCGACCAGCAGGGTCAGGCGCGCGTCATGGCCGACTTCGCGGCCCTGGCTGACTTCGAACGGCGTCCGCCCACGCGGCAGCGCGTCGCGCAGGTCCAGCCATGCGGCAAGCACCGCATTGGCCGCACCCGAGGCGGCGTCCTCGAAGCGGCGACCGTTGCCGACGAAGGCACGCACGGCCAGATCGAATCCCTCACCGCCATCGCTGAAGGCATAGGCGAACACGCCCATGCTGTCGGTGGACTCGGCCAGTGCGGCCACCGCATCCCAGTCGGGTTGCAGGGCGCGCAACGCGGCTTCGTCGGCCACCTGCACCACCCACCAGCTACGCCCGCCCTGCATGCGCGCCGGCGGCAACGAACCCAGCGGCCAGCCCCTCAGTGCAGCCTGCAGGCGTGGATCGCAGGCCTCGGCAGTTTCGGCCAGCTGCGCGCGCGGGGTGCGGATGGCGATGCGCTGTTGCGTACCCTCACCGCTGACGCGCAGCGGCAGCGCGCCGGCAATGCCGTCCTGCACCAGCACACCGTCAACCGCTCCGGCCAGGCCCACCTGCAGCACCGCATGCGCGGTGCCGACGCTGGGGTGGCCGGCGAACGGCACTTCCTTCTGCGGGCTGAACATGCGCAGCCGGTAGCTGGCACCGGCTGCCTGGGGCGGGAACACGAAGGTGGTCTCGGGCAGACGCGTCCAGCGCGCGATCGCCTGCATGCTGGCGTCGTCCAGGCCCTCGGCATCGAGCACCACGGCCAGCGGATTGCCAGCGCCGGCGCGCGGGGAGAACACATCCAGCTGCAGGAAACGGCGGGTGGTCATAGGGGCGAAACTCCAGGATCGGTTGGCGCGCAGCTTAACGCGCGGTTGTAGAGCCGAGCCCATGCTCGGCTGTGTCGGGGTGTGAGAAGAAGCAGCCGAGCGTGGGCTCGGCTCTACAGCCAACGGATCTGGCCGTCGATGACCGGCTGCACCTGGCCGCCGATCCACACCGTGCCCTGCGCGTCGACCTGCACCTGCACGCGGCCATCGCGGCCCACTTCGCGGCCCTGGCTGGCCACGTAGCGGCCCTCGCGGCCGGGCAGGGCATTCCGCTGCCGCAGCCAGGCGCCTATCAGCGCATTGGCACTGCCGGTCACTGGATCCTCGGGCACGGCGGGCGCATCAGCGGGGCAGAAGGCACGCACCACGCGGGTGTGGTCGGAGCTGGCCTCGTCGGCGAAGACGGCCAGGCCTGTAGCATCGGTGGCCAGGCTCCAGTCGGCCAGCGCGGCCATGTCCGGCAGCAGGCTGCGCACGGCGTCGGCATCGCGCAGTGGCAACAGCCACCAGCGCGCGCCGTTGTCCCAGAGTTCGGGCACGTGCCCGTTGGCGGCGAGGGCCAGCAGTGTTTCGGGTGCTCCGTCCGCGGCCGTGTCCAGTTGCCGTGCCGGCGGGCTGGCCAGCTGGATCTCCAGTGCCTCGGCCGGGCCGCTCACCCGTACTGGCAGCAACCCTGCCACGCATTGCTGCAGCAGGGCGCCGTCGCGAGGCTGGGCCAAGCCGCAGCTCACCGCCGCCCAGGCCGCGCCGACGCTGGGGTGGCCGGCAAACGCCAGCTCGCGGGTCGGAGTGAAGATGCGGATGTGGTAATCGGCGCCGGGCGCGGTGGGGCGCAGGAAGAACACCGTCTCGGAGAGGTTCAGCCAGGTAGCCAGGGCCTGCATCTGGCTGCTGGAGAGCCCGTCGGCGTCCAGGATGGCGCCCAGCGGGTTGCCGGTGCCGGGGCGGGCGGCGAAGACATCGAGCTGCAGGTAACGGAGGACGGCCATCTACGGGGATATTGCGCTTAGAATCAAAGGTTCCGCCCTCGAGGGCGGCTTCCCCACATTCTACATAGCCAATCCATGTCAGCTTCCCCCCTTGTCGATCGTTGGATCGTACTGAAGTTCGGCGGCACTTCGGTGTCGCGTCGTCACCGCTGGGACACGATCGGGAAGCTGGCGAAAAAACGCGCGGAAGAGACCGGCTCGCGCGTGCTGGTGGTGGTATCGGCGCTGTCCGGGGTCACCAACGAACTGACCGCGATTGCCGACGGCGCGCCCGATAGCCGGGACCGCGTGGCAGCGCTGGTCGAACGCCATGAAGGCTTCCTGGCCGAACTCGGCCTGGGTCGCGAGGTGCTGGCCGAACGGCTGGCCGCGCTGCAGGGCCTGCTCGACGATGCGCGTGCAGCCACCCGTCCGCTCGACTGGCAGGCCGAAGTGCTGGGCCAGGGCGAGCTGCTGTCCTCCACCCTGGGCGCGGCCTACCTGCGCGCCTCGGGCCTGGACATGGGCTGGATGGATGCTCGCCAGTGGCTGGACGCGATGCCGCCGCAGCCGAACCAGAGCGACTGGTCGCAGCGGCTGTCGGTGAACTGCCAGTGGCGCGCAGACGCGGAGTGGGTGCAGCGCTTCCGCGCGCAGCCGACCCGCCTGCTGATCACCCAGGGCTTCATTTCGCGGCATGCCGATGGCGGTACCGCCATCCTCGGCCGTGGTGGCTCGGATACCTCGGCGGCGTACTTCGGTGCGCTGCTCGGCGCCAGCCGGGTGGAGATCTGGACCGATGTGCCGGGCATGTTCAGTGCCAACCCGAAGGATGTGCCGGACGCGCGCCTGCTGACCCGCCTGGACTATTACGAAGCGCAGGAAATCGCCACCACCGGCGCCAAGGTGCTTCACCCGCGCTCGATCAAGCCGTGCCGCGATGCCGGCGTGCCGATGGCCATCCTCGATACCGAGCGCCCGGAACTGCCGGGCACCAGCATCGATGGCAGCGCCGCACCGGTGCCGGGGGTGAAGGCGATCAGCCGCCGCAACGGCATCGTGCTGGTGTCGATGGAAGGCATCGGCATGTGGCAGCAGGTCGGCTTCCTGGCCGATGTGTTCAACCTGTTCAAGAAGCACGGCCTGTCGGTGGACCTGATCGGTTCGGCCGAAACCAACGTCACGGTGTCGCTGGACCCGTCCGAGAACCTGGTCAACACCGATGTGCTGGCCGCGCTGTCGGCCGACCTGTCGCAGATCTGCAAGGTGAAGGTGATCGTGCCGTGCGCGGCCATCACCCTGGTTGGCCGTGGCATGCGCTCGCTGCTGCACAAGCTGTCGGACGTGTGGGCCACCTTCGGCCGCGAGCGCGTGCACATGATCTCGCAGTCGTCCAACGACCTGAACCTGACCTTCGTCATCGACGAAGCCGATGCCGATGGCCTGTTGCCGGTGCTGCACGCCGAGCTGATCGACAGCGGTGCGATGCCGGTGGAAGAGACCGAGGTGTTCGGCCCGCGCTGGCGCGAAATCGCCGGCACCGTGCGCCCGCGTGGCACGCCGTGGTGGCGGGGCCAGCGTGCCCACCTGTTGCAGCTGGCCGATGCCGGTACGCCGCGCTACGTCTACCACCTGCCGACGGTGCGCGCCCGCGCCCGCGCGCTGGCCGCGATCAAGCCGATCGACCAGCGCTACTACGCGATCAAGGCCAACAGCCACCCGGCCATCCTGCAGCTGCTGGAAGCCGAAGGCTTCGGCCTGGAGTGCGTGTCGCACGGCGAGCTGAAGCATGTGTTCCAGCACCTGCCGGAACTGTCGCCCAAGCGCGTGCTGTTCACCCCCAGCTTCTGCCCGCGCAGCGAGTACGAGGCGGCGTTCGCGCTGGGCGTGACCGTGACCGTCGACAACGTCGAAGCGCTGCAGCGCTGGCCGGACCTGTTCCGCAACCGCGAGCTGTGGCTGCGTGTCGACCTGGGCCGTGGCGAAGGCCACCACGCCAAGGTCCGCACCGGCGGCAAGGAGTCCAAGTTCGGCCTGCCGATCGCCCGCGTCGACGAGTTCGTGCGCGCGGCCACCGACCTGGGCAGCCGCGTGGTCGGCCTGCATGCGCACCTGGGCAGTGGCGTGGAGACCGCGCAGCACTGGCGCCTGATGTGCGATGAGCTGGCCGGTTTCGCCCGCCGCATCGGCAGCGTGCAGACCATCGACATCGGTGGCGGACTGCCGATTCCGTACAGCGACGAAGACGAGCCGTTTGACCTGGACGCCTGGGCCGAGGGCCTGGCCGAGGTCAAGGCACTCCATCCGGCATTCCGCCTGGCGATCGAGCCGGGCCGCTACCTGGTGGCCGAGTCCGGCGTGTTGCTGACCCATGTCACCCAGGTGGTGGAAAAGGAGGGCGTGCGCCGCGTCGGCCTGGATGCCGGCATGAATGCACTGATGCGCCCGGCGCTGTACGACGCCTGGCATGACATCGAGAACCTCAGCCGCCAGGGCGGTTATGCCGAAGCGGCGTTCGATGTGGTCGGCCCGATCTGCGAATCCAGCGATGTGTTCGGCAAGCGCCGCAAGCTGCCGGTGTCCACCGCGCCGGACGACGTGATGCTGATCGCAGATGCCGGTGCCTACGGCTATGTGATGGCCAACACCTACAACCAGCGGATGCTGCCGCGCGAAGACGTGATCGAATGACCACCGCGCGCGCCCTGCACCCGCCCACCGACACGCCCCGCGCCCTCGCGCGGGCCCGTGCCTGACCGGATACACCATGACTGCTTTCGACAAACACCAGGTTTCCCGCTTCCGCTTCGTCCGCTGCGACTTCGCAGCGGATACCGGCGTGGCCCGGCTGGTCTACGCCTTCGACGACGGCCCGGAGATGGTGGAAACCATCACCGTGCCCGGTGCTCCGTTCGTGTTGGACGAGGCGCGCGCCGCCGCCGTGCAGCGCGCGCTGCAGCTGCTGCACCTGATCGCCGGCGTCAGCTACTACAAGGCCGGCGTACCGGATACGGTCAGCATCGACAGCTACAGCATCGATGCCGATACCGCCGCGCTGGTGGAAACCATTTACCTCAACGGCCTGGGCGAATTCGCCTACCGCAACGGTCTGAACCTGCGCGGCCGCTTCCGGTTGCCGGTGCAGGGCGAGGCCGTGCAGGCGCCGGCGCTGGGTCTGCGGCCGCACGCGCTGGTGGCCATCGGCGGCGGCAAGGATTCGCTGGTGAGCATCGAAGCGCTGCGCCGTGCCGGCGTGGACGAGACCGTGACCTGGATCGGTGGCTCGCAGCTGATCCGTGCGTGCGCTGAGCGCACCGGCCTGCCGACATTGAACCTGGGCCGCACGCTGGCGCCGGAACTGTTCGAGTTGAACCGCCAAGGCGCCTGGAACGGCCATATCCCGGTGACGGTGGTGAACTCGGCAATCATGGTGCTGGCCGCGTTGCTGCACGGCGTGGACCAGGTCGTGTTCTCCAACGAGCGTTCGGCCAGCTACGGCAGCCAGATTCCGGGCACCGGCGAAGTGAATCACCAGTGGTCCAAGGGCTGGGCCTGCGAGCAGGCGTTCGGCAGCCATGTGCGGAAGTACGTGGCGGCGGACCTGCAGTACTACTCGCTGCTGCGCCCGATGTCCGAGCTGGCGGTGGCCCGCCAGTTCGCCAAGACCGATTTCTACGACGCGCACTTCTCCAGCTGCAACCGCAATTTCCACATCCTCGGCGAGCGCCCGGTGAACCGCTGGTGCGGCGTCTGCCCGAAGTGCCATTTCGTCTTCCTGGCGCTGGCCCCGTTCATGCCCAAGACGCGCCTAGTGCGCATCTTTGGCCGCAACCTGCTGGACGATGCCGAACAGGCCGGTGGCTTCGACGCGCTGCTGGAATTCCAGGACCACAAGCCGTTCGAGTGCGTGGGCGAAGGCCGCGAATCGCGTGCGGCGATGGCGACCTTGGCGCAGCGCCCGGAATGGAAGGAAGACCTGTTGGTGAAGCGCTTCTGCAACGAGATCCAGCCGCAGCTGGATGCCGCCGAACTGGAACTGGCACCGCTGCTGCAGCTGCAGGGCGAGCACCGCGTTCCGGCTGCGCTGTGGGAACGGGTGCGTGAAGATTTCGAAGCTTGAAGGAAAGCGCGTCGCGCTGTGGGGCTGGGGCCGTGAGGGCCGCGCCGCGTTTGCGGTGCTGCGTGAGCGCCTGCCAACGCTTGGCCTGAGCCTGTTCTGCCCGGCCGCTGAAGCCGAAGCCGCGCGTGCGGAAACGCAGGGCGCGCTGCAGGTACTTGGCGAACCCTCGGCCGAAGCGCTGGCCGCGTTCGATGTGGTGATCAAGTCGCCCGGCATCAGCCCTTACCAGCCGATCGCGCTGGCGGCGGCAGAGCAGGGCACCACCTTCATCGGCGGCACCGCGCTGTGGTTTGCGGAGCACGCGGCTGACGATGGCATCGTGCACGACACCGTGTGCGTGACCGGCACCAAGGGCAAGAGCACCACCACCGCGCTGGTCGCGCACCTGCTGCGGGCCGCCGGGCATCGCACCGGACTGGTCGGCAACATCGGCCTGCCGCTGCTTGAAGTGCTGGATCCGCAGCCCGCGCCCGAGTACTGGGCGGTGGAACTGTCCAGCTACCAGACCGGTGAGGTGGCGCGCAGTGGCGCCCGCCCGCAGGTGGCCGTGGTGCTGAACCTGTTCCCGGAACACCTGGACTGGCACGGCAGCGAACAGCGTTACATCGAGGACAAGCTGCGGCTGGTGACTGAAGCCGCACCGCGCATCGTCGTGCTCAATGCCGCAGATCCGCACCTGGCGGCACTGTCGCTGCCCGAGAGTGAGGTGGTCTGGTTCAACCAGCCGCAGGGCTGGCACATGCGGGGCGACATCGTGCATCACGGTGAGCAGGCCGTGTTCGATACCCGCAACACGCCGCTGCCGGGCCGTCACAACCGCGGCAACCTGTGCGCGGTGCTGGCCGCGCTGGAGGCACTGGGCCTGGACGCGGTGGCGCTGGCACCGGCGGTGCAGGATTTCCGCCCGCTGCCGAACCGCCTGCAGCGCATCGGCGTGGCCGATGGCCTGACCTACGTCAACGATTCGATCAGCACCACGCCCCACGCCAGCCTGGCCGCGCTGGAGTGCTTCGCTGGCCAGCGCATCGCGCTGCTGGTAGGCGGGCACGACCGTGGCCTGGACTGGACCGATTTCATGCAGCACATGGCGCACGATGTGCCGCCGGTGGAGATCGTGACCATGGGCAGCAACGGCCCGCGCATCCATGCCATGCTGCAGCCGCTGGCCGATGCCGGTCGCTTCGGCCTGCACGCGGCGGGCGATCTTGCGGAGGCGATGGCGCTGGCACGTACCGCGCTGGGCGAGCAGGGCGGGGTCGTGCTGCTGTCACCGGGCGCGCCGAGCTTCGGGGCCTACCGCGACTACGTGGCCCGTGGCCGTCATTTCGCCGAACTGGCCGGGTTTGACCCGGACAGCATCAGCGCGATTCCGGGGTTGGGCATCGCCTGATCCGCCGGATCGGGGTCGAATCCCTTTCCGCAGGAAAGGGCTCTGACCCCGGCGAGTTACCATCGGCGCATCCCCGGACGGACCCGGATACCCGCATGTGCACCTTCGTCACACTGTTCCTGCCCACCTCGTTTGCGCACGTGAAAGCCGCCACGATCATGGAGCGCAGCGGCCGACGCCTGTTCGTACAGGATTCTCCCAGTCTGCAGGCGGCCGTCGGGCCCGGCTGGCAGCCGTGGCTGAGCGCAGCGCACTGCGATTGTGGCACCGCGCTGGCCTCGGCGCAGGCGGAGCCGGAATGGCAGGGCGATGCCGAGCGCTGGCGGAAGAAGGGCTGGAGCGAAGCCAAGATCGCCCGCGCGCTGGCCGCGCAGTTGGCGCGGCATGAACAGGATCAGCAGGCACGCCGCGATGAAGCGCTGGACGATGCCGGCCAGTGGTTACAGCGTATCGACGCGCTGTTGCGGGCCGGAGCCGCGCGCATCGGCCTGCTGGTGCGCGACTACGACGGTTCGGTGGGTGCCCGGCAGCCGAAGCCGCCGGAACGCCACTGGCCGCGGAATCAGCTGGCCGCAGCGGACCTGCTGGCGCTCATGCCGGGCACGTTGCATTGGATCGAGCGCGGGTGAACCCGCCATCCACGCATGGAGTGGATCTACTGTAGAGCCGAGCCCATGCTCGGCTGGATTTCAGTCCTCATGCAGGATGAACGCGTAATCGCGATCAATCAGTTGCTGCAGGTACGCATCGAAGCTGGGTGCGATGACCGTGTAGCTATCCGGGTCATGCAGGTAGCGCACCACCTGGCCGACGGTGCCGCCTGGCGCGGGATCGAAATCCAGGTACAGCATCGAGGTGCCGCCGTTGTTCATGCAGTGCGAGAAACACAGCCGGCGGCTCATCGGCAGATCCGCGTTGATGCCCTCGCCGAGAATCTCCGGTTCGTCATCCAGCCACTCTTCGTAGATGGAACGGATGCTGTCGTCCCACCGCTGCTGGTCCTCGAAGATCTGGGCGACCGATCGCAGGTAGTACGGGTAGCCACCGTCCTCCACGTCCGAGCCCAGCATCAGTACGCAGACCTTGCCGCCGGGGTACTCCCGGTAGTGCGTGCCATCCACGCGCGATAGGAGTTCCACCAGGCTGTCCGGCACCTGCGGCCACTGCACACGCAGGCGCTGCAGGTCTTCAGCGCTGGCGCCCTGCACGTGGACCCACTGCGGGGCATCCTCGGCAGGCAAACGCGGGATCAGGCCAGACAGAAAGCGATCAACAAGAGTCATGCGAAAAAAGGGGACGGAGGGGATCAAGTCGTATCCAACCACACCTGCGTCACGCCGCCAATGCAGAATGCGACGCGGGAGGGGCGAATACGGCTTAATCCCCTCCGTCCCCTTTTTCTTGCGGAGCAGGCGCATGAATCGTTGGCGATGCGGTGTGGCGGTGATGCTGGGGCTGGCGGCGATGCCGGCGTGGGCGGCGATGAAGACGCAGCCGGTGGAGTGGAAACACCAGGGCACGACCTTCAGTGGTGTGCTGGTCTATGACGATGGGGACAACGACAAGCGCCCGGGCCTGGTGATGGTGCCGAACTGGAAGGGTGTGAACGAGTCGGCAGTCGAGAAGGCCAAGCAGCTGGCCGGCGATGACTACGTGGTGCTGGTGGCCGATGTCTATGGCAAGGACGTGCGGCCGAGGACCGATGCGGAGGCGGGGCCGGTGGCCAGCAAGCTGCGCAACGACCGGCCGCTGCTGCGCGCGCGTGCACTGGAAGCGGTGAACGTGCTCAAGGCGCAGGCCGGCAAGGTACCGCTGGATGCCAGCCGGATCGGTGCGGTCGGTTTCTGTTTCGGTGGCACCACGGTGCTGGAGCTGGCTCGCGCCGGTGCGCCGCTGGCCGCTGTGGTCAGCCTGCACGGCGGGCTGGGTTCACCGCTGCCGGCGCAGGCCGGTGGCAGCCATCCGTCGGTGCTGGTGCTCAACGGCGCCGACGACAGGAGCGTGAGCGCCGAGGACATCGCTGGCTTCCAGAAGGAAATGGACGCGGCCAAGGTCGATTGGGAGTTCACCAACTACAGCGGTGCGGTGCACTGCTTCGCCGAGCGCGACGCCAACAGGCCGCCGGGGTGCCAGTACAACGAGCGGGCGGCCAAGCGCGCGTGGAAGGCGCTGGATGAGTTCTTCGAGGAGCGCTTCGAGAAACGTTGATTCGTGCAGTGGTAGTGCCGGCCGCTGGTCGGCAACCTCATGATGCTGCGGATGTCATCGGGAATGCCGGCCAGCGGCCGGCACTACCAGATGCGGTCAATGCGACCGTTTCAGTGCCGACCAACGGTCGGCACCCACCGGAATGCTGGTTTGGTAGGTGCCGACCGTTGGTCGGCACTACCGGTCAATGCGAGCGCTGCACCGCGTAGCGGGCCAGGCCACGCAGGGCGGCCACGGCATCGTTGTCGCCCAGGCCATCGAGCGCGCGCTCGGCGGCTTCGGCATATTCCTCGGCACGCGCGCGGCTGTACTCCAGGCCGCCGGTGGCACGGATCGCGGCCAGCACTTCCGGCATCGCCGAGGCGTCGCCGTCCTGCACGATGGTGCGCAGGCGTTCGCGGGTAGCGTCGTCGGAGTGGGCCATCGCGTGGATCAGCGGCAGCGTGGCCTTGCCCTCGGCGAGGTCGTCGCCCAGGTTCTTGCCCAGCTCCTCGGCGTTGGCCGAGTAGTCCAGCACGTCGTCGGCAATCTGGAACGCGTAGCCCAGGTGCATGCCGTAGTCGAACAGGGCCTGTTGCTTGGCTTCGTCCACGCCGCTGGCCAGCGCGCCCAGGCGGGTGCCGGCGGCGAACAGCACCGCGGTCTTGCGCTCGATCACGCGGAGGTACGCGGCTTCGTCGGTATCGGGGTTGTGCACGTGCAGCAGCTGCAACACCTCACCCTCGGCGATGCGGTTGGTGGCATCGGCCAGGATCTGCATCACCGACATGCGCTCCAGCTCGACCATCAGCTGGAAGCTGCGCGAGTACAGGAAGTCGCCGACCAGCACGCTCGGCGCGTTGCCCCACAGCGCGTTGGCGGTGCTGCGGCCGCGGCGCAGGCTGGATTCGTCCACCACGTCATCGTGCAGCAGGGTGGAGGTGTGGATGAACTCGATGATCGCCGCCAGCTGGTGGTGTTCCGGGCCGGCCTGGCCCACCGCGTGGCCGGCCAGCATCACCAGCATCGGGCGCAGGCGTTTGCCGCCGGCGGAAATGATGTGGTCGGCGATCTGGTTGATCAGCACGACGTCCGAAGACAGCCGGCGCCGGATCAGGGCGTCGACGGCGGCCATGTCGGCCGCGGCAAGCGACTGGATCTGGGGCAGGCCCAGGGCGGGACGGGTGTCTTCGGTGATGGTCATGCGATCAGGCTTTCAGGCTCACCACCGATTATAGGCGCTGGCCGTGAATTCGGGCGCAAACCGGTCCGCGCGGCAATTCCAGCCCGGCCTGCGCGGCCCTCCGCGTGAATACGTATGCAGGTTGCGCCATGCCCGGGAGCCCGCCGCTAAGCTTGCCGGATCAGGATTTCGGCCCGCTGCCGGCGGGTCCCGCATGCCCGGAGGGGGGCTGTCGATGTCGCACTATCCATGGTGGCGCGGAGCCGTCATCTATCAGATCTACCCGCGCAGTTACCTCGATGCCAACGGCGATGGCGTGGGCGATCTGCCCGGCATCATCCAGCGCCTGGACCACATTGCCGCGCTGGGCGTGGATGCAATCTGGATCTCGCCGTTCTTCAAGTCGCCGATGGCCGACTTCGGCTACGACATCGCCGATTACCGCGACGTTGATCCGCTGTTCGGCAGCCTGGACGACTTCGACCGCCTGTTGGCCAAGGCCCACGGCCTGGGCCTGAAGGTGATGATCGACCAGGTGCTGAGCCACACCTCGATCGAGCATGCGTGGTTCCGCGAGAGCCGCCAGGACCGCAGCAATCCGAAGGCCGACTGGTACGTCTGGGCCGACCCGCGCGAGGATGGCACCCCGCCCAACAACTGGCTGTCGCTGTTCGGTGGCTGCGCTTGGCAGTGGGAGCCGCGCCGTGAGCAGTACTACCTGCACAACTTCCTGGTCGACCAGCCGGACCTGAACTTCCATCACCCGGATGTGCAGCAGGCCACCCTGGACAATGTGCGCTTCTGGCTGGACCGCGGCGTGGATGGCTTCCGCCTGGATGCGATCAACTTCTGCTTCCACGACGCACAGCTGCGTGACAACCCGGCCAAGCCCGCCGACAAGCGGGTGGGGCGCGGCTTCAGCCCGGACAACCCGTACGCCTACCAGTACCACTACTACAACAACACGCAGCCGGAGAACCTGCCGTTCCTGGAGCGCCTGCGCGCGCTGCTGGACGAATACCCGGGGGCGGTCAGCCTGGGCGAGATCTCTTCGGAAGACTCGCTGGCCACCACGGCCGAGTACACCCGCGATGGCCGCCTGCACATGGGCTACAGCTTCGAGCTGCTGGTGGACGACTACAGCGCGGCCTACATCCGCGATACGGTCTCGCGGCTGGAAGCGGCGATGACCGAAGGCTGGCCGTGCTGGGCGGTGTCCAATCACGACGTGGAGCGTGCGGTCAGCCGCTGGGGCGGTCACCCGGCCGATCCGCGCCTGGCGCGGATGCTGGTGGCGATGCTGTGCTCGCTTCGCGGCTCGGTCTGCCTGTACCAGGGCGAGGAGCTGGGCCTGGCCGAGGCCGAGGTACCGTTCGAGGCCCTGCAGGACCCGTATGGCATCACCTTCTGGCCGAATTTCAAGGGCCGTGACGGCTGCCGTACCCCGCTGCCATGGACCGATGCGCCGTTAGCGGGTTTCACCACCGGGCAGCCCTGGCTGCCGATCCCGGCCGAGCACCGCGCGGCGGCGGTGGCCGTGCAGGAGCGCGACCCGCATTCGGTGCTGGCGGCGTTCCGCGCGTTCCTGGCCTGGCGGCATACCCAGCCGGCCCTCCTGCACGGCAGCATCAGATTCCTTGAAAGCGCCGAGCCTGTGCTGCTGTTCGAGCGTATGCTTGCAGATGAAACCCTCCTGCTGGCCTTCAACCTGTCGGCCGAGGCGGCGACCCATCCGCTGCCGCCGGGGAACTGGCAGCAGGTGGCGGTACCGGGCCCGGATGCGGGCACGGTGCAGGGCAACGAACTCCAGCTGCCGCCGCGCGCGGTGTATTGCGCCCGACGCAGCTGACCGTTTTCTCCGGTGGCGGTACTTGCGGGGACGGGGCCGAAGCGCCCCGTCCCTTTTTTGTGAGCGGCATGGCCGGGCGCCGGTCGGTGGCATGCCGGTGACCGGGCGAAAGAAAACCCGCTGCCTGCGCAGCGGGTTTCCGGTCCTGCTCCTGGCTTCCGTCGCCGGGCATGGCCCGGCGCTACCGATGGGGTGGTTGCCGGCCAGCGGCCGGCACTACCCGGCTGTGGTCAGAACTTGTAGTTCACGCCCAGCATGTAGGTGCGGCCCCATTCGATGTACTCCAGCGGGCGGTCCTTGCTGCCGGCGTAGGTGCGGTACGGCTCGTTGGTCAGGTTGCTGCCCTGCAGCAGCAGGGTCAGGCCACGCAGGGCGCTGCTGTCGCTGAAGGTGTAGCTGACCTGCGCATCGGTCACGTTTTCGCCGACGACATAGCGCAGGCTGCGGTTGCCGTTGAAGTTGCCGATCTCACCGATGAAGTCCGATCGGCGGCGCTGGCTGACGCGTGCTTCAAAACCGCTGCGCTCGTAATAGGCAGTGAAGTTGTACACGCGCTTGGACAGGCCCGGCAGGCTGATCGGGTCACTGCCCACGCTGGAGGCGCTCTCCGGATCCAGGATGGTGATGTCGCTCTTGTTGAAGGTCGCGCTGGCCTGCACGCCGAAGCCGCGCAGGCTGTCGGTCAGCATCTCCAGCGGGAACGATGCGGTCAGCTCCAGGCCCTTCAGCGTGCCGCCCTTGCCGTTCTGCGGCGCGGAGAAGGTGCCGGTGGTCAGCACCGGTGCGGTCATGCCCGGCGGCGGCACGTAGCTGCCCAGCAGCGCGGTGAAGTCGTAGTTATCGACCGACTGGGTGTAGACGTAGCTCTTCAGGTCCTTGTAGAAGATCGCGGCGGCCACGTAGGCCTTCTCGCCGAAGTACTTCTCATAGGACAGGTCCAGAGCGGTGGCACGCCATGGGTCCAGCAGCGGATTGCCGCCGCTGCCGCCGGGGCGGCCGGTGCCGGTGTCCACGCCGAACTCCAGGCCGGCGCGCATCTGGTCCACACGTGGGCGTGCGACCTGCTTGGCGACGGCGAAGCGCAGCGTCTGCTGGTGCGGGAACAGGAAGGCCAGGTTCAGGCTCGGCAGCCAATCGTTGTAGGTGCGGCCGTTCGAGTACGGCTGCACGTTATTGCCGGCCGACTGCGAGCTGTCCCAGTAGCGCGAATCCGAGCTCTGGTCGGTGTGCTGCATCTGCACGCCGATGTTGCCGCGCACGCCGACGTCGCCGATGTCGGCGTTGATGTTCAGGCGTGCCCAGGCGGTGGTGATCTTCTCCTGCACCGTCCACGACTTGGGAATCAGGTAGTCCAGGTTGTCGACCGGGTTGAAGGTCATGTAGCGGCCGACCGCGGCCGGGACGTTCCAGGCCGGGATGGTGCCGAGGCCGGCGAAGCCGAGGTTGACCGGGCGATACTGCAGGTCCGAGGCGATGTTGGCATCGCCCTGCGCACCCAGCAGGATGTTGCCTTCGGACTGGGTCTTCACCTTGCGGCGGTCGGCGTAGTTCACGCCGATGTCGATGTCCGGCGCCCACGACGCGATGGCATCGGGCAGCGCGATGGTGGCGGCCAGCTTGCCACCCTTCAGGCGGTCTTCCACCTGCGGCACCTTGCCGTAGCCGGAGCCGTAGATGGTGTTGGTCAGGAACAGCGCATCGGGATTGGAGTAGTTCAGGCCCGGGCTGATCTGCGAGAAGCCGTTCTGGCGGATCGACACGCCGACCGTATCCAGCTGTGGCATCGGGGTCAGCTGCAGGTTGTTTTCCAGGTTCAGCTCATCGCGCGTGGCCTTGGAGTAGTTCAGGTCGGCGACCAGCTTGACGCCGCCGAAGTTGAACTCGTTGTTCCAGCCGAACGCATCGATCTTGTCCTTGCGCTTGTTGTACATGCCGCGCACCAGCGGATACACGCCGCTGGCGGTGCCGCCGGTGAACGAGCCATTGGCGTTGACCTGCGGGTTGCTGACCAGCAGGCCCGGGGTGTAGTTGCCGTTGTAGTTGCTGAGGTTCAGCTCGAACTGGTTGGCGGTGTCGATCTGCTCGGCTTCGGTGTGGAAGGCATCGAAGGTGCTGGTCCAGCTGTTGTTCGGCCGGAACTGGATCGTCGCCATCACGCCGTCGCGCTTGTTGTTGCCGGTGCGGCGCAGCGCCTTGATGCCATCGGAGAAGTAGGTGCCGACGCCCACGCCCGGACGGTCGCCCTTGTCGGTGTGCTCGGTGGTCCACGGCTCGTACAGGCCGACCTGGTTCTCCTGGATCGGCATGTCGCTGTGCGCGTAGCCGATGGCGATGCCCAGGGTCTTGTCCAGGAACTGGTCGATGTAGCTGGCGCTGAAGCGGTTGCCGTATGGATCGACGTTGGCGGCGCGGCCCAGCGAACTCTTCTGGTAGCGGCCACTGACCGCGATCACGCGCTCGCCGAAGCTGAGCGGGCGCGCGGTCTGCATGTCGATGGTGCCCGACAGGCCCTGGCCGACCAGCGCCGCGTCCGGGGTCTTGTACACCGTCACGCCGTTGACCAGCTCGGACGGGTACTGGTCGAACTCGACGCCGCGGTTGTCGCCGGTGCTGACCACTTCGCGGCCGTTGAGCAGGGTGGTGGCGAAGTCCGGCGACAGGCCGCGCACGCTGATCACCTGCGCACGGCCCGCCACGCGCTGCGCGGCCAGGCCGGGCAGGCGCGAGATGGACTCGGCGATGCTGACGTCGGGCAGCTTGCCGATGTCTTCGGCGGAGATCGCTTCGACCACCGAGGTGGCGTCCTGCTTGACCGCGATCGCGCTCTCGATGCCGCGGCGGATGCCGGTGACCTGCACCGTATCGAGGTTGGTGGCGGCGGTGCCGGCCGGCGTGGTGGTGCTCTGCGTGGACTGTGCCGACGCCAGCGTCGGCGCCAGGACAACGGCCAGCGCGATGCTCAGCGCGCTGCGCTTGTGGTTCAACATTTTCCCCTCCCAGGCAATGTTGCAGATCGATTTGTGAGCGTTCCGGCGGGGCCGTGAACGTGCGACGCGGTGGCCGCTGTCGTCGCCGCTATGGTAGGCAGCGCGTTCTTCGCGGGAATCACCCTGCATACGTATTCAATGGCGTTTGCAGGGATGTAATCGCTTTCAGACCCCCGCCACGGTAGCGCCGGGCCATGCCCGGCGAGCGTCACGCGGGGGCGTTCATCAATCCGATGGCGTGAAGCGAATGGCCTGGCCACCGCCCGGTGCCAGTACCAGCGTCAGTGCATCGGCGCTGGTCACCTCGCGGGTTTCGCGTGCGAACGCGAACGGGTTGCTGCGGAAATCAGCGCCTTCACCATCACGGTAGATCTCGGCTCGATAACGCACGCCCGGCTCCAGGAAGCCCAGCGATACCGGCAGCACGCGTCCGTGTTCATCCGTGATGCTGCCGAGGAACCAGTCGCGGCTGTTGCGGTCGCGGCGCACGATCGTCACGTAGTCGCCCACTTCGCCATCGAGCACGCGGCTCTGCTCCCAGTCCACCGCCACGTCCTCGATGAAACGGAACGCCTCGCGATGCTGCAGGTAGTGTTCGGGCAGGTCCGCGGCCATCTGGATCGGGCTGTACAGCACCACGTACAGGGCAAGCTGGCGGGCCAGCGTGCTGGGAATGGCCTGGCCGTGGCGGCCCTTCAGGCTGAGGATGCCGGGGGTGTAATCCATCGGCCCGGCCAGCATGCGGGTGAACACCAGGTTGACCTCATGCTCCGGCGGGTTCGGCGGCTGGCCCCAGGCGTTGTACTCCATGCCGCGTGCGCCTTCGCGCGAGATCCAGTTGGGGTAGGTGCGGCGCAGGCCGGTGTCCTTGATCGGCTCATGCGGGTTCACCGACAGGTGCCGGCGCGCGGCTTCCTCCACCACCTTCAGATGGTGGCGGGCCATGAACTGCCCGTCATGCCACTCGCGCCACAGTGGGCCCCCCGTCGAATTGCGGCGGTCGACCTGGCCGTCGTCACAGACGTAGCCGGTCTTGAACTGGTCTACGCCCAGCCGTGCATACAGGTCCAGCGCGGCGCCCAGCTGGTCCTCGTAGTGCTCGATGGCGCAGCCGGTTTCATGGTGGCCGATCAGGTGTACGCCCTTCTTCAGGCCATATGCCGACAGCGCTTCAATGTCGAAATCGGGCGTGGCCCGGGTGAAATCGAAGTCATAACCATTGCCCACCCACATGCCGTCCCAGCCCGGGTTCCAACCCTCCACCAGCACGCCACGGAAGCCGTGCGCGGCGGCGAAGTCGATGACTTTTTTCGTCTTGGCGGTGGTAGCCGCATGCTTCCGCCCGGTCGCCCAGCTCTCGTTGTCCAGGTGCATCGACCACCACACGCCCAGGTACTTGGCTGGCTTCACCCAGCTCACATCGCCCAGCGCGTTGGGTTCGTTGAGGTTGAGGATCAGGTCCGATTCGACCAGACCACCGGCACGGTCGGCGATCTGCAGCGTGCGCCACGGCGTGGCGAAGGGCAGGGCGCGGCGTACCTTCCAGCCTTCGGCCGAGGGCGAGAGCTGCGCGCGCAGGCGCTGCGCCTCGGTGCGCCGCAGCCACATGCCGGCATAGTCCACCAGCGCGGCCTCGTGGATCGCCACGTGCAGGCCATCGCGGCTGCGCAGGGTCATCGGCGTGTGCACCAGCGGTACTTCGCGTAGCGGCGTGCGCTGGTAGAGGTATTCGTAGTGGATCGGTTCGCCGGCGGGGATCCACCAAGCGGTGGATTCAGGCGCGATGGCGAACTCGGTCAGTTCGTCATCGATGATCGCCTCGCGCAGGTTCGGTTGCTCAGGGAACACATAGCGGAAGCCGAGGCCATCGTCGTAGACGCGGAACACCACATCCAGCCGGCGCTTGCTGCCGGTGGCTTCGGTCAGCTGGACGGTCAGCTCGTTGAAGTGGTTGCGGGTGAGCCGGCGTTCGCCCCACGGCTGTTCCCAGGTGTCATCAACGCTGCGCCGCTGCTGGCCCAGCAGGGCGAAATCGCGGTCCAGGCGACCGTCGCGCAGGGCGAAGCCGAGCTTCGAATCCTCCACCACAGTGTCGCCCAGGCGCTCGACGCGGTAGCGCGCGGTGCCGCCGTCCAGCACCAGGCTGACCTTCAGCACCTTGCCCGGCGATTCGACGCTGGCCACCTGCGGCGCGGCTTGTACCAGCGTGGCCCATCCGATCAGGGCCAGGCCCAGCATGTGCGCGAACAGCGCGCGTACAACCGTGTGTGGCATCGGCATTTCCCCTCCCAAGGCGCCGTTGGCAGACCCGGACCATAAGCCAGCGCGGCGGGTGCGCTACCGCGTGACGCCATGAATACGTATGCAGCTGGACGCAGCCGACAGCCCCGCGTCTACCATGGGGCCAAGGCACCTTGAGGGAGGGGCCGCGCCCGCCCACCGGCAATGGTGGTGCGGACCTACAACGCGTGCAGAGAGGGAGGGAGGCCGACGGGCGCAAGCCGGTCCGCCGCTTCGATGCTGAAGATCATTTGCCTGACCGCTGCCCTGGGGGCAGCGCTGGGATCGACCGCGCAGGCGGCCGACCTGCAATTCGACGGACGCCATGCGCGCGCCGAAGCCGCTGCCAAGGGCAGCTTCGTGCTGCATGCGCCGAAGGGCGCAGTGCAGATCGCAGCCGCACCGATGCGCAGCCAGACCGGCAGCGTGATGTTCGATGCCCTGTTCGCGCTGGCCCAGCAGGAGATGGACCAGGACCGCGTGGACGCGATTCGCGATCCCGCGTTCGACGAAGGGCGGCCGGTGCCGTGCGAGTGCTTCCAGACCGGCGCGCGCTGGCCCTATGTGTGGACCCGCGATGTCAGCTTCGCCGCCGATCTGGCACTGGCACGTCTGGACCCGCAGCGCACCCGGCAGTCGCTGCAGTTCAAGCTGTCGGCAGCCCGTGACGGGCGTACGCCCGGCCTGTTCGTGGCGCAGGACACCGGTTCCGGCGGCAGCTGGCCGATCAGCAGCGACCGCGTGGTGTGGTTCCTGGCGGCACGCCACCTGCTGGAGGACCGAGCGTTTGCCGACCAGGTCTGGCAGGCGCTGCAGGGCACGCTGGCGCAGGACCGCGCGATGGTGTTCGACGCGCAGATGGGCCTGTACCGCGGCGAGACCTCGTTCCTGGACTGGCGCGAGCAGACCTATCCGGACTGGACCCGCGAGGACGTGCGCTTCATCGGTGATTCCTACGCACTGTCCACCAACGTGCTGCACTACCAGGCACTGCGCCTGGCCGAACGCCTGGCCGGGCAGCACGGCGATGCCCGCGCGGCCGAGTACAAGGCGTGGGCCGATGCGTTGGCGCAGCAGATCGATACGCGCTTCTGGCGCGAAGACATCGGCCGGTACATGAGTTACATCGGTGAAGCCGCGCACCCGGTGCCGTACGCCAAGGTGGATCTGCTCGGCCTTTCGCTGGGCATCCTGGCCGGGGTGCTGCCGCCGGAGCGCGCGCGGCGTGCGCTGGCGGCGTATCCGATGGGCCCGGCCGGCAGCCCGGTGGTGTGGCCGCAGGAGGCGCAGCAGCCGATCTACCACAATCGCGCGATCTGGCCGTTCGTCAGTGCGTACTCGCTGCGCGCGGCGCGGCAGCTGGATGATGCGCCGCGCATCGCCGCCGAAATCCGCTCGTTGATGCAGGGCGCCGCGCTGGCCGGCTCCAACATGGAAAACTACGAGCTGGTCAGCCAGGCCGTGCATGTCGGGGAAGGCGCACTGAGCGGCCCGGTGGTCAATTCCGAACGCCAGCTGTGGTCGGTGGCCGGCTATCTGTCGATGGTGGTCGAGGGCGTGTTCGGCGTGCAGGACGATGGCCGCGTGCAGCCCAAGCTGCCGGCCGTGCTGGTGCCCGAACTGTTCGGCAAGCAACGCCGCATCTCCCTGGAGGCCAACGGCAAGCGTTATGTGCTGGAGCGGCCGAAGCAGCTGGCCGATGGATTGCTGGTAGCGGGCAAGGTGACGACGCGTGGTGCCACCACCACCGTGCAGCTGGTCCCCGCAGCAGCGGCGCCGCGCAGCGTAGCGATGACGGCCGACGCCAATGCGCGCGCACCGGCCACGCCGGCCGCACCGCAGGCGCGGCGCAAGGACAGGGGCTGGAACGTTGAGGTCGCTGCCGGCCAGGTGCTGTGGCAGGACGGTCGCGCGCTCACCGCCAGCAACGGCCAGGCGCACATCAGTGACGATGGCCTGCAGCATTGCCTCAGCCTGACCCGGCGCGACAACGCATTGGAATCGCTGCACAGCCCGACGGTCTGCGTCGGTCCGCAGCAGGTGCTGAAGGGCGAGGATCGCTGGCAGTTCACCTCGGCCAAGGCCGGGCAGGTGCGTCTTCGCCTGCAGTACCGCAACCCGAACGGGCCGATCAACACCGGCGTCACCGCTGCGGTGAAGCAGCTGGTGCTGCAGTGCCCGGGCCAGCCGTTGCAGCGGCACACGATTACGCTGCCGCACAGCGTGGCGGTGCAGGACTCGACTTCGGCAACGTTCGTTGTGGCCAAGGGGCAGTGCACCGTCGCGCTCGAAGAAGGCTTCAACATGAGCGCGCTTGAACATTTCGCGCACTACACCGGCGGAAAGGGCGGGCGCGACGGCGTGCTCAACCATGCGCAGGTGCAGGCGTTGAAGGTGACGCAGGTGGCGGCGGAAGAGGACGCACGATGAATCGTCCCGCCAAGCCACAACTGTCGTTCTGGCAGATCTGGAACATGTGTTTCGGCTTCCTCGGCATCCAGTTCGGATTCGCTCTGCAGAACGCCAATGCCAGCCGCATCTTCGAGACGCTGGGCGCGGATATCGACGCGGTGCCAGGGCTGTGGATTGCCGCGCCGCTGACCGGCCTGCTGGTGCAGCCGGTAATCGGCTACCTGTCCGACCGCACCTGGACGCGCTGGGGGCGCCGTCGTCCGTACTTCATGATCGGTGCGGTGTTGACCACGCTGGCGCTGCTGGTGATGCCGAACTCGCCGACGCTGTGGATCGCGGCCGGCACGCTGTGGGTACTGGATGCCTCGATCAACGTATCGATGGAGCCGTTCCGTGCCTTCGTCGGTGACCAGCTGGCGCCACGCCAGCGTCCGGCCGGCTATGCCATGCAGAGCTTCTTCATCGGCGTGGGTGCCATCGTCGCCAGCTTTCTGCCGTTCATCCTGGCCCACTTCGGCGTTGCCAACACCGCGTCCGCCGGGGAAGTGCCCGACACTGTGCGCTATGCGTTCTACTTCGGCGCGGTGGTGCTGCTGGCGGCGATCACCTGGACGGTGGTCAGCACCCGCGAATATTCACCGGCGGAGCTGGCCGGGTTCGATGATGCCGAGCCACCGGAACATCACGCGGCGGCCGCGATCAACGGCCCGGCTTCATGGACGCGGGTCACCCTGTGGCTTGGGCTGGGTGTGCTGTTGGCGCTGCTGATCGCCTGGCGGCAAGGCGACCGGATGCTGTACGTGCTGGCCGGCCTGTGCGCCGGCTACGGCCTGCTGCTGGCGGCCGCGCGCGCGCTGCCGGCCACGCATATGCTGGCCGCCATCGTCGGCGACCTGCGCGCGATGCCGGTCACCATGCGCCGCCTGGCGTGGGTGCAGTTCTTCTCGTGGTTCGCGCTGTTCGCCATGTGGATCTACACCACCGCTGCGGTGGCCGGTACCCACTTCGGTTCGACCGATCCACAGTCGGCCGCCTACAACGAAGGTGCCAACTGGGTGGGCGTGCTGTTTGGCGCCTACAACGGCTTCGCTGCGCTGGCGGCGGTGCTGATTCCGCCGATGGTGCGTGCGATCGGCCTGCGCTGGAGCCACCTGGTCAACCTGTGGCTGGGCGGCGCCGGCTTGGTCTCGCTGATGTTCATCCGCGACCCGCACTGGCTGCTGCTGTCGATGGTGGGTGTGGGCTTTGCCTGGGCCTCGATCCTGTCGTTGCCGTATGCACTGCTGTCCGACAGCGTGCCGGCGTCGAAGATGGGCGTGTACATGGGCATCTTCAATTTCTTCATCGTGATCCCGCAGCTGGTGGCGGCCAGTGCGCTCGGCTTTGCCCTGCGCGCATGGCTGGGTGGCCAGCCGATGCATGTGCTGGTGCTGGGCGGCTGCAGCCTGTTCCTGGCCGGCCTGTGCGTGCTGCGGGTTCCGTCCCGTCCGGAGGTGGTGTGATGCGTGGTGTCCTGGCTGTTGCTGTTTCCCTTGCCCTGTTCGCCGGCCAGGCCGTGGCCACGCCGCGCCCGGACTACGTCGGCACCACCGAGCCGTTCGCCAGCGATGCGGTGTACTTCGTGGTCACCGACCGCTTCGTCAACGGTGACCCGGCCAATGACCATCGTGACCAGGGTGGCGCGCACCGCACCTTCGATATCCCGGTGCCGTGCCCGGACAAGGTGGACGGCAACATCGGCTACCTCGGTGGTGATTTCCGCGGTGTGCTCGACAACGCGCAGTACATCCGCAACCTCGGTTTCGGCGCGGTATGGATCACGCCCATCGTCGACAACCCGGACGAGGCGTTCACCGGCAGCAAGCCGATCAGCTGCACCAGCACGCTGACCGACCGCGGCAAGACCGGCTACCACGGGTACTGGGGCATCAACTTCTACAAGCTCGATGAGCACCTGCCCAGCAAGAACCTGGATTTCGCCGGGCTGACCAAGGGCCTGCACGGTGCTGGCTTGAAGGTGGTGCTGGATATCGTGGGCAACCACGGCTCGCC
Organism: Stenotrophomonas hibiscicola ATCC 19867; assembly: GCF_000382065.1. GTDB lineage: Bacteria > Pseudomonadota > Gammaproteobacteria > Xanthomonadales > Xanthomonadaceae > Stenotrophomonas > Stenotrophomonas hibiscicola. Next base: position 723,632 of record NZ_KB907498.1, on the reverse strand, counting down.
GGCCTGGACCATGCCGACGCGACAGCCGCAGTTCGGCCAGATCTTCGACAAGGACGGAAAACTGATCGCCGACCACCAGAACCTGCCGCCGCAGAAACTGGATCCGAAGCACAACCCGCTGCACGCGTTCTACAACAACATTGGACCGGTCGACAGCAAGGATGGCTCGATCTTCGATGGCAACCTGGCTGAGCTGTCCGACTTCAACCAGGACAATCCGGCGGTGATGGACTACCTGGTCGGTGCCTACCTGCAATGGACCGCGCAGGGCGTGGACGCATTGCGCATCGACACCATCGGCTGGCTGCCGCACCCGTGGTGGCATGCCTTCGTCAAGCGCATCCGTGCCGAGCACCCGGGCATGTTCATGTTTGGCGAAGCCTTCGACTACAACGCGGCGACCATTGCCGAGCACACCTGGCCATCCAATGCCAACGTGAGCGTGCTCGATTTCCCGTTGCGCGGCGCACTGGAGCAGACCTTCGGCACCGCCAACAAGGGCTTCGAGACCCTGGCTGAGCCACTGCACCTGAGCGGTGGCCCGTATGCCAATCCGTACGAGCTGATGAGCTTCTACGACAACCACGACATGCCGCGCCTTCAGGCCAGCGACACCGGCTTCATCGATGCGCACAACTGGCTGTTCACCGCGCGCGGTATTCCGGTGGTCTACTACGGCTCGGAAACCGGCTTCATGCGCGGCCGCGCCGAGCATGCAGGCAACCGTGCCTACTTCGGCCAGCCGCGCGTGGACGCTGCACCGCAGAGCCCGATCTTCGCGCCGCTGCAGCGCATTGCCAAGCTGCGCGAGGCCACCCCGGCCCTGCAGCGCGGCCTGCAGGTGAACGAACGCCTGCAGGGCGATGAGGCGGTGTTCTTCCGCGTGCTGCAGCAGGGCGAGGTGGCGCAGACCGCGCTGGTGCTGCTGAACAAGGGCGACAGGGCAAAGAGCTTCACTGTGGCGCGTTACGTGCAGGCGGGCCGCTGGCGTGATGCGCTGGACGGCGGTTCGTTGCAGGTGGATGCCTCCCTGAAGGCCGAAGTGCCCGCACACGGCGTGAAGGTGTATGTGCTGGATGCCGCCGTGCAGCAGCCAGCGCTGCAGGCCGAGCTGGACAAGGCGATGACCGACCAGAAGGCTCGGGACCAGCGTCTGGGACGGTGAGGGCGCCGCCGGGCATGGCCCGGCGCTACCGCTCTGGTGGGTGCCAACCTCGGTTGGCACGCTCTTCGAGCAGTCGAGCAGGCTCGACCCTACAATAGGCCCCCCTCACGCCCCGCCGTACCGCCATGACCGACCTCGCCCCGCAGACCCCGATCGAAACCCTGTTGAAGGCGGCGATGGACGGGGCGGTGCCGATCCGCGCCTTCATGGAGGCCTTCGTCGCTTCCGAGGTAGTGCTGCTGACCGGCAGCCTGGTCACGCCCGACGGCAGCGGCTTCGACCCGCTGCTGTTCGACAAGCAGGGCATCCTGCACGTGGCCGTGTTCACCGATCCGTCGCGGGTGGGCATCTACAGCCAGCAGGCCGAACACCAGATCCGCTGGCTGATGCTGGACGTGCTGCGCCGCGTGCCGGGTGACTACGGCGTGGTGATCAACCCGGGCACCCAGCTGGGTTTCGAGATCTCGCCCAGCGGCGTCGGCGAGATCCTGAAGGACTTCGCCCAGGGTTGATTGTCATGTAGAGCCGAGCCCATGCTCGGCTGCCGTTCGCGCAATGCCGGATCAGTCGAGCACGGCGCGACTCTACAGAAGGCTTCCCTTCGAGCGCCGTCCGTGATCCTCTTGGGCAATATCGGGATCAAGGCATTGCCATGGAATTCAGGGTATTACCCGCTGGCGCACCGGAACGGCAGCAACTGGCCGAGTGGTACCACGCACAATGGGGCCAGGACGCGGGCCTGTCGCTGGAACAGGAACTGCAGCGGCTCAATCCGCCGCAGGACGCCGGAGGTTTCCCGCACCTGATCGCCGCCTTCGATGGAGACCAGTTGGTTGGTGCCGTGCAGCTCAAGCGCAGGGAGATGCAGGCATTCCCGCAGTATGAACACTGGCTGGGCAGCGTGTTCGTGGCCGACAGCCATCGGGGCCGCGGGCTGGCCAGTGGGCTGGTCGAGCAGGCAGCGGCGCAGGCGGTTCGGATGGGCGTTTCCGCGTTGTATCTACAGACCGAAGCGCTGGATGGCGGCCTGTACGCTCGGCTGGGCTGGAAGCCGCTGCAGGAAGCCGACAACTGCAGCTATCGCGTGCTGGTGATGGTGCGCAGGTTGGCCGCATGAACGCATCTGCATCGCGTCATTCCCGCTCTGCGCTGATCTTCCTGATCGCGGCGATCGTTGCCGCGCTGGTGTCCATGCCCCTGCTGCGCGCGGTGGGCATGGTGCTGTGGCCGGTGTTCGTGGTTGCCTGGCTGATCAACCTGGGCGCGGCCTGGCATCTGGCCCAGTGGGCACGCCAGCAGGGCCGTTCGGCGTGGGCGTTCGGGTTACCGGCGGTGCTCGGCACCGTCGCCTCGGTCGTGGTCTTCGTGCTGCTGGCGTTGCTGGGGCCGAAGGCCGGGCCTCAGCCGGAAATCACCGGCTGAGTGCTTCGTTCCACTCGTTCCACAGGACACCGTCCACGGCGGTGAGCAATGTCTGCTGGACCTCGATCAGCGTGTTCATCTCATCCAGCACCGCCTCCAGGTCGGTGATTGAGATCTCGAATCTGGCCATGCACTGGCTCATGGCATGTACGTGTTCGGTGCCATGCGCTAGCTCGATGGCTTCCTGGAGGACATGGGGCGCGTCGTTGAGAGAGAGCCCCAGACGAACGTCTTCATCGCCCGTAATGAGAACGCTGTTCTCACCCAGCTCCAATTCGAGCTCAAGACCACAGTCAGCCAGTACCTTGGCTGCCCAGTTCAGTGATGCGGAAATCCTGTGTGCATCGAAGTAGATATGGCTGGATGTCATCGCGGCTTCTCGAAGGTTCGCGGAGAGTATCGCTTGCCTTCAAATGGATCCTGTTGGTGCTCCCGCATCTCTGGTCAACCAGGTCTTCAAATGACGCAATTGGTCGCGGCATGTCGCTTTTGTCTGCAGTAGTGATGCCAGCCATTTGACTGGCACCACCGCATACCTCACATCGTTACCTTGCGCCGATTGTCATCGCTCACCCGGTCGACCAGCTTGTTGTAGGGATCGAAGCCTGCTTCGTCGGGCTTTTCATCCACCGTCACCGTGATATTCGGCGCGGCGCTGGTGATGTGGTGGCGCTGCAGGTACAGCACCTTCTGGTCGCGCTCCTTGCCCGACGGCCCATTGGCGAACACGCCGATCTCCACCCAGTCATCCATCTTGCCGGCGGTCTCCTTGCCCTTGCCATCGGCATACTGCTTGCTGGCATGCAGGTCCAGGGTCACGTCGTAGCGACCGTCATCGCGCTTGCGGGCGCTGGCGGCCATCACGCGGTTGTCGTAGAAGCTGATCTTCTCGAACAGGTCAGTGACCAGCTGCTGGCGGTCGGCCGGGGTCTCGGCACGGATGTAGCTCAGCAGTTCGCGTGAGGTGGTGTACGGCGGCTGCTGGTAGCCCTTGTCCTGCAGGAAGCGCTTCAACGCGCGGTTCAGGGCCACTTCGCCGATCTCTTCACGCAGCCGGTAGAACACCAGCGAACCCTTCTGGTAGTGGATGTACTGCTGGTTTTCCACGCGCTCCAGCGGCTGTTCCTCGATGGCCTCGCCGCCGCGGCCGGACAGGTAACCGTCCAGTTCGCGCTTGAGGAACTGGCGCATGTGCTGGCGGCCGTACTCCTGCTCCATCACCATCAGTGCCGAATACTGCGACAACGATTCGGACAGCACCGTGGCGCCCTGCACGTTGGCACCGATCACCTGGTGCGCCCACCACTGGTGTGCGATTTCGTGCGCGGTCACGTAGAACACGTAGTCCACCTTGTCCGGGTCACGCAGGTCAGCGATGAAACCGATGGCTTCGGAGTAGGGGATGGTGTTGGCGAACGACTGCGCGAAGCGGGCATAACCCGGGAACTCGATGATGCGCACCTGGCGATGCTGGTACGGGGTGAAGTTCGCCTCGTAGTAGGCCAGCGATTTGTGCACCGCTTCGATCATCCGCTCCACGTTGTAGCCGTGCGCCGGGTCGAAGTAGACCTCGATCGGTATGTCCTTGTACTTTGCCTTGCGCACCTCCCAGCGCGCCGACAGATAGGCGTAAAAGTTCAGCATCGGTCGATCCATGGCATAGCTGAAGCAGCGCCGGCCATTGACCGTGCTCTCATGCTGCAGATAGCCCGGGGCCAGCGCCACCTGGTCTGGTGCCGTGCAGATCGTGGTGCGGAAGTCGAGCCAGTCGGCATCGTTGGCTATGTACGTGTTGGCACGCGCGGCTTCGTCTTCCAGCTTGGGCATGCGCCGCGGCTCACCCAGGTCGCGCTTGCGCCGCTCGTTGCGGTCGGTGATCTCCGCGCCCTCGTTGTAGCCGAACGACGGCAACACGCGGCTGTTGAAGAACGTGCCGTTGTCCACGATGTTGCTCGGCGCCTGGCCGGCGGTGATGCCATTGGGCTTCTGCACCACCCGGAAATGGACACGGCGGCTTTCGCCCGGTTGCAGAGGCTTGTCCAGCCGATAGATGCGATACCCCAGGTCCTTGGCATGGAAGGCCATCGTCTGTCCGCCAAGATCGGCGGCTACCAGCTGTTTGTCATCGCCCATCGAGACATGCAGTTCCGGGATCGGCTGCGCGTGGAGATTGCGGATCGTCCAGTTCGCATCGATCACCATCGACTGCGATTCGGGGGACAGGTCCACGCGGTTGTCCACCGCCACGATGCGGGGCTGCGGCAGGTTGCGGTACTTCGACAGCTCGCGCTCGTAGCGGGCCTGCAGATCCAGCTGCTGGTCCGGAGAAAGGAACTCGTTGCGGATGTTGGTGCTCCAGTACAGCCAGCTCCCCACGCCGACGAACGCCAGCGCGGCCACCGCGGCGAAGGCGCCGGTCGGACCACGCAAGCGGCGGCCGGCCAGGGCCAGGCGCTGGCGCAGGCCCTGGCTGACACCCCGTACCCAGAAGGCCGACGCCAGGCACATCAAGGTCAGCAGGAACAGGGCCCAGTAGCCCTGGAATGCCAGCTGCCCGGTCAGGAAGTGGCCGTAGCCGTTCATGTCCGAATAGGGTGCGTTGGGCCAGCTGCCGAAGTTGTACAGGTTCTGCGTGTAGTCGAGCATGCCCAGCACACCCTGACCGATCATCACCACGATCAGCAATGCGTAACCGACGAACTTGTTGTTGGTGAGCACCTGCAGCACCAGCGCCAGGCCCCCCATGAGGATGTAGACCACCGAATCCAGCGCCAGGCTGCGCAGGTACAGCAGCGGCTCCAGATGCGTGTAGCCCTTGGCCAGCTGCACGCCCATCGCCGCCAGCGCGCCGGCGGCCTGGAAACAGACGATCACGGCCAGAAGTGCGGTGAACTTGGCCAGCAGCGGCACCCAGTTCGGCACCGGCATGGCATCGGTCACTTCATTGATGCGCGCGCTGCGTTCCTTCCAGACCAGCTCACCGGCGAAGAACAACACGATGATCACCAGCAGCCAGCTGAAGGCGCCCTGCAGCCCCATGATCATCTGCGACGTGACCGGCCAGATCGAGGTGCCGTACAGGGTCTGCCGGAACAGCGCGCTGGGCAGGAAGTTGGCCAGGCCCAGTACCAGCAGCACGATGAACGGCACGCTGCGCAGGACGCCGCGTGTATCGAAGCGGACCTGGCGCAGGAACTGCTGCCACGCGGTGGTGGCAGTGAACGCCGGTACCACGCGCGGCAGTGTTGCGCGGGTGGGGCGGGCCATGGCGGCTTCGGCAACCGTTTGCGCGTGCCTGCGGCCCCAGCGCCGACGGCCACTGCCGCTGCGTTCGGTGCGGAACAGCGCGAAGGTGGCGGCGAACAGCGCGGCAGCCACGCCCAACCACAGGGCGCGATTGGCCAGCAGGTAGCCGGCCAGCTCGGGGACCCCGCTGTTGCGTTCGGCGGTGGACCAGTAGCGGATGGTACGGCCGAGTGCGCGCATGCCCAGCGGTTCGCTCAGCACCGCGATCCACGTATTGTCGATGTCGCGCAGCAGGGCCGCGCTGGCGCCATACAGCACCAGGTAGGCCACCAGGCCGATGTAGACCCACAGGATCGAGCGGGTCAGCGCTGCCAGCAGCGACAGCAGCGCGGTGGTGAACAACAGGTTGGGAATGACGATGACTGCGAACGTCCACGCATAGCCCTGCCAGCTGATCGGGCCCATGCGTTCGGGATCGACCCACGGCATGAATGGTGCCAGCCATAGGCCGAACGCGATCAGCACGTAGACCAGCAGGCCTGCCGTCAGGGCGGCGGCGATGCGCCCGGCCAGATAGTCGCGGCGTTTCACCGGGCTGGCGAAGATCAGTTCAGCGGTACCGAGTTCGAAGTCACGCAACAGCGCGTTGCTGACGAACAGCGCGGTGACCAGCATGCCGAGAAGGGTGAAGATGCCCAGCATCTGTGCGATCACGGTGGGCGCGTTGCTGTGCACGTTGCCGGCGCCACCGCCGATCTGCACCGCGTCGCTGGACGCGGCGGCGAAGGCAAGCAGGGCGAACAGCCCGGCCAGCAGCCACAGCAGCGGGGAGCGCAGCTGCTCGCGCAGCTCGAAGCGGAAGAAGTTGAGGATCATGGCGTGCTCCGCTCAGGCTGCGACGCGGCTACGGGCCTGAAGGCGCAGGCGCTGGAAGTACACGTCCTCGAGGTCGGGAGCCACGGCCGCGAAGCCGTCGCCAGGGTCGTTGGCGCTGTGCACGTGGATCACCGGGCGGCCACCGACCAGGCGGGTGGACAGCACCACGTAGCGTGCCTCGTGGTCGGCCAGTTCCGAAGGATCAACCTGCTTGCGCCAGACCTGCTGCTGCAGGGCGTCGATGGCATCGGCCGGGCGCCCGGTCAGCAGCACCTGGCCCTTGTTCATGATCGCCATCGTCGGGCACAGATCGGTCACGTCCTCGACGATGTGGGTGGAGAGGATCACCGCCACGTTCTCGCCGATCGCCGCCAACAGGTTGAGGAAGCGGTTGCGCTCTTCCGGGTCGAGGCCGGCGGTGGGTTCATCGACGATCACCAACCGCGGGTCACCCAGCAGCGCCTGGGCAATGCCGAAGCGCTGGCGCATGCCGCCGGAGTAGGTGCCCAGCTTGCGCTTGCGCGCGTCCCACAGGTTCACCTGCTGCAGCAGCCCATCGACCACCTCGCGGCGCTGCGCGCGCTGCGTCAGGCCCTTGAGCACCGCGAAATGCTCCAGCAGGTCCAGCGCGCTGACTTTCGGGTACACGCCGAAATCCTGCGGCAGGTAACCCAGCCGGCGGCGCACCGCATCCTTGTCGCGCAGCACGTCGATCGGCGCCTCGCCTGGAATGCTGAGCGTCGCCGTGCCGCTGTCGGCTTCCTGCAGGGTGGACAACGTGCGCATCAGCGAGGACTTGCCGGCGCCGTTGGGGCCGAGTAGGCCGAACATGCCCCGCGGGATGTCCAGGTTGACGTTGTTGAGGGCATGCACGCCGTTGGCGTACGTCTTGGACAGCGAATCGATCTTCAGCATGCGACGTACACCTTTCCATGGGCGATGTCTGCGCGTTATCCGCGCATCAGCCTCCGTGCGCATCCGCCGTTGGTCATGGGGGAAGAATTCCGCCGTCGCACGTTGAGGCGTGGCGTAAGGCCTGGTGGCGCTTACCGGCGCAGCGACGATTCCCGCACCACCAGCTTCACCGGGATGCTCTGGCTCTGCACCGGCTGTCGGCCGATCAACGCCAGCAGGCGCTCCACCAGCAGCTGGCCGGCCTGCTTGGTGTCCTGCTGGACCGTGGTCAGCGCCGGGGACACCGAGGCCGCCAGCGGGATGTCGTCGAAGCCGGTCACCGCCACGTCCTGCGGCACCCGTAGCCCGGCCTCGCGCAGGGCGCGCATCGCACCGATGGCGATCAGGTCGCTGGCGGCGCAGATCGCATCGATCGGCTCGCCACGCGCCAGCAGCGCCTGGCAGGCCTCCTGGCCGGAAGCCTCGGTGGTGATCGCATCGTGCTGCAGCGCCGGTTCGGCGGCCAGGCCGTGGTCCTGCAGGGCCGCGACGTGGCCGCGGTAGCGTTCCTGGAATTCGGGGTAATGGCTGGAGGCATGGCCGAGGAAGGCGATGCGGCGGCAGCCCTGCTGCAGCAGGTGGGTGGTGATGTCATGCCCGCCCTGGAAGTTGTCGCTGCCGATCGACACGCCCGGCTGGCCGGGCAGGGCGGCGCCCCAGCGCACGAAGTGCGTGCCCTGTTCGACCAGCCGCTGCAGGCGGTCGCGCGATTCGTGGTAGTCGCCGTAGCCGAGCAGGATGATGCCGTCGGCCTTGTTGCTGTCCTCGTAATCGGCCTGCCAGTCGGTGGACAGCTGCTGGAACGAGACCAGCAGGTCCTGCCCGTGCAGCGCGCAGGCGCGGGTGATCGAGCCCAGCATCGAATGGAAGAACGGATTGATCAGCGAATCGTCGTTGGTCGGGTCTTCGAAGAACAGCAGGGCCAGCGTGCCGGCGTTGCGCAGGCGCAGGCTGGAGGCGTTCTTGTCGACCTTGTAGTTCAGCTCGCGGGCGATGCGCAGGATGCGCTCGCGGGTCTCGGCGTTGACCATCGGGCTGCCGCGCAGGGCCCGCGACACGGTTGGCTGGGAGACCCCGGCCAGATGGGCGATGTCCAGGGAGGTGGCTTTGCCTTTGATGGTCATGGGAACGCGGGAGGGGGCAGGGGGAAGGGTGCCCGGGCATGATGCCATGGGGTGGCTGCCGGCCGTCCTGGCCGTCACTGCTTGTGGCCACGGTCGCGGTCGTGCGACGGTCAACACCATAGCCTGATGGAGCCAAGCGGTGACCTTTCGCCTGTACCCGGGTGTCCCCGACGATTTCGAGGCGCGGATCCGCATCCTTGCGCCAGAGGAGGGTGGGCGTCGCAGCCCGGCCCGGAACGGTATCCGCTGGGACTTCGCCTACGCCGATGACGCCGGGGCGCCAGAGCTGTTCATGATCTGGCCCGACTTCCGTCACGCCGAGGGCGACAGCTGGGCGACCGAGCTGCCGCTGCCGGTGGGCGAGCCCCTGTTGGCCGGCCTGACCGTGGTCAATGAGGTGCTCAGGGTGGGGCTGCACCGGGAGCGTATCCGGCCCGGCGTGCGCTTCCACTGCCATGAAGGGCCCAGGGTGGTGGCGGTGGGGGAGGTCACACGGGTCACCGGCTTGCTGCTGGATCGCCCCCTGCTTCGTTGAGGTCGGTTCCGACCCGGATCGGCCGGATTCCCGACGGGCCGGGGGCGAAGGGAATGGTAAGATGCCTCGTTCCGATATCCCCCCATTCGCAACCGCGGGAGGTCCAGCGTATCGGCACCCCGTCGGGTGTGCTATCACTGGTCCAGCCCCGGACAACGGAAGAATCCATCTATGGCGCGCGGCATCAACAAAGTCATCCTGGTCGGCAATCTCGGCAACGACCCGGACGTGAAGTACACCCAGAGCGGCATGGCGATCACCCGCATCAGCCTGGCCACCACCAGCGTCCGCAAGGACAAGGATGGCAACCAGCAGGAGCGCACCGAATGGCACCGCGTGGTGTTCTTCGGCAAGCTCGGCGAGATCGCCGGCGAGTACCTGCGCAAGGGCAGCTCGGTCTACGTCGAAGGCAGCCTGCGCTACGACAAGTACACCGGCCAGGACGGCGTGGAGAAGTACTCCACGGACATCATCGCCGATGAAATGCAGATGCTGGGCGGCCGCGGTGAAGGCGGCGGCGGTGGCGGTGGCGGCAACTACGGCGGCGATCGTCCGCAGCGCCAGCAGGCGCCGCGCCAGGAGTACGGCGGCGGCGGTGGCCAGCGCGGCGGCCAGGGCGGTGGCTATGGCAACCAGGGCGGCAACCAGGGCGGCGGTTACGGCAACCAGGGCGGCAACCAGCGCCCGCAGCCGCAGCAGGCGCCGCCGATGGACGACTTCGCTGACGACGATATTCCGTTCTGATCGGACGCTCGCCTGCAGCAGAAAAGAAAGCCCCGCTCATGCGGGGCTTTTCTTTGTCCGCGATTGCTACGGAGTTGTGCCCCGCAGCATTGAATTTTCGTGCACCGCAACTTGCAAGCATCCAATTTCCTCCCCTATGGTGCAATCGATTGCATTGCTGTGAATCGTTGCGTTTGATACCGGTTGGGAGGCCGGAAGGTGGATGTCCATCCATTCGATCAGACCGGCTCCTTCGAGGGGGCTCACGCGGCGCGATGCGCTGCGCATGGCGGTTGCTGGAGGCGTAGCTCTGGGTACTGCGGGAGCGTTGCCTGCATTCGCCACCACTGCACCGCTGAAGGGCAACCTGAAGCAGGCCGTGGCCCGCTGGACCTTCCCGCAGCTGTCAGTTGCCCAGCTCTGCGCGACGGTGAAGGACATCGGCTTTGCCGCGATCGACCTGGTCGGCCCCGAAGACTGGCCCACGCTGAAGGCCCATGGCGTCTACAGCTCGATGTGCAACGGCGCGGAGCTGGGCCTTACCAAGGGCTTTGCCGGCCGTGAGTTCCACGACCAGCTGGTAGAGCGCTACACGCGGCACATCGATCTGGTGGCCGATGCCGGTTACCGGAATCTCATCTGCTTCTCCGGCAACCGCAACGGTATGGACCCGCATGACGGCATGGCCAATGCCGAGGCTGGCCTCAAGCGCATCCTCGGGCATGCCGAGAAGCGCGGTGTGGTGCTGGTGATGGAGCTGCTCAACTCCAAGGTCGATCACCGCGATTACCTGTGCGACCACTCGGCCTGGGGCGTGGAGCTGTGCCAGCGGCTCGGCTCGGACAACTTCGGCCTGCTGTACGACATCTACCACATGCAGATCATGGAGGGCGACATCATCGCCACCATCGGCAAGCATCACGCCTGCTTCAAGCACTACCACACCGCAGGCGTGCCTGGCCGGCATGAGATCGGAGGCCAGCAGGAGCTGAACTATGCAGCGATCTGCCGCGCGATCCGCGACACCGGTTTCAAGGGGTATCTGGCGCAGGAGTTCACGCCTGCCGCGCCCGATCCCGTTGCCTCATTGCGCGAGGCGATCCGCCTCTGCGACGTCTGAAACGATATCCACCCAGGTGAGAGACCCATGGCAGATAATCACTACGACGCCATTGTTGTTGGCTCGGGAATCAGTGGCGGCTGGGCAGCGAAGGAGCTGACCGAGAAGGGCCTGAAGGTCCTGATGCTGGAACGCGGGCGCAACATCGAGCACGTCAAGGACTACGTCAACGCGATGAAGGAGGCGTGGGATTTCCCGCACCGCAACCGGCCAACGCAGGCAATGAAGGCCGCGTTCCCGGTGCTGATGCGCGACTACGGGCTGGCTGAGAACCTGGAAGGGATGTGGGCCAACGAGCAGGACTCGCCCTACATCGAGACCAAGCGTTTCGACTGGTTCCGCGGCTATCACGTGGGTGGCCGTTCGCTGTTGTGGGGCCGTCAGAGCTACCGCTTCTCCGACCTGGATTTCGAGGCGAACCTCAAGGACGGCATCGCCACCGATTGGCCAATCCGCTATGCCGACATCGCGCCGTGGTACGACCATGTAGAGAGGTTCGCCGGCATTGCCGGCACGCGCGAAGGACTGGACGTGTTGCCGGACGGCGAATTCCTGCCGCCGATTCCCTTGAACATCGTCGAGAAGGATGTGGCCGCGCGGATCAAGAAGGCCTTCGGCGGAACACGGCACATGATCCACTCGCGCACTGCCAACATCACCCAGCCGATGCCCGAGCAGGGCCGCGTCAACTGCCAGTACCGCAACAAGTGCATCCTGGGCTGTCCCTTCGGTGCCTATTTCTCGACCCAGTCGGCGACGCTGCCGGCGGCGATGAAGACCGGCAACCTGACGCTGCGGCCGTTCTCGATCGTCAAGGAAGTGCTCTACGACAAGGACCGCAAGCGTGCGCGTGGCGTGGAGGTGATCGACGCCGAAACCGGGCAGACCTACCAGTACACCGCCAAGGTCATCTTCCTCAACGCGTCGTCGTTCAACTCCACCTGGCTGCTGATGAATTCGGCGACCGACGTCTGGGACGGGGGACTGGGTTCTTCGTCGGGTGAGCTCGGGCACAACGTGATGGACCATCATTTCGGTGCGGGCGCCTCGGGCCGGGTCGAGGGCTACGAAGACAAGTACTACTTCGGCCGCCGGCCCTGCGGCTTCTACATTCCGCGTTTCCGCAATGTCGCGTCCGACAAGCGCGGCTACCTGCGCGGGTTCGGTTACCAGGGCGGTGCCAGCCGCACCGGCTGGTCGCGCGAGATCGCCGAGCTGAACATCGGTGCCGACCTGAAGGAGGCGCTGACCGTGCCGGGCGACTGGCGCATCGGCATGACCGGGTTCGGTGAAATGCTGCCGCACCACGACAATGCGATCCGCCTGGACCGCAACCGCAAGGACAAGTGGGGGCTGCCGGTGCTGGCGATGGATGTGTCCATGCGTGCCAACGAACTGGCGATGCGCAAGGACATGGCCGCCGATGCCGCCGAGATGCTGGAGGCGGCCGGGGTCAAGGACGTGAAGATGCACGACAACGACTATGCCCCGGGCAAGGGCATCCATGAGATGGGGACCGCGCGCATGGGACGTGATCGGAAGAGCTCGGTGTTGAATGCACACAACCAGGTCTGGGATGCGCCCAATGTCTATGTGACCGACGGTGCCTGCATGACTTCCAGCGCCTGCGTGAATCCCTCGCTGACGTACATGGCGTTGACGGCCCGTGCGGCCGACCATGCGGTGCGCGAACTGAAAGCGGGGAACTTCTGATGGATCGCCGCGAACTGCTGAAGATGATCGTCGCCGCCACCGGTGCGGCCATGGTTGGCCTGCCGGCGCTGGTGCAAGGGCAGGCGCCGGCCGCGGGGGCGATGCCCGCGTTCACCGATGCCGATATCGGCACGCTGGACGAGATCGCCGAGACCATCCTGCCGCGGACCCGGACACCCGGGGCGAAGGACGCGGGCGCCGGTGCCTTTATGGCGACGTTCGTCAGCGACTGCTACACCGCTCGCCAGCAGGCGGTGTTCCGTGCCGGCCTGGCCGACATCGACAAGCGTGCCGGTGGCCGCTTCCTGTCGCTCACGCCGGAGGCACGCACCGCGTTGCTGCGTACCCTGGATGCCGAAGCCAAGGCGCGCAATGCCGATGTGACCGAGACCGGTACGCCAGAAGAAGGCGAGGCGATGCCGCATTACTTCACGATGATCAAGCAACTGGCCATCTTCGGCTTCTTCACCTCCAAGGTCGGTGCGACCGGGGTGCTGCAATACGTCGCCGTGCCGGGACGTTACGACGGCGACCTTGCCTACGTTCCCGGTACGCCTGCATGGGGGACCAGCTGATGGACGACACCTGGATGATCCGCGCTCTGCTGGGCACCGCCGGCCTGCTTGCCGCTGCGACGGCATTCGCACAGGACGGTGCCGATGCTGCGCGTGACCCGAAGAAGACCGAGGTGTGGACGCCGGTGCCTGCGGTGGTGGCCACGCCACCGGGCAAGGCACCGTCGGACGCCATCGTGCTGTTCGATGGCAAGGATGTCTCGGCCTGGGAGGCGGAGCAGGGAGGGCGTGTACCCTGGAAGGTTGCCGATGGCGCCATGACCGTCGTTCCGGGCAGCAAGGGCATCCGCACCAGGCAACGCTTCTGCGATATCCAGCTGCATGTCGAATGGCGTACCCCCACCGAGACGAAAGGCTTCGACGGCCAGAACCGGGGCAACAGCGGCATCTTCCTGCAGGAACTGTATGAGTTGCAGGTGCTCGACAGCTACAACAACCCCACCTATGCCAACGGCCAGGCGGGTTCGATCTACAAGCAGGCGATGCCGTTGGTGAACGCCTCGCGCGCACCGGGGCAGTGGCAGGCCTACGACATTATTTGGAAGGGACCGCGCTTCTCTCCGGGCGGCGGGCTGCTCTCGCCGGCGCGCATCACGGTGCTGCACAACGGTGTTCTGGTGCAGGACGATACGGCTGTGGCGGGCAGGACTGAGTACATCGGTCCTCCCTCCTACTCACCGCACGGATGTGCGCCGCTCTACCTGCAGGAGCATGACTCGAAGGTCAGTTACCGCAACATCTGGGTGCGCGAACTGTAGCGGCACGCGGCCGGCGTGGTCGCCGGCCGCCTACTTCGCCAGATAGCTGGCGAGGTCGTCGATCTCCTGCTGCGACAGCTGGGCAAAGGGCGGCATCAATCCTCCGCCCTTCCTGATCTTGTCCTTGACCTGGGCGGGCTGAAGCCGCTTGCCGACGTCGGTAAGCGCCGGGAAGGTCGGCGGTACGCCGGCGCGTTCAGCACCGTGGCAGGCAGTGCAGTGCTGGGCGTAGAGCTTCGCGCCGGCGGCCGGGTCGTCCTTGGCCCACGTTGCCGTCGCAACGCTCATGCCGCCCAGGGCGACGGCCACTGCCAGGATCATTTTCATGTGGGGCTCCTTCACGCGTCAGTGCTGTGCACGGGCGGGCACGTTGGCCGGCAGGTGTTCACGCAGGTAGTCCGCGCCGGTCTGGATCACCTTGGCCGGATCGCGTGGCTGGTCGTGTTCGACGATGTACCACTGCACGCCAGCGGTGGCGGCGGCCGGCAGGATCGCGTTCCAGTCCAGCACGCCCTGGCCGACCGCAGCGAAACCACCTTCGTCTTCGGCGTGGCCCTTGGGTGTATTGTCCTTGGCGTGTACCGCAAAAACGCGACCGCGGAACTTGCCAAGCATCACCGCCGGGTCCAGTCCCGCTCGCGCGACCCAGGCCAGGTCCAGTTCGGTCTTCAGATCGGGTCCGGCCGCTGCGAACAGCAGCTCCAGCCCGGTCTGACCGTCGAAGTCGGCCAGCTCGAAATCGTGGTTGTGATAGGCCAGCTGCATGCCCTTGCCGCGCACCTGCCTGGCAATCCGGCCCAGCTCCCGGCCCAATGCGGTCCAACCGGCGGCATCGCGCGGACGGTCCTTCTGGTCCAGATAGGGCACCACCAGCGTGCTGTTGCCAATCGAGCGGTTGAAGGCCACCACGGCATCTAGGTTGTCGCGCAGCTCGGCCAGCTGAACGTGCGACGAAACCGCTTTGATCGAGTAACGGTCCAGCAACTGTTTCAGTTCCGCAGCGCTTGCATTCTGCGTACCGACGGTTTCCACCGCACGCACGCCCGCGTCGTGGACGATCTTCAGCTGTTGGTCAAGCGGGCCGGCGTTGCGCAGCGTGTACATCTGCACGGCGATGGGCTTCTGCGCACCGGCTGTGTTCCCTGCGAAGGCGGGCAGGACTGCGAGCAGCAGCAGGACGAGGGTTGCAGTTCTACGGACAGGGATGTTCATCAACAGATCCTCCCGGGATTCAACCGATGGCGGTCCAGGCGCGTGACCTGGCCGATGCAATGACGCGATCGACGATCCGCGCCGAGCGCAGGCCGTCTTCGAAGGTGGGCAGGCCTTCGAAGCGCTCGCCGTCAACGGCACGATAGGTGTCGGCGACGAACGCTTCGAAGCAGTGGCCGTAGCCCTGGGCATGCCCCGCTGGCAGCGGCGACAACCGGCGCTGTTCGGCACTGCCGGCACCCGGGCCGCGCACGAAGATTTCCTCGCGCTGCTCGGGCCGGCCGATCCACAGCCGCTCGGCATCCTCCTGGTTGAACGCCACGCTCGCATTGGCGCCATCGATCTCGAACCAGAGCCGGTTGTGGCGTCCGGCCGAGACCTGGCTGACCGTCAATGACGCCAGCGTGCCGGCGCCGGTCCTGAACATCGCTGCGGCCACGTCCTCGCTCTCGACCGCCTGCCTTGCGCCGCCTGTCGCCGGCGTGCTGAAGCTCTGGCCAGTGGTGGCGCTGCGCTCGGCGATGACCGTGGCGAACGCCGCGCTCGCTTCGGTGAAGCGTTCGCCACTGACCCATTCCACCAGGTCACACCAGTGCGAGCCGATGTCGGCGAACACGCGCGACGCGCCGCCCAGCGCCGGGTCAACCCGCCAGTTGTTGCTGGCCGGGTCCAGCAGCCAGTCCTGCAGGTAGCTGCCATGGATCAGGTGCAACGGCCCAAGTTCACCCTGCGCGATGCGTGCACGCGCCTCGCGGACCACCGGGTGGTAGCGGTAGACGAAGGGGACGGTGGCAACCAATCCGGTCGAGGCAGCCAGCGCCGCGAGCGCCCGTGCATCGTCCAGCGTCGTCGCCAACGGTTTCTCGCAGATCACGTGCTTGCCGGCTTCCAGCGCGACCTGCGCCATCGCGCGGTGCAGGTGGTTGGGCGTGCAGATGTGCACGACCTGTACCTGGGGGTCAGCGACGACGTCATTGATATCGCGATAGGCGCGCGGGACATTCCACGCGTGTGCCACCTCGCTCGCGCGCTGTGGCGACGAGGCCAGTACGCCGCGTACCGCGGCGCCCGCCAGCAGTGCCGCGCGGCGATGCACCGCGCCGATCATGCCGGTACCAACGATGGCGATTCCAAGGTGGGGCATCGGCCGGTCTCCTCAGGGTGTGTACGGCGCTGCAGCAGCTGCCGGGCGGTCGCGGAACAACAGCAGGAAGGCGATCAGCACCACCAGTGCAACACCGGCCGGGAACAACCAGATCTGTTGCCAGTCCGGGCCTGCTGCGGTGGTGAAGTGCTCCACAACGGCACCGGACAGGAAGGTGCCGATCAGCATGCCCACGCCGTAGGTGGCCAGGGTGATGAAGCCCTGTGCGCTGCTGCGCGCGGCGGGGCCGGCATGGGCGTCGGTGTAGATCTGGCCGGTGACGAAGAAGAAGTCGTAGCAGATGCCGTGCAGCACGATGCCGATCACCAGCAGCGGGAAGCCGCTGCCCGCATCGCCGAAGGCGAACAGGGCGTAGCGCACCACCCAGGCGGCCATGCCGACCGCCAGCATGGTCTTCACCCCCAGCCGCACGAACAGGAAGGGCATGGCCAGCATCAGCAGCACTTCGGACACCTGGCCCAGCGACTGCAGGCCGGCGGCGCCCTGCACGCCCAGATCGTTGAGATACGGATTGGTGAAGTTGTAGTAGAACGACAGCGGAATGCAGATGGCGATGGAGGCCAGGAAGAACACCAGATAGGCACGCGATTTCAGCAGCCGCAACGAATCCAGCCCCAGGATCTGTCCCAGCCCGGCCTCGCGCTGCTGCGCCAGTGGTGGCGTGTGCGGCAGGGTGAACGCATACAGGCCCAGCACCAGCGATGCCGCCGCCGCCATCCGGAACGTCAGTTCAAGCCGATGCGCCTGTTCCCAGCCCAGCCAGCCGATCAGCACGCCTGCGACGATCCAGCCGACGCTGCCGGCCACGCGTACCAGCGGGAACTGCTTCTCCGGCGATTGCATGTGCCGCATCGCCACGCTGTTGGCCAGGGCCAGCGTCGGCATGAACAGCAGCATGTAGCCCATGACGCACGCGGAAAACACGCTGAAACTGGTGGCGGTGGAAGCCAGCCACATCAGCACCGCGCCAGCCAGGTGCAGTACTGCCAGGATGCGCTGCGCCGCGAAATAGCGGTCCGCGATCAGGCCGACCAGGAAGGGTGCCACGATGGCGCCGATGGACTGGCTGAGGAACGCGGTTGCCACTTGGCTCGCGCTGGCCTGCAAGGGGCCCTGCACAAGGTACGTCCCCAGGGTGACGAACCACGCCCCCCAGATGAAGAACTGCAGAAACATCATCGCGCCCAGGCGCGACATCGCGTGCGTCATGGCTTGCCCTCCCGGGGCGGAAATGGTTCAGATTCCCAGCATGCGGTGAAGTGATTCCAGATCCGTGCCGCTCCCGGCAAAATCGTCGAAGGCGCGTTCGGTTACACGGATGATGTGATCGCGGATGAAGGCGGCGCCCTCGCGTGCACCGTCTTCCGGGTGCTTCAGGCAGCACTCCCATTCCAGTACCGCCCAGCCCGGGAAGTCGTACTGCGCGAATCTGGAGAAGATCGCCTTGAAGTCGATCTGGCCATCACCGAGTGAACGGAACCGGCCCGGGCGATCGATCCAGTCCTGGTAGCCGCCATACACGCCGCTGCGCGCGCTGGGCCGGTACTCCGCGTCCTTCACGTGGAAGACGCCGATGCGCGCGTGGTAGCGATCGATGAAACCGAGGTAGTCCATCTGCTGCAGCAGCAGGTGGCTGGGGTCGTACAGGATCTTCGCGCGCGGGTGGTGATCGACCACGTCAAGGAAGCGCTCGAAGGTTGCGCCATCGTGCAGGTCCTCGCCCGGGTGGAGCTCGAAGCACAGGTCCACGCCACAGGTGTCGAAGACATCCAGGATCGGTCGCCAGCGGCGGCCGAGTTCGGCGAAGGCTTCTTCCACCAGGCCCGGCGGGCGCTGCGGCCACGGATAGAAATAGGGCCAGGCCAGTGCGCCGGAGAAGGTGGCATGCGCGGCCAGCCCCAGGCGCTGGCTGGCCTGAGCCGCCAGCCGCAGCTGCTCCACCGCCCACGCCTGGCGCGCCGGCGGGTTGCCGCGCACGTTCGCCGGTGCGAATCCGTCGAACAGGCTGTCGTAGGCAGGATGGACCGCGACCAGTTGCCCCTGCAGATGGGTAGACAATTCGGTGATCTGAAGGCCGTAACCGGCCAGCATGCCGGCAATATCGTCGCAGTACGCCTGGCTGCGTGCCGCCTCGGACAGATCGAACAGGCGGGGCGCGGAGGTGGGAACTTGTACGCCAGAATAGCCCAGACCCGCGGCCCATCCGGCCAGCGTGTCCAGCCGATCAAAAGGAGCTGTGTCGCCGATGAACTGCGCCAGGAACAGCGCTGGACCCTTGAGCGTCTTCAACGTGATTCGCCCTCGATGCAATCGATTGCATTATCCTAGCAGGGGCGCACGCAGGACCTGTTGTGCACTGCACAGCGGACGGGAGAACTAACGCCATGGCCACCATCTACGACATCGCAAAGCACGTCGGCGTCTCCGCCGGCACGGTGTCGCGGGCACTGTCCCGGCCGGACAAGGTCCTGCCGGCCACCCGTGCGCGCATCGAGCAGGCGGCCGCCGCGCTGGGCTATGTGCCCAACACGGTGGCGCGCACGCTCAAGACCCACCGCAGCGGCAAGATCCTGGTCACCGTCCCGGACATTGCCAATCCGTTCTTCGCCCAGATCCTGCAGGGCGCGGAGGACGCAGCGCAGGCGGTCGGCTACGCGGTCCTGCTGGGGGATACCCAGCATCAACCGGACCGCGAGGAGCGCTACGCGCAGATGCTCCGGCGCAACGAGGCCGACGGCATGATCGTGCTGGGGCATCGCCTGCCACCTACGGCGCGTGACATCGTTGAGCAACGCGGTTCCGCCGCACCGGTGGTCAACGGCTGTGAATTCGATCCCGCACTGGGGATTCCCAGCGTCCACATTGACAATGCCGCCGCCGCGCGCACGGTGATGGAACACCTGTATGGACTGGGACACGAACGGATCGCGGTGGTGGGAGGACCACCCGACAATCCGCTGCACCAGCAACGGATGGAAGGGGTCCGGGCGGCGGGCAAGGCGCGTGGGCGCCTGCGCCAGCTGCACATCATGCCGGGTGACTTTTCGGTGGAGTCCGGCCATGCAGCTGCGATGTCGATGTTGGCCGTCGCGCCGGTGCCGACTGCGGTCTTCTGTTTCAGCGACCAGATGGCGCTGGGCACTCTCGCTGCCTGCCGGGAGCTGGACATCCGCGTGCCGGAGGACCTGTCCATCGTCGGCTTTGACGACCTGGCCTCCTCGCGCTACCTCACGCCGCCGCTGACGACGATCAGGCAGCCGATGCGGCAGATTGGCGAGCGCGCGGTCAACCTGCTGCTCGCCATCATCGAACAGGTCGATGTGCCGCTGCAGCAGACGCTGGAGTTCAGCTTCATGCTGCGCGGTTCCACGGCGGCCCCCAGGGGCGGGTGAACACCGCGCCACGGGGCGCCGCCTTGATCCCGAATTGACGCGAACCTGTCAGACTCACCGGCAACCAGCCCGGCAAGGGCCGTAGCAGCAGGTGCGATCGCGCAGGAGGGGGCAATGCCATTCTTCACCGATTCGGCGGAAGGCGCGGTCGAAGGCATTGGCGCGGCACGTCGCATCGGCTGGATGCGTTTTGTCGGCAATGGACTGGGGGCGATCCCCATCGCGTCGATCATCCTCGAACGGCAGAATGGCGGATGGGCGTGGGTCCTGCTGCTGCTCAACGCGCTGGCGTGGCCCGCGCTGGCGCTGCTGCTGACCCGGCGCTCCCGCCAGCCGGCGCGCGTCCAGTTCCGCTGCATGGTGGCCGATTCCCTGTTCGGCGGCGGCTGGATCGCATTCATGGCGCTCAGTGCCGTGCCCAGCGCGCTGTTTGCCGCGCTGCTGGTGGCCGACAAGATCGCAGCCGGTGGCGTGCGCCTGGCGACGCGCGCCACGTTGGCGCTGCTGCTGGGCTTCGCACTCACCTGGTGGGCGCTCGGCTTCCCATTCCAGCCGGTGACCTCGCAACGCACGATCATGCTGAGCATCCCGTTCCTGTTCGTGTATGGCATCGGGCTGAGCATTCTCAGCTGGCAGCTGGCCCGTCGGGTGAAATCGCAGAACCGCCAGTTGAAGCGGCTGAGCCGGATGGACCCGCTGGTGGAGCTGGCCAACCGCGGCTTCCTGATCGTCCGCGCGCAGCAGGCACTGGACAAGGCGCAGGGTCAGGGTGGTTTCGCCTGCCTGCTGATGCTTGATGTGGATGACTTCAAGCGCATCAATGACTCGCATGGTCATCGTGCCGGGGACGAAGTGCTGCGCCATATCGCGTCCACCTTGCGCGCCTTCGCCCGGCCCGGTGATACCCCTGCGCGGCTGGGAGGCGACGAGTTCGTGGTGCTGCTGCACGACTGTGCGCCCATCGATGCTATGCAGGTGGCCGAGCGGGTCCGCCTGCACCTGCTGGAAGCAGCACGGCAGGCAACACCGGGTATCGAGTTCAGCGTCAGCATCGGCATCGCGGCAACGCCGCGCGGTGGCAGCGTCGAGGACTGGCTGGCACTGGCCGACCGTGCGCTCTACCACGCCAAGCGCCAGGGCAAGAACAACGCCAGCTATGGCGAATAGTGGGCCGGGGGCGGTGGGCATACCGCAGAACGAGGGCGTAGCGCTCGTCCATGCTGTACCCGGAATCATCGCCACCAATCCTCTACCATGGGCCACCCCGCCCGGACGCACCGCCCATGCAAGACGCCCTCGTTGCACAGCCCAAGCCCCCCGTTGCGCGGATCGCGGCGTGGTTGATGATGTTGCTGGGCATGTGGCTGGCGTTGAAGCTGGGCCTGGTGGTGACCCTGCTGTCGGGGCTGCTGGTGTTCCAGCTGACCCACGTGCTGGCCTCCACCGTGGAAGGCAAGCTGCCGCCGGGACGAGCGCGGGCGATCGCGGTGATCGTATTGTCGGCCATCATCATCAGCGCGCTGGTATTGGCCGGCATCGGCGTGGCCTCGTTCTTCCGCAATGAGACCGGCGGCCCGGACGCGCTGCTGGCGCGCCTGATGGAGATCCTCAACACCTCGCGGCACCAGGTGCCGGCGCTGCTGCAACCCTACATTCCCGAAGACATGCCGGCGCTGCGCGCGGCGCTGAACGACTGGGCCGCCGAGCACCAGCGCCAGCTTGGCGTGGCCGGTACCTCGGTGGTGCAGGTGGGCGTGCGCGTGCTGATCGGCATGGTGCTGGGTGCGATGATCGCGCTGTACGACGAACTTCCCGTGCCCAAGATGGGGCCGTTGGCGCAGGAGCTGATCGGGCGCACCAGCCGCCTGGCCACCGCATTCCGCCAGGTGGTGTTCGCACAGGTGAAGATCTCGCTGCTCAACACCGTATTCACCGCGATCTTCCTGCTGGGCGTGCTGCCGCTGTTCGGTGTGCACCTGCCGCTGTCCAAGACCCTGGTGTTGATCACCTTCGTCGCCGGCCTGCTGCCGGTGGTGGGCAACATCATTTCCAACACGATCATCACCATCGTTGCGCTGTCTGTCTCGTTCTACGTGGCAGTGGCGGCGCTGCTGTACCTGATCGTGATCCACAAGCTGGAGTACTTCCTCAATGCGCGCATCGTCGGCGGTGAAATCCAGGCCCGCGCCTGGGAGCTGCTGCTGGCCATGCTGGTGATGGAGGCGGCGTTCGGCCTGCCCGGCCTGGTGGCGGCGCCGGTGTTCTATGCCTACGTGAAGCGCGAACTGGTCGACCAGCGCTGGATCTGACCCGGCGTAACCTGTCGCATCTGATCGGCTGGCGTCGGGGCGCCGGCATTGTCGGCGCGTTCGCGCGCGCTGCGCTATATCCCCCCTCGCGGATCGGGCGGCACTGGCTTGGCGCCGCCGGAGCCGGTCGCTACAGTGAGCCGCACTTCAGGGGAATTCTGCATGGCCGGCAAGGTATCGCCCATCAGGTTGCGGACCTGGGTCTGGATCCTGGCTGGGCTGTTTGTCGTGTGCACGTTGCCGTTGATGGCCATCGCCCTGGTCCAGGGAACACTGCGCTACACCGACGCCGAAGGCAACCTGGCCAGCCTGCGGCAGCTGCGGCAGACCTTCGATCTTGCCAACCTGGCTTCGGCCGAGCGAGGCCCGGCCAACAGCCTGCTGGGGGCTGACCCGGCCGATGCCGCCGAACAGGCACGGCTGGCTGCGCAGCTGGCGGCCGCGCGCAAGCGGGTCGACACCGCCCTGCTGCAGCTGGACACCGTGTTCAAGGATGACCCGGGCGTGTACGACGAGCATTGCCTGCTGGCCAGCGCGCAGCGTCGCCTGAAGTCGGCGCGGGCTGCGGTCGATCATGTCGCGGCGCAACCGCATGACGCACGCCGTGTGGAGGAGGTGGAGCTTGCGATCAGCGGCATGTTCGCGGTGGTTGATCGCCTGCATCTGCTGACCTCGGCGCAGATCAACGCGCTGGTCAGTGCCGACCGTGAGGCGGCGATTCCGGCAATGCAGGGCCAGCTGTTGTTCGATCTTCGCGAGCATGGTGGCCGCCTGGCCTCGAACGTGATGGCGCCGGTGGCGGTACCGGGGGCGTGGCGCGAGGAACAGGTGCGCGCTGCGCTGCAGACCGAGGGCCGCCTGCTGGAGCTGTGGCGGTTGGCGAGCAGCCACGAGTCGGTGTTCCGCAGCGACCCGGAATTGTCCTGGCACTGGGACATGGCGCGGCGGCAGCTCTTCGGTGAGTCACTGCCGATGATCGAGCAGCTGATCGAGGATGGCCGCCGTGGCGTGCCGCCGTCGTGGACCGCCGCCGCGTTCACCAATCGCTACGTGCCGACCCTGCAGTCGCTGGAGGCGCTGCGCGATGGCTACCTGAGCGTGTCCATCGCCCGCTTCGAACGCAGTCGCAACCGTGAGACCATGCGCCTGGCCGTGCTGGTGGCTACCGCGCTGGGCACGCTGGTGGTGCTGGGCATGGCCCTGCGCATTGCCCACCTGCAGATCCTGCAGCCACTGCTGCAGGCGCAGCAGCAGGTGATCCAGCTTGCCTCGGATACCCCCGGTCCGGAGGAGAATGTCACCCACCCGCTGGCCGAGATGCAGCGCCTGTTCGATGCCATCGAAGTGCTGCGCGAGAAATCGCGCGAGCGTTCGGCGTTGACCAGCGAGCTGCGCCAGCTGGCCGGTACCGACCAACTGACCGGGCTGTTGAATCGGCGCGCGCTGGATGAGGTGGTGCAGCGGAGACATGCGGGGGGCGAGGCAAGCGCCGTGGTGATCCTGCTGGACGTGGATCGCTTCAAGGCCATCAACGATGGCCATGGCCATGAAGCCGGCGACGAAGTGCTGGTGCAGGTGGCGCAGTTGCTGCGGCACCACCTGCGGCGCAGCGACAACATCGCCCGCTATGGTGGCGAGGAGTTCCTGGTGCTGCTGGCCGACGGTGATCTGGCCGGCGGGCGCCAGCTGGCTGAATCATTGCGATTGGCGCTTCAGCAGATGGACATCGCGCTGGCCGGGGGCATCGTGCTGCGCGTGACCGCCAGTTTCGGGGTGGCCAAGGGCGGCACCGATGCGCTGGGCTGGCGCAGCCTGCTGCGTGCCGCCGATGCGGCCATGTACCAGGCCAAGGCACAGGGGCGTGACCGGGTACGGGTGGCGGGTGGCGGTCGCATCACGCGCTGATGGCACGCGTCAGCCAATGCGTGCATGCACCCGTCGCAGCGTCTGCAGGATCGCCCGACGCGCGACGGGGCGTGCACCTGCTGCAAGCGCAGGTGGTGTGGTGAGCAGCGCGTCACGCACGCGCCACGCGCCCTATCTCGTTTTCTGTGAAGAAGTCGCCATGGACCTTCCACGCTTCGGTCACCGCTCTGCGCAGACGCTGGGATTCCACTTGATGAAGGACGACACCATGACCCAGCTCACCCTGCCCGAACTGGCCAGGAAGATGGCCGACATCGATTTCACCATGCTGCAGACCCGCGCCGGCGGAGAAATTGCCGGTCGTCCGATGAGCAACAACGGTGACGTGGACTACGACGGTGACAGCTGGTTCTTCACCACGGAAGACACCGACATGGTGCACGAGATTGAGGCTGACCCCGCCGTTGCGCTGGGTTTTTCCGGCAGCAAGTCGCTGCTGGGCAAGCCGCCGTTGTTCGTGCACGTGCAGGGAAGGGCGGCGCTGGTGCGCGATCGCGCTGTGATGCGCGAGCACTGGGTGAAGGATCTTGAGCGCTGGTTCGAGCAGGGCGTGGATACACCGGGGCTGGTGCTGATTCATGTGCGCGCCAGCCGCATCCACTATTGGGATGGCGAGGACCAGGGCGAAATGGCCGTCTGACCCGGCAGCGGGAGGCTGGCGGCCATCGCGGCCATTGCGCGGCGCGCCAGGCCTTTGCCATCCTCCCCGCTGTTTTCCGTAGCGTGGAATCCCGATGCGTCCTGCGTTCTTCTGGCTGGCTTTGGCCCTGCTGCCCACACTGGTGGTGGCGCAACCCGCGCGTGCGCCCAAGGCCAAGGCCCCGGCGCAGGATCCCTTCAGCGAGCTGTTCGATACCGCCTGCATGCAGCACATCGGGGCCCCGGCGCGGTTGCAGTCGCTGATGGAATCCAATGGGCTGTCGCCGCTGCAGCCGGCCGAAGCCGCCACGCTGTTGCAGGGGCAATCGGGCGTGGCGTGGATGGTGCCGCTGGCCAGTGGCCGCTATGCGGTGAGCTGGGCTGACGATGGAACGTGTACGGTCTACGCCGAGAAGGCCGACGCGGCGGTGGTGCAGAAGGGGTTTGCCCGGTTGGTGCAGGCCGCACCGAAGCCGTTGCAGGTACGGTCGCTGCCAGGGCGTGGGCCACTGTCGGCCGATCAGGTGGCCATCCAGTACGGCTGGGCTACGCCGGGGCAGGGCAAACTACAGGTGCGCTTCCGCCTGGTCACGCGGCAGGCGGCCGAAGCCGGGGTGCAGGCCATGGCCTCGGCCGCCCCTGGCGAAGCGATGCAGGCACAGGACGCACCTGGGCCCTGACAGGGGCGACGCTCGCGATTCAGCCTTTCACGCGGCATGTGATATATCGTTTATCGATAAATCCACCCCGGGGCGGCGAGGCCACCCCAATGCCGGAGGCCGCTTGACCGCTCGTCCCGCCCGCGCCAGACCCGCGCGAGGCTTGTTCACCCTGGCCCTGGCGGCCGTACAGGCCGTCAGGGCGATGTGCTGGCTGGGCATCCTGGCCGCGCTGCTGGCCGTGCCGCTGGTCGCCCACGACCGCCGCTGGCTGCTCGACAGCGTGCATGACGCTGCGGCTGTCGCCGCGCATGGCAATGACCTGTTCCTGCATTTCTGCCTGGGCCTGGGCGCGATCGTCGCGCTGCTGGTGCTGTGCCTGATGTTCCTGCGCCACCTGCTGCGGCTGCTGAAGTCGGCGGCGCGCGAGCGGCCGTTCACCCACGCCAACGCACAGCGCCTGCAGCGCATGGCCTGGCTGATGCTGGCGATGGAGCTGCTGTCGATCCTGATCGGCGCCTACGCGGCCTGGATGGGCCCGGATTTCACCTGGATGGAGGTCGGCGGTGGCATGTCGATCACTGGCTTGGTGGCCGTGCTGATGCTGTTCGTGCTGGCGCGCGTCTTCGCCGTGGGCGCAGCGATGCGCGATGACCTCGACGGTGTCATCTGATGGCAATCGTCATTACCCTGGACCGCATGCTGCAGGAAAGGGGCATGACCCTGTCCGAGCTGGCCGGGCGCATCGACATCACCCTGGCCAACCTGTCGATCCTGAAGACCGGCAAGGCGCGCGCCATCCGCTTTTCCACCCTTGATGCGATCTGCCGCGAGCTGCAGTGCACGCCCGGTGACCTGCTCGGGCACGACCCGGCGCAGGCACATGACGCTGACTGAGCGGTCGCTCTTTTCCCTTATCTACTGACGAAACGGACCTGAAATGGAATGGTTGGCTGACCCCTCGATCTGGATGGGCCTTGCAACCCTGGTCGTGCTGGAGATCGTTCTCGGCATCGACAACCTGGTGTTCATCGCGATCCTTGCCGACAAGCTGCCGCCGCACCAGCGTGACCGCGCGCGGGTGATCGGCCTGGCGCTGGCCTTGCTGATGCGGCTGGTGCTGTTGGCCGCACTGGCCTGGATCATGAAACTGACCGCGCCGCTGCTGACGCTGTTCGACCACAGCTTTTCCGGGCGAGACCTGATCCTGCTTGGCGGTGGTCTGTTCCTGCTGTTCAAGGGCACCATGGAACTGCACGAACGGCTGGAAGGCCGCGAACACCACGAGGACGGCAAGAAGGTCTACGCCAGCTTCGCAATGGTGGTGGCGCAGATCGTGGTGCTCGACGCGGTGTTCTCGCTGGACTCGGTGATCACCGCGGTCGGCATGGTCGACAACCTGGGCGTGATGTATGCGGCCGTGACGATCGCCATGGCGCTGATGCTGCTGGCCAGCAAGCCGCTGACCCGCTTCGTCAACAAACATCCCACCGTGGTGGTGCTGTGCCTGGGCTTCCTGCTGATGATCGGCTTCAGCCTGGTGGCCGAAGGACTGGGCTACAAGATCCCCAAGGGCTACCTGTACGCGGCGATCGCCTTCTCGATCCTGGTCGAGGCGTTCAACCAGTGGGTGCGTTTCAACCGCGAGCGCAACGAGCGCCGCCTGCCGTTCCGCCAGCGCACCGCCGATGCCGTGCTGCGCATGCTGGGCGCGCGCCCGGCCAATGGTCACGACGATGAAGGGGGGGACGGGCAGGTGGACACTGCAGAGCGCTTGCAGCCGGCCGAACACGAGATGATCCGCAGCGTGCTGGGCCTGGCCGATCGCCCGGTGTCGAGCGTGATGACGGTGCGTGCCGACGTGCAGTGGATCGACTTGGCGCGTGGGCAGGAGGATGTGGTGGCACGCTTGGTGGCGTCGCCGCACACCCGCCTGCTGGTGGGTGAGGGTGACCTGGACAGCCTGCGTGGCGTGGTGCAGAGCCGCGACCTGCTGGCCGACCTGCTGCAGGGCAGGCCGCTGCAGTTGGAGGGCAACCTGCGCGAGCCGCAGTACGTGCTGTCCAGTGCCAGCGCGCTGCAGGCGCTGGAACTGATCCGCCAGCACCCGGTGCCGCTGGCGGTGGCGGTGGACGAGTACGGCAGCGTGGAAGGCCTGGTGACCGCCAACGACCTGCTGGCGGCCATTGCCGGTGACCTGGTCGATACCCAGGACGAGCGCTATGGCGTGGTCGCGCAGGGCGAGGACCAATGGGAGGCCGACGGTGCGCTGACTCTGGACGACCTGCAGCGGCTGGCCGGCGTATCGCTGCCGCGCAGTGCCGACTACATGACCATCTCCGGGCTGGTGCTGGAGCAGTTGGGTCGGCTGCCGGACATCGGCGATGTGGTGGAGGTGGCGGGTGTGCGCATCACCGTGCTGGCGATGGAGAAGCGCCGCATCGCCCGCCTGCGGGTGCAGCGCCTCGACGGAATGGCCTGACCCACCTGTTGATGTAGAGCCGAGCCCATGCTCGGCTGCATGTTGAGAAGCCGAGCATGGGCTCGGCGCTACACAACGCCGCCCGCAGCCGTCACCATGGCGGCCCCCACTTTCCCTCCCGGATGGTTGCAGTGCTGAGTACGATCGGTTTGTTGATGGGCCTGTATGTGGCCTGGCGCCTGTTCTGGCCACTGCGCATGCCCCCCTGGCAGAAGGTCGTGCTGTCGCTGCTGCTGGTGGGCGTAGCCGTGCAGCTGCGTATCGTCGCCACGTTCTGGGGCACGATGGCCTCGCCCGAGATTCCGAAACTGGCCATCGCCACGCTGGCTACCGGCTCCACGGCGGTGTTGCTGTTGGCGTTGCTGATGCTGGCGATGGATGCGGGCCTGCTCGCGTCCCGCCTGCTGCTCTGGCCACGTGCGGTAGCCGCATTGCGCACGCGGCGCTTGCGGCCGGCGGCCGGCGTGCTGGCGCTGCTGGTCAGTGGTTATGGTGTCAGCCAGGGCATGGCGGTGCCTCATGCCCGGCAGATCGAGGTGAGCATTGCCGGGCTGCCAGCGGCGTTCGACGGCTATCGCGTGCTGCAGCTGACCGACATCCATGCCAGCC
Organism: Stenotrophomonas hibiscicola ATCC 19867; assembly: GCF_000382065.1. Lineage (GTDB taxonomy): Bacteria > Pseudomonadota > Gammaproteobacteria > Xanthomonadales > Xanthomonadaceae > Stenotrophomonas > Stenotrophomonas hibiscicola. Next base: position 695,028 of record NZ_KB907498.1, on the reverse strand, counting down.
GTCTGCTGACCGGCGACTGGGTGCGTAGAGTGGTGGCCGAGAGCAACGCGCTGAAGCCGGACCTGATCGTGATCACCGGCGATCTGATCGATGGCAGCGTCGAGGCCCGTCGCGACGACGCGCGTCCGTTGGCCGATCTGCATGCGCCGGACGGTGTCATCGCCATCACCGGCAACCACGAGTACTACGCGCAGTACCAGGCATGGATGCAGGCGTTCCGCGCACTGCACATGCAGGTGCTGGAGAACAGCCACCTGCAGGTGCGACGCGGTGATGCGGCGCTGACCATCGCTGGTGTCACCGACCCGGTGGCGGCGCGTTATGGCCTGCCGCTGCCGGATCTCCAGGCTGCACTGGAGGGTGCCGATCCGTCCGCGCCGGTGATCCTGCTCGATCATCGCCCACGCAATGCGCGTGAGGCCGCTGCGCGCGGTGTGAAGCTGCAGTTGTCCGGGCATACCCACGGGGGGCAGATCATCGGCATGGACCAATTGGTGAAGCGGGCCAATGGTGGCTTCGTCTCCGGCCGCTACGACGTGGATGGGATGACCCTGTACGTGAGCAATGGCGCTGGCCTGTGGGCCGGATTCCCCGCGCGCATCGGGGTGTCCTCGGAAATCACCCTGATCACGCTGCGCCGCGCCCCGTGACCTGAAGTGGGGCATATCCCTTTCCGCAGGGAATTCGCTGCCTATCGTGCTGGGATCCCTCTGTAGAGCCGAGCCCATGCTCGGCTGAGCCAGGGGCAGCCGAGCATGGGCTCGGCTCTACAGGTAACCGCCTCCTCAAGAACTCCGCAGCGGTGGCCGCGCATGCGCATTGCGCCGCAGCGACTGCGCCCGCTTGGCGATCGCACGCACCACGACAGCGGTGAAGAGCAACGCGGAGGGCACCGCGTACCAGAAGTTGCCGGGCACGCGCTTGAAGTACGAATAGGTGAACACTGCGGCGATGATCCACATGCCGGTCACGTGCAGGCGACGCCACACGGTGGGGCCCATGCGGCGGGCGATGCCACGATACGAGGTGATGGCCAGGGCGAGGATGGCTACATAGCCGATCGTGCCCGGCAGGTTGGCCAGGGCCGAGCGTGCCGGCCAGAACGCGGGGTTGAGGATGCCGAAGGCGGTGATCGCCACCGCATGCAGCAGGTGCGAGAACGCGAATGACAGGCCGATGATGCGCCGCTCGCGCAACATGTGCTGGGTGAACGGGCCGGGCAGCAGGCTGGCGAACGACGATGCGGTGAACGCGGCCAGGAACAGCAGGAACGACGTGCGTGCAGTGACCCGGATCGCCGCGCGGCTGCCCTCGACCACGTCGGGCTGCAGGGTGAACGCCGCCAGTGCGACGGCGATCAGGACCACAGCCATGGTCACGAAAAGGCGCCAGCCGTGCAGGAAGGAAGTGTTGGAAGCAGCCATGATCAAACCTCGAATCAGACAGGGGTAGTGCCGGCCGCTGGCCGGCAGTCGCAGAACCCGGCCAGCGTGACCAGCACGCCGGCCGCGCATAGTTCGCCCAGCAAGGGCGTGGCCACCACGCGCAGTTCGTCGGCGGCCACGCCATGCGCATCGGCCAGTGCGTTCAGCGCGTCATCCACGTGGGTACCGTCATCAGCGAAGGCCGACAGCAGCGCATACGCCAGTGGTGCCAGTTCCTCGACCTGCAGCTGGTAGTCCGCCAGGCGGCGCAGCAGCAGAAGCGTCGGGTCGCTGGCGGCGGCATCGTCCAGCGCGGCGTCCTCATGCACCGGCCACCGGTAGCCCAATACCCGCACCAGCGGCGACAGCGCCAGCACATCGCTGCCCGCCGGCATGGACTGCAATGAATGCCCGGCATCACGTGCCACGATGTGCAGCGTCTGCTGCGTGCTTTCGTAGTGCGCCAGTTCCGCCGCCCAGCCGGGCAGCGCGAACGCATACTGCACAGCCAGCCACGCAGCGAACTCGCTGGCGATTTGCGGGAACAACGGGGTATGGCAGACGTGATGTGCGTAGTAGCGCTCGACCAGACCGCGCCAGCGCGCTTCGCCCAGCTGTTCCAGCAGTCGCGGCAGGCTGCCTGCCAAAAGGGTGTCCAGGCTGTCGATGCACAGGCGGCGGTAGACCGCCATCCGCCGTGCCTCGACGCCATCGGGCGCAGGCATCGACGGGTCCCGTACATGATCGGCCCAGCGCCGTTGCACGATGGCCAGAGACTCAGCCATGGGCCACCTCCTGCCAACGTGCCTCAACCTGCGCCTGGCGGATGTGCGCAACCTCGGCCAGCAACTCCGCCAGCGGCGGAAAGTTGAAGTCGCGTTCGAGCAGCGTGGGGCGCACGCCCAACCGCGCATAGGCCTCGCGCAGGAGCGCCCAGACCACGCCTTTCACCGGCGCCCCATGGGTATCGATCTTGAAGCCGTCGTCTTCATCGAAGTGGCCCGCTACGTGCAGCGAGGCGACACGGTGGGACGGCACGCGAGCCAGGAATTCGAAGGCGTCGTAACCGTTGTTGCAGGCATTGACGAAGACGTTGTTGACGTCCAGCAGGAGGTCGCAGTCGGCTTCGGCGAGCACGGCGTTGATGAAGTCGATCTCGCTCATGTCCGCGCCGGCAACGGCGTAGTAGGAAATGTTCTCCACGGCGATGCGTCGGCCCAGCATGTCCTGCACCTGGGCGATACGGCCGGCGACATGGTGAACGGCCTCGGCGGTGAACGGCAGTGGCAGCAGGTCGTAGACATGGCCACCGGCGGCGCAGTAGCTCAGGTGTTCGCTGTACAGCTGCACCTGGTGCAGGTCGAGGAAGGCACGGGTCTGTGCCAGCAGGGTGCGGTCCAGCGGATCAGGACCGCCCAGCGACAGCGACAGGCCGTGGCAGGTCAAGGGGTGGCGCTCGCTGAGTTGGCGCAGCGCGTCGCCGTGTGCACCGCCGACGCCGATCCAGTTGTCGGGGGAGACTTCGAGAAAGTCGATGGCACCGGCCGGCATGGCCAGCAGTTCGTCGATCAGGCCACGGCGCAGGCCAAGACCGGCGGCATGGGTGGGCAGGGGCAGGGACATGGCGGATGCTCCACAGAGAGCGCCGCCTTGAAGGCGGCGCCGGGTGAACGTCGATCAATCGGCAACGCGGGAGAACAGGCCCTTCGGCATCGGCTTGCCGTTGGCGGTGTAGACGCTGCGCAGGTAGTCGTGCGCTTCCTGCTCGCTGATGTAACCGTCGTGGTCGGTGTCGATGCGGTCGAACTCGGCGGCACGCTTGGCGGCCACAGCGTTGAATTCGGCACGCGAGACCTTGCCGTCGTGGTCGCGATCAGTGCGGGCAAACGAGGCGTCGCCGCACTTGCCTTCGCCACACTGGCCCTCGGCCACCTTGGCCTTGCCGGCGGGCTTGCCGGTGGTGGCCTTGTTGGCCCCGCACTTGCCTTCACCGCACTTGCCTTCGGCGGCGCTCATGGCCACCGCGCTGATCGCCAGCGGCTGGATCGCCGCGGCCTGGCCGGCCAGCAGCAGGCCACCGGCCAGGGCGATGCCGATGGCACCGATGCGCGGCAGGCGAGAGGAAGAGGTGTTCTTGGTCGAGATGGACATGGTGGTGACTCCTTGGGAAAGCACGCGGGGCGTGCGGGATGGACGCCGCCGAAGAGGCGACGGAAAGCGAAACGCGCGGGAACAGGGGAGTCGGCTCAGGCGGCGCGGCGACAGCGCAGCAGATGGCCCAGCAGCAGCACACCGCCGAGCAGGGCACCGCCGAAGCCGATGCCGGGCAACAGCGCGGCAACCGGCAGCAGCAGGGCGATCAGGCTGACGCCCCAACCCAGGCCGTCATTGCCTGCCGTGGCACGGCCGGGGCCGGCCAGCAGCCGGTCCACGCTGAGTGCGCCACCGCCGTTGAGGATCAGTGGCAGCAGCATGGCCAGGAACAGCAACGGCAGCTTGAAGTTGCCGTAGCCCTGGTCGGTGATCGCATAGCCCTGCCAGAGTTCACCCAGGCCGTTCCATTGGTCGGGCCAGTGCACGGCGGCGATGGCAACGATGGTGAGTACCCAGAACACGTAGGCAACCGAGCGCGTGGCCAGGCCGAGCAGCAGCATCACTGCACCCACCAGTTCCAGCCACGTGGCCAGCTGCCAGTTCAGCGACGCGGGCAGTGTGGAGAACGGGAACGGGAAGCGGCCTTCCAAGTCGGCGAACCAGTTCTGGCCGCCCAGCTTCTCGCGGCCGGATTCAAAGAACTCCCAGGCCAGCAGGGTGCGCAGCGCCAACGGCGAGAGCCAGCGGCCGACGGCGTCCAGGCGGGGCGTATACACGGAAGAAGCGGTGCTGATCATGGTGGTGTCCTGCGGGCCAGTGGTCGATGGAAGCCATTCCAGGCGGCGCAGGTATCGGCAACGTGTGCCGTTGCCCGGGGTTTTGTCAGCGACTGTGGCCGCGGCCGGGGTTTCGTACAGTCAGATACAAAGACGATGCGCTGATGCGCATCGGGGCGTTGCGCGCCCGCGTGCGGGCAGCGATATCCACCCGAAAGCGCCCGGCCAGGACCGGCGCGCGAATGTATCCCACTGTAGAAACCCGCCTGCGCCCTACAGTCCGGTACAACTCCGCGCTGCGGAGAAACAGCGCCGATACACCGGCAGGCGGAAATGGCCACTCCCAACTCCGGAGTGCCCCCCATGATCCGTACCTGCTTGCTGGCCGCCGCTCTCGCCCTCGCCGCCGCCCCTGCCTTCGCTGCCCAGGCCGATACCGTTGCACCGCCCACCGTCATCCTGGTGCACGGCGCGTTCGCTGATGGCTCCAGCTGGAGCAAGGTCATCAGCACCCTGCATGACTGGAAGCTGCCGGCGGTGGCTGTGCAGAATCCGCTCACCTCGTTGGCCGACGACGTCGCCGCCACCCGTCGTGCGATTGCCGCTGCGCCTGGCAAGGTGGTGCTGGTCGGCCACAGCTGGGGTGGCACGGTCATCACCGAAGCGGGCAATGACCCGAAGGTGCAGGCGCTGGTGTACGTGGCCGCGTTCGCACCGGATGCAGGACAGTCTTCGGCGCAACAGGGCGAGGGTTTCCCGGTTGGCCCGGGCCTGGCCCGACTGCAGGAAAGGGATGGCTACCTGACGTTGCCGGCTGATGCCGTCGCCCAGGACTTCGCGCCGGACGTGATGAAGAAGTCGGCCGCACTGCTGTACAGCACGCAGGTCCCGTTGAAGGCCAGCGCGCTGGGCGAAGTAGTGAACGTTGCGGCGTGGCGCAGCAAGCCGAGCTGGTACGTGCTCAGCCGCGATGACCGCATGCTGTCGCCGCAGCTGCAGGCCGCCACCGCCAAGCGCATCGGTGCACAGCTGCAATCGATCGGCAGCAGCCATGTGTCGCTGCTTTCGCATCCGGCGCAGGTGGCCGACAGCATCCTGGAAGCGGCGGGAGTGAAGCCGGCCGAATTGCCGCTGGCCGAGCAGGGGGGCTGAACGATGGCCGCCCTGCGTGTGTGTGCGCTGCCGTTGCTGCTGAGCCTGCTGGGTGGGGCTGCGCTACTGATGGCCTGGCGCAGCCCGGAGGCCGACGCGCAGCCGGCACAGGCCGTTCCCGCCGCCGGGTTCGACGGTGGCGGGCCCTGGCACAACAGCCCACCGCTCACACTGAAGCAGTTGCGCGGGCAGGTGGTGCTGGTCGAGTTCTGGACCTACACCTGCAGCAACTGCCTCAACGTGGCGCCGTATGTTCACCGGTGGCATGCACGCTACGCGCCGCAGGGTCTGAGGGTGATCGGCGTGCATACGCCGGAGTTTGCCCATGAAGGGCTGCCCGGCAACGTGCGCAAGGCCATCGCACGGTTGGACATCACCTGGCCGGTGGTGCAGGACAACCAATACCGGATCTGGAACGCCTGGCGCAACCGCTTCTGGCCCGCACTGTACCTGCTCGACCGGCAGGGGCGGGTGGTCTACCGCCATTACGGCGAGGGCGACTACGCACGTACCGAAAGCGAGATCCAGCGCCTGCTGGCCAGCCCCTGAGCCGCGCTACCATGGCCGCGCAGCGCGGCCCTGACCTCCGTCTTCATCGAGAACGCAATGAACCATGTACCGCACATCCTGGTCGTCGACGATGACAGCGAGATCCGCCAGATGCTGGCCGACTACCTCCAGCGCAACGGCCTGCGCGTGAGCCAGGCCGACGGTGGCCGGGCCATGCGGGCGCTGATGGATACCCATGCCGTGGATCTGGTGGTGCTGGACGTGATGATGCCGGGCGAGGACGGGCTGAGCCTGTGCCGCAACCTGCGCGCCGGCAAGCATCGGGCGGTACCGGTGGTGCTGCTGACCGCGCGCGACGACGAGACCGACCGCATCATCGGCCTTGAAATGGGCGCCGACGACTACGTGACCAAGCCCTTTTCTTCGCGCGAGCTACTGGCACGCATCAATGCGGTGATCCGTCGCACGCAGATGCTGCCGCCGAACCTGCAGGTGAGCGAAGCCGGCCGCCAGTTGGCCTTCGGCGAGTGGCGCCTGGATACCACCGCCCGCCACCTGCTGGATGCACAGGGCACCGCGTATCCGCTCAGCGGCGCCGAGTTCCGCCTGTTGCGCGTGTTCCTCGATCACGCCAATCGGGTGCTCAGCCGCGACCAGCTGCTCAGCCTCACCCAGGGCCGTGATGCCGAACTGTTTGATCGCTCGATCGACCTGCTGGTCAGCCGCGTGCGCCAGCGCCTGGGTGATGACGCGCGCGAGCCGACCTACATCAAGACCGTGCGCAGCGAAGGGTATGTGTTCAGCCTGCCGGTGCAATTGCTGGGGCCGGACGAATGAACACCGCCGCACGTCGTCCACGCTGGCCACGCACGCTGTCGGCGCGTCTGCTGCTGGTGCTGCTGGGCGGACTGTCCCTGGCCCACGCACTGTCCTTCGGCCTGCTGTTCTTCGAACGCTACCAGTCCACCCGCAGCATGATGCTGCGCAACCTCGACGAGGATGTGGCAGTGAGCGTCGCGCTGCTGGAACATTTGCCTGCGGAGCAGCGTGAGGCCTGGGTGCCGCGGCTGGAGCGGCGCACCTACCGCTATCTGCTGCGCCCGGCCGCGGCCGGACCAGGGCTGCAGACCGATCGTGCACGCCAGGTCACGGCGATCATCGACGACAGCCTGCAGCACCGCTATCCGTTGCAGGCGCGCCAGGTGGCTCGCCTGCCGGAGCGGTTCGAGGTGGAACTGCGCCTGCACGACGGCACACCCTTGACCATTGAAGTCACCCCGTCGGGCCTGCCGCTGGCACGTTGGCTGCCCGCCGTGCTGCTGCTGCAGCTGGCGCTGCTGCTGGTGTGCGCGTGGCTGGCAGTGCGTCTGGCCATGCGCCCGCTGCAGCAGTTGTCGCATGCGGTGGAGCATCTGCAGCCGGGCAAGGACGGGCCTGCACTGCCTGAAGATGGCCCTGCGGAAGTAGGCGGCGCAGCAGCCGCACTCAATGCCCTGCAGGCACGCATTCGTGGCCATGTCAGTGAACGCCTGCAGATCCTGGCCGCGATCTCGCATGACCTGCAGACCCCCATCACGCGCATGAAGCTTCGGGTGGAGACCCTGCCTGAAGACAGCACCCAGCAGCGCCTGCTGGCCGACCTCGATCACCTTGGGCAGCTGGTGCGTGAGGGCGTGGCCTATGCGCGCAGCAGCCACGTTGCCGCTGGCGCGCCGGTGTCGATGGACCTGGGCGCGTTCCTCGCCAGTGTGGTCGGCGACTACGAGGACATGGGCAAGCCGGTCACTGGCGGTGCGCCCGCTGGACTGGTCGTGCAGACCTGGCCGCAGCCGCTGCGCCGCGTGGTCGGCAATCTGGTCGACAACGCATTGCGCTACGCCGGCGCCGCCGAGATCGAGGCGGGCCGCGATACGGCCGGAAGGGTGTGGATCAGCATTTCCGACCGTGGCCCCGGCATTCCCGAGGACCAGCTGCAGGCAGTGCTGGCACCGTTCCACCGGCTGGAGAGCTCGCGCAACCGCGATACCGGAGGGACCGGTCTGGGACTGGCCATCGCGGTGCAGCTGGCGCAGTCGCTGGGTGGTTCGCTGAGGTTGCACAACCGCGAGGGTGGCGGGCTGCGGGCGGAACTGCAGCTGCCGGGCTGAGTTGCCCGGCCTTGTGTTCCAGCAAGGATGCTTCTGCTTCGGCCTTGGCGGTGAGCGCTTCACCGGTCATGAAACCCAGTGCATGCACGCAGTCGACAGCCGATGACCGGCATTTCACCCCGTCCATGCCACGCTGCGCGGAACCTGCCCAACCGGGACCGAGGCTGTTGAAGGCGAACACGCAATGACTGCGGCGCGGCAGCGCTCGATGTGGGTGGCGGGCCTGTCCACGGTGGTGGAGTGGTACGACTTCACCCTGTACCTGTACTTCGCCACGGTGCTGTCGCGGGTGTTCTTCGGCGGTGGCGAGCAGGCGTTGCTGGTGACCTTGGCTGGCTTCGCGGTGTCCTACCTGATGCGTCCGCTGGGCGCGCTGTGCTTCGGCCACCTGGGCGACCGCCTGGGCCGGCGCTGGATGCTGCTGGCTTCGATGGCGTTGATGGCAGCGGCGATGCTGGCCACTGCACTGCTGCCGACAGCGGCCACGGCCGGTACGACGGCCGGCGTGCTGCTGCTGATCCTGCGCTGCGTGATGGCGTTTTCGGTGGGCGGTGAGTACACCGGGGTGGTGGCGTACCTGCTGGAAAGCGCACCGGCGCGACGACGTGGCCTGGTGACCTCGCTGGCCTCGGCCGCCAGCGAAGTGGGCGCCCTGCTGGCGGTAGCGATCTCTGCACTTACCGTCGCGCTGCTGCCCACACCGCAGCTGGACAGCTGGGGCTGGCGGATTCCGTTCTTCGTTGGGGCTGCGCTCGCGCTGGTGATCCTGGTTGCGCGTTCGGGCATGCACGAGTCGCCGGAGTTCGAGCGCCAGCGGCGCGAGGGCAGCATCCCGGCCACGCCACTTCGGCACGTGCTGCGCCACCACCCGCTGGCGGTGGCGCGCACCTTTGCGATCTCCGCCTTGGGCTCGATCACCTACTACGTGGGCATCACCTATGTACCGGCGTTCCTGCACGCACGGGGGCATGATGAAGGCGATGCGCTGTGGTTGTCGACGATCGCGGCGGTGGCGGTCATTGCGATCACGCCGCTGTGCGGCGCGTTGTCCGACCGCTTCGGACGACGGCCGATGCTGTTGGGTTTGACCGTGCTGGCAGCGCTGCTGCCGCTGTCCCTGTTCGCGTGGATGGCGCAGGCGACCGCACTGGGCATCGCGCTGGCGGCGGTAGTGCTGGCCTGCGTGGCCGGTGGCATCAGCGCGGTGGCGGCGCCGGCCACGGCCGAGCAGTTCCCCGGCGAAGGCAGGGTCAGCGGGCTGGCACTGGGGGTAACCATGGCCACTGCATTCTTCGGTGGCGCAACGCCGTGGCTGGCGCAATGGTGGGTGGAGCGCAGCGGCTGGGCAGCGGCGCCGGGCGCGATGATCGCGTTGGTGGCGGTGCTGGTGCTGCCGGTGCTGTGGACCCTGCCCGAGACGGTCCCGGGCAGGGCCAAGCGCTAGCGGGTCAGACCTTCAGGGTCTGCTCGATGTCAGCCAGCACCGCGGCCGCATCCACGCCGATGGCAATCGACTGCACCACGTGGCCGTCCCACACGCTCGGGCCGAAGGCCAGGCCTTCCAGCTTGGGAATGGTCATGCCGCGGGCAACGCCGTCGGTGGCCACGCGCACGCTGGCGCGCTCGAACTGGAACAGCTCCGGGCGGGTCAGCGCGATGCACGCGCAGCAGTCGTGCACGACCATGCCCTTGTGGCCGGCCTGCAGGTAGAAGTCGACGTAGTCCTGTGACAGTGCACGGACCAGCTCGGCGTCGGCACCGCCGATGGCGGCCAGCGTGTCCAGGCCGTCATGGTCCATTTCCACGCGGGTGGTGACGTCCAGGCCGATGGCGGTCACCGGCCAGCTGGCGGTGAACACCACGTCGGCCGCTTCGGCATCGCCCCAGATATTGGCCTCCGCAGCCGGGGTGATGTTGCCGTTGACGTGGAAGGCGCCACCCATGATCACCACGCCGCGTACCAGGCCGGCGATATCCGGCGCCTGCTGCAGGGCCAGCGCGAGGTTGGTCATGCGGCCGACCGCGACCAGGGTCACTTCGCCCGGATGGGCGCGGACCAGGTCGATGATCAGCTGGTGGGCGGGGCGGGTGTCGGCGGCCACGTCCAGTTCGGCCGGCACCGGGTAGTTGCCCAGTCCGTTGTGGCCATGGATGTGGACCGGCCAGGCTTCCGGGGTGGCTTCCGGCTGCAGCGGGCCACCGGCGCCGCGCGCGACCGGGGCGGCAAAGCCCCAGGCCTGCTTCAGGTACAGCGCGTTGTGCGTGGTTGAGTCCACCGAGGCATTGCCGAAGGTGGTGGTGACGCCGATCAGATCGATCTGGGCGTGCCTGTGCAGGTACAGCAGGGCCAAGGCGTCGTCGACGCCCGGGTCGGTATCGAAAATGACTTTCAGCATGTTCTTGTTCTTCTTCTTCCGTGTGGTGCGAGGGGCGCCGGCGGCCTGGAAGCAGGCCGGCGCGCCCCACATTGTCCCATCTTCATGACAGGCAGGGCCATTGCCGGGGCAGCAGGCCATAATGCCCCCAATCCGAGCACGGAGTCGCCGAATGCTGATCGCCGCCCTTCTGCTGGTCCTGCTGGTGCTGGGCCTGAACGCCGTGGCTACCGTGGTGATCGCCAAGCGTGATGGCCTGTCGACGGGAGGCCGGACGGTGCAGCTGCTGATGGTCTGGCTGCTTCCCCTGGTCGGGGCCATCGTGTGCCTGGCGGTCGCCACGGCCGACGGCTCCGGGATCCGGGGCGACAACAGTCTCGGCAGTGGCTACGATCATCCGGGCGGCCATTCCGGCGACAGCTACAGCCATCACAGCCACAGCAGCTTCGACTGCAGCAGCGACGGTGGCAGCGGTGACGGTGGCAGCTGCAGCGATTGAGGTCCCTGTAGCGTCGAGCCATGCTCGACTGCACTTCGCTCCAACGCCGCGACGCCTGATCGAAAAGCAGTCGAGCATGGCTCGACGCTACAGAACAGCGGTTGGCTGCGGCCGGTAGTGCCGGCCGCTGGCCGGCAACCTCATCCGCTCAACCGCCGCCTTCGGTCGGCAAGGGCGCTGGCACGTTCAACAGCCCGCCCGCTGCCACATAGGCGGCCAATGCCTGGCCCTGGCTGAGCAGATGGCGCTCCATGGTGCGTTCGGCAGCCTGCGCATCGCGGCGGCGGAAGCACTCCATCAACTCGCGGTGTTCGGCCAGCGACTGCGCCGTGCGGCCCGGGGTCAGCAGCTGGCGGCCGCGATGCATCTTCAGGATGCGGTGCAGGTCGTGGGTGATGCGGATCAGCCACGGATTGCCCGCGTAATGCTGCACGGTTTCGTGGATCAGGTAGTTGTTGCGGTAGTACTCGGCAATGTTGCCCTCGGACGCCGCCGCTTCCATCGCCGCATGCAGGGCCTCCAGTTGTTGCACGCCGGCATCGTCGATGTGCTTCACCGCCTCATGCGCGCAACGGCCTTCCAGCATGGCCATTACCGGGAACAGCTGGTTGAGGTCTTCCAGCGTCAACCGGGTGACCCGGCTGCCACGACCTGCGTCGATCTGTACCAGGCCTTCGGCGGCCAGCAGCTTCAACGCCTCGCGCAGCGGCGTGCGGCTGATGCCCAGTTCTTCGCACAGCGCGGGCTCGTCGATCCACTCGCCCGGCGGCAGCCGGTAGTCGTAGATGCGCTCGCGCACGTGGTCGGCCACCTCTTCATACAGAGGTGCGCGCTTCTTCGGTGACCGCGGGGCAGGGGCAATGGCCATGGAGGAAGTGTACCGCCAGGTTGTGCCGGCCGCTGGCCGGCAACCCATGATCGCTGGATGGCTTCATGGGATTGCCGGCCAGCGGCCGGCACTACCGTTGGGTGGTTACATCCAGCCCGGCACCACGAATACCAGCCAGGCCAGCAGCGGTCCAAGCGCCACCACCAGTCCGCTGTAGACCAGGAAGCGGCGGAACAGGGTCTCGCGTTCCTCCTTGGCTGCCGAGGCCACCACCAGTGCGCCATTGGTGGAGAACGGGCTGACATCGACGATGGTGGACGACACCGCCAGCGCGCAGATCACGCCGGCGGCGCTGAGGTGACCCTGCATCAGGAACGGCACCGCCAGCGGAATCGTGGCGCCCAGCACTGCGGCCGACGAGGCGAACGCGGAGACGATGCCGCCGACGTAGCAGACCAGCAGCGCGCCGAGCAGCGGAATGCCGATGTCGGACACGCCATTGCCGATGAAGTCCACCGCGCCGGCATGTTCCAGCACGCCGATGTAGGTCACCACGCCACAGATCAGCAGCACGGTGGACCAGCTGATGCCATCGACCGCGCCCTTCTGGCTTTGTGGCGACAGCAGCGCCAGCGCCACCGCGACGGTGATCGAGACCAGGCCGACGTTGAGGTTGTAGATCAGCGCGGCCACGCCCAGGCCGAGCAGGCCGATCAGGGTGAACAACCGTTCGCGGGTCAGGCCCACCGCATCCAGTGCCGCCGGATCATTGCTGAGCGTGCCGCCGCCTGCTGCGACCAGCGCGCCATGGCCTTCGATCGCGAACTGGCGCGACGACGCCTGCGGGCCACCGGCCATCGCCAGTTCGGCATTGCCGATCGTTCCTGCCGCGGTGATCGAGCCGCGACGCAGCAGGGCGATGCCACCGAAGGCGAAGAAGCAGATCGTCGCCATCATGAAGTTGAAGCCCAGGCTGGTCAGGAACACTGCCATCTCGGTCACTTCCAGCCCAGCCTTCTGCACCACGCCGTTGGTGATGCTGCCGTACACGCTGATGGGCGAGAAGCCGCCGGCCTGCGCACCATGGATGACCAGCAGGCCCATCATCAGCGGGTTGATGTTGTACTGCTTGGCAAAGCGCAGCGCGACCGGGCCGATGATCGCGACCGCCGCCGGGCCCAGCGCACCGAACGCGGTGAGCACCGCGGTGATCACGAACATCACCCACGGAATGGCCACGAGATGGCCACGCACCACTTTCACCGCCCAGTGCACCAGCAGGTCGATGGTGCCGTTCTTCTGCGCGATGGCGAACAGGTAGGTGATGCCGACCAGGGTCAGGAACAGATCGCCGGGAAAGCCGGCCAAAACCTCCTTGCCGCCCATGTCGACCCACAGCCCGCCGATGATGAAGGCCAGCGCAAAGGCGACCGCGCCCATGTTGATCGGCATCGCCGTGGCGACGATGAACATGATCACCAGGCCGATGATCGTTGCGATTTGTGGACTCATGCGCCCTCCCAGACACGTGGCTCACGTACAGCGCGGATGGAGACCCGCCATCCCGGGGTAAGGCGACGTACTGCGTGATGCGTGATACGTACTGCTGGAACCCGTTACTGCAGCCGCTCCAGCGCACTGCGGACCCACGCCGCGGCGCCTTCCAGGCTCTGGAACTCTTCCACCGCGCGCACTTCGCAGCACGGATAGGACGGCGCGACCATGCGCGCCAGTGCGTTGCCCGGGCCCAGCTGCAGGAACACCCGCGCGCCGCGCTCGAAGGCCTGGCGCATCACCTGCGCCCATTCGATGGTCTGCGCCAGCTGCAACGACAGCGTGTGGACCGCCGTTGCGCGATCCCGCACCGGACGCGCATCGATACCGGCCAGCAGCGGCAGGCGTGGGCCCTGCAGCGCCGAGGCATCGAGTGCGGCGGCGAACGGTGCGACAGCAGAGCGGAGCAGCGGCGTATGCGCGGGCACATGCACCGGCAGCGGGCGGATCTCCGCACCCTGCGCTCGAGCGTCATCGGCCAGCGCCTGCAGAGCGGTCTGCGTGCCGCCGACGATGAAGTGATCGCGGCCGTTGGCGATGGCCACATGTGCGCCGTGTGCATCACACAGCGGCTGCAGGGTATGGCGCTCCAGCCCCAGCACGGCCTGCATGCCTGCATCGGCAGGGCTGGCGGCATCCATCAGCCGCGCGCGCTGCGCGGCCAGGCTCAGGCAGGTGCTCGCATCAACGCTGCCGGCAACCACATGCGCCGCCAGTTCACCGATGCTGTAGCCGGCCACCAGCACCGGTGCTGGCACTGCTTCGCGAAGTCCCTGCCAGTGCGCGAGGCTGGCTGCACACAGCAGGGGCTGCGCGAGTGCATTGCCGAAGCGCGATTCGTCAGCGGCTGCCGCGAACACATCGCGTCCAAGCACTGCGCTGGCGGTCTCCAGTACGTCGCGCGCGGCCTGCAGATCGCGCACGCGGTCGAACATCGCCGTATGCTGCGCACCTTGGCCGGGGCAGAGCAGGGCAAGGCTCATGCGCCCTCCTGCAGCAGCAGGAACCAGCTGCAGGCCAGCAGGTCGGCGCTGCCACCCGGGCTCAGGCGGCGCGCGACGAAGCCCTCGCCGATGTCGTGCAGGCGTGCCTGCCAGCCAGGCGCGAAGGCACCGCCCGCCTCGATGAAGCGGCGCGCCTGCTGCTGCGCCCAGGCCAGGCCCTCTGCGCCGCCACGGTGCAGCAGGTTGAGATCGTCCACCTGCGCGACCAGCTGCATCAGGGTCTGGCACATCGCTGCATCACGCGGCAATCCACTGTGCAGGGCATGACGCAGGGTCGGTATGGCCAGCTCGCGCAGCATGGGGTAACCGGCGGCGGCCTGTTCGCGCACGCCCGGTACGCCATGCCGCAGGCGCGCGCGCTGGCCGGGGCTGGAGGCATCCAGCGGCGCCACGGCGAACGCATCCGCCCAGTGCTGTACGGCCAGGCACACCTGCGCAGCGGGCGCGGCGTGGCCCTGCTGGCGACGGCAGCGTGCGGCAGCGGCCACCAGCAGGCCCAGGCTGAAGATGGCACCGCGATGGGTATTGATGCCGGCAGTGGCACGCAGCATCGCGTGCTCGGCAGCAATGCCTTGCGCGCGCAGGATGGCGAACGGCGCGTCAGCGGCACCGGCGTCGGCAATCGCGGTGAAGAAGTGGCGCAGCGCGAACAGGCTGCGCAGGAACGTACCGGCGTCCATGTCGTCATGGCTGCCGGTATCGAAGGGGGTGACCAGCCCTGGCTTGGGCGCGCAGGCCAGTTCGGCATGCAGGCTGGTGATGGCCAAGCGGCCCAGACGCGCGCTGTCGATCGCGTTTGCATCCTGCAGCCGGGACTGGAAGACCGCGCTCACGCCGCCGCTCCGGCAGTCTCGAACAGGCGCTCGCGGACGTCCAGTGCAGCACCCTCCAGGCGCTTCACCAGCACCTGGCGGCTGTCACCGGCAAACTCGCGCCAGTTCACCGCGCCGCCATCAGGCAGGCACAGTTCACCATCGACCCGGCGGGCATGCGCGTGCTCCCAGGCGTTCAGGCGTGCGGCAAGCGCATCGGCCTGCGTACGGCTCTCAACCTGCCACAGCAGGTCGATGTCCGAGCATGCGTGCACATAGGGCAGGCCGCTGAGGTGCTGCCAGGCGAAGGCGCCGAACACGCGTGCCGGTGCAACGCTCGCCAGTGCGTGCAGGGCCCTCTGCCAGTCGGTTGGCACGCCCCGGGTGAGTACCGCGTCCAGTGCGGGCGGCAATTGCAGGCGCTGCACATCCTTCTGCGGCACGCGCAGCGCAAGGCGCAGCTTGCCTTCGCCCGGTGGCAGCGGCACGCCCAAGCGCAGGCGCGGGTCGGGGTCATCCGCGGCGCGGCGCGCCACCATGGCCGGCAGACCCTGCGCGAACCACGCTGCCAGGCGCGGTTCCTGCGCAGCCACGTCGGCCCGCCAGTCGGCGTGGGCCGACAGCCAGACCAGCATGTGGCGTGCGGGCTGATCAGGCATCGCTGCGGGCCACCGCATCTGCAACATCCGCCGCCATTGCACGACCGCCGCGCTGTGCAGCCAGCGCCGCGCGTGCATCGCCGTCGCTGGGTGTGCGCAGGGCCCGCAGCAGGTGCTGGGCAAGATCGCCATCCCACAGCGATTCCACCGCACCCATCGCCACGTAGTTGGCCACGCCCGGCGCGAACACCGGCGAGCTCTGGCTGAGTGCCTGCAGCTTCTCCAGCGGTTGCTTGGTTACCCGGGCCATCGCGCGCAGGTCCATCACCCGTACCTGTGCATCGGGCAGGGCATGGATGTGGTCGGCCATCAGGCCGAAGGACAGGAATCCGCCGCTCACCGATTCGCCGTAGACCAGGGTGACCAGGCGCGCGCCACGGCGGCGGGCCAGATCGAGAGCCTGCGCGAGATGCGCGAAGTAGCCGTTGATGCCCAGCAGCTCATCGCGGCGCGCCAGGCGCTGGCCGGCAGTGTCCGCCAGCATCACGATCGACCGCTGCGGGTGTGCGGCTGTGCTGGCAAGCACGGTCCCGGCCAGCGCCAATGCATGGTCGACGCCAACCTCGATGCGATCGGTGGTGCCGATCACGGTCACCTCGCCATCGTCGGTGGTGGCCGTACCGGTCAGTACCGAATCCTGGATGTCGATACGATGGCCACGCGGGAACAAGGCATCGAGCAGAGACTGCAGCGGTGCGCTCATGGCAGCCTCCGGGCGGCGGTGGCGGCAAGGAAGGCGTCGGTGTCCAGCAACGGCAGTCGTTCGGGTTCGGCGATGCCTTGGCGGGCCCAGATTTCCAGCCCATCGCGGCAGTCGCCCCAGGCCTGCATTCGGGCTTTCAACGCCGCATGGCGTTCCTGCAGCGCGGCCAGCGCAGCATCGGTATCCGTGCTGGTGGCATCGGGTTGCAGCGCATTGCTTGCGGCCTGCGCGAAGGCTTCGATGGCGTCGGGTACCAGCACCTGTGCCTGGTCGATCAGATAGCGGTGCTTGCCGCCGGTCACGCGCCAGACCAGTGCACGGTCGCGCGAGTCGAACTCTTCGACGCCGCGTACCGTCTCGATCACTTCCGGTCCGGACAACGACAGCCGGCCTTCCTCGGACATGATCACCGTGGTGCAGCAGCGGGCGACGATGCCCATGCCTCCGAACGCACCGTTGCCGCTGCCGATCAGCGCGATGACCGGCACGCCCGCTGCACGCGCGTCCAGGGTGGCGCGCATGATTTCGGAGATCGCAATCAGGCCCGCATTGGCTTCGTGAAGCCGCACGCCGCCGGTATCGAGCAGCAGCAGCACGCCGTCAGGGCGGGTGTGCGCCGCACGGCGCAGCAGTCCGGTCAGCTTGGCGCCATGCACTTCGCCCACGCCACCGCCCATGAACTGCCCCTGCTGCGCGGCCAGCAGTACGTGCTTGCCGCGCAGCGTGGCCTCGCCGACGACGATGCCATCGTCGAACGCGGCCGGCTGGTCCAGCTGGGCCAGGTGCGGGCTCATCATCCGCCGCGCCGGGCCAAGGAACTCGCGGAACGAGCCGGCGTCAACCAGCCCGGCGATGCGTTCGCGCGCATCGGCTTCGTAGTAGCTGTGGCGCTGTACGTGGCTCATGGCGTGCCTCCGGCCAGCAGGGTTTCGACGGCCTGGTCGAGGCGCAGGCTGACCACGGCCGGGGTCGCACCGGCGTCGTTGATCGAGACGCGCACATCGCGCAGCGGATGACGCTTTGCGAAGTCGTTGATCACCGCCTGCCAGATGCTGCCGAAGCCCTGCGCGGCGGTGATGACGCGCACCGTCATCGCGCCCTGCTGCGCCACCGGTTCCAGCAGGATTTCCAGGTTGCCCGAGGCCAGTACGCCGACCAGCACCGCATCGCGCGGAAACTGCACCGCAGTGTGTCCTTCGAATCGATAGTCGAGGGTTTCCATGCTCTGTCCTTACCAGTTGCGGAAGCGCTTGGGCGGGTCGTAGAGGCCACCGGACCAGCGCACCAGGTCCTTCACCGAGCGTGCGGCCAGCAGATCGCGGCTGGCGTCGCGCGGCGAAATACCCAGGTCGTCCGGGCGACGGATCACGCCACGGTCGCGCAGGTTCTCCACCATCGCGCGGTCGCGGCCAAGACCGACGGCGGTGTAGCCGGATACGCCGCGGATCGCCTGTTCGCGTTCCTCCGGCGTGCGGCACAGCAGCAGGTTGGCGATGCCTTCCTCGGTCAGCACATGGCTGACGTCATCGCCGTAGATCATCACCGGCGGCAAAGGCATCTGTGCGCGCTCGGCCAGGTCCCAGGCATCGAGGCGCTCGACGAAGGCCGGGGCCATGTGCTCGCGGAAGGTTTCCACCATCTGCACCACCAGCTTGCGCCCGCGTGGCATCTCGCCCG
The DNA here is from genome assembly GCF_000382065.1 of Stenotrophomonas hibiscicola ATCC 19867. Lineage (GTDB taxonomy): Bacteria > Pseudomonadota > Gammaproteobacteria > Xanthomonadales > Xanthomonadaceae > Stenotrophomonas > Stenotrophomonas hibiscicola. Next base: position 676,813 of record NZ_KB907498.1, on the reverse strand, counting down.
GGCGTGCGGCCTGCTGGCCGGCCTTGATCCAGGCCTCGCTGGCATGGCGGCGGCCGCGCGCGTCCGAGCCCATGTTCGGTGCGCCGCCAAAGCCGGCGATGCGGTCGCGGGTGGCAGTGGAACTGTTGCCCTGCAGGTCGATCTGCAGGGTGGAACCGATGAACATGTCGCAGGCATACAGGCCTGCGGTCTGCGAGAACGCGCGGTTGGAACGCATCGAGCCGTCGGCGCCGGTGAAAAACACGTCGCCCCGCGCGGCAATGTATTTCTCCATGCCCAGTTCCGAACCGAACGAATGCACCGATCTGACGAAGCCCGATTCGATCGCCGGAATCAGTGCCGGGTGTGGGTTCAACGCCCAGTGCTGGCAGATCTTTCCCTTCAGCCCGAGCGATTCGGCGTAGGTGGGGAGCAGCAGTTCGATGGCGGCGGTATCGAAGCCGATGCCGTGATTCAAACGATTCACGCCGTACTCGGCGTAGATGCCCTTGATGGCCATCATTGCCATCAGCACCTGGATCTCGGAGATCTGCGCAGGGTCGCGGGTGAAGAGCGGCTCGATATGGTTCGGCTTCGGCGCCTGCACCACGAAGTTGACCCAGTCCGCAGGAATATCGACGCGGGGGAGGCTGTCGACGATCTCGTTGACCTGGGCGATGACGATCCCGCCCCGGAACGCAGTGGCTTCGACGATCACCGGCGTGTCTTCGGTGTTCGGGCCAGTGTAGAGGTTGCCGTGGCGGTCGGCGGCCTGCGCGGTGACCAGCGCCACCCGTGGGGTCAGGTCGATGAAGTAGCGGCCGAACAGTTCCAGGTAGGTGTGGATGGCACCGATCTGGATGCGGCCCTCGGCGACCAGGTTGGCCAGCCGCACCGACTGGGGGCCGGAGAAGGAGAAGTCGAGCCGGGAGGCGATGCCGCGCTCGAACACATCCAGATGCGAGGGCAGTGACAGCACCGACTGCACCATGTGCAGGTCGTGCACTCGTGCCGGATCGAGGCCGGCCAGCACCTGTGCCAGGAAGTCGGCCTGCTTCTGGTTGTTGCCTTCCAGGCAGACCTTGTCGCCGGGCTCCAGCAGCGCGTGCAGCAGTTCACCCACGTCCCCGGCGGCGACCTGGTGGCCGCGCGCCCACGGCGCGGCCCGCTCCAGGCGCGCCTGGCGGCTGCGCTCCAACGTATCCCAACTCGGGTTCATCGACGGGCTTCCGACTGGCGTTGGAATAATTACGACATAATTACGGAGCGGAGTGCAACCCGCAGTGCAGCAAAAAAGGCCCGCGCGGAGGCGGGCCCATTCAGGTAGGCCACGACGGTGGGTCGTGGCGGAGGGCGTGCCGACCAACGGTCGGCACCCACCAGGCACCCACCGGTTCGCGGGTGGCTCAGAACTTCCAGCGCAGGCTGGCCGACACGAAGCGCGGTTCGCCGTAGTTGTTGTAGTCCAGATTCGCCCAGTAGGTCTTGTCCAGTGCGTTGCGCACGCTCAGCGTCGCCGTCCAGTTGTCGCTGATGCGGTAGTTGGCGTTGAACTGCACCAGCATGTAGGCCGGCTGGTTCACCGTGACCGCGCCGCCCAGCGGGTAGGCAATGTTGTAGCCCTGCACCTTGCTCTGCCACTGCAGGCCGCCGCCAACGCTCAGGCGTTCCAGCGTGCCGCGCAGCTGCAGTTGGGTGTTGAGCTGCAACAGATCCTTCGGCGGGTTGGCGTACAGCAGGTCAGTGGCCGCGCGGGTGACCTTGACGTGGGTGTAGCCGGCATTGACCGTCCAGCCCGGCAGAATCTCGCCGTTGACGTCCATCTCCCAGCCGCGCGCCTTGGTGCCGTTGACGCCGATGTAGGCCGAGGTGCCATCGCTGAGCGAACCCTCCGGCACGCCCATGTCGCGCACCGCGTAGTTGTCCTGCTTGGCCTCGAACACCGCCGCATTGGCGGTCAGGCGGCCATCGAACCACTGCGTCTTGATGCCCGCTTCCAGGTTGGAGCCCTGTACCGGCGCCAGCAGGTTCTCGTTGCGGTCCTTGTAGTTCTGTGGATTGAAGATCTCGGTGTAGCTGGCATAGGCCGACACGTTCGGGGTGATCTCGTAGACCAGGCCCACGTACGGAGTGACTTCATCGCTCACCTTGTACGCACCGCTGGTGCCGGTATAGGCGCCGGCAGCGTTGTACGAGCGGCTGAGCGTTTCCCACCGGCTCAGGCGTGCACCGGCGATCAGCGACAGCGGATCGGCCAGGTGCACGCGGGTAGCCAGATAGACGCCGCTCTGCGTGGTCTTCGCTACACGGCGTGCGCCGGTGCGGGTGTAGGTCACCTCGGAAATGTCGCCGTTCCAGGAGTACACATTGGGGATGTAGTAGCAGCGCTCACGCCCGCAGGTGGCCCAGTCGCCCGGGAAGTTCAGCGCAACGGTGTTCGTGGTCCCTTCCAGATCCGACCACTGGGCGCCGACCGTGAGGTCGTGGTCGCGGCCGAACAGCGGGAAGCTGCCGGTCAGGTAAGCATCGACATTGCGGCGGGTGTCTTTCGAATCACCGGCGGCGGCACGCAGGTAGATGCCCGATCCGGTCACCGGGTCCGGGTTGCCGGTGCCGTACAGGCGCACGTTCTGCACGTTGCCACGGGTGTAGGCGGTGTTGATCTTCAGCAGCCAGTTGTCACCGAAGCGCTGTTCCAGGTTGGCGAACGCGGTGTTGCTCTCGCGCTTCCAGTAGCTCCACTTCGGCGACAGGTTGGTCGAACGCGGCAGGTGGGCGAAGTTGCCCTGGTTGTCGAAGAACGGCACCGTGCCCCAGGTTGAACCGGTCGGGTTGTTGTCCTGGCTCTGGTAACCGAGGGTGAGGGTGGTGCTGTCGGTGACGTCGCCTTCCAGCACCGCCATGCCGGCCATCTTGTTCTCGTCGTAACGGTCGTAATACAGCCCGCGGTCGGTGTAGGCGGCGACCACGCGGCTGCGGAAACGGCCATCATCGGTCAGCGGCGCGGTCACGTCGGCTTCCATGCGGCGGAAGTCCCAGCTGCCGGCGCTGACCGCGAATGACGCGTCGAATTCCTTGCCGGGGCGCTTGCGCAGCAGGTTGACCGTGGCCGACGGCACGCCAGCGCCACTGAGCAGGCCGTTGGCGCCGCGGATCACTTCGATGCGGTCGTAGAAGGCGGTGTCGTATTCCTGGTTGGTGGACCCGCTGTAGGTGGGGATGCCGTCGACCTGGAAGTCGGTGATGGCGAAGCCACGCGCGTAGTACAGCGGACGCTGCGTGTCATAGAAGGACACGCTGACGCCGGTCACGTTGCGCATCACATCGTTGATGCTGAACAGTGATTCGTCCTGCAGGCGCTGCAGGCTGATGGCGGTGGCGGACTGCGGGGTTTCCTGCAGGGTGATCGGCAGGCGCGTAGTGCTGGCCGGCGGAGCGGACTGCTCGGCACGCACGCTGACCCGATCAAGGGTCTTGGCGTCGGCGGCGCCTTCGGCGGCGGCGAACGCGCTGGGCGCGCCCAGCACGGTCAGCGACGAAAGCAGGGCGGCCGGCAGCAGCGCGCGGCGGGGCTGGCGATTGGGGAAATTCGGGGACATGGGCGGCTCGGAGCGTGGAGGCGGGGAAGGGCGGCAGCAGTCGTCCAGTACCCGGGGCGGCGGCTTCGGGCACATCAGGTCCATCTGGGAGGGGCGCGGTCACTGCGTAGGACGCAAATGTAAATAATTCTTAACAACATTACAATTCGCGTCATCGTGCATCGGCTTTCCGGCACCAGGCATCGCCTTCTGTAGAGCCGAGCCCATGCTCGGCTGCTTTTTGCTGGAGCCGAGCATGGGCTCGGCTCTACAGCAGGGAGCCGCCCCAAAAACGAACGGCCACCCGAAGGTGGCCGTCCGTCTGCATCGAAAGGAACGTGCGGGCTTACAGCGCCTGCAGTTCCTCATTGGCGTTGCGCTTTTCCTTGGCCTGCGCAGGCACCGTGGCCGCAGCGGGCGATGCCGCGTTCGCATCCACCGGCACCTCCAGATACGGCAGGTGCAGGGTCTGGCTGGTCAGCGTACGGATCTCGTTGACCAGCGCCGGGCTGTCGTTGAGCTTGCGCCCATACGACGGCACGATCTCGCGCAGGCGGGTTTCCCAGCCGGCCTTCATCTGCTCCGGGAAGGCCTTGGCCATCAGGTCCAGCATGATCGGCGGCGAGGTCGATGCACCCGGCGAGGCGCCGAGCAGGGCCGCAATGGTGTGGTCCTTGTCGGTCACGATCTCGGTACCGAACTGCAGCACCGCGCCCTTCAGCGGATCGCGCTTGATGATCTGCACGCGCTGGCCGGCGGTGATCAGCTTCCAGTCACCCGGCTTGGCACTGGGGAAGTACTTGACCAGCTCGGCCTGGCGGTCGGCATCGTTCAGGCGTGCCTGGCCCATCAGGTACTGCACCAGGTCCAGGTTGTCCTTGCCCACTTCCAGCATCGGGCCGACGTTGTTGTGGGTGACCGAGGAATACAGGTCCCACCACGAGCCGTGCTTGAGGAACTTGGTGCTGTACAGCGCGAACGGCCCGAACAGGACCACCGGCTTGCCGTCCAGCTTGCGTGCATCCAGGTGCGGCACCGACATCGGCGGCGAACCGGTCTCGGCCATGCCGTAGGCCTTCACCCCATGGCGCGAGGTCACGTCCTGGCCCTGGAAGGCGAGGAACTGGCCACCGACCGGGAAGCCGGCATAGTCCTTCGATTCCGGAATGCCGGACATCTGCAGCAGCTTGAGCGCGGCGCCACCGGCGCCGATGAACACGAACCGGGCGTGGGTGGTGGTCTCGGTGCCGGCCTTGAGATCCTTCACCGTCACGTTCCAGCTCTTGTCAGCGTTCTGCCGCAGCGCGGTCACTTCATGGTTCAGGTGCAGGCTGAAGTTCGGGCTGCGCTGCAGGCCGGCGGTCAGCTGGCGGGTGATCACGCCGAAGTTGACGTCGGTGCCCAGCGGCATCCACGTCGCGGCGACCTTCTGCTTCGGGTCACGGCCTTCCATCAGCAGCGGGGCCCACTGTTTGATCTGCGCCGGATCCTCGGAGTACTGCATGCCGTAGAACAGCGGATTCTTGACCAGGGCCTGCTGGCGCTTGTGCAGGTAGGCGATGTTGTCATCGCCCCAGACGAAGCTCATGTGCGGCGTCGGGTTGATGAAGTCGCTGGGCTGGCTCAGCCGGCCTTCCTTCACCTGGTGCGACCAGAACTGGCGCGAGACTTCGAACGACTCGGCGATGCCGACTGCGCGCTTGGTCTCGATGCTGCCGTCGGGCAGTTCCGGGGTGTAGTTCAGTTCGGCGAAGGCCGAGTGGCCGGTGCCGGCGTTGTTCCAGCCGTCGGAGCTTTCACCGGCGACGCCGTCGAGGCGTTCGTAGACCTGGATGTTCCAGTCCGGCTGCAGTTCCTGCAGGTAGGTGGCCAGGGTGATGCTCATGATGCCGGCGCCGACCAGCACAACATCGACGGGCTTGTCGTTGCTGGCGGCGGGCACCGAGCGCTGGGTCAGCGGCCAGTACAGGAACAGCGCGGCGGCCAGCAACAGCAGCACGAGCAGGGCGAGAAGAGCCTTGCCAAATTTCTTCATGGGGGCGGGATCGTTGGCGGAGGGGAAGGGGTCAGGATGCGCGTGGGGCAGGGAAAGGGCGTGAAGAAACAACGCCTTGCAGCATCCATCCGCGATTCTAACCGGATCCGGTCCTTTTTTGATGCAACGCAGCATCCGACGTTTCGCGGCGCTGTCACATGGACGGCAGGCGACGCCCGGCGACGGTGGGATCAGACCAGCTCAAGGATCTCGTCGCCGGCCTCATCGACCCCGCCGGTCGGGCGCCAGCCCAGGCGGCGGTAGAAGCCATGCGAGCGCGAACGCGGGTCGGCGGAGCAGGCCAGGAACAGCCGCTGGTGGCCGGCATCGCGGGTCAGGCTGACCACGTCCTGCAGCAGCTGGCGGCCAATGCCGCGGCCCTCGTAGTCCGGCAGCAGGGCCAGCACCAGCACCTCGCCGCTGTCACGGTCGGCGAAGCAGTAGCCGGCCATGCGCTCGCCGTCCCAGGCGATGCGGCCGATCGAATCGCCCTGGGCGATGCCGGCCGCCCAGCTGTCCACCGTGATGCCCCGTTCCGCAAGCTGGGCCGCGCTGAAGGCGTTCTCGCGGGTGCGCCCGCGCAGGTCGATGCAGGCGGCGGCATCTTCGGGGCGGGCGTCGCGGACGAATACAGGCATGCAGGGCATCCTTGCGGTGATCGGCCGCTCAGTATCTGCATGGCGCATGGAATCGATGTGTAGGGTTGATGGAGATTGGATGGAGGCCCCGCAGCAGCAGGGGATAGGGGGGATCGGTGCCGCTGATGCCGATGTCGCCCGGCGGCGTGGCAGTGAAAGGCTTTCAGCAGGTGCTTGCACCCCGGTCAGTCACTGCCGACGGTGAAGTACTCCACGGCGAAGTAGCCGATCTGGTAAGCCAGCGTTGCCAGCACCAGGCGCAGCTGTGTGCGTTGGCTGCGCAGCCGCCAGCCGAGCACCGCCACCGCCAGCATCAGCGCGGCATGCAACGGGTATGCGGTTCCCAGCAGTTTCCAGCGGCTGCTGCCCTTGATGGCGGTATCGACCAGGTCGAGCAGGGTCAGTGCGGCAATTACGCTGAAGATCCAGCGCCGGCGCTGCATGAGATAGTTCCCGTAGTTGCCGTATTCACGCAGGTCGTCGGGAAACAGCAGCGCGCACAGCAGGAACCAGGTCGCGCAGTACACGATCACGAACAGGTAGGTTTCAAACGTCCAGCGGTGCACCTCGATGAGGCGGAACTCCCACCACCAGAAGGTCACCAGCGATATCAGCGTCCACGCCACCCAGCCCAGGTGCAGGGCCGAGCAGCCGCGGCGCTGCGGATGCTCGATGATCTGCGCCAGGCCCTTGAGCACGGTGGTGATCGACAGGCCGAGGATGATGCCCATCACCACCCGGATGTGCAGGAACAGCGGATCGGTCTGCATCGCGGCGCTCCGTGTCGGGTGCTGCGATGCTGGCACAACCGGGCGCCCCGGAACGGACCCCGGTCACGCACAGAAGAGCGGAGAAAAAAGGGACGGAGGGGATCAAGTCGTCTTTGCCCGATATGTCGTTTGGGTCTTGAACGACTTAATCCCCTCCGTCCTCTTTTCAGCGCTTGCGCCGGATCAGCGCGGAGGAGGCATCCAGCACCGCGCGGGTCAGCAGGGCCATGGTCTGCACGTCGCCCTTCCAATGCTGCCAGTACAGCGGCACGTCTTCCCACGCGCGCTGGCGCACGTAGACCAGGCGGCCGGCGTCCAGGTGCCGCTTGACCAGTGGCAGCGGGTTCATGGTCCAGCCCAGTCCGCCGAGGTTGGCCTGCACGAAGGCGCGCGTGGACGGGATCCACCAGGTCGGTGCGGTGCTGGGCAGGTCGTCGCCGGCCATGCGCCGGGCGAAGCGCGACTGCATGTCGTCCTTGCGGTTGAATACCAGCACCGGTGCCTGTGCCAGCGCCTGCGCGGTCACGCCCTTGGCGAAGTGGCGTTCGCGAAATTCGGGGGTGCACGTCGCTGCGTAGCGGATGCTGCCCAGCGCATGGATCTGGCAGCCCTGCACCGGCTCGTCCAGCGTGGTCACTGCGCCCAGCACCGTGCCCTGGCGCAGCAGCTCCACGGTGTGGTCCTGGTCTTCCACACGCAGGTCCAGGGTGGTGCCGGTGGTCTGCGCGAACTGGTAGGCGGCCTGCGGAAACCAGGTTTCCAGGCTGTCGTGGTTCACCGCCACCGGGATGCTGGCCTGGGGCAGATCCTCATCGGCCAGGCCCATCCGGTGCAGCGCATCGTGTTCGAGCAGGGCGGTCTGCTCGGCCAGCTGAACGAGCAGCTGCCCCTCGGCGGTGGCGGTGGCAGGCGTGCCGCGCTTGACCAGCAGGCGGCCGATCCGGTCCTCCAGTGCCTTGACCCGCTGCGAGATGGCCGAGGGCGTGACATTCAGCGACTGTGCGGCGCGGTCGAAGCTGCCTTCGCGGATCACCGCGGCCAAGGCGCGCAGCTGGGCATGATCGATACGCATCGAATTAAGCTCCGCTAATGTTGGTTTAGGAAGTTTAGCTCGTCTTTTTCATGTTGCGGCGCGACAATGGCGCCCGTTCCGGTGCTGTCCGCCTTCGCGAGGCACCGTCCCCCCAAGCAAGTTAAGGCAGTGAATCCCATGTTCTCGGTCATCTCCGCCAGCACCGGCCTCGGTGCCTGGTTCTCTGGTGCAGCTACCGGCATCGGCCTGTTCGCCGTGGTCGGCGCCCAGAGCGCCTTCATTCTGCGCCAGGGCATCCTGCGCAAGCACATCGTGCCGGTGGTTGCCACCTGTGCGGCCATCGATGCGATCTTCATTTTCGCCAGCGTTGCCGGCCTGCGCACGCTCACCTCGGCGCTGCCGTGGCTGACCAGCGCCGTGCTGTGGACCGGCGTGGCATTCCTGGCCTGGTACGCGATGAAGTCGGCACGCCGTGCGATCGCCGGTGGCGGCGGCATGGGCGAGGCTGACAGCGATGACGGCAGCCGCCGCGCGGTGCTGATGGCCGCAGTCGGCTTTTCGCTGATCAACCCGCACTTCTGGCTGGACATGATGGTGATCGGCTCGATCGCCGAGAACTTCGGCAACGCCCGCATGGCCTTCGCCGCCGGCGTGGTGACCGCCAGCTGCCTTTGGCTGACCGCGCAGGGACTGGGCGCACGCCTGCTGGCGCCGCTGTTCACCAAGCCCAGCACCTGGCGTGTGCTTGACGGCACCATCGCCGTGATCCTCAGCATCCTGGCCCTAACGTTGGCGGTGCGCGGGGTCCACTGACCCGGCGCATGCCCCCCGAACCCACGTCCTGACTCTCTCTCCAAGGTAGTGGTAACGACGGCACCGGCAACGGTGCCTTCGTTTTTTCTGCCGATGTGGCGCGGCAAACGGTCACGTGCCTAGAATCGTGCATCCGGACAGGGTGTCCGGTTTTCCATGGGGGAAGGATGCGCAGGATTGTGCTTGCTGTACTGCTGGGAGCGGTTGTGGGCGGAGCATCGGCGGCGACGCTGGACCTGGATCGCTATCTGCGGCAGGAGTCGTTTACCGACATCAAGATTTCACCGGGGGGCGAGTACATCGCCGCGACGGTTCCGCTGGAGGCCGGGACCGCATTGGCGATCTACCGCATTGCCGACATGAAGATGGTGGGCAGCTTCCGCCCGCCCCGCAACGATCACGCCCACACCTTCGACTGGGTCAGCAACGAGCGGCTTCTGGTCGGCATGGCACAGAAGTTCGGGGTGCTGGAGCGGCCGACGCCGACTGGCGAATTGTTCGGCATCAATGCCAATGGCAAGGGCGGCGAGCTGCTGGTGGGTTACCGGGTCGCCGACCAGAGCCTGGGTACCAACATCAAGGTCAAGCCGGCGGGCCTGGTGGCCGCGTACCTCAGTGATGAACTCAAGGACGACGACCGCAACGCACTGGTGACGGTAATCCCGCTGGTCGGCAGTTCGCATGCACAGGTCGAGCGCATGGACGTGATCACCGGTCGCCGCAATGCGGTGGCACGGGCTCCCATCCCCGATGCGGACTTCACGATCGATGAGCAGGGTGAGGTGCGTTTCGCGCGCGCTGTCGTTACCGATGGCACGCAGAAGCTCTACTACCGCACAGGCAGCAACAGCGACTGGATCCTGCTCAACGATGAATCCCTGAGCAAGCGCATCGAGCTGCCCCTCGGCTTCTCGGCCGACGGTCGCCTGGCGTACCTGCAGGTCGAGCAGGCAGACGGACCCGATGTCATTGTCAGCTGGGACCCCCAGAGCAATGAACGACGCACCGTGCTGCGCGATGAGAGCGCCGACCCGGCGCGCATCATCCGGCGCCCCGGCAGCCGCGTGCCGGTCGGGGCACTGTTCCTTGGCAGTGCGCCGCGAACGGCATTCTTCGATGATGCCTCGGACGAAGCCCGCCTTTACCGCAGCCTCGAAGCGGGCCTGGGCGGAGCGGTCTACATCACCTCCAGCACGCGCGATGGCAGGACGGTGCTGGTGGAAACCTGGTCAGGCAGCAACCCAGGCGATTTCTATCTCTATGACACGGTGGCCAAGAGTGCTCGGCACCTGATCAGCCGCAGCGACTGGATCGACCCTGCGCTGGCCGCGCAGGTGCGTCCGATCAGCCTGAAGGCGCGTGACGGGCGTCCGCTGCATGGTTTCCTTACCGTCCCGCATGGCCACGAGGCCCGTGCGCTGCCGATGGTAGTGGTGCCACACGGAGGCCCGATCGGCGTTGCCGACGATGGCACCTACGACACCGAGGCACAGATGCTGGCGGCGGCAGGCTATGCGGTGTTGCAGGTGAATTTCCGCGGATCTTCCGGCTATGGCCGGGCCCACATGCAGGCTGCGCGCAAGCAATGGGGGCTGTCGATGCAGGATGACGTCACCGATGCCACGCGGTGGGCGATCGACCAGGGCGTAGCCGACAAGAACCGCATCTGCATCTATGGGGCCAGTTACGGTGCCTATGCGGCAATGATGGGGGCGGTGCGCGAACCAGGCCTCTATCAGTGCGCGGCCGGCTACGTCGGCATCTACGATCTGCCGTTGATGTACGCCCGCGGAGATATCCAGAGTGATGAGTCAGGCCTGGCCTACCTGCGCAACTGGCTGGGATCGCCCAAGGATCTGGCAGAGCGTTCCCCGGTGAATCTGGCTGCGCAGGTACGGGTGCCGGTATTCCTGGCCGCAGGTGGCCAGGACCAGCGTGCGCCGATCGTGCACAGCGAACGCATGGAAGCGGCATTGAAGAAGGCGGGTTCGCCGGTGGAAACCCTGTACGTCAGGAACGAAGGGCATGGCTTCTATTCGCCTGCCAACCAACGCACGTACTACAGCAGGTTGCTGGCCTTCCTCTCGCGCAGCCTGGGGGGACAGGTGGCCGCGCAGGCCGCGCCTGCGGAAAAGAGCAGCGCGCCCTGAGCACGCCGGGAGCGGCGGATGATCGATCCGCCGCCCCGGATTTCGCCTGCACCGGGCTTACTTGACCCCGTGCATCATCTTCTTCAGCAGCGGCGCGGCAATGAAGGCGGCCAGCGCACAGCCCAAGCCGATCCACATCAGCAGCCAGAACAGGTGCGCATAGGCGCCGGCGGCGGCCACCATGTCCAGCGATTCGCCTTCCGGCACCTCGATCGCGGCCAGCTTGCCGAACAGCGCGGCCAGCGTCTCCGAGAAGGCGGTGGCGAGGAACCAGGTGCCCATCATCAGGCTCATCACCCGCGGCACGGCCAACTGGGTGACCGCCGACAGGCCGACCGGCGACAGGCACATCTCGCCACTGGCCAGCAGGAAGTAGGCCAGCACCAGCCACCACACACTGGCCATCTCGCCGGTAGCGCCGACCTGCTGTGCGGCCAGTGCCAGCGGCACGAACGACAGCGCGCCGATCACCAGACCCCAGGCCGATTTGACCGGCTTGCCCGGTTCCCAGCCGCGGCGGTCCATCCACGTCCACAGTGCGGCGAAGGCCGGTGCCAGCAGCACCAGGAACAGGCCACCCAGGTAGGTCAGCGAGCCTGCGGTCTGCGGGATCACCAGGCAGTCGCGCACCAGCAGCACCAGCATCAGCACGACGATGGCGGCGAAGAACGTGCGCGGCGCAGCCGAGCCCGGGCGCCGTTCCGACAGGCGCGCGCTGACCACGAAGCCGAGCGGTGCCAGCAGCAGCGAGAGAATCGACCACGGCAGCGGCGTGCCGCCGGTGATCACCAGCGAGGGCACGATGTCCTTGGTCAGCAGGCGGTCGGTGAAGGTCACCCACGAGCCGTAGGACTGCTCGTACATCGTGAAGAACACCAGCGCCATGAAGATCAGCACCATCAGCGCGATCATCTGCTGACGCTGCACCGGCGTGCATTTCGTGCCGGTGAACCAGGCGAACCAGACCAGCACGCCGCCCAGCACCACCAGCATCAGCATCAGCGCCAGGCTGATTTCACCGCCCAGCGCGAACGCGCCATTGCCGGCGGCCCACATCAGCCAGGCGACCGGCAGCACACCGAGCACCGCGCACAGGTAGATCAGCCATTCGCGCGGCAGGCCCAGCACCTTCTGTTTCAGCGCTGCCGGCTGCGGCGGTTCGGCGTGGCCCTGCAGGTATTTCTGGCCCCACAGGAACATTGCCAGGCCGGCCAGCATGCCGACGCCGGCCGCACCGAATCCATACTTCCAGCCGTAGGCCTCACCAAGGAAGCCGCACACCAGCGATGAGAACAGCGCACCGAGGTTGATGCCGGCGTAGAACAGCGAGAAGCCCGAATCGCGGCGCGGATCGTCCTTGGCGTACAGCTTGCCGACGATGGTGGAGATGTTCGGCTTGAGGAAGCCGACGCCCATGATGATCAGCGCCAGCGACAGGTAGGTCACCGCCAGTGCCGAGGTGTCGCGCACCACTTCGCCGTTCACCCGGTAGGCTGCATGGCCCTCGAAGGCCATGCCGAGGTGGCCGAGCACCAGCAGGATGCCGCCGAACAGCACCGCCCGGCGCATGCCCAGCCAGCGGTCGGCCAGCATGCCGCCGAACACCGGGATGCAGTACACCAGGCCGCCGTAGGCGCCGAGCAGGTCCAGGCCGGCCTTGTCGCCGAACAGGTGGTATTTGGTCAGGTACAGCAGCAGCAGCGCCTTCATGCCGTAGAAGGAGAAGCGCTCCCACATTTCAGTGAAGAAGCAGACGTAGACGCCCTTGGGGTGGCCCAGGAAATCGTCGGAAGCGATAGCGGTGGAATTCATCGCGGAATTATAGGCCTGTGGCCCGATCCGCTTTCAGTGGATCCACGCCATGCGTGGATTGCCGGACTGGTCTGGGCGATCACAGGTATCGCAACCACGGCAGATCGCGCCTTCGCGCTTTGAACCGCGCGAAGGCCCGCGTCGGTGGGTACAGCACCACCGCCAGCGCACAGGCCACCAGCAGCAGGCCGGTCACCGAATCCAGTGCGTACAGGTCACCGTGCGTCGGTCCCCAGATCGCCTGCGCGGCCAGGTACAGCCCCTTCAGCACATACAGGTGCAGCAGGTAGAAGAACATCGGCGCGGCGCCGATATCGGCCAGCGGGCGCAGCGCAAGCGCCAGGGGCGGCCATTCGTACAGGCGCAGCAACAGCAGGCCCACGCCCAGGGTCAGCAGCAGGAACTGCAATGACGGCGGGTACTTGGTGATGTTGAGGATGCTCAGCCAGGTGCGCAGCGTGGTGGTCTGGTACTGCCACGATGCATCCCCGTACTGGTTGGCGAACCGCAGCAGTGCGAACAGGGCCAGCGCGCCGATGCCTGCCCACAGCAGCCAGCGCTGGCGCTGCTCTGGCGCGCGCTCGCGACCGAACCACGGCCCCATCAGGTAGCCCAGTGCGATCACCCCGATCCACGGCAGCACCGGATAGGAGGTGCGCAGTCGCAGCACGCCGGCCTCGATCCAGTCGCGCTGATGCAGCACTTTCCACAGCACCGGCAGCAGGCCATTGCCCTGCAGCCGTACGTTGTCGAACACGTTGTGCCCGGCCACCACCGCGACCGCGGCCACCAGCAGGACGGGACGGGGCAGCCACAACAGGCCGGCCAGCGCGATCATGCTCAGGCCGATGGCCCAGATCACCTGCAGGTACAGCGTGTCCGGCGGCAGCTGGAAGGTCCAGGCGAAGTTCACCAGGGTCATTTCCAGCACGACCAGGAACAGGCCGCGCTTGAGCAGGAAGGCGGACGTGGCCCGGCGCGGATCCGCCTGGCGCTGGCCGTACAGCCAGGCCGAAAGACCGGTCAACAGGACGAACACGGGCGCGCACAGGTGCGCCAGCAGACGGCAGGTGAACAGCGCAGGGGAGACCGTCGCCGCGTCCATCGGGTCGCTCACCTGGTGCTGCAGGAAGAAGGTCTCGCGCACGTGGTCGAGCAACATCAACAGCATCACGGTGCCGCGCAGCTGGTCGATGGAGGCCAGGCGAGGGGAGGGGGAAGGGGGCATGCGATGCAGTAACAACAAGGTAGCATTAAGATATAACATATCATTTGCTGTGTGCCCAACCGGACTTTGCCGGGTCGGTCGATTGCCGGTCCACGTACTGGCCCATTGCGCTGCAGCACACGCCCCCATCCTTTGGCACGCTGGACTTGATCTGTCCTGAACGCTAGCGTGGCAGGGATTTTTTGCCAGCAGGGGCTTCCATGAACCACGACGCTGCGCCCAAGCAGCTCACCTTCCGCGCAGTGGCCCTGGCCATCGTGCTGGCGGTGGTGCTGTCGGCCGCAAACGCCTACCTCGGCCTGTTCGCAGGCCTGACCATCGCCACCGCCATTCCCGCCGCGGTGATTTCCATGGGCGTGCTGCGCCTGCTGGGCGGTGGCTCCATCCTTGAAAACAACATCGTGCAGACCGGCGCTTCGGCCGGTTCGTCGATCGCCGCCGGCGTGATCTTCACCATCCCCGCGCTGGTGATCATGGGCTACTGGCCGGACTTCAAGTACTGGTGGGTGCTGGGCATCGCCGGCCTCGGCGGCCTGCTGGGCGTGCTGTTCTCGGTGCCGCTGCGCCGTTCGATGATCGTCGAAGACCCGCTGCCGTTCCCGGAAGGCAAGGCGGCGGCCGAAGTGCTCAAGGCCGGCGAGAACCCGGGCCCGGGCCTGAAGATCCTCGGCCTGTCGGCGGTGATCGGCGCCTTCGTCAAGCTGGCCGCGGAAAGCGGCATGCGCCTGATTCCTGATGCCTGGGCCACCTCGGCCTATGTCGGCAGCTCCAAGGTCACCGCCTTCATCGGTACCAACCTGTCACCGGCGTTGCTGGGCGTGGGCTACATCGTCGGCCTCAACGTCGGCATCGTGGTGGTGTCCGGTTCGATCCTGACCTGGCACATCGCCATCCCGATCTACCAGGCGTTCTTCATGAACACCGATTTGGCGCTGGCCGCGTCGGTTGCCGCGGCTTCGTCCACCGAGGCGGCGTTCGCCATCTGGGGCGCGAAGATGCGCTACCTGGGTGTCGGCGCGATGCTGATCGGTGGCATCTGGACCCTGATCTCGCTGCGCAAGTCGCTGCTCAACGGCGTCAAGAGCGGCTTTGCCGCCGCCCGCAAGAGCGGTGGCCCGGTGCTGGCGCATACCGAGCGCGACCTGCCGATGAAGTGGATGCTGGTTGCCCTGGTGGCGTTCGTGCTGCCGCTGCTGGCCCTGTACCAGGCCATCGTCGGCCAGTGGCACGTGTCGATCCCGATGACCCTCATCATGATCGTCGCCGGCTTCCTGTTCGTGTCGGTCTCGGCCTACCTGGCCGGCCTGATCGGTTCGTCCAACAACCCGGTCTCGGGCATCACCATCTCCACCATCCTGTTCGCCTCGGCCGTGCTGGTCGTGCTGCTGGGCGCTGACGGCCTCAAGCCGGTCGGTGCCGGCGGGGCGCCGCTGGGCGCGGTGGCCGCGATCATGATCGGTGCGGTGGTGTGCTGTGCCGCTGCGGTCGGTGGTGACAACCTGCAGGACCTCAAGGCCGGTTACATCGTCGGTGCCACCCCGTGGAAGCAGCAGCTGATGCTGGGCATCGGTGCGTTCTCGTGCGCGCTGATCATGGCCCCGGTACTGAACCTGCTGGCCACTGCCTACGGCATCGGCGTGAAGTCCGAGCTGCACCCGAACGCGCTGGCTGCGCCGCAGGCCAACCTGATGGCCTCGGTGGCCAAGGGCCTGTTCGGAGGTGAACTGCCGTGGACCTTCATCGGCATCGGTGCTGTGGTCGGCGCTGCCATCATCGCCTTCGACAGCTGGCTGAAGTCCCGCAACGCGCGCTTCCGCGTGCCGGTGCTGGCCGCCGCCATCGGCATCTACCTGCCGCTGGAACTGATGGTGCCGATCTTCCTCGGCGGCCTGATCGCCCATCTGGTCGAGCGCTTCCACAGGGTGCGCGCCGATGACGAAGAAGGCCGCGACCGCGTGCACAAGCCGGGCGTGCTGTTTGCCGCCGGCCTGATCACCGGTGAGGCACTGATGGGCATCGCCATCGCGATTCCGATCGTGGTCAGCAGCCGCGCCGATGTGCTGGCCGTGCCGTTCCACCTGCCGGGCGCACAGTGGATCGGCCTGGCCGTGCTGTTCCTGGTCGGCTGGCTGATCTACCGCACCGGCAAGTACGCCAAGGCGTAAGGGACGGGTAGTGCCGGCCGCTGGCCGGCAATCCCGGAATCCCGTGATACCCCTGGTTGCCGGCCAGCGGCCGGCAGTACCGCAAACCCCGCTTCGGCGGGGTTTGCTGTTTATGGCGATTGCCCGCCTGCAGCCATGACCGATGGCCTTGGCAGCCCCGGCCATGCGGGCCTACCATCGGTTTTTTGCCGTCCTGCGGAGACCCCGATGAAACTGCGTCATGCCCTGCTGCCACTGAGCCTGCTGGCCGCCCTGCCCAGTGTTGCCGCTGCCCGTGGCCTGGAAGTCCGCGACATGGTGGCGATGGACCGCGTTTCCGCGCCGGTGCTGACCGCAGACGGTGGCACCGTGGTGTTCGCCAAGCGCAGCGTGGACGCCAACCTGAAGGCGTCCACCGCGCTGTTCGCGCGCAACCTGCGCACCCGCGACGCAGCGCCGCCGAAGCAGATCACCCCGGCCGGCTGGAACGTCAATTCCGCCTCGCTGTCGGCCGATGGCCAGACGGTGTATTTCCTGAGCGCCAAAAACGGCAGCCAGCAGCTGTACGCGCAGCCTATCAACGGCGGTACTCCGCGCCAGCTGACCGACTTCCCGGTCGACGTGGACAGCTACCACGTGTCGCCGCAGGACGACCGCGTGTTGTTCAGCGCCGGCGTGTTCCAGGCCTGCGCCTCGGACCTGGCCTGCACCGAGAAGAAGCTGAAGGAAAAGAAGGACGCCAAGGCCAGCGGCCAGGTATGGGATTCGCTGTTCGTGCGCCACTGGGACACCTGGAACGACGGCCGCCGCAACACCCTGTTCGTCGCTCCGCTGCCTGCGGCCAAGGCCGGTGCAGTCAAGGGCGCCTCGGCACTGAGCGCGACCATCGATGGTGATGCGCCGTCCAAGCCGTTCGGCGGCAATGATGACTTCGCGTGGTCGCCGGATGGCGCCAGCGTAGTGGCCAGCATCCGTGTGGCCGGCAAGCAGGAACCGTGGTCGACCAACTTCGATCTGTACCGCTTCGACGCCGCGGGCAAGCAGGCGCCGGTCAACCTGACCGCCTCCAACCCGGCCTGGGATGCCGGCCCGGTGTTCAGCGCCGACGGCAAGACGCTGTTCTATCGTGCGATGAAGCGCCCGGGCTTCGAGGCCGACCGCTTCGGCCTGATGGCGATGGACCTGGCCAGCGGCAAGACCCGCGAGATCGCGCCGCAGTGGGACCGTTCGGCGGGCGGCATCACCCTGTCCGCCGACGGCGCCAGCATCTACACCACCGCCGACGACCTCGGCGAGCATCCGCTGTTCCAGATCGACGTGGCCAGCGGCAAGGCCACCAAGCTGGTTGGCGACGGCAGCGTGACCTCGGTCGATGTGGCCGGCAACAGCGTGGCGATCACCCGCAACAGCCTGAAGAGCAACGACCAGGTGCTGGTCGGACTGCTGCCGGCCGCAGGCCAGCCGATCGGCGAACTGCGCGCGCTGACCCCGGCTGCTGGCGACGTACTCAAGGACGTGTCCTTCGGCGACTACGAACAGTTCGAGTTCAAGGGCTGGAACAACGACACCGTGCATGGCTACGTGGTCAAGCCGCACAACTATCAGGAAGGCAAGTCCTACCCGGTGGCGTTCCTGATCCATGGCGGCCCGCAGGGCAGCTTCGGCAATGGCTGGAGCTACCGCTGGAATCCGCAGACCTATGCGGGCCAGGGCTACGCGGTGGTGATGATCGACTTCCACGGCTCCACCGGCTACGGCCAGGCGTTCACCGATGCGATCAGCCAGCACTGGGGCGACCGCCCGCTGGAAGACCTGCAGAAGGGCTGGGATGCGGCGCTGAAGAAGTATTCCTTCCTCAACGGTGACAAGGCTTGTGCGCTGGGCGCCAGCTACGGCGGCTTCATGGTCAACTGGATCGCCGGCAACTGGAACAGCCCGTTCAAGTGCCTGGTCAACCACGACGGCGTGTTCGACCAGCGCATGATGGGCTACGCCACCGAAGAACTGTGGTTCACCGAGTGGGAGCAGGGCGGCACGCCGTACCAGAAGGCCGCGAACTACGAGAAGTTCAACCCGGTCAACCACGTGGCGGACTGGAAGAAGCCGATCCTGGTCATCCACGGCCAGCAGGACTTCCGCATCCCGGTCGAGCAGGGCCTGGCCGCGTTCACCGCCGCCCAGCGCCAGGGCATCGAATCGAAGTTCCTGTACTTCCCGGATGAAAACCACTGGGTGCTCAAGCCGAACAACAGCATCCTGTGGCACGACACCGTCAATGCCTGGCTGAAGCAGCACATCGGCAACTGATGGTGAAACAGAAGCGCCGCCCCGGAGGGCGGCGCCGCAACCCATCTGCTTTACCGGTGGGTGCCGACCGTTGGTCGGCACACCTTATCTGCCGCCAACAGCAGCCGGCCAGCGGCCGGCTCTACAAGAGCGCCTGCATGCCTTCGACTGCCCTGATCCAGAACGACATCGTCGTCTTCGGTTTGATCGCCGCCACGCTCGGCGCCGTTTTCTGGACCGCCTCGCGTGAGCAGGGCCTGTGGAAACGCTTCTACACCTTCGTGCCGGCGCTGCTGCTGTGCTACCTGATTCCCGGCATCTACAACACCGTCGGCCTGATCGACGGGCAGAACACCCGGCTCTACAACCCGATCGCACGCGACATCCTGCTGCCGGCGGCGCTGATCCTGCTGACCCTGGCGGTGGACATCAAGGGCATCCTGCGGCTGGGCCCGAAGCTGGTGCTGATGTACCTGGGGGCATCGGCCAGCATCATGCTCGGGGCGGTCGTGGCCTTCCTGCTGATGCGCGCCGTGCATCCGGAAACCGTGGCCGGTGACACCTGGGCCGGCATGGCTGCGTTGGCCGGCAGCTGGATCGGTGGTGGCGCCAACATGCTGGCGATGCGCGAAGTGTTCGACGTCAACGCGACCACATTCGGCCAGTTCGCCGTGGTCGACGTGGGTGTCGGCTATGTGTGGATGGCGGCGCTGATCTTCCTCGCCGGTCGTGCGGCGAAGATCGATGCACGCAGTGGCGCCGATACCTCGGCCATCGATGAACTGAAGGAGCGCATCGCGCGCTTCCAGGCCGAGCATGAGCGCATTCCCAGCCTCACCGATCTGATGCTGATCGTGGCCGTGGCCTTCGGTGGCGTCGGACTGGCACACGCGATCGGTGCGCCCTTGGCGGCGTGGTTCAAGGCAAATGTCAGCTGGGCCGCGCAGTTCAGCCTGGACGCACCGTTCGTGTGGGTGGTGGTGCTGTCGACCACGCTGGGCCTGAGCCTGAGTTTCACCCGCGCACGCAACCTGGAAGGCGCGGGTGCCTCGCGTCTGGGTTCGTTGCTGCTGTACTTCCTAATCGCCTGCATCGGCATGCAGATGGATCTGCTGGCGTTGCTGGACCGCCCGTGGCTGTTCCTGCTCGGCCTGATCTGGATCGCCGTGCACATCGTGCTGCTGTGGTGCCTGGGCAAGCTGCTGAAGGTGCCGTTCTTCTATTTCGCCATCGGTTCGCAGTCGAACATCGGTGGCCCGGCCTCGGCGCCGGTGGTGGCCGCCGCGTTCCATCCGGCGCTGGCGCCGGTGGGCGTGCTGCTGGGCACGATGGGCTATGCCACCGGCACCTACCTGGCCTACATCGTCGGTATTACCCTGCGCGCGCTGGCCGGGCAGGGCTGATGGGGTGGTGCCGGCCGCTGGCCGGCAACCTCATGAACCCGTGAAGCATCACCTGGTTGCCGGCCAGCGGCCGGCACTACCGAGCGTTACGCCACCGGCAACCCGCGTTCGATCAACCACGCCTTCGCGTCTTCGGCGTCCTGTTCGAACCATGCCTGTGTAGACCCCAGCCGATACGTGTACCCCCAGGCGTCCATGTCGGCCATCAACCGCGCGCTGCCAACACCCGGCAGCTGCCCGGCCAGCACGATCTGCAGGTAGCAGGTGGCATCTTCCTCGGCCACCGAGTCGGTGGCGTCGGTATGCACCTGCGCACGCCGCTCCGGCGGCAGCACGATCAGGTGGCAGGCTTCGTGCAGCATCGAATGCACGGGCGTGTCGTCGCGCACGTACACGTTGCTGGCGATGATGCCGGCCTCTGGCTCGCCCCAGTAACTGCCGGGAATCGGTTCGCCGGGCGCAACGTGGTGCAGCCGCAGGCCATGCGCGGCGAGCAGGCGCTGCGCGTCGGCGAAGGCGATGTCGCCCACGCAGGTGATGCCCACGGTGGTTGTCGTATCGGTCATGCAGGTCACGCAGCCCCGCCCATGCAGGCACGGGCGGGGCGGGGGATCAGGGTTTGTCCGGGCCTTCAGGCAGCGCCACGGAGATGTCCAGCACGTCGTGCTGGCCATCCTTCACCAGGTCGACCTTCACCGCATCGACGTCGATGTTCACGTACTTCTTGATCACTTCCAGCAACTCGCGCTGCAGCAGGGGCAGGTAGTCCGGGCCACCGCGGTGGCTGCGTTCCTGCGCGATGATGATCTGCAGGCGGTTCTTTGCGGTTTCGGCGGTGGTCTTCTTCGCTTTGAGGAAATCGAACAGGCCCATGCTTACCCTCCGAACAGCTTGCTGAAGAAGCCCTTCTTCTCCACGGTGGTGAAGCGCATCGGCCGCTCCTCGCCAAGGATGCGCGCAACGGCGTCCTCATAGGCCTGGCCGGCTGCGGATTCGACATCCAGGATGACCGGCTCGCCCTTGTTGGAGGCATTGAGCACGTCACCCGACTCGGGGATCACGCCGATCGCCTTCAGCCCCAGCACTTCCTCGACGTCGGCAATGCTGAGCATCTCGCCGGTTTCCACGCGCAGCGGGGTATAGCGGGTCAGCAGCAGGAACGCGGGCACGTTCTGCCCGGATTCGGCCTTGTGGGTCTTCGAATCCAGCAGCCCGATGATGCGGTCGGAGTCGCGCACGGAGGACACTTCCGGGTTCACCACCACCACGGCGCGGTCGGCGAAGTACATCGCCAGGAAGGCACCCTTTTCGATACCCGCCGGCGAGTCGCAGATGATGTAGTCGAAGCCGTCGGCGGCCAGGTCCTTCAGAACCTTGCCCACGCCTTCCTGGGTCAGTGCGTCCTTGTCGCGGGTCTGCGAGGCGGCCAGCACGTACAGGTTGTCGAAGCGCTTGTCCTTGATCAGGGCCTGTTTGAGGGTGGCTTCGCCGTGCACGACGTTGACGAAGTCGTACACCACGCGGCGTTCGCAGCCCATGATCAGGTCGAGGTTGCGCAGGCCGACGTCGAAGTCGATCACCGCCACCTTCTTGCCGCGCCTCGCCAGGCCACAGGCCAGGCTCGCGCTGGAAGTGGTCTTGCCCACGCCGCCCTTGCCGGAGGTGACTACGATGATTTCAGCCAAAGGACTTCTCCTGGTTCTGCATTAGTTTGGAGCTGCGTCAGTCCAGCGCAGCGATCTTGACCTGGTCCTGTTCCAGCCATACCTGCACGGCCTTGCCGCGCAGGTTGTCCGGGACATCGTCCAGTACCTTGTAGTGGCCTGCAATGGCCACCAGTTCCGCATGGAAATCACGGCAGAAGATGCGTGCCGCGGTGTTGCCCTGCGCCCCTGCCAGCGCGCGGCCGCGCAGGGTGCCGTAGATATGGATGCTGCCGTCGGCGATGACTTCGGCGCCGGCGCCGACGGTAGCCATCACGGTGAGGTCGCAGTTTTCAGCGTACAGCTGCTGGCCCGAGCGTACGTTGCCCAGCTGCATGCGGCCCGGCTGCGGTGCCGCAGCGCCGGCAACCCTGGCTGTCGGCGCGGCCGGCGCCGGCTTCGGTTCGGCGCGCGCTGCGCGGCGCGGTTCCGGAGCGGGCGGGGGCGGGGGCGGCTCGGCCTCGGCTCGCTCGTACTGGGCGCGGAACTTGGCCAGCAGCGGCAGTCCGAGCTGCTGCGAGAGCAGGTCGACCGCGCTGGTGCCATAGGCCAGCGCCACCGGCAGCACGCCGGCGCTGCGCAGGCCATCGACCAGCGCTTGCGCCGTGGCCACGTCCGGTACCTGGCTCAGGCCGCCGAAGTCGAGGATCACCGCGGCGCGGCCGAACAGCTTCGGCGCCCGGGTAACGCGTTCGCGCATTTCCTGCACGAGGCGTTCGACGTCAAGCGTACGGATGCGCAGGTTGGCGATGCCCACCTGGCCGATCTTCAGTTCACCGGCCTGTTCGTAATCGAAATTCACCGCCACGCTCAGGTCCCCGTCGGCCGCTGTGCCTGCGCCGGCAGCTGCCGGGCACGTGTCCATGCCACATCCGGCAGCTTGCCGCCGTAGGTCTCCTTCACCCACGGGTAGCTGCACAGTTCCTTGGCCAGCATGCTGGCGCGCACATCGACCTGCGGCATGGTGTTCTGGCCCAGCTCGCGGAAGCCGAAGCTGCCGTGGAAGAGCAGGGCGGCATCGGCGCCATGGTCGAGGAAGACCTCGCAGGTCATCTGCGGGTAGCGCAGCTCGGCGAAGCTCTGCGCATCGGCATAGAACGCGCGACCGACGCCACCACCACGGCGGCGGCTGGCAACCACGATGCGGTCGATATAGAAGAACGGGGCGTCCAGCTGCTGCTTGAACCAGGCAAAGTTGCTGCTGTCGTGCTGGCTGTCGCTGCCGAAGCCGATCAGGAAGCCGGCAAGGTTGCCGTCGCGCTCGGCGACGCGGAAATACTCAGCGGTTTCATAGAACAGGCGCAGGCGGGCCGCATCCAGGGGAAGGATGGCCAGGCCAGCGTTGTTGTTCAAAGCCAGGACGGAATCGAGCTCGTGCTCGCGCACGTCGCGGATGACAATCGACATTGTGACTCCGTGGGGTAACGCGGTTGGTCCGTCAGGGGACCCTGCGCACGATTATTGCATGCCCGGGGTGGGCTGCGGCATGAACAGGGGGGCGCGGATGCATGACTTCCGTGGGAGTGCGCGACGCAGGCCGGGCCCGTAGAGTGCTGGCATGTTGGGAGTCCTCAGCCATACCCGCGTTCTCCGTCTGGCCGGCCTGTTCACCTGGGTCATGGTCGGCCTTCCATTGGCGTATTCGCAGTTCGAGAACCTGCACAGCCGCAGCGATATGGGCGGCTGGGCGATCCTGCTGTTTGTCGCCTACCTGTCCTTCGGCGCGGCGTACTATTGGCTGACCCGCCTGCTGCGCAGCGACAGCGGCAGCCACACCAGCTGGCTGGACCGCGGCCTGCTGCTGCTGCTGACGGTCTCGGCGCTGGGCGTCAGTTTCCTCAGCGGCTCGGGCCTTGGCAGCATCCTGATGATGGTGGCTGCCGGCGTCATTCCGTGGATGCTTTCGGTACGCCTGTGCGTGCTGTGGCTGCTGGTCAGCCAGCTGGCGGTGGCGCCGGTCTATTACCTGCTGCTGCGCTTCCCGCTGTTCGAAGCGGTGATGCAGTCGTTGCTGTATGGCGGCTTTTCCATGTTCATCTTCGTGACCAGCCTTGTTGCGAGACAGCAGACCGAGGCCCGCGACGAACAGCGCAGGCTCAATTCAGAGCTGCGCGCCACCCGTGCCCTCCTGGCCGAGAGCGCCCGCGTCAACGAGCGCACCCGTATTTCGCGGGAGCTGCATGACCTTCTGGGGCATCAGCTGACCGCGCTGACCCTGAACCTGGAGGTGGCAGGCCACCTGGCCGAAGGCCAGGCGCTGGACCACGTGAAGCGCTCGCATGCCCTGGCCAAGCTGCTGCTGGGCAACGTGCGCGAGGTGGTCAGCCAGCTGCGCGAGACCGGTGCCATCGATCTGGCCGCGGCGCTGCGCCCGCTGACCGAGAACGTGCCCTCGCTGGACATCCAGCTGGACATCGAGGATCCACTGAACGTGGAGGACCCGCAGCGGGCCCACGTGCTGCTGCGGTGTACCCAGGAGATCATCACCAATGCGGTGCGCCATGCCGGTGCCCGCCACCTGTGGATCAAGGTGTACCGTGAAGCCCCCGACCAGGTGGTGGTGGAGGCCCGCGACGACGGCGTCGGCGCGGATACGGTCAATGTGGGCAATGGCTTGCGCGGCATGCGCGAGCGACTGCAACAATGTGGTGGCCAGCTGCAGGTCGAGACCCGGCCCGGTGAAGGCTTCCGGCTGCGGGCGACGGTACCGGCAACGGTGCTGGTGGCCGCCCTTACCAAGGTTCCTGAAGGAGTGCGTTGATGATTCGCGTCTGCCTGGTCGACGACCAAACCCTGGTGCGGCAGGGAATCCGCTCCCTGCTGGCGCTCGACGACGGCATCGAGGTGGTGGCCGAGGCCGGCGACGGCCGCCAGGCGGTGGAGCTGATACCGCAGGTGCGTCCCGACGTGGTGCTGATGGACATGCGCATGCCGGTGATGTCCGGGCTGGAGGCGCTGCAGGTGCTGTCGCGCCAGGAGCAGCTGCCGCCGACCATCATCCTCACCACCTTCGACGACGACCAGCTGGTGCTGGCCGGGCTCAAGGCCGGTGCCAAGGGCTACCTGCTCAAGGACGTGACCCTGGCGCAGCTGGTCGGTGCCATCCGCACCGTGGCCGAAGGCGGTTCGCTGGTGCAGCCGGCCGTGACCCAGCGCCTGCTGTCCGGCCTGGAGCACATGCGCAACGAGTTCGTCAGCCTGGACCGGCCGGACCCGTTGACCGACCGCGAGACCGAGATCCTGCGCCTGATGGCCAGTGGCTTCTCCAACAAGGAGATCGCCAATTCGCTGGGTGTGGCCGAAGGCACCATCAAGAACCACGTGTCCAACATCCTGTCCAAGCTGGGCGTGCGCGACCGTACGCGTGCCGTACTGAAGGCGTTCGAGCTTCAGCTGGTCTGAGGAAAACCTTTTCAGGACAATGACTTGAGGCCCAGGCATGGCCCTCGGGTGGGGTTGCCCCCTACTTCACGGGTATCGGTATGCGGTACGCTTCGAATTCTTTGTCCATACAAATACGCAGCCGGCAGGGAAACCGGTGCGCCAATCCCGATAAACAATGCCCGCGAAGCCTGCTAGGATTGGCGCTTCGCTTCAATCAACCCGGCCGTGGGATCGGCCCCGGAGACTCTCTGAATGACCCGTATTATCGAGTTCCTGATCGCCTTGGGGATCGTGGCTGGCCTGTTCGTCATCATTGGCGTATGTCTGCCGGGCGAGCGTCACATCACCGAAAGCATCGAGACCAACCGCAAGATGACGATCGTGTACGACACGGTCAGCAGCCTGCGCCGCTTCAAGGACTGGAACCCGCTGGTACTGCGCGATCCCGCCGTTGAACTGAAGCTGGCCGGCCCGGCCTCCGGCGTCGGTGCCACTCTCGACTTCACCTCCAAGGACCTGGGCACCGGTTCCTGGAAGATCACCGAAGCCGAAGAGAACAAGCGTGTTGCGATCGCCATCGATGACGCCACCAAGGGTCACGACAAGATCACCACCTTCACGCTGGAGCCGACCGGCAAGGGTGGCCGCAACGTCAAGATCACCCAGGACTACTCGGTGAAGTACGGCTTTGACCTGTTCGGCCGTTATGCAGGCCTGTATGTCAGCCGCCAGATCGGCGACGACATCAAGATGGGTCTGTCGCGCATGGCCAACATGCTGGCCACCGTCCCGAACGTGGACTACCGCACCCCGGAAGCCCCGCTGACCGATCTGGGCATCGTCGACGTGCCGGCTGAAGACCTGCTGGTCGTCAACGCCGGTAACGTGGACCGTGGTCAGGACACGATCACCAAGTCCATCAAGGACAACCAGGAGTGGATCAAGCGCGTGATGGAGGCCAATGGCCTTGAAGCCGCCGGTCCGTTCCGCATCATCACCACCGACTTCGGTCAGGAAAAGTACGCCTTCGACATCGCCCAGCCGGTGAAGAAGAAGGGTGCTGAAGGTGCCACCGCTGAAGAGCTGACCGTCAAGATCGACGGTGGCGCCCCGGTCAAGTACGTGCATGTGGCTCCGCACCGTTCGGCGCATGCCGCCTACACCGGCCACATGGCGGGTCTGGACGTGGCCCGCAACGGTCTGCGTGCCTGGGCCGTGACTTCCGGCAACGAAGTGATCGACCGTCCGTACGAAACCTGGAAGGACGGCATCGACAAGTCGTTCACCCCGGAAGGTACCTACGACATCTACTGGGCCGTCAAGTAAGCTTCGGCTGACCCATGTAGTGTTGGACACGAAAACGCGCCGCTCATTGCGGCGCGTTTTTTTTCATCTGGCGCCCGGCAAGGGCGCTGCGCAAGGAGCCCACATGTTCAATCTCGAACGTCGCGCACGTAAGCCTTCGCTGCTGGCCTGCCTGGGTGCGCTGCTGGCCGCCGCCTCGATCGGCCTGTCCGCCTATGCATCGCATGGCGTGGCTGATCCGCTGGCGCAGCAGCATCTGAACATGGCGGCGCTGTATGCGTTCGCGCACGGTGCGGTGCTGGTGGCGCTGGGGCCGCGCGCGCAGGGAGCGATCGCGCACCTTGCGCTGTACGTGCTGCTGCTGGGTGTGCTGTTGTTTTCCGGCAGCCTGGTGGGTGGTGCGCTGTGGCAGTGGCCGACACGGATGGCACCGATCGGTGGCACCAGCATGATGGCCGGATGGGTGTTGCTGGCGATCAATGCGTTGAGGCGGTAACTGAGTCGACGTTGTCGCTTCGATCCATGCAGATGCGATCTGCACCGTTCATGGGCGTTACTTTTCTTTTCGCGCGAAAAGAAAAGTAACCAAAAGAAACGCGCCGCCGGCCACGAGCCGGTGCTGCGCACCGGTCCCTGCGCTCCTCTGCCCGTCGAGGGGCGGTGCGGAGAGCAGCCGAGCATGGCTCGGCTCTACAGAATCGCAAGCACCTCTTCGCCCTCGCCGGACCTGCGGTGCTCGGCTCGCTTGAAGGCGGACCCAACAGCCGCGCGCTGATCCGTTGTAGAGGCTTCGAGCGAAGCGACCGGCTTTTGTCTTTGCTGTCTTGTTCCATCCCGCGGCCATGCGCTGACCGCTCCAGGCTTTCGCCACGAGGGGCTCAGCCGTTGGCCGGTCTCCAGCACCAGTGCCAGGGTTCGTAGACGATGCCGTGCGGGTTGTCGCGTGGGTAACTCAGATGGAAGCCATGCCCGCCGGCATGCACCTGCAGCCAGGCGAACGCTTCGGTGGCTTCGAACGATTCTTCGGCCGGCGCATCGCCAGGTGTGCCGATGTCCAGCGCGTAGCCGCTGTGGTGTTCGCTGAAACCCGGGGCGGCATTGACCTTCAGGATCTCTGCCACGCTCAAGCCGCGCGCCAGCTTCCGCTCGAAGATGCCCAACTGGTAGGCATGGCTGCGGAAGCCGGAGATGGCGTCCAGCGCAATTCCATCCTGTGCCGCGTGCAGTCGCATCCGCCGCCAGCCCTGCGCGGCGGCACGGTGCAGCCACAACGGGCGGGCGAAGCGGTCGCGGCCGGCGAAGTGCAGCAGGCAGGGTTCGGGTTCGAGCGGCAGCCCGCTGTCGCCGGCATAGCGCTGTGCATCCAGGCCAAGCTGCTGCAGGCGCTGCTGCAGGTCTGCCAGTGGCAACCACTGATCCTCCAGCACGGCGCCGAACGGACGCGCCGCTGCTGCATCCAGCAGCGCCAATGCGTCCTCCACCCCTGGCTCGCGTGCCAGGCGCGGCACCATGGCGTGAACCCCGCGCGCCAGTACCGCCGCGAGGTAGCGGCCATCGCGCTTGCGCCGCAGCACCCAGTGTGCCTGCGACAGCAGGCGTGCATCCAGGTTGCTGCGTGCACGCAGCAGGTGCGCGGGCCACAGCTCGATGGCCTCGGTGTTGATCAGCAGGGGGGCGCGTCGTTGCATCTCAGCAGCTTACTGCCGTGGCGCCGACGCGGCCACTTTGTGCAGCGCATCGAGCAGCGCCTGCGGCCGGTCCACGCTGAGCAGCAGCGTGCTGCCGTCACTGACCGGCAGGGCGAGGACACGCGCACGATCGGTGACCAGAGCGAAGCCCTTGCCGCCCCCGTGCAGGCGGAAGTGGCCGGAATAGAAGCCTGGCACTGAATAGCCATTGGTTTTGACACGGATGCCATAGCGGCGGTCACGCTGCAGGTCGACCACCTCGGCCTGGTCCAGCCGCAGCTGCGCCACCGGGACGCGGCGGCGGTACATCGTCGAGCGCACATCCAGCACGTTGTCGTCCAGTTCCACCCGGCGACGGAAGAATGCTGCGCCCAACCCGATGCCGAGTACCGCGATCACCAGCAGACTCCAGGCGGCACTGCCACCCATCCGGAACCAGGGCGGCGACAGCGCTACTTCGATCCAAGGGGCACTGGCCGGCGCCTTGTACAGCTGTGCGTACACGCACGCCACGAAGGCAGCCAGCAGCGGAAGCACGATCCAGAGCACGCGCAACGGCGAGCTCTCGGCCACTTCAAACGTCTTCGGGTCGCTGCCGCCCATGCGTCAGGCCTCCTTCTTGAACACCAGCATCGCCGGGCGCATCGGCGCCGGGATGATGATGTTGACCAGTTCCCAGCCCAGTTGGCCCTGGCGGCTGAGTTCGGCCTGGATGTCCTCGGCCTTGAGCAGGCCCATCATGGACGTCTTGACCTCGATGGTCTGGTAGCTCCAACGCTTGCTCATTCCTTGTCCTCCGACGATGGCGCGGGTTTCGGCAGGCGTCCCGCCTTGCGCAGGGCGTCGCGCAGCACGTATTCGATCTGCGCGTTGAGGCTGCGCAGTTCGTCATCAGCCCAGCGCTGCGCAGCAGCCAGGACGTCGGCATTGATGCGCAGCGGGTAGGCTTTCTTCTCACTCATGGGGGCTCCTGGCGGGGCGGTGGGGCACCCCGTTGCGAGTGTGGCTCAATACAGCGAGCCGGCATTGACGATCGGCTGGGTGCCGCGGTCCGAGCACAGCACGGTGAGCAGGTTGCTGACCATGTGCGCCTTGCGTTCCTCGTCCAGCTCAACCACGCCGTTCTTCTGCAGTTCGGCCAGGGCCATCTCGACCATGCCGACCGCACCGGCCACGATGCGCGTGCGTGCGGCGATCACCGCGTTGGCCTGCTGGCGCTGCAGCATGGCCTGGGCAATTTCAGCGGCGTAGGCCAGGTGGCTGATGCGCGCGTCGATCACCTGCACACCCGCATCGGCCAGGCGCTCGGCCAGCTCGTTCTTCAGGTGCTGGGAGATCTCGCTGGCGTGGCTTCGCAGGGCCAGCTGGCCGTCCTCGTGCTGGTCGTAGGGATAGCTGGTGGCCATCGCACGCAGCGCGGATTCGGACTGGATGTGCACGAAGCTCTCGTAGTCGTCCACGTTGTAGACCGCTTCGGAGGCGTCGACCACCTGCCAGACGATTACTGCGGCGATCTCGATCGGGCTGCCGTCCAGCTCGTTGACCTTCAGCTTGCCGCTCTCGAAGTTGCGCACGCGCTGGCTGACCCGGCGCTTGGCGTAGAAAGGGTTGTTCCAGCGCAGGCCGTTGTCCTTGACGGTACCGACGTACTTGCCGAACAGGCTCAGCACGGCCGCCTGGTTGGGCTGGATGGTGTACAGGCCGGCCAGGATGAAGACCGCGGCAGCGACCACCAGCACGCCGGCCAGCATCAGCAGCAGGTTGGGCGAGCCGGTGCTGGCCTTGGCCGCCACCCCCAGCACGAACAGCGCGCCGCCGGCCAGCGCGGCCAGCAGGGATCCGGCCAGGGTGCCGAGGCCGTTGAGGGAGGCAAGCGACTTCTCTTTCATGGCGGTACGTCCTTGAGGATTCGAAGTGAAGATATCAAAGTGATATCACTTTTCGACTACCGTTCGTCGGATGCCATGGCCCGGGTGCCCGGCCAGCTAGAATGCCCACCCGCCTTCACATCGCTGCTGGAACCGCCATGGCCAAGCTTGGAACTCCGTTGTCTCCCTCCGCCACCCGCGTGCTGCTGCTGGGCTCGGGCGAACTCGGCAAGGAGGTGGCCATCGAGCTGCAGCGGCTGGGTGTGGAGGTGATCGCCGCTGACCGTTACGCCGACGCCCCGGCGATGCAGGTCGCGCACCGCTCGCATGTGATCGACATGCTGGACGCGATGGCCCTGCGCGCGCTGATCGCCCAGGAGCAGCCGCACCTGGTAGTGCCGGAGATCGAGGCCATCCACACCGAAACCCTGGTCCAGCTGGAACAGGAGCAGGGCCTGCGGGTGATCCCGACCGCGCGTGCTGCACGCCTGACCATGGACCGCGAGGGCATCCGCCGCCTGGCCGCCGAAACCCTGGGCCTGCCGACCTCGCCGTACCGCTTCGTCGATACCGAGGCCGAGTACCGTGCTGCGGTGGCCGCCATCGGCCTGCCGTGCGTGGTCAAGCCGGTGATGTCGTCCTCGGGCAAGGGCCAGAGCACCCTGCGCAGCGAGGCGGACATCGCCCCGGCGTGGGACTACGCGCAGACCGGTGGCCGCGCCGGTGCGGGCCGCTGCATCGTCGAAGGTTTCATCGATTTCGATTACGAGATCACCCTGCTGACCGTGCGCCATGCCGGTGGCACCTCGTTCTGTGCGCCGATCGGCCATCTGCAGAAGGATGGCGACTACCGCGAAAGCTGGCAGCCGCAACCGATGTCGAGCGCGGCACTGGCGCGTGCCGAAGAGATCTCGCGCGCGATCACCGACGACCTCGGTGGCTGGGGCCTGTTCGGCGTGGAGCTGTTCGTGAAGGGCGACGAAGTGTGGTTCAGCGAAGTGTCGCCGCGCCCGCACGACACCGGCCTGGTGACGCTGGTATCGCAGGAGCTGAGCGAGTTCGCGCTGCACGCGCGCGCCATCCTCGGCCTGCCGATTCCGGTGATCCGCCAGAGCGGCCCGTCGGCCTCGTGCGCGCTGCTGGCGCACGGCGAGGGCGTGCCGTACTTCAACAACGTCGCCGCCGCCCTGCACGTGCCG
This sequence comes from Stenotrophomonas hibiscicola ATCC 19867, assembly GCF_000382065.1. Lineage (GTDB taxonomy): Bacteria > Pseudomonadota > Gammaproteobacteria > Xanthomonadales > Xanthomonadaceae > Stenotrophomonas > Stenotrophomonas hibiscicola. The sequence goes on along the minus strand of NZ_KB907498.1, from coordinate 645,797 downwards.
GACACCACCGTGCGCCTGTTCGGCAAGCCGAGCGTGCACGGCCATCGCCGCGTGGGCGTGACCCTGGCGCGCGCGGAAACCATTGACGAAGCACGCGCCATCGCGCGTGATGCCGCCGACGCCATCGGCGTCGAACTGCGCCCGTAAGAAAGGAGCGACGACCAACGGTCGTCGCCTACCGAAACCCGGTGGGTACCGACCGTTGGTCGGTACAGATTTCCGTGCAGTCGACTAACAGTCGACTCTACCGCACATCCACCCACACCAGGTGGTGGTCGCTGCCGTCGGCGATCTTCGCCTCCGGGCTTTCATTGGCCGGCCAGAAGATGCCGCTGCCGATGTACTCGAAACCGGTCGAGGGCAGTACGTAGTCCAGGCGCATGGTGCCGGACTTCGGGCCGAAGTCGCCGGTGGCGTGGAACGGTGCGCCCTTGCGCTCGATGCCCTTGGCCGCATAGGCCAGGCTGGTCTGCTCACCGCCGACGCTGCGCGGGGTGGGGTAGCGCAGCACGCGGGCGTTTTCGATCAGCTCGACGATCGCCTCATGGCGGCCATCGCCGTCGACCGGGTCGTTGTTGAGGTCGCCCAGGATCACGAAGCGTGCGTCCTGCGCCAGGCCACCGCACTGGCCCTTGTCGTCACACAGCCACGGCTTGTCACCCTTGGAAAGGTACTCCTGCCACAGGCGCAGCTCGTCGTGGTTGCGCGCCGCGTTGCGCTTCTCCGGGCCGTCGAACACCGGCGGGGTCGGGTGCGAGACCAGCGCATGCACCACGCCGGCCGGGGTCTTCACCGGCACGTCCCAATGCGACTTCGACGACAGGCGCAGCTGCGACCACACATGGTCGTTGTAGAAGCTCTTGCCGGTGCGCGGATCGACCGGACGGATCGCGCCGGGCATCGCGCTCCACTTCAGCAGCTGGAAGCTGCGCACCTTGGCTTCGTCGATCGGGTAGCGCGACAGCACCAGCATGCCGTACTGGCCGGGGTGCAGGCCGTAGCCCCACGCGTCATTGCCACGGCTGCGGCCTTCGCCGCCGACCACGCCGTTGTTGTCCAGGTCCAGGCCGCTGGGCACGCCGGTGTTGACCGGGGCCAGATAGCGGTAGGCGAAGTGCAGCGGCTTGCCGCCGCCGGGCTGGGCGACTTCCAGGTAGCGCTTCTGGAACAGGTCGGCGGCGCGATGGGCGTCGTCGAAATCGAATTCGTTCAGCAGCACCAGATCCGGGCGCACCTGCTGCAGTACCGCGGCGATCTTGCGTGCGTGCTCGCTGTCGCCTTCCAGTTCCTTGATCAGGCCACCGGCGTCGTCGGAGTACAGCGAGGTGTTGTAGGTAGCCAGGCGCAGCGCAGTGGACGGCTTTTCGGTCATCGCGGGGGACGTGGCGAAGGCAGGGGCGGTGGCGCCGCAGAGCAGGGCCAGGGCGAGGATCAGGGGATGGCGGCGGGTCATGTTCATGGGCCGTATTGTGCACCTGGCCTGGTGTCAGCGGTTTGTCAGCGCCCGTCCAGTTCGTTGTCGAAATCGTGCCAGCGGCGGCCGTCGTACGCCTCCAGCGGATGGAAGCGGCGCTTGTAGTCCATCTTCTGGTGGCCGCGGATCCAGTAGCCCAGGTACACGTGTGGCAGGCCCTCGCGGCGCGCCCATTCAATCTGCTGCAGGATCGCGAAGGTGCCCAGCCCGCGCGCGGCGTGGTCCGGGTCGAAGAACGTGTAGACCGCCGACAGGCCGTGCTCGGTGACGTCGGTCACTGCCACCCCCAGCAGCTGGCTGGGCTGGCCGTCGTGGCCGGGCAGGCGCATCTCCATGAAGCGGGTGTGCGACCAGCTGCCGATCAGGAACTGCTCGAATTCGTGCGGGCCGTGGTCGTCCATGCCGCCATTGGCGTGGCGGTGGGTGAGGTAGCGGTGATACAGCGCGAACAGGTCGTCGCGGGCGGTGGCGGCGGTTATCCGTACCTCCAGGTCGGCATTGCGGGCGGCGCAGCGGCGCTGGCTGCGGTCCGGAGCGAAGCGCGCCACCGGGATCCGCACCGCCACGCAGGCCTGGCAGTGCGCGCAATGGGGCCGGTAGACCAGATCGCCGCTGCGGCGGAAGCCCCAGCTCAGTGCCAGCGGATAGAGCGCACCGAGGCGGCGGTCGTTCGGGTCCAGCACCAGGTCGCGTGCCACCCGGTCCGACCAGTACCCGCAGGGGTGCTCGCCGGTCTGGAAAAGTCGCAGTTCGTCGTCTCTGTCGCCATGTATCGCCATGGGCACAGCATAGCCCCAGCCTGTCGCAGTGGCGGCGACTGTCCGCCGGATGAATGGAATCGGCAGTGGCGTCAACCGAGGTCGCGCCCGGGCGTTGTTGTCCCCCGAGGGTGAAGTGATCACCCCGACGCTGTTCCCATCCCCAGGAGTGACCTCATGATCCGTACCCCCCTGCTGCTGGCCCTGCTGCTGGGCACCTCCGCTTCCGGAATCGCGCTGGCCGCCGACACCCCGGCCACGCCGGCGCAGCGCCCGGCCAAGCTGGACACCAATGGCGACGGCGTGATCGACCGCAGCGAGGCGGCTGCCAATCCGCGCCTGGCCGCGAAGTTCGACGAGCTGGACAAGAACAAGGACGGCAAGCTCTCGCGCGATGAGCTGCCGCGCTGGCAGCATGGCCGCCGTGGCCACGGCGGTGAGCGCTGGGCCAAGCTGGACGTCAACAATGACGGCCGCATCAGCCGCGACGAGGCCAAGGCCGATCCGCGCTTGGCTGCGCGCTTCGACCAGCTCGACCTCAACAAGGACGGTTACCTGGACAAGGCCGATCGCGAGCTGCGCATGAAGCAGCATCGTGATGCTTGGTTTGCCGCCGCCGACACCAACAAGGACGGCCAGCTGAGCAAGGCCGAGTTCGACGCGGCCAAGGGTCCGATGCACGGCGGCCCGCGCCACGGTGGCCCGCGTGATGGCAGCGCGCCGAAGCCGCAGCGCTGAGTTTCAATGCAGTGATTGACGACAACGCCGGCGCATCGCCGGCGTTGTCCGTTACAGCCGGCCGCTCCGCACCAGCGAATACAGCACAAGCGCGATGACCATCAGGTTCATGGCGATGATGCCGGTGCGGCCGTACATGGCCTCGTACTTCCAGTTGGTTCCGGTGAGCCCGCGCTGCAGCGAGTCACGCGCGATCATCGGCGCCATCAGCCGCTGCAGCGGTACCAGGCACTGGTAGTTGACTACGGCCAGGCCCGCGACCTGCACCAGCAGGACGGCCCAGAGCGGCGCCTGCAGCAGCACTGCCATCAGGATCGTCAGGCACCAGAGCATGCAGGTGCCGATGTTGAGATAGAGGAAACGGCGGACGTCGGCGCGCTCGGCCTCGCTGCGGGTGTACGACATCAGGAAGCGTCCACCGAAGTAGCTGCCGACCGTGCCGCCGACCACGCCACCGATGACCGCTCCCCAGCTTTCAGCCGGCATCATGTGCAGTTGCCCCAGTGCGGCGGTCAGCGAGCCCATCGCGGTACCGCCGGCGGCACTTGCGCCACCGAGGCTGAGCTTGCTGCCACCGATGCCGACACCGGTGCCGAGCAGGATTGCGGCACTGGCGGTGCCGGGCGCGGCCACCAGTACCATCGAAACCACCGCCGTAGCGAACGCGGCACTGGGTGCGCTGCTACGCGCGAACTCACCGAAGCGCTGCAGCAGGCCGTCGCGCACCAGCGCGCGGGCGCGCGACAGGCGCTTGCGCACCGCAGCGTCGCTGAGCCCGAGCAGGTCGGCCACCTGTTGCGAGCGCTGGCCCTCGCGGTAGTACAGCAGCAGCACTTCGCGGCTGTCTGCGGGCAGGGCAGAGATGATCTCCTCGGCGGCGATCTCCTCTTCCACCCGCTGCAGGCGGTCGGCAGCACCCGGGGCGGGGTCGGCGGCCATGCCCATCGCCACCTCGGCCGCCTCGCCAGTCAGCGGGCGCCCGCGCTGGGCGCGCAGCCAGTCGCGGGCCAGGTTGCGGGTGATCTGCCGCAGCCACGGCAGGAAGCTGGTCGAACTGCGCAGCTGGTGCAGCTGCTGCCAGCCCTTGACGAAGGCCTCCTGGGCGATGTCCTCGCTGGCTTGGCGGTCGCGGGTAATGGCCAGCGCGATGGCGGTGACCGTGTTCTGGCAGGCCAGCACGATGCGCCCGTAGGCGTGCTGGCAACCGCTTGCGGCGGCGGGCAGTTCGCGTTCCAGGGTCTGGTCGATCGATGCGGCGAACGTCGTCATGGCGGCAGCTCTCCTGCTGGGATTGTGTCCCATGACGGAGCCGCGCGCGAAGTGTGACCGCAGATGCTGATGCATCTTCAGTCCGCGCATTCCACCTCATCCCCGCGCCGTTGGCGCGCCCCCTTGAACAACAAGGGGGGGCCAATCCTGACGGGTTACGGTGAAGTCGCGGCCCTGCTGACAGGCCGCTGCGCTCGCCGGGCATGGCCCGGCGCTACCGCCTCTTACTTGGAGGGCTGGATGCGGACCCGCACTTCTTCCTCTGCCGGCGCGGCCTGCGGTGCCGGCTGTGCCTGCTGCGGCTGGGCCTGCGGGGCAGGGGCCGGCGCGACCGGTGCCGGGGCACCACGATGGCGCAGGCCGATGACCAACGCCACGCCAGCAATCACCACCAGCAGGGCGATGCGGATGCGCCAGGCCCAGCTGCGGCCGCCGCTGCCCGGTTCCGCCGTGTCGCGGAAGGCGAATTCGGCGGTGGGGTGGTCGCGGCGGGTAGTGTCGAGCAGGCGCGCCTCGCGCAGGATTTCGCGCGCGCGCGGCTGGTCGTCGGCACGCACGATCCATACCGCCGGATAGGCGTTGGCGTTGCCCAGGTCGGTATAGCTGAACTGGCCGCGGCGACGGGTCTTGTAGGAGCGCCCGTTGGTCACCTTGACCTCGATGCCATGCCCGCGCAGGAGCTCGGCCACGCCTTCGACGGTTTCCACGCGCTGGCTGCTGAAGATCTGGCGCATGGGTTTTACTCCTTGGCCGGCACGGCGGCCGCGGCAGCCTGGTCGGGAACCACGCGGATCAGGCCTTCCTGCGCGGTGCTGGCCACCAGCACGCCGTTGCGGGTGAAGAACTGGCCGCGGGCCAGGCCGCGCGAATCCTGCGCGCTGGGGCTGTCCAGCGAATACAGCAGCCAGTCGTCGGCACGGAACGGGCGGTGGAACCAGATCGCGTGGTCGAGCGAGGCCATCTGCACGTGCGGGTGGTAGTAGCTGATGCCGTGCGGGAACGTCGCCGTGCCCAGCAGGTGGAAGTCGGAGGCGTAGGCCAGCAGCGCCTGGTGCAGTTCGGGCGCATCGCCGACCGGTTCGCTCAGGCGCAGCCACACCTGGTGGTAGGGCGGGCGCTTGGGCGGGTTCAGTTCATCGCGCGGGTAGACGTGGCGGAACTCGAACGGGCCGCCACGCGACAGCCAGCGCTGCACCTTGATCGGCAGTCGCTCCAGCACCTCGGCCGGCAGCGGCCGGTTCGGTTCGATGTCTTCCGGCTGCGGCACCTCGGGCATCTTGTGCTGGTGCTCGGCGCCGGTCTCGGCCTGCTGGAAAGAGGCCGCGCAGAAGAAGATCACCTTGCCGTGCTGGATCGCGGTGACCCGTCGCACCGAGAAGCTGCCGCCATCGCGTGTGCGGTCCACGTCGTAGACGATCGGGTGGTCGATGTTGCCAGCGCGCAGGAAATAGGCGTGCAGTGAGTGCACGTGGCGGCCATTGTCGACCGTGGCCTGCGCTGCGGCCAGCGCCTGGCCCAGCACCTGCCCGCCGAACACGTACTTGGTGCCGATGTCGCGGCTCTGCCCGCGGAACAGGTTGTCCTCCAGCCGCTCCAGCGTGAGCAGGTCGATCAGCTCGGAGACGACGGGTTCGGGCATGTCGTTCAAGGGGGCGGCCACAGCAGTGAAGAGGCCCCGATTATACCGGTGCAGGCCAGCCCATCATCGGTAGCGCCGGCTACTTGCCCAGCCGCGCCACCAGCGCCTGCAGCGCGTTCTGTGCATCCGGGGCGAACCAGGCCTCGACGAAGCGGTCGAGCTGGATCAGGTCCGGGTGCAGCGCCTCGTGCAGGTCGGCGCGGGCGATGGCGCGGGTCAGCAGCATCGGCTGGCGCGGCTGCTTGAGCAGGTTCTGCAGCCAGGCCACGGCACGTGCCACCACCAGGTCACCCTCGGCCAGCTCATCGACCAGCCCGATCTGCAGCGCCTGTTCGGCGGGCACCAGCGAACCGGTGGTGAGCAGCACGCCGGCGCGGTGCACGCCCACCGCACGCCGCAGCAGGCGCTGGATGCCCTCCGGCGCGATCAGGCCGACCTGCACTTCGTTCAGGCCGATGGCGTACGGCCGCGACGGATCGGCGCTGCGCGCCATCACCCGGTAGTCGCAGCACAGCGCCAGCACGCAGCCACCGGCCGGCGCGTGGCCGGTGATCGCGGCCACCACCGGGATACGGCTCTCGGCCAGCGTGCGCACCGCGCCGAAGAAGGCGTTCCAGGTGTCCAGCAGCCTGTGCTTGTCATCGCCGTGCGAGAGCAGGTGCGGCACGTCCATGCCGCCGGTGAAGATGCGCTCGCTGCCCGACAGCACGATGCCGTGCGCGTCTTCGGCCATGGCCAGCTCGATGGCGTGGATCAACTGCCGGCACAGGTCGGTGTCCAGTGCGTTGACCGGCGGCCGCGCCAGGCGCAGCTCGCGGATGGGGCCGTGGTTGATCACCTCGATGAGCGTCGTCATGCTGCGGTCTCGTTGCGAAGAAGGAACCTGGGCGATGATAACCAAACCATTCGTTGGCGTACTGTGGGTTCTGTGTGCGGCCGCAGCATCGGCTTCAGCGGCCGAACCGGCCTGCGTCACGGTGGAGCAGGGCTGGGCGCGGTTGCCACCGAATCCGGCGATGCCGATGACCGCTGGTTACGGCGTGATCCACAACGGCTGCAGCAAGGCGGTGGCAATCACTGGCGCAGCCAGCAGCAGCTTCGATGATGTGTCACTGCACGAGACCACGAATGTCGATGGCGTCAGCCGGATGCGCGCGATCGAACGCCTGCCGCTGGCGCCGGGCGCGCGTGCCGAGCTCAAGCCCGGCGGCCTGCACCTGATGCTGATGCAGGGCAAGGGCGCGTTGAAGGAAGGCCAGGCGTTGCCGTTGCGGCTGCAGCTGGAAAGCGGCGGCGAAGCGAGTGCGACGTTGACCGTGCGCAAGGCTGCGCCGTAACGCGTCGCCCGTTCCGCCGGGCATGGCCCGGCGCTACCAGTGATGATCCGGCGGTCATGCCTGGGTAGCGCCGGGCCATGCCCGGCGGGATGCTACGTCCAATCGTACGAGAACAGCACCGTGCGGCTCACCGGCTCATACAGCATCACTATCGCGTCGGCGCCGGTGGCGCACCAGTTGTAGCCAGCGACTTCGGCCACTGCGAAGAACTTGTGGCCGCCGTGGCGGATGATCGCCAGTTCGGCATCATCTGGAGCATGCCGGTCGTTGGCGGCGTCGGTGAATTCCAGGGTGAAGGCGGCCGGAATATCGGCTGTTTCGATCCAGTTGCCACAGGAAATCCGTCCACCCAGCGTATCCAGGTAATCGCGCTCGCTGGGCTCGTCCTTGCCATAGCGCGAGTAGCAGGCCAGGCGGCCGTGCGTGGCATGGTAGTCACGCGCCTTGGCATAGCTCTCGCGCATCTGCGCGATGTGTTTCCGCGCGAGCTTGTCATCCACCTGATCGCCGATGAAATAGCCCTCGTTGCCGAGGAAGCGCATCTGGTTGCCGGCGGTCAGCTCGAAGGCGATCCAGTTGGTGCTGGTGAAGTCGTTGTGGTGTTCTTCGGTGGTCTCGCCGATGCAGCCGTCGTACGGCTCGATCGGGCACAGCATCGTTGCCACCTGGCCGGCCAGTTCAGGGCGCAGCACACCGAGGTCGATCTTCAGCAGCGGCAGCAGATGCTGGGCGAGCCACGCCTGGTCAGCGGGGAAGACATCGGTAGGGAAGGGGACCATGCCGGGCAGCAGGTCGCGCAGTTCAGTCTGGTGGATCATCTCAGTCCTTTGAATGGGATCGGTAGTGCCGGCCGCTGGCCGGCATGCGCGAAGCATCTGGAGGTTGCCGGCCAGCGGCCGGCACTACCTTCAGGTGGAAGCGCTGCGGATCGCCTCCGGCAGCGGTGCGCTCCTGCCGGTCTGCGTATCCATCCAGACCACCACCACGTTGCCATCCGAGTACAGCTTCGAGTCGTCCTGCTGGTCGACGATGCGGTGGCCGATGGTCACGCTGCTGTTGCCCAGGCGCTCGACGAACAGCTCGACCAGGATGTCGTTGGGCCACACGATCGGCAGGCGGTAGTTGACGTTGGTCGCGGCCACCACCGGTGCGATGCGGTCGGTCATCGACACGCCTTCCACGCCCAGCATCCAGCGCACGCGCGCTTCCTCCAGGTAGGAAATGTACTTGGCGTTGTTGACGTGGCCCATGCTGTCCATGTCACGCCAGCGCACGCTGATCGGGATGCGGGCCAGGATCTTGTGTTCGCTGCTCATCAGGCGTCCTTCTTCTTGCGGGTCGTCGCGGTCTTGCTGGTCTTGCCGGTGCTCCTGGCAGCCACCGCCTTCTTCGCCGGCTTCTCAGGCTTCAGCTTGCGTGGCGGACGGGCGTCGGGCTTGTTGGCCACCGCAGCCGGTTGCTCCGGGCGCGCGCTGGTGGAGGGCAGCATGCGGGCCAGGAACTGGCCGGTGTACGACTGCGGGCAGGCCGCCACATCCTCCGGCGTGCCGGTGACCAGGATGGTGCCACCGCGATGGCCGCCTTCCGGGCCCAGATCCACGATCCAGTCGGCGGTCTTGATCACGTCCAGGTTGTGCTCGATCACCACCACCGTGTTGCCTTCGTCGCGCAGCTTGTGCAGCACGCCCAGCAGCGCTTCGATGTCGTGGAAGTGCAGGCCGGTGGTCGGCTCGTCGAGGATGTACAGGGTGCGGCCGGTATCGCGGCGCGACAGTTCCTTGGACAGCTTCACGCGCTGGGCTTCACCACCGGACAGCGTGGTCGCGCTCTGGCCCAGCTTGATGTAGCTCAGGCCCACGTCCACCAGCGTTTCCAGCTTGCGCGCGATCGACGGCACCGGCTCGAACAGCTTCAGCGCATCCTCGACGGTCATTTCCAGCACGTCGTTGATGTTGAAGCCCTTGTAAAGGATCTCCAGCGTTTCGCGGTTGTAGCGCTTGCCGTGGCAGACATCGCAGGGCACGTACACGTCCGGCAGGAAGTGCATCTCCACCTTGATCAGGCCGTCGCCCTGGCAGGCCTCGCAGCGGCCGCCGCGCACGTTGAAGCTGAAACGGCCCGGCGAATAGCCGCGCGCACGCGCCTCCGGCACCTGTGCGAACAATTCGCGCAGCGGCGTGAACAGGCCGGTGTAGGTGGCCGGGTTCGATCGCGGGGTGCGGCCGATCGGCGACTGGTCGATGTCCACCACCTTGTCGAACAGATCCAGGCCATCAATCTCCCTGTACGGCGCAACCGGGTGCGAGGCACCGTTGATCTCGTTGGCAGCCAGCGAGAACAGGGTATCGTTGATCAGGGTCGACTTGCCCGAGCCGGACACGCCCGTCACGCAGGTCAGCAGGCCCGCCGGAATCGCCAGGTCCACGCCCTTGAGGTTGTTGCCGCTGGCACCGCGCAGGTGCAGCGTCATCTTCGGGTTCGGCGTGTGCCGGCGAGCAGGAATCTCGATCGCGCGCTTGCCGGACAGGTACTGGCCGGTCAGCGAGCGCGGGGCCTCCAGAATGTCCTGCAGGGTGCCCTGGCCGACGATCTCGCCGCCATGCACGCCCGCGCCCGGGCCGATGTCCAGCACGTAGTCGGCCAGGCGGATCGCGTCCTCGTCATGCTCGACCACGATCACCGTGTTGCCCAGGTCGCGCAGGCGGGTGAGGGTGCCCAACAGGCGTTCATTGTCGCGCTGGTGCAGGCCGATCGACGGTTCGTCGAGCACGTACATCACGCCCACCAGGCCGGCGCCGATCTGGCTGGCCAGGCGGATGCGCTGCGCCTCGCCACCGGACAGGGTGTCGGCCTTGCGTTCCAGGGTCAGGTAATCCAGGCCCACATCGACCAGGAAGCCGAGGCGCTCACCGATTTCCTTGACGATCTTCGCGGCGATCTCGCCACGCCAGCCCGGCAGGCTCAGCTCGCTGAAGAACTTCAGCGCCTCGTCGATCGGCAGCACCACCAGCTCCGGCAGTGGGCGGTCGGCCACGAACACGTTGCGTGCCGCCTTGTTCAGGCGCGCGCCGTTGCACTCCGGGCACGGGCGTTCGCTGATGTACTTGGACAGCTCCTCGCGTACCGCCGGCGATTCGGTCTCCTTGTAGCGGCGTTCGAGGTTGGGAATGATGCCTTCGAAGCGGTGCTTCCGCTGGGTGCGGCCGCCGGCTTCGGTGAAGTAGGTGAAGGTGATCGTTTCATCGCCGCTGCCGTACAGCACGGCCTGCTGCACCTTGGCTGACAGGGAGTTCCACGCAGCGTCCACGTCGAACCTGTAGTGCTTGGCCAGCGAGGCGATCAGCTGGAAGTAGTAGGCGTTGCGACGGTCCCAGCCGCGCACCGCACCGGCGGCCAGCGACAGCTCCGGATGCACCACCACCCGCGACGGATCGAAGAACTCGGCCATGCCCAGGCCATCGCAGCCGGGGCACGCACCCATCGGTGCATTGAACGAGAACAGGCGCGGTTCCAGCTCCGGCAGCGAGTAGTCGCAGACCGGGCAGGAGTACTTGGAGGAGAACAGCGTGGGCGAAGCATCGGCGCTGTCCAGGCTCTGCACCGAGGCCATGCCATCGCCCAGCTTGAGCGCCGTTTCAAAGCTCTCGGCCAGGCGCTGCTTGATGTCCTCGCGCGGGCGGAAGCGGTCGATCACCGCCTCGATGGTGTGTTTCTGGCGCAGCGCCAGCGGCGGCACCGCATCGATTTCGTGCAGCTCGCCGTCCACGCGCACACGCACGAAGCCCTGCGCGCGCAGCTGGTCGAAGACCTGTGCGTGTTCGCCCTTGCGGTCACGGATGACCGGGGCCAGCAGCATGTAGCGCTGCTCCGGGTCCAGGGTCAGCACCTGGTCGACCATCTGGCTGACCGTCTGCGCCTCCAGTGGGTAGCCGTGGTCCGGGCAGCGCGGGGTGCCCACGCGTGCGTACAGCAGGCGCAGGTAGTCGTAGATCTCGGTGATGGTGCCGACCGTCGAACGCGGGTTGTGCGAGGTCGACTTCTGCTCGATCGAGATGGCCGGGGACAGGCCTTCGATGTGGTCCAGGTCCGGCTTTTCCATCACGCTCAGGAACTGGCGCGCATAGGCCGACAGCGACTCGACGTAGCGGCGCTGGCCTTCTGCATAGATGGTGTCGAACGCCAGCGAGGACTTGCCCGAACCGGACAGGCCGGTGATCACGATCAGCTTGTCGCGGGGCAGGTCGAGGTCGAGGTTCTTCAGGTTGTGCGTCCGCGCGCCGCGGATGCGGATGAAATCCATCGCCATGGGGGATCCGGTTGTGGGGGCGTTGGCTGGGTGCCGGGCCAGCAGGGAACGGCAATCGGTCAGCCTACCGAGGTGACCAGATGGGGGCAATGGGCGACAATGCCACCCCGGCGTCTCACGTTGTGAGACCGGCCGACAGCTTTGTGTAGGGTCGGGCCATGTGCAGCGGCCTGGACCGCGAACCGTTCAGCCGTGCATGGCTCGGCCTGCAGGCCCGGGCCCGTGGGTCGTTCAGGGGTTGACTTGACCCGCGCCCGCTGATCTGCGTACAATCCCGCTCCTGTCCGCCCTCGATGGCGGCAGTTCAGACCACAATAACTACAGAGGAAGGCCTGGTCATGTACGCAGTACTGGTCACCGGCGGTAAGCAATACCGCGTGGCGCAGGGCGAAAAGCTCCGCATTGAAAAGCTCGAAGTCGAAGTCGGCAGCGAGATCAAGTTCGACAACATCCTGATGCTGGGTGACAGCGATGGCGTGAAGCTGGGCGATGCGCTGAAGGGCGCTGCCGTCACCGCCAAGGTCCTGTCCCAGGGTCGTGCTGACAAGGTGCGGATCATCAAGTTCCGTCGCCGCAAGCACCACATGAAGCGTCAGGGGCACCGTCAGTACTACACCGAAATCGAGATCACCGGCATCGCCGGCTAAGTATCAGGAGAAGCAGTCATGGCACATAAAAAGGGCGTAGGCTCCTCGCGCAACGGTCGCGACTCCAACCCGAAGTACCTGGGCGTCAAGATCTTCGGCGGCCAGGCCATCGAAGCCGGCAACATCATCGTGCGTCAGCGCGGCACCCAGTTCCACCCGGGCACCGGCGTTGGCCTGGGCCGTGACCACACCCTGTTCGCCCTCGTGGACGGCAAGGTGGAGTTCTCGGTCAAGGGCGCCAAGAAGCGCCGCACCGTCAGCATCGTCTCGGCCGACGCCTGATCCAGGCATCGCCGGCACCCGTGCCCCGGCATGGGAGTGCTGCATGAAGAGCCCCGCTTCGGCGGGGCTTTTCGTTAGAGTTGAAGCAAGACCGGCTTGGCCGGGTTACCGGCCCGCGGCCGGCATGACATTCAAGGTGGCGGCCAGCAGGCCGCGCCCATCGCAGGCATCGAAACAATGAAACTGGTAGACGAAGCAGAAATCGAAGTGTTCGCCGGCAACGGCGGCAACGGCTGCATTGGCTTCCGTCGCGAGAAGTTCATTCCGCTCGGCGGCCCGGACGGCGGCGACGGCGGTGCGGGCGGCAGCGTTTACATCCGCGCCGACGAAAACCTGAACACCCTGGTCGACTTCCGCCATGAGCGCATCTTCAAGGCGCAGCGTGGCGAGAACGGCATGGGCCGCCAGGCCTACGGCAAGGGCGGCGAAGACCTGACCATCACCGTGCCGGTCGGCACCGTGGTCATCAACGTTGCCACCGATGAAGTCATCGGCGACCTGACCCGGCACGGCGACCGCCTGCTGGTGGCCAAGGGCGGCCGCGGTGGCCTGGGCAACATGCACTTCAAGAGCTCGACCAATCGCTCGCCGCGCCAGGCGCTGCCGGGCGAGCCGGGTGAGGAGCGCACGCTGAAGCTGGAGCTGAAGCTGCTGGCCGACGTCGGCCTGCTGGGCTTCCCCAATGCCGGCAAGAGCACCCTGATCCGTGCCGTTTCGGCTGCAACGCCGAAGGTGGCCGATTACCCGTTCACCACGCTGTACCCGAACCTGGGCGTGGTGAAGGTGGAGAACCACCGCAGCTTCGTGATCGCCGACATTCCGGGCCTGATCGAAGGCGCTGCGGACGGCGCCGGCCTGGGTGCGCAGTTCCTGCGCCACCTGCAGCGCACCCGCCTGCTGCTGCACCTGGTGGACATCTCGCCGATGGAAGGCGGCGTGGAGGGGATTTCGCCGGTGGAGCAGGTGCGTGCGATCGAACGCGAGCTGGAGAAGCACGATCCGGAGCTGCTGAACAAGCCGCGCTGGCTGGTGCTGAACAAGGCTGACCTGATGTTCGAAGACGAGGCGCAGGCCGCGGCCGAGCAGATCGTCGCCGAGCTGGGCTGGAAGGAGCCGTGGTTCCTGGTCTCCGCGCTGGGCCGCGAAGGTACCTTCCCGATCATGAGCCGGATCATGGCGTTCTTCGATCGCCAGAAGGAAGGCGAGCTGGAAGCCCGCAACGCGCAGTAATGCCGTTGTGGTTCCATGCGAAAAACCCGGCTTCGGCCGGGTTTTTCATTTGGTAGTGCCGGCCGCGCGGCTCCGCGGATCGCCCGGAGCGCAGGCAACAAAAAACCCGGCCGGGGCCGGGCTTTTGCCTGCAGCCCAACCCCGAAGGGCAGGGCGGCAACGCCGGATCAGGCGGCCTTGAGGGCCTTGATGCGGTCGTTCAGGCGGCTCTTGTGGCGAGCAGCCTTGTTCTTGTGGATCAGGCCACGCGCGCTGAAGCGATCCAGGATCGGCTGGGCAACGGCGAAGGCGGCTTCGGCGCCGGCGGCATCGTTGGCGTCCAGCGCCTTGATCACTTTCTTGACAGCGGTGCGCAGCATCGAGCGCTGAGCCACGTTGCGCGCGTTGCGCACGACGGTCTGCTTGGCGCGCTTCTTGGCGGACTTGATATTGGCCACGGTGGTGGTTTCCTGAAAAATCGGTGTTATGGGAACAGCAAGCTAGCTAGTATGATGGCGTAAGAAATGCACGTCAAGTCGATTGTCAAGAGGGACGCTGAGTGAGTTCACCCAAGTTGTTGCGGGGCCTGCTGTCGTTCAGCAGCATGACCATGGTCTCGCGCGTTCTCGGACTTGTCCGGGACTTCGTGGTGACCACCACGTTCGGCACCAACGCCATCACTGATGCTTTCTGGGTCGCCTTCAGGGTACCCAATTTCCTGCGGCGTTTGTTCGCCGAGGGCTCGTTTGCCACCGCTTTCGTGCCCGTGTTCACGGAAGTGAAGGAAACCCGCAGCCACGCCGAACTGCGCGAACTGATGGCGCGCACCGCCGGCACCCTGGGCGGGGTGCTGATGCTGGTCACCGCACTGGCCCTGATCTTCGCGCCGCAGCTGGCCTCGGTCTTCTCCAGTGGCGTTGATACCGACCCGGTCAAGCAGGGCCTGCTGGTCGACCTGTTCCGCCTGACCTTCCCGTTCCTGCTGTTCGTCTCGCTGACCGCACTGGCCGGCGGTGCGCTGAACAGCTTCCAGCGCTTCGCGATGCCGGCGCTGACCCCGGTCATTCTCAACCTGTGCATGATCGCCGGTGCGCTGTGGCTGGCGCCGCGGCTGGGCGGCACGCCAGAAAAGCAGATCCTGGCGCTGGGCTGGGCGGTGCTGGCGGCCGGCATCCTGCAGTTGCTGTTCCAGCTGCCCTCGCTGAAGGGCATCAACCTGCTGACCCTGCCGCGCTGGGGCTGGAGCCATCCGGGCGTGCGCAAGGTGATGACGCTGATGGTGCCGACCCTGTTCGGTTCCTCTGTGGCGCAGATCAACCTGCTGCTGGACACGGTGATCGCGGCCAAGCTGACCGATGGCTCGCAGTCCTGGCTGTCGCTGGCCGACCGCTTCCTGGAGCTGCCGCTGGGCGTGTTCGGCGTGGCGCTGGGCACGGTGATCCTGCCGGCGCTGGCCCGCCATCACGTCAGTACCGACCGCGAGGGCTTCTCGCGCTCGTTGGACTGGGGCCTGCGCATGACCCTGCTGATCTCGGTGCCGGCCATGCTGGGCCTGCTGCTGCTGGCCGAGCCGCTGATCGCGACCATCTTCCAGCACGGCCAGTTCAGTGCCTTCGATACCCGCATGACCGCGTTGTCGGTGTACGGCCTGAGCTTCGGCCTGCCGGCATTCGCCCTGCTGAAGGTGGTACTGCCGGCTTTCTACGCCCGCCAGGACACCAAGACGCCGGTGCGCGCGGGTGTGGCCGCGCTGGTGGCCAACATGGTGTTCAACTTCGCCCTTCTGGCGGTGTTGTACCAGGTGATGGTGCCGGACGAGCTGAAGGCGCAGGGCGTGATGGCGGCCATCGGCAAGCAGCCGGGCCTGCACCTGGCGCTGGGCATTGCCAGTGCGCTGTCCAGTTACCTGAACCTGGGCCTGCTCTGGTACTGGCTGGGCAAGACCGATGTCTACCGCCGTCGGCCGGGCTGGGCTGGCTATCTGCTGCGGCTGCTGCTGGCCTGCGCGGCCATGGTCGGGGTGCTGCTGGCCCTGCTGCACTGGCTGCCAGGCTTCTCGGCGATGACTGTGTGGGAGCGGATCGGCGCCCTGGCGCTGCTGGTCGGTGGCGGTGGCGCGACCTACGCGGTTGCCATGGTGGCGATGGGCTTCCGCCCGCGCGACCTGCGTGGGCATTGATCGTGCGCCGTGACGGCTATACTTCAGGGTTACACCATTGAAGCGGCGGCCCCGGTCGGGCCGGAACGAGAGTTGATGAGCAGGCTGTTCAGAAGCGTGGAGGGCGGGGCGCTGTTCCCCAACGGAAGCGTGGTCTGTATCGGTGCATTTGACGGCCTCCACCTGGGCCATCGTGCGCTGGTGCGCCACGCGGTTGCCCGCGCGCGCGCCTTGGGCGTGGCCGCAGTGGCCGTGGCATTCGAGCCGCTGCCGCGTGAATTCTTTTCCCAGGGCACGCCGCCACCGCGGCTGACCCTGGCGCGCAGCAAGGTCGAGATCCTGCGCGAGCTCGGTGTGGATGCGATCGGACTGCTGCGTTTCGACGCGGCGATGGCAGCGATGCCGGCCGAGGATTTCGTCCACCGGCTGCTGGCCCACCGCCTGGGCGCACGCGAAGTGTGGATCGGCCCGGAGTTCTGCTTCGGCAACCGCCGCCGTGGCGACCTGGCCCTGCTGCAGAAGATGGGTGCTGCACTGGGCTTCACCGCGGGCGAGATCGAAGCGGTGGATCTGCATGGCGAGCGCATTTCCAGCACCCGCATCCGCCAGCTGCTGCAGCAGGGCGACTTCGCCCGTGCCAACGACCTGCTGGGCCGTCCATACGCGATCAGCGGCCGGGTGGTGCGCGGTCGACAGCTTGGCCGTACGCTGGGTTTCCCCACTGCCAACCTGCGTTTCCCGAAGACGCCGGCGCTGTCGGGTATCTACGCGACCTGGGTGCATGGTGTGTTCGACCAACCGTGGCCATCGGTGTCCAGCTTCGGCACGCGGCCGACGGTGGAGGGCGTGGAGCCGCTGCTGGAAGCCCACCTGTTCGATTTCCAGGGTGACCTGTACGGTCGCCACATCGACGTGGAATTCGTCGCCAAGCTGCGCGACGAAGAGAAGTTCAATGATCTGGCGGCGCTGACCGACCAGATGCACCGCGACGCCGAACAGGCGCGCGCCATCCTTTCCGAACATAGATTGCGAGCCACTGCGTGAGCCAGGACTACAAGACCACCCTGAACCTGCCAGCCACCGAATTCCCGATGCGCGGCGACCTGCCCAAGCGCGAGCCGGGCATTCTGGCGCGGTGGGAAGCGCAGGGGCTCTACCAGCAGCTGCGCGACAACGCCGCCGGCCGCCCGCTGTTCGTGCTGCACGACGGCCCCCCGTACGCCAACGGCCGCATCCACCTCGGCCACGCGGTCAACAAGATCCTGAAGGACATCATCGTCAAGTCGCGCTACCTGGCCGGCTTCGATGCGCCCTATGTGCCGGGCTGGGACTGCCATGGCCTGCCGATCGAGATCGCGGTCGAGAAGAAGTGGGGCAAGGTCGGCACCAAGCTCGACGCCGTCGAATTCCGCCAGAAGTGCCGCGAGTTCGCCGAAGAGCAGATCAACATCCAGCGCGTGGACTTCAAGCGCCTGGGCGTGACCGGTGACTGGGACAACCCGTACAAGACCCTGAGCTTCGACTTCGAAGCCAACGAGATCCGCGCGCTGTCCAAGGTCGTGGCCAACGGTCACCTGGTGCGCGGTGCCAAGCCGGTGTACTGGTGCTTCGACTGTGGCTCGGCGCTGGCCGAGGCCGAGATCGAGTACCAGGAAAAGGAATCGCCGGCGATCGACGTGGCCTACGCCGCACGCGATGCGCAGGCCATCGGCCAGGCGTTCGGCGTGAGCGTACCGGCCGACGTGGAAGTGGCCGTACCGATCTGGACCACCGCCCCGTGGACGCTGCCGGCCTCGCTGGCGGTGTCGCTGGGCGCGGAGATCCGCTACGTGCTGGCCGAAGGCCCGGCGCACAACGGCAAGCGCCGTTGGCTGGTGCTGGCTGCGGCGCTGGCCGAGCGCGCACTGCAGCGCTACGGCGTCGAGAACGTGGTGCTGCACGGTGAAACCACCGGCGCGGCGCTGGAGAACCAGCTGCTGGCGCACCCGTTCTACCCGGAGCGCGAGATCCTGGTACTCAACGGCGACCACGTCTCCGACGAGGACGGTACCGGTGCGGTGCACACCGCCCCCGGCCACGGCCAGGAAGACTTCGTGGTCAGCCAGAAGTACGGCCTGCTGGACAAGTACAACGCCGGCCAGGTGACCCCGATCGACGGTCGTGGCGTGTACCTGGAATCGACCCCGCCGGCCGGTGACGTGGTGCTGGCCGGCCAGCACCTGTGGAAGGCGCAGGAGGCCATCGTCGGCGTGCTGCGCGACAACGGTTCGCTGCTGGCGTTCCATCCGATCCGCCACAGCTACCCGCACTGCTGGCGCCACAAGACGCCGGTGGTGTTCCGCGCCACTCCGCAGTGGTTCATCTCGATGGACAAGGCCAACCTGCGCAACGATGCGCTGGCCGCCATCGACACCGTCGGCTGGTTCCCGACCTGGGGGAAGGCGCGCATCCAGAGCATGGTCGACGGCCGCCCGGACTGGACCATCTCGCGCCAGCGCACCTGGGGCGTGCCGATCGCACTGTTCACCCACCGGCAGACCGGCGAGATCCATCCGCGTTCGGTGGAGCTGATGCAGCAGGTCGCCGACCGCGTCGAAGCCGAGGGCATCGACGTGTGGTACTCGCTGGATGCCGCCGAACTGCTGGGCGCTGAAGCCGCCGACTACGAGAAGGTCACCGACATCCTCGACGTCTGGTTCGATTCGGGCGTGACCCATGAAGGCGTGCTCGCCGCGCGTGGCTTCGGCAAGCCGGCCGACCTGTACCTGGAAGGTTCCGACCAGCACCGCGGCTGGTTCCAGTCCTCGCTGCTGACCGGCGTGGCGATCGACAAGCGCGCCCCGTACAAGCAGTGCCTGACCCACGGCTTCACCGTGGATGAGCACGGCCGCAAGATGTCCAAGTCGCTGGGCAACGGCATCGAGCCGCAGGACATCATGAACAAGCTGGGCGCGGACATCCTGCGCCTGTGGATCGCCTCGGCCGACTACAGCAACGAGATGTCGCTGTCGCAGGAGATCCTGAAGCGCAATGCCGATGCCTACCGCCGACTGCGCAACACCGCACGCTTCCTGCTCGGCAACCTGGACGGCTTCGACCCGGCGCTGCACCTGCAGCCGCTCGAGCAGATGGTCGCGCTGGACCGCTGGATCGTGCATCGCGCGTGGGAGCTGCAGGAGAAGATCAAGGCGGCCTACGACGGCTATAACATGGCCGAGATCGTGCAGCTGCTGCTGAACTTCTGCAGCGTGGACCTGGGCTCGCTGTACCTGGACGTGACCAAGGATCGCCTGTACACGATGCCGACCGATTCGCACGGTCGCCGTTCGGCACAGAGCGCGATGTACCACATCGCCGAAGCGTTCACCCGCTGGGTCGCGCCGATCCTGACCTTCACCGCCGACGAGCTGTGGGGCTACCTGCCGGGCGAGCATGCTGGCCATGTGCTGTTCACCACGTGGTACGACGGCCTGACGCCGCTGCCGGCCGATGCCCAGCTCAACGCCGCCGACTTCGACCAGCTGCTGGCCGTGCGCGAACAGGTGGCCAAGGTGCTCGAGCCGATGCGGGCAAACGGCGCGATCGGTGCCGCACTGGAAGCGGAGATCACCATTGCCGCCAGCGAGGAGCAGGCCGCGCGCTGGCAGCCGCTGGCCGATGAACTGCGTTTCCTGTTCATCAGTGGCGACGTGCAGGTGCGCCCGGCGACCACCGACGAGGTGTTCGTCAGTGCCCAGCCGACCAGCAAGGCCAAGTGCGTGCGCTGCTGGCACCACCGCGCCGACGTCGGCAGCAACGCCGACCATCCGGAACTGTGCGGCCGCTGCGTGAGTAACGTGACCGGCGCCGGCGAAGTGCGGAGCTGGTTCTGATGGCCGCGCCCCGTCCGCATCCGAACGCTCTGGTCTGGCTGCTGCTGTCGGTGGCCATCATCGGCCTGGACCAGTGGTCCAAGGCCTGGGTGCTGTCCAGCCTCCCGGAGTTCCAGCCGGTGGTGGTCATCGACGGCTTCTGGAACTGGTACCGCACCTATAACACCGGCGCGGCATTCAGTTTCCTGAGCGACGCCGGTGGCTGGCAGAAGTACTTCTTCACTGCACTGGCTATCGCCATCAGCGGCCTGATGGCCTGGTGGCTGCGCGGCACCGCGCGCGGCAACTGGAAGGCCGCGGTGCCGTATGCGCTCATCATCGGCGGCGCCATCGGCAACGTGATCGACCGCCAGGTGCACGGCCACGTGGTCGACTTCATCCAGTGGTACGTGGGCAGCTACACCTGGCCCTCGTTCAACATCGCCGACTCGGCCATCGTGGTGGGTGCCATCGGCATCGCCCTGTTTGGCCTGTTCGACGGCAAGTCCGCCAAAAAGGCGGATAATGCCAATCCGAAACCGTAAGCCGGCCGCTGCCGGGAGATTGAACTGATGGATGTGCTGCTCGCCAACCCGCGTGGTTTCTGTGCCGGTGTCGATCGTGCGATCGAGATCGTCAAGCGCGCGATCGAAACGCTGGGCGCGCCCATCTACGTCCGCCATGAAGTGGTGCACAACCGCTTCGTGGTCGACGACCTGAAGCAGCGCGGCGCGATCTTCGTCGAGGAACTCGACGAAGTGCCGGACAACAACACGGTGATCTTCAGCGCCCATGGCGTGTCCCAGGCCGTGCGCCAGGAAGCCGAGCGCCGTGGCCTGAAGGTGTTCGACGCCACCTGCCCGCTGGTGACCAAGGTCCACTTCGAAGTCGCCCGCCACTGCCGTGCCGGCCGTGACGTGGTGTTGATCGGCCACGCCGGTCACCCGGAGGTGGAAGGCACCATGGGCCAGTGGAACCGCGAAGCCGGCACCGGCCAGATCTACCTGGTGGAAGACGTGGAGCAGGTTGCCACGCTGCAGATCAACCAGCCGGACAACTTCGCCTACACCACCCAGACCACGCTGTCGGTGGATGACACGCGCGGCATCATCGATGCGCTGCGCGAGCGCTTCCCGGCGATGCAGGGCCCGAAGAACGACGACATCTGCTACGCCACGCAGAACCGCCAGGACGCCGTACGCGATCTGGCCAAGCGCTGCGACCTGGTGCTGGTGGTCGGTTCGCCGAACAGCTCCAACTCCAACCGCCTGAGCGAGCTGGCCCGCCGTGAAGGCGTGGAGTCGTACCTGATCGATGGCGCGCACGAGATCGACCCGGCGTGGGTGGCGGGCAAGCAGCACATCGGCGTGACCGCTGGCGCCTCGGCGCCGCAGGTGCTGGTCGACGGCGTGCTGGCACGCCTGGCCGAGCTGGGTGCCAGTGGCGTGTCCGAGCTGGACGGCGAGCCGGAATCGATGGTGTTCGCGCTGCCGAAGGAACTGCGCCTGCGCCTGGTCGACTGACCGGAAAAGGCCTCATCCACGCCACGCGTGGATAAGCACATCCATGACCTTTGGCCATGGGGCCGGCCATCGCACAGGCCTAGCATCGGAGGATTCTCCGATGCTGGAAGTTGCCGATGAAGACCCGTGCCCTGGCGATGTCGTTGCTGTTCGCGCTGGCCGCCACGCCCGCGCTGGCGCAGGCCTCGCCATCGGGTGATGCCGCAGCCCCAGGCCTGCTGCGCATCGATGTGGATGCACGTGACCTTGCCCGTCGCATCTTCAAGGTGACCGCCACCGTGCCGGTCAAGCCCGGTCCGGTCACCCTGCTGTACCCGCAGTGGATTCCCGGCAACCATTCGCCCACCGGCCCGATCGACAAGCTGGCCGGCCTGCGTATCACCGCCAACGGCAAGCCGCTGGCCTGGCAGCGCGACCAGTACAACGTCTATGCGTTCAAGGTGGACGTGCCCGAGGGCGTCAGCGAGATCGTCGCCCACTTCGATTTCCTGTCCTCGCAGGGCGGCAGCCAGGGGCGGGTGGTGATGACCCCGGAAATGCTCAACCTGCAGTGGAACGCCAATTCGCTGTATCCGGCCGGCGTAGATGCGCGCAACCTGCAGGCGCAGGCCAGCGTGACCCTGCCCAAGGGCTGGTCGTTTGCCACGGCGCTGGAAACCGCGCGCCGCGACGGCGATACCGTGGTGTTCAAGCCGATCTCGTATGACCATCTGGTCGATTCGCCGTTGTTTGCCGGCGAGCACTACCAGCGCATCGATCTCGATCCGGGCGCGAAGGTGCCGGTGCACCTCAATGTGTTTGCCGACGAAGCCAAGTCGCTGAAGCCGACCGACGCGCAGATCACGATGCACCGCGCGCTGGTGCAGCAGGCCGACAAGCTCTATGGCGCGCGTCACTACAACCATTATGAATTCCTGCTGGCCTTGACCGATCGTCTTGGCGGCATCGGCCTGGAGCATCACCGCTCCAGCGAGAACAGCGCCGACCCGGGTTACTTCACCGAGTGGGACCGCAACGCGTGGATGCGCGATCTGCTGCCGCACGAGTACACCCATTCCTGGAACGGCAAGTACCGTCGCGGTGCCGACCTGGCCACTGCCAACTTCAACGTGCCCATGGGCGACAGCCTGCTGTGGGTGTACGAAGGGCAGACCCAGTTCTGGGGGCAGGTGCTGGCGGCACGCTCGGGGTTGTGGTCGGCTGCGCAGGCGCGCGACATGCTGGCCAATGTGGCCGCGACCTATGACCGTGGCCGCCCGGGCCTGGCCTGGCGTCCGCTGCAGGACACCACCAACGACCCGACCATCGCCCAGCGTCGCACGCTGCCGTATCGCAACTACCAGATGAGCGAAGACTACTACTCCGGCGGCCAGATGCTGTGGCTGGAAGTGGAAGGCAAGCTGCGCGAACTGAGTGGCAACCGCCGCAGCCTGGATGACTTCGCGCGCGCCTTCTTCGGCGTCGGCAATGGCGACTGGGACGTCAACCCGTACACCTTCGACGACGTGGTCGCGACCTTGAACGGCATCGCGCCGTACGACTGGGCGACGTTCCTGCGCGGGCGCCTGGACGGCCACGGCGCGTTGACCGGTGGCCTGGAGCTGGCGGGCTGGAAGCTGGTCTACCGCGATACGCCGAACGATGCCTACAAGGCGCAGGAGAAGCGCGCCAAGGCCGCATTGCTGGCGTACTCGCTGGGTGCGACGGTGCTCGACAACGGTACGGTCGGCGACGTGATCTGGGACAGCCCGGCCTTCAACGCCGGCCTGGCGCCTGGCATGAAGGTGATTGCCGTTGGCGGGCGTGAGTACAGCAGCCAGCGCTTGAAGGATGCGGTAGCTGCGGCGGCGAAGGACAAGGCGCCGATCGTGCTGCTGGTGAAGCAGTTCGATCGGATCGACACGATGAACATCGACTACCACGGTGGCCTGCAGTACCCGGTGCTGGAGCGCATTGCCGGCAAGCCTGACCGCCTTGCGGAGCTGTGGAAGCCACGATGAAGCCGCGCGCCGGCGATGGCGTGATCCTGCTGATGGCGATCCTGGCCATCGTCGGCACGTTCCTGCACGGTGACGGGCGCTGGCTGCACTGGCTGGCCAAGCCGACCACCACGCTGCTGATCGCTGCCATCGCCTGGCGGGTGCGTGATCCTGCGCAGCCGACCTACCGGCGCGCGGTGCTGGCCGGCATGCTGCTGTCGTGCGTGGGTGACATCGCGCTGATGCTGCCGATGGACGCGTTCGTACCGGGGCTGGTGGCGTTCCTGCTGGCGCATGTCTGCTACATCGTGGCCTTCCGCGATGGCCTGCGTGCCGGACGCGGCCTGCTCGCCGCCAGCGTCCTGCTGGCGACGTTCGCTGTACTCAATGTGCTTGGGCTGTGGCCGCACCTGCCTGCACCGATGCGTATGCCAGTGCTGGCGTACGTGGTGGTGCTGGCCTCGATGGCGGTGTTGGCACTGGCACGCCAGTGCCGCCGGCCACAGCCCGCTGCCGTGGAAGCCCGAAGCGCCCGTTGGGCCGCGGCAGGCGCAGTGCTGTTCGTGGCCAGCGATTCCCTGCTGGCCTGGGACCGCTTCGCCGGTGGCCTGCCGCTGGCGAGCGTGCTGGTGCTGTCCACCTACTACGGCGCGCAGTACGCCATCGCCCGCTCGGTGAAATAGAAAAAGGGGACGGAGGGGATTAAGTCGTTTACGCCACGGTGCTGTCTGCGACTTCATCCCCTCCGTCCCCTTTCTGGGGCGTTGACTATCGGTGGCTCACGTTGCCGGAACGGCCCTGAGCGTCGAACGAGAGTCGCACGGACTCGCGATCACCGGCGACTTCATCCGGCAGCCATGCCAGCTTGCCGCCCTTGCGCACGATCACATAGACGTGGCTGACGTCACCCGGTGTGCCCATCAATGCATTGCGCTGTACCTGCAGCGCCTGCGCCACACGCGGTACTGCCTCGAAATCAATGTTGGCCAGAGGCGTGCTGCTGCGCTGTAGGCTGATGGTGGGCGCGAACTGTTGTGGGTTCACTGGATTGCCCTTGCGCCATTGGCCACGCTCGAAGTGGTAGCTGTCGACGTGGGTCGGCTGCTGCGGGTCGACCAGGTCCAGGTTGATGCGGCCATCGTCGTAGAAGTGGATGCTGTGGAACACCGTCAACCGGTGCCCGGCCAGTGCAGGCATCTGTTCCAGTGCCTGGCGGGCGGCCAGCAGGTAGTCCGCATCGAACAACCGGTTGCTGCGTTCGGGAACCGGCATTGATCGCGGTTCGGGAATCGGGGCGAGCGAAGCGGGCCTCTCGCGCGATGGCGGCATGGTGATCGGCGCGGTCGCGCGGTCAGCCTGCACCGAATGCCCCAGTGTTTCGCCTATCGTCTGCAGCGCACCACCGGCAACGGCGGCGCCGGCCAGCACCAGCAGCACGGCGGAAAATACCACGGGTGTGGAAGGCGACCGCTTCATACAGCCTCCAGGCGCACATTGCTGCGGTCATCCGGGTCGTACAGCAGCGTGACCTGCTCGCGTGGAACGTTGGCCAGCTCGATCAGCGGGATGAAGCGGCGCACGCTCACCTGCTGTATGCCACCTTCGCGGTCGGTGTATTCCAGCTGGAACTCCACCTGCGGCTGTTCGTTGAGGTAGGTGCCGGTCTGGCGCACCTTCAATACCCGGGCCTCCACACCGATGCCGCGGTACTTCAGCGCGTCTCCGCGGGCATCGGCGTGCAGCAGGCGGCCGAGCAGGCGCAGGACCAGGGCGTAGCCGCACAACACCAGCGGGCACACCAGCAGTGGGTGGCCAAAGGTCAGGAAGGTCCAGCCCAGGCCCTCGCTCTGCAGCCGATAGGCCCACACATAGGCAGCGGCAACGGCTGCGATGCCGAGTGCTGCACCGATGCCGCGTCGCCACAGGCTGGCGACATTCAGTTCGGGCTGGGCACCGTCCAGTACCACGTTCGGGAACGCGCCCGGCACCCGGCTCAGGCGTGCATCGACGTGCCTGCCGACGCCGAAGCGCTGCAGTTGCGGCTTGCTGTCGACTACCAGCAGCTGTTCGCGGATCGGCGTGCCGGACAGGTTCTTGAAGGACAGCTGCAGTTTCCATTGCGCGAAGCCACGCACCTGCACGCCGGTCTGTTCAGCGTGTTCGATCAGCGCATCGCGTGGTTCGCCATCGGCGAGGATCGAGCGAACGCGATGCAGGGCGCGTGGTGGGCCGAGCAGCAGGAAATGCAGGAACGCGAACAGCAGAGAGAGCCATGCAGCGAGCGACAGTGCCAGCAGCAACAGTGCCAGCCACGGTGCACTGCGATCAGCCAGCGCCACCGGCCACGAGGTGCCGAAATAGAGAATGCAGGGGAAGGGCAACGCGAAGAACAGCAGGAACGCGCCCCAGAACCAGAGATAGGCCTTCATGGGGGGAGGTGGCAGACCGGTGGAACAGGCCGCGTAGGTTACTACGCTCAGCGGAACTGCAGGGTAAGCAGGTAGTAGCGGCCGAGCGGATCATCCAGCCCCGGCATCTGCCCGCCATTGCCGACCAGGTAGTTCACCGGTTGCGTGTCGAGCACGTTGTGCACGTCCAGCGCCGCGACGACGCGCGGGCCGAGGCGGCGTGCCAGGTGCAGGTTCAAGCGCAGCTGACGCGGATTCATGCAGTGGTTCTGTTCGGCCTGATCCTGCGGGCATTCGGCCCCCGGCAGCCAGGCACGGGTGCGACCAACCTGGTTGCCGCGCAGGGCGACGTCCCAGTTGCTGTTCTGCCATTGCGCGTTCAACACCGCAGCCAGTTCGGGTGTCACATGGCCGCGCAGGTCCACGGCGGCCCCGTGGTCACGGCGCCGACGCAGTTCCTGCTGCTTCAGCGCATCGAGTGAGAACAACCATTGGCCGTTGCTGCCGCTGTCGATGCGGTATTCGCCACGCAGGACCCAGTTGCGGGAGGTGGTGCGGCCGATGTTGTCGAACGACAGGCGCAGGCTGCTCAGGTAGCCGTCGTCATCCAGCTCCCAGGTGGTGCGATTCCACACCGCATCGCTTGGCTGCAGGGCGAGGATCTCGTTGCGCAGTTCCACGATGTTGTGGGTCAGCGACAACGAAAACGTGTCGTTGGGTGTCCATGTGGCGGCCAGCGAATGGCTGCGCGATCGCTCGGCCTTCAGTGCATCGTTCTCAACCACGTTGGCCGTGACGCTGCAGCCGCCACTGGCCGTGGCCATTGCACATTCAGGAAGGGCACTGGACACCGGAAGCGTGATCGACCCGAAGTAGCCCGGGGGGCGCCGTTGCTCGAACAGGCTCGGCGCACGGTAGCCGCGTCCGCTGGCCAGCAGGAACGACCAGTGAGGCGTCGGGGTCCAGCGCAGTCCGGCACGTGGCGAGAACGCCATGAAGCCGTCGTCGCGGTCCCAGCGTGCGGCCAGGTCCGCGCGCAGCGTGGGTGCCAGTGGCAGGCCCAGCTCGGTATAGACACCGCTGCTTTGCCGCGACAGGCGGCGTTGCTGCTGCGGCAAACCCAATGCAAGGTCGCCCTGGCTCAGCAGCGCATCCGGATGCGAGGTCCAGCGCTCATGGCGCAGGTCGATGCCGGTCGCCAGTTGCGCATTGCCCCCAGCCATCGCCATCAGCTCACGCTGCACGCCCCACCAGCCCTGCCACTGTGCAGTGCTGCCGCGGTTGCGGATGGATGGGAACAGCGCGTCCATATCGGCTGCCGGCGGCGCGTCGAAGCCGGGAATGAACCTGCGTGCCTGCGTTGCTTCAAGCAGCAGCGCCGTCCGCACCGTGCCTGCCGTGGACAAGGTGACTTCGCTGCGCTGCGCACTGATGCCGGCTTCCCAGCTGCGCCGGCCCTGGTCACGTCCGATGCCGAAGGTGACGTCCGTATCGGTGGCGCGGACCTTGGGACGCACGTTGCCGGCCTCACGCAGCACACTGTTGAAGGTGATGCCCCGCGACACCACCGCAACGGCGGTCGGGCCCAGGTCGAAGCGCTGGCGGTTGTGACTGGCCCGCACCTCGGCATAGGCATAGCGTCCCTCACCCCGTTCGTGCCGGTAGCGCAGGTAGGCCGACGCGGTATCCGAGGCCGGTTGCAGCGAACGCGGCCGGGCGCTGTCGAACCAGCAGCCGTCCTCGCGCCGCTCCAGGGGCGGCTCGCAGCGCCGCGCGGGCACGTACCAGTTGCCCAGGATCGCGCCGATCGGATACAGCGATGTTTCCGCATGCCAGTCACGCTGGTCACCGGCGACATGCTCGACACGGTGCAGATCGAGACCGGCAAACCAGCGGTCTCCGTTGCCACGCGCGCCGCCCGTGGCGGCCTGCAGGCGGTACTGGCCCGCGTCACCACGGCTGCTGAGTCCGGTCTGCAGCATGGCTTCGGGCCCATCGGCCTGGTCGCGCAGGATGATGTTGACCACGCCGGACATGGCATCGGCGCCATAGATGGCCGAGGCACCGCCGCGTACCAGTTCGATGCGGTCGACGAAGCTCAGCGGAATGCCGCCGAGGTCGGTCAGCCCACCCTGTTCCAGCGACACCATCGGATAGCGCGGCAGGCGCCGGCCATTGACCAGGAACAGCGTCGCCCGCGGTCCCATGCCATCGAGGCTGGTGGTGGCCGCTGCACCCACCGGCAGGTACTGCGAATCGCCGCCGCGCGAGGTGCTCATGGCAGGATGGCCGTTCATGCCGGGCAGGTGCCGCAGCAGGTCGAACAGGTTGCCGTAGCCACTGCGCAGGATGTCGTCACGATCAATGGTGGTGACCGGCAGCGTGGTCTGCACCGAAGAGCGCGGCAGCCGGCTGCCGGTGACGTGGATGGGAGCCAGTTCCACCTCGTGCGGCGTGTCGGCGGACCTGGGAGGCGGGCGCGGCAGACGCGGGGCGGTGAACGCTGCCGGCGGCTTGGCAGGCTCGGCATGGACCCGCCGCACGACAAAAGCACCCGAGGACGTGCGCAGGATGTTCACCGGCAGGCCGGCAACCAGTTGCTTCAGCGAAGCCCTGGCATCGCGCTGGCCACGGGTGCCATCGGTGCGCAGACCCTCCAGTTCACGTGCGTCGAACAGCAGGGCGGTGCCACTCTGCCGGGCCCATTGCTGCAGTGCCGGTACCAGTGGGCCGGCGCCCACGTCGATCGCCAGCGTGCCTGCGGGCGTGCCGGCATCGGCCATCGGTACTGCGGCAACGCCCAGGGCAAGGCATAGCAGGGCCCGGAGCAGCCCCCACTGCAGCGCACCCGGACCTGCCTTCACTGCCGGTCTCCTCAGTATGTGCGGCGCAGTTCCAGCGCGCCATCCGGACGCGTCTGGCCAGCCACGGACCACCCCAGTTCCAGCGCCGACAGCAGTTCCTGCGCATCGCCGGCACGGAAGGTACCGCTCACGGCCAGGCTGGCGATCTCAGGATCGGCGATCACCAGCGGCGTGCGGCCGTAACGGTTCATGCGTTCGACCACGATCGACAGGGGGGTGGCATCGAACACCAGTTGCCCCTGCAGCCAGCCTTCAGCGGCGGCAGTGGAGGAGAGGGCAGGACCTGGCTGGATACGGCCGGAAGGCAGAACCTGCAGCTGCTGGCCGGGCGCCAGCGTGTGCTGCGCTGCGCCGCTGCTGACTTCGACGGCACCTTCCAGCAGCGCGACCTCGACCAGGCCGTCGCGCAGGCGTTCCACCTGGAAGGTCGTGCCGATGTCGCGGATCGTACTGTCGCCGGCGCGCAGTTGCAGCGCCTTGTTCGACGGTGCGACCTGCAGTTGCAGCCGGCCCTGCTCCAGCACCAGCTCACGATGGCGCCAGCCGAAGCGGGCGCGGAGAGTGGTGCCAGCATCCAGCATGGCGACGCTGCCATCGGCCAGTGTCTGCTGCTGTGGCTGGTGCGAATCATTGGCGTAGACCTGTGGCGTCGGGTTGCCGTCGACGGCAGCCATCCAGCCGATGCCGATCGCCATGCAGACACCGGCAGCAGCGGCCACGCCCGGCAACCAGCGCCGGCGCGGCGGACGCGCCGCGCGTGCCGCAGCGGTCCGCAGCCAAGGGTCAGCCGCAAGCCCAGCGCCCTTCTGGAACAGGGTTTCGGCCTGCACCCAGGCTTTGACGTGGGCCGGATCTTCGGCCAGCCAGTCCTCGAACGCTTCGCGTTCGGCCGATGTGCAGTCCGGGGCTTCCAGGCGGGCTACCCAGGCGCTGGCGCGTTCAAACAGCTGTGCATCATCCCTGTGCGGGGTGCCACTCATTGGCCGTCCCTGTCGTTGTGCAGCGGATCCGATCCCAACTCCTGACGCAGGCCCTGCAGGGCGCGGGCGATATGTTTTTCCACGGTCTTGGCAGTAATTCCACAATGCCGCGCGATCTGCGTGTAGCTCATGCCGGTGATGCGGTTGAGCAGATAGACCTCGCGTGCGCGTTCGGGCAGCTTGAACAGGGCCTGCCGCAGCAGGGACAGCATCTGCCCCGACTCGGCCTGGCGCAATGGATCGGGCGAGGAACTGGACGGTTCGTCGCTGCCATCGTGTTCGGCCAGCGGCAGATGCGGCCGCGACAGCGGTGAGCGGCCGCGGTCTGCCAGGCGGTTGCGGGCGATACGATACAGCAGCAGGCGCAGTTCGTCCGGACCCTGTGCGCGGTAGCGGATCAGCCGCTCCATGCAGTCCTGCGCGATATCCTCCGCATCCTCAGGCCCAACCCCCCGCGTGCGCAGGAACGCGCACAGCGGTGCGCGCTCTTCGCGCACGAACGCGATGAAGGCATCCGCAGGTGCGGATAGCTCCGGAGCGCGATGGAGCAGGGGAGACGGGGTGGACAGGGCTGGCCTCGACGGTGGGTGGCGAATGCGTCGTCGAGTTTTACGCGACGATGACCGGATGGGGAAGAGTGTGCATCGATCGAATTCCCATTGTGAATGTATTCATTTTCCAGGATCCGTTCCACTGGGGGAGATCATCCCGCTGCGGCGTTGATCGCTCCATCCGCGTGTTGCGGGTGGAGAGAGAACACATGAAGTACTCGACGTTGAGCCTGGCCCTGGCCGGGCTGATGGGCGTTGCCGCCATAGCCGTGGTGGATGACGTCATGGCAACGAATTAATCACGTGCAGGGCGATCGCATCTTCCTGAGTGGAGATGTGACCTACGCCGACGCGGTGTCCCTGCCGGCATTGCTGGCCAAGGCACAGGCCGAAGGCCGACCGGTCCGTGAGGTGGTGCTGCGTACGTCCAATGGTGGCGCGTTGATCGCCGGGGAGTGGCTGCAGGGCATCATCCGCACCTCCGGGCTGAACACCATCGTGTCCGGCAATTGCATCTCGTCCTGCTCGATCATGCAGTCCGGCGGCGTCGAGCGCTATCTGGCCGGCGATCTGCCGCTCATCGACTCGGTGCAGATCCACGCAGCCAGCAGCGGCGGCAAGGTGATCTACACGCCGTCGCCGCGCATGACCCAGATCTATAGCGGCAACTACGGTGGTGGCATGGATGCCGGGCTGCTGCACAAGGCCATGTATGAAGTGGTGAAGCCGAACGGCCTGCTGGTGTTGCGCGTTCCGGCACGCGGCACCGGTCCCTCGGTCACCTTCGACCCCGATGGCAGTGGCAGCAAGCTGGAGTCGTTCCCCGGCCAGGACATCTACAGCAACAGGATCATCACCGCATACGGGTACCGCGATCCGGGCGACACCCTGAACGTCACCGCCAACGTGACCGGTGACATCAATCCCGGCTACCTGCGCACCGTACGCCAGCTGCAGGCGTTCGTCGATGATGATTTCGCGCGCTGGAATACCGACTGGCGATCCACCTACATCAATGTCGCACAGAGCATCTACACCGCATCCAGCCGCGGCCCGCAGGGCATCGGTGCGCTCTCGGTGCAGGGTTACCTCAGTGACCCGGACATCCAGGACCTGTTGCTGTCCAAGCTGCGGCTGGCTGATCTGAATGTCTCCACGCTGGACAACGCCAAGGCCAGCGATGGCTATGGTTTCACCGGAGATGTGCGCGCGCTGGACGTGGGCGGCTACCTCGATGCGACGTACGCGCGCGGCTATCTGTCGGCGGCCGTGCGCTACACCGATCTGCGGCATGACACCCGTCGCAGCATCGGCGGTATCGATGGCCTGCAGCAGCCCCTGCGCGCGAAGTACAGCAACGATGCGATCTCCGCACGTGTTGAACATGCGTTCTCGTTCACCACCGGCAAGGGCCTGGTGATCCAGCCGTTGCTGCCGGTGGTGGATTACGCGCGGACTTCGGCCACGCGCTTCAATGAAGGGGAGGGCGTCGGAGCACTGATCGGTCGCAGCGGCAGCCTGGAGAGCATCCGCGTGGGTGCGGGCCTGCAGCTGTTCAAGATGTTCGAAGGCAACAACGGCGAGCGCATCACCCCGCGCGCCCGGGTGGTCTGGCAGAAGGAGCCGGGTGATTCGCAGGCCCGTTACAGCACCGGTTTTGCTGCAGCACCGGACCTGGTGTTCGGCGCCAGCAGCCAGGCGGTGGGCGAGCAGGTGCTGGCCTGGAACCCGGGCGTGACCAGCCGCGCCAGCGAACGGTTGTCGATCATGGCCGACTATGTGGGCGAGCGCCGCGACGGGCAGATCCGGAGCGGCGTGATGCTGGGCCTGGGCTGCAGGTTCTAAGTGGCACCCGGCACCGGCGATGACGGCATCGCCGGTGCCATCCCAACGCGGGCGCTGCTGCGGTATGGTCGGTATGGCATTCCACCCAGGCCCATCCATGCAGATCGCCGTCTTCAGTGCCCGTCCCTACGACCGCCGCTTCCTTGGTGAGGCGAACCAGCGCGATGCGGCCGGGGACGGCTTTGCGTTCGTGTACTTCGATGTGGCGCTGGACGTGCACTCGGCGGCGCTGGCGCAGGATTGCGCAGCCGTATGCGTGTTCGTCAACGACCGCCTGGATGCGCCGGTGCTGCACACCCTGCATGCGGTGGGGGTGCGGGCCGTGCTGCTGCGATGCGCAGGTTTCAACAACGTGGATCTGGCCACCGCGAAAGCGCTGGACCTGTTCGTGGCGCGGGTGCCGGCCTATTCGCCCGAAGCCGTGGCCGAGCATGCATTGGCGCTGGTGATGACCCTCAACCGGCAGACCCATCGCGCCTACAACCGCGTGCGCGAGAGCAACTTCATGCTCGATGGCCTGCTCGGGCGAACCCTGCATGGCCGCACCGTCGGCATCGTGGGTACCGGCAAGATCGGCCTGGCCACTGCGCGCATCTTCAAGGGCATGGGTTGCATCGTGCTGGGGCACGATCCGTATCCGTCGCCGGCCTTTGCCGCGGTGGGCGACATGGTGGGGGTGGACGAACTGCTGGCGCGCGCCGACATCGTGTCGCTGCATTGCCCGCTGACGCCTGAGACCCAGCACCTGATCAACGACGCCTCGCTGGCGCGGATGAAGCCAGGCGCGATGCTGGTCAACACCTCGCGTGGGGCACTGGTCGATACCCATGCGGTGATCCGCGCGCTGAAGTCGCGGCGGCTCGGCCACCTGGCCATCGACGTCTACGAGCAGGAAAGCGCGCTGTTCTTCCAGGACCTTTCCGGCGAGATCATCGACGACGAGGCCTTCCAGCGCCTGATGACCTTCCCCAACGTGCTGGTGACCGGCCACCAGGGCTTCTTCACCGTGGAGGCGCTGCAGGAGATCTCGGCGATCACGCTGGGGAACCTGCGGGACTTTGCCGAGGGGCGGGTGTGTGCGAACCGGGTGTAGCGGG
Organism: Stenotrophomonas hibiscicola ATCC 19867; assembly: GCF_000382065.1. GTDB lineage: Bacteria > Pseudomonadota > Gammaproteobacteria > Xanthomonadales > Xanthomonadaceae > Stenotrophomonas > Stenotrophomonas hibiscicola. Next base: position 612,882 of record NZ_KB907498.1, on the reverse strand, counting down.
CTGAGCCGGGTGGATTGACCGCCGGGGCGCCCAGCCCGTAAAATCGCGGGCTCCGCCGGAATAGCTCAGTTGGTAGAGCGGCGCATTCGTAATGCGTAGGTCGCAGGTTCGACTCCTGTTTCCGGCACCAGTTGCATGAAAAGCCCCGGCCTTGGCCGGGGTTTTTTTGTGTCTGGTAGCGCCGGGCCATGCCCGGCGGAATGCGAGTTCCCAAGCAGTGCCAGCCCATGGTGGGCAGCCGCAATTTCCGAGTCTCGCGGCCTACTCGCCCCCTCCGGCTTCCCAGGCGCTTAGCTCCTCGCACAGTTCCTGACGTGGCAACCGCAGCCGGTCATTCTTGTGCTATGAATACCCAGCCTTGCTTCAAGGGTCTTTCAGGGATTGGAAGGATGCGCAGGTTCGGGGGAACTGCGGGCGGTGTGTCGACCCGCTTCAGGGGGGGTGAAGATCGAATTCGGAAGCTGGGGGCATTCGGCGCCTGGCTGTGCTGCGTGCTGCTGCTCGGCCTTGGGGTGTCGCCAGCCGCAATTGCCCAAGCGACGGTCACCTACATCCACACGGACGCGCTGGGCTCGGTCGTGGCCGAGAGCGATGCCAACGGCAACGTGATCAAGCGCTATGACTACGAGCCTTACGGTGCTGTGGTCGGTGGTCAGGTCACGGATGGCCCGGGGTATACCGGGCATGTGAGCGACTCGGCTACCGGGCTGAGCTACATGCAGCAGCGGTACATGGATCCGCAGTTGGGTGTGTTCCTGTCGGTGGATCCGGTCACGGCGTATGACCAGCCGGTTGGGCAGTTCAATCGGTATCGCTATGCAGCAGGAAATCCCTACCGATATATTGATCCAGATGGAAGGGCGGAAAGTCCCGCTTGGATGCGTTACACGATCCCTGGTCAAGCTACTTGGGATGCAGCCGTCACATCTGCAGAGCAAGGCAACTATGGCATGGCAGCAGCAGGTGGGGCGGTTGCCATCGCGGAAGGAGTGCTGGGGATCGTTACGCTCGGCCAGTCCCAGCGGCTCACTATCTCAAGCCAGCTCGTCTCCAAGGAGATTGCAGCGTTGAGCGCAGCTCGATCTGCATCGGCAGAAGCTCAGGCAAGCAAGGCGGCAGGTGGAGGCGTTACGGGGCTCGTGACAGAATCCGGTGAGGTTTTTGTTGGGGCAAGTTCGCGCGCCGGTGGGCCTGGCGGCGCCTCGAATGCCGCCATCCAGAAATCACTGGATGGGGTGGCCGACGGTATTAGATCTCCATTCCACGGTTGCTGTGGAGAAATTGATGCGATGAGCAAGGCGCTGAACTCAGGTGCAGATTTGAAGGGGGCGACGATGGCGACGGTCAGGGCAGTAGGTTCAAAAGCCGGGCAAGTCATGGAGCCCTGTACCAGTTGTGCTGCTGTGGCGAAGGACCAAGGTGTTCGCACCGTTCTTCCGGTGAAGACGCAGCCATTATAGGATGTTGCTATGAATAACGAGAAAGTCCCCTGCGCGCGAATTCGCCAGCTAATCGATAGTCTTGATGAGTTGCTTGATGTTGCTGGATTGGAGAAAAGCAATATCGCCAGGGCGAAATTTGCGATTTCATTGTGCGATCATCTTGGTGATCGCCTTGATGGGGAAAGGTTGGCTGCAGTGAGCGCGGCTAGAGACTATTGGCTGCGAGGTAAGTCCGTTGAGTACAGAAAGTGGTTCGATTTGTTCTCCTTGATGATGGACAATCAGCGGAATTTGCATTCAATTGATCGGCTGGTTTGGGGGGCGTTGGCCCAGTCCGGTGGGCTTGATGCATATACAGGTGAATATCTGGTCCTTGAGGCTTTCGATGCAGGCTTGGAGGTGGGTGGTATATCCGCGGCCATTGCCGAAGTTCTACCTGATTTTCCCGCTGGTTGAGCGTTTTCCTTCTCGTAGTTTTTTGAGAGATGCGTAGATCGTATGTTTGGCTCCTGTTTACGGCGCCAGTTGGATGAAAAGCACCGGCCTTGGTCGGGGCTTTTTTGTGCTCTGGTAGCGCCGGGCCATGCCTGGCGGAATGCGAGCTCCCCGGCACTGCCGACCCATGGCTGGCAGCCCCCACTTTCCGAATCTCGCAGCCTACTCGCCCGCCGGCTTCCTAGGCGCTTAGCGCGCGCCCTGTTCCTGACCTGGCAAACGCAGCGGTCATTCCTGCGCTATGAATACCCGGCCTTGCTCCAAGGCTCTTTCAGGGACTGGAAGGATGCGCAGGTTCGGGGGAACTGCAGGCGGTGTGTCGACCCGCTTCAGGGGATTTGAAGAACGATTTCGGAAGCTGGGGGCATTGGGCGCCTGGCTGTGCCGCGTGCTGCTCATTGGCCTTGGCCTGTCACCAGCCGCAGTGGCACAAACGACGGTCACCTACATTCACACGGACGCCTTGGGCTCGGTTGTCGCCGAGAGCGATGCCAACGGCAACGTGATCAAGCGCTATGACTACGAGCCGTACGGTGCCGTGGTGGATGGTCGGGTCATGGACGGGCCGGGGTATACCGGCCATGTGAGCGACTCGGCCACCGGGCTGAGCTACATGCAGCAGCGGTACATGGATCCGCAGTTGGGTGTGTTCCTGTCGGTGGATCCGGTCACGGCGTATGACCAGCCGGTTGGGCAGTTCAATCGGTATCGCTATGCAGCAGGAAATCCCTACAAGTTCACGGATCCGGATGGGCGGAATGCCTTGCTCGCTGCGCCGCTGGTGGTTGTACCGATCGTTATTGGCGTGACCTACTATGCAACCACGACAGCCGAGCAGCGAACGGATATCGGCAACAAGCTGGACGGGGCAGTAAAAGGCCTACTTCAGAAGTCTGAGGAATCGCCGAGACTGCCTGCATTGCAAGGTGATGGGTCAATTGCCAGAGACAAACAGTCCCCGAAAAGTGAATCGAGCGCCGGAGAACAGAAGGAAAGTGGCACGATCTATGTCGATTCCAAGGGGAACGCGATTCCTACACCGCCGGGTGGCAGAATTGAAGATCACCCGATGGTCGATTTGTTCAGGCAAAAGGGCCTGACGGTCAGCCAACTGGGGTTCGAATAGATGGCGGACACAAGCCATCAACTCATCCTGATCCTCGCGCCCAGCAACCGCATGGTCACGTTCCCGGTGTAAGCAATGCCGACGGAACCCCATGGCTTCCGATAAAACAATGAGTTGGAGTGACGTAAATCATGGAAACTGAAGCTGCGATCATTGAGATGACGAAGCTTGTAAGAGCGTTTGCGTTGGGCTCCGTTGATGCCCAGACTTTCATTGAGAAGTACTCGAATTTCTACTATTACGAATCGCTGGACGGACATGAAGCTTCAAGTGCGCTGCGCCCCGAGAGCATGACGAAGCTCGGACCCGCTATCGAGCTCCATCGCCGCGTTCAAGAAGATGTGGTGAACAAGATCTCGTTCGATGCGGGGTTTTCAACTGAAGCGATGAGGATGGCTGGGCGGCTCTCCCCGGCGGAGGCTCGGGAGCAAGCGTTGAGAATATGTGCAGATGTTGGGATTGAAGTCGTTCTGTCGGCGATCAATGTCGCATGAAGCCGTCCGGCGATCGGATCAACAAGGTTGACGTCGAAGAGCTGACCATTGGGATATTTGACTACGACAACCCGAGCTTCCTCAAGGAAATTTCACTGAACGAGGGTTCGCACGTTCGACTCGGAAGAATGGTCTTTGCTGCTGCCTTTCTAGGCCAAAGTTCGTAACTGGGAATTACTGTATCGGATCACTCTACAAGAGAAGTGATTCCTCCAGGGTCACGTCAGAGCGTAGGCGCGTGCACTTCTCGGATGAGTTTGATGCCGAGGGTATTCACTCGCACGGAGTGTTGAGGGGGTAGTGCCCTAAGAAGACTGCTCTTGTGCTACCTGAGCGAGTGTTCGATCCCAAGGCTCCCACCAAATCGTTGATGCTATCGAAGGCCGCTATTGCTGCGATGGTCAATGCTGGCGCAGCACCGCTTAGCGACATGGAACTCTCAGGTTTTCTGCCTACGCTGGTGCACCTGAGAAAAATGATTGATGAGGCAGTGTACCTTTCCGGAAATTTCTAGGGATGCTCTGAACAAATATCAAGCTGGTAGAGGCTTAGATGGCACTTACGGTCTTTCGGGTCGCTTCCGGTCACTTTCGGGAACTGCTTTTTGGACAGTTGGAACTCAGATCCCGCGCAGTGTGCCATTGGCGACGGTCCTTGCCGGTCCGCTCCGCGCGAGTAGTGCTTATCCCGTCGGTTGCTAGCCGCTTTGTTTGCTCGCGTGACTTATCGGCCGGGTTCGTAATGCGTAGGTCGCAGGTTCGACTCCTGTTTCCGGCACCAGTTGCAATGAAAAGCCCCGGCCTTTAACCGGGGCTTTTTGTTTGGCCGATTGGCGGCGCGACGCCATCAACGCCGCGCCATCCCCGCATCCTTCGCCAGCCACCACGCCAGCTGCTGGAGATAACCACCCGCTGCTCCCGCCAATGCGCCGATAAGCAGGCGTGCGAGCACTCTGGTCCCGCGGCTGGCCCGCTCGCGTACCCATGGCAGCACCGCGACCACCTGCGCACCCAGCAACAGCATCAGTACGTCCAGTCCCGACGCATCCACCAGCGGCAACAACGGCAGCAGATCCGGATTGCAGGCCAGCACGATCACCAGCGTAGCCCCAAGCACGGCCATCAGCCGGCGCCCGGCGGGCAGGGTGGTCCAGCGCAGCAGTCGTTCGATCATGCGCATGACGTTCCTCGGGTCATGCGCGAGAACCCTCGTCAGGCCCAACCGCCCGCACCGGTTGCCGCAGCACGGTCTTCAATCTCGCCGCGTCGGTCTTTCGCGGATCACTCAGGTAGATCTCATGGTGGGGGCCGGCAAAGGTGTAGCCCAGCGAAGGCATCAGCTCGTCGTGCAGATGAGCCAGGATCGGGCCTTCGTCATCGTAGGCGCCCACATGCAGGGTCTGCAGGCAGAGGCCTTCCTCAAGCCCCCTATGACGAAGGCCAGCCGGTGTCTCGCCCAGCTTCTTCGTCGCCTTGGCGATGGCGGTCTCCAGTTGCCCTGGGCTGATCCCATCCGGCGTACGGATCATCACCGTCCACGACCACTCGTCCTTGCGGCGTGCCACAAAGCTCGCCGGGTCGTCGGCGGTCCAAAGCGCTTCCAGCGGCGGCACTACGTAGTCCCGGCCCTCGGCCTTCAGCGCGAACTTCAGTGCATAGCTCACTGCATACAGCCACTGCACCGACTGCAGGTAAGCCGGGGCGGTATTCGGGTCGCCGCGGCCGTCGATCATCAGGTAGGGCAACGGTGGCACCTCCACTTGGACGAACCGGCCTGCCGGGGGCTGGTACAGCGCCCGGTCGCGCTTCTTGAAGTCGATCTTGTCCATGGCGTCCCTCCTGCCTGGAGCATCCCATGTTCCTGTCTGTCCGCGCACCTGAATCTGTTCAGGCGACTTTGCCGAGCGCGGCGGATCACCGGCCGATGCCATCGTGCGTGCGCGGTGCGACAACGTGTCGCAGCCAGAATCGGGCCTTTCCTGCGCTCGATCAATGTCAATGCCTTTCTTAAATGATGGGTAACGGCCTAAAATTGAAAGGCTGACTCGACCCCACCTGCCTGCCTGTCTTCCGGACCGGTGGGACCGGCTTTGGCCGGAACAGGCAGGGACGGGGAACGGCATTCCCTCGCAATTGGATCGACCGATGATTCCGTTGAAAACCCTTGGGCGCTGGTTGCGCCCGGGCCTGCTGCTGTCGTTGCTGGTGATGCTCACCGGCTGCGATGCCGTGGCCATCCTCAGTCCGAAGGGCCAGATCGGCCAGGATGAGAAGACCCTGCTGATCACGGCCACCGTGCTCATGCTGCTGGTCGTCATCCCGGTCATCATCATGACCCTGACCTTCGCGTGGAAGTATCGCGCCTCCAACACCAAGGCCCGCTACGAGCCGAAGTGGTCCCACTCGACGGCGATCGAGGTGGTGGTGTGGTCGATCCCGTGCATGATCGTGCTGGTGCTGGCGGTCCTGACCTGGCGCTCGTCGCACGCACTGGATCCGTACCGTCCGCTGGATTCGGACGTCAAGCCGGTCACCATCGAGGCGATCTCGCTGGACTGGAAGTGGCTGTTCATCTATCCGGAAGAGAAGGTGGCGGTCGTCAACGAAATCAAGTTCCCGGTCAACACGCCGCTGAACTTCAAGATCACGTCCGATTCGGTGATGAATGCGTTCTTCATCCCGCACCTGGGCAGCATGATCTACTCGATGGCTGCGATGGAGACCAAGCTCCACCTGATCGCCAACGAGACCGGTGAATTCCCGGGCATGTCTTCGCACTACAGCGGCGCGGGCTTCGCCAAGATGCACTTCACCGCCTACTCGGTCACCGATGCCGAATACCGCCAGTGGCTGGACCAGGTCCGCGCCGGCGAGCAGACCCTGGACAAGGCCTCGTTCAAGGCCCTGGGCGAAGCACGCAACGCCGAGTGGTATCCGGTCACCTACTTCGGCAAGACCGAAGAAGGCCTGTTCGACTGGGTCATCGCCAAGCACATGGGCGACAACAAGCATTACGGCATGAAGCACTCGCATGCCGGTGCCGCCGCTGCCGACGCCGCCACCCATGAAGCGCACGAGGGCCACGCCCCCAGTGATGCGCATGATTCCAAGGAATCGGGTGAAAACCTGGATGCCAACGAACACGAACACGCAGGCCATGCCGGCCACGCGGGTTCGGGAGAATGAACATGTTGGGAAAACTCTCTCTTGAGTCGATCCCCCACGATCCGATCGTGCTGACCACCCTGGTCGGCGCGGTGCTGGGTGGCCTGGGCGTCGTCGCCCTGATCACCAAGTTCAAGCTGTGGGGCTATCTGTGGAAGGAGTGGTTCACCTCGGTGGACCACAAGAAGATCGGCGTGATGTACCTCATCGTCGCCTTCGTCATGCTGCTGCGCGGCTTCTCCGACGCCATCATGATGCGCACCCAGCAGGCGCTCGCCGTCGGTGGCTCGGAGGGTTACCTGCCGCCGCACCACTACGACCAGATCTTCACCGCCCACGGCGTGATCATGATCTTCTTCGTGGCGATGCCGCTGATCACCGGCCTGATGAACCTGGCCGTGCCGCTGCAGATCGGTGCGCGTGACGTTGCGTTCCCGTTCGTCAACTCGCTCAGCTTCTGGCTGTTCGTGGCGGGCGCGGTGCTGATCATGCTGTCGCTGTGGATCGGTGAGTTCGCCGCCACCGGCTGGCTGGCGTTCCCGCCGTTGTCGGGTATCGAATACAGTCCAAGCGTCGGCATGGACTACTACATCTGGGGCCTGCAGGTGGCGGGTTTGGGTACCACGTTGAGTGGTATCAACTTCTTCATCACCATCCTGAAGATGCGTACCCCCAGCATGAAGCTGATGCAGATGCCGGTGTTCACCTGGACTGCCCTGGTGACCAACGTGCTGATCGTCGCCGCGTTCCCGGTGCTGACCATCACCCTGGTGCTGCTGACCCTGGACCGTTACCTGGGTACGCACTTCTTCACCAATGACGGCGGCGGCAACGCCATGCTGTACATCAACCTGATCTGGATCTGGGGTCACCCGGAGGTGTACATCCTGGTCCTGCCGGCGTTCGGTGTGTTCTCCGAAGTCATCGCGACCTTCTCGCGCAAGGCGCTGTTCGGTTACAAGGGCATGGTCTACGCCACCGCCTGCATCGGCGTGCTGTCGTTCATCGTGTGGCTGCACCACTTCTTCACCATGGGCTCGGGTGCCAACGTCAATGCCTTCTTCGGCATCACGACGATGATCATCTCGATCCCGACCGGCGTGAAGATCTTCAACTGGTTGTTCACCATGTTCCGCGGTCGCGTGCACTTCACCACCCCGGTGCTGTGGACGATCGGCTTCATGGTCACCTTCGTCATCGGCGGCATGACCGGCGTGATGCTGGCGATCCCGGCCATCGACTTCGTGCTGCACAACAGCCTGTTCCTGATCGCCCACTTCCACAACGTCATCATCGGCGGCGTGGTGTTCGGCATGTTCGCCGGCATCACTTACTGGTGGCCGAAGATGTTCGGCTTCCGCCTCAATGAGTTCTGGGGCAAGTGCGCGTTCTGGTGCTGGTTCATCGGCTTCTACGTGACCTTCATGCCGATGTACGTGCTGGGCTTCATGGGCATGACCCGTCGCCTGCAGAGCACCGTCAACCCGGCCTACGAGCCGCTGCTGCTGGTTGCTGCCTGCGGTGCGTTCATCGTCGGCGCCGGCATCCTGTGCCAGATCATCCAGGTGGCCGTGTCGATCCGCGACCGCAAGAAGACCGTGGACCTGACCGGTGACCCGTGGGATGCCCGTACGCTGGAGTGGGAAACCTCCTCGCCGCCGGCCTTCTACAACTTCGCGACCCTGCCGGACGTCACCGAGCTGGACGATTTCTGGGAACGCAAGCAGCGTGGTGAAGCCTGGCCGAAGCCGGCCAAGTACACCGACATCCACATGCCGCGCAACACCGGCACGGGCGTTGTCATCGGTGCCTTCAGCCTGGTGTTCGGCTTCGCGATGATCTGGCACATCTGGTGGCTGGCCATCGTCGGCTTCGTCGGCATGATCGCCACGTTCATCTACCGCACCTTCGACCAGGACGTGGACTACTGGGTCCCGGCCGCCGAGGTGGAACGCATCGAGAACGCACACCGCAAGCACCTGGAAGCCCAGGGCCTGGTGAAGTCGGAGCTGAAGGCATGAGCACCAATACCTCGACCCTGAGCCACGGGCACGCCGCACACGCGGCGGCCCATGGCCATGACGACCACGAGCACCACGACACCGGCGGCAACACCGTCTTCGGTTTCTGGGTGTACCTGATGAGCGACTGCCTCATCTTCGCCTCGCTGTTCGCCACCTACGTGGTGCTGGCAGGCGGTACCGATGGTGGCCCCACCGCGAAGGACCTGTTCGAGCTGCCGTTCGTGGCGTGGGAAACCGCGCTGCTGCTGACCTCGTCGCTGACCTTCGGCCTGGGCATGATTGCCATGCACCGCAAGCAGATGGGCCAGATGTACCTGTGGCTGGGCATCACCTGGCTGCTGGGCTTCGGCTTCATGTGCATGGAAGTGTGGGAGTTCCAGCATCTGATCCATCAGGGCTACGGTCCGGACCGCAGTGCCTTCCTGTCGGCGTTCTTCGCCCTGGTCGGTACCCACGGCCTGCACGTCAGCGCGGGCCTGCTGTGGCTGCTGGTGATGTTCGTGCAGCTGAAAAAGTACGGCCTGACCGCGACCAACAAGACCCGCATGGCGTGCCTGAGCCTGTTCTGGCACTTCCTGGACCTGATCTGGATCGGCGTGTTCTCCGTCGTCTACCTCAATGGAGCGCTGTAATGGCACATGACAACCATGTACACGACCACGGCACCGGCGGCGAAAGCCACGGCAGCGTGAAGTCGTACCTGATCGGCTTCGTGCTGGCGGTGGTGCTGACCGTCATCCCGTTCTGGATGGTGATGTCGGGCGATTTCTCGCGCACCGTCAACGGTGTGGTGATCGCGGTCACCGCGGTGCTGCAGATGCTGGTCCACCTGGTGTTCTTCCTGCACCTGGACCGCTCTTCGGAAAGCCGCTGGAACGTCAACGCGGCGGCCTTCACCGTCGTGGTGATCGGCATCATCGTGATCGGCACCCTGTGGGTCATGCACAACATGAACGTGCACATGATGCACTGACGTTCTCGCGACGTTGCCACGCAGAAAGGCCGCCCTCGGGCGGCCTTTCTGGTTTTCCGTTGTCCGGTAGTGCCGGCCGCTGGCCGGCAATCGCGGGAAGCCGGCCAGCGGCCGGCTTTACCCCGCCACCCGGCGCAGGAACTCCTCTGCCTCCATCGGCCGGCCCAGGTGGTAGCCCTGCAGCTGGTCGCAGCCCAGCTCGCTCAGGTACTCGCGCTGCGCCTGCGTTTCCACGCCTTCGGCCACCACCTGCAACTGGAGGGTGCGGCCCAGCGCAATGATCGACGACACGATGGCGGCATCTTCGTCGTTGCATTCCAGGTCACGAACGAACGCGCGGTCGATCTTCAGTTCGGTGGCCGGCATGCGCTTGAGGTACAGCAGGCTGGAATAGCCGGTGCCGAAGTCGTCGATGGCGATGTGCACGCCCATCGCGGTCAGGTCGTTGAGGATGGCCAGGCTGGCATCGACGTCCTTCATCGCGGTGGTCTCGGTGATCTCCAGGGTCAGCCGGGCCGGTTCGATCCGATGCCGCTGCAGTACTTCGCGCACGCTGTCCAGAAGCGCCGGCGAGGCGAACTGCAACGGCGACAGGTTCACCGCCATCGACCAGTCTGCGTGGCCGGCGTCATGCCAGGCGCGCAGCTGTGCACAGGCGCGGTCCAGCACCCAGTCGCCGATGGGGAGGATCAGTCCGCTGCGTTCGGCGATCGGAATGAACACATCCGGCGCCAGCAGCCCCAGCTCCGGGTGCTGCCAGCGCAGCAGCGCTTCGGCGCCGGTGGCCGGTGCGCCCGCGGCCGGGAATTTGGGCTGGTAATGCAGGATCAGTTCGTTGCGGGCGATGGCCTTGCGCAGGTCCTGCAGCAGGCGCAGCTGGCGATTGGCACTGAGCTGCATCGAGGGAGTGAAGAAGGTATAGCCGTTCCGCCCGGTTTCCTTGGTGTGGTACATCGCCGCATCGGCGTGCGCCATCAGTTCGCGCTCATTGCTGGCGTCGTCCGGGTACAGGGCGATGCCCAGGCTGGCGCTGACCTGGCCGCATCCAGCGTGAACGGCTCACCGGCGGCGGCAATGATGCGCTCGGCCACCACCACCGCATCGTCGGGAATATCGATGGCCAGCACGATCACGAACTCGTCGCCGCCGAGGCGGGCGAACGTGTCCTGCGGGCGCAGCAGGCCGCCGATGCGCTGCGCCACCGCCACCAGCAGGCGGTCGCCAAGCTGGTGGCCAAAGGCATCATTGACCGCCTTGAAGCCATCCAGGTCGCAGAACATCACCGCCACCGCATGATTGCGTCGCCGCGCCTTCTCGATGGCCTGCTCGATGCGGTCCTGCAGCAGCATGCGGTTGGGCAGCTGGGTCAACGGGTCGTGCAGTGCCGCCTGGATCAGCTTGTCGTTGGCGTGCGCCAGCGAATCGGCCAGCAGCCCGGTGCGCACGCGCATCTGCCGGTCGAACAGCGAGGCGACCAGGGCTATACCCAGCGTGGCCACGGTGGTGACGATCACCAGCACCGCCAGCCAGCGCGTGTCGATGCCGCCGCTGCCGACGGCGCCACAGATGCTGCCTTCGGGGAAGCGCGCCGCCGCCATGCCGGTGTAATGCATGCCGACGATGGCCAGGCCCATCACCAGCGATGCGAGCGCGCGCAGCAGCAGGGTGTTGCGCTGCTCGGCGCGCAGCCGGAAGGCGATCCACAACGCCGCACCTGCGGCACCGATGGCCACCGCAATGGAGGCGGCGAACCAGCCGGGGTGATAGTCGATGCCCGGCTGCATGCGCATCGCGGCCATGCCCAGGTAGTGCATGGTGGCAATGCCCAGGCCCATCAGTACCGCACCGGCCAGCAGCCGGCGCCACGGCAGGCTGGGGCGCGACACCAGCCACAGCGCATAGGCCGAAGCGCCGATCGAGACGGCCAGCGAGTACAGGGTGATGCCCAGGTCGTAGCCGACCGGAATCGGCAGGTCGAAGGCCAGCATGCCGATGAAATGCATCGACCAGATCCCCAGGCCCATGGCCGCCGCGCCACCCGCCAGCCACCAGCGTGCCACGCGCCCCTCGGCCGTGGCCAGGCGGCCGGCCATGTCCAGCGCCGTGTACGAAGCAAGAATGGCCACCAGCAGCGAGATGGCGACCAGGCTCTGACTGTAACTGCCAGTCATGTTGAATCCAGAGGGAGAGGGAGGGGCGCCCGCAAGGCGCACGCCCGCGACAGCTATCGGCGCGGGTGGACGGGACTTGAGCGGTCGCAGCACCTGCGACCCGGCTCGGCTATCCTGCCACGCCTGTTCCCATTGCTGGAAATCATCCGATGGCAAAAGCCCGCACCGCCTACGTCTGCAATGAATGCGGCGCCGAATTCAGCAAGTGGCAGGGGCAGTGCACCGAGTGCAACGCCTGGAACTCGTTGTCGGAGATCGTGCTGGAGAGCGCGGCGGCGGCCAAGGCGCCGGCCTCGCGGCGGGCCGGCTGGGCCGGGAAGATCGACCCGCCGAAGATCACCGCGCTGAAAGACGTGGAGCAGACCGAGCATCGCCGGGTCTCCACCGGCATCGGCGAGTTCGACCGCGTGCTGGGCGGCGGCCTGGTCGAAGGCGCGGTGGTGCTGGTGGGTGGCGACCCGGGCATCGGCAAGTCGACGCTACTGCTGCAGGCGGTGGCGAAGATGGCGGCCGAACTGCCGGTGCTCTACGTCACCGGTGAAGAGTCGCTGGCGCAGGTCGCCGGCCGCGCGCATCGCCTGGAGCTCCCGCTGGACGGCGTCAATGCGCTGGCCGAGACCGGCGTCGAGTCGATCCTGCAGCACGCGGCCAAGGCCGGCCCGCGGCTGATCGTGGCCGACTCGGTGCAGACCCTGTGGACCGAAACGCTGACCGCGGCGCCCGGCTCCGTAAGCCAGGTGCGCGAGAGCGCGGCACGGCTGGTGCGCTTTGCCAAGGAAACCGGCACTGCGGTGTTCCTGGTCGGCCACGTCACCAAGGAGGGCGGCATCGCCGGCCCGCGCGTGCTCGAGCACATGGTCGACGCGGTGCTGTATTTCGAAGGCGAGAGCGGCAGCCGCTTCCGCCTGTTGCGCGCCTTCAAGAACCGGTTTGGTGCGGTGAACGAACTGGGCGTGTTCGCGATGGGGGACAAGGGCCTGAAGGAAGTCTCCAACCCATCGGCGATCTTCCTGTCCGGCGGCAGCACCCATCAACCGGGCAGCTGCGTGATGGTCACCCGCGAGGGCACCCGGCCGCTGCTGGTGGAGGTGCAGGCGCTGGTCGATGCATCACCGCTGTCGAACCCGCGTCGTGTCGCGGTCGGCCTGGAGCAGAACCGCCTGGCGATGCTGCTGGCGGTGCTGCATCGGCACGGCGGCGTGCTGGTCGGCGACCAGGACGTGTTCGTCAACGTGGTCGGCGGCATCCGCGTGCAGGAGACCGCCGCCGACCTGCCGGTGCTGCTGGCGGTGCTGTCGTCGCTGCAGGATCGGCCGCTGGCGGAAAAGACGATTGCCTTTGGCGAGGTTGGCCTGTCCGGCGAGATCCGCCCGGTGCCCAATGGCGAGGACCGCCTGCGCGAGGCGGCCACCCATGGTTTCAAGCGCGCCATCGTGCCCAAGGCCAACGCGCCCAAGGGCGGCTCGGTGAAAGGCATGGAAGTGATCGCGGTGGAGCGGCTGTCCGAGGCTATCGACGCGGCATGATGCCAGCACTGTAGAGCCGAGCCCACGCCCGGCTGCTTTCTGTAGCGTCGAGCCATGGTCGACGGGTGGTCGAACAGCAGCCGAGCATGGCTCGACGCTACAAAGAGCGAACAGCAGCCGAGCATCGGCTCGGCTCTACACATTTCCAATGCAGCAACGGTCAGCTTCCCTGTGCTAGTTTTTCCCGCTCGACGAAGACGCCCTCTGGCGTCTTTCCGTGCCCAGGAGTAAACGATTACATGCAGGACACCGCGCTCACCACCCCCAACGCCGAGATCCGTCGCGCCGGGGTCGATCTCAATGGACTGATGACGGTGCTGGGCAAGCACCTGTATTCCACCCCGGTGGTGGCGCTGCGCGAACTGGTGCAGAACGCGCACGACTCGATCATCCGCCGCCGCATCGAACAGCCCGGCGTCGCAGTGCCGTCGCGCATCTCGGTGCAGGTCGATGCCGGTGCCGGCGTGCTGCGCATCTCCGATACCGGTGCCGGCCTGACCCGCCAGGAGATCCACGATTACCTGGCCACCGTCGGCGTCGGCTATACCCGTGGCCTGCGCCAGGGCGGCGAGGACGATGAGGGCCTGATCGGCATGTTCGGCCTCGGGTTCCTGTCGGCCTTCGTGCTGGCGCGCCGGGTCAGCGTGCGCACCACCTCGTACCAGACCCCGGACCTGGGCCATCTGTACGTGTCCAGCAATGCCGAGCAGTACACGGTAAGCGAAGTGCCGGCACGTGCGGTCGGCACCGAGGTGGAGCTGGAGCTGCATCCTGATTTCCTGCCGCTGGCCAACGAGGCGCGCCTGCACGAGGTGCTGGGCCGCTACTGCGCGCTGCTGTCCGAGCCGATCTTCATTGGCGCTGCGACCGAGGCGATCAATCCCGAGCCGCCACCGTGGCGCGATCAGGGGGATGTTGCCGTGCATCCGGTGCAGGCCCGCCGCCAGGCGCTGCAGTTCGCCGCGCGGTTCGAGCATGATTTCGAGCCGATCGTCACCGTGCCGTTGCGTGCCGATGGCAACAGCGATGCCACCGGCCTGCTGTGGGTGCAGGACGGCGCCACCTATGGCACCAGCGACAACCGCAACCTGTCGGTGTTCGTGCGCGGCATGCTGCTGGATGACGACGCGCGCGACCTGCTGCCGCCGTGGGCCGGTTTCATCGGCGGGGTGATCGAATCCTCGCGGTTGACGCCCACCGCCAGCCGCGAAGACCTGCAGCGCGATGACCAGTACCGCGCGGTGCAGCATGCACTGCTGGAGGCGCTGATCGACGGCCTGGCCGACGTCGCGAAACAGCAGCCGGAAGCCTGGCGGCGCGTGCTGACCCGCCACAACGAGGCCCTGCTGGGTGCGGCACTGTGCGATGAGCGCCTGTTCGAACTGCTGATGGAGCATGTGCGGGTGCCGACCTCGCAGGGCGACCTGCCGGCCAGCGCGTTGCCGGCGCGCGGTGCCGTGCATGTCATCCTCGACAACGGCGGTGGCTTTGAAGAGATGCTGTTCCGCGCGATGGGCGTACCGGTCGCGCATGGCCATCGCTACGCGGTGGTGCCGTTCCTGCGACGCTGGGCACAGGCCAAGGGCCTGCGCCTGGTCGAGCTGGGTACCGAGCAGGGCAACCGTGCGCTGTTCCGCAGTGATGACAGCCTCGACGAGGCGCAGCTGGCCTGGCTGCGCGAACAACTGGGTGACGGCGAACAGTTGCTGCCGGCACGCTTCAGCCCGGAGGCGCTGCCGGTGGTGGTGGTGCCCGACCGCGAGGCCGAGCTGAAGCAGCGCCTGGAAGACGACGAGAACGACAAGCGCGTATCGATGGCGGCGCTGCGCCTGGCGCGCCAGTTCACCGCGCGCATCGAATCACGCGCACCATCGCGGCTGTACCTCAACCTCGACAACCCGGCGGTGCAGGCGCTGTTGCGCGCCCAGCGCGAGGGCCATCCGCAGGCCGAGGCCGCAGCCCGCCTGCTGCGCTCGCTGAAAGTCATCGTCGCCGCGCAGGGCCGCCCGCTGGCACGCGCGAACGCTACGCCCGGCCCGGATCTCAACGGCGCCTTTACCGATATCGCCGGTGCCCTGCAGCAGATGCTGCGCTGAGCACCGCACCTTCTCATCCAGCCTTCGCTAGACAGGAGCAATTACCCCCATGGACATCTGGAACTGGGTCGAAAAGCTGCAGGGTGACCTGCGCCAGGCCGGCCAGGCGCAGAACGCGCACCTGCTGAACCGTCTCGCCGACGAGGTCAGTGAACTGCAAATCGACCGCGTCGATGCGCTGCTGCCCGAAGCGCGCGCATTGGGCAAGGCGTTGGACAACCCGTGGGTTGACGTCTATGTCGGCCACTGGGCGCTGCGCAACCGCGTCGGCAACCGCGTGGAAGGCGAAAGCGCACTCGGCGAAGCCGTAGCGCTGTTTGAACGCGCGCACCGCGAGGACACGCTGGAATGCCCGCAGTCGATCTGCGTGACCCAGGACCTGGCCGCCTGCTATGGCAACATCGATGGCCCGGGCTGGGTGCCCGAGCGCATCGAGGTCTGCGATGAAACACTGGGTCGCATCGACCCGAGCTGGGCCTGTTTCCAGTGCCTGAGCTGCGAGAAGGCCGATGCGCTGCTTGATGATGGCCGTGGCCAGGCGGCACTGGATTACCTGCAGGTGCAGGCCGATGCCGTGGAGGCCTGTGGCAAGGAAGTGTTCGACAGCTTCCCGGAGATGCAGATCAAGATCCTGCTGGGCATGGGCCGTGCCGATGAGGCACTGGCGCTGATCGAAAAGCGGGAGGCCGAAGTTGCTGCGTCCGGAGAGTACGAGCCGGCCAACTGCACGGTGCCGCGCCGCCTGTCCAAGGCCTGGGCGCTGGCCCAGCTGGGCCGCGACGAAGAGGCGCTGCAGCAGCTGGTGCCGTGGAGCGAACTGACTCCGAACTACTGGCGGCTGTGGGCAAACACCGCGGCAGCGCTCTGTCAGCGGGATCCTGCGCGCAACAGCTGGGACCTGGGCACGCGCTTCAACACGATCATCGAGCACTTCGCCCGGGTTGGTTCGCATCGCCTGCTGATCGAAGTGGCGGCGCTGAGCCTGGAGCTGGCGCTGCAGCGTGGCGCGCGCTGGGTCGCACTGCGGCAGCTGGAACTGGCCCGCACCCATCTGGCGCAGCTGCGCCAGGACCGTGGTGCCGCGGCCCTGGTGGCCGGCCTGGCCGCGCGCATCGAGGCATTGCCGGACGCCGCGCCGCTGCCGGTGCCGGCCGGCGAGCTGCTGGCATGGCTGGATGCGCAGGGCGAACAGAACCAGTCGCGCGATCCCGAGCGCGAAGCGCAGTGGTTGCTGCAGGCGCATGCCGAGCTGCCCGATGACGAGGCGCTGGCCGACATGGCCGCCTCGGCACTGAATGCCTGCGGCGCGCAGGCCGAGGCGCGGTCGCTGCTGTGGCGGTTCGTGCGCGGCCATGCGCAGCACGATGGCCCCGCGGCCTACACGCTGATGCGCTGGCTGGCCGAACAGGGCGACGACGACGGACTGCGCCAGCTGGCCGATCTCTATCGCGGCAGCGTGCCGGTGTTCGCGCACTGGTGCGAGGTGCAGCGTGCACGCCGCGTGTCCGACTGGCCGGCGCTGGAGCAGGCGGCCCGATCGCTTCTGGAGCTGTCTCCGGGCTCGCACGGCGCGCGCGGCACGCTGGCGCGTATGTACATGGAAACCGGCCGTTTCAGCGACGCCCAGGCCTGTTATGCACAGCTGGTGGAGCTGCTGGAGGAGCCCAATGCCGCGCATTGGGACCACATGAGCGCAGCCAGCGCGGCGCGCGACTGGGACGCCGTGCGCCGCTCGGCGGCGGCGCTTGGCATGGAATTGTCCAGCCAGCAGGGCGTAGTCGAAGAGCCGTGGGGCTGGGTGATCATCCGCAGCGAAGAAAACGGCGAGCCGATGGAGTACTACGCCCGTCGCAGCGGTCCGGTGACCGCGCGCATCGTCGAGAACGCGCCGTCCAACCGCGCCCAGCAGGTGGGCGACTGGGTGGTGTTCGATGCCGCGCTGGTGCATCCGGCACCCGAGGAGGAGGAAGCTCGCGAGCATTTCATCCCGACCTACTCGCAGGTGCATGTGCTGGAGCGCGGCGGCTTCGCCCGCAGCTGGATGATCGATGGCGCGCACCCGGGCGAAGAGGCCTGGAACGCCTTCGTCGAGGCGGCCGAAGCACAGGGCTGGAAGGTGTGGTCACACAGCCGACCGGACTACACCGTCACCGACCCCGATGTGGAGGAGGGGACGCTGCCGGGCCTGCTGTTCACGGTGGCCCAGCCGCAGGACCATGCACCGCTGGCACTGCACCGCTTCCTCCAGCAGCAGACCGCGACGTGGCCGCATCCGCATTGCTGGCTGCGGCTTGCCGAGGCCTGTGACCAGGACCGCCAGCCGCACCTGGACGTGATCGAGCGTTACGGGCTGTAAGTAGAGCCGAGCCTGCGCTCGGCTTATGCTGGAACGCAGCCGAGCATGGGCTCGGCTCTACAAGAGATCGCCATCACGACCAAAGGGATTGGACATGCGAAAGACAGGGATGTTGATGATTGCCGGCCTGCTGCTGGCGCCAGCAGCACAGGCTGCACCCGCCTGCCAGGAGCCTGCGGCTGTCGCCCGCGCTTTCTACGAGGCGACGACCGGCAACGGTGATCTGCTGGAGCCGCCGGCCGCGCTGGTCAGCGTGGCCTTCGGCAAGGCGCTGCGTGATGAGCGCGCCTGCCAACAGCGCGAGGAGGGCATCTGCACGATCGATTCCGATCCGTGGCTGGATGCGCAGGACGGCGACATCGAAACGCCGGTGCGCTACAGCTGGGAAGAGGCGTCGGCCACCGCCGGCCAGGTTGAGATGCGCTACTCGGTGTGGAAGAAGGCTTACCTGACCCGCCTGCCGATGGTGCGCCAGGGGCAGGGGTGCTGGCAGGTTGATGACATCCTCACCAACAGCGGTCGTTCGGTCCGGAAAATCCTGGCGCAGCCGATTCCCTGACCGGCGGCAGCGTCCGCGCATTGCGTGGCTGCCGGCCAGCGGCCGGCACTACCAGGGTGGGTGGGGGCGGCCGGTGGCCTGCAGTACCTGGGTTGGTGCCGACCGTTGGTCGGCACACGGCCTATCGCGTATGCCCGAACACCAGCTCGATCACGAACTGGCTGCCGAAGAACGCCAGCAGCAGCAACAGCATCGCCGCCAGCGTCCAGTGCACCGCCTTCATGCCGCGCCAGCCGTAGCGGCGGCGGCCGATCAGCAGCACGCCGAACACGATCCACGACAGCACGCTCAGCACGGTCTTGTGCACCAGCTTCTGCGCCAGCAGGTCATCGACGAACAGTACGCCGGTGACCAGGGTCAGGGTCAGCAGCGCGAAGCCGACGGTGATCACCCGGAACAGCAGCGACTCCAGGTCGGCCAGCGGTGGCAGCGCGCGTAGCCATGGCCGGAACTCGCGGCGGCGCAGCGCGCGCTCCTGCAGCCACAGCATGATCGCCAGCAGGGCGGCGATGCTCAGCGTGGCATAGGCCAGCAGGGCCAGCCAGGCGTGGCTGGCCAGGCGCCAGCCCAGCACCTTGCTCGGCTCGTGGCCGTAGCCGTGGTAGGCCAGCAGCAGCACGGCAGCCAGTGGGAACACCACCACGCCCAGCGCCGACATCCGCCCGCGCGCGCCGACCAGCGAGGTCAGCCAGGCCATGCCCAGGCCGACCAGCGACAGCGCGGCGAAGAAGTGCATGTCCGGCCCGCCGGTGGTACGCATCGCCACCATCACGTGGTAACCGCCATGCAGCAGCATCGCCGGCAGGGCGGGCCACAGCCAGGTGGGCGAGCCGGTGGTTTCATCGCGGCCGAGCGCGCGCACCAGCAGGGCACTGGCAGCCAGGTAGAGCAGGACGGCGATGAGAACGATTGTCATCGTTGCAGTTTCGCATACCCCTGTGATGCTGGCGACGGCCCTGTGGTCGCAGTCCGGGGCGACGGCCGGACCCGTTATACTGTCTGCCTTATTGTCCCCCGCTTTCAGACAGGTTGCGCCGCATGTTCGAGTCCCTGACCCAGCGCCTTTCCGGCACCATCGAGCGCCTGCGTGGCCGTGGCCGCCTGACCGAGGAGAACATCCGCGAGGCGACCCGTGAAGTGCGCATCGCACTGCTCGAAGCCGACGTTGCGCTGCCGGTGGTGCAGGCGCTGATCGAGCGCATCAAGGTACGCGCAGTCGGCCAGGAAGTGCTGAAGTCGCTGACCCCGGGCCAGGCCCTGATCAAGGTCGTGCGCGACGAGCTGACCGCCGTGATGGGCGCCGAAGCCAGCGACCTGAACCTCAACGTTCCCGCTCCGGCCATCATCCTGATGGCAGGCCTGCAGGGTGCCGGCAAGACCACCACGGTCGGCAAGCTGGCCAAGCACCTGAAGGAAAAGCGCAAGAAGAAGGTGATGGTGGTGTCGGCCGACGTCTACCGCCCGGCCGCGATCGAGCAGCTCAAGACCCTGGCCGAGCAGGTGGGCGTGCTGTTCTTCCCGTCCAGCGCCGACCAGAAGCCGGAAGCCATCGTGCGCGCGGCCATCGACGATGCGCGCAAGTCGTTCGTGGACGTGCTGCTGGTCGATACCGCCGGCCGCCTGGCCATCGACGAAGCGATGATGGCCGAGATCAAGGCCCTGCACGCGGCGGTGAATCCGGCTGAAACGCTGTTCGTGGTCGACGCCATGACCGGCCAGGACGCGGCCAACACCGCCAAGGCCTTCGGCGATGCGCTGCCGCTGACCGGCGTGGTGCTGACCAAGACTGACGGTGATGCCCGCGGCGGCGCCGCGCTGAGCGTGCGCTACATCACCGGCAAGCCGATCAAGTTCGTCGGTGTGAGCGAGAAGCCGGAAGGCCTGGACGTGTTCCATCCGGACCGTATCGCCAGCCGCATCCTCGACATGGGCGACGTGCTGTCGCTGGTCGAGCAGGTCGAGCAGCAGGTCGACAAGGACAAGGCGGCCAAGCTGGCCGAGAAGGTCGCCAAGGGCAAGAAGTTCGACCTGAACGACATGCGCGACCAGCTGGAGCAGATGCAGAACATGGGTGGCATCGGTGGCCTGATGGACAAGCTGCCGGGCCTGGGCAACATCCCCGATCATCTGAAGCAGCAGGTCAGCCAGGGCAAGGAAGTGCCGCGCATGATCGCCATCATCAACTCGATGACCAAGAAGGAACGGCGCAACCCGAACCTGCTCAACGGCTCGCGTCGCGCGCGCATTGCCAAGGGCTCGGGCGTGACACCGGCCGACGTCAACAAGCTGATGAAGCAGTACATGCAGATGGAAAAGATGATGAGCAAGATGGCCGGCGGTGGCATGAAGGGCATGTTGCGCAGCATGAAGGGCATGATGGGCGCCATGGGTGGCCGCGGCATGCCGTTCCGTTGATGACGGCCCGGTCGCAGTCTAATGTAGCGCCCGAGCCCACGCTCGAGCGGCGGCGCACAGTCGCCGCAGCAGGCCGTCAGGCAGCAGGCTCGACTCTTCCCCTGTCCTGCGCGCACCATGAGTGCCTGTCCAAAATGATGGGCCGTCATGCAGAGTTCCGCTGTAGCTTCCCGCGCCGAGGCGTTCTGCCGGCGCTTTGGCGTTTCCGTTCCAATCCTGCTGGCACCGATGGCCGGCGCCTGCCCGGTCCCGTTGTCGGCCGCGCTGGCCAACGCCGGCAGCATGGGCGCGATGGGCGCGGTGTTGTCCTCTTCGGCCGATATCGGTCGCTGGATGGACGAATTCCGCACCGCTTCGACCGGCCCGGCCCAGGTGAACCTGTGGGTGCCCGATCCCGCACCGACCCGTGATGTTGCCGCCGAAGCCGCCAGCCGCGCCTTCCTCGCGCAGTGGGGCCCGGACGTGCCCGCCAGTGCCGCCGACGCCACGCCCGCCGACTTCGAAGAACAGTTCGCCGCACTGCTGGCCGCGCGCCCGGCGGTCGCCTCGACCATCATGGGCGTGCTGTTGCCGCATCACGTGCAGCAGCTGAAGGACGCCGGCATCGCCTGGATCGCCTGTGCCACCACCTTGTCCGAAGCGCGCGCGGCACAGGACGCCGGTGCCGATGCGGTGGTGGCGCAGGGCGCGGAGGCCGGCGGCCATCGTGGCGCGTTCGATCCGGCGATGGCCGAGCGCCAGTTGGTCGGGTTGTTCGCACTGCTGCCGCGCCTGGCCGATCACCTGCAGATTCCGGTGATTGCCGCAGGCGGCATCGCCGACGGCCGTGGCGTCGCTGCCGCACTCACGCTGGGGGCCAGCGCCGTGCAGATCGGCACCGCCTTCCTGCGCACGCCCGAAGCGGCGATCGCTTCGGCGTGGGCTGATGGGCTGGCCGCCAGCGAACCGGAAGACACTTGGCCGACCCGTGCCTTCAGCGGTCGCCTGGGTCGTGGCCTGGCGACACCCTATGTGCGCGCCGCTGCCGCAGAAGGAGCCCCCGCGCCGCGTCCATACCCGGTGCAGCGTGGGCTGACCGCGCCGATGCGCAAGCAGGCCGCGCAGGAAAACCGCCTGGCGGCGATGCAGGCCTGGGCCGGGCAGTCGGCGTGGATGGCGCCGGCGCAGCCGGCCGCCGACGTGCTGCGCGGCATGTGGGAGCAGGCGCAGGCACTGTTGCCATGATGGTGAGCTGCAACGGCCGGGCGGCGCAGGTGGAGGATCTGCTGCCGGCGCTGGTGAACTACGGCCACTTCACTTCGCTGCAAGTGCGCGACAGCGCAGCGCAGGGCTTGGACCTTCATCTGGCGCGGCTGTCGCAGGCCACGCGCGAACTGTTCGGCAGCAAACTGGATACGGCGCAGGTGCGGGGCTGGATGGCGCAGGCGCTGCGGCAGGCCGGCCTGGCCGATGCCTCGCTGCGGGTGACGGTGTACTCGCGCCGCTTCGATTTCCGCAATCCGCTGGCGGCGGTGCCGGTGGACGTGCTGGTGGCGGTTTCAGCGCCGGTGACGCTGACCGCCTCCAAGCGTGTGCGCAGCGTGACCTGGCAGCGCGAGCTGCCGCAGCTCAAGCATGTGGGCACCTTCGGCCTGTTCGCCGAGCGCCGCGCGGCGATGGCCGAAGGATTCGACGACGTGCTGTTCGTGACCGCCGATGGCGAAGTGAGTGAAGGCAGTACCTGGAACCTGGCCGTGCACGATGGTGAACGGCTGCTCTGGCCGCAGGCGCCGGCCCTGCGCGGTACGGCTGAGGCGCTGCTGAAGCGGCACTGGCTCGATGCGCAGTTGACGCGGCCGTTGGCGCTGGCTGAACTAGGCAGTGTGAAGGCCGCTTTTGCCTGCAACGCCAGCGGCCTGTGGGCGCTGGAGGCCATCGACGGACATGTCCTGCCCGGCTCGCAGGCGCTGGCTGAACAGGGCAGGGCGGTGCTGGCGGCGGTGGCCTGGCAGCCGCTCTCCTGAACGAGGCGCGTGGTTGCCGATCGTTGGGCATAGCCGGACGCTACCTTGAAGCGTTGCAGCCGGTAGCGCCGGGCCATGCCCGGCGAATGCGTCCGCAGCGAACAACACTCAGGAGTTCCAATCAGATATGGGTACGGTCACCGAGCAGCATCGCGCGGTAGCGATGCACGCAATCAAGATCATGAGCGGTGAGGGGCGGCCCAAGGTCCAGGCCTTTCACGATGATCATCGCCTGCGTTCGGTCGATATCCTTACGACGTCCAACTCGCCGGAAGCAGGGCTGAAGTCCATCTCGTCCATCGGACTATCGGATTTTGCTTTACGTCATTCAGAGGGGCACGAGCTGGAAACCCGCGTCGAGCTGTGCGCGTGTGCGGAAGATGACACGCAGCACTGGGACAACGTGGTCGCCTCGACCGCCTTTGCAATCATGCGTGATCGTGCGGCGGCGTGGCCGGGTTGCGTGATTTCCGACATCCTGCAGGACTACTTCCCATCGACCCGGATGCCGCACGTCTATCTGGTGCTGCCCTTCTTCTGGAATGACGCAAGTTTTCCAGGGTTGGAGGTTCCGCCCGTGGCGATCAATTGGCTGCAGTGCATCGCCATCCACGAATCCGAGCGGCAACTTGTCGAGCGGATTGGCGGCGATGCATTTGACGACCTGCTGCAGCGGCACGAGGTAGATGTGCTGGACATGCATCGGGCGCCTGTCGCTGGAGCACGTTGACGTTATCGCCATGGGGACGTCGGCGGGGTAAGTCAGAAGTCGATCACATTGCTGAACAAAAGCCGCCGGGCATGGCCCGGCGCTACCGTGAGGGCCCGGCGTCATATGGGGTTGGCTAGGCCGGGCTCTGCCGCTATAATCGCCCGCTTACCTCGCCATCCTGGCGACTGGGCAATAGGAAAAACACCATGGTCAAGATCCGACTGACCCGCGGCGGCGCCAAGAAGCGTCCGTTCTACCACATCATCGTCACCGACGTGCGCAGCGCGCGCGACGGCCGCAACATCGAGCGCGTTGGCTTCTACAACCCGGTCGCCCAGGGCGCCGAGAAGCGCATCGAACTGGACCTGGCCCGTGTTGACCATTGGGTCAAGAACGGCGCCCAGCCGACCGACAAGGTCCGCAACCTGATCAAGGAAGCGACCAAGTCCCAGGCCGCTGCGGCCTGATCCTGACGGGCCACGCTTCGGCGTGGCCCTCTTGGTTGAAGCAGATGAAAGATATCGAGCGCCGCATCCTGCTGGGCAGGGTTGTCGGCGCTTTTGGTGTGCGCGGCGAGATCAAGCTCGAGTCCTGGACCGAGCCACGTTCCGCCATTTTCCGTTATCAGCCGTGGATCGTGCGCAGCCCGTCCGGCGTGGAAACCACGATAGAAGGTGTGCGTGGCCGTGACAGCGGCAAGCACCTGGTCGCCCGTTTCCCGGGCGTCGAGGACCGCGACGTGGTCGAAGCGATGCGCGGCACCGAAATCTACGTGGCCCGCAGTGCATTGCCGCCACCGAAGCCCGATGAGTACTACTGGGTGGACCTGGAAGGCCTGGACGTGACGACCACCGAGGGCGTCGCCCTGGGCCAGGTCTCGCACCTGTTCAGCACCGGCGCCAATGATGTGGTGGTGGTCCGTGGTGACCGCGAGCGGATGATCCCGTTCGTGCTGCCGGACTTCGTCAAATCGGTCGATTTCGAGGCCAATCTGGTCGTGGTCGACTGGGATCCCGAGTTCTGAGCAGACGCATGCGTTTCGACGTCATCACCCTGTTCCCCGAGTTCCTCGCCCAGTCCGCTGGATTGGGCGTGGTCGGGCGCGCGCGGGAGAAGGGGCTGTTCAGCCTGCATGGCTGGAACCCCCGTGATTACGCCGAAGGCAACTATCGCCGGGTGGACGACCGTCCGTTCGGCGGTGGCCCGGGCATGGTGATGCTGATCGAGCCGCTGCAGGCCTGCCTGCAGGCGATCCGCGATGCCGATCCAACCCCGGCGCGGGTGATCTACCTCAGCCCGCAGGGCGCGCGGTTGACCCAGGCCAAGGTGCGGGAGCTGGCGGCGCTGCCGCGCATGGTCCTGCTCTGTGGCCGCTACGAGGGCATCGACGAGCGTTTCCTGGAGGCCAATGTCGACGAGGAAATCTCCCTCGGCGACTACGTGCTGTCCGGGGGCGAGCTGGGCGCGGCGGTGATCATCGACGCCGTGGCCCGCCTGCAGGAGGGGGCCCTCAACGATGCGGAGTCGGCGGCGCAGGACAGCTTCGAGGGCGACCTCGGCCTGCTCGACTGCCCGCATTACAGCCAGCCGGCCCAGCACCCGCTGGGAGACGTGCCGGAGGTGCTGCGCTCGGGCAACCACGCAGCCATCGCCGCCTGGCGCCGCCAGCAGTCGCTGCTCCGGACTGCCCAGCGACGCCCGGACCTGCTGGATGAACAGGCGCTGGGCAAGGCCGACCGCAAACTGCTGGACCAGGCCCGCCAAGCACAGAAACCCAAGGCCAGCCCCTAGCGCAGGGCTGGCTTTATCGGCTATCATGGCCAATTCCCGCCAGCCCCGGTTGGCGCGCGCAGTACCCAAAACAAACGTGCAGCACAGTCCGGTGACTGCATGAGCCCACGTTGTCGATACGACACGCCCACCCGAACAAGAATCGGTGTAACCCATGAGCAAGCTGAACAAGTCCATCGTCGCGGAATTCGAATCCGCCCAGATCACCCGTGAACTGCCGAAGTTCAGCCAGGGCGACACCGTTGTCGTCAACGTGAAGGTGAAGGAAGGCAGCCGCGAGCGCGTGCAGGCCTACGAAGGCGTCGTCATCGCCACCAAGAACGCCGGCCTGAACTCCTCGTTCACCGTGCGCAAGATCTCGCACGGCTACGGCGTCGAGCGCGTTTTCCAGACCCACAGCGCCATCATCGACTCGGTCGAAGTGAAGCGTCGTGGTAAGGTCCGCGCCGGCAAGCTGTACTACCTGCGTGGCCTGGAAGGCAAGGCTGCCCGCATCAAGGAAGACCTGGCTGCCGCTGCTGCCGCCAAGGCTGCCCGTCTGGCCGAAAAGGCCTGATAAACAACTTCGGTTGTTGCCGCGACGGCCACCTTCGGGTGGCCGTTTGCGTTTCCGGCATTGCATCGGCCACGATCGGGTGATGAATGACGTCAATCCGCACTATCCCGTCGTGATCCAATCGGCGCTGCGCTTTCTTGATGACACGGGGCTGGCGCGCGCGCAGTCGGCGCCGCTGTTGCATCGACTGCTGTGGCGCGCAGGCATCGCACTGCCGCCGCCGATCCTGGCTGGTTTCGGTACCAATGCGCTGGTGCAGGGCCTGCTGTTCGGGCTGTTCTGGACCGCGCTGATGTGGCTGATGCTCTGGCAGGGCAGCGAGCGCCCGCTGGTGCTGTTGCTGGTGGCAGGCCTGTCGGCCGGAGCGCTGTTCGGCCTTGTGATGGCGGCGCTGATGCGCTCGCTGCGCCGCCACCGCCAGCTGCCGGAGTGGCGCCGGTTCCGCGCGCGGCAGGCGGACTGAGCCGATGGCGCACTGCGCCGTGACGCCCGGCACAGGCCGCGCTAGGCTGCAGCGTCATTCCGATGGTCGTACCGTGCGATGCCCGCCAAGCGAACCGCACCCACCGCTGTGCCCACGCTGCTCACCGGTGGCAACCCGCAGATCGCCAAGGGCGAGGGCGATGCTCCGGTGCAGGCGTACATCGCCGCAATGCCGGATTGGAAACGTCCGATCGGCGCACGGCTGGATGCCCTGATCGAACGGGCCGTACCCGGGGTGCACAAGGCGGTGAAGTGGAACTCGCCGATGTATGCGGTGGCTGCGGGCGCAGGCTGGTTTCTCAGCTTCCATTGCTTCACGCGCTACATCAAGGTGGCCTTTTTCCGCGGCGCTGCCTTGACGCCGGTGCCACCGGAGCCCTCCAGGAGCGCCGACACGCGCTACCTGCACATCCACGAATCCGGCCTGTTGGATGAAGCGCAGTTCCTGGACTGGGTGCGCCAGGCCGCTGCGCTGCCCGGCGAGCGCATGTAAGCCCGGCATTCCGTTTCCCTTCCCGACGAGAGTCCCTGATGGCCACGCATGCTCCCAACCCTGACGATGCCGGAACACCGGCGGCCGAACTGATCGATGCACGCATCGCCGCGCTGGGGGACTGGCGCGGCGAAACGCTGGCACGCGTGCGTGCATTGATCCATGAAGCGCTGCCGGACGTGCAGGAAGCCTGGAAGTGGCGCGGTACACCGGTGTGGGAGCACAACGGCATCCTGTGCACCGGCGAAACCTACAAGCAGGCAGTGAAACTGACCTTCGCCAACGGTGCCGCGCTGGCGGACCCGAAGGGCCTGTTCAACGCCAGCCTGGAGGGCAACACGCGGCGTGCGATCGACATCCATGAAGGTGCGATGCCCGATTCCGCGGCGTTGAAGGCACTGCTGCGCGCGGCGGCGGCGTTCAATGCGGCGAAGAAGAAGAAGCGCTGACCGTCTTCTGTAGAGCCGAGCCCATGCTCGGCTGACAGGCCTGTGCGGACCAACGGTCCGCACCCACCTCACCGTGGCGGGGCTGACTCCAGCGCGGCATCCGGGTCGGCCACCGGCGACGGTGGACAGGCCGGAATCTCCGACGGCGTGGCCAGTTCCTCAGCGTGCGAAGGCTTGCCGATCATCTTCGCCTTGCGCCAGCCGCCCCAGCGGTAATACGCCAGCGACAGCAGCATAGACACGAACGAGCTGACCGGGAAGCTCCACCAGATCGCGTCGGCGCCCCAGTACGGTTGCAGCAGTTCGGCAAACGGCACGCGCACGCCCCACAGCGAGCCGGCCAGGATCAGCAGCGGCGGAATCACCGCGCCGGTGGAGCGCACTACGCCGGAGATCACGAAGCTGACGCCGAAGAACAGGAACGAGCCGATCACTACGTGGTTGAGGTGGCGCGCGATGTCCAGTGCCTGGCTGGCCGGTGGCAGGAACAGCGCTAGCAGCTGGCGATCGAACACCACCAGTGGCACGATCAGCGCGCCGGTCAGCAGGAAATTGAACAGCACGCCCTGGCGTGCGGTGCCGCGTACGCGGTCCCAGCGCTGCGCACCGACGTTCTGTGCGGCCATCGACGAGCACGCGGCGCCGATCGCCATCGCCGGCATCTGCAGGTAGTTCCACAGCTGCAGCGCGGCGCCGTAACCCGCGCCGGTGTCGGTACCGTACTGGTTGACCATGGTCATCAGCAGGATCACCGACAGCGAGATCAGCACCATCTGCAGGCCCATCGGTACGCCCTTGACCACCAGCGCCTTGAGGATGGTCAGGTCGAGCTTGAACAGGCGCATGTCGGCGCGGCCCAGCCACAGCGTGTGGCGCTTGTGCCGCATGTACAGCAGCAGGCCGGCCAGCGACAGCGTCTGCGCGACCAGCGTGGCCCAGGCCGAGCCGGCAATGCCCAGCGCCGGGATCGGGCCCATGCCGAAGATCAGTACCGGGTTCAGCACGATGTCCAGTGCCACCGAGACCATCAGGAAACGGAACGGCGTGCGCGAGTCACCGGCACCGCGCAGCGCGGCGGTGAGGAAGGCGAACGCATACAGCGTCGGCATCGCCAGGAAGATGATCTGCAGGTAGGCCTCGGCCAGCGGCAGCGAGGCGGCCGGCGTGCCCATCGCCGCCAGCAGCGGATGGGCCATGAACCAGCCGGCGATGGCGATGATTACCGACAGGCCGATGAAGAAGGTGGCGCTGGTGCCGACCACGCGCCGCGCCTGCGCGATGTCGCGCGCGCCGATGGCCTGGCCGATCAGGATGGTCGAGGCCATGCCGAAGCCGAACACCGAGCCGATCAGGAAGAACATGATGTTGTTGGCGTTCGCGGTGGCGGTCAGTGCCGCCTCGCCGAGGAAGCGCCCGACCCAGACCGCATTCACCGAACCGTTCAGCGACTGCGCGATGTTGCCTGCCAGGATCGGCAGGGAAAACAGCAGGAGATTGCGGCCGATCGGGCCGGAGGTCAGGTCAATCGGCGCTTTGGCCATGGAGTGGTGATCGAATCCCGGGAGGCGCACACTAGCACCAAGCCGGTTTGCAGGATGTGGCAATGCATCAACGACTGCAGATGAAGCGGAGCGTGGCGCTGGCCTTGATCGGCGCCGCACTGGCCGCATGTTCGACAGGTGACCGGCTGGGCGATACCCAGGTGCGGCCAACCGACCGCCCCGAGTGCCTGGTCGGCAGCCAGCGCCAGGATCTTTCCGCCGGCGTACCCACCCTGATCGGGGGCAGCGGCTGCCGCACCGATCCCGACAACCCGCGTCCCCTGAACAAGCGAACGGAGTAGTCCCTGCCGATGACCGAGCTTTCCCCGCTGACGCCCAGTGTCCGCCTGGACATCTGGTTGTGGGCGGCCCGCTTCTTCAAGACCCGCAGCCTGGCCAAGCAGGCCATCGAAACCGGCAAGGTCAGCGTCGCGGGCCAGCGTCCGAAATCCTCGCGCGCGGTGCGTGTGGGTGAGCAGCTGCAGGTGGATCGCGGCGAGGAGCATTTCGAGATCCGGGTGCTCGGCCTGAGCGACCAGCGCGGGCCCGCACCGGCGGCGCAGCAGCTGTATGCCGAGAGCGAGGCCTCCAAGGCCCGTCGTGCCGAACAGCGTGCGCTGCGCATCGCCGCACGCGATGGGTTCCAACCGCCAGAGCACAAACCGGACAAGCGCGCGCGGCGGTTGATCCGCGCGTTGGGCGATATCGACGCGCTCTGACCGAACGGCGATTCCGGTGCATGGTTCCTATCGCGGCGCGAAAGGAGGCGTGAGTCACGGTGCATTCGGAAAGGGCGGGGCAGGCTGGAAGTCCACCTTCTGGAAGCCTGCCCATGCATCGCATGCTGTTGTGCCTGTCCCTGCTTGCCGCCGCGCCATTGCACGCGGCCGACATCACGTTCTGGGACACTCCGCAGCGCGGGGGCAACAGCATGAACATGTCGCCTCCGGACCGGAGCTACTTCGAGGCCCTGCGCGCGACCGGTGCGACCTGGGTACGGCTGGTACCGGACAAGTGGAAGGGGCAGGGCGGGCGTGACTTCCTGATTGGCAACGCCGACGACTACCGTAGCCTGGTTCCGGCCGACCTGGCCACGCTGCGGCGGGTGCTGGATGATGCCGACGCGGCTGGGCTGAAAGTGGTGCTGACCCCTTTGTCGTTGCCGTTGCTGCGCTGGAAGCAGCACAACGGCGACAAGGTCGATCCGCGCCTGTGGCAGTCCTTCGACAATCACGCGCCGGCCCGGCGCTTCTGGAGCGACCTCGCCACGGCATTGAAGGGCCATCCCGCACTGGCCGCCTACAACCTGATCAACGAGCCGGTTCCCGAGTATGGTGCTGGCCTGGCCGAGCATGCCTCGGCCGCGGCCATGCAGCAGTGGTACGCCGGTGTGGAAGACGGTCCACGCGATCTGCGCCGCTTCTATTCGGACCTGATCGCCAGCATCCGTGCGGTCGATGCGGACATGCCGTTGATGCTGGATGCCGGCTGGTACGCCGCTGCCGACGGTTTCAACTACTGGCCGGCGCCGCTGGCAGATTCGAAACTGCTGTACAGCGTGCACATGTATGAGCCGTATGCCGCAACCAGCGCGCCTAACCAGAAGCGCACCACGCCGTATCGCTACCCAGGCGTGGTGCCGTTTGGCGAACACAGCGAACGCTGGGATGCCGCGCGGATCCGCAGTTACCTGCAGCAGCCGATGGACTGGGCGAAGATGCACGGCGTGAGGGCCAACCGCATGGTGGTCGGCGAATTCGGCTGCATGCGGCGCTGGCCCGACTGCGGCCGCTACCTGCAGGACGTGCTGCAGGTGCTGGAGCAGGACAAGGTGCACTGGGCTTTCTACGCGTTCCGCGAGGATGGCTGGGATGGCATGGACTACGAGCTGGGCGACAGTCCGCTGCCGTGGTCGTACTGGCAGGCGCAGGAGAAGGGGAAGACCGTGGCGCCGCCGCGTTCGATGAAGGCACCGGTGTTTGCGCCGATCCTGGAGCGGTTGAAGGCGGGCAACCGGTAAGACGCCGGGCATTGCCCGGCGCGTCCCATGGAGATGCCGATCACGCCGGGCCACGCCCGGCGGCGGCATCGTTCAGCGCTTGCCACCCAGCAGGCTGCCGCCGATCTTGAGCAGATCGCCCACGCCGAGCTGGCCGTCACCGTCCTGGTCCAGCAGGCTGCCGAGCAGGCCACCGGCAAGACCGCCCTGTTGCTGCACCTGCTGCTTTTCCTGGCCCAGGGCCTGGCTGAGCGAGCCGGGATCGGCCTGGCCGCCACCGAGGCGCTGGGCAAGGAAGGCCATCACGATCGGCGCGAGGATCTGCAGCAGCTGGCTGGTGCGGCCGCTGTCGAGCTGGGTGGCCTGGGCCAGGCCGGTTTCCACCTTCTGCTGGCTGCCGCCGAAGATGTGGCCGAGGATGCCGGCGCCATCGCTGGCGGCACCGCCGCCGCCGCCACCCAGCACCGAGCCGAGCACGCTGCCCAGGTCCAGGCCACTGTGGTTGTTCTGCAAGGCGCCGAGCAGTGCCTGCGCGCCCTGCGGCTGCGAGGCGTTGTTGCCCAGCGCGCCCATCAGCACCGGCAGCGCGGCACTGATCGCGCCGGAAGCCTGGGTATCGCTGATGCCGAGCTGCTGCGACACCTGCTGCAGCGGGGCGCCCTGCAACTTGGCGAGAAGTTCATCGGTCAGGCTCATCTGCGGAATCCTTGATTGGGGTTGGGCGTGCAGAAGGTACGACGCGGACCGTTAAAACGGCGACGCCGCCTCGCAGGGAGGCGGCGTGCCGTTCACGGGGGAGGGCGATCAGAGCTCGATGTCTTCGGCGCCCGGGGTGGCGGTGGGGAAGTCCGCTTCCGGCTGGGCCGGCTTGAACGGATCCGACGGCTGGCTGGCCAGCGCCTTCAGCGCCGCGGCCACACCAGCACCGTAGGCCGGGTCGGCCTTGCTGCAGTTGTCGATGTGGCGCTGCTTGATGAAGTCCGGCGCATCGCCCAGGGCACGGGCGGTGTTGGCGAACAGGCGGTCCTTCTGTGCCTGGTTGTAGCTACGGAACAGCGCACCGGGCTGGCTGAAGTAGTCGGCGTCGTCCTCACGGAAGTTCCAGAAGTCGGCGTCGCCGCGGATCTTCATCGGCGGCTCGCGGTACTCCGGCTGCTCCTGCCACTGGCCGTAGCTGTTCGGCTCGTAGTGCGGCAGGCCGCCGTAGTTGCCGTCCACGCGCATCGCACCGTCGCGGTGGTTGCTGTGCACCGGGCAGCGCGCTGCGTTCACCGGAATCTGGTGGTGGTTCACGCCCAGGCGGTAGCGCTGCGCATCGGAGTAGGCGAACAGGCGCGCCTGCAGCATCTTGTCCGGCGACGGGCCGATGCCCGGCACCAGGTTGCTCGGTGCGAACGCTGACTGCTCCACGTCCTGGTACCAGTTGACCGGGTTGCGGTTCAGTTCGAACTGGCCCACTTCGATCAGCGGGTAGTCGCTCTTCGGCCACACCTTGGTCAGGTCGAACGGGTGCACGCGGTAGGTTTCCGCATCCAGTTCCGGCATGACTTGGATGAACAGCTTCCACTTCGGGAAGTCACCCTTCTCGATCGCGGCGAACAGGTCGCGGCCGTGGCTTTCGCGGTCATGGCCGACCAGGATCTGCGCCTGCGCGTCGGTCAGCGATTCGATGCCCTGCTGGCTGACGAAGTGGAACTTGACCCAGAAGCGCTCACTGTCGGCGTTGGTGAAGCTGTAGGTGTGCGAGCCGAAGCCGTGCATGTGGCGGAAGCTGCGCGGGATGCCGCGATCGCTCATCACCACGGTCACCTGCAGCAGGGCTTCGGGCAGCAGCGTCCAGAAATCCCAGTTGTTGCGCGCGCTGCGCAGGTTGGTGTGCGGGTCGCGCTTCACGGCCTTGTTGAGGTCGGCGAACTTGCGCGGGTCGCGCAGGAAGAACACCGGCGTGTTGTTGCCGACCAGGTCCCAGTTGCCTTCTTCGGTGTAGAACTTCAGCGCGAAGCCGCGGATGTCACGCTCGGCATCGGCGGCGCCACGCTCGCCGGCCACCGTGGTGAAGCGGGCGAACATCTCGGTCTGCTTGCCGACCTTCTCGAACAGCTTGGCGCGGGTGTACTTGCTGATGTCGTGAGTGACGGTGAAGGTACCGAACGCGCCCGAGCCCTTGGCGTGCATGCGACGCTCGGGAATGATCTCGCGGTTGAGGTTGGCCAGCTTTTCCAGCAGCCAGACGTCTTCCATCAGCAGCGGGCCGCGTGGGCCGGCGGTCTTGCTGTTCTGGTTGTCCACCACCGGCGCGCCGAAGGCCGTGGTCATCGGGGTCACCGGATCATCGCCCTGCTTCTGTTTCGGCGTGGTGCTCAGCTCGCGCTGTTGCTGGGCGCCTTCCGCAGGCGACGGCGCGGTGTGATACGGGCATTTGGGGCTGTTGTTATCGGACTGGCTCATGGCTGGCTCCTGCGGGTGAAGACGGGGTGGAACATCTTCACTCGACTTTAGCTAGCGCCAGATGAAATGAATAATCGAATGATTCGTTCAGGTTGATAGATTCTGTCAATTGAAACTCAGAATCAGATTTGCGAAATCTTTCGATGGGCCTCCTGCGAGGCAGGAGGCCAAGCGTTTGCGCTGCGGCTACAGCAGCGCTTTCAAGCGATACAACGCTTCCAGCGCCTGCTTCGGCGTCAGTT
The DNA here is from genome assembly GCF_000382065.1 of Stenotrophomonas hibiscicola ATCC 19867. Taxonomy (GTDB): domain Bacteria; phylum Pseudomonadota; class Gammaproteobacteria; order Xanthomonadales; family Xanthomonadaceae; genus Stenotrophomonas; species Stenotrophomonas hibiscicola. Next base: position 579,324 of record NZ_KB907498.1, on the reverse strand, counting down.
CGTCCGGATCGATGGCGGCCAGTGCTTCCTGTGCCTTGTTCGATGGCGCCGCGAACAGGCCGAACTGCTGCGGTGCATCCAATGCCTGTGGTGCCAGCTCGGCGGCATGGCTTTCACCACCGCGCTGTTCCAGCTCGGCCAGGCGACGGCGCGCCTGCGCTACGGTGGCGCGCGGCAGGCCTGCCAGGGCCGCCACCTGCAGGCCGAAGCTGCGGTTGGCCGGGCCGTCCTTCACCGCGTGCATGAACACCAGCGCCTCACCATGCTCGACCGCGTCCAGGTGCACATTGGCAATACCGCTGCGGCCGCCTTCGTGCTGCTCATCGGCCAGCGCGGTCAGCTCGAAGTAGTGGGTGGCGAACAGCGTGTAGCAGCGGTTCTGGTAGGCCAGGTGGCGGGCCACCGCATCGGCCAGCGCCAGGCCGTCGTAGGTGGACGTGCCGCGGCCGATCTCGTCCATCAGCACCAGCGAATGGGCGGTGGCGTGATGCAGGATGTAGCTGGTCTCGGCCATTTCGACCATGAAGGTGGACTGCCCGCGGGCCAGGTCATCGCCGGCGCCGATGCGGGTCAGGATGCGGTCGATCGGGCCGATCAATGCGCGGCTGGCCGGCACGAAGCTGCCGATGTGGGCCAGCAGCACGATCAGCGCGTTCTGCCGCATGTAGGTCGATTTACCGCCCATGTTCGGGCCGGTGATGACCAGCATCCGGCGGTCCGGATGCAGGTCCAGGTCGTTCGGTTCGAACGGCTGCTCGCGTACCGCCTCGACCACCGGGTGGCGGCCGCGTTCGATCTTCAGGCACGGCTCGGCCTGCAGTTCCGGCCGGGCCCAGTCCAGCGCCTGCGCGCGTTCGGCGAAGGCGGCCAGCACGTCCAGTTCGCTGAGTGCGGCGGCGCACTGCTTCAGCGGCTCCAGCTGCCTCCCGAGGGTATCCAGCAGCTGCTCGTACAGGTACTTCTCGCGCGACAGCGAACGGTCGCGCGCGGACAGCACCTTGTCCTCGAACGCCTTCAGTTCTTCGGTGATGTAGCGCTCGGCATTGGTCAGCGTCTGGCGGCGGGTGTAGTGCACCGGCGCGCGGTCGGACTGGCCCTTGCTGATCTCGATGTAGTAGCCGTGCACGCGGTTGTAGCCCACCTTCAGGGTGGGAATGCCGCTGCTTTCGCGTTCGCGCTGTTCCAGGTCCACCAGGAACTGGTCGGCGTGGGTGGACAGGCGGCGCAGCTCGTCCAGCTCCTCATCGAAGCCGTCAGCCAGCACGCCGCCGTCGCTCAGTTTCAGCGGCGGCATTTCGGCGATGGCACTGGCCAGCAGCTGCGCGCACGCATCGTGTTCACCAAGTGCGGCATGCAGGGCCTGCAGGCGCGGTGAGTCCAGCGGTGCCAGCACCTCGCGCACGGCCGGCAGCAGCCCCAGGCCGTCGCGCAGCGTGGAGAAGTCGCGCGGGCGCGCCGAGCGCAGCGCAACGCGGGTGAGGATGCGTTCCAGGTCGCCCAGGCGGCGGAACTGCTCGCGGATGTCGGCGTCCGCGCCGCGATCGATCAGGGTTTCCACCGCATGGTGGCGCTGGACCAGCACCTCGCGCAGGCGCAGCGGACGATGCAGCCAGCGGCGCAGCAGGCGCCCGCCCATCGGCGTGACCGTACTGTCGAGCACGCCCAGCAGGGTGTTGCGGGTATCCCCGTCCACGCGCGTATCCAGCTCCAGGTGGCGGCGGGTGGCGGCGTTCATCGCGATCGCCTCGCCGGCGGTTTCCATCGCGATCGAGGTCAGGTGCGGCAGGCGCTGCTTCTGGGTCTCCTCGACATAGCCGAGCAGGGCGCCCGCGGCCGCGGTCGCGCGCGGCTTGTCATCGATGCCGAAGCCGCTCAGGTCATGCAGCTTGAAAAACGCCAGCAGCTGGCGGCGGCCGCTGTCGGCGTCGAAGAGCCACGGTGCGCGGCGGCGCACCCCGGTGCGCTGGCGCAGGAACTCCGGCCAGTTCTCCTCGTCCGGCACCAGCAGCTCGGCCGGTTCCAGGCGGGCCAGTTCGGCTTCCAGAGCGTCGTCGGTTTCCACTTCGTTGACCAGGAAGCGGCCGCCGGCCAGGTCGGCCCAGGCCAGGCCATAGCCCTGCTTGCTGCGCGACAGGGCCATCAGCAGGGTGTCGCGGCGCTCATCCAGCAGCGCCTCGTCGGTGACCGTGCCGGGGGTGACGATACGCACCACCTTGCGCTCGACCAGGCCCTTGGCCAGCGCGGGATCGCCGATCTGCTCGCAGATCGCCACCGACTCGCCCAGCGCCACCAGCCGTGCCAGGTAGCCTTCGTACGCGTGCACCGGCACGCCGGCCATCGGGATCGGTGCGCCACCGGAACTGCCACGCTGGGTCAGGGTGATGTCGAGCAGGCGCGCGGCCTTGCGCGCGTCGTCGTAGAACAGCTCGTAGAAATCGCCCATGCGGAAGAACAGCAGCAGGTCCGGATACTCGGACTTGGCTGCGAAGAACTGCTTCATGAGGGGCGTGTGCTCTGCGCTGGACTTCGATGCAGACGGTTTCGCTTTTGAATCAGTGGTTTGCAAGAGAACTTCCTACGGGTTGTAGCGATCAATCCGGGTCACTTGCGGCAAGTAACGGGGTTCTTGGTTGCGCCGCGGTTGCGCTGGTCACTCAAAGAGGATCAAATCGATGTTGCGACGGACAGACGGCGGATCGACCATGGATACGGTTGTTGCGACGCAGGCAGAGGCCCCGCGTCGCCGAGGCACCAAGTTTAAGCTGACCTACCGCCAAATCTGCGAACTGAGCGTGGCCAAAGGCCCGGTCGAACGCAAGCAGGGAAGGGTGGTCATCGCCCCTCGACTGCCCGAAGACGCCGGGAAGCCTTACCGCGTCCTGGACGGCAATCAAGGTGCTCCGACGGGGTTCGGCTTCTACGTCGGCACCACCCGCACCACTTACGAAGTCGTGGTCCGAGGCCCGGCCGGAGTTCGTCGGTTCTCCCTGGGCAGCGTCACCGACATCGGACCGGAGCAAGCCTACGAGCTGGCGCGACGGAAGTTGGCGGTGGTTCGAGAAACGGGCGAGCATCCTTCGAAGGAAGAGGCCCGAGCCGAGCAGCTGGTGGAGCTAAAGGGGCTCACGCTGGCGGACTGCTTTGCGGCTTACGTTGAGGACCTGCAGAAGCGCGTTCGCAACAAGAAAGCCAAGCCCGCCAGCATCCGGGCCATCCAGGACAGCTTGGCGCGGTTTGCCCGACCGGAAGTTGGGCTGGCGGACAAGCCCATTCTTCAGCTTTTGGACAAGGACATCCACCGTGCGTTCGACGGCCTGCGGCGATCGTCCATGGTGCGCTCCAACCGGATCCCCACCCCGATGCGCCAAGCACTAGCCAACCAGTCGGATTGGGCCGCGCTCTCCACGCAACAGCTCGAAGCGTTGGGCGTGACCGGGAAGTACATCCAACGAGTCAAAGCGGCTGGTCTAGCGTCGACCGAACACGCGTTCACGGACGCGAAGAGGGCGGTCGACCTGGTGCTGAAGCGGGAACGCAAAGCGGCGGCTCAGCAGCAGCGGGAGCCGGTGCTGCGCTACAACCCGTTCCAGGTCATCCACGACGACGACATGTTGCGGGACTCGCAAGCGCTGCGCCGGCATTACGAGCGCGCGGAAGTGCGCAATCCGTTGGGGGACGAGACGCTGCCCACGGTACTGAAGGTGATCTTGGCGCGACGGGACGAGCAGGGCGGCTTGAACGCCACGGGCGCGGACTACTTGCTGCTGACCTTGCTCTGGGGCACCCGCCGCGGCGAGGCCGCTCCCCTGCGCTGGTTTGACCGGTGCTCCCCGGGCGAGCTGCGCCAGTCGGAGGTGTCCTGGGTCTGGTTGGCAGCACCGGATGAGGTCAACCCTTACACGAGGCGGGCAGGCTCTCAGGTCTACCTGTTTGACACCAAGAATGGCGAGGAGCGCTACCTGCCGGTGGCCTACTTTGCTGAAAAGATTTTGCAGCGGCGTTACGACGAACGCGCGGACGAAACCAAGCTCAAGCAAGACTTGGCGGACGCGGAGGAAGTGTTGGGCGCCGCTCGAGCCAGGCGTGCACGTCGGGATCTGCTGGACCGGCTGGAAAAAGAGGTGGAGAGGGCACGCCGCGCGCTGGCCAAAACGATGTTTGTGTTTCCCGCCCGATCGGACCGAAGCACGACGGGGCATTACTCGGACAGTAAGAGCATCGTGGCAAACGTGCGCCGGGACGCGGGGTTGCTCGATCTGCGGGCAGAGGTGGACATTGGTCTGACCCTGCACGATCTGCGCCGGACGCTTGGTCGCTACGCGGCCCTCCTGTTTGGCGAGAGTCGAATCGTGTCCCAGCTGCTCCACCATCGCACGTTGGGCCGCGGTGAAGATCGCATGGCCGCTGTCTCCGAACGTTACACCGAGCAGGAGTGGTCCAGGCTCCGCGAGGCCATGGGCCGGGTTGAAGAGCACATGGTCGCGACCAGTCCCCGTGTTTGGAACCGCTTGAAAGGGACGGACAAGCCTCGGCTCGACGAGGCCGGCGATGCCCCAGTGTCGATTTTCTCAGCAAGAAACCGGCGCGACGATAAGTAAGGAGCGACCCAATGGAATGCCAGCGTAAAGAAGAGGACTACCTGGAGCAGCGCTCTGCGGCACTGGATGCTGAACTGAACAAAGCTGCCGCAGGCTTGCCGCCTCCGACGATCAGCTCCAAGGCAGCGGCGCGTTACCTCGGGGTGCACTTCGACACGCTTGGCGAGTGGCGCCGTCGAACGCCTCCTGCAGGGCCGCCCTTTGTGAAAGGCGCCGGCCGCGCTGGAGGAGGGGCGAACGAGCACGTTCGTTACCCCTACACGGAACTTGTCGCTTGGCAGGCCTCACGCGTGGGGCGCAGTGTCAAAGAGCGTCGCTTGATCGACGAACTGGACGCGGCCCAGCAACGGGTCCGTGAGCTGGAAATCGAATTGGCCTTGCGGCAGGCGCGGGACGATGCAAGCCGGCTGCAGAGGAAGTTGGGGCGTATCGCAACGCTGGCCACGCTCGATGACGTTGCCGTGGTTTTCCATGAGTGGGCGTTGGTGGATGGCCGGGTGGCTGGGCATGTCCTGGTGGTGAGCGACGATGTGCTGAGCGGTGCACTTGAACGGGGCGATGTATGGGATGCCACAGTCGAGGTGGCCTTGCAGGCGCCCTGGGTCAACGGGGAGACGCGTGAGCCCTACCACGCCGCTTATGAAAAGGTGTTGCAGGTGGCGATGCATGAACTCTGCGAAGCCCAAGCCGCTCAGCGAGCCAGCGATCTGGAGGCGCGTTGGGCACCAGGGGATGCGATGGGTGTGCCAGTGCGGCCTTTTGCCCGAGACAAAGAAGTGTCGTGACGCGGCAGATGGGCCTGGGGGAGGCGACTAAGGGCACGTTTGACAGACAGCGCGCAGTTGGCCAAAGCCGTAGTCGTAGCGCGTAGCACCCACTTGGATAGGTGATGGTCCTTCAACCTTAGAGAGGAAGAGATATGAACGCACGCATTGCAGCCGCCATGGGCTTCGACGACCTGTACAGCGGAAATGAGGCCTTCCGTGAGCGCTTCGATGAGATGCTGGATGCGGTAAAGGCGCTGCCAGAAGGCCTGCAGGAGCGTGGGCGGTCACTGATGTATCCCCAACTGCACAACGCCTGCGTGATGGGGGATGTCGAACTGGTGACGGCGCTCTTAGCTACCGGCCTGGACTCCGATGCGTATACCTACACAGACGACGATGAGGATCAGCCTCCCTTGGTCTGGCTTGCCCGTGACACCGAGCTCGGTTTCGAGGTGAAGCGCCAGATCGCTGAGGCACTGATTGAGGCAGGGGCGAGCGTGGAAGAGGGGGCGCCCGAAGAGGAGGCCAAGAACATTGGTGGCGACGATTTCGCCAGTTTCTTGCATGCCCAGATTCTGCCTTCTGGCAAAGGTTGAAACGTCGTCATCAGCGCTTCCGCTCGCCGTCACTGCTCAGACTCACTGAGTCATGCAGGCGGAAAGAGGGGGATCGGATCAACCCCGAACCTAACCTCTAGGCCCTGCAGCAGATCGTAAACCGGACATGTGTCCTGAGTTGTAGTCCGCGAGTATAGGCGATCTATCTCTCGGGAGGTCCGGGCCTTGCTAAGATCGGTGCTGAAGATTCAGGCGCTTTCGAGTCTGTAATCAATATTCAAGGAGTGGAAAATGACCGCGACCACCGTATCGCGTGTTGCCGCCTCAGCGAGAGGCGTGATCGTTGTCTGTTTCACTGAGTGGGAAGGAGATCAACCGGTTGCCGCTCACCGCCAAGTAGGCGCTAGGTATCTCGTGATCGATGCTAATGGCCCGCCGACCGTCAGGTTCAGGGGGAATTCCCCGGCGGACGCTTGGCACTTTGTGGACTTGAACTGCAGCAAGTTCGTAGAGGCACCCGAAAAAGCCCTGTCTAAAGCGTTTTTGCAGATGGCATTTAAAGATCGAGCAAACGGCAACCCGGGCTCTGGAGATGCAGCAGGCCAATTGGCGATCATTGATCGGGCGGGCAAGAAGCGGAATAGGCAGTTCGTCCATTCCTGGGTTGTCGTGAGCAAAAATGGAACAACCGCTGAAGATGTGGGATTGACCATCCTGTTCGGTGCTGAGTCGCTCGAAACGGCGCTAGCGGCGGAACAAGATAGTACCCCCGTTGATGCGGCTCCTAAGCGTCGTCGTGGCCCTCGGCCGTGACGCCGTTGTTGCCAGCCGGATACATCTTCGGTACCCGATAAATGTTCTGATCTTGCCAACGGGGGGTTACCGAAGGCCCCCAAGAGTAGAGGTGTTCCTGCCAATGGGCGGTTGCGATGCGCACTGATTCGTCAGCCTCTGCTTTTGCATCAGCCGGGCCGACCCGTGTAAGCGCTGCCAAGTAAGACTGGGTCCAGAAGTCTTCGATTTTCATGTGTCAACTGGCTTGCAATGGAAGATGGGCCTTATTAGCAAAGCTTTGGCACAAGTCAAGTACATTTCCCCTTAGCGAGACATCACCCTTAATCACCTATTCGTTGGCCAGAAAGATGGGCCGCTCATCGCGGCGCAAATCGGCTCCATACTTGCGACGCATTTGTTGAGTGAGCTGTGCGTAGAGCACGAGCAGGAACACCGGCAGCCCGCTTAGGGCAACGAAGGGCTAAACGCGCCCACCAGGCTCAGCACCGTCGTGGTCCACCATTGTCACTAAGTGAACCTAGTGTCACCAGGCAGGAGCCACGCGCGCCCAAACCGGATACCGCGAAGCCGCCTTCTGGCTTGCGCGTCGGACCAAGACCGGCCCAAGGACGAGTCCGAAAGGTCCGAGGACCTTTTCGTGGGCTAGATTCTATCCAAAAGCATGCGATCCTGGTTCATGGCACGAAACGTGCCACCCCCCCCTAAAACTGGCTGCTGGGCGTCGCGGCAGTTGAGACGAGGTGATCTAATGGGGCCTCCAACCAAGTGGAGGTGTGACGATGAAAGACGGCATTTACCACGTGCGCTTCTCGTCGAACATGCAGGGCGTGGGTGAGGGTATCGCTGTATTCAAGGGGGAGGGCGTCAATGGTGGCGACTCTGGATACACGTATTCAGGATTTAAGCAGAGCAACGATGGCGGCTTCATGGCCAAGCTGACCATTAAGCGCTGGGATCCGGGCTCTGAATCTGTCTTTGGCGGGCTGGACCAGTTCGAGCTTGAGTTCCGGGGCAGCGCAACGGCGTCTGGCTTTAGCGCTAAGGGCAGCATTGTTGGGCGTCCCGAAGCTACTCTCGCAGTCGAGGGGCGTTTCTTGGCCCCCGCAGTTTAGGTGTCAGAAAGGAGAAGGCCCCCCATTTAGGGGGGCTTTTTGATTCTGCGAAGGCTTCTAGGCTCGGGTCTGTTGTCCGTGAAGCACGAAAAGGAACATCGGCAACCGGCTCAGCATGGCAAATGCCCCCAATGCCCATCAGGCTGAGTACCATCATGGCCCACCACTGCCACCAGGCAATCCATTGTCTCGCGCCTGGTCCACGCGGGGCTCGGCCGGATGCCGCGGTTCCGCCTTCCGGCTTGCGCTTCGGACCATGAGCGGCCCGACGACGAATCCGAAAGGTCCTGGGAAGGGCTGAAGCAGGTTGAAGAGGTCTACCTCAATGCCGTCGACCGGACCAGGCCGTAGACGGCCCCGCCCAGGACCGGCATCACCACGTGCGCCGGCACCAACGCCAGGGACAGCAAGCTGAATATCGCCCGGACTTGCTCAGGACGTGGCACCAGGTCGGCAAAGCCCATTCCGAGGAAAGCGGCCAAGTGGGCGGCTACCACGATGGCCCAGGTCACGAAGAACCCTTTCCAGAACCCACCCCGCTTAGGCGAGGGAGGGGCGTACGGTTGCCGCTCGGTTTCTTCCTGGCGTCGGTAGGCCCGGGCGTTGATCCAGTAGAGAAACCCCAACGAGGCCCAGGTGGCCAAGCCGCCCGCGATGGCGAGCCAGCCCAACGGGGCGCGCTGCTGCAGGTCGTCGAGGCCGCCGGCTAAGAACAACAGGCCGGGTGACCGAAATTTCAAGAAGATCGCTGGCAGCCGGGCGGCGAGCTGTATCCAATTCGCCACAGTCGCGGTGCCGCTTGCGCCCGGGCAAACTACCGCGGTTGCCTATTCGGGATGCGCTAAGAGGCGGTCAATGGCTTGCTTCCGCCTCCCCGGAGGGAGCGCGGCGAGCCCTTCGAGGGCTTGAGACAGCTTGGCCTGCTGGGCCTCGCTTTGAATGCCCAGTGCCAAAATCGCGTCGGCCATCGCCGGCGTCGTCGCCAGCAAGTAAGCCGGCGGCACGCCCAGTGCCTGCGCAAGCTCAAACAGTGCTTCCAGGCTCACCGTCATTGACTCGCTTTCATAGCGACTGATGCGAGCCGATGCGGTGTCTTTGTCCAGGCCCATCCTGACCCCCACTTCGCGCTGGCTGAAGCCTCGAAGGATCCTGGCTTGGCGCAGTCGCGCCGCCACGATCGCTCGCGGAGTTGTCGGCGTAGTCACAGGCTGAACGGATGCAGTGCAAGCATGCACCGATCATGACGCAAGGCCTACGTCCCGGGTAGACTCTACGTGCCACGTAAGTCTGTGGCAAGTCCATCCAAAGGAACGAGGGGCTGTATGAAGAACGGGGCAGTTCTGGCTGGCGCGCTCGCGCTGGCCGTATCGACGGGCGCCAGCGCCCAATCCACGACCGCATCGGGCCTGCTTCGTCAGATTGGAGGGGCCCTATCAGGAAAGTCCGGGTCACAGGCCAAGGTGTCCCACCCCCTGTACGCCGAACCTGCCGGGATGTACTGGGACCTGGACGAGGACACCCTTGAGGGTGCTCAGCACCTGCGCGAAGGGCTGTCTTCCACGGGGGCACAAGGGATCGACATGTGCGACATGGGCCTGTTGGCCATGGCCCATTCGTCCTATCAGTTGCCATCGGAAAAGCGGCAGTGGTGCTTGCGGCAGGCTTGGGTGGCCGCAAAGAGGACGACGGGCAGCAAAGAGGCAGAGCCGCCTGCGGCGGCGATCGAGAAGCGCTTCGGGCCTGGCTTCGACGCCCGCCTGGAGCGGTTCAAAGGGATTCGGCGGTATGCCGTTCGCCCGAACTTCAAAGCGCTGGGTGGGGTCAGCTACAACGCGGATCGAGAAGTCATGGAAGTGTTCGTGCCTATGCCGCAGATCTCGCTTGCTGGGTTGAGTGTCACGGGAAAGAACTTCGTCCCCTGGATTCGCAAGACGCCCACGGGCGTGTCCAGCCCGCCGAACGCGGGGCGCTACCGGTTGCTGATCCGGATGGACCCGGCCGAAGCGGCTAACCTCGCGCGTCAAGGCCGCTCGTTTCAAGACGACCGCGTGGTCTTCTCGGTCAATCGGGTTTGGATCGACGGCACGGAGCCCAAGATGGACGTGACCGTCGAGAAGGTGAGCCTGGGCTATCGGAACGAAACGATCGAAGTGGACGTCACTAAGAACCTAGGAGAAGGTGCATGAAGCGTGGAATGGTGGCCGCTGCAGTAGCCATTGTCGGCTTGGCCGCATGCAGCAAGGCGGACCAAGGGCCGTCGATGGAGCAGGTGGCGAAGGGTTATGAGCAGTATTTGAACGAAAACCTGGTGGCCGAGCTAGGGCAGCGCGTGGAAGTGCGTGGCTGGGAGGACTTGAACGCCGACTGCCATCCGAGCGGGCCCGAACGAACGACGTGCGTCACGGGCGGCACCCTCGATGTGATCGGTTTCCAGGGCGGTCGCCAGCTCAAGGAGAGTCCTGCACCCGTGCCGGCGCGAGCGGATCTGGTGTTTGAAAAGCGGGCAGGGCAGTGGCTGCTTGTTGATGCGCAGAAGAAGCCCTGATCGGCCCCTGTAACCCGCCCTCGGTTTCGCTCATTTGGAGGTTCCATGAATGTCCACGTTCGCTCTCACTCGACCGCGTCCAATATGCAGTGGGCCCTGCTCGCACCCGCAACGGTCCTTCTTGGAGGCGCTGGCCTGCTCGCCTTCGTAGGCGGTGCAGAAATTTCTGGAGAGCTTGGGCTTGCCTGGCAGGCTGTGGCGGCGTTCTCGGCTGGAGTCGGCGTGTTGGCGCTCCTCCTGCTGCTTTACGTGCTGAACTGGCGGGCGGCGCGCGTTCGGGCAGCCAGGGCGGTCAATCCCTTCTTGGAACCGAGGCGCGGGGGCTTTTGGAAGGGGGCACTGATGGGCACGCTGGTCGTGGTGGTCGTCCAGCTGGCGAGCATCGGTGTAGGGATCTTCTACCCTGGCCTGATCGAGTCGGAACGCAACTTCTTCGTGTCTGTCCCGCCGCTGGCGTTGGCTGCCCTCTACACCGTCTTCCCGATTGCGCCACTCATGGGCGGGCTGATCGGGCGCGTGTGGCGGGCCACCAGTCTGTAAGGCGTGCCGGCAGCTTCTGACAACCATCAAAGGGGGCAAATGCCCCTTTTCAGCGGTTCGCGAAAGATGCCGGCGGCGATGGCCACCTACTCCCTTCGATGCTCGATCAAAGCCGTCCGGCAGTTCTCGCAGGCGTCCCTGAGCCCCGATTGGGCCGCCGCGATCAATGCATCGGTGCCCATGACGGAAGCTTCGTTCCGTTCGACGATCAAGATTGGTATGGCCTCGGTGGCCTGCCGCCAATCGCTAGCTAAGCGTGGTTCTTTCTTGTTACCGCGAACGTTGCCCATCGTTGCTGCCTCCGTTGAAGATGGAAGCATCTAACCATGCGTCTGAAGCTTGGCAAGGTATACGGAGTAGCGGATCTGAAAATGTGTCAAGCCATTTGCGATCTGAGGCTTAACTGCTATCGAGCTCTCACTATCCCGTAAACTGATTCATCTCCCACTGCTAGTTTCCTTCTTCAAGCCGGTCTGTCATCCACGTTGAGTGTCGCAATGATCTCCCCGGCAACCTCAGCAGTTGCGCAGAGGAAGAAGACAGCATCCTTCTCCGCCGCCTGGGACAGGAAATGGTGGACGGTGATCAATGCGGCAGTCGTGTTCCTGACGAACACCTCGTGGCACTGCGAGAGCCGAACATGCGCAAGCTGGGCTGCGAGCGCCTGCCTGGTTGCGTGGACTTCGGCACGGTGATCGCTGTCACTTCGCCCGGGAAGACCCACTCCGCATCCGGTATAGACACATTTGTCCTTGAACCTGGTTTTCCAGACGAATTGAGGTGAGTTTAGTTCGAAGGGCGGAGCGTGGAGGGGATTGCTCTTGATCATGCAGTGGCGATGACTCTGGGCTGATCGCTTCCTGCGAGTTGCGCAAGAAGAGTCCGATGCCGTTCTTGACCGCTCAGCATTGAGCGGCGTCGGCGAGAATAGTTGCGCGAGCGTGAAGGTCCCGCGACTGAGTGACCTCTCGCTTTCGCCTTTGCTTCCTGCACACCCAGAGCACAAAGCGCGGCGTAGGCTGACGCCTTAACTCGAGGTTGTTAGGCATGCTCAATTGCTCGGTTGTCTTTGTAAGCTCAGCAGTAGAGGAGCTGACTGAAGTGCGGATTGCCGAGCTGATGGCAGCCGGCGCTGAGTTCAATGAGGCATGTGGTTCGCGCGCAGTTGTGTGCTTCGATGGAAGCCGCTTTTTCACCTACCTTGAGGGGACCGCCAGCGCGGTAGGTGCGACGATGGTCTATGTGGAGTCGCTGGACATCCACTCAGAGCTTGTGCAGCTCGCTAGAGGTGCTGTCCAAAAGCTTCGCTTCTCCGATCAGCCTCTGCTGTTCATGCGGGTGTCCACTCCCTGTTTGAAGACCTTGGTTCGAGCGGACTGGACCAACTTCTCACAGCGTTTGAAGGGCAGGTTTGAGCCCGTGACGGGCATGGAGCAGCTCGCCGAGCTCGTTGCCCGACACCGAGAGCCAGCCGAGGCCTAGTGCGCGCCGTGGGCACGTAGGAGGGCGCAACTGGGGTTCGTTTCAGGATGAGGGTTTGCTTTCAATGCGGGAGCGCTTGATGGCACCTGCGGCGAAGATCCCCGCGATAACGAGGGTGCGGTGCGGGATCTTGAGACGCGAGCAAGGACGACAACGCCGCGATTGGGCGCATAACAGGGGGCGGCTTGTCGAGCCGGGTGGCCCTAGAGCCGGTTGGTGCAGGTTATTCTGCACAACCCAGCTTCGAGCATAGAAATGCACGCCTTCCAGGATTGGACGTTCAGCGCCAATGGCAGAATCATAACCGCCAGAGTGGAGGTGGATGGAAACGGGGGTGGAACCATCACTCGGTTTGAGACTCGTCCTGGTCCCGCTCAAAGCGGCCTTTCGATCAAGGTCAGCTCTCAGCGGGAGGCGGCCACCAAGCTGGAGCAGATCCTTACTGATCTATTGGGCGCTGGCTGGTAGGGCCTGGGTCCATCAGGGATATCTGTTCGGTGAGCATCCGAAGAGACTGCTGAAAGGCAGCGGTGAAGATCGGGCCATCGAGGCCGGCATGAGTGTCCGCCGCTTCCACCAACATCAGGTCCCAGATCCGGCGCAATGATGGCGGATCACTGTGGGTGGCGATGGTCGCGCCGAGAGCGTACTCCATCGCTTTGAGGTATCCCGGATGCGCTTCTAAGTCGACCTCACATGCGTGCAGGCGTTCAGCAAGTTGCTCCAGGGTGTACGTCATAGCGGACTCGACTTGAGGATGAATACGAGAGATAGTCCATCTAGGTCATTAGGCAGACACAATGAGCATTCTCAACGTCTTGCTGAGCCCTAGCCAGCTCCTCGTTGCTGTTGACACCCTGGCAGAGGATGCCCGGACCGGCGCCCACTCCTCGGGCGCCAAAATGCTCCTGATTCCGCAGCACAATCTCGTGATGGCCGCACGCGGGTCTACGCAGTTTTTTCTTCGTGTCTACGAGCTGGCGCTTCAGGCGAGCTTCCGCGCAGATTTCACGATGGAACAGCTTTCTGCGGAGCTGGGCTTGGTGCTGGACCAACTGTGGCCGAACTACGTAAGGGCAGCTGCCGAAGCGCGCCTACCGATTGACCATCTCGGGACTGAGCTGGTTCTTGGGGGCTGGTCGCCCAGGAATGGTCGGATGATGGCAACTGCGTACGCCAAGAACGACAGCACCAGACCTACCATTGTTCAGTGCCTTGATGGCGGCTTGGCCTCGCCGGGAGAACCCTTGGCCGGCAGGCCTGAGAGCTTTGCCCCAGCCGATGTCCTCGCAGCCGGCAAAATCCAGGCCACTTGGCTTAACGCGCGGGTAGGGCGGCAGGTGGCTGGTGGTCGGCTTCTGGCGACGTTGCTGCGCGATGGGCAGGCGGTGATGCAAGATCTAGGTGCGATCTAGATCTTCGGGCACCAGCCCCGCTAGCGCCAGGATCCTGTCCTTTCTCATCTGCTCTCCCCAGAGAACCCACGCTTGGTCTACGGTCAAAATCCCCGTCACCGCGCATGCGGGACAGGTGAGCTCCACCCCCCCCACAGCATCGGTAAGGCCTTGGCCATGCGACATACGCGATTCGTCCCCACACGAGCCACACTTGGCCTGTAGGGATTCCACTCGCTCGATCGTTCCATTCAGGCGCAGCAAAGGGCGAATCCGAAGGATCCGGAAAGCGGTCGAGGGTGTCATGTGTCATACCTGAGAGGGGCTAGACACAGGGGCGAAGGATTTCGCGCCAGAGAGGAGCCAGTTGGGTCAACCTTACACCATGAACCGTTAAGAGTTTCACTCCGGCCGAAGCTCTGCGCCCCGGAGGAAGGCTCTAGAGCCTGCCCACCGGATCGATGCACGCGGATGCTTTGAGAGCGTGCCCCCAAGCGAAGCGCTGCGCCGTGTGCCTTTACGCCATGGCCTGGGTAATGCGCAATCAAATCCTGGTCTCGACCTCACGGGGTGTCAGGCAAGGCTCCCCGGGGAAGGGGGGGCTTCACGAACGCTGGTGTGTGGTCAGCTCCTGGCATTAGGCGGAAGCCACGGCATGGTGCCGGCGAGCTGATTAGAGCCGCACCCCGAGTGCGTCGAGCGTCGGAGTTGTCATCGTTCCTGTCGCTCGAATGCCGTGGGCCAATTGGAACATGCGCAGCGCCGATTGGGTTTCAGGGGTAAGCACCCCGTCGATGGCGCCCGGATCGTAGCCCTTGGAATAGAGCGCTGCCTGGACGCGCATGATGAGCAGCTTGAGCGCATCGGCGTCCCGTCCCTCCGTGACTGGCTTTTCGTAAGTGCCAGGTTCCAAGGTCAGGTTGTTCGTAGACCTCGAGTTTGCTCGGGTGGCTGGATCCAGATTCTGGGTCGGGTAGCTGTTCAAATGGCTGGCGCCACTCCCGGTGGTTCGGGAAGTTGCGGGCGCCGCCGGTTTCGCTGGCGTGGTGTAGCGGGTGGGCGGTGGGGTATAGGTCGCCGGTGGCGGGGTGTAGGAGCGATACGAGCTTCCCGACCCGGACGAATGGGAGCGATGGGAACTGTGTGATCGATGGGAGCTGTGGCTGCGGTGCCCTGCATACAGGTTGTGCCGGCCTGCATTCAACGAGGTGCTCAGGACGGTCGCGTATTTCCCGTCCAACTCGGAGAGCCTGGAAAGTTCGGACTGGCCCTTGGGCGGCTCCGTGCCCAGGGTTCCCAAGGTGGCGGCGCCGACGATCATCAGTGCGTTGGACATGATCAGGTTTCCAGGACAGGAGAGATGGACCGGCTGGTCCAAGCCGGTGTGACCCACGAGAAGAAGCCGCCGCACCGCTGTCGAACCGAGCAGGTTTCGCAGGCGGGTAGGTAGTCGTTCTTCCAAGGCGAAATGCTCTGCACGGCGTAGGGCCAAAGCGATCGGTCCAACGCGCACAAGGGCAGGTTGTAGAGCGAGACCGGGATTCCGCCCTCGGCCAGCAGCCCTACCGCTTCGGACAGGACGTCACCGTAGTCCGCTGGATCGGCCCAAAGCTCACGCTGATGGGCTTTGGCAAAGCCGATGGGCTCGATGCCCATCAGTGCGACGTGTTCGACGAAGGGCAGGTTGCGCCAGATGTAGCGGGCCAGCTGTATCAGCCGCTCGACCGTAGGTTTAACCAACACGACCCGTATCTCCACCCGCTGCTGGGCAGCTTCCAATGCGTAAAGCCCACGAAGGGTCTGAGCGAACGCCCCCTCGCTTTGCACGACGTAGTCGTGCAAGGCATAGCGGTCTCCGTAGAGCGGAATGCCCCAGCTCAGGTTAGGATGGAGGCCCGCAAATTTCGCGTGCAGGCCGGGCTCACGCATTCGGCCGTTGGACAGGATGTGCAGGTGGGTGTTGGGCAGCACGTGCGCGCATTTGGCCACCACGTCGACCAACCCGTCACCTAGCAGGGTCGGTTCCCCGCCGCTGATCGCCAGCGAAGGTTCCTCCGGATCGATGAGGTCGATCAGGTCCAGGAGGTGCCTCACCCGCCAATCGTCTTGAACGTCTCGGGGCGGCTGAGAGCACATCAGGCAGTAGCTGTTGCAGCGCTCGGTGGCGAACAACACATTGCCGGTGTCACCGCGCCGATATCGGATCGCCACCTTCTTCTGCAGGGGATTGAGCTCCACCACGTCCCCAGGCTTGCAAACACCCGGCGGACCTTCCAAGTGAACGAGAGGGGCCTTACCGGGTGAGCGCAACCCGCTCGAGGGCAAGACTGCACCCCAAGGCAGGTTTAGCAGCTCATTGCTGGCGTGGTCCGCTGGGACGTCCCGCAGGTCCAGAGCCAAGCGCTCGAAGGGAAGTGCTGATTGGGCAAACTCTGCCAGCGACACGACCTTGAGCAGGCTGGCCTTCGCCGACGGCGCCAGCTCGGCTCTGGTTTCAAGCGGCAGCATGGACGGCGTCCTCTACCGATGGCTTCGGATTGGCCCAAGAGCGCATCAACGCTTGGATGTTCCGGTCAGCCTTCTCGTATCGTTCCAGCAGAAAATCAAAGAGCCCCATGTTCCGTTGGCAGAAGTCGCTGCTGGGCCGATGGCCGATGGGATCCCCCTGGCGGGCGTAGTGCTCGATCGGATCGGCGCCGCACATCGGCACAAACGCGCAGTCGGAGCACGTGGGTAGGGCCTCGGCGACCCCGGCGTCCAGCAAGCGGGCCATGGCGGGCGAGGACAGCCATTGGCTGACCGGTTGGCTGACGTGGCCCAAGGCAAAGGCATCGTCCCCCATTGCGGCCAGCATGCGTGCCTCGTCCGACGGATAGACCCGCCCGTCGTGGTCGTAGATGACGGCGCCCAACCCGGCTCCGGAGGGCGATCGGAGATCGACGTAGCCGTGCCCGAAGGACGTGAAGAGCTGGGAGAGGAGGAGAGACGCGTAGGACTCTTCCATGGCGTAGCCGGCCAGGTTCACCGACAGCAAGTGGTCGAATGCGCGTCGGTAGAAGGCCAGGAAGTCTTCCGTGGGGTAGCCGGTGCGGCGGGCCGTCTTGGTGGCGAACCCGTAGGGGCTTAATGGACGCAAGGAGATGCTGTGGAAACCCAGCTTCCGGTATTCGTCGATGATGGCCTCAGGAACCTCGAGGCTCTGGCGGGTCAGCGTCGTCAGCGCCGAGACGCCATCGTCTCCGAGCCAACGGCGTGCGCGTTCAATCCCCTCCACAGTCCGCCGATAGCTGTCGCGGCCGGGCCGGGGGCGGTTGGCGTTGTGGAGCCATTCGGGACCGTCCAGCGAGGTGGAGAGCTTGAAGCGATGTTCGGTCAGAAACGCCAGCTGGTCGTCGGTGAGGTCATGCAGGGTGGATGCCAGCACGAAGCGCAGGGTGCGTCGGGCGCTCTGATTTCGCTCGACGATCCGCCGGGTGATGGCCTTCACTTGCTCAAAATTGAGCAGGGGCTCACCTCCTTGGAATTCGATCGTCAGTTCTTGGCTCGGCCATTCGAACAACCGTTCCACCGCCTGTTCGGCGTGCGTACCTTCCATGTCGAACGCAGTGGCGCTCGTCTCCTGCCGGGACACCTGGCAGTAATTGCATGTGTGGTGGCAGCGCAGCGACACCACGAAGATGTGGAGAGCGGGTCCACCCATCAGGTAGGACTTTCGGCTGCGAATTTGACTGAGCAGGGGCGCCAAGCTGCTTCGGTCGATCCCGGCGACGGCCAGGTGCCGGGCTTCCAAATCTGCAAAGAGGGCTGAGTTGGTCGGCAACTGGTGGGTCACCAGGCACTGAACGTCCTCCATCTTCATCAGGAGCCAGTCGCCTGCCATGGACGAGACAAAAGCACGGTGTTCGTCCCAGGGAAGGCGTCTGAACCGTAGAGGCAACAGTTCGTAGGCCGATGGGCCGGCGAAAGCCTCAGCGAGCCTAAACCTCGACATGGGGCACCGCCGGCTGTGCCTGGTTCAGTGCTGCACGAAGCAGCTCCTGCTGAAGTCCGCTCGTCTCCGCTCGCACGGCCGCTCGCAGGCGCTCGTCCAGCAAGTCTCGGGAAAACCGGGCCCAGAGGTCCTCTGGCAAATTAGAGCCGTCCAGAGACCACAAGAAAACGGTGAGGTTGGCGCCTTGCCCGCGTATCTCCACCCCAAACTTGTCGGTATAGCGATGCGCCGCGCGAGCGGTCACCTCGTCCGAATACAGTGTGCGATCAATAGTGAATTGCGAGCGTTCCATTGCCCATCCCCCTTTGATGCACGAACTGTGCTCCTGACCGGGCGCTGTTGCAAGTTCGGCAGTCGGAAGTCCCACTTGCTGCAGATTCCCTGTCTCCACAAAGAGCAGCGGTAGCTTGGGGCCTTCTTTCAAGCGCTGGACGCCCGCAGCCTATGCTCCGGAATGAAGCCAAACAAGCTTCTTTGCAGAGGATGGGCGGCCATGAGAGACATTGTCTTTCGGTCTTAATGGCGCCGATCGTGGAAGCGCGATATGCGGGCTTGACCGAGCCGATAGTGCTTACTCGCAACTACTTGGGGCAGCGACCTGCTCCTTGATGCGCAGGCAGTGATCTTTCAACGTTGGATTGAGCGCAAGTGCCGGCATTGCCGTCGCATCAGCGTGGAGTGCGAGCAGCTGGCTTTATCGGGCGAATCTGACACCCAAGTGCGGAGCCTGGTCGATATTAATCAACAATCTCCATGCCAGCCCAGCTGAGCGAATAGCCCGGGGCAGGAATGCCGCAGCGGCACAAAAGAAGGCGCCGCGCTCGTGACAGATAATCAAGAGCTCTCCAGCAATCGTGCTGAAGCGATAACTGAGCTTAGTTAGGTCGTTCTGTTCAGGCCTCGTCGCGTGGCAGCTTTCTATCGAACCTTTCTCGTGCGGATCGAAAGCTGCTGACGTTCTCTACAATCCAAGTCCAAAGAGGGACCATTCGAACCAGGAGCTCATATCCAGAGTCGGAGAGTGCATATTCGACATGGGGCACCACTTCATCGAACTCGCGACGCACTACCAGCCCATCGCGCTCCAAATGGCGAAGCGTACGGGTCAGCATGCGTTGCGTGATTCCGTGCATCCGACGGCCGATCTCTGCATGTCGAAGCTGACCATAAACGCCTAGTGTATGAATGACACCTAGCGACCAACGGCTGCCTGCATGGGCAAGGACCTCTCGACGAAGCCCATCGTCATCATCTCGAAGTCCATCGCAGACCGTCTGGGAGTACTGAAGGATGTCTTCTCTACGGAGATTGTCTGACGGCAGTATCACGCGTGTGCCCATCTTTCGCGCCAGTTCACGGGCTGGCAGTATACCGGAAAGACAAGCTGAAGTGAGTGCAGTGATGAATAATGTGAATTATGACGTTAAGTCGAGAAATATTCTTGTATTGGGAGCGGGTGAGCTCGGTATGCCGGTGCTGCGCAGTCTGGCGCGTCGTGCGAAGGAAGTTGATGGAGCAAAAATAAGTGTCCTGCTTCGCGAAAGTGCCGTCAAATCGGGCGATCCGTCCAAGCAGAAGGATATTTCAGATATTCGTAATGCGGGTATCGAAATTGTGCTGGGGGATTTGGTGGATGACTCGATCGATGAGTTGGCTTCTCTCTTCTCCCGCTACGATACTGTGATCGGCTGTGCTGGCTACGCTGCGGGCATCAACACGCCTATGAAGCTTGCCAAGGCCGCGCTCCAGTCTGGCATTCCGCGCTACTTCCCATGGCAGTTCGGGGTGGACTTCGAGGCGATCGGTCGTGGTGGTCCGCAGGATATCTTCGATGCGCAGCTGGACGTTCGCGAGTTGCTGCGGTCGCAAGACAGGACCGATTGGGTCATCATCTCGACAGGTATGTTCATGAGCTACTTGTTTGAGCCCGAGTTTGGCGTGGTTGATCTCGAGAACAGTGAGGTCCACGCGCTGGGTAGTCTTGATAATGCTGTTACGCTAACAACACCCGATGATATTGGCCGCCTAACTGCGGAGATCGTGTTCTTTGATCCAACTATTCGTAATGAGATTGTCTTCTTGGCTGGCGACACCGTCACCTATGGTGAAGTTGCGGATAAATTGGAGGCTGGTCTTGGTCGATCCTTCAAGCGTTCCGTCTGGACGGTGCCTTTCCTCTTGGAAGAGCTGAAGAACGATCCCAAGAACATGATGCGCAAATACCGGGCTGCATTCGCCATCGGCCGCGGCATGTCTTGGTCGAAGGCCGGGACATTTAATGAGCGCGAAGGCATTCCGGTCACGGACGTGTCAGCGCTGATCGCCGCTGAGCTGGGAGGTGTTAAATAGCTTGCCTGGGCTAGTCGTCGTCCTCGCTGGGCAACTGGCGGTAGAGAGGTAGTCCTTGCTAGATCTGCGGCGAGTTACTTGAGGTGCTGATCGCAGCGTCTGTTTAGTAATGCCAAGTGGTTCCACAGATTAGGTGGGAGTCATGTGTGTCCCTGAGGTCCGCTACTTGCGCTGATTCAGGAGCCGCTCAGCGCCGGATAGCCCACCTGCGATGAGCGAGCGATGCCGCTTGGCGGTTGATTTTGATAGGCGGTCGGCCTGAAGTTCACTTCATGTTGCCTCCAACACCGAGGTATCACGCCAACGCGGCCGCCCTCCGGGGCGGACCGCGGCTTTGATGACACCAGGAGAGAGCTTGTGCGTACCGAGCTCCAGTTGTAGACGGAGCTAGATTCTCCGCCACGGGCATCGAGGAGGCCGTCAAGTAGCTGGGAGTGCCGAAGGGCTCGTTCTGCTACTACTTCGACAGCAAGGAAGCCTACGACCTTGTCCATCTGAGCGATCAGCCCAAGGGGGCTAGACTGCCCCAGCGGCACTCAAAGGCGCTCTGGTCGAGCCAGGCATCCATGAACTCTCCAGCAAGCACGCTCAGTCAATAGTTGAGCCCAGAGAGATCGCTCTGTTCAAACCTCTTCGCGTGACAGCTTGCTGGCGAACGGCTCTCGTACGAATCGAAGGCTGTTGAGGATTCTCTCCAATCCAAGTCCAAAGAGGAAATAATTGAGCCAAGATTTCGTCTCTCGGGTCAGCAAGTGCATATTCGACTCGGGGTGCCAGCTCATCTAAGTAGTGACGCACTTACCAGCCCATCGCGCTCCAAATGGCGAAACCTACGGGTCAGCATGCGTTGTGTAATCCCGTGCATCCGACGTCCGATCTCTGCAGGACGAAGCCAACCATTGAAGCCGAGTTGGTTATGCGTGTGTATCCCTGCCTCCGTCCGGGAATATCCATTCAATGGGAGATGGTCAGGGGCAATGTGGACCTCTCCCCTGACAGGAGGCGCCGCCTGCCTCGAGGGGGGCATGTCCTTGCCTTCGCTGGCAACTATGGACAAGTCATGGACAAACGAAAGATACATGTTCCTGCTGATTTCGATGGCGCGCAGCTGTAAACGGGCAGGACCGACTCTTTGGATACGCAGCGCCTGTCAAGAAAGGTGGTGAACGTCGCGCAATGTCGCTTATATGGTGGTCATTGCGAAAAGTCCAGGTGGGGTGCTACTCCGCTGTGGGAGGGCTAAGGTTGTGCCGGATGGGGCCGATCACTGGCCCGCTGACGTTGTCGGCCAGGAGCCAACTCCTCCCCCATGAAAGGTGTGAATGTGAAGAATTTCTTGATGCGGTTCAGGGTCGGTACCCGCTTGAGTGCCGCCTTCGCTATCTTGATCGCGGTTGCGATGTCCATCGTTGCGTCCGGTCTTTGGACGCTGTCCCGTGCTGAGCGAAGCATGGACTCGATAGTCAAAGAGAGCATGGAGCGCATTCGACTCTCCAAATCCATGGCAAGCGCGAACATGCAGATCAGTATCTCGTTGCGTGAACTGATCATGCTGCAGGACAAGGATGTCCAGGCATCCTTGATGCGAAAGATCGCCGAGCAGCGGAAGGTGTACGACGAGGCTCGTGATGCCCTCTACGCAACCCCTGCCGACGAGGAAGGGAAGAGGATTCGTGCCGTCATCACCGAAAAGCGACTCGCAGCGCGTCGGGTCAATGACTCAGTTGTCGAGGCGGCCTCGCAGGGTGACGTAGTTCAGGCTACTAAGCTTCTCGCAGAAGGAGATGTGCTCCTCAATGAGTGGCAAGCTGCCATCTTTGCCAACGCGGAGCTTCAGGAGCGCTTGGCGGACGCAAGCTATCGTGAGGCACAAGCCGCGAGCGCCAGCGGTCGCACGATGCTTATCACAGCCGGGCTTCTCGCGATCGTGCTCAGCATCGCGTTGGCAATTGCGATCACGCGCAGTTTGACCGTTCCTTTGGAGCAAGCCACAAGAACTGCCAATGCCATTGCATTGGGGGGGCATCGAGAACTTAATCAAGGTGGAGGGACGAGACGAGACAGCAGCACTGTTGAGAAGCATGAGCGCGATGCAGGATCGCATCAAGGCTCTCATCGCTGATCAGGAGGAAATGGCCTCTGCTCAGGCCGAAGGGCGGACGTCCCATCGTATTGATAGCTCCCGTCATCCGGGTGCCTTTGGCCAGCTCGCAATTGACACCAACGCCATGGTTGAGCGCTCCAACATGCTGATCGAACAGATCGTCGACATCGCTCAGCATTACGCGATAGGGGACATGAGCGTACGGATGGAGGCTCTGCCCGGAGATCAGACCGCTATCACAGAAGCTATGGAGACCACACGAAGCAATTTGTTGGCGATCAACGAGGAGATTCGTCGTCTTGTTCAAGCCGCGGCATTGGGGGACTTTTCACAACGCGGAACTTCAGATGGCTTTAGTCACAGCTTCCGAGAGATGATTGATAACCTTAACCAGATGTTCGACGTCAGCGACCGAAGCCTTTCGAGTATCGCGAGTCTGCTGGGGGCGGTGGCTCAAGGCGATCTGACCTACCGTGTAGCCGGCCAGTTCAGTGGCGTTTTCGCCAAAATGCGTGATGCCGCGAACTCCTCCTCGGAGCAGCTTGGCAGCATCGTACGAGGCATCCAGGACGGAGCCGGAGTCATTCGGGTGTCCGCCGCGGAAGTGAGCAAGGGAAGCTCGGACCTGTCACGTCGCACGGAGCAGCAGGCGGCGAACCTGGAGGAGACGGCTGCGTCGATGGAGGAGTTGACTTCCACGGTGCGCCAGAACGCGGATCATGCCATGCAGGCTAGCAAACTCGCTTCGGATGCTGGTGAACTTGCCCTTCAGGGTGGCCGCGCTGTAGATCGGGCAATGGAAAGGATGGAAAAGGTTGAGGGGTCGTCTCAGCGTATCGCAGACATCACCGCCGTGATCGATGGGATTGCCTTCCAAACGAACATACTAGCGCTGAACGCGGCCGTGGAGGCTGCTAGGGCTGGTGACCAAGGTCGGGGGTTTGCAGTAGTTGCAAGCGAGGTCCGGACGCTGGCCCAGCGCAGCGCTGAGGCAGCGAAGGAGATCAAGCAACTCATTGATCGCTCGGTCCAGGATGTGGTCGACAGCTCGAACGAGGTCCGGCAGACGGGGGCCACCATCCATCAGGTCGTTGAGAGCGTCCAGCGCGTACGCGACATGATCACGGAGATATCCGCAGCCTCCCAAGAACAGACTGCGGGCATTGAACAGGTTAACCAGGCGGTGATGCAGATGGACGAGGTGACACAGCAGAATGCTGCATTGGTGGAAGAGGCCTCAGCAGCAGCCGGTGCCGTCGAAGACCAGGCCGATGGGCTTGCTCAGGCAGTCGCATTCTTTAAGGTAAATACTGAGTTCCGCCTCCGTTTGGTTCACGCCAGTTGAGTCCGATCCCGCCGGATAGCAATCTGTCCGGCGGGTCCTAACCCCGGAGTCAGGAATGCGCAAGTCATCCGCTAAGCGGCGATCTTTGCGATGGGCACTTCTCCGTTCAGCGCCTTTTCTTCTGGGGATAGCCGTGGTCGCGAGCACTCTGGCGGCGGCCCAGTTGGCAGTCACGCAGCGGGCTAAAGTTGAACTTGCCGACTATACGGTCGTTCTCTTGGAACACGCTCAAGATGTTGCCCGTGCCGGCGTTGATGGGTTGAACAAGGCGCTGTTGATAGATGCCGCGCCCTGTGGAGATGAGGACTTAGCCGAGCTGCGTCTCATAGCGTTTCACTCCCGCTACATTAAGGATGTTGGGAGATTGAGCAACGGGCGATTGATATGTACAGCAATATGGGGGCGCCTTCCTACGCCTGTAAAGCTTGTCGCTCCGAATCGCCTCGTTCGAGGCTATTCGCTCTGGCGGAGCGTGGCCGCCCCTGGCGATGGGCGCATCAAAGTGGACCTCGCGTCGTACGGAAACGCCATTGTGACCACGGCTCCAACGGCGTTTGAGCGAGTGGCAGTGCCCATGGAGGGGGGCGGAGCGTTGGTGGTCACGCGAGACGGCAGACACCGGTTTCAATCCTTTGGCGCAGTGCAGGAAATGTCGCTGGGCACGAACGGGGCGTTGACTCCATCTGCCGGGCACGTCGCCACACGCGCCTGCAGCAGTGAGTTCGATATCTGCGTCGTTGCCCAAGCCGCATCCGGCAGCCTATGGAACGAACCTTCTTGGACAGTTACGTCCATCCTTGCGCTGGCTCTGGCTGGAGGAGCAGGGTCAGGGGCTCTACTGAAGGTCTTCCAAGGGCGGCGGGAAGCTCTGGACCTAATGCTGACTCGCGCAATTAGGCACGGAGACATCGACTTGGTCTACCAACCACTGCGACGCTTGTCTGACCGTCAGATGATCGGTGTCGAGGTCTTGGCTCGTTGGCGGACACTGACTGGATCCGATGTTTCGCCCGACACCTTCGTACCCATGGCGGAACACCTGAAACTCGGCACTGAGCTGGCGAAGGTGGTGGTCGCGAAAAGCCTAGATGAGATTGGATGGCGCCTACGATGTGGGGACGGCTTCTACGCAAGCATCAACCTGTCTGCCCAGGACATTCTGAGCATCGGACTAAGACAGTTTCTGCTTGCGCAGACAAAGATTTATGGAGTTTCGGCATCCGCCATAGTCCTAGAGCTGACAGAGCGATCCACTGCCTCTCAGCAGCTGCTGATAGAGGCGCTGCGCGAGCTGGAGCAGGCGGGCTTCAGGGTGTACCTGGACGATTTTGGAACTGGCTACTCGAACTTCGCCTATCTGGCTGACCTTCCTCTCGCAGGGCTGAAGATGGACCGCCGGCTCACCAGAGCTGCAGGCACTCATTCTCCGGCGAGCCATGCCGTTGAAGCCATCTGCGCAATGGCTAAGGCGCTGAAGCTGCCGCTTGTAGCCGAAGGCGTTGAAACCGAGCAGCAGGCGATTGCAATGTGCCGGCTCGTTCCCGACGCCGTTGGTCAAGGCTGGCTCTTAGGAAAGCCATGCAAGGCCGGCGCATTGCCCGCAGGTGAGAAGTTTGAAGGGCGACATCTGTGAAAGTTGGGCCCAGGACAACACAGAGCGGCGCTCCTCAGAAGGCCAGCGCGCAATGGAAAGGAAAGAGTAACGAAGTGACAATGTCCGATCGACGCCAGCCCTACAAAGGCCAACCGAAGCCTCTCTATCATGCGCTCGCGCAGTCAATCACCATTGACATTGAGCGCGGGGCTCATCCAGTGGGGAGTACTTTGCCGTCCGAGAAGAATCTCATGTCAGTTCACGGCGTGAGCCGCCAAACCGTGCGCCGGGCGTTGGCATTGCTCAGGTTCCAAGGCTTGATCGCGTCTCGCCCAGGGGTTGGCTCGATGGTGCTTCCGGCGCCACAGGAGGTGGAGGCATTTCCCCCGATCATTTCTGTAGATGGCCTTCGCGAGCTTCTCCGAAGGACAGAGCTTCACCACGTATCTTTGGGCTTGATCACCGTCAATGAGCGCCTCTCGGACGTTCTGGAGTGCCGGCGTGGTATCCAGTTGTCTGAGGCTTGTTTTCTAAGAAGGCGGTCAGCTGCTTCACTGCCGGCGGGCGTTGTGCGAGTTTACCTCCATCCGGAGTATGCGGCGGCCCAGATCACCTCGCGGATAGCACGTGGGCCGATCTATCAGAATCTGGAGCGGATGTACGGCATAGCCGTGACGGAAGTTCGGCAGGACATGACGGCTACGGTTCTCGACAAGGAGACCGCCGATCTGCTTCAAGTGGCGCCAGGTGATCCCGCACTTCAAGTTGTTCGCTTCTACTACTCCACAGCCGGCAACCCTGTCGAAGTGGCTGTCAGTCACTACCCAAGCTCACGCTTTCGACAGAGTATTAGGTATCCGCTGCCCCCGGCAAGTTGGCAGGCAGGGTGAATCAAGTGTGGCGTTACGCTGCGGCCGCGGGGCGCGAGAGCGGCTCGGCCTGGAGGTCCATCCTAAGCCGCTGTCGCGATCCATGACTACTTCGTCTGATGTCGATGAGCCGGCTCAAATCCTTCTCTCGCTGGCATCTGTCCGCGGATCCTCACGAGGGCGCGGTGGTGCCTGCAAGTACTGCTCTTTTCGGTCTGACGGCAGGGCAATTTGCGGCTTCATCCATAAGTGGATGGCGCTGCTTCGAGCAACCCGCAAAGGTGGGGGAAAATTCTCCATGCGACGTCTGGAGCACTCCCTGCATGTGCGGACATGCGGCGCAGGCTGACCGTCGTCATCGGCCAGTTGGCGACGCCCCGGCGTGGTGATAAGAAGGGCTCGCCGCCTCGACGGCTCCTGGACAAACATCAATAGTTGATCAATGACTCTTTCGAACTCTGTGTACTCGGTGTCGTCTCCTTACAGCGTGAGAAGAGTGCTGTTGGTTGAGGGTGACATTGAAAGCGCCGGCATACTTGAGGCTCAACTTCGAAAGGAGGGGTTCCTCGTAGCGGTTGCTGATGACGGAGAGCATGCCTTGGAGTTGTTCGCCCATTGGCACCCTCACATAGTGCTTCTAGAGACGATGTCTTCCAGGATGGCTGGTACCGATGTGCTCGCTATGATCCGCGGAAGGGCGAGCACACCTGTGATCATGATTTCTGCGATCGACGATGAGCGGGATAGGCTCGGTGCGCTGCATTGCGGCGCAGATGATTACATCGTCAAGCCATACAGTCCGCGGGAACTCGTCGCTCGTGTTCATGTGGTGTTGCGTCGCGTTTCGCTTGGATGGGGAATGGATAGCATCCTCCGGCAGGGAAGGCTGATTGCAGATGGAGTGGCGATGAGGGCACTGGTTGAATCAGAGGCGTCTGGACCGCCGGCTGTCGTCGACTTGACCCTGACCGAGTTCAACATCGTTTATGCGCTACTGCGGTCCCCTTCCAGAGCATTCACGCGTGGAGAGCTGCTCCAAGGCGTCGCTGCCGATGATTCGTCCAGTCGGGTTGTCGACACGCATGTCCACAATATCAGGAGGAAGCTCAAGCATCATGGCATCACCGGAGTGCTGGTGACGGTTAGAGGTGTGGGATACCGCTTCAAATGACGGCCGAACAGTCGCATGGCTAGTAGAGACTCTTGTAGATATGAGTTCGCCTCTGACCGAGTGGGCCGGTCGTTGGCCTAAGCAATGCATGATGCTCAGCATGTTGCGCCAATGTCGCTCGGCCAGGCGGTGGGTTAGCCTGAGTGAAGAAGGTCCAGCGAAGACTTTGAAGCTGCTGTGCTAGAGGTGGATTCGCAATGACGCGAATCCACGGAATTTCGATTTCTGGCGAGGGCCACAAGATGGTGGTTGGTAAGCGTTACAGCGTGAAGTCACGTGGAATCATGACGTGCGGACTCATTTGATCAAGAAGTCGCTCGGCGACTTCCCGTTCTGAACCAAAGCAGCGAGCCACTTCGGTTGGCGCCCACGGCCGGACCAAGTCTCACCAGGGTTGGCCGGATTGCGGTACTTAGGGGCGACCTTGCTGCCGGCCGTCTTCTTCGGATTCCGGACTACTCGCTTGCCGGCCTTTTCCGTGGATGGACTTGAAAGCGCCCCATAGAGCTCCTCAATCGTGTAACCGTGGTCTTTAACATACTTGTTGATCTTGGCTCGCATGGCGGCAGCCTTGGGGCGAGTCAGTACTCTGGTTTGCTGTTTCTCTGCTTGAGCGATCAGCGTCTTGAGTTCTTTTGCCGAGAGGTGGCTGACATCGATTGTCATCTGTTCTATCCGAGGTGCAGAAGGGATAGCGTAGTTCGAAATCCGCCTCGATGCGAATGACGACAGCCTATGGCAACGGCACCGCGTCATTCCGCAGCGGCTTGGCCATTGGCAATAGCTTACGGGTAGAACTTTCCCGGGTCGCTCAGCTGTTTCGCGAACTGCCCCCTCTGGTAGGGCGGCAGCTCCACCGGCGGCGCGTAGCGGCTCAGAAGGTCGATTTGCTTCCTTCGGGCGAGTTCCGGCTTCTTATGGAAGTAGGCCTCATGCAGCACCGGCACTCTCTTGCTGATGCTGTGGCCCGTCAGCAAGGCAATGTCCTCGTCGGGAATTCCCTTGTGATGGAGCTCCGTGGCGATGGTGTGCCGAAAGGCGTGCAGCCCAATCCCCTTCCCGAAACCCAAGCTCTTCAGGTAGGTGCTGAACTGGTTGAGCGCCGCTTGGCTGTAGCGCTGGTTCGACTCACCCGTTTTGCGGTTCACGCCGGCGGTCAGGTGGGGGAACAATCGAGGATGGCCACACGCGCGGATATCCTCCACGAAGTCCAGAAAGCCCGCATCAAGCACTTGGGGAGGGATGGGGAGGGTTCGAATGGCAGACTTTCCTTTCAGGCGCTGACGGCTTCGGTTGCGGGTCTTGTGCGCCAAGTCGGGATCGACGGTCTTCTGGATCCGTATGCACCAGACGCCAGCCTCTTGCACTACGTCCGCTAGTTTCAGCTGAGCGATTTCGTTGATGCGCGCCCCTGTGCACAGGCCAAGGATTGGAAGCCACCAGCGGTGGGGGTACTTGCTAGCCCATGGGACATATGTCTCCAGGTCGAAGATGCGCTTGAGTTCTGCATCGTCAAAAAGGCGCTCGGGCTTGTTCGGATCCACGACCAAGTCTTTCTTGATTTCGTCGAAGGCGACCATCGGCGAGGCACCAATGGCCTTGGATTTCTCTAGCTTTTTGAAGAAGGTCGATAGGAAGCGCCGGTGTTTCTCGAGCGTGGCGGGGGCGGGCGGAGCAACGTTGAGTTGCTTTCCACGCGCGACCGCCTGGTCGTAGGTAAACCTTCGGTACTCGGGGTCGGACAGCAGACGGTCTGGGGCCCAGCGAATGAGGTCCCACAGCTTGTAGATGTGAGCGTGGTCGATGCGGGTGACTGGTATGTCCCCGCAGGTCATTAGAAGCAGCCGTAGGGTGCGAGAGGTCGCCTCGACGGTCTCTCTGGCCAGGCAGCTGTAGTCGCCGCGATTGCGGATGTAGTCGTCAATTTCTACGGAGAGCGAGCGCCCGGGTGTGCCCGCCGGCAGCGGCTCGGGATACCGGGTGCCGTTCTTCGTTGAGCGTGCGCGGCGGGTGCGCTCATAGGCGGCATTGAGAATCTCTTGGGCCTGGATCGCGGCCTCTCGGCTGGTGACGACCAGCTTTCCGATCCGAAACCTGCCGATGCGGATGTCGGACATCTCCAGCGAGCCGTTGGGGTCGTCCAGGTAGATTTGGAGGGGGCTTGGTGGGGGAGTCAACGGCATTGCGGGCTTCCATCGTTTCGATGGAGGTACAGATAAACCAGCTTCAGCAATCGTCAATGGAAATGGGTCGTTCGCGTACCGACCGTAGGCATCTATTGTGAGCGCCCATTACTGCTTCTTCAGGAAAAGAAAATTACGCAGGAACTGGATGAATTTAATGTATTAAAATCAAAGACTTGACTGGATAAAAATTATGTCGAATCGCAGTCATTACGGTACTGTTTAATTTCTACAAGCTAACAACTCCCTCTGAGATGCTAGTTTAGTTCTGTACGGCTGCTAAACGGTGCGGCCAGTTGATGGCTGAGAGATCACTTGGGAGGTGGAGCTGTGGCGCAACGACTCGGTCCATTGTTAGTGATCGCGATCCTCTTCGCGCCGCTGGGAGTCAGCGGTGGGACGCCCACTGACCCCGAGCTGCGCGGTGAGCTCCTGCGGATGAAGAATGCCGATCAGGCGGTGCGGGACCTCCCGCTGACCACCGAGGGCGAGGAGAGGGTGCTCAGTGCCGTCGATGCGGTGCACACCGCTCGGCTGAAGGCGATCGTTGCGGCCCATGGCTGGCCGACCGTGGCGCAGGTGGGCCAGGACGGGGCGGACGCGGCTTGGTTGCTTGCCCAGCATGCCGACAAGGACCCGGCGTTCCAGCGCTCTGTTGCGGAAGCCATGGAGCCCTTGGTAGCCACGGGGCGGGTCAGAGCGTTCAGTTACGTCTATCTGTGATGCATACACGATCCTGGGCGGCACCATTGGATGTTGGCTCCACGATGCGCGAGTGGCATACCTGACAATGCTGCCAGTTCCATCGCCCGCATGATCTCTTATCGGTTCCGATAGCGGCCAGATAGAACTAATGGGCAAGTTGACCCGTGTTTGTGGTCTGATAGCCTAGAGTCGCAATGCGTGCTTGAACAAGGAACTCATTTTTGGAGGGCGTGATATGAAAGAAAGTGATCAGGATTGGCTGGCGCGGGTTGCTGAAGTGCGGGAACGACTACGTGATGGAACGGAGCCTGTGATCCTATTGGAAGAGTATGAAGAGCTCCGGGCTGCGAGGAAGAAGAAGCGAGAGCTGGGAAGGCAGATTGGTGCCCCCCCGAAGCCCCTCTATTAGGTGGCCTAAATCCTTCTGGCTTTAACTGAATGATTCATGATTTCGCCTATGGAGTGGGTGTGAAAATTTATCAGGTCAGGATTACTGCGAGTGCCCAGGGGCAGCTGGATGCATGGGAGTTTGAGCATTCCCAAAAATTTGATTGGTCCGCAGCTGACGCTTACATCGATGATTTCGTCGAGGATGCTCGCACGCTATCGGACAACCCCCTGCGTGGGACGCTTGTGACGGTTGGGGGAAATGTTTTTCGACAAATTACTGGTTCGAGGACTCTGTGCCGCATCTCATATGATGTGGATGAAGATTGTGCGTATGTGGATGTTCTTGATTTTCGCCGTGCCAGTAAGTAGAAAGTATCAGTCAGTTTGAGGGTCTATTGCTGGAGTGATCTTAAGGCTGGCATTTGTCTCGTACGGATCGCCGTAGTTCCAGTCCCGGCATGTACGGATTGGTCTGATTCCTGCTTGCCCACCATTCGGTGCGAATCCATCCTTCCAGTGTTCCCTGACAGAAGCAGCGACCCCCTTAATGACCTCGAGGCAGAATGCCGCGTCAAATTGGGTCTGAGATTCAATAGCATGCACAATTCTCCAGCGCTATGGAACGCAGGGGCGTTGTGCAGACCCGGGGCGTTGGGAACCGCGCGCGGTTGAAGCCCCTGGGACGCTTGACGAGCGTCGCGCTCGAATGGGCCTGGCGCCCATGGCGGAGTATCAAGCGATGGTCTCCAGGCATTGCGAGCAGTTTGGGCGTTAAGATCGGATCAGCAGCTGCGGCGCTGCACGGGAACAGGCTGGGGTGAGGCCGGTTCTCCGGCATGGGGAGTTGAGAGCCCCGAGCAGTTCCGGTGCCCCGTCGCGGTGTTGCAGGGCGTGCGGGTCGGCAACTACGTAGCGAGGGAGATGCATGGGGGCTTTCGTGGGTCGCGCGAAGAGGTGGCTTGGGACGGCGCTCGCACTTGGCGCTTTCAGCCTGCCCGTGGGGGCGAGCAACCCGGAAGCGGCGTCGCACGCCTCGGCTGCAGCTCCGCAAGCGGTGGACATCCCCTTCGAGCGCTTCACGCTGCCCAATGGGCTGCGTGTCATTGTGCACACCGACCGGAAGGCGCCCATCGTGGCGGTCCACCTGTGGTATCAGGTGGGCTCCGGAGATGAGCCTGCCGGCCGCACCGGTTTTGCGCACCTCTTCGAGCATTTGATGTTCCGCGGCACCGAGCATTACCGCGACGCCTACTACGGGCCGCTGCAACGCGTCGGCGCCACCGACGTCAATGCCACGGTTACGCCGGAGCGCACCAACTACATGCAGGTGGTTCCATCCACGGCGCTGGACCTGGCGCTCTGGATGGAGTCCGATCGCATGGGTCATCTGCTGGGTGCCATCGATCAGAAGGCGCTGGATACCGAACGGGGCATTGTCGAGAACGAGAAGCTGCAGCGGCGTGGCGTGCCTTACGGACTCGTATGGGAGCAGCTCTCCCGGTCAAGCTACCCGCCGGGGCACCCGTACCATCATTCGACCTTCGGATCCGCACGCGATCTGCAGGCGGCCACGCTTGCCGACGTCCAGGATTGGTTCCGGACCTGGTACGGCCCAAACAACGCGGTGCTGGTGCTGTCAGGCGATGTTGGCGTTGAAGAGGCCAGGAAGAAGGTTGAGTCCTACTTCGGGCACATCCCATCTGCGCCCGACGTAGCCAGGTCTTCCGTGGACGTCGCCAACCGGGCTTCCACCACCCGGGAAACCTTGTCCGATCAGGTCCCTCAAGCGCGTGTTCACCGGACATGGAACATCGCAGCTCGTGGGACGCCGGACTTTGATCAGCTGCGGGTGTTGGCTTACATCCTGGGAGGAGGCAATGCCTCCCGGCTGGGCAAGCGCCTGGTGCACTCCGATCAACTTGCCACTGACGTGACGGCAGAGGCAGGGGGGCAGCTCGGATCTCGACTCATGATCGTCGCCAACGTGCGCGATGGTGTCGACCCGTCGGCCGTGGAAACCGCCATCGAGGTGGAGCTTCAGCGTCTGCTGAAGGATGGTCCCACCCTCGATGAGGTGCAACGTGCGCGGGCCGCGATGCGGGCCGAGTTCGTGAAGAGCATCGAGCGTAACGGTGGGATGGACGGCAAGGCAGAAGTGCTCGCCGCCTGTGAGGCATTTGAAGGCGATGCAGGCTGTTACCGGAGGTCCGCCGACGTGGTGGCATCGGCCACGCCCGACCAGCTGGTCCGCGTCGCTCGCCGCTGGCTGGGGCAGGGGGATCACATCCTGACGGTCATTCCGGGCGCCCGCGCTGCGTTCGCTGAGGAGGCCGAGCCGGCTGACGCGGTGTCCCACGCGCAAAGCCCAGGCAAAACCCATCGCGCTGCGGCACCGGGCGTGGATCGCAGCGCAGGGCCACCGTTTCCTGAAAGCTATCCGGAGTTGAGATTCCCTGCGATCGAGCGGGCGGCGCTGTCGAACGGCACCCACGTGATCCTGGCTCGACGGGAGGACGTCCCGCTTGTTCGCATGTCGTATCAATTCCCGGTGGATCCCGCGGCAACTGCGGGTCTGGCAGACATGGCGTTCAGCATGCTGGCGGAGGGGGCAGGGGATTACGATGCCTTGACGTTCGCGGCGCGCGCTGAATCGCTGGGGGCGGAGCTGGGTTCAAGTGTCGACGTGGGCAGCGGCGCGGTGACCCTGGTCGGTCTCAGAGACACGCTTGACGATTCGGTTGCGCTGTACGCGGACATGCTGCGCCGACCGCGCTTTGAGCCGGCAGCGATGGATCGCATGCGTGCCGCCAAGGTGGGGGCGCTTCGGGAGGAGGCGGCTAACCCACAGCGCTTGGCCACGAGCCTGTTTCCTGCGCTGCTGTACGGGCTCGATCATCCGTACGCCCAGGCCTTCAATGCACCGGGCACAGTGGCCTCCGTTGAGGCTTTGCGCCGCGATGACCTGGTGGAGTTCCACCGTGCCTGGATCCGGCCGGAGCGGGGCACGCTTGTCGTGGTCGGGGATACGACGCTCCACGAACTGATCCCGGTCCTTGAGAGGCATCTGGGCGACTGGCGCGGGTCGGGTGGGATCCCTGAGGTGCGCATCGACGACCGCCTGCCCGCGCAGGCGAGGCCACGGGTGTATCTGGTCGACAGCCCTGGCGCCCTGCAGGCTACCCTGGTGGCCGGGCAACTGGTCGCGCCGAGTTCAGACCCCCGGACGTTGGCCTTCGAGGTCGCCAATTCCGTCCTGGGAGGATCGCCAAGCGCGCGCCTCAACATGAATCTGCGAGAGGCCAAGGGCTGGTCCTACGGCGTGATCTCCAGTGCTGCCAATGCCCCGATAGCGCGACCCTGGCGAGTGGTGGCGCCGGTGCAGTCCGACCGCGTGGCGGAGGCCATGGCGGAGATTCACCGCGAGATTGCGGAGTACGCGTCCGGACCGGCGCCTGCCAGGCAGGACGAGGTTGCACGCTTCCGGGACAGCCAGGTGCGGCGTCTGGCGGGTGGTTTCGAGACGCGGGAGGCCGTCGCGTCGGAGATCGCAGACATCGTGCGGTTCGACCGGCCAGAGGATTGGACCACACAGCGCAGCAGCGCCCTCCGACAACTCGATCTCAACGAGGTCCGGGCCGCTGCCGCCGCGCTGGACGCCAGCAAGTTGACTTGGGTCGTGGTGGGTGACTTGTCCCGTGTCGAGGCACCCGTGCGTGCCATGGGGCTGGGCGAGGTGATCGTGATTGATTCGCAAGGCGCGCCGCTGCAACCCGGGAAAGCCCGGTCGGGCGGGAGTGGAGTGAACTAGGCTCGGCAATCGGGTCTAGATTGCTTTCAAGGACCTCAGGTAAGAAGATTTGTGTGCAATGCGTCTTAGGCGTTCCGGCAGGCGAATGGGCAGCTCTGAGGAATCAGTGGCATAGGACGCCCGGCCGGGGTGGTAGCACCACAGTTGAATTGTTTGTCCAAGGGAGGGGTATGAACAATTACTCGGTCTACTTGCTGCGTGAGGACATCAAGACGGACTACGACGCGATCGCCGTCCAAGTTGCTGGCATTCCCGTAGTCGATGGTGCGTCGCATTACGGGACACTGTTCGTGAAGCCGACGGCACCACGGGAGCCGAAGTGGTCTCCCTTGTTTACGCCCTTTGTGGATAAGAAAAAGCTTGGAAATGTCCAGTCCTCCGCAGCCGTCCTCATCGTTCCTGTGGACAAGCGCCTTTTCGCCGTTACGTTTGGCCAAGGAAGGCATCTACTAAAGCCCGAGGCTTTTGAGGAGCGGTTTGGGCTGCTCGTAACACTGAACTCCGTGCGGCAGGATGCTCTACGTAGTGTGGATAAGCG
The DNA here is from genome assembly GCF_000382065.1 of Stenotrophomonas hibiscicola ATCC 19867. Lineage (GTDB taxonomy): Bacteria > Pseudomonadota > Gammaproteobacteria > Xanthomonadales > Xanthomonadaceae > Stenotrophomonas > Stenotrophomonas hibiscicola. The sequence continues at coordinate 544,487 of NZ_KB907498.1, read as the reverse complement.
CGCCTTCGTGGATGACCAGAACAGCCGTGTGCAAACCAGTCAGGCATCTGCTGCCTTGGAATTCGGCATCGATATCGAGCGCGACCTTATTCGGGGCATCGTTGGCTATCCCGATGCGCCTGAGATGGGGCGCCGGTTGTCCGGATCGGATGCCCTCAACTTCACCAGCAAAGCGGATATACCGGAGCTGAGAAGGCAGCTGCGCCGCTATCTTCGGGCCTACTCTTCCACCGATTACAAGGAGAAGTTTCCTTGGGTTGATCAGGTTCGCCAGCTAAGGCCCAAGGGTCAACGTGCAGTCGAGCTAGATGCCCTGATGGTGGAGAAGCTAAAGATCGCCTGGAAGCAAGGTGGGCGGGTAGAGGGTTGTTGGCTTGCTATTCCGGATGTGGTGGACTGGGCCCGCATCGCAGGCTTCAAGTTCACCCGCAAGAAGAACGAAGGCATGTCTTCGGATCTCCACCTGCCTGGCCTCGTACAAGCATATCCGGATGCAGAGCCGAACATTGAGTTCTTGCGATCCCGGCAGGCATTCGCAGTGGATGAGGAGCAGTGGACCGTAGAGGACTGGCAAGTCTACCGCTGCATCCACTTTGAGCTGGAGGATGGTGGGAAATCTTACGTGCTCTCCGCAGGGAACTGGTTTGAGGTCCATGATGATTTTGCCGCAAGCATCGAAGAATTCTATGCGAACATCGCCAAGTTCCCTTTAGAGCTACCGATCTACAACCACGACGATGAGGCGGCTTACAACCAGGCCCTTGTGGACGAGAGCAATGGGGCGTGGTGTTTGATGGATCGCAAGCTTCTCAACGTGGGCGGTGTGCACGACAAAGTTGAGTTCTGCGATGTCTATGGGGCTAAGACTCTCTTGCACATAAAGCACTACGGCAGTTCCAGCGTGCTCGGTCACCTGTTCAATCAGGGATTGGTGTCAGCCGAGCTGCTTAAGTCAGACAAGAGCTTCGTGCAACTCGCCAACGAGAAGATCGATCCGGCTCATGCGCTTGATCTTCCCGTTGACGTCCCGCGTGATGTCAAGGATTACAAGGTGGTGTTCGGTGTGATAAGCCAGTCTGAAGCGCCAGGACTACATCTGCCATTTTTCGCCAAGGTTGTGCTCAAGTCTGTATGCGCGCGCATCCTCGAGCGTGGCTTTGGAGAGGTCATGCTTGCCAAGATCTCTGTCGATCAAGACAAAGTTAAGGTGAAGAAACTGCCGCCAGGTAAGAAGCCAGCGAAGCGCGGGCAAAGGATGGCACGGGGCGGCCACTGAGTCGTTTCAGCTGACAGTGTTGTCCTGTTCGGGTCTATTCGGAGTGCATTGTTGGAGGAGTGAGTATGACCAAGGGAAATCAAGCTGTGCGGAAGTCTGCCATCCCACCTGAAACGGATCTGGAGGGCCATCAATGGCCCAATGAAGTTCGTTTCACCCCGTATTGGGGTGACCTCTACTGGGGCGGGACGGAGGGGCGGCGGGTGCTCTTGCTTGGCGAGTCGCACTATCGGAGGGAGGGGACGAGCGATTCGCTAGAAGTGACCCGTCCTTTCACTCAAGACCATTTCCGAGAGATGGCCTTGCCGGTCCGGAACGGCCGTGACGGACCCTTCTTCAAGGCGCTCGATCTGATCCTCACCGGGCGGCAGGACTACCAACTCCAAGACGCCGCCGCGGCTTGGAGACGCGTGGCATTCCTGAACCTATCGCAGGCGTTCGCAGGTTCCCAAGCAAATCACCGGCCGCGAAATCAGGCGCTGCGCGACGGCGGGGACGTATTGGTTCGAGACATTCTGCCGGTGCTTCGGCCGGATGTGGTGCTGGTGCTCGGTCGCACAGCTTGGCGGTTCTTTAGTCATGGTGAACCGCGACCGGGCTTGGAGCCCTTCATCGCCCAGCAGGTGAATCGAGGGGCTGGCAAGCGACGCTACATTGAATCTCGGGAAGTCTGGTCGCTGGACTACACGGGAGGGTCCGCCCTGATGACGTGGGTCTACCATCCATCGTGGAACGTAGACACATGGCAGGATCGGGCGGGAGCGCTCCGGCACCTCATCTCATTTGCGAAACAGTGCTGATACTGTCAAGCCTCCCTGGGCAGAATGGAGGGAGGGCGGGCAACGGCAATGTCGAACGAATTAGTTTATATCGTTAGGGTATATTGACAGTCGTGGCGCGATGTTGCAGCTTTGTATGGCCGTTCCCTCTCAATGAAGGAGTCAAGTTATGTCGATTAAGCCTGGCCCGAAGCCGATAGCTCCCTCCACCGGGCAGCCGGATAAGCGTCGGCGGGATAACAAGGATACCCCCGGGAATACCCCTGGCTTGAAGCCTCACAAGCATAAGCCCGGCAAGTGACTTAAAGCGGATTGGTTGTCGGCGGCAGGGATCAAAAGAGCAGAAGTGCGACACTGGCCGACACCACTATGGCGCCGGCCTTCGTAGCTGTTGCCTGTTGTTGAAGTAATCGGTTTGGATATGCGCGGAAGCAATTGGCACTCTTGTCGTGTGGCGGCAAGCGGAGGGGCGATGTCTTCACCTGCCCTGAGAGTGCACAGCCGAGTGTTATGGTGAGGATGAAATCGCCGAAGTCCTGACAAAAGACTGCTGGTTTCTAGTTGGAATGCTCGGCGTATTGGATAGCCAAGACGATCCTGGAGTTCCAGACACCAGGGCGGCGTGCCCTGGAGTGTGGGGCATTCTGTTGGAAAGTGAAGAGCGGCATACTGCGCGCTCAGCTAACGCTCAACCCCATTGGCGGAAAAGAGGTCTTGCCGACGGGGTTGAGCAGCCTGCGTAAACGACTACTTACATCCTGCGCAGACCAGATGGCGCCATAGGCTTGAGTCCTTCAACCCACCTGTCGAAAATGAGCGCAGCAAGAACTTTATGGTTAAGCCTCTCGGATTCGCTGGGGGCGCGAACCTTGACGCTGATGTCTAGGTTGGCGCTGAGTTGCTGTTCCAGCTCAGGCAGCCGTGACGCATGCTTGCTGAGCTGCTTTTGATGAGTAGCGAGCAACACTGCTATATCAAGGTATAGCTGTTGCAGATAGATCAATCGGTCTTGCGTCGCTGCTGCCTTAATGGCGGACTTCGGCGTGGTCGCCTCGCCCCAGAAGAGGCCGCCGCCATTGATGACTTTGCTGATGTGGTCAATGAGCCATCCGCCTCCAGCGACTGCGCCCGTCGCCAGAAGGCCTCCGACAACGTCGATTATAGCTTTCTCCAGAACTTTCTTTGCCCAGGCTTTCCGTGTCTGAGCTGCATTGGCCGGGGACCCGCTGCCGGTTGCTTCGGTTGGCTTCTTAGTCTGCTTCTTCGCGGAGGTCTTGTTACTCGAAGATCTATTTTGGCCTTCTTCCGTCATTTTGCTCGTCCTTTTAATGGAAACTCTATATCGGTGGGTGGGGTTCAATAAATAATATACGAAGCAAGGCGCGATAGCCGATGCCGGCCATCTTCAGTAATCCGGTTAATTTGAATGAGACAACGAGGCTATAGCCTCATTCTGAGATGGCATCAGCCCTGGACTGGTCACAACGTGGTGGACTACCCGAACGCGCGCGCGAGCCAATCGGTAGCCCCTTCCAAGTCTAGCTTCATTGACGCGTAGGAGCGTCTCAAAAGGCGTGGAGGGAGGAGGCCGTCCCACTTCTGCGTGACCAGGTTGTTCGCAGAGTGAAGAAGCGCCTCTGGCGATGGCAATGGCATCTTTGCAACCCGCCCGAGCACCTTGATCACATCATCGAGACTCCTTGCTCCCATGGAAATTTCCACGCCCAGCCTACCTGCCTGAGAAGTGAATCCCTGAGCGTTCAAAAGGCAGGCGATGGCTTCATTTGCGGAGTCTCCCAGCCACGTCAGCAGCAAGGCGTCGCTGCCCTGGTCGAGAAGAATCTTCCCGTCGAGCCCCAATTGACGGTAGGCGTTCTGCGCCTCCTGCAGGAAGCGAGCGGCAGTTGGGTCCAGGAAGTCTGGTTTGATCTCTTGCTGATACAGCCCGCGCATCTTCTGGCGAACCTGCGTGTGGACCTGACCGCCCGTTCCATTGAAAAGAGGCGGGGTCCCGCCCTTCGCAGCGGTCACGTAGATCGTCTTTTGGGCTTCGTCGATCTGCTCTACTAGCCAAGTGCGACCGCCAAATAGAATTCGTTGGCCGACGGTCACCAGTTGGGATACGGGGAGCGTGCCCAGTGCCTTGCCGGCGGCCACGATCCGGAACTCTTCGTCGACGCTGAAAGCGGCGTAGAAGGTGTAGTGGTTGACCAACTTGTCGCCGACCGGGCCGTGGAGCAGCAAGCCGGAGCCGTCTTGAATCAGGACCTGTTCTTGGCCAAGGTGGCGAAGCAACTCTGCGAACGCGTCTTGGGACAGCCCGTGGAACGGTCCCTGATCTGCGCAGAGCAGCTGATAGGCTTGGGCTGCCTTGAGTCCGCCGTACTGGGCAATGGAGGAGAGCAACTGCTGAACCAGCGTCGATAGGTGTAGCCCGTTGACCGAAGGCGGTTCAAACCACCTCTCCAGCAGTAGCAGTACGCAAGCAGTGGACTGAACTGTGTCCAGTCGAAGCCTTGTTTTCAACGTCGACTCAGCATCGATTGCATCCTCGATAACGTAGCCTCGCAACACCGCTGGCTCTCCAGGGCGGCGTCCGGAGCGACCAAGGCGCTGGCGAAGGCTGGCCACGGAAGGTGGTGGGCCAATTTGCGCGATGCTTTTCACCGCTCCGATATCGATGCCTAGTTCCAGGGTGTTCGTGCAAATTGCGCTTGCTGGACGACCCCTTTGCTTCAGAGCCGCTTCCGTGTCCGTGCGTATCTCTTTGGACAGACTCCCATGGTGTGGCCAGAACTCTCTCGGCCGGCCGTCCCGTTCGCTCAGCAGGTTGAGGAGGTGGGTGTAGCGTTCAACCTCCCTTCGGCTATTGGGGAAGATCAGGTTGTTCGTCCCTGAAAGGACCCGGTAGAGGTGCTCGGCCAGTGCAGCGGGAGCCGCCGGATTCTCGTCGGACCCGGCGTCAGGTGCGGGTTGTTCGTAGCCCTTGATGATCAGTTGGAGATCATTTCCGGTTGATGAGGCGTTGACCAGCGCGGGGGCAGCCCCAACACCCGGGCGTAGGAAAGCCCCAGCGCTCGAAAAGTCACCCAAGGTTGCCGACAGGCCCAGGCGGGGAGTCTGCCGCCGTAACAGCACGTCGATCCGGTGCATCAACGATTGGAGCTGCTTCCCGCGCTCGCTTCCAATGAACGCATGGAGTTCGTCCACGACAACGTAGAGGAGCTTGGAGAACGCGGCGCCTACGGAGGTTCCGCGGTTGCAGAGCATCGCCTCCAAGGACTCCGGCGTGATCAGGAGCACGCCACGGGGGTGCTTAAAGAACCGCTGCTTGGTGGAGCCCGATACGTCCCCGTGCCAAGGCCACACGGGGACTTCAAGGTCCTCGCAAAGCCGCTGCAGCCGTTCAAACTGGTCGTTGATGAGCGCCTTTAGAGGGCTGATGTAGACAATCAGGCCCTCCTCGTCGGTGTTCAGAAGGTGCGTGAGCGCAGGAAGAAAAGCGGCCTCGGTTTTTCCCGAGGCGGTGCTGGCGGCGATGATCACGTCCCGGTCGGCGCTCAGGACGAGAGGAATCGCCAATTCCTGGACCTCACGCAGCGCCTCCCATTGTTCGGTCCAGAGGTAGCGCTGGATTCGAGGGTGCAGCGATTGGAAGGCGCTGGAGGCAGTCATCGTTAGAGCCTGAACGACGCCAGCTCGTCGTCCTCTTGCACGACCAATTCGCCGTCGCCCCCGTGGTCAGCTGCCACCTCGACCGATCCGATCAGGTCCTGCCAGTCCACGCCCGGGTTCTGCTCCAAGACGGCCAAGAGGTTGATAAAGGCGGTGATCGTTGTGCGCGGGGTGCGGAAGAAGTTATCGCCGATTCGATTGGCGCAATGGGTCATGAACTGGTGAATGGCTTCATCGGGCAAGAGATACTTGCCCGCGTCGCCGGCAGCGTAGACATGGCGAATCTTGGTGAGCAGGACGTAGAAGTCTTCGGCTGTCAGGCTCGACAGTCGAACGACAGGGCCGCTGAAATCCACCAACCCGTTGGTGGCAAAGGTATTCTGGGCCAGGCGGCTCTGAAGAGCTTCATAGCTGTAGACGCCGCGGCGGGTATCCATCAGGAAATCCGGGGTGCCGCCCAGAACAAAACCAAGGCCAACCGCAGTGCCCTGCAGGGAGTCGTTGAGCATGCGCAGGAGCTGTTCGTAGTTTGCATTCCGAGCCTGGGCGTTGGCCAACTTGTAGAGGTTGACCAGTTCGTCCAGGCACACCAGCAGGCCGCTATAGCCCGCCAGCCGAACAAAGCGGCCCATGAGCTTGAGCTGGTCGTAGACCGATGCGTCGTCCACGATGGTTCGGACGCCCAGCGCTGCACGCGCGTCCGTCCGGGTGGCAAATTCGCCACGCAACCAACGAATGGCATCGGACTTGAGCTGCTCGTTGCCTTGTTCGAAACCTCTCCAATAAGCGGCGATCACGTCGGCAAAGTCATAGCCGTTCACCAGTTCGCTCAGCTGCTCGAGCTTCGCGCGAATGACCTGCTCGGTGGATACGCCTTGCGACTTGGATTCGGCCACTGCGGTCGAAATGAACTTCTCTACCACCCCGGGCAGGGCGCCTCCGTCGGGCTTGGTCCGAGTGGCCAAGTTCCGCATGAGCTCCGCGTAGAGCGACCGGGCCTGCCCCCCTGAAGCATGCAACCGCCTGTCGGGATTCAGATCCGCGCTGGCCACGACGAGCTTCCGCTCCATTGCAATGGCGCGAACGAGGTTCAAGAAAAAGGTCTTGCCTGCGCCGTACTCACCCACCACCAGGCGGAAGGACGAGCCGCCATCGGCGAGCCGATCGATGTCACTGACCAGGGTTTGCACTTCACGGGCGCGCCCGACCTGGATCAAATGCTGACCGGCGCGTGGAACGACGCCGGCGCGCAGCGACTGGATCACCGCGTCGCGGTCCCTGGAACGGATTGGGCTGCTCATTGCTCGATCTTCTCAATGAATTCGGGGTTGATCTCCAACGGGTCGTCGCCGTCGGAAAATGGAATGTCGTAAGCGTCGAACGACGCATCGTTGATTTGTTCAAGCGCGCCGTCGAGCATCAGCTCCATGTCTGCCGCGCCATCTTCCAGTTCTGCACGGGTCCAGACGGGGCGCGACAGCATTAGCCTCAGCAATGCGCTGTGTGCCTGATCAAGCCCGAGCAACTGACCAGCACTCTCCACCTCGGCACTCACCGCTTCCGCCGGCGCAAGATCAGGGGGAGTCGCTTCCTCGTCGGTGAAAATGTTGGCGAGCAATGCGGAGACTTGGGCTGTGTCCCGCTGAAGAGCAGCGATCCGGTCGGGATCGAGTTGGAATGCGCCAGACGCAGCCTTGGGCAATGCGCTGGGGGCTTTGGGCGGGCGTGGGGCATGGACGTCGCTGAACACACGAGCGGGATCCACGCCCAACGCTTTGTAGACGCGCTCCAAGAACCGGACCTCCTCTGGGGAGACCATCCCGTCGACTTGGGCGAGCGTGGCCATGGACCCGGCGATGGCGTCCTTTATGTCCCCGCTGAGCGGATCCAGCTTCTTGCGCAGCGTAGGCAAGGAAAGCGGTGCCATCGCCAAGAGATCAAGGTGCGCGCGCAGACGCCGTCGGTCACCCTCGCTCAGATGCGTCCAGCTTTCGATTTCGCGTGAAAGGTGCTCAAGTTCGTGGGTGCTGAACGTGCCATCAGACTGAGCGACCGTCGAGGCGAGTTGCAGGGTCAACTGGGCCGTTTGATAGGCCTGAGCGTCGGTTCGATGGGTTTGGTCGGGAAGCAGGGGGAAGAGAACGATAGGGTCGTTCTCGCCAGGCACCCGCGCGCCTTCGAGCACATTGGGTTCCATGCCGACCTTGGACTGCTCTAGTGCTCGTGCGAGTTCCCGAATTTTGTCCTTGCCCAGGGTGGTTCCGACTGCCCCAAGCCTTTCCAATAGGTCGGTCAGCTTGATCGACAAATTGGCGGTTTGAACATCCGAAGCGACTTCGGCCAATGCGGTCCGCGTGGCCAGCGGCCAGATCTCTGACGGAAGCAGCAAGGTGCCCTCAATGGATTGGCGGGCCTCGGGGTTCTTGCCCACGAGCCGGCTGAAGGCTCCGAGGTCCTCCGTGCACTGAGAAACAAGTTCCTGCAGCGCCTTTAGGGGCGCTCGCAATGCGGTGACATCGGGAATGTCACCGAAAGTCTTGGTGCCGGCATCAGTCCGGTCCAAGGCCGGGTTAAAGGGGCGGCGTGTGAACTTCAGCTTGGTGCGGTTTTTTGGCAGCACCATTCCAGGGCCGAACGTCTCTTGATACCGCAGAGCGAAAAGGCGATCGAACTCTTCCGCACAACGCGTTGCGGCGGTTCGCAGCGGAATCTCTGGATTGAGCCGCACCCAGGCCGTGGCCAGCGCGGCGGGCACGGGGACTCGATCCAAGGAGCATTGCCCCAGGGCCAAGCGGATGTAGAAAGGCAGTTCGTAAGTTCGTTCGAACGCGGGAAGCGGCGCGTTGTAAAGCTGTTCGCCTGCTTCGGTCAGAGCCATCCAGTCGAGCAGGCTGTTGACATGACCGTGGACATTCGGAAGCACGGCGGCATAAGCAGACGACAAACGGCGGAGCATCGCCTTGATAGCGGGCCAGTCTTGCTTGGAATCCGGATCGTTCCCCGAATCCAGCAAGATGCGACGCTCCAATCCAAACAGGAACAATCGAACATACTGGATTGCGCAGCCGGGATCGGTACGGTCCGAAGCGAGCCACTTCAGATAGGCGTGGCGTTCAGCGGGTTCAAAATCTGCGTAGCCTCCCCAGTAGCGCGTCGTGGACCGGTAATCCCCGTATCGCCCAACGGCAAGAACGCCATTGACCAAGCTGGGCTCGTTCTCACGCGTGCCAGGGGTGGTCAGCCGCGGACCTGTGTAGAACAGGCCGCCCCGGATAACAATGCCCGCGATCTCGATCTCGTCCTGGGCGCCGAGCCAGCGGGTCTTGTCCCAGCCCTCGGGGGGGCGGGGTACCGTGAATTGCTTTGCCGGCGTTCCGGCGTCGATGGCCACCCGCCGGAGCTCATCGGGCAGGGAGGGAGGCGAAGCCCGCGATGGAAGCGGGGGCGGCGGCGTCATTGCACCTGCGTCGCGGGTTCCGTTCGTGTGGGGAGGGTTAGTCTGCTCCGCGGCTCTTGAGTCCGAGTGCGCTCGCCCATCTATGGTGCCCGTCAAGGTTTCTCCCGAGGCTGTGTCCGCGTTTGTGGCGAACTGGATCAGCGGCTCGACCAGCTCATCTTGCGAAGTCGCGGCCAAGCGCTGGGTCACGGCAAGTTTCGCCGCAGCGAGGTTGCCCGGGCGCGCGCGCTCAATGCGTTCCTCGTCAGGTTGGTAGGGGTAGGGGGTAGAAGGGTTTGCGGAGCCCACGGCCGTCAGCACCCGTGCGGCGGACTCGATGGCAAGGCGCATGCTCACCGCGGCTTTGGCCTCTTCCAAATTGCCAGGACGGGGCGGCGAAAGAGTCTCCGGGGGCGCTTTGCTCGGGGCCTGCGCCGCAGGCAGCGCCGAGCGCCCCTCAGAGCCGAGCGGGCGCGCATCTTCTGGCACCGCAGCGCCGACCGATCCCGAGGACGTGCCCGATTCAATATTCGCGGGTCTCGCCGGTTGGGCAGCTTCTGCGCGGGGCTGTCTCTGTGCCGCCTGCCCAGATGGAAGAGCGGATGCCTTGATCAACTCCGCCAAGGTCGGCTCTGGAGCGGGGACCGGCTTGGCGGGAGAGGGTGTCTTTTTCGGGCGCATCGCCTGCCACTTGGCCCAGAGCCAAACGGCGGCGGCCACCGCAAGGACGATCCCCAAACCGATCCAGACTTCCTTTGGCACCAATGCTATGACGACCAGGATTGCGACGATCCAGCCGCCTGCGGTTTGCTTCCTTCTCGCCATGTGGCCCCCTGCCTTTGGCGCTTCCTTTTGGGGCATTGTAGCTCGCCAACCCCACGTGAGACGCGCATAGCCAGGACGGGGCGAGGCTCTGGGATGGCCAGGATTCGCCCATTCAGTATTGGCGTCCAGGGCACTGGCGTGCCTGCCCCAAGCCTTGACGTTGATGGCCGTACGAGTGAGCTGGGATGATCAGTGGGGTGGTGAGAGCCGTGTTTCGTTCACCGCAAGCATGTGCCGCTGCAGGGCTGCGACGATCTCGTTGTCTGGCAGGTTCTGGGCCCCGGCCAGGAAAACGAGTTCGGCCACTTGTCGTCTGCGCTTGGCGTCGTCGCGGCGCTTGATGGCCTTCTCCCGGGCATCCTGCCGCTGATGCGCCAGAAGCTCCCTGGCTTGAAGCTGGGCCAGCCGATGGGTGGCCCGTTGGATCTGATCGCGGTAGTGATTGGTGGATGACATGATCTTCTCCTAGTGAAGTCTCCCTCAGTGAAGCAATGATTTCTCATCCGTCAACCTATTTATGGCGCATCGCTTTCGCACTTGATGCAATTCAGAAAATCAGAAAAGAAAGATGCAAATGCAAAGAGCGAAAAGCGCACTTAGGCATCACAAGTGATGCGTGCGCAAAGTGCTTCGCCCCTTGAACCCCAAGCCGCTTTGCGACTTGCCAACGGCAAATTCAAAGGCATAAAGAGCTCAAAGAACTGGAGCTCTCTGCATGGCGATATACCACACCCGTGTCAAAACCTTCTCCCGTGCCAAAGGCCATTCGGCCGTTGCCGCCGCCGCCTACCGCGCGGGCTTATCGCTCGTAGATGAGCGCACGGGAGCGCGGCACGACTACTCTCGCAGAGGCGGAGTGGTCGAGAGCCGCTGGGTGGTGCCTTTGAAGGCGCCAGACTGGTCGCTCGACGCCGCAAAGCTATGGCAAGCGGCCGAGGCGGCCGAGAGGCGAAAGGACGCAACCGTGGCCCGCGAGTTTGAGATCGCACTTCCGCACGAGCTCAACGGGCCGCAGCGCTCGGCCCTGACGGCGGACATAGCCCGCGCATTGGTTGATCGCTACGGCTTTGCAGTTCAAGCCAGCATCCACTCGCCGGGCAGTAACGACGGACTTAATTGGCACGTACACATCCTCGCCACGACGCGCCGCTTGGACGCCGAAGGGCTTGCGGACAAAACGCGCGAGCTCGACGGTGGACCCTCTGGGCGCAGCGAAGTGGAGTGGCTCCGAGCGATGGTGGCCCAGCTGACAAACCAGCACCTGGCCGCGGCCGAGATCGAAGTGTCGGTAGACCATCGAAGCTTGGAAGCGCAGGCGGAGGACGCGCTTGACCGGGGAGACATCGTCGCAGCAGCAATTCTGGGACGGCGCCCAACCTTCCACCTAGGCCAGCAGGCCTCAGCGTTGGAACGACGAGGCGTGGAGACCGATGTCGGAAAAGTCTTGGGCAACATCGTTGCGGACAATCAGAGATCCGCGCATCAGGCAGCAATACGGTTTGAGAAAGCAGCCACGGATACGGACCCAGCTCACGGACATGCAACGCCGCCATCGAACCGTATTGCGCTGGGGCCGAAATCGGGTACAAGCTACATCGAGGACGTAAAGGGATTCAGTCGGCGAGGAGTTTTGGCCATCCGCACTCTTCCCAATGCACCTGAACCCTCGCTGCAGTCACTGATGGAAAGGGCATGGGGACTTTGGCGTGACGTGGTGGCTGCGGGCCTTGAGGGGGCGCTTCGCTCCACACTCGTGCTTCTACGTCGCTTGGACTCGGCCATTGGCAACGGGAGCGTGGGAACAAGGGTGCGCAAGGATGTCCAGCGAGCGCTGAGAGGCTTGGCCGCGGTGAGACGACGAGCTACAGAGTGGGTGCGGCGGGTAGAGGCTGAACGACGGGCTGCATCGCTTCTGACGCGCGCGGAGCGGTCGTTGGAGGACTTCATCGAACAGCAGCCCCGGCCGACAGGCGCTGCACTGGTGGCTTGGGCCCGGCGTCGCGGACGTCGCTTGGCCGCAATCGAGCAGCGTTTGGATGCCCTGAGAAAAGCTCGTACAAAGATCGAGGACGGTCAGGAAGAGGCCTGTGCGAATCAGCTGTCAGCCGCCGTGGCAGAGTTGGAAGCCGGCAGCAGGGTAGCCCTGGATCAGTTGGGGGATCCGCTTCACGAAACGGGAGACCCCGCAAAGCTGACTGTATCCATGCCGCAGGCCACGCCTCGGCCAAGGCTTCACTGACAGCAATGAAGAGCCCCCGCTGTGGCGGGGGGCTTGGGAAGTTCAATGAAGCGTTGGCCGTTTGGTCGTTGGCGGCTTGGCCGAGGGCCTGATTCCCCGCCGATCAGCGAGCAGTTGGTCCAACGGAGCCAGATCCTCTTTTACCTCGACGCGTTCCTTGGTTGTAGGAGCGGGCCGTGGCTGAAGGTGAGGCCTGTCATGAATGAGGTCGACTGGGTTTCCGCCTGCGCGCTGGCGCAAAACCTCGGCGGCGACCTCCAAGGCCACTCGAACATCTTCTGAGCGCTCCTGCTGTGTACGCTGAGCCGCTCGTTCGATGGTGCCGCTTAAAACCAGCGCGGCGATTCGGGTTTGTGGATCAGTCATGGTTCCTCCGTCGTTGGTGTGTTCCCGTCGTCGGTCAACTGAGCATCGATGGGTTGGATCGGACTTTTTCCTGAAGAGCTGCCCAGGACGCGCTCCGCGAGCTCCAGAGCGGCTTGAATGTCTCCCAAGCGCTCTTCGCGAGGGCGATGGACGGTGGGATTGAAGCTGCCGCTCAGAAGTAGCGCGGCGATTTGGGTTCGTGGATCTAGCAATGTGCGTCCTCGGTTGGTGTGTGCTCGTAGCCAACCAGTTAAGTGAAAATTAGCAAGGGCACTCAGCAGGGAATTGCGCACACAATTGCTACTTAGTCGAAGAGAACTTGCTGGTTCGGGACCGCCCCTTGAAAGCCCGGCCGCCGTCGCACAGTCGGTCCCTCAGCACGGGCTGACTTGGCCGGCGCTAGGTGACGGTAGGCCCAACATGGCTCGCTAAAGAACTCCGCATCCGACGAGCTTTGACGGCAAGATCAGCCGCTACAGTTGCGAAGCCGATCTGACCGTCCCCTTTAACAATCCCAGACAGGACGTCTACAAGCTGCGGCTTGAATACACCTCCCAGGCAGTCAATGGACAGCACTTGGTCGAGGTCCAGGTACTTCCTGGAGATCTCATCGGCATTGGAGCGGCAATCAGCTCCAATGTTCGGACCCGAACACAAGCCATGGCTCCCGCAGCTGCGGCTCCAGTCGAAGAGTCACAGGCAATGGACGTTGATCCTGCTTATGATTCAGCGATCTCGACGAAGGTGGACGATTACCAACAGTCCAACTCGGACGAGCCGCTGGCCTATGCGGCGTCGACTGGGCCCAGCTTTGACTGTGGGAATCGCACGGCAACCCCCAGCAGCTAACGAGCGTGTATGGCCGTTGTCGGAACCTGATCGCAGCGCGTCCTACGGGGTGATCGGCATCAAGGGCGACACCGACTATCCGGTTTACGAGGAAACGCTGAGCGGCTAAGCAGTCGGCTGACCCTGCCACTGAGTCAACGATCTCTTCTAAGGGGGCTTCTAGCGATCGTTTACGGCGGAAAACGCACTCCACCAAGCCATCGCACGGTGCTTATTAGCGGAGTCTGGAAGGGTCTCTAGGAGCCTTTCGACCTCCGACAGTCTGGGATGCCCAATGGCAGCCATGCCTTTGACAAAATCGATGTCCTTGTCGCGGCCAGCACAGAGCTTGGAGATCAGCAGGTCCTCATACGAAAGCGCCATAAAGGTATCCCGTGCGACATCGCCTGATTGGTATGGGATGAGCCTATCGCGCCAACCAGGAGCTAGGATCGCTGTGGCGACTTCCACGCCATCTGCATGGTAGCCATAAGTCCGGTCAAAAATTGAGGCATCGCCGAAGTTCTTGTCGATGATGTCCGCAACGGCTTCTGACTCTCGTTGCGGTTCATCCAACAGGGCGATGTCGATTTCCCTGGAGAAGAACAAAACATCGGACGAAAAATATCTAGGATCGAGATGAGCCAAAATGGCTTGGCTGCCGATCAGTAGGAATCGGTGCTCATGCCCGGTTGCCTCATCGACTGCGCGCAGGACGTGGTCAAGCTGCTCTGGCTTCATTGTGCCTCAGCGCTCGAACTTCCCACTTGACCAAGTCAAACAATCGATTCCGCTCTTGCTCGGAAATCAAGGACAGGAAGGGGGCAGGGGAGCACGAGCGCAACACCTGGCCCTCATTGTCGTCTACAGAGGTGAGCACCTCCACGACTGCTGCTATACCTTGCTCAATGAGTTCTCGCCAGCGATGCAGGTATTGGGGCGAGCAGGCATGTTCGCCTGTTTCAAGAGCAATCTCCAAATACGTCCTGGCCGTGGCCAAAACTTCCGGGTGGTGAGGCAAGCGGCGGCCCACCTCGCGCCAAAGCACGCGAGATTGGTACCAAGACACTGGCGGGAGCCAGGTGCCCGTGGAACAATCGGCAGGGGTCAGTAGGGGGCGCATATTCATACGATAAGCCAACTGTCTTGGAGGTCAAGCTAGGTCGGAGGGTGTCTCATTTAGTGCTGAGACTGAAGGCCCTAAAACGTTGCAGCCAAAAGGTATCAGGAACACAACGGTCTGTAGGTCCTGCTTCGAAGGCGCGCCCACACTGTGTTTGAGGACGAGACGTGGATGTCCCTCTCAGTGACGCTGGATGGGCGACTAAGTCGGTTGAGCAGACGCGAAGCCGGACAGTGCTTGTCAGCTGTGAAGGCTGCGATAGAAACGCATCTTAGGTCCGTCGACGATCTCGCTCTCGGATATTCTTCACATACTTGGCATCCTTGGCGGACTCCGCGGGAAGGTTCAACAGCACGTTCGCCAAGGTTGCGATCGATTCATCGGACAAGCGGAACGACGCAGGAAGCCCACCCAAGCCTGCGTGTTGATTCTCCGCGATCCCCTCTTCAATGGCTCGAACAAAGTCAGCCACGGACGGGCGTGAGGTCTGGGACATGGCCGCCGAGCGGGGGTCATGGGAGTGCACATTGGCATTCTCTGCGTCAGTCCCAATGGCCCGAATCATTTCCGAGAGGCTTGGCCAATACTTCAGGTCGAACTGACAGAGGTTTTCCAGCCTTTCCTTCAGGAAAGACTTGTAATGCCCATTACATTCGCTGGCCCGGTCGATGACTTCGACAGGGTGATACAAGGTGTCACTGCTGAACGGTCCGCGGTTGTTTATCTGTTCCCTTTCTTCCAGTAGTTCCGCCATGTGATCCGCCAGGCCAGCAATGGCCTCATTGACTTTGTCCAAGCGCTTGCGGGCTGAACGATCGGCGATGTTCTTCTCGGGCGTCCAATGCGCTCCAGTGGCGAGCACGCAGAACTCAAGAAATACCTTCCACTCAATGCCGTCAAAACCCAGGGACCGCTCAAGTTCCTGGTAGACCGAGCGAAGTTCCAGTCCTCGGCTGAGCATATTCCGAGCCACCTCACTTTCCGAAGGAACGATGTCTTCGGCCTCGTTTCGGCGGATCTGCTCCTGTAGAAAATCTTCACATTTGAGTTGGGCGTTGTTCAAAGACACTGCGGTGCTTCCTGGCTTCAAGTGGCTCCAACGATAGGGGGCATGTCGAAACCCGTCGACATCTGAAACGCGATTTCCGATCTGGCTTTGGGATCCTGACTCTGACTGCTGCCCGCGCGGGAGGGATGAACAGGTAGTCCAGCAGCCCCGCGAGCCACCAATGTAGGGTTCGCCTTGCCCCGCCGCTGGGGGTTCCGCCCGTTCTCATGGACAGTTAAAAGAAGGCCGACTCCGGCCATGAGGAGTGTTCATGTCAATACGTAGGAAGTTCAGTGCCGAGCTCAAGCGCGGTGCGGTGGAGGAGATGAGCCAACCGGGCATCAGCTACGCCTAGGTGGCCCGGGAGTTGGAACCCGCGACAGTCTGCTGACCCGCTGGAAGCGCGAGGCGTAGAACTCGGAATCGGCCGCCTTCGATGGCAGCGGAACGCCACGTGACGAAGAGTTGACTCGAATCAAGCGCGAGTTGGCGTGGGTAAAGCAGGAACGGGGTCTTTTGCGAGAAGCGGCGGCGTTCTTTGCAAAGGGATCATCCTGAGGTATCAGGTGATCGAACGTTGCCTCAACGAGTTCCCAGTCTGACTGATGGGCCGCTGCCTTAAGGTAACGACCAGCGGCTACTACGAGTGGAGTATGCGTACCTCGAGTGCCCGGAAGGTCATAAGTGAACGGATCTAATGAGTTGGCGCCGCTCGCTGTGGTTGTTCGCAGGAAGTCCGATGCTGTTCTCGTTTGCGACGGCTTCAAGTAGCCTGTCTACTTCACAAGAAAGGGTCAACAAGGAGCTCCACTTGGCTGGACTGTCAAAGATGACTCGCGTCCCATCCGGTACGAGTAAAAGCTTTGCGTAATCGGGACGATGATACAGGTCGTCAAGATGGCGCTGAGTCTCCGCTAAGACGGCGAGCTCATACGAATGTCCGGTCCGCAGAGCTGCCATGTCGGCGTGGAACATGATGGCAGCAAGGTCGAAGCTCGTGAGCATGATGTCCTGATCCGCGTCTGCCTTGATATTCTTGATGAGTCGAATGGCTTTCTTCAAAGAACCCATGGCAACAAGGTCTCGATCTGAAACTTCCTTGATGTGCTTAAATGGGTAGTTAGTCATCGTGGCATTGTTCTTCTTGTCCAAGATGATGACCCCCCGATCATGGAATGCTCCACTACGTTGGTAATCGGCAGAGTCATACCAATGGGAAGGCACAACATCAATTGAGCGGGGAAGAGAGCCGCCTGAGATCTTGATCGCTTTGCTCCCGCGCTTATCTACTGTCGCGGCTGGAAAGGCGCTTTCGAGCTCGGATTCTTCTTGTGCGCGCAGGTCTTTAAGTTGCTGCAATGAAGTTAGGGTTGTGGGGTAGTAGGCGCCTGATGTTCCTCGCGGACCGCTGGGGTCGTAGCTCAAAAATTGCGATGAGATAAGAGTAAGAAGATCTACATCGCTGACGCCACGAATGTGCACATTGAGTGGTACGGAGCCTTGTAGGTGAAACTCAAGCGTGAACCGTTCGATGCGGTTTCCTAGCTGCTTCGCTACACGCAGGGCGGTCTCTATGCTGATGCGCGTGTAGTCTGCGTCGACTTCCTGCATCGCACCCAAAACATAGCGAGTGTTGGGCTTGCTGGTTGCTTTTGTCTCCCAGGCCTCCTGCTTCCAAATCTTCTCTATGTACTTGGCCAGCGCAGCGCTATCCTGCGCCATGAGGTTAACTCGATCTTCGCCACTGCGTCGCGCTTTCAGTGCGGCAATACGCTGATCAACGGTTCTTGCCATTACTGCCTCCGAAGTTTGAGGGTGCCCGACGAGTGGCGGCCGTCACCGTTGAAATAGTCGCCCTTGCCAGTTTTAAGATCTTTAGCAAAGACCAGTTTTGCAAACCCCCGATGCGCATTGAGCTCTGTTCGGCCGGGCTTGGGGTCGTTGCGATAGCTGTAAAGCAGAACAAATCCTTCGATGGGGTCGGAAACGAGTCCGGCAACGTCACTGTTGGACTTGGACAACCCAGCGTCGAGGTGGATGCGCACCTTGTCCCAATCTTGGGTGATCGTCATGGTTCCCTGCCAATCAACGGCCAGTGAGTCAGGACGTGGAAATGGATGGCCCTCACAGATCCAAGTTCCCGAGAGATCCGCAACCTTCAGCCACCCTGCGACGAGCGGCACACGCCACATCCAGCGGCGGAAGATCAGGTATAGAACGGTATAAACCGTGCCCGCACCAGCTAGAGAGAGGATAACGGGCGGCAGGTTTGCGCCAAGCCCAAGCCCCTTTGCGAGGTCTACGGCTTCGAGGAGCGCCCAGACCAAGATCCCTGAAACCACTGACGCGGTCCTGGCGAGATATTTTCCGATCTGCGCCCGATTGACACCGCCAAGCACCACATACTCGTGATCCATTTTGAGTCCCCTGTGTTCCATATGCGCACGATATCGGGAAATCGTCGCAAAAGGCGCGACTGGGTGCGTTTTAATTGAGGCCGATAAGAGGGGTGAGGGCGTGACCTGCGAATGAGCGGAGGTCACTTCCTTCCAGCTGTCACTGCACCTTAGCCGCTTTCCTCTGCAGTAGTAGGCGGAGGGCGAAGCTCCCCGCCTGGGATCGCCTCATCCAGGGTAATGCGGCGACAACCGATTCCAGTTGTCCACCACCCATGTGGTAACGGTTTGGCGTCCGGGTGCAGTGGACTTGAAGTGCTCTTTCAGCATCCACTCAACAATGAGACGGGTCTTGACAGGGAGGTCGACGCCATCTTTGCCGGTCAGGCTGTTGAGATAGAGCAGCATCTCATAGCCCTCATTGCGGCTGAGGTGATGGGCGTCGTCCGCTATCAGCTTAGGATTGTCGCCCTCAGAGACTCTCCAGCTGTATTCATAACGAAGTTCGGAACGCTTGATTGCAGGCATAGCATCGAGCTCCAAAAGATCCGGTTTGGATCAGGGGGGACTTGAGGCCGCCTGCAGCGGCAATCAAGGGGATGCGTCTGATGGTGTTGTCCTGGACGGCAAGCCGTCCAAGCCATCAGTGGAGAGGGAGCCTGGCCTGGATTCATTTGCCTGTTGCGGAATTGTTGCGACAGCCCTTCCTGCAACTCAACAACATTCGATTCCGTTGCTGCACAAAGGAATTTTCCCATAAGATCTCTCTGCACCCGTTCTGCTTCATCAACGGGGTATGTTCGGCGGACTTGTCTTTGGACATGGGACTCGTGAATCGGGGCGTCCGGCCGCGCCGGAGGGCGGCGGCAGCGGAGCCGGTACAGGGCCGTCCATGGTAACTGCTGGGGCGCAGGGCTGCCGCCACTGGTGGCAGGCCGGTGCGGCACGAAAAAGGGTTCAGGCCGGGACCAGGGTGATCTGCCGATGGCTGTCGAAGATCTGCATGACGATCTCGAAGTAGGTCGGGCCCTCGCCCTGTCGCACCGCCTGCAGCCGGCGGGCGATCGCCCGCGCGTTGAAGCTGCCTGGTGCGTCCAGCTTGGCCTGCAGCCACTGGCAGGTCGCCTCCACGCCCAGCGCCGAACGGCTGTGGGCGATATCGCGCCAGATCAGCGTGGCCTGCGCGTGGCCAGCCAGTGCGCCATAGCCGCCATGCAGCAGGTCGTCCAGTGCGTCCAGGCTCGGCCCGAGCTGCCATGCCTCGCCGGCCATGAACACGCGGTTGATCTCCGTGTAAAGGCTGGCGATGTCATCAATGGCGGCGCCTTCAATCTGCAGGACGAGGGTCATGCGCCGACTGTAGCGTGGTCCGCGCTGTTGGTGATGGCCCAGCACGAGAGAGCTTTGCGCGGTCGGTCCGGGCTGAATGCCATATGGCATCGCGGTGCGCCTTTGCCACAGGTCACGACGGACGTCGAAGGATGCGTAGAGGGCCAGCGACGATGCGAATCATTGCACTGGCTACGTGGTGGCTTGCTCTGCAGTGGGCGGACGCCACGCCGCCATGCATCTTCTGCATCGGTCATGGATGCCAGGGACTACTCCGGAGAAACACCGATACTGAGCGCGAGTTCATGGGGCTTTCTCGAGAAAGTATCGAACGTTCTTTCCCAGGCCAGAGGCGGAAGGAAGCGTGGCACATGCCTCTGATGGCTTCTTCGCAGCCCAAGTTAATGCTGGCTACTCGTTCTCCATGCGCCGTCACCGGCTCGCAAAATGAATAACCCGCATTCAGGTCGAATATTGGGTGGTCCGATGCACGTTTGCAATGCGCGGCTGCAGGAATTTGCCGGTGCGCGGTTTTCACAACAGCCCGCACATTTCAGGATATCTGGATCGATACAATAATATCGGCCCATAAAGTTTCCCCTGCCTGCGCCGCCATCGACCGTAGGCCATTGATCAAGGGAATTGAGATGCTCGCCTTACGCAACCTCCGAGTGGGATCCCGGCTGGGCGCCGGGTTTGGTTTGCTGCTGCTGTTCATCGTCGCCATCGTCGGCCTGGCGCTGTACGGAAATCACCTGAAGTCCACCCAGTTCGAGAAAGTGGTGGACGTCAACATGGTGAAAATGCGGTTGTTGAACGAGATGCTGGATACCAACAATGCGGTGCTGATGCAGCGCCGGCTGATGGTGATCAAGCGCGGTGAGGATTTCGACAGGGATTATCGGAAGGCGCAGGAGCTGTCGCAGGCGTACGACGCCATATGGGCCAAGTACATCAAGATTCCGCGTGATGCCACCGGCGATACGCTGGTCGCGCGGATCGACGCGGCACGCAAGGCCACCGACGCGTCCACCCGGCAACTGCATGAGCGCATGAAGGCCGGCGATTTCGACGGTGCAGCCAAGGAGCTGCTTGCCGAGCAGGGCCTGGCGACGGCCTGGAACGAGGCGATCTCCACCCTGCTGCGGCACCAGGAGGTGCTGACGGCGCGCAGCCGCGAGGACTACCGCGCGACCGAGGCGTGGACCGGCACCTTGTCGATCGTGTTCGGCGTGCTGAGCCTGATACTCGGCTCGCTGGCCGCATGGGCCATCACCCGCAGCCTGACCCGGCCGCTGGAGGGAGCCGTGAAGCTCGCCGATGGCATCGCCAACGGGCGGCTGGACAGCAGCATCGACGCCTCCGGCAACGATGAGGTGACGCAGCTGCTCAGGTCGATGCAGCGCATGCAGGCGCAATTGCAGTCTGTGATGGCGGCGCAGGGGGAACTGGCTCGCCAGCACGATGCGGGCAGCCTCAGCTATCGCATGGATGAGAGCGCCTTCCCCGGTGACTACGGGCGCATGGTGCACGAGACCAATGCGCTGGTCGGCTCGCATGTGCAGGTGCAGAACCGGTTGATCGAAGTAATGAAGCACTACGCCCGGGGCGATCTATCGGTAGACATGGATCCTCTGCCGGGCGAGAAGGCCGCGATCACCCAGGCGATGGACGAGACCAAGGCCAGCCTGTCAGCGATCAACGGTGAGATCCGCAGGCTGGCGACGGCAGCAGCGGCGGGGGACTTCAGCCTGCGCGGTGACGAGCAGCGCTTCGCTCACGATTTCCACGACATGGTGGCCGGGCTCAACCGGCTGATGCAGACCACCGACGAGAACCTGGTGCAGGTATCGAGCCTGTTGCAGTCCATCTCGCGCGGTGACCTGACCGTGCGCATGCAGGGGGACTTCCACGGCGTGTTCGCCCGGATGCGCGATGACTGCAACGCCACCGTCGACCAGCTCACGCAGATCGTCGGCCGCATCCAGGCCAGCGCGTCCAGCATCAACTTGGCGGCAGGCGAGATCGCCGCGGGCAACACCGACCTGTCGCGGCGCACCGAGCAGCAGGCGGCGAACCTGGAAGAGACTGCGGCGTCGATGGAGGAACTGACCTCCACCGTGAAGCAGAATGCCGAGCACGCACGCCAGGCCAATCAACTCGCGATCGGCGCGCACGGTGTCGCTTCGCAGGGCGGCGAGGTGGTCGGCCAGGTAGTCACCACGATGTCGGCGATCGAGGCCTCGTCGAAAAAGATCGCTGAGATCATCTCGGTCATCGATGGCATTGCTTTCCAGACCAACATCCTGGCGTTGAACGCGGCGGTGGAAGCCGCGCGAGCTGGTGAACAGGGCAGGGGCTTTGCGGTGGTGGCCAGCGAGGTGCGCACACTGGCTCAGCGCTCGGCGGGTGCGGCCAAGGAAATCAAGGGCCTGATCGAGGATTCGGTTGGCAAGGTCGCCGACGGCTCGGCGCTGGTCCGCCAGGCTGGCACCACCATGGGCGAGGTGGTGGCCTCGGTGCAGCGGGTGACCGACATCATGGCCGAGATATCTGCCGCATCGCAGGAGCAGAGCTCGGGCATTGAACAGGTCAACCAGGCGGTGGTGCAGATGGACGAGACCACGCAGCAGAACGCGGCGCTGGTGGAAGAGGCCAGCGCCGCGGCTCGTTCCATGGAGGAGCAGGCCAATCTGCTGGCCGAAGCGGTTTCGGTGTTCCGCATCAGTGCGGCAACCACGGCCGCAGCCGTGCGCCCGGTCCTGGCCGCAGTCGCGGCGAAAGTGACTCCGGTACGCCGGCCGGGGGTACTGGTACCACGCATCGAGCCGACGCTGGCTGCGAACGCGGGCGGCTGGGAAGAGTTCTAGCAACAGCGCATGCCGGCAGGGAGACGGCGCCCATCACGATCGTTGACCGTGATGGGCGCGGATTTTTTCCCTGAACGCGCGATGGCCGGCGAGGTTGGGGGCACGCCCATTTCACTTCCGGTTGCCAACCGCTGGGGGACACTGGCCCCGTACCGGAACTCAGGAGATGGCCATGAAGACCTCGACCCGATTGCTTGTGCTGGGTACCCTGCTGGCGGCCTCGTCGGTGGCCGGCGCGCAGACTTACGGCCCGCGTGATGAGGGGCGCAGGTTCAACGACGGTAGCCGCGTGGTCTGCAAGAACGTGGAAGTGCAGCGCAACTCGCGCGATCCGAACCGCATTGCCGGTACGGCAACCGGCGCGGTAATCGGCGGCCTGCTGGGCAACCAGGTGGGCGGCGGCAACGGCAAGAAGCTCGCCACCGTGGCGGGCGCCGTGGCCGGTGGTGCGGCTGGTCGCCAGATCCAGGGCAACAGCCAGCAGAAGAACGGCGACCGCGTCGTCGAGCGCCGCTGCGAACGCGTCTATCGTTGATCGGTCGCTGCCACACCTGTTCGGCCCTTCCACATCGCAATATTCGAACGCCGGCCCCGCGCCGGCGTTCGTCGTTCCGGACCCGTATCGCTGAATCTGGCGTCATGCCTATACTGCGCCGACTCAACGGATGAACGTCCAGTGAACGAATCGGCTCCAGCTCCCCAACCGGCACCGCTCGCCGGGCATGACCCGATAGCGGAAGCGACCGCCCATACCCAACGGGTGCGTGATCGCACCGATGAACTCGAGCTGTTCATTTCGGGCCTGCTGGCGTTCGCGCTGCTGGCCGTGCCGGGCTATCTGTTCGACGCCTGGGCGCGCAGCAGCCTGCACACCGAAGGTATGTACTTCCAGATGCTCTGGTTCGGTTTCAGCATCAGTGTCGGCATGTGCTATGTGCTGGCAGTCGCCTTGATCATCCACCTCACGGTGCGCGGCTACTGGATCGGGCTGATCGGCCTCCGGTCGCATTTCCCCGATGGCATTGACTGGGCGCGCCTGCCAAGAATGGGGGCGGTCACGCGCGCTTTCCTGCAGGCCCGGGACGGAGGCCTCGATGGCAGCATCGAACGGGCCGACCGGCTGGCGACGATGCTGTTCTCGACCACCCTGCTTGCCGTACAGACATTGGCGGGCACGCTGGTGTTGGCCGTCCTGACGCTCGGTGTGTCGATGGTGATCGGCGCGCTGTCAGGTGGCGCCGATCATGTCGCCATGCTCGCCCTGTGCAGCGTGCTGGCCGCACTGTTGACGCTGGCTGTTACCCCCGGGATCCTGGAAAAGATCGTGGCGCGGCGGCAGGCGCGCGGGCAGCCCCATGAGCGACCGCAGCGACTCCTGCAGGGCATGCTGGCGGCCCTGCAACGGGTTCCGCTGTTGCGCCTGATGCAGACCATGCAGCTGACCATGCAGAGCAACCTGCGCTCGCGCTCGTTCATGGCGGCCTACCTGTTCGCGGTGCTGGTAGCGATGCTGCTGGCCGCCGTGCAGGTGATGGCGTCGTTGAAGTTCTCGCTGTTCAACCGGTACCAGATCGTCACGGAAGCGGCGGTTGAGCACGGCATGCTGAGTGCGCATTACGAATCGATGCGTTCGGCGCATGACCAGCTGCTGCCGTACCCGATGATCCCGTCGGACACGATCAGCGGTGGGCAGCTTCGCGTGTTCATTCCGCATCGCCCGCAACGCGACAATCCGCTGGCGCGCCAGCATTGCACCGCACTTCCGGACGCGCACAATGAAGCCTCCGGGCAACAGGCCGCCAACGCCGCAGTGGAGTGCCTTTCCCGGCTCTGGCAGGTCAAGCTGGACGGCACCCCGGTCGACCTGCATGGCTTCGTGCCCATGGAGCGGCGCGACCTGGATATGCGTGGCCTGGTGGGGTACCTGCCTACCCGCGGCCTCGCGCCCGGACGCCATGACCTGGAACTGGTGTGGAATGCCACAGGCGGCGAGCGCGGGGGCGGACGGCGTCGCGCGTTCCGCATCCCGTTCTGGTACGCCCCGGATCCCTGAGCGTCGGCTCGAAGCGGCCATGCCGCGGCCCTTGAACAGGTTGCCTGCGACTTAATCCCCTCCGTCCCCTTTTCGGGCCAGGAGGCGCCAGGCGGCGAGGCTGCCGTAAAGCAGCAGCAGAAGGGTGAGGGTGATCAGTTCGTGGCTGACGTCGGTCAGGCGGGCATCCATCTGGTTCAGGCGCACCATCAGGTTGATGCCCGAGGTGGTGGGCAGCAGCTGTGCCAGCCAGACCAGCGGTTGCGGCGTCATCACCGCCGGCCACGACAGGTTGGCCAGGAAAAACAGCGGGATCGAGGTGGCGACGATGTACTGGAAGGCGCGCTCGCGGGTGCGGAAGAAGCTGCCGACCAACAGGCCGAAGGCCACGGTGACGGCGATGAACAAGGTGCCGCCCAGCAGCTGGCCTATCGGGTTGCCGCCGCGCGGGTAGTCCTGCGCCCAGGCAGTGAAACCGGCGTACCAGAACAGGCCGAACAGTCCGATCAGGCCGAAGCCCAACGCCATGCCGGCCAGCGTCGGCAGGTCGAAGCGCAGGCGCCGGCCCAGTGCGAGGCGGCGGCCGCCGAGCAGAACGCCGATGCCCATCAACAGCGTCTGGTGCACGATCAGCTCGGCCACCCCGGGCACGATCGCGCTGCCATAGCCTTCCTGGGTGTTGTGCAGCGGACGCTGCACAAGCGTGACCGGCAGGGCCTGGGGTGCACCCATGAAGGCGGCCTGGCCGACCACGGCATCACGCCCGAACGCACCCAGCGCGTCAGCTACGCTGCCCAGCACCCAGCTGGCGCGGCCCAGGTAGGCGCCGTTGCCAAGCAGTACCAGCTTGGCTGGATGGCCGCGCAGGATGTCGCGCTCCAGATTGGCCGGGATCACGACGATCCCCTCGGCCTGGCCGGCTTCCAGCTGCCGGCGTGCGCTGTCGACGTCCGCCGGTTGCCCGACCACGCGCGCAACGCGCAGTGCGTCGAGCTTGCGCAGCAGCTCGCGGCTGGTCGCGCTGTGGTCTTCGTCCACCACCAGCACCGGCAGGTTGCCGGCCACCTGGTGCCGGTAGGCGGCCGGATAGAAGAACGAGTACAGGATCACTGCACCGACCATCACCACGATCGCGTAGCGGTCGCACAGGACCGCCATCAGGGTCTGCCGGAGGCTGCGCCAGAGTACGCTCATGCGTCGCCCCCCGCCGGCTGTGCGGCTTCTGGGGTACGCGCAAAGGCGATCAGGCGCAGCCCGCCGATGCCCCCGGCCACCACCGTCATCAATAGCAGCGTAGCCAGCGGCCATGCCGAAACCTGCAGCGGCGAGCCGATGAACTGCTGTTGGGTCTGCAGCTTGATGTAGGCGCTCAATGGCAGCAGCTGATGCCAGATGCGGGTGAACAACGGCCCGTCCAGCACCGGGAACGTGGCGCTGGAGAACGCCAGTGCGGTGCCGATGCTGAGGCCCACCGCGGACAGTGCGGTGCCCATGTCGCGGGTGACGCCGACGAAGAACAGCGCGTAGGCGGCGGTGGCCAGGTAGAACAACGGCTGCGCGAGCAGCAGCAGAAGTACGCTGCCGGCCACGCCGTCGCCACGCAGCCATGCCAGGTAACCGATGCCGAGCGCGCCATACAGCGAGAACAGCAGGAGGTACGGCGCGACCTTGCCGGCAATCGCCGACCACGGCGTGCGGCCCAGCCAGGCGGGCAGGGTGCCATCGCGGACCTCGCGGCCGAGGCTGCCGGCCACCGCAAGTGCCAGTACCAGTGACAGCACCGCCGGGAAGATCAGCGGCAGCAGGAACAGCTCGTAGCTGCGTGCCGGGTTGTAGAGGATGTCCGACTGCACAGCGATCGGCGCCGCACGCAGCTTGCCCGGGCCGACCTGCAGGCCAATGCGCTCGCGCAGCAGGCGTGCATTCCATGCGGAAACCGCCTCGCCGATGTCGCGCGCCGCCGACTGGCCGGTGGTCATGTACGTGGCGTTGTAATAGGCGAACACCGTGCCCTGGCGGCCGCGCAGCGCTTGGCGGGTGACGTCGCGCGGCACCAGCACGATGGCGAATACATCCAGGCGGCGCAGCTGCGAACGTGCGTCTTCCATGTCCGCTGGCTGGCTGGCGACGCGTACGCCGGGACTGGCGTCGAGCATGCGCAGCAGCAGGCGGCTGTCACTGCTGTGGTCAAGGTCAACCACAGCAATCGGGATGTCGCGCATCACCGACGGCGTGAACATCCATGCCATCACTACCAGCATCAGTAGTGGCAGCAAGGTGACCAGCAGCAGGTCGGCACGGTTGCCGCGCAGCGACTGCAGCTCGCGTCGCCACGAAGCGGCGAAGCCGTTGCGGTCCGGGCTCAGTGCTGGGGCCATGCGAACAGCACGCTCATGCCGGGGCGGAAGCCCTCGATGCGGCGTACCGGGCGCACCCGCACCTCGAAGCTGCGGACGTCATAGCCGGACGACTGGCGGGTGGTACGCCAGGTTGCATAGTCACCGGCCGGATTGATGAAGTAGACCTCGAATTCGCCGTCCAGGCCGAGCGCCGGCACGCTGCCCTGCAGCTTGCTGCCGACCTTCAGGCCCTGCATCTGCGATTCGCGCAGGTTCATGGCGACCCACATGCGGTCGATGTCGACCAGGGTGAACACCGGATAGCCGGCCGGCACCAGCTCGCCCGGGTCGGCCATGCGCTTGTTGATCTCGCCCGCCACCGGCGCGCGTCCCTCCACTTCGGCACGCGCCGCGTTGACTTCGGCCACCGCGCCCTGCGCCTGCTGCACCTGGCCCTGCGCGGCGCGCTTGTCCTGCTCTCGGGCGCCGGCCAATGCCATGTCGTACTGCGCGCGGGCGGCGCGGGCCAGTTCGCGCGAACTGGTGGCCTGGGCATGCGCTTCATCGCGCTTCTGCCGGGTCATCACCCCTTCGTTGAACAGGTTCTGCACGCGCCGGTAGGTGGCTTCGGCCAGTGCCGCGCCGGCTTCGGCGCGCTTCCAGTTCGCTTCGGCGGCGCGGATGTCTTCGCTGCGCGCGCCTTCGTCGGCCTTGTCGGCCACCGCCTGCGCAGCCGCCAATGCGCCGTGCGCCTGCTGTTCCTTGGCGGCCACTTCGGGGCTGTCGAGCAGGAACAGCACCTGCCCGGGCTGCACGCGATCGCCCTCGCGCACCTTCAGCTCGGCCACGCGCGCGGTGATCTTGGCGGCCACGTTGATCGTATCCGCATCGGCCATGCCCTGGATCTGGTCGGCCGGGCTGCGCCAGGCCAGCCACAGGCCCAGCACCACCGCGACCAGGAGGACCACCAGCAGGATCGGTCCCAGCCGTCGCTTGCCGGGGGGCGTCGTCGCATCGTCGTGCAGCACGTCACTCATGGTCGATCACCTCGTCCGCACGCCGCCGGAATTCTTCGAAACGGTCCATCTGTCCACTGATCTCCAGCAACTGTGCCAGCGCAATGTCGTATTGGTAGGCGGCCTGTGCGCGCTCGACACGGGCGCCGCCCAGGCCGAGCCGCGCATCGATCACATCCAGCGAGGTGGCCTGGCCTTCGCGGAATGCCAGCTCCTGCAGGCGCAGGTTTTCCTGTGCCTGGGCGATGCTGCTGTCGAGCAGCACGAACTGCTGGCGCGCGGTTTCCAGTTCGTTCCAGGCCTTGCGCACACCCAGTGCGACCTGGTTCTCGGCCTCGCGCAGGCCGGCTTCGGCCTGGTCCTGTTGTGCACGCGCGGCGCTGATCTGCGCCGGCCGCGAGTTCGGTGACAGGAAGGTGTACTTCAGCCCGATGCCGAACGCCCAGTCCGGGTCGGTCAGCATCTCGTCGCGGCGACGGAAGTCATATTGGCCGAAGGCGAAGATCTGCGGCTTCAGCTTGGCCTGCAGCACGCGCACGCCCTGTTCGGCCTGCGCCACCATCGCGCGCAAGCGCGCGATCTGCGGCTGGCGCGCCTGCGCCGTGCGCTCGAAGCTGGTCACCGGTTCCAGCGGCACGCGCTGCACGAACAGCGGCGACACCGGCTGCACCTCGCCACCACTGCGCAGCAGCGTGGACAGCGCGGCCTTCAGCGTGGCCAGGTCATTCACCGTCTTCTGATACTCGCGCTCGGCCTTGTCGCGGGCCACGGTGGCCTGCAGGCGCTGGGCGCGGGTGGCGAAGCCCTCGCGTTCGAGCTTTTCGGCATCGGACAGGTGGCGGTTGAGGCCGTCGCGCACGTCGCGGCGCACGTCCACCGCCTGCTCGGCCAGGCGCTGGCCGAAGTAGGCCTGGGCCAGCTGCACGGTCAATGATTGGCGCTGTGCCTCGCGCTCGGCGTTGGCCTGCTCATGGGCGGCGCTGGCCGCACGTTGCGCGGCCGGGATCACGCCGCCGGTGTACAGCGGCAGCACCGCGGTCACTACCGGGCGTGTACGCCAGTCGCGCTCGGTGAACGACAGTGGCGAATCGATACCGAAGGCTTCAGCCACCGGCGCCAGCGAACCCAGTGGCAGGGTCAGGGTCTTCTGGAACTGCAGGCGGCGCACTTCGCCGGTGATCTCCGGCAGGCGCAGCAGGCGCGTGGCGTCCTGCAGGTCCTGCTTGTTGCGTACCGCTGCATCAGCGGCCGCCAGCGCATCGGAGACCTGCTCCAGGCGTTGCCGTGCCTGTTCCCAGTCCAATGCGGGGGCGTCGTTGCTGTTCTGCGCGGACGCAGCGGTTGGCAGGCAGGTCGCCAGCACCAGCGCCAGTGCGGCCTTCGCGCGGTGCATCCTTGTACGTCGGCCGATCACGCCCATGCCGTCCCAGTGGTAAAGAAGTGCGCAAACGGTAGTGCGCGCGGCGTGAAGCCCGGGTCTGCGATCATCGTTTTGTCCTCAACGAAGGGTGCCGCTGGCCGCAGTGCGCAGCGCCTGGGTGATGTGCTGCAGCGTGCTTGAGCGCACGGCGGCATGCTGCCAGTACAGCGGCACATCGAGCCAGCGGCGGGGTTCCAGGACCACCACGCGGCCAGCGCACACGGCGGGGGCGACCAGGGTTTCCGGGGCCATGCCCCAGCCGAGTCCGCACGCGGCGGCTTCGACGAAACCGGTGGAGGAGGGCAGGTAGTGTAGCGGCGGCTGCAGGCGCGCGCGGGTCAGGCGCCGCACGAAGCGCCATTGCAGTTCATCTTTGCGGTTGAACACCAGCATCGGTGCGCGCGCCAGGGCCGCGGCCTGCATGCCATCGTTGAAGTACTGGCGGGCGAAGCCGGGCGAAGCGATCGCGTGGTAACGCATGGCGCCGAGCGGGTACACGTTGCAGCCCTTCACCGGCTGGCTTTCGGCGGTGACCGCGCCGAGCACGCTGCCATCGCGCAGCAGTTGCAGGGTGTGGTCCTGGTCGTCCATGCGCAGGTCGAACAGGTAGCCATGGCGCTGGTGCAGGTCGGCGATGGCCGGCACGAACCAGGTGTCAAGCGAGTCGTCGTTGACCGCCAGGGGGATGGGCGTACGCGCAGCGTCGTTGCCACGCTCGGGCAGCAGCTCGGCCAGCGCCTCGGCTTCCAGTGCCTGCATCGGCCGTACCCGGCGCAGCAGTGCTTCCCCCGCAGCGGTCGGTCGGCAGGGTGCCTGGCGCACCACCAGTACCTGGCCGAGGCGGTCTTCCAGCGCCTTGACCCGCTGCGATAGTGCCGACGGGCTGATCGACAGGCGGTGTGCCGCGGCCTCGAAGCTGCCTTCTTCCAGCACCGCAGCGAATGCGGCCAGCTGCGGATGTACCAGGTCCATGCCGTCGCCTCTTCAGTTTTCCTGCACAGGATAAAGAAAAATCAGATTGTCTAAACAGGGCAATTGGCCGCACCCTGCGCGTCCCCTCGCTGCCTGGGCCTTCCTGATGTGGATCGCCGCCATTGCCGCCGGCCTGTTCGCGGGTGCCGGCCTGATCATCGCCATCGGCGCACAGAATGCCTTCGTGCTGCGACAAGGGTTGCAGCGTCGGCATGTCGGAACGGTGGTGGCTGCCTGTGCCGGCGCGGACATCGCGCTGATACTGGCCGGCGTCGGCGGCATGGGCGCGCTGGTGCTGCAGTGGCCGCTGCTGCTGCAGGGGCTGCGCTTCGGTGGCGCCGCGTTCCTGCTGTGGTATGGCCTGCGGGCAGGGCTGCGCGCGCGGCGCGGAGGCAGTGCACTGGCCGCGGCCGAGACGCAGGGCGGCAGCGCGCGCCAGGTGCTGCTGACCTGCCTGGCCTTCACCCTGCTCAATCCGCACGTCTACCTGGATACCGTGGTGCTGCTGGGCAGTCTGTCCACGCGCTACCCGGGTGACCTGCGCTGGGCCTTCGCCGCCGGGGCGTGTCTGGCCAGCGTGGCCTGGTTCTGTTCTCTGGGCTATGGCGCGCGCCTGTTGCAGCCAGTGTTCCGCAAGCCAGGTGCCTGGCGGGTGCTGGATGCCGCCGTGGCGGTCTTCATGTTCTGCCTGGCGACACTGTTGCTGTTGCGTCCGCTCTAGGCCGCGTCCACCGCGCACAATGGCGCTTCGCCGGGGCGCAGGGTCAGTACGCGCACACCGTTGCGGGTGACCGCCACCGTGTGCTCGAACTGCGCCGACAGCTTGCCGTCGCGGGTGTAGACCGGCCATTCGTCCGGCTGCTGGCGGATGGCCGGCTTGCCCTGGTTGAGCATCGGCTCGATGGTGAACACCATGCCTTCTTCCAGCACCCTGCCGGTGTTGGGATGGTCGTAGTGCAGGATCTGCGGTTCTTCGTGCATTTCCTGGCCGATGCCATGGCCGCAGTATTCCTTCACCACGCTGTAGCCGTGGCTGCGCGCGTGGCGGGCGATGGCGTGGCCGATATCGCCCAGGCGCGCGCCGGGGCGCACCGCAGCGATGCCTTTCCACATCGCCTGGTAGGCGGTCTGCACCAGCCTGCGCGCGGCGTAGTCGACCTCACCGACCAGGTAGGTGGTGCTGGAGTCGGCGATGTAGCCGTTCTTCTCCAGGGTGATGTCGAGGTTGACGATCTGGCCGCTGCGCAGCACGTCGGTGGTGCTGGGCACGCCGTGGCAGATGACGTTGTCGATCGAGGTATTGAGCACGTACGGGAAGCCGTACTGGCCCTTGCTGGCCGGCCGCGCCTGCAGCTCGTCGACGATCATGCGTTCTACGAAATCGTTGATCTCCATCGTGCTGCGGCCCTGCAGCGGCAGCTGGTCGAGTGCGGCGAACACCTGGGCCAGCAGGCGACCCGATTCGGCCATCAGCTCAACTTCTTCCGGCCGTTTGATGATGCCCATGGACTCAGGCCTGACCTGGCGCCAGCAGCGGCGGCTGCACCCCGGCCGCGCGCAGTTCACTGGCGACGATGTCCTGGAAACTCAGCGTCGGGTTCATTTCGCACAGCATGCCGACCCGGATCCAGAAGTTGGCCTGGGCGTTGATCGAACGGCTGGAGACAGTGCAGGCACGGCGCAACTGGTCGTGCAGGGTGTCATCGATGTTGACGATGCCCATGGGCGGTCCTGGAGGGTTCAATATACGAAGCGTATATGTTTCGTATATTCATCTCAACCCGGCGTCGTTCAGTCCACGCGTGTGGCGAAGCGCAACCGGTTGTCGTCCGGGTCGCGCAGCAGCATTTCGCGGCTGCCCCATTCGGTGTCATGCGGCGGCTGCTCGATCGGCACGTTGGCCGCGCTGAAGGCGCGGTGCAGGCTGTCAACATCGTCGACGATGAAGTACACCGCGCCGCCGACCTCACAGTCGCCGCTGTGCTCGGTGAGGAAGATCGTCTGGCCGTCGCGGGTGAGCTGGGCGAACAGTGGGAAGCCTGGTTCGAAGCGGTGTTCCCAGTCGACTACGAAACCCAGTCCCTGCACGTAGAACGGCAGGGTGGTATCGGCGTGGTGCATGCGCAGTTGCGGGATGACGGTCTGGGGCATCGCGGCGGCTCCGGGGCGGAAGTCCAGTGTAGTGCCGGCCGCTGGCCGGCATCCGCATGCGCCCGGGAACAACGAGGTTGCCGGCCAGCGGCCGGCACTACCGGAGCTACGCCGGCCAGCGGCCGGCACAACCGGACGCGGTCAGCAGGCGGTTGGCACCGAAGCCATAGCCGCCAGCAGCTCGCGGTTCACCTGCTGGTGCCGCGCCTGCCACGCGGGCAGGTCATCGACACGGATGTCGGGCTGGCCATCCAGCGAGGACAGCCAGCGCTTGAAGCGGCTGCGGTAGTGGGCCAGCGACACTTCGCCGGTGATGTCACTGCCGACCAGGCCACCGGCGCGCAGTGCTTCGATCACCACCAGCGCGTGTTCCAGCTGGAAGCGGCCCTGGTCCCAGTTGCTGCGGGCAACGTCCTCGGCGAACACATCCTTGTCGATCGACAGATAGGTCGGCTGCGGTGACGTGGCCTGCTCGGCGGCGAACGCGGCGACCAAGGCCTCGGGATGCTCGAAACGGCGGAAGGCGTGGCCCATGCCGAGGCGATGGCCCCAGCCCACGTCCACATCCATGCACCAGTAGGTCAGGCGACCGCACATCAGCGGTCGCCAGTGGTTCTCCCAGGCATGACCGAGGCCGATGTCCCTGGAGGTGACGCCGAGCACATGGATGTGCGAGATCTGCGGTAGCTTGCTGGCGGCGTTTATCCACGAGCCGCAGTGCATGCCGAACGGGAAACGCATGTTGTCCGGATGGTTGTCCAGCACGACCAGCTGGAATGGCGCCTGCCCATGCATGCGGCGCAGCAGCGGCAGGCTGAGATGGTGGAAGTCACCACTGCCGAGCATGACCGTGCCGAGCTGCGCGGGCAGCGGTGCCAGCACTTCGGCGGCGAAACGGTCCAGGGTGGCATTGCTGCAGGCGAAGCGCAGCGGGTCGTGCCACTGCGGCAGGGCCAGGATCTGCGCCCGGGGCAGCGGCAGCACGCCACCGTCCAGGTCCAGGATCAGCGGCGAACGCACCGGCATCGTTCAACCGCCTCCATCAGGTTCGCCCTGCAGGTACGGGGCCAGCCTGCGAAGGGCGGCACGCAGCAGCGGGGAACGGGCATGGATCGCATGCCGGGTGGAGGTGAAGCGCGCACCCAGTTCGGCCTTGATGCGCGAGTCGGTCCAGCCGGCCACGTAGTGGCTCAGGCCGTGCTGCAGGGCGTACTCGATGTTGTGCATCCAGCTGACCGCGTACAGGTTGTGCTCGCGTGATTGCGGGTAGGCCAGGCCGATGTACTTGTCCACCAGCTTTCCGGCGTGGATGTAGCACAGGTTCCAGCCGATCAGCAGACCCTGGTGGCGGTACAGGAACATGCGGCCCTGGCCCTGGCTGTCGGCCAGCAGGTATTGGAAGTAGGGCAGGTCGAGCTGGTCGAAATGCACCGCGCTCTGCGCGAACACGCCCAGGTACAGCGCGTACAGTTCGCCCTGCAGTTGCGGGTCGGCCAGGGCCGGATCACCGGTGGCGATGCAGTCGATCTGCAGCTCACCGCGCGAGCGCAGCTTGCGCCGGATGTTCTTGCGGCGCGAGGACGACAGGCGGCCGAGATAGCCATCGATCGAATCGAAATCGATCGCCACCCAGGCCAGTGGCATGCCTTCCAGTTCAACGAAGCCGCGCGCCAGCAATGCCTGCAGGAAGGCGCCGCTGTGCGCGTTGGCGGCATCATCCAGCAGCGGTGAATCGATGGCCAGGTCCTTGACCACCAGCAGCCGGGTATCGTCGATCGCGTGACGCGTCACGTCCTCGGCCAGCGCCTCCGGCGCCACGTGCGCCGGCAGCGGGGTGTACTCGGTGCTGGTGGCACCGACGAAACGGGTCTTCCAGGTGATCCATGGCCGCCACAGGCGCGACAGCGGCAGGCCGAGCAGCCTGCCGCGCAGTTCGTCGTCCATCGCGGTGGTCAGGTCCAGCGGCGCACGGAAGGTCGGCAGGCCACTGGGAAGGCGGCCTGCCTCGAATCCGAGCGGCGGATGGGCCAGGAAGCCCTCCAGCAGCGCGGCCGGTTCCAGCGCGGTGCTGGATGCGCGTGACGTCATCTCCATCGGCACGGGAACCGGCGGCGCACCGGCCTCAGCCCTTGGCCTTGGTCAGCGCCTGGTCGAGCAGGGTGATCGCCAGGCCGATCTCTTCGTAGCTGATGTCCAGCGACGGCGCGAAGGTGATCACGTTCTTGTACCAGCCACCCACGTCGAGCACGAGGCCCATGCGCTTGCCGTCGTGCAGCAGGTCACCGGCCAGGCCGATGTCGACCATTCGGTCCAGCAGTTCCTTGTTCGGGGTGTAGCCGTCGGCCTGGCAGATCTCGGCGCGCAGGGCCAGGCCCAGGCCGTCGACGTCGCCGATTTCCGGGTGGCGCTTCTGCAGGCCACGCAGGCCGTCTAGGAAGTAGGCGCCCTTTTCCGGCACGGTGCGCTCGTAATCCATTTCCTTGCCCAGCTTCAGCACTTCCAGGCCCAGGCGGGTGCCCAGCGGGTTGGAGTTGAAGGTGGAGTGGGTGGAGCCCGGCGGGAACACGGTCGGGTTGATCAGCTCCTCGCGCGCCCACAGGCCCGACAGCGGGTTCAGGCCATTGGTCAGCGCCTTGCCGAACACCAGCACGTCCGGGGTCACGCCGAAATGCTCGATCGACCACAGCTTGCCGGTGCGCCAGAAGCCCATCTGGATCTCATCGACCACCATCAGGATGCCGTACTTGTCCAGCACGCGCTTGAGGCCGGTGAAGAAGTTGCGCGGCGGGATGACGTAGCCGCCGGTGCCCTGGATCGGCTCGACGTAGAACGCGGCGTACTCGGCCTGGCCGACCTTGGGATCCCACACGCCGTTGTACTCGCTTTCGAACAGGCGCTCGAACTGCCACACGCAGTGGTCGGAGTACTCGTCCGGGGTCATGCCCTTCGGGCGACGGAAGGGGTACGGGAACGGGATGAACATCGCGCGCTCGCCGAAGTGGCCGTAGCGGCGGCGGTAGCGGTAGCTGGAGGTGATCGACGACGCACCCAGGGTGCGGCCGTGGTAGCCGCCCTCGAAGGCGAACATCAGGCTCTTGCCGCCGCGCGCGTTGCGCACGATCTTCAGCGAGTCCTCAATGGCCTGCGCGCCGCCGACGTTGAAGTGCACGCGGCCGTCGAGGCCGAACTTCTCGTGCATGTCCACGGCAATGGTCTTGGCCAGCTGCACGCGGGTCGGGTGCAGGTACTGGCTGGCGACCTGCGGCAGGGTGTCGATCTGGTCCTTCAGTGCATCGTTCAGTCGCTTGTTGCTGTAGCCGAAGTTGCAGGCCGAGTACCACATCTGCAGGTCGAGGTAGGGCACGCCCGCACCGTCGAACATGTAGCTGCCTTCGCCGCGCTGGAAGATCTTCGGCGGGTCGACGTAGTGGACGGTATCGCCGAAGGAGCTGTAGCGGGCTTCGTCGGCCAGCAGCTGCGCATCGGAGGCAGCCGCGTCGGCGTTCTTGTCAAAAATGTTCATGCAGTTCGGTTCCGTGAAGGACGTTCGAAAGGGAGGACGGGGGAGCGCGGCTGGAAGGGAGTGCTCAGGCGGTGGCCAGCAGCAGGGGCAGTGCGGCGGGCTGCGGGCTGGCGTCGGGGCGACGTGGCTGCAGCAGGCTGCCATCGAGCAGGCGCGGCAACAGTGCGATTGCATCGTGGAAGGTATCGATGGCGGCATGCGCGATGCCGGCCTTCGTGCAATGGGTGATCAGGCGGCGCTTGGCGAACACGAAGTCGGCGTCTTCAGAGACGCAGAAGTCCGAGCTGCCGTCGCCGATCATCAGTACGCGGGGGGCTTCGTTGGCGCGCGCCTGCGCAGCGCAGGTGCACTTGCAGGTCCCGCTGCGGCACCCTTCGGCCTGGTAGGGCGACTCCAGTTCCCAATGGTCTTCGCACCAGCGCAGGTGGTTGGCCACCACCGGCAGCGGTGGCAGACCATGGTTGGCAAGTATGCGGCGGATCGCGTAGTCCAGGCCGTCGCTGACGA
The DNA here is from genome assembly GCF_000382065.1 of Stenotrophomonas hibiscicola ATCC 19867. GTDB lineage: Bacteria > Pseudomonadota > Gammaproteobacteria > Xanthomonadales > Xanthomonadaceae > Stenotrophomonas > Stenotrophomonas hibiscicola. The sequence goes on along the minus strand of NZ_KB907498.1, from coordinate 508,337 downwards.
CGCGCAGCGGCAGGCCCAGCTGTTCGGCGCGGCAGACGAAGGCCGCGAAGCCCGGATCGATCTGCACCTGGTCCAGGTGTGCGTCGAGCGTGGCCGGGTCCAGCTTCAACAGCCGCACCTGGCCCTGCATGCATTCACGCGAGCCGATCTTTCCCGCCTTCCACTGGTCTTCCAGTTGCTGCCAGCCCGGCTGGCCGTACTTCTCCAGCAGCGCGTCGATGACATCTTCGAGGCTGATGGTGCCGTCGAAGTCACACAGGATGCTCCAGTGCATGGGCAGGTCCGTCGATGAGAGAAACGTCCGGCACGATGCCGGGGCAGGCTCAATGTAGGCAGGCCGCCTTTCGTGTTCCTTTCCTGTTGAAAGCCTGCACCGCAGGCTGGGGAAAGTGTTCAGGAATCGCGCTTGCTGAACGGGCGTAATGCCCTGGAAACCGCGGTTTCAGAGCTGCGCAGCGGCCAGCGCCCGCAGGATCTCCGCGGTTTCCTCACGGGTCTGCCAGGCGCTGTTGCCAAGGGTCAGCATGCGTGCGGCGAAGTCACGTGCATTGGGCACGTTCTCCTGCGGCACGATGCCACGCAGGTAGGCGTAGTCGGGCAGAGCATGGATGAACATGCGGCTGGCGCCGAGGCCGCGCGGCCACAATGTGTCCAGTGCGGCGTCACGCGCGCGCTGGCTGGGCAGCAGTAGCATCAGCATCGGCCAGGTGCCGCCGCTACCGGCCAGGCCATCGACCACCTCCACCGCCGGCAGTTGTGCCAGCTGCACGCGCAGCTGCAGTGCGCGCAGGCGCCCGGCCTGCAGGAACGCCGGCAGCCGCCGTGCAGCATGGGCACCGATGTTCTGCCGCCATCGGCTGACCTGGTGCTGCGGTATGTCCAGCGGGAAAACGTCACCGACCGCGTCTTCCAGATCGCCACGCTGCAGTGCGCTGCGCAGCGGATTGCCGTACACCAGCGACAGCAGCGAGGGGCGATAGCAGGCGGCAAGGCCAAGCAGCTGCACACTGCGAAGCAGCTCCCAGCGCAAGTTGAAGCGCACGTGTTCGGCGGCATGCTCGGCCAGTTCGGCGCGCAGTTCGTCATCGCGGCTGACCAGCAGGCCGCCTTCGTGCAGGCTCAGTCCCTTCCCTGCAGCGAGGCTGAAGAATCCGATATCGCCACGCAGGCCGACACTGCTGTTGCCCACCCGTGCACCCAGCGCCTGTGCGGCATCTTCGATGACCCGGGTGCCGGCGCCGCGTGCGATGTCGCAGGCCTGTTCGACATCGGCGATGCGCCCGCCCAGGTGGGTCGGCAGGATCGCCAACGTACGCGCATCGGCTAACCGTTTGAGCTGGCCGGGATCGAAGTCGAAGTGGCCGTGCCGGGTATCGCACGGCTGCACGCGCAGGCCGAGGCTGTGCACCGCGATCGGCACCAGCGGGCAGGTGTAGGCCGGCATGATCACTGTGTCGCGCTTTGGCGCACGCTTGCGCAGGGTGCGCAGCGCGATCAGCAGCGCGTGGGTACCGGAACAGGTCAGCTGCAGCGGCGGTGTGCCGAGCTGCTTGGCCAGGATCTCGCGCAGGTCGCCGCCACCGGGAAGGAAGTCGCTGGCCTGCATCGGCAGGCCAGCCGTCGGCGGCAGTTCGCGCGCGAACAGGCTCATCGCCGCGCGCTCATGGCGTGCTTGCGGCGGGGCTGTGTGGATCGTCTGCTTCGGCGCGACCGAGGCAGGCGATGCCGGCCACGATCAGGACCGCACCGACCAGGTGGTGCAGGGTCAGTGGTTCGTTCAACAGCCACGCCGACAGCAGCAGCACGCTGATCACTTCCAGGTGCGAAGCCGCGAACGCCGGACCGATCGGCGCATGCCGCAGCAGGCTCATCCAGGTGAAGAATGCCCCCACGTAGCCGAGGATGGCGCCGTACACCCACGGCTGCGACAGCACGCGCAGCAGCCACGCCGTGTTGGCCTCCACCGGCAGCGCGGCGTCGCCGGCGTATTTGAAGCACAGCTGGGCCAGTGTGTCGAAGGCCATCAGCAGCGGGAAGCCGATTACATACAGGCGCCTCATGAGCCGGCCCCCACCACCGCCACGCCCGCCGTGACCAGCAGCATGCCGGTCACCCGCAATGGCGTGAGCTTTTCGCGGAACAGGATGCGGCCGGCGATCATCAGCGCGACGATGTTGATCGAGCCAAGCAGCACGCCCTTGGACAATGGAACCAGCGACAGGAACGCAATCCAGGCGACGAACTCAAACACGTAGCAGGCGATGCCGATCCACAGCCAGGGGCGGCTGAGCATGTGTTTCCAGCGTTGCAGTCCCTCACCCTCCTGCGGATCGCTGGCGGCGGCCTTGAAGGCGAGCTGGCCACCGGTATCGAGTACCACATTGGCCAGCCACAACAGCGTGGCAAGTGCCCCCATCTCAGGCCACCGCCTTGAGCGCGCCGCTGCGTTCGCCGATCCCGGCGAAGAAGCGCGCGCTGCGGCGGATCACCTCTCGACGTTCGCGGTCGATGGTGATCATGTGGTAACTGTCCTCCAGCACCACCAGTTCCTTTGGGCCGCTGACCCGCGACATCACCAGTTCGGCATTTCCCATGCTGGCCACGTCGTCCTCGCGGGCGTGCATCACCAGGCATGGTGCGGTGACCTGGTGCAGGTGGCGGCGGGTCCAGTTGCTCAGCGCACGCATCTCGGCCAGCGCGTGCCAGGGATTGCCCGGCAGGCCGGCGGCGGCGCTGTCGCCGGACAGCATGGCGGCGCTGACCTGCGCACGGAGGCGCTCGTCGCGAAGGCCGTACGGCGGTTCTTCCATGAACATGCGGTCGCGGCCGATGTTGAAGCGTTTGAACCAAGGCAACAGGAACGAGAGGCGGGCGACGGCGGGAATGTTCCAGCCGTCGTAGCGGAACGTGGCGCCATATACGCCGACGCCGGACACCCAGTCCGGTCGTCGGGCAGCAAGTGCCAGCGACAGCACCGCGCCCATCGACAGGCCGCCCACGAACAGCTGGTCGACCTTGCCGCGCAGGGTGGCCGCCGCATCCTCCACGCCCTGGTACCACTGTTCCCAGGTGGTCGCCAGCAGGTCATCCACGCTGCCGCAATGGCCGGGCAGCTGCACGCCGTGTACGGTGAAGCCGGCGTTGTTCAGGCCCTTGCCCAGCATGCGCATTTCCGCCGGGGTACCGGTCAGGCCATGGACCAGCAGCACGCCCTGGCGGCCACCGGGGAGGAAGAAGTCGTGCGATTCGGTCACCTGGCGGCTCCGGGACGGCAGTGGGGAGGGTCAGGATCGCAAGCGCGATTTTCGCCAGCCTTTCAGCGTCCCGGCCGGGTCAGGATGCCTTCAGCAGCGGCAGCGAGATGGCGACCTTCAGTCCACCACCGGGCCGGTTGAGGAAGCTCAGGCGGCCGCCGAAGTGTTCCACCGCTTCGTGGGCGATGGCCAGGCCCAGGCCAGTCCCGCTGGCAGTGGTGCCGGGGGCGCGGAAGAAGCGCTCGCCCAATCGTGGCATCAGCTCCTCGGGTACGCCGGGTCCGTTGTCCTCCACGTACAGTTCGACGTCATTGTCATCCAGCGCATGCACGCCGACGGTGACGGTTGCACCGCGGCCGGCATAGCGCAGCGCATTGTCGATCAGGTTGTCCAGTGCCTCCTGCAGCTGGGCACCGTTGCCGAGCACGCGCAGAGGGTGGGGACTGCCGAGGTAGCCCAGGTCGATGCCGTCGCGGATCGCTTCGGGCACGCGCATGCCGACCCACTGTGGCACCCGTTCGCACAGGTCCAGTGCCTCCACGGTATCGGGCACGGTCTGCGCCCGGCTCAGCGCCAGCAGCTGGGTGCTGACCCGCGCGGTGCGCTGGTTGAGCCGGCGGATGTGCTGCAGTGCCTCGCGCACCGTGTCCGGGTCGCCATGCGCCAGTGCCTGGTCCACGTGCAGGGCCATGCCGGCCAACGGCGAGCGCAGCTGGTGCGCGGCGTCGGCGATGAAACGGTTCTGCAGGGTGATCATTTCCGCCTGGCGGGCAAACAGATCGTCGATGGTGCTGATCAGCGGCTGGATCTCCTCCGGCACGTCGGCGTCGGAGATCGGCGCCAGTTCGCCGCGGCGCTGTGCCAGGCGGGTCCTCAGCGGGGTCAGGATGCGCAGGCCATGGGTCACCCCGAACCAGACCAGTGCGGCGGTGCCCAGCGCCAGCATGGTCATCAGCGGGATGATGATCATCAGGATCTCGCGCGCGCGCTGGCGTCGTTCGGCCATGCTTTCGGCCACCGTCACCGCCAGCTGGTCCTGCGGATCGTTCATCGCACGCGTGCAGACGGTGGCCATGCGCACCGGCTGGCCGTTGAGAATGCCGTCGTACAGGGTGGGGTCCACGCCGGTGCATTCCTGCGAAGGCGCGTAGGCACTGAAATCCGCATTGCCGCTGAGTGTCCCCTGGCGGCTGCTGTCGACGTTGAAATAGCGATGGCCGTCGGGCTCGTACTCGATCAGGAAGCGCGCCTGCGGTGACAGCTCGCTGGTCACCGGCATGCCGCTCAGCATCTGCGCGAAGGAGTGCGTGTCGTCGATGAGGTTGCGGTCGTGGATGCGGTTGGAGTAGTCCAGCGCAACGTAGTAGGCCAGGATCGTATTGAAAGTGAGCAGGGCCAGCATCGGCAGCGCCAGGAAGGCAAGCAGGCGCCGGCGCAGGCTGGGCGGTCCACTGATCACGGGGCGCTGTCGTCCTGCGCGTCTTCCAGCATGTAGCCCAGCCCGCGCACGGTGCGGATGCCCATGCCGCCCGGCTGCAGCTTGCGGCGCAGGCGGTGCAGGGCGATGTCCAGGCCGTTGTCGGTGAGGTCCTGGCCCCAGTCGCACAGCGCTTCCACCAGCTGCGCACGCGATACGATGCGCTCGGCGCGAACGGCCAGCGCCGACAGCAGGCCGAACTCGCGTGCGGTCAGTTCAAGTGATTGGTCGTCGATCCAGACGCGGTGCCCGGCCAAGTCCAGGCGCAAGCGGCCGACGCGCAGGTCCGGATTACCATTGCTGGTGACCCGGCGCAGCTGTGCTCGCACGCGGGCTTCGAATTCGTCCAGTGCGAACGGCTTGACCAGGTAGTCATCGGCGCCGAGGTCGAGCACGCGTACCCGCTCGGCCAGGCCGTCACGTGCGGTCACCACCAGCACCGCCAGGCCATCGCCGCGCTGGCGCAGGCGTTGCAGCACGTCGCGGCCATCCAGTTGCGGCAGGCCCAGGTCCAGCACCAGCAGCGCGTACTGCGTCGAGCCCAGTGCAGCATCGGCGTGCGCACCGTTGTCGACGTGGTCGACCACGTGCCCCTGCCGGCGCAGCGAGGCGCACAGGCCGGAGGCGATATCCGGGTCGTCTTCAGCAATCAGAACGCGCATGCGCGAGGCTCCTGTAACGGTCAGGCCCACCGGATGGACGGGTTGGGCCTCTCGGCTGCCGAAGGGTAGCCGCAAACCGGGTGAAGGTGGAGCGCGCCGGCACCTCCCGACGCCGTCGCGCTGTCCCTCCATTCAGTCCTGCAGGCCCGGCTCACCCAGCGCCAGTGGCACCCGCGAACCATCCAGCAGGCCACGGCTGAGCTTGCCATCCTCGATGAACAGCAGTTCGCCGTTCTCGCCGTTCTTGATGCTGCTGTCGATCGCGATTACGCGGTCGCCATGGAAGCTGCTGACGTGCGGCATCGAAGTGTGGCCGACCACGATGCGGGTGAGCTGCAGGCGGTCGAGCACGGCCTGTACCCCCGCGGTGTCGAGGCGGCCATCGAAATAGCCGCGGTACCAGATCGGGCTGGTCTTGCCGTCATACAGCGGTGCCGTGGCCGGGTCGGCCTTCACTTCGGCCTTGGGCAGGCCCAGCGAGGCCTGATAGGCCGCGTTGGTGCGTGCCGGGTCCAGCGCCAGCTGCACCGCCTCGGGCGAGATGCCGCCGTGCAGGAACAGGGTATCGCCGATCTTCAGCAGCACCGGACGGGTGCGCAGCCACTGCCCGATCACCGAATCGGCACCATACAGCTGCGGGTAGCTGCGGCCCAGCAGCTGGGCGCTGCGCAGGTACTTCGGGTTGACGTAGCGCAGGTCGTCGTACAGCACCATGGTTTCGTGGTTGCCGAGCACGAAGTGCACGGCGCCACCGGCGGCGGCCGCCTGCTGCTGCAGGCCGTAGAGCAGCCAGAACGCCTCGGTCACCTGCGGGCCGCGGTCGAACACGTCGCCGGCGATGACCAGTGTGTCCTTGCCCAGCGCCCAGCGATCCTCCGCGTCGATCACGTGGTGGGCGCGCAGCAGGCGCACCAGCAGCCCGTACTGGCCATGGATGTCCGACAGCGCGACGATGCGCGGTGCAGCCGGCAGCACGGAAATCGAAGGTGCATTCGGCGCGGCCACATGTACGGTGTGCTCGTAGCCACAGCGCGGCGCGATATCGGTGCCCGCCGTGTTGATGGCCAGCGTGCGCGACTCGACCTTGTCGTCGCAGATCCACTTGGCCTGCAGCTGGTCGCCCTGGCGGAACACATAGGGGCCATCGGCCTGCACGTGGTCGGCGGGCGCGGCAACCTCGCGGGCCTGCGTGGTTGCTGTGGCGCAGGCCAGCAGCGGCAACAGCAGGGCGGTCAGCAGGGAAGGGCGACAGCGCGACATCGGCGGCATCCAGCGGCGGAAAGATCCGATGCTAACCGGCGCGGGCGTCCGTCGGTGTGCGCGAGTGGGCGGATCAGGCGCCGCGCCGGTCGTCCTTGAGCTTGCGCACGCGGGTGGCGGCGGCCTGCAGCGGCTGACCGTCGCGCCCGTGTGGCTGCATGTAGGGCAGTGGTCGCCGCGTGCTGGATTCGATCAACTGCGAATGGGTTTCACCGGCGCTGAAGCGATGGCGTTCTCCCCACTGGCGCAGCGCGACCAGCAGCGGGAACAGTTCCTGGCCGGCGTGGGTGAGCACGTATTCCTGGTAGGCCGAGCCATCGGAGGCCGGTTGCAGTTGCAGGATGCCGGCCTCGACCAGCCTGCGCAGGCGATCGCTGAGGATGTTGCGCGCCGCGCCGAGGCTGCGCTGGAAGTCGCCGAAGCGGCTGACGCCGTCGAAGGCATCGCGAATCACCAGCAGTGCCCAGCGATCACCGAGCAGGTCGGCGCTGCGGGCAACGGGGCAGGGACTGTTGGCGTGCATGCTGGGGCCTCCGAATGTGGTTGCAGTTTAAAACCAATGGCGATAGCCTGCATCAAGTTTCAAATTGCAACTACATCATGAGCGCATCGATGTCCCGCCCATTGCTGACCCTGCTCGCGGTCGCGGCCGGCGCCAGCGTGGCCAACGTCTATTACGCGCAACCGCTGCTGGATCGGCTGGCACAGGCCTTCGCACTGGACCGTGCCGTGGCGGGCGCAGTGTTGGCGGCAACCCAGGCTGGCAGCGTGCTTGCATTGCTCGGCCTGCTGCCGCTGGCCGATCGCGGTGACCGGCGGCGCCTGCTGCGGCTGCAGCTGGCGGCACTGGTGGCGGCCCTGCTGTGGCTGGCAGCGGCACGCACGACCGGTTGGCTGCTGTCGGCCATGCTGCTGGCCGGACTGCTGGGCACCGCGCTCACCCAGGGCTTGATCGCCTATACGGCAGCGATGGCTCCGGCCGCGCAGCGCGGGCGCGTGGTGGGGGTGGTGCAGGGTGGGGTGTTCATCGGGCTGCTGCTGGCGCGTGTGCTGTCCGGCACGGTGGCGGCCATTGCCGGCTGGCAAGCGGTCTATCTGCTTTCGGCAGCGCTGATGGCGGCCTTGGCCGTACTGCTGTGGCGGCGCCTGCCGGCCGTGCCGATACCCGCAGTGCCGCCGCGCTGGCGCGACCTGATCGGCTCGATGCTGGGCATGCTGCGCCGGAATCGGACGCTGCGCGAGCGCGGGCCGCTGGCATTGCTGCTGTTTGCCGGCCTCAATGTGTTCTGGGCGGCGGCACCCTTGCCGCTGTCGGCACCGCCGCTGCACTGGTCGACCGCAGCCATCGGCGCGCTCGGCCTGGCCGGGGTGGCAGGTGCATTGATGGCGTCGCGGGTCGGGCACTGGATGGACCGTGGTTTCGCGCATCGGGTCAGCCTCGGCGCGCTGTTGTTGATGCTGGTCGCGTGGTGGCCGCTGCTGGGCCTGCCGCGTTCGCTGTCCTTGCTTTTGCTGGGTGTGGTCGTGCTCGACCTCGGCGGCCAGGCACTCCATGTCTCGAACCAGGCATTGTTGCTGCGTGCACCGACAGAACAGCATGGGCGCCTGGTGGCGTTGTACATGTTGTTCTATGCAGTTGGCAGTGGGGCGGGTGCGGCTGCGGGGCCTTGGGTGCAGGCCCGGCATGGCTGGCCAGCAGTGTGCCTGTTGGGCGCCGGCATCGCGCTGCTGGCGCTGCTGTGGTGGGCAGCATGGCGGGTGGTGGCGTTCAACGCATCGGCTGGCGCGCGAACCGGTAGAGTCGACTGTCGGTAGAGTCGACTGTCAGTCGACTGCTCTTCGCCCCGCGTGCGAAAAATCCCGCGCTGCGCGCGATAGTCGACCAGCGGTCGACTCTACCTGTCCTGTCGTCATCGCTGCAGTGCACGCCGCCCCGGGGCTTCCTGCAGGTCCGCGCTGGCCACCACCACGCGGTTGCGGCCGCTGCGCTTGGCCTCGTACATCGCCGCGTCGGCACGTGCCATCAACCGTTCGTAGTCCGGATGACCATCGTGACCGGCCACGCCGATGCTGGCGGTCAGCTCCAGCACCTGGCCATTGGCTAGTGCTACCGGTGATTGTGCGATCTGCCGGCGCAGGCTCTCGGCGATCACCGAGGCCTGTGACTCGCTGGCGGCCACCAGCACCACCACGAATTCTTCGCCGCCATAGCGGAACAGGTAGTCGCTGCCCCGCGTGAGTTGGCCGAGCAGGCCGGCCACGTGCTGCAACGCGCGGTCGCCGGCATCGTGGCCGTGGCCGTCGTTGATCGCCTTGAAGTGATCCAGGTCGAGCAGCAGCAGCGAGAACGGCGTGCCGTTGCGCGTGGCCAGCTCGATTTCCCGGCGCAGCACGGTCGGCAGGAACCGGCGGTTGAGCAGGTTGGTCAGCGCATCGCTGCCGGCATCCAGTTCGCCGATGCGCTCGAACAGCAGGGTCATCAGGGTGCGGATGGCGGCCAGATCCTCGCGGATGGCCGGCAGCACCGCCAGCCGCTGCGCCGGGGCATCGTTGCTTGCCTGTTGCAGGTTCCCGTCGATGCGGGCCATCAGCTGGCCGACCTGCTGGGTTTCGCTGCTCTCGCCGAAGCTGGGGATGCCCTTGTGGGTGAACCACAGGCCGAATTCCGAGGTCGCCAGGCTGGCGCTTTCGCCGGCCTGCACGTGGCCGGCCAGTGCGTACAGCAGTGCGTTTTCCCAGTCCAGCAGCAGGGCGCGCTGGCGCTCGCGCTCGGTGCTGACGTTCTGCACCAGCGAGAACAACCGGTAGGCCGCATCGGCACGGGTGGATCGTTCGCGCGCATGGGTGTAGGCCAGGGTCATGCCTTCCATGGCGATGTCCATGATCGCGCTGAGGCAGTCGATGGCGGCGAACGCGGTGGCACTGTCGGGTGCGTCGTCGCGCAGGCGCACGAACAGCTCGTGCTTGAGCACGCGCGCGCCGCGGGTGACCAGGTCGACCGGAATGCCGACCCGGGCATGCACATCGCCGATCACCCGTTGCGAGGCCACGGCACTGGCGATCCTGTCGCGATCAGTGGTCAGCAGTTGCACCAGCCAGCGCTGCATGGCCGGCTGCAGGCGCTGCTTGACCTGGTCGTGGGACAGGAAGCGGCGTGCACGCCCGTCCTGCAGCAGCACTTCGTAAAAGCGCTGTGCCAGCACGGCTGGGGCATCGGTGGCAGCGGCCTTGAGCAGCGCGGTGGCGGCAGGGCCAGCCTGTTGCAGGCAGTGCTGCCAGGCTTCGGCCAGCGGCTGGCTGGCATCGTCCAGTTGCGGTGTTTCCACGTCGATCTCTGACTGCGTACGGCAAACCACGGGTATCGGCCGTGGCGGCGTGCGGTTGATGGCGGGTTAGCCGGCCAGTTTACGCGCGGTGCAGCGTTGCACGGTGCGCAAAGCACATCCGTGCCCCTGCGGCAATGAGTGAACGCATTTGAGAATCACTCGCATTGATGGGAGAATGTACGCACGGATCGGGCCGCAGGCGACTGCAGCGACGCTCCGCCTCCCCCTTGTCGTTGCCTCAAGCCCATTGCCAGAGGCCCCGTAGCCCTGCCAGAAGGTCCAGATCATGTCTCCTGCCGTTGTCCTCTCGCCGCGCCCGCTGGCGCTTGCCGTTGCCGCCCTGCTGGCGGGCAGCGCCCTGGCCGCCCGGGCCGAGACCGACGCCACCGATATCGACACGGTGCACGTCACCGCCTCGCAGATCGCGCGCCAGGCGCTGGGTACCTCGACCATCACCGCCGAGGACATCGCCAGGCGCCCGCCGGCCAACGACATCGCCGAACTGCTGCGCACCATGCCGGGCGTCAACCTGACCGGCAACAGCGCCTCGGGCCAGTACGGCAACAACCGCCAGATCGACCTGCGTGGCATGGGCCCGGAAAACACCCTTATCCTGGTCGACGGCAAGCGCGTCGGTGCCCGTGATGCCGTGCGCATGGGGCGCAGCGGCGAGCGCAATACCCGCGGCGATACCAACTGGGTCCCGGCGGAAATGATCGAGCGCATCGAAGTGCTGCGCGGCCCGGCGGCGGCACGCTACGGCTCCGGTGCGTCCGGCGGCGTGGTCAACATCATCACCAAGCACCCGACCGGCGATCTGACCGGTGCGGTCGACCTGTTTGGGTTGGTGCCCGAGCACAGTGCCGAAGGGGGCAGCGAGCGCGTCGGCCTGCAGCTCAGCGGGCCGATGACCGATACCCTGTCGTTCCGCCTGTACGGCAATCTCAACAGGACCGACGCCGATTCGCTGGACCTCAATCGCCGGTACGCGACGAATCCGAACGCGGTGCCGCCAGCCGGCCGCGAGGGTGTCAAGAACCGCGACGTCAACGCGCTGCTGCGCTGGGACGTGACCGCCAACCAGGTGGTGGAGTTCGAAGCCGGCACCAGCCGCCAGGGCAACATCTACGCCGGCGACCGCGCCGTCAGCACCACCGGTACCTCGACCGGCGTCGATCTGGCGGCACTGGCCGAGGGCGAAGCGGAGACCAACCGCATGTACCGCAACACCGGTGCGGTCACCCACCGCGGCCGTTGGGGTGATGTCACTTCGCGGGTGACGGCCGCAGTCGAGGCGGTCAACAACTCGCGCATCAATGAAGGCCTGGCCGGTGGCCCGGAAGGCAGCTTCAACGGCACCGACTGGTCTACCTCGCGCCTGCGCAACTACCAGCTGGATGGCGAAGTGAGCTTCCCGACCGCGCTGGGCGGCGCAGAGAACATCTGGACGCTCGGCTTTGAATACCTGGACAGCCGCCTGACCGATCCGTATTCGATGAGCCAGTCCAGCAGCAGCGGCGGCGGTATTCCAGGGTTGTCGGCCGACCGTGCGCGGGGCAAGGCCGACGCGCAGACCACGGCGGCGTTCGTGGAAGACAACATCTACCTGGGCGAGCGCTGGATCGTTACCCCGGGCCTGCGCTTCGACCACCACAGCCAGTTCGGCAACAACACCAGCCCCAGCTTCAATGCGCAGTTCCGCATCAACAGCGACTGGGTGGTGAAGGGCGGCATTGCCCGCGCGTTCAAGGCGCCGAACCTGTACCAGTCGAATCCGGACTATCTCTACTACACCCGCGGCAACGGCTGCCCCAATGCGCTGCCGAGCCTGGGCGCCGGTTGCTACATGCGCGGCAACGCGGACCTGAAGGCGGAAACCAGCCTGAACAAGGAACTGGGCATCGAGTGGGCACCGCAGAGCGGCTGGCAGGCGTCGTTGACCTACTTCCACAACGATTACAAGGACAAGATCCAGGCCGGATACACCCAGATCGGGCTGACCGCCGACACCAAGGGCCGCATCTTCCGCTGGGAGAACGCGCCGAAGGCGATCGTGCAGGGGCTGGAAGGCAACCTGGTCATTCCGCTGCTGGGCGAGCAGGGCAACCGCCTGAAGTGGAGCAACAACTTCACCTACATGGTGGAAAACGAGAACAAGACCACGCACCAGCCGTTGTCGGTGATTCCGAAGTACACGATCAACACCATGCTGGACTGGCAGGCCACCGACAGGCTGTCCGTGTTGCTGACCGGCACCTTCTACGGCAGGCAGGAACCGGCCACGACCAACATCAACAACGACCCGCGCTGCACTGGCAGCTGCGATGCATCGATCGCGCTGCAGGATCGTGGCGCGTACAACATCTGGGGCGTGAGCGCGCGCTACAAGGTGACCGAGACGGTCAGCTTCGGTTTCGGAGTGAACAATCTGGCCGACAAGCGCTTGTTCCGCGAGGCCAACAGCAGCGATGCCGGGGCGGCGACCTATAACGAGCCGGGCCGCGCATACTGGGCCAGCCTGCGCTTCGGCTTCTGACCGCAGGCGGTCGTCGGTCTGCAGCCCTCGCCGGGCCATGCCCGGCGAGGGCTCGTGTGGCCTGCAATGTTATAAACATCGTAATAGTCTCCCCCGCCGGCACCGCGTAGCCTGCACCGCATCGCAAAGGAGCTGTTGCCATGGGCCACGACCACGACCACCTGCCATCCCAGATCCGCCACGAGAAACCCCTGTGGTGGGCACTCGGCCTGACCACCACCTTCCTCGTCGTCGAAGTGGTGGGCGCGTTCTGGACCAACAGCCTGGCGCTGCTGTCCGATGCCGCGCACATGGCTACCGATGCATTGGCGCTGATGATCGCGCTGGTGGCGGTGCGGCTGAGCCGGCGCCCGCCCGACGCGCGCCGCACCTACGGCTATGCACGCCTGGAAGCGCTGGGCGCGATGATCAACGGTGCCATGCTGTTCGTGGTCGCCGCCTACATCCTGTGGGAGGCGGTCGGCCGTTTCCGCCAGCCGCAGGAGATCGCCTCCTCCGGCATGCTGGTGATTGCTGCGGCGGGCCTGGTCATCAACCTGATCTCGATGCGCCTGCTGCAGGCGGGCAGTGGCGAGAGCCTCAACGTGAAGGGCGCCTACCTGGAAGTATGGGCCGACATGCTCGGCTCGGTGGCGGTGATTGCGGGTGCGGTGCTGATCCAGTTCACCGGCTGGAAGCCGATCGATCCGATCCTGGCGGTGCTGATCGGCCTGTGGGTATTGCCGCGCACCTGGGTGCTGATGCGCGAGGCGATCAACGTGCTGCTGGAAGGCGTGCCCAAGGGCATGGACGTGGCCAAGGTGCGCGACAGCCTGTCCAGCCATGCCGCGGTAATGGACGTGCATGACCTGCACGTGTGGGCGCTGGCCTCCAGCACGCCGGCGCTGACCGCGCATGTCGTGATGCGCGACGGCACCGATGCCGATGCGCTGCGCCGTGAGCTGAGCGGGCGCCTGCACGATGACTTCGGTATCGAGCACGTGACACTGCAGATTGAAGCGGACCATTGTGGCGAAGCCTGTGGCGGGCCGGCGCCGGCCAAGGGCGGCGGACACGAGGGCCACGAGGGCCACGACCATGGCGAGGACGCGCAGGGCCATCGTGGCCACGTGCATCGTTGAATGGCATAAGAGAGACGCCGGCTGGGTGAAACCGGCTGGTCGAAATCGACGGGGCGAAACCGCCCTGGTAGAGTCGACTATTAGCCGACTGCTCTCCCGCGAGGCTGCGACGAAGCCCGCGCTGCGCGCGATAGTCAACTGACAGTAGACTCTACCCAATCGTCCCGACACGACCGCGCAGGCTGCCTCCGTCCAGAGCAGCGAAGGTCATTCGTCCCGCCGCGAGGCCAGCCGATCCGCCAGCCGGGTTGGCTCCGGAAGCCGATAGCCACGCAGGGTGTGCTGCACCCAGCCCAGCGCGGTGTCGGCACTGACCCGATGGCCACCGGCCACGAACAGCGGCTTGCAGCGCACCTTGCTGCGCAGCACCCAGCCCAGTTGCTCGTCGCCATCCAGCAGCGGTGTATGCGCACCAGCTTCGGCGCCCGGTTCGACGAACCTTCCCACCAGTTTCGATTTCGCCACGCCGATGCTCGGCAGATCGGTGACCACGCCAAGATGCGCGGCGACGCCAAGCCGGCGCGGATGGCTGATGCCGTGGCCATCGACGAACACCAGGTCCGGCGTTCGTGGCAGCAGTGCCAGTGCGGCCAGCAATGCCGGCAGCTCGCGGAAGCTGAGCAGGCCCGGGATATAGGGCATCAGTGTGGGAACCCGCGCGATCTCCTGCGCCACGGGCTGCAGCGTCTTTGCATCCAGCAGTACCGCCGCGGCGCGGGTGATGGCGCCGTTGTCTTCGAAGCCGACATCCATCCCGGCCAGCCAGCGCACGCTGCGTGGCAGGCGGTCCTGGTGCTCCACGCGGCCCGCCAGTTGCAGCTGCTGCGCACGGGCGGCAGCGACGCTGCCTTCCCAGCGCCCGGGATCGATCACCGTATTCATGGGTCACAGCATCGCACGGGCGGCGCCACGGCCCGGTGAGCGGCGGCCGGGCTACAATGGCGGCCTGCCTATCCTCGCGTTGGAGACCCTGCAGTGACCCGTAGACTCGTACTGTTGCGCCATGGCCAGAGCCAGTGGAACCTGGACAACCGCTTCACCGGCTGGGTCGATGTTGACCTGACCGAGCAGGGGCGTCGCGAAGCGGCCGCCGCCGGTCGCCTGATGCGCGAGGAAGGCCTGCAGTTCGACGTTGCGCACACCTCGGTGCTCAAGCGCGCCATCCACACCCTGCAGGGTGCGCTGGCCGAGCTGGAGCAGGACTGGCTGCCGGTGAACAAGTCCTGGCGCCTCAATGAGCGCCACTACGGCGGCCTGCAGGGCCTGGACAAGGCCGAGACCGCGGCCAAGCACGGCGAGGAGCAGGTCAAGGTGTGGCGTCGTTCGTACGACATCCCGCCGCCGCCGATGGAACTGGAAGATCCGGGCCACCCGATCCATGACCGCCGTTACGCCGGTCTGGACCGCAACGCGCTGCCGGGCACCGAGTCGCTGGCCACCACCCTGGATCGCGTGCTGCCGTACTGGCACGACGCCATCGCCCCGCAGCTGAAGGACGGCAAGACCGTGCTGGTCACCGCCCACGGCAACTCGCTGCGCGCGCTGTACAAGTACCTCAACAATGTCTCGCGCGAGGAAATCCTCGAGCTGAACATCCCGACCGGCATCCCGCTGCTGTTCGAACTGAACGATGACCTGACCGTGCAGTCGTTCCGCTACCTGGGCGACCCGGAAGCGGCGCGCAAGGCCGCCGAAGCCGTGGCCAACCAGGGCAAGGCGAAATAAGAAGCAGAAGGCCGGCGCAAGCCGGCCTTCGCTTTTGTAGAGCCGAGTCCACGCTCGGCTGCTTTGGGCTTTTGCCGCACGAAGCATGAACCCGGAACGGAGAGCAGTCGAGCATGGCTCGACTCTACAGAAGGACGCTCTGTGACCTTTGGCCGGTCCCCAACCTCACGCCCCCGGCTACCCTGTGAAATTACCCGCAGGAGAGCCTCATGAACGTCCGCAACCTGGTCCCGCTGGGCCTGACCATCGCCATCGCTGCTTCGCTGGCGGCCTGTGGCAAGAATGACGCCGCACCGGCGGCCAGCGCCGACGCCAAGCCAGCCTTCGACCTGTCGCAGATCAAGACGCCGCTGATTTCGCTCAACAGCGCTGATCTCGATCCGTCCATCTCCGCCTGTACCGACCTCAATGGCTTCGTCAACAGCAAGTGGCTGAAGGCCAACCCGGTGCCGGGTGACCAGACCACCTGGGGCAGCTTCGAGATCCTGCGTGAGCGCTCGCTGGAAGTGCAGCACGCGCTGGTCCAGCAGGCCGCCGCCAGCCAGGCCAAGGCCGGTTCGGTGGAAGCCAAGATCGGTGACATCTGGAAGACCGGCAACGACGAAGCCAAGATCGAAGCCGCCGGCCTGGCGCCGCTGCAGCCGCAGCTGGACAAGATCACTGCACTGAACGACACCGCTGCCATCACCCGGTACCTGCGCGACAGCCAGGCCGAGGGCAAGGGCGTGCTGTTCTCGCTGTTCGCCAATGCCGACTACAAGGATTCGGCCAACGTCATCGCCTACGTCGGCCAGGGCGGCCTGGGCCTGCCGGAGAAGGGCTACTACTTCGACGATGCGCAGGCCAAGATCCGCGACGCCTACGTGGCCTACATCGCACAGGTGCTGACCCTGTCCGGCGTGGACGCGGCGCAGGCCGCCGAGCAGGCCAAGGCCGTGATGGCCTTCGAAACCCGCCTGGCCAAGGCCTCGATGTCGCGCATCGAAATGCGTGACCCGGCCAAGCGCTACAACCCGCTCAGCGCCGCAGACGCCGACAAGCTGACCCCCAACTTCAGCTGGACCGCGCTGTTCGACACCCTGAAGGTGCCAGCCGCACAGAAGTTCTCGCTGGCGCAGCCGGGCTTCTTCGGTGAAATGGACAAGATGCTCGCCGATGTGCCGGCCAGTACCTGGCAGGCCTACCTGCGCTTCCACACCATCGACGATGCCTCGCCGTACCTGAGCAGCCAGTTCGAGAAGGCCAACTTCGATTTCTACGGCACCACCCTGCGTGGCCAGAAGGAAATGCAGCCGCGCTGGAAGCGCGTGCTGGAGTCGGTCAACGGTGGCATGGGTGAGGCCCTGGGCCAGCTGTACGTCGACGCCGTGTTCCCGGCCGAGTCGAAGGTGGCCATGCAGCACCTGGTGGAAAACCTGTCACAGGCGCTGAAGGCGCGGCTGGAACAGCTGCCGTGGATGGGCGAAGAAACCAAGAAGAAGGCACTGGAGAAGTGGGCCAGCTTCACCCCGAAGATCGGCTACCCGGACAAGTGGCGTGACTGGGCGGGCCTGCAGACCAACGGCGACAGCTACCTGGGCAACATGCAGGCGGCGCGTGCGTTCAACTACCGCTACATGCTGGACAAGATCGGCAAGCCGGTGGACAAGACCGAGTGGGGCATGACCCCGCAGACCGTCAACGCGTACTACAACGCCACCAAGAACGAGATCGTGTTCCCGGCGGCGATCCTGCAGGCGCCGTTCTTCGACGCCAAGGCCGATCCGGCACTGAACTACGGCGGCATCGGTGCGGTCATCGGCCACGAGATGATGCACGGCTACGACGACTCGGGCAGCCAGTTCGCCGCCAACGGCAACTTCGACAACTGGTGGACCGACGCCGACCGCAAGGCCTTCACCGAGCGTACCGACCAGCTGGTCGCACAGTTCGATGGCTATGAGTCGGTGCCGGGCGTGTTCGTGAAGGGCAAGCTGACCCTGGGCGAGAACATCGGCGACCTGGGCGGCCTGACCGTGGCCTATGACGCGCTGCAGATGGCGCTGAAGGAAGACCCGAAGGCGAATGTCGAGGTCGATGGCCACAGCCAGGACCAGCGCTTCTTCATGAACTGGGCCACGGTGTGGCGCCGCAATTTCACCGATGGTGAGCTGCGCGTCCGCCTCAACACCGATCCGCATGCGCCGGCCAACTTCCGTGCCAACGGTGCACCGTCGAACATGCCTTCGTTCGCGGCCGCCTTCCAGTGCAAGGCCGGCGATGCAATGGTGCGTGCCGACGACAAGCGCGTGGTGATCTGGTAATCGATCACCCGTGATGCGTGGAGCGAAAGGCCCGGCGAACGCCGGGCCTTTTGTCTTCCAGGCCGGCAGCGCAGCGGCGGCTGGTAGAGTCGACTGTTAGTCGACTATCGCGCGCAGCGCGGGATTTTCGCGGTCTGGACGAAGAGCAGTCGACCAACGGTCGACTCTACAGGTGCGTCGGCGGGCGCGTCAGTTCATGCCCGGCGGCGGGCAGCTACGCCAGCGCCGGTTCCCGCTCCAGCATGCGATGGAAGCGTTGCAGCACGTACGGATCCACCAGCCCGCCGGCCTGCTCGTCGATGATCCGCAATGCGGCCTCATGCTCCATCGCATTGCGATACGGGCGCACGCTGGTCATCGCATCGTAGGCATCGGCGATGGTGACGATGCGCGCACCCAGCGGGATGGATTCGCCGCGCAGCCCATCGGGGTAGCCGCTGCCATCGAAGGCCTCGTGATGGGCACGGATCAGCTGCGCGACCGGCGCGGCGTCACTGCGACCGGTCGCCAGGAAGATGTGTTCGCCGCGCACCGGATGCTCACGCATGATCGCGCGTTCCTCGTCGGTATGGCGGCGCGGGGCCAGCAGCACCTCGTCGGGAATGCCGATCTTGCCGATGTCATGGAAGCGCGCGGCCAGGCCGACCTGTGCACAGGCCTCCTGACCCAGGTCGCAGTGCGCGGCCAGGCACTGCGCGAGCAGGCCGACGCGGTCGCAGTGGTGGCGGGTGTAGGCGTCGCGCATCTGCAGCGACATCGAGAGCGCATCGATCAGGCAGGACTGCGCGTGCAGCAGGTCGGGGGCGGGTACGGCGTCAGGGAGCATGGTCATCCGCCCGCACCGGGTGGGGACCGGTGCGGGGTGTTCGGGGGGGGGGCGATCAACCCGGGGCGAGGGTGGTCAGAAGGGCGCGGGCCGCATTGAAGCGGTCTTCCGGCAACGGCAGCGGGTGCTTGATGCGCAGCTTGTCGGGCCCTTCCATGGCGTAGAGGTTCGGCTGTTTCTGGATCAGCTGGATCACCGCCATCGGGTCGATGTTCGGCTTGGACTCGAACACGATGCGGCCACCGTTCTCGCCCAGGTCCAGCTTGCGGATGCCCAGCGTGTTGGCCTTGAGCTTCAGCTCGGCGATGGCGAACAGGTGCTTGGCCGCATCCGGCAGCAGGCCGAAGCGGTCGATCATCTCCACCTGCAGCTCGCGCAGCGCATCGGTGTCGCGCGCGCTGGAAATACGCTTGTACAGGGTCAGGCGCGTGTGCACGTCCGGCAGGTAGTCTTCCGGGATCAGCGCCGGCACATGCAGCTCGACCTCGGCACCGCGCACTTCTTCACCGGCATCCAGGTCGGGCAGCTTGCCCTGCTTGATGCTGCGTACCGCGCGTTCCAGCAGCTCGGTATAGAGGCTGAAGCCGACCTCGGCCATCTGCCCGCTCTGGTCCTCGCCAAGCAGTTCACCGGCGCCGCGGATTTCCAGATCGTGCGTGGCCAGGGTGAAGCCGGCGCCCAGCTCGTCCATCGAGGCGATCGCTTCCAGGCGCTTCTCGGCGTCGGGTGTGATCGCGCGACGGTCGGGGGTGATCAGGTAGGCGTAGGCACGGTGGTGCGAACGACCGACGCGGCCGCGCAGCTGGTGCAGCTGGGCCAGGCCGAAACGGTCGGCACGGTTGATGATGATGGTGTTGGCGTTGGGGATGTCGATGCCCGATTCGATGATCGTGGTCGACAGCAGCACGTTGAAACGCTGCTTCTGGAAATCCAGCATCACCTTTTCCAGTTCGCGCTCGGGCATCTGCCCGTGGGCGATGCCGATGCGTGCCTCCGGCACCAGCTCGGACAGCTCGCGCTGCATGCGGCCGATGCTCTCCACGTCGTTGTGCAGGAAGTACAGCTGGCCACCGCGCGCGAGCTCGCGCTGGAAGGCTTCGCGCAGCAGCGCGTTGTCCCACTGGGTGATGAAGGTCTGCACCGCCAGCCGGTTCGGCGGCGGCGTGGCGATGATCGACAGGTCGCGCAGGCCGGCCATGGCCATGTTGAGCGTGCGCGGGATCGGCGTGGCGGTCAGCGTCAGCAGGTGCACGTTGGCGCGCAGCGCCTTCAGCGCCTCCTTCTGGCGCACGCCGAATCGCTGCTCCTCGTCGACGATGACCATGCCCAGGTCCTTGAACTTCACGTCCGGCTGCAGCAGGCGATGGGTGCCGACGATGACGTCGATGGTGCCGGCAGCGACCTTTTCCAGTTCGGCCTTGATTTCCTTGCTGGTCTTGAAGCGCGACAGCACCTCGACCTTCAGCGGGTAATCGGCGAAGCGGTCGCGGAAGTTGCGGTAGTGCTGTTCGGCCAGCAGCGTGGTCGGCACCAGCACGGCCACCTGCTTGCCGGCACTGGCGGCGGCGAACGCGGCGCGCACCGCCACCTCGGTCTTGCCGAAGCCGACGTCGCCGCAGACCACGCGGTCCATCGGCTGGCTGCTGGCCAGGTCGCGCAGGGTCGCATCGATCGCGGCCAGCTGGTCCGGGGTCTCCTCGAACGGGAAACCGGCCGCGAACGGCTCGTACATCGCGCGGTCGACCTGCAGTGCCAGGCCGGCACGCGCCTGGCGGCGGGCCTGGATCTCCAGCAGCTCGGCAGCAACGTCGCGTACTTTCTCGGCGGCCTTGCGCTTGGCCTTGCTCCACTGCTCGCCACCGAGCGAATGCAGCGGCGCGGTTTCCGCCGACGCACCGGAATAGCGGCTGATCAGGTGCAGCTGGGCGACCGGCACATACAGGCGGTCGCCCTTGGCATATTCGATTTCGAGGAACTCGCCGGGCATGCCGCCGACGTCCATCGCGATCAGGCCACGATAGCGGCCGACGCCATGATCCTCGTGCACGATCGGCGCGCCCTCGGTCAGTTCACCGAGGTCGCGGATGATCGCTTCCGGCTCGCGGCCGGCACGGCGCGTGCGCCGGGTGCTGCCGGCGCGCTCGGGGAACAGCTGGCGCTCGGTCAGCACCGCGATGCGCGGATCGTCCAGCGCGAAGCCATCCTCCAGCGGTGCCACCGCGATCGAGAAGCGCGCGTCGTCGGCGAGGAAGCTGGGCAGGTCGGCCACCACCGGCGGCTTCAGCTCGGCGGCCTGCAGCACTTCCAGCAGCGCCTCGCGGCGGCCGGGTGAATCGGCGGCGATCAGTACCCGGCCCGGATAATGGCCGAGGAAGGATTTCAGCGCATCGCCGGCGGGGGCTTCGCGCGCGGCCACCGGCAGCGGTGGCAGCGGCTGGTCGCCCAGCGCGTGCGCGTCGGCGATGCGCGCATGGTCAGCCGCCCACACCTCGATGCGCGGGGCATCGTTCAGGCGCTCGCGCAGCAGCTCCGGCGACAGGTACAACGCCGAAGGCGGCAGCAGCGGGCGCTCCACATCATGGCGGCGCTGCTCATAGCGGTCCGCGGTCTGCGCCCAGAATGCGGCGGACGCTTCATACGCACCGGCGCAGACCACCGGCAGGCTGCCGTCGGGCAGGTAGTCGAACAGGGTCGCGGTGCGTTCGAAAAACAGCGGCAGGTAGTACTCGACGCCGGCCGGGGCCAGCCCGGACTTCAGATCCTGGTACAGCGAACTGCGCCGGGTATCCACATCGAAACGCTCGCGCAGCGAGGCCAGCACGCGTGCGATGCTGGCCTCGTCCATCGGCACTTCGCGGCCGGGCAGCATGTGCACCGCCTCGACCTTGTCCAGCGAACGCTGGCTTTCCGGATCGAAGGCACGGATCGAGTCGATGTCCTCGTCCAGTAGTTCTACCCGCAGCGGCTCGTCGGCGCCCATCGGGAACACGTCCAGCAGGCCGCCGCGCACGGCGAAGTCGCCCGGATCCATCACCTGCGGCACGTTGCGGTAGCCGGCGCTTTCCAGGCGGCGCTTCTCGGCCTCCAGGTCCAGGCGCTGGCCGACCTTCAGGTCGAAGCTGCCACCGATCACATAGCTGCGCGGGGCCAGCTGCTGCAGCAGGGTCTGCACCGGCACGATCACCAGGCCACGCTTCAGCGTGGGCAGGCGGTGCAGGGCAGCCAAGCGCTGCGAGATGATGTCCGGATGCGGGCTGAAGCGGTCGTAGGGCAGGGTTTCCCAGTCAGGGAAGGCGACCACCGGCAGGGCCGGGTCGCCGCCAAGCAGGGTCTGCAGGTCGGCTTCAAGCTGGTTGGCACCGTGGTTGTCACGGGCGATCACCAGCAGCGGGGCGTCGTGCGCGCGCGCGGCCTGGGCCAGGTACCAGGCCAGGGCGGTCGGAGAGGCGGGGGCGCGCCACCAGGCGCGGAGCTGGCCGGCACGCGGCAGCGGCGGGGCGGGGTATGAGGTACGCGACATGGACTCCGGATTTTAGCAGAAGCCCCTGCCGGGCCCATGATCGTGACGTGAGCGGGTGTAGCGCCGGGCCAAGCCCGGCGAGCGCAGCGGTTGAATCAACGTCGCCGGGCAGGGCCCGACGCATCCGTCAGTTGTCCAGCTCCAGCACCATCCGCACCAGGCCTTCGGCACCGTTCGGATGCGGCACCGGCTTGAAGCCCAGCGAGGCGGCCAGCTGCTTCATTGGCTCGTTCTCGGCGGCAACGTCGCCGTACAGGCGGTCCAGGTACTTGCCGCGGCCCCACTTCACCAGCTTGCGCATCAGCTGCCGGCCCAGGCCCTGGCCGATCAGGAAGCGGCTGATCAGGATCGCGTACTCGGCTTCACGGGTGCCGGGGATGATCGAGGCCCGGGCAACCGCGCCGACCACCGCTTCGCCAGCGGGCAGGGACTCGGCTGCGACCAGGGTGATCTCGGTCTTGGGGTTCGGGTGGGTCAGGCGCTGGGTAGTCTCCGGCGACAGTTCGGTCACCGCCTGCAGGAAACGATCACGGATTTCTTCCGGCCCGAACAGGCTGAATGCCGCTTGCAGCGGTGCGCCATCTTCCGGGCGGATGGGGCGGATCAGCAGCTCGTGGCCGCTGGGAGCCTTGAAGATCTCATGCCAGGGCGGCATGCGGTTGCGAGTGGCCATACCGGGTGATTCCTTGGTGGTCCATCGATTGTGGCATCACCGGGGCTGCATTCCGTGAACGGAAGGCTCACGGCGGTACAGCCTCGTGAAGGCCGTTATTCGGGTGCTTTGAGCCAATCCAGGCGGGTGCTGGCACCGGGTTCGCCCAGGTGCTGGCGCAGCGCCGGCAGGGCCGGGCCGACCACCCGGTCGAACTGCCAGGGCGGGTTGAGCAGCAGCATGCCGCTGCCGTTGAGCCGCAGCGGCGAGTCGTCAGGGCGCACCAGGAACTCGATCGTCATCGCCGACTTGACCGGCAGGGCAGTGGCCTTGCGCAGGAAGTGCAGGATGGTGCGCCGCTGCTTGATCGGGAACCAGACCGCACAGGTGGCCTGCGGCCAGCGTGCCAAGGTCTCGGCCAGGGCGGCCAGGACGTTCTGGTATTCCGCGTCCTGGGCCTCGTACGGCGGGTCGATCAGGACCAGGCCACGGCCGATCTTGCTGCCGTTGAACTTCGGCGGCAGCAGCGAGCGCAGCAGGGCATAGCCATCGCCGACGCGCACGTCGACGCGGCTGTCATGGGCGAACAGGGCCTTCAGCGTGGCCGTTTCGGCCTCCTGAAGTTCACAGACCGCCATGCGGTCCTGCGCGCGCATGGCCTGTGCGCTCAACAGCGGCGAGCCCGGGTAGTTGGTCAGCGCGCCCACCGGATTGTCGGCCTGCACCGCCTTCAGGTAGCGCTCGACCACCTCGGGCAGCTTGGGCTGGGCCATCAGCCGCATGATTCCGGACTCGGCCTCCAGCGTCTTGCGGCTCTCTTCGCTGGCCAGCAGGTAGCGGCCGGCACCGCCGTGGGTATCGAGCACGAAGAACGGGCTGTCCTTGCGCTTGAAGCTGTCGATCAGGGCCAGCTGCACGATGTGCTTGAGCACATCGGCGTGGTTGCCGGCATGGAAGGCGTGGCGGTAGTTCATGGGCGGCAGTGTACGGGGCGGCGGCCGCAGCGGCTATGCTGCGCGCCATGACAGCTCCCGTTGCCCATGTCCTGGTGGTCGAGGACGAAGCCGCCATCGCCGAAACCGTGCTCTATGCGCTGCGCAGCGAAGGCTATGCCGCCAGCCACTGCCTGCTCGGCGGCGAGGCCCTGCAACGGCTGCAGGCCGGCGATATCGACGTGGTGGTGCTGGACGTGGGCCTGCCCGACCTGGGCGGTTTCGAGGTGTGCCGGCGGCTGCGCGCGCAGCCCGGGCCGGCGGCCCAGCTGCCGGTGATCTTCCTGACCGCCCGCAACGATGAAGTGGACCGCGTGCTGGGCCTGGAACTGGGCGCCGACGATTACATGACCAAGCCGTTCTCGCCGCGCGAACTCGTGGCGCGGGTGCGTGCGCGCCTGCGCCGCGCGGCACCGGTCAACGCAGGACCCAGCGCCGATGCGGGCTGGCAGGAACATGGCGCCTTTGCCATCGACCGCGAAGGTCGGCGTATCCGCTTCCGCGGCCAGGCACTGGACCTGACCCGCTACGAGTACGCGCTGCTGGAAGCGCTGCTGCAGCGCCCGGGCGCCATCCTCAGCCGTGCCCAGCTGATGGACCGTGGCTGGGACAGCAGTGCCGACAGCGCCGACCGCACCGTTGATACGCATGTAAAGACGCTGCGCGCCAAGCTGCGCGCGGCCGGTGCCAGCGAAGACCCCATCCGCACCCACCGTGGCCTTGGCTACGCGCTGGAGGTCTAGCCGATGCGCCTGGTATTGAAGCTGTTCCTCGGCTTCTTCCTGATAACCGGCATCGCCGCGTTCTTCGTGATGCGCGTGTTCGTCAACGAAGTGAAGCCCGGCGTGCGCCAGGCGATGGAATCGACCCTGGTCGATGCGGCCAACGTGCTGGCCGAGATGGCCGCCGCCGACGTCAAGGCCGGCACCATCGGCAGCGGCAGCTTCACCCGCAACCTCGCCAAGGCGCGGCAGCGTGACCTGAAAGCGATGGTCTGGCGCTTTCCCAAGCGCTCACTGGACTACCGGGTGACCATCACCGATGCCAAGGGCATCGTCATCTACGACTCGCTGGGCCGCGACCTGGGGCGCGACAACTCGCGCTGGAATGATGTCTATCGCACCCTGCGTGGCGAGTACGGTGCCCGCTCCAGCCCGGAAACGCCGGGCGAGGAAGGCAATACGGTGATGCATGTGGCGGCGCCGGTATACGACCCGGACGATGGGCGCACGCTGATCGGCGTGCTCAGCCTGGCCCAGCCCAACCGCAGCATCGATCCGTTCATCGCTGCAAGCCAACGCGCCATCATCGAGCGCGGCGCCTGGTTGATCGGATTGTCGGCGCTGGTCGGCGTGCTGGTGACGATGTGGCTCACCACGGGCCTTGGCCAGCTCAGCCGCTACGCGCGTGCGGTCAGCGCCGGCGAACCGGTGCCACCCCCGCGGCGGCGCCGCGACGAGATCGGCGACCTGGGCCAGGCACTGGAAACGATGCGCCGCAAGCTGGAGGGCAAGGCCTACGTCGAGCAGTACGTGCAGTCGCTGACGCATGAAATGAAGAGTCCGCTGGCGGCGATCCGCGGTGCCGCCGAGCTGCTGCAGGAGCCGCTGCCGGAGGCCGACCGCGTGCATTTTGCACGCAGCATCGTCGATCAGCAGGAGCGGCTGACCGAGACGATCGACAAGCTGCTGGCGCTGGCCGAAGTGGAACAGCACGGCTGGCTGCAGACCCGCGATCCGATCGCGCTGCCAACCTTGCTGGCCGATGCGGCGGCGGCCGCGCAGGTGCGTGCGCAGGCGGCCGGCGTGCAGGTGCGCATCGGCAGCGTACCCGACATGCGCGTGCAGGGTGATGCCTATCTGCTGCGGCAGGCGTTGCACAACCTGATCGACAACGCCATTGCCTTCTCACCGCCCGGCGCGGACATCGCGCTGCTGGCCGAGGTGGACGGGCAGGGCGTACGCCTGCAGGTAGCGGATCGCGGTGCCGGCATTCCCGACTACGCGCGCGAACGGGTGTTCGAACGCTTCTATTCGTTGGCCCGCCCCGGCAGTGGTCGGCGCAGTTCCGGCCTGGGCCTGCCGTTCGTGCAGGAAGTCGCGCGCCTGCACGATGGGCGCGCCAGTGCCGATGCCCGCGACGGCGGCGGTACCGTGGCCAGCCTATGGTTGCCGCTGGGTACACCAGGCCAGCGCCCCCGCCGCTGACTTCACATTCGCTTCAAATTCGCCACAAACCCCGCTCACCGTGGCGGTCCATCCTGCAGTCCTCTCCAACGAGGATGGACCATGAAATCCCTGAAGATGCTGCTGCGCTTCGCCATTGTCGGCGGCCTGATCCTGCTGCTGCTGGTTCCGCTGACGATGATCCGCAGTGTCATCAACGAACGCAGTGCGTACCGCGACGAGGCTTTCTCGCGGGTGGCCGACAGCCGCGCCGGCGCACAGCAGCTGGTGGGCCCGGTGCGGGTGGTGCCATGGGTGGAACGCAAGCAGGTTGAACTGGTCGACCCGCTGGGCGTCAAGAAGACCGAAGTGCAGGTCACCGAGGGGCACTGGCTGCAGATGCCGGCATCGCTGGAGGTGGGCGGCGAAATGCTGCCGAGCCAGCGTGAGGTGGGGCTGTTCAAGGTGCCGGTGTACAGCTGGAACGGCCAGATGAAGGCGACCTTCGCCGCAGACGATTACCCGGTGAAGGCGGGCCGCAGTTACGGCCAGCCGTATGTGGCGGTGGGGGTTTCCGATGTCCGTGGCCTGGTCGGCACGCCGAACCTGCGCGTGGATGGCAAGCAGCTGCGTTTGCTGCCGGGTGTTGGTGCGGCCGGCGAGATCGGGCGGGGCCTGCATGCACCGGTGGCCGGTTTCGATGCGGATCAGGGCGGCACGCTGGCCGCCAGCACCGTTGAACTGGAGCTGCGCCTGGATGGCAGTCGCATGCTGTCGGTGGTGCCGGTGGGCGATGACACCCACATCGCGCTGCGTTCGAGCTGGCCGCATCCGTCGTTCAGCGGAGCTTTCCTGCCCAACGAGCGCCGCGTTGATGCGCAGGGATTCGATGCGCGCTGGGCGGTGTCCTCGCTGGCCTCCGACGCACAGCGGCAGCTGCGCAATGACGGTTCGGTGGACTCGCAGGCGGTGACGGTGTCGCTGGTCGATCCGGTCGATACCTACACCCAGGCCGACCGTGCCTCGAAGTACGGCGTGCTGTTCGTGCTGCTGACCTTCCTCGGCTTCATCCTGTTCGAGCTGATCAAGTCGCTGCGCATCCACCCGCTGCAGTACCTGATGGTCGGCCTGGCGCTGGCGATCTTCTTCCTGCTGCTGATCAGCCTGTCCGAGCACATCGCGTTCTGGAAGGCCTACCTGGTTTCGGCGGTGGCCTGCATCGGCCTGCAGGCGGTGTACCTGGCCAATGTGCTGGGCCACTG
The DNA here is from genome assembly GCF_000382065.1 of Stenotrophomonas hibiscicola ATCC 19867. Lineage (GTDB taxonomy): Bacteria > Pseudomonadota > Gammaproteobacteria > Xanthomonadales > Xanthomonadaceae > Stenotrophomonas > Stenotrophomonas hibiscicola. Next base: position 481,256 of record NZ_KB907498.1, on the reverse strand, counting down.
GAAGCGCGGCTTCGGCTTCGCGGCGCTGCTGACCGTGCTGTACGGCGCGCTGTATGGCCTGCTGGTGTCGGAGAACAATGCGCTGCTGATGGGTTCGCTGCTGCTGTTCGTGATCCTGGCGCTGGCGATGTGGGTGACCCGTCGGGTGGACTGGTACGCGCTCGGCGCGGACCTGAAGTAAGGAGCAGGCCATGAGTTGGCGCCAGGGATTGCGGCAACGGGCACGGCAGGGTATTCCGGCCCTGTTGGAAGTGGATGCACTGCTGCAGGCACATGGCGTGCTGGCGGCCCTGCCGGGGGCACGGATCGCCCCCGGCCTGGTCCGCTTCCAGCTGGCGGCGGCGACCTGCCAAGGACTGCGGGGCAAGGGCCTGGGCTGGTTGCAGGGTGCGCGGCAGGGACGTGGCGCAGTGGCCGGACGGGTGCCGCGCTACCGGCCATGGAAGGCCGGGGCGGAAGCGCTGGCCGAAATCGGCATCGACGGCCTGCCCGATGACTGGCCCGCGCATGCGGCGGTGTACGGCTGCTGCAGCGTCGACCGGCGGCACTGGTTGTTGTTGCTGCCGGAGCGGGCGCAGTTGTGGTTGGGGTGGAGGGGGTGATCGGGTTGTTCATCCACGCATGGCGTGGATCTACTGCTGTCCATGACCGATGGGACGGTATCGGCGCGCCCCTGCTGGCTAGACTCGATGGGTTGAAGATCGAGCCGAAGGGCAGGGGTGCGATGTGTTGAAGTGGGGCGTGCTGGCCGCAGCGCTGGTGATGGGTGGCAATGCAGGGGCGCAGCAGCGCGAGACGGTGGACCTGGACATGGTCAGCCGCATCCGCCAGGAGGCCTTCCACCGGTCGCAGGTGATGGACACCTTCAGTTACCTCACCGAACGCATTGGACCGCGGTTGACCAACTCGCCGGCGATGGGCCGCGCCAATGCGTGGACCCGCGGCAAGTTCAACGAATGGAAGCTGGACAACGTCCACGACGAGGCCTTCGATGATTTCGGCCGTGGCTGGGAATTCACCTCGGCGAGCGTGGAAATGCTGGGTGACCGCGTGCAGCCGCTGCATGCGCTGCCCAAGGCCTGGACCCCCGGTACGAAGGGCCCGGTCGAAGGCGAGCTGGTGCAGGTCGACATCAAGAAGCCCGAAGACATAGAGAAGTACCGCGGCAAGCTGCGTGGCAAGATCCTCCTGCTGGGCGAGGCACGCGAATACAAGCGGGGCACCGAGCCCGATTCGCACCGCCACGACGCCACCTCGCTGGAGGGCCTGCAGGAGTTCACCCTGCCCAAGGACAAGAACGCCACCGCCGAGCGCGCCAGGCGGGTCACGGAATACCAGGAACGCCAGCAGCTGGCGGCCAAGGTCAATGCCTTCTTCGTGGAAGAGGGCGCGCTGGCCTCGATCAGCATCAGCGGCTGGGACAACGGCATCATCCGCGTTGCCGGTGGTGGTTCGCGCAAGGCCGGTGAGTCGGTGGGCATTCCCGAGCTGGCGATGATCAGCGAGCACTTCAATCCGCTGGTACGCGCGCTGGAGGCCAAGCAGACCGTGCGCCTGCGCGTGGATGTGGCCGCACGCTTCACCGACGAGGCCGACCAGCCCGGCTACAACACGCTGGCCGAGATCCGTGGCAGCAGCAAGCCCGATGAAGTGGTGATGATCGGCGCGCACCTGGATTCCTGGCACAGCGGCACCGGTGCGGCCGACAACGCCGCCGGCGTGGCGGTGATGATGGAGGCGATGCGCATCCTCAAGGCCACCGGCGCCAAGCCCAGGCGCACCATCCGCGTGGCGCTGTGGAGCGGCGAGGAGCAGGGCCTGATCGGCTCGCAGGCCTATGTGGCCAAGCACTTCGGCAAGTTCCCGGAGCCGACCGACCCGGCGCAGAAGGCGCTGCCGGCGTCGCTGCGCGAGCCGACCGGCGCACTGCAGAAGACCCGCGACTACGGCAAGTTCCAGGTCTACTTCAACATGGACAACGGCTCGGGCCGCTTCCGTGGCATCTACGCTCAGGAGAACCTGGCGGCCATGCCCATCTTCGAAGCCTGGCTGGCGCCGTTCCATGACGTGGGCGCCACCACCGTGGCCACCCGCAACACTGGCAGCACCGACCACATCAGCTTCGACCGCATCGGCCTGCCGGGCTTCCAGTTCATCCAGGACCGGCTGGACTACTTCACCAATGTCCACCACAGCCACCTGGACACCTGGGACCACGCCGAACCGGAAGACCTGAAGCAGGCCGCTGCCATCGTCGCCTCATTCGCCTACAACGCCGCGATGCGCGAGCAGCCGTTCCCGCGCAAGGTGGAACCGTAAAAGGGGACGGAGGGGATTAAGTCGCATCTCCCCTCCGTTTCCCGGTTGCAGTGCCCACGGGCTGGGCAATCGCGACTTAATCCCCTCCGTCCCCTTTTTCCGTCGGGGGCGGCGGGCTGGTAAAATCGGGGGATTCCCGTTCCTCGAGCCGTCCATGACCTGCCGCACCCGCTTCGCCCCCAGTCCCACCGGCTACCTCCACATCGGTGGTGCCCGCACCGCGCTGTACTGCTGGCTGGAGGCCCGCCACCGTGGCGGCGAGTTCGTGCTGCGCATCGAGGACACCGACCGTGAACGCAGCACCCAGGGTGCGATCGACGCCATCCTGGAGGCGATGGAGTGGCTGGGCCTGGACTATGACGAAGGCCCGATCTACCAGACCGACCGCGTTGCCCGTTACCAGGAAGTGGCCGAGCAGCTGATCGCCGAGGGCAAGGCGTACTACGCCTACGAGACCCGCGAAGAGCTGGACGCGATGCGCGAGGCTGCCATGGCCAGGCAGGAGAAGCCGCGCTACAACGGCGCTGCGCGCGATCTGGGCCTGCCCTACAGGGACGACCCGAACCGCGTCATCCGCTTCAAGAATCCGCTGGAAGGCACGGTGGTGTTCGACGACCTGATCAAGGGCCGCATCGAGATCGCCAACAGCGAGCTGGATGACATGGTGATCTTCCGCCCGGACGGCTACCCCACCTACAACTTCGCGGTGGTGGTGGACGACTGGGACATGGGAATCACCGAGGTCATCCGCGGCGACGACCACATCAACAACACCCCGCGCCAGATCAACCTGTACGAAGGCATTGGTGCGCCGGTGCCGAAGTTCGGCCACATGCCGATGATCCTGGACGAGCAGGGCGCCAAGTTGTCCAAGCGCACCGGCGCGGCCGACGTGATGCAGTACAAGGACGCCGGCTACCTGCCCGATGCGCTGCTGAGCTACCTGGCCCGTCTCGGCTGGTCGCACGGTGACCAGGAGCTGTTCAGCCGCCAGGAGCTGATCGAGCTGTTCGACGTGAAGGACTGCAACTCCAAGGCCTCGCGACTGGACATGGCCAAGCTGGGCTGGGTCAACCAGCACTTCCTGAAGACCGAGGATGTGGCCGCGATCGTGCCGCATCTGGTCTACCAGCTGCAGAAGCTGGGGCTGGACGTGGCTGCCGGACCGGCACCGGAGGACGTGGTGATCGCCCTGCGTGAACGCGTGCAGACCCTGAAGGAAATGGCCGAAAAGGCCGTGGTCTGGTACCAGCCGCTGACCGAGTACGATGACGCGGCGGTGGCCAAGCACTTCAAGGCCGGTGCCGAGGTGGCGCTGGGCAAGGCCCGCGAGCTGCTGGCAGCCCTGCCGGAATGGACCGCCGAATCGGTGGGCGTGGCCCTGCATGACGCGGCCGCAGCGCTGGAGATCGGCATGGGCAAGGTCGCCCAGCCGCTGCGCGTGGCCATCACCGGCACCCAAGTCAGCCCTGACATTTCCCATACCGTGTACCTGGCCGGCCGCGAGCAGGCCTTGAAACGCATTGATGTGGCCATCACCAAGGTAGCAACGGCCTGAGGCATCCTTGCCAGGCCCGAACCGGAGAACACGCATGCCCGCCAAGACCGCCACTGCCTGTACGGCCCCGCACCACCACGTCCACGATGCATCGGATTTTGTGGCGGTGGTCGAGCGCGTCTCGCGCGAACGCGGGCTGCGCCTGACCCCGATCCGCGCCAATGTGCTGAAGCTGATCGCCGAGGCCGGCAAGCCGGTCAAGGCCTACGAGCTGCTGGAATGGGTGCGCAACGGCAAGGGCGTGGGCGCTGATGCCCCGCCCACCGTGTACCGCGCGCTGGATTTCCTGATGGCCAATGGCTTCGTGCACAAGCTGGAGTCGGTCAATGCCTTCGTGGCCTGCCACCATCCCAGCAGCGCCGCGCATTCGGTGCCGTTCCTGATCTGCAACAGCTGCCACAGCGCGGTGGAGCTGGAAGACCGCGAAATCGTCACCCAGCTGGAGAAGCGCGCCAAGGAGCTGGGTTTCCAGCCGCAGGCGCAGACTCTGGAAGTGCACGGCCTCTGCGCGCGCTGCGCGGGCTGAGCAATGGGTCCTGGGGTCAGATCCCTTTTGCCTTGGCAAAAGGGATCTGACCCCCGTTTCATGACAAACGCTAGTCCATCGGCTTGCTTGCGGTATCCACCCGCACGATCACCGACATGCCGGGCCGCAGTTGTGCCGCCAACTTCTGGCCCTCGTTGATCGAAATCCGTACCGGCAGCCGCTGCACCACCTTGGTGAAGTTGCCGCTGGCATTGTCCGGGCGCAGCACGCTGAATTCCGAACCGGTAGCCGGCGCGATCTCCTGCACGCGGCCCCGCAGCACCTGCCCCTGGAACGCGTCCACCGAGAACGTGGCCGGCTGGCCGATCGCCATGCCCCAGGTCTGGCCTTCCTTGTAGTTGGCCACCACCCACAACGTGTCAGGTACCAAAAACAGCAGCTGCGAGCCGGCAGCGACGTACTGGCCCACGCGCACGCTGGCCTCGCTGATCTGGCCGTCGCGCGGTGCGTGGATCACCGTGTTGGCCAGATCGATGCGGGCCAGTTCCAGCTGCGCCTGCGCGCTCTCCACCTGCGCCTCCAGGCTCTTGCGCGCCACCTGGGTCGATACCAGGGTTTCCTCGGCAATGCGGATCTGCGCCTGTGACTGCTGGACGCTGGCCTGTGCCGACGCCTGGGTGGTGCGGAACTTGTCGCGGTCGTTGACTGACACCAGTTGCTGCGCGGCCAGCTCCTCGTAGCGCTTCAGCTCGTTGCGTGAGCGTTGCAGCTCCGCCTGGCCGGCCGACAACGTGGCGTGTGCGGAGGCGATCTGCGCACGGTTCTGCGCCTGCGACTGGTCCGAGTTGGCCAACGCCGCGCGTGCGCTGTCCAGCGTCGCCTGCGCCTGGGCGACGCGCTGCGCGTAGATGCGGTCATCGATGCGCAGCAGCGGCTCGCCCTGCTTCACGTGCTGGAAGTCCTTCACCAGCACTTCGGTCACGTAGCCGTTCACCTGCGGCGCCATCACCGTGATTTGCCCGCGTACATAGGCGTTGTCGGTCACCATCACGCTGCTGGTGAATGGCCACAGGTGCCAGGCGCGCAGGATCAGCGCAATGCCCAGCAGGGCGACCACCACCATCACCACTACGCTGCGCGCGCTGGGCTTGAGGTACTTCGGCGCGACCGCCGGCTCAACGGGCGTGGGCGCAGGTGCCGCGTCGGTCGGCGGCGGAGGGGTCACGTTGTCGTCGGGTCGGGGCGGGACGGGAGGCATGGCGGAGGACTCAGCGGGGCGCGGCCGGCGTGGCCGCAGCGGGGGAAGTGGGGTGGCGCTTGCGCCATTGCTTGAGCACCGCGGTGCGCAGCGACAGCAGCAGCAACCAGCACAGGAAGCCGATGGCCAGCCAACCGCTCAATGTGAACACATCATTGAATCCACGCACGTTGGCTTCGCGGCGAGTGGTCTGCGCCAGCTGCGCGCTGCCCTGCGAACTGCGCAGCACCGGGTCGGTGATCTGTGCGCTGTACAGCTGCTGCTGGATGCGCAGGCGTTGTGCCACCACCGGGTCGGCCGGGTCGAGCTGGCTGGTCAATGCGCTGGAGTACAACTGCTCGCGATGCAGCTGGAAGGTGCCCAGCACCGCCGAGCCGGCCAGGCCACCCAGCGTCTGGGTGATCGACAGCGTCACCAGGAAGGTGATCATGTGATCCACGCCCTGTTTCAACGCGGCAGAGATGCCGAGCATGATCAGCGGGCCCATGAACATACCGGCACCGACCGAGGCCAGGAACTGGCTGGCGTAGAAGTCGTGCGGCCGATCCATGCTGGTGCGGTGCTGGTCGAAGAACGCGGCGGCGCCCAGCAGCAGGATCGCCATCAGCAGCTGGGGGATCAGCCGCTTCGGGCCGAAGGTCAGCGATGCACCGGCGATGCCGGTGACCACGCCCGCCAGGATCACCACGAACAGCGGGCGCATCTGGTCAGGCCCCATGCCCAGCGTGCGCATCAGGTTGACCACGCCGTAGGACTGCTCGGTGGTGAGGAAGCGGATCAGGAACGCACCGACGATGAAGTGCAGTACCGGCAGCGTCGACAGCCAGCGGATCTGCAGCAGCGGATTGCGCCGGTAGTGCTCGATGATGAAGGCGGTGGTGGACAGCACGATCGAGGCGACCAGTGACCAGCCCAGCCATGGTGTGTTGAGCCACCAGCGGGTGTAGCCCTGCGCCAGCACGATCACCAGCAGGGCGACGGCCGGTGCGAGCAGGGCGAACGTGAGGAAGTCCAGCGGCTCGAACGCCTTCACCTGGATGCCGGGCGGCAGCTTCAACACTACCACTGCCGCGAACGCGCACAGTGCCAGCCCGGCCTCAAACGAGTAGAGCTGGTGCCACTGGCCGGTATCGACCAGGCCAGGCGACACGATCCAGGCGATCGGCACCGCCAGCTGCGAGAGGCCGACACCGACCACCAGCAGATTGCCGGTGAAGCGCCGCGGCAGCGCCTGCAGCATGTACAGCGTGCCCAAGGTCGAACAGGCCGCGCCGGCGAAGCCGCTGGCGGCTCGGGTCAGCATCGTGGTCTCGAAGCTGCCGACGAACAGGTGCAGGACCGCCAACGCCGCGTACAGGCCCAGCCCGATTTCGGCGAACAGGCGGATGCCGTATTGCTGGCGGAACTTGAAGGCCAACAGGTTGGCGGTGACGTTGACCATCGCATAGGCCGCTACCAGCCAGCTGCCCTGGGTCGGGGTCAGCGCCAGCTGGCCCTGCAGGAACGGCAGGTTGGCGGTAACCAGCGCATTGCCGAGGCCGCCGGTGATCGCCACCAGCAACGATACCAGCGCATAGGCCGCACGCCGGTACGGCGGGTGCCAGGGCATCGACGCCGAGCCGGGCATGGTCGGCTTCTCATGTTCCTCCCAATCCGGAACCGGCTTCAGATACGGCTGGACCATCAACGGGCCTCGCTGGCAGCTCCCTGGAGACCCCCACGCAACAGTTGCAGGGCGCGCCCGGCCAACTGGGCGCGCTCGTCGCGGGTCTTGCCGCGCAGGGCCGCACCCAGCATGCCCGAGATCAGTGAAATATCCGTCTTTTCCAGGTCGGCACGGCACAGTCCGGCGGCCTTGGCGCGCGCGATCGGTTCCTCCAGCAGGTCGCGCACGGTCTCGCGCGCAGCGCGCATGGACGGCACGTCCGAATCGACCGCACGCCAGTAATCGGCTAGCGCTGGCGAATCGATGATGCGCTGGGCCATGCCCTCGAACACCTCGAACAGGGCGTCGTCGCGGTCACCGAGCTGTTCGACCTGGCGCCGGATGCGGTCGACCGTGCGCTGCAGCAGCGCCTGGATCAGTGCGGTGCGGTCGGGGAAGTTGCGGTACAGGGTGGCGCGGCCCACCTGGGCACGTTCGACCACCAGGTCCAGCGGGGCGGTGACGCCATGTTGGCCGAACACATGATCGGCGGCATCGAGGATGAGGGCACGGCGGGCAGCAGCATCGGCACGTTGAGCGGTCATGGATTGATTTTCGGACAAGATTGTCCGTTTGGCGAGACAGTGAGTGACGGGATTGTCCGGTTGTTGTCGTACGCACACCTTTGTGACGGATGTGTGATGGCGTCGCATCGATATGCAGGAACCCCATGGCTCCCGGAGGGGGCAGTAGATCCACGCCATGCGTGGATGAGTATCTGGAACGGATGGGAGCTGGCTAGCGGCTCACTGATCCACCTTTCCAGTTTTCTTCCTGCTCTTGATGAAATCAATGAACCCCTTCTTATGGCCCTCAAAGACACGACGGCCGTACTTCCGGTACTGCGGTTCAAATAGTGTGTAGGCCCCATCCAGGTCTCCGGACTCGAACTGGATGGTAGCGGCGAGTTCGTCCATGTACTCGGTCGCGCCTTCGCCCTCTCCATAGATGCCTCTGGCGACCATCGCCCACGCTCTGGCCTTCTCAAACTGAGCGGTATCGCGATAGAAGACAGCTATTCCATACGATGTAATCTGGCCGTAGTCATAAGCAGACTTCGGCTCCGGAATCATGTCCCAGCTTTCAAGGAAGCAATGCTCTGCCTCCGCAATATCGCCGGCCAGCCAAGCGGTTCTGCCGCGCTTGGCAATTGCAAGGAAGCGTTCTTCCAGTTCGGCATCGAGACTCAGGGCCATGCAAATGTTTCCGCTCAGTTTGTCTATTGGATTGACACCGGGCTGAGTCTAGTCGTGTAGCAGATGGTGATGCGTCGGTAGTGCGCCGCTTCCACCAGTTCATGCCATATGCGACAAAGAAAAGGGGGCCTTTCGGCCCCCTCAGGTAATGTTTCGACGGCGTAGGCCGATCAGAAGAACGCGCGGATGCCGAATGCGACGCCACGGCCCGGCAGTGGCGAGTAGTCGCGCAGCAGCGAGGTATGCGGACGCACTTCGCGGTTGGTCAGGTTGCTGCCATCCAGGAACACCTCGTAGCTGTTGCTGGCGTTGCGGTCCCAACGATAGGCCAGGTGTGCATCGACCAAGGTGTAGCCGTCGCTCGGGGCTTCGTTCTGGGCGACATCCTTCTGGCGGCTGTAGCGCACCGCACCGACCGAGGCACGCCAGCCATCCTTCGACCAGCGCAGGTCGGCGCCGACGCGGGCCGGGGCAATACGCGGCAGGTAGCCGGTGTTGGCCAGTTCCACGTTGTAATTGTGGTTGTGGTCGCCGTGCGGCACGGCGATGTCGAGGTTGCGGCTGCCGCTGCCATCCAGCTTGGCCTTCACGTAGTCACCGAACAGGCGCAGATCCCAGTCACCGGCGCCACCCTCGAACAGGTGCACCAGCGCTTCGGCCTCGGCACCGCGGAACACCGCGTCCTGCTGGGTCCAGGCGCGGACCGGCAGGCCTTCGGTAACACCGGTGTCGGCCAGGTAGATGAAGTCCTTGAACCTGGTCTGGTAGACCGACGCGGAGAAGTCCAGGCGCTCACTGTGAGTGTGGATACCCAGTTCCACGCGCTGGCCGCGCTCGGTCTTCAGGTTGGCGTCGCCGATCTCCAGCGAACGGGTGGCGATGTGGGCGCCGGCGGCATACAGCTCCTCGTTGGTGGGTGCACGCTCGGAGCTGTCCACGCCGATACGCAGGTCAACGGCGTCGTTGAGCTTCCAGATGCCGGCGGCAGACAGGTTGGTGGCGCCGAACGTGCGGCGCCGGTAATCACCGGTCGGGTCCAGCTTGACCTGGTCGTGGCGGCCGCCCAGTTCCAGCTTCAACGGTCCGAACTGCTTTTCCTGCAGCACGAACAGGCCGATGTTCTTCGTGCCTGTATCCGGAACGAACGCCTCTTCGCCCTTGGCACCGAAATCACTGTTGCCGAACTGCAGGCCGAAGGCACCGTCCCAGCCACCGATCTGGTGCTGCACCGCTTCCAGGCGCGCTTCGATGCCACGGTTGGTGAAGCGGGTCGACGGCGTGCCGGCCTCCAGCTCCACGTGCTCGTAGTCGGTATAGGCCACGCGTGCGTTGATGTTCTTCAGGAACGAGACCGGGTCATAGATGCCGGCCTTGGTCTCGAAGCGGTTCTGCACCATGTCGATGCGCACGTCATGCTCGTCACCGCCTTCCTCTTCGTCGCCATGGTCGTGGCCGTGGTCATGGCCGTGATCGTCGCCATCGGCGTGCACGTGTGCGCCGTTGGGAATGCCGTAGTTGGTGCGGTAGGTGCTGGCCGACACGCCGAAGTAGCCGCCTTCGCCCAGCCAGGTCGCACCGACGCCACCGGCGCGGGTGCGGATCGAGCTGTTGTCGAGGCGGCCGCGACGCGGCTCTTCGCCTTCCTCGCCCGCGTGGTCATGGTCGTGGTCGTCATGGTGGTCTTCCAGGCTGTCGATCACCGCGTAGCCAGGGATACGGTAGTCGTCGCCATTGCGCACCAGGCCGTCCACATGAAGCACGACATTGCCGCTGACGCCATCGAGGCGGAACATGCCGCTGCGCTCGTTGTTCACCGAATTGCCGCGCAGTTCGGCGCGGCCGCTGAGCGGCCGCTCCGGCAGCTCCCGTGCGATGCGGCCATCGACCACGTTGACCGCACCACCGATGGCACCGCTGCCGAACAGCAGCGTGGCCGGGCCCTTCAGCACTTCGATCTGGTCGGCCAGGAACGGCTCGATGCTGGTGGCGTGGTCGGCACTGACGGTAGAGGCATCCATGTTGCCCATGCCGTTGGACAGCACGGCCACACGCGGGCCTTCCTGGCCGCGGATGATCGGGCGGCCGACGCCGGGCCCGAAGAAGGTGCTCTGTACGCCGGGCAGCTTGGCCACGGTATCGCCGAGGGTGCCGGCCTTCTGCTCGTCCAGGCGGTCACCGGCCAGAACCTCCACCGGGCGGGCCAGCGATTCGGCATCGCCCTGCAGTGGCGACGCGGTGACCTGCACCGACGACAGTTCAGTCAGGTGGCGGTCACGATGGGAATCGTCTTCGCTGGCGGCGAAGGCAACGGTCGGAAGCAGGGCGGCGAGGGCCAGGGCCAGGGAATGCGGCTTGAGCCGTGGGGTGTGGGCAGGCATGGATCGGTCCTTTGTTACAATGTATCAATCGCAGGGCGCACGAATCCCGCCGATGGGAGAGGGGGAGGGGAAACCGTGCGGTTCGGGGATGGATGTTATATTATTCCATAACGATTCGCCGACCCTGCTGGAAGTCATGTCCCTGTCCTCACGCCTGCGCCATCTGCTCGACCGTTTCGGCGCTACCGGTTCGATGCTGTGCGCGGTGCACTGCGCGGTGATTCCCGTACTGCTGGCGGCGGCGCCTTCGCTGGGCCTGTCGTTCTGGCTGGGCGATGGCGTGGAGCAGGCGCTGGTGGTGTTCGTGACCCTGCTCGGGCTGTTCAGCCTGGTATGGGGCTACCGCCGCCACGGCGCGCTGCGCGCGCTGGGCTTCCTGATTCCCGGCCTGGTGGCGTTGTGGGCCGGCGTGCTGTACGACCCGTTGCACCACAATGCGGTGCCGCACGCGGTGGTGATGACCGTCGGCGGCCTGCTGGTGGGTGTGGCCCATCTGGTCAACCTGCGCCTCAACCACGGTCACGTGCACGACGCCAGCTGCGCGCACTAGGCGCTCCATGGTAGGATTTTCGATCGTGCGCGGGGGCGCCCAGCAAGGCGGCCCCGCCGAACCCGTGTCAGTACGGGGTAACCAGATTTCACACTTGAGGAGTTGAAGACATGGGTAAGGGTGACCGCAAGACCGCCAAGGGCAAGCGCTACAACGCCAGCTACGGCAACGCCCGTTCGCACACCGCGAGCAAGGTCGCCGTAGGCGCCGCCGCCCCGGTTGCCAAGAAGACCGTGGCCAAGGCTCCGGCGAAGAAGGCTGTGGCGAAGAAGGCCGTCGCCAAGGCCTGATCCGGCCGACCGACCGGTCCAAAGAAAAACGCGGCGCCTGGCGCCGCGTTTTTTTTATGCACGTTCTTGTAGAGCCGAGCCCATGCTCGGCGCAATGCAGCCGAGCGTGGGCTCGGCTCTACAATCGGATCAGCGCAGGGTCTTCTTCAGCGTTTCCGGATTTCCGTCGTTCGGCGCGGCCGGCACCTGCAGCAGGTGCGCCAGCAGCGGGTAGACGTCGACATTGTCGAAGCCATCGATCACCAAACCCTGTCGGAATGACGGGCCGCTGGCCACGAACACGGCTCGCATGGAGGGCAGGGCATTGTCGTAGCCATGCGAGCCGCGATCCTGATGGTCGCGCTTGGCGATCTTCTCCTGGTGCAGGGCATCCCAGCCTTCATCCATGACACAGACGATGGCCGGAACCCGCGGATGCGTGCCGTAGTGCCAGCGTGCCGGCAGGTTCTCCTTCTTCCAGCACTGATAGTGCCCGTGGCGTCCGAGCAGGGCGCGTTCGGCTTCCGCTTCGCGGCCGGCGACCGGCGCAAAACCCACCGACTGGCCCTGGCTGACATTGCGCGCGATGGCCGGGTCGGCCATCGACTCGGTGGAGATCACCTGGCCGACCGGCACGCTGGCCATGCCATGGTCAGAGACCACGATCACGTTGGTGGTCGCGGCCAGGCCGCGCTGCTGCAGCCCATCGAGCACCTGGCCGACGATCTGGTCGGCGCGCACGATGGCGTCGGCATACTGCTTCGACTCGGGGCCGTAGTTGTGGCCGGCCTTGTCCACGTGTTCCATGTACAGCGTGGTGAGGCGCGGTGCATCAGCATCGGTCTGCGCCAGCCAGTCGAGCACGATGCCGGCCCGCTGTTCCAGCGGTTGCTTGCCGTCGTACACGCGCCACTTGCTGGGGCGCACGCCGCGGATTTCAGACTCACTGCCCGGCCACGCCGTGGTGGCCGAACGTACGCCAGCGTTCTCGGCACTGACCCAGATCGGTTCGCCACCCCACCAGCCGCTGGTGGTGACCGCGTCGCGGTTGCTCAGTTCGAAACGGCCCAGGGTTGCATCGTCCATGCTGTTGTTGACGATGCCGTGGTGGTCCGGACGCAGGCCGGTGACGATGGTGTAGTGGTTGGGGAAGGTCAGCGACGGATAGGACGGCGTCATCCAGCGTGCACGCACGCCGCCGTCGATCAGTCGCTGCAGGTTCGGGGTCAGGCCGCGGTCCAGCGCGTCGGCACGCAGGCCATCGATGGAGATCAGCAGCAGCTTGGGCGGCGCAGCCGCAGCGACGGGTGTGGGAACGGAGGCGGAAGGGGCGGGCGCGGTGGTGCAGGCGGCCAATGGCAGCAGCAGCGCCAGCGCGCAGGTCAGGCGTACGGAAGTCATCCGCGCATGATAGTGCGAGGTAATGACGCGCCCAAGACACGGCGCACTATTGCGCGCCGTGTCCGCGCATTTTTCCTTATCCCCGCGCCTGTCGGCGCGCCCCCTTCAACAAGAAGGGGGCTTTTCTCCAGACAGTTTACAGACGCTTCCATCCACGCATGGCGTGGATCTACCGCGTCGACCAAGGTCGACACCTACCCACCGCCGCGGGAATCTGTCGAAGGTGGGGCGGTGTGGGTGGGCAGGACCGTTGGCGCCATGGATGGCGCCAACGAGCCCCCATGGATGGGTTTACGGCGTGTCCTGCCCACCCATACCGCCCCACCCAACGCGTAGAAAATCGGAGCTGTATTGGCTCTTGACCTTGCGGTTGCCTCTGCGGGTGCCGGGCGCAGCCCGGCCAGCCCTCTCAGGCGAACAGCGGGGCCTGGCGTTGTTCCAGCCGCAGCAGCGCCGCCTTGATTTCCAGGCCGCCGCCGAAACCGGTCAGTGCGCCGTTGCTGCCGATCACGCGGTGGCAGGGCAGGATGATCGGCAGCGGGTTGCGCCCGTTGGCTGCACCGACCGCACGGGTCGCGCTGGGTTGGCCCAGGTGCTGCGCCAGCTGCAGGTAGCTCCAGGTCTGGCCGAACGGAATCAACGCCAGCGCCTGCCACACACGCAGCTGGAACGGCGTGCCGCGTGGTGCCAGCACAAGGTCGAAGCTGCTGCGTTCGCCGTGCAGGAACTGCAGCAGTTGCTCGCGCGCTTCCGGCAGCGCATCCGGTGCGTAGTGCCAGTCATCGCGCCCGCGTGCCGGATGGCGGTTCTCGGGGAAAAGCACATGTGACAGGCCACGTTCGTCACCGGCGATGGTCAACACGCCGATCGGGCTGTCGAAACGGTCGAACAACAGGGTCATGTCGGTTCTCCAACGAACGTGCCGGACAGGTGCCACAGGTGCAGCACCGCGTAGGCGCGCCACGGCCGCCACGGTTGCGAGCGCGCTTCGGTTGCACGTTCGCTCAGGCGCTGGCCCTGCGCGTGGCCGAGCACCTGCTGCAGTACAAGATCGCCGGCCGGGAACGCATCGGGCTGGCCGAGCCCGCGCAGGGCGATGTACTGCGCCGTCCACGGGCCGATGCCGGGCAGCGCGACGCAGCGCGCAACGAATTCCTCCAATGCCTGCCCGGGCGCGAAGTCGAGCTGGCCGCTGGCGCAGGCGGCCGCCAGCGCACGCACGGTGGCGGCGCGGCTGCGCGGCAGGCCGATCGATTCCAGGGGCGCTTCGGCCAGCACCTCGGGCGCCGGGAACTGGCGATCGAATTCCGATGGCATGCCCGGTAGGTGCGCGCCATAGGCGTCGACCAGGCGCCGCGCGAAGGTGGTGGCTGCGGCCACACTGACCTGCTGTCCGAGCACGGCGCGTACGCCCACCTCGAAGCCATCCCAGCCGCCGGGTACGCGCAGCCCGGGGCGTTCGGCGATACCGCGCGCCAGCAAGGGTTCTTCGCTCAGCGCGGCGTGCACCTGCTGCAGGTCCGCGTCCAGATCGAATACGCGGCGCACGCGGCGCACGATGTCCGGAATCAGACGCGGATCGACCGCGCCCAGCTGCAGGCGCAACTCCGGGCGCTTCGGGTCGGCGGTGACCCGCAGCAGGGTGGGGCGTTCGGGCGTGCCCAGCACACGCTGGTAGCTGTCTTCGCCGATCAGTTCGATGCCAGGCAGGCTGCGTTTGCGCAGGAAGGCCAACATGCGCGGGAAGTCCAGCGGCGGGCGATACACCAGGCGCAGCACCAGGCCGCCGTCATCGGCGGCCAGCGGCTGGTGCTGGCGACGCAGCGCCGTCGGTGCCATGCCGCAACCCTGCAGGAAGGCGGTGTTGAAGCGGCGCAGGCTGTTGTAGCCGGCGGCCAGCGCAACGTCGGTCACCGGCAGCGTGGTCTCGGTCAGCAGTTGCTTGGCCAGCAGCAGGCGATGGGTGGCGTGGATCTGCGCCGGCGTCGCGCCCAGGTGTTCAACGAACAGGCGCTGCAGCTGGCGCGCGCTCAGGCCGATCTTCTGCGCGAGGTCCGCGACGGGCTGCTCCTGAAGGAAGCCGCCATGGATCAGGGCGAGTGCGCGCTGCACGGTCTGCCCGGCCAATGCCTGCTGGGCCTGCGGTGCCAGTTCAGGACGGCAGCGCAGGCACGGGCGGTAGCCGGCAGCTGCGGCCGCAGCGGCGGTGGGGTAGTAGGTGATGTTGCGCGGCTTCGGTGGCGGTGCCGGGCACACCGGGCGGCAGTAGATGCCGGTGCTGCGCACGGCGGTGAAGAACACGCCGTCGAAGCGCGCGTCGCGGGCCAGGCGGGCACGGTCGCAGGCGGCGGTGTCGAGGGCGAGGGCGGTATCCATGGCGCCAGTCTAGGCGTGTGCGGCTGGAGATACTCGCCACATTCGGACATGGATGCTGAAGAGGGTTGGGCAGGGCTGCGCCCTGCACCCGCAGAGGCAACAGCAACAGCAGGCTTCCTGCGGGAGGGCGGGGTGGGGCCGGTGGCAGGGGGCGCTGCAAGCACGTCCCTGTAGCTCGGTCGCGCCATCCATGGCGCTCACGCCCCTGCCACCGGACCCACCCCGCCTTCGACAGTTCCCCGCGGCCTGCCGGAACGGCATCCCGCTCTGGGTGTCGACCTTGGTCGACACGGTAGATCCACGCCATGCGTGGATGGAGTGGTGCAAGACGCTGTAATGAAAAGGTTGGAGCCAGAGGGTCAGAAGGGGTTCAGTGCCACGCGCTGAACGGGTGCCCCGGACGGGTAGACTGTGGCTCCTGCTCACGTGAAGACTGGTTGCCCGATGTCCGCCAAACGCCGCTGGTTGCCCCTGTTGTGCCTGGCCCTGGCGGGCTGCAGCCAGCTGGAAAATCCGGGCAATGTGACTGCTGCCGACAAGGCGGCGCGGGCACCGGCCAGCGATGGCGAGAACATGGTGTCGATCAATGCGGCCGATGCACCGCCACCGCCAGCGCCGCCGCGCAGCCAGGCGGATCGGCCGTGGCCGCAGGCGCAGCTTGAGAATGGCCGTGCCTGGGTCAGCTGCAGCACGGAATATGCTGGCGATGCCGGCGACGGTGTCGAGCTGGAAGGCCTGCAGCGCGAGCAGATCACTCAGGCGCTGGCGCCGTGCGCCGAGCGCGGCCTGATGCGCGTGCGTTACGCCGGCAAGATCAATCCGGGCTTCGCCGAGATGATGTGGCGGTTGGCGGTGGTCGCCGACCAGCAGAAGATCCACAAGCGCATCCTCGATCTGGATTCCAGCGGCGGCCAGGTGGAATCGGCGATCGTTGCCGGTGACAGCATCGGTGAATCCGGCTGGACCATCTGGGTGCGCGAAGGCTCGATCTGCCACAGCGCCTGCGTGTTCGTGCTGGCCGCCGGTGACAACCGCCTGCTGTCGGGCAAGGTCGGCATCCACCGCATGATGCGGATCAGCTCCAAGGCCACCTCGCGCGCGGAACTCAACCGCGAGCTGCACGAGGTCTACGACAACGTGAAGGACTATTTGCAGCGCAATGGCGTGGCGGTGGGCGTGGCCGATCTGATGATGACCGTGCCCAACCGCAGCCTGCGCCTGCTGACTCCGGACGAGCTGCGCCAGTACGGCCTGGATGGGACCAATGCGGTGCAGGATGATCTGGAACGGATCAAGCAGATGCGTACCTGCGGCGATGATTTCGTGCAGCGCAAGGACGCGTTCCTGGTCGCCTTCGACCAGCAATGCAAGCGCGAAGGCGCCGACATGGAGTCGATCAACAGCTGCGGCCAGGCGTTGAAACAGCGCTTCGGCTTTCCCGACGCGGTGTGCCCGGACGAAAGCCCGCTGTCGGAGATCGATGTGGCGACGCTGCCCCCGGCACCGCCGGAACCGCCGATGGCCGAGCAGGCAGCCGACGATGCAGGCAAGTCTGCGGCGCAGGCCGATGCGGCGGCGGTGGAAGGCAACGCCCACGCGCGCTGACGAACCGCTCACCGCGCTGGCGTAGACTGCGGTCCTTTCCTCGAGAACCGGCGGTGTCCATGAAGCGCGCGCTCCTGCTGCTGTCCCTGCTGCCCCTGACTGCGTTGGCGCAGGCACCTGCGCCGGCCACGCCGGCACCGGCACCCGCGCGCCCGGCCCCGGCATCGCCGGCGGCTGCGAAACCGGCCACCGCCGGCGCTCCGGCATTGACCGCCGCGCAGCAGGCCCAGGTGCAGAAGCAGGACGCCGAAATGGGCGCGGCTGCGTTGAAGGCGGCGCAGCTGGTCGATGCCAACCGCGCCGGCGAACTGTGGGATGGCGCTTCGGCCGTCGCCCGTCGTGCGGTGCCGAAGGCCGCCTTCGTCAGCCAGCTGACCACCGAGCGTGCGCGCCTGGGTGCGTTGGCCGGGCGTGGCCAGCCCACCATCACCCGGGTCAAGTACAGCGCCGGTGCTGCGGTGCCGGAAGGGCTGTACATCAACGTCAGCTTCCCGACCCGTTTCGCCAACAGCGCGCAGCCGGTGCGCGAGCTGGTCTCGTTCCGTTTCGACGAAGACCAGGTGTGGCGCCTGGCCGGTTACAGCCTGCGTGCGTCGGCACCCTGAGGAGATGAGCGATGGCAACTGAACTGACAATGCTGGCCTGGTCGATCGTGCTCGGCTTCGTGTACATCTTCGCCACCTCCACCGTGGTCACCCGCGAGCGCGGGATGAAGTGGAATGCCTCGGCACGCGATGGCGATGCAAAGCCGCTCAGCCCGCTGGCCGGCCGCCTGCAGCGGGCCCAGGCCAACTTCCTGGAAACCTTCCCGTTCTTCGCCGCTGCCGCCATTGCAGTAGTCGTGTCCGGTCGCGGCAACGGCACCACGGCGCTGGCTGCGCAGGCCTACTTCTGGGCGCGTGTGGTCTATTTGCCCCTGTACGCGGCCGGCGTGCCCTACCTGCGCAGCCTGGTGTGGCTGGTGTCGCTGCTGTCGATCCTGGCGCTGGTGTTCGCGTTGTTGTGACCCGCGCCTGATCCAGATCAAGGACGGTCAGGCGCGCGGCGCTATGCTGGCCCGGACTGAATCAACGGCAGGAGACGCGCATGCGCAGGATGGACGTGGTGGTGGTCGGCGCCGGACCGGCGGGCCTGTGCTTCGCTCGGGCGCTGGCCGGCAGTGGCCTGCAGGTCGGGCTGGTCGAAGTTCAACCGCGCCAGGCGCTGGCCGAGGCCGCCTTCGATGGCCGCGAGATCGCGTTGACCCATGCCTCGCGGCAGAGCATGGAGCAGCTGGGGCTGTGGCAGCGCCTGCCGCCGGCCGAAGTCGCTGAACTGCGAGATGCCAAGGTGATGAACGGCGGTTCGCCGTTCGCGCTGACCTTCGCCAGCAGCCAGGTCGACGGCCAGCCGCTGGGCTGGCTGGTGCCCAACCATCTGATCCGCCGCGCTGCATGGAATGCCGTGCAGGACCAGGATGGTCTGGACCTGTTCGACGGGCGCAAGGTGCAGCGCGTCCAGGCCGATGCGCAGGGCCACGTGGTCAGACTCGATGACGGCAGCCAACTGCACGCCCGCCTGCTGGTCGCGGCTGACAGCCGCTTCTCCGCCACCCGCCGCATGCTTGGCATCGGTGCGCAGATGCGCGACTTCGGCAAGTCGATGCTGGTGTGCCGCATGCAGGTCGAGCGCGACCATCACCACACGGCCTGGGAATGGTTCGGTTACGGCCGCACCATGGCGCTGCTGCCGCTCAACGAGGGCCAGGCATCGGCGGTGATCACGCTGCAGCCGCGGCAGATCGAAGAACTGCTGGCGATGGATGAGGTGGCCTTCGGCGATGCCATCAGTGCGTGCTTTGAACATCGCCTGGGCCGCATGCAGCCGGTGGCGACGCCGCAGGCGTACCCGCTGGTAGGTGTGTACGCGCACCGTTTCGTCGGCGAGCGTTCTGCGCTGATCGGCGATGCCGCAGTCGGCATGCATCCGGTCACCGCGCATGGCTTCAACCTGGGCCTGGCCAGCGCACAGCGGCTGGCGCAGGGCATCGTCGCGCAGCAGCGTCGCGGTGCCGACATTGCTGCCGCCGGCATGCTGACCAGCTACCAGCGGGGCCATCGGCTGGCGTCGCGGTCGCTGTACGAGGCCACCAATGCGATCGCCAGCCTGTACACCGACGACCGTCGCCCGGCGCGCCTGCTGCGTGCGGCTGGCCTGCGCCTGGCGCAGGGCGTGGCACCGTTCAGGCAGCTGATCGCCTCGCACCTGACCCAGCGCGTGGCCTGAACGGCTTCAGATCAGCCGGCAGCCAGCACCCGGATCTGGCTGCCGGAAAATTCGACCACCTGGCCCGCCCGGATCTTGCAGGCCTTGCGCAGCTCGATTTCGCCATCGACCCGCACCTGGCCTTCACTGATGACCATCTTGGCCTCGCCGCCGCTGGTGACCAGGTCGGCCAGCTTGAGCAGCTGCTTGAGTTCGACGTAGTCACCGTCGAGGTCGAATTCGAGAATCTGCATGGAGCGGGTTCCTGGGAAGAGGGCGCAGGCCAGCGGCCGGGCCGGGAAGCGGGCGCGTATTGTGCGCCAGCACGGGCTCGACGGCACGCGCACGGAAAGCTGTTCGCCTCGTTCAGGATCAATGCGGTATCATCCCGCTCTGAGCGAGTGAAATCTCCTCCGACCGAGCAGCGCCAGGGCACGCGATAAGAAGGGCGCCCAAAGCGCGGACCATCCCTTTTTATCGCACTGCCAGGAAGACGGCAGTGCCTTCGGAGTTCCCCATGTCCCAAGATTCCCAAGCGCCGCTGCAGTTCGCGCAGCTCGGCCTGTCCGAGCCCGTGATGCAGGCGGTCACCGCCATCGGCTACGAAACCCCGTCGCCGATCCAGGCCGCCACCATCCCGGCGATGCTGGAAGGCCGCGACGTGCTGGGCCAGGCCCAGACCGGTACCGGCAAGACCGCTGCGTTCGCACTGCCGGTACTGTCCAACATCGACCTGCAGCAGATCAAGCCGCAGGCCCTGATCCTGGCGCCGACCCGCGAACTGGCCATCCAGGTCGCCGAGGCGTTCCAGTCCTACTCGTCGAAGATCCCGGGCTTCCGCGTGCTGCCGGTGTACGGCGGCCAGCCTTACGGGCAGCAGCTGTCGGCGCTGCGCCGTGGCGTGCATATCGTGGTCGGTACCCCCGGTCGCGTGATCGACCACCTGGACCGCAGCACCCTGGACCTGTCCGAGCTGAAGACCCTGGTGCTGGACGAAGCCGATGAAATGCTGCGCATGGGCTTCATCGACGACGTCGAAGCGGTACTGAAGAAGCTGCCGGAGCAGCGCCAGGTGGCCCTGTTCTCGGCCACCATGCCGCCGCAGATCCGCCGCATCGCGCAGACCTACCTGCAGGATCCGGTGGAAGTGACCATTGCGGCCAAGACCACCACCTCGGCCAACATCCGCCAGCGTTACTGGTGGGTGAGCGGCATGCACAAGCTGGATGCGCTGACCCGCATCCTGGAAGTCGAGCCGTTCGACGCGATGATCATCTTCGCGCGCACCAAGGCCGGCACCGAAGAACTGGCCAGCAAGCTGCAGGCCCGTGGCCTGGCCGCTGCCGCCATCAACGGCGACATGCAGCAGGCCCAGCGTGAGCGCACCATCGCCATGCTGAAGGAAGGCAAGCTGGACATCCTGGTTGCCACCGACGTGGCTGCGCGCGGCCTGGACGTGGAGCGCATCAGCCACGTGCTGAACTACGACATCCCGTACGACACCGAAAGCTACGTGCACCGCATCGGCCGTACCGGTCGCGCCGGCCGCAGCGGCGAGGCGATCCTGTTCGCGACCCCGCGCGAGAAGGGCATGCTGCGCCAGATCGAGCGCGCCACCCGCCAGCCGATCGAAGAGATGCAGCTGCCGAGCGTGGAAGCGGTCAACGACACCCGCATCAACAAGTTCACCTCGCGCATCAGCGAAACCCTGGGTGCCGGTGGCCTGGACTTCTACCGCCAGCTGCTGGAGCGCTTCGAGAACGAGCAGAACGTGCCGGCCATCGAGATCGCCGCCGCGCTGGCCAGGATGCTGCAGGGTGACACCCCGTTCCTGCTGCAGCCGCCGGTGCGTGCCCCGCGTGAAGAGCGCGCCCCGCGCGAGCGTTTCGACCGTGGCGACCGTCCGGAGCGTGGCGATCGCTTCGACCGCAACGAGCGCGGTCCGCGCTTCGAGCGTGGCCCGCGTCGCGAAGACGCCGAAGGTGGTTTCGAGCAGCGTCCGCGCCGTGAGGTTCCGCCGCGTGGTGCACCGGAGCAGGGCATGGAGACCTACCGCATTTCGGTGGGCCATCAGCATGGCGTGAAGCCGGCCAACATCGTCGGCGCCATTGCCAACGAAGCGGGCCTGGAAAGCCGCTTCATCGGCCGCATCGACATCCACGACGACTTCTCGCTGCTGGACCTGCCGGCACAGATGCCGCCGGACGTGCTGTCGCACCTGCAGAAGGTGTGGGTGTCCGGCCAGCAGCTGCAGATGCGTGCGCTGGCTCCGGGTGAAGACACCAACCCGGCCCCGCGTCCGTTCAAGCCGCGCTTCGACAAGCGTGGCCCGGGCGGCCCGGGTGGCCCACGTCGTGGTGGCCCGGGTGGTCCGGGTGGCCATGGTGGCGACCGCGGCGGTGACCGCGGCGGTGACCGCGACAGCCGCCCGCCGCGTCGTGACGGCTTCAAGCCGCGCGGCCCGCGCAGCTTCTAAGCCGCACCCGCAGCCGTCCATAACAACGCCAGCCCCCGGGCTGGCGTACAGGAAAAGGGGACGGAGGGGATTAAGTCGTAAATGGCAGGCCATGCGCTTATGCCGAAAACGACTTAATCCCCTCCGTCCCCTTTTTCGCATGGCCCACACATTGCCGGTCATAGGCTGGGCCGGTTCCAAGGCAGGTTGTCACCGCAGCACATTCGGGGGGATCCGGGATGGGTAGAAGTGGCACGGACCAGCAGAGCCGGCGGGTGCCGATGACCCGTGGGCTGGGATTGCGCTTTGCGTTGTTGACGGGCATGGCGATCGGGCTGGTCGCATTGTCCGCGTTGATCCAGGAACTGCAGGCGGCTTCGACGGCCTGGATCGCCGGGCAGGGTTACTGGTCACGCGGGCAGCAGGATGCCACTGCTGCGCTGAGCCGCTACCTGGCGCGCGGCCATGCCCAGGACCTGGAGGACGCGCGCCAGGCCCTGCGGATTCCGTTGGGAGATCTGCAGGCCCGGTTGGCGCTGGAACAGGCGGTACCGGACGAGGAGAAGGCCCGGCAGGGCTTCCTGCAGGGTGGCAACGCGCATGCCGATATCCCGCGTCTGGTGTTCTCGTTCCGCTATGCACGCGACATCGGCGCCTTCCGCCAAGCAACCGCGTTGTGGCGGCAGACCGACGATGACCTGTTGGCGGTGCAGCGGCTGGTCGCCGAGCTGCAGTCGGCGCACGCCGAAGGCACGCTGCCAGTGGCCGACCGCGACCGTTACCTGCAACAGCTGCGCGATCTGGACCGGCGGCTGCAGGTGCAGGCGCAGTCGTTTTCCCGAGCGTTGCTGCGCATGGCCACGATGGTGCGGATCGCCACGCTCGTGGTTGGTGGGCTGTCGGTGCTTGCGATCAGCCTGATGGCGGTGGCCCTCGCGCGCCGCGTCGGCAAGGACCTGACCGAACATGAAAGCCGCTTCCGCGCCGCCTTCTATCAGGCCAATGTCGGCATGCTCAAGCTCGACACCGAAGGCAAGGTGATCGAAGCCAACCAGGCGATGGCCGATATCCTCGACTACCGGCGCGACGTGCTGCTGCAGATGTCGTTGGGCGATCTGCTGATGGACGGCGAGCTTGTCATCGATGGGGTGGGCCGTATCGACTGGGACCGGCAGCTGCGGCCGAGCGAACTGCGCTTCCGCCGTCGCGATGGCAGCCTGGTCTGGGGGCGCTGGAGCGGCACCGGCGTGCGCAGCGCCGCCGGTGGCCTGTCGGTGTTCGCGATCATCGAGGACGTCAGCCAGAACCATGCACTGGCGCGCGAGATCGAGCACCACGCCAGCCATGACCCGCTGACCGGCCTGATCAACCGCCGCGAGATTGAACGGCTGCTGGAACGCGCGCTGTTGCAGGTGCGCAGCGAAGGCGGCACGCACGCGCTGTGCTATATCAACCTGGACCATTTCAAGCTGGTCAACGACAGCTTCGGCCATGCCGCCGGTGACCAGATGCTGCGCAGTTTCGCCGACTATCTGGTGGCGGCGGTGCGTGATGGTGACTGGGTCGGCCGGCTGGGTGCGGACGAGTTCGCGGTGTTCCTCGCCCATGCCGGGCAGGATGAGGCCAAGCGCGTGCTGCAGCGGGTGATCCGCAACCTGGGCCAGGCCACGTTTCCGATCAGCGAGGGCAGCCCGCAGCTGAGCTGCAGCATCGGCGTGGTCGAGGTCAGTGCAGATGCGCCGGACGTGAACTGGTTGATGAGTGCCGCCGACAGCGCCTGCTATGCCGCCAAGCAGGCCGGGCGCAACCGCGTGCACTGCTTCAATGAGAACCGCATGGCGCTGGAGGAGCGGCGGCAGGAGGCCGAGCGCCTGCAGGGCGTCAGCCTGGCGATGGCCGAGAATCGCATGCTGCTGTATGCACAGCGCATCGCCCGCGTGGGGGATCCGTCTTACCTGCACTACGAGGTGCTGGTGCGCATGCGTGGCACCGATGGCAGCCTGCATCTGCCCGGCCAGTTCATGCCGGCGGTGGAGCGCTATGGCATGGCGGTGGCGCTGGACCGGCACGTGCTCGGGCTGCTGTTCCGCCACCTGCAGGTGTGCCCGGCGCACGTGCGCCAGCTGGGCCTGTGCAACGTCAACGTGTCCGCGCAGTCGATCGCCGAGCCGGGATTCCTCGCCTTCGTCTGCGACCTGCTCGAGCGCAACCGCGCGCTGGCCTCCAAGCTGTGCTTCGAGATCACCGAGACTGCGGCGATCAGCAACCTCAGCCAGGCCCGCGCCTTCATCGATGCGGTGAAGGCACGGGGGTGCCGGATGGCGCTGGATGACTTCGGCTCCGGCCTGTCTTCCTTCGGCTACCTGCGCCAGTTGCCGGCGGACATCCTGAAGATCGACGGCGCCTTCGTGCGCGACATGGATACCGACCCTGTCAGCCACGCCACGGTGCGCGCGATCAGCGAGCTCGGGCGCGAGCTGCAGATGGAAGTGGTGGCCGAGTGGGTGGAGACCGCCGAGGTTGCCGGTGCGCTGACCCGGCTTGGCGTACAGGGGCTGCAGGGCTATGCCATCGAACGGCCGCAGCCGCTGGAGCGGCTGACCCTGGTCGATCTGCGCCCGGTACGGCTGGTCGCGGTGAAGGGGCCGCCGGCGGCTGGCTGAACCGCGGGCGCCGACTTTGGTGTACACATGCGTGGCGTGCCCGGCTGCGATAATGCGCGTCAGGGGCGGCGCGCAGTGGGCGCGGACGTAAGCAGGAACAGGACGTGGCGTGGGCGGCAGGCAGTGGCGGTATGGAACAGGAGCGGTGCTGGCCGTCCTGATGGTGTGGTTGGCGTTGCCGTGGCCGCTTCAGGCTGCAGAGGCCGTGTCGGGCCATGATTATCTCCTGGTCGGCGGCGCTACCGACGAGCCGACGCCGCACCGCGCATGCACGCCGCAGATGCTGTCCGGCGCCCGCCAGCAGGTGCTGGTACCGGCTCCGCCGCAGGGCTGGTCAGGCCAACCGCAGGCGCTGGACGTGTTCAACGTCTTTGCCGGTGAAGTGCGCGTCCAGCATGGTGACCGCGAGATCTGCGGCAACATGCATGACGCGCGCACCCGCGATTCACGTTTCCGGGCTGGCATCGGCCTGGTGGCGGTACCGCCGGCCGGCAGCCGTGAGCCGTTCCTGGTCTCCTGGCAGACACCGCTGAAGACACGTTGGGTACCGACCCTGCGGCTGGGCGCGCCCAGCCCGGTGCAGCAGAACGACACCGCCCGCCTGCTGGTGCGCGCGGCCTGCATCGCGGTGGCGATCGCGCTGGCGCTGTCGGCGTTGATGGCCTTCCTGACCACCCGGGACCGCAGTTTCCTGGTCTACATCGCCGGCACCACCGTGATGGTGCTGTGGCAGGCAATCCTCGGCGGGCTCAGCGGCTATCCGGAACCCTGGCTGCCGGTGGGCGAGCACGGCGCATGGTGGCTGCTGGCGCTGACCGCTGCGACCCAGGCACTGGTGCTGCCGGCGCTGTGGCGGCTGAACGGAGGCGATCGCGTGCTGCCTCGATCGCGCCCGGCCCAACTGGCGGTGTTGTGGGCCCTGATGGCGCTGGCCGTGCTGGTGCCGTGGCTGCGCTGGGAGCATCTGGCCTGGGTCGCGAAGGGCTTGCAGGTGTCCTATCTGTCCGGATGTGGCCTGGCACTGATGGTCGGCGTCTGGGCACGCTGGCGCGGCGACCGTTGGGCGCAGGCGGGTCTGGCCGCGCTGGCACCGATGCTGGTACTGATCATCGCCGATGCCTGTGGTGCGGCGTGGCTGCTGGAATACCGGGTGGAGGCGCTGCAGCTGGCGGTGACCTGGCTGTTGATGATGGCCGCGTATGCGTTGAACCAGCGGCTGGGCCGGCTGCGCCAGCAGCGTGATGAACTTCGCCAGCTGGCCGAGACCGACGGCCTGACCGGGCTTCCCAACCGTCGCGCCGGACTGCAGCAGCTGGCCCGCCACCTTGAGCGGGTCGACCGCGAGCGTGGCCCGCTGGTGATCGGCTTCCTCGACATCGACCTGTTCAAGGACATCAACGACCGCCATGGTCACGCCGTGGGCGACCTGGTGCTGGTGGCGGTGGCGCGTGCCCTGCGCATGGCAGTGCGCAGCCAGGACGAAGTGGTACGGATGGGCGGCGAAGAGTTCCTGCTGCTGATGCCGGGCATGCCGCGCGAGGCCGCTTCGGCGCGACTGGACCGGTTGCGCCAGCGAATCACCGAGGCTGGCCAGGCCCTGCAGGTGCCGGGGCTGGAGGTGACCGCCAGCATCGGCCTGGCGCAGTGGCGACCGGGCGAGGACGATCTGGCCGGGCTGCTGCGGCGCGCCGACCATGCCATGTACGTGGCAAAGCGGGCGGGCCGCAACCGGGTCTTCGACGGCGAGGAGCTTGATCCGCCCGCCCTGGCATGAAGCGCAGCGGGCGGCGATGCCGGATAATGGGCCGATGACCACCCGACTCAACAAACATATCGCCGACACCGGCTTCTGCTCCCGCCGCGAGGCCGATCGCCTGATCGCCGCGCGCCGCGTTACCGTCAACGGCCATCCGGCCGGTACCGGCGCGGTGGTAGGCGAGGAAGACCAGGTGCTGGTCGACGGCCAGCCGCTGCGCGCCCGCGTGGCACGCAAGCCCGGCGCCCGCCGCCACGTCTACATCGCACTGAACAAGCCGGTAGGCGTCACCTGCACGACCGAAACTTCGGTCAAGGGCAACATCGTCGACTTCGTCGGCCACGAACAGCGCATCTTCCCGATCGGCCGCCTGGACAAGGACTCCGAGGGGTTGATCCTGATGACCAGCAATGGCGACATCGTCAACCAGATCCTGCGCGCCGAAAATGGCCACCAGAAGGAATACCTGGTGGCGGTGAACAAGCCCGTCACCGATGAGTTCCTGCGCGGCATGGCGCGCGGCGTGCGCATCCACGACCAGATGACGCTGCCGTGCAAGACCTCGCGCATCGCCAAGTTCGGTTTCCGCATCACCCTGCAGCAGGGCCTGAACCGGCAGATCCGCCTGATGGCTGCCGAGTTCGGCTATCGCGTGACCCAGCTGCGCCGCGTGCGCATCGACAACATCAAGATCGGCGCGCTGAAGCCGGGCCAGTGGCGCAACCTGACCGAGCAGGAGCTGCAGGGCCTGCTGCCGAAGCAGCTGGACTGGTAACGCGCGGTAGTGCCGGCCACTGGCCGGCTACTCCAGGCATCGAATGCGCGCGGGATGCCGGCCAGCGGCCGGCACTACCCGTTGTGCGGATTACGCGCCGGCATCAGCTAGACTTTGCAGTGACCTGCCGGAAGTGACGCTGCATGATCAAGCCCGACAAGCCTGCCAACGAAGCCCTCCGGCTCGAGGCGCTGTACCGCTACCGGATCCTTGATTCGCAGCGCGAGAAGTCATTCGACGACCTGGTGGCGATCGCCAAGGCGGTCTGCGGTACCTCGATGGCGGCGGTGACCCTGATTGACGTCGAACGGCAATGGTTCAAGTCGATCCAGGGCATCGACGCGGCGGAAAACCTGCGCAGCGAATCGATGTGTGGCCACGCCATCCTGCAGCCGCACGAGGTCATGGTGGTCGAGGATGCGTTGCAGGACATCCGCTTCCACGACAACCCGGTGGTGACCGGCGACCCGCACATCCGCTTCTACGCCGGTGCGCCGCTGATCAGTTCCGATGGCCTGCCGCTGGGTACGCTGTGCGTGTTCGATGCACAGCCGCAGCACCTGCCAAGCGACAAGGCCGAGGCGCTGGCCGCGCTGTCGCGGCAGGTGATGCTGGTGATGGAGCTGCGCCGTTTCGCGCTCGACATCCAGAACCACATGCTGGAACGCGATGATTACGAGCGCCTGCTGTCGGAGTACCACGACGTGCTGCTGGCGCAGAACGCCGACCTGGCCGAGCAGAGCCGCACCGATGCGCTGACCGGCCTGCCGAACCGCCGCGCGATGGCGGCGGCGCTGGACGAGGCAGTGGCGGTGACCGGGGATCAGCCCGATGTGGCCTGCGTCGCGCTACTGGACATCGACCACTTCAAGCACATCAACGATTTCCAGGGCCACGCCACCGGCGACCGGGTGCTGGCCGAGCTGGGCACGCTGCTGCGCTCGCACTTCGCCGGCCGTGGCATGGCCGCGCGCTATGGCGGCGAGGAGTTCGTGGCGGTGATGCCGGCGACCGACCTGCAAACCGCCGAACTTCAGTGCGAGTTCCTGCGCCTGGCCGTTGCTGATCTGCCGCTGGGGTTCCCGGTCACGATCAGTATTGGAGTGGCCCAGCACCAGCCCGGTGAAAGCGTGGATGAGACGCTGGCACGTGCCGACAAGGCGCTGTACCGGGCCAAGGCCAAAGGCCGCAACCGGGTGGAACGGGCGGACTGAAACACGGCGGTTCGCGCGTTGAACGCATGCGATGCGTGGATGATTCGATGCCGCTCCAGTAGATCCACGCCATGCGTGGATGCTCTTCCCGTTTCACTTGGCGTCGCAGCTCCTGCGATCAGAACCGGCCAGCATGACGCCCTGTTTCCCCGGACGCCGCCCATGCTGCAGACCCTGGCCATCGCCCACTATCGTTCGCTGCACGGGCTCGTACTGCCGCTGCAGCAGTTGAATGTGGTGACCGGTGACAACGGCAGTGGCAAGTCCAGCCTGTACCGTGCCCTGCGCCTGCTGGCCGAGACCGCGCAGGGCGGCGTCGCGGCGGTGCTGGCCCGCGAAGGCGGGCTGGGCTCGGCGCTGTGGGCGGGTCCGGAAAAAATGGACCGTCGGGTTGCTGCCGGCGAAATCCCCCTGCAGGGCGGCCCACGCCAGGAATCGGTGGGATTGAAGTTGGGCTTCGCCACTGACGAATTCGGCTACGCCATCGATCTGGGCTACCCGCCGCCCAGTCGATCGGCCTTCGCACTGGACCCGCAGATCAAGGCGGAGGCGATCTGGTCCGGCCCGTTCCTGCGCAGCGTCAACCTGTTGGTCGACCGTCGTGGAGCGATGGTGCGGCAACGCCATGCGCGCGGTTGGGATCTGGTGGATGACCGGTTGTCGCTGTTCGACAGCCTGTTCACCCAGGTCGGCGATCCGCAGCGCCTGCCGGAAACCATCGCCCTGCGCGAGTACATCCGTCGCTGGCGCTTCTACGACCATTTCCGCAGCGACGCCGATGCACCGGCGCGGCAGCCGGCGATGGCCACGCGCACGCCGGTGCTGCATCACGACGGCCGGGATCTGGCGGCAGCCTGGGTGACCATTATCGAGATCGGAGACCCGGTCGCGTTGGCACGCAGCGTCGACGATGCGTTCCCCGGTGCCACGGTCGGCTTCGAGGAGCTGGACGGTCGACTGGCCCTGCGCTTCCACCAGCCGGGGTTGCTGCGGCCGTTGTCGATGGCCGAACTGTCCGACGGTACGCTGCGCTTCCTGCTGCTGGCTGCTGCGCTGCACACGCCGCGTCCACCGCCGCTGCTGGTGCTCAACGAGCCGGAGACCAGCCTGCATCCGGACCTGCTGCCGGCGCTGGCGCGGCTGATCATCGCAGCCAGTTCGCGCAGCCAGGTATGGGTGGTGTCACACGCCAGCCGCCTGATCGCGGCGCTGGAACAGGCGCCAGGGTGCCATTCGCTGCATCTGTACAAGGAACAGGCCCGCACTCTGTTGAGCGGGCAGGGCCTGCTGGATGCGCCGGCCTGGCATTGGCCGCAGCGTTGATACGGGCGTCCACGCCATGCGTGGATGCACTCAATCGGCGATGTTGCGCGCCTCGGCCGTGCCAAGAATCTCCGGATGCTGCACCGGCTTGCGGCGGTTCAGCAGCGGATGCAGGAACACGGCGCCGACGATGATCGCCACGCCCAGGTAGAACCACGGGGTGACTTCGTGCTGCTCGCGCAGCAGCACCACCGCCAGCACCACCGCATAGACCGGCTCCAGGTTGGTCACCAGCTGCACCGTGTAGGCGCTCAGGTGGCGCAGTGCGACCAGGGCCAGGGCAAACGGCAGCAGCGTGCAGAACCCGGCCAGCACCATCAGCAGGATGCCGTCGTGCAGGTCCGGGACCACCCACAACGGGCTGGCCAGCGCAGGAAGCAGGTAGGGCATCAGCGGCGCCAGCAGGGTCAGGGTGAGGGTGCCCGCACCCAGCTCCAGCGCGGTGACCGTGAGCGGATCGGCGTGGCTGACCATGCGCTTGTTGAGCGAGCCGAACACCGCCACCAGCAGCGCTGAGATCGCGCCGATCAACACACCCAGGCGCATGCCATCGGGCACGCCACCGACCACCAGCGCAACACCCGGCAGCACCGCCAGGCCGAACGCCAGCTCACGCAGCTGGAACGGCCGCTTGGCCACCCACGGTTCGATGATCGAGGTGAACACCGGCGCCAGTGCGATGCAGGTGGCAGCCACCGAGGCATTGGCCAGCTTCACCGCGCCATAGAAGGTCAGCCAATGCAGGGCGACCAGCGCGCCAATGCCGGCGTAGCCGGCGACCAGCCGCAGGGGCAGGGTGCGCAACCCGCGCCAGACCCGTGGCAGCAGGGCCAGCATCGCCGTCACCAGCAGCATGCGCCACCACACCAGCGGCAGTGCGGGCAGGGTGATCAGCTTGCCGAGGATGGCGGTGATGCCCCACAGCAGGACACAGAAGTGGATCTGCCACAGCGCTTTGCGGGTGTCGGGTGTGCTCATCGGCCTATTGTGAGGCAATCGCGCGGCCGTCGGCGATGACTGTGGCATGCTCGCGGCATCGACCCAGAGAACCGAGCCATGGCAGCCGATTGCTCCCTTCTGCGCGGATGGGCCGCACTGACTGCCCTGATGGCGGCAGCCTCGCTGCTGTTGCAGTACCTGTTGCTGGTGCAGGGGCCGGGGGCGGCGGCCGGGATCGGCGTGGCGACGCTGCGTTTCTTCGGCTATTTCACCATTCTCAGCAACCTGGCTGTCTGCGTCGGATGTGGGTGGGTGGTCCTTGGCAGAGTGCTCAAGCCGGCGGTGGCGGCGAGCCTGGCGCTGTGCATCGGTGTGACCGCGTGCGTCTACGTGCTTGCATTGCAGGGGCTGTGGCAACCGACCGGGCTGCAATGGTGGGTCGATGCGGGCCTGCACTATGTCGTGCCTGCCCTGTTCCTGCTGGGGTGGCTGCTGCTGTTGCCGCACGGTGAGCTGCGCTGGCGCGCGCTGGGCGGCGTGCTGCTGGTACCGCTGGCCTACCTTGGCTGGGCGATGCTGGTCGCTGCAATGACCGGACAGGCGCCGTATCCATTCCTCGAACTGCAACGCCTGGGCCTGGCGGCCTTCCTGCTCAACGTGCTGCGCGTTGCGGGCGTGTTCGTGGTGGGCTGGACCCTGCTGTGGGGGCTGGACCGCTGGCGCCGTCGATGAGGCGCTGCAGGGCCATCGCTGCCGCCGGGTTGCGGGCCTTGCCGGCACCGATGCACAGCAGGTAGACCTCGCGCGGGGTTTCCGGGGCGTGCCCGGCCAGACAGGGCAGGTCGTCCACCGGCTCGCCGCGTGACCAGCGTCGCGCGCGTTCAGCCCAGCGCTGCTGCACGGGCGCAGGCAGGCCCTCTTTCAAGCGGGCCTGGCTGCGCTTGATCCGCGCGTAGACGAAGCCCGAACTGACGTCGCCGTGCAGCGGCGCCTCGTCGCTGTCCTCGATCACAAGTGCCACGCCGTGGCGGCGCGCGGCGGCGACCAGTGCGGGGCCATGTGCTGCGGCATTGCGGACCTCCAGCGCATGCTGCAGCGGCACCCCTTCCAGCTGCTTCGGCAGCTGCGCCATCAGCGCGTCTAGTGCATCGGCGTCGGCCGGGTGGCGTGGATCGAACTGCCACAGCAGCGGGCCGAGCCGGTCACCGAGCGCAAGTGCCGCCTGCAGGAACGGCGTGGCCGCTTCCACGGTGCTGGCCAGGTCGCGGCGCTGCACCAGATAGCGTGGCGCCTTCATCGAGAAACGGAAGCCTTCCGGGGTCTGCGCGGCCCACTGCGCGCACTGGGCCGCAGTCGGCGTGCGGTAGAAGGTGCCGTTGATTTCGATGCAGCGCAGGGCGCGGCTGGCATGGGCCAGCTCTTCACGCTGCGGCAGGCCCACGGGGTAGAAAACGCCGCCGCGCCATTCGGGAAACACCCAGCCACCGATGCCGCAGCGGATCTCCGCCTGCCGGGCGGTCGCGGTCACTGGCCGTGGTCCGTGCGCCACGGGTCGTAGCTGCCGAACCACCACAGATAGCCTTCCGGGTCGGCGCAGGCATAGCCACGGCCGCCGTAGTCCTGGTCGGCGATGTCGACGACGATGCGGGCACCGGCGGCCTTGGCCCGGGCGTAGTGCGCGTCGGCATCGGTGACGATCACGCAGGCACTCTGGGTCTGGCGGCCGCCGACTTCTCCGGGCAGGACCGCGTGTTCGCTCCACGCGCTCTGGTTGTTGGCCGAGCCGAGCATGATCATGCCGTTGCCGAAGGTGAGCTGGGCATGGAAAACCGTATCGCCATCGGCATACACGGCCTGGGCATGGAAGCCGAAGGCGCGCTGCAGCCAGTCGATGGCAGCCTGCGCATCGCGGTAGCGCAGGCACGGAATGATGGTGGAGCCGTTGCTCGGTTGGCCGTTTCCGCCCATGACACCCCTCCTATGGCACAGGGCAGGGTGCGCCGCAGACCGTTACCATTCCGCGAAACCCCGGTGACGGCCTGCACATGGCCGCCACCCCTGTTCGGAGATCGTGCTGGATGAAACCCTGGATTGGAGGAGCCGTGCTGCTGGCGTGCACGACCATGGCGAGCGCTGCCACCCCGGCGCAGCTGCAGGAGCTGGATGCGACCGTCGAGCGCGTGCGCGCGCAGTTCGACGTGCCCGGTATTGCGGTGGCGGTGGTCAAGGATGGCGAGGTGGTGCTGGAGCGCGGCTGGGGCGTGCGCGAGCAGGGCAAGCCGGAACCGGTGCAGGCCGATACGCTGTTTGCCATTGCGTCCAACACCAAGGCGTTCACCGCCACTTCGCTGAACCTGCTGGCCGAGGACGGCAAGCTGAAGATGGATGACAAGGTGATCGACCACCTGCCGTCGTTCCGCATGTCCGATCCGTTCGTGACCGGGCAGATGACGATCCGCGACCTGCTGTCGCACCGCAGCGGGCTGAGCCTGGGCGCCGGCGACCTGCTGTTCTGGCCGGCCACCTCCTACAGCAATGCCGAAGTAGTCGAACGGCTGGGCAGGGTGCCGCTGAAGGGCGGTTTCCGCGAGAGCTACGCGTACGACAACATCCTGTACGCGGTTGCCCAGCAGGTGATCGAGCATGTCTCGGGCATGAGTTACCAGCAGTTCCTGCAGACGCGCATCTTCGACAAGGTGGGCATGACCGGCACGCGCTACAACGCCGATCACCTGAAGCCGGGCGACAAGGCCGCGGTCGGCCACGCCAAGTACGATTTCAAGGACCTGCGCACCGTTGCGCCGCTGACCTGGTCGAACAATGCCGGCGCCGGCGGCATCTATTCCAGCGCGCACGACATGGCGCGCTGGATGCAGGTGCAGCTGGCCGAAGGCAAGCTGGCCGACGGCACGCCGTTGTTCAGCGAGAAGAGCCAGCAGCAGATGTGGCGGATGATCACGCCGCAGTCGATCCCGGCGCCGAGCGTGCCGGAGCTGGCACCTGCGCGGGCCAACTTCGCCGGCTATGGCGAAGGCTGGAGCCTGAGCGACTACCGTGGGCAGAAGCTGGTCTGGCATACCGGTGGCTGGCCGGGCATGGTTTCGCGGCTGACCCTGGTACCGGGCGAGAAACTGGGCGTGGTGGTGCTGACCAATCAGGAAGTGGGCGCGGCGTTCAATGCGATCACGCTGAGCGTGCTCGATGCCTACCTGGGCGGTGAAAAGCATGACTGGGTGGACGCCTATGCCAAGGCCGTGGCCAAGGGACAGGACAAGGCCGACGAGGCCTGGGCCAAGCACCAGAGCGCACGCGACAAGGGCAGCAGGCCATCGCTGGCGCTGGCCGGCTACACCGGCAGCTTCCGTGACCGCTGGTATGGCGACATGCAGATCAGCGCCGAAGGCAAGGGCCTGCGCCTGCGCTTTGCGAAGACCGCGCAGCTGAGCGGGCGCCTGGAGCACTGGCAGCACGACACCTTCATCGTGCGCTGGGACGACCGTTCGCTCAACGCCGACGCCTTCGTGAACTTCAGCCTGGACCCGGATGGCAAGGTGCGCGAGGTGCGCATGCAGCCGATTTCCGACCTGACCGATTTCAGTTTCGATTTCCAGGACCTGCTGTTCACCCCGGTGAAATGACGCCGCCGGGCGTGCCCCGGCGCTGACGTTTGACGAATCCGATGGGTAGTGCCGGCCGCTGGCCGGCCACTTCAGCTTCCCGGGAGGCGTCACAAGGTTGCCGGCCAGCGGCCGGCACGACCGCAGCCGCAGCGATCGTCGGCCGGCGTACACATGCGGCGTGGGATACTCCGCCGGCTAAGATGGCGAGGGAATGCGATGTTCCGTTGGTTTGAATCCCTGATTCCGGTGTTCCCGCCCGTGGATGGGCGCATGCCACCGCGCAAGGTGCTGCCGTTCTACCTGCACTACCTGCGCCCGGTGTGGCCGGTGCTGCTGGCCACGCTCATCGCCGGCCTGCTCCTGGCGCTGGTGGAAGTGGCCATGTTCGATTACCTGGGCCGCATCGTCGACATGGTCGCCGAGCAACCCGGTGCCGATTTCTTCAAGCGCCATGCCAATGAACTGGGCTGGATGCTGTTCATCACGGTCATCGCGCGGCCGATCCTGGTCGGCCTGCACAACCTGCTGGTCAACCAGGCCATCGTGCCCGGCCTGAGCAACCGCTCGCGCTGGCTGATGCACAACTACGTGGTTCGGCAGAGCCTGAGCTTCTTCCAGAACGACTTCGCCGGCAGCGTCGCCAACCGGGTGATGCAGACCGGTACCTCGCTGCGCGAGTCGGCGGTGCAGATGGTCGACTCGCTCTGGTACATCGTGGTCTATACCGGCACCGCGCTGTACCTGTTCGCGCAGGCCGACTGGCGGCTGATGGTGCCGCTGATCCTGTGGCTGCTGGCCTACGTGGTGATCATGGTCTACTTCGTGCCGCGCGCGAAGGAGCGGGCCTGGATCGCCTCGGAAGCACGTTCGAAGGCAATGGGCCGCATCGTCGATGGCTACACCAACATTCCCACGCTGAAACTGTTCGCCCATGGCGGGCGCGAGCAGGCCTACGTGGCCGAGTCGATCCAGGAGCTGGCAGTCAAGCACCGCGCGCAGACCCGGGTGACCACCGGCATGGACCTGACCATCGCCATCGTCAACGGTTTCCTGATTGCCGGTACCTGTGGCCTGGCCCTGTGGCTGTGGAATGGCGGCCACATCACTGTCGGCGCGATCACGCTCGCGACCGGCCTGGTGATCCGCATCCACAACATGTCCGGCTGGATCATGTGGACCATCAACGGCATCTTCGAGGACATCGGTACGGTACAGGATGGCATCACCACCATTGCCCAGCCGCTGACCGTGCAGGACCGCGAGGACGCGGTGCCGTTGCAGGTGACCCGCGGTGGCGTGCACTTCCAGGACATCCACTTCCACTACGGCAAGAAGGGCGGCGTGATCGCAGGCCTCGACCTGGTGGTGAAGCCGGGCGAGAAGATCGGCCTGGTGGGTCCTTCCGGTGCCGGCAAGTCGACCCTGGTCAACGTGCTGCTGCGCCTGTACGACCTGGAAAGCGGCCGCATCCTGATCGACGACCAGGACATTGCCTACGTCACTCAGGAAAGCCTGCGCCAGCAGATCGGCGTGGTCACCCAGGACACCTCGCTGCTGCATCGCTCGATCCGCGACAACCTGCTGTACGGCCGGCCGGACGCGACCGATGAGCAGTTGCGCGCTGCGGTGGCCAAAGCGCGTGCCGAGGCCTTCATCGATACGCTGGTGGACGGGCAGGGGCGTCGTGGCTACGACGCGCATGTCGGCGAGCGCGGCGTGAAGCTGTCCGGCGGCCAGCGCCAACGCATCGCCATTGCCCGCGTGCTGCTGAAGGACGCACCGATCCTGGTGCTGGACGAAGCAACCTCGGCACTGGACTCGGAAGTGGAAGCGGCGATCCAGGACAGCCTGGATGAGCTGATGGGCGGCAAGACGGTGATCGCGATCGCGCACCGGCTGTCGACCATCGCGCGCATGGACCGGCTGGTGGTGATGGACCAGGGCCGCATCGTCGAGACCGGCAGCCACGCCGAACTGATTGCGGCCGGTGGCCTGTACGCACGGTTGTGGGCGCGGCAGACCGGGGGGTTCGTGGCGGCCGATCAATGAGTGTTTTCGGGGTCCGAGCCCTTCCCTTCGAAAAAGGCTCCGACCCCGGCGTGCTTCTGGGGACCTGCATGATCCGCTCCCTATGCTCCCTGCTGCTGGCGCTCGCGCTGGCCGGGAGCACTGCGACCGCGATGGCCGCACCCGTCGCCGACGAGCAACTGCAGCAGCTAATCCTGCTCAGCCGCCACAACCTTGCAAAAAAAACGGCCCGGGTTTCCCCGGGCCGCTCCGCTTCACCTCACACCGGCTCGATCACTCGATCGGCTGGTCCAGCATCAGCTGGCGTGCGAAACGCACCGGCGGTGCGCCGTAGGACAGTACCTGGTCGTGGTACGCCTTCAGGTTGAACTTGTCGCCCAGCTTCTCCTGCACCGCCTTGCGGGTGTCGAAGTGTTCCTGCGCACCGACGAAGTAGGTCGGCAGCTGCGCCGAGGTCAGCTGCGCGCGCACCCACTTGCCGGCCGCTTCGCTTTCCTGCTGGAACGCGTCGTGGGTCATCAGGTGCATCGCCTTCTCGCGATCCCAGTTGTCCACGTGCACGCCCTGGTCGAGGATCGCGTTGGAGATCGTGCGCAGGTAGAACTTCAGCTGAACCAGGTGGAACAGCGGGTCGTTGTTGAGGTAACCCTGCTCCTGCAACATGCGCTCGGTGTAGACCGCCCAGCCTTCGGCGAACAGGCCCGAACGCAGCACCGCACGCAGGGTGGAAGGGAACTTGGCCGAATGCCAGCCCTCCAGGTAATGGCCCGGGGTGCCTTCGTGGATGCTCAGCAGGTGGATCATGCGCGAGTTGTACTCACGCAGGAACGAGTCGACCTGCTTGTCGTTCCAGTCGTCCGGAATCGGCGACACGGCGTAGAAGGTCTTCAGGTTCTTGTCCAGCGGACCCGGCGAATCGCAGTAGGCCACGGCCACGCCACGTTGGAATTCCGGCATCAGGATGATGTCCACCGGCGCATCGGGCAGCGTCATCAGGTCGTGCTCGCGCACGAATGCGGTGGACTGCTCCAGCGCGGCCTTGGCATCGTCGACGACCTTGTCGCGTGCCGGCTTGTCGGCGTAGGCCAGCTCCAGCGCAGCTTCGATCGCCTTCTGCTGCTGCTCGTCGGTCGGCTGGGCCGGCATCTCCGGCGCACCCGGCTTGTCCTTCAGCACGGTCTGCGCGATGCCGTACATGTCCTCGCGCACACGCTTGAGTTCGGCGCGCGCACGGTCACCGATCTCCTGGCGCGACAGCGAGGAGCTGAGCGCGAACTTCAGCTTCTGGTCGTACTTTTCCGCACCGATGCGGAAGTCGCCCTTGGCGTTCGGCACCAGGGTCTTGTCCAGCCAGGTCTGCTGCTCGTCCACCGCCTTCTTCAGGCCGTCGATGGCCGCCTGCAGGCGCTGCTGGTCGGCCTGCGGCAGTTCACCGATGTGCGGGGTGATGAAGGTATCGACGATGCTGAGGATGCCCTTGTTCTGCTTGGCCACCGTCTCGGCGTGGATCTTCGGCACGCGCGCCGGATCCAGGTTCTCGCGGGCCTGGGCGAAGATCGCCGGCAGCTTTTCCATGCGCGCGGTGGCCGACTTCAGGCGCTCCGGCAGTGGCGCGAACTCGCGCGCCATCAGGCCGTAGATCGCGCTGCCGGCGATGCCGTTGTACAGCTGCGGGTCCCACTTGCCGGACTGAAGCACTTCGGCGTTCCAGATTTCCGACTGCAGCTGGTTGCGCAGGATCGCCGCGTCCACCTGGTTCTCGCGGCCCAGCTTGGCCACGTCGATCTTGTCCAGCTCGCCCAGCAGCGCCTTGTAGGCGGCCACGGTCTTCTGCTGGCCGGCGGCACTCAGGTCGTCCAGCTCGCTGTCGTAGCGGTGGTCACCGATCTGGGTGGCGCTGACTGGCGACAGCTGCATCCAGGTGTCCAGCGCGCGCTTGGACAGATCGGCGAAGGCGGCGTCGACCGCCGCGTCACCGGCCTGCTGGCTGGCGGCCGGGGTGGAAGCATTGGTCGGGGCGTCGGCCGGCTGGCAACCGGCCAGCGTGGCGACCAGGGCGAGGGCAAGAAGATGCGGGCGCATCGGCATTCCTGTACGGGGTCAAACCCTGAGCATAGGGCCCAGTCGCTGCTTTGTCCCCGTGCCATAGGATTACCATGGGCGGATTCAAGGACCCTCCAAAGGAGCGCAGGACATGGAATACCAAGGAAGCTGTCATTGCGGCAGGATCGCATTCACCGTACAGGCCGAGGCGCCGATCAGCGACGTCATCGACTGCAACTGTTCGATGTGCCGGCGTCGCGGCAGCCTGCTGTGGTTCGCCCCGCGTGCGGCGTTCCAGCTGGCCACCGATCCGGCGGACGTGGCCACCTACCACTTCAACAAGGCCCACATCGACCATCACCACTGCCGCGAATGTGGCGTCGCCCCCTACAGCGAAGCGGTCGATCCGCGTAGCGGCACACCGATGGTGGCGGTGAACGTGCGCTGCGTGCCGCAGGTCGATCTGGCTGGCCTTTCGGTGACCTCCTACGACGGAGCCGCACTGTGACGGGCGCGCGCGCCTGGACGCGCAGCCTGGCGATGCCGGTGGTGCTGCTGGCATTGGCGGGCTGCGCCAAGCAGGGCGACATGGCCGCGGATGCGGGCGCCCCGGCCGCCGAAGCGGCCGTCGCGTCGCCAGAAGGTGCGTTCCTCGCCTATGAACATGACGTGCAGGTGCAGCTGGAGGCGGCAAAGATCGCGCCGCGCATCCAGCAGATCGCCCAAGCCTGCCAGAGCGCGAAGTTCGGTGACTGTGCAGTGTTGCAGGTTGAGCAGCACGGCGGCGAGCAGCCCAGCGGTGAAGTGAAGGTGCGCATCGCCCCGAAGGGCACCGAGCCGCTGATCGCGATGGCTGGTGAAGGCGGCAAGCTGCAGTCCCGCAATACGCGCGCCGAGGATCTCGCGCAGGCGGTGGCCGACACGGCATTGACCAAGGCGCGGCTTGAAAAGGAGCACGCCCGCCTGCTGTCCTACCAGGACCGCAAGGACCTGAAGGTCGAAGACCTGATGGCGATCACCACGCGCCTGTCGGAGATCGAGGCGGGTGTCGAGCAGGCCAACAAGGACGCCGCGCAGCAGCGTCGGCGCATCGATACCCAGCTGGTGGCGATCCACTTCGACACCACCTCTGGCCAGCGCAGCCGCAGCGAGATCGGCGAGGCGCTGAGCGAGTCGGGCAGCATCCTCAGCACCAGCATTGCGTTCCTGATCCGCGCTGCTGCCGCGCTGCTGCCGGTGGCGGTGCTGGCCTTGATCGCGGCCTGGGGTGTGCGCGCATGGTGGCGTCGCCGCCGTCGCAAGCTACCGCCCAACCCCTGAGATGAAGGCCGATGCCGGCCGTCAGCCGGCATCAGCCCTCGTCGGTCTCGTACTCGACGAACACATCGAGTTCCAGCGCCAGTTCCTGCACCGCATCGCGCACCTTCTGCGCGGTGCTTTCATTGCCGACTTCCACTTCCAGCTCGTGGATGCCCGGGCCGATGTCATCGGACAGCCCGGCCGAACTGGAATCGTCGTCGTCCATGTGCGGCATCAGGTCGTCGGTTTCTTCGACATGTTCGATGCCGTCCAGGCCGAGCAGCAGGTCGCTGATGGCGCGGGCGTCGTCTTCGGTTCCGGTGATGCGCAGTCGCAGCATGGCCATGGCATAGGTACGTTGTGGGTTCGCCAGCAGCCTAGCCAGCGTGAGGCAAAGAACGGGTGAGGGCGCAGTCAGGCGTGCGTTGCCGGCCGCCCGAGCAGGCTGTCCGGCAATGCCGGAATCGGCGTGCGCTCGTCCTGCGCCTGTTCCAGCAACCAGTCGATGAACAGGCGCGCGGCCGGGCTCGGCGGTTGCCCTTCTGCGTGCACCACGTGATAGGCATAGCGCGCCTTCAATGCCGGGCCGGGCAGGCGTACCACCTCGTAGCGCTGCAGGTAGGGCTGGGCGATGTGGGTGCGCGCCAGCACCGCGCCCATGCCATACACCGCTGCACGCATCGCGTCGGTGCTGTCGGCGAAGGTGTGCATCGGCGGCATCGGCGACGGCGGGCGCGCGCCGGCGTGGCGGAACCAGTCGCGCCAGCCCTGCGGCGACAGGTCGGTCAGCAGCGGCAGCTCGGCGATGCGCGCCGGATCGACCAGCGTTTCGACCCCGGCCAGTGCCGGTGAGGCCACCGGGAACAGATAGTCATCCATCAGGTGCTGCGCACGCAGGCCCGGCCATTGGCCCAGCCCGTAGCGGATGCCGACTTCCGGTCCGTTGTCGTCGTAGCGATCCAGCCCGCTGCCGGTGTGCAGCTCGATGCGGATGTGTGGATAGGCCTGGGTGAAGCGTGGCAGTCGCGGCAGCAGCCAGCAGTACGAGAGCGAGCGCAGCGTGGTGATCCGCAGCGGCACGCTGTCGGCATCCGGTTGCAGGTGATGGGCCACCGCCGCGACATCGGTGAAGGCGGCGCTGGCGGCGTCGGCCAGCTGCCGACCCTCGGCGGTCAGGCGCACGCCGCGGGCGTGGCGCAGGAACAGGCGAACTTCAAGTACTTCTTCCAGGCGGCGCACGTGGTGACTGACCGCGCTGGCGGTCAGGTGCAGCTCCTGCGCGGCCTGGGCGAAGTTCTGGTGGCGCGCCGCGACCGCGAACACGGCCAGTGCGGGTAGCAGGGAAGGGCGTAGCAGCATGTCGAGCCTCAAACCATATTTGTGGCTGGCAGCGATACTACGCGCTTGTGCCGCGGGCGTCTGCGCCTGATCCTGTCCGCCTTGGCGAAGAATTGACGATGTACGGAGGCAAGGCATGAATGCGGTCCCACAGGCGGTCGAGCGTGACTGGCGCACACCGCTGGAATTGACCCTGCTGGGCGCCATCTGGGGCTGCTCGTTCCTGTTCATGCGGGTGGCGGTGCCGTCGTTCGGCCCGTTCGCGCTGGTCGAGGTGCGGCTGGTGCTGGGCGCGCTGGTGCTGCTGCCGTTCCTGTGGCGCGCCCGCGCGCAGTTCCCGCCGCGTCGTTGGCTGTGGCTGGCACCGATCGGCCTGATCAATTCGGCGCTGCCGTTCGTGCTGTTCGCCTATGCTGCCGAGCAGGCGCCGGCGGCGATCGGCGCGATCTGCAATGCGATGACCGTGCTGTTCGCCGCGCTGATCGCCTTCCTGTTCTTCGGCGAGAAGATCGGCATGCGCCGCGCCGGCGCCTTGCTGGTTGGTTTCGCCGGCGTGGTGGTGCTGGCCACCGCCAAGGTGTCCGGCCTGAGTATTGGTACCGCAGTGATCGCCGGCGCTGCGGCGTCGTTGCTGTACGGGCTGGGCGTGAACCTGGTGAAGCGGCACATGACCGGCCTGCCGTCGGCGGCCGCGGCGGCGGCAACGCTGTCGTGTGCCTCGCTGTGGATGCTGCCGATGGCGGTGACCCACTGGCCGCAGGCGGCGATTCCGGGCAAGGCGTGGGGCGCGGCGATTGCCTTGGGCGTGGCCTGCACTGGCTTGGCGTTCCTGATGTTCTATCGCCTGATCGGTCGTATCGGCCCGTCGCGGGCGTCGACGGTGACGTACCTGATTCCGCTGTTCGGCGCGGCCTTCGCGTGGTTGTTCCTGGGGGAGGCGGTGACGGTACAGATGTTGGTGGCGGGGGCGTTGATTCTGGGGAGCGTGGCGGTGAGTCAGAAGGGCTGAGGCGTTGGCGTTTTGCGCGTGGCGCGTGCTGAAGGTGCTTCATTGTTCATGGGCGTCAC
This sequence comes from Stenotrophomonas hibiscicola ATCC 19867, assembly GCF_000382065.1. Lineage (GTDB taxonomy): Bacteria > Pseudomonadota > Gammaproteobacteria > Xanthomonadales > Xanthomonadaceae > Stenotrophomonas > Stenotrophomonas hibiscicola. The sequence goes on along the minus strand of NZ_KB907498.1, from coordinate 439,389 downwards.
TTTTCTTTTCGCGCGAAAAGAAAAGTAACCAAAAGAAACGCGCCGCCAGGTCGCGAGCCGCCGCGCTTCGCACGTAGGTCCCCTGCGCTTCTCGGTGAATCAGGGGACGGTGCCGAACTCGCTGCGCTCAGACATCGGCACCTCTTCGCCCCTGATTCCCCTGCGATGCTCGGCTCGCTCAAGGCGGATTCAAGATCAAGAGCCACAGCTGCACGACGATGCTTGGTAGTGCCGGGCCGGGCCCGGCGAGCGAAGCGAGCGCTTCTGCCTTTGATCTTGGATCCGCCTTGAGCGAGCCGAGCACCGCAGGTCCGGCGAGGGCGAAGAGGCGCGGGTGTCTGAGCGCAGCGAGTTCCCGCGCCGTCCCTCGACGGGCCGAGGAGCGCAGGGCACCGGTGCGCAGCACCGGCTCGCGGCCGGCGGAACGTTTCTTTTGGTTACTTTTCTTTTCGCGCGAAAAGAAAAGTGACGCCCATGAACAATGAAGCACCTTCAGCACGCGTCACGCGCAGGAAACCATCAGCGCACCGGCACCGGAATATTGCACAGATCGATATGCCCGGCCGGGCGCTTGTAGAAATCATCCACGCGATTGCGCCGCGCCTCCACCGTATCGGCGAAGGTCTTCGAATCGGTGCGCAGCACCTGGATCGGCGTGCGCTCGGCCACCGGCACGTCGCTGGCACGGCGGATCGACACGATCGGCGTACGCAGTTTCGGGTCGGTGTAGAAGCCCATCGGCGCCGGTCCGCGCGGCGTCGCGCTGAGCAGTTCCATGCCCTTCAGCACGCGACCCACCAGCGTGATGTTGCGGTCCAGCTGGCGCGGTGACTGGCCGGTCACTACGTACAGTTCGGCGCCGATGCTGCTGTCTTCCTCGTTGCTGCGGCCGGCGCCGAGCATCCCGTAGCAGTGCGCCAGCCAGGCCTTGCCGGCTTGCGGGTCCTGGCCCACCGGGAAGCCATCGACGAAACCGGTCTGCGCGGCCCAGCCATCGCGGTCGGGCAGCACGCTTACCTTCAGGCCCGCGCTGGCTCGTTCGAATTCGGCCGGCAGCTTGCGCGCGGCACTGCCGAACGGCTTGGCCTTGGCTGCGTCATCGGCGTCGGCATCGCCGAACTGCACCACGAAGTTGTCCTGCGAGCGGTAGATGCTGGTGCCGTCCCAGAAGTGCTCGTGGGCGAAGGTCTGGATGTTGGCGACATGGCGCGGGGCGAACTGCGGCGCCAGCTCGATGATCACCCGCCCCGCCGGCAGGTCCATGTACAGCAGGTTGGCCGGGTCCGGGGTGCGCCAGTCGCTGGCCGCCGATGCGTCGAGGATCTGCTGCGGGCTGCGGTAGGGCGTGGCCGAACTGGCCAGGGCGGGCAGCAGGCAGGCGAGGGCGAGGGCGGTCAGGGCAAGGCGACGGCGGTGCGGCATGGGAACCCCGGAACATGAACGAGGCTTCGATTCTGCGCGAGCAATTCGGTCACGCCAACCGGCAGAGTGACTAACGACACATTCGCTATACCGAACTTCGCACTACTGTGGACTTCAACGTAGTGGAGGACCGGCCATGTCCGAGGACGATGTCCACCTGAAGAAGTTCCAGAAGGAGCTCAGCGCCGGAACGGTGTCGCTGGCCCTGCTGGCGGTGCTGGCCCGGGCCGGGGAGCCGCTGTACGGCTACCTCATTGCCAAGGAGCTGGAGCGGGTGGGCGAGGGCGTGCTGAGCGGCAAGCAGAGCGCGCTGTACCCGGTGCTGCGCAACCTGGAGGGCGCCGGGCTGCTGGAAAGCCATGTGGAGCCATCCAGCAGTGGTCCGCCCCGGCGCTACTACCGCATCAATGAACGTGGCCGCGAGGTGCTGGCGCAGTGGCGCCAAGCCTGGCAGGCCACCCGTGATTCCGTCGATTCCGTGTTGGAGGGGGTACCGCAATGAACGACCCGAGCCTGGCAGGCCGAGCCCTGCCGACCACCATCCCGCAGTATCTGGCGCAGCTGCGCGCGGCGCTGGAAGGTGCCGATCCGGCGATGGTGCAGGACGCGTTGTACGACGCCGAGGAATACCTGCGCTCGGAGCTGGCGGCGCAGCCCGGCCGCAGCGAAGCCGAGGTCATCGCCGACGTGGCCGGCAGCTATGGCGCCCCGGACGAAGTGGCCGAGATCTACCGCGAGACCGAAGTGACGGTGAACCGCGCGCTGCGCACGCCGCGTGCGGATACCGCGCCGGTGCTGCGTGCAGCGGCCGAAGCCAGTGGCGTCGAGCCGGCCTCACCGCCGCAGGCGCCGGTGCAGCGTTCGCTGCTGGCGCGCTTCTTCGGCGTGGTGACCGATCCGCACACCTACGGTGCGCTGTTCTACATGCTGCTGTCGCTGGCTACCGGCATCTTCTTCTTCACCTGGGTGGTGACCGGCCTGTCATTGTCGCTGGGCCTGCTGATCCTGATCATCGGCATTCCGCTGACCGTGCTGTTCTTCGGCTCGGTGCGCGGGCTGGCGCTGCTGGAAGGACGGCTGGTGGAAGCGCTGCTGGGCGAGCGCATGCCGCGCCGCCCGCGTTACACCGACCGCAGCCGCACCTGGCTGCAGCGCATCGGCGACATGTTCACCGATGGCCGCACCTGGCTGACCCTGCTGTACTTCGTGCTGATGCTGCCGCTGGGCGTGGTCTACTTCACCATCGCGGTGACGTTGCTGTCGCTGTCACTGGGGTTCATCTGGGCACCGGTGGCCGCACTGTTCAGCGGTGACATTCCGGGCGTGTACGTCGACGGCGTGAACGTGTTGCCGATGGCCGCTTCGCCGCTGGTGGGCATCGTTATCGCCGCCGTGGGCGTACTGCTGCTGTTGTTGACCATGCACCTGGCACGCGGCGTCGGCAAACTGCATGGTCTGATCGCCAAGAACCTGCTGGTGCGGTTGTAAGCGGGAGCCCAGGCTTCGGTAGGTGCCAACCTTGGTTGGCACGATCGATCAGATGCCGGGATCCATGGTAGAGCGCCAACCAAGGTTGGCATCTACCAGGGCCTGGTTACCCCGCCTTTCGCCGCAACGGGGTGACGTTGCTCTTCTTCTTCGTAGCCTTCGCCGCCGGGGTTTCGGCATGCGCGGCGAAGAAGTCGCGTACCTTCGGGTACACCACTTCGCGCCAGCGACGGCCACTGAAGATGCCGTAGTGGCCGGCGCCTCCGACGATGAAATGCTCGCGGCGGTCAGCAGCAATGCCGGTGCACAGCGCCTGCGCGGCTTCGGTCTGGCCGAGGCCGGCGATGTCGTCCAGTTCGCCCTCGATGCTCAGCAGCGCGGTATCGCGGATCGCCGACGGGTCGACCTTCTCGCCATTGACCACCCACTCGCCACGCGGCAGCAGGAAGTCCTGGAACACCACGCGGATGGTGTCCAGGTAGTACTTGGCCGGCATGTCCAGCACCGCGTTGTACTCGTCGTAGAAGCGACGGTGCGCGTCGGCGTCTTCCAGGTCGCCCTTGACCAGGTCGGTGTAGAAATCCCAGTGCGAGCTGAAGTGGCGGCTCGGGTTCATCGACAGGAAGCCGGCGTGCTGCAGGAAGCCCGGATACACGCGGCGGCCGGCGCCGGGGTAACTGGCCGGCACGGTGTGGATGACGTTGTTCTCGAACCACGACAGCGGGTTCTGCGTGGCCAGGTTGTTCACTGCGGTCGGGCTGCAGCGCGCATCGATCGGGCCGCCCATCATCACCAGCGTGCGCGGCGTCGGCTCGCCACGGCTGGCCATCAGTGAAACCGCGGCCAGCACCGGCACGGTGGGCTGGCACACGCTGACCACGTGCAGGCGCTCGACACCCAGGTGGCGGATGAACTCCTGGATATAGGCGATGTAGTCGTCCAGGCCGAACTCGCCTTCGCTGGCCGGTACCATGCGCGCGTCAACCCAGTCGGTGACGTACACGCGGTGGTCGCGCAGCAGCGTGCGCACGGTATCGCGCAGCAGCGTGGCATGGTGGCCGGACAGCGGTGCCACCACCAGCACGAACGGCTGGTTGAGCATGGTGTGCAGCTGGTCGGCTTCATTGCTGTGGCGCTTGAAGCGCAGCAGCTTGCAGAACGGCTTGCTTACTTCCTCGTGCACGACGATCGGCACGCGCTCGCCTTCGACCTCGATTTCGTTGATGCCCCACTCGGGCTTCTCGTAATCCTTGCCGATGCGATGGAACAACTCGTTGACCGCCGCCAGGCGATCGGCACCCGGCATCTGCGACCACCAGTGGCCCGGGTTGGCGAAGAACTTGGCGTTGGCCTGGGCCTGGTGCACCCAGGGGGCAAGCAGGTTGCGGGTCAGTTCGTGCAGTTGATAGAGCATGACGACCGAATATGTATGGTCATATGTTGCCGCGCAGCATATCCCATCCGGGTGTCCCGCAGGTTAAGTTGCCTGAAAATAATGAATCCGGATTCACATCCGTTCCAGCGCGGCGGCATCGCCTGCCAGGGCGGGGCCGAGCCAGCAGTGCGACCCCACCGGCTGCAGGCCGTGCCGGGCCAGCGTGCGGCGGTACCAGCGCGCCGGGCGGGCGTGGAAGCCCTCGTGGTCGCCGTCGAATTCATCCTCGGCGGCGAAGGTCTCCAGGAAGGCCACGCCACCGGTCAGCTCGGCCACCCCGGCCAGGCCGGCGCGCAGTTCACGGTCGGGCACGTAGTGCATCACGTCCGAGCACACCAGCAGGTCGACCGGAGCGCAGGGCCGCAGCCAGGCGAAATCACCGAAGGCGGCCAGGTGCAGGTTGCGGGTCCTGCCGTAGCGGCGCACAGCGTACTCGCTGCTGTCGAAGCCGAGATATTCGACCTTCGGACGCAGCTTCAGCAGCGGCGCGCGCCAGGCGCCTTCACCGCAGCCGATATCCAGCACGCTGCGGATCGGCCGCTCCAGGTAGTACTCGGCGCTGGCCACGGCCAACGCAACCTTGCGCGCCAGGCGGGCGCTGCCGCCGATGTCGGCACGGCGGTACCAGCGTTGGAAGTAGGCGGCGTCGTAGGTCTTGTCCATGGGGCGGTGCGCGATCGGGGAAAACGGCGCCTATCGTACGGTGTTGCGGCGCGCCATGCGTCGATGTGTCGCGGCGGGCGTGCCTGCGGCGGCTTCGCCACGGCATGCGAGAATGGCCGCCAACCTACGCCAGCCGCCGGAGCGAGCGCATGCAGAGCTACTACTGGGTCAAGACCTTCCACATCGTGTTCGTGGTGGCGTGGATGGCCACGGTGTTCTACCTGCCGCGCATCCTGGTGAACCTGGCCGAGACCGCGGGCCAGCCGGCGGTGAGCGAGCGCCTGCAGCTGATGGGCCTGCGCTTGTACCGCTTCGGCCACTCGATGTTCGGCCTGGCGTTCCTGCTCGGCCTGGTGCTGTGGCTGGGCTACAAGGTCATCCCCGATTTCCCGACCATGGTGGCTCCGGGAGCTGCCGGCTGGCTGCACGCCAAGCTGGGGCTGGTGGTGCTGCTGCTGGTGTACTTCGGCTGGACCGGTCGCCTGCTCAAGGGCGTGGCCAAGGGCCGGGCGCTGCCGTCGTCGCGCGCGCTGCGCTGGATCAACGAGATCCCGCTGCTGGCGTTCATTCCGATCGTGTGGCTGGTGCTGGCCAAGCCGTTCTGAACGGGGCGCGCTGCGCGCGCGGCGCATCGCACAGATGCATCCACGCATGGCGTGGATCTACTGGGTTGAGCTGTGGCTTTTGATGTCCAGGTCCGCCATGAGCGAGCCGAGCATCGCAGGTGAAACAGGGGCGAAGAGGCGCCGATGTCTGAGCGCAGCGAGTTCGGCGCCGTCCCCTGATTCACCGAGAAGCGCAGGGAACCGGTGCACAGCACCGGTTCGCGTTCGGCGGCGTGTTCTTTGGTTACTTTCTTGCAAGAGCAAGAAATTAACAAGCCGATGAATCAGGCTGCCTCGTACGTGCCGTAACTGCGCAGGCGCGTGTAGCGCTGTTCCAGCAGCTGTTCGGTGGACAGCTTGTCCAGCGCGTCCAGCTCGTTCAGCAGCACGGCCTTCAGGCGCTTGGCCATCTGGGTCGGGTTGCGGTGGGCGCCACCGGTCGGCTCGCGCACGACCTTGTCGACCAGGCCCAGGCTCTTCAGGCGCGGGGCAGTCAGGCCCAGTTGTTCGGCCGCTTCCTTGGCCTTGCCCGCGTCCTTCCACAGGATCGAGGCGCAGCCTTCCGGCGTGATGGTCGAGTACACCGCGTATTCCAGCATCACGGTGCGGTCGCCCACACCCAGTGCCAACGCACCGCCGGAGCCGCCTTCACCGATCACGGTGCAGATGATCGGCACCTTCAGCTCGGCCATCTCGATCAGGTTGCGCGCGATCGCTTCGGACTGGCCGCGCGACTCGGCGTCGATGCCCGGCCAGGCGCCGGCGGTGTCGATCAGGGTCAGCACCGGCAGGCCGAAGCGCTCTGCCATCTTCATCAGGCGCAGTGCCTTGCGGTAGCCCTCCGGCTTGGGCATGCCGAAGTTGCGCTTGATCTTTTCCTTGGTGTCGCGGCCCTTCTGGTGGCCGATCACCATTACCGCGCGGCCATTGATGCGGGCCAGGCCGCCCATGATCGCCTTGTCGTCGGCGAAGGCGCGGTCACCGGCCAGCTCCTGGAACTCATCGAACATGACGCGGATGTAGTCGGCGGTGTACGGACGCGACGGGTGCCGGGCCAGCTGCAGCACCTGCCACGAGGTCAGGTTGCGGAAGATCTGCGCGGTGCGCATGCGCAGCTTGTCCTGCAGCGCGTGCACTTCCGCCTCGACATTGACCGCCGGCCCGGCACTGGCGTTGCGCAGTTCCTGGATCTTGGCTTCCAGGTCGGCGATGGGTTGCTCGAAGTCGAGGTAGTTCGGATTCATCGGAAGCCGTCGTGTAAAGAAGGGGGCAATTCTAGCCGAATGCGTGCAAACCACCCGTACGCCTTCGTCTGGAAGGCGACGGTAGCGCAGCCGGGCAGGCGGCGCCAGTCAGCTCAGGGCACCACCAGGGCGCTGCGGCCCATCAACTGGCTGCGCTGGGAAACGAAGTCGTTGTAGGCCTCGTTGGCCTCCCGGCCCAGGCCGCTGCCCAGGGTGGCAGTGGCCGAGGTGAAGGCCATCTGCGCAGCGAAGTCCTGCTTGCGCAGGGCCTTCTGTTCATCGGCGGTGGTGGCCTTCAGCCATCGCGCGTAGACCTCGCGAAGCGGCGCGGCATGCGCCTCGAAGGCCGGTGCCAGCGCCGGCAGGCTGGCCGGTGCCGGTTCAAGGCTGTATGCCGGGGCCACGTAGCCGGCCGGCTGTTGGCGCTTGAATGCACCGGGTTCGCCCATGCCTTCTTCGACGTAGGTGATGAAGTCCGGGGCCGTGAACACCTTGGCGACGATCTGGCCACCACTGGAATCGACGTGGGCGACCACCTTTTCCTTCGGGAACGGTTCGCGCACGCCGTAGGTCCAGGTCTTGTCGATGAACAGGTCGTGGTGCTTCTCGAAGGGCCCCTCGAAGTCGACGCCGCCCAGCTCGATGCCAGCCTTGCCGGTGCCGAAGTTCTTCAGCTTGCTCTCGTCGGTGACGTAGACCTCGCGTGCGATCACGTATTCGCTCAGGGTCGGGTTGATCAGGCCGCCACGACCGTCGACGTAGACGATGAAGCGCACGTCGCCAAGCGCGTCTGTGTGCAGGCGATGTTCGCCAATGGCGAGCGAGATCGGGCGCGAGCCGTGCGCGGCCACTGGCACGTCCTGGCCGTCGATGCTCAGCGCCAGCGGCGCGTCGGTCGGGTTGTCGATCTGGAACTCGATCTTCGACGGCGAGCAGGCGGCCAGTGCCAGTGCGGCAACGAACGGAAACAGCAGGGTCTTCATGGGCGATCGTCCTTGATGGTTGGAACGGGAAAACAGGAACACGAAGGAGCCAGCCTCAGCTGGCCCACGGCGGGCTGTAGCGCACCTTCAGCGTGCGTACGGCCGGGTCGGCGCGCAGCGCCTCCATCAGCTTGGAATCGATGCGTACCGCGCTCTGCCCGGAGACATCGAGCATGCCGGCGACACCGCCTTGCGGGCCCTTCAGCAGCAGGTCCAGGCGCAGCGGCGTGCGCCCCGGGCGATGGCGGTCGAGCAGGGCATTGATGCGCTCCCAGACCGGGCGCTGCTGGCGCAGGTCCAGGCGCAGCGACAGCCGCGTGGCGTAGTTGGCGCAGACTTCATCGAAGTCCCAGCACTGGCGGATGCGCAGCGCGTAGCCACCGTTGAACTCGTCCTCGCGCAGGCCGCCCTTGACCACCAGGATGCGGTCCTTGGTCATCAGGTGGCCGAACTCGGCCATTGCATCAGAGAACGCACTGCACTCGACGCGGCCGCGGCCATCCTCCAGCTGGATGAAGATCTGGCTTTCGCCCTTGCGGCGCACGCCGACCACCTGGCCTGCCAGCACGGTCTGCACCTCCGGGCGCCAGCGCTTCTCGCCGCCACCGCCGCCACCGCTGTTGGCGCTCCAGATTTTCTCCACCGAACCCAGGTCGTTGCCTACCAGATCGCGCACATCGTCGCGCCAGGGATCGAACGGGTGGCCGCTGAGGTAGAAGCCCAGCGTGTCGCGCTCACCGTTGAGGCGCTGCAGCAACGGCCATTCTTCGGCTTCTGGCAGGTCCAGCTGGATCGAAACGGTGCTCGGGTCGGGCCCGCCAAACAGCGAGTTCTGTCCGGACGCACGCTCGCGTGCCATCTGATCAGTGGCCTTGATCACTTCCGGCAACTGCAGCATCAGCGAGGCACGGTTGCGGCCGAGCTCATCGAGCGCACCGCAGTTGATCATCGCTTCCAGCGTGCGCCGGTTGAGCTTGGCCGAGCCGACGCGGGTGCAGAAGTCCAGCAGATCCTTGAACGGGCCGCCCTTCAGTCGTTCCTCGACCACCGCTTCGCAGGCGCCCTGGCCCACGCCCTTGATCGCGCCCAGGCCGTACTGGATCGTGTCCGGGGTGACCGCTTCGAACATGAAGGCCGACTGGTTCACCTTCGGCGGCAGCACGGTCAGGCCGAGGTTGCGCACCTCGTCGAGGAAGCCGACCACCTTGTCGGTGTTGTCCAGGTCCGAAGACAGCGTGGCCGCCATGAATTCGGCCGGATAATGGCGCTTCAGCCACGCGGTCTGGTAGCTGACCAGTGCGTATGCAGCGGCGTGTGACTTGTTGAAGCCATAGCCGGCGAACTTCTCCATCAGGTCGAAGATCTCGTCGGCCTTGGGGCCATCGACGCCGCCCTTGGCCGCACCTTCGCGGAAGATCTCACGGTGCTTGGCCATTTCCGCCGGCACCTTCTTGCCCATCGCGCGGCGCAGCAGGTCGGCGCCGCCCAGCGAGTAGCCGCCGACGATCTGCGCCATCTGCATTACCTGCTCCTGGTACACCATGATGCCGTAGGTGTCCTTCAGGATCGCTTCGGTGCGCGGATCGGGATAGATGATTTCTTCCTGGCCGTGCTTGCGCGCGTTGAACGAAGGAATCAGGTCCATCGGGCCAGGGCGGTACAGCGACACCAGCGCGATCAGGTCTTCGAAACGGTCGGGGCGCGCGTCCTTCAGCAGGCGGCGCATGCCCGAGGATTCGAACTGGAACACCGCGCCGGTGTTGCCGTTGGCGAAGATGTCCTTGTAGGTGGGCGCATCGTCGAGCGGGATCGCGGCAATGTCGACCGGCGGAATGCCCGCGCGTTCGTGGCGCTTGTTGATCGCCTTCACCGCCCAGTCGATGATGGTCAGCGTGCGCAGGCCGAGGAAGTCGAACTTCACCAGGCCCACTTCTTCCACGTCGTTCTTGTCGAACTGGGTGACCGGGTTCTTGCCGAGCCCATTTTCGTCGTGTTCCGCATACAGCGGGCAGAACTCGCTCAGCGGCTCGGGCCCGATCACCACGCCGCCGGCGTGCTTGCCGGCGTTGCGGGTCAGGTCTTCCAGCTGCAGCGCCAGGTCGATCAGGTCGCGGACATCGTCCTCGGTCTCGTAGCGCTGGATCAGTTCCGGCGACGCCATTTCCGAGCTCGGGCCTTCCTTGCCCTTGCCCAGCGCATCCTTCAGGTGGATACCCAGGATGTTCGGGATCAACTTGGAAACGCCGTCGACCAGGCCGTACGGGAACCCGAGCACGCGGCCGGAGTCGCGCACCACCGCCTTGGCGGCCATGGTGCCGTAGGTGATGATCTGGCTGACGCGCTCGCGCCCATACTTGCGCGCGACGTAGTCGATCACCTCGTCGCGGCGGTCCATGCAGAAGTCGATGTCGAAGTCGGGCATCGACACGCGTTCCGGATTGAGGAAGCGCTCGAACAGCAGGTTGTACGGCAGCGGATCCAGGTCGGTGATCTTCAGCGCCCACGCCACCAGTGAACCGGCACCCGAGCCGCGGCCGGGGCCGATCGGAATGCCCTGGTTCTTGCCCCATTGGATGAAGTCGGCCACGATCAGGAAGTAGCCGGGGAAGCCCATCTTGATGATGGTGTTGAGCTCGAACTCCAGGCGTTCGAAGTACTCTTCCCGGGTCTTGCCCGGCGCCAGCGGATTCTTCTCCAGGCGCTCTTCCAGGCCCTCGCGCGACATCTTCTGGATCCAGGTATCCAGCGTTTCGTCGTCGGGCACCGGGTAGTTGGGCAGGAAGTAGGTGCCCAGCCGCATCTCGATGTTGCAGCGCTCGGCCAGCGCCAGCGTGTTGTCGATCGCGTCGGGGATGTCGGCGAACAGCGCGCACATCTCCTCGGCCGACTTCAGGTACTGCTGGTCGCTGTACTCGCGCGGACGCTTGGGATCGTCCAGCACGCGGCCGGTGGAAATGCACACGCGCGCCTCATGCGCGCTGAAATCGGAGGGCGACAGGAAGCGCACGTCATTGCTGGCCACCACCGGCAGGCCACGCTGGCCCGCAGCCATCAGCGCGAACTGGTTGAAGGTTTCCTCGCCCTCGCGGCCGGTGCGGGTCAGCTCCAGGTGCAGGCCATCGCCGAACACCCGTTGCCAGTCGGCCAGCTGCTGCTCGGCCAGCTCATGCTTGCCGTCCAGCGCCAGGCGTCCGGCCAGGCTCTGCCGGCCGGCCAGCGCGAACAGGTTGGCGTTGCCGGCCTTCAGCCAGTCCGGGTGGATGGCTACGCCGCCTTCGGGGCGATGGCCTTCCATCCAGGCGCGGGTCAGCAGCCGCGACAGGCTCAGGTAGCCTTCGCGATCACGGCACAGCAGGGTCATCCGCCACGGGTCCTGGCCTTCCTCGGCGATCAGCACGTCGGCACCGGCGATCGGCTTGATGCCCACGCCTTCGGCGGCCTTGTAGAACTTGACCAGGGCGAACAGGTTGTTGAGGTCGGTCACCGCCAGCGCCGGCAGGCCGAGCTCGACCGAGCGCGACAGCAGGTTGGCCTGCTTGGCCTTCTTCGGGTCCGCCTGGTCCGGCTTGGCCGGCACACGGATGGTGGAGTCCGCCAGCGAGAACTCGGTGTGGACGTGGAGATGTACGAAGCGGGAGTTGGACATGCCGGACCAGGTTGGAGCGCGCGGGCCCCGGGTGCTGACGGAGGTTCGTCGCCGGGGTCGGGAAGCGCTGGAATGCCCGGTCAGGGTAGCGAGGGCAGGGGGTTGCCACAAGGCTTGACAGGGGCACGGCGTGGCGCCGGATTCAGGCGTGCGGGAGGCCGCCTTCTGTAGAGCCGAGCCCATGCTCGGCTGTCCACAGCAGCCGAGCATGGGCTCGGCTCTACAACTCCAGCTGGCTCAGGCGATGGCCGCGACAGCCGGCGCTTCCAGGCACTCGCGCACTGGCGCGAAGCTGCGGCGGTGCTCCATGCAGGGGCCGTGCTCGCGCAGGGCGGCCAGGTGGGCCGGGGTGCCGTAGCCCTTGTGCTGTTCGAAGCCGTACTTCGGATGGCGGGCATGCACCTCCTGCATGTAGCGGTCGCGCGAGACCTTGGCCAGGATCGAGGCGGCCATGATCGCGCGGTCGATGCCATCGCCGCCGACCAGCGCCTGCGCCGGTAGTGCCAGGCCCTTGGGCACCACGTTGCCGTCGATGCGCGCGAAGCCGGCCACATGGGCGACCGCTGCAACGACGTCACGCATGCCCTGCAGGGTGGCCTGGTAGATGTTCAGGCGGTCGATGGTGTCCACGTCCACCAGCACCACATGCCAGGCCAGGGCGCGCTCGATGATGCGGTCATGCAGCTGCTCGCGGCGGGCCGCGGTCAGCTGCTTGGAGTCATCCAGGCCGTTGATCCGTGGTCGCGACGGGTCGAACACCACCGCTGCCACCGCCACCGGCCCGGCCAGTGGGCCACGGCCTGCCTCGTCGACGCCAGCGACCAGGCGCTCCGGCTCGACCACGGGCGCACCGTCGAACAGGGTCAGGCTGGCTGCGGCGGCGTGACGGCGGCTCATGCCTGTGCCTGGTCGCGCATCAGCAGTTCGCCAACGGCGTCGGCGGCACGCGCCGAGGCGTTGCGGCGCAGCCGCTCGTGCAGGCGCACGTAGGCATCCTGCAGATCGGTCACCCGCTGCGGGTGGTCGAACCACTGCTGGATGGCCGCGGCCAGCTTGTCCGGCGTGCAGTCGTGCTGCATCAGTTCCGGTGCCAGGTCCTGCCCGGCCAGGATGTTGGGCAGGGCGAAGCGGTCGACCTTGATCAGGCCGAGCGCCTTCACCAGTCGATAGGTCAGTTCGTTGACGCGGTAACCGACCACCATCGGCCGCTTCACCAGCATGGCCTCCAGGGTCGCGGTACCGGAGGCCAGCACCACCACGTCGGCGGCGATCATCGCGTTGCGCGCCTGGCCATCCAGCACATGCGAATAGGCCACCGGCAGCGCCGAGCGCGACAGCTGTTCCTCGATCAGTTCCCTGCAGGCCGGGTTGGCGGCAGGCACCACCACATGCAGGCCCGGAATGCGTTCGGAGACCTGCCAGGCGGCTTCGAAGAACGGTTCGCCCAGGCGCGAGATCTCGCCCAGGCGGCTGCCCGGCAACACTGCCAGCACCTTGGCCGAGGCCGGCAGTCCGAGCGCGGCGCGTGCTTCCTCGCGATTGCCCTGCAGCGGAATGTCATCGGCCATCGGGTGGCCGACGAAGCGCGCGTCGATGCCGTGCCTGGCATAGATCGGTGGCTCCATCGGGAACAGGCACAGCACCAGGTCGGCGCTGCTGCCGATCTTCTCGGCGCGCTTTTCGCGCCAGGCCCAGACCGAGGGACTGACGTAATGCACGGTGCGCACGCCACGCTGCTTCAGCCAACGCTCGATACCCAGGTTGAAGTCGGGGGCGTCGATGCCGATGAACACGTCCGGCTGCCAGTCAAGCGCACGCTGGCGGAACGCCGAACGCAGCTTGAGCAGGCGCGGCAGGTGGCGCAGCACTTCGGTCAGGCCCATCACCGCCAGCTCGCTGGCATCGTGCCAGGTCTGGCAGCCCGCGCTGCGCATGGCGTCGCCACCGATGCCGGCGAACTCGGCATTCGGGAAGCGCGCTTTCAGTTCGCGGACCAGGCCCGCACCGAGCAGATCGCCGGAGGCCTCGCCGGCCACCAGCGCGATCCGCAACGGGCGCTCGCTGAGCACCCGTTGCGCCGGGACGCTGCCGGTCATCGAGGCCAGCGGGATCACTGCGGCGCCGGCCGGCGCCTGGCCGGTCGTGCTGCTCATCGCAGCAGGGGCCTCTCGGCGTGCTCGATGAAGTCCAGCATCGCCTTTACGTCGTCGCTGTCACGCGCCTGCTCGGTCAGCTGCACCTTGGCCTCTGCCAGCGGCAGGCCCGCCACGTACAGCGTGCGGTAGGCACGCTTGATGGCCGAAATGCGGTCAGCGTCGAAGCCACGTCGCTTCAGGCCTTCGCTGTTGATGCCGCGCGGGCGTCCCAGCGAATCAGTACCGACCATGGTGAACGGCGGTACGTCACCATTGGTCAGCGCGCCCATGCCGAGGAAGGCATGCGCGCCGATCCGGCAGAACTGGTGGGCACCGGCGAAGCCGCTGATGATCACGTAGTCGCCCACGGTCACATGGCCGGCCAGGGTGGTGTTGTTGGAGAACACGCAGAAGTTGCCGACATGGCAGTCGTGCGCCACGTGCGTGTAGGCCAGCATCCAGTTGTCGTTGCCGATGGTGGTGATGCCGCCGCCGCCGCCGGTGCCACGGTTCAGGGTGACGAACTCGCGGAACACGTTGCGGTCGCCGATCACCAGTTCGGTGCGCTCGCCGCCGAACTTCTTGTCCTGCGGCTCGCCACCGATCGCGGCATGGCCGACGAAGCGGTTGTCGCGGCCGATCCGGGTCGGGCCGTGGATGCTGCAATGGGGGCCCACCACCGTACCGGCACCGATTTCAACGTCGGGGCCGATCAGGGTGAAGGCGCCCACCTGGACATCGTCGGCCAGGCGTGCGGCCGGGTCGATGACGGCGGTGGGGTGGATCCGCGGTGCGTTGTCAGTCATTGCTGCCTCCAGTGGATCAGCCCTTGGCGCCGGCACACATGACCTCGGCCGACGCGACGACTTCGCCGTTGACCTTGGCTTCGCCGTAGTACCAGCCCATGTTGCGGATCAGGCGCTTCATCTGCACGTCCAGCATCAGCACGTCGCCGGGGACGACCTGCTTGTTGAAGCGGGCGTTTTCCACCTTGACCATGTAGAACAGCTTGGACTGCGCATCGCGGCCAAGCGTGAGCTGGGTCATCACGCCGCCGGCCTGCGCCAGCGCTTCGATGATCAGTACGCCGGGCATGATCGGGCGGCCCGGGAAGTGGCCCTGGAAGAACGGCTCGTTGATGCTGACGTTCTTCTGCGCCAGGATCCGCTTGGCCTCGACGTCGAGTTCAAGCACCCGGTCCACCAGCAGGAACGGGTAGCGGTGTGGAAGCAGCTCCTGGATCTGGCAGACGTCGATCGGAAGCTGCAGCGAATCGTTCATTCTTTCTCCTTGCCAGCAGCCAGGACGCGGCGAGCCAATGCGTCCAGCTGCTTGAAACGCGCGGCGTTCTTGCGCCACGTACGGTTGTCGGTCAACGGGGTGCCGGATGAGTACTCGCCCGGCTCATGGATGGAATTGCGGACCACCGACTTGCCGGTGATCACGACCTTGTCGCAGATCTCGAGGTGGCCGACAACGCCGACGTGGCCGCCGAGCAGGCAATAGCGGCCGATCTTGGCGCTGCCGGCGATGCCGGTGCAACCGGCGATGGCCGAATGCGCACCGATCTGCACGTTGTGCGCGATCTGCACCAGGTTGTCCAGGCGTACGTCTTCGTCCAGCACGGTGTCTTCCAGCGCGCCACGGTCGACGCAGGTGTTGGCGCCGATTTCGCAATCGTCGCCGATGCGCACGCCGCCGAGCTGCGGCACCTTGATCCACTTGCCGGCGTCCATCGCCAGGCCAAAGCCGTCGGCGCCGAGCACGGCACCGGGATGCACGCGCACGCGCTTGCCCAGCCGAACCCGGGTGACCAGGGTGACCCGGGCGATCAGCTCACAGCCGGAATCCAGGCTGCAGTCCTCGCCGATCACGCTGCCGGCGCCGATGATGCAGTTCTCGCCGACCACGCTGCGCGCACCGACCGAGACGAACGGACCGATGTGCGCGCTGGCCGCAACCTGGGCACTGGGGTCGATCACCGCGCTGGGGTGGATGCCCGGCGGACGGGTCGGCGCGATGTCGAACAGCGCGGCGATCTTGGCGAAGGTGGTGTACGGGTCCTTGGCGACGAGCGCGGCGACGGGAGCGGACTCGGCGTCTTCGGCACGCAGCACCACCAGCGAGGCCTGGCTGTCGGCCAGCTGGGCGCGGTAGCGCGGGTTGGCAAGGAAGGTCAGCTGGCCAGGACCGGCATGGGCGAGGGTGGCCACGCCATGGATGGCGGTGGCGGGGTCGCCATGGACCTGCAGGCCGAACTGCTCGGCGAGTTGCTGGGCGGTGTAGGTGGGAGTATTCACGGCGGGAGTTTAACGTGTGACGCCATTGCGGTCATGCGGGGTCAAAAGCGGTGCCTGCCTGATGTCCCGGGGTGATGGCGCAGGGGGCTGCTCAGGACACGCCGCAGACCCATCCCTGGGGGCTCGATGGCGCCTTGCTCGTGTGCGCTGTCCTGCGCACACGGCAAGACCGGGGTTGGGGGTCCTGCCCAACCCGCCCGAGGCATGCCTCGGGCCCATGGCGCCAACGGTCCTGGTCAGCCCCCTGCGCCATCACCAGATGATTTCACGCGAGCGCGGGAAGTAGCGGCGGCGAGCAAGTAAAACGAAAACGCCGGGCAATGCCCGGCGCTTCGCGCCCCGTCTGGTGGAGAGCCCCCCTTTGTTAAGGGGGGCGCGCCAGCGGCGCGGGGGATAGGTGAAATGCGCGGGCAATTCACCGGAGGTGGATCAGTTCTGAGGAACAGAGTTCCTCAGAACTGGCCACCGAACGTGAATTGCAGGCGTTCGATCTTGTCATCGTCTTCCTTCTTCAGCGGGAAGGCGTAGCTGATCGAGATCGGGCCGACCGGGGCGCGCCACAGCAGGGCCACACCGGTGGATACGCGCAGCTCGTTGGCCTTGAAGTTGTCCACGCCGGTATACACGTTGCCGAAGTCGACGAAGGCCGACACGCGCGCCGACGGGCTGTCGAACAGGCGCGGGAAGTAGGCCTCCACCGAGCCGACGGTCTTCAGCGAGCCACCCAGCGGCTGGCCTTCTGGGTAGCCGCGGGTAACTTCGCGCGGGCCGAGGGTGTTGTCCTCGAAGCCGCGTACCGAGTTGGTACCACCGGCGTAGAAGTTCTCGAAGAACGGCAGGCCGCTGGCGGTGACGGTGCGGGTGGTGCCATCCGGATTGGTCAGCGTACGGGTGTAGTCCTTGCCGTAGGCATCACCGTAGCCGATTTCGGCGCGGGTGTTGATCACCAGCGACGGCATGATCGGCCAGTACTTGCTGATCTGGTAGTTCAGCTTGTAGTACTCGATGGTCGAACCCGGCAGCGTGGTTTCCAGGCCCACGCGCTGGTAGGTACCGCGGGTCGGCATGAAGTAGTCGTTGCGCGAGTCGCGCGCCCAGCCCAGCTCGGTGCGCCAGGCATGGAAGGTGCGCTTACCGACGGCGTTGATGTAGTCGATGATCGACTGCGGGGTCGAGCCTTCGTAGGTGGTGATCTGGTTGCTGTCGATGCCGAACATCAGCGAGACGGTATCGGTCTCGGTCAGCGGCACGCCAAACACCACCTGCGCGGCACCGTTGGTGCTGTTGTACTGCGCGGTGTTGAAGTCGGAGTAGTCCAGTTCGCGCCAGGACAGGTTGTAGCCCAGCGAGACGCCGTCATCGGTGAAGTACGGGTTGGTGTAGCTGAAGCCGTAACGCTGCAGGTAGCTGCTGCGCGAGGCTTCGACCGACACGCGGTTGCCGCCGCCGAGGAAGTTGTTCTGCGACAGCTGCACCGACGTGGTCATGCCGTAGGACTGCGAGTAACCCAGGCCGAACACGAAGCTGCCCGAGGTGGTTTCCTTGACGTTGTAGACGACGTCGACCTGGTCGTTGCTGCCGCTGACGGCCGGGGTCTCGACGTCCACCGATTCGAAGTAGCCCAAGCGCTGCAGGCGGATCTTGGAACGATCGATCGCGGCCTGCGAGTACCAGCTGTTCTCGAACTGGCGCATTTCGCGACGCATCACTTCGTCGGACGTACGCGTGTTCCCGCGGAACAGGATGCGACGCACCGACACGCGCGGGCCGGGCACGACCTGCATGTTGATCGCCACGGTCTGCTCGGCGCGGTTGGTGGTCGGGATCGGGTTCACCTTGGCGAACGCGTAGCCGATGTTGGACAGCGAATTGGTGATGGTGTCCGAGCTGAACTCCAGCAGCGCACGCGAGAACGTATCGCCGGACTTCTGGATCACCATGCGCTCGACGTCCTCCTGCGGGAGGATGGTGTCGCCGCTGACCTTGATCTCGGAGATCTTGTACTGCGCACCCTCGGTCACGCCCGCGGTCAGGAACATGTCGCGCTTGTCGGGGCTGATCGAGACCTGGGTGGAATCGATGCTGAAATCGACGTAGCCGCGATCCAGGTACCAGGAGTTGAGCTTTTCCAGGTCGCCGGACAGTTTTTCCTTGGAGTACTGGTCGTCACGGCGGTACCACGACGCCCAGTTGTGCTCCTTGGACTCCCAGGTTTCCAGGATGTCCTTGCTCTCGAACTTTTCGGTGCCCACCAGGTTGACGTGGCGGATCTTGGCCGCCTTGCCTTCCTTGATGGCGATGGCGATGTCCACGCGGTTGCGGTCCAGCGGGCTCACCGTGGGGGTGATCTCGACGTTGTACTTGCCGCGGTCGTTGTACTGGCGGCGAAGTTCCTGGGTCACGCGGTCCAGGCTCAGCCGATCAAAGGTGCCGCCCTCGGTCAGGCCGATGTCGGACAGGCCCTTGAGCAGCTGCTCGGACTTGATGTCCTTGTTGCCGGTCACGGTCAGCTTGTTGATCGCCGGGCGTTCCTTGACGGTCACTACCAGGATGCTGCCCTGGCGGTCCAGCTGCACATCCTCGAAGAAGCCGGTCTTGTACAGGGCGCGGATCGTCTCGCCGACCTTGCTGTCGGTGACCGTCTCGCCACGTTCCACCGGCAGGTAGGTGAACACCGTGCCCGAGCTGATGCGCTGCAGGCCGTCGACGCGGATGTCGCTGACAGTGAAGGGCTCGGCTGCCTGGGCCAGGGCGGGGGCGCCGGTGACGGCGGCAAGGGCGAGGGCCAGCAGGCGGCGATTGGGGAGTCGCGTCATGTCACGTCCGGTAGGAAGGTCGATTTCATTGGTGCGGGATGCCGACGCTGTAGACGGCAACAACGTGGAAAAGTTCATCGCGGGACCAGGCCGAGGATGTCGTTGTAGAACGCCAACCCCATCAGCCCGGCCAGCAACGCCAGGCCGATGTACTGGCCGGCGGCGATGGCACGCTCGCTCAGCGGGCTGCCCTTGACCAACTCGATAAGGTAATACAGCAGGTGGCCGCCGTCCAAGATCGGGATCGGCAGCAGGTTTATGATGCACAGGCTGAGCGACAGCAGGGCAAGGAACTGCAGGAACCAGTCCAGGCCGCGCTTGGCCGAGACATTGGCTACCCGGGCGATGGTGACTGGCCCGGACACGTTCTGCAGCGAGGCCTTGCCGGTGACGATTCGGCCCATCATGCCCAGCGAATCTGCCGCCAGGCGGCCGGTTTCGCGCACGGCCACGGTGACCGCGTCGAGCGGGCCATAGCGAAGCAGGGTGTCGTAGGGAGGGCTGAATGAAGTCGGGAACTGCACGCCGATCTGCCAGGTCGGTTCACCCCTGGAATCCTTGCCCTGGCGCGGGGTGACTTCCAGCGCCAGGCGTTCACCGCCGCGCAGGACCTCGATCATGCCAGGGCCGCCGGCGCGGCCCAGCGTCTGGATCTCGCCGATGACCTGATCGGCACCATCGATGCGCTGGCCATCAATGGCCACGATCAGGTCCCCCGGCTGCAGCTGCCCGGCCACCACCGAATCCGGCGTCAGCGAGTCGACCAGCGCCGGCTGCAGCCACGACTGCCAGTACAGGCCGGCCAGGATCGGCACCCGCCGCTCATCGAAACCTGCCGGCAGCTGCGACAGCGGCAGAGTGCGCATGCGTACCTGGTCAGCCGTATCCAGCACCTCCAGCCTCACGTCGCGGCGGTCCATCGCGGCCGCGGTCAGCGCCATGCTGGCTTCACCGAGGGTAACGACCGGGCGCTCGTCCACGCGCAGCACGCGGTCACCGCTGGCCAGCCCGGCACTGGCGGCGATGCCGCTGACACGGCCGACCGTCGGCGAATAATCCTGCTTGCCGATCACGAACATCGCCCACAGCAGCAGGATGCACAGCAGCAGGTTTGCGATCGGGCCGGCGGCGACGATGGCAATGCGCTGCCAGACACTCTTGTGGTTGAAGGCCTGGCCGCGCTCGTGTGGGTGGACTTCAACCTCGCGCTCGTCGAGGAACTTCACGTAGCCGCCGAGCGGGATGGCGGCAATGGCGAACTCGGTGCCGTGCCTGTCCCGGCGTGACCACAGCGGCCGGCCGAAGCCGACCGAGAAGCGCAGGATCTTGACCCCGCACATGCGCCCGACCCAGTAATGCCCGAACTCGTGGAACGTGACCAGCAGCCCGAGGCTGACAATCATCCACCAGACCGATCCGATGAAGTCAGTCATGCAGGCTCACAATGGCGGGCAGGGGCGGCGGCGTCATGCTGGGCGAGGCAGTCGTTCAGGCGGCGTCGATGGCGTTCAGGGTGAGCTGGCGTGCCCGCTGGTCGGCGGACAACAGGACCTGCAGTGTATCGGCTGGCTGGGTCGGCAGTGTTGAAAGAGCGTTAGCAACCAGCTTCGGGATGGTCAGGAAACCGATCCGGCCCTGAAGAAACGCTGAAACCGCCTCTTCATTGGCGGCGTTCAGCACGGCCGGTGCGGTGCCGCCGGCCTGCATGGCCTGCCAGGCCAGCGCCAGGCAGGGGAACGCGTCCGTGTCCGGGGCCTCGAAATCCAGTCGGCCCTGGGCCAGCAGATCCAGCCCGGCCACGCCCGATTCGATGCGTTGCGGCCAGCCCAGGCCAACGGCGAGGGTGGTCCGCATGTCCGGCAGGCCCATCTGTGCCAGGGTCGAACCGTCAACGAACTCGACCAGCGAATGGACCAGGCTCTGCGGGTGCACCAGTACCTCGATGCGTTCGCCGGGTACGCCGAACAGGTGGTGGGCCTCGATGACTTCCAGGCCCTTGTTCATCAACGTCGCCGAATCGACCGAGATCTTCGGCCCCATCGACCATTTCGGGTGGGCAACGGCCTGGGCCGGGGTGACCTGGGCCAGTTCGTCGCGGCTGCGGCCACGGAATGGGCCGCCGGAGGCGGTCAGCAGGATCCGGCGCACGCCGGCGCCATCAACGCTGGCATCGCGTGAGCGCAGGCACTGGAAGATTGCGCTGTGTTCGCTGTCGATCGGGATGATCTCGGCGCCCGCGCGTTCAGCAGTGCGGGTCAGCAGCTCACCGGCCAGTACCAGTGATTCCTTGTTGGCCAGCAGGATGCGCTTGCCGGCGGCGGCTGCGGCCAGGGTGGAAGACAGCCCGGCCGCGCCAACGATCGCGGCGACCACGGTGTCGCAGGCGTCACTGGCGGCCAACTGGTCCAGCGCGGCATGGCCGGCATGCGCCTCGGTGGACAGCCCCGCATCGCGGAGGCCGTCGCGCAGTTCGGTGAACAGCGCTTCGTCGGCGATGACCGCGTGCGCTGGCCTGTGCTGGCGGCACAGTGCCAGCAGCGCCTGCACCTGGCGGCCGGCAGCGAGCACCGTGGCCTGGTAGCGGTGCGGGTGGCGGGCGATCACGTCCAGCGTGGAAGCACCGATCGAGCCGGTGGCGCCGAACACGGCGACCCGGCGCAGGTCTGCGACAGCATTCATGGTCAGAATCCGAAGATTTCCTTGCCGAGTGCGAACACCGGCACGGCAGCCAGGACACCGTCGACACGATCGAGCACACCACCATGGCCCGGAATCAGGTTTCCGGAGTCCTTGGCGCCGGCGTGGCGCTTGATCAGGCTTTCGAACAGGTCACCCAGCACCGAGGCGAACACGGCCACCACCGAGGTGATCAGCAGGCCTGGCAGGTGCCCGGCGTCGATGCCGGCCAGCCAGCCCAGGCCGAGGGCCACGGCGACACCGGCCAGCAGGCCGCCGAACAGGCCTTCCCAGGTCTTGTTGGGGCTGATCCGTGGGGCCAGCTTGTGCTTGCCGAAGTGACGACCGGCGAAATAGGCGCCCGAATCGGCCGCCCAGACCAGTGCCAGCGCAGCCAGCAGCCACAGGTGGCCCTGCCTGCCCGGCGGATCGCCGCCGGCATGGATCAGCACCAGCGCAGCCCAGGCCGGAACGATGGCCAGCGTACCGGCCAGCATCTTCACGATGCGCGAGGGTGCCGACGGCTGCGCACCGAAGTTGAAGAAGCGCAACCAGACCAGCGCGGCCAGCCACCAGGCCACGCCGGCCAGGGTGGTGATCTGGAACAGCACCAGCGTGCTGCCATCGGCCCAGACCAGCAGCACCATCAGCAGCAGGTTCAGTACCAGCAGCACGGTACGCGCCAGGGTGTCTTCGATGCCGGCCAGCTTCAGCCATTCCCACAGGCCGATCAGCAGCACCGCAGCGGCCGCCGCTGCCAGCCACTGGGTCGGCAGCAGCAGGATCGCGGCAATGGCGACCGGCGCCATGATCAGCGCGGCAAGGACTCGGATCTTGGTCATGGGCTGGAAGTCTCGGTGGCCAGTGCGGCGATCTGGGCGCTGGTCAGGCCGAAACGACGCTCACGTCTGCCATACGCGTCCAGCGCCTGCTGCAGCTGCCCGGCATCGAAGTCCGGCCACAGGGCATCGGTGAACCACAGCTCGGTATAGGCCAGCTGCCACAGCAGGAAGTTGCTGATGCGGGTGTCGCCACCGGTGCGGATGAACAGGTCCGGCGGTGGCAGGTCGGCCAGGGCCACCTGGCTGCCCAGCAGCGATTCATCGATCTGCTCGGGCAGAAGGCGGCCGGCCGCCACTTCGACGGCCAGGGCGCGCGCGGCGCGGGCGATGTCCTGGCGGCCGCCGTAGCTGGCGGCGATCGACAGGGTCAGGGTGGTGTTGTCGGCGGTGCGCTGCTCGGCCAGCTGCATGCGGCTGACCAGCCCTGCACCGAAGCGCTCGCGTTCGCCGATGAAGCGAACGCGCACGCCACGCCGATGCAGCTCGTCCACTTCACGGTCGAGCGCGCCGAGGAACAGCTTCATCAGGGCATCGACTTCTTCCTGCGGCCGGCCCCAGTTCTCGCTGGAAAACGCGAACAGGGTCAGCGCCGGTATGCCCAGTTCAAGGCAGCGCTCGATGGTGCGGTTGACCGCGCGCGCGCCGGCCCGGTGGCCGATCACGCGCGGACGACGGCGCTGCTGTGCCCAGCGCCCATTGCCATCCATGATGATGGCGATGTGGCGGGGCAGGGCGGCCGGCAACGGAGGTGGGACTGAAGGCATCGACTTCAGACCGACAGCAGTTCTTTTTCCTTGTCGGCAACGACCTTGTCGACGTCCTTGATGTTGGTGTCGGTCAACTTCTGGATGTCGTCTTCACCGCGCTTCTTCTCGTCTTCGCTGATCGCCTTGTCCTTGACCAGCTTGGCGATTTCCTTGTTCGCGTCCTGGCGGATGTTGCGGATCGCGATCTTCGCGCCTTCGCCTTCCTTCTGCACCTGCTTGACCAGCTCCTTGCGGCGCTCTTCGGTCGGCGGCGGCATGTTGATGCGGATCGCAGTGCCCAGCGTGTTCGGGGTGAATTCGGCGTTGTAGAGACCCTTTTCGATCTCCTTGATCATGCCCTTGTCGAACGGCGTGACCAGCAGCGAGTGCGCGTCGGCGTTGGAGATCGACGCGACCTGGTTCAGTGGGGTGCTGGCGTTGCCATAGGCGCTGACCGTGACACGGTCCAGCAGGGCCGGGGTGGCGCGGCCGGTGCGGATCGAGGTGAGGGTGTGCTTCAGAGCGTCGATGCTCTTGGCCATGCGCGTCTGCGCGTTGTTCTTGATGTCGTTGAGCATCGCCGGGTCCTGGGTGTAACTGGAATCGGGCGATTATAGGCGAATACGGGACGCTGCCGGGCCTGAATCGGCCCGGAGCTCGCCTGGCGCTCAGGCTCAGGCCGGGTCGCGGCCCTGGACCAGGGTGCCGATGTTCGCGCCGCTGAGGATCTTCAGCAGCTCACCCGGCTGGCCCATGTCGAACACGCGCATCGGCAGGTCGCTGTCGCGGGCCAGCGCGAAGGCCGCCGTATCCATCACTTCCAGGCCGCGGCGGATGACTTCGTCGTAGCTCAGGCTGTCGAAGCGGACCGCGTCGCTGTGCTTGTTCGGGTCCTTGTCGTACACGCCATCGACCTTGGTGGCCTTCAGCAGCAGGTCGGCGCCGATCTCGATCGCGCGCAGCGCGGCGCCGGAGTCGGTGGTGAAGAACGGGCTGCCGACGCCAGCGGCGAAAATCACCAGGCGGCCCTTTTCCAGGTGGCGGATGGCGCGGCGGCGGATGTAGTCCTCGCACACGTCGTTGATCTTGATCGCGCTCATCACGCGGGCCTTGGCGCCCAGTTTCTCGAGGGCGTCCTGCATGGCCAGGGCGTTGATGACCGTGGCCAGCATTCCCATCTGGTCGCCGGTGACCCGGTCCATGCCGCCAGCGGCCAGGCCGGCGCCGCGGAAGATGTTGCCACCGCCGATCACCAGTGCCACTTCGGCACCGGCCTGCTGGGCTTCGATGACCTCACGGGCCAGGCGGTTGATGACCTTCGGGTCGATGCCGTAGTCCTCATCTCCCATCAGCGCCTCCCCGGAAAGTTTCAGGAGGATGCGGCGATAGGCGAGCTTGGACATGGGGACCTCGGGTGCGTGGAAATCGCGGGGGATTCTACGCGCATGCGGCGTAGGGCCAAAGTGTTTTGTGCACTGCGGCGCGAAATCCTGCCATCCGCCCCGGTCATGCAGGGCGTCCCGTTCAGCCCAGCTCGGCGCCGGCGGTGGCTGAAAGCTCATCGTGGCCGAGCGCGCCGGGGGAGCGGGCGATCACCCGGTTACGGCCCAGGTTCTTCGAGCGGTACAGCACGTCGTCGGCGGCGCGCAGCAGGTCCTGCACGTCGGCAAAGCGCTCGTAGCCGCCCTGGGTAGCCACGCCGGCGGAGAAGGTGACGAACAGCGGCCCTCCCTCCAGTTCGGCCATCGGCGTGGCGACGATGTTGGCCAGTACGCGCCGGATTACGTCAAGGGCCACGGACTCACTGGTATTGGGCAGCAGCGCGACGAATTCCTCGCCGCCGAAGCGGGCCACGGTATCGCTATGGCGCAGCTGGCCCTGCAGCTTGCCGGCAAAGGCGCGCAGCACCTCGTCGCCGGTCAGGTGGCCGTGGGCGTCGTTGATCTTCTTGAAGTCATCCAGGTCGATGAAGGCCACCGACAGCGGCCAGCCCTGACGCCCGGCGCGCAGGAACTCCTGCTCGAGCACCGCCTCCAGCTGGCGCCGGTTGAGCACGCCGGTCAGGGCGTCGCGGTGGGCCTGGTCAGCCAGGCGCTTGGCCCGCGCCTCGAATTCGTCGGCGCGGCGGCGTGCCTGCTCGGCATCCTGCAGCTCGCGCAGGTTGCGCAGGGTGGCCAGCTCCTGCGCGTGGTCGATCAGCTCGCGGACCCGCGAGGGCGAGTTCAGGCCGGCCTCGAACAGGCTGGCGATATCCGGCAGGGCCTCGCTGATGCGGGTCAGCACCTGGTCGAAACGGGCGCTGTCGAGTTCCAGCCGCTCATGCACGTGGTGCAGGGCGCGCTCGCGGGCGGCATCGGCGTCATCGTCCAGCCAGATGTCGGCAACAGCGCCGGACAGCTGCACGCAGGCCTGGAACGGCGAATCGGCGGCGTCGTCGTCCTCGCTGTGGCTGATGCTCTCAACCAGATAGCGTGGCAGGCCCCATTGCTCGGCCACCCAGGCGCCGACATCGGCGTGGCTGCAGCCGAGCGCGTCGCGTTCGCGGGCGACCAGGTCCGTGTTGTCACGGGCTTCGCGCAGCAGCGGCAGGTAACGCTCCGATTCGGCCTGGGCAAGGCACAGCACGCCCAGGTCCTGCAGCAGCCCGGCCAGCATCAGTTCCTCCAGCCGGCGCAGGCCGCGGGCCTGGCCCAGCTGGCTGGCGGCCAGTGCACTGAGAATGCTGCGCTTCCACGCGCGCTGGCGCAGGTCGTGGTCGGCGCCTGCGCCGCCGGTCAGGCCCTGGGTGACGGTGAAACCCAGGGCAAGGCTGATTGTGGCGTTAAGGCCGAGCATGGTCAGTGCCTGGCCAAGGTTCTCGATGCGGCGGCGGCTGGCGTACAGCGGCGAATTGGCGATGCGCAGCATGCGAGCGCTCAGCGCCATGTCGATGGCGATGATGTCGGCGGCGGTGGCGATATCCGCTTCCGGGTCCTGTGCCAGCTCGATGATGCGCAGGGCAATACCGGGCGGCGAGGGCAGGTTGCGGCAGAGCGCCAGGGCAGCTGTCAGCTCGGGAGGCATGTCGGGTCGTTCAATTCCATTAGGACAAGAATACCTAGGAATGCATCACAGTCCGCGATTTTCCTTCCTGCTACGCGACTGTGGATTCCCTGCGCCGAGTATCGGCTTGATTCGCGCGCAACGCAAAGAGCCCTGATATCGGGCTGTGCCTGGCGTCAGTGCGCGCACCAACGGTGCCCACCCACCGATGCAGTGGGTACAAAAAAAGAGCCGCGGTTTCCCGCGGCTCCTTCTGGTCGCTTCACAGCCGGAGGGCTGGAATCAGACCTGCATCGCCTTGGCAACTTCGGCGGCGTAGTCTTCCACCACCTTCTCGATGCCTTCGCCGACGATCAGCAGCTTGAAGCCAGCCACATCGGCGCCAGCGGCCTTGACCACCTGCTCGACGGTGGTGTCGCCCAGCACGTAGGTCTGGCCGTACAGGGTCACGTCGCTGACGATCTTGTTGATCTTGCCGCTGATGATCTTTTCCAGGATCTCGGCCGGCTTGGCCTTGTCCTTCTCGGACATCTTGGCCAGCTCGATTTCCTTTTCCTTTTCGACGAAGTCGGCCGGAACGTCCGCAGCCTTGTTGTGCGGCGGCTTCAGCGCGGCCACGTGCATGGCCAGGCCGCGGGCCAGCTCGACGTCGCCGCCGATCAGGTCAACCAGCACGCCGACCTTGCCGTTGGTGTGGACGTAGGCGCCGATGTTGCCGGTGGTGTCGACCTTGACCATGCGGCGGATCTGGATGTTCTCACCCAGGGTCTGCACGGCGGTGGCGCGGGCTTCTTCAACGGTGCGGCCATCGGCCAGCGTGGCAGCCTTCACGGCTTCCACGTCGTTGGCGCCCGATGCCAGGGCGGCAGCGGCGACGGCGTTGACGAAGGTCTTGAAGTTGTCGTCGTTGGCGACGAAGTCGGTTTCCGAGTTGACTTCGACCAGCACGGCCTTGCCGCCATCCTGGGCCAGGCCCAGGCGGCCTTCGGCGGCCACGCGGTCAGCCTTCTTGTCGGCCTTGGCAGCGCCGGACTTGCGCATGGCTTCAGCAGCGGCGTTGATGTCGCCGTTGGCTTCGGTAAGCGCCTTCTTGCATTCCATCATGCCGGCGCCGGTGCGCTCGCGCAGTTCCTTGACCAGGGAAGCAGTGATTTCCACGGGATTACCTCACGAAAGAAAGGGGTTGGGCCGGCATGGTGGCCGGCCCGTGTGACACGGTCCTGTCACGCGCCAAGGGCTGCGTGCAGGAGGGTGGACGCCGGGCGTCCACCCTGTGGCCTGGATCAGGCCTGGGCGTCGTCGCCCTTCTTGGCAGCCTTCTTGGCCGGAGCGCGGCGGGCCGGCTTCTCTTCGCCTTCGGCAGCGGCTTCAGCGAACTCTTCCTCACGCACCGAAGCGGCGTGCGGAGCAGCAGCCTTGCCTTCCAGCACGGCGTCGGCAGCGGCGCGGGCGTACAGCTGCACAGCGCGGATGGCGTCGTCGTTGCCCGGGATGGCGTAATCAACCAGTTCCGGGTTGTAGTTGGTGTCGACCACGGCGATGACCGCGATGCCCAGCTTCTTGGCTTCCTTGATCGCGATGTCTTCGTGGCCGATGTCGATCACGAAGATCGCGTCCGGCAGGCGGTTCATGTCCTTGATGCCGCCCAGCGAGGCTTCCAGCTTGTCGCGCTCGCGACGCAGGCCCAGCACTTCGTGCTTGACCAGCTTCTCGAAGGTGCCGTCGGTTTCACCGGCTTCCAGTTCCTTCAGGCGGGCAACCGACTGCTTGACGGTACGGAAGTTGGTCAGGGTGCCGCCCAGCCAGCGCTGGTTCATGAACGGCATGCCGCAACGCTCGGCTTCTTCCTTGATGGTTTCGCGGGCGCTGCGCTTGGTGCCCAGGAACAGGACGGTGCCGCGCTTCTGGGCAACCGACGAGATGAAGTTCATCGCGTCATTGAACAGCGGGACGGTCTTTTCCAGGTTGATGATGTGGATCTTGCCGCGGGCGCCGAAGATGTACGGAGCCATCTTGGGGTTCCAGTAGCGGGTCTGGTGGCCGAAGTGGACGCCGGCTTCCAGCATCTGACGCATGGTGACCTGGGGCATTGCAATACTCCTGATATGGAACCAGCGATTCCGCCCGCGGGAATAGGTATGCGGGACGCGTGGAAGCGCGATCGGTTCCGGGGTTGGGCTTCCCTGTTGCCTCCGTGGCCGAACTCCTTGCGGAGCACCCCGGCACGGATGGGGGCAGCAGGTGTGGATTCACCGGTGACGTCCGGTGTGGACGGGTTCCCGCGCACGCAGGCGGCAGGAATCCGGACGATTATAGCTCGCTGCGGGCGCTCGCTGCAATTGCGGGGTCAGATGCGGCCAGATCGACCTCGCGGCCGTCCTGCAGGCGTGCCCGGAAGCGGCCACCTGCGTAACTGTCCGCGCGGGCGGGCAGGGGCCAGCGTCGTTCATGGCCGGCGAGGATGTAGCCGGCCAGCCCGCCCACCAGCACTGTCGATTGGCCGTCCGCCGCGATGAAGCGCAGGTCGTGCAGGCGGCCGTGCAGCGTACCGCAGTTGCTGAGTCGCAACGCAGGCTGCGACCCCAGGGCCTCGATCCGACCCTGCAGGCGGGCGTGCAGCACTGGCGCCGCGGCGCCCCGGAACAGCGGTAGCGAGTAGCGCGGCAGCCCTGCCAGCGCCGGCGTCAGCACGATCCTGTAGGCCTGTTCACCCATTGCCGCGGCCGGATCGCGTGGCAGCAGCCAGACGCGCTGCGTACCGCCCGGGGCGAGATCCAGCCGCGCCGGGCTGACCCGGATCTGGTCGCTGGGCTGCAGTCGTTCGGCGTCCAGCTGCTGATCCCAGGCCAGCACCTGCACGTGGCCCTGCCAGCGGCCGGGCCCGGGATTGCGTAGCCACAGCTCGGAGCGGCCGCCTTCGGCCGGCAGCTGCAGGGTGGTAGGCAACACCTCAAGCGCCGCAGCCGGCTGCGCCAGCAGTGCAAGCAGGATCAGCAGCGCGCGCATCAGTAGATGAGGGTCACGGCGGGTGTTGCGTTCTCGTCCGTCGCCGGTGGTGCGAGCTCGCGCACCTGGGATGGCAGCTGGGGTGTATCGCTGCGCTGGTGCGGCGCCGTACAGCGCGCGCCACCGGTGTCGTCGCTGCAGGAGTCGACCACGGTCAGCCGGATCTGCAGGGAGCTGCTGGGTTCGGCCAAGGCCGGCGTACTGGCGACCAGCATCGCCGCGATCGAAAATGTGCGAACCACCTGCCATCCACCATGCTGAAAGACTTGCTGCGCGGTATCGGCGGGATGTGCCGGAACTGTAGCGCCGAGCCGGCGCTCGGCACGGCCTTCGTCCGGTGGGTGCCGACCGTTGGTCGGCACGCCGGTCAATAGGTGATCGTCACCGTCACCAGGTCGTTGTAGGTACCAGCCGGGGGCTGGCCGGTGACCGGCGGCACCCGGCCGTAGATGGTCAGCTGCTGTGCGCTGCCGGTGCCGGTGCCGCTGGCCGTGTCGACAGTCAACGTATTGCCCCAGCGCAGGCTCCGAGCCGAGTCCCGGTACAGCTCGTAGGGAAGGTAGTAGGTACTGCCGCCGATGGTGGTGGCCATGCGGCGGATGCTGGTCGCGGCAGGGTTGTTCCGGCCGTTGTTGAGTCCGACCTGGAAGGCGGTGTTCTTCAGGCAGGTCAGTGTCAGCGTGGCGGTCCGGTCGATGTTGGCGGGAATGCCGCCGGTGACGTTGCCGAAGTTCATGTCGGTGGTGACGTAGCTGCCGCACTGCGGCAGCACATTGGCGGTGGCGGTGAAACTGAAGGCTGCGCTTGCGCTGTTGGTGCCGGTGGCGCCGCCGTTGCAGGTGGCGGGCACTGTGGCATTGCCGAGCAGGACCTCGTTCCAGGCCCAGGTCAACACCACGTCGGCGCCGCTGAAGGTGCTGCTGTAGGCGCCGGAGGCCAGGATCTGGTTGGCCGGAATCTGCCCGAACAGCTGCACGGACTGCGCACCGCTGCCGCCGGCGACCAGCGGCACGCTGTAGGTCATGGTCAGTTCCTGTGCCGGGGGCGTGCCGCGCGGGACCAACCCCGTCACCTGGCTGAAGTTCGAGGAGTTGTAGAGCTGGAAGTTCATGCTGTCGCTGCTGCTGGTCTTCATCGTCCGCCAGCTTGAACTGCTGCCGCCACCACTGCCTGCGCCGATGCCGACGCAGACGCGCACACCGGTTGTGGCCAGCGCGCTCAGCGCGGCGGTGGTGCATGTCACCGTGATGTTGAGGTTGGCCGTGCTCGGGCCAGGCGCATTGCTGTTGATGTTGCCGAACGGCAGCGTTGGATTGGCGACCGCGGTGCAGACCGCGACGGCGCGGGCCGGTGCTGCCGCCAGCAGGCCAGCGAACAGCAGCAGGCCGAGCAGCAACGTCCTCATGGCGCCACCTCCGGAATGCACTGCAGCGGCGCCGGTTTCGGCCGCGCGCCGGTCGCCACCACCCTGGGCGGGTCGGGGACCTTCACCCGGCAGGGGCCGCGGCTGGTGGTGACGTACAGCACGCTGCCGGCGGCAACGTCTTCCAGGTACAGCAGGCCGTCATAGCCGACCGTGGCCTGGCGGCCATCGGGCAGCTGCACCTCGCTGCCCACCTCCAGCGGCTGCCCGTCCATTGCCAGCAGGGTCAGGCTCAGCGACGGTCGCGAGCGCAGCTCGAAGGCAATCCGGGTGCCGGCGCGCTGGCGAGGCGTCACCCAATCCTCGATGCGGTCGGCACGCATGTCCTCGGGCAGGTCCAGGGTATCGATCGAGACACGATTACGCTGCCAGGACAGCAACGGGCTGACCAGCAGCAGGCCGCGATCATCGGTGACGCCGATCAGGCGGTTTTCCAGCCGCACCGGCACGCCGCCGACGCCACTGGTGCTGATCACCGCGAACGCGTCCGACACTTCGCGCGTGGCGAAGGTGTGGCCACCCATCCACACCACGCTGCCGCTGGCGCTGGCGTAGGCATAGTTCAGCCCGCCCTGGCGCGAGGCGCCGAACGAATAGCGGCCGGTATCGTTGAGGATGCCGACCTCGGCCAGGCCGCCATTGCCGTCCTCGCCATGGCGCAGCTGTGCGCGCCAGCCGACGCCGCCGGCACTGCCATCGCCGGGCACCGGCTGGGTCACGTCCGCGACCCAGCTCTGGCTGTCGCCGTTGCGTTGGCTCGAGAGGCTGGCCTGGCGGTTGTTGCCCAGGCTGGCGGTCAGCGACAGGTAGATGCTGCGGTCGTCGCTGTGGTCCAGGTTCTGGTTCAGCGACAGGTAGGCCGACCAGCGCTGGCTCCAGCTGCGCGACCAGAACAGGCTGGCGTAGCGGTTGTCGTCGCCGTCGGGGTAGCGCAGGCGCAGGTAGCTTGCGCTGAGCGTGCCCAGCCGCAGCAGCTCCAGGCCGAGGGTGGCCTGCTCGCTGATGCTCGGTGGCAGGTTGCCCTGCAGTGCGCCCAGGTCGCGGTAGTCGCCGTGGCTGCGCACGCTGCGCAGATTGACGTTGAAGCGGCGGTTGTTCCAGCTGTAGCCCAGCGCCCATTGCCCGCCCTGCAGCCCGTGGTAATCACTGCGTGCATAGGCCGCATTGAACACGCCGGCAGCGCCGAGCAGCCACCAGCCGCCGATGCCGGCCTGGGCCAGGCCGCCGCCGCCTTCGGCATGCGCCTCGCCAGTGAAGGCATCGCTGATGCCGCCGCGCCAGCTGGCACTGGCCACCGTGCGATCGTCGTAGCCGAAGGAGCGCTGGCCGAAGTCCTCGCGCAGCTGGCCGACGCCGACCGACCAGTCCGAAAGGCCCTTGGCCAGCAGTTGCTGGGTGCCATAGAAACTGAAATCCAGTGTCTGCATGCGGCCGAACGCATCGGTTACCACCACCTGCGCGATGCCGGTGCCGCTGATACCAGGCTGTGCCGCCAGCTGGAACGGACCGACCGGGACCTGTCCGCTGTACTGGCGCAGGCCATCCACGTACAGCTCGACCGTGGAGGGCACCACGGCCTGGCCGAGGAAGCTCGGCGTGGGCGTCAGTACGCGATAGGGCTGCAGCCCGTAGTTGCGACCGATCTGCACGCCACCCATGCGCACTGGCCGGGTCCAGTCGACGAAGCCGCTGTAGAAGTCGCCGACCTCCAGCGTCGTTGCGCTGTCGGGGAAGTCCAGGCTCCAGCGGGTGTCCAGGCGCACGCTTTCGCCGCGCCAACGGCGATCACCGGGTTGCTGGTAGCGGCGGCTGATGGCGGTGTTCTCAAAAGTCCCGTTGCCGATGCCGAACACGCGCAGCTCCGAGCTCAGGCTGAGGTTGCCGAGCGTGTCCACCCGGCTGCCGTATACGTCGTAGTTGAGCAGCACGCCCGGCGAGGCAGTGCCAGTCGGCGCACGCGCCTGCGGCCGGCTGAGCACCGTGGTCGGCAGGGTCAGCTGGTCCAGCGGCACATCCAGCGCCAGGGTCTGCATGTGCGCGTCGTAGCGCACCACCGCGCCACTGATCTGGTCCAGGTAGACCGGTACCTCGCCGCTGGCATTGAAGCCGAGCTGGCGCAACACCTCGGGGCTGGCCTGAAGCCGGCCGCGGTTCTCGATGAACGGCAGCAGGCCGCGTGGCGTGCTGTTGAGCGACACATCCAGGTACAGCGTCTGGCTGGCGGTCAGTGGGGTCGGGGGCGGCAGGGTGGCATCGGCCGACACGCCGGAGACATCAACGGCCGCGCCGGACGCATCGGCGGCCTCGGTCGCCGCGGGAGCCAGGGCAGCCAGCAACGCGCCCATCAAGGCCTCAGCGAGCCGGTGGGGGCGACAGTGGCGTCTGTTCCGACTCGCCATTGAGCTTGGCCGTGATCTGGTCGTTGTCGCGGTCGATCGCCACGCGCTCGATCGGCCAGCGCATCACCTGGCCCGGCAGCACGTAGCCCAGCAATCCGGGATGGACGATGCGCGGACGCGTGGCGCTGCCCAGCGCAAGATCGGCGATCTGCGCGTAGCTGTCACCCGTATTGGCCACCTCCACGCCATTGCGGCCATCCGCCAGTGTCACCAGGCGAGCCTGCAACTGTGGGGCGAGGGCGCCGGCCGAAGGCTGCACGAACACGGGGATCGAATAGCGCAGGACGAACTGCATGCCCTCGGCACGCGTGGCCAGGTCCGGGATCTGGTCCACGATCAACCGGTAGTGCCGTTGTGCAGGCGGTGGCTCGTTGTCCGGACGCATCACCCGCACCAG
Organism: Stenotrophomonas hibiscicola ATCC 19867; assembly: GCF_000382065.1. Classification (GTDB taxonomy): domain Bacteria; phylum Pseudomonadota; class Gammaproteobacteria; order Xanthomonadales; family Xanthomonadaceae; genus Stenotrophomonas; species Stenotrophomonas hibiscicola. Next base: position 406,121 of record NZ_KB907498.1, on the reverse strand, counting down.
TTGCTGCTGGCCCGCAGCCAGTTCCTGCATGGGCGGTGTGGCCATCAGCTCATCGGTGGGCAGCAGCCGTTCCTGGCCGTCCTGCTGCACCCAGCGGAACACGCGCACCTGCAGCTTCACCGGCGCGGTGCCGCTGTTGGTCAGCCATAGCTCAGCCGCACGCTGGCGCGCCTCCAGCTGCAGGCTGGTCGGCGCGACCTGCAGGCTGGTGGCGCCGGCGGTGGCGGTGGCCAGCAGGCACAGGGCGAGCAGCGCCACGCCGGTGGCGCGCCACGGGCGGGGTCCGGCCATGCGGGCGTGCTCCATCAATAGGTGATCGTGGCGGTAACCGTATCCAGGTAGCTGCCGGTGGCCGGGTTGTTGGTGCTCAGGTTCAGGATCTGGCCGTAGACAACGTACGGCACGGCCAGGCCGGTGCCGATGCCGGCCTGGGTATTGGTGCCGGTTGTGGATCCCCAGACCAGGGTATGCGCGGCATCCTGGTAGAGCTGGTAGCCGACATAGTTGTTGGCGGTCACGGCGGCATTGGTGTTCTTCATGCGCCGCGTGGTGACGTCGTTGGCGGTGCCCGCGTTGGCGCCCGCATTCAGCGCGATCGTGTACGGCGTCAGCGCCGAGCACTGCGCGGTGACCGTGCCCTGGCCGAGGGTGGGCGTGGCGGTGGTCGACGCCGCCGTGCCGAAGTCGACGTTGGTAGCGGCCGCGGCCGTGATGGTGCAGGCCTTGGTGACCACCAGCGTGACGTTGAAGGTGGTGGTATCTGCGGCCAGGGCCGGGCTGGACAGCAGGAGGCCGGCGAAGGCCCAGGCAAGCGGAGAACGAAGCGCGGATCGCATGGACAACCTCCCTGACCCGAAGGTCCGTTGAACAAGGCGAAGGCGGCACGATCGGCACCGCTTCGGCGACGGTGACCCCAGCTTAGGTGGCGTAAGTGTCTGTAATCCGTGATAAACAGGCGGGCGAAAGGGTGGAGGGCATCACGCTTTCATTTTCCTTGCCGAAAGCGTGCATGGCCCGGTGCATGGCCCGGAATGCCAGTTGGGTGGCGTTCGTTCAGATTGCGGCCGGATCGGCGATAATGGGTGCCATGAGCGTGAATCTGAAAACCCCGCAGGAAATCGAGATGATGCGCATCGCCGGCCGCTTGGCCAGCGAAGTGCTGGACATCGTCACCCCCCACGTCAAGCCCGGTGTCACCACCGAGGAGCTGGACCGCATCTGCCACGACCACATCGTCAACGTGCAGGGCGCCATTCCGGCCAACGTCGGCTACCGCGGCTTCCCGAAGACCGTGTGCACCTCGGTCAACAATGTCATCTGCCACGGCATCCCCAGTGAAGGGAAGGTGCTCAAGGATGGCGACATCATCAACATCGATGTCACCGTCATCAAGGACGGTTGGCACGGCGACACCAGCCGCATGTACTTCGTCGGCACGCCGTCGGTGATGGCCCGCCGCCTGGTGGAAACCACCTACGAAGCCATGTGGCGCGGCATCCGCGCCGTGCGTCCGGGCGCCACCCTGGGCGACATCGGCCATGCCATCCAGAGCTATGCCGAAGGCGAGCGTTTCAGCGTGGTGCGCGAGTACTGCGGCCACGGCATCGGCAAGGTCTACCACGATGAGCCGCAGGTGGTGCATTACGGCCGCCCGGGCCAGGGCCTGGTGCTGCAGCCGGGCATGACCTTCACCATCGAACCGATGATCAACGAGGGCACCCGCTACAACAAGGTGCTGCCGGATGGCTGGACCGTGGTGACCAAGGACCGCAAGCTGTCGGCGCAGTGGGAGCACATGGTCGCGGTCACCGAGACCGGCGTCGACGTGCTGACCCTGTCGCCGGGCGAGTCGCAGGTTTCCTGACGATGCTGCCGGCGAGTTCGCTGCTGGACACGCCGGCCGCGTCGCTCAACGACCCGGACTGGGCTGCTGCGGCGCGGCAGGCGCTGCAGCAGGCCGACGCACGCCTGTACCGCCGTTTCGACCAGGGCGACAACATCGAGCGCCTGCTGGCGTTGCGTGCGCGCGCTGCCGACCACTTGATCCGCCTGGCGTGGCAGCGTTGCCTGCCGGCCGGCAGCGGCCTGTCGCTGTTCGCGGTGGGCGGCTATGGCCGCGGTGAACTGTTCCCGCGATCGGACATCGACCTGCTGGTGTTCGGCGATCCGCCGGCGCAACTGGCGCACGAAGCGGCCCTGGCGCGGCTGTTCGCGCTGCTGTGGGACTGCGGGTTGGCGGTCAGCCATGCGGTGCGTTCTGCATTGCAGTGCCGCGAGGCGGCGGCTGACCAGACCGTGCTGACCGCGCTGATCGAGGCGCGTCCGATCCTGGCCGATGACGCCGCCCGCCGCGCGCTGCGCGAGGCCATCGACGATCGCGAACTGTGGCCGGCACGCACTTTCTTCCTGGCCAAGCTGGAAGAGCTGCGCAACCGTCACCAGCGCTTCGGTGATACCGCCGACAACCTGGAGCCGGACCTGAAGGATGGCCCCGGTGGCCTGCGCGATCTCAACACGCTGGGCTGGATGGCACTGCGCGCGTTCGGCGTGCGCGACCTGGAAGCCCTGGTCGGGCTCGGCCATCTGGGTGCCGACGAAGCCGCAGCGCTCAAGCGCGAACGTGCCGTGCTGGCGCGACTGAGGTTTGGCCTGCACCTGGTAGCACGTCGCCCGGAAGAGCGCCTGCGTTTCGATTACCAGAAGACCCTCGCCGCGCGCCTGGGCTTCGAAGACGACGCCGAGAGCCTCGGTGTCGAGAAAATGATGCAGGGCTTCTACCGCGCCGCGCTGGTGGTGCGGCGGATCAGCGACCGCCTGCTGCAGCGCTTCGAGGAGCAGTTCGACGGCGAGGCGCAGCCGGAGCCGCTGACCGTGGGCTTTTCCCTGCGTCGTGGCTACCTAGCCGCCAACGAGGCCGACTGGCCGCAGGGCGACATTGGCCAAGTGTTCGCGCTGTTTTCCAGCTGGGCCAACAACCCGCAGGTGCGCGGCCTGCACTCGCTGACCGCGCGTGCACTGGCCGAGTCGCTGCCGCTGCTGCCGGCCTATGACCAGGCCGACGCCGACGCACGCGAGCACTTCCTTGCCCTGCTGCGTGGCCAGCGCCCGGTCGACACGCTTTCGCGCATGGCGCGGCTGGGCGTGCTTGGCCAGTGGATTCCCGCGTTCGCCCAAGTCAGCGGGCGCATGCAGTTCGACCTGTTCCATGTCTACACCGTCGACCAGCACACGCTGATGGTCCTGCGCAACATCGGCCTGTTCGCCAGCAGCCGTGCCGACGAGCGCTTCTCGATCGCGCACGAAGTGTGGCCGCGCCTGCGCAAGCCGGAGCTGCTGCTGCTGGCCGGCCTGTTCCATGACATTGCCAAGGGCCGCGGCGGCGACCACTCCGAGCTGGGTGCGGTGGACGCGCGCGCGTTCTGCCAGGCACATGCGCTCAGTGGCACCGATACCGAACTGGTCGCCTGGCTGGTCGAACAGCACCTGCGCATGTCGGTGACCGCGCAGAAGCAGGATATTGCCGACCCGGTGGTGATCCATCGCTTCGCCACCCTGGTCGGCAGCCGCGACCGCCTGGACTACCTGTATCTGCTGACCTGTGCCGATATTGCCGGCACCAGCCCGAAACTGTGGAACGCCTGGAAGGATCGCCTGCTGGCCGACCTTTACTTCGCCACCCGGCGCGCGTTGCGCGAAGGGCTGGAGCATCCGGTGCCCGCCGCCGAGCGTGTGGCCGAGGCGCGTGACAGCGTGCGCGCACTGGTGCGCGAGCAGGGTTACGACGATGCCACCATCGACCGCCAGTTCGCGGTGATGCCCGATGAGGGCTTCATCCGCCTGCGCCCCGAGCAGCTGGCCTGGCAGGCCGCTGCGCTGGTGCCGGTGAAGCAGGGCCAGACCCTGGTCAAGGTCCGCCGGATCAGTGTCGACGACCCCGCGCTGGAAGTGTTCGTGCACTCGCCCGACCGCGACGGCCTGTTCGCCGCGATCGTGATGACCCTGGACCGCAAGGGCTACGGGATCCACCGTGCACGCGTGCTGGACGGCCCGGCCGACACCATCTTCGATACCTTCGAAGTGAACCCGGCCGACACGTTTGCCGATGGCAACAGTGCCAATCTGGAAGCGGCGCTGCGCGAGGCCCTGAGTGGCGACCTTGCGCGGCTTCGGCCGTCACGCCGGGTGGTGCCGCGGCAGCTGCGTCATTTCCGTTTTGCGCCGCGCATCGAATTCCGCGATGAACCGGGCGCAACCCGTTTTGCCCTGGTCGCCCCTGACCGTCCCGGCCTGCTGGCCGATGTGGCGTTCGTGCTGCGCAACCAGGGCCTGCGCGTGCATGATGCGCGCATTGCGACATTCGGCGAACGCGCCGAAGACACCTTCGTGATCAGTGACGAACACGACCTCCCCCTGACTGAACCTGCCCGGCAGCAGCTGCATGACGCGATGCTGGCCTGCCTGGACCCTGATCGAAACGCCGGAGACCCCGCCTGATGGCCACCAAGCCTGTTAAGAAGACTGCTGCCACCGCCAAGAGCGCAGCGGCCAAGAAAACTGCCGCCGTGCCGGCCGCGAAGAAGGCTGCCGCGCCGAAGAAAGCCGCGGTGGTGAAGGCGCCGGCGAAGAAGGTGGCGGCACCGAAGAAGGCCCCGGCCAAGAGCGCAGAAGCCGCACGCGCCGAAACCATCGCCCGCAAGTCGCTGCGCAAGCCGGCCGCGCCGGGCGTGGAAGAACTGAAGTTCGGCATCGAAAGTGCCTTCGAACGCCGCGCCACGCTGACCCTGCACGAACTGGAAGGCTCGACCAGGCCGCTGGTCAACCGTGTGATCGACGGCCTGGAGAGCGGTGAATTCCGCGTCGCCGAGCCGGACGGCCAAGGCGGCTGGAAGGTCAACGAGTGGCTGAAGAAGGCGGTGCTGCTGTATTTCCGTGTCAACGACATGGCGGTGGTCGATGCACGCCCGGCACCGTTCTGGGACAAGGTCGAATCGCGCTTCGCCGGCTATGACGAAGCGAAGTTCCGCCGAGGCGGCGTGCGCGTGGTGCCGGGCGCGATTGCTCGCCGTGGCACGTATTTCGGCAAGGATGTGGTGCTGATGCCGAGCTTCACCAACATCGGCGCCTATGTCGGCGAAGGCACCATGGTGGACACCTGGGCCACCGTCGGTTCCTGCGCGCAGATCGGCCAGCACTGTCATCTGTCCGGCGGTGCCGGCATCGGCGGCGTGCTGGAGCCGCTGCAGGCCAGCCCGACCATCATCGAGGACCATTGCTTCATCGGTGCCCGCTCGGAAGTGGTTGAGGGTGTGGTGGTCGGCCACCACAGCGTGATCGGCATGGGCGTGTTCCTCAGCCAGAGCACCCGCATCTACAACCGCGCCACCGGTGAGATCAGCTACGGCTACATCCCGCCGTACAGCGTGGTGGTGTCCGGCTCGCTGCCGAGCAAGGACGGTACCCATTCGCTGTACTGCGCGGTGATCGTCAAGCAGGTCGATGCCAGGACCCGCAGCAAGACCAGCGTCAACGACCTGCTGCGCGGCCTGGCCGACTGAAGGTGACTGCGCCGGAGGATCCGGCGCAGTACGCGAGCTACCGGCATCCTCCCGACGTCCTGTTCGGGCGGATGCTGCCGCGCCTGCCGCTGTGGCAGGCGACCCACCGTGCCGTGCCGTTCAGGGTCGTGCCCGAACGCCTGTTGTGAGATTCTGCCGCTCTGTTTTCCAGCATCACAGATGGCCATGAGCACCACTGTCTACGGTTTGAAGAACTGCGATACCTGCAAGAAGGCGACCAAGTGGCTGGACCGCTTCGGCGTGCCGTACACCTTCGTCGACTACCGCGACAACAAGCCCAGCCCGGAAACGCTGCTGGAATGGGCCGCGCAGCTGGGGGGGCTGGCCGCGATGGTGAACAAGTCCTCCGCCACCTGGCGGCAGCTGCCGGACAACCGCAAGGCCGCGGACTCCGAGGCCGAATGGAAGCTGCTGCTGCGCGAGTACCCGCAGCTGATCAAGCGCCCGCTGGTGGTCACGGCCGACGGCAAGGCCAGCCAGGGTTTCAGTGACAACGGCTTCAAGGCCCGCTTCGGCGTGGGCCAGTCATGAGTGCCGTCCTCGACCTGGCCTGCGAGCTGATCGCGCGCCCCTCGGTTACCCCGGACGACGCCGGCTGCCAGGCACTGCTGGCGGCGCGGTTGAAGCAGGCAGGGTTCCACTGTGACCAGCTGCGTCTGGGTGAGGTCGACAACCTGTGGGCGACCCACGGCCAGGGTGCGCCGGTGCTGGTGCTGCTGGGCCATACCGACGTGGTGCCCACCGGCCCGCGCGAGGCCTGGACCAGCGATCCGTTCACGCCGCAGATCCGCGATGGCGTGCTGTATGGCCGTGGCGCCGCCGACATGAAGGGCAGCGTGGCCGCGTTCGTGGTGGCCGCCGAGCAGTTCGTCGCCGCGCATCCCGATCACCCCGGCACGCTGGCGGTGCTGCTGACCAGCGACGAGGAAGGCGACGCGATCGATGGCGTGCGCCACGTCGCGCGCCTGTTCGCCGAGCGCGGCCAGCGCATCGACTGGTGCATTACCGGCGAGCCATCATCGACAGCGGCGCTGGGCGACCTGCTGCGCGTGGGGCGTCGTGGCAGCCTGTCGGCCAAGCTGCGCGTGCAGGGCGTGCAGGGCCACGTGGCGTATCCGGAAAAGGCACGCAACCCGATCCACCAGGCGGCTCCGGCCCTGGCCGAACTGAGTGCGCGGCGCTGGGACGAGGGGTACGAGAGTTTCCCGCCGACCAGCCTGCAGATCTCCAACATCCGTGCCGGCACCGGCGCCAACAACGTGATTCCCGGGGAGCTGGAGGTCGATTTCAACATCCGCTACAACCCGCACTGGGATGCACCGAAGCTGGAAACGGAGATCACCGCGCTGCTGGACCGGCACGGCCTGCAGTACGCGCTGAAGTGGCATCGCAGCGGCGAGCCGTTCTACACCCCGGAAGGCACGCTGCGCGCCACCGCACGCGCGGTGCTGGCCGAGCACATCGGTCGTGCCCCTGAGGAAAGCACCGGTGGCGGCACCTCCGATGCACGCTTCATCGCGCCGCTGGGTGCGCAGTGCATCGAAGTGGGGCCAGTCAACGCCAGCATCCACCAGGTGGATGAGAACGTGCGCGTGGATGATCTGGAAGCGTTGCCGGGGCTGTACCAGCGGCTGGTGGAACGGCTGCTGGTGTGAGCCTGCGACGGTGGGTGCCGACCGTTGGTCGGCACGCCCCCCGCCGGAGCTACATCTCTGTAGAGCCGAGCCATGCTCGGCTGATGTCCACCGGCAGAAGCAGCCGAGCATGGCTCGGCTCTACTATTCTGAAAAAAGGAAGAACGGCGGCTTGATCGCTTTTTCCCAGTAACTCGGCGCCGCCATGTAGAAGCGTTGCGCCTCGGCCCGTGCAAACCAGCGCGCGGCTGCGTCGGTGTCCTTCTCCACGCCGGGCGCGCCGCGGCCCAGCAGCAGTCCGGCGAAATACTGGCCGAACACATTGCCTTTCTCGCCAGCGCGCTGGTACAGCTGCAGCGCACGCGCCGGATCGCGCGGCAGTCCCATGCCCCCCTCCAGCAGCGCGCCCAGGTCTACCTGCGCTTCGGCATCGCCACGCTCGGCACGGCGCTGGATCTGCGCAACCCGCGGATGCACGGTGTCATCCTGTGCGGCCACCGCATCCGGCAGTCGCGACGACGAACTCGGGTATCGCTTGTAGATCATTTCGCGCAGGTCCCAGCGCAGCGCCTGTTGCGCGTCGCCACGCTGACGATAGGCCTTGGCGAGTTCGTAGAACGCATAGGGATTGCCGTGGTAGGCCGCCGCCAGATAGGCGCGTTCGCCACGTCGCCAGGATGCGCGCAGCACCGGTGCCGGGTTGATGTGGGGGCTGTCGGCATGGCGCAGCGTGCCGGAGATCCAGATCCGGCCCAGTGCTTCTTCCGCCCTGGTGTTGTGGAAGGTCCAGGGGGCGACCGCTGCGGCACGTTCGTAGTGGGCGATGGCGCGCGGATCGTTGAAGCGCTCGAAGGTTTGCGCGGTATCGAAGGCACCCTCGAAGCTGCCGTCGGTTCCGCGTTGTTCCAATGCCTGCCGCTGGGATTGCGGCAGCGTAGAAGGCGGGGGCAGGGTCTCGCAGGCCGCCAGGCCCAGGCAGAGCAGGGCGGCCAGTGCCCCGATGCGTCCATTGCAGTGTTGCATTCCTGTTACACCGGTTCAGGGCGCGCCATTATGGGCCTCAGGCGTGGTTGCCGACGCAACTGTTGCGCCGCGCCGGAAACCGGGGTAGGGTCGATGCCATGTCGATCCGCCTGGCCACCGCCGTCAATAACAACAACCGCAATAATCTGCGCGCGAATAATCGTGCGCGGCCGATGCGGGACTGCGCCCTGGGTAGATAGACAGCAACACACGCCCGGACACCAGAAAACCCGCATCAGCCGATGCGGGTTTTTTTGTGCCCGGGCGCCGCCCACCCGGGCCTGGATGGCCGGTCGAACACCTTCCCACCCGTGAAATTCCACAACAGGAGCTCCCCCATGTGTTCGATCTTCGGAATCTTCGGCCTGCAGGCCGGTGACGATCTTCCGGCCCTGCGCCGCCACGCGCTGGAACTGTCGCAGCGCCAGCGCCACCGTGGCCCGGACTGGAGCGGCGTGTACCTCGACGAAGGCGCGCTGCTGGTCCACGAGCGCTTGGCCATCGTCGACCCGGCCGGTGGTTCGCAGCCGCTGCTGTCGGCCGATGGCCAGCTGGCGCTGGCGGTCAACGGCGAAATCTACAACCACCAGCAACTGAAGGCCGCACTGACTACCGCCTACGACTTCCAGACCGGTTCGGACTGTGAAGTGATCAATGCGCTGTACCGCCAGGGCGGATCGCCGGCGCAGTGGCTGGAGCAGCTCAACGGCATCTTCGCCTTCGCCCTGTGGGATCGTGCTGCCGGACGCGTGCTGGTGGCGCGGGATCCGGTTGGCGTGGTGCCGTTGTACTGGGGCCACGATGCCCAGGGGCGCCTGCGCGTGGCCTCGGAAATGAAGGCGCTGGTCGATACCTGTGCCGACGTCGCGCAGTTCCCGCCGGGCCACTATTTCGACAGTGCCCGTGGTGAGCTGGTGCGCTACTACCAGCAGTCGTGGCGCGCCTACGCTGACGTGCAGGGGCGCCAGGCCGATCTGGCCGAACTGCGCCAGGCCTTCGAGCATGCGGTGGAACGCCAGTTGATGAGCGACGTGCCATACGGCGTGCTGCTGTCCGGTGGCCTGGACTCGTCGCTGGTGGCGGCGGTGGCTGCGCGCTATGCACGTCGCCGAATCGAGGATGGCGGGCAGACCGAAGCCTGGTGGCCGCGCCTGCATTCGTTCGCGATCGGCTTGAGGGGCTCGCCCGATCTGGCTGCCGCTGCCATTGCTGCCGAAGCGCTGGGTACCGTGCATCACGGCTTCGAGTACACCTTCGAGGAAGGCCTCGATGCGTTGCCGGAAGTGATCCGCCACATCGAAACCTACGACGTCACCACCATCCGCGCCTCGACGCCGATGTTCCTGCTGGCGCGGCGGATCAAGGCGATGGGGGTGAAGATGGTGCTGTCCGGCGAGGGCAGCGACGAGATCTTCGGTGGCTACCTGTATTTCCACAAGGCACCGGATGCGCGTGAATTCCACGAGGAGCTGGTGCGCAAGCTCGACGCCCTGCACAACTACGACTGCCTGCGTGCCAACAAGTCGATGATGGCCTGGGGCGTGGAGCCACGCGTGCCGTTCCTCGACCGCGAATTCCTTGATGTGGCGATGCGCTTCGATGCCGCGCACAAGATGGTCGGCGCCGGCTTTGGTGGCCGTCGCATCGAAAAGGCGGTGCTACGCGAGGCGTTCGATGGCTACCTGCCGGACAGCATCCTGTGGCGGCAGAAGGAACAGTTCAGCGATGGCGTCGGCTACGGCTGGATCGACGGGCTGAAGGCACATGCCGAGGCGCAGGTGAGCGACCGTGTACTGGCTGCGGCCGACAAGCGCTTCCCGCACAACCCGCCACAGACCAAGGAGGCGTACTACTACCGCCACCTGTTCGAGCAGTTCTTCCCCAGCCGCGCGGCTGCCGAGACCGTGCCGGGCGGCAAGTCGATCGCCTGTTCGTCGCCGGCGGCCATTGCCTGGGACGCCAGCTTCGCCGCGGCTGCAGATCCGTCGGGTCGCGCGATCGCCGGGGTGCACGCGCAGGCACTGGCGTAATGCTTCCGCCGGGCACGGCCCGGTGCTACCGAGCGATGGTAGCGCCGGGCCATGCCCGGCGGGCACAAACGACTTAATCCCCTCCGTCCCCTTTTTGTATGATCGCCCCCTGCGCATTGGGGAATGTTCATGGACGTACAGGCGAGCGGCGGCATGCGGCCCACGAAATGGGGATGGCGTTATCTGGCCTGGGCCGGTGTCCCGCTGCTGGCCGGCGTGCTGCTGGCGCGCTATGCCGGGCCGGCGGCGCCCGAGGCGGTTGCGCGTACCACGGTCGCTGCCGAAGGCAGCTGGGCACGGCATCTGGCGTCACCGCTGGGCCTGTTCCTGCTGCAGCTGCTGGTGCTGTTGCTGGTAGCCAAGGGCGCCGGTGCGCTGCTGAAGCGGCTGGGCCAGCCGGCGGTGATCGGCGAGATGGCGGCCGGCCTGATGATGGGGCCGCTGGTGCTCGGCAGCCTGCTGCCGCAGCTGCAGGGTGCGCTGTTCCCGGCCAGTTCGCTGGGCCCTCTGGGCATGCTCAGCCAGCTGGGCGTGCTGATGTTTCTGCTGGTGGCCGGTGCCGAACTGGACCTGGCGGCACTGCGCGGCCGCCGGCGTTTCGCCTTCACGGTCAGCCATGCCGGCATCGCGGTGCCGTTCGTGCTCGGCGTCGCGTTGGCGATCTGGCTGTACCCGCAGCACGGCCCGCAGGGCGTGGGCTTCACCGCATTCGCGCTTTTCGTTGGCATATCGATGAGCATCACCGCGTTCCCGGTGCTGCTGCGCATCCTCGCCGACCGTGGCATCACGCAGACGCCGCTGGGCCAGACCGCCATCGCCTGCGCGGCTTTGGGCGATGCCACCGCATGGTGCCTGCTGGCACTGATCGTGGCGGCGGCACAGGCCAGCGGCTGGCTGCCGGCCAGTCTCAACCTGCTGTGCGTGGTCGCCTTCGTGGCGCTGATGCTGGGGCTGGTGAAGCCGTGGTTCGCTCGCCAGCAGATTGCGCCGGGCCGTGAGGGGCGCTGGCTGCTCGGCATCCTGCTGCTGTCGCTGGGCAGTGCCCTGATCACCGAAATGCTGGGCATCCACGCGCTGTTCGGTGCGTTCGCTGCGGGCGTGGCGGTGTCGTCCAACGCGCAGCTGCGCGGCCTGTTGATGGCCCGCGTCGAACCGTTCGCGGTGACCCTGCTGCTGCCGCTGTTCTTCGCCATGACCGGCCTTCGCATGCGCGCCGACGCGCTGCAGGCCAGCGACATCGTGCTGTGCGCGGTGGTGATCGCGGTAGCCACGGCCGGCAAGCTGCTGGGCACCTTCAGTGCCGCACGCAGTGCGGGCATGCCCACGCGCGAGGCGTGGCGGTTGGGCGCGCTGATGAACACCCGGGGCCTGATGGAGCTGATCGTGCTCAACCTGGGCTACGAGCTGGGCCTGCTCGGCGACCGCCTGTTTGCGGTGCTGGTGATCATGGCGCTGGTGACCACGGCGATGACCGGGCCGCTGCTGAACCTGATCGAGCGGCGCAGGGGCTGACCCGGTAGCGCCGCGCCGACATTCTGTGGAGCCGAGTCCATGCTCGGCTCGGCGCCAGAAGCAGCCGAGCATGGGCTCGGCTCTACAGCGTGCAGCGCACCCTTGGGCATGTGGGTGCCGCCGTCAGCGCGCTGGCACCAGCGTCATCGTGTGCTGCGCCTTGCCGGGCAGGAACGGCGTCGGCCGCCCATGCACCCAGTCTTCGTGGCCGGCACCCCAGTACGGCGACAGCGGGTGCCCGCTCTGGCCGCCGGGCATGTGCACGATGCCGTCGGCCTCGTGGCCGGGCGAGACCACCATGCGTTCGGAGGCGCCGAAGTTCGGCGTCTGCACCCGCGGCATATCACGGTCGCCGGGCAGCTGGTCGGCGGGCATGCACAGCCAGCGCTTGGCAACCTCGGGCAACGCCCGTGCGATCGGGTGGCAGAGCGCCGCGGTGTTGCGTTCGCCCCAGGTGCGCTTGGCCAGCGGGCCCTGCTTGGCCAGCTCGCTCTCGGTGCGGCGTGCGGCATCAAGCAGCAGCGTGTCCCAGCTGTCGTAGGCCGGTGGCAGCAGATTGGCGGGGCGCTGCTGCAGCATCGGCCAGGCCACACCTTCCAGCTGCGCCAGGCGCGGCTCCAGATAGTCATCGCCCAGCTGCGCGTTGGCCGGGGCCAGCAGTGCATCGGACAAGGTATCCATCACCTGCGTGCGGAACGCGCGCACCACCCGGTAGCTGACCGAGCTGGCCGAGGCCCGGCCGCCCCACTGGTGGCTGACGGACTTCAACCGCTTCAGTGCAGGGTCGTCACTGCGTTCGATGACGTCGTGCAGCAGCGCCCACCAGCGCTGCAGGAACACCGCGCGATCGTCGAGCTGGATCGCCAGCAGGTCGTGTTCATCGAAGCGCTCCTGGATCGCCAGCAGGTCGCGGATCTGCCGCCCGCGGGCGCCAAGGTCATAGCCGCCGTTGCCGGCCTGGGCCAGTGCCTCGCCGTCGAGGACGCGGCCGTTGGCGGTCCACAGGCGATGGTTGGGGGGATCGATCAATGCCGGCGAGGCATCGCTGCGGATCGGCCAGGGGGCGCAGTCCTGGTTGTGGGCGGCGTTGAAGCCGGCCGGCGCGCAGCCCGGACCGCGATCCGGGCGGGCGCCGATCAGCCGCCAGGCGATGCGTCCGCTGCGGTCGCCGACCACCAGGTTCTGCGCGGGGATGCCGGCGTGGTCGGCGAACTGCAGGGCACCGTCCAGGTCACCGGCACGGGCCAGGTCACCGAAGTCCAGGCGCACCGCGCCGGGCAGGTGGGCGACCCAGCGCAGCGCATCGCCACTGCCATCGGCATGGGTATGCAGGATCGGGCCCCAGGCGGTTTCGCGCACCGGGAACAGCACGTCGGCCTGGCCAGCCACGGCGATGCGTTCTTCATGCACGGTCACGGCGGCGTTGGCCGGTTCAGTGCGGTAATCGGCGGTATCGATGTAACTGTTGGTGAAGCCCCAGGCGATGTGCCCGTTGCTGCCGACGATCACGGCCGGCAGGCCCGGCAGCGAGAAGCCGGTGACGTCGACCTGGCCGCCGGCAGCTTGTGGGTCGGGGTAGCGCAGGCGCACGCGGAACCACAGGCCGGGTGCACGCAGGCCCAGGTGCATGTCGTCGGCAACGATGGCGCGGCCGTCGGCGGTGAGTGCACCGGCCACCGCGAAGTTGTTGCTGCCGATGACATCGGCCTCTTCCTGCTCGGTGCCCGACTTTCCCTTCAATGTGCGCAGGTCGAGCTGGCTGGCGTCGGGCAGGGCAGCATTGCCGCTCGGTTCGCCGAACAGCGGTGCATCCCATTCAGTACCGTCGTGGGCGATCAGCGCGTACAGCGCCGGCGGCACCACGGCGCGGATGCGGCTCAGCGCAAGCTCGGTCTGATTGCCCGGATCCTGCAGGTCGGCATACATGGCCAGCCCGGCCAGCACGCTGTCGCTGGCCTGCCAGGGTTGTGGCGATTGCCGCAGCAGCAGGTAGGCCCACGGGCGCACGGAGAGATCGGCCAGGCCCTGATTGACCCCACCGACATAGGCGCTCACCGCTTCGATGTTGTCGCCCAGCGCAGCCTGCATGTTCGCCTCGGTGCGCGCGCGCAGCCGATGCACGCGCATGCGCTTGTCGGCGTCGATGGCCTTCGGCCCGAACAGCGCCGACAGCTCCCCGGCGGCACTGCGGCGCATCAGGTCCATTTCGAAATAACGTTCCTGCGCGTGCACGCGGCCGAGTGCGCGCATCGCATCGGCCTGGCTGCCGGCGGTGATGGTGACCACGCCCAGCGCATCGCGCTCGAGAGTGACCGGCGCGGCCAGCCCCGGCAAGGCATGCTCGCCGTCCAGGTCGGCCAGGCTGCCCCGCAGCAGGAGCCACAGGACCAGTGCGGCGATCAGCACGATGGCGATCACTACGCCCAGCACCCAACGCAATGTACGTCGCATCGCACGTCCTTTCCGAACTCGTGGGCCGATTGTAGCCGCAGGCGCAACTGCGACTGATTCCGATTAGATCACCGTACTTTGAAATGCGGCACCCTATGCCGCATCGATTCACAGGAGCCCCCCATGAAAGGCAACCCGGACGTCATCGCCTGCCTGAAGGAACTGCTGCGCGGCGAGCTCGCTGCCCGCGACCAGTACTTCATCCATTCCCGCCGCTACGAGGACCAGGGCCTGTTCGCGCTGTACGAACGCCTGAACCACGAGATGGAAGAGGAAACCCAGCATGCCGATGCGCTGCTGCGCCGGATCCTGTTCCTGGGGGGCGACCCGGACATGCGCCCGCACGCCACCGAGCCGGGCAAGACCGTGGAGGAGATGCTGCAGAAGGATCTCGACACTGAATACGCGGTTCGGAACAATCTCGCCGCCGGCATGAAGCTGTGCGAGGAGAAGGGCGATTACGTGAGCCGCGACATCCTGCTGGCGCAGCTGAAGGACACCGAGGAAGACCATGCCTGGTGGCTGGAACAGCAGCTGGGCCTGATCAAGCGCATCGGCCTGGAGCTGTACCAGCTGAGCAAGATCGACGGCAACGGCGCCCCGGCGCACTGACCGGCACCGCTTTTTGTAGAGCCGAGCCAATGCTCGGCTGCCTTCCGGTAGAGCCGACCGCTGGTCGGCCGCTTTTCGGTAAAGCAGCCGACTGACAGTCGGCTCTACCAAGAGCAAAGAGCAGCCGACCAGCAATCGGCTCTACCAGAAGCACGGCGTTCTGTCGCCCGCCAGCACCGGAGCATCGCCAGCCAGCCTTCGCCAGCCAGCTGCTCCACCGCCCGCCAGCCGACAACGAAAAAGCCGGGGAATGCCCCGGCTTTTTCGTGTCTGATCTCCGGCAAGGCGTGTCAACCAAGGTTGACACCCGCCATGGGCAGGGCCCCAGCTCTCACTCCACCGACAGCCCTTCCACCTTCTGCCAGCCGCGCGGCAGCAGGTGGCCGCGGGTGGCGCGGGCGCCGAGATAGGCGTCGAGCTCGTTGAACTTCAGGCCCATGGTGCGCTGGCCGCTGCGCACCTGCAGGGTCTGCCCCGGGCTGATCGCCACGATGGCGACCACGCGTTCGGTGGCGAGCTTGGCCTTCGGGATCTCGATGATCTTGTTGCCCTTGCCCTTGTCCAGTTCCGGCAGGTCGTTGGCGGCGATCGCCAACAGGTTGCCCGAACTGGTCACCGCCACGATGCGGTCGGTGGCGACGTTGGTGACCACCGACGGGGTCAGCACCGACGAGCCCGCCGACAGGTTCAGCATCGCCTTGCCGGCCTTGTTGCGGCCGATCAGGTTCTCGAAGCGGGTGACGAAGCCATAGCCGTGGCTGGAGGCCAGCACGAAGCGGGTGTCCGGCTCGGCGCTGGCCAGGGTCACGAAGCTGGTGCCCGGTGCCGGCGAGAAGCGGCCGGTCAGCGGTTCGCCATTGCCACGCGCGGAGGGCAGGGTGTGCACCGGCGTCGAGTAGGCGCGGCCTTCGCTGTCGAGGAACGCGACCTGCTGGGTGCTGCGTGCGCGCACCGCGCCCTGCAGCCCGTCGCCTTCACGGTACGACAGTGCGGATGCATCGACGTCGTGGCCCTTGGCGGCGCGGATCCAGCCCTTCTCCGACAGCACCACGGTCATCGGTTCGCTCGGCACCAGCTCGGTCTCGTCGATGGCCTGCGCCGCTTGGCGCTGCACCAGCGGCGAACGGCGTGCGTCGCCGAACTTCCTGGCGTCGGCGGTCAGTTCATCGCGGATCAGCTTCTTCAGCTTGGCCTTGCTGTCCAGGATGCCGAGGATCTTCTCGCGCTCCTTGGCCAGTTCATCCTGCTCGCCGCGGATCTTCATTTCCTCCAGGCGGGCCAGCTGCTTCAGCTTGGTTTCCAGGATGTACTCGGCCTGTTCCTCGGACAGGCCGAAGCGCGCGATCAGCGCGGCCTTCGGCTCGTCTTCGGTACGGATGATGTGGATCACCTCGTCCAGGTTGAGGAAGGCGACCAGCAGGCCTTCCAGCAGGTGCAGGCGACGCTCGACCTTCTGCAGGCGGTGCTGCAGGCGGCGGGTGACGGTGTTGCTGCGGAAGGTCAGCCATTCGCTGAGCAGCATCTTCAGGTTCTTCACCTGCGGACGGCCGTCCAGCCCGATCACGTTGAGGTTGACGCGGTAGCTGCGCTCCAGGTCCGTGGTGGCGAACAGGTGGCCCATCAGCTGGTCGGCGTCGACGCGGTTGGAACGCGGCACCAGCACCACGCGCACCGGATTGGCGTGGTCGGATTCATCACGGATGTCCTCCAGCCACGGCAGCTTCTTGGCGCGCATCTGCGCGGCGATCTGCTCGATCACCTTCGACGGCGACACCTGGAACGGCAGCGCCGTGATCACGATGTTGCTGGCTTCCTTGGTGAAGGTCGCGCGTGCACGCACGCTGCCGTTGCCAGTCTCGTAGATGTTGCGCAGGTCATTGGCCGCGGTGATGATCTCGGCGCTGGACGGGTAGTCCGGGCCCTGCACGTGTTCGCACAGGTCGCGCACGGTCGCATCGGGGTTGTCCAGCAGGTGCAGCAGCGCACTGACGATCTCGTTGAGATTGTGCGGCGGCACGTCGGTGGCCATGCCCACGGCGATGCCGGTGGTGCCGTTGAGCAGCAGGTGCGGGAGCCGCGCCGGCATCCAGGTCGGTTCCTGCAGGGTGCCGTCGAAGTTCGGTGCCCAGTCGGTGGTGCCCTGGCCCAGTTCGCCCAGCAGCACTTCGGCGATCGGGGTCAGCTTGGATTCGGTGTAACGCATCGCCGCGAACGACTTGGGGTCGTCGCTGGAGCCGAAGTTGCCCTGGCCCTCGATCAGCGGGTAGCGGTACGAGAACGGCTGTGCCATCAGCACCAGCGCCTCGTAGCACGCGCTGTCGCCGTGCGGGTGGTACTTGCCGATGACGTCGCCGACGGTGCGCGCGGACTTCTTCGGCTTGGACGCGGCATTCAGGCCCAGCTCGCTCATCGAATAGATGATGCGGCGCTGCACCGGCTTCAGGCCGTCGCCGATGAACGGCAGGGCGCGGTCCAGGACCACGTACATCGAGTAGTCGAGGTAGGCGCGTTCGGCGTACTCGCGCAGCGGCAGTTGTTCGAATCCGTGGAACACGGGACGGGCAAGTTCGGTCATGCGGCGTTGTTACCTATGTCGGGAGGCGGCGACGGCGATCGCCGCTCGCAATCCTGTGATTATCCGGATGCGGCGGGGGATGCCAAGCCGCGTGCAGGGTCCAGCCCGGTTTCCAGGCCATGCCCGGCCCGCGCCAGGTAGCGCCCAGGCGGCAACCCGAAGTGGCGGCGGAACACGGTGACGAACGCGCTGGCGCTGCTGAAGCCCAGTGCGTGGGCGATGTCGGCCACGCTGCGGCCCTCGGTCAGCTGGCGCAACGCCTCGGACAGGCGGGCCTGTTGCCGCCACTGGGCGAAGCTGAGCGTGGTCTCGTCGCGGAAGTGACGGGTCAGGCTGCGCGGCGACAGGCCGGCCCAGTGGGCCCATTCGGCCAGGCTGCGCTCGTCGGACGGGTCGGCCAGCAGCTGCGAGGCGATCTTCAGCAGGCGCCGGTCGTGGGGCATCGGCAGATGCATGCGCTGACGCGGCGCGGTGCGGATCTCGTCCAGCAGCACCTCGATGATGTGCTGGCGCTCGGGCGTGGTGTCATAGCCCAGCGGCCATTCGCAGATGCGCTCGGCCAGCGCCTGCGCCAGCTTGGACAGGCCCAGCACGCAGGGGTCGGCGGGCAGGGTGGCACAGGCGGGTGCGGCCAGCGCCATGCCCCAGCCACGCAGCGGCCCGTCGAGGGTGACCGTGTGCGGCTCCAGCGGCGGCATCCAGCCGGCCGAACCCGGCGCCAGCGACCAGGTGCCGTGCGAGGTGCGGGTGGTCAGCAGGCCACGCTCCACGTAGATCAGTTGCGCGCGCTGGTGATGGTGCCAGTCCACCTCACGGACCAGTCCCTGCGGGCTGTCGAAGCGGTAGGCGACTACCGATGGGCCGTCGTTGCGCTCGAACCAGTCCAGCGCGTCGTCGCGCAGCAGGCGCTTGGGAGGGGGAATTTCTGCCTTGTTCATCATATCCGCTGGCTGAAATGTGTCATCCATTGGCTGAATTGTACTACCGGGCCAGCTGACCAGGTCATTAAGGTAGGCGCCTTCACCGATCCAGCCCATTGCTGCAACACAGCATTCGATGCCAGATCGAATATTTCCATTGAGAAATATTTTTTTTGGAAGAGAATGCTCCCCCATGATCTGTCCTGCAACCACTCCCCCCAGCTTCGGCCTGCTGCTGCGCCAGGTGCGCGACGGGCTGGTCCGCCAACTCGACGCGTCCATGGCGGAAGAAGACCTGGGCATCGGCTTCACCCACTACATCGGGTTGAAGGTGCTTTCCAACATGGCGCCGTGCACCGCCAACGAACTGGCCCAGGCCATCGACCAGGTGCCCAGCGCCGTGACCCGGCTGCTGGACAAGCTGGAGGCACTGGGCTGCGTCCGTCGCCAACCGCATGCCCAGGACCGTCGTGCGCTGCAGATCGTGCTGACCGATGAAGGCCGCGCGTTGTGGGCGCGGCTGAAGCTGCGCGGCGACGCGGTGATGGATTACGCCCTGCGTGATCTCTCAACCGACGAGCGCACGCTGCTGCTGTCCCTCCTTACCCGAATCCGCGATTCCTTGACGACCCCATGAACCCGATCCCGCATTTCACTTTCCGCCGGTCCGGGCGCACGCTGCTGGTGTCAGCGCTGGCCCTGGCCCTGGCCGCCTGTGCCAGCAGTCGTGGCCTCAATCCGCAGGGCCACGTGCTGGATGTGGACAGCCTGCACAGCGAACGCACCCTGGCCGACACCGACCTGAGCGCCACCGGCTTCCCGGCGCAGGACTGGTGGAAGGCGCTGGGCGATGCGCAGCTGGACGCGCTGGTCGCCGAGGGCCTGGCCGGCCACCCGAGCCTGGACGCCGCCGACGCGCGCCTGCGCCAGGCCCAGGCCCAGGTCGGCACTGCGCGTGCCGACGAACTGCCGAGCCTGTCGGTGTCCGGTGGCTACACCGGCCTGCGCCTGCCTGAGTCGATGGCAGGCAGCGAGATCGGTGGCCATTACGCCGGCAGCAGCCAGGTCGCCTTCGACTTCAGCTACGGCGTGGACCTGTGGGGCGGCAAGCGCGCCGCCTGGGAAGCCGCCGTGGACGGTGCGCACGCCGCCACCGTTGAAGCGCAGGCCGCCCGCCTGAACCTGTCCACTGGCATCACCCAGGCCTATGCCGACCTGGCCTACGCGTGGCAGCTCAACGACGTGGCCGAGGAAGAGCTGAGCCGTTCGCAGAAGTCACTTGAGCTGACCCGCCAGCGCCGCCGCGCCGGCATCGACAGTGATCTGCAGGTGCGCCAGGCCGAGGCCCGCGTGCCGGCCGCGCAGCAGCAGGTGCAGGCCGCCCAGCAGCGTATCGACGCCGCCCGCACCGCACTGGCCGCGCTGGTCGGCAAGGGCCCGGACCGTGGCCTGTCGATCCAGCGCCCGCAGCCGTTGAACCCGGTGGCGCTGCAGCTGCCTGGGGTGCTGCCGAGCGAGCTGCTGGGCCGTCGCCCCGACATCGTGGCCGCACGCTGGCGCGTTGAAGCAGCCGACAAGCAGATCAAGGTTGCCAAGACCAAGTTCTACCCGAGCTTCAACCTGACCGCGCTGGCCGGCGTGGTCGCCCCGAATGTGAGCGACCTGCTGAAGAGCAGTTCCACCTTCGCCTACATCGGCCCTGCGCTGAGCCTGCCGATCTTCGAAGGCGGCAAGCTGCGCGCCAACCTGGCCAATACCGATGCGCAGTACGACCTGGCGGTGGCCAACTACAACCAGACCGTGCTCGATGCGCTGCGTGATGTGGCCGACCAGGTCAACGCGGTGCGCTCGCTGGCACAGCAGGCGCAGTCGCAGCAGCAGGCGGTGGACACCGCACGCGCTGCCTTCGACCTGGCCCAGCAGCGCTACCGCGCCGGCATCGGCAGCTACCTGGACGTGCTGACCGCGCAGTCCACCCTGCTGCAGTCGCAGCAGCAGCTGGCCGGCCTGCAGTCGCAGCAGGTGCAGTCCTCGGTGCGCCTGAGCAAGGCGCTGGGCGGTGGTTTCCAGCCCACTGACGCCGACCGCGCACCGATCGCCTCCCATTCCGATTCCTCGCATTCCTGAAGATCTCCGACATGAGCCAGACCCAAGACACCGCGGCCCCGGCCGCCCCCAACCGCCGCGGCAACCTGCTGCGCGGCCTGTTCGTGATCATCGTGCTGCTGCTTGCCGCTTTGGCGCTGTGGTACTTCATGTTCGGCCGTTGGTTCGAAGAGACCGACGATGCCTACGTGCAGGGCAACCAGGTGCAGATCACCCCGCTGGTGGCCGGCACCGTGGTCGCCATCAATGCCGATGACGGCATGCGCGTGGAGCGCGGCCAGCTGCTGGTGCAGCTGGACCCGTCCGACACCGCAGTGGCGCTGCAGCAGGCCGAAGCCAACCTGGCCAAGACCGTGCGCCAGACCCGCGGCCTGTACCGCAGCGTGGAAGGCGCGCAGGCGGACCTGAACGCCCGCCAGGTGACCCTGAAGCGCGTGCGCGAAGACTACGCCCGTCGCAAGGACCTGGCCGCCACCGGCGCCATCTCCAACGAAGAACTGGCCCACGCCCGCGACGAGCTGGCCGCGGCCGAAGCGGCCGTGGCCGGTTCGCGCGAGACCGTCGAGCGCAACCGCGCGCTGGTCGACGACACCGTGATCGCCACCCAGCCGGACGTGCAGGCCGCCGCCGCACAGCTGCGCCAGGCCTTCCTCAACAACGCCCGCGCCGGCATTGTCGCGCCGGTCTCCGGCTACGTCGCCCGTCGTTCGGTGCAGGTCGGCCAGCGCGTGCAGCCGGGCAATGCCCTGATGGCCGTGGTGCCGACCGAACAAATGTGGGTCGAGGCCAACTTCAAGGAAACCCAGCTGCGCCACATGCGCCTAGGCCAGGAAGTGGAGCTGAAGTCGGACCTGTACGCCGGCGACGTGAAGTACAAGGGCCGCATCCAGAGCCTGGGCTTGGGCACCGGCTCGGCGTTCTCGCTGCTGCCGGCGCAGAACGCCAGTGGCAACTGGATCAAGATCGTGCAGCGCGTGCCGGTGCGCATCGCCATCGATGCCAAGCAGCTGGCCGAACACCCGCTGCGCATCGGCCTGTCGATGAAGGCCGAAGTGAGCCTGCGCGACCAGAAGGGCGAAGTGCTGCCGAGTACCCCGGCCAAGGGCACGGTGTTCGACACCGACGTGTATGCCAAGCAGCTGCATGATGCCGATGAGGTGATCCACACGATCATCCAGGGCAACCTGCCGCAGCAACAGGCGAAGGTGGGCTGAGGTCGCCATGTCCGCACAAGCTCCAGCCGCGCCCGGCGCTCCGGGCGCACCGGCGGCGCCAGGTGCGGCCTCCGGGTTCCTGCCGCCCAGCGTCGCACTGTGCACTGTCGGCCTGGCGATGGCCTCGTTCATGCAGGTGCTCGACACCACCATCGCCAACGTCTCGCTGCCGACCATCGCCGGTAACCTCGGCGCCAGTTCGCAGCAGGCGACCTGGGTCATCACCTCGTTCGCGGTCAGCACGGCCATCGCGCTGCCGCTGACCGGCTGGCTCAGCCGCCGCTTCGGCGAACGCAAGCTGTTCGTCTGGGCCACGCTGGCCTTCGTCATCACCTCGCTGCTGTGCGGCCTGGCGCAGAGCATGGGCATGCTGGTGGTGTCGCGTGCGCTGCAGGGCTTCGTGGCCGGCCCGATGTACCCGATCACGCAGTCGCTGCTGGTTTCGATCTACCCGCGCGAGAAACGCGGGCAGGCATTGGCGCTGCTGGCGATGATCACGGTGGTTGCGCCGATCTGCGGGCCGATCCTCGGTGGCTGGATCACCGACAACTACAGCTGGGAATGGATCTTCCTGATCAACGTGCCGCTGGGCATCTTCGCTGCGCTGGTGGTGGGCAACCAGCTGAAGGGGCGGCCGGAGCAGATCGAGAAGCCGAAGATGGACTACGTCGGCCTGATCACCCTCGTGATCGGCGTCGGTGCGCTGCAGCTGGTGCTCGACCTGGGCAACGACGAGGACTGGTTCGCGTCGATGAAGATCGTGGTGCTGGCCTGCGTGGCCGTGGTGACGCTGACGGTCTTCCTGATCTGGGAGCTGACCGACAAGGATCCGATTGTCGACCTGAAGCTGTTCCGGCACCGCAACTTCCGCGCCGGCACGCTGGCGATGGTGGTGGCCTACGCGGCGTTCTTCAGCGTGGCGCTGCTGATCCCGCAGTGGCTGCAGCGTGACATGGGCTACACCGCGATCTGGGCGGGCCTGGCAACGGCGCCAATCGGCATCCTGCCGGTGATCATGACCCCGTTCGTGGGCAAGTATGCATCGCGCTTCGACATGCGCATGCTGGCCACGATCGCCTTCATAGTGCTGTCGATGACCAGTTTCCTGCGCTCGAACTTCAACCTGCAGGTGGACTACATGCACGTGGCCGGCGTACAGCTGATCATGGGCATCGGCGTCGCGCTGTTCTTCATGCCGGTGCTGCAGATCCTGCTGTCGGACCTGGATGGGCGCGAGATCGCGGCGGGCTCCGGCCTGGCCACGTTCCTGCGTACGCTGGGCGGCAGCTTCGCGGCCTCGCTGACGACGTGGCTGTGGGCGCGGCGCACCCAGGTGCACCATGCCGACCTGACCGAGCATATCTCGGCCTATCAGCCGGGCATGCAGGACCAGGTCACGGCGATGGGGCAGGGCGACCTGCAGCACGGCGCAGCGGTACTGAACAACATGATCAACCACCAGGCATCGCAGATGGGCTTCAACGACATCTTCTTCCTGCTGGGCTGGATCTTCCTGGCGATCATTACGTTCCTGTGGCTGGCCAAGCCGCCATTCGGCGCAGGTGCGGGTGCGGCCGCCGGTGGTGGGCACTGAAAACTCCCTGGAAACACGTGCTGTATTTTGACCCCGCCGCAAGGCGGGGTTTTTGTTTGTGCAACGTGGGTCGCACGGGCCCTGCCGTTGGGGGGTGTACAGGCGCAGGTTCAGCGCGTGCGATAGACGCGCTTGAACACCACCCGATCACGGAACAATCGGGAAATGGCCCACATTCCCGCCACAAGTACGGCGCCGCACGTGATCCAGCCGGCAGTGGCCTGCAATCGGCTGCCGACCAGTGCGCCGCAGATGATGGCGGCGACAAAGACGAACATTACGGCCTCCTTCGATGCGCCGTAGTGGACCTCGGCCTGGCATCCCACGCATACGCGTACGCCGTGGTTCGAGCCGGTGTGGCAGTGAGGGCAGATGATGCTGCGCTGCATTGGGGCGTCCTTTGGGGAAAGGGGGGCGCTGGTCCGGTCGTGTCGATAGACCTGCAACCGGCTCCGGTAAATCTGCCTCCCACCGAAAAGGAATCGGGTGGATCTCGAGTAGGAAAAGTACGAATTGAACGGGGAACGTGAAATGCGCCCCAAAAGGGGGGCGTTCAAGGTCTGGTGACGGCGCGCCGGGGGGAGGTATGCACCCGCAGGCGACGCCCGGGTGGTGCGAGATACGACAGTCCGAGTGGCGGTTGCGATGCCACGCTCGCCAGGCCCCGGAAACGAAAAAACCCGCTTTCGCGGGTTTGATCATCTTGAGTCGTGGTGCCCAGGAGAGGACTCGAACCTCCACGGTTTTACCCGCTAGTACCTGAAACTAGTGCGTCTACCAATTCCGCCACCTGGGCGACTCAGGAGATGAATTGTGCGGGACGGCAGAGGATGTGTCAACAACATTTCACAGCTTTTTCTGCGGCTGCACGCCCAGGTGAAGCAGCAGGCTGCGCATTGCCGATGACAACTGCGCCCACTCGGCAAAACAGGCGCACAGGCGACGCTGTGCCCACGCATCGGCGAGCGGTACGGAGACGGTATGCGTGCTGCGCCGGTGCTGGCGGGCGATGGTCCGCGGCACGATGCCGATACCAATGTCGTGGCCGACCATGATGCACACCCCTTCGAAGGTCTTCATGCGGATGCGCACGTCCAGGCGCCGCCCGATGTCGCGCGCCTGGTCTTCGATGTAGGCCTGCAGTGCATTGCCGTCGGCCAGCGCGACGAAGGTCTCGCCGGCAACATCGGCGAAGGCCAGGCTGCGCCGCGATGCGAGGCGATGGTCTGCGGGCAGCAGCATCACCAGTGGATCTTCGGCGACCACGTGCTGCTGCAGGCCGGCAGCGTCGACCGCATCACTGATGATGCCGGCCTCGGCCTGGCCAGCGTTGATCGCACGCACGACTTCGGGGCTGGTGCGCTCCAGCAGTTCCACGTGCAGGCGCGGCCGTTCGGCCAGCCACGGTGCCAGCCGCGAAGGCAGGTAGTTGGTCAGTGCTGCGGTGTTGGCATACAGATGCAGTGTGCCGCGCGCGCCGTGCGCGAACGCCTGCAGTTCACCGCGCAGCTGCGCCTGCTGCTGCAGGATCAATCGTGCATGGTGGGCCAGGGCGGCGCCGGCTTCGGTCAGGCTGACGCCGCGGGGGTGCCGGTTCAACAACGCGGTGCCGGCATCGGCTTCGATCGTGCGCAGGCGTTCGCTGGCCGACGCCAGTGCCAGGTTTGCCTGCGCTGCGCCGGCCGTGATGCTGCCCGCCTCGGCAATCGCCAGGAACAGGCGCAGGTCGGCGATATCCATCCGCATGTGATGCCCTCATCGCAACGGCTGCGCCTTCGGATCAGCCGAAGGCAAGGCCGGAAACACCGCATTGTGCGCCGAGCGGCCGGCCGATCCAATGAAGGCATGAATGAATCGATGTACTTCTACGTGCTGCTGGTGGTGGTGTTCGTGCTGGCCGGTGTGGTCAAGGGTGTGACTGGGATGGGGTTGCCGACGGTGGCGATGGGGCTGCTGGGCAGCACGCTGTCGCCGGTGTCGGCGGCGTCGATGCTGTTCATTCCCACCTTCGTCACCAATGCGTGGCAGCTGTTGTCCGGGCCGTCACTGGACCGCATCGTGCGGCGCCTGTGGCCGATGATGCTGGCCGTGGTAGTGGTGACGCTGGGCTCGGCGGCGCTGCTGGTGCGGGTCGATCGCACTTGGTCGCGCGTTGCGCTGGGCGTGGCATTGGTGGTCTATGCCGCCTATGCGTTGCTTGCGCCGGTGTTCCGCGTGCAGCAGCGGCGCGAGCGTTGGCTGGGGCCGCTGGTGGGGGCGTTGTCGGGCGTGGTGACCGGCGCCACCGGCGTGTTCGTGATGCCGGCGGTGCCATACCTGCATTCGCTGGGGTTGCAGCGCGAGGAGCTGGTGCAGGCGCTGGGGCTGGCGTTCACGGTGTCAACGATTTCGCTGACCGCCGGCCTGGTGCTGCACGGCGCATTCGGCATCCAGCAGCTGGGGCTGAGTGCGCTGGCGGTGCTGCCGGCATTGCTGGGCATGTGGCTGGGGCAGGTGATCCGGCAGCGCATCAGTGCGCGGGTGTTCCGGGGCTGCTTCCTGGGTTTCCTGCTGTTGCTCGGGCTGGAACTGGCGCTGCGGCCGCTGCTCTGATGCCGGATTCCGGGCATGAAAAAACCCGCTCTCGCGGGTTTTTCTCATTCTCGACGTGGTGCCCAGGAGAGGACTCGAACCTCCACGGTTTTACCCGCTAGTACCTGAAACTAGTGCGTCTACCAATTCCGCCACCTGGGCGTCGAGGAGCGAGATTATGGGGTGTTGTTATGGGGGTGTCAACACTTTTTCTGGATCCGGTGTCGGACCCCGTTTCGCGTGCGGAGCGGGCTCTGACCCCATCTCAATCGCTTGGGTCGGAGCCCTTTCCTTCGGAAAGGAATTCGACCCCGCTGCTGGATTGCAGGCAAAAAAAAACCCCGCCGAAGCGAGGAGTTTTTTCGTTGGTGCCCAGGAGAGGACTCGAACCTCCACGGTTTTACCCGCTAGTACCTGAAACTAGTGCGTCTACCAATTCCGCCACCTGGGCGTTCCAGAGGCGCAATTGTGAAGATGAATCCGCAGGCTGTCAACGACTTCCTGAATATTTTTCACGCAAGGCCTTCAAGACGGCCACTGACCCGTTCTGCACGCCGTCAACGGCTACCATGTAGGGCGATGACTACCAAAAAACCAAGCAAGGGCGGGAGCACCTCCCGCAGCCAGGCCCCGAAGAAGGGCGCCAAGGCGGGCACGGCCCGCGCCACCAAGCCGGGCAAGCCGTTGCCGGGCTGGTTCCCCGAATTGAATGAAGGCGGCGCACCGCCGCGTGGCCGCAAGGTCCGCAGCAGCGACGTACCGGGCCCGGCCCCGGGCCGCAAGCTGCCCCCGACCGGCAAGGTGATCGACGATCCCTATGCCGCCCGCGAAGCCGAGAAGTACGAACAGCCCATCGCCAGCCGCGAAGCCATCCTGGCCCTGCTGGAGCGTTGCGAAGGGCCGCAGACGGCAGAGGAACTGGGCGCACGCTTGGGCCTGACCGCACCGGACCGGGCCGAGGCGCTGTCGCGCCGGCTCGGTGCCATGGTCCGTGATGGCCAGCTGGTGCAGAACCGCCGTGGCGGTTTCGCCCCGATCCAGACCCTGAACCTGGTCACCGGCGTGGTGATCGCCAACCCGGAAGGATTTGGCTTCCTGCGCCCGGTCGAGGGTGGCGACGACCTGTTCCTGCCACCGTATGAAATGCGCAAGGTCATGCATGGTGACAAGGTGCTGGCCCGTGTGACCGGCATCGACCACCGTGGCCGCCGCGAGGGCAGCATCGCCCGCGTGCTTGAGCGCGGCATGACCCGCCTGATCGGCCGTTTCAGTGTCGAGATGGGCATCAACTACGTGGTGCCCGACGACAAGCGCGTGCAGCGCAACGTGCAGGTGCCGCCGGACCAGACCGGTGGTGCGCGCGACGGCCAGCTGGTGGTCTGCGAACTGACCCAGGCGCCGGACAGCCGCCGTCCGCCGATCGGCCGCATCATTGCCGTGCTCGGCGACAAGCTGACCGCCTCGCTGGTGGTGGAGACCGCCATCCACGGCCATGAACTGCCGTTCGAATTCCCGCAGGAAGTGCTGGACGAAGCGGCGTCGGTGCCGCTGGTGGTCGAAGCGGCGATGATCGGCGACCGCGTCGATCTGCGCAGCATGCCGCTGGTCACCATCGACGGTGAAGATGCCAAGGACTTCGACGACGCGGTGTACTGCGAGCCGAACGTCGATGGCTTCCGGCTGGTGGTGGCGATTGCCGATGTCTCCAACTACGTCCGGCCCGGCACGCCACTGGACGAAGAAGCGCAGAAGCGCGCCACCTCGGTGTACTTCCCGGGCTTCGTGGTGCCGATGCTGCCGGAGACGCTGTCCAACGGCATCTGTTCGCTGATGCCGAAGGTCGACCGCATGTGCTTCGTCTGCGACATGCAGATCGACCGCGACGGCCTGGTCACGCATTCGCGCTTCTACGAAGCGGTGATGAACTCGCATGCGCGCCTGACCTACACCCAGGTGTGGAAGGCGGTGGGTGAGGACGATGCCGATACCAAGGCCTGGATGGGTGACCTGCTGCCGCAGGTGCAGCGCCTGCACCAGCTGTACAAGGTGCTGTCCAAGGCACGCGCCAAGCGCGGTGCCATCGAATTCGAAAGCAGTGAAGTGCGCTTCGTGCTGGACAACCGCGGTGAAGTGACCCAGGCCGGCATGCTGGTGCGCAACGACGCGCACAAGCTGATCGAGGAATGCATGATCGCGGCCAATGTGGAGGCGGCGAAGTACCTGCTGTCGCGCCATGTGCCGGCCCCGTACCGCATCCACGAGAAGCCGCCGGAAACCAAGTACGCCGACCTGCTGGAATTCCTCAAGGAGTTCAAGCTGAGCCTGCCGCCGTGGTCGAAGGTGCGCCCGGGCGATTACACCAAGCTGCTGAAGAAGATCCGCGACCGCCCCGATGCCACGCTGCTGGAATCGGTGCTGCTGCGCAGCCAGAGCCTGGCCATCTACAGCCCGGAAAACCACGGTCATTTCGGCCTGGCACTGGAGGCGTACGCGCACTTCACCTCGCCGATCCGCCGTTACCCCGACCTGCTGGTACACCGCGCGATCAAGCACGCGTTGTCCGGCAAGCCGCTGGACAAGTTCACCTACAACGCGCGCGAAATGGCTGCGCTGGCGCTGCAGTGTTCCGAGCGTGAGCGCCGTGCCGATGAGGCCGAGCGCGAGGTCGACGAGCGTTACCGCGCGGCGTGGATGGAAAAGCACGTGGGCGGCCAGTTCGACGGCGTGATCAGCGGCGTGACCAGCTTCGGCCTGTTCGTGGAGCTGGATGAGTCGAAGGTGCAGGGCCTGGTGCACGTGACCCAGCTGCCGCAGGACTATTACAAGTTCGACGCGACCCGCAAGACGTTGACCGGCGAGCGCCGCGGCGGCAGCTACCGGTTGGGCGACCGCGTGCGCATCCTGGTGCTGAAGGCCAGCATGGAAGAGCGCAAGATCGACTTCCGCCTGGTCGAGCACAAGGGTGAGGACGAGGGCGATGGCCTGCCGCCGCTGCCGGAGCGTGGCAAGCCGGCCAAGCGTACGAAAAAGCAGTATTGAGAGACGTGCCGACCAACGGTCGGCACCCCACGTTACCTGGTAGGTGCCAACCGTTGGTTGGCACGACGCTTTGGAGGAACGCACCATGCAGGGCCAACCCGAATACAGCGGCGGCTGCCAGTGCGGTGCGATCCGCTTCCAGGCCCGTGGCGAGCTGACCCACAGCTCGATCTGCCACTGCCGCATGTGCCAGAAGGCCTTTGGTGCGTACTACGCGCCCTTGGTGTCGGTGCGGGGCGTGCAGTTCAGCTGGACCCGCGGCCAGCCGCGCTATTTCCAGTCCTCCAACGTGGTGCGGCGCGGGTTCTGCGCCGACTGCGGCACGCCGTTGACCTACGAAGCGCCCGATGGCGTGGCGGTGGCTGCCGGTGCGTTTGACGAACCCGAACGCCTGCCGCCGACGATCCAGTACGGAGTCGAGCGCAAGCTGCCCTTCGTCGACAGCCTGGCCAGCCTGCCGGCGCGACGTACCGAGGAAGACATCGCCGCGCTGGATTTCCTGGCCACGATCGTGTCCCACCAGCACCCCGACCACGACACCCCGCACTGGCCGCCGCGCAGCCGTTCAGCCGGGGGATGAACGGCCGGTAGCGCCGGGCTATGCCCGGCGAGCGCGAAGCGCGGCCGTCGCCGATGCTCTACCATAGCCACCCCCTTTCCGGTCCCCGCCCGCATGAGCAAGAACAGCCAGTGGATTGTCGGCGTCAACGCCGTCGCCTCCTCCATCGAGAACGACGCCGAGAACGTCCGCGAAGTGCTGGTCGAGGCCGGTGCGAAGAACCCGCGCCTGACCGAGATCGAGGAAAACGCCCGCCGCAAGGGCATCGACGTGCGCAAGGTGAACAGCCAGGCGCTGGACGGTGTCGGCGGTTCGGTACGCCACCAGGGCGTGGCCGCGCGCTATGCCGCCGCCCGCACTTACAGCGAGAACGAGCTGGAAGGCCTGGTCACCGCAGCCGAGGGCAAGGCCCTGCTGCTGGTGCTGGACGAAGTGCAGGACCCGCACAACCTTGGCGCCTGCCTGCGCTCGGCCGCTGCGGCCGGTGCAACCGCAGTGATCATCCCCAAGGACAAGTCGGCCACGGTGAACGCGACCGTACGCAAGACTTCGGCCGGTGCCGCCGATCTGATCCCGGTGGTGGCGGTGACCAACCTGTCGCGCTGCCTGAAGGACCTGCAGAGGCAGGGCGTGTGGATCTATGGCCTGGCCGGCGAAGCCACCGCTTCGCTGTACCAGCTGGACCTGAAGGGCAACATCGCCCTGGTGCTGGGGGGAGAGGCCGATGGCCTGCGCCGCCTGACCCGCGAGAACTGCGATGGCCTGGTCAAGATCCCGATGCCGGGTGAGATCGAGAGCCTGAATGTCTCCGTCGCCGCCGGCGTCAGCCTGTTCGAGGCCGTGCGCCAGCGCGGCTGATCTGTAGAGCCGAGCCCACGCTCGGCGATCGCATACCCGATCAAGGAAGCAGCCGAGCATGGGCTCGGCTCCACAGTAGCCGCTACCCCGCGCTGCCGCCCAGCGCCTTGAACAGGGTCACATCGTTGTTCAGCTGGCCCTGCCGCGCGCGCGCCAGTGACAGCTCGGCATCGCGCCGGGTCTGCTGCGCTTCCAGCCAGGTGCGCAGGTCGGTCGCGCCCACGCGGTAACGCACTTCCTGCGCGCGTTCCACTTCCACCGCTTCGTCATACGACGCCTGCGAGGCCGCCACCTGCCGCGCCAGCTGCTCGCGTGCCGACAGCGCGTTGTCCACTTCCGAGAGCGCGGTGTACAGCGTCTTGCGGAAGTTGGCCGCGGCGATCTGGTGGGCGGTGCCGGCGATGTCGGTATCCAGCTGCGCGCGCTGCAGGTTGAGGAACGGCAGTGACAGGCCCGCGCCCAGCGTGGCCACCGGATTGCGCAGCACATTGCCTAGCGAGGTGGCGCTGGAACCGAGGCTGCCGGTCAGGCTCAACGCCGGGTAATACTGGGTTGCCGTGACGTTGATCGTCTTCAGGCTGTTGCGCAGGCGCAGCTCGGCCGCGCGCAGGTCGGGACGGCGGCCCAGCAAGTCGGCCGGCAACCCCTCGACGATGTCCGGGCTGCGTGCGCCCAGCAGGTCCTGCGGTTCGTCCTGCTGCGGCCAGGGCGTGCCATCCAGCAGTACGGTCAGTGCATTGCGCACTTCCACCCGCTGCTGTTCCAGCGCGCTCTGCGCCGAGCGCTGCGACTGCAGGTTCTGCAGCGCCTGGCGCACTTCCAGGCGCGATACCGCGCCGGCGTCGAAGCGGGCCTGCACCAGTTCGCGGGTACGTTCCAACCGCTCCAGGTTGGCCTGGCCGGTGGCGATGGACTGGTTGAGATAGGCCAGGTTCCAGTACTGGGTGATGGTGTCGCCGATCACCAGCAGCGCGGTGTTCTGCCGGTCTTCCTCGCTGGCTTCGGCTTCCCAGCGGGCGATGTCGCGCTGGGTGCGCAGGCGCCCCCACAGGTCCACTTCCCAGCCCAGCGAGACGCCGGTGGAATAGCTGCGGCGCCAGTCATCGGCCTGGTCGGTGGCGCGGCTGGCACTGCCGCTGACGCCCGATGACGAAGGCTGCGGCCACAGCGCATTGCTGGCCAGGCCGGCCTGCAGGCGTGAACGCTGCACGGCCAGGCCGGCGGCGGCCAGATCGCTGTTGGCGGCCAGCGCCTGCGCCACCAGACGGTCGAGGCGTTCATCGCCGAAGCCGGTCCACCAGGTGTCCTGCCGGATGTCGCGGCCGGGTGTATCCAGGCTGCTGCGCGGGCCGTCGGCCGGTGCATTGAGGGTGGCATCGCCACGCCCATACTGCGCCGCCACGGCCGGGTCATGCACCGGATAGCGGCCGACGGAGGCGCAGCCGGACAGGGCGAGTACAACCGCACCGGCCGGCAGCAGGTGCCGGGGAGCGGGGAAGGGCAGTCGGATCATCTTCTTCATTCGCGGGCCAGGGCCTCCACCGGATCGAGTTGCGCGGCGTTGCGTGCGGGCAGGAAGCCGAACGCCACGCCGATCAAGGTCGAGCAGGCGAACGCGGCAACGATCGAGGCGGTGGAGAACAGCACCTGGAAATCGCTGGCGAAGCGGCCGATCATCGAGCCCAGCAGCAGCGCCAGGCCGATGCCGAGCACGCCGCCGAGCAGGCACACCAGCACCGCCTCGATCAGGAACTGCTGGCGGATATCACTCTGCCGTGCACCCACCGCCATGCGCACCCCGATCTCACGGGTGCGCTCGGTCACCGACACCAGCATGATGTTCATCACGCCGATGCCACCGACCAGCAGTGCGATGGCGGCGATGGCACCGATCAGCAGGGTCATCGTGCGCGTGGTCTGCTCGATGGTCTGGCGGATCTCCGCGCTGTTGCTGAGGAAGAAGTCCTCGGTGCCATGGCGCAGGGTCAGCAGGCGGGTGATTGCTTCCTGCGCCGCATCCATCGGTGTGTCGTCGTCCACGCGTACGGTGATGCTGGAGACGTGGCTCTGGCCGAGCATGCGCGACATCACCGTGGTGTACGGCACCCACACGCTGAGGCTGGTACTGCCACCGAAGCCGAAACTCTGGCGCTTGGCCACGCCGACCACGCGTGCCGGCACGTTGCCGAGCAGGATCACCTGTCCGACCGGGTCGACATCGGGGAAGAACTGGGCCTGGGTGTTCTCGTCGATCACCGCCACCTGGCCCAGGCCCTTGACTGCATCGGCATCGAAGAAGCTGCCGCTGAGCAGAGTCACGCCCTTGACCCGGAAGAACTGCTCGCCGACGCCGCTGACCTGGGCGGTCGACGACTGGTTGCGATAACGCGCGGTGACCGAGGTCGATACGCTGGGGGTGGCGCTGTCCACGTAGCTCTGCTTTGCCAGTGCATCGGCATCGCTGGCCTTGAGCGTCTGCACCCGGGCCGAGCGCATGTCGCCGAAACCACGGCCGGGATAGACGTCGATGGTGTTGGTGCCGAGCGCGCTGATGTTCTGCAGGATCTGCTGCTGCGAGCCGTTGCCCAGCGCCACCACCGACACTACCGAGGCGATGCCGATGATGATGCCGAGCATGGTCAGGAAGGTCCGCAGCCGATGGGCGTTCATCGCCAGCAGCGCCATGCGGAACGCTTCGGTGAAGCGGTCTCGGGCCGCCCGCCAGCTGTTGCCGTGGGCGGCCCCGGTACTGGCTTCGCGCTGCGCACGGTAGGCCGGCGCATTCGGGTTGGCGCGGTCGGCGATGATCTCGCCATCGCGGATCTCGATGATGCGCTGTGCGTGCTGGGCCACGCTCATGTCGTGGGTGACGATGATGATGGTGTGGCCTTCGGCATGCAGTTCGCCGAGGATCGCCATCACTTCCTCACCGGATTTCGTATCGAGCGCGCCTGTGGGTTCGTCGGCCAGGATCACCTCGCCGCCGTTCATCAGCGCGCGTGCGATCGACACGCGCTGCTGCTGGCCACCTGACAGCTGGCCGGGCTTGTGATGCATGCGGTCGCCCAGGCCCAGGCGTTGCAGCAGCTGCTCGGCACGCGCATTGCGCACTGCGCCCGGGCTGCCGGCGTACACCGCCGGCACTTCCACATTGCCGCGCGCGTCGAGGTCGCCGAGCAGGTGATAGCGCTGGAAGATGAAACCGAAATATTCGCGGCGCAGTTCGGCCAGTTCGTCCGGCGCCATCTTTCCGGTCTCGCGGCCGGCCACCTGGTAGCTGCCGCGGGTGGGGCGGTCGAGGCAGCCGAGGATGTTCATCAGTGTCGACTTGCCCGAGCCGGACTGGCCGACGATGGCCACCATCTCGCCAGCATGGATGTCGAGATTGACGTCGCGCAGCACGGCGATCACATCATCACCGGCCGGGAACTCGCGTCGCAGGTCGCGCAGGCGCAGCAGCGGCGCCGTCGTGCTCATCGGCGCGGCCCCATGCCCGGGCCGCCGACCCGCATCTGCATGCCGCCTCGGTTCCCGCCACCGGCACCGGCACCGGCGGCGCTGGCTTCGCCGACCACCACGCGCTCGCCTTCCTTCAACCCGGACAGGATCTCGGCGGAGGCGCCATTGTTGATGCCCACCGTGACCTTGCGCGGCTGCGGCTGGCCCTTGTCGTCCAGCACCCGCACCATGCGCTCGTCGCCACGGCGCTTCGGCCCCAGCGCCACCGCCGGCACCATCAGCACGCCCTTGGCCTGCTTGAGCAGTACCGAGACCTGCGCGGTCATGTCGATGCGCAACGTGCCGTCCGGATTCTCCACGTCGAACAGCGCGTTGTAGTAGACCGCGCTGCTGGAACTGGAACTGGACGAACTGCTGGAGCTGGAGGAGCTTTCGTTGGCGATCGAGGCCGGCGCCGGATTGATCTGGCGCAGCGTGGCGTGGTACTTGCGGTCCGGGTCACCCAGCGTGGTGAAGTACACCGGCATGCCGGGCTTGATCTTGACCACGTCGGCCTCGGAGATCTCGGCATTGACGGTGACCACGTCCAGCCGTGCCAGCATCACGATGGTCGGTGCGGTCTGGTTGGCGTTCACGGTGCGGCCTTCCTCCGCCACCACCGCCACCACGGTGCCGTCCATCGGCGCGGTGATGCGGGTGTAGGCCAGGTTGGCGCGGGCGGTGCCCAGTTCTGTTTCGCGGCCCTTGATCTGCGCCTCGTAGGACTGCAGCTGGGCACGGGCGGTCTTCAACTCCGCCTCGGCGGCATCATATTCCTGGCGCGAGGTGGCTTCGGCAGCCAGCATCTGCTGCTGCCGCGCGAATTCCAGTTCGGCCTGGCGCAGGGTGGCCTGCTGCACGGCGCGCTGCGCGGTGACCTGGTCCAGCGAGGCCTGCGCGTTGAGCACCTGGTTCTGCTGGGTGGTGGCATCGATCTCGGCGATCAGGTCGCCTTCCTTCACGGTGTCGCCCAGCTGTACCTTCAGCGACTTGATCTGGCCCGAGGCCTGGGCGCCGACGCTGACCAGCTTGTAGGCGTCGATCACACCGGTGGCCTCCACTGTCTGCTCGATGTCACCACGGCTGACGGGCGCGGTCGCCACCGCCGGGACGGCCGGCTTGCGCAGCAGCCACCAGGCGGCTGCAACGACGGCAAGGGCAAGCAGGGCGACCAGTATCAGGCGACCCCGGCGGGTCGCGGGCAGCAGGCGGAACGTCACGTCGTGGCTTCACTCTCGGGGCCGCGTGGGCGGCGTTGGCGGGCATTGTGAAGACCGGGCGACAGGCGGCTCAATCCTCGGGGTATGTCTCTATGTAACACTGTCGGCAAATAGGCGTAACCACAGGTATCCCGACCATCGGTGGATACACTGGTACGCATTGCCCCGGATGCGGTTCAGCTGCCGACACGGGATGATCGCGACATGGAGACTGAAAACACGATGCATCGACTGCTGATCGTCGACGACGACAATGACATCCGCACCCTGCTGGCCGAGCAGCTCGGCCGCGCCGGCTACCAGGTGAGCACGGCGGCTGATGGCACCGCCATGCGCCAGCTGCTGGACCGTGAGCACGTGGACCTGATCGTGCTCGACCTCAACCTGCCGCGTGAGGATGGCTTGACCCTGTGCCGCGACCTGCGCGCGCGCTCGAACACGCCGGTGATCATGCTGACGGCTCGTGCCGAGCCGATTGACCGCGTGCTGGGCCTGGAGATGGGCGCCGATGACTACCTGGCCAAGCCGTTCGAGCCGCGCGAGCTGCTGGCGCGCATCCGCAATGTGCTGCGCCGGACCGAGGCGCTGCCGGCCAACCTGGAGCCATTGGCGATTCGCCGTGCGCGCTTCTCGCGCTGGGTGTTCGACCTGGAACACCGCCATCTGGTTGACCCGGACAACCGCGTGGTGGTGCTGTCCGGCGCCGAGTTCCGGCTGCTGCGGGTGTTCATTGCCCATGCCAACAAAGTGCTGTCGCGCGAGCAGCTGGTCGCGCTCAGCAGCGGGCGCAATTACGAGGCACAGGACCGTGCCATCGATCTGCAGGTCAGCCGGCTGCGCAACAAGCTGGGCGACGACGGTGGCCCGGATGGGCTGATCAAGACCGTTCGCAACGAAGGCTATGTACTGGCCTCCTCGGTGAACCTGGAATAGGCCGCGATGAAACGCCTGCGCCATTTCCTGTCCTCGATGGTCGGGCGGTTGTTCGTGATCCTGCTGCTGGGCATGAGCGTGGCCGCGATCGGCGCGACCATGCTCGCCACCTCCAAGCGGCAGCAGGAGTTCGAGCGGCAGAACCTGAACCGCATCGCCGACCGCCTGCAGGGTTACGTCAACCTGCTGGACGGCAATCCGGAACTGCGCGAGCGCCTGCTCGAGATCGGTGGGCCCAGCGTCCGCGCCCTGCAACCCGGCGCGCGCCTGGGGCGGGCCGATACAGCTCTGATGGAAGTGCTGGATGACCGGCCAGGCCCGGTCGCACGCGCGCACGTGCACTTCGCTTCATTCCGCTCCTGCATCCCCAAGCTGCAGGAACTGCTGCCGCCGCCGCCGCCCGGGCATCGCAAGCACCCGCGCGAGCGTGATCCGGCGTTCATTCCGCCCAAGTGCCGCGCGGTGGACGTAACGCTCACCGATGGCACGCTGCTGAAGCTGGCGCTGGATTCGCCGGCGGTAGCGCACAACGGCATCCTCGCCGTTGACCCGTGGTTCCTGACCCTGCTGGTGTTGGCGATCGCGGTGCTGGCCTATATCGTCGCGCGCATTGCAAGCGCGCCGCTGCAGGAGTTGGCCGCTGCCGCCGAAGACCTGGGCGACGACCTGCAGCGCGATCCCTTGCCGCTTCGCGGGCCGCGCGAAGTGCAGCGCGCCGCCGAAGCCTTCAACGCCATGCAGCACCGGCTGCAGCGGCACCTGGCCGAGCGCACGCAGATGCTGGCAGCGATCACCCACGATCTGCAGACGCCGCTGACGCGGCTGCGGCTGCGGCTGGAGAATGTCAGCGACGAGGCCCTGCGTGAGCGCCTGATTGGCGATCTGGCCGCGATGCAGGCACTGGTGCGCGAGGGCCTGGAGCTGGCCCGCAGTGCCGAGAGTGCCGAGCAGCGTGCAGCACTGGACCTGGATTCGCTGCTGGAGAGCATTGTCGAGGACACCGCCGAAGGCGGCGCCGATGTGGTCTTCGAAGGCGGCAGCGGGGCGGTGCTGATGCTGCGCCCGCTGGCCATGCACCGCCTGTTCTCCAACCTGGTGGACAATGCGGTGATGTATGCGCAACGGGCGCGGGTACGGGTCGAGCGCAGTGGGGGTGCGATCACCGTGGTGGTGGCCGATGATGGCCCGGGCCTGGCCGAGGAGCAGCTGGAGGCGGTGTTTGATCCCTTCGTGCGGGTGGAAACCTCGCGTTCGCGCCAGACCGGCGGGGCCGGGCTGGGCTTGACCATCGCCCGCGCCCTGGCCGAGAAGGATGGGGCGCGGCTGTGGCTGCGCAACCGTGCCGAAGGCGGGCTGGAGGCGGTGGTGCAGTGGCCGGCCAGCGCCCAGGTGACGCCGCTGGGGCGCGCCGGCTGAGCCTTCGCAGCTGGCGATGGTGACGCGGTGGGCCGGCTTTGGCCTATCATCTGCCCAACTTCCCAGTTCCCCCCCGATGAGCCAGCCCGTTCCCGCCGGCATGCCGCTCCGCGCTGCCCGGCCGTTCCCGCACGCTGCCAGGCACGGCAGCCCTGCCTGGCCGCCGCCGCTGCACTGATGGCCGCACAGGGGGACATACGGCGCTGGGCGGAGCGCCGCGGATCAGATATCGGTCGATGGCTGCGACAGGGCCTGCTGTGCCTGCTGCTGGCCCTCGCGCTGCCGGTGGCTGCGCAGGAAGGGGCGCCGCCGCTGCGCGACTATGCCATTGATGTATGGACCTCGCGCAATGGCCTGCCGCACAACTCGCTGCGTGACATCGCGCAGACCCCCGAAGGCCACCTGTGGTTCGCGACCTGGGAAGGCCTGGTGCGCTACAACGGCCTGGATTTCACCGTGTTCGACCGCAGCACCCGCCCGGGCCTGCGCGACAACGGCATCGGTGCGCTGTTCGTCGACCGCCAGGGTGGCTTGTGGATCAGTGATTCGCGCGGCAACGTCAGCCACCGTGGCAGCGATGGCCAGTGGCGCGTCTGGGAGCACCAGGCCGATACGCCGCAGGTGCTGATACAGTCCATGCAGATGGACAGCCAGGGCCGGCTGTGGCTGCTGTACGAGGGCAAGGGCATCGGCTATCTGACACCGGACAATGGCATCGTCTACCAGGCGCCGGCGGCGGACCTTCCGATGGCGATGAGTTTCACCAAGCTGGTGGTCGATGCGCAGGACCGGGTCTGGGTCGGTACGCTGGACGGGCTGGTGCTGCGCGACAACGACGGCGTGCTCAAACGCGCGCCCGCAGCCTGGGGACTGGGGGCCGGCAGTGGTCTTTCATGGCCCTACCGTGCGCCGGATGGTGCGCTGTGGATCGTCGCCGGCGAGCGCCTGTACCGGGTGGAAGATGACCAGCTGGTGCTGATGCACCGTCTGCCGGGACAGCTGCACATGACCTCGATGCTGCAGGATCGCCATGGTGACCTGTGGCTGGGCACCGAGAACCAGGGCCTGCTGCGCATCTCCGCACATGGCCTGGAGCGGCTGCCGGCAGGCCTGAACCTGCCGGGCGGACGCGTGGTCAGCCTGCGCGAGGACGCCGAGGGCAGCATCTGGGTGGGCGCCAACGGCGGGCTGTACCGCCTGCGCGAAACGCTGTTCAGCAGTTACACCGAGCGCGATGGGCTCAGTGGCGACTATGTGCGCACCGTGTTCGAGGACCGCGACCGCCAGCTCTGGGTGGGCAGCGCCAGCGGCCTCGATCTGCAGACGGCCGACGGCCGCTTCCGTGCGATGCCTCTGCACAACCGCGGTGGCAAGGCACCTTCGGTGCTCAGCCTGGCGCAGGGACCGGACGGTGACCTGTGGGTCGGCACGTTCGGCGATGGCGTCTACCGTCTTGGTCGCGACGGCCGGCTGCGGCACAACTACGCCGCTGCCGATGGCATGCCGGGCGGCAACATCCGCGCGATCAGCGTAGACCCGCAGGGCGTGGTCTGGGCCGGCACGCAGAAGGGCGTGGTCCGCATCGACGGCGACCGTGTGCAGGTATCAAGCATGGCGGGCATGCCCGGCGGCCTGATCACCGCGCTTGAGCACGATCATCAGGGCAACCTGTGGATCGGCACCATCGAGGGAATCCGCGTGCTGCGCGGCGACCACGTGCAGTCGATCGACCTCGCGCCGATGGGCGGTGGCCGCAGCGTGTTCGGCTTCCACCAGCTGGGCGACGCGATGTGGATCAGCAGCGACCGTGGCCTGTACCGCTGGCGGAACGGGATGCTGGCGCGGGTGGGGCTCGAGCAGGGTATGCCGGTGGACGCGGTGTTCCAGCTGGTGCCTGATCGTCTTGGCAACGTGTGGGTCAGCAGCAACCGAGGCGTGCTGCGCACCGACATGGCTACCCTGAACGCGGTGGCCGATGGCCGAGCACCCCGGGTGATGGTGGAGCGCTACAACGAGATCGACGGCATGGCCAATGCGCAGGCCAACGGCAGCTCGGGGCCTTCGGCGATCCTGCGCCAGGACGGCACGTTCTGGGTGGTGACTGCCGGTGGCCTGAGCACGGTTGATCCGCAGCGCCTGCAGCGCTTCCGCGAGCGGCCATCGCCGCCCGCCGCGATCGAGAGCGTGCAGGTGGATGGCGCGCCGGTGCATTGGGAAGGACCGGATCGCAACGCCATTCCCGGTGGCCGCCGCCTGGCGGTCAGCTATGTCGGCCTGAGCTACCTGATGTCTGACCGGATCCGTTACCGCACGCGGTTGGATGGGCTTGATGCCGGCTGGGTCGAGCGCGGCCCGCAGCGCAGCGTGGAGTTCGTCGGCCTGCCGCCGGGCGAATACACCCTGCACGTGGCGGCGGCACATCCCGGTGGCAGCTGGGGCCAGCAGGAGGCGGTGTGGAGCTTCACCGTGGAGCCGTTCTGGTGGCAGCGACGCAGCGTGCAGGTGCTGGGGGCACTGGTGCTGCTGACCGGGCTGGTGGCGCTGTACCGCTTGCTGCTGCAGCAGTTGAAGGCCAGCAACCTGCGCCTGGCACGTCGGGTGGACGAAGCAACTTTCGACCTGCAGGCCAAGACCGTGCACCTGCAGGCGTTGAACCAGGAAAAGACCGAACTGGCCGAGCGCCTGGCACGCCAGGCTGAGGCATTTGAACGGCAGGCCCGCGAGGATGCACTGACCGGCCTGCCCAATCGCCGCGCCTTCGACGAAACCCTTGCCCGCGACTTCGCCCGTTCGCAGCGCAGTGGTCATCCACTGTGCCTGGTGGTGCTGGATATCGACCACTTCAAGGACGTCAACGACCGCCACAGCCACAGCATCGGCGATGCCGTGCTGGTGCAGGTGGCGCGCTTGATCGCTGCGGCCTGCCGCGATTCGGACCTGCCGGCGCGCACCGGCGGTGAAGAGTTCGCGCTGCTGCTCAACGACACCCGCCTGGAAGAGGCCGCACAGCTGTGCGCACGCCTGCGCGGTCTGTTCCATGACCACCCGGACTGGGCCGGTGTGGAAGGCCTGCGCGTGACCTTCAGCGCGGGCCTGGTGGAGCTGGATGCCGACGACCGCACCCCGGCGCTGCTGTACCAGCGCGCAGACCGCGCACTGTACCGCGCCAAGAGCGATGGCCGCGATCGTACGAGTATTGGTTGATCTCATCCAGGCGTGGCGTGGATCTACCGTGCGGTGAGTGGTGGGTGCGGACCGTTGGTCCGCACTGCGTGGATGCGGTTGCGCCGTTGGCTGCCTTACCGCGGCCAGGCGTTGGCGATGGTGCAGAACAGCCGCGCGGTCTGTTCGGTGTCATACACCGCGCTGTGTGCCTCGTTGGCATCCCAGCCCAGCCCGGCGGCCGTGGCGGCGCGCGCCAGCACGGTCTGCCCGTAGGCGATGCCGGCCAGGGTGACCGTGTCGAACACGCTGAACGGATGGAACGGGTTGCGCTTGTGACCGGTGCGGGCCACGGCGGCGTTGACGAAGCCAAGGTCGAAATGGGCGTTGTGGCCGACCAGGATCGCGCGCTGGCAGCCGTATTTCTTCATTGCTGCGCGCACCGGGGTGAAGATGTGGTCCAGTGCGGCCTTTTCTTCCTTGGCCAGCCGGAACGGATGGTCGAGGATGATGCCGGTCACTTCCAGCGACTTCGGGTCGATCTCCAGGCCTTCGGCCGGCACTACATGGGCGCTGGCGGTCTGGCCCGGGTACAGCAGGCCGTTCTCGTCCATCTCGATCGGCACTGCGGCTATTTCCAGCAGCGCGTTGCGCTGGCTGTCGAAGCCGCCGGTTTCCACATCCACCACCACCGGCAGGAAACCGCGGAAGCGTTGTGACATCGCGCGCTGCGCCTGGGATACTGCGGAATCGGGAGCGGCGGCAGGTGCGGGAATGGGGTCGGTCATGCGTGAATTCTAGCAGAGCGACCCTGAGCGCCCGGCCACGCAGCCCATGCCCGCCACCGTGGCAGAACCCGGTAGGTGCCAGCCTTGGTTGGCACGCGATGCGCCGACCAAGGTCGGATCTACCGGACTGCGGGACGTGCCGTCGTACCCGACGGATGCCACCGCCACAGCAACGCATCCACGCTCAGCCTGCCTGCGCCGGTGAAGACCAGCGGCAGCAGCATCGCCATGAACAGCACCGGCAGCTTGAAGTTGCCGTAGCCCTGGTCGCTGATCGCATACCCCATCGCGAGGTCGCCCAGCGAGTTCCATTGCATCGGCCAGTGCACGGCGTAGGTGGCCACCACGGTCAGCACCAGCAGGCTGGCAGCGGCAAAACGGGTACCAAAACCGAACAGCAGGCAGGCTGCGCCGAGCAGTTCAAACCAGGTGGCCAGTTGCCAGTTCAGGGCAGCGGGCAGCTGGTTGAACGGAAACGGGAAGGCGTCCTGCAGATCGGCGAACCAGTTCTGGCCTTGCAGTTTCTCGCGGCCGGATTCGAAGTATTCCCAGGCCAGCAGCAGCCGCAGGCCGAGCGGGGCCAACCAGGGGGCGAGACGGTCCAGCTGGCCACGCGCGGTGGCCAGGGGCGGAAGCTTCATCGGTGCATCTCCGGGTCGGGGAAGGGAGGTGTCAGGCAGGTGCGGTCAAAGGGCCGATCACGCCGGCCCGCAGGAACTGCTGCAGCAGCGCGGCACCGGGTTCGGCCAGCGCTTGTTCGGCCAGGCCATGCGCGTCGGCCAGTTGCTTCAGATAGGCATGTCCATCGAGGCCGGGCTGCTCCCCGATGCTGGACAGCAGGTACACCGCCAGCGGGCTGAGTACGGCGAAGCGCACCTCGCCATCGGCCTCGCGACGCACCAGCAGGCCGGTCGGCTCGGCCGGCAACTGGGTAGGTGCGTCCTCGGCGCCGAGGCGGTGCACCGGCCATTGGTACAGCAGCGGCCACGCCAGCGGTGAGCGCTGCAGCGGCACCCGCAGCGGGTCGATGTCCGCTACGACCGGCAGCGGTTCGGCGTCCAGTTGGTACAGCGCGGTTTCCACCCACTCGTAGTGGGCCAGTTCGGCCAGCGCAGGGTGTGGCAGCTGCGGCTGTGCCTGCAGCCACTGCACGAATTCGGCGGCCAGTTCGGTGAACAGCGGCGTCTGGCAGCGATGGGTTGCGAAGTAGTGGCGCACCAGTCCGCTCCAGGCTGATACGCCGAGCAGGCGCACGCAGACCGGAAAGCCGTTGCTCAACAGGCCGAGCAGGTTGTTGAACAGCAGCCGCTGGTAGACCGCGACGCGCCGTGGCTCCAGCCCGCCCGGTGGCGGCACGCCCTGGGGATCTCGCAGATAGGCGGTGAATGCGTGCTGCTGCGCACGCAGCGTGGCGGGGGTATCAGCCATATGCCGCCTCCGCGTGCACGGCCTGCAGACGGCGGATGGTCTGCAGTTCGCCGCGCAGTTCGGCATAGGGCGGGAAATTGAAATCGCGTTCGAGCAGGGTGGGGCGAGCGCCGATGCGCGCATAGGTGCGTGCCAGCAGCTCCCAGACCGGGTCGATCACCGCGCTGCCATGGGTATCGATCTTCAGGTCCGGTGCCTCGTCCAGATGCCCGGCCACGTGCAGGCAGACGATGCGGTCTGCGGGCAGGCCAGCGATGAACGCGTCGGCGTCGTAACCATGGTTGCAGGCGTTGACGTAGACGTTGTTGACGTCCAGCAGCAGGTCGCAGTCGGCTTCGGCAAGCACGGCGTTGGTGAAGGCCAGTTCGTCCATCGCCGGTTCCGGTGCCAGGTAGTAGGACACGTTTTCCACCGCGATGCGGCGACCCAGCACGTTCTGCACGCGGGCGATGCGTGCGGCGGTATGGCGCACCGCTTCATCGGTGAAGGGGATCGGCAGCAGGTCGTACAGGTGGCCGTCGTCGCTGCAGTAGCTCAGGTGTTCGCTGTACAGCGGCACGCGGTGTTTTTCCAGGAACTGGCCAACCTGCTC
This sequence comes from Stenotrophomonas hibiscicola ATCC 19867, assembly GCF_000382065.1. Classification (GTDB taxonomy): domain Bacteria; phylum Pseudomonadota; class Gammaproteobacteria; order Xanthomonadales; family Xanthomonadaceae; genus Stenotrophomonas; species Stenotrophomonas hibiscicola. Next base: position 362,810 of record NZ_KB907498.1, on the reverse strand, counting down.
CAACAGCTGCGTATCCAGTGGCGCAGTGCCGCCCAGCGACAGGGACAGGCCGTGGCAGCTCAGCGGATGGCGCTGTGCCAGCTCGGCCAGTGCGTCACCGGCGGGGCCGCCGACATGGATCCAGTTCTCCGGCGCGCATTCGAGGAAATCGAAATCGCCAGCCGGTGCATCGCGCAGCTCCTGCAACAGCGCCCGGCGCAGCCCCAACCCGACGGCCGCCGCACGAAGCGGCGACCGCAGGTTGGCGATGCTGGCGCGGACCTCAGTGCTTGCCACCGCACTTGCCTTCGCCACACTTGCCTTCGGCGGCCTTCTTGTCGCCGGCCTGAGCCTTGGCGCCTGCTGCCGCACCGGCAGCCTTGCCCTTGTCGGCGCCGCACTTGCCTTCGGCGGACTTGCCATCTGCGCCACACTTGCCTTCGGCATGCTTGGCGGCCTCTGCGGAGGTCTTGGCGTCGGCGCCCTTGGCATCGGTGCTGGCCTTGGCAGCCTGGCCAGCCACCAGATAGCCCTGGGCCAGGTCGCTCATGCTCAGCGCCGAGGCATTGGCGGTGATGCCAAGGCCGGCGGCCAGGGCGGTAGCAGTCAGCAGGGACAGGGTCTTGTTGGAACTGCTCATCGGTCGTGCTCCTGGGTGGTGTGGGCGGGTGCCCGGGTGGCCGGCAGGGATGCCGGTGGAAACGATGGTGCAGCGATCCTACTCAACGAATCCTCGCCAAGACCTCAAATTTTCGTGAGGTTTGTTACAGAAGGGGAACACGGTTCCCGGTGGATCCACGCCATGCGTGGATGAATCGCCGGAACGCCCAGAAACAAGAAGGCCGCTGTCACCAGGACAGCGGCCACCTTGGAGTCGACTCCGGTGTTGCAGTGCAGCGTCAGGGCTGGCCGGTGCTGGAGGTCTCGTCGCGCTTCTCGCGCGGCGGCAGCGGCTGCTCCCCGTGCACCAGGAACCATACGTTCTCGGCGATGTTGGTGGCGTGGTCGCCCACGCGCTCCAGGTTCTTGGCCATGAACAGCAGGTGCGTGCACGGGGTGATGTTGCGCGGGTCTTCCATCATGTAGGTCAGCAGCTCGCGGAACAGCGCGGTGTACTGCGCGTCCAGGCGGGCGTCGTCCTCGCGCAGTTCCAGTGCGGCGTCGGCGTCGTTGTCGCGGTAGGCGGCAATGGCACGACGGACCTGCTGCGCCGCCAGGCGGCCCAGCGCACGCAGGCCCTGGATCTGCGGCAGCGGCGGCACCTTGCCCAGCGCGATCGAACGCTTGGCCACGTTCGCTGCATAGTCGCCGATGCGTTCGATGTCGGCCGGGATGCGCAGGCCAGCGAGGATTTCGCGCAGGTCGCGCGCCATCGGGCCACGCAGGGCCAGGCGCATCACGTCATGGCTGATCTGCTGCTCCAGCGCATCAATGGCTTCGTCGTTGGCGATGATGCGATGGGCGGCGTTCTCGTCGCGCTTCTCGATCACGTCCATCGACGCTTCGAGCTGGGCGACGGCCATCTCGCCCATGCGCACGATTTCGGCCACCAGGCGCTGCTGCTCTTCGTCGTAGCTCTTGACGATGTGGTCGTTGGGAAGGTTCATGGTCTGCAATCCGGGTGGAGCCAAGCCGTGCCTGGCTGGGACATGTGGCGAAGGATCAGCGTCGATCAGCCGAAGCGACCGGTGATGTAGTCCTCGGTCTGCCGCTGCGACGGCTGCGAGAAGATCACTTCGGTGCGGTCGTGCTCGATCAGGTCGCCCAGGTACATGAAGGCGGTGTAGTCGGAAACGCGCGCGGCCTGCTGCATGTTGTGGGTGACGATGACGATGGTGTACTCGTGCTTGAGCTCTTCCACCAGCTGCTCGATGCGGCTGGTCGAGATCGGATCCAGCGCCGAGGTCGGCTCGTCCAGCAGTAGCACCGACGGGCGCAGCGCCACGGCACGGGCGATGCACAGGCGCTGCTGCTGGCCACCGGAAAGGCCCAGCGCGCTCTGCCCCAGCTTGTCCTTCACTTCGTCCCACAGTGCACCCTGGCGCAGTGCCTGCTCGACGCGGTCGGCCATATCGGCCTTGCTCAGCTTCTCGTGGTGGCGGATGCCGTAGGCCACGTTCTCGAAGATGGTCATCGGGAACGGCACCGGCTTCTGGAACACCATGCCGACCTTGCTGCGCAGGCGGTTCATCGGGTACTTCGGCGACAGGATGTTCTCGCCGTCCAGCAGCACTTCACCGCGCGCTTCCAGCTTCGGGTACAGCGCGTAGATGCGGTTGAAGATGCGCAGCAGGGTCGATTTGCCGCAACCGGAAGGACCGATCAGCGCGGTCACGCGCTTTTCCGGAATTTCCAGGTTGATGCCCTTCAGGGCGTGGAACTTGTCGTAGTAGAAGTCCAGTCCACGCGCAGCCAGCTTCACCGGCGACGGCGTGTGCAGGCTCTCGTGCGAGGACGGCACGGCGATGCGCTGCATCGGCACGGCGTTGGAAAGGTCGTTCATGGCGTTGTCCACGGAAAGGTCAGTCATGGGAGATACGGTTGCGCAGCAGGATGCCGCGGGCGGCAAGGCTGACCAGCAGCACGAAGACAGTCAGCACCAGGGCACCGGCCCAGGCCAGTACCTGCCAGGATTCGTACGGGCTGCCGGCGAACTGGTTCATCACCACCGGCACCGAAGCCATCGGCTGGAAGATGTTGTTGTTCCAGTACTGGTTGCCGAAGGCGGTGAACAGCAGCGGAGCGGTCTCGCCGGAGATGCGGGCCAGCGCCAGCAGGATGCCGGTGATGATGCCGGCCGAGGCACTGCGGTACAGCACCTGCACGATCACCTTCCACTGCGGGATGCCCAGCGACAGGGCCGCTTCGCGCATCTGCGAGGGCACCAGGCGCAGCATCTCGTCGGTGGTGCGCACCACCACCGGCAGCACGATGAAGGCCAGCGACAGGGCGCCGGCGAACGCCGAGAAATTGCCGCCGGTCTGCATTACATACAGCGTGTAGACGAACAGGCCCAGCACGATGGACGGCGCCGACAGCAGGATGTCGTTGACGAAGCGGACCACGGTGCCGGCCTTGCGGGCGTTGCCATACTCGGCCAGCCAGGTGCCGGCCAGCACGCCCAGCGGGGTGCCGATGCCGATGGCCAGTGCACACATCACGGCACTGCCGAAGAAGGCGTTGGCGAGGCCGCCGTCCTGCATCGGCGGTGGCGTCATCTTGGTGAACAGATCCCAGTTGATGCCGGCCAGGCCCTTGGCAGCCAGGGTGAACAGGATCCAGCCCAGGAAAAACAGGCCGAACAGGGCGGTGGCGCAGGACGCAGTGATCGCAACGACGTTGCCGATGCGGCGGCGCAGGTACAGCGAATCAGCGGTGGTGGACATCAGTTGCCCTCCTTGCGGGACAGGCGCATCAGCATCAGGCGGGCGATGGCAAGCACCACGAAGGTGACGATGAAGAGGACGAAGCCGAGCAGCAGCAGGGCCGAACGGTAGGTTTCAGTGGCTTCGCCGAAATCATTGGCGATCAGCGCGGCGATGGTGGTGCCCGGTTCCAGCAGCGACGGCGACAGGCGCACGCTGTTGCCGATCACGAAGGCCACCGCCATCGTTTCGCCCAGCGCGCGGCCGAGGCCGAGGAAGATGCCGCCGATGACCGCCGAACGGGTGTAGGGCAGGACGATGTCCCAGCTCACTTCCCACTTGGTGGAGCCCAGCGCATAGGCCGATTCCTTCAGGCGGGTCGGCACGGTCAGGAACACTTCGCGCATCACCGAGGAGATGAACGGAATGACCATGATGGCCAGCACGAAACCGGCGGTGAGCATGCCGATGCCCAGCGGCGGGCCCTGGAACATCGGGCCGATCACCGGCCATTCGCCCAGGGTCTCGTTGAGGAACGGGGTGACGTACTCGGTCATCACCGGCACCAGCACGAACAGGCCCCACATGCCGTAGATGATCGAAGGGATGCCGGCCAGCAGTTCGATGGCGGTACCGACCGGGCCACGCAGCCAGCGCGGCGCGACTTCGGTGAGGAAGAAGGCGATGCCGAAGCTGACCGGCACGGCGATGACCATCGCGATGACGGCGGTGACCAGGGTGCCGTAGATCGGAGCCAGAGCGCCGAACTTGTTTTCGACCGGATTCCAGTCAGCGGAGAAGAAGAAGCTCAGGCCCTGCATCTGCAGGGCATGGCGACCGCCCCACAGCATCGACAGCGCGGCGCAGGCCAGGGCGATCAGGACGAAGATGACGGTGCCGACCAGCACCCATCGGAACAGTGTGTCGTTGCGGGCATCACGCGCATCACGCGTGGACGGGGCGGCTACAGGCTGGGCGATGGCATTCATGGGGACGGCTGGGCCAGGAAGGGGCGGGGCGGCACGGCGCGGAACAAGCGGTGCCCGCGCGGGGCGGGCACCGTCGTGTCCATCACTTCAGGTCGGTCGCCCAGTAGGCCTCGATCTGCTTGACCAGTTCGGCCGGCAGCGGCACGTAGTGCAGCTCGTTGGCCTGCGCCTGGCCGTTTTCGAAGGCCCACTTGAAGAAGGCCAGGGTGTCCTGGTTGCGCTTGGCATCCTTCGGCTTCTTCTGCATCAGCATGAAGTTGGTGGCGGTGATCGGCCACGCCTGCTCGCCCGGGGCATTGGTGATGACCAGGTTGAAGTCCTTGGCGCTGGCCCAGTCGGCGCTGGCGGCCGCGGCGGCGAAGGTCTCCGCGCTCGGCTCGACCCAGTTGCCGGCCGCGTTCTGCATGGCGGTGTACGGCATGCCGTTCTGCAGCGCGTAGGCCAGTTCGACGTAACCGATCGAGCCCTTGATCTGCTTCACGTAGGACGCGACGCCTTCATTGCCCTTGCCACCGACGCCGTCCGGCCACTGCACCGAGGTGCCTTCGCCGACCTTGCTCTTCCACTCCGGGCTGACCTTGGACAGGTAGTTGGAGAAGTTGAAGGTGGTGCCCGAACCGTCCGAACGGTGGACCAGGGTGATCTTGCCGTCTGGCAGCTTCACGCCCGGGTTGGCGGCGACGATGGCCGGGTCGTTCCAGGTCTTGACCTTGCCCAGGAAGATGTCGGCCAGCAGGGCGCCGCTCAGGCGCAGCTTGCCGGCTTCCAGGCCTTCGATGTTGACCACCGGCACCACGCCGCCGATGGCCGACGGGAACTGCGCCAGGCCGGCCTGGGCCAGCTCCTCGCTGCTCAGCGGCTTGTCGGACGAACCAAAGTCGACGGTGCCGGCCTTGATCTGGGCGATGCCGCCGCCGGAGCCGATCGACTGGTAGTTGATCTTGGCGCCGGTGCTGGCGTTGTAGTCAGCCGACCACTTGGAGACCAGCGGGAAGATGAAGGACGCGCCCGCGCCGGACACTTCGGCGGTCACCTTGGCACCGGCAGCGGCGGGGGCAGCGGCAGCGTCAGTGGCCGGCTGCTGCGCGGCCTGCTTGTCGCCACCGCAGGCCGACAGGCCCAGGGCGATGGCCAGGGAAAGGGCGGCAAGGCCGGCCGAGTGCAGTTTCATGGTCACTCCATAGCGGGGAAGAGCCGACGTGGTCGGCGGATGCGGCTATGAAATGATGTTTTTGTTACAGCCGTATTACGACCATGACAGAGGTGCCCTGGATCACGTTCTGACAAGGGTTTCACAGGATTGGCGCCGATCCGGCAGGTGCCCGGAAACCCCGGATCTGCGCACTGATATGACGGCCGGTGCAAGGTAGAGCCGAGCCCGCGCTCGGCTGTTCCCTGCCCTCGGTAGCTGCGGACCGTTGGTCCGCACGCTCCAGAGCGCAGCCGAGCGTGGCTCGGCTCTACAGAGTCAGGCGCATCCCCAAGAACAAGAAGAGCGCGAGATCTCGAGGATCTCGCGCCCGGGTGGGAGCGGCGGGGGAGAGAGGACCCGCCGCCCCCGTTCCTGCGGGGGAACGCGCTTACTTCAGATTCTGCGACCAGTAGGTCTCGATCTGGCGGACCAGGCTGTCCGGCAGCGGCACGTAGTCCAGCTGGCGGGCCTGGGCGTCGCCGTTCTTGTAGACCCAGCGGAAGAACTCCTGGGTCGCCTTGCCATTGGCAGCATTCTTCGGCGTCTTCTGCACCAGGATGAAGTTGGTGGCGGTGATCGGCCAGGACTCGGCGCCCGGCGCATTGGTCATCACCAGGTAGAAGTCGCGGGCGCTGGCCCAGTCGGCGCTGGCAGCGGCGGCAGCGAACGAGGTGTCGCTCGGCTGCACGAACTTGCCGGCGGCATTCTTCATCGCCGTGTAGGAGAGCTTGTTCTGCAGCGCGTAGGACAGTTCGACATAGCCGATGCCGCCCTTGATCTGCTTCACATAGGCGGCAACACCTTCGTTGCCCTTGCCGCCGATGCCGGCCGGCCACTGCACCGAGGTGCCTTCACCGACCGAGCTCTTCCACTCCGGGCTGACCTTGGACAGGTAGTTGACGAAGTTGAAGGTGGTGCCCGAGCCGTCCGAACGATGCACGACGGTGACCTTGGCGTTGGGCAGGGTCACGCCCGGGTTCAGCGCGGCGATGGCCGGGTCGTTCCAGGTCTTGATCTTGCCCAGGAAGATGTTGGCCAGCACCGCGCCGTCCAGCTTCAGCGCGCCCGGCGCGATGCCGGCCACGTTGACCACCGGCACCACGCCGCCGATCACCGACGGGAACTGCGCCAGGCCCGCAGCAGCCAGGTCTTCCGGCTTCAGCGGCGCGTCGGAGGAGCCGAAATCAACGGTCTTGGCCTTGATCTGGGCAATGCCGCCGCCGGAACCGATGGACTGGTAGTTGACCTTGTTGCCGGTTGCGGCGCTGTAGTCGGCCGACCACTTGGACATGACCGGGTAGATGAACGATGCGCCCGCGCCGGTGATGTCGGCGGCGTTGGCGGCGAACACGGACGATGCAGCCAGGATGGCGACAGCGGCGCGCGATTTGAAGGCGTGGATCACGGGGAGACTCCTGGGGTGGTGGTCGAAGGGCGGTTGCCCGACGTTTCGGTGCACATTCCATAACGGTTGCGTGACACGTCCGCGTCTGTCATATGACGCGGGCGTGACACGCGTCATGAGGGATGTCACGTCCGCTGCGCCGGCTGGGCAGCGCGGGTGCCGATGCAACGACGAAGGCACGGCCGGTGCCGTGCCTTCGCGGTTCAATGCAGGTGGCGGGACTTACCAGAAGAACTGCGCGCGGGCTTCCAGGATGTTGGGATCGTCGTTGACGAAACCGCGCGCCGTGGAGCTGTACTTCTTGCTGTCGACCATCACGTAGTTGAGCATCAGCTTGAAGTTGGAACGCAGGTACCAGTTCGCGCCCACGGTCCAGATGTCCATCTTGCCACCCAGCACGCCATCGACGATCAGCGGGCGACCGGCGACCGGATTGGCGGCGAGGTTGCCGTCATTGAGGTCCATGTGGTCGTAGCGCACGCCCAGCTGCCACTGGCCGCCGGCCGGGTTGTTCGGCAGGCCGGTGCCCGGAGTGCCGCCCTTGTAGCTCCAGGTCTCGCCGGTGACGTTCCACACGCCGCTGATGTAGTAGCCGTCGCTGGTGTAGTTGTCGTGGTCGTAGCGCTTGGCCTTGCTGGTGTAGTACTCGGCCTGGGCCTTGAACGGGCCCTGGAAGTACATGGCTTCGGCACCGATGGTGCTGACGCGGTCGGTGTCGGTCAGATTGCCGCTGTCGACCAGGCGGGCAGTGGCGAGGTCGGCATTGGGACGTGCACGCACACGCAGGGTGTCGGCGTCGGCGTCGTAATTGACGTAGCTCAGACCGAAGTGCAGGACCTGGCCCTTTTCATTGATCGGGGCCCAGGTGCCACGCGCGCCGTAGCCGCTGCCGTGGGCCAGGTTGCGGGTCAGCTCGCGGCCGAAGGCGCTGGCGGTCACCGACCAGTTGTCCTGGCCGTAGCTGTACGCGCCGCCCAGGCGGCGGGCGATGGCATAGGTATTGGTGACCGCTGCCTTGGAAATGAAATCGTTGTTCTTGGTGCTGGACAGTTCTTCCAGGCTGTTGGGCTGCTTGAACTGGCCCAGCTGCAGGAAGTGGTTGGCGTTGCCCAGCAGCTTGTACTTCACGTTGGTGTCGAGGAACTTGTCGGCCTTGGCGTCATAGCCGACCACCCACTCCACATTGCCCGGGCCCTTGCCCTTGAGCACCAGCTCGGCGCGACGCAGTTCGAATTCGCTGTTCTTGCCGTTGCCGGCGTCGCCACCGTTGAGGTCCACCACATCGTTGTGGAACCAGTTGCCGTCGGCCTGGACCAGGCCTTCGAAGGTGATTTCCGAACCGCCGATCACGTCGATGGCGACTTCGGCGTGTGCAGCCGGCACATACAGCGCAGCAGCCACGGCCACCGTCAGGAGTTGGTGATGCAGTTTCATGGAGAGGAGCCTTGCAGGCAGGTGGGAAGATGCGCGCAGGCTAGAAGGTAAAGATTGCGTAAATGTGACAGTTCACGCGCGGCAGACATCCACCGCAGGCCCCGTCACGGCAGGGCCTGCCATTGAAACCGTTTGCGTATGACGCCCGGATTGCGCCTTGGTTGCAGTCGATCCACGCCCTGCATGGATGCGGCCGTCACTCGGCCGGGGTCTTGTCCTTGAACCGGCACAGGTCGGCGATCACGCAGCCCGGGCAATCCGGCTTGCGCGCCTTGCACACGTAACGTCCGTGCAGGATCAGCCAGTGATGCGCGTCGAGCAGGAACTCGGCGGGGATCACCTTCACCAGCTTGTCTTCCACTTCGCGCACATTCTTTCCCGGGGCCAGGCCGGTACGGTTGGCGACGCGGAAGATGTGCGTGTCCACCGCCATTACCGGCTCGCCGAAGGCGGTGTTGAGCACCACGTTTGCGGTCTTGCGGCCCACGCCCGGCAGTGCTTCCAGCGCATCGCGATCGCGCGGCACTTCACCGCCATGCTTTTCCAGCAGGATCGCGCAGGTGGCGATCACGTTCTTCGCCTTGGCGTTGAACAGCCCGATGGTGGAGATGTACTGCTTCAGCCCGTCCTCACCGAGCGCAAGGATCTTTGCCGGGGTGTTGGCGACCGGGAACAATCGGCGCGTGGCCTTGTTGACGCCGACGTCGGTGGCCTGCGCCGACAGCGCCACCGCCACCAGCAGCTCGAACGGCGAGCTGTACTCCAGTTCGGTCTTCGGGTGCGGGTTGAGTTCGCGCAGGCGGGTGAACATCTCCACCACGTCGGCGCGCGGCATCGTGCCGCCACGCCGCGCCGGGGCGCGTGCGGTTTTCTTCGTGGTCGCCATTACTGCTCCTTGCCGCTGGCGCGGGCCTTGGCCCGGGCGAGGATGGCGGCTGCCGCGGCGGGCAGGGCGGGCTTCACGTCCGGCGCCGGGGCGGGCGTGCGCCGCGCGTCACGTTCGGCTTCGCGGCGGGCCAGGCGCACCGCTCGGGCGCGGTAGCGTTCGCGTGCAGCCCAGGCCGTGCGGAGCTGCTGCTGCGCCTGCTGCAGGCGTGAAGGAAGTTCCGGGTGGCCGGGCAACAGCTGTTCGTCGCCGGCACGGACGACGTAGTCCATCAGCCCCGCCTGCAGGGCGCCATCAAGATCGTCTGCCTGGACCCGGGCGAACAACTGCGCGGGATTGGGTCGGGAAGCCATGGCGTCAGCGGTTCTGGAACGCCGGCGGGCGGCGCTGCAGGAAGGCGCTGGTGCCTTCGCGCATGTCCTCGGTGGCGAACAGCAGGCCGAACTGCGCGCTTTCGTACTCCAGCCCGGCGTCCAGGCTGCATTCGCCGCCCACGTGCACCGCATCGAGCAGGCCACGCAGGGCCAGCGGGGCCGAGCGTGCCAGCTGGCGGGCAATGTCCTGCACGCGATTGTCCAGCGCGTCGGCGGGCACCACTTCGTTGACGATGCCCAGTTCCAGCGCACGCGCGGCGGTGATCGGCGCCCCCAGCAGGCACAGCTCCAGGGTGGTGGCGCGGCCGCACAGGCGCAGCAGGCGCTGGCTGCCGCCGAAGCCGGGGATCAGGCCGAGGTTGATTTCCGGTTGGCCGACCTTGGCGGTATCTGCGGCGATGCGCAGATGGCAGGCCATCGCCAGTTCCAGTCCACCGCCCAGTGCGAAACCATTCACGCGTGCGATGACCGGCTTCGGCATCCGTTCAATCTGGCGCATCAGGGCCTGGCCCAGCAGCGAGAAATCACGTCCCTGAACGGCGCTGAGAGTGTTCATTTCCGCGATGTCGGCACCGGCCACGAACGCCTTGGGGCCCGCCCCGGTCAATACCACGACGCGCACCTCCGGATCGGCGGCGGCGTCCCTGAAGGCATCGGCCAGGGCCTGCAGGGTCGCGGCGTTGAGGGCATTGAGCTTGTCCGGGCGCTGGACGATCACGGTGCGGATGGCGCCGTCGTCGGAGACAGCGATCAGGGCATCGGCCACGGGGAAAAACTCCTGAAACGTTAAAAAAAAGTGATATTGAACTCTGCAAACGCAGGCGGGTCATAGCCTGCATCGTGAGTAGCGGTTACACGTTGCGCCCGTTATCCTAACCCGTCGCCTCAGGGCGGCGCAGAACGTCCCTGAGTTACCACCCCTGGAGAACTGTTTGATGAAGTTGCGTTCTATCGCGGTCGCCGTCGCGGCCCTGGCCCTGACGGGCAATGCCTTCGCCCAGGACGTCTCGTCCGAAAAGGGCAAGCTGAGCTACTACTTCGGTTACGACTACGGCAACAACCTGGCGGAGCTGACCGGTCGTGGTGAGCAGCTGGACATCAACTCGGTGGTGAAGGGCCTGCAGGATGCCTACGCCAAGAAGCAGCCGGCGATCACCGCCGAGCAGCTGAAGCCGGCCGTTGAAGCGTTCCAGAAGCGCGAGCAGGGCCGTGCCCAGGCTGCCAAGGCCGAGTACGAGAAGGCTGCTGCCGAAAACAAGACCAAGAGCGATCAGTTCATCGCGGCGAACAAGGCCAAGGCCGGCGTGCAGTCGCTGCCGAGCGGCGTCCAGTACCGCGTGATCGAAGCCGGCAAGGGTGCCAAGCCGACCCAGGCCAGCACCGTGCAGCTGGAAGTGGCCGGTCCGTTCCCGTACGGCCAGCGCCCGACCGAAGCCCGCCCGGCCCAGCAGATCCCGTCGATCAAGGTCAGCGATGTCGAAATGAAGGCCATGCGCGAGACCCTGCTGCAGATGCCGGCAGGCTCGAAGTGGGAAGTCACCCTGCCGCCGGACCAGGCCTACGGTGCCGATCCGCGCACCCCGTTCCCGCCGAACGTGGCTGTGCAGTTCGAGATCAAGCTGGTCAGCGTCAAGTAAATCGAAACAGCAAACGAAACGCGCCGGTGATCCCACCGGCGCGTTTCTGTTTGTGCAACCCCTGGCGGTGAAACGCCTGCGCTGCGCGCGAGCGTCGACTGACAGTCGACTCTTCCGTTGGGCCGGGCCACCCGCGCAAATTCAGCCCGATCGCGCTACTGTTGCCGGGTGCAAACAATGGAAGAAACGGCGCGTGTTGTCGCAAGTCCCTGCATCGGAGTGTGCACGCTGGATCCGCACCGGCAATGCACCGGCTGCGCGCGGCATCTCGAAGAAATCGCGCGGTGGTCGTCAATGAACAACGAGGAACGCAGCCGCATCCTGCACCGCGTGCAACCGTTGCGTGCACAATTGCAGCAATCGCTACGCGGATCGCTGGCCGACCTCGAGCGCTTGGTGCGCGCGTTGCATCCTTTGGCCGAACCGCCGGCCGGCGACGGCTGGAACCGCAGCGAGCTGATCGACCTGCTGCCACCGGGGCCGCCTGTGGAGGCGGCGGTGCTGGCCGGCATCGTGCCGCGCGCCAATGGCGCACAGGTGATCCTCACCCGTCGCACCGAAACCCTGCGTACACATGGCGGCCAGGTCGGATTCCCCGGTGGCCGCACCGAACCCGATGACCGCGACGCGCTGGCGGCCGCGCTGCGCGAGAGCCAGGAAGAAATCGCATTGGCGCCCGGCCAGGTGCAGGCGCTGGGGTATCTCGATCCCTTCGTCACCATCACCGGCTACCGGGTCACGCCGGTGGTGGCGGTGGTCGATCCGGAGTTCGTGCCGGTGCCGCAGCCCAGCGAAGTGGCCGAAGTGTTCGAGGTGCCGCTGGACTACCTGATGGCCCCTGACAGCCTGCGCCAGGTCGAAATCAATCATCGCGGCCGCATCCGCCACGTTCTTGAGTATGGCTGGCCCGGTCAGCGCATCTGGGGGGCGACCGCGGCCATCCTCTACAACCTGCGTCGCCGCCTGGAGCAAGTGCAATGAACCCGATCAAGCAGCCGTGGACCACCCTGGTCGATGTCGACACCCTGGCCGCTGCACTGGGCGAAGGCGTACGCGTGGTCGACGCGCGTGCCACCGCCAGTACCGCCGTGCGCGTGGTCGATGCGCGTGCTTCGCTGGCCGACCCGCAGGCTGCGGGCGGCCAGTACCTGGCAGGACACATACCGACTGCGGTGCATGCCGATCTCAACCGTGATCTGTCCGATCTCAGCCGCGTCGGCCATGGTCGCCATCCATTGCCCGACAGCGATGCTTTTGCCGCGAAACTGGGGCAGTGGGGCATCGGCCTCGACACCCAGGTGGTGGTCTACGATGGCAGCGACGGCAGCATGGCCGCCTCGCGCCTGTGGTGGCTGCTGCGCCTGATCGGGCACACCAAGGTGGCTGTGCTCGATGGTGGTATCGCCGCGTGGCAGGCCGCAGGGCATCCTTTGGCGACGGGGCAGGGTGAAGTGACAGCGCTGCCTGCCTACCCGGGCCGCTTCGACACCACCCAGGTCGCCAGCGCCGATGAAATCACCGCGCGCCTGAAACATGCACCGGGCTGGTTGGTCGACGCACGCGCAGGTGAACGCTTCCGCGGCGAAGTGGAGCCGCTGGACCCGGTCGCTGGCCACGTACCCGGCGCGGTCAACCGCCCGTTCGCCCTGAACGTGTTCGACGGCCGCCTGCGCGATGCACAGGAACTGCGCGCCGAACTGCAGGGCGTGATCGGCAACCGCGATCCGCAGCAGGTGGTGCTGATGTGCGGCTCCGGAGTGACCGCCTGCCACCTGCTGCTGGCGATGGAAAGCGCAGGACTGAGCGGTGCGCGCATCTATGCCGATTCCTGGAGCGGCTGGGTGAGCGACAGCAGCCGCCCGGTGGCGACCGGCGCCTGAGCGATCCGAGCGGAAAGCAGTCGAGCGCGGAGCCTCTCCAGAGCCGAGCGGCCGGCTCCACGCGCATGGCGATGCCTTCAAATCATCGGCGCCCGCAGGTCATGGAGCGCGGCTCGACTCTACAAAGGCACCCTCCGATCGATCCGACTCCGTGCCGACCAACGGTCGGCACCCACCAACAGCGGCAGAAATCTGTCGAAGGCGGGGTGGGTCCGGTTGCGGGTGTCCGCGGCATGGATGCCGCGGCCAAGCCCCCAGGGGTGAGGGCGCTTTGCTTGCGAAGCACTGCTTCGCGAGCGCCCGAACGCACAGCCGCCAGCGGCTGGGCCGGCCTGGGGATTTACGGCGTCCCCCGCAACCGGGCCCACCCTGCCATCCCACGGATAGCCTGCTGTTGCCGGCCAGCGGCCGGCACTACCGCAGGTGCAGGGCGCAGCCCTGCCGCTTACCCAACCGGCTGCAGCGGCACCTTCGCCAGCACCCGCGCCCAAGGGAACAACGGGCCCGGGTCGCGTTTGCGTGCCACCCTCAGCGTCGGATCATCGCTGGCCGGCACCTGCTCCAGGTCCAGCTGGTCATGCCCGGCAATCCGCTGCAGCGACGGATAGCGCACCACCAGCACCTGCAGCAGCCGCTCCAGCGCTTTCAGTTGCGCCTCGGTGTAGGCCTCGTCCATCGCCTGGTGACGGCTGTCGAACCAGTGCGGGTAGCGCCCGGTATTGACCAGCTCGATGCCCAGCGTATGCGCGTTCATGCCGCGCACGTGGTGGGCCACGCGTTCGGGCGCAACGTACTGCACCACGCTGCCATCGCGGTCGATGTAGAAGTGCCCGCTGTTGCCGGCACCGCTGTCATACAGCACGCGCTCGCCGTACTCGCGGGCCGTCGCCAGATCGGGCAGCTCGGTGCAGTGGATCACCACCATCTCCAGCGTGGCCGGATCGCGCAGCGGCAGTCGGTCGTGGTAGGGCAGGGGCTGCAGCTGCAGGCCGGGCAGGAGCGGGTTGGGCATCCGGCGATGCTAGCATTGCGGCATGAACCTGCCTTCTCTTTCCTGGTTGGCCCGCGCCCACGGAGCACGCGCATGAGTCGCGGCCACTGCATCCTCTCCCATGGCTTCGAAAGCGGCCCGGAGGCGACCAAGGTCACCGCGCTGGCCGAGGTGGCCCAACGCCTGGGCTGGACCCACGAGCGCCCCGACTACACCGATCTGGACGCGATGAGCGAGGTCAGCCGGGTGGGCGACGTGCCGACCCGCCTGCGCCGTCTGGTTGAACGCGCCGCCATCGCTGCCCGTCAGGGGCCGGTGGTACTGGCCGGCTCCAGCCTGGGCGCCTACATTTCCGCCATCGCCTCGCTGCAGGTGCCGGTAGCCGGCCTGTTCCTGATGGTGCCGCCGACCACCATGGGCCCGATGCCGGCGCTGGACGCCGCTGTGGTGCCGACCACGGTGGTGCAGGCCTGGCATGACGACGTGGTACCGGCTGCCGGCGTGATTGCCTGGGCGCAGGCGCGTTCGGCGCAGTTGCTGCTGGTTGACGATGGCCACCGCCTGGAGCGCCACGTGGAGGCCTCTGCGCAGGCCTTCGAGCGCCTGCTGCGGCAACTGTGAAGCCGGGGCGCACGGCGCGCCTGCCCGCATTGACTACAATGGCAGCCCCGCCGCCCCCGGCGCGGGCCTGCCGGCCGTGCCTACGGCCCTCCTTTCCGACCGGCCCGGCCCCTGTGCCGCGCCCGACCACCTGCGAACCGACCCCGTGAAATTCTTCGTCTCCTGCGCCAAGGGCCTGGAATACCTGCTTGCCGATGAACTGTCGGCCCTGGGCCTTGCCAAGGCCACCGCCACCATTGCCGGCGTCAACGCCGAGGGCGAACTGGCGCAGGCGCTGCGGATCGTGATGTGGTCGCGCTTGGCCAGCCGCGTGCTGTGGCCGATCGCCGAGTTCGACTGCCCGGACGAGCAGGCCCTGTATGACGGCGTGCGTGCGCTGCCGTGGCACGAGCACATCACGCCGGAGATGACCCTGGCGGTGGACGCACACGTGTCCGGTGACAAGATCACCCATGCGCGCTTTGCCGCGCAGCGGATCAAGGACGCCATCGTCGACCGGATGCGTGATGAAGGCCTGGAGCGCCCCTCGGTCAACACCGACCTGCCCGATGTGCGCGTCAACCTGTCGCTGCGCAAGGGCCGTGCTTCGCTGTCGATCGACCTCGGCGGTGGCCCGCTGCATCGCCGTGGCTGGCGCGGTGCCGCCCACGAGGCGCCGCTGAAGGAAAACCTGGCCGCCGCGCTGCTGCTGCGC
Source organism: Stenotrophomonas hibiscicola ATCC 19867 (assembly GCF_000382065.1). Classification (GTDB taxonomy): domain Bacteria; phylum Pseudomonadota; class Gammaproteobacteria; order Xanthomonadales; family Xanthomonadaceae; genus Stenotrophomonas; species Stenotrophomonas hibiscicola. The sequence continues at coordinate 347,363 of NZ_KB907498.1, read as the reverse complement.
GCGCAGTGGCCGCGCCTGCACACCGCCGGAGGCGGCCTGCTGGACCCGATGTGTGGCAGCGGCACGCTGCTGATCGAAGGTGCACTGATGGCCGCCGACGTCGCCCCTGGCCTGATGCGGCATGGCAGCCTGCCGCCGAGCCGTTGGCTGGGCTTCGACAAGGCGGCCTGGAAGTCCATCCAGAGCGAAGCACGCGAGCGCGAAGCGGCCGGCCTGGCCGCGCTGAAGCCGGTCATCCATGGCAGCGATATCGACCCGGCCGCGATCCAGGCCGCCCGCGAGAATGCAGAGGTTGCCGGCGTCGCCCACGCGATCCGCTTCACCCGCGCCGATGTCGCCGACCTGGCCGCGCCCGAACAGGAGATCGGAGCGGTGGTCTGTAACCCGCCGTACGACGAACGCCTGGCTGCCGATCCGGCGCTGTACCGCGCGTTGGGCAATGCCCTGCAGAAGGCCGTGCCGCAGTGGCGTGCCAGCCTGCTGTGCGGCAATGACGAGCTGGCCTTCGCCACTGGCCTGCGCGCCAGCAAGAAGTACCAGATGTTCAACGGTGCGCTGGAATGCGCGCTGATCGTCTGCGATCCGATCGCTGTGCCGGGCCGTGATCCGGCACAGCCCCGCGAGCTGAGCGAAGGCGCGCAGATGGTGGCCAACCGCCTGCGCAAGAACCTGAAGAAGTTCAAGAGCTGGCGTGCCCGCGAGGACATCACCTGCTTCCGCGCCTACGACGCCGACCTGCCGGAGTACGCGGCGGCCATCGACGTCTACGAGGAAGAGGGGGGCAGGCGGCGTACCTTCCTGCATGTGCAGGAATATGCGGCACCGGCGGCGATTCCCGAGAACGACGTGCGCCGCCGCCGCAATGAGCTGCTGGCCGCCGCGCGCGAAGTGTTCGGCGTGCCACCGGAACAGGTGTCGATGAAATCGCGCGAGCGCGGCAAGGGCGGCAGCAAGTACGGCCGCTTCGAGCAGCGCGACGAGTTCATCGTGGTGCGAGAGAACAACGCGCTGCTGCAGGTGAACCTGTTCGATTACCTGGATACCGGCCTGTTCCTCGACCATCGCCCGCTGCGCCGGATGATGGCCGAGCAGGTGCGTGGCAAGCGTTTCCTCAACCTGTTCTGCTACACCGGCGTGGCCAGCGTGCAGGCCGCCGTGGCCGGTGCCGCCAGCACCACCAGCGTCGACCTGTCGGCCACCTACCTTCAGTGGTGCTACGACAACCTTGCGCTGAACGGGCAGGGGGGCAACCAGCACCTGCTGGTCCAGGCCGACGCGATGGCCTGGCTGGAAGGCGACCGCGGCCAGTACGACGTGATCTTCTGTGATCCACCGACTTTCTCCAACTCCGCCCGCGCCGATGATTTCGACGTGCAGCGCGAACAGGTGAAGCTGCTGCGGGCGGCGGTGGCCCGGCTGGCACCGGGTGGCGTGCTGTACTTCTCCAACAACTTCCGCCGCTTCAAGCTGGAAGAGAACGCCATCGCCGAATTCGCCCAGTGCCGCGAGATCACCGCACGCACCATCGGTCCGGATTTCGAGCGCAACGCGCGCATCCACCGCGCATGGGAACTGAAGCGGCTGGGGTAAGCCCGGTAGTGCCGGCCGCTGGCCGGCAACGGTGTCAGATCCGCAAAGGGTTCATGAGGTGCCGGCCAGCGGCCGGCACTACCCCTGTCTGGCCGGTGGATCCACGCCATGCCTGGATGGTTGTTCAGTAGATCCACGCCATGCGTGGATGGCGGTTACAGCAACGCCACCACCAGCCCCAGCGCCGGCAGCGTGATCGCCAGCGGTGCGATCCACTTCGGCCGGTACGGATACAGCCCGAACGAGAGTGCCACGCCACACATGGTCATTGCGCCCAGCCACAGCACCGGGCCCATCGCCCAGCCGTGATCGGCCACGCACAACGCGAACGCCACCGTCAGCAGGGCCCAGCCCAGCACCCGCCACTGCGTGCGCCGTGCCGGGCTGGCCGCAGCCTTGCCGTGCAGGTCGTACTGGTGTCTTTCCATCGCCAGCGACAGCGCGGTGAACGCGGAAAACGACAGGGTCAACGCCAGCAGCATCATGCACTGGCCTCCGCTTCGGCGGTTTCGACCACAGCCACTGGCGCCGCAGCCGCCGCCGCACGCTTCTTCTTCTCGGCCGCGCTCAGCGGTGGCGTCCAGCGCTGCATGCGCCAGCCGCACATCGCCAGCATTGCGCCGAAGACGATCATCGAAAGATCGACGCCGGCCAGTACCCAGTCGCCGTTGCGCAGGGTGTTGCCCAGGTGCGCATGCGTGGTCAACGCATTGACCACCGGCACCAGTGCGAACGCGGCCGCGCCCAGGTAGAGCTGCCACGCCCACATCATTCGCTTCGGCCAGATGAAGGCGGCCAGCAGCGCGCCGGCCCAAGCGTAGAAGAATACGTTGGCCTCCGCACTCGCGCGCTCGGCGATGTCCAGCGGCAGCAGGCGGTTGCCCCAGAAGTACGCCGCGAAGGCGATCGGCAGGCCAGCCACGGTGCCGATGTTGAGCGCATCGACCAGGCGAAGGCCGAAGCCGGTGCGTCCACTCTTGGCATGCTTCGGTCGTTCCTTCACCGCCCACAGCACCACGCCGCTGGCGACCATCAGGCAGCCCACCAGACCGGACAGGAAGAACAGTGCACGCAGGCCCCAGTCCGCAAAACGCGCCAGGTGCAGGCCGTACAGCACACCACGGGTGGCGGTGGCACCGCCCGATGGCGGCGTTTCCTCAAGCAGAGCACCGCTGACCATGTCGTAACGCACGGCCGGGGTGTCGATGGACAGGCGCTTGCCATCGCGCTGGCGGATGTCGATCACCGCATTGGCCGCCCCCGGATTGGACACGGTGAAACCGGCCACCTCCACGCCGTGCCAATGCGCGCGTGCGCTGTCCAGCAACTGTGCGATCGGCAGCGGCGTGGCGCGGCCCTCGGCGGGCGAGGTCACTTCCGGAAGGCCGCCGAAAGCCTCGCTGATGAATTTGTCCTCGTCCTGGGGGTAGGCGACCTTCACTCCCCACGGCAGGTACATGATCATCAGGGTGACGATGCCGGTGTAGGTGATCATCGCGTGGTACGGCAGCGCCATCACCGCGCTGACGTTGTGGAAGTCGAGCCAGGAGCGCAGGCCCTTGTCCTTGCGGAAGGTGAAGAAGTCCTTGAAGATCTTCTTGTGGGTGATCACGCCGGTGATGATCGCCACCAGCATGAACATCGCGCAGAACCCGACCAGGTAGCGCGCCCAGTACACCGGGATGTAGTGCAGGTCGAAGTGCAGGCGGTAGAAGAAGTCGCCTCCACGGGTCTCGCGCGCCTTCAGTGCCTGGCCGCTGTTCGGGTCCAGCGTGGCGTCGCCGAAGCCACCGCGGCGGCCACGGCTGGGGTCGGCCAGTTCCGGTGGCAGCCGCCAGAACATCTGCATGGCCGGGTTGCGCGGCTGCGGCAGGGTGACGAACCAGTTCTCGGCGTGGCTCGCATTGGCCTGCAGGTAGTCCACCGCGCGCTGCGCGGCGACGTCGATGCTGACGTTGCTGGACGGCAGCTCCGGGCGCATCCAGCGGCTGATTTCTTCACGGTAGTAGCTGGCGGTGCCGGCCATGAAAATCAGCAGCAGCAACCAGCCGACCAGCAGGCCGGTCCAGGTGTGCAGCCAGGCCATCGACTGGCGGAATCCGTTCTTCATGCCCAGGCCCCCAGCATGCGCGCGATGGCAGCCATCAGCAGGGCGGGAGCGAGAATGCCGACCCACGCACGCAGCGCGCTGCGGGTGGCGAACGCCCACAACGCCGCGCAGGCGGCGACCAGGATCGCCAGCAGCATGCCGGTCAGCACGGTCTGGCCGCGCGCGCCGGGCAGCGCCACCGCGCAGAACACGCTGGTCACCGAGGCCAGCGCATAGCCGCCGAAGATCGCGGCCAACGAACGTGACAGCACGCCCCAGCGCGGGTTGGAGAAGAAGGTGCGGGGGCTGGCGGTTGCGGGCGAGCGGTCCACGGCGTTCCTGCAGGTTTCAGTGGAAGAGGGCCGGCGCACCGCAGTGCGCCGGAGGAGGCCATCCCTGGCCTGGCACCGGTCGCAGAACCGGTGCCATCCATCAGGGTCAGAGCTTCCAGCGCAGCGTCACGGTGACATTGCGTGGTTCGCCCCAGTACACGCCGTTGTAGAAACCGACGTTGTTGAAATACTTCTTGTCAAGCAGGTTGTTGATGTTCAGCTGGGCGCTGAAGTTCTCGTTGAAGCGGTAGCCGCCGGCGAGGTTGACCAGGTAGAACGCGTCCTGGGTGATCCTGGCCTTGCTGCGGTCGGGTTTGGTGCTGGTGTTCCAGATGCTGCTCTGCCAGGTCACGCCACCACCCAGCCAGAAGCGGCCGTCGATACCGCCAGGGCGCCAGCTGGTGTTGAGCCGGAAGGTATCCTGCGGGGCGGTGGTCCGCTGCAGCACGCCGTCCTTGTTGCGGATGACGGTGTGGGCGAAACCGGTCGAGACGTTCCACTGCTCGCCGATGCTGCCCTGGGTTTCGATCTCCCAGCCCTTGACCTTGTTGCCCTTGCCGGTGGAGCGGTAGGCCTGGCTGCCGTCGGGCAGCGAGTTCACCGGCACCGAATCATCGATCTCGGCGACGTTGTCCTGCTTGCCCTCGAACACGGCGGCCGAGGCATTGAGCAGGCCGCCGAAGAACTCGGCCTTGACGCCTGCTTCGTACATGTTGCCGACCACCGGCTCCAGGTAGTTGCCATTGCGGTCGCGGTAGTTCTGCGGCTTGAAGATGTCGGTGTAGCTGACATAGCCGCTGAAGATCGAATTGAAGTCGAAGACCAGGCCGGCATACGGGGTGAGCATGTCGTCCGGCCTGTAGCCGGTGCGGGTGGTGCGATTGCGGTTGCCATTGGCATCGTAGCCATAGGCCCAGCTGCGGGTTTCCCAGCTGCCGTAGCGCGCGCCTGCCACCGCCAGCAGCGGGTCGGCCAGGCGCAGCCGCGCGGCAACGTAGGCTGCGCGCTGGCGCAGTTCATTCTGCGAAGACAGCCTGCCCAGGCGGGTCACCGGCAGCACCGGCACATTGCCGGTCCAGTGGCGCCAGTCCGGCACCACGGCATAGGCATCGTCGTAGTCGAAGTCCATGCCTTCCGACTCGCCCTTGCGCACCGACTGGCCCAAGCCGAACACCAGTTCGTGCTCGCGACCGAACAGCTGGAACGGGCCGCCGACGTTGACGTCGAACACGTCCATCGTGCTGTGCTCGTTGAAGTGAGAGATGTAGGCGGTGACGCCGGTTCCATCGGCACGCGGATTGCCGGCGGCGCCGTACCAGACGCTGCCGTCGGTATCACGCACGGCGTGGCTGATATTGCCCTTCACCGACCAGCCGTTGCCGAGCTGCTGCTCCAGCCGCGCGAAGCTGGTCTTCTCCACGATCGGCCAGGCGCTCCACGAGGCCGACAGGTTGGTCGAGCGAGGCAGGTTGGCTGGCGTGCCATCGGCGCCCCAGTACGGCACCACGCCCCAGGTCACGCCGGTGGTACGCGGCGACTGGTATTCGTAGCCCACTTCGAACAGCGCGCTGTCGCTCAGGTCGGCCTGCACGATGCCGTAGAACACATCCTTGTCGAGCGAATAGACATCACGGAATGAATCGCTCTGCTGCTTGGCCGCGACCACGCGCGCACGGATGCGGCCGTCCCAGGCAACCGGACCACCGAGATCGGCTTCCAGGCGGCGGTTGCCCCAGCGTCCCACGGTGAGGTTGGCGCCCATCTGGAAGGTGTCGGTGGGGCGCTTGCGGATCATGCTGATGGTGCCGGAGGGATCGCCGGCGCCGGTGGTCAGGCCGGTGGCGCCACGGATCACCTCGATACGCTCGTAGATCACGCTGTCGGTGTTGGTCTTGACCGAGCCACCGAACGTGTTGAGCATGCCGTCGATCTGGAAATTGTCGATGGTGTAGCCGCGCGAAACATAGTTGATGCGCTCGCTGTCGGTGACCGACACGCTGACGCCGGTCACCTGGCCCATCACGTCCGACAGCGAGAACAGGCCCATGTCGTCCAGGCGCTGGCGGGTGATCACGGTCACCGACTGTGGCGTCTCGCGCAACGACAGGTCCAGCCTGGTCGCGCTGCGCGCGTTCTTCACCGTGTAGCTGTTCGGAATCTCGCCATCGGCGGTCACCTTCACGGTGTCCAGCGTGCGCGCGGAAGATTCAGCGGTGCCGTCGGCGTGTGCCAGCGGAGCGATCATCAGTGCGGTCACGGCCAGGGCCAGCAGAGAGGGACGAGGGAGGTTGAGCGGCATTGCCATCGGTGCGATTCCATGCAGGACGAAACAGGCGATGGAATGCGCAGACGCAGCAACCGCGCGCTCCGCGCACGTCGCCCAGCGAGTCCCATCGACGGTGCGCCACCCGCGCAGTGCGGGCGACCCGGTAGTCGGGGGATGTACACGGGCGAAGGGGCGGGTGGGTGCGTGCTTCCGTGCCCCGCTTGGCTAAGCGTACAACCGATTAGCAAATGATATGCATTCGCATTTCGTTAATCAAGCGTGACGGCACCCGCTCCCGTGCAGGGAGGCTTCAGAAGTGGAAAAGGACCGTCGCAGCGTGCAGCAGCAGGCCGATCAGCCCGCCGACCAGGGTGCCGTTGAAGCGGATGAACTGCAGGTCACGGCCCACGCTCAGTTCCAGCTGTTCGACCAGGTGCCGCTCGTCCCAGCCCTTCACGGTCTGCGCGATATGCGTGGTGACGCCCTCGCGCAGGCGCCCGGTCAGGCGCTGCGCACCTTCCATCAGATGCTGGTTCAGTGCCTCGCGCAGCGCCGGGTCGGCCTGCAGGCTGGCACCGAGCGAACCCAGGCTGCGCTGCAGGTGGCCGACCAGCGCCGAATCCTCGCGCTGCAGGTCCGCCCGCAGGCTGGCGTGGATGCGCGCCCACAGCCCCTGCACGTACTCCTGCAGGGCCGGGTGGTCGATCATTTCCTGCTTGAGCTGCTCGATGCGCTCGGCCAGCGCCGGATCCTCGCGCAGGCGCTGCACGTAGTTCTGCAACCAGGTCTCGTAGTCCTGGCGCAGCGGATGCTGCGGCTCGGCCAGCACCTGCTGCAGCTCTTCCAGCACCGCGCGGGCCAGGCGTTCGGCCAGGCTGTCGCCGATCTCGTCGATCGGCTTGACCCAGTTCACCGTGCTCGACAGCGTCGGCCATTCGCGCTGGATGTAACGCACGATCAGCTGCGAGGCGCGCTCCTTCACTTCCGGCTGCTCCAGCCAGCGTCCCAGGCGCTGCAGGCCCTCGTCCAGCACGCGCTGGTGGCGCCCATCGGCGGTCAGCAGGGCCAGCAGCTCACCGGCGGTGGCGGCGGCATTCCACTGCCGCAGCTGCTGCACCACAAAGGCGTGCAGCTGCCGGCGCACGGCGGTTTCGTCGAAGAAATCCAGCGCCTGCAGCGCCCAGCCGCGGGCCATGTCGGCCAGCATGCGCGAGCGTGCCGGGTCGGCCAGCCAGCTGCCGAGGCGGCTGGCCGGATCGAACACCTGCAGCTTGGCCAGCAGCACACCCGGCTCCAGGAACTGGTCGCGCACGAACAGCGCCAGGCTGTCGCCGATGCGCTCCTTGCTGCGCGGGATGATCGCGGTGTGCGGGATCGGCAGGCCCATCGGCCGCCGGAACAGCGCGACCACAGCGAACCAGTCGGCCAGCGCGCCCACGGCTGCGGCTTCGCAGAAGGCCGAAACCCAGGCCCAGATGCCGCGTTCGCCCTGCCAGTGGCTGACCGCGAAACCGACCAGCATCAACAGCAGCAGGCCCAGTGCGAGGGCTTTCAGGCGCCGCAGCTGGGCGCGGCGCGGATCGTGGGCAGGCGTCATTGCACGAGTCTAACCGCAGCCCGGTGATGCCTGCCTGTAGAGCCGAGCCCATGCTCGGCTGCCTTGCGCGCGGCAAACCGCAGCCGAGCATGGGCTCGGCTCTACATGAGAGGTCCGCGTTTTTTAAAGCGCTTCCAGCTGCTTGCGCAGCGCGGCCAGCTGCGCGCGCAGGGTGTCGTTCTCGCGGGTCAACGCGACCACGCGGCGGCGCAGGGCCGGGGCATCCTCGCCCAGCTGTTCCAGCGCCAACAGCACTTCGGCATCGCGGCTGGCGATCTCGTCCTCATTTGCCTCCTCGAAATCCATCTCGGCTGCTTCCGGCTTCGGCGCGCGCGGCTTGCGCTTGGACTCGCGCACGCGCTTGGCGGCCTGCTTCAGCTCGTCCTTGCCACCGGCGGCGGCAGCGCGCTGCTCCTCTTCGGGCAGGTCGGCCACGGCCGCAGCGGCGCTGATCGAGATCACGCCGGCCTTCACCGCCTCCACCACTTCGGGTGCAGCCTGGGCATGGATGCGCTCGATCATGCCGACCTGGCTGGTACTCAGCTTGGCTTCGCGGGCCAGCTCAGCACGGCTGAGCTTCGGGGCCGGCTCCCACGGCGGGCTGTCTTCGCCGCCTTCGTCGGTGATGTCCGCGGTGCCGTCGCTCTCGCGCTGCAGCTGGGCCTGCTCGACCTGCTTGCGGGCGGCCAGGATGTCGCGCTTGCGCAGCGCCAGCACGCCGCGCTGGAAGTCGGACACGCTGCGACGGCCCAGGTGCTGCTCGATCATCCACAGGTGCACGTCTTCCATGCTCTGGAAGCGGGTGTTCTGTACTGTGTTGAAGGGCAGGCCATGCTTCTGGCAGATGCCGAAGCGGTTGTGGCCGTCGACCAGTACGTTGCCCCACAGGACCAGCGCGTCACGACAGCCCTCGGCCAGGATGCTGCGCTCCAGCGCGTCATGTTCGTCCGCAGTCAGCGGGTCGATATAGGCCTTGAGTTCTTCTTTGACGACGATATCCATGGGCACGGCAGCGAGCAGGAGCGGAACCGCCCATTGTACCCGCTCGCCGCCGCCGGCCAGGGCTCAGGCGGTGGCCCGGATCATCTCGCCCAGCGTGCCGGTGATCTGGTCGATCTGCGCCTTGTCCACGATCAGCGGGGGCGACAGCGCGATGATGTCACCGGTACAGCGCACCAGCAGCCGGCCATCGTGGAAGCAGCGCCGGAACACCTCGTAGCCGCGGCTGCCGGGCATGTCCCGGCGTGGCGCCAACTCGACCGCCCCGACCAGCCCGAAGTTGCGGATGTCGATCACGTTGGGCAGGCCCTGCAGCGCATGCAGCCGTTCCTGCCAGTATTCGCCCAGTTCGATGGCCCGCTCGAACAGGCGCTCCTCGGCGTAGACCTCCAGAGTGGCCAGCGCGGCCGCACAGGCCAGCGGGTGACCAGAGTAGGTATAGCCGTGGAACAGCTCGATGGCCTGCGGTGGCGCCTGCATCAGCGTAGCGTGCACCGCATCGCTGGCCAGCACGCCGCCCAGCGGCACCGCGCCGTTGCTGACCGCCTTGGCGAAGGTCAGCAGGTCGGGGGTGACCCCGAAGCGCTGTGCGGCGAAGGGCATGCCGACCCTGCCGAAGCCGGTGATGACCTCATCGAACACCAGCAGGATGCCGTGGTGATCGCACAGCTCGCGCAGGCGCTGCAGGTAGCCCGGCGCCGGCAGGATGACCCCGGCGGACCCAGCGATGGGCTCGACGAAGACCGCCGCGATGGTCGAGGCGTCATGCAGCGTGATCAGTCTTTCCAGGTCGTCGGCCAGTTCAGCGCCCTGGCGCGGCAGGCCTCTGCTGAATGCATTGCGCTGCAGGTCCAGGGTGTGGCGCAGGTAGTCCACGCCGCCCAGCTGCAGGCCGAACGCCCTGCGGTTGTTGGGCAAGCCGCCTAGTGCCATGCCGCCGAAGCCGACGCCGTGGTAGGCCTTCTCGCGGCTGATGAAGCGCGTGCGCTGGCCCTCGCCGCGCTGGCGGTGGTAGGCCAGCACGATCTTCATCGCGGTATCCACCGCCTCCGAGCCGGAGCTTGTGAAGAACACATGGTTCAGGGGCGTTGGTGCCAATGCGGCCAACCGCTGCGCCAGCGCGAATGCCGGCGGCGAGCCCATCTGGAAGGCGGGCGAGTAATCCAGCGTGCGTGCCTGATCGACGATGGCCTCGACGATGCGCGGCCGCGCGTGGCCGGCGTTGCAGCACCACAGGCCGGCGGTACCGTCGAGGATCTGGCGGCCGTCGACATCCTCGTAGTGCATGCCCTCGGCACGCACCAGCACACGCGGCGCCGCCTTGTACTGGCGGTTGGAGGTGAACGGCATCCAGTACGCCTCCAGTGATTCCGGGCGCTGGGTACCAAGGTCGTGCAGGTCGCTTCCGGGACGCTTCATGCCAGCTCCGTCGGGTCCGATGGGGGAAATGTAGCGCAGCCACGTCACGGTGAAGTCGCGGTCGCGCCGGTATAACCGGGGAAACTGTTCCGTGGAGCCCGACATGGCCGACTTTCCCCACCGCAGCCACTGGCAGGCGTTGTCGCAGCAGCTTTCGATGCCCGGCCAGGCCTTCATCGATGGCCGCTACACCGACGCCGCCAGCGGCGCCCGCTTCGACTGCATCAGCCCCATCGATGGCCGTGTGCTCGCGGCGGTCGCCGACTGCGATGCACAGGACGTGGAGCGCGCAGTGCTGGCGGCGCGGCGTGCCTTCGATGCGGGCCACTGGTCGCAGGCCAGCCCGGCGCATCGCAAGCGCGTGTTGCTGGCGCTGGCCGCGCTGGTGGAGAAGCACGCCGATGAGCTGGCGCTGCTGGAAACCCTGGATATGGGCAAGCCGGTGCGCGACGCACGCCGTATCGACCTGCCCGGCGTGGTGCGCTGCCTGGCCTGGACCGCCGAAGCGGTGGACAAGCTGTACGGGGAAATCGCGCCGACCGGCCCACACGAGCTGGGGCTGGTCACGCGCGAGCCTGCCGGCGTGGCGGCGGTGGTCGTGCCATGGAATTTCCCGTTGCTGATGGCCTGCTGGAAGATCGCGCCGGCACTGGCGATGGGCAATTCGGTGGTCCTCAAGCCGTCCGAGCGTTCGCCACTGTCGGCGTTGCGGCTGGCGGCGCTGGCGGCCGAGGCGGGCCTGCCGGACGGAGTGCTGAACGTGCTGCCCGGCCATGGTGCGCGCGTGGGCGAGCCCTTGGCGCTGCACATGGATGTGGACGTGCTGGCCTTCACTGGTTCCACCGCCACCGGTGCGAAGCTGCTGGAGTATGCAGGACGGTCCAACCTCAAGCGGGTCTGGCTGGAATGCGGTGGCAAGAGCCCCCACCTGGTGTTCGCCGACGCGCCGGACCTGGACGCAGCGGCCAAGGCCGTGGCGCAGGGCATCTTCTTCAACCAGGGCGAAGTCTGCACCGCCGGCTCGCGGCTGCTGGTGCAGCGCTCGATCCGTGAGGACTTCGTGCACCAGGTGATTGCCTATGGCCAGCACATGCAGCCCCGCCATCCACTGGAGGCCGATGCACCGATGGGTGCGCTGGTCGACGCCGCGCACGTGGACAAGGTGCTGGCCGATATCGCCCGTGCCGAAGGCGAGGGCGCTCGTCTGCTGATGGGGGGCCATCGGGCCGAGGTGGAGTCCGGCGGCTGCTACGTGCAGCCCACGGTGTTCGACCAGGTGCGTCCGGACCACGCGTTGGCACGCGAGGAAGTGTTCGGGCCAGTGCTGGCCGTGCTTGGTTTCGACGACGAGGCCGAAGCGGTGCGCGTGGCCAATGACAGCCGCTATGGATTGGCGGCGGGCCTGTGGACGCGTGACCTGGGCCGCGCCCATCGTGTCGCACGCCAGCTGCGCGCCGGCAGCGTCTGGGTGAACGGCTGGGACGGTGGTGACATGACCGCCCCGTTCGGTGGCTACAAGCAGTCCGGCAACGGCCGGGACAAATCGCTGCATGCGTTCGACATGTACAGCGAGATCAAGGCCACCTGGATCCAGTTGTAACGACGCGCCCGCCGAGCGCTTTTCGTAGAGCCGAGCCTACGCTCGGCTGCTGTTTGCTCTTTGTAGAGTCGAGCCATGCTCGACTGCTCTTCGCGAAATGCAGCCGAGCATGGCTCGGCTCTACAAAATGCGAAAAGCCGTCGAGCAAGCTCGACGCCACAGTAATGCGACTACCGGCAACGCGCGCTCACCTGCAGCACCGCCGCACGCAGCATGTCGCGGTCGGCTTCTTCGACGGCGTTCTGGAAATAGTCCATGTCCTGCTTGCCCAGCTGGCACGGGTCGACGATGTAGCCCGGTGGCCACAAACCCAGCAGTTGCGCGACGCCATGCACGATCTGCTCGGGGGTCATCTGCCGACGGATCGGGAAGTAGTTGCGGCGCGCCGCGAATGCCGGGTGTATCTCGCGGCGACCAATAAGACGCGGAGCGACACCCGCAGCGCTGATGCCGTCACCACCGTCGATGCTGCCCGCAGGCAGACTCAGGATCAGTGGCGCCACCGCAGCCGCGTTTTCCGCGGCAGGCTGGGCGCTGTCTGCCTGCGCAACCGGGGCAGGGCGGGGCATCACCGATGCGGCCGGACGCGTCATCTGTGCGGAGGGCAAGGTGGGCTGCTTGGCTACCGGCGTCGGCAGTTCCGGTGGCAGCCAACGCAGCAAGATCCGTGGGCCGTCGTCGCTGCGCAGTTCGATCCGGCCGCTGTCCAGCAGCCACAGAGCAAGCCCGCCATGCACCAGCAGTACCACCAGCCACGCCGCCATCCGCGGCAGCTTCGGCGAATCGGACCACGACAGCGCGACTGCAGTCATCGGCAAAGCGTCCATGCAGGGACCGGTGGCGCAGCCTAGCGGGTGGCCCGAAAAATTCCGTTGGCATCGGTGTCGGCTGAAACCATCGCCCCGTGCGGCCATCGGCCCGTGGCAGAATCGGGCGATCCGCCGTTACCCGTGTTGCCGATGTCGACGATCACCGCTGCCGCGCCGTCCGTGAATTCCCCCCGTCGTGTCCTGCTGGCCAGCCTGATCGGCACCACCATCGAATTCTTCGATTTCTACATCTACGCCACGGCCGCCGTGCTGGTGTTCCCGCACCTGTTCTTCCCGGACAGCAGCGAGCAGGCGGCGCTGCTGCAGTCACTGGCAACGTTCGCGGTCGCGTTCATCGCGCGCCCGGTGGGCTCGGCAGTGTTCGGCCACTTCGGTGACCGTATCGGCCGCAAGGCCACGCTGGTGGCCGCGCTGCTGACCATGGGCTTGTCCACGGTGCTGATCGGCCTGTTGCCCACCCATGCACAGATTGGCCTGTGGGCCCCCGCGTTGCTGGCGCTGTGCCGCTTCGGCCAGGGCCTGGGGCTGGGTGGCGAGTGGGGCGGGGCGGTGCTGCTGGCCACTGAGAACGCACCGCCGGGCAAGCGCGCCTGGTATGGCATGTTCCCGCAGCTGGGTGCGCCGCTTGGCTTCCTGCTGTCGGCCGGCATTTTCCTGGTGCTCGGCCGCTGCCTGAGCCAGGACGACTTCCTGCAGTGGGGCTGGCGCATTCCGTTCGTGGCCAGCGCGTTGCTGGTCGGCCTCGGCCTGTGGGTGCGCCTGAACATCCACGAGACCCCCGATTTCAGGCAGGCGCTGGAGCGCAAGGCGCCGGTGCGGCTGCCGATGTGGACGGTGCTGCGTGACCACCCGGTGCCGATGCTGCTGGGTACCCTGGGCGCGTTCGCCACCTTCGTGCTGTTCTACCTGATGACCGTGTTCAGCCTCGGCCATGGCACCGCCGTGCTGGGCTACAGCCGCGAGCAGTTCCTGCTGATGCAGATGGCCGGCATGCTGTTCTTCGCGCTGGGCATCCCGCTGTCGGCACGCTATGGCGACCGCTGGGGCACGCGTCGCACCATGATCGTCGCCAGCGTGCTGATTGTCGGCTTCGGCGTGCTGTTCGCACCGCTGTTCCAGCCGCACAGCCCATGGCTGGTCACTGCGTTCCTGTGCCTGGGATTGTTCCTGATGGGGCTGACCTACGGCCCCTGTGGCACCTTCCTGGCCGAAATCTACCCGGTGGAAGTGCGCTACACCGGCGCCTCGCTGTCATTCAACCTGGCCGGCATTCTGGGTGCGGCGCCGGCGCCGTACCTGGCCACCTGGCTGGCGGAACGCTTCGGCCTGGTCGCGGTCGGCTACTACCTGTGCCTGACCGCGGTTGCCACCCTGTGCGCGCTGGTGGCACTGCACCGGCGCGCGCTGCGGCTCAACCAAAGAAGCGCTTGAGCGTGCGACCCAGCCAGCCACCGCCCTGGTGTTCGCGGGCGAACTGGTTCAGGTGCGCCTTGACCTGTTCGGCATAGGCCTGGTCATCACCACGGATATGGTTGAACAGCCAGCGCGAGAGCATGGTCCGTAGTTCGTCGCTGATGTCCTCGCCGGCCTGGAAGCGCATGCGGTATTCCGATACCCGCTTGATGAAGACCTCGTGCACGCGCTTGTGCGCGGCACAGAACGGATAGCCCGCCTCTTCCATCAGCTCTTCCTCGAACGCGAAGTGCGACAGGGTGTAGTCCACCACTTCGTCGATCACTTCACCCACCGCCGCACGCTGCATGCTGGCCTGTGCCACGTGCAGGTGGTTGAGCATCTCGATGATGCGGCGGTGTTGTTGGTCGATCACATCGATGCCGATGTTCAGATCGTCCTGCCAGACCAGTAGTGCCATCCCCCGGCTCCCCTTCATGCGTATGTCGGGGCCGACTGTAGAACTGCCGCGCGGGTGCGGCGTTGATCTGGATCAAGGCGGGCCGGTCAAGGCAGGGCAGGCTCGCGGGGGCGCAGCGGGCTGGCCACCGTGGTGCAGCTGACCCGGTTGCGGCCACCGGCCTTGGCCAGGTACAGCTGGCGGTCGGCCTCGGAGATCAGCCGGTGCAGCGCATCGCGCTGCGGGCGCAGGCAGCACAGGCCGATGCTCACGGTCATGCGCAGGGTAGCGCTGCCGATGTCCACTTCCAGCGCAGCGATGCGCTGGCGCAGTTCCTCGAAGTACAGCAGCGCCTCGTCCTGTTCCATGTCCGGCACCAGCAGGCAGAACTCCTCGCCACCGAAGCGTGCGATCAGGTCCTGGCTGCGTGCATGTGCGGCCACCGCGCCGGCCACCGAGCGCAGCGCATCATCGCCGGCCTCGTGGCCGTGGGTGTCGTTGATGTGCTTGAAGTGGTCGATGTCGATCATCGCCACCGCCACGCACTGGCCATGCAGCTGCAGCTGTGGCAGCTGGCGCTGGCTCTGTTCCAGGAAGAAGCGTCGGTTGGGCAGCCCGGTGAGGAAGTCGCGGGTGGCCAGATCCTGCAGAGTGCCGATCAGCTCCAGCTGGTCCACGTTCTGCGAGACGCGGCAGAAAAACTCCTCGCGCGAGAACGGCTTGCGCAGGAAGTCGTTCGCACCGTTCTTAAGGAAGCGTGGGATCAGCGAGGCATCGGTATTGCCGGAGATGCCGATCACCGCCACCTTGTCGCGCGAGCGCAGGGTACGCAGGCGGCGGGTGAACTCCACGCCCTGCATGCCGGGCATTTCCTGATCGACCACCGCCAGGCGGATTGCCGGATGCGCCTCGATGGCAGCCAGGCCCTCGTTGCCGTCGGCGGCTTCATGCACCTCATGGCCGTACATGCGCAGCAGGGCCGCAGCGTAGCCACGCGCAGACGGCGAATCGTCCACCACCAGCGCGGCGATGCGGCGGTTGCGTTCCAGCCGCTGCACCAGCCACACCAGGTAATCGATGCTGCCGGGGGTGTTCTTCAGCACGTAATCGATGATCTGCTGCTGCAGCACGCGCTTGCGCAGGTCCTCGTCGTACACGCCGCTGACCACCACCGTTGGCAGGTCGCGCTTCAGGAAGAACTCGACCACCGCATCACGGTCGCCGTCGGCCAGCACCAGCCCGGTCAGCACCAGGAACCAGCCGGCACCTTCGCTGAGCAGGCGATCGGCCTCGGCGAGGGTGGAAGCGATCACCACCGGCAGTTCCAGGCGCTGTTCGATGGCTTCGCGCAGCATGCCGGTGAACGCACGGGAATTTTCGACCAGCAGGATCCGCTGTGGCAGGGGATCGGCCAGGTCGCCATCGACGGCGGCCTGCGGCAGGACGGGCATGATGCGGTGGCTCACAAAGGAGGGCTCGGCACGGATAGCGGCGGTTTCGGGCGTAACTTTAGGACGAAAACGTCCGTGCTCGTCGTTTGGCCCATTGCTCAGATGGGAAGCGGTTAGTATCAGCTGGAGGTTCTCGATTTCAACTTCGACCTGGAGGTCACTGTGCGATTTTTATGTTTTGGTGCGGCTACTGGATTTCTGATGATTGCCGCTGCCCCGGCAATCGCGGGCGGTCCCTCGGATTTTCATGGAAAGCCATTGGCTACGGCTGGGTTGGGGCAGGCCAGTCCGGCTGCGGTCAATCTCAGCCAGGACCCCAGCTGGCAGCTGTATGGATTCCAGCGTGATGGCATTACCTATTTGCAGGTGAACGACCTCCTCGGAAACGTGCAGCTGATTATCGGCAACGCAGGGGGGACCTACTGGGTGCTGCCGGCAGGCAACAATGCGACCAAGGTTTCGCTGCCCCAGCAGAAGATCCAGATACCGGCAGGCGCCAGCCGCTCGCAGATCTACAGCGGCAGCGATTTTTCGCTGGTGCGTTATCGTAGTGGCGGCGAGGTCATCTGGTCGGTTGAAACACCGTAAAGACGTAGAAGTGCGCAGCGGTGTCGGGATATCCTGCGCCGCTGCGCTTGCCGCGATGAACGCGGCAGAGGGCGATTATTGTAGGGCCGGCCCTTTGGCGGACACCGGCCATCAGATCTGGGTCTGCGAGTTTCCCTGCCCGGAGGTGGTCACGTGATCCATAGCGTTGAACGATGCAATGCCGATGGCGGCGGAGTCACCCGTCTCCACCATCGCCATCCGTATCCGATTCCGATGGCACTGCACTGTTCCGCCATAGGCAATCGTGCGGCCAGCCAAGCGCTCGACCGTGGCGGTGACGGTTGACGGTGACAGGCTGCGGTATGAATCCAGCAGTGCGACCGTCATCAGGATGCCGCGGCGTCCTCCTCTCCTGCCGCAACGCACGCGGATGCTGATCTGACCGGATTCCCTGTTGATCAACAGCGAAACGGCATCGGTGAGGGCGCGATAGGCGGCCAGCTGCAGGCCGACACTGAGCTGACAGGGATCGCCGAGCAATCGAGGGCGCATCACGCGATGGCTCAGGTCCCAGGTTTCGCGTACGCCGCCGGCCTGGAGGGCGACGTAGAGCCCAAGATGTTCCAGTGCTGCGGGATAGACCATGCTGGTTTGTTCGCGGAACTGTCGCGAATGGACCGAAGCCATATGCAGGAGACTGTTCGCTATCGTGGGATGGCCATGCGCATTGAGCCAATTCACCACCTCGCTGAGCGAGGTGTCGATGCCGTCCCCCAGCTTCCTCAGGTGTCGCGCGCGCTCACGGAGATCAAGCTCGCTTGCCACCAGTGAATTGCGCGCGTGCTTGAGCGCATCTCTTTCACCCACTTCGCCCAATCGCGAACGGTGGTAGTAGTGGGTGATGCGCGACCCTAACACCAGCAGTGCAGCGCCGGTGACCGCCATGATCTGCTGGGTCGCGAACGCAGCTGGATCGAACGCACCCGTGTAGGGGCTTGGGGTGGTCAGGCCAATGATCAGGTTGAGCGACGGTACTCCGATCGCCGCACCTCGCCAGCCATACAGACAGGTGAGCACGACGACCGGCAGCGCCATCAGCAGCTGCATCGATGTCTTGGCGTTGGCTTCGTCCAAGGGCAGCTGTGCGGCATACAGGCCAATTATGGCCATCAGCGTCAGGGCAGCGAGTGCAGGCGGGGCGAAACCTGATGTCCAACGGGCGTTGCCGGTCCGGCGTGTCCACAGCAACGCAAGCGGTGCAAGGGTCAGTATGCCGATGAAGTCGCCAACGACCAGGCGCGCGATGCTCGCAAGTACCGGCATCTCCGGAGGTGTCGGCCACAGAAGGTGTGCCAACATCAGATTGAGCGCCGTGACCACCAGTGCCGAAGCCGCCGCGACTGAAATCAGCCATGCATTCTTCGTGGTCACCATCATTTTCCGGTGCAGATGCACGATCAGCATCACTGCAGGCATCAGCAGTGCCGAACCAAGCACTATCCAGGCCAGTCCATACTTCTCGATCATTGGCACGCGCATCTGCGCAAAGTAGGCGTATTCGCCCAGCAGCAGGTACGGCCACCATCGAGGCGGGAACAACAGCACCGCAGCCACGCGGACGCCGGCGGGCAGGTAGAACTGGTCGAGCGACAACTGGCGAGACGCCCAGCATGCGATGGCGTACAACAGCGCAAGGACCAGCCCCGCCGGGCGGATACGCAACTTCAACTGCAGGCCTTCATTCCACCAGTTCAATCGCACATCTCCCTCTAGTACGTTCCCTGTCAGCATCCATTCGCCGCGGGACCCGGTTCTGAGGGACGGTATCGGCATGAAATAGATAATGCAATTGCCGATGCGATCTGCCGATCAAATGAGAATTCCGTCACGCCCTTCTGGATGAGTGCTCTTCACATGCTGTGGAGGTCCGGGAATTGCCAGTTCTTCGGAATCTCTCCGTGTCAGCTCACTGTTTCACCACAACGCATCCCGCAGCTTGTACCACGACATCGCCGCCACCAGCAGCGGCGTGCGCAGCAGCCGGCCGCCAGGGAAGGGGGCATGCCGCAGGCGCTGGAACACGTCCAGGCGCTCACTCTGGCCTGCAATGGCGGCGGCGATCACCTCGCCGGCCAGCCCGGCGGCGGCCACCCCATGGCCGGAGAACCCCTGCGCGAAGTACAGATTGCCGTCCAGTCGACCCCAATGTGGGGCGCGGTTGCGGGTAATGTCCACATAACCGCCCCAGACCTGCTCCAGTGCCACGTCGGCCAGCTGCGGGAATACCTGGTGCATGCGCCGCTGCATCACCCTGCGCAGGCCGGGCGGGGGCAGTGCTGAATAGCTGGCACGGCCACCAAACAGCAGGCGGTGGTCGTGGCTGAGACGGAAGTAGTCCAGTGCCCAGGCGGTGTCGGCCACGGCCATGTTGTTGCCGATCAGGGCATGGGCGCGCTCGGCACCCAGCGGCGCGCTGGCGCCGATATAGGTGCCGACCGGCATGATCCGCCGTTCCAGCTCGGGCAGCAGGCCCTGCAGCCAGGCGTTGCCGGCCACCACCAGATGCGCGGCGCGCACGCTTCCCTGCGCGGTATGCAGGGTGGGCTGCGGTCCGCGCTGCACGCGGGTCACTGCGGAGTTCTCATGGATCACCGCGCCGGCCGCACGCGCCGCATCGGCCAGTCCGCGGGCATAGGCCAGGGGCTGCAGATGCGCGCTGAGCGGATCGAACATCGCGGCGCGGTAGCGCGGGCTGTCCAGCTGTGCGCGCAGGGCATCACGGTCCCACCACTGCATGGGGTAGTCGTAGTGGCGTTGCAGATGCTCGCAGTTAGCCCGCAGGTCGCGCTCATGGCGTTCGCGGATGGCGACGCTGGCGTGGCCTTCCACCCAATGGCAGTCGATGCCGTGGCGATCGATGCGTGTGCGCATTGCCTGCACCGCGTCGCGTGACCAGTCGAACAGGTGGCGCGCATCATCACGACCGAGCTGACGCTCCAGCTCGTCCACCTCGCAGCCATAGCCGACCAGCGCCTGGCCACCGTTGCGACCGGACGCGCCCCAGCCGATCCGCTGCGCGTCCAGCACCACCACGCGCTGGCCGCGCGTAGCCAGTTCCAGGGCTGCGGTCAGGCCGGTATAGCCGGCGCCCAGCACCGCGACATCGGCCTGCACATCCCCCCGCAACGAGGGCAGTGCGGGCGGTTCGGGCAGGCTGGCGGCGTACCAGCTGGGCGGGAAGGCGGCGCTCACCGCAGGCCTCGCGGGCGCAGTGCGGGAGGGGGGAGCGGGGGAGGACGATCAGCATTCACCCGCGTAGTTTCGCCGATGCGTGACAGCCATGGTGTGACGGCGACGACTTGCCGCCTTCGCCGGGCGACGGGTAACGTGTCGGCACGTCAAGGAGTTTTTCCATGCGCCGCCTGCCCTGGGTGGGCCTGCCCACCGACAGTACCGTGCTCGGCCATCACCGCTTCGCGGCGGCCGGCGAGAAGTACGTGCGCGCGCTGGCCGAGGCCGCCGAAGTGACCCCGGTGGTGCTGCCGAGCCTGCAGCCTCCTTTGCCGGTTGGCGACTGGCTGCAGGGGCTTGATGGCCTGCTGTTGACCGGCGCGGTCAGCAACATCGAACCGCAGCACTACGAGGGCGGTCGCAGCTGGCCGGGCAATCTGCATGACCCGGCCCGTGATGCCAATGCGTTCGCGTTGCTTCGTGAGGCTTTGGCGCAGGATCTTCCGGTACTGGCGATCTGCCGCGGCTTCCAGGAACTGAACGTCGCGCTGGGTGGCAGCCTGCATCCGCAGGTACACGCGGTGCCTGGCCTGGCTGACCATCGCGAAGACCCGCAGGCGCCGGTGGAGGTGCAGTACGGACCGGCCCACGCGGTTACCCTGGTTGCCGATGGCTGGCTGGCGCAGTGGCACGGCAGCGACCGGGCGCAGGTCAATTCGGTGCACGGGCAGGGCATTGCCCGCCTCGCGCAGGGCCTGCAGGTCGAGGCCGTGGCCGACGATGGGCTGGTCGAAGCGGCACGCAGCCTGCACCATCGTTTCGTGCTCGGCGTACAGTGGCACCCGGAGTGGCGTGTCATGCAGGCGCCGTTCTATCACGCTATTTTCCGTGCGTTCGGCCAGGCTTGCCGGCAGCACCAACAGAACCGACTGGATTCCCGATGAGTTCCCGAACGCGCCCGCGCAAGACGGCCACGCCCCCCGCACCGCAGGAAAGCACGCTGCTGCGCTGGCTGAAGGAGCGGCGCATCACCGAGGTGGAGTGCCTGGTGCCGGACATCACCGGCAACGCGCGCGGCAAGATCATTCCCGCCGACAAGTTCTCGCACGACTACGGCACGCGCCTGCCTGAGGGCATCTTCGCCACCACCGTCACCGGCGAGTTCCCTGACGATTACTACGAGCTGACCTCGCCGTCCGACTCGGACATGATGCTGCGCCCCGATCCGGACACGGTGCGTATGGTGCCGTGGGCGGCCGACGCCACCGCGCAGGTCATCCACGATTGCTACACCAAGAGCGGTGAGCCGCACGAACTGGCGCCGCGCAACGTGCTGCGCCGCGTGCTGGCAGCCTACGCCGAGCTGGGCCTGCGCCCGGTGGTGGCGCCGGAGCTTGAGTTCTTCCTGGTGCAGAAGAACACCGACCCGGACTTCCCGCTGCTGCCACCGGCCGGCCGCTCCGGGCGCCCGGAGACCGCGCGGCAGTCGTACTCGATCGACGCGGTCAACGAGTTCGACCCGATCCTCGACCTGATGTACGACTACGCCGATGCGATGAAGCTGGACGTGGACACGCTGATCCACGAATCCGGTGCGGCGCAGCTGGAGGTCAACTTCACCCATGCCGATGCGATGGACCTGGCCGACCAGGTATTCCTGTTCAAGCGCACCATGCGCGAGGCGGCGATGCGCCACGGGGTGTACGCCACCTTCCTGGCCAAGCCGATGGAAAACGAGCCGGGCAGTGCCATGCACATCCACCAGAGCCTGGTGCGGATGAGTGACGGCAGCAACGTTTTTGCCGGTGATTCCGATGCCGAGGGCGAGTTCAGCCCAGTGTTCGGCCATTACCTGGGTGGCCTGCAGAAGTACGCGCCGCAGGCGATGGCGTTCTTCGCGCCGAACGTGAACTCCTACCGCCGCCTGGTGTTCGGCGAGGTCTCGCCGAGCAACGTGCACTGGGGCTTCGACAACCGTACCTGCGGGCTGCGCGTGCCGCTGGATACGCCGGAAAACATGCGCGTGGAGAGCCGTTTCGCCGGCTCCGACGCCAACCCGTACCTGGCAATGGCGGCCACCCTGGCCTGCGGCCTGCTGGGCATCCGCGAGCGGTTGGCACCGGATGCGCCGGTGACCGGCAGCGCCAAGGAACTGGGCTACAACCTGCCGCGCTCGCTGGGCGAGGCGCTGGACGGGCTGGAGCAGTGCAGCGAGCTCCAGGCCCTGCTGGGCGAGCGTTTCTGCCGCGCCTACATCTCGGTCAAGCGCAAGGAATACGAGACCTTTTTCCGCGTCATCAGCTCGTGGGAGCGCGAGTTCCTGCTGCTGAACGTCTGAGCATCTGGAATAGAAAAATCCGCCGCCGGGGGGTAGGCTGGCACCCGTCGCCGGCACCACCGGCCCCCCTTCCCGCATTCTGGAGCACCCGATGAAGCTGCGTATCCTCACGCTCGGCCTGGCCTCCGCCATGCTTGCCGCCTGTGGCGGTGGCAACGGCGGCGCGCAGGACAGCCAGGTCCTGAACGTCTACAACTACAGCGATTACATCGCCGAGGACACCATTCCGACCTTCGAGAAGGAGAGCGGGATCAAGGTGACCTACGATGTGTTCGACAGCGATGAGATGGTCGAGACCAAGCTGCTGGCCGGCAACAGCGGCTACGACGTGGTGGTGCCGACGCTGAACTTCTTCGGCCGCCAGATCCAGGCCGGCGTGTTCCTGCCGCTGGACAAGAGCAAGATCCCGAACCTGGCCAACCTCGATCCGGCGGTGATGAAGCGCATCGCCACCCAGGATCCGGGCAACCAGTACGGCGTGCCGTACATGATCGGCACCACCGGCATCGGCTACAACGTGGACATGCTGAAGCAGCGCTTCGGTGGCAGCACCGACATCGCCAACAGCTGGGACCTGGTGTTCAAGCCGGAGAACATCAGCAAGATGAAGGACTGCGGCGTGACCATCCTGGACACGCCGGCCGACATGATCCCGATCGCGCTGCATTACCTGGGCCTGGACCCGCACAGCGGCGACCCGGCCGAACTGCAGAAGGCGGCCGACCTGCTGAAGTCGATCCGCCCGTACGTTCAGAATTTCCACTCCTCGCAGTACGTGGGTTCGCTGGCCAACGGCGGTACCTGCCTGGTGGTCGGCTGGTCCGGTGACATCATCCAGGCCCGCGACCGCGCCGAGGAAGCCAGCAATGGCGTGCACGTGGCTTATTCGATCCCGAAGGAAGGTGCGCCGCAGTGGTTCGACATGCTGGCGATCCCGAAGGACGCCAAGCACCCGGAAGCGGCTTACAGGTTCATCAACTACCTGCTGGAACCGAAGGTCGCTGCGGCCAACACCAACTTCATCCACTACGCCAACCCGATCCCGACCGCAACGCCGCTGGTGGACGAGGCGATCCGCACCGACCCGACCATCTATCCGCCGGCGGATGTTGCCGAGAAGATGTTCACCTACTCGATCAACACGCCGGAGACCGACAAGCTCTACACCCGGCTGTGGACCGAGGTGAAGACCGGCCGCTGAGCCGGTCTGGCGCCGTCGGGCCTTGCCCGGCGGCTCCCTTAACCTGCGCCGAAGCCGGTACTCCCGCTTCGGCCAAGGTGCTGCAGGATGGCCGGCAGCAGGTCGCGTGCGTCGCGGCCGCCGTTGCACAGGAACGACGAACTCATCCGCTGCAGGTTGTGCATGCCGATGAAGAACAGCCCCGGCTGCGGGGAAACACCGAAGTCGCCAAGCGGATAGCCGTGTGCATCCAGCACGCCCTGCACGTCGAGCCAGGGCCATTCGGCGACGAAGCCGGTGGCCAGTACCACCGCGCGGATCCCCGCAGCCTTCAGGTCCAGCTTGCATGGGGACGGTTCCGGCTCCCAGTGCAGGTAGACCTCTTCGGGAATGTAGCGGGCATCGTCGGTGCGCGGTTCGGGCCGCGTGGCGTAGTACGCGCTGGCCAGCGAATCGAGATAGGCATATTCGGCCCGCGTCGCCTCGATCGCGGTATGCAGCTGCGGGCGGACATCGGCGAAGCGGGCGGTGTTTCCGCTGAATTCCTGCAACCGGCCCAGCAACCTGATGCCTGCGCGGTGCATCGCCAACAGGCTGATCGAACTGCCCAGGCCGGCGCTTCCCTTGCCGGATATCAGCGGGAACTCCGCAGTGCGGGCCTTGCGCAGCGCGTCCGGCCCACCCGCCAGTACTCCCGCCGATTCGCTCACGTGCTGGTGGATGCGCCCGGCCATGTCCCACCAGGTCATCGAGTCCTTGCCGCGCAGCCGGCGGGTGTGCGAATGCCGCTGGGCCAGTGACCAGTACACGCTGCGACCACCGTCGCGCAGGTCCTGGGCGATCTGCGCGCCGGACTGGCCGCCGCCGATGACCAGCACCGCGCCCTCGGGTAGCTGGCCGGGACTTCGGTAGTCGCTGGAGTGCAGCACGGTGAGGCCTGGTGCGGGCGCGAAGGGGGCCCGGGGCAACCGCGCCCGGCGGTATTCACCGGTGGCGACCACCACCGCCTGGGCATGGATCAGCCCCCGGCTGCTGTCGATGTCATAACCACCGGACTCGGGCCCGACCCGATGGACCACGCACCCCTCGCTGATCGGCAATGCGCGCTCGTCGGCATAGTCGCGCAGCCGTCGGATCACTTCCGGGGCCCCCATGAACCCTTCCGGGTCATCCCCGGCATAGGCATGGCCATGAAGGGCCATGGTCGCGTTGGCGGTGTTGGTCTGGAACGAATCCCAGCGCCGCCGCCAGCTGGCACCCACGGTTTCGGCCTCCAGCACGCGATGCTCGACGCCGGCCTCCTGCAGGAGCGCGCTGAGCGACAACCCGGCCTGGCCGGCGCCGATGATGACCAGCGGCAGCCGTGCAGGCAGGCAGCCCGGCAGGCGGGGCGGGAAAGGGGAGGGGCTGTCCGGGGAAATCACAGGGTCGGTCCATGCAAGGCCTAGATCCGGGGCATTGCGCGGGGAATGTCCCGGGCTTTCAATGGATCACGCTCTGAAAAATGTTGCAGATCGGGCTGCCGCCCGTGGTGTCAGGTCGGGACGGCCGCCCGGGCGTCGAAGAGAGCCCGGGCCTTCCGGCGGACAGGCCAGCATGGCGGGGGAAAACCGACACCCCTCGAGGCCCCGAGGCCGCCCACCGGCCGGTTCCACCTGCTGCCGTCATATCCCCTGCGGCCCCCGGCCGGTAGAATGGCGGCCGCTGTCCACCGCCCGCTCCCGGAGCCCCCATGCCCGTTGAAGCCCAGCCGGTAGCCGCCGTCGTCGACACGACCGGTGCGCCCGGCTATCTCTCCATTCGTGATTTGCGCAAGGAATTCGACGGTTTCGTCGCCGTCGACGACGTCAACCTGGACGTGCGCAAGGGCGAGATCTTCGCCCTGCTCGGTGGCTCCGGCAGTGGCAAATCGACCCTGCTGCGCTGCCTCGGCGGCTTCGAGACGCCCACCAAGGGCAGCATCACCCTCGATGGCCAGCGCCTGGACGCGCTGCCGCCGTACCAGCGGCCGGTCAACATGATGTTCCAGTCCTACGCCCTGTTCCCGCACATGACGGTCGAGCAGAACATCGCCTTCGGCCTGAAACAGGATGGCCTGGGCAAGGACGCGATCAGCAAGCGCGTCGGCGAGATGCTCGACCTGGTGCAGATGGGCCACTTGGGCAAGCGCAAGCCGCACCAGCTCTCCGGCGGCCAGCAGCAGCGCGTGGCGCTGGCGCGGTCGCTGGCCAAGGGGCCGAAGCTGCTGCTGCTGGACGAGCCGATGGGCGCGCTGGACAAGAAGCTGCGCTCGCAGATGCAGCTGGAACTGGTCAGCATCATCGAATCTTCGGGGGTGACCTGCGTGATGGTCACCCACGACCAGGAAGAAGCGATGACCATGGCCACCCGCATCGCGGTGATGGATGCCGGCTGGATCCAGCAGGTCGGCAAGCCGGACGAGGTCTACGAACAGCCGGCCAACCGCTTCGTCGCCGAGTTCATCGGTTCGGTCAACCTGTTTGACGGGGTGATCGACGAGGACCTGCCCGAGTACGTCACCGTGCGCTCGCCGCTGTTCCCGGCGCCGATCTACATCGCCCATGGCATCACCGGCTACGAAGGGCAGCCGGTGGCGTTCGCGCTGCGCCCGGAAAAGGTGATGATCGGCAAGGACGAGCCGGAAGGGCACACCAACAAGGCCCAGGGCGTGATCGAGGACATCGCCTACTTCGGCAGCCATTCGGTCTACCACGTGCGCCTGCCCAGCGGTGCCAAAGTGCTGGCCAACTTCGCCAACTCGCAGCGCTGGGCCAGCGATGGCCTGACCTGGGGCGACAGTGTGTGGGTGCACTGGCGCGACAACGACGGCGTGGTGCTGACCTCATGAGCACGGCCGGCCTGAAGCGCTGGCTGCCGGGGCTGCGTGCCACGGTGATCGGCATTCCGTACCTGTGGCTGCTGCTGTTCTTCGCAGTGCCGTTCCTGATCGTGCTGATGATCAGCTTCTCGCTCAGCCGGGTCGGCTCGCCGCCGTACACCTGGCTGCTGCAGTACGTGGATGGCGGCTTCTCGCTGAAGCTGAACCTGGAAAACTACCTGGCGCTGTTCCGCGATTCGATCTATGCGCAGGCCTTCCTGAGCTCGATCAAGATCGCGGCGATCTCCACCTTCCTGACCCTGCTGATCGGCTACCCGATGGCCTATGCCATCGCCCGCCTGTCACCGGCCGCACGCAACGTGGCGATGATGCTGGTGGTGCTGCCGTCGTGGACCTCGTTCCTGATCCGCGTGTACGCGTGGAAGGCGATCCTGGACCGCAACGGCCTGCTCGACCAGTTCCTGCAGTTCACCGGCCTGCAGACGCTGATGACGTCGATGGGCCTGCCGAAACTGCAGCTGATCGACACCCCGACCGCCGCCTACATCGGCATCGTCTACTGCTATCTGCCGTTCATGGTGCTGCCGCTGTACGCCAATCTGGTCAAGCATGACCACCGCCTGCTGGAAGCGGCCTACGACCTCGGTGCCAAGCCGTGGCAGGCGTTCCTGCGCATCACCCTGCCGTTGTCGAAGGCGGGCATCATCGCCGGCTGCATGCTGGTGATGATCCCGGCGGTGGGTGAATTCGTGATCCCGGAAATGCTCGGTGGTTCGGAGACACTGATGGTCGGCCGCCAGCTGTGGAACGAGTTCTTCAACAACCGCAATTGGCCAGGCGCCTCGGCGATGGCGGTGGCGATGATCCTGTTGCTGCTGGTGCCGATCCTGCTTTTCAACCGTTCCCAGCAGCGCCTGCTGGAAGGGAAGCAGGCATGAGTCCGCGCACCGGCAAAGGCCTGGCGCTGGGCGTGCTGCTTCTCGGCTTCGCTTTCCTGTACCTGCCGATCCTGCTGTTGATGTTCTATTCGTTCAACAGCTCGCGGCTGGCGATGGTCTGGGCCGGGTTCTCCACCCGCGCCTACAGCGACCTGTTCGCCGACCGCGCGCTGATGGAGGCGATGTGGACCAGCCTGGTGGTGGCGTTCTGGACTGCGTGTACCGCTACTGTGCTGGGTACGCTGGCGGCGATGGTGATGACCCGTTTCAAGCGCTTCCGCGGCAAGCCACTGTTCGGGGCGCTGGTCACCGCGCCGCTGGTGATGCCGGACGTGATCCTGGGCTTCTCGCTGATGGCGCTGCTGGCATCGATGGGCGCGATTCCCGGCTTCCCGGCGCGTGGCCTGGCCACCATCTGGATCGCGCACGTGACCTTCACCCTCTGCTTCGTCACCGTGGTGGTGTCCTCGCGCCTGCAGGAAATGGACCTGTCGCTGGAAGAAGCGGCGATGGACCTGGGCGCCAGCCGGTTGACCGTGTTCACCCGCATCACCCTGCCGATCATCGCGCCGGCGCTGGTGGCGGGTTGGCTGCTGGCCTTCACCCTGTCGCTGGATGACGTGGTCGTGGCGAGCTTCGTGGCCACGCCGGGCTCGACCACGCTGCCGATGAAGGTGTTCGCCTCGGTGCGCATGGGCATCAGCCCGAAGATCAACGCATTGGCCACGCTGCTGGTGTCGGCGGTGTCGATCGCTGCGGTGATCGGCTGGTACATAAATGCCCGCGCCGAGAAACGGCGCCAGCGCGACCTGCAGCTGGCGCGGCAGGACAACGGCTGAGCACACGGTCCGTCGACAGCGCCGGCAACACCCGGCTCACGGACAGCGACGCACAATGGGGGTCTTCCAGATGGAGATCCCCCATGACCGTCGAGATCATCGACCCGGCCACCGGCCAGGTGACCTACCGCCATGAACTGATGGGCGCTGCCGACATCGAGCAGCGCCTGCAGGCCGCCGCCGATGCCTTCCCCGGCTGGGCCGAGCGTTCACTGCAGGAACGCGGCGCGATCCTGCGCCAGATCGCGGCGCAGCTGCGCACGCGCCGCGACGACCTGCAGCAGGCGATGACCCACGAGATGGGCAAGCTCAAGGCCGAGGCGCTGGCCGAGGTCGACAAGTGCGCGGCGGCCTGCGAGTACTACGCCGACCACGCCGCCGACTATCTCAAGCCGCAGCTGATCGATACCGAAGCCCAGCGCAGCTACGTGCGCTACGAGCCGATCGGCTGCGTGTTCGCGGTGATGCCGTGGAATTTCCCGATCTGGCAGGTGTTCCGTTTCCTCGCCCCGGCGTTCATGGCTGGCAACGTCGCCCTGCTCAAGCACGCCAGCAACGTGCCGCAGTGCGCCGACCTGATCCTGGCGGTGTGCCGTGACGGCGGCCTGCCTGATGGCGTGTTCGACGTGCTGCACATCGACAACGACCAGGCCGCCGACGTGCTGCGCGACGCACGGGTGAAGGCGGTGACGCTGACCGGCAGCGAGCGGGCAGGGCGCTCGATCGCCTCCAATGCCGGCAGCCAGCTGAAGAAGTCGGTGATGGAGCTGGGTGGCAGCGATGCCTTCGTGGTGCTCGACGATGCCGACCTCGACAAGACCGTGGCCGCAGCGGTGAAGTCGCGCTTCGACAACAGCGGCCAGACCTGCATCGCGGCCAAGCGCTTCATCGTGGTCGAGGCGGTGGCCGATGAGTTCACCCGTCGCTTTGTGGAGGCGGCGGGCGAGCGCCAGTACGGCGATCCCGATAAGCCTGGCACCACGCTGGCACCGATGGCTCGCGCCGACCTGCGTGACGAACTGCACAAGCAGGTGCAGGCCAGCGTGGTCAAGGGCGCGCGGGTGCTGATCGGTGGTGAGCCGATAGCCGGCACCCATGCCGGCTATCCGGCCACGGTGCTCGACCATGTCGGCCCGGGCATGCCGGCGTATGACGAGGAGCTGTTCGGGCCGGTGGCCGCGGTGATCCGGGTCAAGGATGAGGCCGAGGCACTGCGCGTGGCCAACGACACCCGCTTCGGCCTGGGCGGCAGTGTGTGGACGCGCGATCCGGTGCGCGGCGAAGCCTTCGCGCAACGCATGGAATGCGGTGCGGCCTTCGTCAATGCCATCGTCAAAAGCGATGCGCGGCTGCCGTTCGGCGGCAGCAAGCAGTCTGGCTTTGGCCGGGAACTGGCCGACCACGGCATCCATGAGTTCATGAACATCAAGACCGTTTACGTGGCTTGATCCCGAGCGGTAGTGCCGGTCGCTGGCCTGCATTGCCCTGATTGCCGGCCAGCGGCCGGCACTACCAGAAGCGGGTCATGCGCCACCACCAACGGTCGGGGCCTACCGGATTGCGGGGTATCGACGCCCCCCGTGCATGGTGGGTATCGACCGTTGGTCGATACGCGCTACAACCACTTCGCGCGCTTGAACAGCCGGTACAGCCCTACGCAGACGCCGCCCACGCCAACGATCATCAGTGGGTAGGCCCACGGTTGGCTCAGCTCCGGCATGTGGCTGAAGTTCATGCCGTACCAGCTGGTGATCAGCGTCGGCGCCGCCAAGAGTGCGGCCCACGCACCCAGCCGCTTGACCGTCTCGCCCTGCGCCAGTGTCACCAGCGAAAGGTTCACGCTCAGCGCGGTGCCCAGCATCTCACGCAGGGTGTCGATCACATCGCTGATGCGCACCGCATGGTCATGCACGTCACGCACGTACAGCTTCACTTCGTCCGGGATCAGTTCGCCCTGGTAGCGGCGCAGCTGCGCAAGCACGTCCTGCAGTGGCGCCACTGCCATGCGCATCTTGTTCAGTTCGCGCTTGAGCTCGTACAGGCGCACCACGGTGCTGCGCTTGTAGTTCTCGGCGAAGATGTCCTTCTCCAGCAGGTCCAGGGTATCGCGGAAGCGGTGCACGATCGGCAGGTAGTTGTCGACCACGAAGTCGGTCACCGCATACAGGCAGTACGACGGGCCCATTTTCAGCAGCTGCGGCTCGCGCTCGACGCGTGCGCGCACTGGCGCGTAGGACAGCGAGGCGCCGTGGCGCACCGTCACCAGGAAGCGCGGGCCGAGGAAGGCATGGGTTTCGCCATACTGGATGCGCTCGTCGACCATCTGCGCGGTGGTCACCACCACGAACAGCGAATTGCCGTAGGTCTCGACCTTGGGCCGCTGGTGTGCGTTGCGCGCGTCTTCGATGGCCAGGTCGTGCAGGCAGAATTCTTCCTGCAGTTTCAGCAGCACATCGTCGTTGGGATCGTACAGGCCGACCCACACGAAGCCATTGCCACTGGCGATGACATCGCTGATGGCGTCCAGACTGATGTCGTGGCGTTTGCCCTCGTCATCGTAGTGGACGCAGTTGATGACGCAGGTAGGGTTGGCCGAAGCCGGGGCGGAAGCGGAGGCGGGCAATGACATGCCCGCCATCGTGCGTCAGGGCCGTGTTTCGGACAAGTGAGGACGGCGCCCCAGCACCCACGCCAGGGCCGCGTGCACCGGCAGCAGCAGCACGATCCACTGCACGTTGTACTGGGCCTGCAGGCTCAGCCAGTGCAGCACCAGTGCGGCCACCGCCTGTACCGCCAGCAGCCACAACATGATGCTGAACATGCGTCCCGGCAGGCGCCGGCGCAGCAGCGCGATCGCACCGGGCAGCAGCAGCACGGCCAGCGGCGAAAGCAGCAGCAGGTTGCGGTTTGCCCACGCGGCGTAGTGGATGCTGAAGCCCCACAGGAACACCAGCACGCCACCCAACAGAGCGCACAGCAGCCAGAACGGCAGTGCCAGCCCGGCCAGCAGGCGCGGGCGGTTGCGCAGCGCCAGCACGCCAGCGGCGATCACCAGGCCGCACAGCAGCCACGGCCACCAGCGGCGTGCGAACTCCTTCGGCTCCGGATCGATGCGGTGCGGCAACAGTTCCTGTTCGGCCTGCACCAGCGGCCGGCCATCGCTGTTGCGTGCCTGGCGCAGGGCATCGGCCAGGCGCATCGGGACGAACGCTTCCTGCCAGCGCGACAGCGGCTGGTCGGCGAACGGCCCCAGGCCCACATCGAAGCCCAGCCACATCCAGGGTGCCGGCGAGGCCAGACGGACCGATTCACTGCGATAGGTGTTGCCACGCGAGCGCCCCGACAGCTGCGACTGCAGGCCACCACCCAACGCCTTGTCGAGGGTGTCGCGCACCATCGTGGCGCAATTGGCGGTGTAATAGTCGTAGTGGTAGCGCGCGTTTTCCGGCTTGGCCCGCTCGGCCAGGTCAGCGGCCAGCGCACGCGCCTGGTCCGGGCGCAGGTCCAGCCATTGCACGCTGGCACCGCGGCCGGTCTCGTCGTAGTACGACAGGTCCTGCTGCAGCGGCAGCGCCACCAGGTAATACATCATGTCGCCACGTGCGAAGCGGCTGATGAAATCGTCCTCGGAGGGGTCGAAGTAGCCGAAGTTGTACGAGGTTGCGTCGCCGCTGAGCGGATCGACCACCACGATGGCGTCATGGCCGAAGCGTTCGAAGAACACCGTGCCCGGCTGCATGGTCACCACGCCGATGCGCGGAGCAGGGGCTTCAGCGCTGGCCGCGGGCACGGCAGGTGTGGCCGGCGCCGGCTGCGCGAAGGCGGCCAGCGGCAGGGCCATGGCCAACACGTAGAGTGTCAGCCACACCATGAGGATCAGGCCGCGGCGCTTCAAGCGTCGTCCTGTGCGTCCGGCGGCAGCACGGTCACGTGGAAGGCCTGTACCCGGCGCGCATCGGCGCGGGCCACGCGGAACATGAAGCGGTCCAGTGCCAGCTCATCGCCGACTTCCGGCAGATGGCCCACGGCCTCGGTGACCAGGCCACCGATCGTGTCGTAATCCTCGTCGGAGAACATTGCGCCGAAACGCTCGTTGAAGTCGCCGATCGGGGTCAGCGCGTCGACCACGTACTGTCCGTCGGACTGGATGGCGATCTGCGCCGACGGGTCCTCGGCCTCGTCATGCTCGTCGTCGATCTCGCCGACGATCTGTTCCAGCACGTCCTCGATGGTGACCAGGCCGGCGACACCGCCGTACTCGTCGACCACGATGGCCATGTGGTTGCGCGACAGGCGGAACTCCTTCAGCAGCACGTTGAGCTTCTTCGCCTCCGGAATCAGCACTGCCGGGCGCAGCAGCTCGCGTACGTTGGCCGGGCCGTTGTCGGCGACCACGCCGCGCAGCAGGTCCTTGGCCAGCAGGATGCCAAGGATGTCGTCCTTGTTCTCGCCGTGTACCGGGAAGCGTGAATGGCCGGATTCGACCACCTGCTTCATCAGTTCCAGGAAGGGCGCTTCAACCGGCAGCGAGACCATCTGCGAGCGCGAGATCATCACGTCGCCCACGGTCAGCTCGGCCACCGAAATGGCGCCTTCCATCATCTTCAGGGTATCGGCGGCGATCAGGCCTTCTTCCTGCGCGGTGTGCAGGACAGCGACCAGCTCGTCGCGGGTATGGGGTTCGCCGGAGAAGGCGGAGGTCAGGCGTTCAAGCCAGCCGCGCTTCTTTTCACTGTGCTCCGCAGGGGAGCTACTACTGTCGTCTTCTGACATCTCTGGAAAAAAGGCACCCGGCAGGCCGGGCGTTGACCCAAGTCTAGCAGGATGTGACGGCCTGTCAGTGACTGCCGGTGGCCGGGGCTGGGGCGGCCGCGGCCGGCTCCTCCTCGGGCAGGTCCAGGCTGTAGGTGCAGCCGGCCAGGGTCTTGCCCGGGTGGGAGGCCACGGTGGAGACGCTGAGGATGATCGACTCGATCTGGGCCTCGCCGGTCTTCGGGTCGGTCACGTCGCGGCTGACCAGCTCGCGGCCGGCCATGAACTTGCCGTCCTGGTCGTAGCCGGTCTCCAATTCCAGCCGTTTGGCCAGCGGGCGTGGGTCGGCCTGGTCGAGGACGGCCATGACGCTGGCGTCGGCCACCGCCACCCGATCGGTCTGTTGGCCGAAGACGGTGATCGGGCTGGCCAGCCGGAACTCGCTCATGAACTGGTTGCCCTGCGGCAGCGGCTGCAGGCCCTGGGCCACGGCCTTCAGCGGATCGGCCAGCAGCGGCGCCAGCGCGGCCTGCTCGGCCACGCCCTGGCGGCATTCGATCAGGGCCGGCAGGTCGACGCTGGAAGCGAAGGCGGATGGGACCGCAAGGGCACACAGCAGGGGCAGGCAGCAGCGCAGTGACACGGGCGGTTTCCGCAGGCGAAGGGCACCCATCATAGCTCCGGTGAGCGCCTGAACAGCCCGCTGAGAAGGCGCAGGAAACCGGTCATCGCCCGCCGCACGACCATCAGTGAGAGGGTAAGCACGACCGCGAGCGTGGTGATCTGCATCGATTGCCCCGCGATGCGCACCACCGCCGGCCACAGGCCCGGGCTGGTCAGCCAGGGCAACATTTCCGATGCGGCTGTCCTGGCCACTTTCACGTAGATCACGGCCAGCACGAACAGCACCAGCAACGAGGTGCGGCTGGCATGGAAGAACGGAAGCGCGTTGACCGGCCTGCCAAGCCGCTGCTGCAGCAGCGTTCGCCACAGCACCGGCAGGGTCAAGGCACCGACCAGTATCAGCACCATCGACGTTTCCCACAGCCCGGGCAGGTGGACGGGTTCTGCTCTACCCGTGAGGTGGGGGCCGATCATGCCGGTCGCCAGCCCGGCCAGCAGGCACAAGGGCGAGAGCAGGGCCAGGCTGCGCAGCAGCCAGTGCCTGCCGCTGGGGTCGCCGGCGCTGATGCGGCGCACGGTGTACGCGCCCAGCACCAGCAGGCCTGCGAACAGGCCCGCACTCATTGCAATCGCCGTGAAGCTGTTTCCCGAGGTCATCCTTGGTTTCCTTGTGCCGCCATGCCAGGCGGCAAACAATTGCGCAGCGCGCGGACCGGCACCTGCAGCCCGGCTGGGTCAGGGCGATCGGCGCTGCGATGCCGCTGGGTACCAGCGCAGCCTGACCGGGTAGCCCAGCAGCGCCTGCAGGTGGTCGCGCACGGTCGCCGCCGTTGCGCGCGCGCCAGCGGTATCCCGGAGTTCCAGCTCCAGTTCACCGGTCATGACGTCCAGGCCATAGCCGGTCAGACCGGGCAGCTGCGGGATGAACCAGCCCTGCTGCGCCTGAAGACGGCGCTGCATCTCCGCTTCGGTCATTGAAGCGCCGATGATATAGCGCACGCGTTGCGGGCCGTCCGCCCCTGGATGGGTCTCATCCGCCTCGGAGGCTGGGCCAGTCAATCGCACGACGACGGTCCAACCCGTCGCATTGTCCACCCACATGCCGGCCAGGCGTGCCGCGTGGCGCGCCCTCAAGCGTTCCATCAATGCGTGCTGCTGCGCCTCGGCGACCGCCTGGCGGGCCGTCTGTTGGCTGACGTCAAAGAAGGCCTGCACCTCGGCGACTTTGGCGGCAATGTCGGCCGCGCTGTCGCTGGCCGGGAACGGCGACGGTCGTTCCCGGTCGGGGTCGATGCCCGGGGCAGTGGTTACCTGCAGAAGAGCGGCGATGAGTGCGGGCAACAGCGCGATGGGGTTGTCCTCCGTGATGAACCCGGTGTGCGTGGTCGTCAGCGCTCGCCGGCGTAGGGATCGGCGATGCCGAGCTCGGCCAGGATGTCGCGCTCCAGCTGTTCCATCGCCTCGGCTTCCTTGTCGTCCTCGTGGTCCCAGCCAAGCAGGTGCAGCACGCCGTGCACGGTCAGGTGCGCGTAATGGGCGTTGAGCGCCTTGCCCTGTTCGTCGGCTTCGCGGGCCACCACCGGTGCGCAGATCACCAGGTCGCCGAGCAGTGGAAACTTGACGCCCTTGGGCAGGCCTTCGGGCACTTCGGCCGGGAAGCTGAGCACGTTGGTGGCGTAGTCCTTGCCACGGTAATGGCGGTTCAGCGACTGGCCTTCCTTGGCATCGACCACGCGGATGGCCAGATCGGCCTCGCGGATGCGGCCCTTCAACGCAGCGGCCACCCACTTGCGAAAGCTCACGGCCGCCGGCAGGCCGGCACGCGGCAGGGCATAACTGACGGCGACGTCCAGTCGCACGGGACCACGGGTCATGGCGTCGCTCCAGGCTGGATCTGATGCAGGTCGCGGCGGTCGTAGGCGCTGACGATGCGCGCGACCAGCGGGTGGCGGACCACGTCGCGGGATTCGAAGAAGGTGAAGCTGACGCCCTCGACTTCACGCAGCACATCGATGGCGTCGCGCAGACCGGATTTCACGTGCTTGGGCAGGTCGGTCTGGGTCAGGTCGCCGGTGACCACCGCGGTGGAGCCGTAGCCCAGGCGGGTCAGGAACATCTTCATCTGTTCGATGGTGGTGTTCTGTGCTTCGTCCAGGATCACGAATGCATCGTTGAGCGTGCGGCCGCGCATGTAGGCCAGCGGCGCGATCTCGATGACGTTCTTCTCCAGCAGCTTGACCACCTTCTCCACGCCCATCATCTCGTACAGGGCGTCGTACAACGGTCGCAGGTAGGGATCGACCTTCTGGCTCAGGTCGCCTGGAAGGAAGCCCAGCTTCTCGCCGGCTTCCACCGCCGGGCGCACCAGGATCAGGCGCTGCACCCGCGATTCGTTCAGTGCTTCGACCGCGCTGGCCACGGCCAGGAAGGTCTTGCCGGTACCGGCCGGGCCGATGCCGAAGTTGATGTCGTGGGTGGCGATCTGGTGCAGGTAGCGGGACTGATTGGCGCCACGGCCACGTACCGTACCGCGCTTGACCTTGATCGCGACCTCCTGCGCTTCGTAGGAGCGTTCGGCGATCTGCTCGACATTGGCCTGCGCCAGGCGCAGATGGATGGCGTGGTTGTCGAAGACGGTCTCGCCGGCTTCGGCGTACAGCGCTTCAACCAGCTTCTGCGCCTCCACGATGGCTTCATTGGGCCCGCTGATGCGGAACACGAAGCCACGGTTTGCGATCTCCACGCCGAGCTTCAGCTCGATCTGGCGCAGGTGCCCGTCGAAGGGGCCGCACAGGTTGGCCAATCGCTCGTTGTCTTCCGGCGACAGGGTGAAGTCTCGATGATCGATGCTTTTCATTGCTTGGGGTGGGGCGGGTTCGCCGTCCACCGCGATGGACTTGGGATGACAAGGTTACGCGCGTACCGGGCATGCGGCCAGCAGCGGGCCGATACGCGGTTTTCCACACCCGGTGTGGAGGGGGGGCGCGAAAACCTGTGGATAGGCCTTCGCAGTGCTTGTGCCACAAGGCGTATGAGGCGGTGGTGAAAAAACCGTCACAGCCGGCCGGCTCCTGTGACGGCAGCGCATCTTCCGCTGCCAGGCACCCAGTACGGCCGCCCCCGTTCGGTTCTCCACACCAGCTGTGGAATGATGCTGAATCAAGCTGTGGATAGGTGGAGAGGAGCCTTGCAGCAAAAGGCTCGCCCGTACGTGGCGAAAAAACCGTCAGGGCTGATCGGAATCATTGAGGGTGCACGGGGCAGCTGGCACCGTGTCGCCGTCGCAGGAGGGGATGGTATGGGCATCGGCAACGGGATGCGTGGACTCGGGCTGGCGGCCATCGGCCTGCTGGCAGGCTGTGGGCAGTCAACGCCAACGGCGCTGGGCACACTGGAGTGGGACCGGATCACGGTGCCGGCGCCGGCGGCCGAGGTGATCGCCACGTTGGAGGTGCGCGAGGGCCAGCGGGTCAAGGCCGGGGCCGTGCTGATGCAGCTCGACCCCGCCCGCGGCGACGCGCAGTTCGCGGTGGCGCAGGCCGACACGGCGCGCGCGCAGGCCCAGCTGGAAGAGCTGAAGCTCGGCCCGCGGCAGGAACAGATCGCACAGGCCCAGGCACAACTGGCCGCGTTGCGCGCGCAGTCTGCTGAAGCCACTGCCTACTATCGGCGCGTGCAACCATTGGCACGCCAGCGCCTGATCGCCGCCGCCGAGCTGGACCGTGCACGGGCGGCCGCCGGCAATGCCGCGGCCAGCGTGCGTGCCGCCGAGCAGGCCTGGCTGGAACGGGTGCACGGCAGTCGCGCGCAGGACATCGCCCAGGGCCAGGCGGCCGCCGACGCCGCACAGGCGCAGCAGGTGGTGCAGGGCGTCAACCTGCAGAAGCTGCAGCTGCGCGCACCGCGCGATGGCGTGATCGATGCCTTGCCGTACCGGCAGGGTGACCAGGCACCGATCGGGGCGCCACTGGCGGTGATGCTGGTTGGCGAGCGCCCCTATGCGCGCGTCTACCTGCCGCAGCCGCTGCGCCTGCAGGTCAAGGTCGGTCAGCCGGCGCAGATACAGCTGGAGGGAGGGCGCACCGTACTGAAGGGCCATGTGCGCGCGATCCGCAGCGAGCCTTCATTCACCCCGTACTACGCACTGACCGGCGATGACGTCGAGCGCCTGAGCTACCTCGCCGAGATCGAAGTGGATGAAGCCAGCGACATGCAGACGCTTCCGGCCGGGCTGCCGGTGCAGGTGCGCTTCTGAACACCGGTGCGGACATCGCAGTGCATGCGCAGGGCCTGACCCGCCGCTTCGGCGATCTGCTGGCCGTGGACAAGGTCGACCTGACCGTGCCCCGTGGCCAGGTCTATGGTTTCCTGGGCCCGAACGGGTCGGGCAAGTCGACCACCATCCGCATGCTGTGCGGCCTGCTGGAACCCAGTGCGGGGCAGATCGAGGTGCTGGGCCTGGCGGTTCCCGAGCAGGCCGAAGCACTGCGCCGGCGCATCGGCTACATGACCCAGCGCTTCTCGCTGTACGAAGACCTATCGGTACGCGAGAACCTGGAATTCCTCGCCGCCATCCAGGGCCTGCCGCGCAACCAGGCCCGGCAACGGGTCGATGCGCTGCTGCAGCAGTACCGGTTGCAGGACCGGCAGCCGCAGCTGGCCGGTACGCTCAGCGGCGGGCAGAAGCAGCGCCTGGCCCTGGCCGGCGCCGTGGTGCATTCGCCCGAACTGCTGTTCCTGGACGAGCCGACCAGCGCGGTCGACCCGGAGTCACGCCGCGACTTCTGGGAGGCCCTGTTTGAACTTGCCGACGCCGGTACCACCGTGCTGGTCTCGACCCACTACATGGACGAAGCCGAGCGCTGCCACCGGCTGGCTATTCTTGATCGTGGCGCGCTGGTCGCCGATGGCACGCCGGCCGAACTGTGTGCGCAGCTGGACGGCCGCACGCTGCAGGTCACGTCATCGCAGCCACGCCAGGCCAGCCGCGTGCTGGCCGAGCTGCCCGGCGTACTGAGCGTGGCGCAGATCGGCACCCATCTGCGCGTGCTGTGCAATGAGGGCGTAGCGGATGTCGCAGTGCTGCGGCGCGCGTTGGCCAGCGCCGACCCGCAAGCGCATATCGAAACCGTAGCGCCGAACCTGGAAGACGTGTTCGTCGCCGCCACCCGCGGCCGTAGCCGGGAGCCGGCGGCATGAACCTGCGCCGGCTGTGGGCGATCGTGCTCAAGGAGCTGCGGCAGCTGCGCCGCGACCGCATCACGCTGGCGATGATCGTCGGCATTCCGGTGATGCAGCTGCTGCTGTTCGGGTATGCGATCAACCTCAACCTGCGCCACCTCGATGCGGGTATCGCCGACCAGGCCAACAGCGCCGCCTCTCGCGCGCTGGTGCAGGACGTGGTCGCTACCGGCGTGATCACGCCGCGCAGCGAGGCCTACACGCCGGACCAGCTGATGCAGGCACTGCGCCGCGGCGAGATCAGCGTCGGCATCGTGGTGCCGGCCGACTTCGAGCGTCGCCGCTTCGATGGACGCGAAGCGGTACAGGTGCTGGTCGATGGCAGCGACACCGTGGTGCAGAGTGCGGCGATCCAGCTGGCGCAGGTGCCACTGGATACGCGCCCGACCAGCAATACGCGGCCGCTACGCGAAGGCAGCATTGCCAGTGGCCAGGTCAGCGTGACCAGTTTCTACAACCCGCAACGGCGTTCGGCGGTGAACATCGTGCCCGGCCTTATCGGGGTGATCCTGACCATGACCCTGGTGATGTTCACGGCGGTGGCGGTGGTGCGCGAGCGCGAGCGCGGCAACATGGAACTGCTGATCGCCACGCCGGTATCGCGCAGCGAACTGATGGTCGGCAAGGTGCTGCCCTATGCAGCGATCGGCATGCTGCAGACCACCCTGGTGCTGGCGCTGGGTACCTGGCTGTTCCAGGTGCCGATCCGCGGCAGCCTGCTGGACATCTACCTAGCCGCGGTCCTGCTGGTGCTGGCCAACCTCGCACTGGGCCTGCTGATTTCCACGCGCGCGCGCTCGCAGTTCCAGGCGATGCAGATGACGTTGTTCCTGTTCCTGCCGTCGATCCTGCTGTCGGGCTTCATGTTCCCGTTCGCCGGCATGCCGCGGCCGGTGCAGTGGCTGGCCGAGGTGCTGCCGCTGACCCACTTCCTGCGCCTGGTGCGCGGCATCATGCTGCGCGGCGCCTCGTTGTTGGAGCTGTGGCACGACGCGCTGGCGCTGCTGGCCTTCATCGTGGTGATGATGACGCTGGCGATCCTGCGTTTCCGCAAGCGCCTGGATTGAGGCCTGTCATTCGGTAGTGCCGGCCGCTGGCCGGCATCATTTCCGGTGGGCGCCGACCGTTGGTCGGCACACCTTATTCCGCCATCACGCGCCCACGTAGCGAGTTGGTAAGCGCTTCGGTGATCAGCACATCCACGAACTGGCCGATCAACCGCGCCGGCGCCGGGAAGTTCACCGAACGCATGTTCTCGGTCTTGCCGGTCAGCTCGTTCGGATTCTTGCGCGACGGCCCTTCCACCAGCACGGTCTGCACGGTACCGACCATCTTCTCCGAGATGCTGGCCGCGTGCGCATTGATGCGCTCCTGCAGGCGCGACAGGCGCGCGTGCTTCTCCGCATCGCTGATCGTGTCCTCCAGGTCGGCCGCTGGCGTGCCCGGGCGGCGCGAATAGATGAAGGAGAAGCTGTGGTCGAAGCCGATGTCTTCGATCAGCTTCATGGTCTTCTCGAAATCGGCATCGGTCTCGCCGGGGAAGCCGACGATGAAGTCCGAGCTGATCGAGATGTCCGGGCGCACCGCGCGCAGCTTGCGGATCTTCGACTTGAATTCCAGTGCTGTGTAGCCGCGCTTCATCGCCGACAGCACGCGGTCGCTGCCGGCCTGCACCGGCAGGTGCAGGAAGTTGGCCAGCTGCGGTACGTCGCGGAACGCGTCGACCAGCGAATCGCTGAACTCCAGCGGGTGCGAGGTGGTGAAGCGGATGCGGCCAACGCCATCGATCTCGGCGATGGTGCGGATCAGCAGGCCCAGGTCGGCGAACTCACCATCGCCATACGGGCCACGGTAGGCGTTGACGTTCTGGCCGAGCAGGTTGATCTCGCGCACACCCTGCGCGGCCAGCTGGGCCACTTCCACCACCACGTCCTCGAACGGGCGGCTGACCTCCGTGCCGCGGGTGTAGGGCACCACGCAGAACGAGCAGTACTTCGAGCAGCCTTCCATGATCGACACGAACGCCGAGGCGCCATCGGCACGCGGCTCCGGCAGGC
The DNA here is from genome assembly GCF_000382065.1 of Stenotrophomonas hibiscicola ATCC 19867. Classification (GTDB taxonomy): domain Bacteria; phylum Pseudomonadota; class Gammaproteobacteria; order Xanthomonadales; family Xanthomonadaceae; genus Stenotrophomonas; species Stenotrophomonas hibiscicola. The sequence continues at coordinate 306,729 of NZ_KB907498.1, read as the reverse complement.
GGTCGAACTTCTCGATCTCGGGGAAGCTGATGTCCACCTGCGGGCGCTTCTGTTCGCGCCGCGCGCGGATCAGTTCCGGCAGGCGGTGCAGGGTCTGCGGTCCGAACACCAGGTCGACGAACGGCGCGCGCTTGATGATCGCTTCGCCTTCCTGCGAGGCGACGCAGCCGCCGACGCCGATGATGACCTCGCGGCCCTTGTTCTTCAGGCCCTTCCACACGCCCAGCTGGCTGAATACCTTCTCCTGCGCCTTCTCGCGGATGGAGCAGGTGTTGACCAGGATGACGTCAGCGTCGTCCGGGGTATCGGTCAGTTCCAGGCCATCGCTGGCGGCAAGCACGTCGGCCATCTTGGCCGAGTCGTACTCGTTCATCTGGCAACCGTGGGTCTTGATGTACAGCTTGCCCTTGACCTGGTCGGGCTTGCGCGGACCAGCGGGCAGGGCAACGAGCGGGGTACCGCCCGGCGTGGCGGGCGGAAAGACGTCTGGCGTCCCGGTCATGGCGCTTAATCCATTCGGGTGGCGGGAAAGCGGGCAATTCTACCCGCATCCCGCGCCAGCCGCCGCGCCCTTGTAGAGCCGAGCCCACGCTCGGCTGCTCTTCCCGCTTCCCATGGGGCAGTCTGGCATGGCCTGGCTCTACTGAAGCCAGCCGAGCGTGGGCTCGGCTCTACAAGGAAAGCCGGCCGGCGCTGCTCCGGCGCTGCTTATGCCGCCGCCAGCTCCGCATCGATCTGCCGCGAACGGTCGAAGGCGGTCATCGCGCTCATCCGCGCAATGTAATCAGCCGTGGCCGGCGCAGGCTGCACCAGGCCGAAGGCCGTGGTCCAGGCCAGCGCATTGCCCCACAGCATATCGGCGGCACTCATCGTCCCGCCGAGCAGGTAGGGACCCTGTGCCAGCTGGGCCTCGACCACCTGCAGCACGGTGTCCGCATCGTTGTACGGTGACATCAGGCGCGGCGGTGGCTCGCGGTGCATCGCCTTGTCGATCATCGCTGGCTCGAAGCAGGCGCCGTAGAAGGCCATCCAGCGAAGGTAGGGCCCGCGCAGGGCGTCGCCGATCGGCGGTGCCAGCCCGGCTTCCGGATACAGGTCGGCCAGGTACAGATAAATGGCGACCTGCTCGGTCACCAGTGCGCCGTTGTGGACGATGGCCGGCACCTTGCCCATCGGGTTGATGGCCAGATAGGCCGGAGCCAGGTTGGCGCCGGCTTTCAGGTCCAGCACCTGCATGCGGTAGTCGGCACCCAGCGCTTCGAGCAGAGCCACGGCGCCGCTCGAGCGGGATCGGGCGGCGTGATACAGGGTGATCTGGCGTGAGGTCATGGCATTGCTCCTTGCGGTGGGTGGTGAACTGGAAGCCATCCTGGGGCACTATTGCGGACGACTTCTGTCCTCGATTCTTCATGCGCCATACCGCCCATCGACTGCTGCGCCTGATCGCCCTGCTGCAGGCCCGCCGCCAGTGGTCCGGGGCTGAGCTGGCCGAGCGCATGGGCGTGGACCGGCGCAGCATCCGCCGCGATATCGAGCGCCTGCGCGAGCTGGGCTACCCGGTCCACGCCTCGTCAGGGGTGGGCGGCGGCTACCAGCTCGGGGCGGGGGCGCCGGTATTGCCGATGCTGCTGGACGAGGAGGAGGCAACCACCCTGGCCATCGCCCTGCGTGCCGCGTCTGCGACCGTCGCCGGCATCGACGACACTGCGCGGGGCCTGTTGTCCAAGCTCGACCCGCTGGTGCCGACCCGCCGCCGCCGGCAGGCCGGGGAGGTGCATGCGGCGACGGCCACCCTGGCCGACCTTCCGTCCACCGACGCACGCCTGCTCGGACGGCTGGCCCAGCACTGTCGGCAGGCGTCGCGGCTGGCCTTCGAATACCGCAGCGCGCAGGAGGCTGTTACCCAGCGCGAAGTCGAGGCACAGCACCTGGTCAATTACGGCCGGCGCTGGTACCTGTTGGCCTGGGATCTGGGCCGGCAGGACTGGCGCACCCTGCGTGTGGACCGGATGGGCGCGGTGCGCGAATGCACCGAGCCCGGCCTGCATCGGCGCACGCCGGCACCCCCGGACGTGATGGTGCGGCAGGCGGTCAGCCAGGCGCCGTTCGCGCTGCAAGCCATCGTCCGCCTGGCCGGCAGCCGCGCCGAGCTGGAAGGCCGCATTCCTCCCTGGTGCGGGGTGCTGGAGGCGGATGGTGCCGAGCACTGCCTGCTGCGCATGGGGGCCGAGAGCCGGGGCATGATGCTGGCGCAGATCCTCAGCCTGGACCGCGTGCCGGTGGCGTTGTGGACCACACCGCCGGGCCTGCGCGATGAGCTGGCACAGCGTTTGGCCGAATTGGGCCAGGTGCTGGCTGTGCCGCCGGTCACAGGCTGAGCCACGTCGCTTGGCAAGCCCCGGCGAAGCTGGGACACTCGCGGCATGAAGGGGATACTGGGGACAACGGCGATCATCATCGCTGCGCTGACCGCTGCGCCGGCCAGCGCCGGCACCCTGTACAAGTGCCAGGGCGCCGACGGGGTCACCAGCTACGTGAGCAAGCGAGTGGCCGGCGCGCGCTGCAGCAGCATCAGCTACAGCCGCGATACCCGGCCGGCACCGCGCCCTGTGGTGGTCGCGCCGAAGCCTGCGCCGACCACCGTGGCCAGCATCGAACGCAATCCGGTCGCCGTGGCGGCCAGCGCCGCTGCGCCCACTGCGGTCGCGTCGACGCCTGCTGCCCCCGCGCCTGCTGCGGCACCGACGGCCTCGCGGGCCGGGCGGATGGTCAGCGGCCAGGTCTATTCCTTCATGAAGGATGGGGTGCGCCACTACACCAGTGCGCGGCCAACCCAGGTCGCCAACCTCGGCCCGGTGCGTACCATCCGCTACAGTTTCATGGAGCGCTGTTATGCCTGTGGCGTCAACCCACGCGTGGACTTCGGTTCGGTGCGCTTGAACACCACCGCGTTCCAGACCGAGATCACCTCGGCCGCACGCGAGTTCGGCGTCGAAGAAGCCGTGGTGCGCGCCATCATCCACGCCGAGTCGGCCTACAACCCGACCGCGCTCAGCCGCGCCGGCGCGCAGGGCCTGATGCAGCTGATGCCGCCGACCGCGGCCCGCTTCGGGGTCAGCGATTCCTATGATGCCGGGCAGAACATCCGCGGTGGCGTGCAGTATCTTGCGTGGTTGCTGAAGCGCTTCAATGGCGACCTGACCCTGGCTGCGGCCGGCTACAACGCCGGCGAGGGCGCGGTCGACCGCCACGGTGGCGTGCCGCCCTACAGCGAGACGCAGTACTACGTGCGCCGGGTCGGGCAGCTGGCCGAGCGTTACCGCACCGCCCTGAGTCACCAGTAGGTGCCGACCGTTGGTCGGCACTCCCTTGAACAGATGGGTGCCGACTGTCAGTCGGCACTCCTTGCAAAGAGCGTTGTGTGGCGCGCGACGGTTCCGCTACACTCGACCGCGATTCAATGCGGCTCTGGCCCCCACCGGATCCGCTGGCAGCCTTAAAGCTACCTAATCAATATCGGAGTGCCGGATGGCCAACGATGGGGTACACGATCCAGTCAACACCGGACGTCGGCGTTTTCTTTCTGCCACCACAGCCGTGGTGGGCGCCGTCGGCGTCGGATTCACCGCCGTTCCTTTCATCAAATCCTGGAACCCCAGTGCCCGCGCCAAGCTTGCCGGCGCACCGGTGGTGGCTGACATCAGCGCCCTGCAGGAAGGCCAACGCCTGATCGTGGAATGGCGTGGCCAGCCGATCTGGATCGTCAAGCGGTCCAAGGCCATCCTCGATGCGCTGCATGGGCTGGACGGCCGTCTCAAGGACCCCGAGTCCGGCGAGAAGGACCAGCAGCCGGACTATGTGCTCAAACAGAACCCCGAGCTGCGTTCGATCAAGCCGGATATCTCCGTGCTGGTTGGGCTGTGCACGCACCTGGGCTGTTCGCCTGAAATGGTGGCCGAAATCCGGCCCGAGCCGTACGACCCGCAGTGGAAGGGCGGCTACTTCTGCCCCTGCCACAAGTCGCGCTTCGACATGTCCGGCCGCGTCTTCAAGGACGTTCCGGCGCCGATCAACCTGAAGGTGCCCGCGCACCATTACCAGGACGACAACACCATCATCATCGGTGTCGATCCGCAGGGGGCTGCCTGATGGCCAATATCCTCAGCCGTACCGCCAGCGGCGTGGCCGACTGGGTCAATGCCCGCGCGCCGGGCCTGATGCCGGTCTATCGCAAGCATGTGAGCGAGTACTACGCGCCGAAGAACTTCAACATCTGGTACTACTTCGGTTCGCTGGCGCTGCTGGTGTTGGTCAACCAGATCGTCACCGGCATCTTCCTGACGATGCACTACAAGACCAGCGCCGCCGAGGCGTTCGGCTCCATCGAGTACATCATGCGGGACGTGGAGTGGGGCTGGCTGATCCGCTACATGCACTCCACGGGTGCCTCGCTGTTCTTCATCGTGGTCTACCTGCACATGTTCCGTGGCCTGCTGTACGGCAGTTACCAGAAGCCACGCGAGCTGGTGTGGATCCTCGGCATGCTGATCTACCTGGTGTTGATGGCCGAAGCGTTCATGGGCTACGTGCTGCCGTGGGGCCAGATGTCGTTCTGGGGCGCCAAGGTGATCATCTCGCTGTTCGGTGCCATACCGGTGATCGGCAACGGCCTGACCGAATGGATCATGGGCGATTACCTGCCCAGTGACGCCACGCTCAACCGCTTCTTCGCGCTGCATGTCATCGCCTTGCCGCTGGTGCTGTTGCTGCTGGTGGTACTGCACCTGGGCGCGCTGCACGAAGTGGGTTCGAACAACCCCGATGGCGTGGAGATCAAGAAGGGGCCGAAGGGCAACCGCTGGTCGCCGAACGCTCCGGCCGACGGTATTCCGTTCCACCCGTACTACACGCTCAAGGATGGTGTAGGCGCCGGCTTCCTGCTGATCATCGCCGCCTTCATCATCTTCTTTGCGCCTGGTTTCGGCGGCCTGTTCCTGGAGCACGACAACTTCACCGAGGCCAACCGCCTGGTCACCCCGGAGCACATCAAGCCGGTCTGGTACTACACGCCGTACTACGCGATGTTGCGCGTGGTGCCGAACAAGCTCGGTGGCGTGCTGGTGATGTTCTCGGCCATCGCGATCCTGTTCCTGGTGCCGTGGCTGGACAAGGCGAAGGTGAAATCGGTGCGCTACCGCGGCTGGATCTCGAGGGTGATGCTGGGCGTGCTGGCGGTGTGCTTCGTGTGGCTGGGCGTGATCGGCTCCGGCCCGGGCACCGACGTGCATGAAACCTACATCGGGCGGGTGCTGACCTTCCTGTACTTCGCCTTCTTCATCACCATGCCGCTATGGACAAGGCTGGACAAGACCAAGCCGGTACCGGAGAGGGTGACCACGCATGACTGAGCGCTGGATGGTCCGGCTGGCCCTGGCGGCCACCCTGATGCTGGGCAGTTTCCTGGCCTCCGCCGCCGAGGGCGGAACCAAGCTGCTGCAGGCAGGCAACGATCTGGGTGACCGCGCCTCGCTGCAGCGCGGCGCACAGTTGTACATGAACTACTGCTCCGGCTGCCATGCGCTGAAGTACCTGCGCTATTCGCGGATGGCGCAGGACCTGGGCCTGACCGAGGAAGAGGTGATGAACAACCTCAACTTCACCGGCTCGGCGATCGGCGACCCGATCCCGGTGGCGATGCCCAAGGAGAACGCGGAGAAGTGGTTCGGCAAGATGCCGCCGGATCTCAGCCTGATCGCGCGCGTGCGCGGCAGCGACTGGGTCTACACCTACCTCAAGTCGTTCTACCTGGACAGCAGCCGGCCGCTGGGCTGGAACAACGCGCTGTTCGCCAACGCCTCCATGCCGAACCCGCTGTGGGAGATGCAGGGCCTGCAGCACGCCGTGCATGGCAAGGCCGAAGGCCCCGGCATGGACCCGCCGGTGACCGGCCTGCGCATTGAAACGCCAGGTTCGGTCGATGCCGGGCAGTACGACCAGGCGGTGCGCGACATCACCAACTTCCTCGAATACGCCGGCGAGCCGGCCGCGCTCAAGCGCCAGCAGCTGGGCGTGTGGGTGATCCTGTTCCTGGCCCTGCTGACCTTCCTGCTGTACCTGCTGAAGAAGGAATACTGGAAGGACGTCCACTGATTCGGCCGCCGGCCATCGCACGGGCCTATTGGCTTTTGTGATGGTCGGTTGCACACTCGGGGAGGAGTCGACCGTCGGCACGGTGCCGGCGGCGCCGATGCGGCAGGCGGTCTCCTGTCGTGGGAGAGCCTTTGATGGCGGCGAGCGTACGCATGCGCAATACACTGACGCTGTTTTCCTCGAACGACGATGTGCTGTGCCACCGGGTGCGCCTGGTCCTGGCGGCCAAGGGCGTCACCTTCGACTTCGTTCCGGTCGATCCGTAGAACCCGCCCGAAGACCTGATCGATCTCAATCCGTACCACTCGGTGCCGACCCTGGTGGAGCGCGAGCTGGTGCTCTACGCCGCGTCGGTGGTGAGCGAGTACCTGGACGAGCGCTACCCGCATCCGCCGCTGATGCCGGTCGATCCGCTGTCGCGTGCGCGCATCCGCCTGGCGATGCTGCGCATCGAGCACGACTGGGTGCCGCAGGTGCAGGCCATCCAGCTGGGCAACAAGACCCAGGCCGAGGCCGGGCGCAAGCGTCTGAAGGAACTGCTGACCGCCTCGCTGCCGCTGTTCAAGGCCAGCAAGTTCTTCCTCAACCCGGAAATGAGCCTGGCCGACTGCGCCATGGCCCCGATCATCTGGCGGCTGCAATCGCTGGATGTGCCACTTCCGAAGGATGGCAAGGCGATTGAGGACTACGGTAACCGCATCTTCCGCCACCCCGGTTTCGTCCGTAGCCTGACCGAGCAGGAAAAGAAGCTGCGCGACCTGCCGGCCTGATCCGGCCCGCGTTACCCGTCTGCACGCCGACCGGCGTGCAGGCGATCCGCCCCGGCGGGGCGCCGGGCGCGTACACTTCACGCATGACCGAAGACTTCTTCCACATGACCAGCCACCGCCCGTACCTGCTGCGGGCGCTGGTGGAATGGATCAACGACAACCAGCTGACCCCGCACATCCTGGTCGACGCCGGCGTTCCCGGCGTGCAGGTGCCGCCTTCGGCGGTCAAGGATGGCCGGGTCGTGCTCAACATCGCCGAACGTGCCGTCGTACGGCTGATGATCGACAACGAGATGGTGAGCTTCTCGGCGCGCTTCTCCGGTACCAGCTACCCGGTGCAGGTGCCGATCAGCGCCGTGCTGGCGGTCTATGCCCGCGAGACCGGGCAGGGCATGGCGCTGCCGGATGATATCCCGGGCAGCGAAACCGCGCCGACCAGCGACGAACTGCTGCACGAGGAAGGCACGCCGCCGGACGATACGCCGCCAGCCAGCCCGCCGCCGAAGGGGCGGCCGAACCTGCGCGTGGTCAAGTAACCAAGTAACGGTGGGTGCCGACCGTTGGTCGGCACGCCTTCAGCCCTTACACATCCTCGGCATCCTTCGCATCCGGCCGGATCTGGCTGATCCGCGCCGCGCCGGGGCCGGTGAACGAGATCAACTGGTCGCCACGCAGCACCATGCGACCCACGTGGCGATCGATGCCATCGTAGGAATACTCGAACTTGAAGGTGCGCTCGAACCCAAGCCGGCCATCCTCGCCGCGCGACAGGCGCAGGCCGGTGGCGTGCACCGCCTGATCCAGCCATTGCACATCAGCTGCGCGGCAGGCATTGCGGCCCAATTCAACGGCGCGCTCTGCGGCCGAGCGTGCCGCGTTCCAGAAGAAGTAGATGATTCCGCCGGCAATCAGCAACAACAGCAGGGTAGGCATGGCGTCAGCCGTCAGAGGTCGATCCCGCAAAGATGGCGGCGAACGCGCGCTGGATCAAGCGCCGCACTCACCGCCGCGGCTGCGGTTCGCTGGACACCGGCTGCGCGGGCACGATGATCGGTTGCGGTGCCGGAGTGTGCTGCATCGGCGTCGCAGTGGGCGAGGGCATCACCAGCGGTGAGGTTGCAGTCAGCTGCAGCAGGGCTGCCCAGTCCTGGCGGTTGAAGCTGCATTCGTCCTCGCGCCCTGGCGTGCAGCTCGGGTCGATGCCGGTGCTGTTGCGTTCGCGCGCCGGTGGCAGCTTGATCAGCCCGGTGCGGTCCAGCGGCAGCAGCCGCATCGCTACGGTGTTCATCACGTTGCCACCGACCAGGTACAGGGTCTGGTCGCCCCCCAGGTTGGCGGCCACCACCACTTCGCAATGCGACTTCCAGTGGCCCACCGAGCCGTTGCCCAGCGCCTGCACCAGCCCGCTGTAGCTGAGCGTGGTGCTGCGGTCGCGCAGGAAGCACAGCAGGTCGCCCGGCGCGGGTTTGGCCGTGGCCGGGTCGACCAGCCGGTACGGCACGCCCGAGGGGCCGCCCTGGTATGCGGCACGGATGTAGTCGATGTGGCGAGGCGAGGTATTGAAGCCGGGAACGCCGGACTGCACCATTACCCAGGAGATGAACGCGGCCGACCACGGGTTGTCGATCAGGAACGCGCGGCAGTCACTGTCGGTGTAGCGCGTGCCCAGCGGTGCCAGGCAGCTGCTGGCGCCGGCGATGCTGCCCATCGCGTTGAGCGTGCCGCTGTTTCGCCAGTAGCCAGCCACGCGCTGCCAGGCGATCAGTCCGTTGTCGGCCAGGTGATCGCTTTCGGCCTCGGTGACGCTGAGGCTGGCGGCACGGCCTTCACGATCGATGAAGGGCCGGTACCAGAGCCGGTGCTCATTGCAGGCGGTGTTGCGGATGGCCACCGCCAACGGACTCAGGCCAAAGCGGGGCGGAACATCGCAGGCTTCGGCGGCCGCTGCGGACAACGGTGCCGCGGCCAGCAGCAGGCAGGCAGGCAAGAGCATCCGGCGCATGCACGGCTCCTGTGGGGGATGCCGGCAGCGTCGCAGAGGCGGCCGTAGCCGAGCCGTGAAGGCGTTCCGGTCGTGCAGAGCCGAGCCCACGCTCGGCTCATCGCGCAAAGCGGGTGCAGGGCGCGCCGCAGATCGAGAAGCAGCCGAGCGTAGGCTCGACAACGTCCCGCAGGCCTCAAGCCGGCGGCGGGCCCAGCTTCAGCGACAGATCGATGGCCTGCACATGCTTGGTCAGCCCGCCGATGGAGATGCAGTCCACGCCGTCTTCGGCGATCGAACGCAGGCCGCCCAGGCCGACGCTGCCGGAGACTTCCAGTGGAATGCGGCCGGCCGTGATGCGTACGGCTTCGCGACGCAGGTCGGGGCTGAAGTCGTCCAGCAGGATGCGTTCGCACCCGGCTTCCAACGCCTGGCGCAGCTGCGCCAGGTCTTCGACCTCCACCACCAGCGGCAGCGCAGGCCACTGCCGGCGTGCGGCGGCCACCGCTGCGGCCAGCGAACCGGCGGCACGGATATGGTTCTCCTTCAGCATCACCGTGTCGTAGAGGCCGAAGCGGTGGTTCTCGCCACCGCCGCAGCGCACCGCGTACTTCTGCGCCAGGCGCAGGCCGGGCAGGGTCTTGCGGGTGTCGAGGATGCGCGTGCCGGTACCGGCCACTGCCGCTACGTAGCGGGCGGTGGTGGTGGCGGTGCCGGACAGCGTCTGCAGGAAATTCAGAGAGGTGCGCTCGGCACTGACCAGACTGCGGCTGCGCCCGTGCAGCAGGGCCAGCACGGTGCCGGCAGTGACCGGGTCACCTTCGGAGACATGCCATTCGATGCGCACCTCCGGGTCGAGTGCGCGGTGGGTGGCGTCGAACCAGGGGCGACCGGCGATCACTCCGTCCTGCTTGCACAGCAGGTAAGCGCTGTCGGCCTGGTCGGGCAGCAGCGCAGCGGTGACGTCGCCGCTGCCCAGGTCCTCGGCCAGCGCACGCGCGACATCGGCGGCGACAACGGCCGCGTCCGGCGTCGGCAGCGCGCTCATGCGGCCGGGAAGTCGGCGATCTGGGCGGTGGGAATGGCTTCCTCGGCCAGCAGCACCGGAATGCCATCGTCCACGCGGAAGACCTGCTTGCGGTCGCGGGTGACCAGTGCCTCGCGCAGCGGCTGCGCCAGCGGGTTGCCATCGGCCTTGGTTACCGCGCCGGCGGAAATGGCCTTGTTGAGGGCTTCCAGGCCCTTGCCATCCAGCAGGGACAGGGGCTGGCGGGTGTCCGGCGACACCAGCAGGTCGAGCAGCTTGCGATCCATGGTTCTTCGTCTTGCGTGGAAGATGGCTAGAATACGTCTTTAAGGCAGGTGACGGCCAATGACCCCCAACCCGATCGCGCCGCTTGTCGGCATCGTCATGGGTTCCCGTTCCGACTGGGAAACCATGCAGCACGCCGCCCAGAAGCTTGAAGCCCTGGGTGTTCCGTTCGAAGTGAAGGTGGTGTCCGCGCATCGGACGCCGGATGTGTTGTTCAGTTACGCCGAGCAGGCGGGCCCGCGTGGCCTGCGGGCCATCATCGCCGGTGCAGGCGGGGCCGCGCACCTGCCGGGCATGATCGCTGCCAAGACCGCCGTGCCGGTGCTGGGTGTGCCGGTGCAGTCCAAGGCCCTCAACGGCATGGATTCGCTGCTGTCGATCGTGCAGATGCCGGCCGGTATCCCGGTCGCCACCTTTGCCATCGGCAACGCCGGCGCCTCCAACGCCGCGCTGTTCGCCGCTGCGATGCTGGCCAGCGACCAGCCGGCGATCGGCCAGGCGCTCGATGCCTTCCGTGCACGCCAGACCGAAGACGTGATGGCCCACGACGATCCGCGCCAATGAGTCTGATCGTCGGCATCCTGGGCGGCGGCCAGCTCGCCCGCATGATGGTCCTGGCCGGTGCGCCGCTGGGGCTGCGCTTCGAACTGTATGACCCGGCCGCTGATGCCTGCAGCGGCCCGCTGGCGCCGCTCACCGTGGGCGCCTTCGATGACCGCCAGGCCCTGGCGGACTTCGCTGCCAAGGTCGATGTGGTCACCTTCGATTTCGAGAATGTGCCGGCCGACAGTGCGCAGTGGCTGGCCGACCGCGTGCCGGTCTACCCGCCGCCGTCGGCGCTGGCTGTCGCACAGGACCGGCTCAGCGAGAAGACCCTGTTCCAGCAGCTGGGCATTCCGCTGCCGGCCTTCGCCGATATCCGCAGCCGCGACGAACTGGCCGCCAAGGCCGCCGAATTCGGCCTGCCGTGCATCCTCAAGACCCGTCGCCTCGGCTATGACGGCAAGGGCCAGTTCCGCCTGCGCAACGAGGCCGACATCGATGCCGCGTGGGATGCGCTGGGTGCACAGGTCGAGCGTACCGGCCTGATCCTGGAAGGCTTCGTGGCCTTCCAGCGCGAAGTCAGCGTGGTTGCCGTGCGTGGCCGCGATGGCAGCTTCGAGGCCTGGCCGGTCACCGGCAACTGGCATGTCGACGGCGTGCTGTCGGCCAGCGTGGCCCCGGCCGTGCTGTCCGACACCGAGCAGCAGGCCGCGATCGGCTATGCCCGCCGCGTTGCCGAGCACCTGCAGTACGTCGGCGTGTTCGCGCTGGAGCTGTTCTGCCGCGATGGCGAACTGCTGGCCAACGAGATGGCGCCGCGCGTGCACAACTCCGGCCACTGGACCATCGAAGGCAGCGAAACCTCGCAGTTCGAGAATCACCTGCGCGCCGTGCTGGGCCTGCCGCTGGGCAGCACCCGCATGCTGGGTCACGCCTGCATGCTGAACTGGCTGGGCGTGATGCCCGACCCGGCACCGGTACTGGCCCAGGCCAGCGGCCACTGGCACGACTACGGCAAGGAGCCGCGCGAGGGCCGCAAGGTCGGCCACGCCACGTTGCGCGACGATGATGCCGCTGCATTGGCCGATGCGCTGGATCAGGTTGGCCTGGAACTGGACCGCCAGGCCCAGGTGGCGCCGGCGGTACACGCGCTGCGCAATAGCTGAGCCCGGGCGTGCCGGCCAATGGCCGGCACAACCTTGTATGCCTGCAACGGTGTGGCGCGCCGGTGCAGGCATCGGCGCACCATTGCCGGTGGTAGCGTGGAGCTCCTTTCACAGGAGTCACGACCATGCTCGACTGGAATGCCTACCGCAAGGAACTGAAGGGCCGTATCGGCGAGATCGGCAAGCTCTCGCCGGACACGGTCAAGGGCTACGCGACCCTGGCCAATGCCGGCGCCCAGACCAACCATCTGGATGCCAAGACCCGCGAACTGATCGCGTTGGCAGTGGCGGTGACCACCCGCTGCGATGGCTGCATCACCGTACATGTGGATGCAGCACTGAAGCATGGCGCCAGCCGCGAGGAAATCGCCGAGGCACTGGGCGTGGCGGTGTCGCTCAATGCAGGCGCCGCGCTGGTGTATTCGGCACGGGTGATGGACGCGGTGGCCGCGCACGAGAACGCGTGAAGCGTGATCTGTAGAGCCGAGCCCATGCTCGGCTGGCCGGACAGCAGCCGAGCATGGGCTCGGCTCTACAGGGGTCAGCGCAGCTGGCTTTCGGCGAATTCCCAGTTGACCAGCTGCCAGAAGGCATCCAGGTAACGCGCCCGGTCATTCTGGTACTCGGTGTAGTAGGCGTGCTCCCAGACATCGCAGCACAGCAGCGGGGTGCTCTCACCGGTCAGGGGTGTGCCGGCGTTGCGGGTGGCCTGGATGCCCAGCTGCCCGCCCGGATGCTGCACCAGCCACACCCAGCCCGAGCCGAACAGGCCCAGCGCGGCGCGGTTGAACTCCTCGCGCAGGCGCTGCGCGTCACCGAACTGGCGCTTGACCAGCTCGCCCAATCGGCCCTGCGGCTCGCCGCCGCCGCGCGGCCGCAGGCACTGCCAATAGAAGCCGTGGTTCCAGGCCTGGGCGGCCGCATCGAACAGCCTGCCCTGGGCGTGGCGGACGATCTCATCCAGCGACGCTTCCTCCCACTCGGTGCCGAGGATGCCGGCGTTGACGGCATCTACATAGGCGCGATGGTGGCGGCCGTGGTGCAGTTCCACGGTCTGTGCGGACAGGTGCGGCTGCAGGGAGCCGGGAAGGTAGGGCAGGGCAGGCAATTCAACAGGCATGGACAGGTTCGTGGCCAGAGGGGCGGCGGCAGCCGGTTCCATCCGCTTACAATGGCGGCTACCGTGGGCAGTCTAGCCGACCACCGCGGTCGGTTTGTCCGGCGAAGCAAGGAGTGTGGTTGTGGCGGTAATGCAGCAAATCCAGGCCGAGGTCGATCGTTACCCGCTCGTGCTGTTCATGAAGGGCACCCCGCAATACCCGATGTGCGGCTTCTCCAGCCGCGCGGTACAGGCGTTGATGGCGGCCGGCGCGGTCACCCTGCGCACCGTCAACGTGCTGGAAGAACCCGAGATCCGCGCCAACCTGCCGCGCTTTTCCAACCTGCCGACCTTCCCGCAGCTGTTCATCAACGGTGAGTTGATTGGTGGCTGTGACATTGTCCTGGAGTTGTTCGAAGCCGGCGAGCTCAAGCGCATCGTCGAAGAGGCGACCCAGGGATGAGTGCCTGGCCATCGACGTCACCGGCCGACGGGGCGCTCGATGGCCGCCCGTTGCAGGATCGCGTAGTGCTGGTCGCCGGTGCCGGTGGCGGATTGGGTAGTGCGGCGGCAGTGGCCGCTGCGGCCGCCGGTGCCACCGTGGTCCTGCTGGGCCGCAAGCCGCGCCGCCTGGACCGTGTCTACGCCCAGGTGCAGGCGGTCGGCCCGGAGCCGCTGCTGTATCCACTGGACCTGGAAGGCGCGGGCCCCGACGACTATGCCGAGCTGGCCCAGGCCCTGCAGCGCGAGCTGGGGCGATTGGACGGCCTGCTGGTCTGTGCCGCTCACTTCCCTGGCCTGACCCCGTTTGAACTGGCCGACCCGGCCAGTTTCGCCCGCGCGGTGCACGTCACCCTGACCGCGCCGGCCTGGCTGGCCCAGGCCTGCCTGCCGCTGCTGCGGCAGCGTGAAGATGCGGCGCTGGTGTTTGCGGTCGATGCTCCCGAACGGGTGGGGCAGGCTTACTGGGGCGGTTATGGCGTGGCCCAGCATGGCCTGCGTGGCCTGATCGCCAGCCTGCACGACGAACTCGGCCGCAGCCCGGTACGGGTCAGTGGCCTGTACCCCGGTCCGCTGCGCACAGCCCTGCGGGCCCGGGCCTATTCCGTTGATCAGGACCCGGCCGCCCAAGGCCCGGAAGCCGCAGCGGCAGCGGCGGTGACCCTGTTGTCCGGCGCTGGCGCCGCCTGGCGGGGCAAGATTCTCGATGCCAGGGAGGCGCCCCCCGCCGAGTGAGTGCCGGGGAAAGGCGGAGTGAAGAGCCCGTCACGATTGCGTTGCGAACCGGTGCCGTTTGTCGCACAACCGTCACATTGATGGCGTAGCGTGTTAATCTAGTGTTAACCGTTAGGGCTGCCTTCAGCCGAGCGGTAGGGAACCCCAGATAACTCTCCGATCAGCCACCCGCAGGGCTGCTTGGATGCGCTTTTTTTCCGCCATCGCCAACTCGCATCGAGGCTACCGAAAAATGACCCACCCACTCCGGATGTCCAAGCTTACCCTTGGTCTCGTGGCTGCACTTGCTGCCGCTCCCGCCTTCGCCCAGAGCAGCACCTCCGCCGGTGTCGGCGGCCAGGTGATGTCCGCCGCAGGCCAGCCTGTTGCCGGCGCTGAAGTCACCATCACGCACACCGAGTCGGGCACTGTTTCGCGTGCCACCACCGATGCGTCGGGTCGCTACAACGCGCGCGGCCTGCGCGTGGGTGGTCCGTACACCATCACCATCACCAAGCCCGGTGAAGGCACCAAGACCGAAGAAGGTGTCTACCTGAACCTGAACCAGGTCAACACCGTCAATGCCAACCTGGGCGGTGATCTGGCTGCGACCAACCTGGACGCGGTGAACGTTGTCGCCACTGCCGGCGGCCTGGACCTGTTCAGCGCCAACAAGATGGGCACCGGCACCAACGTGACCCGCGAAACGATGGATGCATTGCCGTCGGCCAGCCGCAACATCCAGGACTACGTCCGCCTGGATCCGCGCATCTCGCAGGTCAGCAAGGCTGACGGCGCGATCTCGGCCGGTGGCCAGAACACCCGTTACAACGCCATCCGCATCGACGGCATCAGCGCCTCCGATCCGTTCGGCCTGGGCTCCAACAACCTGCCGACCGAGCGTCAGCCGGTGTCGATGGACGCCATCCAGGAAATCAACATCGACCTGGCCAACTACGACACCACAATCGCCGGTGGCACCGGTGCGGTGATCAACGCCGTGACCAAGTCGGGCACCAATGAATTCCACGGCACCGTGTACGGTTCGTACCGCGACAAGGACATGGTCCGTTCGCGCCTGGAAGGTGACAAGCAGGACTTCAACGGCTTCGAGGACGAGAAGACCTACGGCATGACCTTCGGCGGCCCGATCGTCAAGGACAAGCTGTTCTTCTTCACCAACTACGAAAAGTACGAGCGCTCGGCCGCCGGCGTCGCGCTGAGCGACACGCCGATCGGCCGTGGCACCATCACCCAGCAGCAGATCACCGACGTCCAGAACTTCCTGGGCAAGCTGGGCTACGATCCGGGCAGCCTGACGGCGCCGAACAGCAAGACCGAGATCGAGGAGTATGCGGTCAAGCTGGACTGGAACATCAACGAGAACCACCGTGCGGCCCTGCGCTACAACAAGATGGAGCAGAACGTCGTTCGCTTCCCGCAGGTCAGCAGCAGCGCCATCTCGCTGAGCAACTTCTGGTACCAGCAGCCCACCGAGTACGAAACCTGGATGGGCGAACTGTTCAGTGACTGGTCCGAGAACTTCTCGACCGAGTTCAAGGTCTCGCACAAGGATTACTCGGCCAACCGCGTCCCGCTGGTCGACATGCCGCAGATCCGCATCAAGTCGGGCAACGATTCGCTGTACGTCGGTACCGAACAGAACACCCACGTCAACATCGTCGAGTCGAAGGAACTGAGCGCCTTTGGTGCCGGTACCTGGTACATCGGTGACCACACTGTCAAGTTCGGCTTCGATTACTCGAAGAATGACCTGATGAACTTCTACGGCCGCAACCTCAACGGCGTGTACGAATTCAACAGCGTCAACGATTTCCTGGCGGGCAAGGCTTCGCGCTACCAGCTGCGTGCTCCGCGCGCCGATGGCAGCCGCAGCGACATCCCGGCCGACTTCACCCTGAAGAACACCGGCGTGTTCGTGCAGGACACCTGGGCAATCAACTACAACCTGAACCTGATGTTCGGCGTGCGCATCGACATGCCTGACTTCAGCACCCAGCGCCTGTACAACCCGCGCATCGAGCAGCTGTACGGCTTCAACAACACCAAGCTGGTCGACAAGAACCTGGTGCAGCCGCGCGTCGGCTTCAACTACACCTTCGACAGCGATCGCCCGACCCAGCTGCGCGGTGGCGTGGGCCTGTTCGGCGGCGCCGCCCCGAACGTGTGGCTGGCAGGTGCCTACCAGAACACCGGCCTGAACTACATCGAGTACGACGAGCGCAGCATCCCGGCCGGTGCCTTCACTCCGGACGGCAACAACCCGTACATCCCGGCCGGTGGCCCGGCTTCGGCCCGTCAGAACGTCGACATCATCGCGCCGGGCACCCGCCTGCCGTCGGTGTGGAAGGCCAACCTGGCGTTCGACCATGAGCTGCCGTGGTACGGCATCGTCGCGTCGGCCGAAGTGCTGTTCACCAAGGTCAAGGACGGCATCTACTTCGACCGTCTGGACGTGTCGGCGCCGACCGCCTTCGGTCAGGATGGCCGCGCGATCTACTGGAACGATGCTGGACGCAACTCGGCGAACACTCGCATCGATAAGGGTGTCGACTACGGCATCTCCACCGGTACCAAAAATGCAGTTGATCGTTTCAACCGTCCGAAGGACATCGGCGACGTTCTGGTCCTGCGCAACACCGACAAGGGCCGCGGCACCCAGGCCACCTTCTCGCTGGCCAAGCCGTTGACCGAGAACTGGGGCTGGTCGCTGGGTTACACCTACACCAAGTCCACCGAAGTCAGCCCGCTGTCCAGCTCGCAGAACACCTCGAACTGGAACAACACGCTGATCTTCAATGCCAACGAGAACGTGGCCTACAACTCGCGTTATGCGATGAAGGACCGCGTCACCGGCACCCTGGAGTGGAAGTACAACTTCTTCGGTGACAACGCTACCCGCGTCGGCCTGTTCTACGAAGGCCGTTCGGGCCGTCCGTACAGCTACATCTTCTACAACGATGCCAACGGCGACGGTGCTGCCACCAACGACCTGTTCTACGTGCCGAAGGGTCCGGGCGACGTGCTGTTCACCGGCGGTGCCGCGATGGAGAAGCAGTTCTTCGACTGGCTGGCGCAGAACCCGGAACTCGATGCCTACCGTGGCAGCGTAGTCCCGGCCAACCGCCACCGCGCCTCGTGGGTCAACAGCTTCGACGTCCGCGTCAGCCAGGAATTCCCGGGCTTCATGAAGGGGCACAAGGGTGAAGTCGCCCTGGACATCATGAATGTCGGCAACCTGCTGAACAAGAAGTGGGGCCTGATCGACGACTACGGCTTCTACTCGACCCGTCGCGTTGCCAACTACGCAGGTATCGATCCGGCCACCGGCAAGTACGTGTACTCCTTCACTGGTTCGACCGACAACCCGTCGGTGCAGGAAAACAACAACGACAAGGGCAACACCGCCGTGTCGCGTTGGTCGATGCAGCTGACCCTGAAGTACAAGTTCTGATCCATCAGCGCTTGAAGTGGTAAGTGGAAACGGCCGGGGAAACCCGGCCGTTTTCCGTTCAGGCGAAAGTCCTTGCAGGGCGTGGGGCAACGGCGTAGCATCCAGAAATGTGCGCGGTGCCAACGCCGCCGATGCGGTCCCGGAATGGCGGACGCGGGCGGCACACATCCAACGGTCGGGCTTCCCGGCCGTTTTGCTTTTTAAGGGGGCGGCAGTACAGTCGGAAACCTTGAAGGAAGCGAAAAATTGGATATGACCACGAACGAAAAATCGGCCCGTGCACTGCCGGTGCAGGATGCCCGGATCTACCCGCGCGGTGGGCTGGATGTGCTGTCGCGGGCCGAGGTGGCACGCCTGCGCGATGCCTCCGCCGGCGGCATGCATGAGCTGCTGCGCCGCTGCGCGCTGGCCGTGCTGACCAGCGGCAGCGCCTCCGACGATCCGCGCGCTGCGCGCGATCTCTACCCTGATTTCGACATCCAGGTGGCGCAGCAGGATCGCGGCGTGCGCATCGATCTGGTCAACGCACCGGCGATGGCCTTCGTCGACGGCGAGATCATCCGCGGTGTCGCCGAACTGCTGTTCGCCGTCGTGCGCGACCTGGCCTACATGGCCATCGAAATGGGCCCGGCCTACGCGGCCGAGCTGGAGTCATCCGAGGGCATCACCAACGCGGTGTTCGGCCTGCTGCGCAACGCGCGCATCCTCAATCCGGGTGATCCGAACCTGGTGGTGTGCTGGGGTGGACACTCGATCTCGCGCGACGAATACCTGTACACCAAGCAGGTGGGCTATGAACTGGGCCTGCGCGGCCTGGACATCTGCACCGGCTGTGGCCCGGGTGCGATGAAGGGCCCGATGAAGGGTGCCACCATCGCCCACGCCAAGCAGCGCCGTACCGTGACGCGTTACATCGGCCTGACCGAGCCGGGCATCATCGCCGCCGAGTCGCCGAACCCGATCGTCAACCACCTGGTGATCATGCCGGACATCGAGAAGCGCCTTGAGGCCTTCGTCCGCATCGGCCACGGCATCATCGTGTTCGCCGGTGGCGTCGGTACCGCCGAAGAGATCCTGTACCTGCTCGGCATCCTGCTGCGCGAGGAGAACAAGGACCTGCCGTTCCCGCTGATCCTGACCGGCCCGACGGTAGCGGCACCGTACTTCGAGCAGATCGACCGCTTCATCCGCCTGACCCTGGGCGATGCGGCTGCCGAGCGCTACGAGATCATCATCGGCGACCCGGTGGCGGTTGCGAAGAAGATGGCCACCGGCATCAAGCGCGTGCGCGAGCACCGCCTGGCGCAGAAGGACTCGTTCTTCTTCAACTGGTCGATCGAGATTCCGTGGGAGTACCAGCAGCCGTTCGTACCCACCCACGAAGCGATGGCGGCGCTGGACCTGCACCACGGGCGTGCCCCGCACGCGCTGGCGGCCGACCTGCGCCGCGCGTTCTCGGGCATCGTCGCCGGCAACGTGAAGGAAGACGGCATGCGCCGCATCGAGCAGTTCGGGCCGTTCCAGATCCACGGTGACCCGGACATGATGCAGGCGCTGGATGCGCTGCTGCGCGCCTTCGTCGAGCAGCGCCGGATGAAGATCTCCGGCGAGTACCAGCCCTGCTACCAGGTGCTGGCCTGAACCCGGGCCGGCGTGATGGGGATCGCGCCGGCACTGGCAGGGGAGGACGGGTCGTCAAGCCTTTGACGCCCGTCGCCCCGGATTGACCGTTCATCCTGCCGCCGCTTGCCGGTGGCGGGGCGATGGCCCATCGTGGCCACCAACACGCTGGGGAGCGTCCAATGTCTTTGCGCCGGCAAAACGGCTTCACGCTGGTTGAGTTGATGGTCACGGTTGCCGTGCTGGCGATCGTGGCCGCGATCGCCTTTCCGAGTTTCCAAGGCACTCTCCGCTCCAATCGGGTTGCGTCGGCAAACAATGAAGTCCTGGGCCTGCTCAGCCTGGCGCGGAGCGAGGCAATTCGCAGCAACCGCGGCGGTGGCGTGTGTGGCAGCAGCGACGGCGCGAGCTGTGACGGTAACTGGTCTGCCGGCATGCTGGCCTTCACTGACACCGATGGTGATGGCACGATGTCCTCCGGGGAAACCGTACTGCGGTTCGTCAGCGGCAGCCCCAAGCTGCAGCTGAGTGGGCCGTCGGAAGAGATCGCCTTCGATGGGCGGGGGCGCCGCAGGGCCGCCAGCGATCAGTCGATCCAGCTGGAGCCGGATGTGTGCAGCAAGGGCGCACTGGACAAACGCACTCTTACGGTAAATGCCTCTGGGCAGATCCGCAGCAGCAAGGAAACCTGCTCATGAACCCGCGTTCCATCCGCGCACGCCAAGCGGGCGGCTTCACTCTGCTGGAAGTGCTGGTTGCAATTATCGTTCTGGCATTCGGCCTGCTGGGATTCGCCCTGCTGCAGACCATGAACGTCCGCTTCGTACAGAGCGCCAACTATCGTACCCAGGCAACCAATCTCGCCTACGACCTGACCGAGCAGATGCGCAGCAACCGCTATCAAGCGGCGTGGTACACCGCCGCGTCGTTTGAGGCAGGCAGCAAAACCGCAGAGAAGGCGTGCACGGCCGATACCGGCGACGTCGCTATTGCTGCAAAAATTGAACGTTGGCAATGCCAGGTTGTAAAGGCGCTGGGTGCCGATGCCGGTGCCGAGGTGACCTACAAGGGGGGCGTGGTGAACGTCGCGATCACCTGGGGCGACCAGCGCTGGGATCCGGATGATCCGGACAAGGCCACTACCTTCGCGCTGGCGACGGAACTGTGAGCATGACCATGAAACATCGTACCTCCATGGCTGGTCTATCGCTGGTCGAACTGATGGTTGCGCTGGTGATCAGCTTGGTGTTGATGCTGGGCGTGGTCCAGGTGTTCATTGCCTCACAGACGGCTTCGCGCCTGTCTGAGGGGGCCTCCCGCGTCCAGGAAAATGCACGATTCGCGTTGGACTTCCTGGAGCGGGACATCCGGATGGCCGGGCACATGGGCTGCGTCAACGACCAGGCCCATGTAGTGAAGAATCAGGGAGACCCGGTATCGCATCTCGGTGCGACCTCCGGTGATGGCAGTCCATTGGATTTCAGTGTTTCCATCCAGGGCTTCGACGCTCCCGACACGGCTCCCGGTGGCAGTCTGGCGCTTGGCGCGGACTGGTCGGCGCCCCAGGGCCTGCCGGCCGCGATCGCCGGATTGAGCCCGGCACCGGCCGGCGGCAGCGATGTGCTGTTGCTCCGCTTCTTCGCCCCCATGGGGGTGCCGGTCACGGCGATATCTTCCGATGGCGGCGATGCACTCCTGGACGTGGACAGTGACCACGTCGCGCGCCTGACCAGCGATGGCATCAGCACGCCCACTCTGTTCGGCATCGCTGACTGTGGGCATGCCGATGTGTTCGCAGGCACGTTGAGCGCTGCGCGGGTGACTGCGACCTCTCTGGATCTGTCGCGCTACGTGGCCCAGCCAACCGGGCAGACGATGCTCTATCGCGCCGAGTCGATGGTCTATTACGTGGGTATCAATCCGGAGACGAAACAGCCTGGCCTGCGGCGAGCGCGTGCCGACAGCGATGGGGAGTACACGATCAATGAAGAGCTGGTGGAAGGCATCGAAAGCCTGCAGCTGATGTACGGCCTGGACAACACTGCCAACATCAGTATCAGCACTCCGCCGGCCGGCAACATCACCCAGCTCGCCGCAGCCGGCGGGGTCAGCACGGATGCCAATGCCGAGGGTGCTGCACAGTGGTTGCGCGTGGGGCAGGTGCAGGTCGGATTGCTGGCGCGTAGCCCATCGCCGTCGTCCTCGGCCCAATCGGCCAATGCGCTATCGGTGCTCGGCGTTGAGTTCACCAACAGTGACAAGCCCGACGGTCGCTACCGGTCCAGTTATGAAGTGTCGATTGCCCTGCGCAATCGCTTGTTCGGAAACTGATCATGCCCCATTTCCAGCGTTCATTCAGACCCGTCACCGCCCCCCGCCAGCAACGCGGTGCGGTGTTGTATGTCGCGTTGATCATGCTCATCCTGCTGGCATTGCTGGGTATCGCTGGCATGCAGGTGGCGGGCATGCAGGAGAAGATGGCAGCCAACTACCGAGCCGCCAACCGGGCGTTCCAGAATTCAGAAGGTGTGGTGCGTGCAGCCGAGCGCACGGTGGAACAGATCGCCAATCGCCAGGATGTCGGCGACGAGAGCCTGGTACAGGCCAGCGATGTGTCGCGGGTCTGCGATGACGGATTCGACCCGGCCGATTGGGCCGTGGAGCGCCGCGACGATACTCGCCCTGCCGTCAACGTAAGGCAGATCGACAGTTGCGTCATTGGTGAATCGGCACTGGAGATGGGGCGGCCACTGGAAGACATCACACCGATCTACCAGATCACCGGATTTGCCACTGACGATGTGGATGCCAGCTCGTCCGCAGTGGTCATCGATACCGTATTCAAACTCTGAGGACGCAGGCCATGGCTTCGCGCAAATTCCGCTTCATGGCCGCAGGTGGCGCCGCACTGGCGCTGGGTGGGGGCTACTTCATCTATACCCTGATGGCGGCCCAGGGCCAGGGTACGCTGGCGCAGGCGCCGCTGAACATCCAGGTGCAGACGGCACCGGCATTCCTGATGGCGCTGGATGATTCCGGCTCGATGCTGTGGGAGGTGCTGAACAATACCCGCGACGGTGTCTATCGCTGGAGCGGGACGAGCTTCTACAGTGGCAATGTGGCGTACGGCTATGTCGATTCCGGGAACATGTATCACTATGTTTTCCCCAGCTACGGCCGAGATTCAAATCTGGCAGTTCCGCCATTGGATGCCTATGGCTTTGTGCGATCTCCGGATGTCAACGGCTCCTACTTTGATCCTCGCGAGACCTATGATTCCTGGAAAACCGGGCTTACGGGTTCGGCTGCTAATTTCCCAAGTGATCCGATTGATCCGGCCGCAGCGCCCCTGGATCCGCGACCGGGTACGCCAGACGACAAGAAGACCGGCATCCTTAATCTCGCTGCCAATTCGACAATGACGTCCATTGTTGTGAGCGGAAAAGCCGCAAACTGGCGTTTTCAGTTCTATAGCGGTATGGAACTGCCGAAAGATACGAGGATTGAAAACAATCGATGCAGCGATATTACCAGCCGGAACAGCAGTGTGAAGGACGGCTTCGCTGTGCTGAATCAGAAGGTGACGCTGAGCAGAAGCTGCAGTGCCGCAATGGTGTTCTATCCAGCCACGTTCTACCTGGAAAACCCGGCCTCGCTGCCGGCCGATTACGGCTATACCGCATCCCCGGTGGCGGTGACCAACCCCGTTGGCGGGCGTCCGGGTACGCTCTACAGGTATGAGATCAAACTGGATAACTTCAACAAGGACCAGGCCAAGTACAACAAGGCGATGCAGAACTTCGCCAACTGGTTCAGCCTGTATCGGACCCGTCGCGAAGCGTTGATCGGTGCGGCCACCAATGCGCTGCATGGCACTACGAACCTGCGTGTGGGCTGGTTCCGAATCAATGATCGTGAGCAGGTCAAGATGCACAACATGACCGACGAGACCGAAAAGTCGAAGTTGCTTTACGACATCATGAGCAGAATGCGAGCCAGTGGGACCACGCCGAACCGTTCTGCCGCAGACTACCTTGGCCAGCAGTTCCAGCGCACGGATGACGGCGCGCCAGTGCTATTGGCCTGCCAGAAGAATGCGGGCATGCTGTTCACTGATGGGTATATCAATGAAAGCGGCAACAAGACTCTGATGAAGGACCTGGTGGCGCCCTACTACAAGGGCCCGCTGATTGAAGACCTTGATAACAGCTCTGTGCCGGTTCCTGCAGAGTGCAGCAGTTCCAGTCCGGACCCGTCATTGGACTGCAACAAGAAACTGCACATGAACTTCTACGGTGTGACGCTGGGTACTCAGGGCAAAGAGTTCGGCGTCAAGTACCTTCCGGACCCGAAGAGGCCCTGGGTGCTCAGCCCAGATCCGTATGTTGTCAAGCCCAATTTCCCGACCACGACGCAGGATCTCAAGCCGGAAGCGGTCGACGAGCTGTGGAACGCGGTGTATGACACCCGCGGCGAGATGGTCAACGCCACGCGCCCGGGCGAAATCACCGCTGCCATGCGCCGGATCATCAGCAATGTTGCCCAGGGGGCCACGCCGTCCGGCTCGCGTTCGTTGACGGGGGCTCGTATCGGCGTGGGCTCGCTGTCGGTGGAGCCGTTCTACGAGGCGACCAACAACGGCACCGACTGGTACGGCAGGCTGCATGCCTACTCGCTGAAGGTGGACGAGTCAACGCGCAGGATTGTCTCGGAGGAGGCATGGGAAGCGTCGGCGAAGATGCCAGCGGCCGCATTGCGCCGCATCCGCTTCTGGCGCAACGGTGAACTGGTTGATTTCACCGGCAGTAATGTCAGCCTGGCCAACCTGTGCGACAAGTCGAGTGTGATGTATCCGGGCATGCTGATCTGCAGTGCCTCGGAACTCGAAGGGCTCGCCACGAATTCGGCTACCGCCGTGGCGTACCTGCGTGGAGACACAACCAACGAAAAGCGCAGCGGCGGCAAGCTGCGCGACCGTACCACAGTGCTTGGGGACATCATCACCTCTACGCCGGCCCTGAGTTCGCCGCTGGATGACTACGGCTTCCGTCGCCTGCCAGGCGCGATGGGCACCAGTTATGCCGACTATATGGTCACCAAGCGCAATGACCGACGCTACATGGTCTACGCGGCTGCCAACGACGGGATGCTGCACGCCTTTGATGGCGGCATGGGCGCGGATGGCGAGATGGACAGCGATGGTGGCAAGGAGCTGTTTGCCTATATCCCATCCACGTCGTTGGGTCATATGGGCAATCTGTTGCTGCCCAACGATCCCACCAACCAGAACGTCCAGCGCTTCCAGCATCGCTACTATGTCGATGGCCCGGTGACGATCAGTGATACCTACAGCGGCGGAAGCTGGACGACCTCGCTGGTCGGCACGGCGGGTGCCGGTGGGCGCAGCGTGTTCGCGCTGGATGTGTCTGATCCGGCCAGCTTCGGCGGCACCGGTTCGCTGCTGTGGGAGATCAGTGATCTCAACGCCTCGCTGGATGAGGACGTAAGGAGCAATATCGGCTACGTGCTGGGCAAGCCGGTGATCGTGCCGATGAAGAACTCTGACGGCTCGGTGGGCTTCCGGGCGATCTTTGGCAATGGCTATGAAAGCAAGAGCGGAAAAGCCGTGTTGTTCGTGGTCGACATGGCGGCTGGCAATACGCCGACCATCCGCATGATCGAGGCGGTCGAGTCGGGTACGGATCTGCCTGCCGGCAGCAATGGGCTGGGCAACATTGTGGTGGTGGATCGTTGGGGTGGGGCTGGACAGAACGAACGGGTCCGCGATGGTCTTGCTGATACCGTCTATGGTGCTGACAAGCGCGGAGCGGTCTGGAAGTTCGACCTGCGTGCCGACGCGGCACCGACGGTTCCGCTGTTCACCACCGATACCCATGTCGATCGCAGTGACAAGCGAACCTATCGCCAACCCATCACCGGCGGCTTGACGGTAACCACAGGCCCATCCGGTGGCGTGATGCTGATCTTCGGCACCGGCAGCTTCTCGTACTACGGCGATGAGAACGACGCTGCGGTGCAGGCGCTGTATGGCATCAATGACGTTGAAACCGGGCAGCCCAGTGCTACGCTGACGTCGGCCAATCTGCGCCCGTTCGCGGCGCAATTTGAGAATGGCGTTCGCACCCTGCTTCCGGGCACTGTTCCGGCGCTAAGCCGCGGCTGGACCGTAACGCTGTCCAACAAGGAGCGTGCGGTCGGCAATCCGCGCATCGTTTCCGGAGTGGTGTTCATGCCCACCTATATCCCGTCCGAGGCCAAGGGCTGCTCGGTGGATGGCGCGAACTGGGTGTTTGGCCTGCAGGCCGGCAGTGGCGAAGCGGCAATGTCGCAGGTGCGCTTCGGTGCACCGGACGGCACGTCGCCGGGGGCAGGTACGGCCGGTGTATCCCTGGAAACGGGCGGCAACGCACCGGTCAGGGATGTCACGACCTCTGTTGTCCCTCGCCTTGCGCCGCCGGATCCGGGTGAACCAGGGACTCCTCCACCGACGCCGCCGGGCGAGGCCTGCCTGATGCAGATTTCGGTGGCAGGTGCAAAACCGATGTACTTGCCTTACCCGTGTGGTCGCCAGTCGTGGAGGCAGATCCAGTGAGTAGTGTCCGTGCTTCGTCGATCAATGGAGTTGCTGCAATGCACACGACGTTCGCCCCTGGCCGCCTGGCCCGCGGATTCACTCTCATTGAACTGATGATCGTGGTGGCAGTCGTGGCGATCCTCGCTGCGATCGCGTACCCAAACTACAGCGAACATGTGCGGAAGTCGCGGCGTGCGCAGGCCAAGGCCGATCTGGTGGAGTATGCGCAGCTGGCCGAGCGCTACCACACCATCAACAACACCTATGTGGGCTTCACCTTCCCGGGCGGAGCTGATTCCATCAACTCGCCACGCGAGGGCGGCACTGCGGCCTACACCTTGTCCATGGAAACCGCGCAATCGACGTTTACGTTTACGGCGACGGCTGCCAATGCTCAGGCCGAAGACAAGTGTGGTGACCTGTCCCTCAACCAGGCCAATGTGAAGACATCCAAGGGCACGCTGTCCGAATGCTGGTGATGTGGAAAAGCGCGCCGGCGGGCGTCGTGGGCAGGAGTGTTGCACTCTCTGATCGAGGTGATTACAATGCGCCTCCCCGCCCGAATAGCTCAGCCGGTTAGAGCACTTGACTGTTAATCAGGGGGTCGTTGGTTCGAGTCCAACTTCGGGCGCCAGGTTATACGCATCAAAGGCTTGCGGTCATCCGCAGGCCTTTTTTGTTGTTAGCAGGGTCGATCGGTCCTGGTCCGTGTTGATCGGACGCGCCCGCTGTTGCTGACGATTATCCGGGAGTGCTCACGGCCGTCCGCGCAGATGCGCAGCGTCAGATTGGCTCCAGGGCTGCGGCCATCCGGTTGGAAGTAAAGCTGCGGCCGGCCACTGCTGGTGGTTCCCCGGATCTTGATGTTCGGAAAGCCTGCCTGGTGCATCAGAATAGCGTCGGCAGAAGAGGGGGGTTCGCGCCGGCCGCTCGTCCTGTAG
Source organism: Stenotrophomonas hibiscicola ATCC 19867 (assembly GCF_000382065.1). Classification (GTDB taxonomy): domain Bacteria; phylum Pseudomonadota; class Gammaproteobacteria; order Xanthomonadales; family Xanthomonadaceae; genus Stenotrophomonas; species Stenotrophomonas hibiscicola. The sequence goes on along the minus strand of NZ_KB907498.1, from coordinate 279,862 downwards.
ATGACCCACCCCTGGCTCCAGTCGTCGCCGCAGTGGTGGCCATCGGTACTTGCGCAGGTGCCGATCAAGTTTCGGCGCATGATCGCCTGGTAGCGCGCAGCAGCGAGTCCGGACTGCAGGTTGATACGGGTGGCGTCCGCACGCTGCCGCAACAGCATCGAATGCAGGGTGGGCCATCCGGCGGCCAGCAGCACGGCCAACACGGCCACCACCGCCATCAGTTCGACCAGGTGCATGCCTCGCGGCGCCGTAGGGCTGGGGATTGGGCAGTGGCGCATGAGTCCAGCCTCCCTCGTCCAGCGTCGCCGGCGCCATCAGGCACTGCCGCGCCCGCCTGCCCGGAAACCCCTCAGCTGGCCGTCACCGCTTGCCCCGTATACTCACTCTTCCCGGGAACTGGCAACACCATGAGCGACCGTTTTGAACTCGTCTCGCCGTATTCGCCGGCAGGCGACCAGCCTGATGCCATCGCAAAGCTGACCAGCAACTTCGAAGCGGGCATCGCCAAGCAGACCCTGCTGGGCGTCACCGGTTCGGGCAAGACCTACACCATCGCCAACGTCATCCAGAACGTGCAGAAGCCGACGCTGATCATGGCGCCGAACAAGACGCTGGCGGCGCAGCTGTACGGTGAGTTCAAGGCATTCTTCCCGCACAACGCGGTGGAGTACTTCGTCAGCTACTACGATTACTACCAGCCGGAAGCCTACGTGCCGTCGTCGGACACCTTCATCGAAAAGGACAGTTCGATCAACGAGCACATCGAGCAGATGCGGCTGGCGGCAACCAAGACCCTGCTGTCGCGCCCGGATGCGATCGTGGTGGCCACGGTGTCGGCGATCTATGGCCTGGGTGCACCCGAGGACTATCTGTCGCTGCGCCTGATACTGTCCAAGGGCGAGCGCATCGACCAGCGCGACCTGATCAATCACCTCACCCAGCTGCAGTACACGCGCAACGAGTACGAGCTGCAGCGCGGTACGTTCCGCGTGCGTGGCGAAGTGATCGACGTGTTCCCGGCCGAGTCGGACAGCGAGGCGCTGCGCCTGGAACTTTTCGATGGCGAGGTCGAGAAGATCACACTGTTCGACCCGCTGACCGGCGAGACGCTGCGCAACATGCAGCGTTTCACTGTTTATCCGAAGACACACTACGCGACCACGCGCGAGCGCGTGCTGGCAGCGATCGAGACGATCAAGGTGGAGCTGAAGGAGCGGCTGGAGCAGCTGTACGCGCAGAACAAGCTGGTGGAGGCGCAGCGCCTGGCCCAGCGCACCCAGTTTGACCTGGAAATGATGGCCGAGGTTGGCTACTGCAACGGCATCGAGAACTACTCCCGGCATCTGACCGGCAAGAATGCCGGCGAGCCGCCGCCGACCCTGTTCGATTACCTGCCGCCGGATGCACTGCTGGTGATCGACGAATCGCACGTGACCATTCCGCAGATCGGCGCCATGTTCAAGGGCGACCGCTCGCGCAAGGAGACCCTGGTCGAATTCGGTTTCCGCCTGCCGTCGGCGCTGGACAACCGCCCGCTGCGCTTCGAGGAGTGGGAGGAGCGCTGCCCGCGCAGCATCTACGTGTCGGCCACGCCCGGGCCCTATGAACTGCGTGAAGCCGGTGACGAGATCACCGAACTGGTGGTGCGCCCGACCGGCCTGATCGACCCGGTGGTGGAGATCCGCCCGGTCGGTACCCAGGTCGACGACCTGATGAGCGAGGCCAACGCGCGCATCAAGGCGGGCGACCGCGTGCTGGTCACCACGCTGACCAAGCGCATGGCCGAGAATCTCACGGAATACCTCACCGAACATGGTATCCGCGTGCGCTACCTGCACTCGGACGTGGACACGGTCGAGCGCGTGGAGATCATCCGCGACCTGCGGCTGGGCAAGTTCGACGTGCTGGTCGGCATCAACCTGCTGCGCGAAGGCCTGGACATGCCCGAGGTATCGCTGGTGGCGATCCTTGATGCCGACAAGGAGGGCTTCCTGCGTTCCACCGGTTCGCTGATCCAGACCATCGGCCGTGCCGCGCGCAACGTGCGTGGCAAGGCGATCCTGTATGCGGACAAGATCACCCGTTCGATGCAGGCCGCGATCGATGAGACCGACCGCCGTCGTGCCAAACAGGTCGAGTACAACGAGGAACATGGCATCGTGCCGCGCTCGGTGGCGCGCCCGATCGTCGACGTGCTGGAAGGCGCGCGTTCGGATGCGGCAGAGAAGGAAGCGAAGAAGGGCAAGGGCAAGGGCAGGCCTGGCGTGGCCGAGGACGGGGGCGACTATGGCTCGCTCAGCCCGGCCCAGCTGGCGTCCCGTCTCAAGGCGCTGGAACAGCAGATGTACCAGCATGCGAAGGACCTCGAATTCGAGGACGCGGCCCGCGTGCGCGACCAGATCAGGCAGCTGAAGGAGGCGAGTCTGGGCTGAACGCGGCAGTGCAGCATCTTCTTCACGAAAGTATTGCACTTCACGGCGGGCATACGTAATATACGCGGCCTGCACCGACGCAATCGCGAACGTTCAGAAGCAAAAACGGGCGGTTAGCTCAGCGGTAGAGCACTACCTTGACATGGTAGGGGTCACAGGTTCGAACCCTGTACCGCCCACCACGAAGTCCTCGGAAGAGGGCTGTCGTGAAATGCAAAGCCCGGCCCTGGCGCCGGGTTTTTACGTAGCAAGGCCAGCTTTCGGGCGGCAAGAACAAGATGGGCGGTTAGCTCAGCGGTAGAGCACTACCTTGACATGGTAGGGGTCACAGGTTCGAACCCTGTACCGCCCACCACCTGGCTCCCGGCACTGCCGGTGCAACGGTGGATCAGAATGAAAGCCGGCCCCGGGCCGGCTTTTTTCGTTTGCGCCAGTGGGCTGCAGCCAGCGGTCAGCGTTGGGCCACCCATTCGTCGATGCTGATCATGCGCTGCAGCCGCCAATGCCCGTCCACGCATTCCCAGACCTGCGCAACGCGTGCCGAGCCGGTGCGCTGCTGCGGGGTGTCCGCCCGCAGGGGCTGGTTGCCCACGCGCAGCACGCGATCCTGGCGCAGCCGGTAAAGCTGAAGGGTGGCCGGGTCTGCTTTCTCATCCGGCATTGGGGATGCTCCTGCCTGCCCAGCCTCGGCCTGCAGGATCTGGCTGCGCAGGGAAGCATCCCCGGCGTCGGTATCGCGGCCGAACAGGCCAGCGCACAACAGCAGCAGGGCAAGCATCGGCATGGCACGGTGCTCCGGAGAAGGGAGTCCAGCGTGGCACTGCCCCCTGCGGTGTGAAACCGGTATGCGACGAAAGCCGGTAAAGCGCGCGCCAAGGCGCCCGGGGAAGGATGAATCCGGGGCCGGAAGTGCCGGGCCGCCCCAAGAGACGGCCCGGCGCGATGCCCAATGCGGGTGGGCGCCGATCAACACCGCTGCGCTGGGTCAGCGCTGGCGACCCGCAGCTCGGCTTCGATTACAGCGGATCACAGCACAGCACCTGGCCAGGCTTGCCGGAGTTGCCGAACGGGCAGCTCGGATGCGGCTCGCAACCGGGCGCATAGCCGGTCTTGGGCGCAACGGCAAAGGCCTGGCTGGTGCCGAAGGCCATGGCCGCGACAACGACGATACCGGCGACAGACGAGAACAGCTTCTTCTTACCGATCATGCGTGGCTCCTTCAGGTGTGGAAATGCACGGTGTAGGCCGTTTGCGGGACGGCCTTGCACAGGTCAGTTCGGCTGGCAGCAGATGCGGGTACCACCGATTGTCCCGTTGCCGCCGAAAACGCAGCCCGGCGTGTAGGTGCAGCCCGGCGCGAAGCCAGCCTTGGTTGGCTTCGCAAAGGCCTGGGACGCGCCGAACGACAGCGCGGCGACAACGACGATACCGGCGACGGACGAAAGGACCTTCTTTCCGATCATGTGTATCTCCTTGGTTGGCGTTGGTGTTGCAGTTGCCGAAGGCACCGGAGTGCCGGTTGTGGCGCGAATCTGGTGGCGAGGGCGGGCGCGCGGATCGGGCGCGTGGCGCCTCAGTGCAATGCAAGGCGAGGCGCCAGCGACTTCATGGCGGCCTGCACGACCTGCTCATCGAGTTGGCCGACGTGTTTGTAGGCCACGCTGCCATCTGCAGCCAGCACCACCAGCATCGGTGTGACCGTGGCGCGGTAGCGTCTGGCGGCATCGCCGTCGCTGTCGATGGCAATCGGGAAGCGCAGATCGTGCTTGCCGGCGTAGTCGGCCAGTTCATCGTAGGGAGGAAGGCCCACGCCGACCAGCTCGCTGGTGCCACGTCCGCCAGCAATCTGCTGCAGCTGCGGCATCGAGGCCAGGCAATAGCGGCAGGCGGTGGAAAAGAAGTACAGGATCTGGGCAGTGCTGCGTTCGCCGCCGATCATCACCCGGGTGCGCTGGGTGGTTTTCAATGCCAACGTATCGGCACGCGTGCCCAGCGCCAGGCCATGCGCCTCATGCTGCATGGCCTGCAGCTGGGCGGCCATCTGCTCGTTGATCTGCCGCAACTGGCGGTTCTGCCATCCCAGCGCGATGATCAACGCCGACAGCAGCAGGGCAGCAACAGGAACCAGGGCGCGCTTGAGCATTGATCATCCTTGAACGCAGCGTTGTCCGGAACATACCCGAACTGCGGCGCGAGTTGTTAAGCAGACGTTCCGCGCGTCGCCGTCAATGCCCTGCCCGTACTGGACTGCCTTCTGCGCAGGCGTGCGCGTCCCTACCACTCTCAGGATCCGTCTCAGATGAGCGAGCATGTTCCGGATCCCCGGACCAATCCATTCGTCGAGCTGCTGTTCGGCGGCAACATGCTGGAAAGCACCTTCAAGGCCGTGGTCTGGGTAGCTCTGCTGGCTGCGGTGCTGGCCTGGGCCACCTTCCGCTGAGCCATCGTGCCCCTGCGCTCAGGCGTTGAAGACCTGCCGCAGGCTGTGCAGCGTAGCCTGGCGGTGCTCCTTTGCGGTCGCTTCGCTCATCTCAAGTTCCTGCAGGCGCAGCCCGACCAGGGTCATCGACAGCGCGTAGGTGCGTGCCGCATCGGCGACGCGCGAAAGCCCGAGTGCGCGGCGTGCCAGCGCATCCACATGCTCCAGATCGGGCATAAGGCCCAGATACGCACGTTCTGCGCTGTCCAGGTCGGGAGCACACAGGATCGCATGGGCTTCGAGGGGGGCGGAGACGCAGGCCATGAGGGGTGTCCTTGTCTGTAACGGGCGCTCGCTCAGAACGAGCGCATCAGGGAAACGAAGGCCGACGTCTGTGTCCCACGCCGCGCCATCGGGCTGTCCTTTACTGCATCGCGAACCGCTGGTTGGCGGCCAACGGAAAGCTGATGGCAGCGGAGAACAGCAACAGGCGCAGCAGGGTCGGGGGCAGCAACGGCATCGATCAGCCACTTTGCGGAGGATGGCTGTGCATGGTGCGGGCGCAACATTGTCAGAACATTGCGCGTCGGCAATCGGCACGCGAAGGCGCCCAAACCCGGCGCAAGGCACTATGATCGGCAGCGTTTCCGGTAGCCGAACCCCCTGATGCGCATCCTCCTGGTCGAAGACGATCCCGATCTGTCCCGAGCCCTGCAATCGGGCCTGGAGCGGCAGGGCGTGGTCGCCGACGTGGTTGGAAGCCTGGCCGAAGCTACGATCGCGCTGCGCGAACCGGTACACCAGTTGATGTTGCTCGACCGCCAGCTGCCCGATGGCGATGGCGCGGCGTTCGTCGCCACCGCGCGTGCACTGCGGCCTAACCTGGCGGTGATCATGCTGACCGCCAAGGGCACGTTGTCAGACAAGGTCGAGGGCCTGGATGTGGGGGCCGATGACTACCTGGTGAAGCCAGTGGCGATCGAGGAACTGATGGCGCGGATCCGTGCAGTCTCACGGCGGCCCTCGGCGATGGTGACGCCGCGCCTGCACCTGGGGCGGCTGGAATTCGACTTCGAATCGCTGCAGGCGCAGGTGGGAGGCCAGCCGCTGGCACTGCCCCGGCGCCAGGTGCTGGTGCTGCAGGCGCTGGCGATGCGCCAGGGGCGCACGGTCACACGCAGCGCGCTGGAAGCGGCGGTGTACGGGTTTGATGACGAGATCCAGTCCAATGCACTCGACGCGCACATTTCCAAGCTGCGCAAGGCGCTGCAGCAGGCCGGGGCCGGTGTGGAGATCCATGTGATCCGCGGCGTCGGCTATCTGCTGGCGGAGGCGTGAGATGACCCGACCGATCCGCTCCATCACGCTCGGCCTGGCCTGGCGGTTGTTCCTGGCGCAGGCCTTCACTGTGTTGTTCGCGGTGGCCGCGTTGATCCTGACCTGGGGCGACAAGGACACTTGGGGAATGGACATGTTCACGGCCGAGGCGGTAGCCAAAGCCGTGCACAGCGAAGGCGGCCGGCTGGTACTGGACCAGGCGCGCTGGGACAGGCTCAATGCAGGGGCGGGGGGCAACCTCTGGTTCGCGGCGGTTGATGACAGGGGCACGTGGCTGGAGCGCGGCACGATTCCTGCGGTCCACGCCCCGTTGCTGGCACGCTTGCCGACGGTGGGCGCCACCGAACTGGGTTCACTGGTGCCGCCCTATCTGGACGTTGCGCGGGTGATGATCCGCAACGAGGATGGGCGGCGCATCACGGTGATGGTGGGCGGGGCGCCGAAGGGCGGGCTGCTGGACGGCGCACTGATGGTGCTGCGCCTGATCGGCCTGTGGTTCTTCCTGCCGCTGATCGTGATCACGCTGCTGGTGATGCCGACCGTGATCCACCGTGCGATGCGCGGCGTGCGTCGGTCCGCACAGCAGGCCAAGGAGCTGGATATCGGCCAGCCGGGTGCGCGGCTGGATGCGCAGCTGGTGTCGACCGAGGTCGCGCCGCTGGTGGAAGCTTTCAACGACGCGATCGACAAGGTGCAGCAGGGCTATGCAGCACGTGACAAGTTCCTCGCCGATGCCGCGCACGAACTGCGGGTGCCGATTGCAGTGGTACAGGCGCGCTTGTCGCAGCTGCCGCAGGGTGAGCTGAAATCGCAGCTGCTGACCGACGTGGCGCGGCTCGGCAACGTCGCCGAGCACCTGCTTGACCTGCAGCGGCTCGATCGCAATGTCGGCGCACTGCAGCGGCTGGATCTGGCGCTGCTGGTGCGTGAAGCGGCCGCCGATCTGGCGCCACTGGTGGTCGGCGCCGGCTATGGCTTCGAGGTGGATGCGCCGGAGTCGCCCGTGTGGATCCATGGCGACAGCCTGGCGCTGGGGCGGGTGATCGCCAACCTGGTGCACAACGCCATCGTCCACGGCGGCGGGCGCGGCACCATCTGCGTGCGCCTGGATGCACGTGGCCTTCTGGAAGTCAGCGATCAGGGCGCCGGTATTCCGGTGAGTGACCGTGAAGCGATCTTCGAGCCGTTCCATCGCCTTCGCGCGGCGGGCAGCGGCAGTGGCCTCGGCCTGCATCTGGTGAAGGAAATCGTGCAGCATCACGGCGGCTCGGTCAGTGTCGGCGAGGCCACCGGCGGTGGTGCCAGCTTCCGGGTCAACTTCCATCGCGGCACCGTCCGGCGCTGACAGCCGCGCGGGGGAAACCCCGATAGGCAGCCTGTAGCGCCTGGCGGCAGGCTGATGGAATGGCTTCCGAACGTTCCGCGCCGGCCCTGTTCGGCCCCGGCTGCGCTGCCGGCCTGGTGCTGGGCGCGCTGGCCTGCGTGCAGATGCCGGCGCTGCTGCCGCTGTGGCTGAGCGCGCCGATGGCGGTTGCCGGCGGCGCGGGCTGGCTGCTGCGCTGGCGCGGCCGCCCCTGGGCTGCAATCGTGCTCGGCCTGGCATGGGCAACATTGCACGGGCATTGGGCGCTGCACGGCCAGCTGCCACCCGGCGCGCCGCCGCAGGATGTGCGGGTGAGCGGACGAGTCGCCGATCTTCCGCAGCGGGGGCCCGGCTACACCCGTTTCGTGTTGCACGTGGATGAGGCCGATGCGCTGCCAGCGCTGCGCGGCAAGCGCCTGCAGGTCACCTGGAACGATCCGTGGCGCGGGTCGTCAGCGCACGAGGCCGAGGGTGGGCGGCATGCGGTTCGTGCGGGATCGCATTGGCAGTTGCCGCTGCGCGTGCGTGCGCCACGTTCGCGGATCAATCCCGGCGGCTTCGATGGCGAACGCCATGCCTTGCTGCGCGACATCTCCGGCAATGGCACGGTACGCGACCCGGGGGCTGCGCGTGAGCGCGCGCCTGCGCAGGGCCTGCCAGCCTGGCGCGAGCGCAGCAGTGACGCCATCGCTACGCAGGTGGCACATCCTGCCGCGCGGTTCGTGCAGGCCTTGGCGCTGGGCGATACCCGCGGGCTGTCCGATGCCGACTGGGAACACCTGCGCGCGCTGGGCCTGACCCATCTGGTCGCCATTTCCGGTTTTCACGTGGGCGTGGTGGCGGGCTTCGGGGTACTGCTGTGCCGCTTGTCGTGGTGGCTGTGCCCGGTGCTGGGACGTTGCTGGCCACGGCCGCAGGCGGCGGCATGGGGTGCAGCGCTGGCCGCAGCCGCCTATGCCGTGGCCGCCGGCGGCGCGCTGCCAACGGTACGCGCGGCGCTGATGATCGGGCTGGTGGCACTGGCCCGTGCCGGACGTCGCCCGGTGGGTGCGGGGCAGGGGTTGGCCCTGGCCGCGATGGTGATGCTGCTGCCGGCGCCGCTGTCGGTGTTGTCGGCCGGCTTCTGGCTCAGCTTTGGCGGGGTGCTGTGGCTGCTGTGGTGCCTGCCGCGAACCGGGCCGGAGGGTGCCGGTGGGGGCCTGCGTGGCTTCCTGGCCGCCCAGGGCGTGGCCAGCCTCGGCCTGTTGCCGCTGTGCGTGGCCCTGTTCGGCGGCACCGCGCGGTTGGGGCCGCTGGTCAACCTGCCGATCATTCCGTGGTGGACGTTGCTGGTGGTGCCGTTGTCGTTGCTGGGTACGGGGCTGCATGCGCTGCACGAGGGAGCCGGCCGCTGGTCCTGGCGTGCTGCGGCCTGTCTGTTCGAGCTGAGCTGGCAGGCGCTGCAGCCACTGGCGCTGCACCCGCAGGCCATGTGGTGGTTGGCCGAGGCGCCGCGCTGGGCCGTACCGGCGGCATTGGTGGGGGTGTTCTGGTGGCTGCTGCCACGCGGCGCCGGCGGTGGCCTGGCGGGCCTGCTGCTGTGCCTGCCGCTGTTGTGGCCGGCGCGGCATGCACCGGCCGAGGGGGAACTGGAGCTGCTGGTGCACGATGTGGGGCAGGGCACAGCGGTGCTGGTGCGTACAGCGCGGCACGCGCTCTGGTACGACGTAGGGCCTCCGACCGGCGGCGAGGGCAACGAGCGCATTCTGGTCCCGGCCCTGCGCGCGCTCGGACAGGCGCCGCCCCGGCAGGTGATGCTCAGCCATGATCATCTTGATCACACCGGCAGCCTGTCCAGCCTGCGACGGCAGCTGCCCGGACTGCAGCTGCTGGCGCCACCGGGCAGCACCATCGCTGGCGCCACGCCCTGCCAGCAGGGGCTGCGCTGGCAGTGGGACGGGGTAGATTTCCAGGTCCTGCACCCGGCGCCGGGCAGCCGTCAGGCCGAGAACGAAGACAGCTGCGTGCTGCGCATCGCCAGCCGCCACGGCGTGGTCCTGCTGCCGGGTGACATCGGCCGGCCGGCCGAGCGGACGCTGCTGGAGGCGTCTCCGGCAGCGCTGAAGGCGGATGTGGTGCTGGTGCCGCACCATGGCAGCGGCGGCAGCTCCAGCGCGCCGTGGGTCGAGGCTGTGGCGCCACGGCTGGCGGTGGTCTCGGCCGGGCACCGCAACCGCTTCGGGCACCCTCGCCAGGACGTGGTCCAGCGCTGGCAGGCGCAAGGGGCCGAGGTACTGGCCACGGCCGATTCCGGGGCGATCCGCATATGGCTTGGTGCACAAGGGCTGCAGCTGCGTGAACAGCGTATCCACGCATCCCGGTGGTGGGATGCCGCTGGGCGGGCGCGGTCGGCTGCTATCCTATCGCCGAACGAACAAGCGGCCGTTGGGCCGGAGGGTTGAAACGTGTGGGAACTGGTCAAGGCCGGTGGCTGGCCAATGGTGCCGCTGCTGCTGTTGGGCGTACTGGCTTTGGCGATCATCCTGGAGCGTTTCTGGTCCCTGCGGCGAACGGAAGTGCTGCCGCCCGGGCTTGGCCAGGAAGTGCGCAACTGGGCCGCACGCGGCAAGCTTGACCCGGCGCACCTGCAGACCCTGCGCGCCAACTCGCCGCTGGGCGCGCTGCTGGCCGCTGCGCTGGAAGCGCGCAACCGCCCGCGCGACCAGATCCGTGAGCGGATCGAGGACACCGGGCGCCACCTGGTGCACCGCATGGAGCGCTTCCTCAACGCGCTGGGCACCATCGCCTCGGCCGGCCCGCTGCTGGGCCTGCTGGGCACCGTGATCGGCATGATCCAGATGTTCCTGGGCATCCTCGACCATGGCGTGGGCGACGTGAACCAGCTGGCCGGCGGCATCGGCAAGGCGCTGGTGTGCACCGCCACCGGCATGATCGTGGCCATCCCGGCGCTGATGTTCCATCGCTATTTCAAGGGCCGGATCCACGGCTATGTGGTGGAAATGGAACAGGAAGCCAGTGCCCTGCTGGATACGCTCGACGGCCGCCCCGGGGTGATGAACCCGGCCGCGCCGGCGCGGCCAGCCCACGCTGCCACGGCGAAGGCCTGATCGATGCGTATCGGCAATGACCGATCCCAGGATGAGCCGCATATCGATCTGGTGCCGCTGATCGACGTCATCCTGGTGCTGATCATCTTCTTCGTGGTCACCACCACCTTCGATGCGCGCTCGACGCTGCAGGTGCAGCTGCCGACCGCCAGCCAGCAGCCCAGCAACGAGCCGCCGCGCTCGCTCAGCGTGCTGATCAACGCCGAAGGCCGCTATTTCATCAATGACCAGGAAGTGCTGCGCAGCGATGTCGAGTCGGTCAAGCAGACCATCGCATCGGTCGCCGGCAGCGATCGCAGCCAGCCGGTGCTGCTGCGCGCCGACGCACGCACCCCCTACCAGGCCGTGGTGACTGCGCAGGACGCGCTCGGTCAGCTCGGTTTCCGTCGTATCGCCATTGCAACTGCGCCAGAGGTGCGTCCATGAGTTCCCATCACGCGCCGGTGTGGCCGATCTACAAACGTCTGCTGGGCTACACCCGCACCTACTGGGTGTTCATGGTGGGCGCGGTCATCGCCATGGTGGTCGAAGCCCTGGCCGGCTATCACTTCACCAAGCTGATGGAGCCGCTGGTCAACGAGGGGTTTGTCGATCCGCAGCCGCGCGCGGCCGTGGTCCTGCCGCTGACCATCCTCGGCCTGTTCCTGATGCGCAGCGTGGCCACCTGGGTGAGCGACTATACGCTGGCCAAGACCGGCCGCAGCGTGGTCCGCGACCTGCGTGAGCAGGTGCTGCAGAAGTACCTGCACCTGCCGTCGTCGCACTTCGACACCGAAGCAACGCCGGTGATGGTCAGCCGCCTGAACTTCGATACCGAGCAGGTCACCCAAGCCAGCGCCGACGCGCTGAAGACCGTGGTGGCCGATACCCTCACCATCATCGCGATGCTGGCGGTGATGCTGCAGATGAGCGTCAAGGTAACCCTGGCGATGCTGCTGGTGGTGCCGCTGATCGGTGCCATCGTGTCCTACGTGGGCAAGCGCTATCGTCGCATCAGCCGCGGCATCCAGGACGGCATGGGCACGATGGCGCAGACCGCCGAGCAGTCCTTGGCGGCGCAGCAGGAAGTGAAGGTGCACGGCACCCAGCAGCATGAGATCTCGCGCTACTCGCGCCTGGCCAACCGCATGCTGGCGCTGAACATGAAGGTCGAGGTGACCCGCGCAGCGGCGTCCAGCGTGGTGCAGTTCCTGGCCGCACTGGCGCTGGCGGTGATCGTCTGGGTGTCGACCCGCGAAGCCCTGGCCGGCCGCCTCAATGCCGGCCAGTTCATGGGCCTGATGACCTCGATGATGGCGATCATTCCTTCGCTGCGGCGCCTGACCAGCGTGCAGACCTCGATTTCGCGCGGCGTGTCCGCCGCCGAGCGCCTGTTCGGCATCCTCGACATGCCGGTGGAGCGCGACGAAGGCCAGCACCGCGTGCAACGCGTGCGTGGCGAACTGGCGTTCGACCACGTCATGCTGCGCTACCGCGAAGACAGTGGCATCGCCCTGGACGACATCAGTTTCGTTGCCAGGCCGGGTACGGTGACGGCCATTGTCGGCCGTTCCGGCAGCGGCAAGACCAGCCTGATCCGGCTGGTGCCACGCTTCTACGAGCCCAGTGGCGGCGTCATCACCCTCGATGGCGTGGCGCTGGATCACTATCCGCTGGCTGACCTGCGCCGGCAGGTGGCGATCGTCGGGCAGAAGGTGATGCTGTTCGATGACACCATCGCCGCCAACATCGCCTATGGCATGGAAGCGACCGACGAGCAGATCCGCGCGGCGGCCGAAGCCGCCAACGCGTGGGAGTTCATCGCACGCATGCCGCAGCAGCTGCAGACGCCGGTAGGCGAGAACGGCGCGCTGCTGTCCGGTGGCCAGCGCCAGCGCCTGGCGATCGCCCGCGCGATCCTGCGCGACGCCCCGATCCTGATCCTCGACGAAGCCACTGCGGCGCTGGACAACGAATCCGAGCGCCTGGTGCAGGACGCGCTGCAGCGCCTGATGCCCGAACGCACCACGCTGGTCATCGCGCACCGGCTGTCGACCATCGAGCATGCCGACCAGGTGCTGGTGATGGACCATGGCCGCATCGTTGAACGCGGCACCCACAAGGAGCTGCTCGAGCTGGGCGGCCTGTACCAGCATCTGCACAGCATGCAGTTCCGCGAAAGGCAGGACTGATGGCCGGCAAGGGTACCCAGACCCCGGCGTACTGGTACGACGGCAGCCCGGTTCCGTGGGCGATGCGCCTGCTGGCACCGCTGTACGCCGGCGTCACCGCGCTGCGCCGGCGCGCCTATCGGCGTGGCTGGCGCAAGCGTTACACGCTGCCGGTGCCGGTCATCGTGGTTGGCAACATCACCGCCGGTGGCACTGGCAAGACGCCGCTGACCATCGCACTGGTGGAGCGCCTGCGTGCCGCCGGCTGGAAGCCGGGCGTGGCCAGCCGCGGCTATGGTCGCGAAGACGCCGACAAGCCGCTGTGGGTGCGGGCCGACACGCCAACCGCCAAGGGCGGTGACGAGCCGGTGCTGATCGCCTGGAAGACCGGCGTGCCGGTGCGCGTGGACAGTGATCGGGTTGCTGCCGGCAAGGCGCTGATCGAGGCCGGCTGCGATGTGATCGTTTGCGACGACGGTTTGCAGCACTACCGGCTGGCGCGCGACATCGAGATCGAAGTGGTCGATGCGCAGCGTCGCTATGGCAATGGCCGGATGATTCCGGCCGGGCCGCTGCGCGAGCCGGTCAGCCGCGCCAGCGAATGCGATTTCCGCGTGGTCAATCTCGGTCAGGCCGATGAGGAGACTGCGGCACAGGCCTGTGGCTTCGGCCAGTGGCCGATGGCCCTGCACATCGACAGTGCGCAGCCGCTGGCCGGTGGCCGCGCGCGCCCGCTGGCGTACTTCAAGGGCCAGCGCGTGCATGCGGTGGCCGGCATCGCCCATCCACAGCGCTTCTTCGACATGCTGCGCGCGCGTGGCATCGGCGTCGTGCCGCATGCGTTCGCCGACCACCAGGCCTATCAGCCGCAGGACCTGTCCTTCGGCAGCCAGCTGCCGGTACTGATGACCGAAAAGGATGCGGTGAAATGCCGGGCGTTCGGCAACGACTGGCACTACGCGGTTCCGCTGCGCGCCGAGTTGCCCGCCGCGTTCTGGGTGGCGCTGACTGACCGCCTGGACAAGCTGCGACCGAACTGAGCGGCGCAGCGGCGCTTGCATTCACGCGCCGCCGGCCGCATTCCCCTTGTAACGAGTCTGCCGAGTACCGCCCCATGACCGAATTCGTCGTCGCCATCCCGGCCCGCTATGCCGCCTCGCGGCTGCCCGGCAAGCCGTTGCGCCTGCTGGGTGGTGAACCGCTGGTACTGCACGTGGCGCGCCGCGCGCTGCAGGCCGGCGCCCGGGAGGTCTGGGTAGCGACCGACGATCAGCGCATTGCCGATGCGCTGTCCGGGCTGGCCGAGGTGAAGGTGGCAATGACCGCTGCGTCGCATGCGTCCGGCACCGATCGCCTGGCCGAGTGCGCACGCATTGCCGGCTGGGCCGATGACACGGTGGTGGTCAACCTGCAGGGCGACGAGCCGTTCGCACCGGCGGCCGGCATCCGCGCCGTGGCCGAGGTACTGGCCAACGGCACTGCACCGATGTCGACCCTGGCCACCGCCGTCGAGGACGCGCCTACGCTGTTCGACCCGAACGTGGTCAAGCTGGTGCGCAACGTGCGCAACGAGGCGATGTACTTCAGCCGCGCGCCGATCGCCTGGCACCGCGACGGCTTTGCACGCAGCCGCGACACGCTGCCGGACGGCCACAACTGGCTGCGCCACATCGGCATCTACGGCTACCGCGCCGGTTTCCTGCAGCGGTTCGCGGCGATGCCGCCAGGCCAGCTGGAGCAGGTCGAATCGCTGGAACAGCTGCGCGTGCTGGAAGCGGGCTACCCGATCAGTGTGGCGATCTCGCCCGAACCGTTCCCGCCGGGCATCGACACGCCCGAGGACCTGGAGCGCGCCGAGCGGCTGCTGCAGGCGATGGCCGCGCGATGAGGCTGCTGGTCGTCTGCCTCGGCAACATCTGCCGTTCGCCGATGGCCGAAGGTGCGCTGCGTGCACGCCTGGAGGCCTCGCCGCTGGCCGGGCGGGTGCAGGTGGATTCGGCCGGCACCGGCGACTGGCACGTGGGCGAGCCACCGGACCGGCGTGCGATCGCCTGCGCGGGCGGGCACGGTGTGGACATCGGCAGCCTGCGCGCACGCCAGCTGCAGGCCGCGGATTTCGAGCGTTTCGACTGGATCCTGTGTGCCGACGAGGCCAACCTGCGTGACGCCGGTCGCCTGGCGTCGGTGGCGCAGCGCGAACGGCTGGCGCTGTACCTGCCCTGGTCCGGCGCGCAGGGGCGGATCGCGATCCCCGATCCGTACACCGGCGGGAGCGATCATTTCGAACAGGTCTGGTCGCTGGTCGACGATGCTGCAAAACGTGCAGTGGCACGACTGTTGCATGACGCCGACTCCGGCATAATCGGATCATGAACGTCCAGCCCGTCCCGGACCTGCCCGAGTTCGCCACCTGGCTCAACGCCACCCCCTGCACCCTGACCGAACTGCGCGGCCGGCCGGTCGCGCTGCTGTTCGTCAATGCGGCCTCCGCCTGGAGCGCGCAACGCCTGGCCGAGTTCGGCCAATGGCTGTCGCGCCACCCCGGCAAGCTGCAGCCGCTGGTGCTGCAGGTGCCGCGCTTCGATTTCGAACGTGACGCCAGCGCTGCACTGAAACTGCTGCGTCGCCAGGGCCTGACCATGCCTGTGCTGCTGGATGCCGACTGGGATGGCTGGCGCCGCTTCGGCGTCAGCGCCTGGCCGACCCTGGTGCTGCTGGATGCACAGGGCAGGGAGCAGCAACGGCTGATCGGGCTGGGGGCCCCCGGTGAACTGGAACGCGCCTTGAACGCGCTGTGCCAGGGAGCCCCTTCGGCGCCGTCGCGCGGGGGCAGCGAACTGCATCCGGAACCGCGCCAGGCCCTGCGCTTCCCGTTGGGGCTGGCAGTCAGCACCGAGCGCCTGTACATCGCCGACAGTGGCCACCACCGCATCCTTGAATGCAGCCACGGTGGCCGCATCCTGCGCCAGTTCGGCCTCGGTACCGCCGATTTCATGGATGGCAACCTTGCCGAAGCGGCATTCCATCGCCCGCAGGCGCTGGTGCTGGAGCGCGATTCGCTGTACGTGGCCGATACCGGCAACCATGCCGTGCGCCGCATCAACCTGTTGACCGGCATCGTCGACACCCTGTGTGGCAATGGGCGTCCCGGTGCGCCGGTGGAAGGTCCGGTTGCGCAGCCACGGCAGGTCTCGCTGGACCACCCGGTCGGCTTGGCCATTGCCGACAACCAGCTGCACATCGCGATGGCCGGCGACAACCGCATCTGGAGCTACCACCTGGGCCAGCGCAGCCTGCAATGGCGCGCCGGCAGCGGCTCCATTGACGAGCGTGATGGCAGCGGCCATCTGGCGGCCTTCGCCCAGCCCACCGCGCTCGCCGTGGTGCAGCAGGTGCTGTACGTGGCCGATGCGCTGGGTTCCTCGATCCGCGCGCTTCAGCTGCGTGGCGACCTGGTGCAGACCCTGGTCGGGCAGGGGCCCTGGCGCTTCGGCAGTGAAGACGGTCCCCGCGCCCAAGCCAGCCTGCAGTTCCCGCAGGCCATCGCGCTGAGCCCGGATGCGCCGCTGCTGTGGATTGCCGATACCGGCAACGGCCGCCTGCGCACGCTGCGCCTGGGCGGAGGCGAACTGACGACCCAACCGCTGCCGCGTCGCCTGCATGGCCCGGCCGGCCTGGCGGTGGGGGCCGGGGCGGTGTGGATTGCCGAGACCGACGCCCATGCCGTGCTGCGCTTCGATCCCGACAGCGGCGTGCTCAGCGAAGTGCCGATCAGCGAATGACCGACGTTCCCGCCCCGGCCTTTGACGGCAAGGCCTTCGCGGCCCAGCTCAGCACCGCGCCCGGCGTGTACCGCATGTACGCCGCCGACGACACCCTGCTGTATGTGGGCAAGGCCCGTGCACTGCGCAATCGCGTTGGCAGCTACTTCAACGGCAGTCCGAAGAACGCGCGGATCATGTCGATGATCTCGCAGATCGCGCGCATGGACGTGACCGTCACGCGCTCGGAAGCCGAGGCGCTGCTGCTGGAAAACCAGCTGATCAAATCGCTGTCGCCGCGCTACAACGTCTCCCTGCGCGACGACAAGACCTACCCGCATGTACTGCTGACCCGTGAGGACTGGCCCCGCATCGCGCTGCATCGCGGCCCGCGTGCCATTCCGGGCCGCTATTTCGGTCCGTACCCGGGCGTCACTGCGGTGCGCGAAACGCTGAACCTGATGCACAAGCTGTTCAAGCTGCGCAGCTGCGAGGACAGCGTGTTCCGCAACCGCTCGCGGCCGTGCCTGCAGTACCAGATCGGCCGCTGCAGCGCGCCCTGCGTGGAGCTGGTGCCGGCGCCGGAGTATGCAGAATCGGTGCGTCGCGCCGCGCTGTTCCTGGAAGGCAAGAGCGACGAGCTGACCCGCGAGCTGGGCGAGCAGATGCAGGCCGCCAGCGAGGCCCTGGAATTCGAGCAGGCCGCGCGCCTGCGTGACCTGATTTCCTCGCTGCGCAGCATGCAGACCCGGCAGTACGTGGACGGGCGCGCCGCGGACCTGGACGTGCTGGCGGTGGCCATGCAGGGGTCGCAGGCCTGCGTGCTGCTGCTGGCCTTCCGAGATGGCCGCAACCTCGGCACCCGCCCGTTCTTCCCGCGCACCAATGGCGAGGAAAGCCCGGAGGAAGTGCTGGCCGCGTTCGTCTCGCAGTACTACATCGAATTCGAGCCGCCGCGCGAGATCCTGCTGGACCGCGAGATTCCCGATGCCGACCTGCTGGTTGCCGCGCTGTCGGCCTCGGCCGAGCGCAAGGTGCAGCTGAAGTGGAACGTGCGCGGCGAGCGCGCCGGCTACGTGGAACTGGCCAGCCGCAACGCGCAGCTGACCCTGGCCACCGAACTCAACAGCCGCAACGCGCAGCACGCGCGCAGCGACGCACTGCGCGAGATGCTGGGCCTGGCCGAGCCGGTCAAGCGGGTCGAATGTTTCGACATCAGTCACACCCTGGGCGAGGCCACCGTGGCGTCGTGCGTGGTGTTCGACGCCGCCGGTCCGGTGCGCGCGCAGTATCGCCGCTTCAACATCAGCGGCATCGAGCCGGGCGATGACTACGCCGCCATGCGCCAGGCCATCGACCGCCGTTTCCGCCGTGCGGTGGAAGAGCAGGGCGTGCTGCCGGACGTCCTGCTCATCGACGGTGGCGCCGGCCAGCTGGCGCAGGCGCAGGCCGCACTGGCCGACCTGGGCGTGGAAGGGGTACTGCTGGTGGGCGTGGCCAAGGGCGTGGAGCGCCGCGCAGGCCATGAAGCGCTGGTGATGCCCGATGGACGCGAGCTGCGCCCGGGCGCGGCCAACCCGGCGCTGCAGTTCATCCAGCAGGTTCGCGATGAAGCCCACCGCTTCGCCATCACCGGTCATCGCGGCCGCCGCCAGAAGGCACGGATGACCAGCAAGCTGGAGGATATCCCCGGCATCGGGCCGCGCCGCCGCGCCAGCCTGCTCAAGCATTTCGGCGGCCTGGTCGGCCTGAAAGCCGCTGGCGAAGCGGAAATCGCCAAGGTGGAAGGCATCAATGACGCCCTCGCGGCACGTATCTACGCTAACCTGCACGGGTTGGCCACGCCCGATGCGGCCGAGTAGAGAGAGAAGCACGCAAGCATGAAGTTGACCCTGCCCACCTGGCTGACGTTGTTGCGGATCGTGATGATCCCGGTGCTGGTGCTGGTGTTCTACCTGCCCTATACCTGGACCAACTTCGCTTCGGCGGCGATCTTCGGCCTGGCCGCGATCACCGACTGGCTCGATGGCTGGATTGCACGCCGTTACCAGCTGGAGTCGGCCTTCGGCGCCTTCCTCGACCCGGTCGCGGACAAGCTGATGGTGGCAGTGGCGCTGTTCCTGATCGTGCAGGGCCATCCGACGCCGTGGATGGCGTTCTGGGCGGCGGTCATCGTCGGCCGCGAGATCGCGGTATCGGCGCTGCGCGAGTGGATGGCCGAGCTGGGCCAGCGCGCCAAGGTGCGCGTGGCGATGATCGGCAAGGTCAAGACCACCGCGCAGATGGTCGCGCTGTTGTGCCTGCTGTATTCGGTGGCCCCCAACGTGCCGGTGGAAGACATCTGGATGGGCTGGCCGGTGTTCCATATCGGCGACTGGACCCTGGCGATTGCCGCGGTGCTGACCCTGTGGTCGGGCCTGCAGTACCTGCACGCCGCCTGGCCGAGCCTGCGCGAAGACGAGCGCGCCGCACGCGAGCGCTCGCGGCAGAAGAAGCTGGGCAACTGACCCCATCGATGCGCGTATCCACGCATGGCGCGGATACGCGACGCCGGGCATCTCGCAGACCCTGAAAAAAGCGCTTGACGGCATCCTTGGAATAGGTAAAATTTCGCCTCCCAAGCGGGAATAGCTCAGTTGGTAGAGCGCAACCTTGCCAAGGTTGAGGTCGCGAGTTCGAGTCTCGTTTCCCGCTCCAGATTCAAGAAAGACGCTCCCGCAAGGGGGCGTTTTTCGTTTGCGTAGAACCCGCTTCATCCCCACTTCACCGTCACTCCTTCGCCTCACCACGCGGCAGTTCGAAGCTGCATCTCCGTTCCTCCAGGACGATGCAGCCATGCTCCACACTCCTTCCGCCTACGATCACGACGTGGTCATCGTCGGCGCCAGTTTTGCCGGTGCCGCCTGCGCACTGGCTGCTGCCCAGTACGGCCTGCGCGTCTGCGTGCTGGAACGCAAGGCCGACCCCGGCGAGCGCCTGCACACCACCGGCATCGTGGTGAAAGAGGCGATGGAGCAGACCTGGCTGGGGCGCATGCCCGAACATCTCGTGCAACGCGTCGCAAACGTGCGCCTGTATGCGCCGAATCTGCGCAGCGTGTTGCTGGCCGCGCCGGGCTATTACTTCCTCACCACCGATACGCCGAACCTGATGCGCTGGCTGGCCAGCGAGCTGCGCGCGAACGGTGTCGACCTCCGCCTGCAGCAGTCCTTCACCGATGCACATCGCAATGGTGACGGCTGGCTGGTGGATGGGGCAGGGCGATGTGCCTATCTGGTTGGCGCTGATGGCGCACGCTCACGTGTGGCACAGCGCACTGGGCTCGGCCAGGTGCGTGACAACCTCTACGGCGTCGAACGTGAGTTCGCCGGCCTGCATGTCGCGCAGGGCGACGCGCTGCATTGCTTCGTCAGCAAGCGCTACGCGCCGGGTTACATCGGCTGGGTCGCGCAGAATCCGACCGGCCTGCAGGTCGGGTTGGCGTTGCGTCATGACCCGCAACAGGTGCGGCCGCCGGATATTGAAGGTTTCCTCGGCCACGTGCGCGATGGGGTCGGCATTCCGCCTTCGGCGCGTCCCTCGGCTACCCGCGCTGGCCTGGTGCCCTGCGGCCGGCCGGGTGGGCCGACCACCGGCCAGCGCCTGATCCTGACCGGCGACGCGGCGGGCATCGTCTCGCCGCTGTCCGCCGGGGGCATCCACTCTTCGTGGCGGCACGGCTGGGCAGTCGGTGAGGCGATTGCCCGCCATCTGCGTGGGCAAGGGCCAGAAGCGGAACGGGTGGCGCGTCAGGTCGCCCCGGCGTTCCATGGCAAGCGCGTGCTGCGCTGGGCGATGGATCATCTGCAGGCCGATTGGCCGCTCGATGTACTGCTGCATACAGCGGTCATGCGCCGCATTGCCGAACAGGTCTACTTCCATCGCCGCGGGCTGCGCACGTGAAGGGAGCAGGCAGGGGCGCCTGAACGCCACCCCCTCACTTCTCGTGAAAATTCCTGTTGACGCCGTGCAGCAATGCCGACACAATAGCGCTCCTTCGACGCAGGTCGAACGAAATCTGCGGGAATAGCTCAGTTGGTAGAGCGCAACCTTGCCAAGGTTGAGGTCGCGAGTTCGAGTCTCGTTTCCCGCTCCAGATTCAAGAAGAACGCTCCCGAAAGGGAGCGTTTTTCGTTTGTCACACCGGTTGCACCACCACCGCGCTGGCGTGCCTTGCCGGGCAGGGCGCTGCACCAGGTCCGGGCATTCTGCCGGTCGAAACCGGGGCAGCGGTTGTCCTGCGGGATGTAGACGTAGGGAACGTCATCCTCGTAGGTGAAGTGGTAGTAGTAGGTGCGGTCCTTCCCATACAACCAGTAGTTCGACGAGCCGTCGTTGATCGCATACGGCTCGAAGGTGAGGATCGAGGATTCGGCGGGAATGAAGTTGCTGCGCTCCATCAGTAGCAGCAGGGCGTTCGAGACCAGTGGGGTGGTCAGGACGAGCACGATCACACCGACAGTCGCTGTCGTGATCGAGCCAATCAGCAGCCAGCGGCGAGGGTGTTTCACGGTCGGGCAGCATCGAAGCAAGGAATTGCCGCAATGTGCAATACGCCGTGAAAGTCGTCCAGTGTTCCGTGCTGGGAACGCATTGAAAGCGTAGTGAAAGGCTGGGTCGGCGTTGCCTGAACCGCACGCGTGCTGTGACCTTTTTCGGACGATTTCTCCATGTTCGCTCCACAATCGCACGGTAGCCTTCATGCTCCTTCTACACGTTGGCGGGCTGGTGGTCAGGCGTATCACTTCAGTGGCAGTGCCCAGGACAGGGCGTGGACTCTCCCTGCAGGCAGTGCTGCGCCCCGGCGCGTTGTTGGCAACCCTGGCCCTGGCGGGTTGCATGTCGGTGTCCGTCCCGGACCTGCCTGATCGCACACCCAGCGCCTGGACCCAGGTGCCGCAGGGGCAGGGTGTGGCGGTGGACGCCAGGCAGTGGTGGAAGGTGCTGGCCGACCCGGCGCTGGACGGCCTGGTGGACCAGGCCATCGCCGGCAACCTCGACCTGCAGCAGGCCACGCTGCGGCTGCAGGCCGTGCGGATCGTCGCCGGCACCTCCGACTCGCGTTTCCTGCCGGAAATCTCGGCCAGCGCCAAGCAGGTGCAGGACGCCGCCGCCGTCGATACCTACTTCCATGCCGGTATCGAAGCGATCTGGGACCTGGGCCTGTTCGGTGCCGCCGAGAGCGCGCAGTTGAGCGCGCAGGCCTCGGCCGGCAATGCCGAGGCGCTGCGCAATGCCGCACAGGTGGCGGTGATTGCCGACGTAGTGTGCAGTTATCTGGACCTGACCGTGGCCCAGGCCCAGCAGGATCTGCTGGCCCGGCAGCAGGCCGTGGATGATCGCGGCGAACAACTGGCACTGGTTCGCCTGCGCTTGCGCCTGGATGAGCCGGGCGAGCTGGAACGCCTGCGTGCGCGCCAGGCCGCGACCCGAGCAGCGACGGCGCAGGCCCGCGAAAACGCGGACAACGCGGCCCGCGCGCTGACGCTGCTGCTGGGGCGTGACGGGCCGGATCCCGCCTGGCGTGCATACCGCGCGCCGCCGAAGCTCGGTGCATTCTCACTGCAGCAGGTCCCTGCGGATCTGCTGCGCCACCGCCCGCAGATCCTGCTGGCCGAATCAGAGGTGATGCAGGCCGCGGCCAGCAAGGGTTCGGCGCGCGCAGCGATGTATCCACGGGTCAGCCTTGGCGGCTCCATCCTGTACGCGTACAACCTCACCCAGAACGCCCGCTCCAATTCCGATTCGAGCCCGTCGATCGGCCCGTACATCGATATTCCGCTGTGGGACTGGGGCCAGCGTCGCGCGCGCTTCCATGCCGATGAGAAGCAACTGGACGCCGCATTACTCGGCTACCGCAAGGCGGTGCTGGAAGGCGTGAGCGAAGTGGAAGCTGCACTGGGCAGCCTGGCGCGGCAGGACAGCAGCATCCAGTCGCTGCGCGCGGCCAACGATGCCGCCGCGCAGCAGGTCAAGCGCCAGGCGCGGCAGGTGCAGCTGGGCCTGTCCAGCGAGTTCGATGGGCTGGATACGCAGCGTGCCGCATTGGCCTCGCAGGCCGACCTGATCGGTGCTCAGGGGGCGCGCGTGCTGGCCTTTGCGTCGCTGTACCGCGCCCTCGGCGGTGCACCGCTGCCGGTCGAGGCTGAGGGCGAACAGCAATGATCGCGCTGGCCCGCAAGACCCTGGCCTATGAGTGGCGCCGGTTCCTGCCGGTGGTGATGGCGATGTGTTTCGCCGGCGTGCTGCTGATCGTGCAGGCGGCACTGGTGCTGGGCATCTTCGGTACCGCTGCGATCTACGTGAAGGCATCCTCGGCCGATATCTGGGCCGGTTTCCCCGGCACCCAGAGCGTCAACTACGGCCATGCGATCAGCGCCGACGTCGAAAGCCACCTGCGCATGGACCCGGATGTCACCCGCGTCGAACCCTACGAGTGGGTCGACGGCGAATGGCGGTCCGGCGCGCAGGGCACCGGCAATGTGTCGGTGTACCTGTCCGGCATCTCCACCCGGGACGACGGGATGATGTTCGCGCGCATCCTCCCTGCGAACCTGCGCGCGCAGCTTCGCGAGCCGGGGGCGGTGATCGTCGACAGCGCCGATCTGGATACGCTGGGCGTGGACCTGCAGAACAACCGTGCTTGGATCAATGGCAAGGCGGTGCGCGTGGTCGCTGCACAACCGGGCCTGCGGGGCCTTGGTGGTGTCAACGTACTGGCCTCGCTGGACACCGCGCGCGCCATCGCCGGCACCGACCCACACGCGGGAAGCACCTATTTCGTGGCGGGCCTGCGCTCGCCGGATCTGGCCGACCGCGTGCGTGACCGCCTGGCCGCGTCGATGGGCCAGGCCACACCGGTCGAGTTCTGGACCGCGCCGGCGTTCGCCAGCCGTTCGCAGCAATACTGGCTGTTCGACACCGGCGCCGGCATCGCGGTGCTGTTCATGGCCGTCATCGTCTGCTTCGTCGGCGCGGTGATCACCAACCAGTCGTTCGCCTCGGTAGTGGCAGGTTCGGTGCGCGAGTACGCCACGCTCAATGCGCTCGGTGCCGGTCGCTACGCGCTGGCGCGGGTGGTGTTCGAGCAGGCATTGCTGATCGGTGGCGTGGGCATGCTGCTGGCGGCGGCGTTCAGCACGGTGGTGCTGTTGATCGCGCAGACCCAGCGCGTACCGGTGCAGCTGACGCCGATGGTGATCCTCGGCTGCGTGGCGCTGGTCGCGGTGATGGCCATGCTCTCCAGCATCATGGCGGTGCGCAGCGTCGTCCGCTCCGATCCATCGTTGCTGCTGCGTTGAGGACCGGCCGATGACTTCCACACGCGCCATCGCCCCGACCCTGCAGGCCGAAGCATTGGAAAAAGGCTTCATGTCCGGTGATGTGCAGGTGCCGGTGCTGCGTGGCCTGTCGCTGGACATCTATCCCGGCGAGCTGACCCTGGTATCCGGCCCGTCCGGCTGCGGCAAGAGCACGCTGCTGTCGCTGCTGTCCGGCCTGGCCGCACCCGATGGCGGTCGCGTGCACGCGCTGGGCCAGGACGTGGGCCACATGACCCGCAGTGAAGTGGAGCGTTTCCGCCTGCACCATGTCGGCTTCGTGTTCCAGGGCTTCAACCTGTTCCCGGCACTGACTGCGTTGGAGCAGGTACAGCTGCCACTGGGCTACCGCGGCATGCGCAATCGCGAAAGCGAGCCGCTGGCCCGCATGGCTCTGGAAGAAGTGGGCCTCAGCCACCGCAGCCACATGCGCCCGGCGCAGCTGTCCGGTGGCGAGAAACAGCGCGTCGCTGTCGCCCGCGCGTTCGCCAAGTCGCCGACGTTGATCTTCGCAGACGAACCCACCAGCGCGCTGGACGCCGAGAACGGTCAGCGCGTGATCGACATCCTGCATCGCTACGCACGTGCGCATGGCGCCACCGTGCTGTGCGTGAGCCACGATCCGCGCCTGATCCGGCATGCCGATCGGGTGATCGCCATGGAAGACGGCATGGTCCGTGATGACCGCCGCCAGAACGAAACCGTAGAGTCCGCCCCATGACCAAGACGTCGCATCTGCTTCCCCTCAGCCTGGCCCTGTCCGCGGCACTGCTGCTCGGCGCCTGTTCCAGGGAAGCGCCCACCGCTGCATCGGCCCCCTCAGGCAAGGAGGGTACTGCCGCCGCCAGCAAGGTCGCCGTGGCGCGGGGCATCATTGACGTCGAAGGTGGCCTGATCGCACTGGCACCGCCGGTGGATGGCTCGATCACTGCAGCGCCGGTGAAGGAAGGCGCCACGGTGAAGAAGGGGCAGCTGCTGCTGTCGCTGGATGGTGCCCTGCTGCAGCAGGAGGTGGCGATGGCCAGCGCCGATCTGGCCTTGGCCAATGACCGCCTGAAGGGCAGCCAGGCGCAGCTGCGCGAACTGGAGCGCAACGCCACTCGCCTGTCCACGGGCGCCAGCGAAGGCGTGTCCTCGAACCAGCAGGCCGATGCAGCCAAACAGCAGCTGGCCGGCGTGCGCGCCGATGTCGACGTGGCCGGTGCGCAGGTCGACATAGCGCAGCACAAGCTGGAGCACGCGAAGCTGAAACTGCAGCAGATGTCGTTGAGCGCGCCGGAAGCCGGCACCGTGGTCGGCCAGGTGCCGGGCGTCGGTGCCTTCGTGCAGGCGGGCAAGCCGGCGATCTCGTTGCTGCCGGCGCGCCCGCTGCAGGTGCGCGCCGAACTGAGCGCCGCCTACGCCGATGCGGTGCAGGTAGGCATGAACGCGGCGGTGGTACCGGACAGTGATGGTGCCGAGAACACCGGCACGCTGCCGACCGCACGCGTGGTACGCATCAGCCCGGTGTTCGCGCAGGCACGCCTGCCTGAAGATGCAGGGCGTGGCGTGGCCAAGGTGGTGGAGTGTGTGCTGGAGTTCGATGGCGAGGCCAAGGCGCGCTTCGGCCAGCACGTGCGGGTGGAGTTCCGGAAATAGGCCTAGCGTGGTGGCGGACGCTTGAACGCCCGCCACGCGCTCACCGCCGACACCCCGCACAGCGCCAGCAGCAATCCCACGTCCAGCAGCAGCAACCACAGCAGGTGCATGCCTTGTACCGGCGGCTGGTGCATCGCCGACAGCATCCACGGTACCGACCACACCAGCAGCAGGGCAAAGGCGATCAGCAGACGCAGCCACAGGCGTTTCAGTTTCCAAGGCCGCACGATCAACGCGGCCACCACCAGCTCAACCGTTCCCAGCAGCGCGAACAGGATGACAGTGCTGGTCGGGTAGGGCAGCTCAGCGCCTTCCAGTCGGTGCAGCAGCCAGTAGTCCGGGGTGAAACCGGCATTGACCAGCGCGGCGATCAGCGCCAGCCAAGTCAGCGCGACCAGCAACCAGAACAGGCGGACGTAGCGTCTCGGCATCGGCGGTGTCCGTGCTTGGGCGGGGCAGCGTACCCCAGCGCGGACGCCTGTGACCGCATGATGTGAAGACTGTTGACGGCGTGAAGGAATTTGGACACAATGGCGCTCCTTTGACGCAGGTCGAACGGAATCTGCGGGAATAGCTCAGTTGGTAGAGCGCAACCTTGCCAAGGTTGAGGTCGCGAGTTCGAGTCTCGTTTCCCGCTCCAGATTCTACAGGGCCCCGGTAGGGGCCTTGTTTTTCTCCCGCCACGGCAAGGCGGGGCACGTTGGGCCACAAGGCTTTACGCGCAGTCAGAAAGGTGAAATCGCTGGTGTGTTTTCCGGATTTCCGGTAGCATGTCGGCCTACGCGGGAATAGCTCAGTTGGTAGAGCGCAACCTTGCCAAGGTTGAGGTCGCGAGTTCGAGTCTCGTTTCCCGCTCCATGTTCCGACAGGCCCCATCTTGGGGTTTTGTCTTGTCAGGGCTACGTTCCTGGCGTGAAGTACGTTGGCCTCATGGCAGAGTGGCTATGCACCGGATTGCAAATCCGTTTACAGCGGTTCGATTCCGCTTGAGGCCTCCAAATAAAGCCCTGATTTATCAGGGCTTTTTCTTTGCCTAGCGTTCGGAGCCCGAGGCCGGGATCCCCTGATTCGCCCCCAAAATCATCGGTCTGCCACCCGTTTTCGGGTGGCAAACTCGCGTTAACATGCGCCGAGTGCGTTTACGTGAGTTGAGCAGGGATGGCAACCAAGCGACGCCGGGGCGACTCCTGGCAGTACACGATCAAACGGGCGGGGCTGCTGCCCAGCCTGTCTATCTGAGCTTCGCCTCGGAGGCGGAGTGCGAGTCGCTGCGCATCGAGGTCTCGGCGGACGATCGGGCCGTGGTGATCGAGCAAACGGCAACCCTGGAGAGGCACTACACCGATGCGGACTGACCTCTGGGATCAATTTGGCGAGTTGGTAAGCAGTAGCCCTCGCTTGCTCGCGACAGTCACCGCTCACAACAGTGACGGCACCAGCACGTTGACCACTTATGACGGGGTGCAGATGCGGGCCTTTGGCCAGCTCCAGTTGGCCATTCCATACAACGTGTGGGTCAGAGGTGGGCGCCTGATTGAGGCCGCACCCAACATGCCGCTCATCGAAGTGACCATCTAGCAAGACAGGGCGCCGCCCGGATGCCGGCAAGCATCCGGGCAGCGCCGCAACACAGGTGATCTCAGCACCTGGCATTGGCGGTGGCCCCGTCGCCCTCGCGAGAGCGGCGGGATTGTCGGCTTCACCACAAGCTAGCCACGTCATAGGTTCATCTTTCTCGTGAAGCGTCGCGGGGCGGTAACGTGCCAAGGCGCACCATCGTCTGGCGGTGAGTTCATCGCGATGGAGTGATTTATGTATGAACGACGTCGAGGGCTACAGGTACGCATCCAGCACCAACTTGAAGGGCTGCGAGCGATATGGATACGGGTCAAGTATCGGAGTGAAAGGCTTCAAGCGATACGGGTACATGCTCGGCGCAGAAGCGACCGTTCCATTGAGGCTGCTTTCCTGCGAGCAGCAAATCCAGCTCAAGATGTTCAGTGAGGCCTGTGCGCGAATCTAGTTGAACATGATCTAGAGGGCTGAAGTCTCAAAAATGCAAGTAGGAGCAGTTAGCGTAAAACTTGAGTGGGCGGCGTAGAACTGCGCCGTCCATCATCGTTCTATTTGCCCGCAGGCGGCTTGGCTTGGGGCGCTCTTGCTTGAGAAATGCAGTGTGAGTGAAGTCGGGTCCTTCATCAGTGGAGGAGGTGGTCCCAGCATCGAGAAGCAAATTCTCTGGCGGCGGTCTCATTGCTCATGTCGCGTGATCGCATGTTGAGTCTCCTCACTAGATCGTCAAGCCAGGCTTCACGGCTCCCATGTGGATCTCTTGTGTAGATGTCGCATGCGATTTTGATGATCGGTTGAATATCTAGGCCGAAGCTGGCTCCAGGAAATGCACCGGAGCCGAAGTGCACGCGCCAATAGATGATCTCTCGTTCGACATCAACGAAGCTTGTATCCCTGCTCATGGCATTTTCCTCGAATGCGCCAAGGTCAGTGTACGCCTGTTGGTCGAATGGGCTCATTCATGTGCTCGGTTCAGTCTTCTCTTGGAAAGCGACCTGCAGCTAACGGGGCGGCGCGCATCCTTCCAGTGCGGTGAGTCCACCGCGATGGAGTAAAGCTATGAATGACTTCAAACGTGATGCATCCAATACCAACAAGCCCGCTGTGGCGGAGCCGGATGCAGGGAAGCAGAAGCAACAGCAACAGGAGCAAGAACGCCAGGACAAGGAGTCCAAAGAGCGTAATGCCAATGAAGGCGGAGCTCATAAGTCGAACAAGTAAGATCGACTGTGAGTAGTTGAAAGAGGGTGGCGCAGGTTTGCGCTGCCCCTTTCTGTAGAAGGAGCGAAGTGCATGAACAGGCTGAGAGACAGGAGCACAGACGCAGAGGCTTTGATGGTGCGGGTGGCATATCAACTTCGGAGCCCGTCTGAGACCACGTTGCTGCCATGCAAAAGGTGCCGGAGACCAAGTCCTGGCGGCTATCTATGTGCCAATTGCCTATGCGACGATCTCGCCGTTCTGATTGAGAACTCGGGGGCTGCAAGTAGATGGCTTTCCTCAGTAAAGATCGCTATCAAAGATGAGGAGACTGTCCTTCTATATGCGAGGAGGGCCGCATCCAAATAGCTGTTTCCCCTCCGGCTACAAGTCGGCAGCGTGACGGACACGGCTTCGAAATTTGCGATTGAACCAATTAGGGAGAAGTGCCATGGGCCTTCAAACCATGCAGTCTAGAATTGAGAGCCGCCTCAATGACTTGATAGAGATATCGCGAGACGGGAAGGCGTTCTATGAGGAAGCCTCGGATCGAATAGAGAGCTCGGAGCTTTCTGATCTCTTCATGGGCATTGCAGGGGTTAAAGGCGAGCTGGTCGAAGAGATCAGTAAAATTGTTTCCACAAGTGGTGGTCGCCCCGCAGAGCGAGGCACATTCGTGGGCGCGATGCATCAGTACTATGGGAAGATGCTCGCCGCGTTTGGCGAGACCCAGTACCAATATGTGAAAGAGTTGGAGAAGTCTGAAGCGCGTCTCGTTCAGACATTCAACGAAGTTCTCAATGATCCGGACCTGTCTCAGGACGTGAAGAGGGAGGTTGCGCGGATGATCCCCAAGGTCAGTGAATGCCATTCCGTGATGGTGAATCGGCTGCAATCGATGCATCCGCACTGAAGTCGAACTTTTCGCAGCAAACTGATACGCCGTAGATGCCCTGCGCGTAGGCCTGATTGCGGAGTCGTTGCCCTGGCTTGTCTGGCTAGCTTGTTGACCAAGTTCAGTCAATTGCTTGGCACCATCGCTAAGCAGCACCGCGCCGGCGCCCATCCCGAACGATTCAGGCAGGTCGCTGCCGCGTTCGCAGCGTGTGCGACGGCCGGTCGTATCCTTCCGGTCATGATTTCCGCCACCTACCAAGGCTTCCGCACCGTGCCGATCCCGTCTGGCTGGGTCCAGACAGGGGAACGGTTGGATCTGTGGTGGAACGGGCGCTCGGTCGCCAATATCACTCCGGCTCCCGGCCGCGGTGCGCGGCTTCACCTAGATGCGCGAAAGATCTTCGAGACCAAGAAGGTCTTCGCCGCCAGCGTGTCTCAAGGTAAGCGCTACGCCGAGCGCTGGTGCGCGGCTAGGCTGTACCCGGAGATGCGCCTGCGCGCCGCTGTGGCGCGGTTGCTCGACACGACCTTGGCCGAGCCGCTCGAACCGCTGCCCGGCCTGCCGCCGACCCGCGAGCAGCAGCAACAGGCCCGGCGTCTGGCCGAGGCCGGAACGAGGGAAGTCGAGCGGATCAAGGCGGCGCTTGAACCGCGCCGACCGCCGAAAGAGACCAAGCCCAGAGCGAAAGACCCGATGAAGTGGTGGGTAAGGGCTGGGAGGATGCCACCTCACAATTCCGGAATGGCTCAGGACGGGGCGTGACCGCCCCGTCCCCGGTCGGCTAAAACCGTTGGTCCCATGGACTGCTCTTTGCAATCTGCCCGGAGGCCTAAGCTCGCACGACCACGGGCAGCCTGGTTCTCGGACGGATTGCAGCCAGAGTTGGATACGCCCGCAATACCCTGTCATAAAGGTCGGGGTGCTTGCGCGCTGTAACCGTAACTACTAGGGCATAGGGTAGTTTCTGTGCCGGATGGACTAACAGCCGACCCCGGTTCCCGAGCTTGATAGTGTTAGGCCGGGTGCAAGATCGGCTACTCGTGGCAAGCGCGACAGTGCGTCGCGAGCCGGGGACGCGCGTGCCACGGCCGATAGCGACTGCGGTGGCAGCTTGGGTGTCGAGCAGGTCTAAGGTGTTGATGTCAAATGGAGTGGCGCGGATTGCAAATCCGTTTACAGCGGTTCGATTCCGCTTGAGGCCTCCAATTGAAAAGCCCTGACTCCGGTCAGGGCTTTTTTGTTTGGCTGCGATCAGTTCCCCGCTCGCGATCACCGCCCGGCTGTCAGTTATGGCAGATGCGGTGGCGCTACACTCGTGTGATGAACCAGATTGATCTCTTCCGCGGGGCTTTGCTCGGCCTCGCGTGCGGCGATGCCGTCGGTACCACGCTGGAATTCAAGCCCCGTGGCAGCTTCACCCCGATTACCGATATGGTGGGTGGTGGGCCGTTCCACCTGCAGCCGGGGCAATGGACTGACGATACCTCCATGGCGATGTGCCTGGCCGAGAGCCTGGCGCGCTGCGACACCTTCGACCCGCGCGATCAGATGAACCGCTACGCCAACTGGTACCGGCATGGGTACTGGAGTGCGACCGGCGAGTGCTTCGATATCGGTATGGCAACGCGGGCTGCCATCGACCGGTTCCTGCAGGACGGCCAACCGCTGGCGGGTAGTGACGACCCACGCAGCGCCGGCAATGGCTCGATCATGCGTTTGGCGCCGGTGGCATTGCGCTACGCCGGGACTCCCGACCTGCAGGCAATGGCCGAGCTGAGTTCGCGAACGACGCACGCTGCGCAGGAGTGCCTGGAGGCGTGCCGCCTGCTGGCCGTCGCGCTGGAGCGGGCGTTGGCAGGCGGCACCCGTGACGGGGTGCTGGATCTCAGCAATGTTCCCGTCGAGAGCGTGCGGCTGCAGCAGATCGCGGCGGGCGGCTACCGCGGTGCCGCGCGTGAGCAGATCCGTGGCAATGGTTATGTTGTTGACAGCCTGGAAGCAGCACTCTGGTGCTTTGATCGCCACGACACCTTTGAAGCCGTCGTACTCGAGGCGGCCAATCTTGGCGAGGACGCCGACACCACGGCCGCCATCGCGGGGCAGCTGGCGGGGGCATTCCATGGTGCGCGCGGAATCCCCGGGCGGTGGTTGCAGCGGCTGGCCCTGCGTGCCGAAATCCAGGCGCTGGCCGATGCGCTGCACGCCTTGAACCAGGGCAGCGACCGCGCTGCGTGAGTCGGGTTCCCTGCCTGTGAACTGCGCCGGCAGGATGCTCCCTGCCGCCGCCATTTCCGACGCCGCGCTACTTCACCTGCAGCCGTTCGCCACGTCCCGATCGCCAGTCTCAGCCGGCCACGACATGGAAAGGCGCTATGGTCGAGTTCCACGTCTCAGGGAGCCGCAATGGCGAGCAAGGACATCACGCGTCGTTCCAGCCACGGAGCGAAACGGAAATGAGCAAAGTCACGGCAGATGTGCGCTGGTTGACCTTTCGCTTGAAGAACGGGCAATCCATCGGGCCGGACCGGTTGAAGGATGGCTGGATCATCGCTTCGGAAACCGCCCGCTGCGGGGTGCGCCGTGAGCATATCGAGGGGTCGGGCCTGGTCTACGCCCTCTATGCGCCGGCCAATCTGGCTTCGCCGCGTCGCGCGGAAATGCGCATGCGCGAATTCCTGATGAGCTCGGGCTACACCTTCACGATGGGCACGCTGGGCGGCTGACCTGCGCGTGGGCCGCGATTGCTCAACGCTGCGCGGCCTTCAACGCCTCGATGATCTGCGCGCCGGAGAAGCCACAATGGCCTTCGCCAACGGGCGGCAGCACCTGTGGCAGCGGACGGGCGCCGGCCCGTGCGGCCGTCTGCGGATACACCGTCTGCATGCGCGGCACGATCGTCGGGTCGTTGTTGTTGAACTGGATCACCAGTGGTCGCCTCAACGCACCGCTCAATGCCAGCTCCCTGCGGACAGCGGCCTGCGCGGCAGGCACGGCATCGACACGTTGCACGCCGGCATTGAACGCCATGTCGTCACCGAAGCCGCTGTAAGCCACACCTCTGTTGCCCACCGGCATGCCGCCACTGCGCGTGGCCAGTTCGTGCAGGACCAGAGCATGCAGGCTGATCGTGCCGGCCAGTGCATCAGCGGACACCTGCAGCCGCTGTGCCAGCAACGCGGCATGCGAGGGGCTGCGTTGCAGCGCATTGGAGATGCCCTGGTACAGTTCGCCCTGTGGCAGCGCAGCCGCGTCGCGTGAGACCAGGCCCGCAGCCGGCAGGCCTTCGGCCTTGGCAAAGAAGTAATCGAAAGCGACCAGCGTGGTCAGCAGATCACTCGCGATCTGTTCGCCACTGAGATTGGCGCCGCATAGCGACACACCACCGGCGTAGTGTTGCGGGAACCGCTCGAGGCTGGCGAGGGTCACGGCGCCGCCCATCGAAAATCCCAGCATCCAGATATGGCGCACATGCTTGAGTTCAGCCACTGCATGCCGGCGCAGGCGTTCCATGTCGGTGATCGCATCGGCCACCGCCCAGCCCTGGCTGGCATAGGCGCTCTGCGCGACGGCGTAGCCTGCAGCCAGCAGTGGCGCGGTGCCGTCATTGGCAGCCATTGGCGTAGCACGTGGCATGCCTACCGGCTCGTAGCCGTGCGCCAGCATCACCAGGTCACCGTTCCAGTCAGCCGGCACGTCCAGGCGCCACGGGGCCCTCTGCAGCTCGCCACTGAACGTGCGCGGTGATGCAGCGGGTGCGGCCAACACCGGTGTCGCCGGGAATAGCAGGGCGAGGGTGAGGGCACATCGTAGCAAGCGACACATCACGAGCATTCCATCCGGAAATGGCGTCAGCTTAGACCCCGCCAGCAGCCTGCGCGCGCTGCACTGCCGCAGGAAGGGCGGGGGGGCGCTCCCCGAGTCGATCACGTCCGCTACGGGAGGATTCCGATACGATGTGTCGCCTTGATCTCTTTCTACTTTACCCAGGGTCCCGTCATGGTCGACCGTCTCGCCATTCTGCTTGAACGCTTTGCGGTCACTGCCTCGGTGTTCCATGCCGGTGCGCTGTGCGGTATCAACATGCTGGAGGGGGAGAATGAGGCCGGGCAGCTGCACCTGGTGCGGCGCGGCCCGTTGCAGGTCAGCCACGGCCGGCAGACCGTGCAGGTCGAGGTCCCCAGCCTGCTGCTGTACCCGCGACCGATGCCGCATCGCTTCAGCACTGATCCGCAGCACGGCGCCGACATGGCCTGCGCCAACCTGCATTTCGAGGGCGGTCGGCTCAACCCGATCAGCGCCGCGTTGCCCGATTTCATCTGCATGCCGCTGGCGGATCTCCATGGCGGCAACGCAGCGCTGGAACTGCTGTTCGAGGAGGCCTTCGAGCAGCGCTGCGGGCGTGCGGTGATGGTCAACCGGTTGTTCGAGGTAGTGATGATCCAGGTGCTGCGCCAGCTGATGGAAGGGGGCGGGATGCGTGGTGGCCTGTTTGCCGGGCTGGGTCATCCACGGC
Source organism: Stenotrophomonas hibiscicola ATCC 19867 (assembly GCF_000382065.1). Taxonomy (GTDB): domain Bacteria; phylum Pseudomonadota; class Gammaproteobacteria; order Xanthomonadales; family Xanthomonadaceae; genus Stenotrophomonas; species Stenotrophomonas hibiscicola. The sequence goes on along the minus strand of NZ_KB907498.1, from coordinate 246,113 downwards.
TGCGGCTGGCACTGGTAGCAATGCATGAGGCGCCCGCACAGTCCTGGACCCTGGAAGACCTGGCCGAGGTTGCCGGCATGTCACGCAGCGTGTTTGCTGCCAGTTTCCGCGAGGCGATGGGTACCACGCCCGGGCAGTACCTGCAGGGTTGGCGGGTGGGCCTGGCGCAGCAGGCACTGCGTCAGGGGCGCCCGCTGAAACGGATTGCCGACGACGTGGGTTATGGCAGCGAAGCCGCGCTGTCGCGCGCGTTCAAGGCGCATACCGGGCTGTCGCCGCGGGAATGGCGCGGGCAGACCCGGGCCAGCGCGGCCTGAGCGCTCAGCCCAGCAGCAGCCGGGCCAGCTTCATGCCGCCGAACAGGCCGGCCAGGCCCAGTGCCACCGAGCCGCCGGCATACAGGGCCGCCAGCCCATGCTGGCCGCGCTGCAGCAGCAGGCCGATCTCCAGTGCATAGGTGGAAAACGTGGTGTAGCCGCCGAGGATGCCGGTGGCCAGCAACAATCGCAGCTGTGGCGAGGCGCCATTGCGCATCGCGAAGACCTCGACCACGACGCCCATCAGGAGCGCGCCGCTGATGTTGATCAGGAAGGTCGACCAGGGCCAGGGACTGCCGGCCCCTACCCGCGCGCCGAGCAGATTGCAGGCGTGGCGCAGGCAGGCACCGATGCCGCCTCCGATGAAGACCAGGAAATAGCCGTTCAGTGCGTGCATGGGGTGCCTCGAATACGGGTTCGCAGGGTCAATGGCGAACGCCGAGGGCAGGCACGACCCGCCGTCGACGAACACCGGATTCGTCATGGCAGGAGCCATCAGCCTTCTCAGGCGGTTATCGGGGGAGCCCCATCCCCATCGAGGCCCATGCTACCAGCGGCGGTGCATTTACGTCATCGAGGTCGTCAGAACCCGGGCAACCTTGCTGCGGCTGAAGCCGTCCATCAGCAGTTCAAACGCGAGCAGATCCAAGGCCGCGTGGCGCCGGTGGTCGATCTCCAGACCGTTCTCGGCCACCAGATGGCTGACCAGCTCGTAGGCGTCCTGCCAGACATCCAGGTGGGCCTGGCTGGGGATGTAGGCATTGCCAGGCTCACCGACGCCAAGCCCGCTGACCCCGTACAGCAGCTCGCGTGCGTCCAGCTTGGCCGCATCGGCGATGCGGAACAGCTGTTCGGCCTTTACGTGCGAGGCGCTCACGTGGTCGTTGAGCCAGTTGCTGATGGTTGCTGTCGTTGATTTGGCGGCGCGTGCCAGATCGGCCGGGCGTGGGTGCCCGGCTTTCTTCATGGCTGCCGCGAGTCGTTGGCCGAGAGTATTCATCTATGCAAGCCAGCTTAACGCGTGGATTGCGAAGAAGCCTTGCCGCAAGAATCAGTCTGGTTAACAGAAGGACCGACCGTGACCGAATTCTGGAGCAAGCGGCAGGTACGAACCCGGCTGGGATTCCGCACCGACGCGGAACTGGCGCGCTTCTTTGGCATCAGCCGTTCCGCAGTGTCGCAATGGCCGAGGGACTTTCCCATTCCTCCATTGCGGCAGTACATCCTCCATCAGCGCTACCCGAACCTTTTTCCGACAACTGAAGCGCGGGCAGACGAATCCATCTGATTTGCGCCGCCTTTTGTCGCATCCAGCCTGCTTAGCCCGATGTGCTAAGTACACTTAGCAAAATAGGCAAGTTCAATCGATCCCAAGCTGATAATCAGTGCCGCCTACTGTGGACGTCGTGCTGTGCTTCCAGACGCCTGTCGGCTTCGCCCCATCCGGCACCCCCAGGGCCCCGTATGTAGTTTCGTGAACGATTAATAATTTCAATCACGAAAGTCGCTGCATGTAATTGACCTGTCGTGAAATCTGTGACTAATTGGAGTCAACCAGTCGTGAAGCCTGGGAGTCTTTCAGTAGCACGCAAGTGAGTCGGTAGACCGTCAACGATGCAGAACAAGTCCAACGGAGGTCGTATGGAATACGGCATGAATGGCTTGGCTGAACGGGTACGCCGCGAACTGGAAGCCAGTTATCACAAACACGGATGCGGTCCGGCGTTCTGGGATACCTACCAGCAGGTGCTGGATCGCCTGGTCCCACAGGGGACCGAGCGTACCGAAGTCACCAACGAGATGGCGCTGATCATCGAACAGTTGGGCATCGTCCGGCGCGCCCAGCTTGTGCCGCCGCACGCCAACGCGTCGCGTTGATTCAGAGCAGGCGCCAGGCGCCGCAGGCAAGCAGTGCGAGCAACAAGGACAGCAGGGCCACCGTCCGGGGTCGCCACAGGCGCTTCGGTTGTCCGGCCATCGCCTGCGGACTGCAGTAGCGCACCAGCCCAGGACCGAAACCGGCCCGGAGCTGTTGTTGTGCGCAGGCCTCCAGGCAGGCGCCACAGGCCAGGCAATCGGCCTGCGGTCCCTGGCGGATGTCCAGTTGCATCGGGCAGGCACGGACGCAGGCTGCGCAGTCGGTGCAGTCACCCAGGCGGTCGGCGCTGAAGGTCGGCATCGGTCCTGCCAGCAGCGGATGCGCAGCGCGGAATACGTAGTCCTGCGCAGTGGTCGGGTCGAGCAGGCCGCGGCCACGGCCCAGCACCCCGCCGAGACCGGACGGGCGTGGCCCGCGCGGCTCACCGCGGCGGGCGTCGTACAGCATGCGCGGCGTATGCGGATCGGTCAGCAGCGGCTGCATGCGTGCGAACGGGCACAGCGAACGGCACACCTGCTCACGCAGGAAACCGGCGTTTCCCCAGGTGGCGGCGGCGTAGAACAGCACCCAGAACGTTTCCCAGCCGCTCCAGCCAGCGCTTGGCGCGGCGGCCAGCAATCCGCTGATCGGGCTGAACAGGCCGACGAAGGTGATGCCGGTCCACACTGACAGCAGGCCCCAGGCCAGCTGGGTGGCTGGGCCTGCCGCAGGTGCGGGCAGTACCCGCGCCGCGCTGCGGGCGATCCAGTCGAAGGCACGGCGCCACAGCGTCTGCGGGCAGGCGTGGCCGCACCAGACGCGGCCGGCGAGGTGGGTCAGCAGCGCGAGGCTTACTACCAGTACCGCCAGCAGGCCGATCAGCGCGCCGACGTCGCCGGGCCACAAGGTCCAGCCAAACAGGTCGAATCGCCGCGCGCTGATGTCCAGCAGCAGCGCCTGGCGTCCTTCCCAGCGCAGCCACGGAAGTGCGTAGAACACCACCAGCAGGGCAGCGCTGAGCCTGCCGCGCCAATGCCAGGGACTGAGTACCCGGGTGCAGGACGTGCTCATCCCAGCGGCAGCTCCTCGTCGTCATCGCCCGGCAGGGGCCGCTGCAGGTACCAGGTGACCGCGCTGGACAGTGCAGTGACCGACCAGAACATGAAGAATCCTGCCGTATAGCCCAGTTCGCGGCTGATGGCGGTGCCCGGGAAACTGATGGCCTGCAGGCGCAATGGATCGACGAAGGCGAAGAACACCACGCTGGCAACGCCGGCGGCGATGAAGCTGGGCCAGAGGATCGCGCCCCAGTGCTGGATCAGCCGCTGGCGGCGGTTGGGAAAAGGTCTGTTCATGCTGTCCCCGATCGAAAAGTGGGCGGCGCGTATACTTCGCCAGGATCGGCGCCGTATCCGCAGGGCATGCTTCCTGCAAGCGTGCCAGCCTAGGCGCAGCGGATTGCGCCGACATTGATCTGGATCAACGGCGCTGCCGCCTGGGTGCGGCAGCCTGCCTGCAAGCTTTGGATGCCCCGATGAACGCAACACAGCCGCCTGTCCTCCCCGTCGCCTCGCCCGGGTTGTGCACCGAGCAGGAAGTGACCCGACTGGTCCACGATTTCTATGCCCGCGTGCGTGAGGAAGAACGGCTGGGACCGGTGTTCGAGGCGCACGTCCACGATTGGCCTGAGCATCTGGCGCAGCTGGTCGACTTCTGGTCGGCGATGCTGCGCGGCACCCGCCGCTTCAAGGGCTCGCCGATGTCCAAGCACATGGCCATCGAGCTGGACAAGGACCTGTTCGACCGCTGGCTGGTGCTGTTCCGGGCCACCACTGCCGAGTGCGGTAACCCGCCGATGCAGGAATTGGCCAACGACGTGGCTGCGCGGATCGGTGACACCTTCTGGAAGCGCTACCAGATGCTGCGCTGGCCGCAGGTCGGCCTGCCGGTACTGGGGATCGCCGGCAAGCATTGATCTGGGTCAAGGCGGCATAGGCCGCCTGGCGCGATGCTGGCGGCATGGACACGTTCTCTCCCGCTGCCGGTGGCCTGGCTTGGACCTTCGACCCCGATCTGCTGCGCCGGCACGACCGGCCCGGGCCGCGCTACACCTCGTATCCGACCGCGCCCCATTTCCACGATGGCTTCGGCGCGCCGGCGCTGCGCCAGGCGATCGCCGACAGCAACCAGCTGGCCCGCGCGCTGTCGCTGTACGTGCATGTGCCGTTCTGTTCCAGCCCCTGCTTCTACTGTGGCTGCAACCGGGTGATCACCCGCGACCGCGGACGTGGCCACAGCTATGTGTCGCGCGTGCTGGCCGAGGCCGACCTGCTGGCGCCGCAGTTCGAGGACGGCCGTGAGGTCATCCAGCTGCATCTGGGCGGTGGCACGCCGAATTTCCTCGAGGCCGAGGCGATGACCACGCTGGTGGAAGGGCTGCGCCGGCGCTTCGATTTCAGCGATTCACCGCAGCGCGATTTCTCGATCGAACTCGATCCACGCTTCATCGACACCCGCGACGTCGCCATGCTGGCGCGCCTGGGATTCAACCGGGCCAGCCTGGGCGTGCAGGATTTCGACCCGCAGGTGCAGGAATCGATCAACCGCATCCAGGGCGTGCAGCAGACACTGGACATCCTGAGCGCCTGCCGCGACAGCGGCATGCGTTCGGTCAACGTCGACCTGATCTACGGCCTGCCCGGGCAGAGCCTGGAGGGGTTCGGCCGCACCCTCGATAGGGTGCTGGCGCTGCGTCCGGACCGCCTGGCGGTGTACGGATACGCGCATCTGCCGCACCTGTTCCGTGCGCAGAAGCAGATCGACGAAAGCCGCTTGCCTTCGCCGGAGGACAAATTGGCGCTGCTGGGTCTGGCGGTGGAGACGCTCTCTGCGGCCGGCTACCAGTACATCGGCATGGATCACTTCGCATTGCCGGAAGAAGATCTGTCGCGCGCACAACGCGCCGGGCAGCTGCATCGCAATTTCATGGGCTATACCACCCACGCCGATACCGATCTGCTCGGCCTGGGCGTGAGTGCGATCAGCCACATCGGTGCCACCTACAGCCAGAATCCGCGCGACCTGCCGTCATGGGAGGATGCCGTGGACCAGGGGCAGCTGCCGGTGTGGCGCGGCGTGGCGCTGAGCGCTGACGACCAGCTGCGTGCGGAACTGATCCAGCAGTTGATGTGCCAGGGCGAGGTCGATGGCGTGCAGCTGGGTCAGCGCCACGGCGTGGATTTCGAACAGTACTTTGCCGAGGACCTGCATTCGGTACAGCGGCTGCAGGAAGACGGGCTGGCCGAATACCGCGATGGCGTAGTGCGTTCCAGCGAACCGGGGCGACCGCTGCTGCGGTTGCTGGCGATGTGCTTCGATCCGTACCTGCGTGCCACTCACGAGCAACCGCGTTACTCGCGGGCGATCTGAGTGTGGGTTGCGCGGAGTGCGTATGGTGCCCGGAGCCGGAATCGAACCGGCATGGGGTTGCCCCCGGCGGATTTTAAGTCACCTGATGCGGCGCAACTAGTTGATTTGTATAGGCCGGTGCTGGACTGAAATAACCTGTTTTGACCCATCCACTGCACAGAAACTGCACAGGATCAGGCCATCACTTTGCTGCCCAGTTTGCGCCAGACTTGATCGCGCTTATGGTCCGCCTCGAAACGCCGAATTCTGCGGCGAGCTGCTTCTGAGTAGCCGTGCCCTCCGAGAGACGCATGCGGATCTCGATCACTTGGCTTTCGTTGAGAAGGCTTGTTGATCGATTCCGGCAATTGACCGCAGAGGTGACCCACCTGCAATTGAGGGGGGAGTAGTCGCCGTCGTTGTCGATCCGGTCGATCTGCAGCCCAGGGGCATATCCATGAGCCGTCGCCCATCCAATGAATGAATGTACGTCTCCCCACTCATCACAGACCTTGATACCGCGCCCACCGTACCGGCCGTAGAAGGTGGAGGCGGGGGAAGTTGTGCGCGCCATCATTCCGTTCCATATCTTGTACAGTCTAGTGCGGGATAGCCCGTGTTCGGTCTTTATGCATGACATGCAGCGCTTTCCGACACTGCGTTTCTGCACAACCATGGCTACAGCTCCACATTGTGGGCAGGTGCTGTGGAATGGAGTCTTAGCCTGCTGTTTGGCGCGTGCTATGAGCTGCCTGTTTGCCGTATAGCACTTCCAGCAGGGCCTGTCAGCGTTCTGCTTTAGGACTTGCTCCCGCACTCCACACCCTTTGCATACGCGGCTATAGAGTTGTCTTCCTTGGTGGTTTCTGGCGCCGTCGATTTTCTCGATCATGCTAGCTTTTTAACCTCGTCCTGCAAGGTTTCAGTCATCAGGTGCGCGTACCTTTGCGTTACCTGTACAGATGAGTGGCCCAAAAGTGTAGCCACCGCGTAAATCGGGGTTCCCGAGTTGATGAGCCATGAGGCGAACGTGTGCCTTAAATCGTGCCAGCGGACGTGCTGCAGGCCACACGCCTCGCGTGCCTTGGCCCACGAATCCCGGACCTGATCGTCTGAGGCGCCCAGCGGGAGCCGCGCCGCGATCCCTGCCACTTTGGGGTGCAGTGGCACCAGTTGGAGCGTCCGCGTCTTGCTGGTGCGATCCAGGTGGATGAACCCGCCGCGCACATCGTGAGCCGTCAGGCGCAGCAGATGCCCGCGCCGGATGCCCGTATAAGCCGCCAGCCGCACATAGTCGCCCGCCGCAGCGTTGGGGCACGCCCTAGCCAGCGCTTCGACCTGATCGAGCGTCAGGAACGTCTCACGGGGCTTCTCAGGCAACAGGCCAATCGCAGCAGGCCGTTCTAGCCACCCCCACTCGCGCCACGCCATCCGGCTGATCTGCCGCAAGATGCGCCCCTTGTGGTTGACCGTGGCCGGAGCCTTGCCGATTTCCGCAGCCTTCACCTCTGCCCACACCTGGGCAATCTCCCCCAGCTTCCGACCTGCGATATAGGGTAGAAGCGCCCGAACGTGGGCCTTCGTCTTGGTAGCCGAGCGAAGGCGCGGCACATGGTCCGTCAGCCAACGCTCGACCGCCTCAGCAATCAGCCGTTCCGGTTCACGACCAGCCGCAACGTCTTTGACGGACGCGAGCCACTTGCGCTCGTACTCCCTCGCGTCCTTGAAGGACCAGTGGCGAGAAGTCTTGCGATACGTTCGTCCGCCGTATCCGATGGTGACTTGATAGTGTCCGTTGGGACGCTTGGTGACGGGCATACCTTTACCTTGCACTTGGCCCACCACACTGCGAGGTCGGCGGGGTGAATTCTGTCAGATCTCGGGCCTTGGCCTAGTCGTGCTGCTGCGAGCTGCCCAGCATCGATGGCCCGCCTCAGCGTCTTGACCGAGCAGGCGCAATGTTCTGCCGCCTGTGCCAGGGTCATCAACTTTTCAGCGGCACTCATCACCAACCCCCGCAGTATTTGAGCTCAATCCTTGCTTCCCATTCGGAGGGGTTCGGATCAAACACCCAGCTGACGCCCTTGACCTTGTATGGCTTACGGCCCAGATAGATAATCTCGCCGATTGCCGGAGCTTGCGGCATATAGCCAATGAAGCCCGCCAGCTGTCCGCGCTCAGAGCGATGCACTGGGATGCCACGTTCGTTCAGCCGCTCAGCCGCGCCCATCCGGCACCTCCGGGCGAGCGTTCATCATCAGCTTCCAGCACTGAGCCGCACCCTGCTTCTCGATGTACTCCTGCCCGTGCGAGTCTGGCGGTTCAACCCAGCCACCCGCTCTCAGCATCGCCTCAGTCGGCTCCACCGGCACCAGCACGTAGCCCTCGGGCGGCGTGAGGGCGGTGATGATGGCGCGCAGCTCCTCGCGGAACATTGCCGGTCGGCCCTGGCGGATCTTGTTGGCAGTGCCTTTCCGGCCAGACCTCTCCATCTCGGCCGCCAGCAGCTCCCGCGCCCGCTTCTCGATCTCGTTCATGAATTCACCTCTGCCAGCGGCGCCGGCGGGTCGATGGCTGGCAGGCTGGTCGGATCCGCTGGCACCAGTTCGCCGGCCAGCGGCCGCATCAAGGGATGGTCAAGCACCTGCGCACGCAGCGCCGCGATCGTCTCCGCCGCCTCGTGCAGCAGCCGGCCATGCTCGCTCATGTACAGCGGGTTGCTGAGGTTGCGGTGGTGCAGGACCTGCTCCCGTAGCCTGGCCTCGATCTCGACTGCTCGCGTCTTGATGTCAGCCATTGGACACCTCCGCCACCAGGCCCTGCAGCTCCCGGCCCCAGTCGATCACGTTGCGGAAGTAGACGTTGCCCGATCCTTGCGCGGTCGGAGCCGCGTTCCTGCCGACCTGCTCGATGCGTTCGCCCAGCAGTCGCAGCTTGTCCAGGTCCACGGCCTGCGCGGGCGGGGCGAGGTAGAGCGGTTCGATGATCCAACCCTTCTGCTTCCATTCGAGCATCTGGATTGGGCATGCAGATGCGACCGGAGGCCAACCCGTTTGCTGACGCCCAAGCCATGCAATAGGATCGGCGTTCATTTTCCACCCCGCTCAATGGCTTCCATTTTTTCAATGAATCTCTTTGCCAGCGCGATGGCCTCTGTCAGTACGTGACGACGACTGGAATGCTGCTTGGTTCCCTGTCGCACATATTCCATAGTGCTCAGGCATTCATATACAACCTTCCGAGGATGTAGCTCGGGAAGCTTCCACAACGGCACCAGCGGAATGCTCGCCAATTCCGCATCAGCCGCAGCAGGGTCAAAGTGGCGTTCAGGGCCGCAGACCGCTTCCAGCATTCCGACCCGCTTGCCGGGCTTTGCTGCGCCAACCGGCTCCCCCACCGGCTGGCGGGCGGCGAGGACGGCAATCGAGCTTGCTAGATCGTCGCCGAACCCAGCAGCGTGCAGTGCATTCCAAACTTCGTCATACATGGCACGCTTGGCGCATTCGGGGACATCCCCCTGACCACCCGGGGAGGGCAGGGCGGAGAGGGCGGCGCGTGCGTAGTTCTGCATCTGCTCGGCGGTGTACAGCGGCTCGGTTCCGTCGCTGTAGGCGCTGTAGCCCGTGCACGGCAGCGGCGGCAGGGCATCCCCCAGCCTCACCCTCCCGCCGGGCTGCACGTCCGCCAGGGTCTTGTCAGTGCTCATGCTGATTCTCCTTTTACGCGGGCGAGGGCAGTGGCACACCCGATGGCGGATTTCACGACTTCATACGGAACGCGATTGCCAAACTTCTGGATCGTGTCGTGAAGCCGGTCGTCGGCCTCGATCAGCTCGGCGACTGCGGCGCGGGCAGCGCAAGCATCTGCGGATGCTTCCTCGGCAATCTTCACTGCACCATTCTCGATGCGGTAATGCCGAGCAAGCTTAGCTTCGCGGTCCATAACCGCCAGAACATCGATAGCCATGGTCTTGTTGTCGGTGGTCATGCGGATGCCCCCATTGCGGAGATTGCTCGCTCGATCACTGCGACCATTCTCGTATTTCGATATGGGCCGTCGTAGAAGAACGACGCGATGTTCGTCAGCGACTCAGCTGGGTGATACGGAGCCATCATCTCAATGGCCTTCTCGGCAGCATCTGCCCGCTCCCGCTGGTTGATCTGCAGTAGGACTGACGACCACACCTCAAGAAGCGACTCAGACCAGCCATAAGCGCCCTTCTCTGGCATCTGCTGCTTGAGCGAATCCCGCGTATTGCTCAACGCGACTACGCCGCATCCGGCGAGCTGCACCTGAAGCTGCTCTACCTCAGCGCGCAGGCGGGCGATCTCTGCATTCCTCTCGGCAACGGATTGGTCAACCTCGTAGAACGTGCCATCCGCCATGTTCTGCATTCCAGTAGCCATCACCAGCCCCCCTGCATGGTCAGAAATGGGATGTCATCTGGGAATTCATCGCGCGGCGCATTGTCGGTAGCCCTCTGCGGCCGCTCGCGCGGCTCCTGACCGCCTCGGCGGGAACTGGCGCCGCCGCCTTGGTTCGGCTTCCAGTCGTCCACTGCGGCGTACCACTTCCCGTTCTGCGATACCTTCACGTCGAAGTTGATCCACTCGCCCTGTTCGGTGCCTAGCCATGCGATAAGGTCTTCGCGCTTGATCGAGCCGCGAGCCATGATGTAGCTGGGTGCCTTATCGTGCGGCGCCTTGAAAATAAGCCCGCTAATTAACTTCACGTCGCTCATTGCTGTTCCTCGGATTCGGTGGCGACCTTCGGCACGCCGTTCTTGATCGCATTGCGTTCGGCAGTCATGAAGCAGCCGCCCTTGCTCGGAGCCAGCCACAGGGCCATCTGGTCTTCCTGCGGGATCTCGCCCCACATCTCGGCGACCGAGTGCATATCCGGCTCTTCGGCTGCCAGTGCTTCCTTGATGGCCTCGACGCTGCGGAAGTGGCGGCCTAGCGCGGCGTCATGCTGCTGACGGCGCTTGTGCAGCTTCTCTTCCTCGGATTCCAGGTCGTAGCCACCCTCAGACGTGTTGGCGATCTCAATGGCCTGATCGATGCGTCCCGACTGCTCGGTGTACGGCCACGTCTTGCTGGCGCGCTTGATCACGGCCTTCTTGCACATCTGGACGAACCAATCGACCCACGGGCCGGACTTCGCCATCGACTTGGAGCGAATCTTGTCAATCTCGGCGCGATCCATGACCTCGGTCAGGATGTCGCCCGCGTGGGTCTTGGCGATGCAGTAGACGCCGATGATCTCGCCGCGATCCGTGTTGAATGGGTTGGCGGTGTGTTCCGGCAGGGCAGCAGGGCCGTGGTAGGCGAACGTGTCCTTTTCGTAGACCACATCAGCACGCGCCCACTCAATCGAGCCGGTGTCGGTCGCGATCTTGATCAGGCCCTTGTAGCTGATATCCAGGTGGATGGCCCGGTCACGCGGCACGAGGTAGGCGTAGCCGTTGGCCGGATTCAGCGTCAGGCCGGTCGAGGCCACGTTGATCATCGCCATGTGCACCGACTGCGGGTTCTTGTTCGCCGTCTGCATGGCGAAGTCGGTCTTCATAATGGCCTGCATGGCGAACACCGACTCGCGGTCGTAGTTCACCGTGGACGCTGCTACCTTGGCGAAGCGGTCCTTCGCCTTCTGGATCGCGGCCTGATACGGCACGACCTGGCGTTCTTCCTGTTGGACGACTACTGCGTTCATGTGTGCCTCGTTGATAGGTGCCAGCGTTGGACCCGGCTGGCGCGGGTCCCTGTCGTGGGGAGCGACAGGGCAGGGGATTGGGTGGAGGGGCCGGTGGTGTCTTTCCGGCTTCCTAATCGGCGCTAGCCACCTTTCGGCTTCCAAAGATCGCGGATCACCACTCCGCATTCCCTCCGTAGAACTCGTATGCAGAGGACTAAGCGTCCTTTGTTCCAAGCAGTAGAGAGTGGATCTCTCCCCACGGCTTACCCTGTGCATAAGGGTTATTCCTTAGATCGGTGTACTCCGCATGCTTCTCTGGATCGAACTCAACGGTTACCGTTTCGCCTCCCTGCATGTAGTACGGATTTCCTTCGCGGCAGTGCAGAACCTCGACCGTCGCGTCCTGGTCCTCAAACTTCTGCAGCCATTCGATCAACTCTCTAACTTTCATCAGTTCCTCCTCAGCCCCGCTCGGTGGTGAGCGGCGGCTGCTTGAATCGGTCCTTGCGCTTCTTGCGGATGATGTGCAGCTCGTCGTAGATGAAGAACGCATCGATCAGGGCGACGAGCAGTGCGCAGGCCGTGATGTGATACGCCTCGTACTTGTAGGTGAACCACGCAGCCCAGCAGAGGAAGACGATCAGTCCGATGCACGAAGCCAGTACCAGGTAGTGGGTGCGCATTAGGCTTCTCCCGTGGCTTTGGCGATGGCGGCGCGTGCGAGTGCCAGATTCTCGAATGGGGAAGGCTCGTAGCACTCGCCGTACTTGTCTTCGACTAGCTCCGCTTCGAGTCGGATCAACGCTTCCAGCAGCTCCGGCGCGGCGGCGATCAGCCGGCGGTTGTATTCCCACTCATCGCGTTGCTTGTTGACGCTGGCAACATTCCAATGAGCGGGACGCCCATCAGGCAACTCGCCCTCGACAGTGGCGATGTCTGTAGTCCACTCATCGCCTCGGACGATGACCCAAGGACCCTTGGTGTGCTTATTCATCGCAATCCCCCTGTGCGCAGGGGCCATGGTTCGTCTCGTCGGCGTCTACCTCTGAATACACGTAGCGATTACGCTGACAGGCCATGTGTATCCCGTAAAAGCCGTTGTCGGAATCGGCTCTGTGAATTCCATCAGTCACGCGCATCCCTGCTTGGCAGCCATCGCACTGGTTTCCCAGCGGATCGGGCCTCGGGATGTCGCGGAAGAGGCGGTCGAGTTCGGAGAGGGGCGTCATTCGTCAGATCCTCGGATCTCAATTTCCTCAATCTCAAACTCATCCTCTGGATCATCTGCATAGGCAACCCGGAACCCTTCTGCCGCAGAGGACGTTGAGAACGATCCGGTAAATCCAGTGGCCGCATAGTCGGCATCGCCCAGGTCGTTGGTGATGTACCCCTCGGTGCGTCCCTTGTTCCAAACGATGTAGTAGGTAGTCACGACACAACTCCATTAACGATGAGTGCCAGCTTCGTCAGCACGTAGGCCGCGATCAGCGCCATTGCTGCCAGCGGGGCGTAGCGGGAGCGGAGGAAGCGGGTCATGGTCATTCCGCTAGAGCCGACAGCAGATGGTCCGCGTAGGCGACTGCGGTTTCCGCTCCTTCTCGAGGGACTCCGGCATGGTCCCAGCCGCTAGCCAGAAGCCCCTGCATCGCCATCGCAGCGAATAGCTCGCGCTTTGTCAGGCCTCCTTGGCTCTCCTTAACCTTCTCGATCATTTCCCAGCGCTCGGCCCATACGTGAGGGGCCGGATGCGCCAATGAGTTGCCGTTCTCGTAGGCGTCCATCACGCTGCCCCCTTCGGCCCGTGGCCCAGGTTGTGTTGACGGGTCGACTCCCACAGCGCGTTCTGCGCCTGCTTCGTGCAGCCAGCGGCCATGAAGTCGCGTTCTACTTTCCGGCGATCCAGCCCGTTGCGAGCGCAGTGGGCGCGGATGCTCTGCAACATGTGCAGCTGGAAGTCGGTCTGTACCGGGAACTGGATGACCATTAGCTGTTCCTCACGTCAGAGAAGAGACGGGCCTGCTCATCGAGCTTCTTGTCGAGACTCAGGGCCAGCTTGAACAGAGCCATCGCGTTCACCGCTTCGGGCGCGCTCAGGCCGGGGATTCGTGACAGCTTCGACAGGACCGGAAGCGCATCGACAAGGGCCTGCACCATCTCGCCGACCCGTTCCTCTTCGATGCACTCGTTTGCTACGTCGCTGATGGCGTCCCAGCGCTCGGAGTCATCCGGAAGGCGGGCGTCGTAGGTCCGCTGCGCGTTGCGGGCAACGTCGGTTGGGGTATGCAGGCCCATGGCTCAGCCCTCGGCCTTGCCAGCAGCGATCAGCTGCTCGCCGATGGTCACGGCTTCGGAGGGGAGGAGCATGTAGGTAGCGCGGCTAAGACCGCTACTGACAACCAGGAACACCTCGTCGCCCAAGCGCATCACGCGGACGGTCGAATGCAGGATGTCTGAGCCTGCGATTCGGACTACTTCAAAGGTCTTGTCCACTGCCTTCGTCTCCTAGCCCCTGGCCCGGTAGTGGGTGTGGTGGGGCGTTGGAGACAGTCTAGACAACTAGACTTCGAAGTCAAGAGAACTAGACGCTCTAGACAAATATTTTTCTGAACGGCATCGATTCCGTTCAGTTATCGGAAGGCTACGATGATGGCGACGAATACCACGGCGGCCACTATGTAATGGGCGGCCTTCTCAATCGACTTCAACTGATCGCCAATTTGCTGCATATCACGCTTAGTAGGCGCATCAGGGGTTGAGGGCTCGGTGATGTCTTCATCATCTTCCTCTGGGGCCTGGGAGTCCTTTACCAGAATGCGCGCTGTTCGCACCGCCCTGTGCTTGATCTCTGTGTCCCAAACCTTGCCGCTTCCATCGGGCTCCCATCCATATTCAAGATCATCGATCTCAAGAGTGATGGAGCTGATTGTCTTGCCCGCGTTCCATGCCGTCCACAGGTCCGAGATAGACTGTTGGGGAAGGCCAACATAAGCCGAGAACACGGCGGGGCTGCCGTACTCTGGATCATCTACGCGTTCATGGTATGAGCATATCCCGACGGCGCCTAAATCCTTGGCATGTTCAGCGATCCTATCCTCAGGAACCACCTGGACTTCCCAAGGCGCTGACCCGATCTCATTGTTGGCTTTGTCACGGACACTGGTTCGCCAATTCAACGCCCCGTTGAGACCGATGGTTATGCCGTTACTGCCATCAATCGTTCCAATCTCGGCGAGCACCGTTCGTACTTCAATAGAGATGTAAGCCATCAGTCCTCCCAGCTTCCGATCCAGCGAACACGTCCTATGATTTGAATCGGGTTCTTCTTGTCATCCATACGGCGTGCCTTCTTCCAGTTGTGGTCGCCGTGCGGATTGTCCGCCTTGAAGTACACAAGGTCGTCAAGAAGTTCGCAGCGCTTCACCTGGTACTCCGGGTTATGCGCGCCAGGCACAAGGATCACGAACAAGGCGCCGTCGCGGGGCCTTGTGTCCGAAGTATCGAATAGGATCGCGTCGCCAGACAGAACGCGGGGCTCCATGGAGTCCCCCTTGCCATACATGACGGCGAGGGCAGGGGCTCTGAGCCGCTTGCGTGCCAGAGACGAAGCCTTGAACTTTAGCTTGTGGGTCTCTGCATACTCCGCAGCTTCGGGGCCGCCGCCTAGGCCCATTGCCTGGGCATATCCCCGTACATCCTCCCACTCTCCCTCTGGGATTGAAGCTCCGCCTTCCATTGGCCCCCGACCATACTGAAGCCACTCCGGATTGACCTGGAGAGCTGCTGACAATTTTGCCACCGTCGCGGCTCGGATCTTCTCCGCCTTGGTGGTCCCATCAAGAATGAAGTAGATGCCAGCCTTGCTGAGGACCTTTCGGGCGATCAGATCGGGCGCGGTCATCCCACGCAAAGCCATTGCCTGCTTAACGCGTTCAGCCATCGTGCTCATATGGCTAGAAAAGTAGACTGAACGGGGTCTAGAGAGCTTGACTTCTGAGTCTAGAGAGCTAGACTGCGATTCCATGGACATGTCAAAGACCGCCGTAAAGAAGGTGCTCGGCTTCGATTCCGATGCTGAGTTGGCGCGCTTCTTCGGGCTGAGCCGAGGCGCAATTTTCCACTGGCCCGAGGCCGAGCCGATTCCAGAGTCCCGCCAATGGGAACTGAAGGCTCGTCGCCCTGATCTGTTCGGCCCCCCTCCAAAGAAGAAGCGGACTCCCAGAGCCGCCTAGGGCATTTCTCACTTCGATTTCCCCCTCACTGACAAGGCTCCATCTATGTACGCAGACCCCACACACCTCCGCGACAACCCGATCAAGGTCCGTTTCAACGACTCGGAAAAGGCAGTGATCGAGGCTCTCGCCAACTTCAACGGTCGTCAGCCCGCAGTGTTCGTGCGGGAGCTGGTCCTGGCTGGGATTGCTTCTTTGGAACAGCGTAGCTCCGACCGCGATGCCGCCTGAAGGTCCATACAAGTCCCCGGGGAGGGCCTATGGAAATACAGCTGTCGCGCGATGAGCGCCGAAGGCTTGAGGAATACGCGGAGGCCCAAGGGCTTCCACTGCACGAAGCACTGATCCACGCCGCCCGCGCTGAGCTTGATAGGCGCTATCGGCTCCCAGCCCAACACGGCTCCGTTGTTCCTTTTCAGGCCCTGAAACGTGACGACCCAGACACCTAAGAAGAAGCCGACTCACCCCTGGCGCAACTTCTCACCCGGCTGGCTACAGCGGGGAGCAGACAAAGCCCGCGCCGACCGAGTCATCCCGCTACACGCCCGCCCGATCAAGGGCTGAGGAATCCACATGAACCATCCAGCTCGCTACACCGATCCCAGCAGCAGCCACGAAGCCGCAGCGCACATGGTGTCGTCTGGCGCTCAGGCTCAGCAGCACTCGCAGGCCGCTTCGGCGGTCCGCAAGTACCCCGGCCTCACTAGCCTGGAACTAGCCCGTGCTACCGGGCTGGATCGCTTCATGTTGGCCCGTCGCCTGCCCGAGCTGGAAAAGCAGGGCCTCATTCGGCGCGGGATGGTCCGGAAGTGTTCGGCCAGCAATGGCCGCAGCGGCTGCACGTGGTTCCCGATCAGCAGTGACGAAGGTCCGAAGGCCGCCTGAGCCATGAACTATTTTGAGCTCCACCTCGGTGACTACGCAGCAGCGACGGCGCACCTGTCGCTGATCGAGGACGCCATCTACAGCCGTCTCCTGCGCCGGTACTACCTGCAGGAAGAGGCGCTGCCCGCCGATGTGAAGCAGGTTGCCCGTCTGGCTGGCGCTCGCTCTCAGGAAGAGCTGGAAGCGGTCCAGGCTGTGCTGGACGAGTTCTTCACCCTGACTGATACCGGCTGGCACAACAAGCGCGCTGACGAAGAGATTGCGCGCTACAAATCGCGGGTGGAGGCAGCTCGTGAGAATGGGAAGAAGGGCGGCAACCCTAAGAAGAAGGCCGGGTACAACGAGCCTGGCTATCTGTATGCCGTCCAGCGTCAACGCGGCGGCTCAATCAAGGTAGGCATCACCAAGTACCCCGCGCCGCGCATGTCTGACCTGCGCAGCAAGAACGGTCCCATAGACATTCTGGCGATGGTTCAAGTATCAGACATGGGCGCCTCGGAAGCTGCGGTGCATCGTAAGTTCGCTTCTGTGCTGGATGGAGAGTGGATCTCTGCACCTGCCGATGATGTCGTTGCCGAATGCCTTGGGTGTTCGCAGGCATCGGGCACCGAACAGGCTCAGATGTTCGGTGCCAGTTCGCAGACTCTCCATACACCAGACACCAATCTCCAAGAAGAAGAGCAAAAGCAACAGCATGTGCAGCCGCTGGCCGCACGCTGCCGCTTCGCCGACTTCTGGGCTGCTTACCCGAACAAGAAGGGCAAGCAGGAGGCCGAGAAAACTTGGAAGCGCCGAAAGCTGGACAGCCGCTGCGACGAGCTGATCGGCCACGTGCGGCTGATGGAGGCCCATGACGACGGCTGGCGGCGCGGTTACGTGCCGATGGGGTCGACGTACCTCAACCAAGCCCGGTGGGAGGACGTGCCGCAAGAATCGGCAAGGGCAGGGCCTCAAACGGGCCAGAGCGGGCAGCAACTTGGGAAAACGGCGCAAGGCTTGATGGCACTGAAGGAATTCGCAAATGGCGGCGTGGATCAAACAGGAAATTTCGGAGGGCCTGATGCGGCTCATGTGTTTGGGCCTGGAGCGGACGCCGGCAGCGGAGGTTATCCAGCTGACCGCCGCCGTCTGGCTGGAGGCCATCACTGAGGGGCGGGAGTTCGATCAGGAGCTGGACGCGCCTCGTTTCCGTAGGGCCTTCGCAATCCTGTGCCGCGACTGCCGCCAGTGGCCGTTGCCGTCCTCTCTGCTGGAGGCTATGCCGCCGCGAGAGCAGTTGGTTCTCACGAAACAGCCGATACCAGCTGACCCCGACTCTCCTGAAATGAAGAAGCGTTTCGAGGAAATCGCCAAGGTTCTGAGGATGCCGGTATGAGTCGCATCAACCTCTCCGACGTAGACGTGTTCCGCCTGTACTGCGAGGGCTGCAACGCCAACGAGATTGGCGCGGCTATGCAGATCCCTCCGCAGGCTGCGGCGGCGCTGATTGCCCGTAGCCGTGTGCTGTACGCCAGGGCGCAGGAATCGCGGCGTCCCGGTCCGCTGCACCTGTCCAATCGGGAGGCCGCGTGATCGCCCAATACGAACTGGAACGCGCCCGCCAGACCGGCCGGTGGATGCGCGACGCACACAAGGACCGCAACTCGGCCCCTCTCTATGCCATGGGCGAGGACGGGCTGGAACTGCGCCGGGCATGGCTGGCCGGCTGGGACGAACGAGACGAACAGATCAGGAGGAAGCGGTGATGAGCGAGATTGAATTGAAGGCGCGGGAGCTGCTGGGTGAGCAACTTGGCCCTCTGGAAGTCGGCGCCATTATGAGCGGAGCCGGTGACCTGTTCGTTGCCGAATCGGCAGCGGTGAAAGCAATCATCGCCGCACTCGCGCCGCAGTGGCAGCCGATTGAGTCGGCGCCGAAGGATGGGACGCGGCTGATGCTGTGGGACTCGCGCGCAGGCGGCTATGCCGTTACCGGCGCATGGGTGGCTGGCAGCGCCGATGACCACGAGACGATCACCCACTGGCAGCCGCTACCTGCTGCGCCGGAGGTGGAGGGATGAAAATCACCGTCAACTCCGAGATCGCCCTGCAGTCGGCGGTCGGCCAGCTCCGCGAGCAGTTCAAGGACCGCAAGTACCTGACGGTGAGCATCACGCACGGAAAGGCGCGGAGCCTTGACCAGAACGCGATCAGCCATGCGTTTTACGAGCAGGTTTCCCGTGAGCTGAGCGAGGACAGCCCGCTAGGCGTGAAGTCGTTCTGCAAGCTCCACTTCGGCGTGCCGATCCTCCGTGCCGAGGACGACGACTTCCGCGCTAAGTACGACAAGGCCGTCAAGCCGATGGCCTACGAAGACAAGTTGATCCTGATGGAGTGGTTCCCGGTCACATCGCTGATGACCACTCCGCAGCTTTCGCAGTACCTGGAATCAGTCCAGCGCCATTACCAGCGGCTTGGCGTGTGGTTGGAGTTCCCCGAGCCGCATAACAAGAAGAGGGCAGCGTGATGAACACGATTTTTTGGGTAATTTGGGGTTCGGCCTGCATTTGCCTTGCCGCGTGGTATGTCAGGGCAGGGAAGGCAAACAATGCTACGCACCGCGAACGTAATCAGATCATCCAGGCCATGGACGCTGCCGGATGGCCTAGCCATCTCCATCGGCAGTACGGCCTTGTGGACTATCAGGCACACCTGCGGGAAAAGTTCTGGGGCCGGGACGCGCTCAGCCTATACCCGAGGGAGCTGCAAGAAGTAGTCCGGGCATACCGTGGAGAATGCGCATGAACCTCGAACAGATCGACACCAGCACTACGGCGGGGAAGGCTCGGGTACTGCTGGCCATGGCCTTGGACGAGCGCGGATACCCCTACGAGGCAGAGAACGTCCGCGATGGTTCTGACCTGGAGAGCTACGAAGGCGAGCTTCAGGCTATTGGCTGCCTCATTGACTTGGGACTGATTTCGTCTATCTCCGACCTCGCTGGGGAGAAGGGCTGATGGACTTCTCCGACTACAAGACCCGTAGCCGACTGACCGAGGCGAGCAACGCCGGGTACAGCGCCAGGCTCGACCGCAAGCCGATCACCTCGTGCCCGTTCGATGAAGGGACGGACGAGGCCAAGGCGTTCCAGCACTACTGGGGCCGGGCGGATCAGGACGAGCATCGGCGGCAGGGGAGGGCGGCGTGAAGCACTCCACCGGAACACCGACTGCAGCTGAGGCCGCCCGCATCGTGGCCTGCAAGGAAGGCCTGTGCGTGGCCTGCGTCATCCGCAGCGAGCAGGAAGACGCGCCGCAGTTCTTCATGGTCCACCCAGGCTGCGACTACCACCACCTGCTGAGTGGCGGGCGGCGCATTGGGCACATGGATGGGCTGGGCCTTTGCGCTTGGCACCATCGCGGGCTGGTCAATTGGGGCTGCACCCATCAGGAAATGAGGGCCCACTACGGCCCTAGCCTCATGGACGGCAGCAAGACGTTCCACGCGGCATTCGGCAGCGACGCCGTTCTGCTGGAGCGCCAGAACAAGATGCTGGGCATCGGGGAGGCCGCGTGAGAATACTTGCCATCGATCCTGGCACCGAGGGAAGCGGGTGGTGCCTGCTGCAGAACGGCAGTGTCTTGGAATCCGGCGTGATGCCGAACGATGAACTGCTTGTGGCCCTGCTCGGCTGGGGCGGGTATAGCAAGGACCAGCTGGCAATCGAGATGGTCGCCAGCTACGGGATGGCGGTGGGCCGTGAGGTGTTTGAAACCTGCGTGTGGATCGGGCGATTCCAGCAGGCGTGGAGAGTACCAGCATCGGTCAGGCTGGTCTACCGACGCGACGTGAAGCTGCATCTGTGCGGTAACGCCAAGGCCAAGGACGCGAACATCCGGCAGGCGCTGCTGGACTTGCTTGGGCCGCAGGGCACCAAGAAGGCACCGGGGCCGACCTATGGAGTCAAGTCGCACGCGTGGGCTGCGCTTGGCGTGGCCGTGACCGTGGCAGGTATCACTCCTGAGAACAGCAGGAGGGCAGCATGAGCCGCGCACAGCAGATCCGGCAGTGGCTGGCAGAGAACCCGGGGTGGCACTTCATAGGCGATGTCTGCGCGGGGGTGCCTGCAGTAGATCGGGACAGAGTTACCCGTGATGTGGATCAGATGGCCCGGCGCGGCCAGATCGAGTGCGTCGGGCGACACGGTACTAAGCGATATCGGTTTGGGCGACAGGCCCGCAAATACATCCGACAGGGGGAACATCATGCAAGCTGACACCTTCGGGGCATACGTCCGGGCCGAGCTGGAGCATTGGGGTAGGGAGTTTGCACTGCACCGCGACTGCGAGTACCTGGGCCATCAGTCCAAGAACCTCCTCGCTGTCCTGATCGAACACCACGGCGAGATGCCAGGCCGAGTTCAGGGGTTCAAACCGCTGGAGACGGACCTTCGCGCACAGCGGATAGAGGACATCGTGTACAGCATCGGCAGGGACCAGGTGGTCTATGCCTGCGTCCTGCGAGCCTACTACTGCGGCATGGGTCGAAGGAAGGTGGAACGTTGGGAGACGGCCAACCTTCTGTTGGTGCACGTCGGGGAGAAGCCAGTAAGCCAGCGGCATTACCTGACACTGCATGACGTGGCGTTCGCAGAGGTGAAAGGCGCCATGCGAGGGATCGCGATGGCTCAGGCAGCCTGATTTGAGGTGTTTTTGTCGAAGCCATATTGCAGAGGTGCGCACCTCTAGCGTAACTTTTCAGGCACTGTGACATAGAAGCCTCTCGGTCCCGAGGGGCTTTTTCTTTGCCCGTTCCCCCGTCCAGATCAACCCTCGCGCATAGCTGGCAGCGGGGCGGGCGCCCATTGGAGGATCCTGTGTCTGCCCTTGCCTATGCCATCTCACTGATAAAGCGGTGGGAAGGATGCAGGCTTGAGGCATACCCGGACCCCGGCACTGGCGGAGACCCTTGGACGATTGGCTACGGCGCCACAGGCCCGGGCATCGCCAAGGGCGTGAAGTGGACGCAAGCGCAGGCAGATGAGCGGCTGGCTCAGGACGTGACCCGATTCCTCAAGGGCGTTCAGTCGGCGGTGAAGAAGCCAGCCACTGACGCCCAGATCGGGGCTATGACCAGTCTGGCCTACAACATCGGCGCCAAGGCGTTTGCCAACTCCACCTTGCTGAGGAAGTTCAACACCGGGGACGTGGCTGGCGCAGCTGCTGAGTTCACCCGCTGGAACAGGGCTGGGGGGCGAGTCATGAAGGGCCTGACCAACCGGCGCCTTGACGAGCAAAGGGTGTTCCGCGAATGAGCGAAACCATGGACATCTTGGTCCGCATCCTCGCCATTGTCGTCCCCTGCCTCATGCTGGGCGTAGGCGCGCTGACGGGCTGGATCTGGATGCTCTGGCAGGACCACAACAAGCACAAGCTCTATGTGGCCGAGAACATGCTGAAGCAGGGCGCGCTGCAGGAAGTTAAGGAAGAGATCCACAGCCTGCGGGACGTGATCTACCGAATCGCCACCAAGATGGATGTCCCTGTGTTCTCGGAGCCCTTCAGGAAATGAGCGCCAA
This sequence comes from Stenotrophomonas hibiscicola ATCC 19867, assembly GCF_000382065.1. Classification (GTDB taxonomy): domain Bacteria; phylum Pseudomonadota; class Gammaproteobacteria; order Xanthomonadales; family Xanthomonadaceae; genus Stenotrophomonas; species Stenotrophomonas hibiscicola. The sequence continues at coordinate 224,166 of NZ_KB907498.1, read as the reverse complement.
CGACGAACTGGCCCGGGACTTTCGCGCAGGGTTGGAGCGGCTGGATTCGGCGTTGAGTCGGCTCCACGGTTCATCCGCCAACGGGAACGTGGTGCGCCTTGAGGGCGCCGGTTCTGTGTGGAACGGAATCGCCATTGGTATTGCACTGGCTGGGGTGACCCTTGGCGCCGTGTGGATCGCACACACCGCCAGCAGCGCCGATGTGGCTACCCGGCAGGCCGAGGCCTACCACAAGGCGGTCTATATGCTGGCCCCTCGCTTCGCCGAGGAGGTTGACAAGGAACTCCAGCGCCAGAAGGAGCGCGAAAAGAAATGAGCAGTCCTACCCCGATCATCACCAAGCCGCCGAAGGCTGCTAAGGCTAGTCTTCTGCCGCAGGGCCTGATGCCGATCCGCGACACCCTCAAGCACTACAGCACCTGGGCGCTGGCCGTCCTCGTGGCCTCCCCGGACTTGTACCAGGCCGCCAACACGCTCGGCATGCTGGCGGACGAGGCAATGCCGCAGGCGGTCGTGTGGTCGATCCGCGTGGTTGCAGGCTTCGGCCTGATCGCCAAGTTCATCAGTCAGCGTAAGCCCAACTGAGGGTTCAACATGTTGAAAGGTTCAAGCGAGATTGCTCCGGCTATGCCGGCGTCCGAAGTCGATAGCCTTCTGCGGGTACAGCGCGACCTCATGGACGAGCTGTCCCATGCTGTGATCCGCACCCGTTCTTCATTCGCAAAGGTGTTGGCGCCGGAGCGGAACGGCAAAGCCGACGCGTGCTGTTCTGATCCGGTTCCTGAGCGTGCCCCGCTCGTGGATGTGCTGATGAATGGGAACGCCCTCCTGTCCAGCATCTTGGCCGACCTGCATAGCATCAACGACCGAAGCGTTCTCTGAGGACTCATTCATGGAAAACCAGCACCGCAAGATCACCGGCTACCGGGAACTGAGCCAGGCCGAGATCGACCTGATGAACGAGATCAAGGCGAAGGGTGAGGAGCTGCAGGCCCTGGTCAACAAGGTCAACGACACGAACACCGCGATCGAGGGCGACAAGGGCGATTGCTACCGCTGGTCTGCAATTGCCAAGACCGACTTCCAGACCGGCCTGATGGCGCTGACCCGCGCTGTGGCCAAGCCGGGATCGTTCTAACGTGAGCATTCTGTCCCGTGTCCTGCTGGGAGCCGTATTGCTCCTAGTGGGCGTTGCCGTGTGGCAGCGCGGGACGGTAGCTCAGGCAGAGCGCGCCCGAGACAACGCCCAGACGGCCAAGGCAGTCGCAGAGCAGGAGCGCGACAACGCCATCGCCGTGATCGCGGTCGAGCGCCAACGGGTCAAGCGGGCCGAGGCAGTCGCAACCCAGTACGAGCAGGAGAAGGCAGATGCTGAATCGAAAGGCGCGGCTGTCGCTGATGGCCTGCGTGCTGGCAACCTCCGCCTGCAGCAGCGCTGGGCAGGCTGTGAGGCCCGAGTGTCCGACCTTAGCGCCAGCTCCGGCCCCGTTGATGACAGAGCCGACGACCGAGCGGGCAGTGCGGGCCGAATTGTTCGTGCCGCAGCCGCCTGTGACGCCCAAGTCCGTGGGCTCCAAGCCTTGGTGAGGGCTGATCGTGAGTGACATCGGTCGAGTGACCCGCTGCGTGGTTTCGGCGCATAACCGGGACCGCGTGCACTACGGGCAGGTCTACAGCCCTGAGCGTCGACAGCTTGTCACCGACTTCAACGGTGCGCTGCCTCCAGGGGTAACCATCTCCAAGGCAACGTGGAACACCCTAGACAACTGGACCGGGGTCATGTCTGACCCTGTTGTAGATGGCCGCAAGGTCTCAATCAACGTGCAGGCACAGATCGACGGCGCCTGCTGCATCCGCCTGGACGCGGAGCTGAGCAACGGGGAGCGCTACTGCCAGTGGCATGTCCTGCGCATCCTGCCAGCCCGCTATGTCCGCAACGACAACTGGATCACCGGCCCTCAGCAGTTGGTGGCATTCCCGAGTTAAGCCATGGCGCGCCCTACTGACTACAACGACCAGATCGCTGACGTGATCTGTGAACGGATAGCGGACGGCGAGTCGCTGCGGGCCATCTGTGCTTGCGAGGGCATGCCGAGCAAGGCCACTGTATTCAGGTGGCTTGGCAAGCACAAGGAGTTCCAAGACCAATACGCACGTGCGAGGGATGAACAGGCCGAATCCTTTGCCGACGAGCTGGTTGCGATCTCGGATGAGCAGGAAACCGTGGTGAAGGATGCCGAGGGCGGCACGACCATGGTGGTGTATGACTCCACGGCGGTTGCTCGTAATCGGCTGCGGGTCGACACCCGCAAGTGGGTGGCAAGCAAGCTGAAGCCCAAGAAGTACGGCGACCGCCTGGACAGCACGGTCACTAACGTGACGTTGACCCATGAACAGTGGCTCGCCTCGCTTGAAGACTGAGGAGGTTGAGGCGCGGCGCCGGCTGCGGGACGACCTGGAGTTCTATTCCAAGAACTGCATGTTCATCCGCAGCAAGTCGGGAGCCGTCCAGGCGCTGCGATTCAACAGGGCTCAGGCCTACATCCATGAGCGGCTGGAGGAGCAGAAGGCCGCTACCGGGAAGGTTAGGGCGCTGATCCTGAAGGGCCGTCAGCAGGGTTGCTCGACATACGTTTCGGCCAGGTATTACCACGCATCCTCATGGAGGAGGGGGGTTAGGACCTTCATCCTGACGCACGAGGACGCGGCCACTCAGAACCTGTTTGAGATGGTGAACAGGTATCACGAGAACTGTCCTGAGTTCGTTCGTCCCAGCACTGGGGCGGCGAACGCCAAGGAGCTGTTGTTCGATGGCCTGGACAGTGGCTACAAGGTCGGCACGGCTGGCACCAAGGGCGTCGGCCGCTCCAGCACGATCCAGCTGTTCCATGGATCCGAGGTGGCGTTCTGGAAGAACGCAGAGACCCATGCTGCTGGCGTTCTGCAGGCGGTGCCAAACGAGGACGGGACCGAGGTCATCCTTGAGTCCACGGCCAACGGCATCGGCAACTTCTTCCACCAGAACTGGCAGGCAGCTGAGCGCGGCGAAGGCGACTTCATCGCGATCTTCGTGCCGTGGTACTGGCAGGAGGAGTACCGCCGCGCTGTGCCGGCCGGGTTTGAGCTGGATGAGGACGAGCGCGCCTATGCCCAGCTGTATGGCCTGGACATGGAGCAGATGGCGTGGCGCCGGAACAAGATTTCCGAGCTGAAGGACGCCGCGCTGTTCAAGCAGGAATACCCGGCTACAGCAGCTGAGGCATTCCAGATGTCCGGCCACGATAGCTACATCAAGCCAGCATTGGTGGCCCAGGCGCGTAATACCGTCAAGGACCCGGCTGGGCCGCTGGTGATCGGCCTGGATCCGGCGCGCTTCGGCGACGACAGCACAGCGATGATCAGGCGACGAGGTGGCAAGGCGTTCGGTCTGGAGCGCCGGGCCAAATGGGACACGATGGCAGTTGCTGGCTGGGCCAAGAAGGTCATTGATGAAGAAGCCCCAGCAAGGATGTTCATCGACGTTGGCGGTATTGGCGCAGGCGTCTATGACCGACTGAAGGAGATGGGCTACGGAAAGGTGGTCGTAGCCGTCAACTTCGGTTCTGCGCCGCAAGAGCCGCCAAAGGACGGCGGCGGCCCTGCCAACCGTCGCGCCGAGATGTGGATGCGGTCGAAGGAATGGCTGGAAGAGATCGCAGGGGTGGAAATCCCCGACGACGACGCTCTGCAGGCCGATGCCTGTGGGCCTGGGTATCGGTACGACAGCCATTCACGTCTGATCCTTGAGTCAAAAGAGCATATGCGCGAACGAGGCATCAGCAGCCCCGATGGTTGGGACGCGCTGGCGCTGACGTTCGCTGAGCCTGTGGCAGTGGCTGCACCTATCCGCCTCAACTTCGCATCGGAATTCGCCTAATGGCTGAGTACAAGAACACGCCAGAAGATCCGAAGTTCGCGACGGAGCGGTCGGGCGTGGACAAGGAGGCGCTCCACAAGGAGATGCTGTCCCGGCACCAGTACGCCCGCGACTACTGGCGCAACCAGTACCGGCTGGCTGAGCAGGACATGGAGTTCGCCTTCATGCCTGATACGCAGTGGGACGAGTGGATGGCGCAGACCCGTGCGGGTCGCCCCATGTACACCGTGAACAAGCTGCGCCAGGCAATGAAGCAGATCACCAACGACCAGCGCCAGAACAGGCCGCAGGCGAAGGTGAGGGCAGTCGAGGATAGCGATGCTGACCTGGCCGAGATCCGTCAGGGTCTGATCCGCAACATCGATCAGACCAGCGAGGCCGACCGAGCACGGGACACCGCCTTCCAGTTTGCGGTGGGCGGCGGCTACGGCGTGTGGCGCGTCAACTACGGATACGAGGACGACGGCGGCTTTGACATGGTCATCCGCAAGGAGGAGATCGCCAATCCCTACACGGTGGTCTTCGACCCTGCGGCCAAGTCAAAGGACCGCCGCGACGCCCGCTTTGCCTTCGTGGACAGCACTTGGGCACGCTCGGCATTCCGGGAGAAGTGGCCTGATGCCCAGCTGGTTTCGGTGGATGACTGCGGCGAGACGCACCGCGACTGGTTCCAAGAGGAAGAAGTAACCGTATCGGAGTACTGGTACAAGACCAGCGAGACGTACACCCTGGTCCTGATGTCCAACGGCGCCTCATACGACGAGGCTGAAATCGTCGACGTGCTGGACGAGATGGCCCAGGCAGGAATCACCGTCCAGCGCAGCCGCAAGGCAACCCGCGAAAAGGTCTGGCAGTGCATCGTGTCCGGCGCGGAGATCCTGGAAGGCCCCAACGAGTGGGCTGGCCGCTTCATCCCGCTTGTGCCGGTCTGGGGAGAAATCCTCAACCTTGGCGGCAAGGAAACGTTCTTCGGTGCCGTCCGCTTCGGCAAGGACGCCCAGCGCATGTACAACTACGAGCGCTCTACGTTCATCGAGGTTCTGTCCGACCAGCCTTACAGCCCGTTTATGGCTCCGGCAGAGTCGTTGGCTGGTTACGAGGGACAGTGGAACAGCCTGAAGACAAAGCGGCCGCCTGTGCTGCTGTACAAGGCAGACCCGGCCCTGCCCAACGCAGGTAAGCCGTCACGCGAGCCTACAGCGCAGTTCCCGGCAGCACTGGCTCAGGCTGCAGCCATCAGCAGCGACGATATCAAGGCTGCGACTGGTATCTACGATGCCAGCCTTGGCGCTAGGTCCAACGAGACGAGCGGCCGGGCGATTCTGGCCCGCCAGCGCGAGGGCGATGTAGCCAACTTCGACTACATCGACAACCTGTCGTACGCCATGAAGTACGACTTCGAGATCACGAACGACCTGATCTCCAAGATTTACGACACCGAACGCCAGATCCGCATCATCGGTGAGGACGGCGCCGAGAAGGTAATCCGAGTCAATCAGACAGTTGTTGATCAGCAGACGGGCCGCGAGGTGACGTTGAATGACCTGTCTCAGGGGCGGTACGACATTGCGGTGACCATCGGTCCGAGCTACACGACCCAGCGGATGGAAGCCGCCGAAGCGATGATGCAGCTGGCGAATGACCCCAGCCCACTGGGCATGGTTGCCAAGTATGGCTTCATCAAGTCGCTCGACATGCCGGGCCTTGAGGACGTGCGCAAGGCCGCCCGCCGAATCGTCGTCCAGGCCGGTTTGCTTGAGCCGGAAGAGGGTGAAGAGGTTCCGCAGCAACAGCAGCCTAGCCCTGAGCAGCTGGCTCAGGCGCAGAAGATGCAGGCTGATGCGAAGAAGTCCGAAGCGCAGTCGGTTAGCTACATGGCCTCGGCCCAGAAGGACGCTGCTCAGGCTGAATCCATCCAGTTGGACAACATGTCCAAGGAACAGCAGGCAGAGCTACAGGAACTATTCCGAACGTTCCTGACAACGCAGATCGGAATGCAAGGGGCCCAGATGGGCCCCTTCTCTTTTCAGTGATCCAAAACCGTACCGGTGAGGTTCACCGGGCCAATATCGCCAGAGGCGCACATGAGTGACGAAGTGACCAAGCCGGGTCCGGTGGACAACAGCCACCTGGACGCGGGCATTGCCGCGCGAGCCGAGAAATCCGAAGCACAGAAGCCAGTGGAGAAGGAGACCACTGAGCAGACGGTGGAGGTTCAGACCGGCGAGCAGAACGACACCGAAGGATCGGCAGCTTCGGAAACGGATGATGCCGCCGCCCAAAAGCCCAAGAACAAGGGCGTGGGGAAGCGCATCGATGAGCTGACGCGTGAGAAGTACGACGCGTTGCGTGAGCGGGATCACTGGCGCGAGCAGGCACTGCGCAACCAGCGCCAGCCAGAGCCGCGTCAGGAACAGGCAAGCCAGACGGAACAAGCCTCCGACAAACCAACCATGGAACAGCATGGTTTCGACGTCGCCGCCTATACCGAGGCCTTGTACGAATGGCACAAGCAGCAGGACGCCAAGAGTGCGCAGAAGGCCAAAGAGGCTGAAAGCGAACAGGAACGTGCCAAGAGATATCAGGACAGCGTGCAGGCATTTGCCGAGCAGCACCCCGATTTCCATGACGTGTTCCACGGTGGCGTGCCCGTGTCAGTCGCGATGGCTGAGGCTATCACTGAAACGGACAACCCAGCTGCTATCGCCTATTACCTGGGTCAGAACCTGGACGAAGCCGCGCGTATTGCGGCCATGAGTCCCACGGGTGCCAGCCGAGCCATCGGTCGCATCGAGGCGAAGTTGGAATCCCAGGCCGCTCCTGCTGCCGCTGAACAAGCGCGTCAGCCAGAAACCAAAACCGTTACCAAAGCCCCGCCTCCGGTGACCACGCTCTCCGGTGCTCCGCCTGTCGTGAAGGACCTGACCGAGATGTCAATGGCCGACTACGACGCGCAGCGCAGGAAAGAGCGCAAGGCCCGTGGGCTCTAAGGAGACATTCCCATGGCAAATCAGTTTCTCACCACCCAGCTAATCACTCGCGAAATCCTGTCGGTCCTGCGTCAGAAGCTCACCTTCCTGCGCAAGATCAACATGGAGTACAAGGGCGAGTTCGCCGTAACTGGCGCCAAGATCGGCGACACCGTCAACATCCGTGTGCCGACCCACGCCAAGATCCGCAGCGGCCGCATCATGGATGCGTCCAACATGGTCGACAAGACCGTTCCGCTGACCATCTCCGATCAGACCGGCGTCGATCTGGTGTGGAACAGCTCGGACATGGCCCTGAAGATTGATGACTTCAGCGCCCGTTACCTGGATCAGCCCATCGCCGACTTGGCATCGCGCATCGAGCAGACCGTTCTGCAGCGCGCCCTGCCGTTCGCGGCCAACTTCGTGCCCAACGCCGATGGCAAGCTGGACTTCGTGGAAGCTCTGCGTGCCAACAAGGTGCTGACCGACAATCTGGCGCCGACTCGTCGGTTCATGGTGACCAACACCAGCGGCACGGTCCAGGTGGTCGACCAGCTGAAGGGCTTCTTCAACGCCCAGGATCGTCTGGCCGAGCAGTATGAAGACGGTCTGATGGCCCGCGCAGCTGGCTTCGACTGGTTCGAAACCACCAACATGCCGGCACAGGCCTATGGCACTTCGGCTATCCCGGGCACCTATCAGGTCAACGGCGCCAACCAGACCGGTAGCTCCATTGCGGTTAACACGGGCACTGGCACCCTGGTTGCCGGTCAGCACGTCACTTTCGCGGGCGTGTTTGCCGTCAACCCGGCCACCAAGGTCTCGACCGGCGTTCTGCAGACCTTCGTCGTGACGGCCAACTACGCCGGCGGCGCTGGCAACCTGCAGATCTCCCCGGCCATCGTCACCAGTGGCCCGGAGCAGAACGTCACCGCTTCCCCGGCTGCTGCCGCTGCTGTTTCTGTCTTGGGTGCAACCGCTCAGACCGGCGTCAACCTGGGCTTCGCTCGTGACTTCCTGACCTTCGCAACGGTCGACCTGCCGCTGCCGGAGAACAAGGAAGCCAGCCGTATGCAGTTCGACGGCCTGAGCCTGCGCATGATCCGCGACTACGACACCGTCAACGATCAGTTCCTGAATCGCGTCGATATCCTTTGGGGTTCGGCCGTTCTGCGCCCCGAGTTCGGTGTGGTCATCCCGAACGACCCGACCAACTTCTAAGGAGAAGAAACGATGCCACTTTCGCCCGATACCGTCGCCGCTGCTGCGACCGAAAACCCCGATGGCACCCTGCTGGGGCGCAACGCCGACTCGAAGGTCGGCTTCTTTGGCGCCACTCCGGCAGTGCAGCCCGCCGCACTGAGCTTGGCAAGCGTCACCGCCGCGCAGCTGGCAACCGCACTGGCCTCGCTGGGCCTCATCAAGACCACCGCGTAAGGAGGCCGTCATGGCTGAGTTCAAGCACGCCAAATACCTTCACAAGGATGGCGAAGTGGAGCTTTTCGCGGGCGACGAAGTCGAAGATGCACTGGCCGATGGCTGGGAGTATCCGAAGTTTCCGCGTTCGAACGGCGAGGACTGGAATCCCGAGGTTCCGGCAGACGAGGTGTCTGCAGCTGATGCAGCCGCCGAGGTTCAGAAGGCCAATCGTGCACGCCAGGAAAAGCTGGATGCTCGCGAGGCCAAGGCTGAATCCAAAGCCGCTGGTAAGAAGTAACAAGTCGCAGTAGTCAGTGAATTGGGGCGTCCTTCGGGGCGCCCCTTCTTTTTGGGGGTTTGCCATGTCGAAGGTTTCCGAAATCGTTTCTGGAGCCCTGGGCCTGCTGCGCGTTCTGGATGCAACGGAGGCCCCGGAGGCCGAGGACATGGAGACGGGCATCTTCACCCTCAACCAGATGATGATCCGCTGGGAAGCCAACGGCTACTCAGTGGGTTGGTCTCCGGTTTCCAACCCATCCGACGAGATGCCGAATGTGCCGGAGGCCGATGAGGCCATCATGTACAACCTTGCCGTCAAGCTTCGCCCGCGCTACGGCGTGAGCATTGATCCGGATGTCTTTGAAGAGGCTAGGCGGCTGAAGTCTGACGTACTGGCTGATGTGTTTTCTTCCAGCCCCATGGAGATGGAGCGCGGCATCCCAGGCTTCCGTTGCCGCTACAACACCCGCAGTGACGGGTATCGCTGGTAATGCGCGCTCAGCCCGTAGACCTGATCGGCGGCTTCTACACCAGCGATAGCCTGCCGTGGTCGTGCCAGGACACGGTGAACTGGCTGCCGGTGATGGCGGAGGTGGCTGGGACGCGGACTGTGTCGATGTTCGCGACTCCCCCTGGCCTCAAGCCTTACCAGCAGATTGGCACTGGCCCGATTCGCGGCATGCACGACTGCGAAGGGCTGCGACTGATCGTGTCGGGCCGATACCTCTACCGTATCAGCAACACTGGCGTTGGCGTTCCGCTGGGGATCATCCCTGGTGTCGGCCGCGTCCAGATGACGCACAACCAGTTCAAGACTGGCTATCAGGTGCTGGTTGAGAACGGGCAGGGCGGTGGCGGGTATGTCTACAACACGGTAGACGACACCTTCGCCAAGATCACGGACGAGGGCTACCCCGGTTCGATCTCGTCGGACTACCTCGACTCGTATCTGCTGGGCGTGGAGCCGCAGGGGCGCTTCTGGTTCCACTCCAACCTTGCTGACGCCACCGACTACAACACCCTTGATCGATACGAGGCTGAGGCCGCGCCCGACAAGATCGTAGGACTGGCCGTTAGCCAGTTTGAGGTCGTCGTCTTCGGGCAGCGGACGATTGAGTTCTTTTTCAATGCTGGCGGCCAGACTGGCACGTTCCAGAACCGCCGCCAGTCGATCACCCGTGGCTGTGCGTCACGTCATACCATCCAGAAGCTGGACAACACCCTGTTCTGGCTCGGCGATGACGGCGTGGTCTACCGCATGGAAGGCTACGCAGCCCGTCCGGTGTCCACACGAGCGCTAGAGAAGGCCATTTCCGGCTACAACTGGGCCGAGGCCATCGCCTTCACCTGGGAGGATCGCGGCCACAAGGTCTACTATCTGACCTTCCCTGACGGACAGACCTTCGGCTACGACGTGGTGAGTGGCCTGTGGCATCGCCGCGAGTCCTTCGGGATCAACCGCTGGCGCTTGAGCCATACCCAGAAGTGGGGGCGCGACTGGTTTGGCGGCGACTTCCAGAACGGGCGCACCTGGCAGCTCGACTGGGATTATTTCCTCGAGGGCGATCAGCCGATCATTAGCGAGCGTAGCTCCGGCGTAGTGGCTGACAATCAGAGCGCGCTGCTGCTGCCCAATGCCGAGCTGATCTTCGACACCGGGCATGGGCCGCCAACAGCGCCTATTGCGTTCCCCGCTCAGCCTTCGATGCCGGTTCTGTCTGGACAACTCCCTGTTGGTTACGTCGAGAATGCGTATAGCTACACAATCCCAGTGTCTGGAGGGACTGCGCCGTATACGTTCGCGGTGGTTGATGGAACGCTTCCTAGCGGCCTGTCGCTAACGGCGGCTACAGGCGTAATCAGCGGGGTCCCATCCCAAAGTTTTTCCGGGGCGGTAACGATCCGAGTAACTGATTCAGCCCAGATGTGGGATGAAAAGTCCTACCAGGTCGAGATCTATTCGACGCTGCCAGCCTTCATGGACCAAGCACGCTCGTACCGGATGCAGGCTGACGGGACATATGTACTCTACGGGAGCAATCCGATTGGAAGCGGAGGCACCTACTTGGGCCTGACGGTTTCCAGGTCAGCAAAGTACATCGCTGGGCCTATGGGGACTTCAACCATCGTGCTGAGCTGGGCTAAGCTGAATGGAGCAGGTACGCAATACACGCTTCTGCCATCTCCGCCGCAGCCTACAACTGGAACCTGTCGATACTGCAGGTTCAACCCTGATGGTAAGTTCTTGGCAGTACTCACCAGCACGACGCTGTTTGTCTATGCCGTTAATCAGTCAGACGACACCCTTTCGATAGTTTCGTCGTCGGCAGCTGGGACAGACGCTACCACTGTGTCATGGCGAGCAGACGGCAAGCGTGTAATCGTTGGGACATCATCGGGGGGTGGATTCAACTGGCGCGCTGTCTACGTAGTAGATAGTAACGGCGTTATTGGCTCGCGCTATTCTCCCGCAACGTCTGTCGGCGCTCAGTCTGGTATCGATTTCGATTGGAGTCCAGATTCCAAGTATGTAGCCGAGCGGAACAATACTGGCCTATATATTTGGCTGGTAACTGATTCTGCAATTACGTTGCAAGCACAAAGCTCAACTGGTAGCGGTCGTGGAGCATATTTCTCTGCCGATGGGCAGTGGGTCTATTCCTTTGGATCAGGAGCAGCCTCAGCTCGGCGTTACCCATTCTCCAGCGGGAGCCTTGGCACTGCGAGTCCGACGACTTGGCAGAATTCATCGACTGTGAATGACAGTTCAATATCCAGCGACAAGACACGGATCACAGTAGCGACATCCGGCACTCCCAGCCTCCCTGTTCTGCTCACCCACGGCGGTGATCTTGTGCTAGATGCGAACCAGCCTCCGACACCAACCACCACATCAACCTGTGTTAGATGGACATCGGGTGAATCAGATGGCTGACACTGACCACTACGTGGAAATGTGCTACAGCGTCGACGGCGGTGCGAACTGGTCGAACTGGAAGCAACGCAGCATTGGTGAGGTGGGGCAGTATGCCAAGCGCGTGCGCTTCATGCGCCTGGGCAAGTCCCGGCAGCGCGTTTTCCGCATACGCGTTTCCTCTCCGCGCAAGCATGACCTTCTGGGCGCGGTTCTGACCCCGGAACAGACGGAAGACTGATGAAGATTGCGACCGATCCATGCTTCCTGCAGGAAGTCATGGATCACCCCGCCGTGCGTCCGTGGATTGGACCGGATGGCGTGGAGGGGTCGTGGCCGCTAGCTGCGATCTTCGATCAAGGAATCGGGATCGAGTTTGAGGGCGGCGGGTTCTTCTTCCACCGGCTTGGCGATGGTGTTGTTGAGGTACACACCATGTTCCTGCCGGGATCGAAGGGCGTGGCCCGGTTCTGTGCTCAGGCGGCGGAATACCTGTTCTGCGGGACCGAAATGACCAAGATCGTCACGAAGGTGCCGGTAGACAACGTGCCAGCCCTGCGCCTGACCGAGCGCGTCGGATTCCGCCTCGACTACGTGCGACCTACTGCCTTCCTGCGCGGTGGTGTTGCCCACGACGTGAAGCACTACAGCTGGGACATTGATCTCTGGCTGCGCGGCACGGACGGCCCGCAATGGGCGTATGAGCGCTGCTGCGCAATGGACAACAAGAACAAGGGCCTGCGCCTGCGATACCGCTGGGCAGTGATGAACGACGACTATTCGGTATTGGAGAGCTGATATGCCAGCTGTAGGTGCAATTGTGGGGGCTGCCGGCAGTCTTGTTGGCGGGAAAATGCAGGCGGACGCTGCCGGGCGTGCAGGCGATGCGGCCACGGGTGCATCTCGCGACTCGATCAACGCCCAGGTGGCGATGTACAACCAAAGCCGTGCGGACACGCTGCCGTATCAGGTGACCGGTACGGGCGCGCTCAACCTGCTGGCACAGATGTATGGCCTGCCGACATACTCGGCGCCGCTCTCTAGCGGCATTCAGATCACCCAGCCTGAACCAGCCAAGAAGAAGAAGCGCAGCCTCTTCGACAAGATCACTGACCCTGCCAACCTCGCCGGACAGTTCGGCGGCACCAGTTACGACCCGATGGGCTTCTTCAGCAGTGGCAGCACTGGTGGCGGTGGGAGCCTTCAGTTTTCCACAGGCGGCGGAACTGGCAATGCGCCGGCGGGAGGCGGGACCGTGGATCAGGGTACTGGCACCCCTGACTTCAGCATGTTCTATCAGACGCCCGACTACCTCGTGGCGCGAGATGAAGGCATCAACGCTCTCGACCGTGGCGCTGCTGCTCGTGGCGGTCTGTACTCGGGCGGAGCCGACGCTGACCGGATGACCTTCGCGTCGAACCTTGGTTCAAAGGCTTTCGGCAACTTCCAGAACTCGCTCTTCCGACTGGCAGGCCTCGGCGGCTCGGCGAATAGCGAGCTGAACAGCTTGGGCCAGAACACCGCAGGTCAGATCGGTAACCAGCTCGCCAACGCAGGCAACGCCCGCGCTTCGTCCTATCTCAACCAGGGTCAGGCCTGGAACAACGCGCTTGCCGGTGTCGGCGGTGCATTCGGTGATTACTGGGCCACTCGGAGGACCTGATGGCAAATTTCTACGAAGCCTTCGCACGTGGGCAGGCCAACGGCCTTGAGCGGCAGAATGCGATCACCCAGCGCAACATGCTGGCCGAGCTGCAGACTCTTGCTCCTCAGGTCATGGCTGGTGATTTGGATGCAACAAGCCGAGCATATGCACTGGACCCCAAGCGAGCTGAGGCATACCAATCCGAAGGCAACAGGCAGCAGCAGCAGCTTGTTGGTCTGGCAAAGACGCTCAAGCAGTATGCCGACAATCCGCAGATGCAGGCGGGCGTATACCGTTCGGCGCTGCCATACCTAAAGAGGAACTTCGGCGCTGAGATCCCCGATCAGTTCGATGCGGCCACGGTGATGCCCATCGTTGACCAGGTTCTGTCGGTTGCAAGCAACACGCCGAATTTCAATGGGCAGACGCCCACTGACGTGCGCTCCTTCCAGATGATGACTCAGGGTCTGAGCCCGGAAGATGTGGAGCGCGCACGCCGCATCAACCTCGGCCTGGCTGGTCGGGAGTCCTCGGCAGCCATCGGCTATCAGAAGGTGAAGGGGCCCGACGGTGTTGAACGTCTGGTGGCCGTTGACCCGCGTCAGATTGGTGCGCAGGTCGTGGGTGACGGCACCGGCTACGGCTCGTTCTCGCAGCCGGCACCGATGGCGGGAGGCGGCAACCACTTCGCAGCCTTCAGCCAGCTGGCGACTGAGTTCCCGTCGGTGATGATGACCAGCGGTGTGCGTTCTGCCGAACGCAATGCCCAGGTCGGAGGTCAGCCCAACAGCCAGCATCTCAATGGCACTGCAGCAGACTATGCAGTCCCGACCAACCAGAAGCCTGCATTCATCTCCCGTGCGCGCCAGCTGGGCTATCAGGCCATCGATGAGGGCGATCACATCCACCTGCAGGTGCCTCGCGGTGCTGGCGGTGCTGGCGGTGGTGCGAACCTGTTCGCCGGTCGCCGCCCAGAGGATGAGGCGGCGGCTGTCGAGGCGGCAAAGCTGGGTACTCAGCAGCAGTTCCTCCCGCAGGAGCTGGCGATGCGCACCCAGGCCGCCCTTGCTCAGGAGGCTGGCAAAGCACAGGTTGGCGCCCAAGCAGATGCCAACAAGCTGCAGACAACTCGCACCCGGGATGCGAACACGGCTCTCGACCTGCTTGACGATGCGCAGGCCATCCTCAACTCGGGCGCCACGGGTAGCCTTATTGGTGCTGGTGCTGACCGGTTGGCGGGCGTTTTCGGCCGATCCACCCAAGGCGCCCAGGCGACTGCAGCCCTGCAGACAATCGCGGGACAGCTGACTTCCAAGATGCCGCGTATGGAAGGCCCGCAGTCGGATCGTGATGTACAACTTTACAAGCAGATGGCCGGTGACCTTGCCAACGATACGCTGCCAGTCCAGACGCGCCTTGCCGCGCTCGAGCAGATCCGTTCGTTGAACAGGAAGTATGCGAACAGGCAGTCGTCGGCATCTCGGGAACAGGGCGCTCAGCGCACCATCGTCCGCCGAGGCACCTCCAACGGACGCCCGGTCGTCCAGTACAGCGACGGGGCCATCGAATATGGCAATTGATCCGTCCACCATCGTTTGGGACGACGAGCCCCAGCGGCCGCAGCTGGCCCGTGGGCAGCTGTCAGCTGGCAACATCGACCTCACCAAACGCCCTGTAGTTCGAAACGCGGATGGATCGATCTCGACTGTACGCTCAATCTCCGCGAACTTTGACGGCCGTGAGTACCTGATCCCGACCGTCTCCGATGACGGTAGGATCCTCAGCGATGATGATGCGATTGATCTGTTCCGGCGCACTGGTCGGAACCTCGGGGCCTTTGACACTCCTGAGAATGCAACAGCATATGCAGAAAGTCTCCATAACGATCAAGCGCGCATGTACGACCGCCCAGACCCCAGCACGATTGTCTGGGATGACGAGCCTGCAGGTGGCGATCAGGCCCTGAACATCGACATTGTCGGTGGCACAAGGGAGAGTGATGTCGGTCGAGGAGGCATTCCTAACCCCACCGACAACATGAGCGGTATCGACCGATTTCGCGCTGGCGTCGGCAAGTCTTTGGTTGATACGTATCAGGGGTTGAAGCAGGCCGCTGGCGACGTTGGATCCTCACCTCTTCTAGCATTGCAGCAGGGGACTGTTGGCGCCTTGAGCGGTGGTGGTTTCCTGGAAAGCGGATTGGTTGCCCTTTCCAAGCTTGGGGCCGAGCGCAAGCGACTGCGTGATGAGGAAGCTGCGCGCCGAGAGATTGACCGGCCACTGCTTGATACTGGGGCCGGGTTCAGCGGGAATGTCCTTGGGACGATTGCACAGATCCTTGGCCCTGGCGTCGCAGCTCGCGGCACTACGGCCGCGAATGCCCTTCTGCCAACCACTGTGCGAGGCAATGCTCTTCAGGGCCTAACCATCGGCGCTCTGCAGCCGGTCGCCTCGGAGAATGAGCGTGTTGGGAACGCGCTGTTGGGCGGAGTGGGCGGCGGCGCTGGCGCTCTTGCGGCAAAGGGCGCGGGTGCTGCTCTGAACACCGGCCGAAACCTCCTGGCGCGTACCGGCCTCAATGCCACTGACCGGCAGGCCGGTAATGTACTGGCGCGCGAGGCTACCAACCCGAACAACCTCACTATTACTCAGTCTGATGTCCCCGGCGTACAGCGGACCCTGGGCGAGGCTAGTGGCGATTCCGGCCTCATGGCCTTGGAGAATCTGATGCGTGCGCGGAATCGAGGTGCATTTGAGCCCATCGATTTGAGAAACAACGCCGCCCGTGTGCAACAGTTGCAGAATATCGCTGGAACCGAGGGCGACATGGCAGCAGCCGAAGCTGCGCGCGAGAGTGTGGTCGACACGGCATTGCAGAGGGCAATGGCGGAAGGTCGCCAGTTTGAATCCTCACTGGAGCAGGCCAACCGTTCGTTGACCCCCTCCCAGAGGCTGCAAGGCGAGGATGTGTCAGAGGGCCTACGTAACCTTCGCCTTATGGCATCTCGCATGTCGTCTGAGTATGCCCCACGCCCGAGCGTTCAATCTGCGATCAACGACGTTGGCCGAGCTCTTGATTCCGCAGGCGAGTCGGTTGGGTCGCTATACCTTGTCCGGCAGTACATCGGGGACCTCTTGCAGGGCAAGGCTGGCGCCGACAAGAGTTATGCGCGTGCAGCTTCCCGAGAATTGATGCAACTTCGCGAGGCGTTGGACAGCGAGCTGGCAAACCGTGCGCCTAGCTTCCCTGAATACCTCTCTGCCTACCGCAATGCCTCCAAACCAATCAACCGCATGGAAGTTGGTCGAGAGATCCTTTCTCGCTCATCTAGCACTGCGCAAGACCAGCTCGGGAACCCGATCCTTACGCCGTCGGGCGTGTCGCGCTCGACCAACGATCTGGATGCTATCGCCGCCAAGGCCACTGATTTCAAGAAGGCGAGGGCTACTGACATCCTGACTGCCTATGACCTGGCGTCGCTGCGCGCGATTCAAGACGACATGCAGAGGATTGCCCAGCGTAGCCGGTCGGCGACAGCTGGTAGCCAGACTGCGGAGCGGCTGAGCATTGGCGAGAGAGCCGCTGTGCGTGGCGTTGGCAGCCGGCTGCCGTGGGTTGGGCCACTCTTCGAGCATTTCGAGCAGCAGGCTAATCAGCGCTTGTCGGAGCGACTGGCGTATCTGATGGCAAACCCGTCAGAGGCTCAACGGGTTCTGGCCGCGCTTCCCAAGGAGGATGCCGGGGTTGTCCGTAAGTCGCTCAACCAGCTTGCGCTGGCGGCAGGCCGCTCGGCTCAGCCTTCAGCTGACTAGAAGTAGCGGTCCTTGGTCAGAAAGTCTCGCCACTTCTGGCTGGGGATCAACCAGCGCACCAGAGCGTTTCCACCCTTGATGGCAAGCAGCCAGTAAGCCAGTACAAAAAGCGGCGCGAAAAGCAGTTTCAGGCCGATGGCATAGAGCCAAGTCATGACGACACCTGTGGACATGTGGCCCGAATCCTACCACCCAAATGTCAAGCGCGCTGCGCGGAGATATCCACAGCTTTGTTGCTCACTGAGAGTCCGTCGGTGCCGCTAGCATTTACCTGTCGGTGAGCGTGATTGAGCGTACCGACCCCAAAACGGCGAAGGGCCACCAGTTCGCGCTGGTGACCCTTCATGTATCCGCAGTGACCTGACCACCGAGGACCATGACCAAGAATACACCCAAAACGCACCTTGGAGTTAAAGGGGCCATGAGCAAAGAAGGCGCTGACCGGGCTGGCAACAAGCTGGCAAACGCGGCTCTGATTGCGGCTATCGGGCTGTCCGTAGCCGCCGTGATATGGGCTATCAAGTGGTGGTAGCCCGCCATCCAAAATCCTGAACACCCGAAGCCCCGCCTTGAGCGGGTTTTTTTATGCCCGAAGCCCGTCAACGCGGGCTTTTTCTTTGGGAGATCCCATGAGCGGCCGCTTCTACGACCCAAACCCGGTGTATTTCGACATCCTGAGCAATCAGCCGGTGGCCGGTGGCTTCCTGCAGTTCTATGACCAGGGCACGACCAATCCCCGCATGACATGGTCAAACCAGGGGCTGACGATCCCGAATACCAACCCGGTGCCGCTGGACAGCTCGGGCCGGGCCAACGTGAACATCTGGCTGTCCGGGTCCTATACCGTACGGTTGACCGATAGCCTTGGCGCCGTGATCTGGACCCGGGATGTGAATGACGGCTCGGTGGGGAACAACGTGTTCCCGACGCTCGAGGCAGGCAAGTTCCTGACCAATGACGGTTCGGTGGTGCTGTGGGAGGACATCATCCAGCTTCCTGACCCGACCGGCTCGGACGGCAAGATGGTCGTTGCCAGTGGTGGTGGCTATGTCCTCCAGGCCCAGCCGACGGCGCCGGTTTCGCCAATCGTGGTCACGGACACCTCGGTCAAGTACGTCGGCACCAGTTCGGTCATCCTTGAGCAGTGGGGGACGTTCTCAATCCCAGCCAGCGGGGCACAGATTGCGAGTGGCTCGTTCAACTTCCCTGTCGCATATGCCACTGTCCCGAACGTCCAGGTGACCATAAACCGGGGTTCCGGCGCGGTAGCTGCTGGGTTCATCGGTGACATTGGAGCTACCGCAAGCACTACAGGAGCTACGATCTATTGGGACCTGGGCGTCGATGACGTGAGGTCCCAATACAACCTCAGCAGCCCGCTGCCGGTGATGTGGCGAGCGATTGGCAAGGTAGCCAGCTGATGGTCAGCCGCTTCCCTGGCGAACAGCCGCGCTTTGACCAGCCGGTAGTTGATCAGGCAGGGCGGGTCACGCAGGCGTGGGCGAACTACTTCCTGCGGCTGGCCTCGGCCCAATCGAGCGATGACCTGCGTGCTCTCTATGAGGCCCTTGCTGCCCGCGTTGCGGCGCTGGAGGACGGCGAGGGCGGCAGCTTCCAGATCCTCGGACAGCAGTCCATCGCGGTAAACGGCATACCGCAGCCTGGCTATGTGGTGGTCATCACCCTGCAAGGCGATGAGGAAAGCCCAGGCAACACTGAGTACTACGGCACCGGCCCGGATGGCACGAAGGGCTGGTTCCCTGTCTCTGGCACCATCACGGTTGCGGCTGGAGAGCTGACAAAAGCCATTGGCACCGATGGCGTGACCACGTTCGGCCTCGCCGATGTTGCCGACTCTGGCGCCGGTACGCTGCTGGCGATCACACGGGACGGCAAAGGGCGCGTCACTGGCACCAAAGACGCCACGATCACCGGCACCGCGCAGCAGATCGACGTGGCGAACGGGAATGCAGCGGCAGGGCTACCGACCATCTCGCTATCGAACCTGCCCGATTCCGGTGCTGGTGCGGCGCTGGTCAAGATCACCCGCGATGCTAAGGGCAGGGTGTCCGGCACCCAGGCTGCTACTACCGACGATCTGCCGCCCGGCACGATCAACAAGTATTTCCCCGAAGCGCCGAACGACGGGTTGCCCTATGCCCGGCAGAGTCTGGCGTGGGCGCCACTGGATGGCCCGAACAGCCCCTATGTGCTGCTGCGCTGGTCGGTCCTGACGGATCAGCTTGGCAATCCGCTGACAGACCAGCAGGGAAGGCCGCTATACGCCAATTCGGCGCAGATCCCCTACCAGTGGCTGTCGGGCGTCCCGGCCAATCTGACCGGCGTTGCTGGCCTGTCTGGGCAGGGTTATGCGTTTCGATCGAGTGGTGGGGCATGGTCGCTGCAGACCCTCGGGGACATTCACACCCTCGTGGCGATGACGCTGGCTCAGGCCAATGCCCTGACGCCGGTATCGCTGGGGCGAATGGTCATTATCACCGACCTCGCTACCGGCAACCCCGAGCCTTGCTGGTACGACTCCACCGTGGTGTCAGGCACGAAATGGCGCCGTTTCTCTGACCGGAGTATCGCAAGCTGATGGCCGCTCTTGATCCGACAGACTCCGACATTCGCGGGCTGCAGCTGACGCTGGCGCCAGATGGGATGAACATCACGACCTCGCCTGGCGTGTTCTTCCTGCCGGGGACGCAGCGCGTGGCCTACGATGGCAGCGCTACGGCTACCCTGCCTGCAACCCCTGCTGCCAACACGTTCTACCACCTGTATGGGTACGCCAGTCCCGACGGCATGGGCCTGCTGGAGTTCGATACGGTTGCCCCTGATAACCCCTATCTCGGCACCGCACGCACTAAGACCGGTGATACGACGCGGCGCTATCTCGGCACATGCCGCTCAGAATCAACGTCCCGGTTCCGATCTGGTCGGCACATTCTGGCGGGGCAGGGCGGAAACCTCGTAAAGCTGGACCGCGCCTCTACGGCGGTCGGCGGCCCAGCGCGGCCTCTGAATTTGAGCATTGCAATCCTCACCCAGCCTGCCCTGCAGACCATCAACCTGTCCAGCATCTTGCCGCTGACGGCAACGATGGTGCGGCTCAAGGTCCGAAATGCCTCAAACCTGACTCTTTACTTCTCCCGGCCATCGATGGGCGCGCCTACAGCGACGATGAACACGGAGTACGTCGACGCCAACATGACCAGCACCATCGAGCTGAACTTGGACGCTGACCTGACCGTGACCATGCAGGGCCTCGCCACGAACATTCTCGGCGGCGTCGTGACCATTGCAGCCGGCCAAGTAACGGTCGAAGTCTCCGCCTACTACTTCAATAGGTAATCTCATGCCCAAGTACGCAGACCCCTCCGTATACCCGGTTGGCACCCCGGCAGCCACCGACAACGTGATGACCCGGACCGCTGCGGGTGCCGATGGAAATTTCGCCCTCGGCAACCTTGCAGGCATCGCTGGGTTGACCGCTGCCGCAGACCTGTCGCTGTACTACAACGGCTCCGCATGGGCGACGTACACCGTCACCAGCGTAGGCCGCACCCTCCTTGCCGCCACCACTCAGGCGGCGCAGAGGACGGCATTGGCGCTCGGCACAGTTGCAACATTTGACCAAGGTAACTCTGGGAACACGATCCCTCATTGCAATAGCACTGTTACGTGGGGCAATCCTCAGACAATGCTGGGGAACCTAACCATCTCAAACGGCGGTCCATCTCTCTTTCTTAGCCATACGAATGGCAACCTGACCAGATTCTGGAATCCCGGAACAGCACTTACCCTGAGCAATACTCTAAGTGGTACGACGACGAAC
Source organism: Stenotrophomonas hibiscicola ATCC 19867 (assembly GCF_000382065.1). Classification (GTDB taxonomy): domain Bacteria; phylum Pseudomonadota; class Gammaproteobacteria; order Xanthomonadales; family Xanthomonadaceae; genus Stenotrophomonas; species Stenotrophomonas hibiscicola. The sequence goes on along the minus strand of NZ_KB907498.1, from coordinate 203,367 downwards.
TATCTCGTTATCGACATGGCTAGTTCGATTGTCTACTTCCGAGGAAACAGCGTTCCGGCTGGTGACAACCTGTATTCCAGTGGACAGGCAGGTAACCGTTGGTCACAGGTATACGCGGTAAACGGCACCATCAACACCTCCGACGCCCGCCTCAAGACCGAGCCGCGCCAGTTGTCGGATGCTGAGTGCAAGGCAGGTTCGGAGCTGGCCCGGCTTCCGGCCATCTGGGAGTGGCTGACCGGGGACCGGCTGCACGCTGGCCCGACTGTTCAGGCCGCTATCGCGGTGATGGAGGCGCATGGGCTGGAACCGTTCGCCTACTCCTTCATCTGCTACGACGAGTGGGAGGCCGAAGCTGCCACCCACGACGATGAGGGCAACGAGCTTACTCCGGCCCGCGAGGCAGGCGACCTCTACAGCTTCCGGAAGGAGGAGCTGTTGTGCTTCATGGTCTCGGCGCTCGCGGCGGAGAACGACGTACAGGCGGGCAAGATCGAGGCACTCGACGCCCGGTTGTCCGCCCTAGAAGCCAAGGTCTGATCGCAACCCCTGAGACGGGGAAGCGTATCCTCCCCGGCATGGAACTACCTCCAGACTTCACTTGGCAGAAGGCGTCGACGTACACCCAGGCTCCGGACATGATCTGCCTGCACTTCATCTGCGTGGCCCGGATCCAGCAGCGGGTGGATAATCAGAGGTGGCAGGTGTTTCTGGACTTCCACCGTGACTACCGGCAGCACATCGTCCGGCCGTGCCAGAACCAGTGGACGGGCAGGGCTGGGATGGAGCAGTGGGTGATACGGCATCAGGACAGGCTGCGACAGGAAGTCGCGGCCATCCTTGAGGAAAGGGAGGCGGGGAAGATCAAGCCCGCAGAGTGACCACTGCACAAAAACTGCACATAGGCGTTTCTGGGTGGGTGGCGCAATAGGCCCGAAAGCCTTGGTGCCCGGAGCCGGAATCGAACCGGCATGGGGTTGCCCCCGGCGGATTTTAAGTCCGATGCGTCTACCAGTTTCGCCATCCGGGCCAGCAGCGCGGCGCCGATTGTAGCCCACCTGCGCTGCCTCGGCCTGTTTGCATCACGGCGGTCGCGTGCTTAACTGCCGATCGTATTCATGTCATAGTCCCTGCCATCGTTCCCAGGGGGGGAGCCATCTGATGTCGCTGCACGCGATTGCCTATGCCAGCGAGGCCCGCGCCGATCTGCAGACAACCGATCTTGACCGCCTGCTGGCCGATGCCACGGCATTCAATCGTGTAGCTGGAGTCACCGGCGTCCTGATGTTCGATGGCAGCCGTTTCCTGCAGTATCTCGAAGGCCCGCAGGACGGCATCGATTCGGTGTTCCAGCGCATCCTCAACGCGCGCAGCCATGGGCAGCTGCACGTACTGTGCCGCGCTCCGGTGGTGCAGCGGGCATTTCCGCGCTGGTCGATGGGTACGCGGCGCATCGAGCCAGAACCACTGGCGCAGATCGTCGACGCCGCTTGGCCCGGCTTCCTGCTTGGCAGCGGTGGATTTGAACGCCTGCTGCAGGCCTGGACCGGTGCCGACGGTGAGCTGGAACCGGCGGCGGTGGCGTTGGGGTCCTGAGCCCGCCTTGGCGGCAGGGCGCCGGGGCCGGTAGGCTGTAGCCTTTCTGGCGCAGGTTTTCCGGAGTGGTGCAGCAGATGAGTGTGTTGGCCGAAGCCATGGCAGCGTATGTGCGATTGCATCGATTGCACGGGATGTGCCGATGAGTGTGCCGGTTGCGGCGGCCAGTGACCCTCGTTTTGCGGTGGTCGGCCTGGGCTATGTCGGCCTGCCGTTGGCGGTGGCGTTTGGCCGGCAGTGGCCGACGTTGGGCTTCGATATTGACGCCGGTCGCATCGCCGAGCTGCGCAGCGGCCAGGACCACACACTGGAAATGGAAGCCGACGAGCTGGCCAGTGCGCACCTGTTGCAGTACGGCAGCGATCCGGCACTGCTTGATGCCTGCAATGTCTACATCGTCACCGTGCCGACCCCGATCGATGCCTACGAACAGCCCGATCTGGAGCCGTTGCGTTCGGCCACGCGCCTGATTGCCAGCCATCTCCGCGCCGGAGATCTGGTGATCTACGAGTCCACGGTCTACCCCGGAACCACCGAGGAAGTGTGCGTGCCGCTGCTGGAACAAGGGTCCGGCCTGCGCTTCAACGAAGACTTCTACTGCGGCTACAGCCCCGAACGGGTCAGCCCCGGTGACCGCCAGCGGCGCCTTGCCGACATCCGCAAGATCACCTCCGGATCGACCCCGGAGGTCGCTGCGGTGATTGATGGTCTGTACCAGCGCATCATTGCCGCCGGTACGTTCCCGGCCCCTTCGATGCGCGTGGCTGAAGCGGCCAAGGTGGTCGAGAACATCCAGCGTGACGTCAACATCGCGCTGGTCAACGAGCTGGCCCTGATCTTCGACCGGCTCGGCATCGACACCCAGGACGTGCTGGATGCCGCCGGCAGCAAGTGGAACTTCCTGCCGTTCCGCCCGGGCCTGGTCGGTGGTCACTGCATCGGCGTCGATCCGTACTACCTGCTGCACAAGTCCGAGAGCGTGGGTTACCACCCGGACCTGATCCACACCGCGCGACAGGTCAATAACCGCGTCGGCGAGCACGTAGCGGCTCGGGTGCTGGCGATGCTGGCCGAGCGTGGCCGTGCGCCGGCGGATGCACGCATCCTGGTCCTGGGCGTGACCTTCAAGGAGGATTGCCCGGACCTGCGCAACAGTCGCGCGTTGGAACTGGCACAGCGCTTGCGCGATGCCGGTGCGAGGGTCGAGGTAAGCGACCCGTGGGTCGGCCCGGCGGCATTGACCGGCGAGGGCCTGGACTGGCTGGCCGAGCCCGGGGCAGGGCGCTATGACGCGGTGGTGCTGGCGGTGGCCCACGCCCGTTTCAAGGCGATGGATGAATCCGCAATCCGGGCGCTGCTGGCGCCCGGTGGCCTGGTCTACGACGTGAAATCGGCCTGGCCGCGCAACGTGGTTGACGATCGTTTGTAAGCCCCGGCTGCGAACGGCGCGGTAGACTCGGGGGCAGTTGCAACCGAGGAACGCCATGCACCGGTATATCGTCTACCTGCTCGCCATCCTGATGTTCCCGATATGCCTGTGGCTGGCCACGATCTGGCCAGCCTGGTACTGGGGCGTCGGCCTGACTGCCGCGATGGTGGCGCTGGGGACCTGGGACCTGCTGCAGAAACGCAGCACGTTGCGCCGCAATTATCCGGTGATGGCGCACTTCCGTTACGGGCTGGAGTCGATCGGTCCGGAGATCCGCCAGTACTTCGTGCAGAGCGACCTGGAAGACGTGCCGTTCTCGCGCCAGCAGCGCGCGCTGATCTACCAGCGTGCAAAGAACGAGATGGACACGGTGCCGTTCGGCACCCTGCGCAGCACTTATGCGGTGGACTACGAGTGGATCAACCATTCGCTGGCACCGACGACGATTGCCAAGCATGACTTCCGCGTCCTGATCGGCCCGAACTGCGCCAAGCCTTATTCGGCCAGCGTGTTCAACATCTCGGCGATGAGCTTTGGCTCGCTGTCAGCCAATGCGATCCGCGCACTGAACGAAGGCGCACGCCGCGGTGGCTTCTACCACGACACCGGCGAAGGATCGATTTCGCCCTACCACCGCGAAATGGGCGGCGACCTGGTGTGGGAGATCGGCTCGGGGTACTTCGGTTGCCGTGACGAGAAAGGTGGTTTCAGCGAGGAGCGCTTCGTTGCCAACGCTACCCACGATCAGGTCAAGATGATCGAGATCAAGCTGTCGCAGGGGGCCAAGCCGGGCCACGGTGGTGTGCTGCCGGCACCGAAAGTGACCGCCGAGATCTCGGTGACCCGTGGCGTGCCGATGGGCGTTGACTGCGTGTCGCCGTCGCGCCATTCGGCGTTCTCCACGCCGGTTGAACTGTTGCAGTTCGTGGCCCGCCTGCGCGAACTGTCCGGTGGCAAGCCGGTCGGTTTCAAGTTGGCCATCGGCCACCCGTGGGAATGGTTCGGCATCGCCAAGGCGATGCAGGAAACCGGCCTGTTGCCGGACTTCATCGTGGTGGATGGCGCCGAAGGCGGCACCGGCGCGGCACCGGCCGAGTTCGTCGATCATGTCGGCGTGCCGATGCATGAGGCACTGCTGCTGGTGCACAACACCCTGGTCGGCCTCGACCTGCGTGAGCGCATCCGCATCGGCGCGGCCGGCAAGATCACCAGTGCGTTCGACATCGCACGGACCATCGCGTTGGGGGCCGACTGGTGCAATGCCGGCCGAGGCTTCATGTTCGCGCTGGGCTGCATCCAGTCGCTGAGCTGCCATACCGACAAGTGTCCGACCGGGATCGCTACCCAGGATCCCGCGCGCTGGAAGCATCTGGATGCACCGGACAAGGCTGCTCGTGTCTACAGCTACCACGAGCACACGCTGCATGCCTTGAAGGAGCTGCTGTGTGCCGCTGGCCTCAATGATCCGGCCGAGCTGGGGCCGGAACACATCCTGCGCCGTGTCTCGCCGGTGGAGATCCGTTCGCTGGCCTCGTTGTACCGCTACCTGGATCCAGGCGAACTGCTGCACAAGGTGCCCGACCATGCGGTGTTCCATGCGTTCTGGGCCGATGCGCGCAGCGACTCGTTCCAGCCACCGCCGAAGATCCAGGCGCTGCGCGCCAGCAAGTCGCGATAACGTGATGTTGTAGAGCCGAGCCCATGCTCGGCTGCTTCTCTCATCGCGATGTTGGAACGAAGAACAGCCGAGCCGAGCATGGGCTCGGCTCTACAGGGAGATGTCATGCGGTTCAGGACCGGCACCATCGACGATGTCGCCATGCTGTGGGCACTGCGCACGCGTTGCGTTCGCGAGACGTGCAGCAGCCACTACCCGGCGGAGGTGATCGATCCGTGGTCTGCTTCGCCGCCGCCGTCGCAGTACGCACGGTTGCTGGGGCAGGGAGGCTGCGTAGTGGCCGAGGACGGGCAGGGTGGCCTGCTCGGCTTCGGCGTCTTTGATGCCGATGCCAATGAAGTCGATGCGTTGTTCGTCAATCCGGATCATGGCGGCCAGGGCATTGGCCAGGCGTTGATGCAGCGCCTGCTGGCGATGGCCGATCGTGAACGTGAGGTGGTGCTGTCGGCCTCGCTCAACGCCGTGCCGTTCTATCAACGCCAGGGGTTCGTCAGCGTGCGCGAAGAGGCCTACCCGCATCCCAGCGGCGTGGCGCTGGCTTCAGTGAGCATGCGCCGGCCGTGGTGAGTGCTCGTTTTCTGCGTTCTGTAGAGCCGAGCCCACGCTCGGCTGCTTTTGATTCAAGCCGAGCATGGGCTCGGCTCTACAGGTAACGCCGTCGAGCATGGCTCGACGCTACAAGGCAGGCGTCACCGCCCGGCCAGCCACCCGATTACGCCTTCCGCAGCACGCAGGCCACTGGCGTAGCACGCGGTCAACAGGTAGCCACCTGTCGGCGCTTCCCAGTCCAGCATCTCGCCGGCGCAGAACACGCCGGGCACTGCCCGCAGCATCAGGCCATCATCCAGCGCATCCAGGCGCACGCCGCCGGCGGTGCTGATCACCTCGGCCATCGGCCGGGGACGCAGCAGGCGCAGCGGCAGGCGCTTGAGCGTAGCCGCCACGGCAGGCAGGTCGCTGCCCGCTTCTTTACCCAGAATCTCGAACACCAGTGCGGCTTTCACTGCATCCAGACCGGCTTGGCGGCGCAGGTGCTCGCCGAAGCTGCGGCCCTTGCGTGGGCGTGACAGATCGGCAAGCAGGCGCGCCTCGTCGCGGCCCGGTACCAGATCCAGCCACAGCATCGCGTGGCCCTCGCGGTTGATGGTCTCGCGCAGGTCCGCCGCAATCGCATAGATCAGGCTGCCTTCGATGCCGTACTCGCTGGCCACGCATTCGCCCTGCAGCGACCGTGGCTGTCCGGCCAGGTCGATCCAGTGCGCGACCACCGGCTTCAACGGCGCGCCGGCATTGCGTTGGGCGAAGAATGGGGTCCAACCCACGTCGAAACCGCAGTTGGCCGACTGCAGTGGTGCGATGTCCACGCCACGGGTCTGCAGTGGCGCGACCCAGGCGCCGTCACTGCCCAGCTGCGGCCAGCTGCCGCCGCCCATGGCCAGCAGGGTGGCATCGGCATGTACTTCAACGGCGCCATCTTCGGTTTCAAATCGCAGCGCGCCATCCTCACCCCAGCCGATCCAGCGGTGGTTGGCATGCAGGCGCACACCCTGTTCCTTCAGCCGGCGCACCCAGCCACGCAGCAGCGGCGCAGCCTTCCGGTCGACCGGGAACACGCGGCCGGAGCTGCCCACATAGGTCTCCACGCCCAGGCCGGCGGCCCAGTCGCGCAGCGCCTGCGCATCGAAGTCGTCCAGCCAGCGGCCCACGGCCGTGGACTGCTCGCGGTAGCGGCTGTCGAACAGCGTACGCGGATCGGAATGGGTGAGGTTGAGCCCGCCCTTGCCGGCGATCAGGAATTTGCGGCCGGGCGACCCCTTGGCCTCGTACAGGTCGACGTCCAGCCCGGCGGCGCGCAGGCGCTCGGCGGCGAACAGGCCGGCCGGGCCACCGCCGATGACGGCGACGCGGTGGGGCATGGCGGCATCACGGTTTGACATCGAGCAGCTCGACGTCGAACACCAGCGACGATCCGGCCGGAATCGGGCCGACCTTGCGGTCGCCGTAACCGTAGTCCGGCGGGATCATCAGCGTGCGCTTGCCGCCAACTTTCATGCCGGCCACGCCCTCATCCCAGCCGCGGATGACCTGGCCGGCGCCAAGCGCGAAGGTGAACGGTTGGCCGTGCTTGAAGGAGCTGTCGAAGGTCTTGCCGTGCTTGGTCTCGGTACGGTTGTCGTAGATCCAACCGGTGTAGTGCACGGTGACCTTGCTGCCGGGAACGGCTTCAGCACCGGCACCTGGCACGATATCGATCCGCTCGAAGGCGGTCAGGGTGCCGCCGGGCGGCGGGCCGGACGGTTCGGTCGAGCAGCCAGCGGCGGCGAGGGACAGCAGCAGGGGAAGCAGCAGGCGGCGCATCGGGCGTCTCCGGTAGGGCGCAGGTCGAGGGCGGCAAGGGTAGCGCATCGGCGCCGGGTATCATGGGGACATGGCAAAACTCCTGCTCAATCTGCGCAATGTCGGTGACGACGAATACGCCGATGTCTGCACGCTGCTCGACCAGCACGGCATCGCCTGGTACCGCACCGAACCCAGCCCCTGGGGCATTTCCAACGGAGGCCTGTGGCTGCGCGAGGACGCCGATCATCCACGTGCGAAGGCGCTGATGGCGGAGTACCAGGCCGAACGCGGGCCGCGCATCCGTGCCGAGCGTGAGCAGGCATTGCGTGATGGCACGGCGGAGACCTTCGGCAGCCTGTTCCGGCGGCGGCCGCTGTACGTAATGCTGGTGCTGCTGGGGATGGCCGCTGCCGCTGCGCTGGTGCTGCTGCCGTTCGTACTGTTGCGGGGGTAAGGGGTTTCGGCCGGGTTGCACCCGGCACCCGCAGACGCAACGTCGACGTCAAAAGCCGGGCTTCAGTGGGAGGGTGGGGCGGTGTGGGCAGGCGGGGGACGGCAAACGCTGCTCCTGCGTGCCTCGTAGAGCGCCATCCATGGCGCTCTGCGCCCCCGCCTGCCCACACCGCCCCACCCCTGACAGATTCCGGGTGTCTGCCGGGCTTGGGGTCGGATCCCTCTGCTGCGCAGAGGGCACTGACCCCTGAATCTGTCTGTGCGGGCGGGAGGCGCTAAAATGGCGGGATGATCGCCAATACCGCTGCCTACCATTTCGCCGTCATCGACGCCCCTCAGGCCCTGTGTGACCAGCTGCTGGCGCGTGCCGAGGCGGCACAGCTGCGCGGCACGATCCTGGTGGCGGGCGAGGGGCTGAACCTGTTCCTGGCGGGTGCGCCAGAGGCGGTCGAGGGTTTCTACGCAGCGCTGCGCTCTGACGCGCGCTTTGCCGATATGCGGGTCAAGACCAGCTTCAGCGAGCACCAGCCGTTCGCCCGGCTGAAGGCCAAGGTGAAGGACGAGATCATCAGCTTCCGCCGTGATGACGGCCAGCCGCTGGACTATCCGCGTGCGCCGGCGGTCGATCCGGCCACCGTGCAGCGCTGGCTGCGGCAGGGGCATGACGATGCCGGCAAGCCGGTGGTGATGCTCGATACGCGCAATCTGCAGGAAGTGGAGTACGGCACCTTCAAGGATGCGCTGGTGCTGCCCATCCACAAGTTCACCGACCTGCCGGAGGCGCTGGCGCCGCACCGCGAAGCACTGAAGGACAGCACCGTGGTCAGTTTCTGCACCGGCGGCATCCGCTGCGAGAAGGCGGCGCTGTGGATGGTCAACGACGGCATGGACAACGTGCTGCAGCTGGACGGTGGCATCCTCGGCTACTTCGAGGAAGTGGGCGGCGAAGGCTACGAAGGCCGCTGCTTCGTGTTCGATGAGCGCATTGCGCTGGATGCGGAACTGAAGCCGATGGTCGACCAGCCGTTGCCTGATCCGCGCCCCAGCGCGTTCTAAGCCGGGATGTCGATTCCCCGGTAGAGCCGGCCGCTGGCCGGCTGCCAGCCACGTTGCCTGCCGGCCAGCGGCCGGCTCTACCGGATCAAGCGCAGCCAGTCGTGGACCCGCGCTGCGGGAATCAGCATCCCGCCACCGGCACTGGCCGCTGCGCCGGGTCGTCCCCATGCATGGGGGATCCTGTGACGGAAAAACGCCTGATGATCCCGTTGTCGATCCTTGACCTGGCCCCGGTCTGCGAGGGCAGTGACACCACCACCGCCTTTGCCAACATGCTGGAACTGGCCCAGCACGCCGATGCGCTGGGCTACCGCCGCTATTGGCTGGCCGAACACCACAACATGCCCGGCATCGCCAGTGCGGCCACCGCCGTGCTGATCGGCCATGTCGCCGGCGGTACCCGGCGCATCCGGGTCGGTGCCGGCGGCATCATGCTGCCCAACCATGCCCCGCTGCAGGTGGCCGAGCAGTTCGGCACGCTGGCCTCGCTGTATCCGGACCGGATCGACCTGGGCCTGGGCCGCGCACCGGGTACTGACCAGCCGACCGCGCGTGCATTGCGCCGCTACTTCGACAGCGCGGACCAGTTCCCACAGGACGTGCGCGAGCTGCTGCACTACTTCGAGCCGGTTCAGCCGGGGCAGGCGGTGCAGGCCGTTCCAGGTGGCGGCCTGCGGGTACCGACCTGGATCCTCGGTTCCAGCCTGTTCGGCGCGCGCATGGCCGCGTCGATGGGCCTGCCGTATGCGTTCGCCTCGCACTTCGCACCCGACGCGATGGACGAAGCCCTTGCTGTCTACCGCCGCGAGTTCCGCCCCTCGGCGGCGCTGAAGCAGCCGCACGCGATGCTGGCCCTGAACGTCGTTGCCAGCGACAGCGAGGCGGAGTCGCGCCGCCTTTTCACCAGCCAGCAGCAGAGTTTCGTCAACCTGCGTCGTGGCCGGCCGGGCAAGATTCCGGCACCGATCGACGACATCGAGTCCTTCTGGGAGCCGCACGAAAAACTGGGGGTGGAGCGGGCGCTGGCCTGCACCGTGCTGGGCGATCCGCAGCAGGTCGGGGAGGGCATCGCCGCGTTTGTCGAACGGCACAAGCCCGACGAGCTGATGCTCACCGCCAACCTGTACGACCACCGCGCGCGCTTGCGCTCGTTCGAACTGACCATGCAGGCCTGGCACGCCCGCCACGCGGGCTGAACAATTGCGTCACGGGCTGTTGCGGCCGTGCCCGGTCTGATGGGGGCTCATTCCGATGGAGTCTCCCACATGGCCGACACCCGTGCCGAACACGTCAACCAGCTGGCCGAACTGATCAAGGATGTGGAGGTGGCCATGTTCACCACCACCGGCGTCGACGGACGGCTCTACAGTCGGCCGCTGGCCACCCAGCAGGTCGCCTTTGACGGCGACCTGTGGTTCGTCATCACCGCCGACAGCCCGAAGGTGGCCGAGATCGCGCTCGACCCGCGGGTCAACGTGGCGTATGCCTCGCCCTCGAACAACACCTATGTCTCGGTGGCCGGGCGTGCCCGCGTCGTCGATGACCGCGCGAAGATCGAGGAGCTGTGGTCACCGGCGATGACACTGTTCTTCCCGGGTGGCAAGGATGATCCGAACCTGCGCCTGATCCACGTGCGGGCCGACTCGGCCGAGTATTGGGATGGTCCGGGCACGCTGTTGGGCAAAGCGTTGAATTTCGTGCTGTCCGCCGTGCAGGACGAGCCGGGGCAATTGGCCGACAACGGCTTCATCGATCTTCGGTGATGACCGATGTCCGTTATTGGTAGTGCCGGCCGCTGGCCGGCAACCCTGGAAACGTGGCAGCCGGCCAGCGGCCGGCTCTACCGGATGCCGCTTCAGAACCAGCGCTGGAACAGCTCCACTGTATAGCCCACCAGCTGCCCCGAACTGAAGCCGAAGAACGCGATCGCCACCAGTGCGGCGATCCAGTTGAACAGCATCAGCGCACCATCGCGTTCCAGCAGCGCCAGCGAGAACAGCAGCAGCTGGAAGCCGAACAGGAAGTTGGTGAACGGAATCGGCAACGACAGCAGCAGGCCCAGCAACACCAGCAGCAGGCCAGTGAACGCGTGTGCGGGCAGCGGTGTCAGCAGCTGCGGCAGGCGTGGCTTCAGCATCCTGTCCAGCCGCCGCAACGGGCGATCGATACGGTCCAGGAAGCGGTGCATGGTGCCGCGCTTCGGCCCGCGTCGGGCAATGAAACCGGGCAGCCAGGGGCGGCGCAGGCAACACAGCATCTGCAGGCCGATCAGGACCACCAGTGGGCCGCTGACCGCACCCCCCATGCCCGGGATCGGGATGAACGAGGGCAGGATCGCCACGAACAGGAACACGCCGAACGCGCTCTGCTGCAGGTTGCTGAGGATCTGGCCGAGCGGCATGTGCTCGGCGGGATCGCCGGAGGCGAACATCTCCAGCAGGGTGCGGATGCCCTCGTTGCGGTAGGCCGCGCGCTGAGCGCCCTGGCCCTGGCCGGCCTCAGGCGGTGAGCTCATCGGCCTGCTCGTCGGACAACGTGCGCAGCAGCAGCTTGTCCACCCGTGCACCGTCCAGGTCGACCACCTCGAAGCGCCAGCCGGCCCAGTCGAAGTACTCGCCTGCGTGCGGGATGCGGCCGAAGTAGTGGATGCACATGCCGGCCAGCGTGTAGTAATCGCCGTCCTCGGCATCGGGCAGGTCATTGCTTCCGATCAGCTCGCGCAGGTCTTCGATCGGCAGCGAGCCGTCCACCAGCAGCGAGCCGTCCTCGCGGGTCACCACCAGGGCATCCTCGTCGGCATTCTCGACCGCCTGCAGGCGGCCGACCACCGCGCCCATCAGGTCGCTGATGGTCACCAGGCCCTGGATCTCGCCGTACTCGTCCACCACCAGCGCCATCGACTGCTGTTCCTCGCGGAAGATCTCCAGCAGCTTCATCGCGTGGGTCGATTCGGAGACGTACAGCGGTTCGCGCAGGGTCTGGAACAGCGCGTTGTCGCCGCGCGCCATGCGCGTGGCCAGCGATTTCAGCTCCAGCACGCCGACCACGTCCATGTCGTTGTCGCGGTACACCGGGTAACGGGAGAACTCGTGCTCGGCCATGATGTCCAGATTGCGCTCCAGCCCGGCCTGGGTGTCGAGCCAGGCGATGCGGTTGCGCGGCGTCATCAGGCTGTCGGCGGTGCGGTCGCCCAGGCGCATGACGCGGTTCATCATGTCGCGCTCGTGGGCGTCGATCACGCCGGCCTCGTGGCTCTCGGCCACCAGCATCCGGATCTCTTCTTCAGTCACCTGCGCGGCCTCGTCCTTGCCCAGGCCCAGCACCTTCAGCACCAGCTGGGTAGTCTTGGACAGGAGCCAGACGAAGGGCAGGGCGAGCCTGGCCAGCCAGCTCATCGGCATCGCGACCAGGCCGGCAATGGCCTCGGAACGTGTCAGGGCCAGGCGCTTGGGCACCAGTTCGCCGAAGATCAGCGTGATGAAGGTGATCAGCGAGACCGCCAGGGCGGTGCCTACTTCGCGCGCGTACGCAAAGCCGGGCATCAGGCCCTGCAGCCAGCCGGCGATCGCGTCGCCGATCGCATCACCACCGAGGTAGCCGGTGAGTACGCCGATCACGGTGATGCCGATCTGCACGGTGGACAGGAAGCTCTCCGGCTTCTCCGACAGCTCCAGCGCCTTGGCGGCGCGCTTGGAGGTGGCGGCCATCTGCTTCAGGCGGCTCTTGCGCGAGGTCATGACCGACATCTCGGACATGGCGAAGAAGCCGTTCAGCAGAACCAGCGCGAAGACAATCAGGATCATTTCAAACACGGGCGTCGTCCCCGGTTGGTGGCAGGGAGGGCGGGTGCTTGCGATGGCGGCAGGCGCTCAGGAACGGGGTCCGGCGCGGCGCAGGGGGATAAGGGTCGTCGTCCATAAGGTGCGCCTGAAGGCGCGCTGGCATCTTAGCAAAGGGGCGTGGCAGGGTGGCAACCGCCTGTTCAGGTTGGGGCTCCCAGAGCCCGGAAAGGGCGCGGGGATACCCGTGATGGTCATCTAGCCGTCATAATTCGCTCTGGTGCCGTCCTTCCCGCGACGGCTGACAGGTTTCTCAATGTTCTCTCTGCAGACCATTTTCGGTTCCGGCAAACAGTTCTACACCCTGCTCGATGAGGCTGCTGTCGCGGCTTCCGATGCCGCCAAGGCGCTGCATTCCATGCTGCGCGAGGCCGACCGCCAGCCCGCGCTGGACGCCTTCAAGCTGGCCCGCCTGCGCGAACGCGCGGCCTCGGACAAGATCAGCCAGGCGCTGGTGGACAGCTTCATGACCCCCATCGAGCGCGAAGACATCGAAGCGCTGGGTTCGGCCCTGTACAAGATTCCGAAGCAGATCGAGAAGTTCGCCGATCGCTATTCGCTGGCCACGACCCACCTGGAGCACATCGACTTCGCGCCGCGCGCGGCGATGCTGGAGCAGGCCGCCGGCGTGGTGGTGGAGATGGTGGCCGACCTGCGCCACATGAACCTGGACCGGATGACCGCGCTGAACGAGAAGCTGCGCTCGCTGGAGAACGAGGCCGACCGCCTGATGCTCGAGCTGTACCGCGACATCTACTCCGGTCGCCTGGACAACCTGCAGATGTTCCTGCTGAAGGAATTCTTCGAGATCCTGGAAAAGGCCATCGACCGTTGCCGCGAGGCTGGCGTGGTGGCGTACCAGATCGTGTTGAAGAACAGCTGACGGACGCCGCCGCATGTTGACCCTTGTCCTGGTAGTGATCCTGGCCGCGCTCGTCTTCGAGTTCATCAACGGCTTCCACGACACTGCCAATTCCATTGCCACCGTAGTGGCGACCAAGGTGCTCTCGCCCGGCTGGGCGGTGATGCTGGCCGCCTTCATGAACCTCATCGGTGCGCTGACCGGTACGGCGGTGGCGCTGACCATCGCCTCGGGCCTGCTCAACACCAACGTGGTGGAAGTCACCCCGCAGGTGATCCTGTGCGCGCTGCTGGGCGGCATCATCTGGAACCTGATCACCTGGTGGAAGGGACTGCCGTCCTCGTCCTCGCACGCGCTGATCGGCGGCCTCTGCGGCGCCGGCCTGGCTGCGGCCCACAACAACTGGGATGCCCTGATCTGGTCCGAGCGCCTGGGCAGCTGGGCGCAGAACAAGGGCCTGCTGTGGAAGGTGTTCGTGCCGATGATCACCTCGCCGATCGCCGGCTTCCTGCTCGGCATTGTGGTGATGGTGCTGCTGTGGGCGCTGATCGCCGGCCTGGCCAAGGTCGGTGGCGCCATCGGCCGCCTGGCCCGCCCGCGCATCGTCAATGCCTTCTTCGGCAAGGCGCAGATCGCCTCGGCGGCCTACATGGGCTTCGCCCACGGCCACAACGACGCGCAGAAGACCATGGGCATCATCGCGATGACCCTGATTGGTGCCGAAGCCACCGGCGCACTGAACGATCTGCCGTCCTGGCTGGCCTTCATGCACCCGGACGCGCACGCCGGTGACGGCATCGCCATGTGGATCGTGCTGACCTGCGCGGTGGTGATGGCGGCCGGTACCGCTTCGGGTGGCTGGAAGATCATCAAGACCCTGGGCCACAAGATGGTCAAGCTGCACCCGATCCACGGCTTCGCCGCGGAGACCAGCTCGGCCACCATCCTGACCCTGGCGGCCCACTTCGGCATGCCGGTCTCGACCACGCACAGCATCTCCACCGCGATCATGGGTGTCGGCTTCGCCAAGAACCCGCGTTCGCTGAAGTTCGGCGTGATCGAGCGCATCGTCTGGGCCTGGATCCTGACCATCCCGGCGGCCGGCGGCTGTGCGTACCTGATCCTGAAGCTGTTCGAACTGTTCGGCTGGACCTGATGCCAACGGCCTTGGGATCAGAGCCCTTTCCCTGCGGGAAAAGGATCTGATCCCGGTAAACGAAAAAGCCCGCCGGATACCGGCGGGCTTTTTTCATGGCAGATCATTCCTCTGTATCCAAGCGTGCCGACCAACGGTCGGCACCCACCAACAGCAGCAGGAACCTGTCAGCGGCGGGGTGGGGTGGATATGCAGGACCGTTGGCGCCATGGATGGCGCCATCGAGCCCCCATGGACGGGTTTACGGCGTGTCCTGCATATCCACCCCACCTCGCCAGCCCTCAGGAAGCCCGCTTTTGCAGTTGATCTTGCCGTGGACCTTGCCGTTGCCGTTGATCCGGCGGGTGCCGGGCCGCAGGCCCGGCCGAACCCCTCAATTACGCTCGAACAGCGCCTTCACATCATTCCGGAACGCCGCCTGGCTGTCGGCCCGGCTGTAGAACATGTGCCCGCCCGGATAACTGCGCACCTGCACCCGGTCCGGATTGCTGCCCATCGTCGGCATCTGGTCCACGGTCAGGATCGAACCCATGAACGGGCACGACAGGTCGTTCCAGCCATGCACGATCAGCACCTGCAGGTGCGGGTCGATCGCCACGGCCTGGCGCAGCTGGGTCACCGCGCCATCGCGCAGCTCGCCATTGCGGTCCCACAGCCGGTTCACGTCGTAGTTCAGCGCCTGGTACCGCGCGTCCACCTTCCAGCCGACCACGCGCGTCACGAAGTCGACCATCGCCGTGGTGGTCGGCGCGATGATGCTGTCCAGCAGCGGATCGTTGGCGCGCTGCTCCGGATCGTTCGGGAACGGATCGAACGCGGTCACATTGGAATCGTAACGGCTGCCCAGCGTGCCCTTGTCGCGGAATACTTCGCGCAGGTAGGCCTGCGTTTCCAGGCGGCCACCGGCACGGCGCACGAACTGCGGCTCCAGGCCGGTCAGTTCGGTCACCCGGCGCAGCATCGCCTCGGTTGCCTGCGGATCGCTACGGCCTTTCATCAGGGCGGTGGCGTAGTCGCCACGGGTGTATTCCACTACTTCGCGCATCGCTGCATCGGTCAGTTTGCCCTGGCGCTCCAGGTGCGCGGCGGCGATCGACGGCAGGGTCTGCATCCACGCCATCGGCGAGACATCGGCGTTGTCTTCCAGGGTCGGGCTCAGGTACGGCGAGACCAGTACCAAGCCGTTCATCGCCACGCCCAGCCGGGTCTGCAGGTAGTGGGTGATGCGCGGGCCGCGATAGCCGCCGTAGCTCTCGCCAGTCAGGTACTTGCGCGACGCCATGCGCTGGTTGCGCAGCAGCCAGTCGTAGATCGAGCGTGACAGGTATTCGATGTCGGCGCTGGGGTTGTACAGTGCCTTCTTCGCTTCATCGTCGCCGATCCGCGCGCGGCTGAAGCCGGTGCCGACCGGATCGATGAACACCAGGTCGGTGAAGTCCAGCCAGGTGCCGGGGTTGTCGTGCAGGGTCGCCGGCGCCGACGCGCTGTCACCCTCGGAGCCGAAGGTCACCACCTTGGGTCCGATCGCGCCCATGTTGAGGTACACCGACGACGCGCCGGGACCGCCATTGAGCGCGAAGGTCACCGGCCGGTCCTTGCCCGGCATCGTATAGGCGGTGAACACCACATCGGCGATCACCTTGCCCTTGGCATCGCGTACCGGCAGGGTGCCGACGGTGGCGGTGTAGTCCAGGGTGCGGCCGGCCAGGCGCATGCTCTGGCGGGCTGAGGCGTCTGCGGGCAACGCAGGTGCCTCGGTCTTGTCGTCTTTCGGATCGGGCTTGGCGTCGGCATCAGGCGCGGCCAGCACGCTGGCTGGGGCGATGAGCAGGCCGACGCAGAGCGCGGCAGTGTGCAGCAGGGACTTCATGGCACCGGGTGGGCAGCGGAAGGGGATTCCGATGCTAGGCCGGTGGCGGCCCATGTCGTATGTGTCCAAAGGCATGGCCGTGCGTTGAGCCCGCTACTGGCCAGATTGGGTCAAGCGGGCAGGGTGGCGGCCGCTTCGTCATCGGCCAGCAGGCCATAGACGGCCGAGTCGGCCAGTTCCCCCTGGATCCGCCAGCGCTGGCGCAGCACTCCCTCGCGGCGGAAGCCCAGGCGTTCGAGCACGTGCGCGGAGGGTGCGTTGCGCGGGTCGATCTCGGCTTCCACGCGATGCAGGTGGAGGGTGCCGAACAGGTAGGCCAGTACCTGCTGCAGGGCCTCGTGCATGTAGCCCTGGCCCTGGCGATCCGGTGCCAGCAGGTAGCCGATCTCGGCGCGTGCCGCATCGCGGTCCAACGCAAACACCACGCAGATGCCCAGCAACGGGCCGTCCAGCGTTTCGCGCACGGCCAGCTTGAGCTGGGTGCCGGTGGCCTGTGCCGCCAGGTCATCGTCGATCTGCGCGCGTGCCTCGGACGGTCGTGTCCATGCAGGATGGTTCCAGAACCGCATCACGTCCGGATCGGACTGGATTGCGAACAGGGCGGCCGCATCGTCGCGGCGGATCGGGCTCAGGACGAGGCGCGCGCTGTGCAGCGGCAGGCCGGGAAACAGCAGGGAGTGGCTGGCCAATACGTTGGTCCACACGGATGGACGCGCATTATGGCGCCGCCGGGTTTGCCGATGGGGGTGGAATCTCTGTAGAGCCGAGCCGATGCTCGGCTGCCCGGCACGGCGCGGAACGCAGCCGAGCGTGGGCTCGGCTCTACAGGAGGGCTGCGGGAGTCAGACTTCCAGCGAAGCCAGGTCGCCCTTCGACTCCAGCCAGCCCTTGCGGTCGGAGGCGCGCTTCTTGGCCAGCAGCATGTCCATCAGCGAACTTGTCTGCTCGCGATCGTCCACGGTCAGCTGCACCAGCCGGCGCGTATCGGGGTGGATGGTCGATTCACGCAGCTGAGGCGGGTTCATCTCACCCAGGCCCTTGAAGCGGGTCACGTTGATGGCGCCCTTGATCTTCTCGCGTTCGATCTTGTCCAGCATCGAGCGCTTTTCTTCCTCGTCCAGGGCATAGAACACCTGCTTGCCCACGTCGATGCGGAACAGTGGCGGCATGGCCACGAACACGTGGCCGGCATCGACCAGCGCAGGGAAGTGCCTGAGGAACAGTGCGGTCAGCAGTGTTGCGATGTGCAGGCCGTCGGAGTCCGCGTCGGCCAGGATGATGACCTTGCCGTAGCGCAGGCCGCTGATGTCGTCCTTGCCCGGGTCGCAGCCGATCGCGATCGCCAGGTTGTGCACTTCTTCCGAGGCCAGCACGCTGTTGGAGGAAACCTCCCAGGTGTTCAGGATCTTGCCGCGCAACGGCATGATGGCCTGGAAATCCTTGTCGCGGGCCTGCTTGGCGCTGCCGCCTGCAGAATCACCTTCCACCAGGAACAGCTCGGTGCGCGACAGGTCCTGGCTGATGCAGTCGGCCAGCTTGCCGGGCAGGGCCGGGCCCTGGGTGACCTTCTTGCGGACGACCAGCTTTTCGGTCTTCAGGCGGGCGCTGGCGCGCTCGATGGCGATCTGCGCGATCTTCTCGCCCAGCTCCACGTTCTGGTTGAGCAGCAGGCTGAAGGCATCATGGGCGGCACCTTCGATGAAGCCGGCCGCCTGGCGTGAGGACAGGCGTTCCTTGGTCTGGCCGCTGAACTGCGGGTCGGTCATCTTCAGCGACAGCACGAACGACACGCGGTCCCACACGTCTTCCGGGGCCAGCTTGACGCCACGCGGCAGCAGGTTGCGGAAGTCGCAGAACTCGCGCAGCGCCTCGGTCAGGCCGGTACGCAGGCCGTTGACATGGGTGCCGTGCTGGGCGGTGGGGATCAGGTTGACGTAGCTTTCCTGCACCAGCTCGCCTTCCGGCAGCCAGGCCACTGCCCAGTCCACGACCTCGGTGTCCTTCTTCAGGCTGCCGACGAACAGCTCGGCCGGCAGCATCTCGCGATCACCCAGCTCCAGCTTCAGGTAATCGCGCAGGCCGTCTTCGTAGTACCAGGTATCGACTTCACCGGTGGCTTCATCGGTCAGCTTCACGGTCAGGCCCGGGCACAGCACGGCCTTGGCGCGCAGCAGGTGCTTGAGCGCGCGCACCGCGAACTTCGGCGTATCGAAGTACTTCGGGTCCGGCCAGAAGCGCACGCGGGTACCGGTGTTCTTCTTGCCGACGCTGCCAACTACTTCCAGCGGTGTGGCGCGGTCGCCATTGCGGAAGGTGATGCGGTGTTCGGCACCGTCGCGCTTGATGTGCACTTCCACCAGGGTCGACAGCGCGTTGACCACGCTGACGCCGACGCCGTGCAGACCACCGGAGAAGGTGTAGTTGTTGTTGCTGAACTTGCCGCCGGCATGCAGGCGGGTGAGGATCAGCTCGACGCCCGGGATCTTTTCTTCGGGATGGATGTCCACCGGCATGCCGCGGCCGTCATCGCTGACCTCCACGCTGCCGTCCTTGTACAGGGTGATCTCGATCGAGCGGGCGTGGCCGGCGAGGGCCTCGTCCACCGAGTTGTCGATCACTTCCTGCGCCAGGTGGTTCGGGCGCGCGGTGTCGGTATACATGCCGGGACGGCGCTTGACCGGGTCAAGGCCGGACAGGACTTCAATATCGGCGGCGTTATAACGGGCGTTCATCTGTCTTCGAAAGCTTGGAGCGACGGGCAAGTGTGGGGTCTGGCACGGGATTTTGCACGCCTGCGGTTCAGTCTCGGCGACGCAGAGGGGGTAAAATGGCAGCCGCTGGAATCTGAACGCCGGCGCTCCGTTGGATCAGAACGTCCAAGCCATACCGCGAGGAGGACTCCATGAAGAAGTTGCTGACCATTGCGATCCTGGCCGCTGCCGCTGTTGCAGTGCCGCTGGTGGTGGCGCAGAACGCCGGCCAGTCGGCCCCGCAACAGGGTGATCAGGCCGACAAGGCCCAGGCCGAGGCCGATGCAAAGGCCAAGCGCCGGGCCCAGGCCAATGCCCAGATGAAGGCGCAGGGCCAGCCGGCCCCGCAGCAGGAAGAGGAAGAGGAAGCGCGCAAGAAGCGCTGATCCCGCAGCCTGCCAGGCGCCCTTGCGACAAGGGTTGCGCTCCGGAACGCCCCGCTCAGCGGGGCGTTTCTTTTTGGGAACGTGGCGTCTGCCCCTTGGGTTGGCGGCCATCAATCTGTAAACTATGGCTTTCCGGGAGTAAGTGCGTGTCCACCATTTGCGAATGGGCTGGAGCGGCCAAGCGTGGCTTCCAGCATGGCGGGTCGCAGGTGACGGTCGATTTGGCCGGCACGGCCGCCCCGACCTCGCACGATGGTTCCGGTCCGGCGCCTGCCGCCGCACGGATCCGCACCTCCCTCGCTGCCTCAGCGAACCGGAAAACCCCCTCTGAGCACCATGCCCGCCCACCGGGTGCGCGTGGTGCTGCCGTTTTCCATTTCCAGACAGGATGCTTGCAGCCATGACTCCCTTGATTTTCGTAACCGGCGGCGTGGTGTCCTCGCTCGGCAAAGGCATTGCCGCCGCGTCGCTGGCCGCCATTCTTGAAGCCCGTGGCCTGAAGGTCACGATGATGAAGCTCGACCCGTACATCAACGTCGACCCGGGCACCATGAGCCCGTTCCAGCACGGTGAGGTCTACGTCACCGACGACGGCGCGGAGACCGACCTCGACCTGGGCCACTACGAGCGCTTCGTGCGCACCCGCCTGAGCCGCAAGAACTCGGTCACCACCGGGCGCATCTACGAGAACGTGATCCGCAAGGAGCGCCGCGGCGACTACCTGGGCGCGACCGTGCAGGTCATTCCGCACATCACCGACGAGATCCGTCGCTGCATCGACGAAGCCACCGAAGGCTACGACGTGGCACTGGTCGAGATCGGCGGCACCGTGGGCGACATCGAGTCGCTGCCGTTCCTGGAAGCGATCCGCCAGGTGCGCACCGAGCGCGGCCCGGAGAAGGCGCTGTTCATGCACCTCACCCTGGTGCCGTACATCGGTGCCGCCGGTGAGCTGAAGACCAAGCCGACCCAGCACTCGGTGAAGGAACTGCGCTCGATCGGCATCCAGCCGGACGTGCTGTTGTGCCGTTCAGAACAGGCGGTGCCGGATTCGGAGCGTCGCAAGATCGCCCAGTTCACCAACGTCTCCGAGCGTGCAGTGATCAGCGTACCGGACGTGGACGTGCTGTACCGCATCCCGTCCGGCCTGCATGCACAGGGCCTGGACGAAATCGTGGTGAATCAGCTGAAGCTGGCCGACAAGGCCGGTCCGGTCGACCTGTCGATGTGGGAAGACGCGGTCGATGCGACCCTGCACCCGCTGGACGAAGTGACCATCGCCGTGGTCGGCAAGTACGTCGATCACCAGGATGCCTAC
Organism: Stenotrophomonas hibiscicola ATCC 19867; assembly: GCF_000382065.1. Taxonomy (GTDB): domain Bacteria; phylum Pseudomonadota; class Gammaproteobacteria; order Xanthomonadales; family Xanthomonadaceae; genus Stenotrophomonas; species Stenotrophomonas hibiscicola. The sequence goes on along the minus strand of NZ_KB907498.1, from coordinate 182,634 downwards.
AAGTCGGTCGGCGAGGCACTGAAGCACGGTGGCCTGCGCCAGCGCACCAAGGTCAACCTGAAGTGGCTGGAAGCACAGGACCTGGAAGGCACCGACATGGCTGCACTGGCCGATGTCGACGGCATCCTGGTACCGGGTGGCTTCGGTGACCGCGGCTTTGAAGGCAAGGTGCTGACCTCGAAGTTCGCCCGCGAGCAGCAGGTGCCGTACTTCGGCATCTGCTACGGCATGCAGGCGGCGGTGGTCGATTACGCGCGCAACGTGGTGGGCCTGGAAGGTGCCAACAGCACCGAGAACGACCGCCAGTCGCCGAACCCGGTGATCGGCCTGATCACCGAATGGCGCACCGCCAGCGGCGATGTCGAGAAGCGTGACGACAAGAGCGACCTCGGCGGCACCATGCGCCTGGGCCTGCAGGAACAACGCCTGAAGCCGGGCACGCTGGCCCGCGAGCTGTACGGCAAGGACGTGGTCGCCGAGCGCCACCGCCACCGCTACGAGTTCAACAACCGCTACCGCACCCAGCTGGAAGATGCGGGCCTGGTGATCGCGGGCAAGTCGATGGACGACACCCTGGTGGAAGTGGTCGAACTGCCGCGCGATGCCCACCCGTGGTTCCTGGCCTGCCAGGCGCACCCGGAATTCCTGTCCACGCCGCGCGACGGCCACCCGCTGTTCATCGGTTTCATCCGTGCCGCGCGCGAGCGCAAGGCGGGCGGCAAGCTGCTTTCCGAAGCGCGCGCCTGACTTGTGAATGGGGGCGTGGGCCCCCATCCTGCATGCTTCAACCCCCAGCGCACCGGCCCGGCCGGTGCTGCGGACAACAAGGAAACGCCATGAAACTGTGTGGATTCGAGGTCGGGCTGGACCAGCCCCTGTTCCTGATCGCCGGCCCCTGCGTGATCGAGTCGATGCAGCTGCAGCTCGATACCGCCGGCAAGCTGAAGGAGATCACCGGCAAGCTCGGCGTCAACTTCATCTTCAAGTCCAGCTTCGACAAGGCCAACCGCACCTCGGGCACCGCCTTCCGCGGCCCGGGCATGGAGGAGGGCCTGAAGGTCCTGGCCGAGGTCAGGAAGCAGATCGGCGTGCCGGTGCTCACCGACGTCCATGAGTACACCCCGATGGACGAAGTGGCCTCGGTGGTGGACGTGCTGCAGACCCCGGCGTTCCTGGTCCGCCAGACCGACTTCATCCGCAAGGTGTGCTCGGCCGGCAAGCCGGTCAACATCAAGAAGGGCCAGTTCCTGGCGCCTTGGGACATGAAGCCGGTCGTGGAGAAGGCCAAGGCCACCGGCAACGAGCAGATCATGGTCTGCGAGCGTGGTGCCAGCTTCGGCTACAACAATCTGGTCAGCGACATGCGTTCGCTGGCGGTGATGCGCGAGACCGGTTGCCCGGTGGTGTTCGACGCTACCCATTCGGTGCAGCTGCCGGGCGGGCAGGGCACCAGTTCCGGTGGCCAGCGTGAGCACGTGCCGGTGCTGGCCCGTGCCGCCGTGGCGGTAGGCATCTCCGGCCTGTTCGCCGAGACCCATCCGGACCCGTCCAAGGCCCTCTCCGATGGCCCCAATGCGTGGCCGCTGGACCAGATGGAAGCCCTGCTCGAGACCCTGATGGAACTGGACGCGGTGACCAAGAAGCACGGCTTCTCGCGCTTCGCGTGAGTCGTGACCCGTGGCTGGCGCTGGAAATCCAGCGCCGCCGCCGGCACTGGAAACAGTGGCCCTGGGGCCTGATCGCACTGGGCCTGGCCGTGCTGTTCACCGTGGGCATGTTCGGTCTGGCGCTGATCGGCGCCGCGTCAGTGCGCCCACCAGGTGATGGCGGCAGCGCGCTCAATCTGCGCGTGTACTTCATTGCGCTGCTGGTTGCAGAGCTGGTCGGCGCCGTGGGATGCGTCGCTGCCGCCGTACTGGCCTGGCGCCTGAACCGTGGCAAGGTGACCGCCGGGTTGGCGATCATCCTGCTGTCGCTGTGGCTTGGCGCCCTGTTCTACGGACTGTTCTGATGAATGCGACCCTGGCAACCCGTGATCGGCCCTGGGGCCTGATCGCGCTGGCGCTGGCTGTTCTTGCCTGGGCCGGCCTGGTGGCAGCTGTATTCGCCTTCGCCGCCAGTTTCGGTTCGCCCGGGGATGGCAGCCATGGCATGCAGGCCATGCAGTACTGGATCTGGGCTGCACTGGCCATGCTCGTGCTGTCCTTCGTTGGCAGCCTGGTGGCGATGGTGATGGCCTGGCGTTGCCGCCGCGGCGGCGTAGTGGCGGCCATTGCTGGTGGCCTGCTGGTGGTGATGGTGTCGTTGATCCTGATGGTGATCGGGGCCACTCTGGCCTGACGGCGCCCACGCCATTTGGCAAGTGGCGGGCAGCCGGGGATAATCACGCGGCATTCGTTTTGTCGCCCCCTCTCCATACAGGTAACCGGCCCGACCATGAGTACGATCCGCAGCATCCACGCCCGTGAAATCCTCGACAGCCGTGGCAACCCCACGCTGGAAGCCGAAGTCATCCTGGAGGACGGTTCGTTCGGTCGTGCCGCGGTTCCCTCCGGCGCCTCGACCGGCACCAAGGAAGCGGTCGAGCTGCGTGATGGCGACAAGACCCGTTACCTGGGCAAGGGCGTGCGCAAGGCCGTCGACAACGTCAACACCACCATCGCCAACGCGCTGAAGGGTTTTGAAGCCACCGACCAGGCCGGCCTCGACCGTCGCCTGATCGATCTTGATGGCACCGAGAACAAGGGCCGCCTGGGCGCCAACGCGCTGCTGGGTGTTTCGATGGCCGCCGCGCACGCCGCCGCTGCATCGAACAAGCAGGCACTGTGGCAGTACCTGGCCGCCAAGACCGGCGTTACCCCGTCGCTGCCGGTGCCGATGATGAACATCATCAACGGCGGTGCGCATGCCGACAACAACGTGGACTTCCAGGAGTTCATGGTGCTGCCGGTCGGCTTCACCTCGTTCTCCGAAGCGCTGCGCGCCGGCACCGAAATCTTCCATTCGCTGAAGTCGGTGCTGAAGGGCCACGGCCTGAGCACGGCGGTGGGCGACGAAGGCGGTTTCGCGCCGGACTTCCGCAGCAACGTCGAAGCGCTGGACACCATCCTCGAAGCGATCGGCAAGGCCGGCTACACCGCCGGTGAAGACGTGCTGCTGGGCCTGGACGTGGCGTCAAGCGAATTCTTCGAGAACGGCAAGTACAACCTGGTCGGCGAGAACAAGCGCCTGACTTCCGAGCAGTTCGTCGACTTCCTCGCTGACTGGGCCGCGCAGTACCCGATCATCACGATTGAAGATGGCCTGGCCGAGAACGATTGGGCGGGTTGGAAGCTGCTGACCGACCGCATCGGCAAGAAGGTGCAGCTGGTCGGCGACGACCTGTTCGTGACCAACCCGAAGATCTTCCAGGAAGGCATCGACTCGGGCACCGCCAACGCGATCCTGATCAAGGTCAACCAGATCGGCACGCTAAGCGAAACCCTGGAAGCGATCGCCATGGCTGATCGTGCCGGCTACGCCGCCGTGGTTTCGCACCGCTCGGGTGAAACCGAAGACACCACCATCGCTGACATCGCCGTGGCTACCACCGCCACCCAGATCAAGACCGGCTCGCTGTGCCGCAGCGATCGCGTGGCCAAGTACAACCAGCTGCTGCGCATCGAGGAAGCCCTCGGCGCCGGCGCGCGTTACGCCGGTCGTGACGCGTTCGTTTCGCTGAAGCGCTGAGCCGATGCGCGACTGGCGCTGGATGCTGCTGGTGCTGGCCCTGTTGCTGGGCTGGCTGCAGTACCGCTTCTGGTTCGGTCCGGGCAATTCGGGTGAAGTGATGATGCTCGAAGCCCAGGTCGCCAACCAGGAGCGGGACAACGAGGGCCTGCAGCAGCGCAACGACGCGCTGGCCGCCGAAGTGAAGGACCTCAAGGAAGGCCAGTCCGCCATCGAGGAGCGCGCGCGCAGCGAGCTGGGCATGATCAAGCCTGGCGAGAAGTTCTACCGTGTGGTCGAGGATGCGCCGGTCCAACCGGCGCAACCTGCGGCAGGTGTCAGCGCCCAGGTCGGCGATCATCCGGCGGACGTGCCATGAGTGGGGCGATCTGGGTGGTGGTTCCGGCCGCCGGCCGTGGCGCCCGCTTCGGCGCGCCGCTGCCTAAACAGTACCTGCAGGCCGGCGGGCAGATCCTGCTCGCCCATACCCTGGACGCGCTGCTGGCGCACCCGGCCGTGGCCGGCGCAATGGTGGTGATCGGACAGGACGACGGTGACTGGCCTGGCTGGAGTGAATGGGCCGGCAAGCCGGTGCTGACCTGCATCGGCGGCGCGACCCGTGCCGCCTCGGTGCTGGCCGGGCTGCAGGCCCTGCCGGACTCGGTGCGTGCCGATGAGTTCGTGCTGGTCCATGATGCGGCCCGGCCCAACCTGTCGCTGGCCGACCTTGGCCGCCTGCTTGAAGTCGGTCGTGCCGACCCGGTCGGGGCGATCCTGGCCGCACCGGTGCGCGACACCCTCAAGCGCGCGGGCGATGACGGTGGCATCGATGGCACCGAGCCGCGCGAGCGCCTGTGGCGTGCATTGACGCCGCAGCTGTTCCGCCGCCACCAGCTCAGCCGCGCGCTGTCCGAAGCCGCTGCCGCCGGTGTCGAAGTCACCGACGAGGCCATGGCCATGGAGCGCCAGGGCCAGCGCCCGCTGCTGGTGGAAGGCAGCGAGGACAACTTCAAGGTAACCACTCCGGCCGATCTCGACCGGTTCGAATTCGTACTTTCCCGCCGCGCCGGCTGATTGCCCGCGCGGCCCTGCTGCAAGGGTTGCATCCATGAGCACCGCACCGTTCCCGCCCGTCCGCATCGGCCAGGGCTACGACGTCCATGCCTTCGGTGAGGGCGATCACATCATGCTCGGTGGGGTGAACGTGCCGCACAGCTGCGGCGTGCTCGCGCACAGCGACGGCGACGTGATCCTGCATGCCCTGTGCGACGCGATGCTCGGTGCGCTGGCGCTGGGTGACATCGGCCAGCACTTCCCGCCGAGTGATGACCGCTGGAAGGGCGCTGACAGCAGCGATTTCGTCCGCCATTGCGACAGCCTGCTGCGCGAGCGTGGCTGGCGCGTCGGCAACACCGACATCACCGTGATCTGCGAGCGTCCGAAGGTCGGTCCGCATGCGCTGGCCATGCGTGAGCGCATCGGCGGCCTGCTGCAGCTGCCGCTGGATGCGGTCAGCGTCAAGGCCACCACCTCGGAGAAGCTGGGCTTTACCGGCCGTGGAGAAGGCATCGCCGCACAGGCGGTGGTGCTGCTGGTGGCGGCATGATCCCGCTGCCGCTTGCGTTTGGTGCGCCGTTGCTGTCGGCGCGCATCCGCACCACGCCGGAGGATTTCCAGGTCGACGAGTTGCCGGCGTTCGAGGCCACTGGCGAGGGCGAGCACCTGCTGCTGCACATCCGCAAGCGCGGTGCCAACACCGTGCATGTGGCCAAGCTGCTGGCCAAGTGGGCCGGCCTGCCGGAAATGGCGGTGAGCTACGCCGGCATGAAGGACCGCCATGCGGTCACCACCCAGCGCTTCAGCGTGCACCTGCCCAAGCGCATTGCACCGGATCTGGCCGAGCTGGCCAGTGATGAGATCGAAGTGCTCGAAGCCACCTGGCACAACCGCAAGCTGCAGCGCGGCGCCTTGGCCGGCAACCGCTTCAAGCTGGTGCTGCGCCAGGTGCGGGGCGATGCTGCAGCGATCAGTGAGCGTTTGCAGCAGATTGCCAGCCGGGGCCTGCCGAACTGGTTCGGTGAGCAGCGCTTCGGCCGCGACGGCGGCAACGTGCCGGCCGCATTGGCGATGTTCGGGGGCCGCCGCATGCGCAAGGACCAGCGTTCGCTGCTGTTGTCTGCCGCCCGTTCGGCGCTGTTCAACCGCGTGCTGGCCGCGCGCGTGGAGCAGGGCAGCTGGGATCAGCCACTGGAGGGCGAAGTGTGGATGCTGGACGGCAGTCGCAGCGTGTTCGGCCCCGAGCCGTACACCGACGTGCTGGCCGAGCGCCTCGCGCGGTTCGACATCCATCCCAGCGCACCGTTGTGGGGCGAAGGCGAGCTGCGCAGCGCCGACGCTGCACGTGAGCTGGAGCTGGCCGCGCTGGACGACGAGGAATCGAAGGCGCTGCGCGCTGGCCTGGAAGACGCACGGTTGAAACAGGAGCGCCGCGCGCTGCGCCTGCGCCCGGCGCTGCTGCAGCATCAGTGGCTGGCCGATGACGTGCTGGAACTCTCGTTCGCGCTGCCGCCGGGCTGCTACGCCACCGCTGTACTGCACGAGCTGGGCCCGGTCGAAGACGCCTCGCAGGCCTGAGCAGGGCGCACGGTAGAGTCGACTGTCAGTCGACTTGCGCGCGCAGCGCGGGGTATTCGCTTGCCCCTGGAAGAGCAGTCGACTGACAGTCGACTCTACCTGGACTCATGGCGTCCCCTTTTTTCAGCGCCGCGCCAGCAGCACCAGTACCGCGCCGGTCCCGCCTTGCCCGGCCGGCGCTGAATGGAACGCCAGCACGTCGTTGCGCAGCCGCAGCAGGCGGTCAACCAGGTTCTTCAGCACCGGCGCACCGCCATCGGCTTGCAGGCCCTTGCCGTGGATGATGCGCACGCAGCCATATTCGTGTGCATGCGCTTCAAGCAGGAACTGGCGCAGCAGCGTCTCCGCCTGTGCGGCGGTGGCGCCGTGCAGGTCCAGCTCGTCCTGCACCGAGTACTGGCCACGCTTGAGGCGCTGGAACAGGCGTGGTGGCAGGTTGTCGCGTCGATAGCTGGCCACATCGCCGGCTTCCAGCGGGGTGCTGTCGCGCAGCAGCCGGGCGAACTCGCCGGCGGCGTCGGCCTCGTCACGTTCGGCCATCCGCGCACGCGGCTTCGGTCGCGGCGCGGCAGGTGCCGGCTCGGCATCCTTGCGCAGCGGCGTCACTTCGCCGATGGCCGCACGGAACAGCGCGGCGGGATCTTCGTCTTCAGGGTGCGACATGCGCACAGGGTAAACCGCCGGCGCAGGTCTGCCTATGACGGTTCGATGTCGGCCGTGACCGCCGGCAGGGTAGGACCGGCGGCTCGCATGCGGCACAATAGACGATGCGCTTGCAGGGTCGACGGCTTCCGCAGGGGAGCGCGGCGGTCCCGCCCACACTGCACGGTGACGGAATCGAATTCTTGGAAAATCAAGCGGTTAAATCGAAGATGCGAATCCTGGTCAGCAATGACGATGGTGTCGACGCTGCAGGCATCCGGATGCTTGCCTCGGTCCTGCGCGAGGCTGGGCACGAGGTTACGGTGGTCGCACCCGACCGCGATCGCTCCGGCGCCAGCAACTCGCTGACGCTGGATCTGCCGATACGGCTCAAGCGCATCGACCATTACACCGTCTCGGTGGCCGGCACCCCGACCGACTGCGTGCACCTGGCGCTGACCGGCCTGCTTGAATTCGAGCCCGACATTGTCGTGTCCGGCATCAACAACGTCGCCAACCTCGGTGATGACGTGATCTATTCCGGCACTGTTTCGGCGGCGATGGAAGGTCGCTTCCTGGGCCTGCCCGCCGTGGCGGTGTCGCTGGTCAGCCGCAACCACGATCCGAAGCACTACGAAACCGCTGCGCGCGCCGCGGTCGAGATCGTTGCACGGCTCAAGGCCGACCCGCTGCCGGCCGACACCATCCTCAACGTCAACGTGCCGGACCTGCCGTGGAGCGAGGTCAAGGGCTTCGAGGTCACGCGCCTCGGCAACCGCCATCGTGCCGAAGGCTGCATCGCGCAGAAGGATCCACGCGGCAACGAGGTGTACTGGATCGGCCCGGCCGGCCGCGAGCAGGACTCCGGCCCGGGTACCGATTTCCACGCCGTGCGCACCGGCCACATCTCGATCACGCCGATCCAGGTCGACCTCACCCGCTACCAGGCGCTGGAGAAGGTGGCCAGCTGGGTCGGCGGCCTCAGCGCAGCCCTGGACCAGCCGGCATGAGCCCACGCCTGCGCCTGCAACCGGAAGCTGTGGGTATCGGCATGACCTCGCAGCGCGTGCGTGACCGTCTGGTCGACCGCCTGCGCGAAGCCGGCATCGTCGACGAGCCGACCTTGAACGCGATCCGGGTGGTGCCGCGCCATCTGTTCATCGACGAAGCGCTGGCCTCGCGTGCCTACGAGGATACCGCGCTGCCCATCGGCCACGGCCAGACCATCTCGCAGCCCTGGGTGGTAGCGCGGATGACCGAAGCGGTCCTCCAGGTCGCGCCCAAGCGCGTGCTGGAAGTGGGCACCGGTTCCGGGTACCAGGCCGCCATCCTCGGTGCGCTGGGCCTGGAGGTCTACACCGTGGAGCGCATCGGCGACCTGCTGCGCCAGGCGCGCAAGCGCTTCCGTGCGCTGGGCATGAACATCCGCACCAAGCATGACGACGGTCGCGTCGGCTGGGCCGAGCACGGTCCCTTCGATGCCATCGTGGTCACTGCGGCGGCGCCGGCACTGGTCGACGCGCTGATCGAGCAGCTGGCCGAGGGCGGCCGGCTGGTGGCGCCGGTCGGTGGTCCCGGGGCGCAGTCGCTGGTGCAGCTGGACCGCAAGGCCGACGGCAGCATCGAACAACACGTGCTGGCGCCGGTCACCTTCGTGCCGCTGCTGTCTGGCATGCTCGACTAATCCACGGAGCAGGGTTGCATGAAGATTTTCGGGCCGCTGTACGAGCGGGCGATGAAGTGGGCGGCGCACGAACGCGCGCCGACCTACCTGACGGTGTTGAGTTTCTTCGAAGCGATCATTTTCCCGGTGATGCCGGAGGTGATGCTGGCGCCGATGTGCGTGGCCCAGCCCAAGCGCGGCTGGTGGTTCGCCACCCTCAGCCTGGCCGGCTCGATGCTCGGCGCGCTGGTTGGCTATGCACTGGGTCACTACGCCTTCGAGGCGATCAAGCCGCTGTTCGAAGCGCTGGGCATGCTGCCGGCGATCGAGCAGGGCATCACCACCGTGCAGGCGAAGATGGCCGAGTCGCCCTGGGCGGTGTTCACCTTCCTGGTGCTGGGCGGATTCATGCCCATCCCGATGAAGGTCTTCACGTGGGCATCGGGTATCGTCGGCGTACCCATGCCGCAGTACCTGCTGAGCATGCTGATCGGTCGCGGCAAGCGCGTGTTCGTGCTGGCCGCGGTCATCCGTATCGGTGGTGCGCGTGCCGAAGCCGCACTGCGTCGCTGGATTGAACCGCTGGGCTGGATCGCCACCGTGCTGGTGGTGGTGCTGATCGCCTGGCTTGTATGGAGGTCGAAGTTCGCATGAATCCTGATCGTCTGAGCAAGGGAGTGCGCATCGGCGCGCTGGCGTTGCTGGTTTCCACACTGGCCGCCTGCGGTACCGCCACCGTGGTCCGCCCGGGCGGCGGCAACGCTGGCGGCGTGAGCACGCCGAAGACCTCGGTACCCAAGCCCGGGCAGACCGTGGTGGTGCGCAAGGGCGACACCATCTATGCGCTGGCCCGCATCCATGACATCACCCCGGCCGACCTGATTGCCTGGAATCGTCTGGACAACCCGTCGACCATCTACCCCGGCCAGGTGATCCGCCTGTATCCGCAGGGGGCCACCAGCGGCCGTGCGCCGACCACGGTGGTCACCCCGCCGCGTTCGGCTGGCAGCAGTGGCGGCAGCACCGCGCCGGCCCCGGCGCCGGTCGGGCCGGTGAAGAGCAACATCGCCTGGCGCTGGCCAGCCGATGGCGCGATCGTCGGCCGCTACGTGGCCGGTGACGCGACCAAGCAGGGCGTCGACATCGCCGGTACCAGCGGCCAGCCGGTCAAGGCAACCGCCAACGGTGTGGTGGTGTACTCCGGTGCCGGCCTGGTCGGCTACGGCGAACTGATCATCATCAAGCACAGCGACCAGTGGCTGTCGGCCTATGGCCACAACCGCAAGCGCCTGGTGAATGAAGGGCAGAGCGTGAAAGCCGGCGAGCAGATCGCCGAAATGGGCCGCACCGGTGCGAACCGCGACATGGTCCACTTCGAGATTCGCTACAACGGCAAGCCGGTCGATCCGCAGCAGTACCTGCCGGCACGTTGACGCGGTTGGAACAGGGAGTGCCGGGCCATGCCTGGCGTTCCTGACCTGTAGAGCCGTGCTCGACTCAGCGACTGCGGAGCGGTCGTTTGCGATCCTGTGTGCCGCTGGCTCACCTTCACGGCGGACCGGATACCCGGCATTCTTGAGCGGTCCCAGTCGACCCGGTACCCCATGCTGCGTCCTGCTTCCGTTCTCGCCTTGCTGATCGCCGCGCCGCTGGTCACCGCGGCCAGCGATCCGCGCGACGTGGTCACCCGTCTTTACGCCGTAGTCCAGGCGCCGGCTTCAGATGAAGCGGCCATCCCGCCGTCGCTGGGCGATGCCCTGCGCTCGGCGGTCGATGCGCAGCATGCTTACGAGCGGGCCTGCACCGCGCTGGCCGCGCACGACGAGAAGCCACACATGCTCGACCAGAGCCTGTATCTGCTGGCGCCGGACCGACCGGACACGGTCGCGGTGGGAATGCCCGAATCGAGGGGTGACGCGACCTGGATCCGCGTCGACATGGCAGTGGGCGACTATCGATGGACCGACCGGGTCCTGCTGCAGCGGCAGGACCGGGACTGGAAGGTCATGGATATCCGCTGGGGGCAGGGCGGCCACCTGATCGGCCGGCTCCAGGAGTTCTCGGCATTCCGCTGCGCGCCTTCAGGCCGCTAGGGGCCGGAGGCACCGGTGACTCGAGAACTCAGCCTTCCAGAATGAAAGCAGCCGCGACCTTGCGGCCTTCGCCGGCCAGGATGTTGAACGTACGCGCGGCGGCTGGATTGTTCATCACTTCCAGGCCGATGCCGCGTGACAGGCAGGCGGCCATCACCGCCGCCGGCGGGAACACCTGACGGTCACCCGTGCCGAGCACGATCAGCGCAGGGTTCAGCGCCAGGATCGGATCCAGGTCAGCCAGCTGCAGCGCAGTGGCGCTCACCGCCGGCCATTGCGTGACCAGCTGGTCCGGGGTCAGGAAGAAACTGCTGCCCAGCAGCTGGTCATTGACCTTGGCCGAGCGGCCATCGGCGGCGCGCAGGCTGTAGGCGTAGTCCGGCGGTTCGTGGTTCAGCTGCATGGCAGTAGGCCGATCAGCCGCGCGGCAGCACGATCTGGCGCTGTTCCCTGCTCGGGCGGTACAGCACGGCGACGTGGCCGATGCGCTGCACCAGCGCGCTTTCGGTGGCTTCGACGATCTCGCCGATCATCACGTCACGGGCCTCGCGGTCTTCGGCAGCGACCTTCACCTTGACCAGCTCGTGGCGCTCCAGCACTTCGTTCAGCTCAGCAATGAAGGCCGGGGTCACACCCTTGCCGCCGGTCTGCAGCAGGGCCTTCAGGTCGTGGGCTTGGCCGCGCAGGAAACGGGTCTGGGAGGCGGTCAGGGCGATGGACATGCAGGAAAAGACGGTTGAATGGGGCGATCAGGGTATCATGAGGACCCCATCAGCCCCTATTTTCAATGGCTACCCGCAGCAAAAGCAGCCAGCGCTGGCTCAAGGAACACTTCTCCGACCCCTTCGTGAAGAAGGCCCAGGCCGAAGGCATGCGCTCGCGTGCCGCCTACAAGCTCGAAGAGCTGCTGGAACGTGACCGGTTGCTGAAGCCGCACATGGTGGTGGTCGACCTCGGCGCGGCCCCGGGCGGCTGGTCTCAACAGGTGCGGAGACAGATCGGCGATACCGGCCGGGTGCTGGCCCTGGATATCCTGGACATGCCGCCGCTGGCCGGCGTGGAGTTCCTTCATGGTGACTTCAGGGAAGAAGCCGTCCTATCGCAGTTTGAAGCCATGCTCGGGGATCAGCCGGTAGACCTTGTGCTGTCGGACATGGCCCCCAATAAGAGTGGTGTGGGCGCGGTCGACCAGCCGCGGATGATGCACCTGGCGGAGCTGGCCCTGGATTTTGCCGACAACCACCTCAAGACCGGTGGGGCGTTCCTGATCAAGCTGTTCCAGGGTGAAGGCTTTGACGACTACGTGCGCGACATGCGCCGCCGGTACGACAAGGTCTCCATCCGCAAGCCGGAAGCCTCGCGCAAGCGCTCTCCCGAGGTGTATGCCTTGGGTCAGGGAAAACGCGCCCACATGAAGTAAGCTCGCAATGTACGCAAGTTCGACCCCCACGCAACGCCAGCACTGAGAGGAACACCGGAGCCAATGAGGATGAACGACTTGACCAAGAACCTCCTGCTATGGGTGGTCGTCGCCGTCGTGCTGATGGTGGTCTTCCAGAGCTTCTCGCCGAAGTCCTCCGGAGCCGGCGCGCAGGGCGCGTCGTACTCGCAGTTCCTGGACCAGGTGGACAGCGGCAACGTGCAGAAGGTCGCCTTCGGCGGCGACATGCGCGGCGGCACCAGCCAGCTGACCTACACCACCCGCGGCGGGCAGACATCCACCATCACCGCACCGTTCGATCGCGACCTGATCAACGTGCTGCGCACCAAGAACGTGGAGATCGTGCAGGAGGAGCCGTCCAGCGGCATTTCCCTCGGCGCGATCCTGATGAATTTCCTGCCGGTCATCCTGATCATCGGCTTCTGGTTGTTCATCATGCGCCAGATGCAGGGCGGCGGTGGCGGTGCCAAGGGCGCGATGTCCTTCGGCAAGTCGCGCGCCAAGCTGCAGGGCGAGGACCAGATCAAGGTCACCTTCGCCGACGTCGCCGGCTGCGACGAGGCCAAGGAAGAAGTGGGCGAGCTGGTCGACTTCCTGCGCGACCCGTCCAAGTTCACCAAGCTGGGCGGCAAGATTCCGCGCGGCGTGCTGATGGTGGGCCCGCCGGGTACCGGCAAGACGCTGCTGGCCAAGGCCATTGCCGGCGAAGCCAAGGTGCCGTTCTTCTCGATCTCCGGTTCGGACTTCGTGGAAATGTTCGTCGGCGTCGGCGCCAGCCGCGTGCGCGACATGTTCGAGCAGGCCAAGAAGCATGCCCCGTGCATCATCTTCATCGATGAAATCGACGCTGTCGGCCGCCACCGTGGCGCCGGCCTGGGCGGCGGCCACGACGAGCGCGAGCAGACCCTGAACCAGCTGCTGGTCGAGATGGACGGTTTTGAAGGCGGCGAAGGCGTGATCGTGATCGCCGCGACCAACCGTCCGGACGTGCTGGACCCGGCGCTGCTGCGCCCGGGCCGTTTCGACCGCCAGGTCGTGGTCGGCCTGCCGGACGTGAAGGGCCGCGAGCACATCCTGAAGGTCCACATGCGCAAGCTGCCGCTGGCCGACGACGTCGAGCCGATGGTGATCGCGCGCGGTACCCCGGGCTTCTCCGGCGCCGACCTGGCCAACCTCTGCAACGAGGCCGCCTTGTTCGCTGCGCGTGGCAACGAGAAGGAAGTCCGCATGGACCACTTCGACCGTGCCCGCGACAAGATCCTGATGGGCGCCGAGCGCCGCTCGATGGCCATGAGCGAAGAGGAGAAGACCCTCACCGCCTACCACGAAGCCGGTCACGCCATTGTCGGCCGTCTGGTACCCGAGCATGATCCGGTCTACAAGGTCACGATCATTCCGCGTGGCCGTGCGCTGGGTGTGACCATGTACCTGCCGGAAGGCGACAAGTACTCGATGAACCGCGTCGCGATCCAGTCGCAGCTGTGCTCGCTGTACGGCGGCCGCGTCGCCGAAGAGCTGATTTTCGGCGAGGACAAGGTCACCACCGGTGCCTCCAACGACATCGAGCGTGCCACCAAGATGGCCCGCAACATGGTCACCAAGTGGGGCCTGTCCGAGCAGCTCGGTCCGATCGCCTATGGCGAAGAGGACGATGAGGTGTTCCTGGGCCGGTCGGTTACCCAGCACAAGAGCGTGTCCAACGACACGGCGCGCCGTATCGACGAGGAAGTGCGCAATATCCTCGACAAGGCCTACGCCCGTACTACCCAGCTGCTGACCGAGAACATCGACAAGCTGCACGCGATGTCCCAGCTGCTGCTGCAGTACGAGACCATCGACGCGCCGCAGATAGACGCGATCATGGAAAGCCGTGATCCGCCGCCACCGGCGGGCTGGAGCAAGTCGAACAAGGACGGTGGCAACGACAAGGGCGGCGACGCCCGTCCGCTGCCGCCGATCGCGGGCCCGGCCGAATCGCACTGACGGCCCGCTGCAGGTGCACCAGACGAGGCCGGGGCAACCCGGCTTCGTCGTTTCCGGGCCACTGGCCCATCCCGAAGATCCGATCTGACGCTGGAGCCCGCATGTCCGCCCCGAAGCCCGAACCGATTTCCCACACCGCCGAAATGGTCATCGCCACCGTGGTCGGCGTGGGTGTGGGCCTTGGGGCCGACAACCTGCTGCTGGGCTGCGTGGTGGGTATCGGTGTCGGCATTGTGCTGAGCATTGCCAGGACCCTGTACGTGGACCGCAAGCGCCGCCGCCACTGAGGAGGGGCGGCAGGGCTGCGCCCTGCACCCGTGGTAGTGCCGGCCGCTGGCCGGCAACCTCAACAGCAACAGCAACAGCGGGCTTTCCGTAGGATGGCGGGGCGGTGTCGGAGTGCGGGGACGCTGCAAGTACGTCCCTGTAAGCTTGGCAGCCGCATCCATGCGGCTGACACCCCGCCCTCCGACACCGCCCCACCTCTGACAGATTCCTGCTGCTGTTGGTAGGTGTCGACCTTGGTCGACACGTAGATCCACGCCATGCGTGGATGAATCTCCATCTAAATCGAACATCTCGATATCCGGGAGATCTGAGCCGAGCATGGCTCGGCTCTACAGAAAACAAGGCCCGACAGATCGTGGAAATCTGTCGAAGGCGGGGTGGGTCCGGTTGCGGGGGCGTGAGCCGCATGGATGCGGCGACCGAGCTTACATGGACGTACTTGCAGCGGCCCCCGCAACCGGACCCACCCCGCCTATCCTCAGGAAACCAGCCTCTGCTGTTGCTTGGGCTTTTGCTGTGGCCGTTGCCTCTGCGGGTGCAGGGCGCCGCCCTGCCGAACTAAACTACCTGCCGTTGTCCCAGCAGGATTGCCCATGTTCGATACCTCGCCCCAGCTCGATTGCGCCGGCCGCATCCTGCGCCTCGACCGTGCCCGGGTCATGGGCATCGTCAACGTCACCCCGGACTCGTTCTCCGATGGCGGCGCGCACGACACCACCGAGGCCGCGGTCGCACATGGCCTCAAGCTGGTCGAGGAGGGCGCGGATCTTCTTGATATTGGCGGCGAATCGACCCGCCCGGGCGCCGCGCCGGTCTCGATTGAAGAAGAGCTGCGCCGGGTGATTCCGGTGATCGAGCAGCTGGCTGCCCGTACCCAGGTGCCGATCAGCATCGATACCTTCAAGCCGGAGGTGATGCGCGCGGCCGTAGCCGCCGGCGCCGGCATGATCAACGACATCTACGGCCTGCGTCAGGAAGGGGCGCTGGACGCCGCCGCTGGAGCCGGCGTGCCGGTGGTGCTGATGCACATGCAGGGTGAGCCGGGCCACATGCAGGCCGATCCGCAATACGACGACGTGGTCGCCGAGGTGCACGGTTTCCTGGTGCAGCGCCTGTTCGCTGCCGAAATGGCTGGCATCGCAAAGAAGAACCTGCTGATCGATCTCGGTTTCGGTTTCGGCAAGACCACCGCCCACAACATGACCCTGCTGGCGCGCTCGGAACACTTCCTGGAACTGGGCGTGCCGATGCTGGCCGGCCTGTCGCGCAAGCGCAGCCTGGGCGAGCTGACCGGCCGCGACGCGGCGTCCGAGCGGGTGGCGGCTTCGGTGGCTGCGCACCTGATCGCGGTGCAGCGTGGCGCACGCATCGTGCGCGTGCATGACGTGGCCGCCACCGTCGATGCGCTGAAGATCTGGCAGGCCGTCGAGGCCGTGCCAACGCCGCGCGCCGACGCCACGCCGACGATCCGCTGGCCGGACGAAGACTGATGGACATCGACCGGCGGCCACTGGCGATCGCCGTGATGGGGCCGACCGCCAGTGGCAAGACCGCCACCGCGATCGCCCTTGCGAAGCAGCTGGATGGCGAGATCGTCAGCGTCGATTCGGCGCTGGTCTATCGGCATCTGGATATCGGCTCGGCCAAGCCGGATGCGGCCGAGCGGGCGCAGGCGCCGCACCATCTGCTGGACCTGCGCGATCCGTGGCAGACCTATTCGGCGGCCGAGTTCGCCGCCGATGCCGGCCGCGTCGTGGCCGACATCGTGGCACGCGGCAAAACGCCGATCCTGGCAGGTGGCACGGGGCTGTACTTCCGGGCCCTGCTGCAGGGCCTGTCGCCGATGCCGGAGGCCGACCCGGTGATGCGCGAAGCACTCAGCACCGAGGCGGCCGAGCGGGGCTGGGCGGCACTGCACGCCGAGCTGGCCAAGGCCGACCCGGCCGCCGCCGCACGTATCCATGCCACCGACCCGCAACGCATCCAGCGGGCGCTGGAGGTCTATCGCCTCACCGGCACGCCGATCAGTGAATGGCAGCGCCGGCCGGGCGTCGCGCCGTTGCCGGTGCGCACCCTCAAGCTGATCCTCGCCCCGCGTGACCGCGCGGTACTGCACCAGCGCATCGAGGCGCGCTTCGACGCCATGCTGGCGCAGGGCTTCCTGGACGAGGTGCGGGCATTGCGTGCAATGCCGGAAATGACCGCCGTGGCGGCGCCGCTGGACCTGCCCGCGGTGCGCGCGGTTGGCTATCGCCAGGCCTGGGAATACCTGGACGGGGAGGGCGATGCTGCCCGTTTCCGGGACAAGGCCATCTTCGCCACCCGGCAGCTGGCCAAGCGCCAGCTGACCTGGCTGCGCGGCGAGCTTGATGCGCGCTGGTTCGACCCCCATGTCGATGGGGAGCGCCTGGCCGGCGCGGTGTCGACCTTCGTCGCACGCTGAACCCCCGCCAGCCGTGTAACATCATCGGTCGGCGGGCGGCTCGGGGGCCGTGGCAACCGTCGGCAACCCAATAAGAACAATAATCAGGAGTGTGCAATGTCCAAGGGGCAATCGCTGCAGGATCCTTTCTTGAACGCACTTCGGCGCGAGCGCGTGCCGGTTTCGGTGTACCTGGTCAACGGCATCAAGCTGCAGGGCACGATCGAGTCGTTCGACCAGTTCGTGGTCCTGCTGCGCAACACGGTCAGTCAGATGGTCTACAAGCACGCCATTTCCACGGTCGTTCCGGCACGTAACGTGAAGGTCGGTCCGGGCGGTGGTTACGTGCAGTCCGGTGAAGGTGGTCAGGCAGGTGATGAAGCAGACGAGTAAGACCGGAGCGGTGAATGTTTGACCGCTCGAAAAAGGGCGAACACGCCCTGTTGATCCAGCCCCATTTCGGCAAGCTGGAAGACGATGTGCTGGAAGAATTCGGTGATCTGGCCCGCTCGGCTGGGGCCAGCATCGCCGCGACGATCACTGCGCGCCTGGACCGACCGAATCCGTCGACGCTGATCGGCAGCGGCAAGCTGGACGAGATCAAGGCTGCGGCCGACGCCAGCGGTGCCGACCTGATCCTGGTCAACCATGCGTTGAGCCCGGGCCAGGAGCGCAACCTGGAACGGTTCCTGGAGCGCCGGGTGATCGACCGTACCGGCCTGATCCTGGATATCTTCGCCCAGCGTGCGCACAGCCACGAGGGCAAGCTGCAGGTCGAGCTGGCGCAGCTGCGGCATCTGGCCACGCGGCTGGTGCGCGGCTGGACCCACCTGGAGCGCCAGCGCGGTGGTTCAATTGGCCTGCGCGGCCCGGGTGAAACCCAGCTGGAAACCGACCGCCGCCTGCTGCAGAAGCGGGTCGAGCAGTTGCAGAAGCGCCTGGAAAAGGTGGAAGTGCAGCGCACCCAGATGCGTCGTGCGCGTGTGCGCAGCGAGCTGCCCCGTGTGGCACTGGTGGGCTACACCAACGCCGGCAAGTCGACCCTGTTCAACGCCATGACCGGCGCCGAGGCCTATGCCGCCGACCAGCTGTTCGCCACGCTGGATCCGACCGTGCGCCGCATCGCGGTGCCGGGCGGCAACGTGGTGCTGGCCGACACCGTTGGCTTCGTCCGCGACCTGCCGCATGACCTGGTCGCTGCGTTCCGCTCGACCCTGTCCGAGGCGCGCGAGGCCGATTTCCTGCTGCACGTGGTCGATGCTGCCGACCCGCACCGCGAGGAGCGCATCGCCCAGGTAGACGAAGTGCTGACCGCAGTCGGTGCCGGCGATCTGCCGCAGCTGCTGGTGTTCAACAAGATCGACCGCATTGACGGCGCCGACGTGCGCCACGACGGCCAGGACGGTATCCCGGACGAATCGCGTCGCGAGCGGGTGTGGATTTCCGCGCGTGACGGTCAGGGCTTGGAGCTGTTGCAGGCGGTGCTGGGCAAGCGCCTGGGCCTGCAGCATGTCACCGGCGAACTGCGTCTTCCCCCGGATGCAGGCCGCCTGCGCGCGCGCCTGCACCAGCTGGAGGTGATCCGCAGCGAGCAGGCCGATGAGGATGGTTGGCTGCTGCAGGTCGACCTGCCGATCGCCGAAGCCGAAAAGCTGGCCGCCAGTGCCGATGGCGCCCCGATCCGCGCGCTGCTGCCGGAAAAACTGCCGGAGTGGTGAGGTAGCGACCGGTGCCCGGTAGTGCCGGCCGCTGGCCGGCAACGCAACCGTGCCGGAGGGGCGCGACATCCGCCTGTCATCTGCGGTACAACGTGGTTCTTCACCCCACCGTCATGCCGATGTCCATCCCCACCGACGCCGATCTCAATGCCCAGTCCGCCGCGCTCGGGCAGCGCCTGCAGCAGGCCTCGCTGCAGCTGGTGACCGCCGAAAGCTGCAGTGGTGGCTGGATCGCCAAGTGCATGACCGACATTGCCGGCTCGTCGGCGTTCTTCGACTGCGGCATGGTGGTCTACAGCTACGAAGCCAAGCAGCGCCTGCTCGGCGTGCGCGCGCAGACCCTGGAGCAGTTCGGTGCGGTCAGCCGCGAAACCGTGCTGGAAATGGTCTCCGGCGCGCTGGTCAATTCCGGTGCCGGCATCGCCGTGGCGGTGACCGGCATTGCCGGCCCCGGTGGCGGGAGCCCGGACAAGCCGGTCGGCAGTGTCTGGATTGGCTGGAAGCGCCGTGGCGGCTATGCCCGCGCCGAGCTGTTCCAGTTCGATGGCGACCGCGAAGCCATCCGCCGGCAAACCGTGGCGGCGGCATTGCGCGGTATCGACGCCCAGCTGTGACATGCTGCTCCGGTAATCGTCCGGAGCACGCATGATGTGGGAGACGCTGGGTACTGTCCGTGACCTGGGCCGACTGCAGGAAATCGCCGTCGTCCTGATCCGCTATGGCTTCGGCGACGTGGTGCGGCGCATCGGCTTGGCCACCACGCTGGAGCGGGCAGGGCGCCTGCTGCACTGGAACGAGGACCGCCAGGAACTGCTGCGGATGACCGCGCCGGTGCGTGTGCGCAGCGCTATGCAGGATCTGGGTCCCACTTTCGTCAAGCTCGGGCAGGTGCTGGCGACGCGCGTTGACCTGCTGCCGCCGGAATGGATCGCTGAACTGTCCGAACTGCAGAACGCGGTGCCGGCGCTGCCGTACGCGGATATCCGCGAGCAGCTCGAAGCCGACCTTGGCGCCTCGCCGACGGAGGTGTTCGCCTTCCTCGATGAAACCCCGATGGCCGCCGCCTCGCTGGCGCAGGCCCATCGCGCCCGGCTCCACGATGGCCGTGAGGTGGTGCTGAAAATCCGGCGGCCCGGCATCCGCGATGTGGTCGAGGCCGATCTGCGGCTGCTGGCCCGCCTGGCCGAGATTGTCGAGGCGCGGCTGCCGGACCTGCGCCGCTATCGTCCGGCCGAGGTCGTGCAGCAGTTCACCGTGTCGCTGCGACGCGAACTGGATTTCGCCGCCGAATGCCGTAACGCCGAACGCATCGCGCGCAACTTCAGCGGCCGCGACGACATCCTGATTCCCAGCGTGCACTGGCAGTGGACCTGCGAAAGCCTGAACGTGCAGGACTTCGTCGACGGCATTCCCGGCCGTAACCTTGCCGGTGTCGATGCGGCCGGGCTGGACCGCCGCGAACTGGCCCGGCGCGGCGCCGGCATCGTGTTGAAGATGGTGTTGGAGGACGGCAGCTTCCACGCGGATCCACACCCAGGCAACATCATCTACCTGCGCGACGGCCGCATCGGCGTGATCGATTTCGGCATGGTCGGCGCGCTGTCCGAGGTGCGCCGCTTCCAGGTCGCGCAGCTGCTGCACGGGCTGGTCGAGCAGGACCCGCAGGGCGTGGCCGACGTGTTGCTGGACTGGGCCGGTGGCGTGGAAGTGGACGAGAACCGGTTGCAGCACGACATCAGCCAGTTCGTCGACCAGTACCGCGGCGTGCCGCTGAAGGACCTGCGTATCGGCCTGATGCTGGGCGATATCACCCAGCTGCTGCGCAGCTACAGTCTGACGTTGCCGGCCGATCTGGCGCTGATGATCAAGGCCTTCCTGACCCTGGAAGGCATGGGCCGCCAGCTCGACCCGGATTTCGACATGGCCAGTGCCGCGCGCCCGTTCCTGGAGCGGGTAGTGCTGCAGCGCTATGCGCCCAGGGCGCTGCTCAAGCGTGGCCGCCGCAGCCTGCTGGGGCTGGTCGACTTCGCCGGTGAGCTGCCGCGCGACCTGCGCAAGCTGGTGCAGGCGGCGCGCCGCGGACGACTGCAGCTGAAGGTCGAAACCACCGCGCTGCAGGGCTTCGGCGAACAGGTGAACCGTGCGGCAAACCGGCTGGTGGTAGGCGTGATCACGGCTGCCCTGATCATCGGCTCGTCGATCGTGATGCACAGCGTCGGCGGGGTTTCCAGCCGCTGGCTGCTGGCGCTGGGCGTGTGCGGCTTCATCGGCGCCGGCTTCTGTGGTGTGTGGATCCTGTTCTCCATATGGAGGAGCGGCAAGCACACATAGTGTGCTTGCCGCAGCGGTTCCCCATCGGAACCGTGGAATCGCTGCGCGATTCCTGTAGGGCCGACCGCTGGTCGGCTGCTCTTGCTTTTGCCTTTGCCGCCCGGCCATTGGCCCAACTGCCGAGCATGGCTCGGCACTACAGATCCCCATCACCTGTTTGTCGTACCCGGCACTTGCAGTTGTGTGCGTTAGTAGTAATACTACTAACCATGGACCTGACCGACACCCAGCAGGCGATCCTGCAGTTGATCGCCGAGCGTATCGAGAGCGAAGGCGCACCGCCCTCGCAGACTGAAATCGCACGTGCGTTCGGCTTCAAGGGCGTGCGCGCGGCCCAGTACCACCTGGAAGCCCTGGAGCAGGCCGGTGCGATCCGTCGCATCCCGGGCCAGGCGCGCGGCATCCGCCTGGTGCAGGCGCCGCCGGTCGAGAAGCTGGCCGAGCCGGGCCTGCCCGACAGTGTGCTGCGCCTGCCGGTGCTGGGCCGGGTTGCGGCCGGCCTCCCAATCGGCGCCGACATCGGCTCGGACGATTTCGTGGTGCTGGACCGGGTGTTCTTCTCGCCAGCGCCGGACTACCTGCTGAAGGTGCAGGGCGATTCGATGATCGACGAGGGCATCTTCGACGGTGACCTGATCGGTGTGCACCGCACCCGCGACGCCCATTCCGGGCAGATCGTGGTGGCGCGCATCGATGACGAGATCACGGTCAAGCTGCTGAAGATCGCCAAGGACCGCATCCGCCTGCTGCCGCGCAATCCCGATTACAAGCCGATCGAGGTGCTGCCGGACCAGGATTTCGCGATCGAGGGCCTCTATTGCGGCCTGCTGCGGCCCAACCGTTGACCCGTTCCATAGCGCATTACCCCGCGGTCTTTTGTGGCGATTCTCTGGTTCCACTGAGGTTGGTACGGATGTCCGATAATTCTTTTCAGAGCGCCGGGCAGAATCTCAGCCTGTGCGATACGTCCGACTTAAAGTGAACCCATGGCAAAGAAGACCCCCAAAGACAGCACCCCCAACGACATGACCTCTGCAAGGACCAATACGATGGACGAGAACAAGAAGCGCGCCTTGGCTGCTGCTCTGGGCCAGATCGAGAAGCAGTTCGGCAAGGGCTCGGTGATGCGCATGGGTGACCGCGTGGTCGAGCCCGTCGAAGCCATCCCGACCGGTTCGCTGATGCTCGACATCGCACTGGGCATTGGCGGTCTGCCGAAGGGCCGTGTCGTTGAGATCTACGGGCCGGAATCCTCGGGCAAGACCACCCTGACCCTGCAGGCCATCGCCGAGTGCCAGAAGATGGGCGGTACCGCAGCTTTCATCGACGCCGAGCACGCGCTTGACCCGATCTATGCCGCCAAGCTGGGCGTGAACGTGGACGACCTGCTGCTGTCGCAGCCGGATACCGGTGAGCAGGCGCTGGAAATCGCCGACATGCTGGTCCGTTCGGGCTCGGTCGACATCCTGGTGGTCGACTCGGTCGCCGCACTGACCCCGAAGGCCGAAATCGAAGGCGAGATGGGTGACCAGCTGCCGGGTCTGCAGGCCCGCCTGATGAGCCAGGCGCTGCGCAAGTTGACCGGCAACATCAAGCGCTCCAACACCCTGGTGATCTTCATCAACCAGCTGCGCATGAAGATCGGCGTGATGATGCCGGGCCAGAGCCCGGAAACCACCACGGGCGGCAACGCGCTGAAGTTCTATGCCTCGGTCCGCCTGGACATCCGCCGTATCGGCGCGATCAAGAAGGGTGACGAGATCATCGGCAACCAGACCAAGATCAAGGTGGTCAAGAACAAGCTGGCGCCTCCGTTCAAGCAGGTCATCACTGAGATCCTGTACGGCGAAGGCATCAGCCGCGAGGGCGAACTGATCGACATGGGCGTGGATGCCAAGCTGGTCGAAAAGGCCGGCGCCTGGTACAGCTACGGTGAAGAACGCATCGGCCAGGGCAAGGACAACGCCCGCGGCTACCTGCGCGACAACCCGACCGTCGCTGCAAAGCTCGAGGCAGAACTGCGCGAGAAGTTCCAGCCGGCCGAAGCGGCCCGCGAGGATGGTGACGACGAAGGCGACGACGAGTAAGGCTTGCTGTGGGGCAGGGCGGCGCCGTCAGTGACGTCGCCCTGTCCCGCAGGTTCGAATCGCCCATGGATGGGCTGGGTGCCACGGATGGCGCCACCCTTGGAGTACCCATGTCCGACGCCGAAGACATTCCGACCGGCCGCAAGCGCCGACCGCGTGAGCAGACTCCCGTGCAGCGGGCGCTGGGCCTTCTGGTCCGCCGCGAACACTCGCGCAAGGAACTCACCCGCAAGCTGACCGCCCGTGGCATTGAAGACGAAGCCGCGCAGGCCGCTGTCGCCAAGCTGACCGAGGCCGGCTGGCAGGACGACACCCGCTTCGCTGAGAACCTGGTGCGGATGCGCGCCAACACCGGCTATGGGCCGATCCATGTCCGCGCCGAGCTTGGCACCCACGGCCTGGACAGTGCCGCGATTGCCGTAGCAATGGACAGCTACGAAGGCGACTGGCAGGAAAATGCTCGCGATCTGGTCCGCAGGCGCTTTGGCGAGGCCGGCCCGCAGGACCTGGCGCAGCGGCGCAAGGCCGCCGATCTGCTGGCCCGACGGGGCTTCGACGGCGACAGCATCCGCCGCGCGACCCGCTACGACCCGGATGACTGAGACTGGCGGCGCCGGGCCTGATACCCTTTAGGTTTTCGGCGGTCCCTCGCGACCCTGGCCAACGCGGCCGGTGGTCCGGGTCCGCCGGCCCGCAGACTGCCAGCCCCCAATGAACGCATCCGCCAAATTCACGACTTCCCAGATCCGCAGCGATTTCCTTGAATTCTTCAAGGGCAAAGGCCACACCATCGTGCCGTCGGCGCCGCTGGTGCCGGGCAACGATCCGACCCTGCTGTTCACCAACTCCGGCATGGTGCAGTTCAAGGACGTGTTCCTCGGCGCGGAAAAGCGCAGCTACGTGCGCGCGGCCGATGTCCAGCGCTGCCTGCGCGCGGGCGGCAAGCACAACGATCTCGACCAGGTTGGCTACACCGCACGCCACCACACCTTCTTCGAGATGCTGGGTAACTGGTCGTTCGGCGATTACTTCAAGAAGGACGCGATCGCCTGGGCCTGGGAGCTGCTGACCCAGGTCTGGAAGCTGCCGGCCGAGCGCCTGCTGGTTACCGTGTACCAGACCGACGACGAAGCCTACGAACTGTGGCGTGACATGGTCGGTGTGCCGGAAGAGCGCATCGTGCGCATCGGCGACAACAAGGGCGCACCGTTCGCCTCGGACAACTTCTGGCAGATGGCCGACACCGGTCCGTGCGGCCCGTGCACCGAGATCTTCTATGACCACGGCGACCACATCGCCGGTGGCCCCCCGGGTTCGCCGGATGAAGACGGCGACCGCTTCATCGAAATCTGGAACCTGGTGTTCATGCAGTTCGACCGCCAGCCCGACGGCACCCTGGTGCCGCTGCCGGCGCCGTGCGTGGATACCGGCATGGGCCTGGAGCGACTGGCGGCGATCCTGCAGCACGTTCACACCAACTACGAGATCGACCTGTTCCAGGCGCTGATCCGCAAGGCCGCCGAGCTGACCGGCACCGCCGACCTGGAAAACAAGTCGCTGCGCGTGATCGCCGATCACATCCGCGCCTGTTCGTTCCTGATCGTCGATGGCGTGCTGCCGTCCAACGAAGGCCGTGGCTACGTGCTGCGCCGTATCATCCGCCGCGCCCTGCGCCACGGCTGGATGCTGGGCGTGCGGCAGCCGTTCTTCAGCAAGCTGGTGCCGACCCTGGTGGAGCAGATGGGCGAGGCCTATCCGGAACTGCCGGCGGCGGTGGACACCGTCACCCGTGCGCTGCAGGCCGAAGAAGAGCGTTTCGCCGAAACCCTCGATGCCGGCATGAAGATCTTCGAGGACGTGGCGGGCAAGGCCAGCAACGGCGTGATCCCGGGCGTTGACGCCTTCCGCCTTTACGACACCTACGGTTTCCCGCTCGACCTGACCCAGGACATCGCCCGCGAGCGCGACCTGACCGTCGACATCGCCGGCTTCGACGCCGCAATGGAGCAGCAGCGCGAGACCGCACGCGCAGCCGGCAAGTTCGGCGGCGGCGTGACCCTGCCGGCCGAGCTGGTGGCAACGCTCAGCCCGACCCTGTTCCTGGGCTATGACCGCCTGCAGGCCGACGGCCTGAGCGTGCTGGCCCTGCTCAAGGACGGCCGTCCGGTGCAGTCGGCCGATGCCGGTGATTCGGTCATCGTGATCACCAACCAGACCCCGTTCTACGCCGAATCCGGCGGCCAGGTCGGTGACACGGGCGTGCTTGCCGGCAACGGCGTGCGCCTGGTGGTGGAAGACACCCAGAAGTTCGCTGGCCAGTTCCATGGCCACGTCGGCACCCTGTCCGACGGCGGCCTGAAAGTGGGCGATGTGCTATCCGGCCAGGTCGATGGCGCGCGCCGCGGCGCCACCATACTCAACCACTCGGCAACGCACCTGCTGCATGCCGCCCTGCGCGAAGTGCTGGGCACCCACGTGCAGCAGAAGGGCTCGCTGGTCGCGCCGGACCGCCTACGTTTCGACTTCTCGCACTTCCAGCCGATCAGCGCGGAAGAACTGGCGCTGATCGAGCGCAAGGTCAACCAGCAGGTACGCGCAAACAACGCGGCCGAAGTCCACAACATGGGCATGCAGGAAGCGCTGGACTTCGGCGCGATGGCCCTGTTCGGCGAGAAGTACGGCGAGCACGTGCGCGTGCTGAAGATGGGTGACTACTCCACTGAGCTGTGCGGTGGTACCCACGTCAACCGTACCGGCGACATCGGCCTGTTCAAGATCACCTCCGAGGGCGGTGTCTCGGCCGGCGTGCGCCGTATCGAGGCGGTCACCGGCCAGGGCGCCCTGGATTACGTGGACGCCGAGGAGGCCCGCCTGGCCGAAGCCGCTGAACTGCTCGGCGGCAGCGCCGCCGACGTGGTCGAGAAGATCCGTGCCCTCGGCCAGCGCCAGAAGCAGCTGGAGCGCGAACTGGAGGCCGTGAAGGCCAAGGTCGCCGCCGGCGCCACGGCCGACCTGTCCGGCCAGGCCGTCGAGGTTGCCGGCGTGAAGGTGCTGGCCGCCCGCCTGGAGGGCTTCGATGCCAAGGCCCTGCGTGACGCCATGGACCGCCTGAAGCAGCAGCTGGGCGATGCGGTGATCGTGCTGGCCGGTGCCCAGGACGGCAAGGCTGCCCTGGTTGCGGGTGTGAACGGCAGTGCAATGGGCAAGGTCAAGGCCGGGGAACTGTTGTCCCATATCGCCAGTCAGATCGGGGGCAAGGGCGGCGGACGCCCGGACCTCGCCCAGGGTGGTGGCGAGGACGGGCCCGCCCTTGCCACTGCGCTGGCTGCAGTCGTCGAATGGGTCAGCCCCCGCCTGTGATGAACCTGGCCGTCCCCCTCCTTGTAGGAGCGGGACGGCTGACGGTACCATTGCGAATCTTTTCCCTTTGTCGTGGTAGCGCTTCTTGACGGAGCGTCAAGCCGGTGGGGGATACCCTTCCACACGGTTCCATGGAGACTTACAAAAATGTTGATCCTGACTCGCCGCGTCGGCGAAACCCTGATGATCGGTGACTCGGTGAGCGTCACCGTGCTTGGCGTCAAGGGTAACCAGGTGCGTATCGGCATCACCGCGCCGAAGGACGTCGCTGTGCATCGCGAAGAGATCTATCAGCGCATCCAGCGTGGTGATGAAGCCGGTGGCACCGGTAGCGAAAATTCTGCCGAATAACGCTTTACCTTCGCACTCGATTAACGTTATGATTCACGCCCCGCTGAGGTGCAACGCACCAGATGCGGAGAAAACCCCGGAGTGATGCCCGAGTGGCCGAAGGGGCTCCCCTGCTAAGGGAGTATAGGGTCAAAAGCTCTATCGAGGGTTCGAATCCCTCTCACTCCGCCAGATATAAAGAAGCGCCTGCAGATCCTCGATCTGCAGGCGTTTTTCTTTATCCGACACTCGCAGCGTGGAGCTAACTATCCTGGCTGATCGGTGCGGGTGGCAGGCGTTGGCATGGGCGTCGTCGCTGGTGCCGGAGCGGGCGCACCCGGCAGCTGTGGCGGTTCAATGTGACGAGGTGGAATTTCCCGCCACAGCAACGCAAGCGTGCAGTCGTTGGCACGTTCCCTGCACATTCTTTCGGCCTTCCGCTGCGCGGCGTCCGCAGTCTTCTCACCCAGTGCAAAGCCCAACGCAATCGTGCCGGTCGCTATGGCCGAATAACCTTCGCCGATGGTGCTGGCGGACTGGCCGCAATTGCGCGATCGCGCTGCGCAGTAGTGCAGCGACTGCTGCATCGCAGTGGTGAGGGAAGACTGGTTCATCGAATAGCCGTAGCGGCCATCCTTGTCGTAGGTGATCGCAGACGCAGCATTTGCGGCTGATGAAGCGGACAACAACAGCGCCAGTGAAACCGCATGCTTCCAGTTCATCACGCTCTCCTGTTTTGCCGATGGTGAATCAACCGGTGAATGTGGCGCAACCCCGCAGGGGGCGGGGGAGAACGCCTGCAGGCCATTTGCCCGCAGGCGCGTACCGACGCGTTCGATCGTCAGAGCCTCACCGTCACCCCCACCTGGAACCCACGCCCCGGCAACGGCGCGATGTACTTCAACGGTGAGTTGTGCGGCCGTGCTTCTTCATTGAGCAGGTTGCTGCCGTTGATGAACACTTCCATGCCGGCGATGTAGCTGTTGCGTACCGGCAGCTCACGGCTGATCTGCAGGTCGACCAGGTTGAAGGCATCCAGTGGCACTTCCTCGCTGACGTTGCGGCCGAGGTACTTCTGCGTGTCGTAGTAGGTGCTGGACAGCTGCGCCTTCCAACCCTCGCGTTGCCACTGCAGATTGGCGCCGTAGCGGTTGGTCGGCATGTTCGGCAGGTACTCGCCGTCGTTGTGGGCACGCAGCGAATCGGGGTGATCGGCCTTGTTCTTCACCAGATCGGCGAAGGCGGAGATGTTCAACGTGCCATAGCGGCCAAGGTCCAGGGCATGCGATGCGTCGATCTCGAAGCCCTTCACCGTGGTGTCGGTCTGCTTCCAGTATTTCAGCGGCAGGCGGTTGGCGGTCTGCACGCCCGAGTAACCCAGGTACAGATAGTTCTCGTACTTCATCCGATACGCGGTGGCCGACAGTTCGAACCCTCCGATATGGAACAGGCCGGTCAGCTCCAGGTTTTTCGCGCGCTCTGGCTCGAGGTTCTGGTTGCCTTCTTCCTGGGTCATCACCGAGTAGTGCGCGTTGCTCGCATACAACTCATTGATCTCCGGTGCGCGCTGCGAGGACGAGTAGCGCACCTTGGCGGCGAACAACGGACCGAGCTCGACATACGATCCCAAGCTGTAGCTGTTGAGCCGGTAGTCGCGGTCCTGCAGTTTCGTGTTGGCGGCATTGCGCGCGGTCTTGAAGCGGCTTGGTTGCAGGTCATGGTCAACGCGCTCGTGGCGCACGCCAGCGTCGAAACTGGCCCAGCCGAAGTCCAGCGTCTCCTTCAGGAACACCGCGTTGCTGCGGGTGTCGACGTCAGGCAGGTAGCGCAGCGAGCCGCTGCCGGTGACATCGCGCGACTGGTGGCTGTAACCGAGCAGGCCGCTGAGCGGACCGACACGCTGATGGCTCAACAGCAGTTCGGCCTGGGTGCTCTCGAAATCGTAGTCGTTGGCCCGGGTGGCACCCAGCCGTTCGCCCGAGGTGTTGTCCAGCTTCGAAACACGCAGTTCGGCGCGCTCGAACCACGGCAGCGGATCACGCAACAGGGCTTCCAGTGCGTAGCGTTCCTGCTCGATCACCACGCCCACCGGCAATGCGTTGGCGTAGTTGGAACCGAACGACAGGTTCTGCATCGAGAATCCCGGCACGCCGTACTCGCTGTCCTTGGCATCGATGCTGACACCCACGTAACCACGGTCGAAGAACAGGGTCGACCCGAACGCCACCTGCGAATTGCGCGCGTAACTGTTGCCCAACCGGTGATGGTAATCGGGCGTCACATCATTGTTGATCTGCTTCTGTACGTATGACGGCGCGCCGGCGACATAGGCCGGATTGACCGGATTGATATAGGTACGGCGTTGCCAGACCGAAGTCGGGTTGTTGGTGTAGAACGAGAAATCACCGTCGGCCCAGTCCGGGTTCTCGGTCATGAACTGGTCGATGTAAGGTTGCGAGGCCTTGTTGTAGATCTGCTGGACGCGCGCCTCCTTCTGGCAGCTGTCGGCCAGCGCCGAGTTGACGCCGCCGGTCGGCGGAAACAGTCGGGTGTTGCAGACACTGGCCTTGCTGTTGCCGGGGATGTCGTAGTGCGAGATGCGCTGCCGAGAGACCTGCAGGTTGGTCGAGACGTTGCGCTGGTTGTTGAAGTTCATGCGGAAGCCCTGCGCGTCCGCAGCATTGAAGCCCTTGCGCAGGACCAGTTCCATCGACTGGTCCTTGTCTTCCATGCTGCGCGAGATCAGGCCCGGATCGATCTCCACGCTGCCTCCGATCGCATTGCCGCCGTAGCGCACGGTGTCGGAGGACTTGTTGACGGTCACACTGCGTACGAACAGCGGATCGAACGGAATGTTGATGTCGCCGCTGATCGCGTTCATGCCGAGGATGGACTGGCCGTCCTGCAGGATCAGCACGCGGTTGCCGCTGAGGCTGCGGATGACCGGAGCGCCCGCGTTTGGCCCGAAGGCGCTGCTCTGCACGCCGGAGACGTGTTCGAGCAGGCCGCCGAGGGTGCGGTTCTGCGCATGTGGGTTGTCGACAGTGACCCGGGTGTCGATGCGCGAGGGCTGGGAGGCCTGGACCTGGAGGGTGGGGAGGGTGGGTTCGTCTGCGGCCTGGGCGGTGTGGACGGCGAACAGAATGGCAGCAGCAAGCAGATGGCGACGCATGACACGCTCCGTGAAGATTACATGAAATGTTATAACGTAACTATTGCGGGCAACAAGGGCGTTTTGGCTCTAGTCGCGAGGCCGAACACACGGGAGGCGCGAATGAGGTTGCCGGCCGTTCAGCGCTCTGCCTTGTGCGGGGCGCCGATGCTGTGCACGATCCGGATGCTGCGCCCCACAGCGCTTCACGCAGCATCTTCTTCACGGAAACGGAGCAACGTATGAAGCTGCTGTCCGCTGTGTTGTTGTCTGCGCTTTCGCTGGCCGCCGTTCCGGCGCTGGCCGTGGAGGCTTCGCCCTCACCGCTGCTGGGACGCTGGTCGCTGGACATTGCCACCTCGGCGCTGCCCGAGGCGCAGCGCCCGAAACAGGTGGTACTGGAATTCAAGGATGCCGGGGGTGGACGCTGGAGTTCGCACGTCGACATCGTGCTGCACGACGGCAGGACCATGAAGTCCGATGGCACGCTGTCCCTCGACGGCACGCCGGGGCCTTTGTCCGGCACCTACGGCGCGGACAAGGCCAACCTGAAACTGCCGGCGCCGAACACCCTGGTGATGCAGCTGGTGGACCACGGCACGCCGGCCTCCACCCGCATCTATACCGTGGCGGCCGACCGTACGACGATGACCGAGACCAAGGCGTTCTACGGTCACGACGGTACGCCGATCCTGCAGACCAATCTGTTCAAGCGAATACCGTAGCGGCGCCGCCTGCACGACGCCCGCACAGCGGGCGTGGTGAATGCAGCAGCCTTATACCGCGGCCGGGTCGCGCTTGCCGGCGTCGATGCCGTACCTGTCGATGGCCTCCTGCATCCGCGAGCGTTCGATGCGGCCTTCGTCGGCCAGCGACTTCAGGGCGGCCAGCACGATGAAGTGGCGATCCACTTCGAAGAACGTGCGCAGCGACTCACGCGTGTCGGAACGGCCGAAGCCATCGGTACCGAGTGCGATGAAGCGGCGGTCATTGATGAAGGGACGTATCTGGTCGCCTACGATCTTCATGTAGTCGGTGGCCACCACCACCGGGCCATCATGGCCCTGCAGGCACTCCTGCACGTAGGGTACGCGCGGTTCCTCAGCCGGGTGCAGCAGGTTCCAGCGTTCGGCAGCCAGGCCATCGCGGCGCAGTTCGGTCAGGCTGGTCGCGCTCCAGACATCGCTGGCGATGCCGAAGTCCTGCAGCAGCAGTTTCGCCGCGGCTTCCACCTCGCGCAGGATCGAACCGCTGCCCATCAACTGCACGCGTGGCTGCGAGGCGCTGTCGGCCGCTGCCGGATGCAGCAGATACAGGCCCTTCAGGATGCCCGCTTCCACGCCCTCCGGCAGTGCCGGCTGCGGGTAGTTCTCGTTGAGCACGGTGATGTAGTAGTAGACGTCTTCCTGCTCGACATACATGCGGCGCAGACCGTCGTGGATGATCACCGCCAGCTCGTAGTTGTAGGTCGGGTCGTAGGACACGCAGCTGGGAATCACCGACGACAGCACGTGGCTGTGGCCGTCATCGTGCTGCAGGCCTTCGCCCATCAGCGTGGTGCGGCCGGAGGTGGCACCCAGCAGGAAGCCGCGGGTGCGCGCATCGGCGGCGGCCCAGGCCAGGTCACCGACGCGCTGCAGGCCGAACATCGAGTAGAAGATGTAGAACGGGATCGTCGCCAGGCCGTGGTTGCTGTAGGCGGTACCGGCCGCGATCCACGAGCAGATCGCACCGGATTCGTTGATGCCTTCCTGCAGGATCTGGCCGTCCTTGGCTTCCTTGTAGTAGCTCAGCTGGCCGGCATCCTGCGGGGTGTACAGCTGGCCAAGGTAGGAGTGGATGCCGATCTGGCGGAACAGGCCTTCCATGCCGAAGGTGCGCGATTCATCGGGCACGATCGGAATGACCAGCTTGCCCAGCTCCGGGTCCTTCAGCAGGCGGGTGAGGATGCGCACGAAGCCCATGGTGGTGGATTGGCCGCGATCGCCGCTGCCCTGCAGCTGGGTGTTGAAGATCGACAGCGGCGGCAGCGGATCGACCTTCGCCAGCCGCGCCGGCAGCTGGCCGCCCTGGATGCGGCGGCGCTCGGCGAAGTAGGCCGCCTCGGGGCTGCCCGGCTCCGGTCGCAGATACGGCATGTCCTCCAGCTGCTCGTCGCTGACCGGCAGGTTGAAGCGATCGCGGAAGGCACGCACCGCCTCGGCGCTCATCTTCTTCAGCTGGTGGTTGATGTTCTGGCCTTCGCCGGCTTCGCCCATGCCGAAACCCTTGACCGTCTTGGCCAGGATCACCGTCGGCCGGCCGCGGGTGTTCACCGCCTGCTGGTAGGCAGCGAAGACCTTCTGCGGATCATGGCCGCCACGCGCCAGCGCCCAGATATCGTCGTCGCTCATATGCGCGACCAGCTCCAGCAGTTCGGGGTAGCGGCCGAAGAAATGCTCGCGCACGTAGGCACCGCTCTGCGACTTGAAGGTCTGGTAGTCACCATCCACGCATTCCATCATGCGCTGGCGCAGCAGGCCGCTGTGGTCGCGGGCCAGCAGGTCGTCCCAGCCACTGCCCCAGATCAGCTTGATCACGTTCCAGCCGGCCGCGCGGAAGGTGCCTTCCAGTTCCTGGATGACCTTGGCGTTGCCGCGCACCGGCCCGTCCAGGCGCTGCAGGTTGCAGTTGACCACGAACACGATGTTGTCCAGCCGCTCGCGGCCGGCCAGCGAGATCGCCGCCAGCGATTCGGGCTGATCCATTTCGCCATCGCCGAGGAAGGCCCAGACCTTGCGGCCCTGGTGCTCTTTCAGGCCGCGGTATTCCAGGTAGCGCATGTAGCGCGCCTGGTAGGCAGCGGTCAACGGGCCCAGCCCCATCGACACGGTGGGGAACTGCCAGAACTCCGGCATCAAGCGCGGGTGTGGATATGAGGACAGGCCTTCGCGGCCGGCTTCGCGGCGGAAGTTGTCCATCCGTGCCGGATCGATACGGCCTTCCACGTACGCGCGGCCGTAGATCCCTGGCGCGGAGTGGCCCTGGATGTAGATCATGTCGCCGTCTAAGGTGTCGGTACGGCCACGAAAGAAATGATCGAAGCCCACGTCGTACAGCACTGCCGCCGACTGGTAGGTGGCGATGTGGCCGCCGACGTTGGAATGCTTGCCGGCACGCAGCACCATCACCATCGCGTTCCATCGGATCATCGCGTTCAGGCGGCGCTCGATGGCCAGGTCACCCGGGTAGGCCGGCTGGCGCTCGGGCGGGATGGTGTTGACGTAGGCGGTCCAGGCACGGGTATGCAGGTCGCCGTGCTGCCGGGCGTCCAGATCGCTCAGCTGGTCGATCAGGTAGTGCGCGCGCGGCCGGCCGCCGGCCTGCATCACCGCCTCCAGCGATTCACGCCACTCCTGGGTTTCCAGTGGATCGGTATCGAAGGGAATGAGGGCTTGGTTCATGGCTGTCTCCAGAGGGCGCCGGTCGGAGGTCTGCCTGGGCGACAACACCGGCAGGGCGCACAGCACTGGAGCGGGGTCGCAATGGCGGGCGCCGTGACGCGAAGGGCGACCGTGGCGGCCACCGAGAAGACAAGCGTAGGCCTGCCCCCCCACGCCTCGATAGGCGGGCGGGGCTTGGGTCTCTGGCAAGCAAGGGTTGGTGCCGCGCGCCGTATCATGGGCCGATGCGCTGGGCGCGGCCGCTGATCAGGCCGGGGACAGCCCCGGCAGGAACACCGGGATGATCGCCACGCCGACGCCCAGCAGGCACCAGGCGACGACGGGCAACCAGCGCGCCAGGCGTTGGGCGGGTTCCGGTGCACGACGACCGCCGATCCACAACAGCAGCGTGAGCACACCTAGCGCATAGGCGAGGACGACGATCACCGGATGCACATGGATGACCCGGCTGGGCGGCCACATCTGCTGCTGGTAGGCGGTGGTGTGGGCGACCAGCAGCAGGAACAGCAGGCTGCTGAGGGTGTTGATGGCGGTGCGGGCGTTCATTGCGGGGCACTCCTTGTGCCGGCTGCCGGGACATTGCAGGGGCCGCATTCTAGCGGCTGCCTGCCGGTCGTTGAAACGCCACTGTCATCGATGGCGGTCACCCTGCGGGGCTTTCCAGCCTCGGGGTGGTTGGCCGGCCGTGAACAGCGTGAGGATCTGGGAGAAAAGCTACGCGCTGCGGCGCCGGCTACTGCGTGGCTTCTTCCTGCGTCGCGGTTCGGCCAGCGAGGATGCCGAAGACCTGGCGCAGGAGGTCTACCTGCGCCTGCTGCGCAGCACCGGCGAAGATGCCGATGCGGTCGAGAACCCGGAAGCCTACCTGTTCACCGTGGCGGCCAACCTGGCGCGCGAGCATGCGCGCGCGCGGTCGTCGCTGCCGCCGCTGGAAGACGTCGACCTGCTGGCCGAAGTGCTGAAAAGCGAAGAAGACATCGAAGGTGATTTCGAGCGTGCGCAGCGCTGGAACGATATCCGCAGCACCATCGCACGACTGCCGGCAACCACGCGGCGGGTGATGGAGCTGCACTACCGCGACGGGCTGGACTGCCCGGCAATCAGCCAGCAGCTGCAGGTGTCGGTGCACATGGTGCGCAAGCACATCGGCAAGGGGCTGGAGGCCTGCAGGAAGGTGCTGGGCGCCAGGGAGCTCACATGAACCGGACCTCATCGCCCGTGGCCGACGACACGATCGCCTGCGAGGCCATGGACTGGTTCCTGGGCAACCGCGAGGGGCCGTTGGATGAGGCCGGGCGCCTCGCGTTCCTGGACTGGATGAAGCGCTCGCCGGAGCATGTGCGCGCCTACTTGCGCGTCCTCTCGTTGCACCGGCAGGTGGGCGAAGCGCTGCAATCGTCGTTGGCTGACGAGGCGCCGCCGCTGCGGGAGGCGACGTCGGCCAAGGTGGTGCCGCTGTTCGGTGGCGTGCACGCGCCGCCGCGCGCTGTGCCGCGGCGCGGTCGTGCGCGCTGGTGGGTGGCAGCTGCCGCAGCCTGTATCACCTTGCTCGGCGTGGGCCTGGTTCCGCAGCTGATGCCCACCGAGCAGCTTTACAGTGCCGGACAGGGTGAACTTCGCGACCTGGTGCTGCCCGACCAGACCCAGGTGCAGCTCAACGCGGACAGCCGCCTGCGGGTACGCATGGGCTGGTTCAGCCGCAAGGTGGAGCTGCTGCAGGGTGAGGCCACGTTCGACATCGCCCGCGACCGCCGTCCGTTCGAGGTGCAGGTGAACGGCCTGGAGATCCGGGATATCGGCACGGTATTCGATGTATCGCGACGGCTGCAGAGCACGCGCATCGGCGTGGTCTCCGGCGAGGTGGAGGTATGGAGCCAGGGTGCGGACGCCCGGCGTCTTGCGCAGCTGGGCGAAGGCCGAGTGGTGCAGGTCGACGCGGGCAGCCATGCGGTCGAGTCCTTGGACCTGCCATTGTCGATGCTGCTGGATTGGCAGCAACGCAAGGTGTCCTTCCTGGATGAGCGGCTGGACGAGGTGGCCGCTGCCTTCAACCGGCACAACCAGGTGCAGGTCCGCGTGCTGGACGAAGGCGCGGCATCGGCACGGTTGTCGGGCAGTCTCGATGCGCATCGCATCGGTGCGCTGCAGGCCTTCCTCGAACGCGACCCGCGTTTCGTGGTGAGGCGCGAAGGCGACACCGTGCGGGTTGGCAGTCGCTGAGGCCGAAATGGCCGTGGACTGTCAAAAAAAATTCATCGAATCCGCGTTCTCCACTTCGGTGGATGCGGGCTCTTACTTGGGAGAAGCCGCTGCCGAGCCACGCAGCGGCGCCTGCTGCCTTCTCTCTCTTCCAAGGACCCGTGATGCGCAACACGCTCTACCTGTCGATCATCCTCGCCCTGTCTCCCTGCAGCGTGCCGCTGGCCTTCGCCGCCGGTGCCGATGGCCTGGAGGCGCGTGTATCCACGCCGATCGCGGCGCAGCCGTTGGCGCGTGCGCTGGAGCAGTTGTCGCGCAGTTCCGGGGTGCAGTTCCTGTACTCGGCCGGCGGTGATGCCCGCATGGCCGGTGCGGTGCCGCGCGGTGCCACCGTCAGGCAGGCGCTGGACGCGCTGCTGGCCGGTACCGGCCTGGGGTACACCGTGGTGGATGGCAATGTCATCGCCATCGATCCGGCGCCAGCACGCAACCAACCGAAGCCGGCCGCGCCGAAGCCGCGCGAGGCCGAGGCAATGGTGGCGCCGACCCTGGACACGGTGAAGGTGATTGCTGCACATGAGGTCATCGACCAGAAGAAGCGCTCACCGGTGATCAAGGATTCGGTGGTGTACGACGAGATGGACAGTTACGGCGACGAGACCTTGGCCGAGAGCCTGATGGCCGCTCCAGGCCTGAGTGCGGTGGAGGATGCCGGTGAGCCACGTTACGTGACCGTGCGCGGCGTACAGGCCAACCTCAACTACACCACCATCGATGGCATCGCGATTGCCAGCGTGGGAGGCAGTGGCTCCGGCGAGCGAATGAACAACCTGCAGCTGATTCCCAGCGACATCGGCACCCGTACCGACATCTACAAGAGCTTCAGTGCGGAGCAGGCACCGGATGCGATCGGCGGCGTGATCGACATCATCAGCCGCAGTGCTTTCGACCGGTCCGGCAAGTACGTGTTTGCCGATGTGGCGGGCATCTATTCCACCGCCGAGACCAACGTCGAGCGCAGCGCAGGCGGCAACCACGAGACTCTGGGCCACTTCGGCAAGAGCGCCAAGATGGTGTTCTCCAACCAGTTCGGCGCCGACCAGGAGTTCGGCATCGTTGCGGTGGCACGCTACGAGCAGCGTTCACGCAACAGCGTCAAGCGCTGGGTGGAGTCGAACTACTACTACAACGACGCTGGCAAATACCTCACCGACGGTACCACCGGTCCGGACGAGGCCAAGGGCTGGAACGGGCTGCGTGCGCCTGGCAACTTCAGCACCGGCACCTATACCAACTTCATCACCAACTTCGGTGGCTCCGCCAAGCTTGAGTGGAAGCCCTCGGATGATCCGTTCTACGCATCGCTGCTGCTGTACTCGTACCGGTTCTACGAGAACTCGACGATGAACAAGACCGATCTGTACGGCAATGCCAAGTTCCCGATCCGCAACCAGACCGAGGACAGCGGCACCACCCAGATCAACAGCATCTACATCAAGAACCGTCACGACCGCTGGGACCGCAGCAACCGTGGTGCCATCGCCAGTTTCAACTGGGACATGGGCGACCGTTCGCGGCTGACCCTGCGTGGCGGCCATACCGAAGAGACCTTCCACAACAACCAGGTCTACTGGGGTGTGCGCGCCTACCCAAGCAATCTGTTCGTCGACTACGAAAACGACAGCCATGGGTTCCCCAACGCGGTGGCGGTTTCCGATTCCAGCCTGCTGACCAGCTCCGCGTTCAAGCTCAATCCGGCGCAGGCCTACGTCTCCCCGCGCGATGCCAAGGAGAGCATCGACAACCTGCGCGCCGATTTCAGCTACAACATCGACGCCGATGCGCGTGGCTTCGGCCTGGCCACCGGCGCCGAGTACCGCCACCTGAAGATCTGGCAGGACATCGACTTCGACTACTTCAAGAGCAGCGCCACGCTCAACGACTACCTATATCCGGGTTCGACACTGCTGGGCAGCGTGCCCGGCTTCCCGCTGATCGACAACCGCAAGTGGACCGAGGAACTGCTGCCGAAACTGGGCAGCAACAATGCGGCGTATCCGAATGCCAACTTCACCAGCGACTACAAGTACGTGGAGGACATCACCAATGCCTATGTATCCGCGCACTACGCCTGGGACCGGCTGCTGCTGATCGGCGGCCTGCGCTACGACCACACCCGCTTCGATGCCTACAGTCCGTTCAGCGATGATGGCGGCGCTACCTATACCTCTGCGTTCCGCAACACGAGCGGTGGCTACAACAACCTGCTGCCCTCGTTGAACGCAACCTTCAAGCTCACCGAGGACCAGCGCCTGCGCTTCTCCGCCAGCCGCACGCTGGGCCGGCCGACGCCGAGCAACATCGCCCAGGCCACCAGCACCAGCTGTGGCGATGACGAGGAGGGCAGGGGCTTCTGCACCATCAAGCAGGGCAATGCCGATCTGCAGCCGCGCCGTTCCACCAACATCGATCTTGCATGGGACCTGTACTTCAACGGCAACAACGGCCTGGTCTCGGTGGCGTTGTTCGACAAGGTGATCAAGGACGACATCTACACCCTGACCACCTTCGAGAACGTGGGTGATACCCGCTATCGGATCACCCAGCCGATGAACACCGATGAGTCGAAGCTACGCGGTGTCGAGTTCGCGGTGGCCAACCGCAACCTGCAGTGGGGCCGCCAGCGCTTCGACATGTACTTCAACGCCACGCGGCTGGAAGGGCAGACCGACTACCGCATCAGTGATGGCACCGCGCGCCGCCTGGATCGCCTGCTGTACCAGCCGGACTGGTCGCTCAATGGTTCGGTGATCTGGCGCATGCCGTGGAGGAGCGCGCAGCTGCGCCTTTCCGGAACCTACCGCAGCCGGATGCTGGTCGACTTCGGTGACACCGAATGGCTGGATTCGTACTACGACCCGTACATGACGTTCAACATGGCCTTCAGCCACAAAGTCGGCAGGCACGTGACGCTGAAGTATGAAGCCAAGAACCTGTTCAACACCCAGCCGACCTACAGCACCGGCCCGAATGGGCGCTTCCGTACCGAGATCGACGACTACGGCCGCTTCTTCTACTTCCACATCATCTACAACTGAGGGCAGCGCCGTGGATACGATCAATCGCAGGCGATTCCTGGCCCTGGCCGGCCTGTCTGCTGCCGGCGCCTGGATGGGCACGGCACACGCGCTGGCCGCGCAGGCCGATGCCACCGCGCTGAACCCGCGCAACCTGCTGGCCAAGCCGCGCTTTGCCAGCACGCCCTTCACCCTGGGCGTGGCCTCGGGTGATCCCTCGGCCGATGGCATGGTGCTGTGGACACGGCTGGCGACCGAGCCGCTGGTGTTCGGCGGTGGCATGCCGGCCCGGCCGATGGTGGTCGAGTGGCAGCTGGCAGCAGACGAAGGCATGCGCAGAGTGGTACGCCAGGGTTCGGCAATGGCGCATCCCGAACTCGGCCACGCGGTGCACGTGGAGCTGGACGGGCTGGCGCCCGGACGGCCCTACTGGTACCGCTTCACCGTAGGCGGCCACGCCAGCGCAGTGGGTTGCACGCGCACGCTGCCGGCAGCCACGGCAGCGGTGGATCGCGTTCGCTTCGTGGTGGCCGGTTGCCAGCATTACGAAGAAGGCCACTACACCGCGTGGCGACGCATCGCCGAGGAACCACTCGATTTCGTCTTCCACTACGGTGACTACATCTACGAAGGCGAATGCCAGCCGGGCCTGCGGAAGATGAACGGACAGCCGTTCACCAACCTGCGCAACCACGTCGGCCCGCAGATCTACACGCTGGATGATTACCGCCGCCGCTACGCCCAGTACAAGAGCGATGCCGACCTGCAGGCCGCGCATGCGGCGGCACCGTGGTTCGTCACCTTTGACGACCATGAAGTGGACAACAACTGGGCCGGCGCCGAAGACCAGGATGACACGCCCAGCGAAGTATTCCTGCTGCGCCGCGCACAGGCGTTCCAGGCCTACTACGAGAACATGCCGTTGCGCCGTTCGGCATTCCCGCGCGATGGCCACATGCAGATGTACCGACGTGCACGCTACGGCACGCTGATGGACCTGCACCTGCTCGACACCCGCCAGTACCGCAGCAAGCAGGTGAACATGACGCTGCGCGAGGAGGTGGAATCGCCGGAGCGCAGCATTGTGGGGGCGAAGCAGGAACGCTGGCTGTTCGACGGCCTGTCCGATGCTGCGCCGCGCTGGCATACCATCGCCCACCAGGTGGCACTGGGCAACTACATGCGCGAGAAGGATGGGGTGGTGCAGTCGTCCGACGATCAGTGGTCGGGCTATCTGGAAAGCCGCCGGCGCCTGCTCGATCACATCCAGAAGGTGGGCTTCGGCAACGTGGTGACCGCCTGCGGCGACGCGCATCGCCACTACGCCAGCGATCTGGTGCAGGACCACCGTGACTCGGGCGTGGTCTCCAGCGAGTTCCTCGCCACCTCGATCACTTCCGGTGCCGACGGCCAGGGCGTGGACGCGTATGCCAGGAACCAGCTTGCCCACAGCCCCTACCTGAAGGCGACCACCGACAAGCGTGGCTACGTGCTGTGTGATGTCACCCGCGATGCGTGGATCGGCGACATGAAGACGCTGGATACCGTGATGCAGCCGAATGGCGCGCTGCAGAGCTGGAAGCGCTACGCGGTGGAGCACGGCCGGCCGGGGCTGCAGGAGGCCTGAATCTACCGGTCTGCGCTGTAGAGCCGAGCCCACGCTCGGCTGCTTTTTTCGGGGCAATGCGACCAGGGCGAAAGCAGCCGAGCATGGGCTCGGCTCTACAGGGATTCTTCAATCGTGCTCGAACCGCAGCGGCTCGGTGCCCATCGCCGGGTCACTGGTGCCGGGGCGCCCATCCTCGGCGCGGCCGGCCAAACGCAGCACACTCCCACCCGCGCTGACGCGCAGGTCATACCAGCCGGCGGTAGGCGTAGCATCCCACGCCAATGAAGTCTGCGCATGTGCGGGCAGCGCCAATGTCTGTTCGGGCATGTGTCCTGCATAGGCGCCGCCGTGCACGCGCACCTGCTGTGCACTGTCACCCAGATTGCGCAGGCGGAGCCGCAGTTGGTCATCGACGCGATCGATTGAAGCCTGCACGGCAGGACCCGTGGCCGCTCCCTGGAAGTGGCGGTGGAAGCCGTTCGGGCCGAGCAACCACAGGTCATAGCGGCCCTGGGCATCCAGCGGCCAGCGCTCGCGCAGCGGCCTACCGGGCAGCAGCGTGTAGCGGCGTGGCACCGCATCCAGCCGCAGCCGGTCGTAGACATGCAGCACAGCCGCTGCGCCTTCGCAGGACAACGTCAGGTCCACGCCCGCAGCGTCGACCG
Source organism: Stenotrophomonas hibiscicola ATCC 19867 (assembly GCF_000382065.1). Taxonomy (GTDB): domain Bacteria; phylum Pseudomonadota; class Gammaproteobacteria; order Xanthomonadales; family Xanthomonadaceae; genus Stenotrophomonas; species Stenotrophomonas hibiscicola. Next base: position 141,790 of record NZ_KB907498.1, on the reverse strand, counting down.
CAGCGATCGATGCCTGCGGCCGGTAGGGCAGGGCACGCGCCGGGCGTACACCGCTTTCCTGTTTCGCCGGCTTCAGTCCCTCGGGCAACGCGGGCACGGTGCGTCCCGGCAGGGCGGCGGCACGCGCGGCCACCGCGCTCATGTCCGGCAGGCCGCGCACGAACGGACGGGTATCACGCTGGGCGAAGTCGAACGCGTTGCTCAGATCCCCGCAGACCGCACGGCGCCACGGCGAGATGTCCGGTGCGGCCACGCCGAAGCGACGTTCGATCAGGCGTATGACCGAGGTGTGGTCGTACACCTGCGAATCGACCCAGCCGCCGCGGCTCCACGGCGAAATCACGTACAGCGGCACACGCGGACCGAGACCATACGGGCGCCCGCGCAGTTCGGCGGCATCGTACTTCTCGTCGCCCGGTGCGGGATGACGGTGATACTCGCCCTCGGTACTGACCGACGAGGCACCTGCCCATCCACCGTTCACCGGTGAGGGAGGGGCCGGTGGCGGCATGTGGTCGAAGAATCCGTCGTTCTCGTCGAACATCAGCAGCAGGGCGGTGCGGCTCCACACTTCCGGATCGGCGGTCAGCGCATCCAGCACGCGCGCGGTATAGGCCGCGCCCTGGGCCGGGCTGGACGGGCCGGGATGTTCGCTGCCGGCGGCATCGGCGATGATGAAGCTGACCTGAGGCAGGCGCCCGTCGAGTACGTCCTGGCGCAGCTGTGGCAGGCCACGGGTGCTGACAGCGCGTGCGCGCAGCTGCGGATCATGTCCGGGTGCCGCGCTGTAGGCACGACGGAACGCCTCGAAGCCGGCCAGCGGGTTGTCGGTGAAGTTGTCGGCCATGTCCTGGTAGATCTGCCAGGACACGCCGGCGTTCTGCAGGCGCTCGACATAGCTGGTCCAGCGGTACGACGCCGGATGCCCGCCGTGTTCGGGGAAGTTGTCATGCGAGTTGGCGATTACCGGGCCACCGGCACGGGCCTGTGCATCGTTGTGGCCGGTCCACAGGAACACCCGGTTCGGGTTGGTGCCGGCCTGCATCGCGCAGTGGTACGCATCGCAGATCGTGAAGGCATCGGCCAGCGCGAACTGGAACGGCAGGTCGCTGCGCTGGAAGTAGCCCATCGAGTGGTTCTGCTTGGCCTTCGGCCATTGCCCCATGCGGCCGTGGTCCCAGGCGCGCTGCGCATCGGGCCAGGTATGCGGCGTACCTTCCACGCGCATGTAGCCGAAGTGCGCGGCGGTATCCAGCGGGAACGGCGCGATCGCCCGCGTGCCGCTGGCATCGGGCTGCAGCCACAGGCTGCGGGTGCGGCCACCGGCCTGCAGCGCGGGGGCAGGGGCCACGAAGCGGTCGCCGAAACCACGTACACCCGGCAGCGTGCCGAAGTAGTGGTCGAACGAACGGTTCTCCTGCATGAACACCACGATGTGCTGCAGGTCTTCCAGGCTGCGCGTCTGCGCGGCAGGGGCGATCGCTGCGGCCCGGGCGATGCTGGGCAGCAGCGGAGAAAGGCCGGCGGCAACGCCGGCCTGCAACAACCGGCGTCGGCCGATATCGGTCACGGGCTCACTCACAGGTCCACGCGGAAGGAGATGCCGACGGTGCGCGGAGCGCCGATGAAGGCGTTGTCGCGGCCGTCCACCCCTGCAAGATACCGCTTGTCGGTGAGATTGCTCACCACCAGGTTGGCACCCATGCCCTTCAGGCGCGGCGACAGCCCCTGCAGGTCGAAGCCGATGTTGGCGTTGAACACGGTGGCCGAGGGCAGCGTGTTGACGTTGGCGGCATCAAGGTAGCGCGTGCCCAGGTAACGGCCGGACAGGCCGAAGTTCCAGTTGGCGCCCTGCCAGTCGGCCGACAGCACCAGGGTGTTCTCCGGCTGGCCGATCACCTTGGCGCCGTCGACGATGCCCAGCTGGGCATCACGCGCGGCATTGCCGCTGCCCAGGTACTTGGAGCGGTTGTAGGTGTAGGCCGCGTTGATCCGCCAGCCGTTGTTCCACCCATAGCCGAACGCGGCTTCCAGGCCGTTGCTTTCCACGCCGCCGAAGTTCTCGTAGACACCATCGGTCTCGCCCAGGTAGTCGATGCCACTGACGAAACCTGCCGGCAGATAGACGATGCGGTTGTCGAACTTGATGTTGTAAAGCGTGACGGAGGCGGTCAGCGGCCAGCGGCTGATGCGCATGCCCACTTCAATGTTGTCGGCGGTTTCGGGCTCGACGTTGCGGAAGCGCTGCGGGTCGGTCTCGCCAAGCACGCCGGAGGGGATGGCAGCGAAGTTCTGCGAGAAGCCGGCGAACAGCTCCATGCCTTCCACACCCGGTGCCCAGGTGACGCCGGTGGACAACAGTGGATCGGACCTGGAATCGGATTTGACGTGCTCGCTGGCACCGATCACGCGGCGGCGCGACTGGTCGACGAAGAACTGCTTCACGCCCAGGCGCGCGCTGAACGGACCGAAGCGGGCCACGTCCTCGACGTAGTACATCTGCTCGTCGACCTTGTACTTGTCCTCGAACTGCACCCAGTACGGCTGGTGGTCGAAGGCGATGTCCTGGCCGACGTTGAGCAGGCGGTGCCAGTCACGGCGTGCCGAACGGTCCAGCTTCTCCACCCAGAGGCCGCCACGGATGGTGTTGTCGATCGCACCGAAGGTCTGCCGCCATTCGACGTCGGCGGTCACGCCCATGCGGTCGTTGTCGTAGTGGGTGTGGCGGTAGGACTGCGCGCCCAGCACGTTGCCGGCGTAGCAGTTCGGATCGTACTCGGCGGTGAAGCCCAGGCGCGGGGTGCAGCTGGCCAGGCGCTGCGCGGCGCTGCCATCGGTATTGACGAAGAAGATCTGGCCACGGTTGCTGCCGCCGTACACGGTTTTGCCACCGAGATATTCCGATTCGGGGCGGCCCGCACCCTCATCGCTGACCTGCGCCAGGTAGGGTGGAAGCCAGTCGCCACGACCTTGCATGCGGTGCCCGTAGGCGGCCACCGAGGCCTTGAGCCCGTTGCCGCCGTCGAAGGCCGCACGCAGGTAACCGAAGGTGTTCTCGCGCAGCGCACGCGAGCCCGAACGGAAGTTCTGGTCCAGATAGGGAATGCCGGTGAGGGTGCCGACCAGGTTGTCGCGATCCGGATGGGTGGCAAAGCCCTTCGGCGAAACACTGGTGTATTCGGGCTCGTCGGCATCGTTGTAGGACAGGTAGCCGGCCAGCGTCCAGCGATCCAGTTCGGTGATGAACTTGCCGGCGATGTGGTCGTTGCTGGCGTGGCCGGTGCCGTCGATCCAGTCGTGCACCTTCGACGTGGAGGCGCTGACCCAGGCGCGGGTGTGGCCGCCGAGCAGGCCGGTGTCGTAGCGCACGTAGTACTTGCGCGCCTCGTTGTCACCGGCACCGACCACGAAGCGCAGGCGGCTGTCCTGCAGCGGGTCGCTGGTAAGGAAGTTGAGCGTGCCGCCCAGTGCTTCGTTCGAGCGCGAGGAGATGTCAGCGGTGCCCTGGCTGACTTCCACCGTCTCCAGGTCGAGGGTGTCGATGTAGCGGTTGGCCAGCGAGCCGCCACCGTAACCTGAGCCGCCGTTGGGCAGGCCGTCGATGGTGGTGCCGATCTGCTGGGTATCACGATTGGTGACGAAACCGCGCATGCTGATCTGCGTGCCCCACACCGACGAACCGGTAGCGTCGGCCTCGCTGACCACCACGCCCGGCACTTCATTGAGCGCATCGTTGACGCTGCTCATCACCGTCTGCCGGTTCAGTGTTTCTGCGCGCACCGACGTCTTGGCGTAGCTGGTGGCCTGGCCGATCACCTGTACCTGGTCCAGGGTACGGGCATCGCTGCTGTGCGCTTCGCCCGTATCGCCCTGCGGTGCTTCTGCGAGGGCGTCCAGGGCGGGGGCGATCAGCACGGCAAGCAGCGAGACACGGGGAAAACGCGCAAACGTTCGCATTGAAACCGGACCTTCAGGGGAGGGAAGCCCCGGAGTGTCGGCAGTGCCCATGACATCGGCATGACGCGGCGAAGCAGGAACCGTGTTGTGTGACGGCCGGTTCCAATGGCTTATGCTCAGTACCGCGCGTCCTTGGGTTTCGGGTCGCGCGGCCAGTCCTTGGCCTTGTTGGCGAAGTCCGGGCGTGGCTGGTTGATGAAGTAGCTGGCGATGTCCACCGCATCCTGGTCGGGCATCACCTGCTGGCCCAGTGGCGGTTCACGGGTCACTGCCGGCGGCATGTTGTGTTTGACGAAACCGGCGGCCTTGTACAGGCGCGCCATGCCGGCGCCGATGTTGAAGCTGTGGTCGCCCCATAGCGGCGGGAACGCGATGTCACCGCTGGCGTCGCGCCGGCCTTCGCCATTGTCGCCATGGCAGGCAGCGCACTGCACGGCGTACAGCGCCTGGCCACGGATCGGGTCCGGGACCAGCGTGCTGTCGATGGGCCCTTCACTGGGGGCAGCCACCCTTGCACCCACTGGCACAGGGCTGCTCAGCCACGCCATGTAGTCGAGCATCGCACGCATCTGCGGCGAGTCCTTCGGCAGCGGCTTGCCGTTCATTGAACGCTGCAGGCAGCCGTTGATGCGCTCGGTCAGCCCGATCACCTTGCCCGGACGCGGCATGTAGCGCGGATAGGCGCCGCCGCCGGTGTTGAAGTAGTGATTGCCGAACGGCCGCTTGCCTTCGGCCATGTGGCACGAGTTGCAGTTCAGATCGTTGCCGACGTTGTCCGGCAGCAGCCGTGCGGTCTCGTTGAGGAGGCGGCGGCCGAGCATCACCGACTCGGCATTGCCGAGCCCGGCGATTTCTTCGGCGCTGGGTGCACGGTAGTGGCCGACCACCTTGCCCTGTGCATCGAGGATATCGATCGTGCTGGCCACGGCGGCATCCAGGTCCGGGTACAGATGGCGGTAAGCGAGGGTACCGGCGCCGGCCAGCAGCACGAGGGTGATCGCACTGCCGATCAGCAGGCGGGAGCGTTTGCGCGAACGTTTCATCGTGCGGACTCCTGCGGAACGTAGTGCACTGGCTTGTCGCGCACCACCCGGCGCATGCGTGCCACGTCGACCTCGCTCACTGCGCTGGCCTGGTTGCCCCAGCTGCTGCGGATGAAGGTCAGGATCTGTGCCAGCTGCGCGTTCGGCAGCTGTTCGAAGCCGGGCATGGTGAAGGCCATGCGGTCGTGCGGGGTATGCGGCGTGCGGCCACCGATCAGGGTCACCTGCACCAGCGAGCTGGGATCGTCAGCGAACACGATCGAGTTGCCGGCCAGGGCCGGATAGACGCGCGGCATGCCGCGCCCGTCGGCGCGGTGGCAGGCCTGGCAGTGCTCGGCATAGGCCAGCGAACCGGCCACGCGGTAGTCGCCGCTGCGCAGTGCGGCGGTGGTCGTGTCGCTGCCGGGCGACCACTGTGCGCTGCGTCCTTCGCGGGCGGGCAGCTGCTTCAGGTAGCGGGCCATCGCCAGCAGGTCAGCGTCGGACAGGTACTGCGTGCTGTGCTCGACCACGTCGGCCATGCCACCGAAGGCCGCCGACCGATCGGTGCGTCCGGTGCGCAGGAAGTCCACGATCTCGCCCTCGCTCCAGCTGGCCAGGCCGCTCGCTTCATTGCGCAGGTTCTTCGCATACCAGCCTTCCAGCACCGAGCCGGAAAGGAACTGCCGGCCCCCATCATCGGCCATGGCCTTCTCCTGGAACGCCAGGCCGCGTGGCGTGTGGCAGGCGCCGCAGTGGGCCAGGCCTTCCACCAGTTCGGCGCCGCGCTGCTGGCTGGCATCCAGCGACGGATCCGGGTTGAACGTGCGCGGGCGTGCGAACAGCAGCTGCCACCAGGCCAATGGCCAGCGCATGTTTACCGGCCACGGGATCGTGCTGTCGGCGTTGTTCTGCTTCACCGGCTGCACCGAGCCCATGAAGTAGGCGTACAGCGCCTTGATCTCGGCGTCGCTGGCGATCACGTACGAGGCGTACGGCATGGCCGGATACAACGGCTGGCCATCGTGACGGATGCCGCGACGTACCGCGCGCTCGAAGTCGGCGTAGTCGTAGGCACCAATGCCGGTGTACGGATCGGGCGTGATGTTGGTCGAGTAGATCGTGCCCATCGGCGTCTGCATGCCGAGGCCACCGGCGAACGGCTTGCCACCCGGTGCGGTGTGGCAGGCCGCGCAGTCTGCGGCGCGCGACAGGTATTGTCCCTGCGCGATCAATGCCGGATCGTGGATGTCGACCTGCGCGGCCTGTCGCGGTGCGAACCAGTAGGGCGTGGTGCGGGCGACGCCGTAGGCGGCGGCCAGCGTGGCGACCAGGGCAATGGCGAGCTTGAACGAGGTGCGCATGGCGGCACTGTGGGCAATCCCGCGCGCGCGTTCATTGATCCGGATCAATGACTGAACGGATACAGCTTTTACACCAAGCTGAATCGTTCCTGCGTTGTCATCAAGCCGTCATCCACGCGCGATAGATGGCCCACGCGCGCGTCGCTAACCTGCCACGCTGTCGCACCTTTTCCCCGATTGCCCATGAAGCGCCTGCTGCTGTTGTTGCTGGCGTGCGCCGGCCTGTGGCTGGCTGCATGCTCGTCCTCGATCAATGCCTCGTCCACCTCGCTCGCCGATCGGCTGATCGCGCCGGGTGGCGTATCGACCCTGCTCGATCGCCCGCGCATCGCCGCGGCCATCGCCGAACTGCCCAACCGCCACGGCTTTGCGCGGGGCCGCGATGGCGTGCCGATCTTCTGGCGTGTGTTCGATCCTGGCGATTACGGCGCGCGTTATCACTACCTGCCGCAGCGCCACGAGAACGGCCTGCCGCTGGATACCGGCTTGAGCCTGGCAGTACCGCGACCGTTCCGCGCGCAGGCACCGCGCGGCACCGTGGTGCTGCTGCACGGCTGGATGATGAATGGTGATTCGATGCTGCCGTGGTCGTTGCAGCTGGCCGAATCCGGCTACCGCGTGGTCACGCTCGACCTGCGCAACCATGGACAGTCCGGTACTGGGCCGTCGGGCTATGGCACCTATGAATCCGACGATGTGGTGGATGTAATCGGCGAGCTGCGCGCACGTGGTGAAGTAACCGGCCCGCTGTACCTGTTCGGCGTGTCCTATGGCGCCGCCACAGCGGTATTCACCGCCGACAAGCTCGGCGACCAGGTGGAAGGCGTGGTGGCGATGGAATCGTTCGCCAATGCCGGTGTAGCGATCCGCACGATGATCCCGCACCTGATGGGGCTGCAGCCGGAAGGCCTGAAGGCGCAGGCGATGGCGTCGTACGCGCGCTGGCGCTACGGCGGCCAGGACATCAACCAGGTGATCGCCGACGCCAGCCGTCGCATCGACGTCGATCTGGACCGCGTCGACGTCGCGCGTGCGCTGGCCGATACCCGCGCCTGCGTGCTGCTGCTGCACGGGCAGGGCGATCAGCACATACCCGTCAGCCAGGGCCGCGAACTGGCCCAGGCCAACCCGCGCGCGCACTACATCGAGATGCGCGGCGAAGACCATATCACCCTGCCGCTGCGGCTGGATCTGCTGGCCGGAGTGGTTGACGACTGGATGGCGCGCGACGAGCACCACCCGCAGAGCGCATGCCCGGCGCCGCAGCTGCCGGCCCAGGCCGAATGGCTGGCACACGGCTGAAAAAGGGGACGGAGGGGATTAAGTCGTTTGCAGCACACCCGTGGCAGATGCGACTTAATCCCCTCCGTCCCCTTTTTTTGTCAGGCCACCCGTCGTGCCAGTGCTCGCGCGGATGCGGCTACGCCCAGCAGCAGCGCGGCCACGCAAAGGAAGGCGAATCCGAGGCTGGTGCCGTGTGCCAGTGCACCGATCGCCGCCGGGCCGGCGAGGATGCCGGCGTAACCCAGTGTGGTCACTGCAGTGATGGCGATGCTCTCCGGCATCACCCGCTGCTGGCCGGCCATCGAGAACAGTGCCGGCACGATGTTGGCGCAGCCCAGCCCGACCAGCACGTAGCCGGCCAGCGCCACCGGGAACGAGGGCACCAGCGTGGCCAGGGTGAAGCCTGTTGCGGCGGTGATGCCGCCGAAGACCAGGGTACGGGTCCGTCCGAGGCGCTCGACGATGCCGTCGCCGAACAGGCGCATCGCGGTCATCGCCAGGGTGAACAACGCGAAGCCGGCGCCGGCCTGGTCACGCGGCACCTGCCGCACTTCGGCCAGGAACACCGCGCTCCAGTCCAGCATCGAGCCCTCGGCGAGGAATACCACGAACGCCAGCACGCCGATGAACAGCACCACGCCGTGCGGCAGTGCCAGCAACGGTCCTTCATGCAGGATCCGTTGTGGGCGCCAGTGCGGCGCCGACAGAACCGCAACCAGCAGCAGTGCTGCCACTGTGGCCAGCGCGGCCAGCCACAGCGGCGTGCCCAGAATCAGCAGGCCGGTCATGCAGCCGGCGCCGACGAAGCCACCGATGCTGTAGAAGGCGTGGAAGCCGGACATCATTGCGCGCCCGGCGTCGCGCTCTACCGCGACCGCCTGCATGTTCATCGCACAATCCAGTGCACCGACGCCGGCGCCGAACACGAACAGCGCCGCGCCCAGCGCCACCGGCGAGGGCGCCAGCACCAGCAAGGGCAGGGCGCACAGCATCATCGCGCAGGTGATCACCATCACCCGGCGGCAGCCCAGCCGCCCGGTCAGCGCACCCGCCAACGGCATCGCCAGCAGCGAGCCGAGCCCGAGGCACAGCAGCACGGCGCCGAGGCTGGCGTCGGACAGCCCGGCCTTGGCCTTGGCGTAAGGCACCATCGGCGCCCACGCGGCGGTGGCGAATCCAGGAATGAAGAAGGCGGCACGGGTGGCGTGCTGCTGGGCACGCGGGGATGAAGGCGTCATGCGCGATGCGAAGCTCCAGGGGACTTTTATGAAAACGTTTTCAGGCCGGATCGGCAAGTGCCATGCGTGACATCGGGCGACGCATACGATTGCAGTGACCCGATCGCGTCACCAGCGATTAACGTCGCCCACGGACAGTGGCTGCACGGTCGGCACCCCGCCGGCCGCTGCCGGAGATCCGTACATGAGCACGACACCGACCATCCTCCTCGTCCATGGATTCTGGGGCGGGGCCGCACACTGGGCCAAGGTGATCCTGGAACTGCATCGCAACGGCCACGACCGGGTGCAGGCGGTGGAATTGCCGCTCACGTCGCTGGCCGACGACGCAGGACGCACCCAGAAAATGATCCGGCAGATCGACGGTCCGGTGCTGCTGGTCGGCCACTCCTACGGCGGTGCGGTGATCAGCCAGGCCGGTAACGAGCCCAACGTGAAGGGCTTGGTTTACATCGCTGCCTTCGCGCCTGATGCCGGCGAGAGCCCGGGTGGCATCACCCAGCAGCATCTGCCGGAGGCGGCGCCGAATCTGGCACCGGACAGCGATGGCTACCTCTGGCTGCGTGCGGACAAGTTCCATGAGAGCTTCTGCCAGGACCTGAGTGCCGACGAGGGCCGGGTGATGGCGGTGACCCAGAAGGCGCCGCTGGCCAGCACTTTCGGCGACACGGTCAGCGATCCGGCGTGGAAGCACCGGCCGAGCTGGTACCAGCTGTCCCGCCACGACCGCATGATCGCGCCGGAAAACCAGAAAGCCATGGCCGCAAGAATGCAGCCCAAGCGCCTGCTGGAGCTGGATGCCAGCCATGCCTCGCTGGCCTCGCAGCCGAAGGAAGTGACCGCGCTGATCCTGGAGGCCTGCGCCGCCATCGGTGGGTAACACTCCTCCTGTAGCACGCCTGGCGCAGGCCGGGCTCTACGAAAAGGCCCCCGATGCTCAGCAGCATCGAGGGCCTTGTGGTTACAGCGGCAGGTCGAACACCAGCACTTCGGCATCGTTGCCGTTTTCCAGCGTCAATTGGGCTTCGTCGCTGACCTGCAGTGCATCGCCGGCTTCCAGGGTGATGCCGTTGACCTGCAGCTGGCCACGCGCCACCTGCACATAGGCGCCACGACCGTTGCCAAGCGCGTGGTGCAGCTTCTGGCCGCCATCGAGGATGGTGGCGAAGATGCGGGCATCCTGGTGGATGCGCAGCGAACCGTCGGCACCGTCCGGCGAGGCGATCAGGCGCAGCTGGCCGCGCTTGGTCTCCGGCGCGAAGTGGGTCTCCTCGTAGGACGGCGTGATGTTCTCGGTGTCCGGGAAGATCCAGATCTGCAGGAAGTGCACGGTCTCGTCGGCCGAGTGGTTGAATTCGCTGTGGGTGACGCCGCTGCCGGCGCTCATGCGCTGCACGTCGCCATAGCGCAGCACCGAACCGGTGCCCATCGAGTCCTTGTGTTCCAGCGCACCGCCCAGCACGTAGGAGATGATTTCCATGTTGCTGTGGCCGTGGGTGCCGAAGCCCTGGCCGCCGATCACCTTGTCTTCGTTGATCACCCGCAGCGGGCCGAAGCTGACGTAGCGGGGGTCGTAGTAGTTGGCGAAGGAGAAGGTATGGCGCGAGGACAGCCAGCCATGCTCGGCCAGGCCACGGGTAGCGCTCTTGCGGATCTGCAGCATGATGGAATCTCCTTGTTCGATGGTTTCGATGGGGCGGGGTGGACCGGTAGCCGCTGTGTTTCCCCGTTGGAGAGAAGTATTCGCTTGCGCCCCGGGTTTGAAAAACGGATAGTTTTGACAGCCATCATCGAAAAATTCGAATGCTCAAGCTCAGCCTCGATGCCCTGCAGATCCTGGATGCCATCGACCGCCGCGGCTCGTTTGCGGGCGCTGGCAAGGCGCTGCACAAGGTGCCCTCGACCATCTCCTACACCGTGGCCAAGCTGGAGGAGGACCTGGGCGTGCAGCTGTTCGACCGGGTTGGCCCGCGCGCCGAGCTGACCGCAGCTGGCCGCGCGCTGCTGGACGAGGGTCGACACCTGCTGCGTGCAGCCCGCGAGCTGGAACTGCGGGTGCGGCGGGTGGCCTCGGGCTGGGAGACCGAACTGACCCTGGCGGTGGACTCGGTGTTCCCGACCTGGCTGCTCGGCCCGGACATCGCCGCGTTTCGTGAGGCCCAGGCGCCGACCCGGCTGCGATTGATCGGCGAGGCCCTGTCCGGCACCTGGG
>NZ_KB907498.1:0-130613 GCF_000382065.1 Stenotrophomonas hibiscicola ATCC 19867 | reverse complement strand
GGGGTCAGATCCGTTTTCCTTCGGAAAACGGATCTGACCCCATGAGCTGTTCCGACAGATCGCGGAGGTCTGTCGAAGGCGGGGTGGGTCCGGTTGCGGGGGGGTGAGCCGCATGGATGCGGCGACCGAGCTTACAGGGACGTACTTGCAGCGTCCCCCGCAACCGGACCCACCCCGCCATCCCACGGAATGCACGCATTTGACGTTGCCTTGGCTTGAAGCGGGTGCAGGGCTGCAAGCCCTGCAATCCCAAACCACTCAGTACAGCGTGCGCTCCGGCGCTCCGGCCGGCGGCGGGGTGTACTGGTACAGCCAGGTCTCGGTGAGGGTCTTGCCACCACTGCGCAGGAACAGGCGGATGTCGATCTGCTCGGTACTGCCTTCCGGCGGCACCAGGTCGAACATCGCGCGGTAGCCGTTGATCTCGCGCAGCGGCCGCGCCGACACGATCTCGACCCGGCCCCGGCTGGCTTCCACCACCGCCTCGACCTCGCCCTTGTCGATCAGCCTGGCCAGTTCGCCACCTTCGAAGTCCACCGCGAAGCGCCAGCTGAAGTACTCGCGCTTCTTGCCGACCACACCGCCCAGGCCGGTGCGGCTGGCCACGCAGTGCGCCATCGGCGGCCGTGCCGGCGGCTCGGCGCCCCAGTACAGGCGGTAACCGACCAGCAGCTCCTGGCCCGGCTGCGGCTTTTCCTTGGGATTCCAGAACGCCACGATGTTGTCGAAGGTCTCGTCCACGGTGGGAATCTCCACCAGCTGCACTGAGCCTTCGCCCCACTCGCCCTTCGGCTCCACCCACAGGCACGGGCGCTTCTCGTAGAACACGCCGTCGTCCTGATAGTGGTCGAAGTTGCGGTCGCGCTGCAGCAGGCCGAAACCGCGCGGGTTGCGGTCCACGAACATGTTGAAGCGCAGGTTGCGCGGGTTCAGCAGCGGGCGCCAGATCCATTCGCCGGCACCGGTCCACAGCGACAGGCCGTCGGTATCGTGGATCTCCGGGCGCCAGTCCCAGCCCATGCGGCGGTCGTTCTCGCCCACCTGGTACATGCTGGTGCACGGCGCGATGCCCAACCGCTCGATCGCCTTGCGCGGGTACAGCGCGCTGTCGATGTCCATCAGCAGCACGTCACCGTTGGTGATCGCGAAGCGATAGGCACCGGCCACGCTGGGCGAATCCAGCAGGCCGTAGACCACGATCGTGTCCGAATCAGCCGACGGCTGTTCCAGGTAGTAGGCGATGAAATCCGGGAATTCCTCCGGCTTGCCCATGCCGGTATCGATCGCCAGGCCACGCGCGGACTGGCCGTACTGACCCTCCTTGCCGACCGCGCGGAAGTAACTGGCGCCGAGGAAGGCGGCGAAGTCGCGGTCGGTGTCCTTGCGGGTGTTCAAGCGGAAACCGGCGAACCCCAGGTCGGCCGGCAGCTCGCCGTCCTTGATGCCGCTCTTGCCGTAGTTGAATGCCGCGCCGTCATAGGCCAGCTCCTGCGCCTTGCCGTCGACCACGTCGAACATGCGCACCGGCGAATGGAAGTACAGGCCCAGATGGAAGAACTTGGCCTGGAACTTGCCTGGCTGGTCAGCCCACAGCGCATGGTCCTGGCGGTAACCGATCGACTGGTACTGGTCCCAGTCCAAGCCTTCCAGGCGGCCCGGCAGCACCCGCTTGTGGCTCTTGTAGGGCGCCTGTGCCAGCGCGCGCGCCTGGCCCTTGAGGGTAGCGAAGTCGAACGGCTGCGGCTGGCCGAGGCGGCGCAGGCCCATCTGGCCGCTCCTGCTGGCCGCGCACGCGGGCAGGGACGGCAGGCCGAATGCTGCCAGGGCGAGGGAGGCATTGCGGATGAAGTCGCGTCGTTGCATGCAGGCGCGTCAGGCACGAAGGGAAGGTCGGCCATGATAGGCAGACAAACGTTAACGGGCAGCGGAGACGTCTCCTGCCCGTTCAGCTGCCGCTGGCCGCCCGGCTCAGCGCTGGCAGTGGTTGCACCAGACGCTGGCGCGCTGGCCGATGGTGGCGTGCTTCAGCGCGCGGCCACAGTTCGGGCATGGCAGGCCGTCGCGGCCGTACACCAGCAGTTCCTGCTCGAAGTAGCCCGGTGCGCCGTCAGGGCTGATGAAATCGCGCAGCGTGGTGCCGCCCCGGGTGATCGCATAGCCGAGGATTTCCTTCACCGCCCCGGCCAGCCGCTGGTAGCGTTCGCGCGAGATCTTGCCCGCCTCGCGCAGCGGGCTGATGCCGGCCTTGAACAGGCTCTCGGCGGCATAGATGTTGCCGACGCCCACCACCACCGCCTGGTCCATCAGGAAGGTCTTCACCGGCGCACTGCGGCTCCGGCTGCGGGCGAACAGGTAGTCGCCGTCGAAGGCCTCGTCCAGCGGCTCCGGCCCCAGCCCCTGCAGCAGCGGGTGGACCTCGCCGGCCGGCTGCCAGAGCAGGCTGCCGAAGCGGCGCGGATCGTTGAACCGCAGCAGGCGGCCGTTGTCCAGGCTGATGTCGACGTGGTCATGCGCCCGCAGCGGGGTATCACCGGGCAGCACGCGCAGGCTGCCGGACATGCCCAGGTGCAGCACCGCGCTGCCGACGGCGGTATCCAGCAGCAGGTATTTGGCGCGCCGGCGGATGTCCTCGATGCGCTGCCCCGGCATCAGCTCGGCCACTTCCGGTGGAATCGGCCAGCGCAGGTCGGCGCGGCGCAGGATCACGCCATGCACGCGACGGCCCTGCAGGTGCGGCGCCAGGCCGCGGCGGGTGGTTTCGACTTCGGGCAGTTCGGGCATGGGGTGATTCTACGCCGGGCCATGCGAAGCCGCCGGGCATGGCCCGGCGACGGTGCAGAGTCAGCGCGGCGGTGCCGCCAGTTCCCGCGCATCCAGGACGCCATCACCGTTGGCATCCTGCGTGTGGAAGCGCTTCACGATCACCTGCCGCTGCTGCTCGCGGCTGATCGCCCTGCCCTTGCCACCGGGCAGCTCCTCGGCTGTCAGCACGCCATCACCATTGCGGTCCATGCGGTCGAAGGCATACAGCATCCACTGCACGTACTCGGCCTCGCTGACCTTGCCGTCGCCATCGCTGTCCATCCGCTGCAGGTAGCTGGCGGTGTCGGTGACCTGGGCCAGCACCGCGCCCGGCAGCAGCGCCGCCAGCAGTAGTCCGTACCCTGCCCTCACGCGCCCACCAGGCTGTAGCCCTTCAATCGTGCGGCGTAGGCCTGCAATGCCGCGATACCGCTTCCCTCGGCCTCGCGGCACCACGCCTGCAGCTGATGCAGGCGCTCGGCAGCATCGTGGCCGCGCGCCTCCAGCAGTGCCGCCAACCGCGCGCGGTACTCGACCAGGGTGCGGATGCGCGGGCGCTGTGCCACCCAGGCGCTCAGCTGGGCACGGCTGTCCGGCTTCAGCCAGCGGCCATCGTTGACCAGACCGCGGCGCAGCCGGCGCGGCAGCAGGCGACGCAGTTTGGCCCCGGCCTGCGCGGCTTCCTCGCGCAGGGCCGGCATGAACACGTTGCGCTGGTAGTCGGTCATCGCCTGGAAGCGGTGCGACAGCAGCGCCTTAAGGGTCTCGGCATCGGGCACGGCGATGTTCGGGCGTACGTCCATGGCCGGTGCCACCCGCAGCACCTTGGCCAGGCGCAGCGCCTGCAGCAGGCGGATCGCACTCCAGCCGATGTCGAATTCCCAGCGCCGCATCGCGAAGCGCGCCGAGCTGGGGAAGGCATGGTGGTTGTTGTGCAGCTCCTCGCCACCGATCCAGAACCCCCACGGCGTGAGATTGGTGGAGGTATCGGCAGACTCGTAGTTGCGGTAGCCCCACCAGTGGCCCAGGCCGTTGACCACGCCGGCCGCCCAGAACGGGATCCATGCCATCTGGATCGCCCACAGGGCCACGCCGGGCAGGCCGAACAGCACGCTGTTGATTGCCAGCAGCAGCACCGGGCCCAGCGTGGCGTGCGGAGTGTACAGGTGGCGCTCGATCGCATCGTCCGGGGTGCCGCGCCCGTACTGCTCAATATCCGCGCGCATGCCACGCGCTTCCCGATACAGCTCCACGCCGTGCCAGAACACCTTGCCGATGCCGCGGGTAACCGGGCTGTGCGGGTCGTCCTCGGTCTCCACCTTGGCGTGGTGCTTGCGGTGGATGGCCACCCATTCCCGGGTGATCATCGATGTGGTCAACCACAGCCAGAAGCGGAACACATGGGCCAGCGCCGGGTGGAAGTCGACCCCGCGATGGGCCTGGCTGCGATGCAGGTACAGGGTCACCGAGAAGATGGTGATCTGGGTGAAGACCAGCAACACGGCCAGCATGGCCCACCACCCCAGGCCGAGAACACCACCGGTCAACAGGGACATCAGGGCATCAGGCATGGCAGCTCTCCGGATCCACGCGGGGATGGCAGACATGATGGGCGCTTGCGTTGCAAACTGCATCCCTGCGGCGGTGCTTGGCATCGCCATCCGTGGCACCGTTCACAGTTGGGGACCTGAGTTGTCGAGCCTTGATCCACGCGCCAGCCGCATTTCCGCCGCCCCGCCCGTCGCGGAGCTGCCCCCCTTGATCGAACTGGACCGCGCCACCGTGGTGCGTGGCCAGGTGAAGGTGCTTCATGGGCTCAGCCTGCGCATCGCGCAGGGCCAGCACACCGCCCTGCTCGGCCCCAACGGCTGTGGCAAATCGACCTTCATCAAGCTGATCACCCGCGAGCTGTACCCGCTGGCGCAGGTCGACGGCTCCGTCGCGGTGAGGGTGCTGGGCCAGAACCGCTGGCAGGTAGACCGGCTGCGCTCGCAGCTGGGCATCGTCACCGGCGACCTCAGCAGCAACCTGGCCGACATGCCGGGGCTGACCGTGGAACAGGCGGTGCTGTCCGGCTTCTTCGCCAGCTACGTGGTGCCCGGCTTCCGCGAGGTGACCGCCGACATGCGCGCACGTGTCGGCGAGACACTGGCGATGACCGGCGCGCTGTCCCTGCGTGAACGTGCCTACGCCGAGCTGTCGGCCGGCGAAACCCGCCGCGTGCTGATCGCGCGCGCGCTGGTCAACCGGCCGCAGGCGCTGCTGCTGGACGAACCCTCCACCGGGCTGGACCTGGTCGCCCGCGAGCAGCTGGTGGCGACCATGCGCGTGCTGGCCCAGCAGGGCATCACCCTGGTGCTGGTGACCCACCACATCGAAGAGATCATTCCCGAGATCGAACGCGTGGTGCTGCTGCGTGACGGCCGCGTACTGGCTGACGGTACCCGCGCCGAGCTGCTGCGCAACGAACCGCTGTCGGCGGTGTTCGGTGGCGCGATCACGGTATGCGAGCAGGAAGGCCGGCTGACCGCGTACGCGGGATAATCGACATGCCACTGTAGAGCCGAGCCTATGCTCGGCTGCTTCTGGCCGCGGGGAACGGCAGCCGAGCATAGGCTCGGCTCTACAGAAAACGGTACAGCGGGCCGGAACCCCGCCCGCTGCACCCTTGCTCAGAACTTCAACGCCAGCGCGCGCGACTCGATCGGTGCCATCCGGCTCTGGTCCTGCAGCTGCAGGTCGCGCAGTTCGTAGGGTGCGCCGAAGCCAGCCGGCAACGCGGCCTGGTCGAATGGCAGCACCAGCTGGCCACGCCCCGGTCCATCGAACCACGCGGCCGCATGCGCCTGCGCCACCGGCTTCAGCTGGCCATCGCGGCCGGTGGCATACAACGTGCCACGCGCCTCGTAGCGACCGGCGGCGGCCACCTGCAGCGGCAGCGCGACCTGGCGGCTGGCCGGGTCGGGTGCCGCCTGGCCACTGAAGCGAGCAGTGGGCCGTGCCACCGCGAAAGCCACCTTGCCGTCGCGCAGCACGCCATCGGCCTGGGCGAACACCTGCAGTTCCCACAGCCCCTGCACGCTGCCGACATCAGCCGGAATCCGCACCTGTGCACGCAGGGCACCATCGGTGGTGCGCAGCAGGCGCTGCGGCCAGCTGCGGCCATCCGGTGCGACCAGCAGGGCTTCGCCGCCCAGGCCGCCACGGCGCGAGGCCAGCTGCGCGGTGGTGGCGCCGTCTTCCAGCAGGCGTGCCTGCAGCTGCACGTTGCCACCGGCCAGCACCTGCGCCTGGTTGGCCTGCACTTCCAGCCGCAGCGGGCTGTTCGGCTCAAGCACCTGCACCACATAGCGGCCCTGCGCCTGCGTGCTCTGCAGCGTGTACGCACCGGCCGAACTGGTCGCGCCGGTGCGCAGCATGCTGCTGCCATCACTCACCGGCATGCCGGCATCCTGCAGCGCGCGCGCATCGACACTGCGGGCCACGCTGCTGCGGCCAGCCGGGTCGCGCATCTGCAGGGTGTTGGCAGGCAGCGCGCGGGCACCTGCGGCCGGGCTCAGCTGGATCACCGCATCGGGCGCCGTCAGCGGCAGGTCCAGGCCGCGTTGCAGCTGCGAGCCATCGACCTGCTGCCAGTAGCTGCGGCTGACCGAGGCATACGGCGTGGCCGCCTGCAGCGGTTGTGCCGGGTCCAACGCCCAGGCGAAGGACAGCGGTGCACGTTCGCTGTCATCGGCCGGCAATGGCGCGGCAACCAGCGCCGCAGGTACCTGGTCGCCCACGCGGGCCGCCTGCAGAGGCTGCGCGGCCTGCGCGGCGGAAAGGGACAGGACTGCCAGCACCGCACTGGCCAGCAGGGTGGAATGAATCGTCATGGTCGTCTCCCTCACTGGGTCAGGTCGTTGCGCAGCAGGGTGCCGAGGCCGAAGCACTCGCGGCGGCTCTGGTTGTGGCTGAGCGGCTCTGCCCCCTGGGTGCGCTGCTTGTCGGTGAACCAGGTGGTGCCGGCGGCCTTCTGGCTGCTGCACTCCAGGAAGCCATCGGAGCAGGAGGACAGCCAGTTCTGGGTGAACTCCAGGCCGACATTGGCGGCGTAGCCACCGCAGTAGCTGTTGCTGTCCCATACCGCCGATTCCACGTCGCTGCCGACCACCGCACGGAACGGCTTGGGCAGGGCGGGACGGCCTGCGGTGCCGTACAGGTTCTGCGCGTTGTAGGTGGCCATGCTCGCCACCTGCTGCTGGCGCACCGCGTCGTTCTTGTAGCCCAGCAGCCAGCCCAGCGAGGTTTCGAAGGTATTGCCGTTGAGCACCGCATCGGCCAGCGGCGTGCCCGCCGAAGACGGCGCCAGCGCGGTGACCTTGCGCACCGTGCGGATGATGTTCGGATAGCGGCTGTCGTAGGTCGGGTTGGACAGGATCCAGCGCACCACGTTGCCGCCGTTGGAGTGGGTGATCACCACCAGCTGGGTGATGCCACGGCTGTCGATGAAACGGGTCAGCTGGTTGGCCAGGCAGCCGGCCGCTTCCGGTTTCCACATGTACTGGGTGAAATCGCAGTTGATGACCACGTAATTACTGCTGTTGGGCAGGCCCTGGCGCACGGTGTCGATGATGGTCGGCTGCCAGTAGTCCTGGGTGGCGTTGGTCTGCGCGCCGGTGCCATGCACGAAGGCCACGCCGACCACGTCGGCGGCCTGCGCCGGCGCTGTTGCAAGCCCCAGGAGCAGGGCCAGGACGGTACTTCCTGTTGCGGTGCTGCGCATCGCGTCTCTCCCTCTGTCTTCGGATCCCCCCGACCCGGCTGGAACTGGACGGCCTCTGGTGCCTGCCGATGTGCCGATGCTCACGGCGCGGGCGCGTGAAAGTCCGTGCGCTGCGCCCGGATTCAGGAGACTGGCGTCACTTGATGACGTTTTTCATCTTGTTTCGATGACCATGCCGGTTCTGGCCGTATGACCGATGGCCACTGCGGTGCCGCACTGGGACTGCGATCATGACGCGATGTTCTTTCTCCGGAGCCCGTCCATGTCGCTGATCTCCCACCCTGCCCGCCCGCTGCTCGGCCTTGCCGTGGCCGCTGCCCTGGCCGGTTGTGCCGCCACCGCCGCCAAGCCGACCGCCGTCGAAGCCAACATCACCACCAAGGCGGTGGGTTATCTGGACAAGAACGCGGTTCCGGCCAGCCTCGACCTGGTACCGGCACCACCGGTGGCCGGTTCGGCCGCGTTCGCCCTGGACGAGCAGGTCAGCCGTGAGGCCCGCGCGCTGCGTGGCAGCCCGCGCTTCGCCCAGGCCGGCGTCGATGCGGAACTCGGTTTCCCCGAAGGCGCCAACCACTTCTCCTGCGCCGCCGACATCGACGTCGATGCGGTGAAGACCCCGGCGCTGTATCGCCTGCTGGAGCGCAGCCGGATCGACGCCAGTGCGGCGACCAAGGCGGCCAAGAACCACTACCAGCGCCCGCGTCCGTTCATGGTCAACGGTGAACCGACCTGCTCGCCGAAGGACGAAGACGGCCTGCGCAAGAACGGCTCGTACCCGTCCGGCCACACCTCAATCGGCTGGGCATGGGCACTGATCCTGTCGGAGATCGCGCCGGACCGCGCCGATGCCATCCAGGCCCGCGGCCGCAACTACGGCGAGAGCCGCCTGGTGTGCAACGTGCATTGGCAGAGCGACATCCTCGAAGGCCGCTTCATGGGCGCGGCCGCCGTGGCCCGCCTGCACGACAACGCGGCCTTCAACAAGGACCTGCTGGCCGCACGCAAGGAGATCGAAGCGGCGCGCAAGGCCGGCCTGCACTCCAGCCGCGACTGCGCCACCGAGAATGCGGTGCTGAAGGTGCGCCCGCAGAGCGCGCTGTAGGCCACGCCTCTGTAGAGCCGAGCCATGCTCGGCTCAGAGCAGCCGAGCGCAGGCTCGGCTCTACACGAAGCAGGAAACAGAAGGGCCGGCAGTGCGCCGGCCCTTCTGCATTGCATCAACGCAACCACCGCATCAGAACTTCGCGGTGAACTCCACGCCCCAGGTACGCGGCTCGTTGAGGAAGCCGGTCAGGTTGTTGAAGTCGATCGCGCCGACCACGCGGGTCTGGTTGGTCAGGTTGCGACCGAACACCGCCACGTCGTACTGGCCGTAATCCCAGTTGTAGCCCAGGCGCAGGCCGCCTTCCAGCGAACTGCGGCCGCGGAATTCCGGCGACTCGTAGATGAAGAAGTTCACCGCGCTGCGGTAGGCCCAGTCGGTGTAAGCGTACAGCTCGCTGCCATCGCTGAGCGGGAAGCCCACGCGCAGGGTCGCGTTGTGGATCCATTTCGGCGCCTGCGGCAGCGGGTTGCCGTTCACCAGCGCATAGGTGCCGCCGTTGATGACCGTGGTCGGGTCGTTGATGGTGCAGCCACCGCCGCAGATCGCCACCGCAAGGTTCTTGTCCTTGATCTCGGTGTCGTTGTAGCTGCTGCCGAAGGTCAGCAGGACGTTGTCGGCCAGGTAGGCTTCCAGGTCCAGTTCCACGCCCTGGCCGATGGTCTTGTCGGCGTTGAGCAGGGTGGCGGTGTTGTTGGCACCGCCCACGGCGATCAGCTGCTGGCCGTCAACGTTGTAGCGGAACACGCTCAGGCCCAGGCGCGCGCGGCGCTCGAACAGGTCGGCCTTGATGCCGGCCTCGTACGAGATGACCTTCTCCGAATCGGCCTGCGACAGGCCCGGCGCAAAGGCCAGGCGGCCCTGGATCGACGGCGCGCGGAAGCCCTTGGCGACGCGGGCGTAGGCGTTGATGTCGTCGGTCAGCTTGTACACGCCGCTGACGTCCCAGCTGACGTCGTTGACGTCGGTGTTGGCCAGGTACGGGCCGCTGACCGGGGTGCCGAACGGAACGGCCTGCAGCACGCTGGCGCTGAAGTCCTTCTTGTCCTGGGTATAGCGCACGCCGGCACGCAGCTTGAAGCGGTCGGTGACATCGAAGTCGCCCGAAGCGAACACGGCCCACGCCTTGTTGCGCTGGTTCTGCACCACGTGGCCGGTCTGCGGATTGCCCGGGGTCAGCGAGTCGTAGTTGAAGTTGTTGATGGTCACGTCTTCATCGAAGTAGAAGACGCCGGCCTGCCAGTCGAAGCGGCCCCATTCGTTGGACTCGATGCGCACTTCCTGCGTCCACTGGCGGTGGTGCGGCAGGCCGTCGGCCGACTCCGACGAGAACGGAATCAGGCCCGGACCGTAGTTGCCGGCACCGAGGAAGGCCGCACCGTAGCCACCGTCGATGTCGCCACGGTTGAGCGACTCGGCGGTTTCATAACCGGTGATCGAATGCAGGGTCACCGAACCGAGGTTCCACTGCAGGCGCGCGCTGCCGCCCCAGGTCTCCAGGTCGGAGAAGTTGACGCCGTCGTTGGCCACCTTGTCGCGGTCGAAGTTCTCGACCAGCGAATTGCCACCCTTCTGGATGATGTTGGCGCGGAACAGGCGGGCGGTACCGTTGAGCTTGCGCTTGTGCAGATTGAACAGTGCTTCGAAGTCGTCGCCTTCGTACAGGAACTGCACGCGGCCGGCGGCTTCGTCATAGCCTTCGAAGCCACTGTTGGGAGCGCCGACGCGGGTGTTGTCGACCCAGTCGTCGCGGCGCTGGTAGATGGCCGAGACGCGTGCCGACCAGCGGTCGGTCAGCGGGCCGCCGTAGGCGCCCTGCACGTTCCAGCTGTTGTAGCTGCCGTAGCCGACACGGAGGTAACCATCGGCATCCTGCGACGGGCGTGCCGAATCGAACTTGACCACACCGGCCGGGGTGTTGCGGCCGAACAGCGTGCCCTGCGGGCCACGCAGCACTTCCACGTTGGCCAGGTCGAACAGCGGGAATCCCTTCAGCAGCGGGCTTTCCTGCACCACGTCGTCATACACCAGCGACACCGGCTGCGAGGCATTGAGGTCGAAATCGGTGTTGCCCAGGCCGCGGATGTAGAAGCGCGGGAAGGCACGGCCGTAGGACGACTCGATGTTGAGGCTGGGCACGCGTGCGGCCAGGAAGCGGATGTCATCGCCGGCCGAGCCGAACACATCCAGCTTCTCGCCCTGGATCGCGCTCAGTGCGACCGGTACGTCCTTGGCGTTCTCGACGCGCCGCTGCGCGGTCACCTGCAGGGCATCGAGGGCAACCGGATCCTTGGCAGCGGGAGTTTCCTGGGCGGCCGCAACCAGCGGCAGCAGGGCGGAAAGAGCGGCAACGAGGGGGCGCGCGACCGGAAGGCGGCCACGGGAAGTACGGGTCGGGGACATGGCGGTAGGCTGTGTTTGGAGGGGTGGTAAAACGGCGCTACCAGATAATTGTTGCAATACAGCACCTGCCCCGCAAATGCCCGCCGTTCATGGGCCTGTCGCCCCGGCCCGGGCGCCCTCGCTAGACTCGGGGGTTTCCAGCCCTGCGGAGCCGCCGCGATGACCCAGTGGTATTTCCATGCCTCCGCCCAGGCCGAGCGTATCGGCCCGCTTGATGACCAGGCTGCGCGCCGTTATGCGCAGGCCAACCCGCGCGCGCTGGCCTGGTGCCAGGGCATGAGCGGATGGACCTCGATTGCCGAGGTGCCGGAACTGCAATCTGCGGCCCCGGGCATGCCGAACAGCCCGCCGCCGGTCCCCTCCGCCAGCGGCCGCGCCGACGACATCGAATTCCGCATCGTCGGCCATGAAATGCAGTTCGTGGAGATCGAGCTCGACCCCGGCGAGAGCGCCATTGCCGAGGCCGGCGCATTGATGTTCAAGGACGCCACGGTACAGATGGACACGGTGTTCGGCGCCGCCAACGGCGACCAGGGCGGCGGCTTCATGGGCAAGGTGATGGCCGCCGGCAAGCGCGTGCTGACCGGCGAGAGCCTGTTCGCCACCGTCTACACCCAGAGCGGCCACGGCAAGGGCAAGGTCGCCTTCGCCGCGCCCTACCCGGGCACGGTGCTGGCGATGAAGCTGGACCAGCACGGCGGCCGCCTGATCTGCCAGAAGGACAGCTTCCTGGCCGGCGCGCGCGGCGTGCAGATCGGCGTGCAGTTCCAGCGCAGGATCATGACCGGCCTGTTCGGCGGCGAGGGCTTCATCATGCAGAAGCTGGAGGGCGACGGCTGGGTGTTCATTCACGCCGGCGGCTGCGTGGTCGAGCGCGAACTGGCCGCGGGTGAGCGGCTGGACGTGGATACCGGCTGCGTGGTGGCCTACCACCCCACCGTGGACATGGACGTGCGCCGTGTTGCGGGCATCAAGAGCATGCTGTTCGGCGGCGAAGGCGTGTTCCTGGCCACGCTGACCGGTCCAGGCAAGGTCTGGCTGCAGTCGCTGCCGTTCTCGCGCCTGGCCGGCCGCATGTGGATGGCCGCGCCGCAGGGCGGCGGCCAGAACCGCGGCGAAGGCTCGGTGCTGGGCGGCCTGGGCCGGATGCTGGACGGCGACAACCGGTTCTGACCACCGCTGCGCTCGCCGGGCATGGCCCGGCGCTACCCGTGGTGTTCTATGAATAGGGGATACCCCCACCCTGCCCGCCCCGCCACCGCTTCGGTATGCTGGCGCCCTTTCCTGAATCCGGCGCCGCGAGCGCACTGCCGATGAGCCTGTTCCGACCCCGCATGCTGCTGTCCGTCGCCCTGATCGGCCTGCTGGCCGGCTGCGGTGGCGACCCGGTCCGCCCTGCGCCGCCGCCGGCGCCAACCGTGGTACCGCAGGCCAAGCCGGTGAAGATCGGTATCGCCCTCGGTGGTGGCGCAGCCAAGGGCTTCGCCCACATCGGCGTGATCAAGATGCTGGAGGCCAATGGCTTCGAACCGGCCGTGGTGTCCGGCACCAGTGCCGGCAGCGTGGTCGGCGCGCTGTATGCCAGCGGCATGGATGCGTTCCAGATGCAGAGCAAGGCAGTGGCGCTGGATGAAGCCAGCATCCGCGACGTGCGCCTGTTCTCCGGTGGCCTGGTGCAGGGCCAGAAGCTGCAGGACTACGTCAACGAGCAGGTCGCCAACCGCCCCGCCGAGCGCCTGAAGAAGCCGTTCGCCGCCGTCGCGACCCAGCTGGAAACAGGCGAGCGCGCGATCTTCGTGCGCGGCAACGTCGGCCAGGCCGTGCGCGCCTCCAGCAGCATTCCCGGCGTGTTCGAACCGGTGAAGATCGGTGGCCGCAACTACATCGATGGCGGCGTGGTCAGCCCGGTGCCGGTGGATGCCGCGCGCCAGCTCGGCGCCGACTTCGTGATCGCCGTGGACATCTCCAGCAAGGCCAGCGGCAAGGCGCCGACCGACATGCTGGGCATCGTCAACCAGTCCATCTCGATCATGGGCCAGCGCCTGGGCGAGCAGGAACTGGCACGCGCCGACATCGTCATCCGCCCGAAGGTGCTGGACATCGGCGCCGCCGATTTCAGCCAGCGTGGCACTGCGATCCTGGAGGGCGAAAAGGCCGCAATGGCCGCGATGCCGCAGATCCGCGCGAAGATCCAGCAGCTGCAGCGTGCACGCGCCGCGGCCGCCGCACCGGCACCCGTGGCCGCGCCGAAGTGCGAGGAAGCCTCGCGCCTGGGCAAGCTGATGGGCCGCAAGGACAAGTGCTGAGCTGAGCCGGCCTGTCGCTGCCAGACAGCGACGCGCGCGTTCTAGCGCGCAGGCCGGTAACCGCTGGCCTGCTGCCGCTCGCGCCTGCGCGCCTGACGGGCCTGCTCCTGCAGTGTCGCCGTGTGCTGCAGCTGTTCCATGCCATCGGCCGGCACATGCAGCTGGCGTCGCGCACGGGTGAGTGCCAGATAGACCGCGCGCACCGGGTTGTGCCAGATGCGCCCGCCCTGCCCCGCACTGAAGCAACCGGGTGACAGTGAGACCACGTCGAACTGCAGGTTCTTCGCGTGTTCGGCCAGGCACAGCGCCACCCGCCCTTCAGCAGGCGTGTCCTGGTCGTCGAGCGCCTGCAGCAGTGACTGCACCCGATCGGCAGACGCAAACAGTTCGACCAGCGCGCCCTGCCCTTCGTCGGCCTGCGTGGCCAGGAAGCGCTCCTGTGCCGGGTCCGAGGCGCTGTCGCGGCGCCGGCGCCACGCATCCAGCGGCCGCTGCAGCACGCTGCGCAGCGCGCGCAGCGATGCCGGATGCAGATAGGGCCGCAGCCCGAGCGCGTGCAGCTGTGCCGCATCCAGGGCCAGATCGGCGACGCTGCCATGGATGCGCAGGCCCTCGCTCGGCACCTGCGCCCAGTGGCGGTAATGCAGCACACCGGTGGCGCGGTCGGCGGCACCGACGAACGGCCCACTGTCCTGCCCCAGTCCATCCAGTGCCAGGGTCTGGTTGACCAGGCCCTCGACCTGGTTGCCCTGGCGCACCGACTGGTGCATTTCCAGCACCTTCGACGCGGCCCAGCGCGGCACCGTACCGGTCAGGCACTGGTGCGGATCCCCCAGGCTGACCACGCCAGGCGCATGGCCGGCCAGCAACTGCTTCCACGACGGGCTCAGGTCATGCGCCTCGTCCACCAGCAGCATGCCCATGTCCAGCGGCGGGGTAACGCCGCGCAGTGCCAACCACTTGCCGATGTGCGCCGGGCTGAGGCTCAGCAGCGTGCCCCGCTGCAGTTCGGCGTCGAACATGCAGCGCCAGACGTGCTCGGCGGCCGCCATGTACGGCGACACGTCGAGCATCGCGGCGGGCACCGACCGGTCGAAATGCTGGAACGCCAAGCCCGGTGCAGACGACGCGCACCAACGGTTGATGGCCTCGAACGCAGTCAGCAGCACCTGCTCCGGGCTGCGCCCACCGATGCCCTGCAGGCCGATGCGGCCGGCAATCTCGCGCGGCGTGCGGGTGCTGCGCCGGTAGCTGGCAACGAAGCCACCGGTGTGGCCGCTGCGCGCGGCATGCTGCGCCACGCGGTTGGCGAACTCGATCTGGGTCAGCAGGCGCACCGCGGTGCTGGCCGGCACGCGGCTGCGGAAGGCTTCCACCTGCCCACGCGAGGGCGCCACGTAGGTGTAGCGGCCGGGCCGCGCCTCCATCAGCGCCAGCACCAGGTGGCCCTTGCCGGTGCCGGCATAGCCATCGAGGTCGATCAGCTCATCGGGGTTGGCGGCGATGGCGCGCAGCACGCGGGCCTGCTCGGAGGTGTACAGGCCATGGTGTTCGACCGCACGCGCGTCCTCGGCGGCCACGTCATCCTGCGTGAGCGCCTCGTCACTGGAAAAGGTGGCGGGAAAGCGGATCTCATGCTCGGTCAGGGTTTCCTGGCAGGCCTGCTGCAGGGCCAGGCCCGGATACTCCAATGGCGACTGCGCGATGACGTCCTGCAGGATCTGCGCCGGCGCCAGCAGCACGCCGTGGGCGGCCAATGCGGTCAGCCAGGCATCCAGCTCCGGCTGGCCTCCGCCACCGGGGCCGGCCAGCTGCGCGGCGGCGCCTTCGTTGCCGGCAAACAGCGCGCAGGCATCATGCAGCAGGCGTTCGATCTCGGCCGCTGGATGCAGGCGCGTCCGGCACAACTGCGCGGCCATCAGCCCGGCCTGCTCCACTGCCGTCTGCGGCGGCGTGCCGTGAGCGATGTAACGTGCCAGCGACTTGCGCTGCAGCGGCAGGAAGATGGTGGTGGGCACCGGGTGCTGGAGTTCGGACATGCGTGGAACCGGAAAGGAGCGCTGCGGCGCGCGCAGGGCGGTGATGCTCGGCTACCCGCCCGGCCGCGTCAAATCGCCGCTGCGCTCATTCCAGCTGCGACAACGGCAATGCCTGGAAACCCTTCACCGTGCGCAGCACGAAGCTGGAATTGGCGTCGGCCACGCCGCCGGCGTTGAGCAGGCGGTCCAGCAGGAAGTGCGAAAAGTGCTCCAGGTCGCGCACGTAGACGTGCAGCAGGTAGTCCATGTCGCCGGTCAGCGCATGGCAGGCCACCACCTCGTCCCAGCCCTGCACGCTGTCCACGAAGTGGCCGATGGCGGCCTGGTCGTGCTTTTCCAACTGCACGCGCACGAAGGCCTGCAGGCCCAGGCGCAGCTGCCGCGGCTCCAGCCGCGCGCCGTAGCCGACGATCACGCCCTCGCTTTCCAGCCGCTGCAGGCGGCGCAGGCAGGCCGAGGGCGACAGGTTCACCCGAGTCGCCAGCTCCGCGTTGGTGGCGCGCCCATCCCGCTGGATTTCAGCCAGCAGGCGTATATCCGTGCGATCAAACTGGACTTCTCCGGCCATTGCTGCTCCGCAACATGGTGACTGCGCAAGGATATTGCGCCAACAATGCCAATCGGCGCAACTTTTGCAACCCTGTTGCGCGCGCCCTGCCCTAGCATCGTGGCTATCCCTTCAAGGAGTGCCCCATGGACCTCGCCCAGCCCCGCCGCGTCGAACACCAGCAGACCGACAAGGGCTACGTGCCGGTGTACACCACCGCGCTCGTCGAGCAGCCGTGGGACACCTACAGCGCCGACGACCACGCCACCTGGAGCACGCTGTACCAGCGCCAGCGCGAGCTGCTGGTCGGCCGTGCCTGCCAGGAATTCCTGGACGCGCAGGACGAGATGGGCATGAACGCGCACATGATTCCGCGCTTCGACCAGCTCAACGAAGTGCTGGGCGCGGCCACCGGCTGGACCCTGGTCGGCGTCGAAGGCCTGCTGCCGGAACTGGATTTCTTCGACCACCTGGCCAACCGCCGCTTTCCCGTGACCTGGTGGATCCGTCGCCCGGACCAGATCGACTACATCGCCGAGCCGGACCTGTTCCACGACCTGTTCGGCCACGTGCCGCTGCTGATGAACCCGGTGTTCGCCGACTACATGGAGGCCTATGGCCGTGGCGGCGTCAAAGCCCACGCGATCGGCCCGGACGCGCTGCAGAACCTCACCCGCCTGTACTGGTACACGGTGGAGTTCGGCCTGATCGACACGCCCGACGGCCTGCGCATCTACGGTGCCGGCATCGTGTCGTCCAAGGGCGAGTCGCTGTACTCGCTGGAATCGGCCGCACCCAACCGCATCGGTTTCGACCTGCAGCGGATCATGCGAACGAAGTACCGCATCGACACCTTCCAGAAGACCTACTTCGTCATCGACAGCTTTGAACAGCTGATGCAGGCGACGTCGCCGGACTTCACCCCAATCTACGCGGCACTGGCCGACCAGGCGCACCTGCCTGCCGGTGACGTGCAGGCTGACGATCACGTGTTCCAGGCCGGCACGGGTGAAGGCTGGGCGGACGGCGGCGACGTGTGATGCGCTGTCCGACGAAGACCAGCAGCTGGTGGCGCTGTGGCGCATGGAGGCCGACATCAACAACGGCGGCTTCATGCAGTTCCTGTGCAACTGGGGCGACCCGACCTGCCAGCTGGCGTTACGTGCGCTGCAGGCGATGGGCGCGGCGAAGACCCACGCGATCCTGGCCGGCATGCGCGGGCTGGTCGACCGGCTGGAAGATGACCCGGCGGTCAAGCAACTGACCGACCTGTACGGCGCGATGACCGAACAGGAGCAGGAGGCGCTGCACGCCTTCGACGAAGCCTATTTCGAGCGACCGGAAGACCTGGCCAGGTTGGGGCTGAAGCACTTCGGCCCGGAGCCTGTCGAACGACGATGACCATGCACGCCGGCGCTGTTCTGTAGAGCCGAGCCCATGCTCGGCTACGTTTCAATCAGCGCGGGTACACCAGCAGCACCACCAGATCCTCCTCACCCACCTGCTGCAGCGCATGGTGGCTGCCCTTGCGGGTCAGCAGCGCGTGCCCGGCGTGCACGTCGTACTGCCTGCCATCCAGCACATAACTGCCCTGCCCACTGACGATGTAATAGATCTCGTCCTTGTGCTGCGGATGCAGGCCGATGCCCGCGCCTCTGTGCAGCACACGCTTGCGCAGCACGAACGGCAGCCCTTCGGCATCGGCGAAGAACGGATACGCCGTGGTCGGGCCGGCACCGCCGTGCGGGCCTGCTTGCGTGCGCACAACACTGTCTTCGTGCACCACCTGCGAGGGCAGGGCTGGGTCGCTACCCTGCCCTTCCGCCACCACGTCGCAGTCGATATCCCGCACCAGCGCCGGCTGCAGCGCGGGTAGCAGCGGCACCGCCTCGCGCAATACCAGGCAGGCCACCGCATGTGCGCCGGCCACGCTGAAATGGGTGCCGTCGGCCTTGTTCTGTTCGGGCACGAACAGGAAGTAGGGTCGCGCGCCCTCCTCACCCAGCGCGCGGATCCAGCGCATGCTGCGGTCATTCAGATCAATCAGCGCAATCTGCTCGCGCGCGGCCAACGCCTTCATCGACTGCGTGTAGCGGCCATGCGTATCCAGCAGTGAACCGAAGTCGTACAGCAGCCGCGCCACCGGCGTGACCAGCACCGGCGTGGCGCCCTTTGCGCGGGCCACCTGTACGTAACGCATCAGCAGGCGTGGGTAGTCGCTGTCCGGATCGGTGTAGCGCGTGCGGTCTTCGAACTTCGCATCGTTGTGGCCGAACTGGATCAGCAGCACGTCGCCTTGGCGCAGCTCGGCGGCGATGGCCTCCAGGCGCCCTTCCTCGATGAAACTGCGCGTGCTGCGCCCGCCCTTGGCGTGGTTGTGCACCTCCAAGCGCGCCGGGTCCAGGTAGCTCTGCAGCGCCTGGCCCCAGCCGGCCTGCGGCGCGCGCTCGGGGCCGTATGCGGCCGCAGTGGAGTCACCGGCAATGAAGACCCGCACGGGCGCCGCCTGCGCGGTGGTGCACGACAGCAGCAACAACAAAGGCAACAGGGTGCGCATGTCCGGTCTCCGGTAGTGCCGGCCGCTGCCCGGCAACCTCATGAACGGCGGAAGCATTGCCAGGACGCCGGCCAGCGGCCGGCACTACCGCGGATCACGCGTCAGCGCGCCAGCCAGCCACCATCGACCGGCAGCACGGCGCCGTTGATGTAATCCGACGCCGACGAGGCCAGGAACACCGCCGCACCGGCCAGGTCATCCGGCGTGCCCCAGCGACCGGCCGGGATGCGCTCCAGGATCGCCTTGTTGCGCGCTTCGTCGGCGCGCAGCTGGGCGGTGTTGTCGGTCGCCATGTAGCCCGGGGCGATGGCATTGATGTTGATGCCCTTGCCCGCCCACTCGTTGGCCAGCAGCCGGGTGATGCCGGCGATGCCGCTCTTGCTGGCGGTGTACGACGGCACGCGGATACCGCCCTGGAAGGACAGCATCGAAGCGATGTTGATGATCTTGCCGTGGCCCTGTTCGATGAAGTGGCGGCCGGCGGCCTGCGAAATGAAGAACGCGGACTTGAGATTGACGTTCATCACGTCGTCCCAGTCCTGCTCGCTGAAGTCCACCGCATCGGCGCGGCGGATCAGGCCGGCGTTGTTGACCAGGATGTCCAACCCGCCCAGGCCTTCGATGGTCTCGCGGACCACGCGCGCCACCGGCTCGATGCTGATCAGGTTGGCTTCGATGGCCAGGCAGCGGCGGCCCAGCGCGGTGATCTTTTCGATGGTATCGGTGGGCGGGGCGATGCCGGCCACGGCGACGTCGGCACCAGCGGCGGCCAGTGCCACGGCGATGCCCTGGCCCAGACCGGTATTGCCACCGGTTACCAGAGCGACCTTGCCTTCCAGGCTGAAGGGATTAGCCATTGCGTATGCGTTCCTTGATAGAGACGAGCGGTGTCGACGGCCGGCACACGGTGCGCGGCGGCCAGGCGGGCTTACTTGAGCTGGCAGATGTCCAGCACGTGCATGTCGGTGTAGTCCAGGTTCTCGCCACCCATCGCCCAGATGAAGGCGTAGTTGCTGGTGCCGGCGCCCATGTGGATCGACCACGGCGGCGACACTACCGCTTCGTTGTTCTGGATCACGATGTGACGCTGCGCGGCCGGCTCGCCCATGAAGTGGTAGACGCGGTCGCTGTCACCCAGGTCGAAGTAGAAGTAGACCTCGCTGCGACGGTCGTGCAGGTGCGGCGGCATGGTGTTCCACACGCTGCCCGGCTTGAGCACGGTCAGGCCCAGCAGCAGCTGCGAGGACTGGCAGGTGGCCGGCACGATGTACTGGTAGATGGTGCGCTCGTTGCTGGTTTCCAGCGCGCCGCGGTCCAGTGCAACGGCGTCCTTGATGGACAGCTGCCTGGTTTCGAAGCGGGCATGGGCCGGGGTCGAGGCCAGATAGAACTGGGCGGGGTTGGCGGCGTCCTGCGAGGCGAACACGACCTCCTTGCTGCCCATGGCCACGTACAGACCGTCCTTCGGACCCAGCGTGTAGCCGGTGCCATCCACGGTGACCGTACCAGTGCCGCTGCCGACGTTGATCACGCCCAGTTCCCGGCGCTCCAGGAACGGGTGGCCTGCGGCCGAAGCGGGTTCGGTCTGGGTCGGCAGCGCAAGCGGTGCGTCCACCGGGGCGGCGCCACCAATCACGAAGCGCTCGTAGTGGGTGTACTTGAGGGTCACCGCACCGGCGTTGAACAGGCCATCGAGCAGGTACAGGTCACGCAGCTGGTCGTTGCTGGCACCGTGGATGGCATCGGGATGGGTGGCGTAATGGGTCTTGCTGTACATGGCGTCTCCAGAGCGGGGGGCGGGCCGACGGGTCGGCCCCGGCGCGGTTCACGGTCGATTCTAGCCAGACAGGAAACCGGTGTCATTTTGCGTCGCACGATGCCGGGATGGCCCGGGCAGGGCGCGGTGGATCGGGTGGATGGGGCAGGGGCGTGTCACGACCAGAGGTCGTGACCTGCAGGATTGATCCTTGGGGATCAATCCTCCGGCGGCTGGCAGGAATCGCGGACGATCAGGTGCGGCCGCACGCTGGCAATGGGCAGCGCGGCCTGGCCTTCGGGCTGGATCAGCATCGCCGCGGCGGTGCGTCCGGTATCGCGCGTGTGCCGGCGCACCGAGGTCAGCGAGGGCCACAGGCGCGAGGCAAGCGGGCTGTCGTCATAGCCGACAATGGACAGCTGGCGCGGAATGTTGATGCCCGCGCGCAGCGCCACCTTGTAGATACCGGCGGCCATTTCATCGTTGCCGGTGAAGATGGCGGTCGGGCGGCGCTTGCCCAGCAGCAGTTTCTCGGCAGCGGCGACACCGGATTCGAAGGTGTAGCCGGCCTCGATGATGCGGTCCTTCGGCAGCTCGATACCGCGTTGCGACAGTGCGTCGATGAAGCCGGCGGTACGTTCATGGGCCGAACGGTAGGCGCTGGGACCGGTCACCAGGGCAATGTCACGGTGGCCGAGCGAGAGCAGGTAGTCGGCGGCTTCGGCCGCACCATCGCGGTCATGGGTAACCACCATCTGCGAGCTTTCGTCCAGCGGCAGCGCTGCCACGCGGGTAAACCGGCAGCCGATCTCATCGAGCATGTCCGCCAGCGCCTGGTCTTCCGAGGCACGCGGCACTAGGATGACGCCGTGCAGCTTCTGCTGCTGCACGAAGCGACGCACGCCTTCGATGTAGCCGGGGCTGCGGCTGTCACAGGGATGCACCACCAGCTCGAAACTGGATCCACGCAATGCATCCAGCGCGCCGTACTGCATGTCCACGATGTACTGCGCGGTGGGGTTGTCGTAGACCATGCCGATCAGGAAGGAGCGGCGGAACGCCAGCCCGCGGGCCAGTGGATCGGGCGTGTAGCCCACTTCACGCATCAACGCTTCCACCTTGTCGCGCGTGTCCTTGCGCACCAGTGGCGAGTTGTTGATGATTCTTGAAACCGTTTTCTTGGATACACCCGACAGTCGCGCGATGTCGTTGATGGTGGCTGCCTTGCCCTTCGCCAATGCCGGCGTAGCGGCATCGTTCTTGTTGCGCACTGACATGTTTTGAACCCGGTAAGTCTGGGGATTCCGGCTCCGCGCTCAGTCCAGCGCGCGGTAGCGGAAGTTGCGGAAGGTTACCGCACCGTCGCCGGCCGCATACAGCGCCGGCTTCAACGCCAGGAACCTGCCCGCGACATTGTGATGGTAACCGGACACTTCCATCTGAACCGGATACTTCTGCCAAGTGTGCCCGTCGGTGCTGGAGTGGAAGGTGACGATGTGGCGGTTGTTGGTCACCCGCAACCACAGCCGGCCGCCGCGGCCCGGGGCCGGTCGGGCAGGGCGCTCCTCGCCGTAGCGATGCATGATGAACGACTCGCCGTTGCTGCCCACGCCCGCGTACAGCCGGTCGCTGTAGAACAGCAGCGCGCCGCCCACGGCACCGGGGGCGATCTCCATCTCCACCTCGAACTGATAGGCCCGGTCGCCGGCGATGGTGGTCAGCGGCGAGGCGTCGCGCGGCGTGCTGCCCTTGCCCTGCAGGACAAGGCCGTTGCCACTGAAACCCAGCCGGCGGTACTCATCCTGCGCCGGGTTGAAGAACGCCCACTGCGGGCCAAGCGTGCTGCCGCGGAAATCATCCGACAGCGCCATGCCATGCGGCGACAGCGCCTGTCCGGCCGGCTTGCGCAGTGGCTGACCAAGGTCTCCGCCCGTGGCCCGGAACCAGCCGTCAGCGGTCCATTCGATCGGTTCGAGCAGGGCCTGCCGACCCAGCGTCCAGAAGCCGTTCTCGTACCCGTGGTACATCATCCACCAGCGTCCATCGGTCCCTTCGATCACCGTCGCGTGGCCGCGTGACCACCAGGGCTCGGCCGCCGACTGCGTGCGCGTGATCGGGTTGTTGGGCGCGTTCTCCCATGGTCCGTGGATCGAACGCGAGCGCGCGGTGATCACCATGTGCCCGGTCGGCGGACCGGCGGTGCCGCCCACTGCCGTGGTCATGTAGTACCAGCCGTCGCGGACGTGGATCTTCGGGCCTTCCTGCGCGTAGGCCTCAACGTCCCAGTCCTGCGGGTAGCGCCAGCCGTCATAGACGTGTTTCGGCGTGCCGACCACGCTCAACCCGTCGTCGGCCAGCTGCACGTAATCACCGCCACTGAGGAACAGGTAGCGCTTGCCGTCTTCACCCACTGCATGGCCGGGATCGATGTAGCCACCCAGGCCGATGTCGATCGGCGCGCTCCACGGGCCCTTGATGTCATCGGCCCAGACCACGAAGTTGCTGCGGCGCTCGCCGGTGCGGGCCGGGAAGTAGATGAAGTAGCGCCCCCGATGCTTGACGATGTCCGGCGCCCAGATCGCCCCCACGTTGCGGGTGACCGCATGTCCCAGCGGCTGCCAGTTCACCAGGTCGCGCGAGTGCCAGATCGGGAGGCCGGGGTAGGCGTCGAACGACGACAGCGTGAGGTAGTAATCGTCCCCGTCCTTGAGCACCGAGGGATCCGGATGGTCACCGGCCAGCACCGGATTGAGGAACGTGCCATCGCCCCGGTCCGCCTGGCGCTGGTGTTCCAGCCCCCGCGCCCACTGCGCCGGGGCGCGCGCGGGCTCCGCCGCGGGTGCAGGCCGTGCCGGCAGCAACAGCACGAGCAGAGTGATGGTGGCGGCGATACACAGTGCACGCATGGCAGTCTCCTTGTGGCTCAGCCGCGCAGCGCGGCGGGCAGCCACAACGACAGTGAGGGGAAGAAGGCCACGACCAGCAGCACGGCGAGCGCGGCGAACCAGAACGGCCAGATCGTGCGCATGCTCTGGCCCACGCTGATCTTGCCGATGGCCGTGCCGATGAACAGCACCGAGCCCACCGGGGGCGTGACCAGACCCAGGCCACCGGTGAGCACCAGCACCAGGCCGAAGTGGATCGGATCGATGCCGTAGGCGCGGGCCACCGGCAGGAAGATCGGCGTGCAGATCAGGATCATCGGTGCCAGGTCCATGAAGGTGCCCAGCAGCAGCAGCATCACCACGATCATCAGCAGCACCATGAACTGGCTGTGCGCGAACGACTGCAGGAACTCGACGGCGGCCGCGGGCACCTGCAGGTAGGCCAGCAGCCAGCCAAACACGGCGGCGGTGGCGATCACGAACAGGATCACGCCCGTGCTGCGCGCAGCGTGGATGACGGTGTCGAAGAACTCGCGCCAGCGCAGTTGCCGGTACAGCACGGTGGTCACCAGCAAGGCGTAGACCACGGCGATGGCTGCGCTTTCCACTGCGGTGAAGATGCCGGCACGGATACCGATGAAGATCAGCGCGACCAGGCCCAGGCCGGGCAGGGCGGAGACGATGCGCAGGGCCACGGCGCGCCAGCCGGGAAAGACCTCCACGCCATAGCCGCGGCGGCGCGCCACCGCATAGCCGGTGACCATCAGCGCCAACGTCATCAGCAGCGCGGGGACAATGCCGGCGGCGAACAGATCGGCGATGGACAGGCCCCCACCGGCAGCGGCCGAGAACAGGATCAGGTTGTGCGACGGCGGCACCAGCAGCGCCACCAGCGCGGCGGTGATGCTGACGTTGACGGCGAAATCGCGGTCGTAGCCGCGCTTGACCATCTGCGGGATCATCGTGCCGCCGACCGCCGAAACGTCGGCGATGGCCGAGCCGGACACGCCGCCGAAGAACAGCGAGGACAGGATCGAGACCTGGCCGAGGCCACCGCGCAAGCGCCCCACCAGCGACGAGGCCAGGGCGATCAGGCGCTCGGAGATGCCGCCGCGCATCATGATCTCGCCCGCGAAGATGAACAACGGAATGGCGATCAGCGAGGCCGAGCCGGTACCGGCCGAGATCTGCTGCACCAGCACGATGCTGGGGATATCCAGGTAGAGCAGGGTGGCCAGCGCGGCAGCGGCCAGCGCGTAGGCCACCGGCACGCCGAGCAGCAGCAGCACGGCAAACACGGAGAACAGGATGGTGATACCCATGGATCAACGATCTCCTTCAGCGTCTTCGGCGCCGGTGGCGCGGGCCTGCAGCGCGTTCCACGCACGGTTCAGCGCGAACAGCAGCATCAGCCCGCCGCCCACCGCCAGTGGCAGGTAGTTGATGCTCTGCGGCAGATCGGCGCCGGCGGTCTTGATGTCCAGGCCGTCGAGCAGCAGATCACCCGACCAGAAGGCGATGAAGCCTCCCAGCACCGCCACCACCAGCTGCACCAGCACGTCCACCGCACGGCGCAGGCCGGGGCCCAGGTAGGCATGCAGCAGGAAGAAGCCGAAGTGGCGGTTGGTGTGCACACCGCAGGCGGCACCCAGGCTCATCGCCGTGGCCAGCAGCAGCAGCGTGACCGGCTCGGTCCAGCTGGGCGAATCGTTGATCACGTAGCGCGCGAACACCTGCCAGCCCTGCACCACCACCAGCCCCAGCAGGGCAGCAACGGCGCCGTAGATGGCGATGTCGGCGATGCGGTCCAGCAGGCGCTGGCCAGGCCCGGTGGCGGGCGTCGTCGTCTCGATCATGGCAGTGTCCTCAGGCGGCGCGGATGCGGTCGACCAGCGCGGCGATCTCCGGCTGCTGTAGGTACTGCTGCAGCAGCGGCTGGGCGGCGGTGCGGAAGGCGGGCATGTCCACCTCGTTGGCTTTCACCCCGTAGGCCAGCACGGCGCGGCGTGCGGCGTCCTCCGACGCATCCCACTGCTCGCGCATCACCTTCACCGACGCGCGCGCGGTCTGCAGCAGCAGCTGGCGGTCGTCAGGCGACAGGCGTTCGAAACTGGCGCGCGACATCAGCAACACATCCGGCGCGTACGAATGGTCGCTCTGCGACCAGTAGTGCGCCGCTTCGAAGTGGCGGCTGGAATGGAAGCTGCGCATGTTGTTCTCGGCGCCGTCGATCATGTGGGTTTCCATCCCGGAGAACGTGTCGCCCAGCGACATCGGCGTCGGGTTGGCGCCGAGCAGGCGCATCAGCTGGATGAAGATGTCCGATGAGGCGACGCGCAGCTTCAGGCCGTGCAGGTCCTTGGGCGAAACGATGGGGTGCTTGGTGTTGTAGAAGCAGCGTGCACCGGAATCGTAGATCGCCAGGCCGACCAGGCCGCGGCCCTGGAAGCCGCGCAGCACGGCTTCGGCCAGGCCGTCATCCAGCGCGGCACGCTGGTGCGCCACCGACGTGAACACGTAGGGCAGGCACAGCGCCTGGGTCAGCGGAAAGGCATTGTTCAGCGCACCGGCATACACGCGGGTGATATCGATGGCACCGAAGCGCGCCATGTCGATCGCCTCGGATTCGCGGCCCAGCTGGCCGGAGTGGTACTGGCGCAGGCGCAGGCGACCGTTGGTTTCGCGCTGCAGCGTTTCGCCGATCCACTTCACCGCGGTGACGGTAGGGTAGTCGGCCACATGCACGTCGGTGGCGGTCAACAGCGCGCCACCGGCCATATCGCCGCCCGGCCCGCGGCCACAGGCGGCGAGCATCGGGGTGGCCAGGGCAGCAGCGCCACCGGCCAGGAAGTTACGTCGTGTGATCATCTGCGCCCTCCCGCGCGTGTTCACCAGGGCAGCCCCGCGGTCATCCCGCGGGCACGGCCCGGCAGGCAATGTCACCGAAGCCGGCAAAGCGCACCAGCGCCGTTTGTCCTGCCTCGATATCGTGGATGCCGGTGGCATTGCCGGTGGCGATCAGGTCGCCCTTGCGCAGCGGCCGGCCACGCAGGGCCGAACGGGACAGCGCAAAGGCATAGGCCGCGCGCAGGCCACCGGGCAGGCGGGTGGCGCCACCGGTGCCGACCACCTCACCTTCGATCAGTGTCTCGGCACGCAGCGAGTTTTCGTCGCGTGCGGACCAGTCGACGATCTCCGGGCCCAGCACCAGGCCGTTGTTGTTGCCAAAGTCGGACACCACCACGCGCGGACCAAGTTCGTTGATGGTGGCCAGCGGGCTGCTGGCCACTTCCACGCCGATATAGAGGCGCGCAGGCAGCGCTTCGGCCTGTTCCGGGGACCAGTCCAGCTGTCCGGCCGGCGCGTCCTCCAACAGCTCCAGCACGTACTCTGCTTCGACTGCGCCGAAGCCCCCGACGAAGACCGGGATGTCGGTTGTTCCACCGGTATCATTCCAGAGCTGACGTTTGAAGATCGGCCCCAGCAGGCGCTCATCGCCGGAGCCGTCGCGGCGCTCGGCAGCGATGTAACCCACCTTCCAGCCGACCACCGTATCGCTCCACAGGCCAATGGCCTGGTCCTGCACGTGGTAGGCAGCCACCAGATCGACGGGGATCTCTCCGGGGAACGCGGGCAGGGCCTTGCCTGCGCGGCGTGCATCGGTGAAGGCGCGGGCGATGGCGGCTGCACCGTCCGGCGCCGGCCTCTGCCCCTGTGTGCCGTGTTCGTTGCTCAAGAACGGTCTCCCTCTGCGTTGTTGCACTGCCCATCGACAGCGTCTGCAGGAGGTGTATATGGTAAACCGGTGTCATCACGCAAGCCGCAGCGCATCACACCCGCTTCCGGGGCGCCTGCGGCACGCTGCCCACCCTTCGCTGGAGCCCGGTCCGCCATGCGTCTGCCCCCTCTTGTGCTGTTCTTGTGCGTTCTGTTGACGCTTGCCCCGGCACGTGCCAGCGACGTCCCGCTGCGCGACGGCCAGCGGCTTGCCGGGGAGGTGGCGGGCGAACGCCTGCCGCTGTGGCCGGACGGCCAGGTACCTGGCCAGAGCGCTCCGGCACGGAAGGCGCGGGTGGTTGAGCGCAGCCCCGATCCGGCCCATCCGGACCGGTTCGTGGACGGGATCGATGCGCCATACATGATCGTGCACGCGCCGCCACGTCCGAACGGGCAGGCGGTGCTGGTCATTCCGGGCGGCGGCTACCAGCGGGTGGTAATCGACAAGGAGGGCAGCGCGCTGGTGCCGGACTGGGTGCAGCGGGCAGGCTTCACCCTGTTCGTGCTTCGCTACCGCCTGCCGCAGCCGGGCAGGGACCGCCAGGCGGCGCTGGCCGATGCCCAGCGTGCGCTGCGGGTCGTGCGCGACCAGGCCGCGCGTCGCGGCCTGGAGGCGGACAATGTGGCGGTCATGGGCTTTTCCGCCGGCGGCCACGTGGCTGCGCGGCTGGCCACCGGCTTCGATGCGCCGGTCTATCCCGCACGCGATGCGATCGATCAGCTGAGCGCGCGCCCGGCACGGGCGGTGCTGGTCTACCCGGTCATCGACATGGGCGCGCATGCGCACAGTGGTTCGCGCGGGCGATTGCTGGGCGAGCGCCCTGACCCCGCATTGGCGACGCAGTACTCGGTGCAGGAGCACGTGCGTGCGGACATGCCGCCGACGATGCTGATCCATGCCAACGACGATCGCGTGGTCAGCGTGCACAACAGCGAGGTGATGGCGCAGGCGCTGGCCAGGGCGGGCGTCGAGCACGAACTGCATGTGTTCGCCCATGGTGGCCACGGCTTCGGCATGCGCCTGCCGCCCGGCTCCACCCTGGCGCAGTGGCCAGCGCTGGCGCAGGCATGGCTGACAGCAGGAAAGGATGCGGAGCGCAGCCGATGACGGGAGCACCCGACGATCTGCAGCGCCGCCGTTTCCTGCGCGACAGCGCGCGCTGGGCGCTGGCCACGGCCACGCTGGTGGCACTGCCGGCAGCGGCGATGCCCGGTGCACGCGACGAACGCCTGCCGATCGTCCGCGTGCGCGGGGGGCGCCTGCGCGGCCAGCATGAACAAGGCGTGCTGGTATTCCGCGGCGTGCGCTACGGCGCCGATACCGGCACCCATCGCTTCCAGCCACCACGCCGGGAAGCGGCATGGAACGGGATCGCCGATGCACTGGACTATGGCGCGGCCGCACCGCAGGGCGGCGCGGAAGGCCCCGGCAGCGAAGACTGCCTGTTCCTCAACGTCTGGACCCCCGCACTGGGGGATGGCGGCCGCCGCCCGGTGCTGGTCTACATACACGGGGGTGGGTTCAACAACGGCTCCGGCAGCGATCCGCTGTACGACGGCAGTGCGCTGTGCCGCCGCGGCGATGTGGTGGTGGTGACCCTCAATCATCGGCTGAACACCTTCGGTTACCTGTACCTGGGCGCACTTGGCGACGCACGCTACGCCGCGTCGGGGAATGTCGGCCAGCTCGACCTGGTACAGGCGCTGCAGTGGGTGCGCGAGCACGCGGCGATCTTCGGCGGTGACGCTGGAAACATCACCGTGTTCGGCCAGTCCGGGGGCGGCGCCAAGATCGCCACGCTGATGGCGATGCCGGCGGCACGCGGCCTGTTCCAGCGCGCGTGGACGATGAGCGGGCAGCAGGTCACCGCGGCCGGCCCGCGTGCCGCCGCGCAGCGCGCTGCCATCGCAATGGAGGCAGTGGGTGCAAAGGACCTGTCTGCCCTGCTGCGGCTCCCGGCCACGGATCTGCTTGCAGCCACCCGTGCCCGCGATCCATCGCGGGTGGAAAGCACGTCGCTGTACTTCGGGCCGGTACTGGACGAAGTCTCCCTTCCGGTGCATCCGTTCTGGCCGCAGGCGCCGCGGCAGTCGGCCAGCATTCCGATGGTCATCGGCAATACGCGCGACGAGACCCGTGCCTTCCTCGGCGACGATCCGGCCAACTTCACCTTGACCTGGGAGACGCTGCCGGCACAGCTGCAACGCCAGCAGTTCGTGGATCTGCTGCCGCAGACGGTGATCGCCGAGTACCGGCGCCTGTACCCGCATTACACGCCTTCGGAGGTGTTCTTCGCGGCCACTACCGCAGGACGTTCCTGGCGCGGCGCAGTGGAGGAGCTGGAAGCGCGTGCGCGCCAGCCCAGCGGGGCCGCGCCCACCTGGGCCTACCAGCTGGACTGGGGCTCACCGGTGGAGCAAGGCCGGCTGCGCGCCTTCCACACGCTGGACATCCCGCTGGTGTTCGACAACGCCGGCCTGCCCGGCGCACGCACCGGTGGCGGCGCGGACGCGCATACGCTGGCGGCGACAATGAGCGACGCACTGATCGCCTTCGCGCGCAACGGCGACCCCAATCATCGCGGAATGCCGCAATGGCCCGCCTACGCGCTGCCCCGGCGGCAGACCATGCTGTTTGATCGCCAGAGCGGCGTGGTGGACGATCCTCGTGCCGGCGAACGTGCGCTGTATGCAAAAGTACCGTTCGTGCAGCGCGGCACGCAGTGATGACACCGCGGTGCAAACATTCTGTTAACCCCTCTCGGCTAGAGTCGGGGCATGGGAACGATGTCCTTGCCACCGTCATTCACCGGCCGGGAGCGGCTGTTCGCTGCGATCGATGCCGCGGTGATGCTGGGCACGCCGGAGGCCATCACCGGTGCGCTGCAGCAGGTGCTGCGCGAGGCCATCGTCGATCCGTCCATCCAGCTGCCCCCCTGCGTGCGGCGCCCGGTCGAAGGGCATTACGCACGCCGTGAACTGCACCGCAGCCCGACCCTGGGCTACAGCGTCATCGCCATGTGCTGGGGCCCGGGCCAGGGCACGCCGCTGCACGACCACGATGCGATGTGGTGCGTGGAAGGCGTCTGGCAGGGCGAACTGATCGTCACTCCCTATGCGCTGATTGAACAGGATGGCGAACGTCATCGCTTTGCCGCCCAGCCCACGCTGTACGGGCACCGCGGTAGTGCCGGCAGCCTGATTCCGCCGCACGAGTACCACACGCTGTGCAACGCCAGCGACGCGGACGTGGCCGTGTCGCTGCATGTCTACGAGGGCGTGATGGAACGCAGCGCGGTGTTCGAGCCGTTGGATGATGGCTGGTACCAGCGCCGGATGAAACGGCTGGAGACCGAGGCGTCCTGACCCACGCCGGATCACGCCCGGCGTAATGCAGGCATCATCGCGGCACGCCGACCACGTTGTTGAGCCGGGTCACTTCCTCGCCACCGTCGGCCAGCGCCACGCGCACGCGCAGGCCGCTGCGGTCACCGGCCGGCAACGGCAGCCAGACCTGCACGGTCTTCGGCTGCAGGTCACTGGGTGCCCCCAGCGCCGGCACGTCCGTGCGGGCGATCTCGCGACCGCGCGCGTCTTCCAGCATTGCTACGGCCACGCCGGTGCCGACATGGCCCAGGCTGTGCACGGTCACCTGCAGCTGGCTGCCGTCGATGCGTACGTCGCCGCGACCCACGCCCAGGTCCGGCCGTGTTTCCACCGGTGTTCCCTCGGACACGCGTTCGAACTCGAACACCTCGGTACGCCCGGGACGGAACTGCAGCGCCACCGAAGCGCTGGTTTCCAGCTGTACGCGGCG
Source organism: Stenotrophomonas hibiscicola ATCC 19867 (assembly GCF_000382065.1). Taxonomy (GTDB): domain Bacteria; phylum Pseudomonadota; class Gammaproteobacteria; order Xanthomonadales; family Xanthomonadaceae; genus Stenotrophomonas; species Stenotrophomonas hibiscicola. Next base: position 99,857 of record NZ_KB907498.1, on the reverse strand, counting down.
TTCGGCGGGCGTGCCGTCGATGTGGCCATCGCCATCGGCATCCACGCCGCTGCGTATCCGCCAGGTCCCGCTGGCCACGTTCCAGCCGGTCATGTCGGCGCCGATGGTGCGCGTGCCCAGGTTGTAGCTGGTAACGGTGAAACGTTCACGCGACGGCGCATGCACCAGCAGGGCGACCTGTTCGGCCGCTCCATCGCGGTCGAAGCGCCAGCTGACGGTGTGGCCGGGCCAACTCTGGTTGCGCTTCAGCGCGATCCCACCCAGGCGTGCGCGCTGGAGGAATTCACTGGGCGCTTCCACGCGGTCGGACCACCAGTGGCCCTCGGTGTTCATGTACGCGCGCTGCACTTTCGCCTGCAGGCCGTCGGCATGCAGGGCGGCGATGTATGACCTGTCGCCGCTGGCCTGCCAGGCCATCAGGCTGGCGAAGCCGGTTTTTCCCGCGTCGGCCTCGGCGCGCAGCAGCGGATACCAGTCCTGTTGCCGGCCCAGTACGTCCACGACGTTCTCGCCCAGGTTGGCCAGTGCGCCCGGGCCGCCACGGGCCACGCGGTAGTCCAGTGCCTGCAGGTACTTCGCATCGCCGCTCCAGCGCCACGCCGCCCAGAAGGTGTGCATCGTGTCGCCACTGCCGGAGCCGTTGTTCAACTCGCCGCCGCGGGTGGCACCGCTGGCCCAGTTGATCTCGTTGGGCAGGGTGAAGCGTCCCTTGTCGTCCTTGCCTGCGTGGGCCAGATAGCCATCGGCCAGGCCGATCACCAGCCCGCGGCCGGTGGGATCGGCGTTGTACTGGCCCAGCAGGAACGCCGGGTGCAGCACCGGGAACGAATACGGCTTCTGCCACTGCCAGTTCGGTTCGCGGTAGACCTTGTTGCCACCGAACCAGTTGCTGGAGAACAGCAGGTGGCCCTGCGGGTTGCGCAGGATGATGCGCTCGTCGAAGGCCTTCACCGTTTCCATCAGGCGTTCCAGCGTCAGCGGATCGCCCCAGTTGAGGTAGAGCATGGCGCTGTTGGTGTTGATGCCTTCCTCATAGGAATGCAGCTCGTCGGTCTCGATGGTACTCAAGCCGTTGCTGAACATGCCGTTGCGGTACACCGCGTCGGACAGCGCGGTCAGCGAGGCGTTCAATCGATCCGGCTGCACGCCCATCAGGGCCAGCCCCGGCCACTGCTGGGTCAGGTCGGAATCGTCCGAAATGCCACCACCGAAGTCACCGTAGGCCACCTGCCGTTCGTCGATCCACCAGTCGACGAACTGCCGCACCTGCGCCAGGTCCTGCACCTGGTTGAATGCCCACGCCGGCACGCCCCTGGGCACGGCAGGCGCCGTGTAGGGCGGGCGGCCCTGGCTGTTGTAGCTGATGTAGTTCCAGTACAGGCGGCCGAGTTCATGGTCCGGGTCCACCCGCAGCAGGTCGCTCAGGTCCGCGTACACGCGCGCGTACAGGCGCTGGCGCTTGGACGTGGTGTGCTCTTCCACCAGGAAGCTCCAGTTGTCGCGGACCTGGTTGAAGCGGTCGGCCACGTGCTCCTTCAGCGCGTCGGCACGCGGCTTGAACACCAGCCGGACCTGCGCACCGTCGAGGGCATCGGCATCGAAGCCTGGTGCGGCCGAGGCGATGCTCAGCCACAGGCTGTCCGGGGTGAGGATGCGATCGCGCAGGTCCAGCCACAGCGTGCGCGCCTGCCGTGGCGGCACCGACACCGATACATCGATCATGTCGCGCGCCGGCCAGATCGGATCCTTGATGCGGATGTTCAGCGGGATCAGTCCATCGTGGGTGGGCGGCAGGTCCAGCGCGGGAAGGTCGATGGCCACGCCGTCCAGGCCGTCGTGCATGTTCTCCCAGCTGTAGGCCCAGCTGCGGATCAGCGGCTGGTTGGCCGGCGCGTCACCCACCCCGGAAGGAATCAGCACGTGCACGATCGGCTGCGGATGTGCGGGCAGGGTGCCGGCATCCCGGCGGCGGGAACCGGCGCCCTTCGGCAGCGCCATCACCGTGCTGCGTTCGGCGGTCGGGAAACGTCCGTCGATGTAGCGGCGCAATGCGTCCAGGTTGGTGTAGTCGGGCAGCGCCCGGCTGTCGATGATGTAGGTCTGCTTCACCGTGCCTTCCGGCTCGGTGCCCTTGCTCACGTGGTAGGCCCAGATTTCCTGGATCGGTGTTTCCTGCTCGACGTTGCTGAAACGCAGCACGCCGCCGCGCTGCGCGGCAATGTCGTCGACGCTGCGCACCACGCCGCGCGGGCGCGTGACCAGCACGTCGGTGGCATGTTCGGCGTCGGGCCCGTGGGAAAGGGTGCCGAAGGCCGCACCACGGATCTCCACCCGGTTCACCGTTTCGGTGGCCGGCAGGGTCAGGTCCAGGTGCTGGCCGCCTTCCACATAGGTGTTCCAGTCCGGAAGCTGGAAGTAGTCATTGCGGCCGGGCAGGCGCGAGCGGTTGTACACGCCCGGCCAGGTGGTTTCGGCGATGCCATCGGTGGCCTTCCACATCCACGCCTTCAGGTCGCGGGTGTCGGCGAATTCGATCTTGCGGATGCGGGTGCCGCCGGCCGCCAACGCTGGGGGTGCAGCCCCTTCCCAGCCGAAGCGGTGGCGCCAGGCGCGCGTGCCATCGCCGATCGCCACGGCGCTGGCTGGCTCGCGCCCGCGCGCCAGCGTTGCCACCGCCGGCGCATCCAGCATGCGGTCGTAGACCCGGATGTGCTGGAAATCGCTCCCACGCAGGAAGTTGTAGCGACTCTGCACCTGGTACGGTGCCATTACCCGCCCGGCAAGGCCGAGCTGGTCCAGCGCGGCATCGTAATTGCCGGTGGCCTGCGCGCGCGCCACTTCGCGGCCATCGATGAACAGGCGCGCGCCGTGGTCCTCATCCCAGGCGAAGGCCAGGTGCAACCACTGGTCGGGACGCGGCAGTGCATCCATGCGGAACGACACGCGTGTGCGTGCCAGGTTGGCATCGGTGACGAAGGCATCGAAGCCGTGCCCGTTCCAGTCGATGCGCAGCCAGGCCATGTCCCAGCTGCTGTGGTCGGCGTAGCCGACGCGGAAGATCACAAACGGCGCTTCACCCACCGCGTAGCGTGAACGCCAGTCGAAGGCCAGCGTGCCGCGCTGGGCCAGGATGTTGCCCGGCGCGTCCCAAGCAAGCACGCCGTCGTCTTCCCATTGGATGGCCTTGCCATGCTCGCCGTCGTCGACCACCGCGACCTTGTCGCGAAAGTTCGCTACGGCCTCACCGTGAGCGGTCACGGCCTGCAGGCCGTGATTGGCATCCACATGGAAGAGCAGGGTGGGGACATCGGCGGCGGCCGTCGCGGGGCCTGCAGCCAGGGCCACTGCCAGCAGCAGGCAGCGGGACACGGTCGTGCGGTGCGGCATGGAGACATTTCCTTTCAACGGGCGACGGCCGGCGGCGGGCCGCCGGACCGTAGCAAGGCCACGCCGCAGCGGCACCTTGCGGCGCAGCAGCGGTCATGGCGAACCGCAGCGCGTATCGGCACGCGCCGCCGGCGTTGCTCAGAACTTGTAGCGCACGCCCAGCAGGAACTGGCGGCCGGTTTCGGTGTACTGGAGTGGCAGGCGGCCGGTGGCGGGCGAGTACACCCATTCATCCGAGGCTTCGTTGGTCAGGTTGATGCCTTCCAGGCTCAGTTCCAGCTGGTCGCTGATCTTGTAGCGGATGGACGCATCAATGACCGTGGTGCCGGTCATGCCGTGGTAGCCGTCCAGGTTGAAGCCGGTTTCCTGACCGGGCACCTGGGTGAGGTAGTCATCGCGGTTGGTGGCGGAGACGCGGCCAGCGAAGGTCTCGCCTTCGTAGAACAGCGTTGCGTTCCATGACGATTTGGACAGGCCCAGCAGATCGTTCTTCATCACCGGCTGGCCAGCCGAGTTGATGTACTGGATCTTCGATTCGACCCAGGTGTAGTTCAGCTGCACGCCCAGGTTCGACCACTTGCCCGGCAGGAAAGTGAAGGGCTGGGTGTAGTTCGCCTCGGCGCCGTACAGCTCACCGCCGGGGGTATTGACTGGCCGGGTGAAGGTGAAGTCGTCGGTGGGCGAGGCGCCGGTACCGGTCAGCAGTTCGGCAGGCAGGCCGCTGTCGGTGTACGGGCGGTTCTCGCGCAGGGTCTGGACCGAGGTCTCGATGTCCTTGTAGAACAGGCCCAGGCCCGCCATCGCGCCTTCGGCGAAGTACCACTCGAAGCCCAGGTCGACATTGGTGGCGCGCGTCGGGTCCAGGTTGGGATTGCCGCTGGAGATGGTGCGCGCACCACCGGCCACGGCCACGGTTGCACCTGGCGTCAGGCTGCCCAGGCCCGGGCGGGTCATGACCTTGGCCGCACCCAGGCGGATCAGGAAATCGGGCGTGACCTCGGCCACCAGGTTGAACGAGGGCAGGGTGTCATCGTAGGTGCGGGTGGCGGTGGTGGAGGTGGTACCACTGGCCAGCGTCGACAGCCCGGTGGAGGTCTGCCTGGTGCGCACGTAGCGCACGCCGAAGTTGCCCGACAGCGGCAGCGAGCCGATTTCGGTGCTGAACTCGCCCATCAGGTAGGCACCACGGTCCTTCTCTTCCACGCTGCGCACGTTGTTGGCGCGCGGCGCGACGGCATAGATGCCGCTGTTGCTGTAGATGTCGAACTGGTCGGCGATTGCTTCCAGGTTCGGCACCACCCAGTTGGACGGATTGCCATTGATGCCCTTCAGGCCGGCCTGGTTGATCATGTCCACGGGCACGATCCTGCTGCCGCTGGCGAAGGTCGGCACGGCCAGTTCGCTGGCACGGCGCAGTTCGGTGGTCTTGAACGTGTAGTCCTTGGCAAGCACGCCGCCCTTCAGGCGGAAGCCGGGGCTGATGTTCCAGTTGAAGTCGATCTGGCCGGTATCGAAGTCGTTGTCCACGTACTGCGGGCGCAGGCGGATTTCCGCCAGTTCCCAACCGTTGGGGTCGGTCGGGTCGATGCCGTAGTTGAGGATCGGGAAGCGGCTGTTGCCACGGTAGTCGTAGCTGTAGCCCTTGACGTCGTACTTGTCCATGATGACGGTGGTCTGCACTGGATTCTCGTGCCTGGAGCGCGAGATGCCCAGCTTGCCGGACACGGTGAAGTCGTCGCCGAAACGGTGCTGGCCGTTCAGGCTGATCTGCTTGAACTCGGTGCTCCACTCGTCGTGGCGGTTCTCGGTACGGATGTCGACGTTGTCGAATTCACCGTACAGCAGCGCGCCGTTGCGGATCTCGCCGTTCCTGACGATGGTGCTCGGCTTGCCGACCAGGCGCGGGGTGCTGCTGCTGCCACGGCTGAAGGAAATCGCTTCGATGTACTGCTCGTCGCGGGTGGCATCGATCTTCGAGTACAGCATGTCCAGCGATACTTCACTGGCATCGCTGGGCTTCCACTGCAGCGAGCCGGTCACGCCCAGGCGCTTCTGCTCGTGTTCCATCTGCACGTAGCGCGGGAAGCGCGGGTGGAATACATCAGCGGCGCGTGCGGCGGCGAACGGCGATGACGCAGCGAAGTTGCCATTGCTCGGGCCGTTGGCCCAGCGGCCGGTGTTGGAGCCTTCCTCCAGTGCCTGGCGCTCGGAGTAGGCCACCGACAGGAGGGCGCCGAAGGTACCATCGGCGAAGGTGTTGGAGACCAGCGCGGCCAGCCGCGGGTCGGCCTTTTCGGCCATCTGGTTGTAGCCGGCCTGGCCGCTTGCGGCGAAGGTGAAGCCGTCGTAGTCGAACGGCCGCGCGGTGCGCAGGTCGACAGTGGCACCCAGCGAGCCTTCCTCGACGTCGGCCGAGGCGGTCTTGCGCACCACCAGCTGCGAGAACAGGTCCGAGGCAAACACGTTGAAGTCGAAACCGCGGCCGCGGTTGGTACCACCGCTCTGGTCACCGGCGCCGACGGTGGTCAGCGCTTCCATCCCATTGATGCGCACGCGGGTGAAATCCGGGCCCAGGCCGCGCACCGAGATGTTGCGGCCTTCGCCGGCTTCGCGTGTGATCACCACGCCCGGAATGCGCTGCAGCGATTCAGCCAGATTGAGGTCGGGAAACTTGCCGATGTCTTCGGCGACGATGGCATCGACCACGCCGGCCTCGCCGCGCTTGATGTCCAGCGCCTTTTCGACACTGGCGCGATAGCCTGTGACGTTCACCGTGTCCAGGTCGGTAGCGGTCTGCTGCTGGGCGGCCGCGCTGGTGGACAGGGCGAGTCCCACCCCCAGGGCCAGCAAGGTAACCGGTGTCTTTTTTCCATGGATCCGAGATTGCATGCCTTTCCCCTCTCCCAAAGGTCTGGTATCGCAGCTGCGCGGCGAAATGACACCGCTAGTCAAAACCGACGTTAGCAGCACCACCGGGATCGGGCATCTTGCACCGCAACAGATTTGCAATGTCTCCAAGACGCTTGCAGGACAAAGGTTTCGACATATAGCCCAAGCGCTCTCAAGGCGTCTTCGGTCTAGAATGACACCGCTAGCCAATCGCCACGCCCCTCGCGTGGTCCACTTACACGCCATGCAGTGTCCCATGCTGGTGGCACGCGTGAAGGAGCTGAGATGGGTCGTATCGTGTGTTTTGGAGAGTTGTTGCTGCGCCTGGGTGCCCCCGGCAACGAACTGCTGCTGCAGTCGCCGCAACTCCAGGTCCATGTGGGAGGGGCCGAAGCCAACGTGGGTGTCTCGCTGTCCCGGCTTGGACATCAGGTGGCCATGGTCAGCACCGTGGCCGGCAATGCGCTGGGGGCGCATGTACTGGGTGAACTGCGGCGGCACGGCGTGGATACGCGCGGTGTGCGCGAGGACGCCGAGGGCCGCATGGGCCTGTACTTCCTCACCACCGGCGCGGTACAGCGCGCGAGCGAAGTGGTCTACGACCGCGCGGATTCGGCGTTCGCGCGCAGCACTGCAGCCGACTACGACTGGCCAGCGCTGCTGCAGGACGCGCAGTGGCTGCACGTCTCCGGGGTCAGCCCGGCGTTGGGCCCGCACGTGGCGGCGGCCACGCTGGCGGCGGCGCGCGCGGCAAGACAGGCCGGTGTCCGCGTCTCCTTCGACGGCAATTTCCGGCCCCGCCTCTGGCAGCGCTGGGGAGGCGATGCGCAGGCGGTATTGCGCGAACTGTTCGCGCAGGCCGACATCGTGTTCGCCGACTACCGCGACATGGAGGTCGTACTGGGCACCCGCTTCACCCAGCCGGACCTGATGGAGCGGATCGACGCGGCCGCTGCCGCCGCGTTCGGTGCCTTTCCGCAACTGCAGTGGATGGCCTGCACGCAGCGGCAGGTGCTGAGCGTGGACCACCATGTGCTGGGCGCTGTGTTGCTGGGTTGCGACGGAACCCGCGCACAGGCCCCACTGCGTCATCTGCAGGGCATCGTCGACCGCATCGGTGGCGGTGATGCCTTCGCGGCCGGCATCCTGCATGGCATCCTGTCCGGCCTTGATGCCGACGCCACCGTGCGGTTCGGCCTGGCCGCCGGGGCGCTGAAGCACTCCATCCCCGGCGATTTCAATCCTGTCAGCGAAGCTGACGTGCTGGCCCTGATGGGCGAGGAGCGATTCGATGTCCGCCGCTGATCCGCGCGTACGCGCGGTCCTGAAACTGGCACCGGTGATTCCGGTGTACACCCCCGAAGACGTGAATGACGCGGTCGAAGTGGCCCAGGCCCTGTTCCGCGGCGGCCTGCCGGTGATCGAAGTGACCCTGCGCACGCCGCAGGCGCTGGACGCGATCACGGCCATGGTCGAGGCCGTACCGGACGCGGTGATCGGTGCCGGCACCGTGCTTACCCCGGCGCAGATGCAGGCGGCGAAGCAGGCCGGAGCGCGTTTCGCGGTGTCCCCCGGCGCCACGCCGGCACTGTACGCGGCCGCGCGCGATGCCGACCTGCCGTACCTGCCCGGTGCGGCCACGGCCTCGGACCTGATCCTGGGCCTGGAGCACGGCCAAGACACGTTCAAGTTCTTTCCCGCCGTGCAGGCCGGCGGTGCCGCGCTGCTGGCGGCCTGGCACGGTCCATTCGCCGACGTGCGCTTCTGCCCGACCGGTGGCATCAGCGCGCAGACCGCGCCGCAGTTCCTGCACCTGCCCAACGTGCTGTGCGTGGGTGGCTCGTGGTTGACCACGCCGGCACTGCTGCAGACCCGCGACTGGGAGGCCATCGAGCGCCTCGCCCGCGAGGCCTCGGTGCTGGCCAGCTGAACCCGGCGCACGGATCTTCAAAGGTTTGATCGTGATCAAAGCGCCGGCCTCGTGCCGGCGTCATTCTGAGGGCAAGCGCACTACGGAGATCCGAACATGAATTCCACCATGAAGGCCGCTGTCGTGCGTGAGTTCGGCAAGCCACTGGTCATCGAGGAAGTCTCGGTACCACGCCCGGGGGCGGGCGAGGTACTGGTCAGGATCGAGGCCTGTGGTGTCTGCCACACCGACCTGCACGCCGCCGAGGGCGACTGGCCGGTCAAACCGAACCCGCCGTTCATCCCCGGTCACGAGGGCGTGGGGCACGTCGTGGCCGTGGGTGGCGGGGTCGGGCACGTCAGGGAAGGCGACAGGGTCGGCATCCCCTGGTTGTACTCGGCGTGTGGCCATTGCGAACACTGCCTGGGGGGCTGGGAAACGCTGTGCGAAACGCAGCGCAACACCGGTTACTCGGTCAACGGCGGCTTCGCCGAGTACGCACTGGCCGATGCCAACTATGTCGGCCTGCTTCCAAAGCACGTGGGCTTCGTGGAGATCGCGCCGGTGCTGTGCGCCGGCGTGACCGTCTACAAGGGCCTGAAGGTCACCGACACCAGGCCCGGTGACTGGGTGGCGATCTCCGGCATCGGTGGCCTGGGCCACATGGCCGTGCAGTACGCCCGCGCAATGGGCCTGAACGTGGCGGCGGTGGACGTGGATGACAACAAGCTGGCGCTGGCGCGGCAGCTCGGCGCGCAGGTCACCGTCAACGCGCGTACCACCGACCCGGCCGCCTTCCTGAAGAAGGAGATCGGTGGCGCACACGGTGCACTGGTCACCGCGGTGTCGCCGAAGGCGTTCGAGCAGGCACTGGGCATGGTCCGCCGCGGCGGCACTGTCTCGCTCAATGGCCTGCCGCCCGGCAACTTCCCGCTGGATATCTTCGGCATGGTGCTCAACGGCATCACCGTGCGCGGCTCGATCGTCGGCACCCGCCTGGACCTGCAGGAATCGCTGCAGTTCGCTGCCGAGGGCAAGGTCGCCGCCACCGTCAGCACCGATCGCCTGGAAAACATCAACGACGTGTTCGCACGCATGCACGCGGGCACCATCGAAGGCCGCGTCGTACTGGACTTCGCCGCCTGACCCTCCGTGCATGGCCGCCGCCGCTCCGTCCCCCTCTCCCACGGACGCGGCGGCCATGCCGATTCATCGCCAGCGGGCACCCGCGCGGCCGTACAATGCGCGCATGCCCGGCGCGCTCAAGATCCTGTTCCTGTCCATCGTTGCCCTGCTCGGCGGTGTACTTTCACTTGCGCTGGTGAGCAGCGTCGCCAGCTGGCTGCCGCCGCTGCTGGGCATGCCGCCGGACAACAACAGCGCGCAGCTGGGCTGGGACCTGGCCTTCAGCGTGCTCGGTGGCATCGCGGGTATCGCCTTTGCCACCTACTACGCGCCCTGCTGGCCGCGTTCGCACGGCTTCTCGATCTGGTCGCTGATCGCGCTGGGCTGCGGCTACGCCATGTGGACCACGGGCGCGGATTTCCCGTTCTGGTTCGTCATTTCGCTGCTGGCGTCGCTGCCGCTGCAATTGCTGGCCGGCTGGTGGTTTGGCCGTCGTCCCTCGCGCGATGCAAGGTGATGCCGCCCCTGTAGAGCCGAGCCCGTGCTCGGCTTTCATGCACATTTACACAGGCAGCCGAGCATAGGCTCGGCTCTACAGGTCCATCCGCGGCAGCGTCTGCTTCAACGCATCGATGCCCTGCCACGGATCCGCTTTCAGCCGCTTCGCGCGCGCCAGCGCCTTGGCCATCGAAAACGCATCGGCCGCACCGACGCGTGCCAGTTCCTCCCAGCGCAGCGGTACCGCCACACCGGCACTTTCACGCGCACGCAGCGACCACGAGCACACGCTGGTGGCGCCCCGCGTATTGCGCAGCCAGTCGATGAAGATGACGCCGCCACGCTTGGCCTTGCTCATGGTCGCCACGTAGTGGTCCGGCGCGCGCTCCGCCATCGCCCGGGCAAATGCCTCGCAGAACACCCTGGCCTGTTCCCAGTCGGCCCTGGGCTTCAGCGGCACCACAACGTGCACGCCCTTGCCACCGGACAACCGCACGAAGCTCTTCAGGCCGGCCTCCTGCAGGCGGTCACGGACGTCACGCGCAGCGGCCTTCACCTGTGCCCAGCTGACGCCTTCTCCAGGGTCAAGATCGAACACCAGCCGATCCGGATGCTCGGGGTCGGCGACGGTTGCACCCCAGGGATGCAACTCCAGGGTGTTCATCTGCACCAGCTGCAGCAGGCCCCGTGCGTCGTCGATGTAAACGTAATCCTCGCGCCCGCTCTTCTGCTGCAGCGGCACCGCATGTACCGCATCGCCCAGGCCGGCACCATGGTGCTTCTGGAAGAAGCAGGCCTTGCCGACGCCGTCCGGGCAGCGCAGTAGTGACAGCGGACGCGCGCTGATTTCCGGCAGGATCCAGCGCGCCATGCGCTGGTAGTAGTCGGCCACGGCGCCCTTGGTCAGCTTCTGCTTTGGAAAAACCACCCGCTCCGGATGAGTAATCTGGACCTCGCCTCCAGCTTCGGTATCTGCGATGTTCATTCCAAGGTCCTCCTTCGGCGTGTCGCTGCGCAGCCGCTTGAAACCAGCCTGGCGCAGGTAGGCCGCCGCGTCGGATCACCCTGCGCGGGCGTGTCGTCAGGCGCCGGCGTCTGCCCTGCGCCGCCGCCAGGTCGGCGCTTTCGCCGGTACTGCTCCAACGACATGCTCAACCTGCCTTGCGGCGTGCAGCGGTCTTCTTTGCAGCCTTCTTCGCAGCCTTCTTGGCTGCCTTCTTTACCGTGGATTTGGTGGCTGCTTTCCGCGTTGCCGTCTTTTTCGCTGGCGTGCGCTTGTTGGCATCCAGGCTCTTCTGCAGCAGCGCCATGAAATCGACCACATTGGTGCTGGCGTCGTCGCGCGGTGCAGGCTCATCGTCGACCCGCGTGGTACCCCCCTTGGACTTGATGCGCTTGTTCAACACCTGCTGCAGGCGCTCGCGAAATTCATCGTGATACTGCGACGGATCCCAGTCGCCGGCCATCGACTCGATCAGCTGTTCGGCCATCGCCGTTTCCTTGCTGGTGATGCGGTAGTCGGACAGCTTGCCGGTGGGCAGCTTGTACTCCTCCGGATCCACCAGTTCCTGTGGATAGCGCAGGATCATCAGCACCAGTGCGTCCTCATGCGGCATCACTGCGCACAGGTACTCGCGTGTGCGCACGACCACCCGCGCGATACCGACCTTGCCGGTGCTGCGCAGGGTCTCGCGCAGCAGCACATAGCCTTTCTCGGCCTTCTTGCCGGGCACCAGCAGATACGGTTTCTCGTAGTAGCGCGGATCGATCTGCGATGCATCCACGAACGATTCCACTTCTACGGCCTCGTGGCTTTCTGGTGCCGCCGAACGGATATCGCCTTCCTCCAGCACGACATAGCTGCCCTTGTCGTACTCGTAGGCCTTGACGATGTCCTTCCAGGGAACTTCCTCGCCCGTATCGGCGTTGACCCTCTCAAAGCGGATCGGCTTGCGATCGCGGGAGTCGAGCATGCGGAACTGCAGATCGACCTTGCGCTCTCCGGACATCAGTGACACCGGCACATTGAGCAGGCCGAACGAGAGCGTGCCAGTCCAGATCGGGCGGGCCATGGGCTTACCTTTGGCGGATCAGGGCATCCAGCTTCGGATGGGCGGTGTAAACCACCCGTGTCGATACCGTGCACGCGGGTTCTACGGAAAACGGTAGTGCCGGGCACTGGCCGGCGGAACTCGCGGCCTGAAGTTTCCCGGGGTTGCCGGCCAGCGGCCGGCATTACTGCAGCAACGGCCTCACCGCCGCCGCCGGGATATGGTCCAGCGCGCGCCAGGCGTCCTCCACGACCGGGCGTGCCTGCGACCAGCCCAGCCGCGACTGCCCGCGCATCTGTTCCCAATGCTCGGCCAGTTCCTCGCAGGTATCGGCAGCATCACCGCGTGGCCAATCCGCGGCATGGGTCGTCAGCGCGAAGGCATATACCGGGCACAGATCGCGCCAGTTGCGGTGGCTTTGGCCACGCCTCTCCTCGTAGTCGCTGATCATGTACTGCAGGTAGTCCTGCGCCACCGCCTGCGGATCTTCCTGGCGGCGCGTGCGGCGCTGGGCAGTGCGCTGGGCGAGTGGATCGAGCAGGGCGTTGAACACGGACGGTGCGGGTCGTTCAAGACGGGGCATGGCCGGCTCCTGCAGCGGGGGCGGGTGGGCAGGAATACGCGCGGTGCCGTTACCGGGGGGTGAGCGAGATGTTCATGACGCCAGGTTCGCAACGGCTTTACCTGCGGGGCGGTGTAGTGGAATCCCCCCAAGGGCAGGTACCAGACCATGAGCCGAGAGACCTCGCGAGACCCGCTGCGGGAGAACCACCCGCCCATTCCCGGCGAGCAGCGCGGCAAGCGCGATGCCGACAACGCCGACTACCGCGGCACCGGCGCGCCGTTCTTCGATGCCGAGCACGACCACCTGCCGGTGAAGCACGAGGCTGAACAGGCGGCCCAGGACCGCAAGGATGGCGGTGACCGCCACCGTGGTGGCCAGGAGAGCCCGCTCAAGCGCCGCGAGCGCAAGCAGCGCGCCAGCGACAACCAGGACGAGGCGCTGGAGGAGACGTTCCCGGCCAGCGACCCGACCTCGCCGTTCGTGCCGGCCAAGGCCCCCGACTGACCGGTAGTGCCGGCCGCTGGCCGGCAACGTCTGGGCTGCCCTACACAAAGCGATGCCGGCCAGCGGCCGGCACTACCAACTCAGCGCCACGACCACTGCAGGCCGACGTTGGCTCGCCGTCCCGGTCCCGGCTCATAGAAGCGCCCGTTGCCGTCATTGACGATCACCGAGCCGATGTAGGCTTGGTCCAGCACGTTCTCCAGCCGGGCGAAGGCGCGCAGCTCACCGCCCGGCAGCGTCCATCGACGGCCGGCTTCCAGGTGCAGCAGGGCGTAGCCCGGCGCGCGCTCGGTGGCCACGTCATTTACCACGGTATCGCTGCTGGCCGAGGCCTCCAGCGCCCACTGCCACTCAGCCGGGCTCCACTGCAGGCGTGCGAAGGCCTGTTGGCGGGGCACGCCGGGCAGGCGGCTGCCTGCGGCGACCAAGGTGTTCGAGGTCAGGTAGGGCGAGCGCACCTGAGCCTGCAGCCAGGTCCATGCCAGCTGCAGTTCCAGCTGTTCGCCCAGCGGCTGCCGGTACTGCAGTTCCATGCCCTGGCGGCGGGTGCGGCCGATGTTGCGATAGGTGCTGCGCCCGCCGATATTGCTGGCAACTGCCAGCTCATCGTTGGTATCTGCGCGGAATACGCTGACATCGAGCTGGGCTCCGCCTTGCGCGTGCCACTTGCTTCCAATCTCCAGATTGCGGCTGCGGGCGGCCGCCAGATCCAGCGCCAATCCCGCCTGGCCGTCGGCGCGATAGCCCAGTTCGTTGAAGGTAGGCGTTTCGAAGCCACGTCCCACCGCCGCGTGCAGCCGCCACTGCGGGCTCGCTTCGAAGCTGATCCCGGCCGCCGGCGTGGTCGCCTGGTAGCGCCGGTGACCACTGTCATCCGGGTTGCGGGCGGTCAAGTAGCGATCGTCCGAGTTGAAACGCACGGTGCTGTGGCGCAGGCCGGCCAGCAACGACCAGCGCGGGCTCCATTGCCACCAGGCCTGGGCGAACTGGTCCACGTTCTGCACGACGTCGATCTGGTCACGACGCAGCCGTCCACGCACGCCCAGGGCGCTGCCGAGGAAGTTCTCATGGCCGGTGCGATGCTGGCGCTGGCGGTCGGCGCTGAGCCCGGCCACCAGGTCCAGCGGCCGGCCGGCAAGGTCACCCTGCCAGCCCCAGCGCGCGTCCAGCCCGCCGTAGCCGCCCTCCAGATCGATCACCCCGCCGGCATGCAGGGGGTTGGCCTGGGCGGTCGGTGGGATCGGCAGGTACTGGCGTACCGCGCGCTGGCCGGCATAGCCCATCAGCTGCCAGCGCTGCGGCCCGGTTTCACGTGTCCAGCGCAGGCCGGCCTGCTGCTGGCGCACCGATTTGCGGGTGTTGTACTGGTGCGCGACTGCCGTGGCCTGGCGCGGATCAGCCGCCACCTGGGCACGGGTCAGGCCCAGCGGGTCCTGCGCATCCGGTGCATCAAGCGCATTGAGCAACAGCTCCAGCCGCCCGCCGCCCAGCTCGCCCCCGATGCGCGCGTTGAGCGATTCACGGCGTGCCTGGCTGTGATCGCGCCAGCCATCGGTGCGGAAGTGATTGGCGGCGATGTTGTAGTCCAGTACTTGGCCGGCCCCCTTCAGCTGTGCACCGACGCTCAGCGTGTTGTCGGCACCGGCGCTGAGCCGCAACCGCCACGGGTCGCCGGCCTGGCCCTGTTCGCTCCAGACCTGCAGCACGCCACCGGAGGAATTGCCGTAGAGCGCGGAAAACGGCCCACGCAGCACCTCGATGCGTTCAGCACCAAGCAGGCTGGCATGTGACAGCTGGCCTTGGCCATCGGGCATGGTTGCAGGGACCCCGTCGATCAACACCCGTACCCCGCGCACCCCGAAGGTCGAACGCGCGCCGAAGCCACGGATCGACAGCTGGGTGTCCTGGGCGAAGTTCTGCCGGTCGCGCGCCAGCAGACCGGGTACCCCAGCCAGCGCTTCGGACAGCTGCGCGCCGGTGCCAGCGCGGCTGGCATCGATCCAGACCGTGTCCTGGCTGGCCGGCAGCGCGAACGGGTCGATGCCCGGCACCCGTGCAGCCTGTACCTGCACCGCCGGCAGGGCGGTGGGCACAGGCGCGGCCATCACCGCCCAGGGCGACAGCAGCAGGGCGGAAAGCGGCAGGCTACGGCGGCGTGCGGCAGTTTTCATGATTCAGGTTGATAGGTCGGGCGGCAACGCACGCCATGGTACGGGGCCGTGGATGACGATGGCGGCGGCCAGCCCCCGGCAGGCTTTGTTACGATGGGCTGTTTCCGGCCGAAACGCCGCAGACCGCGTAGCGCACTTCCTCCCCCTTTCCGTCTACCGAACGAGTACCGCCGTGTCCTTCTTTGCAAACGTGGAACTGGTCCCAGGCGACCCGATCCTGGGCCTGACCGAGGCGTACAACGCCGACAGCCGCCCGACCAAGGTCAACCTGGGTGTGGGCATCTACTACGACGAGAGCGGCCGCATTCCGCTGCTGCGCGCCGTCAAGCAGATCGAGCAGCAGCTCGCCGCTGAAGCCAAACCGCGCGGCTACCTGCCGATCGATGGCCTGCCGGCGTACACGCAGGCCACGCGTGAGCTGGTGTTCGGCAAGGACTCGCCGCTGCTGGCCGCCGGCCGCGTCACCACCGCACAGACCGTTGGTGGCAGCGGTGCGCTGCGCGTCGGCGCCGACGTGCTGAAGAAGCTGCTGCCGCACGCCACCGTTGCGCTGAGCAACCCGAGCTGGGAGAACCACCGCGCCGTGTTCAGCGCGGCCGGCTTCGAGGTGCTGGATTACACCTACTTCGATCCGACCACCCACGGCGTCAACTTCGACGGCCTGCTGGCGGACCTGGGCAAGCTGGAAGCCGGCACCGTGGTGCTGCTGCACGCCTGCTGCCACAACCCCACCGGTGCCGACCTCACGGTCACCCAGTGGAAGCAGGTCGCACAGCTGCTGAAGGACAAGCAGCTGTTCCCCTTCATCGACATGGCCTACCAGGGCTTCGACAAGGGCATCGAGCAGGACGGCGCCGCGGTGCGCATCATCGCCGAAGCCGGCATCGACAGCTTCATCGTCGCCAACTCGTACTCCAAGTCGTTCTCGCTGTATGGCGAGCGCGTGGGTGCGCTGTCGATGGTGGCGCCGACCGCCGCTGACGCCAAGGCCGTGCAGTCGCAGGTCAAGCGCGTGATCCGCACCATCTACTCCAGCCCATCCACCCACGGTGCTGCGCTGGTGGCCGGCGTGCTGACCAACCCGGAACTGCGCGCGATGTGGGGGCAGGAGCTGACCGAGATGCGCGAGCGCATCCATGCCCTGCGCCAAGGCCTGGTCGAGAAGCTGGCCGCTGCAGGTGCCCCGCAGTTCGGCTTCATCAACGAGCAGGCCGGCATGTTCTCCTACTCCGGCTTGAGCCGTGAGCAGGTCGAGCGCCTGCGCGACGAGTTCGGCATCTACGCCGTCGGCACCGGTCGCATCTGCGTGGCCGCGCTGAACCAGAACAACCTGGAATACGTCGCCAAGGCCGTGGCCACCGTCGCCAAGGGCTGAAGCAACGCTCCAGTAGCTTGAGGACAAAGGCGCCGAAAGGCGCCTTTGTTTTTTGCGCCCTGGTCTCTGTAGAGCCGAGCCTACGCTCGGCTTGTGCGGCATGAAGGACGAAGAGCAGCCGAGCGCGGGCTCGGCTCTACAGAAGGAAGGCGCCACGAGCGCAACGCATCTGGAAACGATTACGCCTTCCCGCGCTCACGCACGCCCCCGCCATACGGGCGACAATAGGCGTTTTCCCGCTGCCGAGACCTGCCCGCCCATG
Organism: Stenotrophomonas hibiscicola ATCC 19867; assembly: GCF_000382065.1. Classification (GTDB taxonomy): domain Bacteria; phylum Pseudomonadota; class Gammaproteobacteria; order Xanthomonadales; family Xanthomonadaceae; genus Stenotrophomonas; species Stenotrophomonas hibiscicola. The sequence continues at coordinate 83,121 of NZ_KB907498.1, read as the reverse complement.
TCCCGTACTTCGTTGACCCGCTTCCTGATCCAGGAACAGCACGCCGGCCGCATCAATGCCGACCTGCGCCAGCTGATCGCCGTGGTGGCCCGCGCCTGCACCAGCATCTCCATCGCCGTCAGCAAGGGCGCCCTCGGTGGCGTGCTCGGCGATGCCGGTACCGGCAACGTGCAGGGTGAAGCGCAGAAGAAGCTGGACGTCATCAGCAACGAGATCCTGCTTGAAGCCAACGCCTGGGGTGGCCACCTCGCCGCCTGCGCCTCGGAGGAAATGGACCACAGCCAGCCGGTGCCGGACATCTATCCGCGCGGTGATTTCCTGCTGCTGTTCGACCCCCTCGATGGCAGCTCCAACATCGACGTCAACGTCTCCGTCGGCACCATCTTCTCGGTGCTGCGTTGCCCGACCAATGTCGAACTGCCGGGCGATGACGCCTTCCTGCAGCCGGGCAGCAAGCAGATCGCCGCTGGCTACTGCATCTACGGGCCCAGCACCCAGCTGGTGCTGACCGTCGGCCATGGCACCCACGCCTTCACTCTGGACCGCGAGAAGGGCGAGTTCGTGCTGACCACCGAGAACATGCAGATTCCGGCGGCCACCCAGGAATTCGCCATCAACATGTCCAACCAGCGTCACTGGGAAGCGCCGATGCAGGCCTACGTGGGCGACCTGCTGGCGGGCAAGGAAGGCGCGCGCGGCAAGAACTTCAACATGCGCTGGATCGCCAGCATGGTGGCCGACGTGCATCGCATCCTGACCCGCGGCGGCATCTTCATCTACCCGTGGGACAAGAAGGATCCGTCCAAGGCCGGCAAGCTGCGGCTGATGTACGAAGCCAACCCGATGGGCCTGTTGGTCGAACAGGCCGGCGGCGCCGCCTGGACCGGCCGCGAACGCATCCTCGACATCCAGCCCGACCAGCTGCACCAGCGCGTGCCGGTGTTCCTGGGTTCGCGCGAGGAAGTGGCCGAAGCCGTGCGCTACCACCACGCGCACGACGACGCACAGGGCTGACGGCCTATCGCCTGACAGACGTCATGGCAGTTCGATGACATGACCGCAGGGTGACACCGGGGGCGGCAAACGGCACCATCAAGCCGTTGCCGCCGAAGGAATGCATGCATGCACGAGCAGGGCCCGGTCGATTTCATCGAAGTCATCCACAACGCGGTCCCCAGCGAGGTCTGCGCTGCGATCGTCGAGCGGATGCGCGCCGCACAGGGGCTGCGGCCAGGTGCGGTAGGCAGTGGTGTGTTCCCGGAACTCAAGCACAGCAAGGATCTGCGCATCAGCGGACTTGATGGCTGGCAGGATGTGGACCATCAGCTGCAGCATGCGGTGTTCAATGGCCTGCTGACTTATCTACGCCGTTATCCACAGGCGTTGATTGCGCCGCTGATGTTGCAGGTCCAGGACAGCAACGGCCAACCGCGACGCCTGTCTGCCGAGGACTTCCCCGACATGCCGCCACAACAACTGGCGGATCTTGCGCGCACCTGCCTGCGCCCCGGCGCCATCAACCTGCAGTGGTATGCGGCGGGCGAGGGCGGGTACCCCTACTGGCACTGCGAGCTGTACCCGAAGGATGTGCAGGCCGAGACCCTGCATCGGCACGTGTTGTGGACGCTGTACCTCAACGACGAGTTCGAAGAGGGCGAAACCGAGTTCCTGTTCCAGGAGCGGAAGATCGCACCACGCACCGGTAGCCTGCTGATTGCGCCGACTGCGTTCACCCACACCCATCGTGGCAACCGGCCACAGGGTGGGGACAAGTTCATCGCGACGAGTTGGATCCTGTTCCAGAGCGCGCAGAAGTTGTTTGGGGGAGGGTGAGGGCATCGCGCCCCTCCCGATTGAGGCCGGTATCCAGGCAAGTTCGTTATGCCGTCGGTGGATTACCGGGCCTCAGGAGAGCAGTAGTAGTCGCCGCCCCTGTCCGAGTCCCAGTAGGTTCCTCCATAGAGCTTCACCGTACTGCCCCTTGTCGTCAGCTCTACCGAGCGCGCCAGTCGATCCTCGCAGAAGACCATCAATCTGTAATCGCGCTGCCGTTTGTCTTTCTGCAGTCGCCACCGCTTCTCTGCGGCTTGTTTGATGAAGAAAGCGGCGATCTGCTCTGGATCAGATTCGAGTTCGGCGTCGAAGACGGCCCCCAGGAACGTGACCTTCGGTAAGAACGTAACGTTCGTGGGATGGACCCCTGAAGGGAGTTCAAAGGTATCGGTGGCAGCGCGCAGTTCTGCTTCTGTAGGCTTTCCGGTCCAATCGCCACGTCCGATGGATCCAAACATTGAAAGATAAGTACCGCTTGTCAGGGCCGCAATGACAGTGCACAGGAGCAGATGGCGCAACGGTACCTTTTTCAAGGCCCATTCCCCGACTGTCGTTGTTCGTCGCAACTTGAATCCCGCAAGGCTTCAGTCGTCTTTGCCCCGTGCACCGGATCATGGATGCTCGACGGAGCGAGGGGCTTGCGAGGACGACGGCGATACAGGATCCCTCCCGCTGCCCCACCAAATATGGCAGTGCCGAGGCCGATCAGCTCTTCGCTGCCTAGCGGATCCGCTGACAGCAATTTGGCCACCGTCAGTAGAAGAAAGTTCCATGGGAGCATCCACAGGAACGCGATGCCCAGCCAGTAGATGAACTTCATTTCATGCGCTCAAGGATCCGGAAGCGTCGACTCGACCCGGTAGGCGGAGCTGTTCTGCATCCATGATGCTGAACTCCCCTCTCCCCAGTCCCCGCCTTTGCTGCGGATTGTTACCGTTGCGTGGCGCTGCGGTCCAGAGTTCTAGAACAGACTGCCCTGCGGTGACTCTTTCTTTGGCGGCAACGGCTTCTGGAACCGGCTGCAATCCAGCTTCGGCCAATGGCTGTTCTGCGCATTGAAGCCCAGCCGCTTGCGTGCCAGCTTGAAGCGGTTGCTCAACAATTCCGCATACACACCCTGGCCACGCATGCGGGTACCGAACTGGCTGTCGTAGTCCTTGCCGCCGCGCAGCTGCTGGATGGTGCTCATCACGTGCGCGGCGCGATCGGGATGATGGGTGTCCAACCAATCGCGGAACAGCGGGGCCACTTCCAGTGGCAGGCGCAGCAGCACGTAGCCTGCGGTGCTCGCACCTGCGTCGCGTGCGGCTTCCAGCACGGCTTCCAGCTCGCTGTCGTTGATCCACGGAATCACCGGCGCCACCATCACCCCGACCGGAATGCCGGCTTCATGCAGCCGCTTCATCGCACGCAGCCGTGCGTGCGGTGCCGATGCGCGCGGTTCCAGCTTCGCGGAGAGATGCGGGTCCAGCGAGGTCACCGAGAAATGCACGCTGACCAGGTTCTCCGCCGCCAGCGGTGCGAGCAGATCGATGTCACGCTCGACCAGCGCGTTCTTGGTGATCAACGAGAACGGATGCCTGGTTTCCAGCATCACTTCGATCAGCTGGCGGGTGAGCTTGAACTTGCGTTCGATCGGCTGGTACGCATCGGTGTTGATGCCCAGTGCGATCGGCTGCGGTACGTAGCCCGGCTTCGACAGTTCCTTGCGCAGCAATTGTGGTGCATTGGTCTTGGCGAACAGTTTGGTTTCGAAGTCCAGGCCCGGCGACAGGTTCAGATAGGCATGAGAGGGTCGCGCGAAGCAGTAGGAACACCAACACTATATGTGTTCGAGGAAAAGTGCTCATACGTCACTCTTGAGTATCGAAGTCCTCTAGAGACTAGTCGCTGGAGGCTTTCACTTTGCCTCCTAACCTAGGCCAGTGCGGGGCGGGTTACGGTCCCTGGTGGCGTCCGGGGGCCCTTGCTGGAAGTCCTTCGACTTCTATGCGCTCAACCGAGGCTCGCGGGTGGACGAGGCAGCCGAAAGCGAGCAGACAATGACTGCGTTACATGGAAGCCACCCATCAGCGGAGACTGCAGCCCCTTGAAGGGACGATGTTTCACTCAGGTCCAATTGCTTAGGGATTGTCCTGTCGGCCGTTTAAACCGGCTAACAAATCCCATCAACGAGGCGCAGGTAGCTGATGGTGCCGGCGAGCTTGACCAGTCCCGAATGGGTGTCGACTTGATGCTCGAAACTGATGAGCAGCTTACCGAATCCCGCGAATCACACGTGCGGGCGCTCGTCCACCCAGCGATGACGCCCAAGGCGTTCACTGCTCTGGACACCTCGCCGTGTGATGCGGCCCTCGATGCCAGGCTGGCGTAGCGCCTGGCGGCACTTGTCGTAGTCGTAGCCCTTGTCTGCATGAACTTTGTCGGCCCGCTTCCTCGGTCTGCCTTGCAGACCTGCGACCGGCTGTACTGCGTCGATCAGGTCCTTGAAGAACATCGAATCATGCCGATTGGCACCACTCACCAAGATCGCCAACGGCAGTCCCGTCCATCGGTCAGGATGTGGCGTTTGCTACCGAGCTTGCCCCGGCCGGTCGGGTGGGGCCAGTGTCCAGGCCCCCCGGAGGCTCGAGATGCTCGTGCCGTCAATGCTGGCCCGGCTCCATTCGGTCTTATCGTACTGGCGCAGGCGGTGCAGCGTTGTCTGGTGCAGACGATCTCAAACACCCTATCGTTGCCACTGACGCAAGCGCCGCCAGCAGGTCATGCCGCTGCCAATGCCAAGCTCCTGCGGGACGTCTTCTCATGCGATGCCGGTCATCAGCACGTCACTGCACCGCGGCCTGCCTCCCGTGCGAGAAGGCTTGGACGTTGGGACAGAGGTCCCAGGTCCTGCTAGAGTTTCTGGCTGATCAGGCCCGTTTCGTCCTCCAATTGACAATGTTTCGTCGGGCAAGTCCCTGGTTTTGTTAGTCGCTCTTGGATGGATCGCTCAAAGCCTCCATGAAGTCCGGCGGAACCACTAGGCACTGCCCAATGCTGCAGAAGACGGGTTCCAAGCCGCGGTCGGCCTATGAATCGTGCCATCTGCCGTCTTTTCCAACTAAGCCAGAAGGGTCTCGACTAGCGCTTCTGGCATGAACCTGTGTTCCAAGCTCCCAGTATCCCTCCATGATGCAGAGCGAGAACGGCTCTTGGTCGCCCGTAGCGTACTGATTCAACGCTCTCAGGAAGCTTTTCCTGAGAGGTCGAACTTTGAAAGGGAGTCGGACACCAATGCTGTAAAGAAGTGCCATTCGTTCGATGCGGTGAATATCTGCATCGTTCCCAGGGCGCGCGGCACTGTCACCGACATCGGCCACCATGATCTCTGCAACGAATGGGTTCTCAACGCGTATTCGTGCCTGCAACTGGCCCACTTGACGCTGCAGCCGCATACGGCGCCCCCACCAACAACTGCAGCGCTAGAGATAACCATTCCTGCCGAATCCACCTGCTCCGGAGACATCGACATATCGTATTGATCTGTTCCCCCACGCAACGACACCGGCTACAGGAATCATGCCGTCTATGGCAACATCACGAGTGACTCAAACAACAAGCCCGTCGAATGGCGGGCTCGTTCTTACTCAATCTTGCCTGACCCTTCTGATCACTGTTCCGCCACAAAGATCACGATCTGATCAGGCTCAGAAGGGTCATTAGCGAAAATCCTGACCCTCGTACAAGCCTGTTGAATCCTCAGAGTAATCAACTTCTCGTTCCTGGCATCACATACTGATAGCTCGTGATTCGGCGTGGACAACACACCATCGAAGACCATACCGCCCGTTTCCAGCCCACCCAGATCATCGGTCAATGTGACTGTGGTCTCTCCGTCCGAGGAGGCTAACGTGCCAACTGCAATACAGGAACCGGTAGCCGCTACAAGACCTGCGGTTATCTGATCCGGCAACACTCCGGCTTCATGGTCCATGACAAAGATCAGCGAATTGGGAGGTGACAAAGTTATGGATTCCTTCATTTCTTCCTCAGTTCTTTAGCGGCCTCAAGCCCTTGTTGCCTACTACAGGTCAAGCACTGGCGCGGTAGAAGTACCTATAGTTCAGGGTATAGGTGGCCGTCGCCCCGGCCGGGTGGGTCACGGTGTAGATATAGGGTCCCAGCACATCAGGCATGCGGGGATCGCATTCAGAGCCCTCTGGCGTGGGGCCGAAGATCGGTGGGCGCAAGGTTCCATTGGGTGAATAGGTCCATCGGGAGCCATCCGGCAAAATGACGGCGGCTAGACCCCCATCAAGGCGCGACCCCAGCGCTCCTGGCTCACGATACTGGTATGTCCAAGTCCGGCCATTGGCCGTCGCACTGGTAATTCGCCCTCCAGTATAAGTGATGCTGATACTGCGGCCGTCGCTGCTACTGATAGAAGTCAGCTTGTCGCCCGTGTAGCCGTAGTTCACCCAGTTGCCGAAGCGGTCCTCGGCCCGGGTGGCCATGAAGAACACATGGCTGCGCGACAAATAGCGTGTGGGTGCTAGCGGGTTGTCCTTGTAGTTGCTGAGGGGCATCTCGCGGCTGACGACCCAGTTCAAGGAGTACGTGATTCCCTGCGGGGTGACGACCTGAAAAGCCTCGCCAGGAACGCCGTTCTGAGTCTGCGGTAAACAACGCACGCGTATGTCGCCAACGGTCACCCAAGGATAACTTTTCCCATCGCGTGGCATTGGAATGTTGGCCGAAGCAACCAGCAACTGCGCGTCACTCTCCCCCGGCAGATGCAGGTTGTAGCCGTTCCAGATCAGGTCTTCCGGGTAGGGCGTGCTTTCCCCGATGAAGGGCTTCTTCTGCAGTGAGCAGCGCTGGTAGCGGGTGGCATCATCGTCTGCCCCAACCACCCAGCCACGGGAACTGAAGATGCCTCCCAGGTAGGGAACGTCCAGATCCCAATCATAGAAGCCGGCCAAGTCGCCAGGTCTGGCGTCCTGATGGAGGTAACGCTCACTGATTGTCCGCTTGCGACGGAGCGCTACAGACAGAGCGTTGTTGCCCGGGATGGTGATATCCGTTATCGAAAAGTCGAGTTGCCCGTTGAAAAGGGATACGTTTTTACCAAAGGAACCTTCATCCAGCTGCCCAGTGTGCTGAGCCTTGCCAACCTTGTTCGCATATTGCGACTCAGGTTCGACCCGATCCTGTGCCCCTGCAGTACCACAGACGAGGCATGCGATTGCTGATACTACGCACTATTTTCTGGAAACCATTCCTGTCCCCTGGCAGTAGATGAACGATTCGTTCATGAACCGCTGAGAGTTTGCACCGGATCGCGAGCGTCGTGGCCATAGGGATTCCCCGCATCGTGCTGCAGGAAATCTCCGACACGCGCCCAGTGCATAAGCTATGGGATGGCAAGAAGAACGTAACAGTGGCTAGCGCAGGACTAGCATCAATCATTATCTGTGAGAAGGAGGAGACTGGGGCTTCTTGTCGCTACCTATCAGCATTAAGCCCAATATTCACTCCGAGCGAGTGCCGCCTAGCCTAGATGTCGCGGGGCCGAATGGTGGCGCGTACCCGGAACCGCTATGGTCAGAGTTCGGGGGCAAGAGTCCTGCTGACGCCTTCGTATTGCTTCGAGAGAGGGCGAAGACCGCAACTTCCCTAGGTGGCTGGGTGACCACTGAGTGCTTTTCAGGATTGCCATCCAGCCAAGGGCGAGTGCCATCATCCCAACTTACTTCCTCGCGTCGACTCTGAATCGATCCGAGCGGCCCGAGCGAAGTAACTCGGGAGCTTCGGGAGCACTTTATTGTTGAATTATCATGAACTTCATAGTATGCGTTCCTCAGGGTATGGCTGCGAACGCCCCTGGCTCGATCGCATTGCAGGGGTCCGTGCTTCTCCGATAGGGATACCCTTCAACTTTTTTGCCTGTAGGCAACCATGTCCGAGGTCCTTTGACCTCTACCTACCGTTAGTGGTAGTGGCGCTCATTTGCATGCTTGCCGCAAGCCATACATGTCCGATGCAAGCTGTATCGGCCTTGCTTCTCGGGACCAAGGGGGCCGCCACAGTAGGGGCAGATAGGACCAAGCCCGAGCTCAGCTTGCCTGCAGCGATAGGTTGTCCAAGCCCCGAGAATAACGGCACAAATCACTCCGGCCACTGGGAGCCAGATCATCGCCTGATAGAACCCTCTGGTCATGCTGTTGCCGCTTAGCGAGGACACTATGAGCGCGCAGATCAAGGACAAGAAAGCGGCCAGCAGCGCAGGGAAGTACAAGCGCAGTAGCTTCAGCCAGTTCATAGGTTTGCTCTCCGTCGTCGTGGGAAGGCTAGGCTCAGCCAGTCTCACGGCGTGAGACCGCTTCGTTCCTAGTTTCCTGCAGCAATCGCTCTTTTTCGGCGTTAGAAGAGTTGGCCTTGTGGGGAGTACTCCCTAGGAGGCTGGAACAGTTCTGTGTTTAGAGGCGGCAGCTTTGTGAAGCCAAGCTGTCGGTGTGCCTTCTTAAAACGCTGCGCCAGGAGATCTGCGAAGGGCCCGGTACCACGCATGCGAGTTCCGAAGGTAGAGTCGTATTCCTTCCCACCATGCAGTTGGCGCATCAGGCTCAGCACATGTTCCGCCCGATCCGGATAGTGCAGCTCCAGCCATTCTTTCCAGATTTCCTTGATCTCGTTGGGTAGACGCAGCAACACGTATCCTGCAGCCCGCGCTCCATGGGCATGAGCTGCTTCGAGGATCGCCTCGAGCTCGTTGTCAGTGATGCGGGGAATTACTGGGGCAACCAGTACTCCTACCGGAACGCCGGCTCTATGCAATGCATCCATCGCCCTCAGTCTCGCATGCGGTGCCGCTGCCCTGGGCTCGAGCTTGGCTGACAGCTTTCGATCAAGTGTGGTCACGGAGAAGTAGACCGTGACCAGACGATCCTTCGCCATCGCTGCGAGCAGGTTGATGTCGCGGGTGATCAGCGCACTCTTGGTGACGAAGCTCACAGGGTGGCGCGTCTCGGCCAGGAGCTCAAGGCATTGGCGGGTAATCTGATAACTCCTTTCGATAGGCTGGTAACCATCTGTGTTGATGCCTAGCGCGATTGCTGCACATTTGTAGCTCGGACGGCTTAGCTCACTACGCAATCGCTCTGCGGCGTTCGTCTTGGCAAAGAGCTTCGTCTCAAAGTCCAAACCCGGCGATAGGCTCAGGTAAGCGTGCGAGGGTCTGGCGAAGCAGTAGACGCATCCATGTTCACATCCCCTGTAGGGATTGACCGATGCGCTGAAGCCAACATCAGGTGAAGTGTTCCGGCTGATCACACTCCTCGCCCGCTCTTCAGTTACCTCGGTCCTCAGCGGGGGCATCTCGCGAAGATCTTCATAGACTGATTCCCAGCCATCATCGATTCCGACTGTCGCTGTCGTATCGAACCTGCTCGGTACGCGTGAGGCGGAGCCTCGGCCTTTGATTGGCGCTTGGACCTTGCGGGCGTCTTGTTCCATATCTCCCCCAAGCCCTTCAGTGAGCAATTAGTATTATTGCTAACCACAGGCAGTGCAACTGACGGGGATTCATGTAGCCGTAGGGACTGAGCTGAATTCGACGTCCCACTGCCCCCAGAGTTATCCACACCTTCAATGGTAGGCGCCGTTGCGCCTGGCGGCTCGGTTGGGTTCTTCGAAGTACGGGCACGAACCAGAAGTCGTTTCATTGGCCTTGGCAGAGAGGCGCGGGCTGCATTCCGTGTGCAAAGCGCTCATCAGAACACGCATATGTAATTGTTTTATATAAATAATTGCCGTGAGCACTTACGGCACGTTCGCACCATGCTCGCAACCGCGGTACGGGTTCACCGACTGGCTGAAACCGACATCCGGCGAGGTGTTGCGGGTGATGATGCTGCGTGCGGTTTCGGCGCGCACTTCGTGCGCAGGCGCGGCGTGAGGAATTCCTCGCTCTCGTCCACCGCCCAGCCGTCGTCCACCGCCTCGCTGACGGTGCTTTCAAAGCGCCCGGCAAGGTGGGACGTGGAACCTCGGCCCTTGATCGCGATACCCATTGCGGCAGATTACGCCGCAGCCGTCTCAATGGCTGCGACGGCTGCCTGAAGGGTTCAGGGCAAGTCTGAGCCGAGCGTGGGCTCGGCTCTACAGTGGATACGGATAACTTTTGTAGAGCCGAGCCTACGCTCGGCTGCAATACATCAAAGCAGCGCCAAGTACCCGCGCACGGTTGCATCCAGCCCGTCATACAGCGCCTCGCCGATCAGCGCATGGCCGATCGACACCTCCAGCACGCCCGGCACGTGGGCCAGGAAATCGCGCAGGTTGTCCTGCGACAGGTCGTGGCCGGCGTTGACGCCCAGTCCCACCGCCTGCGCGCGGCGTGCCGCGGTGGCGAACAGCGCCAGCATCGCCTCGGCATGGCCGGCGCCGTGTGCTTCGGCGTAGGGGCCGGTGTAGAGCTCGACGCGGTCGGCACCCACCTCGGCGGCCTGCTCCAACAGTGGATTGCCGGCGTCGACAAACAGGCTGACCCGGCAGCCCATTGCTTTCAGTTCGGCAACCAGCGGGCGCAGGCGCTCGCCGTCACGCTCGAAGTCGAAGCCATGGTCGGAGGTGATCTGTCCATCGCCATCCGGCACCAGCGTCGCCTGCGCCGGGCAGGTCTGCGCGCACAGCGGCAGCAGGCCTGGGTAGCCCTCGCGCGGCGGCGCGAATGGATTGCCTTCGATGTTGAATTCCACGCCACGCGCACGGGTCAACGTGGACAGCGCCAGCACGTCCTCGGCGGTGATATGGCGGCGGTCCGGTCGCGGGTGCACGGTGATGCCATGTGCACCGGCATCCAAGCAGGCCTGGGCGGCACGCACCACGTCCGGTTCGGCACCACCGCGCGAATTGCGCAGGACGGCGATCTTGTTGACGTTGACGCTGAGCTGGGTCATGGAACGGGACTACTTGGAAAGAGGGGATGGATCGTGGTCGATGGGGTCTTCATCACGGCGGGCCTGGGCCTGCTCACGCAGGCGGCGCAGTTCTTCGGCATCGACCAGCGTGGACGGATCGCGCTGCAGATCACCGAAGCGGGCCACGTAGCGGCCACGTACCCAGGCCAGCAGGAAGGCGAGGGCGGCCAGCAGGCACAGGCTCATCAGCCCGGCGCTGGGAGTCTTCAGCGCGAAGGCGAAACAGCCCAGCGCCAGCAGCAGGTACAACCAGTACATAATCGGGCTCCCCGAGTGATCGGCGCAGTGTAGCGCTGCGTCAGAGCAGCGGCGAGGCCAGCCGGGCGAAGGCTTCCGGCAGGCGGTGCAGCCACAGCGAGCGGCCGGCCTGGTCGTGCACCCGCGTGGAACGGTCGAATTCGCCCTGCAGCAGTTCGGCCAGGGCAGCCACCCGGTCACGGTCGCTGATCATCATCGACAGCTCGAAGTTGAGCCGGAAGCTGCGGTGATCGAAGTTGGCGCTGCCGACGATGCAGACATCATCATCGGCGATGAAGGCCTTGGTATGCAGCATGCGTGGGCCGTACTCGTAGATCTTCACCCCTGCGTGCAACAGTTCATCGAAGTAGGAGCGGGCGGCCTGGGTCACGAACCAGGAATCGCTCATCTTCGGTACCAGCAAGCGCACATCCAGGCCGCCGAGTGCAGCCGAGGTCAGCGCCATCCGCGCCGCTTCACCCGGCACGAAATACGGTGTGACCAGCCACACGCGCTCGTGCGCTTCCTGGATCGCCGCCACATGCAGGCGATGGATCGTTTCCCAGCCCGAGTCCGGGCCGGAGACCAGCACCTGGGCGTTGATCGCACCGTCACCGCGCAGCGGCATGTCGGCTGGCCACAGGCGGGCGATGTCCATGCGCGAGGGATCCTGCCCGCTGGCGTAGAGCCAGTCCTCGGCAAATACCAGCTGCAGGCTGCGCACTACATGGCCGCGGATGCGCATGTGCAGGTCGCGGTAGGCATCCGCCCTGCGGCTTTCATCCTCGTCGTCGGTGATGTTGATGCCACCGGTGAACGCCAGCCGGCCGTCGACGATCACCAGCTTGCGATGGGTACGCAGGTTCAACCAGGGGCGCTTGAACGGCTTCAGCAGCTGCCGTGGGTGGAACCAGATCGCTTCACCACCGGCGTCGAGCAGCGGCTGCAGGAAGCGGCGGGGCAGGGCGGAAGAGCCCACGGCGTCGAGCAGCAGGCGAACCTGCACGCCGGCCTGTGCGCGTTCCACCAGCGCGTCACGCAGGGCGGTGCCGGCATGGTCCGGGTTGAAGATGTAGTACTCCAGATGCACGTGGTCGCGTGCCTGTGCGACGGCCTCAAGCAGCGCCGCGTAGGTCGCCGCGCCGTCCACCAGCCATGTCACTTCGGTGGCGCTGCTCGGCGCAAGCCCGGTCGTGGCCTGGGCGATCTTGGCCAGCTCGGTGCAGTCGGCGTCGGGTGGGCAGACGTCGCTGTAGTGCTCCATGCCCGACCGCGCGCGGCCACGGCGCAGACGCTGCCGCTTCACCTTCTGCGGGCCCAGCAGGTAGTAGATGAACAAGCCGAGGTAGGGCAGCAGCGCCAACGACAGGATCCAGCTCAGCGTGGCGACCGGCTCACGCTTCTGCAGCATGATCCAGCCGGTCAGCGCGAGCAGGTACAGCAGGTAGGCCACCGCCAGGATCGAGCCAAGGTGGGCGATGCCGTCGAGCCAGTGGCGCAGGGAGTCGAAGAGGGCGAGCATCCGCCGATCATAGCGGTCCAGGCCGGCAGGCATAAAAAAAACGCCCCTGTCTCCAGGGGCGTCTGCAGTCGCGTCATGACTGTTGTGTTGCGGTGTAGCGATTACTGCTGCACAAAACCGATCTTCTTCATCTGAGCGTTCTTCGCAGCGGCCAGAACCTTGGCCATCACGTCGTACTCGGAATCCGGGCTGGCGTCGATGCGCAGTTCCGGCTGGTTGGTCGGGTCACGCTGGACCTCCTGCTCCATCCGCTGCTGCAGCTCACTGGTATTGATCGGGCTGTTGTTCCACGAGACCTGGTTGCTGGCGTCGATCTTCAGTTCGATCGGCGGCGGCGGTTCGACCAGCTGCGGCGGTGGGTTGAGCACGCGCTGCGGCAGGTCCACGGCGATCGGGTACGTCATGATCGGCGCGGTCACGATGAAGATGATCAGCAGAACCAGCATCACGTCCACGAGGGGCGTGACGTTGATGTCTGCCATGGGGCCCTTGCCACCACCACTACTGAATGCCATGGCTTATTGCCCCTTTTCTTTGGTCGCGACGAAGCCGACGTCAAGCATGCCCTGCTCCTGCGCGACCTTGGTCAGGTCGTTGATGACACGCATCTTGGTGGTGCGGTCACCACGCAGGTTCAGCGGCGGCTGCGGGGTCTGCTGGGCGGCGGTCGCCAAGCGCGACTCGAGAGTCTGCTTGTTGATTTCTTCGTCGTTCCAGTAGATCGAGCCGTCTTCCTTGACTGCCAGGGTGATCGGTCCGGAACGCTTTTCAGCGTCTTCCGGCTTCTGGATCAGGTTGGCTTCCGGCAGATCCACCTTGACCTTGTGGGACATCAGGGGCGCCGTGATGATGAAGATGATCAGCAGCACCAGCATCACGTCCACGAGGGGCGTAACGTTGATGTCGGCCATGGGGCCGCCGCTGTTACCACTACTGAAAGCCATAACGGGCTCCGTCTAGATCTTGGTGACTACTTACGTTCGTCGCTGGGTGACGCGCGCCGCAATCAGCGGACGCGCGAGCCGGTGGCGAAGAAGTCGTGCAGGTCGTGCGCGAAGGTATCGAACTTGCTGATGGTCGCGCTGTTGATCTTGCTGAAGAAGTTGAAGGCGAACACGGCCGGGATCGCGACGAACAGACCGATCGCGGTCATGATCAGCGCTTCACCCACCGGGCCGGCAACGGCGTCGATCGAAGCGGAGCCGGTGGCACCGATCTTGATCAGCGCGCCGTAGATGCCCCACACGGTACCCAGCAGACCGACGAACGGAGCGGTTGCACCGACGGTGGCCAGCAGGGTCATGCCCGACTGCAGCTTGTTGCTTTCGCGGGTCACGGCCTGACGCAGGGCGCGGTCGACGAACTCCGAACGGCTCAGGTTCTCACCCACGCCGCCGGTGGCGCCGCCTTCAGCGCGCTGGTGGTGGGCAGCCGCCTGGGCAGCGTCCAGGGCGATCTTCGAGAACGGCTCGGAAGCCGGCTGTTCTTCCATCGCACGGATGGCGTCCTGCGCGTTCGGGGTGTCCCAGAACAGGCTGACGACGCGATCGGCGGCGCTCTTCAGGCGGGTAGCACGGAAGATGTTGATGACGGTCCAGTACCAGGACATGGCCGACATGACGACCAGGGTCAGCAGCACGACCCAGGAAACCGCGAAATCACCCGGCTTGGTGGTCATTTCGTGGATCAGGTGCTCGAAGCCCATCTGCGACAGGGCGTTGGACGGATTGCCCCCGGCAGCAGCGGCGATGAAAATTTCCTGCAGCATGACGCTTACCTTTGTTGTGTGTGGTGATAAAGGGTGTAGCTAAGCTAAACAATCGAACCGGGAGCGGGGGTGGCCGGCGGCCACCCGGGCGCATCAGTTCAGCGCAAAGTTGACCGGAACGCGAACGCGACCTGCCGTCTTCTTACCGCCTGCTTCAGCGGCGTTGAAGCGCCACTTGCGAGCCGCTTCCATCGCAGCACGGTCCAGGTCGCGGTTACGGCTGGACTTTTCCACCGTGACATTGGTGACGTTGCCGCTGGCATCGACATCAATGATCAGGATCACTTCGCCCTGGATACCCGCGCGGAAGGCTGCCGGCGGGTAGCGCGGCGGATTCATGGCCTTCGACGAGATGTCCACGCTGGCCTCGATCGAGGTCGGCGGTGCCGGCGGTGCCGGCGGCGACGGCGGGGTGACGATGTCGTTCGGGCGCGGCTCCGGCACGTCCACGACCGGCGCCTGCGGCGGCGGCGGGACCGGCGACGGCTTCGGCGGCGACAGATTCTTCACCGGCGGCGGTGGAGTATCCGTCGGCGGCGGCGGCGGCGGCGGCGGGGGCGGCGGCGGCGGTGCGTCGACGATGGTCACCATGACGTTGCGCTCCTTCTCCGCAACGGCCTTGGGAGCCACGGCGGGAATGAGGAGCATCATGAAGGCGGCCAGATGCAGGGCAATTACAAACGCGATGCCGACGATGCGAGGCCAGCTCAGCCCCTTGTCATCGGGTTGTTCGTACCGGTGAACGACTAGTTGTTCCGTCATGCGCCAAGAGCTCAATAGTGGGGCCGGGATGCCGGGGGCGGAATCCCTGATCAGCGGTGCATGACACCGCAGGAACCTCCAAACTTATACCAATCCTGAGCGCCTGCGCATCAACTGTGCAGGCATTCAGGCGTTATTCCTACTTACTTCAGGTTGATGATTTTCTTGGCATCAGCCTGGTTCTTCACACCCTTCGCCAGCGCCTGCTGGGCGGCCTGCTTGGCCTCCGGGATACGACCTTCGGCATGCAGGACGCGTGCCAGGTTCAGGTAGGTCTCACCGTCCTTGGACAGCGGGGCAGCCTTCTGCCACGCATCGATCGCCTGCGGCACCTGGTCGGAGTAGTAGTAGGACTGGGCCAGCGCCAGGTAGACCTGGTAATCCGGCTTCAGGATGCCCTTCTGCAACCCTTCGTTGATGACCGCGATGACGTCCTTTTCCTTGTGTTCGGTGTTGGCATAGATCGAGTACAGCTGCTTGTACTCGCGCTCTTCGGTGAGCTGGCCGCTGCTGCGCAGCTTGTCCATCACCGCGGCGGCCTTTTCCATCTGGTCGGCCTGCATGTACATGCTGGCCAGATTCAGCTGGGCCTTCTTGTCGTTCGGGTTCTTGGCGGCCAGAGCCTCGGCTTCCTTCACCGCTTCGCCGGACTGGCCGGCTTCGGCGAGGGCCGCCATCAGCAGCTGGTTCCAGTTGTCCTTCGGTTCGGTGGCACCGGCGATGGCCTGCTTCAGCACCGGGATCGCTTCCTGGTAGCGCTCCAGCTGGTACAGCGCCTGGCCCTTGGCGATCAGCTCTTCCGGCTTGGTCGACTTGCTCTCGGCGAAGTACTTGTCCAGGGTCGCCAGGCCTTCGGCGGTCTGGTCTTCCTGCAGCTGCAACTGGCCCAGCATCAGCATGGACTGGAAGTGGCCGTTGTTGTCCAGTCCGTTGAACTGCAGGACCTGCTTCAGGTAGGCAATGGCAGCCGGGGTATCGTCGGTCTGGTAGGCAGCCTGCGACGCCAGCTGCGCGGCCAGCGACTTGTCATACTCGTTCGCGGCGCTGTCAGCCAGGATCGCGTCGGCCTGCGCGCGCGTCTCCGGGAACTTTTCCTTGTTGTAGCTGTCAATCATTTTCTGAAGCTTGCTGCCCAGCTTGGCCGATGCCTTGACAGTCGGCTCCTGGCGGGTCGCGTTGGGGTACAGCGCTTCGGCCTTGGCCTGCTTGCCGCCGCGGTTGCCACGCTCGGAGGAACGCGAGGATTGCGCGAAGGCATCAGTGACCACGGCGCCGGTCAGGGCGGTCGCGACGAGGACGGAAAGCACAGCTTTGTGGTTACGGAAAATCATCGTTCACCTCGATCGAACCGCCGGATAGCGGCAAAGTCGGACTGTCAGAAAAATCTGAGCCGCCAAACGTATCAGAAACAGATGGCGTGAGAAATCGTTTTATGTGCTGCAATACAGCATAGAACTGCGCACTCATCCGCACTTTGGCCGCAGCCCGGCGGCCTGCGCCTGCTGGTAGACCGGCGTCAGCCCCGGCGCATCGCGCCGCAGTTCCTGGATGCGGTTGGCCGGATCAGGGTGGGTGGACAGCCACTGCGGGCTGCGGCCACCACTGGCAGCCATCATGTTCTGCCACAAATCGACCGCCTGCGCCGGGTTGAAGCCGGCCTGGGCCATCAGTCGCTGGCCGATTACGTCGGCCTCGCTCTCCTGGGTGCGCGAGCCGGGCAGCAGGAAGGCCGCCTGCGCGCCCATTCCGCCAAGCTGGTTGACCGTGCTGGCGGCACCTTCACCGTACGCCGCACCGGCCAACGCACCGAGCACCGCCAGTCCGGTCTGTGCGCCCATCTGGCGGGTGATGCGCTCTTCGTGGTGACGGGCAATGACATGCCCGATTTCATGGCCGATTACGGCGGCCAGCTGATCCTGATTCTTGGCGACGGTGAAGATGCCGGTGTTCACGCCAACCTTGCCACCGGGCAGGGCAAAGGCGTTGGGCTCCTTGTCGACGAACACGGCCGTCTCCCACCGTACGCCACGGTATTGAGGCGGCAGCTGCGCGACCAGAGCGTTGACCACGCACTGCACATAACCGTTCTGGCGGCCGTCGGTGCTGATCTTTTCCTTCTGCTTGGTTTCGGCGAACGCCTGTGCGCCGAGCTGGTCCAGCTGTGCCTGCGACACACCGCCCACCATCTGCCGGCGGCCGGTAGGGGAGGTCGTGGTCGCGCAGGCGCTGACCAGGGTGGTGATGACAAGGGCCAGCAGCAGTTGTTTCATGGGTCCACCCCCGTGTTCATATGCGCAGTGTGTAGCGTAGCGGCTTAATCTTTCGTCAAGCGGACACGGCGTTACGTTGCCCCGAAAAACACAAGCGCGGCAAGCGCCACGCCGTTGTTCAGGGCGTGCGCGGTGATCGCGGCCCAGAGCGTGCCGGTGCGCTGGTACAACCAGCAGAACGCGGCGCCCATGCCGCCATAGACCAGCCACAGCTGTGCGATTTCGGCCGGGCCGTTTGCACTGGTGCCAGGGATTTCATGGATCAGGGCGAAAGCAAGGCTGCTCAGTACAATACCCAGCCACGGGCGCCCCGCCTTCCACAGGCGTCCAAACAGCACGCGGCGGAACAGCAGTTCCTCGTAGGCCGGTGCCAGTACCACCGCGAACAGCATCAGGAACAAGGGGAAGCGCGCGATCGCGCTCTGCATCAGCGCCAGGTTGGTGGGGACCGGTTCGATGCCGAACTGCTTGGCCAGGAAGGCGATACCGTTGCTGCCCAGCACGATCAGGGTCGCCACCAGCAGGGTCCAGCCCCAGGTGGAGGGGCGGCGCAGTGCCTGGCGCGACGCATGACGTTCGGCGGCGTTGGCCGGCCGTCGCCAGAAGTACAGCAGCAGCGCGGCGCCGCCGGTGGCAAACAGCGCCATGAGAATCTGCGCAAGTGCGCCGGGCTGGCCCAATGACGCCGCCACCGAACTGGCGTCGGGTGCGCCAGCGCCGGCCTGCGCGGTCGCGTAACCGACCACCACGCCACGGTACAGGCCCCACAGCACGCCGCTGACCAGGCTCAGGCCGAACAACGTGACAGCGGCGATGCCCAGGTCGATGAAGAACCCCGCCAACGGCGAAACCGCACGCGGCGCGACAGAAGACGGCGGAACCGGGGGCGGAGCGGAAACCGGGGCGGATGCGGACATCAGGTACCTGCGTTCAAGAGTCGAAAGCCGGCGCGCCTCCCCGCGCGCCGGCCGTGTCCGGATTGTGTCAGATATCCAGGTTTGCGACCTTCAGCGCATTGTCTTCGATGAAGTCGCGACGCGGTTCGACGACATCGCCCATCAGCGTGCTGAAGATCTGGTCGGCAGCGACAGCGTCTTCGATGCGCACCTGCAGCAGTCGGCGGGTCTCCGGATTCACCGTGGTGTCCCACAGCTGCTCCGGATTCATTTCACCCAGGCCCTTGAATCGCTGGATCTGGCGGCCGCGCTTGGCCTCCTCGAGCAGCCAGTTCTGTGCCTTGGCAAAGCTGTCCACTTCGATCGACTTGGCGCCGCGGGAAATGGTGGCGCCTTCGCGGATCAGGCCGTGCAGCAGCTTCGAGGCCTGATGGATCGCGCGCAGTTCGCCGCTTTCAAACGCCGACATCGGCAGCACCTGGACGTGCTGTTCGCCCATGTGGCGACGGGTCACCAGCACAGCGGCCGGGCGCTCGTCGTTGGCTTCCTGCAGTTCCAGCGTAAAACGCGGGCTGCCCAGGCTGCCCTGGTTGAGCCGCTTGGCAAGTGCATCCAGCCCTTCGCCTTCACCCGCACTGCGCAGGCTCTCCAGGTCCATCGGCACGAAATCGACCAGCGCTTCAAGCAGGTTGCGGTCGTAACGATGTGCGTTGCGCTCGATCGAATCCAGCGCGGCCGCGTAGGCCAGAAGCAGCTTCTCCAGCGCAAGGCCTTCGATGCCCGGTTCGCCGGTGGCCGGCACCAGCGTGGCGTTTTCCACCGCGCTGCTGGCCAGGTAGCTGTCCAGCGCCGGGTCGTCCTTCAGGTACAGCTCCTGCTTGCCCTGCTTGATCTTGTACAGCGGCGGCAGGCCGATGTAGACGTAACCGCGCTCGATCAGTTCCGGCATCTGACGGTAGAAGAACGTCAGCAGCAGGGTGCGGATGTGAGCGCCGTCGACGTCGGCGTCGGTCATGATGATGATCTTGTGGTAACGCAGCTTGTCCGGGTTGTACTCGTCGCGGCCGATGCCGGTGCCCAGCGCGGTGATCAGCGTACCGACCTGGTCGGAGGACAGCATGCGGTCGAAACGCGCGCGTTCCACGTTGAGGATCTTGCCGCGCAGCGGCAGCACTGCCTGGTTCTTGCGGTTGCGGCCCTGCTTGGCCGAACCACCTGCCGAGTCACCCTCGACGATGAACAGTTCGGACAGCGCCGGATCCTTTTCCTGGCAGTCGGCCAGCTTGCCCGGCAGGCCGGCGATATCCAGCGCGCCCTTGCGGCGGGTCAGGTCGCGGGCCTTGCGCGCGGCTTCACGCGCGCGCGCGGCGTCGACGATCTTGCCGGCGATCGCCTTGGCTTCGTTGGGGTTTTCCTGCAGGAACTCTTCCAGGCGCGCACCAAAGGCGTTTTCCACCGCCGGACGCACATCGGAACTGACCAGTTTTTCCTTGGTCTGGCTGGAGAAGCTCGGGTCCGGCACCTTCACCGACAGCACCGCGATCATGCCTTCGCGCATGTCGTCGCCGGTCAGGTTGATCTTGGCCTGCTTGGCGATGCCGTTCTGCTCGATGTAGTTGTTGAGCACGCGGGTCAACGCACCGCGGAAACCGGCCAGGTGGGTACCACCGTCCTTCTGCGGAATGTTGTTGGTGAAGCAGTACATCGTCTCCTGGTAGGAGTCGGTCCACTGCAGCGCCACCTCCACGACGATGCCGTTGTGCTCGCCAGTGACCGAGATGACGTTCGGATGCAGCGGGGTCTTCAGCTGGGCCAGATGCTCCACGAAGCTGCGGATGCCGCCTTCGTAGTGGAAATCATCGCGACGGCCATCACCACGCTCGTCGGCAAGGACGATCTTGACGCCGGAGTTCAGGAACGACAGCTCGCGCAGGCGACGGGCCAGGATGTCGTAGTGGAATTCCACGTTGTCGTGGAAGGCGACGGTCGACGGCCAGAAGCGCACCGTGGTGCCGCGCTTGGTGGTGGTTTCCAGCTTGGCCAGCGCGGTCACGGCGGCGCCGTTGCTGAACTCCTGCTGGTAGTGGAAGCCGTTCTGGAACACATCCACCACCAGCTTCTGCGACAGCGCGTTGACCACGCTGACGCCGACGCCGTGCAGGCCGCCGGAAACCTTGTAGCTGTTGTCGTCGAACTTGCCGCCTGCGTGCAGGACCGTCATCACCACTTCGGCAGCGGACACTTCGCGACCAAGCTTGGCGCTCATCTGCTCGTGCTTGCCGGTCGGAATGCCGCGGCCGTTGTCGGACACGGAGACCGAGCCATCGGCGTGGATGGTCACTGCAACGTGGTCGGCGTGGCCGGCCAGCGCCTCGTCGATCGAGTTGTCGACCACCTCGAACACCATGTGGTGCAGACCGGTACCGTCATGCACGTCACCGATGTACATGCCGGGACGCTTGCGGACAGCCTCCAGGCCTTCCAGGGCCGTAATGCTGTTGGCGTCGTAGTTGCCGTTGTTTGCCGGGGTGTTCTGTTCGTCGCTCATTGCGCTTGCCGTAGGCTCCGCAGGTCGGCCACCGCGTGGAGCGGTGTGCCGAGAATGAAAGGATTCCAACCCGAATTATACCAGCCGGGGTTGTGCGGCCCTGGTGTGCCCACTATGGCACAGCCATGATCTGTGCATGTTCCACGTGGAACCGGGCGATGTCGGTCAGCGCCTGCAATGCCGCCGGGGTTTCGGTGGCGGTGATGAAGATCTGTGCCGGGCCATTGAGCAGGCGCTCCAATACCCGCGCCTGGTGAGTGCGATCCAGTTCCGACGCCAGATCATCCAGCGCGATCACCGGCCATTCCCCGCGCTGTTCCGCATAGTCCTCGGCCTGCGCCAGCAGGCATGCCAATGCCGTCAGCTTGGCTTGGCCTCGGGACAGCGCATCGCGACCAGGAATGCTCTGGAAATCCACGCTCCAGTCTGCCCGGTGTGGGCCGACCGAGGTATACCCGGCCTGCCGGTCCCGTTCCCGGGCCAGAAGCAGGGCGTCGGCCAACGGAAGTTCATGCCGCCGCCAGCCAGGGCTCAGGTCCAATCCCTGGATGCCCAGTTGCGGCGCCAGGCTGGCGGCCAAAGCTACAGTGCGCCGCTGTAGACGCTCCAGGTAGTGCTGGCGGCGGCTGGTCAGCGGTTCTCCGGCCTCGGCCAGCTCGTGATCCCAGGTATCGAGCATCCGCGACGGCCCGCCCTGCTTGAGCAGGGCGTTGCGCTGCTTCAGCGCCCGGGAGTAGCGGCGCCACAAGGCCAGAAAATCCGGTTCCACGTGGAACAAGCCCCAATCGAGGAAGCGGCGGCGGGGTTCGCCACCACCACTGACCAGTGCGTGGCTTCCGGGCTCGAACGTCACCACGGCCAGTGCTGCGCAGAGATTGCCCAGCTGCGCGACATCTTCCCCGTCCAATCGGCCCTTCCAGTCCTGGCCACTGTGGCGCAACCCGGCTTTTCGGCGGCGGGGCGGGTGATTGGCACGCTGTTCGTCCCATTCAACGAAGATTTCCAGCGCTTCCTGGCCCTGCCGCACCAGACCGTCGCGCACTCGACCACGGAAGCTGCGCCCATACGCCATCAGATGCAGGGCTTCGAGCACGCTGGTCTTGCCGGCACCGTTGTCACCGGTCAGCAGGTTCAATCCCGGCTGGGGCGACAGGTCCACCGCACTGAAGCGACGCAGTTGATGCAAGGCGAGGCGGCGGATCTGCATGGGGCGCGAAAGACCATCCGCACGAGGCGGTAGAGGGGCAGGGAATCCATCAGCTTACTGCATCGGTCAAGCCGGGCGCGGTGGCAGGCCGGTCGAGCCGAAGGTGCAGCTTCTGCACCATCGATGGACGCGTTCCACGTGGAATGCGGATGACGCGCTCGCACGTTCCGGGCTGCAAAGGCCCGAAATTTCTTCAAATCTGCGCGAGGTTCCAGCGTCCAGGCCCTCGGATTTCGCCGATTTCGCGAGCACTGCAGGGCCACCCGCTGGACACCTCGCGGGTGGCTCCGACGGATGACCCCGCCGATTCCTTCAAATCTGCGATCCGATGCCTTGGAGGGTTCCACAGATTTCAAGAAATTCAGGACGCTCGTTCCACGCTGTCCACAGCAGGGATGTATGACTTATACACAAGGTATGGGCAATCTGTGGATAAAAAAGCCCTTTTGTTAAGCGCTCAAAACTATCCACAGGTTCCCCCCCAGCCCGAGTACCCTCTATACAGGGGGTTTCAGGCTCATAAATCCCTTTAAAAACAAATAGATAATACATTTTTCCACGAAATCTGGCTCTACCATCACCACCACGCTTTAGATTTATACCCAGATTTAGAAGCTAGGATTTCCCCAAATTGCCCCCGAGCCGGTCTGTGGACAGTGCCGTTTGCAGAAGCGGAGGACCTCCTCCAGGAAGAGGATCTGCTGCTTCCAGCAGTGAAGATCAGGACAGCGAAGTGGGATATGCGAAGAACTCGCTGCCAGAACCCCAAAAACATGGACCCCGACGAGCACTGCAAGGCGACCCCCCCAGAGTCCTGGATCCTGAGTTGCTTCGAGCAAGCGAGATCGAGTTGGTCTGGAGCCAAGCAGGGCGCGTCCGGACTTTCTCCGATCTGTTTCGACAATGCTCCACGTGGAACATAAAAAAACGCCCGGGAGGTCCCGGGCGCTTCTGGGTTCCACGTGAAACAGCGTTTCCGTCAGAGACGCAGCGGCATCACCACGTGGCGCGACTTCTCGCTGCTGGATTCACGCACCAGCGCCGAGGAGTTGGAGTCGCGCAGCTGGATGATCACTTCCTCGTCGCGCAGGGCAGAGAGGGCATCCAGCAGGTAGTTCACGTTGAAGCCGATGGCCAGATCACTGACCGTGGTGTCAGCTTCGATCTCTTCCTGGGCTTCTTCCTGTTCCGGATTGTGCGCGCTGATCTTCAGGTTCCCCGGCGAGACTTCCACGCGAATGCCGCGGTACTTCTCGTTGGACAGGATCGCGGCGCGCTGCAGCGAGGCGCGCAGGGCTTCGCGGTCCACCTTCACTTCACGGTCGGCACCGATCGGAATCACGGCTTCATAATCCGGGAAGCGGCCGTCGATCAGCTTCGAGGTGAAGGTGACATCGTCGCGCTTGACGCGGACATGGCTACGGCCAACTTCCAGCTCGATCTCGCGATCGCCGCTTTCCAGCAGGCGCTGCAGCTCGGTCACGCCCTTGCGCGGCACGATGATCTGGCGCTTGGAACCGCTGGGCTTGGCCAGGTCGGTTTCGCAAAGGGCCAGGCGATGACCGTCGGTGGCGACGGTGCGCAGCGCATCGCCGCGCAGGTCGAACAGCAGGCCGTTGAGGTAGTAGCGCACGTCCTGCTGGGCCATCGCGAACGCGGTGCGCTCGATCAGCTCCTTCAGGGTTGCTTCGCCGATGGCCACGCGCTCGGTGGCTTCCACCTCGTCCACCGACGGGAAGTCATTGGACGGCAGGGTGGCCAGGGTGAAGCGGCTGCGACCGGCCTGCACGGTGATCTTGTCACCGGTCTGCGAGACGGTGATCCGGCTGCCGTCGGGCAGGGCGCGGATGATCTCGAACAGTTTGCGGGCGGGAATGGTGGTTTCGCCGTCCTGGGCATCTTCAACCGCGATCCGCGACACCATCTCCACTTCCAGGTCGGTACCGGTCAGCGACAGCTGGCCGTTCTGCACCTGGACCAGGAAATTGGCCAGAACCGGAAGGGTCTGGCGGCGTTCGACCACGTTGACGACCTGTGCCAACGGCTTGAGAAAGGCTTCGCGCTGCAGTGTGAAACGCATGTGGTTCCGTGCCCCTATGCTTTAAAAAATGTGGAATAAATCAAAAGCTTGGTGGTGCTGGTAGAGACAGAATCGCTGGAAAACAACGCTAAGTCTTTGTAAATAAAAGAGTTTCTGGCCTCGAAACCCTCTGTATTACCGACCCCCAGAGGGTGGGGAAAGCTGTGGGTAACTCCAGCGCGATTTCAAACGCCATTTTTATCCACAACGTGTCCCGCGCTTGCTACCGGATTCTGCACCGTTTTGTGCGATGACGCCTCATCGGCATCCGTGCATCATTCGCTCAGCTTCCGGATCAGCTTGTCCCAGTCCTCGCGAAGCTTGCCGTCGGTTTCCATCAGGGTCCGGATCTGGCGGCAGGCATGCAGCACCGTGGTGTGATCGCGACCGGCAAAGGCGTCGCCGATCTCGGGCAGGCTGTGCTCGGTCAGTTCCTTGGTCAGGGCCATGGCGACCTGGCGCGGGCGGGCCAGCGAGCGGGTCCGACGCTTCGACAGCAGATCCTTGATCTGCAGGCCGTAGTAGTCGGCAACGGTTTTCTGGATGTTGGGAATGCTGATCGCCTGCTGCTGGGCGCGCAGCAGGTCGCGCAGGGTTTCCTGGGCGAATTCGGTGGTGATCGCGCGGCCGGTGAAGTTGGCGCGGGCGGTCAGGGTATTGAGCGCACCTTCGAGGTCGCGCACGTTGGAGCGCATCTTCTTGGCGATCAGGAACGCAACATCATCGGGAATCTCGGCGCCACGTTCGCGCGCCTTGGCCAGCACGATCGCGGCGCGGGTCTCGAAGTCCGGCGGTTCGATCGCGACCGACAGACCCCAGGCAAGCCGCGACTTCAGGCGCGCTTCCAGGCCTTCGACCTCGCGCGGATAGCGGTCGCAGGTCAGGATGATCTGCTGCTTGCCATCGAACAACGCGTTGAAGGTGTGGAAGAACTCTTCCTGGGTGCGGTCCTTGCCGGCGAAGAACTGGATGTCATCGATCAGCAGCGCGTCGACCTGCTGGAACTGGCGCTTGAACTGATCCATGGTCTTTTCCTGCAGGGCCCGGATCATCGCGCTGAAGAACTGTTCCGAACGCAGGTACAGCACCTTCGCGCCCGGATTGGCCTGGCGCATGGCGTTGCCGGCGGCGAACATCAGGTGGGTCTTGCCCAGGCCGGTGCCTCCGTACAGCAGCAGCGGGTTGTGCGCGCGGTCGCCCGGCTTCTGCGCTGCCTGGAAGGCGGCGGCCAGGCCCAGCTGGTTGCTGCGGCCTTCGACGAAGTTGGCGAAGGTGTAGTGATTGTCCAGATTGCCGGCAAACGGCACCTGCGGTTCGCTGGACACAGGCGCCGACGACGTGGAAACCGGCGCGTTCTGCGTCTCCACAGGGCGCGGGCGCGAGCCGATTTCAAGAAAAACGTCGCTGAAACCGGCGAAGTGAGCCAGCAGTTCGCGGATCCGGGCCAGGTACAGCTCGCGGACCTGGTCGACGATGAAGGCATTTGGTGCATACAGCACCAGGCTGTCCACGCGCAGATCGGCCTGCAGCGGCTTCAACCAGGTATGAACGTCTTCCGGCGGGAACTCCGCTTCGAGGCGCTCGAGACTACGGGACCAGGCATCCATCAGCAATAATCGTCCGGTGGCCGGTGCATGGACGCGACAAGGCGCCCAGACACAGGCCGGAAAGGGGGGAAATGGATGGCTCAGACTACCACCGAGCGCCCGCCTTCGGAATGCTTGTCCCCTACTTATTCACAAAAACATCCACAGCTATTGCACAGCCCGGTGAATTCGCGTAGTCCCCAGGGGTTGACGTGAGGGGGGGGGCCTCTCTAGAATTTCCGGTTCTTTCCGTCCCATTCATACGAGAGGCCCCCAATGGCCACGAAGCGCACCTACCAGCCCAGCAACCTCAAGCGTAAGCGCGACCACGGCTTCCGTGCCCGTATGAAGACCGCTGACGGCCGCAAGATCCTGTCGCGTCGCCGCGCCAAGGGCCGCAAAGTCCTGAGCGCCTGATTGCCATGCCGCACATCGCGGCAGACGCAATCCCTTCGACAGTGAATACTGCAGACCCGCGCAAGCGATTCCCTCGCTCTGCGCGGGTTCGCACGCGTGCCGAATATTCAACGGTCTTCAACGGCGCCCGCCGTGTGTCCGATCCGCTGATGACCCTGCACTGGCTGCCGGCTGACCGGCCGGCCAGGCTGGGTCTGGCGGTTTCCCGCAAGGTCGATCCGAACGCCGTCGGGCGTAACCGGATCAAGCGCGTCCTGCGCGACATCCTGCGTCAGACACGTACCGACATCCAGCCAGGCGACTTTGTCGTCGTGGCTCGTAGTACTGCGCGTTCCGCCAGCAACGACGAGATCCGCCAGGCCTTCCTGCGCCTGCTGCGTCGCCTGCGTGCATTGCCCACGCCGGGCGTGGACGGCACAATGCCGCCGCCTGATGGCATCGCAACTCCTTCTTTGACCGAGCCGGCATCGCGTCCCGGCCCCGCCGAGCCTGTCCGCTGATGAACCAGACCCGCGTATTCCTCATTTTTGCCTGGCTGATGGTGGCCGTGCTGCTGTGGATGGAGTGGAGCCGTGAAAACGCTGCTCCGACCCCGGCACCAACCACCACGTCGGCCCCGGCCGCCGCACAGAGTGTTCCGGGCGCGAACCCCGGCGCCATCCCCAGCGCCCAGGTGCCGGGCGCCCCCGGCCAGGCCGCCGCACAGGCCCAGGCCAGCGCTACCCCGGCCAGCCAGCGCGTGACGGTCACCACCGACGTGCTGCGCCTGGTGCTCGACGGCGGCCGCGTGCTCGACGCCGAGCTGCTGCAGTTCCCGCAGACCAAGGACGAAGGCAGTCCGCCGGTCCGCCTGCTGACCGAAGACCCCGCCCACCCGTACAGCGCGATCAGTGGCTGGGCCAGCGAAGACAAGAACACCCCGGTTCCCGGCGCCGACGGCTTCAAGCTGGTGGGTGACACCACCGACTTCGTGCTGGCCAAGGGCCAGAACGAGCTGCAGATCCCGTTCGTGTGGACCGCCGACAACGGCGTGACCATCAAGCGCACCCTGACCGTCTCGCGCAACGAGTACGCCGTGCGCTTCAAGGACGAAGTCAGCAACGCCGGCACCGCGCCGTGGAACGGCTACGTCTACCGCACCCTGGACCGCACCCCGACCATTCTGTCGCGGAGCATGACCAACCCGGATTCCTTCAGCTTCAACGGTGCCACCTGGTACGACAATGACAAGAAGTACCAGCGTCGTGCGTTCAAGGACTACCTGGAAGACGGCACGCTGAACCAGAACATCACCGGCGGCTGGCTGGCGATGCTGCAGCACCACTTCTTCACCGCCTGGATCCCGCAGAAGGACCAGACCGCACACTACGTGCTGTCGCAGGTGGCCGGTCGTGACCTGATCGAAGCGCGTGGCCCGGCCTTCACCGTGGCGCCGGGCCAGTCGACCAGCACCGAAGCCCGCCTGTGGGTCGGCCCGAAGCTGGTCAACCTGATCGCCAAGGAAGATGTGCCGGGCCTGGACCGCGTGGTCGACTACAGCCGCTTCTCGATGATGGCGGTGATCGGCCAGGGCCTGTTCTGGGTGTTGAACCAGGTGCACAAGCTGGTCGGCAACTGGGGCTGGGCGATCGTCGGGCTGGTGGTGCTGCTGAAGCTGGTGCTGTACCCGCTGTCGGCAACCCAGTACAAGAGCGGCGCCAAGATGCGCCGCTTCCAGCCGCGCATCGCGCAGCTGAAGGAACGCTATGGCGATGACCGCCAGAAGTTCCAGACCGCGATGATGGAGCTGTACAAGAAGGAAAAGATCAATCCGATGGGCGGCTGCCTGCCGATCCTCATCCAGATGCCGATCTTCTTCGCCCTGTACTGGGTGCTGGTGGAATCGGTCGAACTGCGCCAGGCGCCCTGGTTCGGCTGGATCCAGGACCTGACCGCACGCGACCCGTACTTCATCCTGCCGGTCATCAACGTGGCAGTGATGTGGTTCACCCAGAAGCTGACCCCGGCACCGGGCATGGACCCGATGCAGCAGAAGATGATGCAGTTCATGCCGCTGGTGTTCGGCGTCATGATGGCCTTCATGCCGTCCGGCCTGGTCCTGTACTGGGTGGTCAACGGCGGCCTGGGCCTGCTGCAGCAGTGGTGGATGACCAAGCGCCATGGCGGCGAGCCGGTCCCGGCCACCACCGCTCCGGCCCCGGTCAAGAAGAAGTAATCGGTAGAGCCGGCCGCTGGCCGGCTGACCCCAGCAAAAGCCCGCCGCAAGGCGGGCTTTTCGCATGCGGCGTTAGAATCGCCGGCACACCGTTCCTCCCACCTTCGAGTCCGCCATGCCGCGTGCGTCGTCGTTCCGCCTGTTCCTGCCCTCGCTGTTGTTGACCCTGGTTGTTGCCGGCTGCGGCGACAAGGACGCGAAGGCGCCGGCGACCACCGTCACCCAGGCGAGCGCGCAGGCCGCGGCCGCCGCCGATCCCGCGGCCGCACCGTTGTTGGCGGCCCTGCAGAAACAGCTCGACGGCTACCGCCGGATCATCGTGCTGCTGGCCGACGAGGAACATCAGTCGGCCGCCGACCGCGGTACCTCCACGCGCGTGGGCCAGCAGCTGTTCCACGATGGCCTGGAACAGCGCACGGCGATCGCCGCGCAGTTCGACACCCTGCTGCGCGGCTCCAGCCCGCAGCGCTTCGCCACCCTCGGCACCGTGCTGGACTACATCGAGTCGGCGCCGGAACTGTTCGACGCCGACCGCCTGGCCTTCCGCGAAGTACTGCGTGATCTGCATGAGCGCGTCGGCACCGATTCGTCGCTGCCGGCGGTGAAGCTGCACCAGCGCATCGGTGAGGATCTGGAAGCGCTCGATGAGATCGAGCGCAACTACAACCAGGAACTGACCCGCATCTTCAGCCGCTTCGAGCGCACCCGCGCCATCGAGCTGAAGCGCGAGAAGTGGGAGGACTACATCGCCCACCTGCACAAGGACTACAGCCGCGAAGCGATCCTGCGCGACTACGGCGTGATCGAGCCGTACCCGATGTCGATGAAGGACAGCGACCGCGAGATCTTCGGCCGCGACCTGCCGGCCAAGACCGTGGTGCTGACTTTCGACGACGGTCCGCACAAGGCCTATACCGATGAAGTGGTGGCCATCCTCAAGCGCTATGACGTGCCGGGTGTCTTCTTCGAAGTGGGCCGCAACCTGGGCAAGGTCGAGGCCGACGGCAAGGTCAGCCTCGGCCCGATGGCGAAGATCAGCCGCAACCTGATGGAAGAAGGCTATGCGGTCGGCAACCACAGCCTGACCCACGCCCAACTGTCGCGCACCACCGGTGACGCGCTGCGCCAGCAGGTGCTCGACACCGACACGCTGCTGAAGGATGTCGACAGCAAGCGCGCGCCGCTGTTCCGCTTCCCGTACGGCGCGCGCAACGCCGAAGGCCTGCAGCTGCTCAACGAGGCCGGACTGAAGTCGATCATGTGGAACATCGATTCGATGGACTGGGCCGACCCGGTGCCGGAATCGATCGTGCAGCGCGTGCTGGACCAGGTGAACAAGGAACAGCGCGGCATCATCCTGTTCCACGACATCCACGATCGTGCAGTGAAGGCACTGCCGCAGATCCTCGACCGGCTGATCGCCGATGGCTACCAGTTCGCCGGCTGGAACGGCCGCGACTTCACCGTCGCCCGTGCGCGCAAGGGCGATACCGGTGCCGCGACCGTCACCACCGGCTACGAGAAGTCGTGGGCGATCGTGGTCGGCATCGACAACTACGCCAAGTGGCCGAAGCTGGAATACGCCAGCCACGACGCGCAGGCGGTGGCCGGTACCCTGACCGGGCAGTTCGGCTTCCCGTCCTCGCAGGTGATCGTGCTGAAGAACGAGCAGGCCACCCGCAACAACATCCTGGCCGCCTTCCACGACCGCCTGGCCGATGACCGCACTGGCAGGAACGACCGCGTGTTCGTGTTCTTCGCCGGCCACGGCGCGACCCGCCAGCTCGCCTCAGGGCGCGACCTCGGCTACATCATCCCGGTTGATTCGGACCCGAAGGAATTCGCTACCGATGCCATCGCGATGACCGATATCCAGAACATCGCCGAGAGCATGCAGGCCAAGCACGTGATGTTCGTGATGGATGCCTGCTACAGCGGCCTGGGCCTGACCCGTGGTGGCCCGTCGTCGTCGTCGTTCCTGCGCGAGAATGCCCGCCGCAGCGCGCGGCAGATGCTGACCGCCGGCGGCGCCGACCAGCAGGTGGCCGACGCCGGCCCGAACGGTCACTCGGTGTTTACCTGGGTGCTGCTGCAGGCGCTGGCCGGCAAGGGTGACCTCAACGGCGACGGCCTGATCACCGGTACTGAACTGGCCGCCTACGTGGCGCCGGCCGTCTCGGCCGTTTCGCACCAGACGCCGGCCTTCGGCAGCCTGCCCGGTTCGCAGGGCGGCGAGTTCGTGTTCCAGGTGCCGGACAGCCAGGAATTCCTCAATGCCGATACGCGCCAGCTGACCGCCGATGCAATCGCACTGAACAACAAGGTGGATGCCGCCAGCGAGGCCAAGGGCAGCCAGGCGCCGGTGACGGTGGCTGACCTGCAGGGCGGCAAGGCCAAGCTGGTAGTGCCCTCCGCCGGCCCGGCGTCCGACCGCCAGCGCGCGCAGCAGGCCAACGACCGTGGCCTGCAGCTGTACCGCGAGAAGCAGTACGACGAGGCAGTCGCGCAGTTCACCGAAGCACTGAAGCTGCGTCCGGACTTTGCCCAGGCCGCCAACAACCTCGGTTTCGTCTACTACCGCCAGCAGCGCTATGCCGAAGCGGCGCGCTGGCTGGAGAACACGCTGAAGATCGACCCATCGCGCGCCGTGGCCTATCTCAACCTGGGTGATGCCTACTTCAACGCCGGCGACAAGGCCAAGGCGAAGCAGGCCTACACCACCTACCTGGCGCTGCAGCCGCAGGGCAGCGGTGCCGCGCAGGCACGCACGCAGCTGGAGAAGCTCTGAGCCATGAACGACGCGATCCGCACCGACACCATTGTGGCCATCGCCAGTGCCCCCGGCGCCGGCGGTGTCGGCCTGTTGCGCCTGTCCGGTCCGCGCGCTGCGGCGATTGCCAATGCGCTGGGGGCGCCCGCGCTGCGGCCGCGCCACGCGCACTACGCGCGCCTGCGTGATGCCGACGGCGAGGTCATCGACGATGGCATCGTGCTGTGGTTCCCGGCACCGAACAGCTTCACCGGCGAAGAGGTGGTGGAACTGCAGGGCCATGGCAGCCCGGTGCTGCTGCAGCAGCTGGTCGCGCGCTGCATCGCGCTCGGTGCGCGCCAGGCGCGGCCGGGTGAGTTCAGCGAACGCGCGTTCCTCAACGGCAAGCTCGACCTGGCCCAGGCTGAGGCCATCGCTGACCTGATCGCCGCCGGCGACAACCGTGCCGCACGCGCTGCACGACGCTCGCTGGATGGCGTGTTCTCGCGCCGCATCGAGGCCGTGTTCGAGCAGCTGGTCACGCTGCGCATCCACGTGGAAGCGGCCATCGACTTCGCCGACGAACCGCTGGATACGCTCGGTGGCGCACAGGTGCGGCGCGGGCTGGAACAGGCGCGCAGCGACTTGGCCCTGCTGCGCCGCGATGCCGAACGCGGTCGCCGCCTGCGCGATGGCCTGCACGCGGTGCTGATCGGTCCGCCCAATGCCGGAAAGAGCTCATTGCTCAATGCGCTGGCCGGCAGTGAACGCGCCATCGTCACCGACATCGCCGGCACCACCCGCGACACGCTTCGCGAGACCATCCGCCTGGACGGGCTGGAACTGACCCTGGTCGATACCGCTGGCCTGCGCGACGGCGGCGACGCCATCGAACGCGAAGGCATGCGCCGCGCCCATGTGGAGATCGAGCGAACCGACCTGGCCCTGATCGTCTTGGACGCGCGCGATCCGGCGGCGGGTGAAGCGGCGCTGGGCGAGGCCGTGGCAGCGGTGCCACACAAGGTCTACATCCACAACAAGTCGGACCTGCTGGATGCGCTGCCGATGCTGGACGACCCGGACCGTGTGTTCGTCTCGGCTGCGACCGGTGCCGGCCTGGAGGATCTGCACGCGCGCCTGCGTTTGATCGCTTCGGCCGGGGCAGGGGAGCAGGCGGATGGCGAGTTCTCCGCGCGCGCGCGGCATGTGGATGCAATCGAGCGTGCGCAGGAGCACGCGCAGCGCGCCGATGGCGAGCTGGCGCAGGAGCACCTGGAACTGGCTGCTGAGGAACTACGGCTGGCGCATGACGCGCTGGGCGAGATCACCGGGCAGATGAGTGCCGATGACCTGCTGGGAAGGATCTTCTCCAGTTTCTGCATCGGCAAGTAACTGTAGAGCCGAGCCCATGCTCGGCTGCTCTACCCGTCAGCCGAGCATGGGCTCGGCTCTACAGGTGCGGGCTTCCCCCACCTGTCACATTGCCGCCGCATACTGGCGCCCATCACATACCGCTTGGGGAAGTCGCAGTGAAGTCGTGGGGTTGTGCGTTGCTGTTGTCGCTGGCCGTGGCACCATCGGTGGCCATGAGTGCTGAATCCTCCACCCCGGCCACGCCCAAGGTGTCGGTCTATGGCCATCGCGGGGCGAGCGCGTTGCTGCCCGAGCACACCCTGGCCGCCTATGCGCAGGCGATCGCCGATGGCGCCGACTACATCGAGCCGGACCTGGTGATGACCAGGGACGGAATGATGGTGGCCCGCCACGAGAACGAGATCAGCGGCACCACTGATGTGGCCTCGCATCCGGAGTTCGCCAGCCGCCGCACCAGCAAGGTCATCGACGGGCAGAAGGTCGACGGCTGGTTCACCGAAGACTTCACCCTGGCCGAGCTGAAGACCCTGTACGCGCGCGAGCGCCTGCCGGAACTGCGCAGCACCGCCTATGACGGCCAGTTCCGCATCGCCAGCCTGGACGAGATCCTCGCATTCCTTGTCCAGCAGGCCGGGCGTGCCAACCGTGGCATCGGCCTGGTGCCGGAGATCAAGCACCCGACCTACTTCCAGTCGATCGGCCTGCCGATGGAAGACAAGCTCCTGACCGCGCTGCGTGGCAATGCCTATACCAACGTCGGCCCGGTCACCATCCAGTCGTTCGAGACCGCCAACCTGCGCTACCTGCGCGGCAAGATCCCGCGCGGCAGCAACATCCGCCTGCTGCAACTGCTGTGGAAGGGCGGCACCCAGCCGGCCGACATCGCCAAGGCCGGTGGCACGCTCACCTACGCGCAGATGATGACCCCGGCCGGACTGAAGGACATCGCCAGCTACGCCGACGGCATCGGCCCGGAACTGCGCTCGATCATTCCGCTGGATGCCAAGGGCGCGCTGAGCACTCCGACCACGCTGGTACAGGACGCACATGCAGTGGGGCTGATGGTGATTCCGTACACCTTCCGTCCGGAGAACCACTTCCAGGCCAGCAACCTGCGCAAGGGCGCCGACACCGCGCGCAATCCCGAAGGTTCGATTGCCGAGATGCACGCCTATCTGGCGACCGGCATCGATGCGTTCTTCACCGATGATCCGGCGCTGGGCCGGCAGGCGGTGGATGGCATGGGTGCGGCCGGGAACTGACGCTGCAACGCGTCGCCGGGCATGGCCCGGCGCTACCCCGGACGCCCACACACGGTAGCGCCGGGCCATGCCCGGCGGCCCCTCGCTTCAACCGCGCGGTTCGTCCGGCCGGCGGAAAGGAATCACCACGTAGTCCTGGCCCTCGCGCGGCTGCCACAGCACCGGCACGCGCTGTGGCGACGGCGGCTCCAGCTCGTCGTCGGCCAGCGGTTCTGCCTCGTCTTCTTCGTCTTCCCAGCTGTAGCGCGGGCGCGGCGGCAGCGGGTCGGCGTTGCGGAACAGCAGCGCGGCGATGATGCCGGCGAAGGCGCCGCCCATGTGCGACTGCCAGGACACGCCATCGGCGTGTGGCAGGATGGTCATCAGCATGCCGCCGTAGAACAGCATGCCGATCAGGCCGGTGGCGATGGCCGTGCGGTCGCGGCGCAGCAGGCCCAGGCTGGCCAGCAGGAACATCAGGCCGTGGGTCACGCCGCTGGCGCCCAGGTGCACGCTGCCCGGATTGCCCAGCATCCACGCGCCGATGCCCGAGCCCAGCCACAGCAGGGGCAGGGCGCGTACGGTTGCTTTCGGGTAGACACTTCCAGCCAGCGTGCCCAGGATCAGGAGCGCGATGCTGTTGGCGGCGATATGCTCGACCGAGGCATGCAGCATCGGCCCACCGATCAGGCCAAGCAGGCCCTTGGCTTCCAGCGGTGCGACCGCCCACGGCCGCCAGTCGAAGGTGCCCTGCAGGGCGAACACGGCCACCAGCACCAGCACAGCGGCAAGGCTGAGATTGAACGCCCGCAGGATGCGCGAGCGGTCATCGCGAGGGGCCGGCACGTCGCCGGCGGGCAGGGGCGCGTTGTTGTCCATACCTCAGCAATGGCGGTGACTGGCGCGAAACCAAGGCCACCGCTGCGGGAGAGTGGGTGCGGCCGGCGGGACAATCCCGCCGGCCGGCCATGATCAGGCGTGGCCGGAGCCTTCCTTCGGCGGGTACTTCAGGCTCAGTACCACGGTGGCGGCGATGATGACCGCGACCACGCCCAGCGACACCGGGGTCGGGATCTTGAACAGGTCGATGATCATCATCTTGATGCCGATGAAGCCCAGCACCAGCGCCAGGCCATACGGCAGCAGGTGGAAGCGGTCGGCCATGCCGGCCAGCAGGAAGAACATCGCGCGCAGGCCCAGCACCGCGAACACGTTGGAGGTGAGCACGATGAACGGGTCGGTGGTGATCGCGAAGATCGCCGGGATGCTGTCCACCGCGAAGATCACGTCGGTGACCGCGATCAGGATCAGCACCGCGAACAGCGGGGTGAACCAGCGCACGCCGTCGCGCTTCACGCTCAGCGCGTTGCCGGCGTAGTCGGGCAGCAGGCGCAGGTGCTTGCGCATCCAGCGCAGGGCCGGGTTGGTCTCCAGGTCCGGCTCCTGGCCGGCGGCAAACCACATCTTCCAACCGGTGAAGAGCAGGAAAGCACCGAATACGTAGAGCAGCCAATGGAACTGGCTGATCAGCACGCTGCCGGCGAAGATCATGATCGTACGCAGCACGATCGCACCCAGGATGCCGATGATCAGCACCTTCTGGCGCTGCTCATCCGGCACCGCGAAGTAGCTCATGATCATCAGGAACACGAAGATGTTGTCGACCGCGAGCGCCTTCTCGACCAAGTAGCCGGTCAGGAATTCGAGGCCGACCTTGTTCGCTACCACCTGGCCGGCGGTCTCATTCAGGTAGTACCAGAGGCCGGCATTGAACAGCAGGGCCAGCGCGACCCAGCCGATGGACCACCACAGGGCCTCCTTGAAGGTGACCTTGTGCGGTCCACCATGGCGCATCAACACGAGGTCGACCAGCAGGGCGATGACCACCACCGCTGCGAAGCCGCCCCACAACCACACGTTACCGATCGTCTGCATTGGGAATGTCCGTTGGAAAGATGAATGCCAAGCCGGACGGCGAGGATCTGCAACGGAGGATCGGGAGGGGGATCCAGGGACAGAGCTTCGCCAGTACGGCGAAGGTCTCGCTCGCAGTTCCAGTCGGCTGGAACTGCCGTTGCACCGGAGCCTGCGGGCTCGAAATGACGGCGACAACGTCTGGGAGCTACTCCCCTTCTGCTGCCGATTCTGCGGCCTGGCCGGGCCGCCGTCAAATGCCGCGCCGGGCCCTGGATTTCCGGCCCCCGGTGCCCCCCGGCTACAATGACCGGATGAATACCCCCCTTCCGATTGTCCGCCTCAAGAATGCGTGGCGTTCCAGCCACCCGTGGATCTTCCAGAAACTGGTCGAGAAGCCGACCGTCCGGCCCAAGCCCGGTTCCATCGTCGACGTGGTCGGCATCGATGGCGAGTTCATTGGCCGCGGGTTCTACAACGGGCACTCGCGCATTGCCGTGCGCATCCTTGAGACCGACCAGAACGTGCCGGTCGATGCCGGCTGGTTCTCGCGCAAGATCGCCCAGGCGGTGTCGCTGCGCCGTGAGGTGCTGAAGCTCGACGCGGTCTCCGACGCCTGGCGCGTGGTGCACAGCGAAGGCGACGGCCTGTCCGGCCTGGTGGTGGATCGCTACGGCGACCTGGTGGTGGTCGAGTTCTTCGCCGCCGGCATGTTCCGCCACCGCGAATGGATCTACGACGCCCTGCGCGAGCAGTTCCCGGGCTGCCGTTTCCACAGCTTCGCCGACGAACACGTGCAGAAGCAGGAGAGCTTCGACTTCCACGGCAACACCACCACCGAAGCGGCGGTGATCACCGAGTACGGCATCAAGTTCCGCGCCGACCCGGCCGGTGCACACAAGACCGGCTTCTTCGCCGACCAGCGCGAGAACCGCGAGTGGCTGAGCCAGCAGGTGGAAGGCAAGAGCGTTCTGGACCTGTGCTGCAACACCGGTGGCTTCGCCGTGTACGCAGCAGCGCGTGGCGCCTCGGAAGTGGTCGGCATCGACATTGATGAGGACGTCATCCAGATCGCCAAGGGCAATTCGCGCCTGAACAACGTGCGCCCGAAGTTCATCCAGTCCGATATCTTCCCGTGGCTGCGCGACGCCGCCAACCGCGGGGAGCAGTACGACGTGGTGATCCTGGACCCGGCGAAGATGACCCGCGACCGCGACCAGGTCATCACCGCACTGAAGAAGTACCTGGACATGAACAAGCTGGCGCTTGGCGTGGTGAAGCCGGGCGGCCTGTTCGCCACGTTTTCCTGCACCGGCCTGGTGGCCGAGGACCAGTTCCTCGACATGCTGCGCCGCGCGGCCTATTTCTCCGGCCGCACGATCCAGATCCTGAAGGTCGCCGGCGCCGGCCCGGACCATCCGTTCATGGCCCACGTGCAGGAATCGCGTTACCTCAAGGCCGTGTTCTGCCGCGTGGTGGATTGACCGCGTGACTGCCGATCTCTGTAGAGCCGAGCCCACGCTCGGCTGATCTGTCTGGCAGCCGAGCCCATGCCCGGCGCTACAAAACGGCGGGCCACAGCGCTATGGTCGGGCTCTTCCCAACACCGGTGAGAGCCCATGCCATCGTTGCGCCACCTGTCCTTCGTGCTTGCCGTGGCGCTGTGCGCGCCACTGTCCGCCCACGCCATCGAGTTCAGCACGCAGGAGCTGGCCCGCGCCAAGGCCCTGCAGCAGCGCCTGGTCACCCTCGACAGCCATCTGGATACGCCGGCCAATTTCGGCCGCACCGGCTTCGACATCGAACAGCGCCACGACCGCAACGCACTCTCGCAGGTGGACTACCCGCGCATGGTCGAAGGCGCGCTGGACGGCGGGTTCTGGGCGATCTACACCGACCAGGGCGACCGCAGCCCCGCCGCTCACCTGGCCGAACGTGACCACGGGTTGCAGCGGTTGCTGGAAATACGCGAGATGCTGGCCGCCAACCCCGAGCGGTTCGCGCTGGCACTGACCGCCGATGACGCGGCGCGGATCAAGGCGGCCGGCAAGCGTGTGGTCTACATCAGCATGGAAAACGCCAGCCCGCTGGTGGCCGATCCCAGCCTGCTCTCGTTCTACCACCGCGCCGGCCTGCGCCTGCTCAGCACCGTGCACTTTGCCAACAACGAGTTCGCCGATTCGGCCACCGATCCCAAGGGTGCGGAATGGAAAGGACTTAGCCCGGCCGGCAAGGAGCTGGTGCGGCAGGCGGTGAAGCTGGGCATCGTGATCGACCAGTCACATGCATCGGATGCGGTGTTCGACGATCTGCTGGCAATGATGCCGGTACCATTCGTGCTGTCGCACAGCTCGGCCAAGGCGGTCTACGACCACCCGCGCAATCTTGACGACGCGCGCCTGCGCAAGCTGGCCAAAGCCGGCGGCGTGATCCAGGTGAACGCCTATGGCGGCTACCTGATCGACACCGCGAAGACGCCCGAGCGCAAACAGGCCGAGGAAGCGCTGAGCAAGCAGCTGGGCGGCTGGGAAGGCATGGGCATCGAACAAGGCGTTGCCCTGCTGAAGGCCGAACAGGCACTGGACCACGAGCACCCGGTGCGGCACGCCAGCCTGGACGACTTCTTCGCCCACTTCGACCACATCCTCACGGTGGTCGGCCCTGAGCACGCGGGCATCGGCCTGGACTGGGATGGTGGTGGCGGACTGAGTGACCTGCCCGATGTCAGCCAGCTGCCGAAGATCACCGCGTGGCTGCTGCGCAAGGGCTATACCGAGAAGCAGATCGCCGGCATCTGGGGCGGCAACCTGCTGCGGGTGATGCGCCAGGCGCAGGACTACGCCGCAAAGCAGGGCGGTTGAAACGCCCTGCGGTGGTGCCGGCCAGCGGCCGGCACTACCGGTGATCGGTCTATTTCGCGATCAGCGCATGGCGTCGGCTGTACAGCAGGTACAGCACCAGGCCGGCCACGTTCCACAACAGGAAGTACAGCTGGGTGGTGTGCGGCAGGCTGATGAACAGGTAGATGCAACCCAGCGCGGCCAGCGGGCCAACCACGAAGGCCAGCGGCGTCCGGAACGTGCGCGCGCGGTCCGGCTCGCGCAGCCGCAGCACCACCAGGCAGATGCCTACCGCAGTGAACGCGGCCAGGGTACCGGCGTTGGCCAGTGCGGCAATCTCGTCCAGGCGCGCCACGCCGGCCAGCGCGGAAACCACGACCGCAGTGAACAGCGTGGTTGCCACCGGCGTGCCGGTACGTGCGTTCACCTTGGACAGGCGACGCGGCAGCAGGCCGTCGCGGCTCATCACGAAGAAGATGCGGCTCTGGCCGTACAGGAAGGCCAACAGCACGGTCGGCAGGGCGATGATCGCGATCACGCCGATCACCATCGCCGCGGTCGGATGGCCCAGCTGGCGCATGATCAGGGCCAGCGGCTCGGCGCTGTGGCCGAACACCGCGTAGCTCATCGCACCCACGGCGGCCAGCGCCACCAGCACGTAGACGATGGTGCAGCCGATCATCGAACCGATGATGCCGATCGACAGGTCGCGGCCCGGGTTCTTGGTTTCCTCGGCGGCGGTGGAGATCGCATCGAAGCCGTAGAAGGCGAAGAAGATGATCGCCGCTGCCGCCATCACGCCGTGCTCGACGCCATCGGGGCCCATCGACTTGGCGAAGCCGTACGGCATGAACGGCTGCAGGTTGGCGCTGTCGAACGCGGGCAGGGCCACGGCCACGAAGATGGCCAGCGCGATCAGCTTGAACACCACCAGGATCGCGTTGAGTGTGGCGCTTTCCTTGGTGCCGGCCATCAGCATGCCGGCCACCAGCCAGGTGATGATGATCGCCGGCAGGTTGATCATGCCGCCTTCCACGTGCGGGCCGGCCGCCAGCCAGGCCGGCAGGTGCACGTTCCAGCCGAACTGGGTGTGGACCCATTCGAGGAAGCCGACGAAGTAGCCGGACCAGCCCACCGCCACCGTACTCACCACCAGCGAGTACTCCAGGATCAGGCTCCAGCCCACCACCCAGGCGAACACCTCGCCCAGCGCACTGTAGCTGTAGGTGTAGGCACTGCCGGCGGCCGGCATCATCGTCGACAGCTCGGCGTAGGACAGCGCCGCACAGGCGCAGACCGCACCGGCGATGGCGAAGGAGATCAGCACGGCCGGGCCGGCCAGGTTGGCACCCACGCCGATCAGCGTATAGATGCCGGTACCGACGATGGCGCCGATGCCCAGCGCGATCAGGTGCGGCCAGCTGAGCGTCGGGATCAGGCGCCTGCCGGCTTCGTGGACGGTGACGGAATCTAGGGACTTGCGCCGGAACAGGGACATGCAGGCCTCGGAAGGGGTGACTTAGAACGACAAGTTCCCGAGTGTGACCGAACGCAGCGCAGCATTACCACTGACGGGGGTCATGATTGCCGGCGCGCGCGCTGCACCGCGACCAGACTGCCGGAATCGGCATAAAGCAGGCCGGGGCGCCAGAGGCGGTGCCGGCGAACAGCAGGGCCAGGCCGAGCAGCGGCAGCCGCCCGTTCATCCGTTCAACCCCAGCCGGATGCCGAACCCCACCAGGAACAGGCCGGCCACGCGGCGCAGCGCATCGCTGATCCGCGGGTGCTGGATCAACCGGCGACGGGCCAGGTTGCCCACGCCGATCAGCATCGAGCAGTAGGCGATACTTAGCACCAGGATGATGCCGGCCAGCGCGGCGAAGGTGGCG
Organism: Stenotrophomonas hibiscicola ATCC 19867; assembly: GCF_000382065.1. Classification (GTDB taxonomy): domain Bacteria; phylum Pseudomonadota; class Gammaproteobacteria; order Xanthomonadales; family Xanthomonadaceae; genus Stenotrophomonas; species Stenotrophomonas hibiscicola. Next base: position 42,810 of record NZ_KB907498.1, on the reverse strand, counting down.
ATGCCCTGCTGTGCCTTCGGATCGATGAACAACGGCAGGAAGGCCATGTAGAACAGGATCGCCTTCGGATTGAGCAGGCTGACCAGGATCGCCTGCTGGAAATAGCGGCCGGGCTGCATGCGGATCGGGCCAGCGTCGCCACCCTCGTGCTTGGGCGTGCGCAGCAGGCTGATGCCCACCCACACCAGGTAGGCCGCACCCAGGTACTGCACGGCGTGGAACACCAGCGGGTTCGCCTTGAGCAGTGCGGCCACGCCGGCCAGCGCCAGCCACATCAGGATCTGGTCGCCGACCAGCAGGCCGGCCAATGCGGTGTAGCCGCCACGCACGCCGCCACGGCCAGTGGCGGTCAGCAGGGTGAAGGTGCCGGGGCCGGGCAGGGCGAGAAACACCAGCACGGCGACCAGAAACGTCCACAGGTCCTGGATGCCCATCCACGGCATGGCGGTGTTCTCTCTTACGCGGGGCCGCCATTGTCGGCCAGCACCACGGCGGAGGACAGGGGGCCGGTGGGGCCAACCGGCATGCCAGACAGCAGCGGTTGCAGGTGCTGGCGCAGCTGCGCGTGCAGCTGCCGCACCGCGGGTGAGAACTGCTTGCGGTGCGGGCACACCAGCTGCAACGGGATGTCGCTGCCAACACCGCCCAGCAGCAGCTGCAGGCGCCCGGCCAGAACGTCCTCGCGAAGGTCCAGCCAGGACTTGTAGGTGATGCCTTCGCCGGCCACGGCCCAGCGCCTTACAACATCGGCGTCGTCGCAGACCAGGGGGCCGCGCACGGCAACCACGGTACGACGCCCATCGACGTCGAAAGACCAGCGATCGTAGGCACGACCGCTGAGCTGGTAGACCAGGCAATCGTGCTCACGCAGATCTTCCAGGCGCGTGGGCGTGCCACGCCGCTGCAGGTAATCGGGCGAGGCGGCCAACACGCGGCGGTTGCCTTCCAGCAGGGGCAGGGCGACGTAGTTGGCGTCGTCGAAGTGGCCGATGCGGATGGCCACGTCGACCGGGTCGCGGAACACATCGGCCACTTCATCGGACAGGCGCAGGTGCAGGCGCAGCCGGGGATGGGCCGCGCGGAACGCGCTCAGCCAGGGCAGCAGCAGGTTGCGGCCCAAGTCCGACGGCGCCGACAGCTGCAGGGTGCCGTGCAGTTCGGCGTCCTCGGCCTGCACGCGCGCCTGGCCCTCGCGCAGGGTGGCCAGCACGTCCTGTGCGTAGGGCAGGTACAGCGCGCCCTCGCCGGTCAGGCGCAGGCTGCGGGTGGTGCGCACGAACAGGCGCAGGTCCAGCTCGCGTTCCAGCCGCGCCACTGCCGCGGCGACCTGCCCCGGCAGCAGGTCGGCCTCGCGGGCCGCTTGCGAAAAGCTGCCCAGCGCAGCAGTGCGGACGAACAGCTGCAGATCGTCGAAGCGGATCATCTTCATCGCCAGAGTGAAAGTGCTGCCCGATTCTGCGCCTTTCTGCGAGACCGCGTGCGGCGCAACCTGTCGCCTCCTCCCCCACTGGACCGCTGCCATGCGCGCCATTGCCTACACCCAAGCCGGCCTGCCGATCGATGATCCCCAGGCCCTGATCGACCTCGAACTGGAGTTGCCGCAGCCCGGCCCGCGCGACCTGCGCGTGGCGGTGCGCGCGGTGGCGGTGAACCCCGTCGACACCAAGGTCCGCCGAGGCGTGGCCACCGACGGCCCGCGCGTGCTGGGCTGGGATGCGGTCGGCATCGTCGATGCGGTGGGCAGCGAGGTGACCCTGTTCCAGCCCGGCGATGCGGTCTACTACGCTGGCGTCATTGATCGCCCGGGCAGCAATGCCCAGTACCAGTTGGTGGACGAACGCAGCGTCGGCCGCAAGCCGGCCAGCCTCGATGACGCCGCTGCCGCCGCACTGCCGCTGACCGCGATCACCGCCTGGGAGCTGCTGTTCGACCGCCTGCGCATTCCCGAGGACGGGGGCGAAGGCCAGACCCTGCTGGTGATCGGCGCTGCCGGTGGTGTCGGCTCGATCCTGGTGCAGTTGGCGCGGAAGCTCACCAGGCTGACCGTGATCGGCACCGCTTCGCGTCCGGATACCCAGGACTGGGTCTACGCGATGGGCGCGCACCACGTGATCGACCACAGCCTGCCGCTGGCCGAGGGCCTGGCACGGCTCGGCATCAGCGAGGTGCAGCACGTGGCCAGCCTGACCCATTCCGACCAGCACTACGCGCAGATCGTGGAGCTGCTGGCGCCGCAAGGGCAGTTCGGCCTGATCGATGACCCGGGCCAGGTGGATGTGATGGCGCTCAAGCGCAAGGCGTTGTCACTGCACTGGGAATCGATGTTCACCCGCCCGCTGTACCGGACGGCGGACATGCAGCGCCAGCACGACCTGTTGAACCGGGTGGCCGAGCTGGTCGACACCGGCGTGCTGCAGACCACCCTGGGCGAGCACTTCGGGCGCATCGACGCGGCCAACCTGCGCCGCGCCCACGCGCTGCTGGAAAGCCACCGCGCCAAGGGCAAGATCGTGCTGGAAGGCTGGTAAGGCTCCTGTAGAGCCGAGCCCACGCTCGGCTGCCGTTCGCGCGTGGGCGTCAGCCGAGCATAGGCTCGGCTCTACGGAGCTTCATCCACACATGGCGTGGATCAGCCGTGTCGACCAGGGTCGGCACCTACCTACAGCTGCGGAAACCACCGCTCACGCCACGCCGTTGTCGACGTGTTCGGCGAAACCGGGCTGCTCTCGCAGGCGCTCGAACCATGCGACGAGGTGGGGCAGCGCGGGCTTGCTGCCCGGCGTGCTGCGCCAGCGTTGGGTCGACAGCCCCAGCACGATATCTGCAAGGGTGAAGGTGCTGCCCGCCACATAGGCATCGGTGGCGGCCAGCTGGGCTTCAAGCACACCCATCAGCCGGTTCCACTGCGCCAGGCTGGCCTCGGCGCGGGCATCGTCCGGATGGTCCGGATGCTGGCGCACGCGCGCCATGAACACGTGGCGCCAGGCACTGTTGAGATCGCTGGCCTGCCAGTCCATCCACTGCTCCACCCGCGCACGGGCCTGCGCCGCACGTGGCAGCAGATCCTCGCGTCCAGCGCGCGCGGCAAGGTAGCGGCAGATGCTGTTGGATTCCCACAGCACGAAGTCGCCATCGCGCAGCACCGGCACCTGCCGGTTGGGGTTCAGCGTGGCCAGCAGATCAGGTGGGGGGACCGGCTCGTGATGCAGGGGCAGATCCAGCCCCGCGCACAGCCACAGTACCTTGCGCACGTTGATGGAAGTGGGCTTTCCGTATAGAGCGGGCATGGTCCTGACGCAGCAGCTGAGACTCGGCCAGCCTACACTTGCCCCATGCAAACCGAATACCTGCTCATTGCCGGCCTTCTATTGGCCGTGCTCATCCTGCAACTGGTCGCCCTGCTGCGCCGTCCGCCGCATGACCGCCTGGAACAGGCCGTGCGCGAGGAGGCCCGCGCCGGGCGCAGCGAACTGCGCGAACAGCTCGATGGCTTCGCCCGCGCGCTGACCGATCTGTCCACCCGCACCGATCAGCGCCTGGACCTGCTGCGCGAAGCGCTGGGCGAAGATGCCCGCAAAGCCCGCGCTGAAGTGGCCGACAGCCAGCAGCGCGGCGCAGCGTTGATGGGGCAGCGGCTGCAGGAACTGCGCGGCCAGCTGGAGACCTTCGGCCAGCAGCAGGAGGCACGCATCCATGCGTTTGGCCAGCAGCTGCAGGAGCTCACTGCGCGCACCGATACCCAGCTCGGGGCACTGCGCCAGACCCTGGTGGACGATGCACGCAAGGGCCGCGAGGAGGGCGCGCAGTCGCAGCAGCGCCTGACCGACAGTCTGGGCCTGCGCCTGCAGGAACTGACCCAGCGCAACGAGCAGCGCATCGCCGAGATGCGTGCCACGCTGGAGGAACAGCTGCGCGCGCTGCAGAACGACAACGCCCAGAAGCTGGAGCAGATGCGCCACACCGTGGACGAGAAGCTGCAGTCGACGCTGGAAACGCGGCTGGGCAACTCCTTCAAGCTGGTCTCCGAGCGCCTGGAACAGGTGCAGCGTGGCCTCGGCGAGATGCAGCAGCTGGCCACCGGCGTGGGCGACCTCAAGCGCGTGCTGACCAACGTCAAGAACCGCGGCAGCTGGGGCGAAGTGCAGCTGGAGAACATCCTCGAGCAGACACTCACCCAGGAGCAGTACGCGCGTGCGGTGAGGGTGCGCCCGGATAGTGGCGAGATGGTCGATATCGCCGTGCGCCTGCCGGGCCGCAGCAGCGACGACACGCCGGTGTGGCTGCCGATCGACTCCAAGTTCCCGCGCGAGGATTACGAGCGCCTGCTGGACGCACAGGAACAGGGCGATGCCGAGGGCGTGCGCCTGCAGGGCATCCAGCTGGAGCGCGCGGTGCGCGTGCAGGCCAAGTCGATCTGCGACAAGTACATCGTGCCACCGCACACCACGGACTTCGCGGTGATGTTCCTGCCCACCGAAGGCCTGTATGCCGAGGTGATCCGGCGCCCGGGCCTGGTCGACCTGCTGCAGCGCGAGCACCGTGTGGTGGTGGCCGGACCGACCACGGTCACCGCGTTGCTCAACAGCCTGCAGATGGGCTTCCGCACCCTGGCCATTGAAAAGCGATCCAGCGAAGTGTGGGGCCTGCTGGGTGCGGTCAAGAGCGAGTTCGGGAAGTTCGCCGGCATCCTGGAAAAGGCTGAGAAGCAGATCACTACCGTTGGCCGCAGCATCGGGGAGGCCAGCCGCAAGACCCGTACCATCGAACGCCGCCTGCGTGGCGTGGAGTCGCTGGCGTCCGAACAGGCGCAGTCGCTGCTCGGCGACCTGGCCGAGGGTGATGCGGTGGCCGAGGAGGAAGGCAGTGACGGCGAGGGCGACGAGGCCTGAGCCACACTGACACGCCGCCTGCATCGCCGATGGGTATGCTGGCGGCCTGTCCGCTTCGACCAGGTACCGCCATGCGCCTGCCCCGCTTCACCAGCCTTGTCCTGACCGCGCTGCTCGCCGCCTGCAGCAGCACGCCAACGACCGTGGACACGACCACGCAGGCCGCCTCCAGCACCCCCGAAGCGGACGAGGCGTACCGCGAAGCGCGCGACGTGGACTGCCAGGCCGCCGGTGGCACCCTGCAGCGGCTCGGCCGGCTGCAGCGCGAGCAGTGCGTGATTCCCTATGCCGACGCCGGCAAGGCCTGCAGCCGCAAGAGCGACTGCAGCGGCCAGTGCCTGGCCACGGGCGACGTGGCCGCCGGCAGTGCCGTCACCGGTACCTGCCAGCGCGACGTGCGCCAGAACTTCGGTTGCCGCCAGCGCATTGATGACGGCAAGGCGCAGGGCACGATCTGCGTGGATTGAATCCTGCGTGTAGAGCCGAGCCCACGCTCGGCTGATGCCACAGCAGCCGAGCGTAGGCTCGGCTCTACAACCGCGCGCACAGCGCTATGCTGGTGGGCCATTTCCCGCTGTTGCCGGAGCCCCACGTGAGCACCCCGATCCAGGACATTTCCCTCACCACCATCGACGGCCAGCCGTCCTCGCTTGCCGACTACCAGGGCAAGGTGCTGCTGCTGGTCAACGTCGCCTCCAAGTGCGGCCTCACTCCGCAGTACGAAGGCCTGCAGGCGCTGTATGCGGAAAAGCACGCGCAGGGCCTGGAAGTGCTGGGCTTCCCAGCCAACAACTTCCTCGGCCAGGAGCCGGGCAGCGAGGCGGAGATCCAGCAGTTCTGCCAGCTCACCTACGACGTCAGTTTCCCGATGTTCTCCAAGATCAGCGTGGCCGGTGATGACACCCACCCGCTGTACCAGCAGCTGACCGCCGCCCAGCCGCAGTCGATCGGCGAAGGCCCGCTGCGTGAGCGCCTGGCGAGCAAGGAGATTCCGATCCACGCAGCACCGGCGGTGCTGTGGAACTTCGAGAAGTTCCTGGTTGGCCGCGACGGCAAGGTCATCGCGCGCTTCGCCCCGGACGTGGCTGCCGATGACGCGCGCCTGCGCGAAGCCATCGAGGCCGCGCTGGCGGCCTGAGGAAAGCGTGCCAACCAGGGTTGGCGCCTACCGGAAAAGAAAAACCCCGCCGAGGCGGGGTTTTTTCATGCACGGGCTGCAGCGATCAGTTGCTCCAGTTCGGCATCGGCATGGCATCGACCGGGATCGGCGAATTGGCATCGTCGTGGCCACGGTCGCGCTTGCTGCGCAGATCGTTCTCGATCTGGTAGTTGCGGCGCTGCATCCACGCATCGCGTACCAGCGAGTACTCGTCCACAGCGGTGTCACGCAGGTTGTCGACCGCCAGCAGCTGCGCGCGGGTATCGACCAGCTGCAGGCCCTGCAGGCCGATGCGGACCTTGTCCTCCTCGATGCGGCGGATCGGCGACAGCGGAATGTCACCGGCCAGGCCGAATACATCGCGTACGGTGCGCGGGCCGAAGAACGGCAGTTCCACGTAGCGCGAACGCCGCCAGCCCCACGCACCCAGGGTCTGGCCGAAGTCTTCATTGCGGCGCGGCACCATCGCCTTGCTGGCCGGATCGAACAGGCCACCGATGCCCAGCGTGCTGTTCATCAGAAAGCGGCCGAGGCTGTCCCAGGCATCGGCACCGCGGCCCTGCAGCAGCTGGTTGGTGATGGTCACCGGTGCCCGCAGGTTGCTGAAGAAGTTGCTGACGCCGGTGCGGGCGAAGCGCGGCACTACGTGGGTGTAGGCCGTGGCCAGCGGACGGGCAATGCCGCGGTCGACCGCGTTGTTGAACTTGTGCACCTTGCGGTTGAACGGTTCCCATGGGTCGTAGGCTGCCGCACTGCCGGTGTTGCCGCTGCCGCCATAGAGGGCATCGAAGTCGTCATCACCACCGGGGGCGGTCGCCGCTGCGGCCCTGGCCGCATCGGTGTCGGCGCCGCGGGCCGGTACGGAGGGTGGCGTGGCCGGTGCAGGGGCGGCAACCACGGCTGCGGCCGGCGCGGCATCAATCGTAGCGGTATCGGCGGTGGGGGCGGAGGCCTCGGCGACGGTGCTGGCCGGGACCACGGTACTGGCTGCCGGTGCATCGCTGCGTGCGGGCTTGCCGGCGCAGGCGGTCAGCGCGGCGGCCAGGACGATCAAGGGGAGAGTGCGTACGACGTTCATGTCAGCTCGCAGCAGAAGTAGCGTTGAAATCCAGATCGGGCGACAGCCGGTAGGCTGCGCTCAGCTCGTTGTAGCCGGCCGGCGCGCCGGAGACGACCAGTGGGTGACCGCTCCTGCGCGCGCGTGCGGCCAGCTCGGCCAGCAGCGCCAGGCCGGCGCTGTCCACGCGGTCCACCTCGCCCAGCTCCAGCCGTGACAGCGTTGCCGGCAGGGCCTGCAGCTGCGGCCACAGCGAGATCACCGCGGCACGGTCGAGCACCCCGCGCAGGCGCAGGGTGTCGCCTTCCAGCAGTGCCAGTGCGTTACTTGCCATTGCCCGCGGGCCCGGCCTGCATGCTGCCGCTGTGCAATTCGCTGGCCACCTGCTTGATGCCCTTCTGGCGCAGCGGGGTATCGAACTGGTTGCGGAAGGTCTGCACGTAGGAAATACCTTCAATGTTGACGTCGAAGATCTTCCACTGGCCGTTCACGTTGCGCATCCAGTACTCGACCGGAGTCGGCTCGTTGCCGGCGCGCACCAGTTCGGTGCTGACACGCACGCCACGATTGCCCGGCAGCGGGCTTTCACCCTTCAGGCGGAAGCTTGGCTTGCCTTGGATGTTGAGCAGGGTCGAGCCGTAGCGCTGCATCAGGCTGTCGGCCATCGCATCGGCAAACAGCTTGATGTCGGCGTCGGAAGCGCCGCGGGCGTGCGGGCCCAGCACCAGACGCGCGGCGTAGTCGCGGTCGAAGGTGCGGGTCAGTTCGCTGTCGATGTAGCTGCGCAGGCTGGCCGGGTTGCTGGTGAACTCGCTCTTTCGCTGCTGCAGCGTGGACAGGATGCGGCTGCTGGCATCGATCACCACCTTGCCGGCCTGGCTCTGCGTTGCGGCAGTGGCAGGTGCAGCGGCCTGGGCCTGGGCCAGGAACGGGGTGGCTGCCAGCAGCGCCGAGGCGAGCAGGGCCGGGATCAGTTTCATTTTCATGGTTGCGGTTCCGTTGCAGGCGCCTGCGCGCCATCGTTGGGCTTCTGAGCAGTGCCGCCACCGGCGCCGCCACTGAACATGTACTTGCCGACCAGCTGGATCAGGTCCACGGCCGGCTGGGTGAAGACGATCTCGTCGCCGGCCTTCAGCACGTCCGGGTCACCGCCCGGCTGCAGACCGACATAGCTCTCGCCGAGCAAACCACTGGTGAAGATGCCGGCCGAGGTGTCCGCCGGCAGGTCCTTGACCTTGCTGTCCATGCGCAGCGTCACGATGGATTCGAACTTCACCGGGTCCAGGTCGATCGAAGCGACCTGGCCGACGGTCACGCCGCCGATCTTCACCGGCGCCTGCTTGCGCAGCTGGCCGACCTGGGAGAAGCGCGCCTTCAGGTCATAGCCCTCACTGCCCCAGCTCCAGCGCTGGTTGGTCGAGGCCACGGCCAGCACCAGCAACGAGGCCAGAGCCAGCAGCAGGAAGGCGCCGACAGAGAATTCAAGTCTGGGACCGCGGATGGCCATGTGGATTACCTGATCGAGTCGTGGTGGCCGCGCGCGCCTGCGCACCGCCGGTGGAGGGGTTAGGTGAACAACATTGCCGACAGCACGAAGTTGAACATCAGCACCAGCAGCGAGGCGTTGACCACCGCACGGGTGGTCGCCACCGACGTGCCTTCAATGGTCGGCTCGGCGTGGAAACCAACATAGGCGGCCACCAGCGCGGCAGTGCCGCCGAAGATCGCCGACTTCAGCATTGCCACGCCGAAGTCGTCCCAGAAGTCCACGCTGTTGCGCAGCGCCGACCAGAACACGCCGTTGTCCAGGCCCAGCACGTGCACGGCTTCGAAGTAGCTGGCGCTGATCGCCAGCGAACAGAAGATGCCGGTCAGCAACGGCACAGTCAGCACCGCCGCCCAGAAGCGCGGCGCCACCGCCTTGGCTACCGGATCGATCGCCATCAGCTCCAGCGCCTTGATCTGGTCGGTGGCACGCATCAGGCCCAGTTCGGCGGCGATCGAACTGCCGGCGCGGCCGATGAACAGCAACGCGGTCAGCACCGGTGCCAGCTCGCGGTACAGCGAAAGGCCGAGCAGGGTCGACAGCGCGTCGGCCGCGCCGAAGGTGGTCAGCGTGCGGTAGCCCTGCAGGGTCAGCACCAGGCCGACGAAGGCACCGCCGACGGCGATGATCGGCAGCGAGCGTGCGCCGATCTTGTAGATCTCGCGGGTCAGCTCGGCCAGGAAATCACGCGTGGGCAGCGAACCGCGCAGCACGGTCAGCGAGAACAGGCCGGCGCGGCCAAGCGAGCGGGTGGCTTGGACGAACGGCATCAGGCAACCCTCGCGCGTGGCGCGGCATCGAACGGAATCGGGCCATCGGGCTGGCCGTGCAGGAACTGCCGCAGCAGCGGGTCCTGGCTGGACTGCAGTGCCTCGGGCGTGCCCTGGAACACGATGCCGCCATTGGCGATCGCGATCACCTGGTCGCAGATCGGCAGGGTCTCGTGCACGTGGTGGCTGACGATGATGCTGGTCAGGCCCAGGCTGTGGTTGAGGCGCTGGATCAGGCTCATGATCACCCCCGAGGCGATCGGGTCCAGCCCGGTCAGCGGCTCGTCGTAGATCATCAGCGGCGGGTCCAGCGCCAGTGCACGGGCCAGCGCCACACGGCGCGCCATGCCACCGGACAACTCGCGCGGCCAGGCATCGGCGGCGGCCAGCAGGCCCACCGCATGCAGCTTCATCTGCACCAGCCGGCGCAGCACGGCGGTCGGCAGGCGGGTGTGCGTACGCAGCGGCAGGGCGACGTTCTCGGCCACGGTGAGGTCGGTCAGCAGGCCGTTGCCCTGCAACAGCACGCCCACGCTCTTGCGCATTTCCAGCAGCGCGCCGCTGTCATGCGGGATCGGCTTGCCGAACAGGGTGACCTCGCCGGCGACCGGGCGCAGTTCGCCGGTCAGTGCCGCCAGCAGGGTCGACTTGCCGCTGCCGGACGGACCGAGCACGGCAGTGATGCTGCCCTTAGGCACCTGCAGCGACACGTCGCGCAGGATCGTGCGCCCGCTCCGGTCGATGCGGACGTTGGATAACTGCACCAGACTGGAGGTGGAAGCCGACATGGGCACCATTAACGTTTTTTAGACATCGAAGGATCGGGCCCGTCGGCTGAACATAAGCAGACTGGACGGTCCAGTATTGTTGCACGGCAAGGCCTCGCGTAGGCCGGGACAATCGGCCGGCGGGCCGGAACAATCCGTACCGCTGGCGGGCCAACCATTGAATACTGCCTGCCGTGCTGCACACTGTGCATGATGAGTGACCCGGGCAGCGATTTCCGCCTCTACCATTCCAATTCCCTGGACGTGCTGGCCGCGCTCCTGGCGCGCAACGTGCGTGCGCCGGTGCAGGGCCAGCCGCTGCTGGCGCCGGAAGTGGTGCTGATCCCGCAGGTGGCGATGCGGCGCTGGCTGCAGGCGACACTGGCCGCGGAATTCGGCGTCGCCGCCAACCTCCAGTTCCTGACCCCCGGCGAGTTCGTGGCGCGGGCGCTGAAGGCCAACGTCAGCGGCGAGCAGGACGATCTGGACGCGGCCGGCCTGCACTGGAAGCTGTATCAGGCACTGCGCGACCCGGCGCTGCTGGCGCAGCCGCCGATGCGCGCGCTGCAGTCCTATCTTGCCGGCGATGACGCATTGAAACCGTGGGCGCTGGCCGGCGAGCTGGCCTCGGTGTTCGAGAAGTACCAGGCCTGGCGCCGCGACTGGCTGCTGCGCTGGGCAGCCGGTGCCGATCCGGCCGACCCGCAGGCGATCCTGTGGCGCACCATCACCCGCGGTCACGACTACCGCGCCCGCCGCATCCAGGAGTACCTGGACCGCTTCGAAGGCGCCGGCCAGCCCCTGCCGCAGGGCCTGCCGCCGCGCATGTCCGCGTTCGCAACGCTCAACATCTCGCCTGACGTGCTGCGGGTGATGGCCACCCAGGCCCGGGTAGGCGAGCTGCACTTCTATATGCCCACCCCGGTGCAGTCGTACTGGGGAGATCTGCAGACGCTGGCCGAGCGCCTGCGCAGTGGCGCACCGGATCCCTTCGGTGAAGCAGCCGGCGAGAACCGGCTGCTAGAAGCGTGGGGTGCGGCCGGGCGCGACTTCATGGCGGTGCTGGGCAGTTACGAGGTGGTGCATCCGGCCGGCGAAATCGCCGCCTATTCCGATCCGGAGGAGGACACCGGGCCAAGCCTGGACGAAGGTGGCCTGTCCGACAGCCTGCTGCATCGCCTGCAGCGTGACCTGTTCCACCGTCGCGCGCTGCCCTCGGGTGAACTGCGCGACGGCCTGCGCAGCGACGACCCCAGCCTGCAGGTACACGCCTGCCACACCCGCCTGCGTGAGTTGCAGGTACTGCACGACCAGCTGCGCAGCCTGCTGCAGGACCCGCGCTTCGACCCGCCGCTGCAGGCACGTGAGATCGCGGTGCTGGCGCCGGACATCGATCCCTATGTGCCGTACCTGGAAGCGGTGTTCGGCGGTCGCGGCGGCGAGGAGGAACACATTCCTTATGCGCTGGCCGACAGCAGCCCGCTGGCGGGCGAGCCGCTGGCCGATGTGTTCGTGCATCTGCTGGGCCTGCCGGTCTCGCGCTTTGGCCTGAACGAAGTGCTGGACCTGTTGGCCAGCGCCCCGCTGGCCGAAGCGGCCGGGCTGGAAGCGGTGGACTTCGACCGCCTGCATGGCTGGCTGCAGCAGGCCGGTGCACGCTGGGGCCTGGATGCGAAACACCGCAACCAGCACAAGGCACCGGCCGACGACGCCTACACCTGGCAGTTCGCGCTGGATCGCCTGGTACTCGGCCATGCCACCGGCAGTGAGGCTGACCTGGCCGGTGTGGCGCCGTGGATCGAACTGGAAGGCGGCGCGCTGGACGCGCTGGACCGGCTGCTGCGCCTGTTGCGCGTGCTGGCGATCTATCAGCGTCGCCTCGGCGAGCTGCTGACCCCGGCGCAGTGGCGGCAGCGCCTGCTGTCGTTGCTGGACGCACTGCTGCCCACCGCGCCCAGCTCGCCCAACAGCCAGCGCGCGCTGGAGCGCCTGCGCAAGCTGCTCAACCAGTTCGCCGACGATGCCGCCAAGGCCGGTTTCGAAGACGGCGTGCCGCCGGAGGTGGTGCGTTCGCACTTCACCGGCGTACTGGGGGAGGCCGATACGCGCGCACCGCTGCTGACCGGTGGCATCAGTTTCGGCCGCATGGTGCCGATGCGGCTGCTGCCGTTCCGGGTGATCTGCGTGCTCGGTCTCAATGATGGCGATTTCCCCCGCCGTGACCCGGCCGCCGGTCTCAACCAGCTCACCGCCGAGCTGGATACGCCGCGCCGCCGTCCGGGCGACCGCTCCACCCGCGAGGATGACCGCTTCCTGTTCCTGCAGCTGTTCGCGGCCGCGCAGGAGGTGTTCTATCTCAGCTATCTCGGCGCCGATCCGCGCGATGGCAGCGTGCGTGAGCCGTCGGTACTGGTCAGCGAACTGATCGATGCCGCCGCCGCATATCACCTCGATCCGACTGCGGCGGTCCGCGACTTCACCGTGCGTCACGCCTTGCAGCCGTTCTCGCCAGCCGCGTTCGGTGATGGCGATCCACGCCGCTTCAGCTATCGCCGCCAGTGGCATCCGGCCGCCGGTCGCCTGACCGGCCAGCGCGGTGGCCTGCAGCCGTGGTTCGATGCACCGTTGCCGCCGCCGCTCGACGATGCGGTGGAAGAGGAGGTCGCGCTCGATACCCTGCGCCGCTTCCTGTGCGACCCGGCCGGGCAGTTCCTCGCACAGTCGCTGGGCCTGCGCCTGGCCGACGATGTCGAGGAGGTCGATGACCTGGAACCGCTGGTGCTTTCGTCGCGCGGGCCGGAAAAGCGCAGCGTGCAGGCGGCGGTGGTACGCGCCACGCTCAGCGGCGATGCCGAGCCGTTGTACCCGCGGTTGCGCGCGCGTGGCTTGCTGCCGTCGGGTCCATTGGGCGAGCGCCAGTTCGAGGTGGAGCAGTTGAAGACACGCCCGTATGCCAGTGCGCTGCTGGGCTGGATGCAGGGCGAACCACTGGAAAGCCGTCGCTACGAAGTGGACATCGATGGCGTGCGCCTGCATGGCCGCGTGGCCGATCGGCATCCCGAAGGGCTGGTGCGCCTGCGTGCCGGCACACTCAATGGCAATGCAGTGATCCGCCACGGCCTGGACTGGCTGCTGGCGAACGCTGCGGGCGATGCGCTGCCGCTTGTGCAGTTCCATGACGGCGGCGATGCCGGTCCCGGTCCGCACGTGCTGCCGGCATTGAGCGTTCCCGCTGCACGTGCTGCGCTGCGTGCGCTGCTGCAGCTGCGCCAGCGTGGCCTGCGCGAGCCGCTGCGCTTTGCCCCGTACACCGGCTGGGTGCTGTACAACGCGCCGGCAGAAAAGCAGCGCAGCGAAGGCTGGAAGCAGTGGCACGGCAGTGACCGCACCTGGGGGGAATCCAGAAGTGACGCGTGGCAGCTGCTGCTGCGCGGTGCCGACCCGTTCGCCACCGATGCCGGCTACGCCGACCTGCTGCGCAACAGCCAGGTGGTCTTCAGCGCGGTGCGCGAAGGTCGCGCTCTCGGCACCGAAGCACGCCAGGAGGGCAACGCATGAACACCGCCATGGCCGAAGACGGCATCGAATCCCTCAGCCGTGATCCCTACCTGGCCCTGCCGCTGGACGGCATCCGCCTCATCGAAGCCAGCGCCGGCACCGGTAAGACCTTCACCCTGGCCACGCTGTTCACCCGCCTGGTGGTGGAGCAGGGCCTGCGCATCGGCCAGATCCTGGCAGTGACTTTCACCGACGCCGCCACCCAGGAACTGCGCAAGCGCATACGCGAGCGCCTGGCGCTGGCCGCACGCCTGGTCGATCTGGAACGGGACGAGGGCGAAGCGCCAGACGTGCGCCTCACCCGCGCGGTGCTGCAGCGTCATCTGCACGAGGGCAGCGAAAGCGCCGGCGCATTGAAACGCCGCCTGCAGGTGGCCGCAGACGAGATCGACCTGGCGTCCATCTTCACCATCCACGGCTTCTGCACCCGCGTGCTGCGCGAGCATGCGCTGGAAAGCGGCCATACCTTCGACCCGCCGGAACTGCTGGCCAGTGACCGCGAGCTGCTGGAGGAACTGGCAGCGGATCTATGGCGCGTGCATGCCAATGACCCGGCCACGCTGGAGCCGCTGACCTGGCTGTGGTCCAACCCGGACGCGCTGGCCGCCGATCTGCGCGCGCTGCTGGCCGCGCCGCCACTGCATCCGTTGCCGCAGCCGGTGGCGTTGCCCGATCCGCATACGGCCCTGCAGGGAGCGGCGGAAGAGCTGTCTGCACGCGTGCGCGAACACGGCGAGCAGTTCTTCATCGACCTCTGCGATGCGGTCGACAACAAGTGGCTCAACGGCGTGTCCTACAAGCTGGGCTGGCTGCATCCGCTGGGCCGGCAGCTGTTGGCCTGGGCCGAGCGCGCCGACCCGCGCGAGCTGCTGATCAGCGAACGCCTGCCGGCGCTGCTGCCGGAGGCGTTGGCCACCAAGACCAACAAGAAATTCGCCGAGCGCACGCCGTCGTCGCCATTGCAGGCACCGTTGGCGCGCTATGTCGTGCTGCTGGCCGAACGCGATGCCTGGTTGCGTGCCACCGCATTGAATTTCCTGCACGCGCTTCGCGCCGACGCCACGCAGCGGCTGCAGGCACTGAAGCGCGTCCGCCGGGTGCAGACCTACGACGATCTGATCGATGGCGTAGCGCTCGCCCTGGAAGGCCCGCAGCGACTGACGCTGGTCAGGCAGCTGCGCGCGCAGTACCGCATCGCGCTGGTTGATGAGTTCCAGGATACCGACGATCGCCAGTGGGGCATCTTCCACACCGTGTTCGGTGATTCGCCGGAGGTGCGCGAGCTGGGCCTGGCACCGGCGTTGTTCCTGATCGGCGACCCCAAGCAGGCGATCTACGGTTTCCGCGGCGGTGATATCCACACTTACCTGAAGGCCAAGCAGGTGGCGCAGCAGGCGCCGGTACTGGACCAGAACTTCCGCTCGCGACCCGCTGTGCTGCGCGCGCTGCAGGCGCTGTACGACAACGCTGGCGAAGACGCCTTCCTCGAACGCGACATCCAGTTCGAGCCGGTGCGGCCCGGTGGTGTGCGCAGCGATGCGGACTACCAGCGCGACGGCCATGCCGCCGCGGCGCTCACCCTGCGCGTGCTGCGCAGTGGCGGTGACAAGGCGATGAGCGCCGATGCCTCGCGCGATGCGGCGACCCAGGCCTGCGTGGCCGCGATTCACCAGATCCTGGTCGAGGCGCGTGCGGGCAATGCCGTGTTGCGTGGGCGCCCGGTGCAGCCCGGTGACATCGCGGTGCTGGTGCGCTCGCATCGCGAGGCCACCCTGGTGCAGCGCGCACTGGCCGCGGTCGGCATTCCGGCAGTGGCAGCCGGCAAACAGAGCCTGTTTTCCACGCCTGAAGCGCGTGATCTGCGTGCGCTGCTGCTGGCACTGCTGCAACCGGCCGACGAGGGCCGCCTGCGCGCAGCGCTGGCCACGGTACTGCTCGGCCAGCGCGCAAGTGCGATTGCGGCGATGGAACGCGACGGCGACCTGCAACGCGGGTTCCAGGCGCAGCTGCTGCACTGGCGAGAGCGCTGGCAGCGCGGCGGGCCGTTCGCGGTGATCGCCGATGTCTGTGCCGCGCAGGGCGAGCGTCTGCTGGCGCTGATCGATGGCGAGCGCCGCCTCACCAATTACCTGCAGCTGGGTGAACTGCTGCAGGAAGCCTCCGCGCAGGCGCTGGGCATGCACGGGCTGCTGGACTGGTTGCAGGGGCAGATGGCCAGCGCCGACCAGGATGACGAGCAGCAGCTGCTGCGCCTGGAATCGGATGCGCGCCGCGTGCAGATCATCACCCTGCACAAGAGCAAGGGCCTGGAGTATCCGCTGGTGTTCCTGCCCTTCGTCGGCATCGACGGCGGCGCACCGAACACGGCCTCGCACTGCACGGTGCATGTGGGCGGCCAGCGCCAGCTGCACTGGAAGCTGGACAAGGACGAGGCCTGGGAAGCAGCTACGGCGCAGCGCGAACGCGAGCAGCGTGCCGAAGATGCACGCCTGCTGTATGTGGGACTGACCCGCGCCGAGCATGCGCTGTGGATCGCCGTGGGTGATCTGGCCGGGCTGGGCAAGACGCGTCTGGCGCCGCTGCTGGGCGACCTGCAGGCGCTGCGCGCACACGCCGATGTGCACATCGATGACAGTGATGCACCGGCCGCGCTGCCGCAGCTGGCGGCCGAAGTGGAAGGTGACCTTCCGGCGGTGCGTGCACTGACCCGGCGCGTGCCGCACGACTGGTGGGTGTACAGCTTCACCCAGCTGGCGCATGCCGATGCGGGCGCTGGCAGTGATATTGAAGCGGCCGCCACCGAGCTGCCGGCACCGGCGGCCGATGAACCGGCCGGCCCGGAGCTGCCACTGGAACCGGCCCTGCCCGAACCCACCGCGTCCGCCGAAGACAGTGCACCGCTTGATCCGCGTTTCATGGGCAGCCGCTTCGGTAACGTGCTGCATGAGGCAATGGAGAACGTCGACTTCGCCGCATGGGGTGACTGGCAGCCGGGCCTGGAAGCGCCCGAGGGGCAGGCCGAGGTACTGCGCAAGGCGCTGCACGACGAAGGCTATGCCGACGTCGACCTGGACGACGGCGTGGCGGTGCTGGTGCCGCTGGTTGGCCACACCCTGACCGTGCCGCTGCCCGAAGGCGGCGCGCTGCACAGCCTGGGAGAAGGCGAGCGCCGCGCCGAAATCGACTTCCATTTCGCCATCGAACCAACCACGGTGCCGGCCCTGCTGCAGGTGCTGCATGCGCACGGCATTTCCAGTGGTCGTCGAGGCTTCGGCCAGCGCCGCCGCCTGGAAGGGCTGATGACCGGCATGATCGACCTGACCTACGTGCGCGACGGTCGCTGGTATGTGCTCGACTACAAGTCCAACCGCCTGCCCGGCTACAGCCCGGACCTGCTGGCCATTGCCATGCGCCACAGCGAATACGATCTGCAGGCGCTGATCTACACCGTGGCCCTGCATCGCTGGCTGCGCTTCCGTCTGGGCGCGGCCTACGATTACGAGCGCGACATGGGGGGCATCCGCTACCTGTTCTGCCGCGGCCTGGATGCTACCGGCAACGGCGTGCATGTGGACCGCTTCCCGTTCGCGCTGGTGGATGCACTCGACGCGCTGTTCGCAGGTGGCGAACAGACCCAGGCCGAACTGGCCGCACGTGCCCGTGGAGCCAGCGCATGAGCCTGCTGAAGGAACTGCACCAGAAGGGCCAGCTGCGCACCCTTGATCACGCGTTGGCGACCAGCCTGCAGCGGCTGCGCGACGACACGCCCGAGAGTGTGGCGCTGGCGGCGGCGCTGGCCTCGCTGGCGGTATCGCAGGGCCACGCCGCGTTCGATCCGGCACAACCGCAGCGGCTGCTGGAAGGCGTGCCCGAGTGGCCTGCCGCGCACGACTGGCTGGCACAGCTGCGTGCATCGCCGTGGGTGGCGACACCCGAGCAGTCCGACACCATCGCCGAGGATGCGCCGCTGGTGCTGGAAAACGGCCTGCTCTACCTGCGCCGCTACCGCGAGTACGAGCGGCAGCTGGCGGCCGGGCTGCAGCGCATCGGCCGGCATCCGCTGCCGCCGCCGGACATGGCCGCGCTGGCACCGCTGTTCGCGCAGCTGTTCCCGCAGGCATTGGGCGGCGAGGACCACCAGGCACGCGCCGCCGGCGTGACCCTGCGCCATCCGCTGGCGCTGGTCACCGGCGGCCCCGGCACCGGCAAGACCACCACCATCGCACGCCTGTTGCTGCTGCTGACGGCGCAGGCCCGGCATGCTGGCCAACCGCTGCCCGAGGTGGCGTTGGCCGCGCCCACCGGTCGCGCAGCCGAGCGCATGGCCGAGAGCCTGCGCGTGGCCGTGCAACGGCTGCAGGAACAAGGACTGGACCCGGCGTTGTGTACGGCGCTGCCCGGTACCGGCACCACCCTGCATCGCCTGCTCGGCGTGATTCCCGATTCACCGCGCTTCCGTCACCACGCCGACAACCCGCTGCCGGTGGATGTGGTGGTGGTCGACGAAGCCTCGATGATCGATCTGCCGATGATGGCCAAGCTGGTCGATGCGATCGCCAGTGGCACCCGGCTGATCCTGCTCGGCGACCCGGACCAGCTGCCGTCGGTGGAAGCCGGCGACGTACTCAGCGCGATCCTGCGCGCCAGCGGCGATGGCATCGGCACCCGCGCCGACGACGCGCAGGCACTGCATGGTCTGCTGGCGCCGGCCACCTTGCAGCCGCAGGCGGCACCACGCGCCTTTGCTGGCCGCCGCGTGCAGCTGCAGCGCAGTTACCGTCAGAGTGATGCGCTGGACCTGGCGCCGCTGGCGCATGCCGTGCGCGAAGGCGACAGCAGCACCGCATTGCAGCTGCTGCGTGGCGGTTCACTGGCTGGCGTGCATTTCCATGAAGGCGAAGCCGATCCATTGCGTGGCCAACGCGAGCATCTGCTCGGCCACTGGCGCGCGCTGGCCGAGGCCGCTGATCCGGTAAGTGCCCTGCAGCAGGCCGGGCGCCTGCGCGTGCTGACCGCATTGCGCGAAGGCCCGCAGGGCGCGCGCGGGCTCAACAGCCGTATCGAACCGCTGCTGGCAGGCAACACCCCGGGCTACTTCCAGGGCCGCCTGCTGCTGGTCACGGAGAACAGCTACCGGCACCGCCTGTTCAACGGCGATATCGGCATCTGCCTGCGCGATGGCAGCGGCGCGATGGTGGCCTGGTTCCCCGGCGACAGCGTCGACCAGCCGCGCGCCTTCCACCCGGCCGCGCTGCCCGCGCACGAAAGCGCCTTTGCGATGACCGTGCACAAGGCACAGGGCTCGGAGTTCGATGAAGTGTGGTTGCAGCTGCCGCGCCAGGACAGCCGCGTGCTGTCGCGCGAGCTGGTCTACACCGGCCTGACCCGCGCCCGCCAGGTGCTGCATGTGGCCGGCAGCGCCGACGTGCTGCAGGCCGCATTGAAACGCCACGCCAGCCGGTTGGGTGGCCTGGCCTGGCGGCTGGGTGCGGAAGCAGTGGCCGAAGCACCGGCGCGCATCGAACAGCCCACGGTGCAGGGCCAGTTGTTCTGAACGGGGGGCGGATCCCGTTCCCACTGGGAATGGGCTCTGACCCCGGTCGCCCCGATGTCGAATTTGCCCTTTGATGACGCCGTCGGCGCTACCTATCCTGCGTTGCTACCCCACGACACAGGAACCGGCACATGGCCCTTATCGCTCTGGATGACCCACGATGGGCCGAACTGCAGCATGCCTACGGGGCTGCGGATGACATTCCGGAGTTGCTGGCCAATCTCAGTATCCCGAAAAACGAAAGATCCGAAGACGATCCGATCGAGGACACTTGGCACGAGTTGTGGAGCAGCCTGTGCCATCAAGGGGACGTCTACAGCGCTTCGTTCGCGGCGGTGCCGCATATTGTTGATGCGCTTCGGCGGCAGCCAGAGCTCCTGATGTTCGACTTCGTTGGGCTGCCGATCACAATCGAGATCGAGCGAAGGGAAGCTGATATCGAGCTCCCTGAATTTCTGGAGCCGCACTACTCAGAATCGCTTCAGTGCCTCGCGCGCTTTGCTGCCAGCGTGATCCTGGACACGCATGACAGAAGCATGAGTTCAGCGTTGCTGACAACGCTTGCGCTGGCCCACGGCAATACCGGCGTCGCACGCATGCTTGGGCAGATAACCGCTTACGAAGCGGATGAAGCGGTTGATCTGTTCCTCAATCGCTAGCCAGAAGCAGTCGAGCATGGCTCGACTCTACAACAGCGTACTTCGATCATTCCGACGTTCAACCACGCATGGCGTGGATCTACTGCAGACCGCAGGAAACTGTCGAAGGCGGGATGGGTCCGGTTGAGGGGGTGTGAGCGGCATGGATGCCGCGACCAAGCCCCCATGGATGGGTTGACGGCGTCCCCCTCAACCGGACCCACCCCGCCATCCCAAGGAATACCCGCTTTTGACGTTGACGTTGCCTCGGCAGGTGCAGGGCGTTGCCCTGCCGCCCCCATCATTCCGCGATCAGCACCAGCCCATCCGGGAACACGATCGCCGCTTCATCGGCACTCACATCGAAGAACCCCACGCCGTGCTTCTCGGCCAGGTCCTGCACGCGGCCGTGCGCGCGCTCGGCCACCGAATAGGCAAACGCGCCGTAGATCACCTCGCGGCCGATGCTGTACTCGGTCACCTCGGCGCGGTCGTCATCGTCGTTGCTCAATGGGCCGTTCAACGGCGGGAAGTCCTGCGCCATCTCCGCAAACCACGCCTGCAGCGCCGGGCTGCTGACCGCCGGGTCGTCGTACTCGTGGCGCTCGTTCCACTGCGTCTGCTTTTCGAACCAGGCGATGAAGGCCGCCGCCTCGCGTGGCGCGGCGCTGGCGTCGAACACCATCATGTCGTAACTCATTGAACCGTCCTGTGGGGATCGCGAGTGGCCGCCGGGCATGGCCCGGCGCTACCGGGCCACGATGGTAGCGCCGGGCCGCGCCTGGCGGATCGCATTACACGGACGGCGATTCGGCGCCTACCCATCCCGGCGCCAACGCCTTCGCCTCCGGGAACAGCGCGAAGCGCAGGCCGATCAGGCCCATCAGCGCCTCGTCGCGCGCCTTGCAGGCGGTCACGCTGCCGACCCGTCCCAGCGAGGTATCCAACCGCTCGCGCAATGCGTCGGCCGCCACAATCGGTTTGCGCGCAGCGATCTGCCGGCGGTAGTGCACGGCGATCTCTTCAAGAATGTGCTCGACCGCCTCACGGCTGCGCTCGGGCAGTTCCAGCCGTGCACGGCGCAGCTGCAGGATGTTCAGGCCGATGCGCGCCTCGTTGAGCATGTCCACCGAGGCGATGTCACTGCCCTCGGGCGTCGCCGCCAGGCGCGGGGCGAGCAGGCCCAGCAGGTCGAGCATGCGTGCGGCGAAGCGCTGCCGGTCCTGCTGGCCGCGTCCTTCGGCGGCTTCGGCCAGCGTGGTCCAGCCCTGCCGCACCAGCCGGCGTGCGGTCCACTCGGCACCTACCGAACGGAACAGGCGGGTCATCACCACTGCAAAGCCAATGCCGATGAACATCGCGATCGACGAGTTGAGGAAGGTCTGGATGTTGGCGCTGTAGGTGTTCTGCAGGCTCAACAGCGCGGCCAGGTTCACCGTCAGCGGCAGCGCGAACAGCGCGCTCTTGGGGTGATGCAACAGCAGCCCCAACGGCAGGAACGCCACCGCCAGCACCAGCGCCAGCAGGCCGAAGTCGTGCACGGCCGGGAACACGCCGAACAGGTACACGCCGGCCACCACCGAGGCGACCATCGCCCACACCAGGAACGACACCATGCTCGGTGCCGGATCGTCCTGTGCGGCGAAGAACGCGGCGGTCACCGCGGCCATCATCGCGCCGTTGCCGCCGCCTTCCCATCCCAGCGCGATCCACAGCACGCAGTAGCTCATCAGCGCCACGCCGGCACTGAGCGCGGAGAACAGCGCCATGCCGTAGTCGACGTGCTTGTCGGCCGCCACCCGTTCGGTGCGGATGCGGTAGTGCGCGCGGTCCAGCGGCGCGGTGCCGTGGTCGATGGCATGCTGCAGGGTGCGGCAGTCCTGCCACAGGTCCACCAGTTCTTCCAGGCGCAGCAGCAGGCTGGCCAGCTGCAGGTGCTGCAGGTCGCGGTCCACCTGCGGCTTCAGCGCACTGATGCGCGCGCGCAGGCGGGCGTACTCGCTGGCATTGGTCGGCCCGTCGAGCCAGTCGTGGATGTCGTCGATCAGCTCCGGCAGGCCTTCCGGCAACGCCTGGCCATCGCTGCGCAGCGCACTCAGGCGGTCGGCGATCGAGGACAGCACCGGCAACAGCAGCAGCATGCGCTCGCGCAGGCGCTCCATCGATACCGCCGACCCTGCATGGCGTGGATCATCGCGGCGCAGGAATTCGATCAATGCCTCGAACTGCACCAGATCGGCGGCCAACCGGTTGCGCGGCGCGTGTGCACGGCCACGTTCCAGGATCTGCCGGCACCACTGCGCGGCGTCCTCCATCCAGTTGCCGATGCGGGCGCGCAGCATCGGGCGCACCGAGGCCGGGAACAGCAGCGAGGCGAACAGCACCGCCACCACCGTGCCGAGGATGATCTCCTCGCTGCGCGCCACCACCGTGTCGAAGATGGTTTCCGGCGAGGTCACTGCGGGGAAGCCGATGAAGGCGGTGGTGTAGCCGGCCAACAGGAACGCGTAGCCGCGCGGCCCGCGGTTGAGCAGGGCCATGAACAGGCAGCCGGCCAGCCAGATCGACATCGCCGCGCTCAGCACCAGCGGCGTTTCCACCAGTGCCGGCAGCACCAGCAGGGTGGCCAGGCCGGCCACCAGGGTGCCGACGATGCGGTACACGCCCTTGGCACGGGTCGGGCCCAGCAGCGGCTGGCTGACGATGTACACCGTGCCCATCGCCCAGTACGGGCGCGACAGGTTGCCGGCCATGGCGATGTACAGCGCGGCCACCGCGGCCAGGTAGGTCTTGATCGAGAACAGCCAGGCCTGGCGGTCGGTCAGCGCGTTCATGGCTTACTTCGCTGCGGTCGGGGTGCCGGCCGCAGCGGTGCTGGCTTGCCAGCCGCCGCCCAGCACCAGGAACAGATGGATCTGGTCGCGTGAGACCTGCGCTTCGGCGGCGGCCAGGGTGGCATCGCTGGTGGCCAGGCTGCGGTCGGCATCCAGGCTGGACAGGTACGGCGTGCGGCCACCCTGGTACAGCCGGCGGTTCTGCTCGGCAGCCAGTGCGGCCTGTTCCTGCGCGATGCGCAGCGACTGCAGCCGGCGCAGGTCCTGCGCATAGCGGTCCAGCGCGGTCTGGGTCTCGCGCAGCGCCTGCAGGACCGTGTGGTCGAACTCGGCCAGCGCCGCGTCGGCACCGGCTTCGGCGGCGTGGATGCGCGCGTGCGTGCCCGACGACGGCAACGTCCACGAGATCAGCGGGCCGATCGACCATTGCTGGGTCATCGGCGTGCCGAAGTCTTCCAGCAGGCCGGCGGCACCCACCGAGGCACCCAGGCGGATGTCCGGATACAGCTCGGCGGTGGCCACGCCAATGCGCGCGGTGGCCGAGGCCAACTTGCGTTCGGCCTGGCGCACGTCCGGGCGGCGCTGCAGCAGCGCGCGGCCATCACCGACCGGCAGCGGCTGCGCCAGGCCGGGGGCGTGTGCACAGTCGATCACGCCAGCCGGCAGCTGGCCCGGGGTCTGCCCGAGCAGGGCGGCCAGCGAATAGGCGGCCGCCGAGCGCTGCGCATGCAGCGGCGGCAGTGCAGCTTCCAGCAGCGCCACCTGGGCATTGGCGCGGGCCAGCTCCGGCGGCGTGCCGCGGCCCGCGGCGATCAGGCGCTCGGTAACGTTGCGGCTGCGCTGCTGCAGCTGCAGCGAATGCTCGGCCACGTGCAGTTCGTGGTTGGCGTGGCAGATTTCCAGGTAGCTGTCGGCCACCTGCGCGACCACGCTGACCTGGGCCAGATCGCGCGCCGCAGCGACCGACTGCTCGTCGGCACGCGCCGCTTCGGCGCCGCGCTTGAGCTTGCCGAACAGGTCGAACTGGTAGCTGACCGCGAACTTGCCATCGGCCAGGTTGATCACCGGCAGCTCGTGCTCCTGCAGGAACGATTCGGCCGACAGCTGCGCGCGGCTGACGCCGGCCTCGGCCTCGTACTCGAAGCCGCCGGCGTCCAGCGCCTGTTCGTACACGGCGGCGGCGCGGCGCAGGTGCGCATCGGCGGCCTTCAGTTCCACGTTGTCACGCAGCGCCTGGGTGATCAGCCCGTCCAGCACCGGGTCGTTGTACAACGACCACCAGCGGTCGGGCAGCGCCTGGTTGGCGGCCACCTGCGGGTTCTGCGTATCGATGAAGGCCGCATTGGCCTCCGGGCGCTTGAACGCCGAGCCTTCCGGCAGCGCGTAGTCCGGGCCGACGGTCCTGCACGCGGCCAGGCTGGCCAGCGCGACGATCAGGCCGAGACGGGGCAGGGTGGCGTTCACAGGCCCGCCTGTGTCGGCGCGGTGCCGACCTTGTCTGCACGCTTCGTGCTGTTGGTCTGTACGGTCACCGTGGCGGTACGGCCGGCAATCAGCTCAACGCCCTTTGGCACTTCGTCGATGGCGATGCGCACCGGAATGCGCTGCGCCAGCCGCACCCAGTCGAAGGCCGGGGTCACGTTCGGCAGCAGGGTGCTGCCGTTGCTGCGGTAGCGGTCCTCGATGCCGGCGGCGATGCTTTCCACATGGCCACGCAGCGGGGTCGACTCGCCCATCAGGCGGATGTCCACGCGCTGCCCCGGCGCCACGCCGCGCAGGCGGGTTTCCTCGAAGTAGCCATCGATGCGGAACGAGCCGGTATCCAGCAGCGCCAGCACCGGCTTGCCGGCTACCACGTAGTCGCCCACGCGCATGGTGCGGTCGTTGACCCGGCCATCGGCCGGTGCGCGCACTTCGGTGCGGCCCAGGTTGAGCTCGGCCAGGTCGACCGCCGCCTGTGCGGTGGCCAGCGCAGCCTGTGCGGCCTGCAGCTTGGCGCGGCGCACTTCGGCGTCCTCGGCGGCAACCAGGTCCTGCAGGCTGCGGTCGCGGCCGATCTCGCGGCGCAGCTGTGCCACCGAGGCTT
This sequence comes from Stenotrophomonas hibiscicola ATCC 19867, assembly GCF_000382065.1. GTDB lineage: Bacteria > Pseudomonadota > Gammaproteobacteria > Xanthomonadales > Xanthomonadaceae > Stenotrophomonas > Stenotrophomonas hibiscicola. The sequence continues at coordinate 17,952 of NZ_KB907498.1, read as the reverse complement.
GGCGCTCGGCCAGGCTGGCCTTGGCCTGCTCCAGCGCGATGCGGTAACGGGCGCGGTCGACCACGAACAGCAGGTCGCCCTTCTTCACCGCCTGGTTGTCGGCCACGTTCACCGTTTCCACCAGGCCCGAAACATCCGGCGCCACCTGCACCACGTCGGCGCCGACATGGGCGTCGCGGGTCCACGGCTCATCCATGTAATAGACCCACAGCTGGCGCAGCACCAGCAGGGCGACGATCACGGCTGCGCTGGTCAGCAGTATGGGCAGGGTCTTCTTCACGATCTTGTTCACGATTGCATCCAACGCAGGAGGTGGAACAGCAGGCCCAGCACGATTCCGTACAGCGCCAGGTTGAACAGCGCCGGGTGCCAGACATGGCGGTAGGCGCCGGCACGCTGCAGCAGCGCGTGCAGGCCGCTGTTGACCAAGTAGGCCAACAACATCAACCCGAGCAGGGTCGGGACGAACACTCCATGGAGACTGAATTCACCGGGCATCGGTAGGGGCGGGGGCGAGGTGGGGAAGGGGAGGAACAACGAAACAACGGCAACGGGTAAAAGCCGCTGGCGTGTGCACGGCAGCGGCGGTGTTCGGGGGCAGCGGTCTTACGTGATGCGGTCGGCGGCCTCGGCCAGCAGGCGCCATGCCTTCAGCACGGCGTGCAGTTCATCCATGGAAAGCTCGCCGAACACGTCCTGGCGCAGGCCGATCAACTGGTCTTCCAGCTCGCTGACCAGCGCATGGCCCGCATCGGTCAGCCACAGCAGGTTGGCGCGGCGGTCGCTGGCGTCGCTCTCGCGGCGGACCAGGTCGCTGGCGCACAGCTTGTCCAGCAGGCGCACCAGGGAGGGCCCTTCCATGCCCAGCTGCTGGGCCAGTGCCACCTGGCGGATGCCACCGCCGGAGCGTCCGATCATCAGCAGGGGCATGGTGCAGGCGGTGGAGATGCCGTAGCTGCCGAGCCGACTGTCGGCCAGGCGCTGCCACTGCCGCCCTGCGTAAAGCAGGCCGGAGCTGAGCTGCATCTGCAGCACGGTGCGCTCGTCGAGAGGTCGGTCCATAAGAGATAGATAGGATACTACTAATTTCATTCCTATCAATGGTTTTTGCTGAATGGGTGGGTGGGTTGAGGAAAGCGTCGCGCCTGCTGGCTATCGGCTGGGGTGGCGGAGGGCCGGACGGGGCAGGGCACGCTGCAAGTACCCCTCCGGGGCCCGGCCCAGCCGCTGGCGGCTGGGCGTTCGGTCGCTTGCGAAGCGGTGCTTCGCAAGCAAAGCGCCCTCACCCATGTAAGCTCGATCGGCGCATCCATGCGCCTCACGGCCCCGTCCCGCCCGGCCCTCCGCCACCCACCCCACATCCCCCGAGCGCGGAGGGTTGGCTCTTAAAGGCAAGGGCAGAAGCAGTGCGGACCAACGGTCCGCACCCACCAGGGCAGTGGCCAAAGCGGCGGCGCGCCGCTTCCGAAGCCATGAACCCCCGCTTTTGCCTCCGCTTTCGGGCGGTCCGGCCTCGCCCGCGGGAAACCGTCAAGGAGGGGGAGAGGGGGCTGCGCAGGACCGTTGGCGCCATGGATGGCGCCATCGAGCCCCCAGGGACGGGTTCACGGCGTGTCCTGCGCAGCCCCCTCTCCCACTCCAAATCGATAGCAACGACGCGCCAACAAGACCCCCGATGAACCGTCCCAACAGGACGACCCACCCCCCGGTCGGGTACGATGCTCGCCCCCCGTTCGGGACGCTGTACGCAATGAGCAAGAACAACGAAAAGGCCGCCCCGCAGGGCGACGTGACCCAGGACCAGGCCGAGGATGCCGTGCGCACCCTGCTGCGCTGGGCCGGTGAGGACCCGTCCCGTGAAGGCCTGCTGGATACGCCCCGCCGTGTCGCCGAAGCCTATGGCGACTGGTTCAGCGGTTACCGCGACGACCCGCGCGCCTACATGGAGCGGACCTTCGAGGAAGTGGCCGGCTACGACGAACTGATCGTCCTGCGTGACATCGAGTACGAAAGCCACTGCGAACACCACATGGCGCCGATCATCGGCCGCGTGCATGTCGGCTACCTGCCGGCCGGCAAGGTGGTGGGCATCAGCAAGCTGGCCCGCGTCGTCGAAGCCTACGCCCGCCGTTTCCAGGTGCAGGAGAAGATGACCGCGCAGATCGCCCAGTGCATCCAGGACGTGCTGCAGCCGATCGGCGTCGGCGTGGTCGTCGAAGGCGCCCACGAATGCATGACCACCCGTGGCATCCACAAGCGCGGCGTCAGCATGGTCACCTCCAAGATGCTGGGCAGCTTCCGCGACGACGCGCGCACCCGCGCCGAGTTCCTGCGCTTCATCGAAGTGGGCGGCAAGCGCTGAGCCGCTTGCCCGCACCGCGCCGGCCCCTGGTGGCCGGCATGCCCACGGCTGCCCACGCAGCCGCCGTGGGTGGCTGCTTGTCCCCACCAGACCTCATGACTCTTTTCGCTGCATGAAGCATCGCGAACGCATTGCCCGTTACCGTCACCTGCGCGAACAGCCCCAGTGGAAGCTGCTTGCCGCCGACCATGCCCCGGAAATCATCGGCCTGTTGCAGGGCCTGCTGATGGACGGCGAGCGCACGTTGCCTTCGTCGGTGCTCAACGAGCGCCTGCAGCGCGCGCTGGACCAGCTGGCCGGCGATGAACTCTCGCGCGAGCTGCCGCGGACCGCGCAGGCCTACATCGCGCACTGGCTGGCCCAAGGCTGGTTGGAGCGCCGCCTGCCCGAAGGCGCCGACCAGGAACAGTACGAGCTGTCGACCGCAGCGCTACAGGCGATCCGCTTCGCCGACGGCCTCGAGCAGGCTCGCGTGGCCGCCACCGAGAGCCGCCTGGCACTGGTCATCGAACAGCTCTCGCAGCTGGCCGCGCAGACCGAGTCCGACCCCGATGCCCGCCTCTCGGCGCTGCGCGACGAGCGCGACCGCATCGACGCCGAGATCGCCCGCGTCGGCGCCGGCCGCGTCACCGCGCTGGATGGCAAGCGCGCCCTGGAACGTGCGCGCCAGATCATCGGCCTGGCCGACGAGCTGACCGAGGATTTCCGGCGCGTGCGCGATGACTTCGAGCAGCTCAACCGCGAGTTCCGCGAACGCATCATCGACGATGAAGGCGAGCGCGGCGACGTGCTGTCGCAGCTGTTCGAAGGCGTGGACGTGATCGGCGAGAGTGATGCAGGGCGCAGCTTCCAGGCCTTCTGGCGTCTGCTCAATGACGCCGAGCAGAGCGCCCAGCTCGATGCCGCGCTGGAAGCGGTGCTGGCGCGTGGCTTTGCCCGGCGCCTGGACCGCAACGAGCGCAACTTCCTGCGCGGCTTCACCAGCACCATGCTCGAGCGCGGTGGCCAGGTGCACGACGTGCTGCAGCACTTCGCGCGCAGCCTGCGCGGCTTCGTACAGAGCCGTGGCTATCTGGAGCAGCGCCGCCTCAACCAGCTGCTCAAGCAGGCGCAGTCCGAAGCGCTGGCGCTGCGTGACGAGTTCCCCGCACAACGCGGCATCGGCCGCGACCTGCAGCTGACCACCAGCCGCCTGCGTTCGTGGTCGCAATGGAAGCTGCACGATCCGCGCAGTGCCCAGGTCGATGGCAACGTCGAGTACAACGACGCGGCCGCGATCAGTCTGGAAAGCGTCGGCGATCTGGTCGCTTCGTCCGAAATCGACTTCCGCACCCTGCGCCGCGACCTGCACGACCTGCTCGATGCACAGCCGCGGCTCAGCATCGCCCAGGCCCTGTCGCAGCGCGAAGCGCCGCAGGGCCTCGGCAGCGTCATCGGCTACCTGTCGCTGGGCACGCGTTTCGGCAACGTGGTCGCCGGCGAGCAGGAGCTTGCGCAATGGCGCGGTGGCGACGGCCAGATCCGCCGCGCCCGCATCCCGCTGGTTTGGTTCACCCAGGAGAGACGCCATGAGCTGGCATGAAGATCCCATCGAAGCACCGCAGGCCGACGTGGCGGAAGACGCCTACGAGGCCGAGCCGGCGGCGACCATGGCGCAGCCCCGCCGTGGCAACGACGTGTACTACCTCGGCGACACCGGGCGCCTGCCGCTGGATGCGCGCCGCGCGCTGTGCCAGCTGCTGATCGGCCCCAGCATCGACCAGCTGCGCCACGCCAAGCTGTGGCCCGCGCTGATCCGCAGCGAAGCGGCCATCCGCTCATCGCTGGCGGACCTGTTCCTGGAACTGGTGCTCGACCGCGACAGCGGCGTGGCGTTCACCCGCCAGGCCGATACCGAAGACGTTGATGCGCCGGTGCTGCTGCGCACCTCGCCCCTGACCTTCATCGACTCGGTGCTGCTGCTGTACCTGCGCCAGCAGCTGGCCGAGGCCGATGCACGCGGCAACCGCGCGGTGGTCGCCGACGCCGAGATGGCCGAAGCGCTGGCCATCTATGAAAAGAACCTGTCCACCGACCGCGCCGGCTTCAACCGCCGCGTTGCCTCGGCGGTGCAGAAGATGAAGGACAACCACATCCTGACCCGCCTCAGCGGCCAGGATGACCGCCACGAAGTCTCGCCGGCGCTGAAGCTGCTGTTCTCCGCCGAAGACGTGTCCCAGCTTTCGGCGGTGTACCGCCAGCTGCGCGAAACCCCGGCCGCCGAGGCCTGAGAGACCCGACCATCGCATGGCTATCTCCAAGCACACTCCCGCACTGTTCAACGAAGGCCTGCCGGACCCGCGCCTGCAGCAGTTCCGCATGCGCCGCCTGCAGGTGCACAACTGGGGCACCTTCAACGGCCTGACCGAAGTGCCGATCGCCGAGCGCGGCTTCCTGTTTGTCGGCCGCTCCGGCTCGGGCAAGTCGACCCTGCTCGATGCCATGTCCGCGCTGCTGACGCCGCCGGCCATCGTCGACTTCAACGCCGCTGCGCGTGAAGCCGAGCGCAGCGGCCGCGACCGCAACCTGGTGTCCTACGTGCGTGGCGCGTGGGCTGACCAGCAGGACAGCGGCACCGGCGAAATCGCCACCCAGTACCTGCGCAAAGGCGCCACCTGGACCGCACTGGTGCTGGAATACCGCGCCGGCGATGGCCGCGTGGTCAGCCTGGTGCGCCTGCTCTGGATCTCCGGCAACGGCACCTCGGCCGGCGATGTGCGCAAGCACTACATGATCGCCGAGCGCCCGTTCGACATCGCCAAGGATCTCGGCGGCTTCGACCTGGACCTGCGCAAGCTCAAGCAGAAGCTGTCCGACCTGCACCACTTCGACACCTTCTCCGGCTACGCCGAGCGCTTCCGCGACCTGCTCGGCATCGACAACGAGATGGCGCTGCGCCTGCTGCACAAGACGCAGTCGGCGAAGAACCTGGGAGACCTCAACGTCTTCCTGCGCGACTTCATGCTCGACACGCCGAAGACCTTCGACGCCGCCGAGCGCCTGGTCAGCGATTTCGCCGAGCTTGATGGCGCACACCAGGCGGTGGTCACCGCCCGCCGCCAGGTGGAAACCCTGCTGCCGGCGCGCGCCTACTACAACGACCTGAAGGAAATGCACCGCCGGCGCGGTGACGACGAAGCCTTGAAACTTGGCGTCGACAGCTTCCGCGAGAGCCGCCGCCAGGCGCTGATCGAAGCGCGCCTGCGCGAGATGGACGTGCGTGACCGCGGCCTGCTTGGCGAAGAAGCCCAGCGCCGTGCCGCACTGGACAATCACACCGAGCGACTGGCCGAACTGGAGCTGCAGCGCCGCCAGCAGGGCGGTGAGCGCATCGAGGAACTGGAACGCGAGCAGGGTCGTGCCGAAGCTGAGCGCGACCGGCGCCAGGCCAAGCGCGAGCAGGCACGCCAGGCGGCACAGCAGCTGGGGGCCGAACTGCCGGACGACGCGCACGGTTTCGCCGAACTGGTCGAGCGCGCGCAGAACGAGCTGCAGGATCGCCAGCGTGCCTCCTCGGCACTGGACGATGCGATCAGTGATCGCCTCGGTGGCAAGCGCGATGACGAGCGCCGTTTCGGCGAGGTCCGTGCCGAACTCGAAGCGATGCAGCGCACACCGTCCAACATCCCGGCGCCGATGCAGAAGCTGCGTGCGCGCCTGGCCGAAGAGACCGGCATCGCCGAGGCAGCGTTGCCGTTCGTAGGTGAACTGATCCAGGTCCGCGCGGAAGAGCAGGGCTGGCAGGGTGCCATCGAGCGCGTGCTGGGCGGTTTCGCGCTGTCGCTGCTGGTCGACGACAAGCACTACAACGATGTTGCCGAGTGGGTGAACCGCACTCACCTGGGCATGCGCTTCACCTACTACCGCGTGCGCCGCAACGATGATGCGTTCGCGCGCGAACCCTCGGCGAAATCGCTGCTGCACAAGCTTGAACTGCGCGAGCATGTGTTCGAAAGCTGGCTGCGCCGGGAGCTGGGCAAGCGCTTCGACTACGAATGCGTGGATGCCAAGCAACTGCGCAACGTCGACCGCGGCATCACCCGCGAAGGCCAGGTCAAGCATCCAGGTGACCGTTTCGAGAAGGACGACCGCAGTGCAGTGGGCGACCGCCGCCGCTGGATCCTCGGCTTCAACAACCACGACAAGGTCGGTGCCTTCGAGCGCGAAGCCCAGGAACTGGCCAAGCGCATCGCCAGCTGCGAGACCGACATCGCGCGCCTGCGCGGGCAACGTGACCGCGACAACGAACGCCGCCTGGCCTGCCACGAGCTGGTCAGCATCAGCTGGAACGAGATCGACATCGCCGCTCCGCAGCAGCGCCTGAGCGATATCGAAGCCACCCTGCGCGACCTGCGCGAAGGCAACGCCGATCTCGCCAGGCTGGCCAAGCAGATCGACGCCGTGCGTGCGGATATCGAACAGGCACGCCGCACCTATGAGGACGTTCGCGTCGAACGCGGCCAGCTGGTCAAGGAGCGCGACCGTCTCGATCGCGCCCGCCAGCAGAGCCGTGCACTGGTGCTGCCGAGCCTGGCCCAGGAGCAGGAGGCCGGGCTTGCCGAGCGCCTGCAGGAGCAGGGTCCGCTCAGCCTGGAAACGCTCGAAGCGCACATGCGCCAGGTCAGCAACGCGCTGAACGAGCAGCTGTCGTCCTCGCAGCAGGACCTCAACCGCATCGAGAACCAGCTGATCGGCTGCTTCCGCCGCTTCATCCAGCAGTGGCCGGAGGAGTCGGGTGACTTCACCGTCTCGGTGGCCTCGGCCGAGGACTTCCTCGCCCGCCTCGAACGCCTGGAACGCGATGGCCTGCCGCAGCACGAAGAGCGCTTCTTCGATCTGCTGCAGAACCAGAGCAAGAACAACCTGCTGGCCCTGCAGCGCCACAGCGCCGAAGCCCGGAAGTCGATCGGACAGCGCCTGGATGAAGTGAATGCCAGCCTGGAGCAGGTGCCGTTCAACCGTGGCACGCTGCTGACCATCGAACTGAGCGACCGCCGCCTGCCGGAAGTCGCCGAGTTCCACCTGCAGCTGCGCGAGGTGCTGTCGCAGCAACAGACCGAGCAGCGTGAACTGGCCGAATCGCAGTTCACCGTGCTGCGCCAGCTGGTCAACCGACTGGGCTCGCAGGAAGGCGAGGACAAGCGCTGGCGCGAGCTGGTGCTGGACGTGCGCATGCACGTGGAGTTCATCGGCGTCGAGCTGGATGCGGAAACGCGCCAGCAGGTCGAGATCTACCGTAGTGGCGCGGGCAAGTCCGGTGGCCAGCGCCAGAAACTGGCCACCACCTGCCTGGCGGCAGCGCTGCGCTACCAGCTCGGCGGCGCCGACAGCCAGCTGCCCAGCTACGCGGCGGTCGTGCTCGACGAGGCCTTCGACAAGGCCGACAACGAGTTCACCGCGCTGGCGATGAACATCTTCGACAACTTCGGCTTCCAGATGGTGGTCGCCACCCCGCTGAAGTCGGTGATGACGCTTGAACCGTTCATCGGCGGCGCCTGCTTCGTCGAAATCAGCGGCCGACACGACTCCGGGGTGTTGCTGATCGAGTACGACGAAGAAGGCAAGCGCCTGAAGCTGCCCGAGCGCAGTCGCCAGCAGGCCAACGAACCGGAAGAAGCCGAGGCCTGACCCGGCCGATCGAATGGGGAATGCCGGCCAGCGGCCGGCACCACCCATGGGCGGGGTTCACGACCCGGCTGTGCCGGCCGCTGGCCGGCAACCGCATTCACGAACCGCGGAACGTGTCCCACGCCATCCGCGCGATCAGCACCACCACCAGCCCCACGAACAGCTTGCGGATGAACGGCGTGCCGCCCTTCAACGCCAGGCGCGTGCCCACCACCGAACCGATGATGTTGGCTGCGGCCATCGGCAGCGCGAACAGCCACAGGATGTTGCCTGTCGGCACGAAGAACGAGATCGCCGCCACGTTGGTGGCCAGGTTCACCACCTTCGACGCCGCCGACGCACGCAGGAAGTCCAGGCCGAAAAAGCGAACGAACAGGAAGATCAGGAAGCTGCCGGTGCCCGGCCCGAAGAAGCCATCGTAGAAGCCGATCGCCGCACCGATCGCCAGTGCGATCACCAGCTCGCGGCGGCCGATCTCCTGTGGCCGGTGCAACGCGCCGAAGTCCTTCTTCCACAGCGTGTAGGCCAGCATCGCGATCAGCAGGACCAGCACCAGCGGGCGCACCGCGTCCTTGGGCAGCAGGCTTACCGCAGTGGCCCCGGCGAAGGAGAAGATGAAGGCGGTACCAGCCGCGAACAGTACCGGCTTCCACGGGAAACGCACGTTGCGCGCGTAACGCCAGGCAGCCGCACCGGTACCGAACATCGAACTGAACTTGTTGGTGCCGAACAGCATCGCCGGTGTCTGCTGCGGCAGCACCGTGAACAGTCCCGGCAGCTGCACCAGGCCACCGCCACCGACGGCGGCATCCACAAGACCGGCGATGAAGGCGATCACCACCAGCCACCACAACTCGGGGGGAACCAGTTCCAGCACGGCGATCAATCAAGGTGGGGGCGCGACAGCATACGCCCTTCGCCGATGGATGCTGGCGGCGCCCCGCGCGACAATGCGCGCATGAGCCGAAAACCTGCCGATCCCTGTCCCTGCGGGCTACCCGCGGAGTACGCCGCCTGCTGTGGCCGTTTCCATGCCGGCGACACCGTCCCCGACGCCGAACGCCTCATGCGTTCGCGCTACAGCGCGTACGTGCGGGGCCTGGCAGGCTACCTGCGCCAGAGCTGGCATCCGGACACGCGTCCGGTCGAGTTGTCGCTGGATGACGCGCCCGGGCAGCGTACGCACTGGCTGGGCCTGACCGTCCATGAGCACACCGTCACCGGCGCTGACAGCGCCGAGGTGAGGTTCACCGCCCGCTACCGGGTAGGCGGCGGCAGCGCGGTGAAGATGACCGAACACAGCCGCTTCCTGCGCATCGACGGTCGCTGGTACTACCTCGACGCAGTCTGAGCCTCATCCCGCTGTCCGGCGTTCGCCCGGATCTGGTTGCGGCCGCCGTCCTTGGCTGCGTACAGCGCCCGGTCGGCGGCCTTGACCACCGCTGCCGGGCGCGGGTCCACAAGGCTGTCGGCCAGGCCGATGCTCACCGTCACCTGCACCACCGGGCCGCTGCCGCCGCGCCCGCGTTGCTGACGCCCGGCGTCATCGTCGCGGCTGCGGGTGCTGCGGTCGCGCAGCTGCATGCGGGTGTCCTCGATGCTCTGCCGCAAGGCTTCCACGGCATCCATGCAGGCGTCGGCCGGCTGGCCCAGGAACACCACCGCGAACTCCTCGCCGCCGTAGCGGAACGCACGTCCACCATCACCGACCCGCGCCAGCCGCGAGGCCACCAGGCGCAGCACGTCGTCGCCGGTGTCGTGGCCGTGGGTGTCGTTGAACGATTTGAAGTGGTCCACGTCCACCATCGCGATGCTGTAGGTGCCGCGCGCCCGTTGCAGGGTCTCATTGAAGGCGCGGCGCCCCGGCAAGCCGGTCAGTTCGTCGCGGAACGCCATGTGGAACGACTCCTGCAGCATCGCGCCCAGCATCAGCAGCAGGGCCGCACTGGCCAGCGCAGGCAGCAGCACCGGCTGCAGGAAGACCCTCGGCAGCATCCACCACAGGCACAGCAGCGCCAGCAGCATAGCCGTGTGCAGCGGCCGCGGATGCCGCCATGCCTGCCAACCCTGCGCCGCCGTGGCCAGCAGGAACAGCAGCGCCGGCAGCTGCGCCAGCGCGTTCCAGTCGGCCGGGATCCACGCCCAATGACGGTTCGACAGCAGATCATGCATGCCGCGCGGCTGCTGCGCGGCCAGCAGCAGGAAGATCAGCAATGCCGTACTGCTGGCGACGGAGCGCAACAGCAGGTCGTGCCTGCGCCGCCCACGCTCCGGCCACAACGACAGGCCGGCGAACAGCAACGGCAGCCACGCCGAGATGGCATGGAAGCGCAGCGGTGTCAGCGCGCTGACATGGCCGCTGCGCAGGTAGCCGCCGACATCCTGGTGCAGCATCGCGAACATGACTGCCACCACCAACAGCAGGCAGAGCGCACGCACCTGGTGGTAGAGAAGGGCCAGGCCGGCACCGAGGCAGGCCAGCAGCCAGGGCAGAACGCGTTAGGCCGGACTGGCCACGTCTTCGTTGCCCAACGCCGCCCACAGCACCACGGCAACCAGCACGGCGGGCAGCACGAACAGGTAGTGCGCAGGCTGGCGGAGCGGATGCAGGGGCAATCAGGAATTCCAGCGCGGTGACGACGCGGCCGCAGCATTGCCGTTAGCGGCGTTCGGGGCGGCTTCTTGAATGCGGCAGGCCCATCCATGTGAACGAAGTGACGCCGGACCATGACATCGCACTCACCCGCCGGCACCGATGCTGTCGGCATGGACAGCGTACCCGCCGCCGTCGCTGCCCCGCAGCACGATCTCGCCCACCAGTTCGCACGCGTGCGTGCGCGCAGCATGCAACTGGCCGGCCCGCTCAGCGCCGAGGACGCCATGCTGCAGAGCATGGCCGATGCCAGCCCCAGCAAGTGGCACCTGGCCCACACCACCTGGTTCTTCGAACGCTTCGTGCTGGCCGGCTTCCCGGCTGCGCCTGCACATGACCCTGCATGGGACTACCTGTTCAACAGCTACTACAAGAGTATCGGCCCCGCCCATGCCCGGCCGCAGCGCGGCCTCCTCTCACGGCCCTCGCTGCAGCAGGTGCATGACTATCGCCAGCAGGTCGATGCACAGGTGCAGTCGCGGCTATCGGCAGGTGACCTGGACCCACACGCGCTGCACAACCTGCAGCTGGGCCTGCAGCACGAACAACAGCATCAGGAGTTGTTGTTGACCGACATCAAGCACGCGTTCTGGTGCAATCCGCTGCAGCCGGCCTACCGCGAGGACCTGCCCACCCCCCCTGGCGCTGCCAGTGCACAGGGCTGGATCGAATCACCCGAGCGCATCGTTACCGTCGGCGCTGCAGCCTGGCCGCAGCACGCTGCGTTTGCCTACGACAACGAATCGCCGCCGCACCGCGTGCTGCTGCCGGCACATGCTCTGGCCGAACGTCCCGTCAGCAATGCCGAGTACCGTGCTTTCATCGATGCCGGCGGCTACCGCGAACCGCGCTGGTGGCTCAGTGAAGGCTGGGCGTTGCGTGAAGCCGAGGACTGGCAGCACCCGCTGTACTGGGATGACACCCTGCAGCGCGAATACACCCTGGGCGGTTGGCGCGAGCTGGATCCGCACGCGCCGGTCTGCCATCTCAGCTACTTCGAGGCCGATGCCTGTGCCCGCTGGGCCGGGGCACGCCTGCCCAGCGAGTTCGAGTGGGAGGCCGCCGCCGCGTCTCAGGCGGTGCGGGGCCACTTTGCCGATGACGATCACCTGCACCCGCAGGCGGGGCAGGGCAGCGGCCTGCGCCAGCTGTTCGGTGATGTCTGGGAGTGGACTCACAGCGCGTATGGCGCCTATCCCGGCTACCGCCCTTTCGCGGGCAACCTCGGTGAGTACAACGGCAAGTTCATGTGCGGCCAATGGGTGCTGCGCGGCGGCAGCTGCGTCACGCCACGGGGCCATGTGCGCGCCAGCTATCGCAATTTCTTCATGCCGCCGGCGCGCTGGCAGTTCTCCGGACTGCGCCTGGCCAGGGACCTCACATGAGCACCGTGCACGACGCGCTGCAGGCGTTGACCGACCTCACCCCCGGCCGCCAGCAGATCCTCACCGACGTGGTGGCCGGGTTGTCGCGCACACCGCGCCAGCTGCCATCCAAGTATTTCTACGATGCACGCGGCTCACGCCTGTTCGAGCAGATCACGCAGACCTGCGAGTACTACCCCACGCGTACCGAGCTGGCGCTGCTGGCGCGGGTGCTGCCGGACATCGCCCGCAGCGTCGGTCCTCATGCTCATGTGGTGGAGCTGGGCAGCGGCAGTGGCCGCAAGACCGCGCTGCTGCTGGCGGCACTGCAGGACCCCGTGGCCTACACCCCCATCGAGATCTCGCGCGCCGCGCTGCTGTCCAGCATCGACCATCTGGCCCCGGCGCTGCCGGACGTCGAGATGCTGCCGGTCTGTGCCGACTTCACCCGCGCGGTCGCCGTCCCGGCACCGGAACGCGAGCCTGCGCGGCGCCTGTTGTTCTTCCCGGGCTCCACGTTGGGCAATTTCGTCGAAGAGGATGCCGTCGCACTGCTGCGCGCGATGCGGCAGACCATGGGCCGCGATGGCCTGGCCCTGGTCGGCATCGATCTGCACAAGGACCCGGCATTGATCGAAGCCGCCTACAACGATGTGCAGGGCATCACTGCTGCATTCACCCTCAACCTGCTGGCGCGCCTGAACCGCGAGATCGGCAGCGACTTCGATCTGGACGGCTTCCGCCACCGCGCCCGCTACAGCATCGCGCGGCTGCGCATCGAAACCGATCTGGTCAGCCAGCGCGCACAGGACGTCCGTCTGGATGGCCGCACCTTCCACTTCCAGGCCGACGAGCCGATCCGCGTCGAATACAGCCACAAGTACACCGACGACAGCTTCGAAGCGTTGCTGCTGCCAGCGGGCCTGCAGGTCGTGCGGCGCTGGGATGCTGAAAGCCCGGCCTATGGCCTGCGCCTGCTTCGCGCCCTTTAGCCGCCGCCAGCCCGCGCTGCTTCAGGTTCGCCTACGCTGCGCCTAAGATGGCCCTGCAACGGCAACACGGAGGACGCCATGCCCATTCTGACCACGCTCGGCCTGGCGGCCGTGCTCGCCGCGGCACCCGCTTCGACAGCAGCGCCTGCGGCCAGCAGCGATGCCGCTTTCAGCCGCTGCCTGGCCGTCCTGCAATCGACAGCCGCCAGCCAGGGCATCAGTGCCGACCGCTTCAATGGGATTATCGCCGGGCTCACCCCCGATCCCAGCGTGCTCGGCCTGCTCGACGCGCAGCCGGAATTCACCACGCCGATCTGGGACTACCTGGCCGCGCTGGTCGATCGCCAGCGCGTGGACGATGGGCGCGTCCTGCTGCAGCAGCATCGGGCCCTGCTTGATCGGGTGTCGGCCCAGTACGGCGTCGATCCGGCCACCATCGTCGCGGTCTGGGGCGTGGAGAGCGACTACGGCCGTGTGTTCGGCAAGCGCCCGCTGCTGCAGTCGCTGGCCACGCTGTCCTGTGCCGGCCGCCGCCAGCCCTTCTTCCGTGGTGAGCTGCTGGCCCTGCTCAAGTTGATCGACCGCGGCGACCTGCAGGCACAGGGGCTCACCGGTTCCTGGGCCGGCGCCTTCGGGCATACGCAGTTCATGCCCAGCACCTATGCACGCATCGCCGTGGACGGTGATGGCGATGGCCGCCGCGATCTGGTCGGCAGCATTCCCGATGCGCTGGCCTCCACCGCCAATTACCTCAAGCGCGCCGGCTGGCGCAGCGGAGAGCCGTGGGGCATGGAAGTGCGTATCCCGCCCGGTTTCGACGCCAGCCAGGCCGGGCGCACCCAGCGTCGGGCGCTGGCCGACTGGCGTGCGCAAGGTGTGACCGCATTGGATGGCAGCGCGTTGGCCCCGGCCAACCTGCCTGCCGACGCGCGCGCGGCCCTGCTGCTGCCGGCGGGCGGCAAGGGCCCTGCGTTGCTGGTGTTCCGCAACTACGACGCGATCTACAGCTACAACGCTGCCGAAAGCTACGCGCTGGCGATCGCCACGCTGGCCGACCAGCTGCGTGGCGGCACGGGCCTGGCCACGGCCTGGCCGACCGATGATCCCGGTATCGGCCGCGATGAGCGCCGCCAGCTGCAGACCCTGCTGCTGGCCCGCGGCCACGACATCGGAAGCGCCGACGGCATGATCGGTACGGCCACGCGTCGCGCTATCCAGGTCGAGCAGCAGCGCCTGGGCTGGGCCAACGCAGATGGGCGCGCGGGACAGCGTATCCTTCGCACTCTGCAGAACGCGCCGCGCACTGCACCGGTGCCCACGCGTTTCATGCTTCCCAGCAACTACAGTGCCGTGCAATCGCCGGCCATACGGAGTCGATCCCACGTGCAGCAGATCCAGGGTGTACGCAGCGGGCAGTACCAGGGGCTCGATGCCTGGCTGGTGGAAACCGGCGACGCCAGCGCGGCCATCAGTGTGTTTGGCGGCCAGCTGCTTTCCTTCGTGCCCAAGGGCCAGCCGGATCTGATGTGGCTGTCCCCCCGGCGCGCCGAACTGCCCACGCCGATCCGCGGAGGCAGCCCCGTCTGCTGGCCGTACTTCGGCCGCCAAGGCCAGGGCAACGACGTGCCCGCCCACGGTTTCGTCCGTACCGTGCCGTGGGAACTGCAACAGGCCCGTCGCCTGGACGACGGCAGCATCGAGCTCACGCTGGCACCCCCGGTGCTGCAGAGCCTGGACCTGCGATTGAGGATGACTGTGCGTGTAGGCCGCCAGTTGACCCAGCGACTGATCACCGAGAACGTCGGCAGTTCCCCTGCCAGCATCACCCAGGCGCTGCACAACTATTTCCGCGTGGGTGATGCCAGCGCGGTGGATGTGGACGGCGTGGACGGACTGGACTATCTGGACAAGTTCGAGAACTATGCGACGCCGCGTCGGCAGCAGGGCGCCTGGACGTTGCGCGATCCCCGTGATCCCGGGCGCAGCGACCGCATCTACACGCAGGCCAAGGGTCACTATGTCCTGCGTGATCCGGTGCTGAAACGCCGCATCGACATCCGTACGGAAGGAAGCCGCTCGCTGGTGGCGTGGAATCCCGGTGCCGAGGCTGCAGCGAAGATGGCAGATGTGGGTGAGGGCTGGCGCGACTACGTCTGCCTGGAAGCGGCCAACGCCGGACCCGACGTGGTGACCCTGCCGCCGGGCGGCAGCCATGTGCTGTCACAGACATTGTCCGCGGCACCGTGGACACCGGTAACCCGGTAACGAATCAACGCAGCAAGGATGTTTTCATGCAGGACGCACAGTGGTGGTACGCCAACAGCAGGCAGAGCGAAGGACCGGTGGACCTGGCCGCCCTGCGTCGCCTGCAGCAGGATGGCACGGTGACGGCACGCACGCTGCTGTGGCGCGAAGGCATGCCCTCGTGGCGCCCCTTGGCGGAGCTGGAACAGGATTCAACGCCCATCGAGATGGCGCCGGCTCCGGATATCGACACAGCCCCACCGGTTGAGGTCGTTGCGCCAAGTGTCGGCGATCCGTCCGATCCGTATCGAGCCCCCGCCGCTGCACCGGATACGGCTGCCGCCGCGGGGCTGGAGGGCGAGATGGCCTTGTACGCCAGCGTGGTCGGCGGCAACTTCCCGATCTATCGCCAGCGCTGGCGGCTGGATCAGGGCATTGCCACCGCCAGTGGAACCTGGCACTGGCCGGCCTTCCTGCTCGGCCCGATCTGGATGATGTACCGCAGGATGTACCGCCTGGCGGCAATGTGGGTCGGCCTGCTGCTGCTGATCAGCGTGGTGGAGACCTTGCTGGATGTGCCCGAAGGCGTGTCGCTGGTCATCACCATCGCGCTCAGCGTCACCACCGGCACCTATGGCAACACCTGGTACCTGGCACACTGCCAACGCCTGATCGCCCAAGCCCGTGCCGTCAGCGGCGGCGATGACGCACGGCTGCGCAGCGAGCTGACCGCACGCGGCGGCACCAGCGTGGTCGCCACACTGGCCGCCATCGTCATCTCGGTGGTGTTGAGCACCGTCGGCGCCGCACTGGCGGGGTAGGACAGGTCAGCGGCCCTGACGCGGCCGCAGCACCAGCAGGCACAGCGCACCGGCCACCAGGCCCCAGAACGCCGAACCGATGCCGGCCAGTGAGACGCCGGAGGCGGTGACCAGGAAGGTGACCAGTGCCGCCTCGCGGTCCTGCTCTACTGCCAGCGCACTGGCCAGGCTGTTGGCGATGGTGCCGAACAACGCGATACCGGCCACGCAGGCCACCAGCTCCTTTGGGAAAGCCGCGAACAGGGCGGCCACGGTGGCACCGAACAGCCCGATGACAATATAGAAAGCCCCAGCGGCCATGGCGGCGGTGTAGCGCCGTGCCGGATCCTCGTGCGCATCACGGCCCATGCAGATCGCGGCCGTGATCGCGGCCAGGTTCAGTGCGTAGGCACCGAACGGTGCCAGCAATGTATTGACCACGCCGATCCAGCCGATCAGAGGCGACACCGGCGCGTCATAGCCGGAGGCACGCATCACTGCCACACCGGGGATGTTCTGCGAGGCCATGGTGACCACGAACAGGGGCAGGGCGATGCCGGCTACCGCAGTCCAGGACAGGGACGGGGTCACCCATTGCGGCACCGCCAGCTGCAGCTGCACCTGCTGTGCGTGCAGCAGGTCACGGCTGGCTGCGATCGCGATGCCGACCAGCAGTGTGGCGATGACCGCATAGCGCGGGAACAAGCGGCGTCCCGCCAGCCAGGTGGCGAACATTGCCAGTGCCAGTACCAGTTGGGAATTCATGGCCACGAACACGTCCAGCCCGAAGCGCAGCAGCACGCCGGCCAGCATGCCGGCGGCCAGCGCCATCGGCACCCGCTGCATCAATCGTGCGAACACCCCGGAGAAGCCTGCCAGCATGCCAAGCACCGCAGCGAGCAGGAATGCGCCGGTGGCTTCAGCGAGCGAGTCGCCACCAGCACCGACCACCAGCATCGCCGCGCCCGGTGTCGACCATGCGGTCACCACCGGCACGCGATAGCGCAGCGACAGCCCGATGCAGGTGACACCCATGCCCAGTCCCAGTGCCCACATCCATGAGGCGATCTGTGCCTGGTCGGCACCGACAGCCTGTGCGGCCTGGAACACGATCACTGCGGAACTGGCGAAGCCGACCAGCACGGTGATGAAGCCGGCGACCACGGCCGGCACTGAAAGGTCGCGCCACCATGCTTGCCGCACCTGCATGTTCATTGCCGTCTCTCCTTGTTGCATCCGTGCATTGATAGCCGTTGCGGCGTTGACCGCGCAACGCGCGGGCAACGCCGCAGTGATCTTCGAGCGTACGTCATGCCTGAAGTCGCGGCGCTTCTGTCATCACCATGAAAAGAAAGCCTTGACGAAATCTGCAGGATCTCTAGAATTCGCCCCCTTGCTGCAACGCATCGCTTCCTCGGAAACGGCACGCGATCAGCAACGCCATCACCGGCGAACGAGTTGATCGAACGAAGGTGTTGACGGACTCGGAAAGTCCGGCATAATAGGCGGCTCGCAACGACGAAAGGCCTTCGGGTCCAACGACGAAGCGGCATCGGCAACAACGTCCACTCCGGTGAGACGGCCTTGAAAAAAGGTGTTGACGAAGCGGAAAAGCCGGCTATAATGGGCGGCTCGCTACGAAGGAAACTTCGCAGCACACGGGAACGGCGCTGAGGCCACTTCCCCGGATCTTTGAAAGTATGCGCAGGTATCTTGTGAAGGCGCCTGCAGGAAGGATGATTGTCCATCTTGCAGACGTTTGATCAAGCAACTATTAATTGTTTTAAAGCAAGCGATACGTTGCCAGCATCAATCATCTGCAGCTTTAAATTTTGATCTTCGGATCATGTAGTTTTAAGTGAAGAGTTTG